>NZ_CP126254.1:0-3823576 GCF_003234255.2 Curtobacterium sp. MCSS17_016
ATGACGATGCCGGCCGACCCCGTCGAGGACCTCTGGTCATCCGTACTCGGACTCCTCGCCGAGGACCCCCGCATCACGCCGCAGCTCCACGGGTTCCTGAACCTGGTCGAGCCGAAGGGCGTGCTCGCCGGCACCCTGTACCTCGAGGTCCCGAACGACCTGACCCGGGGCATGCTCGAACAGCGCATCAGGATCCCGATCACCGAGGCGGTCGGTCGCATCGGTGACGACTCGGTCGCGAACTTCGCCATCACCGTCAACCCGGACATGGCGTCGGAGCCGCGGGTTGACCCGAACGTCCCCGAGTACGCCGAGCCCGTGCAGGAAGCCGTCGAGCAGAGTGCCGCACCGCGCCAGTACATCGAGGCGCCGTTCGTCCCGAGCCAGATCGACTCTCCCGGCACCAGCGGTCGGCCCGAGTCGCGACTCAACCCGAAGTACAACTTCGACAACTTCGTCATCGGCTCGTCGAACCGGTTCGCCCACGCGGCAGCGGTCGCCGTGGCTGAGGCACCGGCCAAGGCCTACAACCCGCTCTTCATCTACGGAGACTCCGGGCTGGGCAAGACCCACCTGCTCCACGCCATCGGGCACTACGCCGAGAGCCTCTACCCGGGGATCCGCGTCCGGTACGTGTCGAGCGAGGAGTTCACCAACGACTTCATCAACTCGATCGCGAACAACCGCTCGAACCAGTTCCAGCAGCGGTACCGCGACATCGACATCCTGCTGATCGACGACATCCAGTTCCTGCAGGGGAAGGACTCCACGCAGGAGGCCTTCTTCCACACGTTCAACACGCTGCACGACCACAACAAGCAGGTCGTCATCACGTCCGACGTCGCGCCGAAGCACCTGACCGGGTTCGAGGACCGGATGCGATCGCGCTTCGAGTGGGGCCTGATCACCGACGTGCAGGCGCCCGAGCTCGAGACGCGCATCGCGATCCTCCGCAAGAAGGCACAGTCCGACCACCTGCAGGTGCCCGACGACATCCTCGAGTTCATGGCGTCGAAGGTGTCGAGCAACATCCGCGAGCTCGAGGGCACCCTGATCCGGGTCACCGCGTTCGCGAGCCTGAACCGGACGGCCGTGGACATGGCCCTGGTGCAGACGGTCCTCAAGGACCTGATCACCCTCGACGAGGACAACGTCGTCGCGCCGACGGACATCATCAACCACACCGCGGAGTACTTCAAGCTCTCCGTCGACGACCTGTACGGGTCGTCCCGCTCCCAGGCGATCGCCACGGCACGACAGATCGCGATGTACCTGTGCCGTGAGCTGACGAGCCTGTCCCTGCCCAAGATCGGGCAGCTGTTCGGCAACCGCGACCACACCACCGTGATGTACGCGAACAAGAAGATCACCGAGCTGATGAAGGAGCGTCGGTCGATCTACAACCAGGTCACCGAGCTCACCAGCCGCATCAAGCAGGACCGCCGTTACCGCTGAGATCGGCCCGTTCCCGGCCCCATCCACCATCTGAGACGGTTCCATGGGCCGGACTTCTCACAGTGTGGATAGCCTGTGGATAACTGTGGAGGACACGCCGCCCGGTTGTACACAGGTGGGGGGTCACCTGTGGAGACTGGGGATGGAAGTGGATAGATGAGATTCATTCATCCCGTTAACGCTCACACACCGCTCACAAGTCACAACCGTGTAGTTCCCTACTGCGGAGCGGGATGCACAGGGTTATCCACAGTGTGCACAGGCGTTAACACCATTACTCCTGGTTAACGATCAATCTCTGCGGGACAACCTTGTGGACGGCGGGATGACAAGAAATCCGGCCCCCGTCCGCCTGTGCCAGAATGGGGCGGCCGGACAGTCCAAGCCGATCGACAGGGGTTCCAGCTGTGAAGTTCGAGGTCAACCGGGACGTCTTCTCCGAAGCCGTCTCCTTCGCAGTGAAGCTCCTCCCGCAGCGCACGACCCTCCCGATCCTGTCGGGCGTCCTGATCCACGCCGACGGAGATCGTCTGACGCTCTCGTCGTTCGACTACGAGGTGTCGGCGCAGACGTCCATCTCGGCCCAGATCGACGAGCCGGGCACGGTCCTGGTCTCCGGTCGACTGCTCAACGACATCGCGAGCCGGCTCCCGAACGCCCCCGTGTCGTTCACCACCGAGGACGCCAAGATCTCCGTCTCCTGCGGATCGGCGCACTTCACGCTGCTGTCCATGCCCGTCGAGGAGTACCCGACGCTGCCGGAGATCGGCCCGCAGACCGGTGTGATCCCCGGCGACGCGTTCTCCGAAGCGGTGTCCCAGGTCGCCGTCGCCGCCAGCCGCGACGACGTCACCCCCGTCATCACGGGCGTGCAGCTCGAGGTCGGCGACAACGACCTCTCCCTCATCGCCACGGACCGCTACCGCGTCGCCGTCCGCACCATCGCGTGGGACTCCGGCCGAATCGGCTCGGACCCCCTGCACGCACTGGTCCCGGCCCGCACCCTGCAGGAGGTCGGCCGCACGTTCGGTTCGGCGTCCACGGTGTCGGTCTCGATCAGCGGCAACTCCGACCGCGAGCTCATCGCGTTCCACGCCGACGACAAGACCGTGACGTCGTTGCTCATCAAGGGCAACTACCCGCCGGTCCGCCGGCTCTTCCCCGAGACCGTCAACGACCACGCGGTGATCAACACCGCGGAGCTCGTCGAGGCGGTCCGACGGGTCTCCCTCGTCCTGGAGCGCGAAGCGGCGCTCCGGTTCTCCTTCACGGTCGACGGGCTCACGCTCGAGGCGATCGGATCCGAACAAGCGCAGGCGTCAGAGTCGATCAGTGCGTTGTTGACCGGCGAGGAAACGGTGGTCTCGTTGAAGCCCGCCTTCCTCCTGGACGGACTGAACGCGGTGCACTCCGAGTTCGTCCGCATCTCCTTCACCAAGACGGAGAACCCCAACAAGCCGGGCCCGGTGCTGATCACCGGCCAGACTTCGCAAGAGGCCGCAGCGACCGATGGATACCGGTACCTGCTGCAGCCGAACCTGCTGCTGCGATAGGCGCAACAGGCAACCTGCGCTGGCGCACACCACCGGCAGCATCAGCGCGACGACGAACAGAAGAGGAAATCATGCACATCGGTCTTGTCGGCCTTGGTCGCATGGGCAACAACATGCGTGCCCGTCTCCGCAACGCAGGGATCGAGGTCACCGGGTACGACGCCAACCCCGCCGTCTCGGACGTCGCCGACCTCGGCGCCCTCGCCGCTGCCCTCCCGGAGGGCAAGCGTCTCGTGTGGGTCATGGTCCCACACGGCAAGATCACCGACGACGTGATCACCGACCTGGCCGGTGTCCTCGGCGAGGGCGACCTGGTCATCGACGGTGGCAACTCGAAGTGGCTGGACGACACCACGCACGCCGAGCAGCTCGCTGCGCGCGGCATCCGCTACATGGACGCCGGCGTCTCCGGTGGCGTCTGGGGCAAGGACAACGGCTACGGCCTCATGGTCGGCGGTGACGCCGCGGACGTCGAGTTCGCGATGCCCGTGTTCGACGCGCTGCGTCCCGAGGGTCCCCGTGAAGAGGGCTTCTCGCACGCCGGCCCGATCGGCGCCGGCCACTACGCGAAGATGGTCCACAACGGCATCGAGTACGCGATCATGCAGGCGTACGGCGAGGGCTACGAGCTCCTCGAGGCCAAGGACCTGATCACCGACGTCCCCGCCGTGTTCGCCGGCTGGCAGCGCGGAACGGTCGTCCGTTCCTGGCTGCTCGACCTGATGGTGCTCGCGCTGAACGAGGACCCGAAGCTCGACGAGCTCGAGGGCTACGTCGAGGACTCGGGTGAGGGCCGCTGGACGCTCGAAGAGGGCATCGAGCTCGCCGTGCCGATGCCGGCGCTCTCGGCGTCGATCTTCGCGCGCTTCGTCTCGCGTCAGGGCAGCGCCTCGCCGACGATGAAGGCCGTCGCGGCGCTCCGCAACCAGTTCGGCGGTCACGCCGTCAAGAAGTCCTAGGACTTCCCGGGGGAACCCGGACTCGGCCCGCGTGCACGTCGACCATCTCCAACTGACCGACTTCCGGAACTACCGGGAGGCGGACGTCGACCTCGCACGCGGGCCGAACCTGTTCGTCGGGCGCAACGGACAGGGCAAGACCAACCTGGTCGAGGCGATCGGGTACCTGTCCACCCTCGGCTCGCACCGCGTCCCCACCGACGCTGCTCTCGTCCGTCAGGGATGCGACGCCGCGATCGTCCGGGCACGGCTCGCCCACGAGGATCGCAGCATCCTCGCCGAGGTGCAGATCAACCGCACCGGTGCGAACCGCGCGCAGGTGAACCGCTCCGCGATCAAACCGCGCGAGCTGCCGCGCTACTGCACGAGTGTGCTCTTCGCCCCGGAGGACCTCGCCCTCGTGCGGGGCGAGCCGGCCGGGCGACGCCGGATGCTCGACGAGCTCCTCGGCCAGATCGCACCGCGGATGCAGGGTGTGCTCGCCGACTACGACCGCACGCTCCGGCAGCGGAACACCTTGCTCAAGTCAGCCCGTGCCACCGGCGCGAAGGCGAACGCCCTGTCGACGCTCGACGTCTGGGACGACCGGCTCGTCGGACTCGGCGCCGAGATCGTCGCGGCCCGTGACCACCTGACCCGGCGGCTCGCACCCTTCGTGGCCGAGGCCTACGCGACCGTCGCCGGCGAGCACCACGACGCCTCGATCACTGGTGTCCTGTCGATCCGTGGTGGCGACCCCGAGTCGGCGGCGGCCACCGATCCCGTCCTCGGGACCCCCGACGAGCCCGTCACGGTCGCGTCGGCTGCCGAAGCGTTCGCGGCCGCCCTCGAGCGCCGTCGCCGGGACGAACTCGACCGCGGGCTCACCCTCGTCGGACCGCATCGAGACGACGTTCTGTTCCAGCTCAACGGGTTACCAGCCCGCGGGTACGCGAGTCACGGCGAATCCTGGTCCTTCGCGCTGGCCATCCAGCTCGCGAGCGCCTCGATCCTGCGCGCCGAGTCGAACCTGGGTGACCCGATCATCATCCTCGACGACGTCTTCGCCGAACTCGACGAATCGCGGCGGGAACGGCTGGCGAACGCCGTCGCCGACTACGAGCAGGTGCTCATCACGGCCGCGGTGTTCAACGACGTGCCCCCGAAGCTGGCGGCGCACACCGTGCGGATCGAGGCGGGCACGATCGTGACCGACGAGGCGGACGCGACCCGGGCCTCCAGTCCGGCGACGGACGCGTCGGACGCGACGGACGCGACCGACGCGACGGAGCCGACGGACGCGGACAGCAAGACCGACCCGACCGACACCCCCACCCCCGCCGAAGCCGACGCCTGATGCCGAAGCCCCGCAAGCCCACCGAACCCTCGCAGGTGTACCGCCACCTGCGCGCGGTGTTCGGCGACCCGTCCAAGCGCGGCACCGATGCCCGCCGCCGCCGTGCCCGCGAGTTCGACGCCGACACCGTGCCGTACGGGCGCGGCCGCGAGCCGAAGGGCCTCGCGGACATCGTCGGTTCGCTCGCTCAGGAACTCGGTTGGACCGAACCCCTCGCCCGCTCCGAGCTCTTCGTGGACTGGCCGAGCGTCGTCGGCGAGGAGCTGGCGAAGCACTCCCGACCGGTCACCATCGAGGACGGCGCACTCGTCATCCGGTGCGACTCGACGGCCTGGGCGACCCAGCTCCGACTGATGCGTGCGACGGTCACGACGACCATCGCGGAACGGCACCCCGAAGCCGGGGTCGAGTCGATCAGGGTTTCCGGCCCGGACGCCCCCACGTGGAAACGCGGCCCCAGGACGGTCCAGGGGCGCGGTCCTCGCGACACCTACGGTTGAGGCGACGAAATCATCCTGGAGTGCCAGAAAAGCCCGTCTGCGGGGCAGATGAGCCCTCGAAAGAGGGGGCTCTGCGGTAGACTGGGAGGTGCAGTGCGCGGGCGTTCCGCGCGCAGGCAGGAGCACGCTCGACATGGCAGCAGAATCTGAAGACGACCGGCAGAACCCGCTCGGCGCGGAGACCCCGCAGAGCGAACCGTCCTACGGCGCAGACCAGATTCAGGTGCTCGAGGGGCTCGAGGCCGTCCGCAAGCGCCCGGGTATGTACATCGGTTCGACCGGCCCTCGCGGCCTGCACCACCTGGTCCAGGAGATCGTCGACAACTCCGTCGACGAAGCCCTCGCCGGGTACTGCGACACCATCGACGTGAGCATCCGTGAAGACGGTGGCGTCCGCGTCGTCGACAACGGCCGTGGCATCCCGGTCGACGTCCACGCGGCCGAGGGGGTCTCGACCCTGCAGGTCGTCCTCACCGTCCTGCACGCCGGCGGCAAGTTCGGCGGTGGCGGGTACGCCGTCTCCGGCGGTCTGCACGGCGTCGGTTCGTCCGTCGTGAACGCGCTGAGCTCCGAGCTCGACGTCGAGGTCCGTCGCCAGGGCCACGTCTGGCGCCAGAGCTACACCGACGGTGTCCCCGTCGCGCCCGTCTCCAAGGACGAAGAAACCGACGAGACCGGCACGACGATCACGTTCTGGCCGAACGCCGAGATCTTCGAGTCCGTCGTCTTCGACTACGAGACCCTGCGCACGCGGTTCCAGCAGATGGCCTTCCTGAACAAGGGCCTGCGGATCAACCTCCGCGACGAGCGCGCCCCGGAAGAAGGGGAAGAGGCCCGCAACGACACCTTCATGTACGAGCGTGGTCTCGCCGACTACGTCGAGTACATCAACGCGCAGAAGAAGGCCGACCTCGTCCACCCGGACGTCATCGGCTTCGAGTCCGAGGACCCGGAGCGCAAGATCGCGCTCGAGGTCGCGATGCAGTGGAACACCTCGTACCAGGAGAGCGTCCACACCTTCGCGAACACGATCAACACGCACGAGGGCGGCACCCACGAAGAGGGCTTCCGTGCCGCGCTCACGACCCTCGTCAACCGCTACGCGCGCGAGACGAAGATCATCAAGGAGAAGGACGACAACCTCACGGGTGACGACATCCGCGAAGGGCTGACGGCCGTCATCTCCGTGAAGCTCGGCGAGCCGCAGTTCGAGGGGCAGACGAAGACCAAGCTCGGCAACACCGAGGCGAAGTCGTTCGTGCAGCGCGTCGTCGGCACCGAGCTGACCCACTGGTTCGAGAGCAACCCGACGCAGGCACGCGACGTCGTCCGCAAGGCGATCCAGGCGTCGCAGGCGCGGCTCGCCGCCCGCAAGGCGCGCGAGACCACCCGCCGCAAGGGGCTGCTCGAGTCGGGCGGCATGCCCGGCAAGCTCAAGGACTGCCAGTCGAAGGACCCGACCGTGTCGGAGATCTTCATGGTCGAGGGCGACTCCGCCGGCGGTTCCGCCGTGCAGGGCCGCAACCCGATGACCCAGGCGATCCTGCCCCTGCGCGGCAAGATCCTGAACGTCGAGAAGGCCCGGCTCGACCGCGCCCTCGCCAACCAGGAGATCCAGTCGATGATCACGGCGTTCGGTGCCGGCATCGGTGAGGACTTCGACCCGGACAAGGCCCGGTACCACAAGATCGTGCTGATGGCCGATGCCGATGTCGACGGCCAGCACATCACCACGCTGCTGCTCACGCTGCTGTTCCGCTACATGCGTCCGCTCATCGAGCACGGCTACGTGTACCTGGCGCAGCCGCCGCTCTACCGCCTGAAGTGGTCGAACTCGGCGCACGAGTACGTGTTCAGCGACCGGGAGCGCGACGCCCTGATGCAGGCCGGCCTCGCAGCCGGCAAGCGGATCCCGAAGGACAACGGGATCCAGCGCTACAAGGGCCTCGGCGAGATGGACTACAAGGAGCTCTGGGACACCACCATGAACCCGGACACCCGCACGCTCCTGCAGGTCACGCTCGAGGACGCGGCTGCGGTCGACAGCACCTTCTCGACCCTGATGGGTGAGGACGTCGACGCACGTCGCCAGTTCATCCAGCAGAACGCCAAGGACGTCCGCTTCCTCGACATCTAACGGCCAGGAGGCGCGGCGTGAGCCGCGTCGACCAGTCCTGACCACCTGTGGTCGCGCCCGGTGCGACCAACGGAACCACAGCCTCCAGGCTGTCCAGAAAGGGAACGAAGCCACATGGCTGACGACAACGAGAACGGCGCCGACGAGCAGCCCGAGATCGTCCACGGCGACAGCGGGGACATCGTCGTCTCCGGTGACCGCATCTCGCAGGTCGACCTGCAGCTCGAGATGCAGCGCTCGTACCTCGACTACGCGATGTCGGTCATCGTCGGTCGTGCCCTGCCGGAGGTCCGCGACGGCCTCAAGCCGGTGCACCGCCGTGTGATCTACGCGATGTTCGACGGCGGCTACCGCCCGGACCGTGCGTTCTCGAAGTGCTCCCGCGTCGTCGGTGACGTCATGGGCCAGTTCCACCCGCACGGTGACTCGGCGATCTACGACGCCCTCGTCCGCCTGGTGCAGCCGTGGTCGCTCCGGTACCCGCTCGCGCTCGGCCAGGGCAACTTCGGTTCGCCGGGCAACGACGGCGCCGCCGCTCCGCGGTACACCGAGACGAAGATGGCGCCGCTCGCGCTCGAGATGGTCCGCGACATCGACGAGGACACCGTCGACTTCCAGGACAACTACGACGGCCGCACCCAGGAGCCGGCGATCCTGCCGGCCCGGTTCCCGAACCTGCTCGTCAACGGCTCGGTCGGCATCGCGGTCGGCATGGCCACGAACATCCCGCCGCACAACCTGCGCGAGGTGGCCGAGGGTGCGAAGTGGGCGCTCGACAACCCCGACGCCACCCGTGAAGAGCTGCTCGCCGCGCTCATGCAGCGCATCAAGGGCCCGGACTTCCCGACGGGTGCGCAGGTGCTCGGTACCAAGGGCATCCAGGACGCTTACCGCACCGGCCGTGGCTCGATCACGATGCGGGCCGTGGTCTCGGTGGAGGAGATCCAGGGTCGCACCTGCCTCGTCGTCACCGAGCTGCCATACCAGGTCAACCCGGACAACCTGGCGATCAAGATCGCCGAGCTGGTCAAGGACGGCAAGCTCGCCGGTGTCGCCGACATCCGTGACGAGACCTCCGGCCGTACCGGGCAGCGCCTGGTCATCGTGCTGAAGCGTGACGCGGTCGCCAAGGTCGTGCTGAACAACCTGTACAAGCACACCCAGCTGCAGGAGAACTTCGGCGCGAACATGCTCGCGATCGTCGACGGGGTGCCCCGCACTCTGCCGCTCGACGGCTTCATCTCGGCGTGGGTCGCCCACCAGGTCGACGTCATCGTCCGCCGCACGCAGTTCCGGCTGCGCGAGGCCGAGAAGCGCGCCCACATCCTGCGCGGCTACCTCGCTGCGCTCGATGCCCTCGACGAGGTCATCGCGCTCATCCGTCGCTCGCCCGACGTCGAAGAGGCCCGCACCGGCCTCATGGACCTGCTGTCCGTCGACGAGATCCAGGCGCGCGCGATCCTCGAGCTGCAGCTCCGTCGTCTCGCCGCCCTCGAACGTCAGAAGATCCACGACGAGGCCGAGGAGCTCGAGCGCAAGATCGCCGACTTCCAGGACATCCTCGGGTCGGAGAGCCGCCAGCGCTCGATCATCCGCGACGAGTTGAGCGAGATCGTCGACCGCTTCGGCGACGACCGCCGTACCGAGATCATGTTCGGCTACGACGGCGACATGTCGATGGAAGACCTGATCCCTGAAGAGGAGATGGTCGTCACCATCACCCGCGGTGGCTACGTCAAGCGCACGCGCAGCGACCAGTACCGCTCGCAGCACCGTGGCGGCCGAGGTGTCCGCGGGGCCCAGCTTCGCGCCGACGACATCGTCGAGCACTTCTTCGTCACGACGACGCACCACTGGCTCCTGTTCCTCACCGACCAGGGCCGGGTCTACCGCGCCAAGGCGTACGAGCTGCAGGAGGCCGGCCGCGACGCGAAGGGCCAGCACGTCGCGAACCTGCTCGCGATGCAGCCCGACGAGCAGATCCAGCAGGTGCTCGACATCCGCGACTACGAGGTCGCGCAGTACCTCGTCCTCGCGACCGAGCACGGCCTGGTGAAGAAGACCGCGCTCACCGAGTACGACACGAACCGCACCGGCGGCATCATCGCGATCAACCTGCGCGACGGCGACAAGCTCCGGCAGGCGCTGCTCGTCGACGAGCACGACGACCTGCTCCTGGTGTCCCGCCAGGGCATGTCGCTCCGGTTCACGGCGACGAACGACACCCTGCGTCCGATGGGTCGCTCGACCTCGGGTGTGAAGGGCATGTCCTTCCGCGACGGCGACTCGCTGCTCGCGGCCCGCGTCGTCTCCGACGACGGCTTCGTCTGGGTGATGACCGAGGGCGGCTACGCCAAGCGCACCGCGGTCGACCAGTACCGGGTGCAGGGCCGTGGTGGTCTGGGCATCAAGGTGGCCAAGTTGGCGCTCGACCGAGGCGATCTTGTGGGCGCTCTCATCGTCGGCGAGGACGACGAGGTGCTCGTCGTGCTGCAATCGGGCAAGGTGGTAAGGTCTGCCGTGGCCGAGGTCCCTGCCAAGGGCCGTGACACGATGGGCGTCGTCTTCGCGAGGTTCGCGGAGAACGACCGGATCATCGCGGTGGCCCGGAACACCGAGCGGAACCTGGACGACCAGGACGACGCCGAGATCGAGCCCGCGGGCCCGGTGGAGACGGTCAGCCCTGCCGAAGCGGCCCCGGATTCCACTGATCCCATCGACACCGAGCCCGTCGCAGACGAGGCCGGAGAGGACCAGTCAAGCAATGAGTAGTGTCGCCGAGAAGCTCCAGAAGAAGGCGAAGCGACCCGTCGGCACCCGCCAGGTGCGGTTGCGACTGGTCTACGTCGACTTCTGGTCGATGGTGAAGCTGAGCTTCCTCATCGCCCTGGCCGGCAGCATCGTGATCGTGGTCGCCACGGCACTGGTGTGGGTCATCCTCAACCAGACGGGTGTGTTCACCCAGGTCGACGCCCTGTTGAAGGACGTCACCGGGCAGAACAGTTACTCGATCATGGACCAGTTCTCGCTGGGCCAGGTCCTCGGGTTCTCCATCGTCGTGGGCATCCTCAACGTGGTCGTCGGCACCGTGCTCGGCGCCATCGTGAGCGTGCTCTACAACCTCAGTGTTCGGATCACGGGCGGTCTGCTCGTGGGCTTCACGAACAACTGACACACCCGGGCCGGATGGGCCCACTGCTCGATTTCGTTCCGGCGGCATCGTACGGTAGGCTTTCATCCGGTCTGAGGGGCTATAGCTCAGGCGGTTAGAGCGCTTCGCTGATAACGAAGAGGTCCAAGGTTCAAGTCCTTGTAGCCCCACCAGTTCTCCGGAACAGCACGACAATCCCATCCTGTCGCCGATCACCTCGGTGGCACTCGGGGCCTTAGCTCAGTTGGTAGAGCGCCTGCTTTGCAAGCAGGATGTCGGGAGTTCGATTCTCCCAGGCTCCACTCGCATCAGCCCCTGGTTGCCGACTCCGTCGTCTTCCCAGGGGCTTCGTTCTGTGCCCATGCGCGCCGCCGCCCCTGCGGCGCGATCGTCGCGGGCGGCTCGGTCGTCGTGCTGGTCTGCGTGCCTTCGGCGACGCGCCGCTCCGCGATGGCTGGGACCTCCACTCGCCGTGCGGCCGGCATCTTCTCGAGTGGTCAGGACATGCCGCGTGTGGTTCGCCGAGGTCGCCGGAACTGTCGTCTGCGCGTCCTCCGCACGACAGGTTGCGACCTCTCGGCGGCGTCACCGGGGCGTGTTGCGTGAGCGCATGGCGGACGGGAGGCGCGGGGCCAGGCCGGTGGGTGCCTCCGGGTCGGTGGGTGGGAGCGTTCACGGCACGCGGTGCGCAGGTTCAGCGCGTGCCCGGGAACGACGAAGGGCCCCGGCAGCAGCCGGGGCCCTTCGTACGAACCGGGAGGTCAGGCGGCGGGCTTCTCCGCCGTGTCAGCGTCGTCGGCGACCCACAGGTCGTCGTCGGCGCGGAGCGTCTGGTACGCGGCGTACGCAGCACCGGCGACGGCGACGACGCCGACGATGATGAGTGCGACTCCGCCGAAGCCGAGACCCTTCTTCTGCTGCGACGGGACGTACTTCGCGGCAGCCTTCTTCGCGCTCTTGCTCTTCTTCTGCGCGTTCTTCACGATCTTCTTGACCCGGGGGTCCTTCGCGAGGTCGGTCACGCTCAGCACCGAGCCAGCGGTCGAGACGAGTCCGGGGACCACCTCGGACTGGAACTTGTGCGAAGCGCTCTGCGCTGCCGAGGTGGCAGCGTGCACGCCGGTGGCGAACGCGGGACGGATCCCGTTGTCGATCGCGTTCTGCACGCGGGGTGCGATGTCCTTGCGAGCTGCGTCCGCGGCGTTCGACCGGGCCTCAGCCAGGATCGCGTTCGCGTGCTCGAGGACCTTGCGCTGCTCGCCGAGGAGCGAGGCGGTCTGGCCCTTGAGCTTCTTGATCTGCTTCCGACGCTTTCGCGGGATCTCGATCGTCGTCATCTGGTACCTCCATCGGATCGGCGTGACCCCATCCTGCCACCACACTGCCTGACAGGTCACGGAACCGCAGCTGTGCAATCCGTCCGCGGTCAGGAGTACATGCGAGAATCGGAACATGTCTCTGCACACCGCTGTCGCAACGATCCACACCAACAAGGGCGACATCCGCGTCAACCTGTTCGGCAACCACGCACCGAAGACCGTCAAGAACTTCGTCGACCTCGCCACGGGCCAGCAGGAGTGGACCCACCCCGGCACGGGCAAGGTCTCGACCGACAAGCTCTACGACGGCGTGATCTTCCACCGCATCATCAAGGACTTCATGATCCAGGGCGGCGACCCGCTCGGCCAGGGCATCGGTGGCCCCGGGTACCGCTTCGACGACGAGATCTCCCCGGAGCTCACGTTCCAGAACCCCTACATCTTCGCCATGGCGAACGCCGGCATCCAGGGCGGCCGCGGCACCAACGGCTCGCAGTTCTTCATCACCACGGTGGCGACGCCGTGGCTGCAGGGCAAGCACACCATCTTCGGTGAGGTCGCCGACGACGAGTCCCGTGCGGTCGTCGACGCGATCGAGGGCGTCCCGACCGACGGTCGTGACAAGCCCGTCGAGGACGTCGTCATCCAGAGCATCGACGTCGAAGGCGTCTGACCAGCACGTGACCGACCAGGCGTACAACCCGAACAACACCTGCTACCGGCATCCGGACCGGCAGAGCTTCGTGCTCTGCCAGCGCTGTGGGCGGACGATCTGCCCGGAGTGCCAGACGCCGGCGGCGGTCGGGGTGCACTGCCCGGAGTGCGTGCGTGAACAGCGCGCACAGTTCGCAGCGAACCGTCGAGCGTCCGGAGCCCCCAGTGGGTTCACGGTCGCTCGGCGGCGCTTCGCCATGCTCGACCAGAAGGGCACGACCGTCATCGTGGCGATCACGGTGGCGATCTGGTTGCTCGACCAGGTCAGCGGGCGGTTCTTCACGAGCTTGCTCGCCTACAACTCGCTGCTGCTGCCGACGCAGCCATGGCGTGTGGTGACCTCGCTGTTCGTGCACTCGGGCATCTTCCACATCCTGTTCAACATGTGGGCGCTCTGGATCTTCGGTCGGATGCTCGAGAACATGCTCGGCACCTGGCGGTTCGTGGCGCTGTACTTCATCACGGGGATCTTCGGGTCCATGCTCGTCACCTTCCTCGCGCCGGGGACGACCGTGCTGGGTGCTTCGGGTGCGATCTTCGGGCTGTTCGCCGCGTTCTTCGTGCTGCAGCGCAGCCTGGGGAACAATGCCGTGCAGCTCCTCGTGCTCATGGGACTGAACCTGGTCATCGGGTTCCTGCCCGGCGTCAACATCTCGTGGCAGGCGCACGTCGGCGGGATCATCGGCGGCTTCCTGATGGGGTTCGTCTTCGCACAGACGCGCAACATCCGGAAGCGTCCGCTGCAGATCGCGCTGATCATCGGCGCGGCGGTGCTCGGCATCGCGCTCACCGCTGTGGGGTACGCGGTCACGATCGGCTGACACGGGCACAACGCTCCCCGAACGCCCCGTCGCACTGCGGCGGGGCGTTCGTCGTTCCCAGGGCTGTCCGTGTGCTGCTCGTCCACAGCTGTCCACAGCGCTGCTGCGAGTTATCCACAGGTGTGGAGAAGTCGGTGAGTTACACCAGTGTGATTATCCCCACTGTGGAATCGGTTGTGGATAACTCCGGGGTCGGGGTGTGGATGACGGTGTGGAGAATGGGGAAAAGTGTGGAGAACGGTGGGATCCTCGAGGATGTGCGTTCCAGGAGCGCTTGAGCTTGTGGAGAACGACGACGCCCGCCGCACCTTGCGGTGCGACGGGCGTCGGGAGAACAGCGGGCTGAGGGTCAGCGCCAGCGGGTGGTCATGAGGAAGCCGACGAACATGATGCCGAAGCCGACGACGATGTTCCACGAGCCGAGGCTCGGAACCGGCAGCGTGGCGTTCGAGATGTAGAAGACGATCACCCACACCAGACCGATGAGCATGAAGCCGAACATGACCGGCTTGAACCACACCGGGTTCGGGGCGTCCCCCGCGGTGTCGACCGAGTCAGCTCGGGTCGTCCGGGCGGGCTTGGTGCGGTCCTTGTCCTTGGCCATGGCCGGTATCCTACCGTGACCACGTGTGTGGATCGGCCCGCTGACCGCCGCACACATCCCCCACGAGTACGGTGAACCGCCATGACCAGGATCCTCGTCGTCGACAACTACGACAGCTTCGTCTACACGCTCAACGGGTACGTGCAGCAGCTCGGCGCCGAGACCGATGTCGTGCGCAACGATGCCTTCCCCGAGTCCGAGATTGCCGACCGCATCGCCGAGTACGACGGCGTGCTGCTGTCGCCCGGCCCGGGAACACCGGCGGCTGCCGGCGTCTCGATCCCTACGGTGCACGCGGCCATCGCCGCCGAGACCCCGCTGCTCGGCGTCTGCCTGGGACACCAGGCCATCGCGGAGGCACTCGGCGCCACGGTCACGCACGCCGAGGAGCTCATGCACGGCAAGACCTCCGAGGTCGACCACGACGACAGCGCGCTCTTCGCCGGTGTCCCGCACCCCTTCACGGCCACGCGCTACCACTCGCTCGCGATCGTCGACGGTACCGTCCCCGACGAACTCACCGTGACTGCGCGCACCGAGGGCGGGGTCATCATGGGCGTCCAGCACCGGGCGCACCCCGTGTTCGGCGTGCAGTTCCACCCGGAGTCGGTCCTGACCGAGGGCGGGTACCGCATGGTCGGCAACTGGCTCGAGACCACCGGGCTGTCCGGCGCAGCCGAGCGCGCCGCCGACCTCGGGCCGCTCATCGCGACGCACCGCGCCTGACGAGCGTCCCATGGCGGCAGACGCCGTCGTGTCACCGAGACGCCGCCGGATCCGCCGGCGTCTCGTGTGTTTGGGGGCGTCTTGCTGACACGACGGCGTCTCCCGGGCACTGGATCGCACCGTCTGCGTGACGTGCGGTCGGTTGCGGGCGTGCGTCGTGCCTCCAGGCCGGCAGGAACAGCCTGAGGACGGAGGCGACGAGCGGATGGGCCTGTGGCACGGAGGACGGACGGGAGGCCCGTCACCCGTCCGTCAGGACGGTCGCGTCACGAGACGGTCGGCTCAGCGGCCGTCGTCACCCTGGTCGTCGCCGCGATCGTTCTTCCCGCTGTCGCCGCTGTCGTTGTTGTTGCTGGACGAGGGTGCCTTCGGCGGCGCCGCAGCTCGTGCGCAGTAGGTGAGCGTGACGGCGCTGCCCTGGGCGACGTCTCCGGCAGGGGTGTCCTGCTGGGTCACGAGTCCGCCGGTGCACGAGTAGGACGGCGCCGGGTTCACGGTGAGCCCGAGCTGCTCGACGGTGGCCTTCGCCGCCGAGTACTGCTGCTGCGTCACGTCGGGCAGCTGCACCTTGCCGTTGGAGATCGTGAGGTTGATCACGATGCCCTTGGTGTGCAGGGAACCCGACTCGGGGTCCGAGCTCAGCACCGTGCCCTCGGGGACGTCGGCCGAGTAGTCACTCGAGATCGCGCCGAGGCGGAATCCGGCATCGTCGAGGGACTGTTGCGCAGCCGCTTGCGATTGCCCGTTGAGCTCGGGCACGGGGACGCGTTCCGGGCCGAGGGAGACCACGACGTTGACGTTCTGGTTGCGCCCGACGTTCACGCCGGAGCCCGGGTCCGTCCGGATGACCGTGCCCTTGTCGACGCTGTCGGAGTTCTCCTCGACCTTGACGGGCTTGAGGTCCTTCTTGTCGAGGGCGCTGGCCGCGGCGCTGTAGGTCGAACCCGCCACGTTGGGCACGCTGACCGAGGAGGACACCGGCGGCTTGCCCGGCTGCAGGTTCGCGACGAAGAACACCACGGCGACGATGACCGCGACGGTGAGCAGGATGCCGACCCAGATCCACGCGACCGGAGGTCGGTTCTGGGTGCGCTGGGGTCGGTGCTCGGCGGTGTCGTCGTCGAGTTCACGGAACGCCGATGCGGCGTTGGTCGTCGTGCGGGGGTCGACGCCGAAGAGCACGGTCGAGGCGTCGTTCGCCGCGTTCTGCTGCTGCTTCTTCGTGGACGCGGGCACCCGGCCGGCTGCGGCCTGCTGCAGGTCCGAGCGGAACTCGGCCGCGTTCTGGAACCGGCGCGTGCGGTCCTTGACCAGGGCGTGGAGGGTCACGGCGTCGAGAGCCGGGGACACGTCGGGCGAGATCGTCGACGGTGCGACCGGCTGCTCGCTGACGTGCTGGTAGGCGACCGCCACCGGGGTGTCCCCGAGGAACGGTGCGCGACCGGTGAGGAGCTCGAAGAGCACGACGCCGGTGGAGTAGAGGTCGGTGCGGGCGTCGACGGTCTCGCCGCGGGCCTGCTCCGGTGAGAAGTACGAGGCGGTTCCGAGGATCGACGTGGTCTGCGCGACCGTCGCCGAGGTGTCGGTGATGGCCCGGGCGATGCCGAAGTCCATGACCTTGACCTGGCCGGTGTGGGTGACCATGACGTTGGCGGGCTTGATGTCGCGGTGGACCACGCCCGCACGGTGCGAGTACTCGAGCGCGGTGAGGATGCCCTCGGTGATGCGCACGGCTTCGTCCGGGGCGACGGCGCCCTCGGCGATGATGTCGGAGAGCGGACGGCCCTCGACGTACTCCATGACGATGAAGGGGACCTGCACCTCGGCGCCCGACGGCTCGGAAACCGTCTCTTCGCCGGCGTCGTACACGCGGACGACGGTGGGGTGGGCCATGCGTGCAGCGGCCTGGGCTTCCTGCCGGAACCGCGTGCGGAAGGCCGGGTCGTTGGCGAGGCTCGGCTTGAGGAGCTTCACCGCGACCTTGCGGCCGAGGCGGGTGTCGTTGCCGAGGTGCACGGTCGCCATGCCGCCCCGACCGATGACGTCACCGATCTCGTAGCGATTGGCGAGGAGCGTGATCCCCGCGGTCACACCTTCTGGCACGTACTCCTCCGTCTGTTCGTCCGGGCTAGTGTACGGCAGCACCACCTGGTGAGACGCTGGTCGGGGATGGGTCGACCGAACCGTTACCGAACGGTGTCGACAGTCCCCGTCCAGGGGTCGTTCACAGGTCGTCTTGCGGGGTCTCGGTGGGGTTGATCCCGTCGTCCGGGTTCGTCGTCTCCTGGTCCGTGGGCTCGGTCCACTCGACCTGGGCGCCCGGCGAGGACTCGGAGACCACCGAGGAATCGGACTGCGGCGACTTGCAGGTCACCTTGTACGACAGGGTCACCTTGCCGTACTGGGCGCCGGCGACGGTCACCGCGGTACCGGAGGTGGAGCCGGAGCTGCTGCCGTTCGAGGGGACGGTGCCGTTGTCGATCGTGTACGTGTAGCTGACGTCCGAGTACCCGGCGGGGCAGCTCGTGTACGCGGGCCAGCTGAAGGTCACACGACCGGACTCGCTGACGGTCCCGCCGGTGGCACGCTCGGGCGCCGCTGCGGTCAGCACGTCGCCGAACGCCTTGACGGTGACGAGGGTGCCGGGGGCCAGGCTGCCCTCGGGGCTGAGTGACTCGACGGTGCCGACCTGGTCGGACGACGTCGCGTTCGACCCGGCGACGACCTCGGCCTGCAGGCCCCGGGCGCGGAGCTGGTTCGCGACCTGCTCCGCGTTCTGCCCCTGGTAGTCCGCCGCCGAGACCGTGACGCGGGTCTCGGTCGGCTCGGGGGACGGGGTCTGCGTGGGCGTGCGGGTCGCCTTCGGCGTGCTCGAGGACTTCGTGGGCTCGGGTTCCGGGGCGTTGTTCGCGTTGAGGGCGTACGCGGCGCCGGCGGCGATGGCGAGCACGACGATGATGCCGACAACCCACCAGATCCAGGCGCGCTTCTTCTTCGGTTCCTCGGGCTCGTCGGAGACCGGCGAGCGGGGGGTGCCCGGTCCGCCGGCCATCGCTCCGGCCTGGGTGCCGAGGAGTGCGGTCGCGGCGTCGTTCCCCTGGCCCTGCGGCGGGTTGAACGCGACGGTGCCGTTCTGCGCGATCGCGGGGACGGCCACGGTGGCCGCGGCGACGTCACCACGACGCAGCGCCTGTGCGGCGCGGGCGAGGTTCGCGGCCGTCGCGGGACGGTCTGCCGGCTTCTTCGCGATGCACGAGATGACCAGGGCCGAGACCGGCTCGGGGATGTCCCCGGGCAGCGGCGGCGGCTGCTCGTTGATGTGCGCCATCGCGATCGCGACCTGCGACTCACCGGTGAACGGACGACGACCCGCCAGGGCCTCGTACGCGACGATGCCGAGCGAGTAGATGTCGGTCGACGGCGATGCGGGGTGGCCGCTCGCCTGCTCGGGCGACAGGTACTGCACCGTGCCCATCACCTGACCGGTCGCGGTGAGCGGGACCTGGTCGGCGATGCGCGCGATGCCGAAGTCGGTGATCTTGACGCGGCCGTCGGGCGTGATGAGCAGGTTGCCGGGCTTGATGTCGCGGTGCACCAGGCCGACCGCGTGTGCGGCCTGCAGGGCGTTCGCGGTCTGCGCGACGATGTCGAGCACCTTGTCGACCGGGAGCGTGTGCTCGCGCTCGATCATGGTCGACAGGGCCTCGCCGGGGACGAGCTCCATCACGAGGTAGGCGCTGCCGTCCTCCTCGCCGTAGTCGAAGACGTTGGCGATGCCCTCGTGGTTGACGAGGGCGGCGTGCCGGGCCTCGGCGCGGAAGCGCTCGAGGAAGCCGGGGTCACCGAGGTACTCGTCCTTGAGGATCTTGAGTGCGACGGTTCGGCCGATGACGAGGTCGGTCGCCTGCCACACCTCGCCCATGCCGCCGATGGCGACCCGGGAGGAGAGCTGGTACCGCCCACCGAAGGTGAGTCCGCTGGTGGGTCTCATTTGTTCAGCACCGCCTCCATGACTTTCTTCGCGACCGGGGCCGCGACCGTGTTGCCGACTCCGGACTGCCCGAGCCCGCCGCCGTTGCCGACGACGACCGCGACGGCCACCTCCGGGTCCTTGGCGGGGGCGAACCCCGTGAACCAGAGCGTGTACGGATCGCCGGTGCCACCTTCGGCCGTGCCGGTCTTGCCGGCGACGTCGACACCGTCGATCTTGGCATTGGTACCGGTCCCCGCGCTCACGACGCTCTGCATGGCCTCGGTGAGGTCAGCGGACTCGGAGGACGACAGCGGATCACTGTACTGCTTCGGGGAGAAGGACTCGACCGTCTTCAGGTCGCTCGTGGTGATCGAGTCGACGAGTGAGGGCTGCATGACCTTGCCGCCGTTCGCGATGCCGGCCGACACCATCGCCATCTGCAGCGGGGAGACCCGGACGCTCGCCTGGCCGAAGGCGCTCAGCATGAGCTGGGCCGTCGAGTCGACGTCGGGGTACTGGCTGGCGGTCGCCGCCATCGGGATCTCGATCGCGTCGCCGAAGCCGTACTTGTCGGCCATGCTCTTGATCGCGTCGTACCCGAGCTTCTGGCCGAGTTCGGCGAAGGGGATGTTGCACGAGTACTGGATCGCCGTGCGGAGCTTGACCTTGTCGCCGCCGCCGCAGGTGCCGCCCTCGGCGTTGTTGATGTACGAGCTCGTGCCCGGCAGCTGCAGTCGCGACGGGTTCGGGAACGTGGAGTCGAGGTTGTACTTGCCGCCCTCGAGTGCCGCCGAGGCCACCACGAGCTTGAACACCGATCCGGGGGTGTACAGGTCGCCGCCGATGGCACGGTTCTGCAGCGGAGCGGTGTCGGCCCCGAGCAGCGCGTCGTACTGCCGCTTGACCTCGGCCGTGTCGTGCGAGGTGAGCGAGTTCGGGTCGTAGCTCGGCTTCGACACCATCGCGAGGATCTTGCCGGTCTTCGGCTGGATCGCGACGACGGCGCCGCTGTTGGTGCCGAGCGCGTCGTACGCGGCCTGCTGCACGTCCGGGTCGATGGTCAGGTTGACGTTGTCGCCCTGGACGTCCTGGCCGGTGAGGATCGAGTTGAGGTTCTGGAAGAACGAGGCGTCCGAGTTGCCCGAGAGCACGGTGTTCTCCGCGCTCTCGATGCCGGTGTTGCCCTGCCCGATCGTGAAGTACCCGGTGACCGCGGAGTACAGGTCACCGTTCGTGTACTTGCGCTGGTACTGGTACTGGTCGTCCACCGGGGTCGACTCGGCGATCGGGCTGCCGTCGACGAGGATCGCGCCACGCTTGGTGGAGTAACTGTCCAAGATGGTTCGGGAGTTCCGGGAGTCTGCGCGCAACGAGTCGGCCGCGAAGAACTGGATCGACGTCGTCGACACGAAGAGTGCGACGAACATGAGCACGATGACGGTCGAGACACCGCGGAGCTGTCGGTTCATCGACGACGCTCCTTCCTGGTCGCGCGCGCAGACCGCCCGCTCGCGGCGGGGATCGCGCCCTGCTGGACGCGTTGTTCGGCTGGGATGGAATCGGTGAGTCGCAGCAGCATCGCGGCGATGATCCAGTTGGCGATGAGCGAGGAACCACCGGCGGCCATGAACGGCGTGGTCAGACCGGTCACCGGGATGATCCGGGTGATGCCACCGACGACGACGAACACCTGCAGGGCGATGATGAAGCCGAAGCCGACACCGAGCAGCTTGCCGAAGTCGTCCTGCGCCATGAACCCGACGCGGATGCCACGCGAGGCGAACACGATGAAGAGGGCGAGGATCGCGAAGACGCCGATCAGGCCGAGCTCTTCACCGAGCGACGCGACGATGTAGTCGGCGTTGGCGACCGGCGTGATGTACGGCCGGCCCTGCCCGAGCCCGGTGCCGGTGATGCCGCCGTTCGCGAAGCCGAACAGGCCCTGCACCAGCTGGTAGCTCGCCTGGGTGTCGCGGCTGAAGACCTCTTGGTTGAACGGGTCGAGCCACTGTTCGAAGCGACCGCGGACGTACTCCAGGACGCTCTGTGCGACGAGGGCTCCACCGATGAACAGCGTGAGACCGATCGCGACCCAGCTGATGCGTGCCGTGGCGACGTAGATCATCACCAGGAACAGGCCGAAGTAGAGCAGGGCGGTGCCGAGGTCGCGCTGGAACACGAGGACGGCCATCGCAGCGCCCCACATGACCAGGATCGGGCCGAGGTCACGGGCACGCGGGAACGTCATGCCGAGGAACTTCTTGCCGACGATCGACAGCGAGTCGCGGGCGGTGACGAGGTACCCGGCGAAGAACAGCGCCATGGTGATCTTCGCGAGCTCACCGGGCTGGAACGAGAACGGGCCGATCTTGATCCAGACCCGCGCGCCACCGATGTTCGTGCCGATCCCCGGCAGCATCGGCAGGAGGAGCAGGACGATCGTCAGCGCCATGAAGATGTAGCGGTACCGCTGCAGGAACCGGTGGTTCCGGACGGCGACGAGCGTGATGATCGCCAGGACCATCGCGAGCATCGTCCAGACGATCTGCTTCACGCCGATGGCGTCCCAGCCGGACAGGCCGTTGTGGACGTCGATGCGGTAGATCTCCGCGATGCCGATGCCGTTCAGGACGAGCGCGATCGGCAGGATGAACGGGTCGGCGTTCTTCGCCACGACCCGCAGCACCACGTGCATGACCAGCGCGAGGCCGAGGATGCCGCCGCCGACCCAGAGCACCGACTGGTCGAACAGCCGGCCCTTGGTGCCGAGCTGCACGAGCACCATCGCACCCGCGCAGATGCCGCACGCGATGACGAGCAGGAAGAGCTCGAGGTTCCGCGCACGGGCGGGCTCCCGGAGCTTGATCGTGATCGCCTGGGTGAAGGACTGGGCGGCCGTGGCGTTGCTCATCGCGGGCTCCGGGTGGGGCTCGGCGACGGCGATCGGGTCGGCGAGGGCGACGGGGACGAGCTGGCGTCGCCGTTCCCACCGGTGCCGGCCTGGTCCTCACCGGTCGCGGCGGCCTTGCGCAGGCGCTCGACGATGTCACGGGCGTCGGAGAGTGACTGCGCGTTGATCGTCGAGCGGACGTTCTCGCGGGTGTAGTCCGGCAGCGACGAGACCGTGATGTCGCTGTCCTCGTACACGTCCGACAGCGCCAACGGCCCGATCGACTGCTGCACGCCCTTGTAGATCGCGACGGTGCCCCGGTCGGTGCCGACGTAGTAGTGGTCCTGCGTGATCCGCCAGCCGACGAACACCGCGCCGACGAGCACGGCGACGGCGACCACGAGCGCAACGGTCCAGGACACCCGACGGCGGATGCGGCGTCGGCGGTCCTCGGCGATGAGCTCGGCGAAGAACTGGTCGGACTCGGGCTCGAAGTGCGAGTCCTCGGGCGCGGTGGTGACCTTGAGCGGGTGGAGCAGGATCGTGGGGAGGCGGATCGGCTTGCGGCCGGTCGACGCCTCGAAGGTGAGCGGTGCCGCAGCGGAGCCGACCGTGGTGGCCGCGTCGTCGTCGTCTTCGGGTTCGGTGTCCGTGACGTCCATCACCACGACGGTGACGTTGTCCGGGGCGCCGTGGTCGAGCGTCTCCTTCACCAGGCGCTGCGTGACCTGGTTGGCGTCCATGTTCGAGGCCAGGGCGTGGCGGATGCGCTCTTCGGCCAGGTACGAGGACAGGCCGTCGGAGCAGAGCAGCCAGCGGTCGCCCGGCTGGATGTCCATGATCGCCGTGTCGACCTCTGGGGCGGCGTCGACGTCGCCGAGCACGCGCATCAGCACGGAGCGACGCGGGTGGACCGCGGCTTCCTCCGGCGTGATCCGGCCGCTGTCGACCAGCCGCTGGACGAAGGTGTGGTCCGACGTGATCTGCTGCAGCTCGCCGTCGCGGTGACGGTAGATGCGGGAGTCGCCGATGTGCGCGATCGCGATCTGCTCGCCGACGCGGATCATCGCGGACACCGTTGTGCCCATGCCGGTGAGCTCCTGGTGCTCGAACACGGTCTCGGTGATCAGCTGGTTCGCCGCGATGAGCGCCGACTGCAGCGCGAACTCGGCGTCGTGCGCCGACGGGAACTCGCGGTCGACCTCGCGGATGCGTCGGATCGCGATGGCCGAGGCGACGTCACCGCCGGCGTGGCCGCCCATGCCGTCCGCCACCGCGAACAGGTGCGCCCCGGCGTAGCCGGAGTCCTGGTTGTTCGCGCGGATGCGCCCCACGTGGGACACAGCGGCGCTCAACGTGCGAGCGGTCATGCCGGGTTACCGCCGCAGCTCGAACGTCGTCGTCCCGATCGTGATGGGCGTGCCCTCTGTCACGAGGACGGGAGCGCTCACCTTCTGACCGTTGACGAAGGTGCCGTTCGTGGACTCGAGGTCGGTGAGGAGCCAGCCGTCGGCGCGGAGGTCGAGGCGGGCGTGGTTGGTCGAGGTGTAGTCGTCACGGATCACGACGTTCGACTCACTCGAACGCCCGATCGTGATGGGGCCGCCACCCAGCGGCATCTCCATGCCCTCGCGCGCACCCTCGGTGATGACGAGTCGGGCCGCTGCGGGCGAGGCGGGCCGCTGCCCACCACCCGGTTGACCGATCACGTCGGTGAAGGCACCGCTCGAGGCGGGCCCAGGGGCCGCCGCAGCGGGGACGGTGGGGGTGCTGGGCCCGGACGGCGCCGACTTGGGATCGGTCGGGATCGTGCGGACGCGCTGGCCGAAGAGATCGCTGCGCAGGGCGAACACGATCACGAAGACGAACAGCCAGAGCACCGCGAGGAACGCGAAGCGCAGGACGAGCAGGGTCAGGCCTGTGGTCATCGAGCACCTCCGTCGTTCTCCGGGATCACCCGGAACACCATACGGGTACGACCGATCTCGATGGTGGAGTCCGGCTCAACGATCGCCTGCTGGAAGTGCTGACCGTTCAGTTTCGAGCCGTTCGTGGAGCCGAGATCGGTGGCCTGGGCGTGCTTGCCGTCCCACAGCACCTCGACGTGCTTCCGGCTCGTCCCGGTGTCCGCGATGGTGATGTCCGCGTCGCTGCCGCGCCCGATCACCGTGCGTCCGCGGTGCAGTCGGTGTCGCTGCGAGCCGATGTCGAGCACCGGGATCCAGGCGACGTCGCGCTGCACGGTGGTGGAGTCGACCTGCAGGATGCCCGTCGAGAGCGTGCCGTCCTGCTGGAGCCGGATGGTGACCGGGCCGGAGAACGAGTAGTTCTGCGCGACGGCGTGTTGGTGCACCATCTGGGTCAGTTCGTCGATGAGCGGGCGACCGACGTCGTTCATGCGCGTGCAGTCCGGCGGTGCCAGGCGCACGGTGAACTCGTTCGGCACGAGGATGCGCTCGCGGGAGACCACCGCGGCCTTCGTGTCGAGCTCGCGCCGCAGGGCGCTCGAGATCTCGACGGGCTGCACCCCGGAGCGGAAGGTCTTCGCGAACGCGCCGTTGACGGCGCGTTCCAACCCTCGCTCGAAGTTGTCCAGCAGGCCCATGCGTCTCCCGTGTCGTCGGTCGTCAACCACTGCATGGTAGTGGTTGGCGTTGACACCCGTCTGTGCGTGGTAGTGTTTCGGGGCTGGCGCGAGTGGCGGAATTGGTAGACGCGCACGGTTCAGGTCCGTGTGCTGGAAACGGCGTGGGGGTTCAAGTCCCCCCTCGCGCACCAGGCGAAAACAGGAAAGGCCCCGGAGGAATCCGGGGCCTTTCCTGTTTCTCGGGCCGGGCCGGGGACGGCCGTCGACGCGTCCGGCCTCAGCCCCGGTCGGCGTCCGTCGTGTGGTCGGCATCCGGCCTGGAGGCACGGCTCGGCCCCGACACGCCGGTTCCGTCGAACCCGTGGTCGGCTCTCCGGGCCTGCTGCGGGGCGAAGAACGGGCGCGCGCTGGGCAGGAACAGCAGGACCGCGGCGACGACCGACAGCGCGATCGTCAGGACCGCGAGTTCGCCGCCGGTGACGCTCAGGAGCGCGCGGAAGGCCGCGACGACGACGAGCACGATGCGCGCGACGCGGGAGCCCGCGGCCATCCGGAACACCGCCCACGTCACCAGGGCCCAGAGCACCAGGGCGACGATCCCGGCGAGGACCGGCGGCTGGCCGACCGCCGCGTCCGTCGCGAAGAACTGGAGCACCGTGGCCGCGACGCAGGCTGCCACCCACACCAGCCACAGCACGAAGGACACGGTGACCACCTGCGGTCGGTCCGGTCGTCGGAGGATGAACGTCCTGGTCATGCTGCACCGTCCTCTGCCGCTCCC
The DNA here is from genome assembly GCF_003234255.2 of Curtobacterium sp. MCSS17_016. Classification (NCBI taxonomy): domain Bacteria; kingdom Bacillati; phylum Actinomycetota; class Actinomycetes; order Micrococcales; family Microbacteriaceae; genus Curtobacterium; species Curtobacterium sp. MCSS17_016. The sequence goes on from NZ_CP126254.1 coordinate 25,507, forward strand.
TGGTGCGGCACGTCGAGCGTACCGAGCGGACGGGGTCCTGCCGAGGTGCCCCGCTACGGTGACCGGGTGACCGACGAACGCACCACCGTCCAGCGTCCCGGAGTGGACGTGCCCGACGACCGTGGTCGGACGGGCCTCGACGCCGTGGGCCGTGCCCTCGACCGCAACCCGGACGTCGTCGTGCGGGACGTCGAGGTGGTGTCGAACGGGTGGCACGTGCTCCGCCGCACGACCCTCGACGTCCGGCGCCGTGACGGTCGGTGGGACCGGCAGCAGCGCGAGACCTACGACCGCGGGAACGGTGCGACGGTCCTGCCGTTCGACGCCGAGCGCGGCACCGTCCTGCTCACGCGGCAGTTCCGGTGGCCCGCGTACGTGAACGGACACCCGGACGGCATGTTGATCGAGGCCGCGGCGGGACTGCTCGACGAGGACGACCCCGAGACCGCGGTCCGGCGTGAAGCCGCCGAGGAGCTCGGCATCCGGCTCGGCGCGCTCGAGCACCTGGGCGACGTGTTCATGAGCCCCGGTTCGGTCACCGAGCGGGTCCACTTCTACCTCGGCGCGTACACGCCGACCGACCGGGTCGAGGCCGGGGGCGGCGTCGAGGACGAGGGTGAGGACATCGAGGTGCTCGAGGTGCAGCTCGACGACGCGCTCGCGATGGTGGCGGACGGTCGGATCGCCGACGGCAAGACGATCATGCTGCTGCAGTGGGTGGCGATGCGGTCAGTGGCACTGCGGCGGGTGTCACCCCGACAGGGCTGACCCGTCCAGGCCCACCGCTCGTGCGATCGTCGTGCGGACCAGGCCCTCGCGGGTCGCGCGGTCGAGGTAGTCGACCAGGGCGTACCCGTTGGTGGCGTCGACGAGCGCGAAGAGCAGGCGTCCGACGCCGTCCGGGTCGTCGGTGTGCAGCACACCCGCGCGCACCCCGTCGGCGACGACCGTGGTGGCGAGGAGCTGCCAGTCGTCCATGACGTCCCGTGCCGCGGTCGCCAGTGCCGCGTTCGTGCGGCCGATGCTCCACGCGTCCGCCCACAGGGTGGCGACGTCGTCGCGGGCGGGATCGGCGATGCAGCCGAGCAGGGTGCGGAGGCCGGAGACGGGGTCGGGCGCAGCGGCGACGATCGCGCGGACCTCGGCGACCTCGGCGTCCGCGACGGTGCGGAACGTCTCGCCGACCAGGTCCTCCATGCTCGGGCGGTAGTGGGCGACGAGCGAGGGTGCGACCCCGATCACGGCGGCGACCCCGCGGAGCGTCACCGCCGCGAGGCCCTCGGCACGCGCCAGGTCGACGGCGGCCGCCGTGATCTGGGATCCGCGTTCGGCCGGGCTCAGGCGCCGGCGGGCCGGTGTCGACGGCATCGTCCCACCGTATCCGCGCGTCACGCGCCCTCGACCACGAAGGCTGCCCAGAGGTCGGCCCGGGTCGAGAAGACGGAGAGGTCACGGTCGAGGAGCCGACCGGCGTGCTCCACCCGGGCGCGGGCGGTGTGCCGGTGGATGCCGAGGACCCGTGCGGCGCGGTCGTACTCGCAGTTCTCCTGCAGCCAGGTCCGGACGGTGCCCGTGAGCTCGGTGCCGGCCGTGCGGTCGTGGTCGAGCAGCGGGGCGAGGAACGCGCGGGCGACGGCACCGGCGTCCACGTCGACGTGGGCGAGGTGGGCGAGCACCCCTTCTCGGGCGAGGTCGCCGAACTCGGTGGTGCCCGGGCGTCCTTCACGACGTCGATCGAGTGCCTGCACGGCCTCGGTGCGGGCGCGCCCGAAGGACCGGTACGCCGCGCCGTCGGACAGGCCGGCGCGCAGGTCGAAGCGGTCGACGAGTTCGGCGACGATCCCGGTGTCGTCTGCGTTCACGCAGAGGAACAGGGCGTCGTCGACCGCGAAGAACAGGTGGCCCGGCCGGTCCTGCACCCACAGTTCGAGCAGGTCCACCACGGTGTCGAGGTCGTGGTCGGGGACGTCGACGGCCGCGATCCGGACGGGTTCGGCGGGCAGCGGCCCCCACACCTCGCGTGACGTCGCCTGCACCACCTCGGGTTCGCCGACGGACAGCATCGTGAGGAGTCCGGTCCGCAGGAGCCCCCGGGCACGGGCGAGCTCGCGGTTCTGCTGCAGGGCGAGGCCGGCCAGGGCGATCACGGCCGTGACGACCTCGCGTCCGGCCCGGTCGAGTGCTCCGCCGTTCGCGATCGCGAGCACGCCGCTCAGGTGCCCGCCGCTGCCGAGCGTCTGCAGGGTGTACCCGACGCCGCGGTCCGTGGCGACCGGCAGGCTGGCCCGCTGCCCGGAGCGCAGCAGCCGCAGCGCCTCGGTGCGCAGGAGGTCGAGGTCGGCAGCGGGCAGACCGTCGGCGGGGTGGCCGCGGTCGAGCCGCCCGGAGACGTCGAACAGGCCGACCCACCCGTCGAGCTGGCGGGACAGCTCGGCGATGGTCGCGCCGAGTCCGTCCGGTCGCATCGCGGCGAGCGAGATGGCCCGCTGCGCGGCGAGGGCCCAGGCGCCGCGTGCGTTGGCGTCCCGCGCGACCGCTTCGGCGTTGGCCTGCGCGACCGCGATGAAGGAGGTCTCGTAGGGCACCTCGAACAGCGGCAGTCCGTTCCGGGTGCAGGCGGTGACCAGGGCGTCGGGGGTGCCGGCACGGACCACCTCGGTGCCGAACCCGAGCGCCACGACACCGCGGTCCACGAGCCGCCGGACGTAGGCCTCGGCGACGTCGTCGCGCACGTCGACCTCGGCACCGAACTGCGTGCCGGTCGTGAGCAGCCCCTGGCCTTCGGCGAGGAACGGGGTCGGGTCCTCGAGGTCCGAGCTGTGCAGCCAGGACAGCGGGGCATCGAGGGTGTGCTCGTTCGCGTCGGTGAGCGGGCGCAGGCGGAGTTCACGCCGGTGCAGCAGGGAGCGCAGCGTTGCGGGCATGCCGTCACCCTATCCACCGGGTCGATCCGCCCGGGGGTCGATGTACGCCGTGGACAGTACGAGTGTGCGGTGGTGGCTCCTACCATCGCGGCATGTCCTCCACCGCAGCGTCCGCGACCCGAGCGACCACCGGCGGCCCGTCGCTGCCCCAGGAACGACGGCTCGTCACCGCCGTCCCTGGTCCGCGATCGCAGGAGCTGCTCGCCCGGAAGGCCGGCGCCGTCGCGGCCGGGGTCGGCGTCGCCGTGCCCATCGCGGTCGTCGCGGCCGGCGGCGGCGTCGTGGTCGACGCCGACGGCAACTCGTTCGTCGACCTCGGGTCCGGGATCGCCGTGACGTCGGTCGGCAACGCCCACCCCGGCGTGGTCGCCGCCGTCACCGAGCAGGTCGCGGCCTTCACACACACGTGCTTCACCATCGCCGCCTACGACGGGTACGTCGCCGTCGCCGAGGCGCTCAACCGTCTGACCCCCGGCGACCACGAGAAGCGGACCGCCCTGTTCAACTCCGGGGCCGAGGCCGTCGAGAACGCCGTCAAGATCGCCCGGAAGCACACCGGTCGGCAGGCCGTCGTCGTCTTCGACCACGCCTACCACGGCCGCACGAACCTGACGATGGCGCTGACCGCGAAGAACCAGCCCTACAAGGACGGCTTCGGGCCGTTCGCACCCGAGGTCTACCGCGTCCCGATGTCGTACCCGTTCCACGACGGGCTGTCGGGGCCCGAAGCGGCGAAGCGTGCGATCAGCCAGATCGAGAAGCAGGTCGGCGCCGAGAACACCGCCGCGGTCCTGATCGAACCGATCCAGGGCGAGGGCGGCTTCGTCGTCCCGGCACCGGGGTTCCTCACCGCGCTGTCCGAGTGGGCCACCGCCAACGGCGTCGTGTTCATCGCCGACGAGGTGCAGACCGGGTTCGCCCGCACCGGCGCGATGTTCGCCAGCGAGCACGAGGGGATCGTGCCCGACGTCGTCACGACCGCGAAGGGCATGGCCGGCGGACTCCCGCTGTCCGGCGTGACCGGGCGTGCGGCGATCATGGACTCCGCCCACGTCGGTGGCCTCGGCGGGACCTACGGCGGCAACCCGGTCTCCTGCGCCGCAGCACTCGCGGCCATCGACGCCTTCGAGCACGACGGACTCGTCGAGCGCGCCGGGGCGATCGGCACGGTCCTGCTCGACGCCCTGCGCAGCGCGCAGGCCGACGACCCCCGCATCGGCGACGTCCGCGGCCGCGGTGCGATGGTCGCGATGGAGCTCGTCGACCCCGCCACCGGTGATCCCGACCCCGGGCTCACCGGACGGGTGGTGCGGTACGCGTTCGAGCACGGCGTCATCGCCCTCACGGCCGGCACGTACGGCAACGTCGTGCGCTTCCTGCCGCCGCTGTCGATCGACGACGACCTGCTCCGCGACGGCCTGACCGTCGTCCTCGACGGGCTGGCCGCGTCGTGAGCGCGACCATCCCCACGACAGCCTGGCCCAGCGTCCCCGACGCCACCGGACCAGCCGCCGAACAGGCGGTGCTCGACCGCGTCCCCACGGGCCTCCTGGTCGACGGTGTCTGGCAGCCGGCGGCCGACGACGCGACCTTCGCCGTCGTCGACCCTGCGACCGGCGAAACACTCCTGCACATCGCCGACGCCTCACCCGAGGACGGCCGGAAGGCGCTCGACGCCGCCGTCGCCGCACGGCACGGCTGGGCGACCACGCCCCCGCGGCAGCGCGCCGAGGTGCTGCGCCGCGCGTTCGACCTGCTGCAGGAGCGACGCGAGGAGTTCGCGCTCCTGATGACGCTGGAGATGGGCAAGCCCCTGGCCGAGGCCCGCGGCGAGGTCACGTACGGTGGCGAGTTCCTCCGTTGGTTCTCGGAGGAAGCGGTCCGCATCGGTGGTTCGTACGGCACCAACCCCGAGGGGACCGGCCGCGCCACCGTCTCGCACAAGCCCGTCGGGCCCGCGTTCCTGATCACGCCGTGGAACTTCCCGTTGGCGATGGCGACCCGCAAGATCGCTCCGGCGCTCGCCGCCGGCTGCACCGTCGTCGTGAAGCCGGCCGAACTGACGCCGCTGACCACCCTGCTGTTCGCCGACCTGCTCGTCGAGGCCGGCGTGCCCGCCGGGGTGGTCAACGTCGTCCCGACCACGCACGCCGCCGACGTCTCCGCGCCCGTGATCGCCGACCCCCGCCTGCGGAAGCTGTCGTTCACCGGTTCGACGCCGGTCGGACGCACCCTGCTCGGCCAGGCGGCGCAGAACGTGCTCCGGACGAGCATGGAGCTCGGGGGCAACGCCCCGTTCCTGGTGTTCGCCGACGCCGACCTCGACCTGGCGGTGGAGGGCGCGCTCGCCGCGAAGTTCCGGAACACCGGCCAGGCCTGCACCGCGGCGAACCGGTTCCTGGTGCACGAGGACGTCGCCGACGAGTTCACGCGCCGGGTCACCGAACGGGTCGCCGCGATGCGGGTCGGCCGGGGGACCGAGGACGGCGTCGTCATCGGGCCGCTCATCGACGCCCGCGCCGTGGACAAGGCGCACCGCCTGGTCACCGACGCGGTCGAGCGCGGGGCGACGGTCCGGACCGGCGGGCACCCGGTCGACGGGCCCGGCACGTTCTACGCGCCGACCGTCCTGACCGACGTGCAGCCGGGCAGCGCGATCCTCGACGACGAGATCTTCGGGCCGGTGCTCGCGATCCGCACGTTCCGCTCCGAGGACGAGGCCGTGGCCGCCGCGAACGACACCGAGTACGGTCTGGTCGGCTACGCGTTCACCGAGGACCCGGCACGCGGGCAGCGCCTGATGGAGCGGCTCGAGACCGGCATGCTGGGGCTGAACACCGGGGTCGTGTCGAACGCCTCGGCACCGTTCGGCGGCGTGAAGCAGTCCGGCCTCGGTCGCGAGGGCGGCGGCGAGGGCATCGCCGAGTACCTCGAGACCATGTACACGCTCACCCCGGACCCGTTCCGGCACACCGACAGCACCACGACCGCACAAGGAGCAGCTCGATGATCGAGAAGGACGTCGTCGTCATCGGAGCCGGTGTCGCCGGTCTCACCGCCGCGGACCGCCTGCGCGCCGCCGGCCTGCGGGTCGCCGTGCTCGAGGCCCGCGACCGCGTGGGGGGCCGCACCTGGACGAACGACATCGACGGGGTGACCCTGGAGATCGGCGGACAGTGGGTCTCGCCCGACCAGACCGCACTGCTCGAGACCCTCGACGAGCTCGGCCTGCAGACGTACGACCGGTACCGCGAGGGCTCCAGCGTCTACGTCGACGCCGACGGCACCCGGACCGAGTACACCGGCGACATCTTCCCCCTGCCCGAGGCCACGGCGAACGAGATCGAACGGCTCGTCGCCGTCGTCGACGAGTACGTCGCGAAGGTCGACCCGGCGCGCCCCTGGGAGACCCCGAACGCAGCCGCCCTCGACGAAGTCTCGTTCCGCGCCTGGCTGCACGACCTCAGCCCGGACCGGGTCGCGACCGACAACGTCGAGCTGTTCATCGCCGGCGCCATGCTCACCAAGCCCGCGCACGCGTTCTCCGCACTGCAGGCCCTGCTGATGGCGGCGTCCGCCGGCAGCTTCACCAACCTGGTCGACGCCGACTTCATCCTCGACAAGCGGGTCGTCGGCGGCATGCAGCAGGTGTCCGAACGGCTCGCCGAGCGCCTCGGCGACGACGTGCACCTGAACGCCCCGGTCCGGACGCTGCGTTGGAGCGACGACGGGGTCGTCGCGCTCGCCGACGGCGGGATCGAGGTGCACGCCCGACAGGCCCTCGTCGCGGTCCCGCCGCCCCTGTACTCGCGGATCTCGTACGAGCCGCCGCTGCCCCGACGCCAGCACCAGCTGCACCAGCACCTGTCGATGGGCTTCGTGATCAAGGTGCACGCCGTCTACGACCGTCCCTTCTGGCGTGCGGCGGGCCTGTCCGGCACCGCGTTCAGCCCGTACGAGGTCGTGCACGAGGCGTACGACAACACTTCGCACGGTTCCGAGCAGGGCACCCTGGTCGGCTTCGTCTCCGACCAGCACGCGGACGACCTGTTCGCGCTGTCGACCGAGGAACGCCGGGCCCGGGTGCTCGCCTCGCTGGCGCACTACTACGGTGACGAGGCCCTGTCGCCCGTCGTCTACTACGAGAGCGACTGGGGCACCGAGGAGTGGACGCGCGGCGCCTACGCGGCGAGCTTCGACCTGGGCGGGCTCGTCCGCTACGGCGTCGACCAGCGTGCCGCGGTCGGTCCGATCCGGTTCGCCTCGAGCGACCTGGCCGGGCAGGGCTACCAGCACGTCGACGGCGCGGTGCGCATCGGGCGCGAGGTCGCCGAGGAGATCCTGGCGGCCGTTCCGCAGGCGGTGGAGGCGCAGTAACTGCCTGAACAGGTCACCGGCATGCGCATCGTCCAGGTCCTGACGTGTCCAGGCGCCGACGCGTACCGTCCGGCCCATGAGTGACGCAGCGAACGGGTCCAGCGACCCCACCAAGGACCAGGAGCAGTACACCGAGGACCTGCCGGACGGGTCGCCCACGGGCGACGCGACGGAGGACCCGCAGCAGGACAGCGACACGGACTCCGGCGGCGAGCCCGCCGACCCGCAGCAGTAGCGGCGACCGCACGGCGGCGCGGTGGTGCGGCTGCTCGCGGGCGTGAGACGCCGGCGTGTTCGCTCGACGCCTCTACGTCATCGAAACGCCGCCGGATCCGGCGGCGTCTCGCGCGTTCCGCGGCGTCGAAGCGTGACGACGGCGTCTTCCGGTGGCGACGTGGGAGCGGCGACCGACGAGCAGACGGGAGGCGCGGTGCCAGCTTGCACCGCGCCTCCCGTCCGTCGTGGGTCCGGCTGCAACACACCGGCGTCTTGATCGGACGCCGTCCCGTCGGCGAGACGCCGGCGGATTCGGCGGCGTCTGGCGGAGACGCCGGCGTCTCCGCGCCGGTCAGCCGATGCGGATCAGCTTCTTGTTCACGAACTCGTCGGCCCCCAGGGGGCCGAGCTCGCGGCCGAAGCCGCTGCCCTTGACGCCACCGAACGGCAGCTCCGGGCTGTCCGCGCCGACGATGTTCACGTAGACCATGCCGGCCTCGATCCGGTCGGCGACCCGGAGTGCCTGGTCGGCGTCGGTGGTGAACAGGTACGAACCGAGGCCGTACGGGGTGTCGTTGGCCAGGGCGATCGCCTCGTCCTCGTCGGCGACGCGGTACACGGTGGCGACGGGGCCGAAGAACTCCTCGCGGTAGGCGTCGTTGTCCGGCGTGACGTCGGTCAGGATCGTCGGCAGGAAGGCGTTGCCCTGGCGGTCGCCGCCCGTGACGACAGTCGCACCCTGCTCGACGGCGGACGCGAGCTGTTCCTGCAGCCGATCGGCTGCGGCCGGGGACGACAACGGACCGAGTTCGGCACCGGGCACGCTCGGGTCCGTCGGTTCGACCGCCGACATCGCCGCGGTGAACTTCGCCAGGAAGTCGTCGTACAGGCCGTCGACCACCAGGAACCGCTTCGGGGCGTTGCAGACCTGGCCGTTGCCCTCGAGCCGGGTGGTGACGGCGGACTCGACGACGGCGTCCAGGTCGTCGGTGGACAGCACGATGAAGGGGTCGGAGCCGCCGAGTTCGAGCACCACCTTCGTCAGGTTCCGGCCGGCGATCTCGGCGACCGCGGCACCGGCGCGCGCCGAACCGGTGAGCGAGACACCCTGCACGCGCGGGTCGGCGATGACGTCGGCGACCTGGTCGTTCGTCGCGAACACGTTCGTGTAGGCCCCGGCCGGGAAGCCCGCGTCGTGGAAGATCCGCTCGATGGCCAGGGCGGACTCCGGGCACTGCGGTGCGTGCTTCAGCAGGACGGTGTTGCCGATGGCCAGGTTCGGGCCGGCGAACCGGGCGATCTGGTACGCGGGGAAGTTCCACGGCATGATGCCGAGCACGACGCCGATGGAGGCCTTGCGGATGAACGCGGACCCCTCGGACCCGTCCGCCAGGGTGATCGGCTGGTCCGCCAGGAACTCCGACGCGTGGTCCGCGTAGTAGTCGTAGATGTCGGCGCAGAAGTCGACCTCGCCCTCGGCCTGGTCGATCGGCTTCGCCATCTCGCGCACGATCGTGGCGGCGAGCTCGGCGTGCCGCTCCCGGTACAGGTCCGCGACCCGGTGGAGCAGGGCTGCACGGTCGGAGACCGCCGTCGTCCGTGACCACTCGGTGTGCGTGTGGTCGGCGACTGCGACGGCATCGTGCAGCTCGGCGTCCGTGATGGTCGGGTAGGTCTCGAGGGTCGTGCCCGTGGTGGGGTCGGTGACGGCGTACATGGCGTCCTCTCGTGGTGGCCGGTCAGGCCTGGTCGGTCAGCTGCTTGTTCACACCGGTGACGGGCTGGTTCTCGTCGAAGCCCTTCGGTGCGACCCGGAAGCCCTTGGTGATGACGAGCAGGTAGACGAACCCGATCGCCGCCCACACTCCTCCTGCGATCAGGGCGTCGGCATGGAGCTGCGACCAGAGCACCCCGGTCAGGAGCATCGCGACCCCCGGCAGCACGATGTAGCGCCAGCGGTCCCCCGCCGTGTGACGGCGTCCGTTCCGGATCGCGAAGTGCACGATCACGGTGGCGTTGACGAAGGTGAACGCGATGAGCGCGCCGAAGTTGATGTAGGCCGCGATCGTGTCGAGCGAGAAGCTCATCGCCAGCAGGGTGACCGCGCCGACGAAGACGACGTTGAACACCGGGGTGTGCGTGCGGGGGTGCACGTAGCCGAAGACCCGCTTCGGCAGGACGTTGTTCCGGCCCATCACCATGAGCATGCGGGCGACGCTGGCGTGCGACGCGAGACCCGAGGCGAGTGCGGCGACGAACCCGGCCGACACGAGGACCGCCTGGAACACCGGACCGCCGACGAGCAGGCCGATCTGGGGGAGCGGGTCGTCGGTGAACTCGCCGAACGGTGCGTTGGTGGGGAAGCGGAGCTGGGCGAAGTAGGCGGAGACCAGGAAGATCGCGCCGCCGAGCAGGACGGTCAGCATGATCGCCTTCGGCATGATGCGGATCGACTTCGCCTCTTCCGTGTACATCGTCACGGCGTCGAAGCCGATGAACGAGAAGCACACCACCGTCGCCCCGGTGAGCAGGGCCGACATCGTCACGCCGTCGTGGACGAAGGGTTCGGCGCTGACGATCGTGCCCGCCCCGGCACCGTGGGTGAGCTCGATCACGGTGAAGACCACGAACGCGATCATCGCCAGGACCGCACCGATGAGCAGCACCATGTTGAGGTTCGACGTGCCGCGCATCGACAGGCAGATCACCGTCGTCACGAACACCGTGTACACGACGACGGTCACCCACGGGGGCAGCCCCGGGAACACCTGCTCCAGGTAGAGCCGGATGATCAGGGCGTTCACCATCGGCAGCAGCAGGTAGTCGAGCAGTGACGCCCAGCCGACCATGAAGCCGAGGTTCGGGTGCATCGACTCCCGGACGTACGTGTACGCGGAACCGGCCGCGGGGTAGACGCGCACCATCTTCCCGTAGCTGATCGCGGTGAGCGCCATGATGACGAGGGCGATCAGGTACGCGCTCGGCACCGCGCCGTCGGTCTGCCCGGAGACGATGCCGAAGGTGTCGAACACGACCGTCGGGGTCATGTAGCCGAGGCCGAGTCCGACGATCGCCCAGAGCCCGAGGCTCCGCTTCAGCGACCCGCCGCGCACCGGTGCTGCCGGCGCGGTGACCGCGATCGGTGATGCCATGTGACTTCCCTGCTCTTCGGGGCCGGGCAGCGTCGCCCGGATCAGTTCGGAGCACCATACCGACGGGTCGGCAGTGGGCGGACCGGCCGCGGTGTACAGGTGATGCCTGGTTGCTGTACGCCATGGCGATCGGCATCCACCCTCGATCCGAGGACAGCCGCAGGGTCCGCTCGGTTCAGCGTGCGGCTCGCCGCAGGGAGTCGACACCGGCGGCGAACGAGTCCTCGAAACGTGCCAGCTCGGGGGCTGCGACACCGTTCCGGCGAGCGACGTCTGGCCAGGTCTCCAGTGCCGCGATGACGAGCTGCAGCTGATCCCGGGCACTCGCGGATGAGAGCCTGCACGATGCCGCCAGGGCTCGGAGGCCGTCGGCTTCGTCGTCGATCATGTCGGAACCCGCGATGGTCGTCTGGCGGAGGGTCGGCTCCGGGTTGGGGTTCAGGTCGAATGCCGGACTGAGCGACCATCCCGCGCGATCCCGGAGGAACCCGTGGTTCCTGAGGTGGTCGTCCGTGTTGTTGATGCCGACACTCACCGCGACTCGGCGGAACAGTTCGTGTGAGTCGCCGGTCGGTCGGCTGCTCATCTCGGGCAGCCGCTCGACGATGTCCGCGTAGTCCGCAGCGTCGCCGTCGTGGAGCTCCAGGACCGTCATGGCGCTCATGTACCCGATCCGGCCACCTGGCGAGCGGTCGAATCGTTCGAGGAGCAGCAGGTGCCGGTCGTCGACTCGCGAGAGACGGTGCGCGGGAACGGTGACGCCCGCTTCGGCCGCGAGGTCCAGGGCGGTTGCTTCCCAAGCCATCACGTCCCACGCATCGGTGTGGTGCGGGAACTTCGCGATCAGCTGCCGTCCGTCCGTGCCGAGCACCGACGCCTTCGGCCGGGCCCCGCCGAGTGAACCGGTGCCGGCCGCCAGGAGCGCCTTCACCGCCGCGTAGTCGTCCACGTCACCCGCGGCGCTGTCGGCGGCCCGCAGGAGTTCGGGGAGGTGCACCAGCTTCGGTACCCGGTGATCGGCGTCGAGGAACGGAGCATCCGCGTCGGTGCGGAATCGCAGAGCGCCCTGGCGGGTGACGTCGCTCACGCCGATGAGGTAGTCGACGTCGTCGAGCGTGCGCGCAGTTCGCGAGTCCTGGCGGGAGATCGCGCGCTCCTGCTTCTGGATGAGGTTGCGGCCCCATCGGTCCGGCGCGGAGTCGCTGAAGGCCCCGGGTAGTCCCTGCGTGTACTGCGTTCCGGATGTCAGGCGCAGCGCGGGGTCGATCTCGTAGGCGGACGGCCGCGCGAGGTAGCCGGTTTCGTACTGGAACGTGGTGCCTTGGAACCGACCCCGACTGCGCTGGAACTGCGCGTGCCCGGCCAGCACCGTGGCACCGTCGAGCTCGATGTGGACCTCGAGGTCATCGCGTCCGGTCACCGGATCCGCTTCCGCAGGAGCATGTCCGCGCGGGCGCGTCCGAGGTCGGTCTGCAGTGGATCGACCGCCTCGGTGAGCGCGTCGAGCACCCCGAGCGCGCGAGCAACCCGCAGCACGACGTGGAAGCCGACGGTCGGATCCCCGTGTTCGAGTTTCCGCAGAGTTGCGCGGGTGATGTCGGCTCGGTCGGCAACCTGTTCGGCGGTGAGGCCGAGGACCTTCCGCCACCCGGTGAAGTCTTCGCCGATCGCGCGCGCGGACCGCGTGATGGCAGCGGGCATCGAGCGAGCCGGGTTGTTCCGCTGCTCTTCCATGGTCAGCAGCATATCCAGTAATTGCTTTACTGGGTAGTTTACTGACCGCTAGTTTTCGGCAGGGGAAGGCTGTTGCTGTGTGATGCAGTGCAGCCCGCCGCCGCGCGCGAAGACCTGTCGCGCGTCGATCGAGCGGACCCGTCGGCCCGGGTACGCCTCGGCGAGGATGCCCCTGGCGCGGTCGTCAGCGACCGGGTCGCCGAACGAGCAGGCGATCACGGCACCGTTCACCACGACGTGGTTCACGTAGTTCCAGTCCACCGGTCCACCGTCGTCCGACAGCGTCGACGGGGCCGGCAACTCGATGATCGTCGCGTCGGTCGCCTGCTCGAGCGCTCGCCGGATCTGCGGCATCACCAGGTGGTCCGGGTGGCCGCCATCCGGCTGGGCGTGCAGCAGGACCGTGCCCGGATCGGCGAAGGTCGCCACCATGTCGACGTGGCCCCGGGTGCCGAAGCCGTCGTAGTCGCGCGTCAGGCCGCGGGGCAGCCAGACCACCCGCGTGGCGCCGATCGTGCGCGCCAGCTCCAGCTCGACGCGCTCCCGGTCGGCGTACGGGTTCCGGCGCGGGTCGAGCTGCACCGTCTCCGTCACCAGGACGGTGCCGGCGCCGTCGACGTGGATCGCCCCGCCCTCGTTGACGAGCAACGACGGGATCCGCGTGGCTCCCGCAGCACCGGCGACCGTGGCGGCGACCTCAGCGTCACGCGTCCAGGTCGACCAGGAGTTCGCGCCCCAGCCGTTGAAGACCCAGTCGACGGCACCGAGTGCACCGGTCACGTCGTCGACGACGAACGTCGGGCCGATGTCGCGCATCCAGAAGTCGTCGAGCGGCGCCTCGAGCACGTCCACGTCGGACGACAGCAGGCGACCGGCATCCGCCCGTGCGACCGGGTCCACGACGACGGTGACCGGCTGGTGCTCGCTGATCGTGTTGGCCGTGGTCGCCCATGCCAGACGCGCGGCGTCGGCGCTCGCCGCGTCGTCGCCGAGCGTCAGGCCGGGGCGCGGGAACGCCATCCACGTGCGTTCCTGCGGAGCCGTCTCGGGAGGCATCACCCAGGTCATGCGCGCGCCTCGCGCCCGGCGGTGGCCGGTTCCACGGCCAGGGCCGCGTCGATCGCGTCGCGTGCGCCGTACGCGTGGCGTTCCTCGTCGACGGGGTCGACGAGCCCGGCGTACAGGTCGGGTCGCCGGGTCAGGTAGAAGGGGAACAGCCGGAGCCACTCCGTCCGGGCGTCGAGGTCGAGGTCGGCGACGAGCACCACGCTCGCGTCACGGGGAGCCTCGACGAGCACGCGGCCGAACGGGTCCGAGATGAAGGACGAGCCGTAGAACGTGATGTCGCCCTCGTCGCCCCACCGGTTCGGCACGACCATGAACTGTCCGGCGGTGATGCCGTTCGACACGATCACCCGCTGCCAGATCGGCGCGGTGTCGAAGTCGGGGAACGTCGGTTCGGAGCCGATCGCCGTCGGGTACACGAGCACCTCGGACCCGGCGAGGCCGTAGGACCGGGCCACCTCGGGGAACCACTCGTCCCAGCAGGTCGGCAGCCCGAGGCGCGCGCCGAGTCCGGCGGGCTCGTACACCGGGAAGGCATCGTCGTCGGTCCCCGGGCGGAAGTACGTGTCCTCGTGGTAGCCGGCGCTGATCGGGATGTGGGTCTTCCGGGTCCGGCCGACCAGGGTGCCGTCGGGAGCGACGAGGACGGCGGTGTTGTAGCCGCGGGGGTCGTCGGGCTGGTCGTCGTCGCCCGGCCGCTCGTACAGCGAGGCGTGCACGAACACCCCGTGCTCGATCGCCTGGGCACGGGCGAAGGCGACGGTCGGGCCGTCCTGCAGCGACTCGGCGAGGTCCTTCGGGGTCCCGCTCGCCAGGGTGTTACCCGGGTAGCGGCGCAGCGTGAGTTCGGGCAGGAACACCGCGGTGGCTCCGTTCGCTGCGGCGGTCGCGATGCCGTCGGCGAGCTGGGCCCGGTGCTCGTCCGGGTCGGGGAGCCACCGCATCTGCACGAGGGCGACGCGGAGCGATCTGCGGGGTGCGCCGGTGTCGGCGTGCAGCGGCGACGGGAGCGAGGGTGTGGTGACGACGTCCATGCGCCATTGTTGATCGGGCGATCAACTACCGCAAGGCCTTCAGCTGATGATGTTGACCGCGCGCGAGATGACCAGCGCCAGCAGGATGAACCCACTCAGTGCCTGGTAGGCCATCATCATCTTCGCCCGGACGGTCATCGGCATCGTGTCCGTCGGGCTGAACGCCATCATGTTCGTCATCGCCACGGAGAGGTAGTCGAGGTAGACCGGCCGCCAGTCCGCGGTCTTCGGGTCGGTCTCCCGCGGGAACTGGAAGTCCGCTTCGGCCGTCGACCACAGTTCGGGGCGCCGCCGTGCCACCGGACCCCCGCGGTCGAGCTCCCAGTAGACGAGCCCGAACACGATGATCGTGCTCACCCAGACCTGCAGCGCGGTGAGCAGCACGGCCGCACCGTCCGCGTGGCCGCCGAGCAGCTCGGTGATGGTCCGGATGACGGTGAGCTGACTGGCGACGGTGAGCAGGGCCGCCAGTGCGAACGACAGCCACCGTGACCAGGCGGTCTCGCGCGTCAGACGCCGCGGGTTGAAGACGATGAGCGGGGCGAGCAGCAGGACGCCCAGGACGGGCACCACCCACGACGGGAAGAACAGCACCTCGTCGGGCAGGAACAGGCTCAGCGCCAGGTTCACCAGGACCGCGACGGCGACCGGTGCCCGGTGTTCGTGTCGCGGTCGGGTCCTCGTCGGGGTCACGGAGCGAGTGTCGCACGGGCCGACACCAGCGGGGGTGTGGCGCTCAGGGCATGGACAGCGGGTCGGCGAGCGAGAGCGGCTCGACCTGGGTGCCGAGCAACCGCCCGGCCGCGCGCAGCCCGGACAGCAGCGCACCGTGCACCGTCGCCGGGTCGTCGCTCCAGGTGGCCTCCCCGGCGAGCTGCACCCGGCCGGACGGGGTGCCGAGCAGGTCGTGGTCGTCGGGTGACGCCCCGACGTGCAGGTACGAGTACGAGCCCCGCGAGAACGGGTCCTCGGCCCACCGGGTGATCCGGAACGCCTCGGGCTGGGGGACGGACGGGCCGAACATCTTCCGCAGCGCCGCCACCCCCTCGTCGACGACCATGGCGTCCGGCAGGGTCTCGAGCCGACGGGCTCCGGCGCCACCGACCAGGGCGGCGAGCACCGGCGCACCGGTCACCCGGGACATGTCGTACCAGGAGTGCCAGTCGACACCGGCGGACCCCTGCTGCCGGACCACCCACGAGTCGCCCCAGAACCGTGTGGGGAACCGCAGGAACACCTTGTCGTAGGTGCCCATCCCGAGCCGGTCGAGCGCTCCGGTCACCGGCGCGGACAGGGGCGGGTCGAAGACCACGTCGCCGGCCTGCAGCACCCCGAGCGGCACGGTGACGACGACCCGCGGCGCGACGACGGTGGTGCCGTCGGCGAGCCCCACGGTCACGGATTCGCCGGCCTGGGTCACCGACCGCACGACCGACGACAGCCGGACGTCGAGCCCCTCGGCCAGCGCGCGGGCGTACTGGGCGTAGCCGCCGGGGAACACCACCTCGTCGCCTGGGACGTGCTCCTCGTCGAGTCCGTGCGCGTCGAGGACGGTCACGGGGGCACCGCAGAGGTCCTCGGAGCGGTGGGCCGTGTACTCGCGGACGCGTGCGGCTCGGTCGCCCTGCCACCGCAGCGAGCGGAGCACGGTGTCGACGGCGGCCGCGTAGGTCGAGGGCGGGGGCGCTTGCGCGACGACGGCGTCGAGGGCCGCGTCGACGGTGTGCAGGTCCGCCACGAACGCCGACGTGTCCTCGGCGGAGAGAGCGGCGCCGGACGGGTCGTGCCACGCGATCGGCCGGCCGTCGAACTGGAAGCTGCCGACCGTGAACTCGACGGTCTCGATGCCGAACCGGGGTGCCAGGGCCCAGAGCGGGTTGCCGTCGACCCCGTGGATCCACGAGGCGCCGAGGTCGACCGGCACCCCGAGTGACGCATCGGTCCAGGTGCGCCCGCCGATCCGGTCGCGGGCCTCGAGCACGACGACCCGCTGCCCGCCGAGTGCGAGCGCCCGGGCGGCGGCGAGCCCGGCGACCCCCGCCCCGACGACCACGACGTCGGCGTCGAGACCGGCAGCCATCAGTGCCCTCCGGTCAGTGGTGCCATGAGCCGAGCGGCCAGACTCGGCCGCCCGGTCAGTGCTTCCTCGCGGTCGGCCAAGTCGGTCGCGACGAGTCCCGCGTTCGCGCCGAGGAACCGCAGCGGCTCGGGCTCCCAGTCGGGCGATCGGTGGTTCACCCACGGCAGTGCGGTCAGTGCCGTCGACTCCCCGCGCACGAGGTCGGCGAGGGTCCGTCCGGCCAGGTTCGTCGTCGACAGGCCGTCCCCGACGTACCCGCCAGCGCTGCCGACGTGTCCGTCCCAGGTCACCGAGGCGCACCAGTCGCGCGGCACCCCGAGCGGGCCGCCCCACGTGTGGGTGACCGGGGCGTCCGAGACGACCGGGAACAGGTCGACCAGGGCCTTCCGCAGGTGCTCGAAGACCCGCGGCACCCGATCGTACCCGGGCGTGATCGAGGACCCCCAGTGGTAGCGGGCTCCGCGGCCGCCGAACGCCAGCCGGTCGTCGGCCGTGCGCTGCCCGTACACGAGCAGGTGCCGGTAGTCGGAGAACGTCTGCCCGTGCTCGAGACCGATGCGTTCCCACGCGGACGCCGGCAGCGGGGCCGTCGCGATCATGAGCGAGTACAGCGGCAGGATCCGCCGCTTCGTCTGCTCCAGCTGGGCGCCGTAGCCCTCGACCGCGATCACCACGGCACCTGCCGTGACGGTGCCGCGCGACGTGACCACACGCCCGCGATCCCAGGACGAGACGGGCGTGTGCTCCGCGATCCGGACGCCACGGGCCTCCAGGGCGGCCGCGAGGCCACGCACCAACGCGGCGG
This sequence comes from Curtobacterium sp. MCSS17_016, assembly GCF_003234255.2. Taxonomy (NCBI): domain Bacteria; kingdom Bacillati; phylum Actinomycetota; class Actinomycetes; order Micrococcales; family Microbacteriaceae; genus Curtobacterium; species Curtobacterium sp. MCSS17_016. The sequence goes on from NZ_CP126254.1 coordinate 42,894, forward strand.
GCTGCACGCGCGCGCAGTCCGGGGTCCACGCGACCCCCGCCGATCCGGCGGCGTCGCCCGCTCGCGCGGGTCGCCACGTCATGTCGTCGCCCCATGCCGCGGAGGACGCGACCTCGTCGTGGGCGGCGCGTTCCTGCACGGCGGAGCGTGCGTACATGACGGTCCCGCCCTTCACGTAGTCGCAGTCGACCTCGGCTTCGGACGCTGCGCGGCCCACCTCGTCGACGGTGTCGCGCATGGCGGCCCGCAACGCGAGCGCGGCGTCGCGCCCGTGCTCCTCGGCGATCGCCGAGGCGGACCGCGGGAACAGCGCCGAGCACCAGCCGCCGTTGCGACCGGACGCGCCGAAGCCGGTGATCTCGCGTTCCAGGACGACGATCTGGAGGCCCGGGTCGGCCTGGTGCAGGTACCACGCGGTCCAGAGACCCGTCAGTCCACCGCCCACGATCGCGACGTCGGCCGTCGTGTCGCCGTCGAGCGGCGGCCGGGGCGTCAGGTCGTCGCGTCCGGTGGACGCGAGCTGGTCGAGCCAGAACGAGACGCCCCGGTAGCCGCCCACGGTCAGATCTTCGTCCAGGCCTCGGACAGGACGCTCCGCAGGATCGACGTCATCTCGCGGAACTCCGGCTGCCCGATGGTCAGCGGCGGCGCGAGCTGGACGACGGGGTCACCGCGGTCGTCGGCCCGGCAGTACAGCCCCGCGTCGAACAGCGCCTTCGACAGGAACCCGCGCAGCAGCCGCTCGGACTCGTCGTCGTCGAAGGTCGTCTTGGTGGCCTTGTCCTTGACGAGCTCGATGCCGTAGAAGTAGCCGTCTCCGCGGACGTCCCCGACGATCGGCAGGTCGAGCAGGGTGTCGAGCTCGGCGCGGAAGAGCGGGGCGTTCTGCTGCACGTTGGCGAGCAGCCCCTCTTCCTCGAAGATGTCGAGGTTCTCCATCGCGACGGCGGCCGACACCGGGTGCCCGCCGAACGTGTAGCCGTGGTAGAAGGTCGTGTCGCCCTTGGAGAACGGCTCGAACAGCCGGTCGCTGATGATCGTCGCGCCGATCGGGGAGTACCCGGAGGTCATCGCCTTGGCGCACGTGATCATGTCCGGCACGAAGCCGTACGTGTCGCAGGCGAACATCGTGCCGATCCGACCGAAGGCGCAGATGACCTCGTCCGAGACGAGCAGCACGTCGTACTCGTCGCAGATCTCGCGCACCCGCTGGAAGTACCCGGGCGGCGGGGTGAAGCAGCCGCCGGAGTTCTGCACCGGCTCGAGGAACACCGCGGCGACGGTGTCGGGGCCCTCGAACTCGATCATCTCGCGGATCCGCTCCGCCGCCCAGAAGCCGAACTGCTCCTCGGTGCCCCCGGGGAAGCCCATCTCCTCGGCGCGGTACGAGTTCGTGTTCGGCACCCGGAAGCCGCCGGGGGTCAGGGGCTCGAACATCTCCTTCATCGCCGGGATGCCGGTGATCGCCAGGGCGCCCTGCGGGGTGCCGTGGTAGGCGACCGCGCGGGAGATCACCTTGTGCTTCATCGGCTTGCCCTGGAGCTTCCAGTAGTACTTCGCGAGCTTGAAGGCGGTCTCCACCGCCTCGCCGCCGCCGGTGGAGTAGAAGACCTTGTTGAGGTCACCGGGGGCGTGCTCGGCCAGCCGGTCGGCGAGCTCGATCGCCGCGGGGTGCGCGTACGACCAGATCGGGAAGAAGCTCAGCGTCTCCGCCTGCTTCGCGGCCATCTCGGCCAGGCGCTTCCGCCCGTGCCCGGCGGCGACGACGAACAGGCCGGACAGCCCGTCGATGTACTCCTTGCCGTGGCTGTCGTAGACGTGGTGGCCCTCGCCGCGCACCATGATCGGCACGTCGGCGCCAGCCTGGTTCGCACCGTGACGGGCGAAGTGCATCCACAGGTGGTCCCGGGACTTCCGCTGCAGGTCGGCGTCGTCGACCGGTGCGAACGGGTCGTAGGAGCCGAGGCGGGTGGGCTGTTCGATGGTCATCGCGTTCCCCAGTCGTAGAGCTGTTTGCGGAGTTGCAGGTAGACGAAGGTCTCGGTGCCGGCGACGCCCGGGATGGCCCGGATGGTGCCGTTGAGCAGTTCGATCAGGTCGTCGTCGTCCTCGCACACGACCTCGACCATCAGGTCGAAGCTGCCGGCGGTCATCACGAGGTAGTCGACCGCCGGCAGCTGCTCCAGGGCATCGGCGACGGTTCGGGTGTCGCCGCTGACCCGGATGCCGATCATCGCCTGGCGGTGGAAGCCCAGTTGCATCGGGTCGGTGACCGCGACGATCTGCATGACGCCGGTCTCGGTCAGCTTCTGCACACGCTGCCGGACCGCCGCTTCACTGAGACCGACGGCCTTGCCGATCTCGCCGTACGGGCGGCGCCCGTCCGCCTGGAGTTGTTCGATGATCCGCTTCGAGGTGTCGTCGATCGGTCCCGGACGTCGTGGTGCTGCCGCCATGCCGGACAGCATGGCAGCGAGGTTCGGGGTGCGCAAGGGATTCCGTTGTGAACTCCGTGTTTCGCGACGATTTCCGTTGTTACAGTTCTCCACAACCTCCGGATCCTTCTTCCGCACCGCCGGAATCCGTGTCAGTATCACCGCCATGCTGGACGCACAGAGCACGGCGACGGCGGACACCGACACCCGGGTCCTGCGGAACTTCGTCGGGGGCGCCTCCGTCGAGTCGACCGCCGACACCACGTTCGACCTGGTCGACCCGACCGATGAGCACGTCTACGGCACGTCCCCGGTGTCCACCCCCGCCGACGTCGACGCCGCCTTCGGTGCGGCCGCGACCGCGTTCGAGACCTGGCGCCGCACCACCCCCGGCGAACGGCAGCTCGCCCTGTTCCGGATCGCCGACGCGATGGAGCAGCGGGCGTCGGAGTTCGCCGACCTCGAGTCGCTCGACACCGGGAAGCCCCGCGCCACCCTGGTCGAGGACGAGATCCTGCTGTCCGTCGACCAGATCCGCTTCTTTGCCGGGGCCGCCCGGAACCTCGAGGGCCGGAGCGCCGGCGAGTACCTGGCCGACCACACCTCGTTCGTCCGGCGTGAACCCATCGGTGTCGTCGCCCAGGTCACCCCGTGGAACTACCCGCTCAACATGGCGGTGTGGAAGTTCGCGCCGGCGCTCGCGGCGGGGAACACCACCGTGCTCAAGCCGAGCGACACGACACCCCTGTCGACCCTGCTGCTCGCCGAGGTCGCCGCCGAGTTCCTGCCGCCGGGGGTCCTGAACGTCGTCGTGGGGGACCGCACCACCGGCGCAGCGATGATCGACCATCCCATCCCGCAGCTCGTGTCCATCACCGGCTCCGTCCGCGCCGGCATGGAAGTCGCCCGTGCCGCCGCCGGTGACCTCAAGCGCACCCACCTGGAGCTCGGCGGCAAGGCACCCGTGATCGTGTTCGACGACGCGGACATCCCCTCGGCGGTGGCCGGGATCGTCGCCGCCGGGTTCTTCAACGCCGGACAGGACTGCACCGCCGCCACCCGGCTGCTCGTGCAACAGGGCATCCACGACGAGTTCGTCGCAGCGCTCACAGCAGAGGCACGCGTCAACGCGAGAACCGGGTCGGACGGTCACTACGGTCCCGTCAACAACGCGAACCAGCTCGCGCACGTGCAGTCGTTCCTGGACACGCTGCCCGACCACGCGACGATCGAGCTCGGCGGCGCACGACAGGGTGACCGCGGGTACTTCCACGAGGCCACGATCGTCGCCGGCCTGCGCCAGGACGACCGTGCCGTGCAGCAGGAGATCTTCGGCCCGGTGCAGACCGTGCAGCGGTTCTCGACGGAACAGCAGGCCCTGACGTGGGCGAACGGCGTCGAGTACGGCCTGGCGAGTTCGGTGTGGACGACCGACCACACGCGTGCCATGCGCTTCGCCCGCGACCTGGACTTCGGCTGCGTGTGGATCAACACGCACATCCCGATCGTCGCCGAGATGCCGCACGGCGGGTTCAAGCACTCCGGCTACGGCAAGGACCTGTCGCAGTACGGCTTCGACGACTACACCCGCATCAAGCACGTCATGTCCTACATCGGCTGAGGCCGACCACCCCCTGGAGGCACCATGGCAATGACCGGAACGTTCGCCGAATCGGGAGCCGATCTCCGGCTCGACCAGATCACGAAGTCCTTCCCCGGCCACACCGCGGTGGACAGCCTCGACCTGACGGTGCCCGCCGGCTCGTTCTTCGCGTTGCTCGGCCCGTCGGGCTGCGGCAAGACGACGACCCTGCGGCTCGTCGCCGGGCTCGAGGAACCCACGAGCGGCACCATCACCATCGGCGGCCAGGACGTCACCGACACGAAGCCGTACCAGCGGCCCGTCAACACGGTGTTCCAGAACTACGCGCTCTTCCCGCACATGAGCGTGCTCGACAACGTCGCGTTCGGGCTGAAGCGGCGCCGGATCCCGGACCCGATGACGAAGGCCACGGAAGCGCTACGGCTGGTCGAGCTCGAGGGGTCGGCGTCGAAGCGGCCCGCCCAGCTCTCCGGCGGCATGCAGCAGCGCGTCGCCCTGGCCCGCGCGATCGTGAACCGGCCGGCCCTGCTGCTGCTCGACGAGCCCCTCGGCGCCCTCGACCTGAAGCTCCGCCACCAGATGCAGCTCGAGCTGAAGACGATCCAGGCCGAGGTCGGGCTCACGTTCTTGCACGTCACCCACGACCAGGAAGAGGCGATGACGATGGCTGACACGGTCGCCGTCATGAACGGCGGTCGGATCGAGCAGATGGGCAGCCCGCAGGACCTGTACGAGCTGCCGCGCACGGCCTTCGTCGCGAACTTCCTCGGCCAGTCGAACCTGCTCGAGGGCGAGGTGCGCGGCACCGATGCCGGCCTGCTCGTCGTCGCGACCGCGGCCGGTTCGGTCGCCGTGCCGGCCGACCGAGCCGTCGCCACGACCGGTCGCGTCGTCGTCGGCGTCCGGCCCGAGAAGCTCAAGATCCGCACCGCCGAACCGACCCCCGAGGCCGGACGGAACATCCTCGGCCCCGGTCGGGTCGTGGACGTCTCGTTCTCCGGCGTCAGCACCCAGTACCTGGTCGACGTGCCGGGCGCCGGGCGCGTCTCGGTGTTCGCGCAGAACTCGAAGGGCGGGCCGCGGATCGCGACCGGCACCGAGGTCTGGCTCACGTGGGGCGTCGACCACGGTTTCGGCCTGGAGGCGCACCCCGCGTCCGACGCGACCGTCACCACCCAGGACGACCCGGGCCTCCAGGCCGTCCCTGCCACGGCAGGATCGCTCGCGTGACCGGCGCGGTGCCCGGTCCGGACCTGCTGCGCGGGCTGACGTCGGCCCGCGTCAGCCGACGCGGCCTGCTGGCAGGCGGCGGGGCCGCCGCGCTGGCCGCCCTGCTCACCGGCTGCAGCATCAAGGGCTCCGCCGCCGCCGGCGCCGAGGACACCGTCGACTGGGCGGCGTTCTGGAAGGACGCGAAGGCGACCGGCACCCTGAACTTCGCGAACTGGCCGCTGTACATCGACTCCGACCACGGCAAGTCCGAGTCCCTGGCGCTGTTCGAGCAGGAGACGGGGATCGCGGTCGACTACCAGGCGGTGATCCAGGACAACGCGACCTTCTACGCGACCGTCTCCCCGATCCTGCGGGCGCACGGTGCGACCGGCTACGACCTGGTCGTCATGACGAACGGGTTCGAGCTGACCCAGATGATCAAGAACGGGTTCGTGTGCGAGCTCGACCACTCGCGGCTGCCGAACTTCGCCGCGAACGCCTCGGACTCCGTCAAGGACCCCATCTACGACCCGGGCAACAAGCACTCCGTCGTCTGGCAGACCGGGTTCACCGGGCTCGCCTACAACCCGAAGTACACCGGGCGGAAGATCACCTCGCTCAAGGACCTGCAGGACCCGGCGTTCAAGGGCCGCATCGGGCTGATGAGCGACAACACCGAACTCGGGTCGCTCGGACTGCTCGCGCTCGGCATCGACCCGGAGACCTCGACGCCCGCCGACTGGCGGAAGGCCCAGGCCTGGCTGCGCGAACTGCGGCCGAGCGTCACCGGCTTCTACGACCAGAGCTACATCAACCGGTTGGAGAACGGCGACACCTGGATCACCCAGGCGTGGTCGGGCGACGTGTTCCAGGCGCAGCAGTCCGGGTTCCCCGACCTGGAGTTCGTCACGCCGGAAGAGGGGCAGATGACCTGGCACGACAACATGCTCATCCCACGGCAGGCCGAGAACCCGGTGTCGGCGCTCGAGTGGATGAACTTCTACTACACGCCGAAGATCGCCGGGATCGTCGAGGACTGGGTCAACTACGTCTGCCCGGTGCCCGCTGCCGAGGACTACGTGCGGGACGAACTCGACGACGCCACCGTGGCGGACAGCCCGCTCGTGTTCCCCTCTGCCGACGTGCTGGAGCAGTCGCACGAGTTCCGTGTGTTCGAGAACTACGACGAGTACTCGGAGTGGAACGGCATCTTCAACGCGGTGGTGCAGTCGTGAGCGCGGTCGGAGTGGCACCGGGGCTCGGTCCCGGTGGTTCCGCCGGTCCTTCCGGTTCCGCGCCGGTGCGGCGGGGACGCCGTCGGAGCACGCCGTTCTTCCTGGCGCTCGTCGGCACCGCGTACCTCTGCGTGTTCTTCGTCATCCCGCTGGTGTCCGGGCTGATCGTCTCGCTCATGACCGGCAACCCGGACGACGGCTACACGTTCACCTGGAACTTCGGGATCTACGGCTCGCTGTTCGTCGACCCGCAGGTGCCCTACCTGACGTTCCTGCTCCGGTCGCTCTGGTACGGCGCCGCCGCCACGATCGCCTGCATCGTCGTCGGGTACCCGGTGGCGTACTTCATCGCGTTCCGGGTGTCGCCGCGGTGGAAGAACCCGCTGCTCATGCTGGTGTTCATCAGCTTCCTGGTGTCGTTCATCATCCGGACCGACATGTGGGCGTTCGTGCTGGCGTCGCAGGGGCCGGTCGTCACGACGCTGCAGGCGCTCGGGCTGGCCGGCAAGGACTTCCACATCCTCGGCACCGGGGGCGCAGTGATCTTCGGTGACGCCTACAACGACCTGGCCTTCATGGTCCTGCCGATCTACGCCGCCCTCGAGCGCATCGACCCACGACTCGGCGAGGCCGCCAACGACCTGTACGCCGGCAAGTTCCGGGCGTTCTGGCACACCACGCTGCCGCTGTCCCGCTCGGGCATCTTCGCCGGGGTGCTGCTCGTCTTCATCGACAGCGTCGGCGACCCGGTGAACTCGGCCCTGCTCGGCGGCACGAACACGTACACGATCGGTCAGGCGATCCAGGACGCCTACTCCGGCAACCAGCAGTACAACGTCGCCGCAGCCCTGTCGACCGTGCTCATGGTCGTGCTCGGCATCATCCTGTTCATCTACGCCCGCGTCTCCGGCACCGACGACCTCGAGGACCTCGTATGACCGCCGTCGCACCGTCCCGATCCGCCGCCGCTCCGGCCTCGCCCGTGACCGGTTCCGTCGCCGGCCGTCCGCGTCGTCACGGCGTGAACCGTCGTGGGCCCTGGCTCGCCATCGTGTACTGGGTGACGATCGCGATCACCCTGGTGCCGATCGTCTACATGATCGTGTACTCGTTCAACGACGCCCCCACCAACCGGCTGTCGTTCGCCTGGAACGGTTTCACGACCTACTGGTACGCGAACCTGGTGAACGTGTCCGGGCTCGGGGCGGCGTTCGTCACCTCGGTGCTCGTCGCGTTCCTCGCCGCGATCATCTCCGTCGCGATCGGGCTGCCCCTCGCGCTGGCGCTGGAGCGGTACCGGTTCCCGGGTCGCGGTGTCGTGAACACCGTCGTGTTCGCCGACATCGCGGCGCCGTCGATCGTCGTCGGTTCCGCGTCGCTCTCGTTCTTCCTGTCGGTGGGGCTCGGCACCGGGTTCCTGACCGTGCTCATCACGCACGTGGCGTTCGACGTCGCCTACGTGGTGGTCGTGCTGCGGGCTCGGATCGCGGGGACCTCGCGGGCACTCGAGGAGGCCGCGGGTGACCTCGGGGCGACACCGTTCCAGGCCTTCCGGCTCGTCACCCTGCCGCTGCTGGCGCCGGGCATGCTCGCCGCCGGGTTGCTGGCGCTCGCCATGTCGATCGACGACTACGTGATCACCTCGTTCGTCGCCGGGCCCGCGGTGACCTTCCCGCTGTTCGTCTACGGCGCCGCGAAGGCCGGGATGCCGCCGCAGGTGCTGTGCTTCGGGACGCTCGTGTTCGCGGTGGGGCTGCTCGTCGCGCTGCTGAACGTGGCGCTCAATCGGCGGTTGGCGCGGACGCGGGGGTAGGGCCTCGCGCTGGGGCTGGTCGCACCGTGCGAGGTGCGTGGGCTGGTGCGCGGTTGCGCGCATGGTGCGCGCTTGTAGCGGCGCACGGTGCGCGGAAGCTCGCACGGGGTGAAGAGGTGCGCACGGTGCGGACGGGAGGCGCGTGGCGGGCTGGTGCCGTGCCTCCCGTCCGCACGGTGCCGGTTTCGTGGCCCGGTGCGGGGTTGGGTGCTGGGTGCGGGCTTGTGACCGGGCACGGCGCGTGGAAGCTCGCACGGGTTGGGGGGTTGTGCACGGTGCTCGGCCCCGTTGGTGTTCGACCGGCGGATGCGGCTCAGACTCCGGCGTCGACGAGTTGTGGACCCAACGGTCGGCGCCGAGCCTGGAGGACCGGTGCGGTCGTCGCCACCACCATGATGACGAGTCCGACGGCGACCACGAACGGAACGGGACGAAGCGGATCCGTCCAACTCGTCAGGGCCGCTGGGATGGTCGCGATCGCGAGTGGTACTGCGATGAGCGCCGCGGTGACGACCACCGCGACGGCTTCCAGTACCGCAGCGACGAGCCCCGTCCGGAAGGTCCCGCCAGCGGCGACGAGCAGGGCAACGCCCCGTCGTCGGCCCATCGTCGTCATCACCACGGTGGCAGCACCGGTGAAGAGGACGATCAGGACCGGTCCGCCGAAGATGGCCAGGCCGCCCAGGTAGTACGCGGGCGAGTCCCAGACGCCGGCCAGGCCGGTGAGCGAGCCCAGCAGCATCGCCACCGCGAGCAGTGCGATCGCCGAGTGGCTCCGCGCGACGTGGTACATCAGCGACTCGCGCGCGAGGAACCACGCCGGCGGAGCCCCGGGGAGCACCGCGGTCCACGCCGACACGAGCGCTCGGCAGGACCAGGGTGCGACCGTGATCACGAACCCCATCGCGGGCACGAGGAAGAGCATCGTGACGCCTCGCGCGCCGAGCAGCGTCAGCGCGTACATCGTGACGGTGACGCCTCCGAGCACCCAGGCGGTGGTCTTCCGGCCGCGGCTGGGACGGGCGGGCTCGGATTCGGGCTCACGGACGGCGTCCAGGGCGGGGGTCGTCGACGCCGAACGTGCAGCCCCGAGTGCGCTGAGGAACACCACGAGCTCGAACACCACGAAGGCGGTGACTGCCTCGAGCACGCCGAGGCGCGGATCGAGGGCTGGCGCACCGGGGTTCCGGAGGGGCGCCGAGAGGAAGGCCATCAGGCTCCGGAGTGTGAGAGGCATCAGCGCGAGGGCGGTTCCGAACGCGACGAGGGACAACGTGACCGCCTGGGCGAGCACGACCCGGCGGATCAGCGCAGGCCCGAGACCGCCGAACTGCCACAGCGCGTACGTCCGGCGCTGGACGCGGATCGCGAACGTCACGAGCACGTTGAGCGCGCCGATGACCACGATGGCGTTCATCGCTCCGAAGACCATCGCGTGGTTGCGCAGGCCGGCTGCGTCGACGGTGTCGGTGATCCCAGCGGCGGTCGAGACGTCACCCGCGCAGACGAGCGCGACGACGGCGGTCAGGACCATGACGACGAACGTCGAGGTCCAGAGCCGCCAAGCCCGGACGACCTCGGCGAGGACGAGACGTGTGATCACCGGGACACCGCCTCGAGGATCTCCGACACCGAGGGAGTGACGAGCTCCCGGTGCAGCCGTCCGTCGCGCAGGACGAGCACGCGGTCGCCGAGTGCCGCGGCCTCGAGGTCGTGCGTGACCATCACGACCGACCGCGACCCCGTGGCCGCCGCACGCAGGAGTTCGAGCACGCGTGCTCCGGACTCGGTGTCCAGGGCGCCGGTCGGTTCGTCGGCGAACACGACGTCCGGCTGGGTGACGATGGTGCGGGCGATCGCCACGCGCTGCTGCTGACCGCCGGAGAGCTGGCCGGGGCGGTTCTGGGCGACCGCGCCGAGACCGACCGCTTCGAGGGCGTTCCGGACGACCACGCGATCGACCGACCCGGTCGCGAGCCGGAGCGGCAGCGCCACGTTCTCGAACGCGGTCAGGGCTGGGATGAGGTTGTACGACTGGAACACGAACCCCAGGTGGTCGCGTCGGAAGGCAGCCAGCGAGTCACCACGGAGGGTCGCGAGGTCGGTGCCGTCGATCCGGACGGTGCCACTGGTCGGCGAGTCCAGCCCGGACAGACACTGCAGGAGCGTCGACTTGCCGGAGCCGCTCGGACCGACGACGGTGACGAACTCGCCGCGGCCGACGTCCACGGAGACGTCTTCGAGGACGGTCGCGTCATGGCCTGCTGCGCTGCGGAACCGCCGCGTCAGCGCCGATGTCTCAAGGAGGGGAGTCATCACACCAATATATGACATATGTTACGAGCGTGAGTCGGCCGGAGCGGCGGCGGACGCGCCACAGGGCACACGCGTAGGTTCCAGCCATGAGTGCAGAGCTGACGCTCGGCGCCGAGGAAGAGCTGCACCTCATCGACCTCGAGTCCGGCCGACTTTCCGCGAAGGCCCCGCGCCTTCTGCCCAAACTGCCCACCGACCGCTTCGGCGCGGAGCTGCAGCGCACGACGATCGAGACGAACACCCCGGTGGTGCGGACCCTCGACGACCTGCGGCGGGTGATCGTCGACCTGCGCAGTGAGCTCAGTGCCGCGATCGCCCCGGCCGGCGTCACGATCGCCGCCGTCGGCACCGCGCCGAGGTCGGAGTACGCCGACTTCGAGCTGAGCTCCGGCGGTCGGTACGGCCGGATGCAGGAGCAGTACCGGATGCTCGTCGACGAACAGCTCATCTGCGGCCTGCAGGTGCACGTCGGGGTGAGCGACCGCGACCTGGCGGTGCTGATCGCCCAGCGGGTGGCGCCGGTGCTCCCGGTGCTGCTCGCCCTGAGCGCGTCGAGTCCGTTCTGGAACGGGCAGGACACCGGGTACGCGTCGTTCCGCAGCATCATCTGGCAGCGGTGGCCGTCGGCCGGCAGCTTCGGTCCGGTGGAGGACGCCGCCGAGTACGACCGGGTGCTCGACGACCTGATCGCCTCGGGCGTGATCGCCGACAAGAAGATGGCCTACTTCGACGTGCGGCCGTCGTCGCACGCGCCGACGCTCGAGCTGCGGGTCTGCGACGCGACGCCGGTGGTGGACGACGCCGTGCTCATCGCCGGACTCTTCCGCGCCGCCGTGCGCAAGGCCGAGAAGTCGGTCGTGTCGGGCGCCGAGTGGCACCCGCGCAGTGAACCCCTGCACCGTGCGGCGATGTGGCAGGCCGCCCGCTCCGGGTTGAGCGGGGAACTGGTCGGCCTCGGGCAGCACCCCGAACGGCTGCCCGCCGAGGTCGCGGTGCGCCAGCTCGTGTCCCGCCTGCGTCCGGAGCTCGAGGAGCTCGGCGACTGGGGAACGGTGACGGAGCTGCTCGACGCGACCCTGGCCCGCGGCAACTCCACCGACCGGCAGCGCACCGCCTACGCCGAGCGCGGGGAGATGGACGACGTCGTCGCCCTGGTGGTGGAGGACACCGCGGGGCTCCCGTCCGGACGCGACGAGGACCCGGTGGTCCCGATCCCCGGGTACCGCGTCCGCGCCGGCGACGAGGCGGTCGGCCCCGGTGCACGCCCTCGTCCGGCGTTCCGAGACCTGGCGGCGTTCTTCGACGGCTGGGACGCCGAGACGGCGATCGAGCGCTGCACCGCCCGCGACGTCTGGACCCGCGAGCACCACGTCGGCTTCGTGGTGGACGGCGGGGCGCAGGAGTTCGGCTGCGACCTGGTGCCCCGGACGATCAGCGCGTACGAGTGGTCGCAGCTCGAGCGTGGCCTGGGGCAGCGTGCCCGCGCGATCGAGCTGTTCCTGCGTGACGCGTACGGCGACCGGCGGATCGTGGCCGACGGCGTGCTGGACGCGGACCACTTCGTCGGCGCGAAGGGCTGGGACCCGGACGCCACCCGGCTGCCGGCGACCGCCGTCCGTGCGCCGGTGCTCGGGTTCGACCTGGTGCGCAACGAGTTCGGCGGCTGGCGGGTGCTCGAGGACAACGTCCGCTCGCCCTCGGGCGTCGCGTACGGCATCGCCCTGCGCGAGCTGATGGACGACGTCGTGCCGGACGCCCCGCGGCCGGCGCACCTGCGCGACCCGCACGGCGTGATCGACCGGCTGCGCCGGACCCTCTGCGCGAACACCACCGCGGTGACGGGCGCGACCGACCCCGTGATCGCACTGGTCAGCGACGGCCCCGCCGCCGGCGCGTGGTTCGAGCACCGCAGGCTGGCCGACGGGGCCGGCATGCGCCTGGTGTCCGGGTCGGACCTGGAGGTCCGCGACGGACGCGTGGTCGACGCGACGACGGGTGACGTGCTCGACGGGCTGTACCTGCGGATCGACCGCGACGTCAGCGCGCTGACGGCGGAGCACGCTCCCGACCTCGGTGCGCGGATCCTCGACGCGGCGGAGGCAGGACGGGTCTACCTGGCGAACGCGCCGGGCAACGCGCTGGTCGACGACAAGGCGATGTACGTCACCGTGCCGGACCTGATCTGGTACTACGTGGACGAGAAACCCCTGCTGGCATCGGTGCCGACGTACCGCACGAGCATCGAGGTCGAACGGCTGTCGGTCCTGGACCGCGTCGGGGAACTCGTCACGAAGCCGGTCGACGGCGAGGGCGGCCGCGGGGTCCTGATCGGGCCGAGCGCGAGCGCCCCCGAGGTGGCCGAGCGACGGCGCGAGATCGCCGCGGACCCCGCCGGGTGGGTGGGGCAGGAGGTGGTGCAGCTGTCCTCGCACCCGACGATCGGACCCGCCGGTCTCGACCCGCGGCACGTGGACCTGCGGGCCTTCGTCTACGCGACGGGGACCGGACCGGACGACGTGCACCTGGCCGACGTCGCCCTGACGCGCGTCGCGCCCGAGGGCAGCATGGTCGTCAACTCGTCGCAGGGCGGCGGCGCGAAGGACACGTGGATCGTGGGGAACGCCCCGGCGGACACCGACTCCGCCCCGGCGGACACCGAGGGAGAGCGCTGATGTGTGGACTCGCGGGTGAGATCCGGTTCGACGGCCGAGCGCCGGACGTCCGGGCGGTCGCCCGGATGACCGGCTGCATGACGCACCGCGGCCCGGACGGCGACGGCCTGTGGGCTCGCGGCCCGGTCGCCCTGGGGCACCGACGGCTGTCCATCGTCGACCTGTCCACCGCGGGCGCGCAGCCGATGGTGCTGGCCGAGGCCGGGCTGACGATCGCTTACAACGGGATGGTCTACAACTACCGGCAGCTCCGCGACGAGCTGCACGGCAAGGGACACCGGTTCGCGTCGACGTCGGACACCGAGGTCATCGCCCTGGCGTACGCCGAGTGGGGCACCGCGTTCGTCGACCACCTGATCGGGATGTTCGCCATCGCCATCTGGGAGCACGGCAGCGGCCGGCTGGTGCTGGCGCGGGACCGGCTCGGCATCAAGCCGCTCTACGTCGCACCCGTCCCGGGCGGGCTCCGGTTCGCAAGCTCCCTGCCGGCGATCCTGGCCGGCGACGCCGGCAGCGGAGGCAACGGCAGCACGAGCGGCAGCGGCGGCACGAGCGCCGGGCGCATCGACACGTCCATCGACCCCGTCGCCTTCGCCTCGTACATGAGCTTCCACTCGATCGTCCCCGCACCCCGCACGATCCTGGCCGGCGTCGGCAAGCTCCCGCCCGCCACCGTCCGGGTGATCGACCCCGACGGCACCACGCACGACACCGTCTACTGGGAACCTCGCTTCGAGCGCGACCCAGCCAAGTCCGACTGGTCCGAGCGGGACTGGGAGCAGGCGTTCATCGGCTCGCTCCGCACCGCCGTCGAGCGCCGGATGGTCGCCGACGTCCCCGTCGGGGTGCTGCTCTCCGGTGGGATCGACTCCTCGCTCGTGGTCGGACTGCTCGCCGAGGCCGGGCAGCAGGACCTCGCCACGTTCAGCATCGGGTTCGAGGCGGCGGGCGGTGAGTCCGGCGACGAGTTCGAGTACTCCGACCAGGTCGCTGCGCACTTCGGCACCGACCACCACCGCATCCACATCCCCTCGTCGCGGCTGCTCGACGGCATCGACGGTGCGGTCGCCGCCATGAGCGAGCCGATGGTCAGCCACGACTGCGTCGCCTTCTACCTGCTGTCGCAGGAGGTCTCGCAGCACGTCAAGGTGGTGCAGTCCGGCCAGGGCGCCGACGAGGTGCTCGCCGGGTACGACTGGTACCCGCCACTCGCCGACGTGCCGCGCGACCAGGCGGCCGAGGCCTACCGCTCCGTGTTCATGGACCGCCGGTGGCCGGCGCTGCAGGGCCTGCTCGGGGAGCGGTGGAAGAGCGACGACGACACCCCGTCGGCCTTCGTGGACCGCCAGTTCGCACGGCCGGGCGCGGAGACGAGCGTGGATGCCGCGCTCCGCAGCGACACCACGATCATGCTCGTCGACGACCCGGTGAAGCGCGTCGACAACATGACGATGGCGTGGGGGCTCGAGGCCCGCGTGCCGTTCCTGGACCACGAGTTCGTCGAGCTCGCCGCCGCGATCACGCCGTCGATGAAGCTCACCGACGGCGGCAAGGGCGTGATGAAGCGCGCCTCGCGCGGGATCGTGCCCGACGCCGTCATCGACCGCAGCAAGGGCTCGTTCCCGGTCCCCGCCATCCGCCAGCTCGAGGGCCCGTACCTGGAGCGCGTCCGCGACGCGCTGCACGCACCCGAGGCGCGGGAGCGCGGGCTCTTCGACCCCGCCACCGTCGAGCGGATGCTGCAGGACCCGAACAGCACCAGGACCGCGATCGGCGCGAACGCGCTCTGGCAGCTCGGCCTGATCGAGATGTGGCTGCAGCAGCAGGGGGTGCGGTGATCGTGGGTTCCGTCCGGCCTGGAGGCGCGCAGGGCGTCGCGTCGTCGGCCACCGTCGAGCCGTCGGTCACCACCAGGGCCGCGGCCGACCTGGGTGCGCGGCTCACCGCCGCCTGGGGGTCGTGGGGACCGACCATGACCCGGAACGCCCGGCGCGTGGCGTTCGTGAGCGACCGGCACGGCACCCCCGAGGTCTTCGTGCAGGACGTCGTCGTCGACGGCGAGCTGCCGGAACCGGTGCGGATCGCGCTCTCCGACGACCCCGTGATCCGGGTGTCGTGGTCGTCCGACGGGGAGTGGCTCGCCGTCGCGCTCGCGACCGACGGTGGCGTGAAGCAACAGGTCTGGGTGGTGCGGCCGGACGGCTCCGACGCTGCGCAGATCGCCGGCTCGCGGTACCAGCACGCCGAACTCGGACCGTGGAGCCGCAGCGGGCACCGGGTCGTCATCACGCTGCCCTCGACCGAGCCCGAGCAGCCGGCCCGTGCGTACCTGGTCGACCCGGTCACCGGGGACCGCGACGACCTGGCCGTGGGGGAGCTCATCCACATCCTCGACCTGTCGGTGGAGGAACGGCTCGTCGTGCTGAGCGACGGGCAGCGCGGCCAGGAGTTCGTCGTGGTCGTCGACCGGCTGACCGACGAGAGCCACGCCCTGTTCACCGACGACCCCGACGGGTCCGCCGAGATCGCGTTCCTCCGGCCCTCGCCCGCGAGCGAGACGAGCCCGCTCGTCGCCTACGTCGCCACCGAGGCCGGACTGCCCCGCCGCGGACTCGTCGCGCAGCCGGTCGGGCCGCACGGCTGGCGCGGCACACCGCGGCGGATCGTCGAGCGCGACGACGCCGAGCTCGAGTACCTGGACGCCGACGACGCCGGCCGCACCCTGCTGCTCGTCTGGAACGTCGACGGTCGCAGCGAACTCGACCTCGTCAACACGCACGACGCCTCGCGCACCCCGGTGCCGGACCTGCCCGGGTACGTCGTCACCGACCCCGTGCTCAGCCGTGACGGCCGGAGCGTGCTGCTCGCCGTCGAGGGACCGACCCGGCCGCGCGAACTGTGGCGGCTCGACACGAACGCGCTGACCTGGAGCCGGGTCACCGACGTGCCGGTGCTGCCCGACGTGCAGCTGGTCGAGCCGACGCTCGAACGGTTCGCCGCCCGTGACGGGCTGGAGCTGACCGGCTGGCTGTACCCAGCCGTGGAGCCGACCGCGTCGGTGGCGGGAGCCGACGTCGGAACGCATGTCGGGCCTCCAGGCCGCGCAGCGCTCGTCCACCTGCACGGCGGACCGGAGTCGCAGGAGCGACCCACGTTCTCGCCGCAGCACCAGGCGCTCGCCGCCGCCGGGGTGACCGTGTTCGCGCCGAACATCCGCGGCTCCAGCGGGTACGGCCACGAGTTCGTGCACGCCGACGACCTGGCGTTGCGGTGGAACGCGCTCGCCGACGTCGTCGACTGCGCGCGGTTCCTGGTGACCAACGGGTACGCGGATCGCTCCCGGGTCGCCGTCGAGGGGCGCTCGTACGGCGGGTACGCGACCCTCGCGTCCCTGGCGTTCACGCCCGACGTGTTCGCGGCCGGGGTCGCGGTGTGCGGGATGAGCGACTTCGCGACCTTCTACCGGGACACCGAACCGTGGATCGCGGCCGCTGCCGCCACGAAGTACGGCCACCCCGTCGAGGACGAAGCCCTGCTCGCGGCACTGTCGCCGATGCGTGCGATCGACGACGTCACGGCGCCGTTGCTCGTCGTGCACGGCGAGCTCGACACGAACGTGCCGATCGGTGAGGCGCACCAGGTCGTGGCGGCGCTGCGGGAGCGGGCGCACGACGTGGAGTACCTGGAACTCGAGGGTGAGGGGCACGAGTACCGGCGGGCGGCGTCGCAGGCGCTGCTGGTGCGGCGGATGGTGGAGTTCGTGGCGGCCCGGCTGGGGTGAGGCGGGGCGCTCGGTCTGGTGCTCGCGCGGGTTCTTCGTGGTGCGAGGTTGCACGCTCGGTGCGAGGTTGTTTCCTTGCACCGGGTGGTCAACTTCGCACCGTGCCGTCACCGGGTGCAACGATGCGTCGGCGGCGCTCGCCGCGGGCGGAGAATGGTGGGATGACGACGACTGCGCCGACCTCGACCGCGCTGCCCCGACCCGGAGAGGTCCTCGTGGCCTCGGCAGCGGACGTCCAGCTGGTCGTCCAACGCGCGACGAACCACTACGCCTCCGGTGTCGTCGCGGACACCGCCGGGTGGGCGGACGGCGATCGTCGGCGGATCGAGGACCTCGGGTTCCGCGGCGGAGACTCCCGCGGCGAAGCGCTCCGGACCCTCGACCTGACCATCGCAGACGACGGCACCCCGACGCGCATGCTCGACGCACCCGCCATGGCCGCGCTGAACAGCCACCACGCGCGGTTCGCCGAGCGGCGCGGCGACGTCGTCCGCTACCAGACCGACGTGTCGGTGTGGACGGGGATCCCCGGGCAGCCCACCGCGCAGGACTGGGAGGACGTCCGGGCGCTGCTCGGGTCGGGCGGGATGCTCGGCGTCGGTGCGGCTGCCGTCCTGCCCGTGGGGTGGGAGCTCGTCGAGGGTGCCGGCGGTGTGCAGCTGACCGGCGAGGCGATCGAGGGTGCGCCGGATCCCGAAGCCGTCGTGCTGACGCCCGACGACGTGCCGGAGATGACCGCCCTGGTGGAGCGGACGAAGCCGGGGCCGTTCCTGCCGCGGACGATCGAGCTCGGCACGTACCTGGGCATCCGGCGGGACGGGCGGCTCGTCGCCATGGCGGGGGAGCGCCTGCACCCGCCTGGGTGGACCGAGATCAGCGCGGTGTGCACGGACGAGGCGTACCGGGGGCAGGGGTTCGGGCGCCGGTTGGTGCTCGCCGTCGCGCACGGCATCCGGCAGCGGGGCGAGACCCCGCTGATGCACGCGGCCGCCGGGAACACCGGGGCGATCGGGCTGTACCAGCACCTGGGGTTCCGACTGCGGGACCGTGGGGCGCCGCGGTTCGTGCGGGTGCCGTGAGCTGCGTCCTGGTCTGACGGGTCAGAACGCGGCGAGGGCGCGGCGGAGCATGTCGTGGCCCTGGGCCTCGAAGCCCTCGTCGCCGACCGCGTAGGCCCAGGTCGCCGTCCCCACTGCTTCGCGGAGTTGGAGCCAGCGCCACGCGTCCGGAGTGCGCGGATCGTCGCCGTACCCGTCGAAGAACGCCGCTTCGAGGGCGGGATCGTGCTGCCAGTGGAGCACCGCGAGGCGGGTGAGGTCGAAGGACGCGGGGCGCCAGCCGAACCGGCCGAAGTCGATGACGCGGAGCCTGCGGTGGTGGTCGTCGCGGGCGTCGTCGTCCACGATCCAGTTGCGCGGGTGGAAGTCGCCGTGGGTCGGAACGAGGGACTGCGTCGCGTGGTCGGTCGGGAGTGCGCGCAGTGCTGCTCGCGCGCGGGCGACCACGTCGTCGGGGATCCGGTGCGGGGCGTCGAGCGCGGCCAGTGCCTTCGCCTGCTCGTGCAGTAGGAACGTCGGGTCGTGGCGGGTGTCCTGGTCGTGCAGCCGTCGGAGCAGTGCTCCGGCCTGACGGTGGACGTCTGGGTCGTGCTCGTCCGGGGTACCGAGGGCGAGGTGCCCGGGGACGCGTTCCAGCACGAGGATGCGGTGCTCCTCGTTCGCGGCGACGAGGGCACCGGCGTCCCCGCTGGCTCGGAGTGCAGCGGTGGCGGTGCGGTGAGCGTCGAGCTCGCGGGGGAAGTGCGTGTTGGTCGGGCCGGAGGCCTTCACGGTGAAGCCGTCGTCGCCAGCGCGGACGAGCAGGACCCTCGTGTCGAGGAGCCCCCACGACTCATCGGCCACGACGACGGCATCGGGGAGCGTCTGCTGCACGAACGCGATCTGGTCGTCGTCGAGTCCGGTGTCCCCCCAGTGCATGGCGGCACGTTACCGTCCTGCTCCGACCACTGGAACCCCTCGACAACGTCGCGGCCGCCGATCCGCTGCCACCGCATGTTGACGTTCCGCGTGCCGGTTCGTCCTACGCTGGCGGTGTGGACGAGTGGTGGGATCTTGTTGACGCGGCCGGGGCGCCGATGGGTGGGACGTTCCGGTGCGGTGACGCGGGTTGGCCGGGCGGGGCGTTCCATCTGGTGGTCACGGTGTGCGTCTATTGAGCCGACGGAACCGTCCTGCTCACGCAGCGGGCTCCGACGAAGGAGTTCGCCTTCGGGTGGGAGTTCCCCGGTGGGAGCGCGTTCGCAGGCGAGACTGGTCCTGCAGCTGCGTGCCGAGAGCTGCTCGAGGAGACCAACGTCACCGTCGACCCCGAGGCTCTGCGCCGCGTCGGCCGCTTCACCGAGGAGACGGCGCTCGTGGACCTCTTCGTCGTGCAGGAGCCGAGTGGTTCAGCGGTGCGAGCGGATCCGACCGAGGTGATGGATTGGCGTTGGGTCTCCCTGTCGGAGGTCGCCGCGCTTCGCCAGAGTGGGGTGATGGCAGAACCATGGGGGCCGCGGCTGGATGCGCTGTGGCCAGCGGCGATGGCATCGATCCTCGCTGCCCGCATGGCACTCTGATGACATCCGAGAGACGGACCAGAACAGGAGCCCGATGGCGTCCCGCATCCAACGCGCACCGCTCGGCGACCGCGGCGCGCTGTGGAACCTCGTCCTCATCTGGGTCGTCATCGTCGTCGGGCTGCTCGCCGCGATCGGCTGCGTCGGCTACATCCTGGACGAGAGCCTCATCTCGTACAGCACTTGCGCCGCCCGCACCGTTTCCTGCGGGGATGCCGGCTGGTACAGCAGCATGGGGCTCACCTTCTTCGGCGGCTTCGCGGCAGTCGTCACCGGCGGTGCGTTCGGCATCCGCCGCCACCACCGCGCCAGCGGCGTCTGGTACCCGCTCGCCGGCCTCGGCGGCGCCCTCCTGCTGACCGCGGTCGCCGTCGTCATCCTCAAGGCGGCGACGAACACGTAGGTCGCCGCACCTCGCCGTCGCGGCAGGTAGGGGACGGCCGGGGTCCCCGTCTCAGTGAGCCATCGGCACTGCTACCCGATGGTGACCTGCCTGCTGTACGACGGCAGGCCCTTGCCTGCTGCGTTCACCGGGGTGACTGAGACCATGTTGCTCCCGGCGGACAACCCTGTGAGCGTCAGAGGGCTCGACGTTCCAGTCACACTGTCTCGGTAATCGGAGAGAATGTAGCTCGTGATGGGCAGGCCCCCATCAACAGATGGCCGCCGACCTGCAGGCCGGCCGCGCCGCGACGCAGGAGCAGAGACCCCAGCGCGATATCTCGGAGGCCGCCGAGGCTCCGCAGCGCGCCGAACAGCTATGGCGTCATCAGGTCGCCTTGGACGCGCAACGGCAGTTGGAGCAGCGTCGCGGTCTATGCCACTGACCGCTAGGGCACTGTGATTGGTCCGGTCGGAGCGTCATGCACATTGACCGCCGCGGCCGACGGGTCCGGCTCCGCGGTACTCGTTGTGGCCGTCCTTCAGAACCAGCCGATAATATAGCTCATGGCATTCCGCCCCCGCTAGTTCTCTGCATGGCCGCCGAGACGACCTGGTGACCCCCCGAGAGAGGGGGTGACGGGCACCTGAGGATCCCCTATATTTTGCCCGGGGGTCTTCCGTGAATCTCCCATGATCAAATGAGAGAGATCGATGCCTCGTTTCCGGCTTCTTGCCGCGCTCGCCACAGTTGTCCTGGCTGCCCTGCTCAGTCCTATTGCTTCCGCCTCGGCCGAAACCAACACGGGGATACTCACAGGAGCAGTTTCAGGCCCAACTGTGAGCCCCAACGGCATCCAAACTGCAATCCGCCTATTCAGTAGCGCGAATGGTGGCGAGTACGCATACCAAACGGTCGATGATCAAGGGAAAGCAGGAAAGTAACGGACTCCGAAACCTGCTCAAGGGCAAGTCAGGACCCCTCTCCGAACACGATCGGGAAGTGGCACAGGCGCTCTTGGACGATCTGCAGAACGCAATGGGAGGCTAAGCCTTGACACCGACCGAATGGGGCGAGCAGTTCGTGGCCAAGCATCCTGAATACAAGCAACTGCTCGACGACCCGGTCAATTGGGATGACAGCCATAATCTAATGGAGCACCTGTTTCTAGGCGACGTTGTCATCCAGATCTCCGCCGCATACCGGCTCGATCCCAAAGATTCACGCATTCAGATGACGCTTGACGATTTAGATATCGATTATGCGCGCGGCGGGGAATGGTTGCAGAATGCGATAGCTGTTTCATTCGTCGAAAGTCTCGGTCGGCTGTCCCCTATTGTCGAAATCCTCGGGCCGGAGCTGCGCCAAGTTGCTCGGGAGATGTTGCACGTGAAGTAGGCGTCTGATAGTGCGGTTCCGTTGTTCAGCTACGTTTTTGGCGCGTGTTTTCCTGAGGCCTTAGCCGATTACCCGTTGACACAAGAGCGCCATATGGGCGCGCAGGGAGAGGCAATCGAGCAAGTCCGGCAACGACATGAGCGCGATGCCGCGACCACATCGAAGAAGGTGACGGCCGTGGGCAGCCTGGCTCGGCCCCCTCCCACCGAGCCCCGAGTCGTGGATTCTCTAGGATCGACCCATGTCCACGACCATGCCCGGCTTCGGGACGGAGCGCATCACGCAGCTCGGCCTGCGCGACCGCGTCTACGACCGGGTGCTCGAGGTCCTGATGGGCCACGACGTCGAACCGGGCATGCGGCTGTCGATCGACGGACTGGCCCGCTCCCTCGGAGTCTCGCCGACCCCGGTGCGCGAAGCCCTCGTGCAACTCGAACGCACCGGCCTCGTCACTCGTGAAGCGAACAAGGGCTACCGGGTCTCGCCGCCCCTGGCCGGCGACCAGCTCGAGGCCCTGTTCGACGCCCGGCTCATCGTCGAGAGCGGCGCCGTCGAGCTCGCAGCCCGCGGCGACGTCGACGGCCTGCGCGAGCGACTGGCGGCAGCGCTCGACGAGCAGGCTGCGGTGGCCGCCGAGGTCGCGTCCGTCGGGGCAGCGCAGGCGCCGGAGGAGCTGATGGCCCGCTTCTTCCGCAGCGACTGGCAGTTCCACCAGCTGATCTTCGACGCGACACGGAACCCGTTCCTCGAGGAGATGTCCGAGATCATCACGACACGCGTGCACCGCATGCGGCAGATCGTCGAGGGTGGCGGGGACGACACGGATCGTGCGGTCCAGGAACACCGGGCCATCCTGGAGGCGCTGGCTGCGGACCCGACGTCGGCCGTCGCCGCGATGCGGCTCCACATCGACGCCGTCCGGTTGCGTTCGCGCGCGGACGCGTCCCACACGAGCTGAGGCGGAGGGGTTGCGTTCCGGCGTCGTGCGAGTATCTTTCCTATAGGAAAGAGGTTCACCGCTGAACCACCACGACATGCAAGGGAGCATTCCGTGACCACTCCACAGGACTGGGTCGACCAGGATTGGGACCCCACCACCTGGACGTCGAAGACCTGGCCGATCGCCGCCTGCCTGCACGGGTTCGCGCAGGTCACCCGCGACGGGACGGCCTTCCACGACGCCCCCGCCGAGGTGTGGGACGAGGTGTTCGCGCAGATCGAGGCCGTCGGCTTCTCGCTCGCCGAGCTCGCCGACAGCCACATCCGGCCCGCTGACCTCGAACCCTCGCGCCGCGACGAGCTGTTCGCCGTCGCGAAGGCGCACGGCATCGGGATCCCGTCGGTGCACCTGCAGCGCAAGAGCGTCATCCAGCCCGGGCACGAGGAGGAGAACCTGGCCTACGCCCACCGCACCATCGATGCGGCGGCCGAGTGGGGCATGCAGGTCTTCTCGACCGGGCTGCACCAGCCGTTCACCGACGCTCAGAAGCGGGCGCTGTGGTTCTGGACGGCGCCGGGCCCGAAGGACCCGGACGACCCGGAGGTCTGGGCCGCTGCGGTCAAGCGACTGCGGGAGCTCGGCGAGCACGCTGCGAGCGTCGGGCTGCCGATGGCGCTCGAGCTGTACGAGGACACGTACCTCGGCACCGCCGACAGCGCGGTCCGCCTGGTCGAGGAGATCGGGCTCGACAACGTCGGCCTGAACGCGGACGTCGCGAACCTCATCCGTCTGCACCGTCCGGTCGAGGACTGGCGGGAGCTCTTCGCGAAGACCATGCCGTACACGAACTACCTGCACGTGAAGAACTACACGCGTGACGAGGCCGGCGACGGCAGTTGGGCGACGAGCGCGCCGAGCACGATGGAGACAGGCCTCATCAACTACCGCCAGGTCCTGCGCGACGCCGTCGCCGACGGGTTCCGCGGGATCGTCATGACCGAGCAGTACGGCGGGGACAGCCTCGGCGTCTGCGCCACCAACCAGCAGTACATCCGATCCGTCCTCGC
This sequence comes from Curtobacterium sp. MCSS17_016, assembly GCF_003234255.2. Classification (NCBI taxonomy): domain Bacteria; kingdom Bacillati; phylum Actinomycetota; class Actinomycetes; order Micrococcales; family Microbacteriaceae; genus Curtobacterium; species Curtobacterium sp. MCSS17_016. The sequence continues at coordinate 66,365 of NZ_CP126254.1, forward strand.
GACGACGAAGCTCGACGCGACGGCGACCCCGACTGCAGCAACCAGCACCGAAGGAGCAATCCGATGAGCACCCTCGACATCGCCGTCGTCGGGTCCGGCTACATGGGCGGCGGGATCGCCCAGGTCCTCGCCCTCGCCGGCCACACCGTCCGGATCGCCGACGTCTCGGCCGAGATCGCCCAGCAGAACCTGGAGCGACTGCTCACCGAGACCGCACAGTTCGTCGCCGACGGGCTGTTCCCCGAGGACGCCGTCGAACGGGTCCGTGCACACCTGAGCGCTGCCGAGTCGATCGAGGCCGCCGTCGCCGACGCGGACTTCATCGAGGAGGCCGTGCCGGAGAAGCTCGAGATCAAGCACGCGACGCTGCGCCGCATCAGCGAGGCCGCCCGCCCCGACGCCGTGATCGGCTCGAACACCTCGACGATCCTGATCGAGTCGCTGGCCGAGGCGGTCGTGGGCCCGGAGCGGTTCCTCGGCGTGCACTTCTCGAACCCGGCGCCGTTCATCCCCGGCGTCGAGCTCATCCCGCACCCGACCACGAACGAGCACGCGATCGAGGTCGGCGAGACCGTCGTCGCCGCGACCGGCAAGCAGTCGGCGCGGGTGAAGGACTCGACGGGGTTCGTCCTGAACCGCCTGCAGTACGCGCTGTTCGAGGAGGCCACGAAGATCGCCGACGAGGGCATCGCGAGCCCCGACGACATCGACACCATCGTCCGCACCACGTTCGGGTTCCGCCTGCCGTTCTTCGGCCCGTTCGCGATCGCCGACATGGCCGGGCTCGACGTCTACGCGTTCTGCTTCGAGTCGCTGCAGACCCGCTGGCCCGAGCGCTTCGCCACCCCGCCGTCGCTGCAGCAGCACGTCGACGCCGGTGAGCTCGGCACGAAGTCCGGCGCCGGGTACCTCGACGTGCCGGCCGACCGCACGCCCGAGCTCGTGGCCTACCGGAACAAGGCGTACGTGGCGATGCAGAAGCTCCTCGACGAGCTCGGCCCGGCACCGATCCACTGAGCCCGGAGCACGAACCATGAGCACGCAGAACCAGTCAGCCGGCCAGCACCAGGACCGCACCGTCGTCCTCACCGGGGCCGCCTCGCCGCGGGGCATCGGCCGCGCCACCGCCCACCACCTGGCCGAGGCCGGGTGGGACGTCGGGATCATCGACCTCGACCAGACGGCGAGCGAGCAGGTCGCCGCGGGGATCCGCGAACAGCACGGCGTGCGGGCCGTCGGCGTCGGTGCGAACGTCGCCGACGAGTCCGCCGTCCGTGCCGCCTTCGACACGATCGAGGCCGAACTCCGGCCGATCACCGCGCTCGTGAACCTGGCGGGGGTCTCGTCCGCGCACGCCTACCTCGACCTGCCCGAGGGGGAGTGGCACCGGGTGCTGTCGATCAACCTCGACGGTGTGCACTTCGCCAGCCTGCGGGCGGCGGAGTCGATGGTGCGGTCCGGCTACGGGCGCATCGTGAACCTGTCGTCGGTCTCCGCCCAGCGTGGCGGCGGCACCTTCAGCAAGACCCCGTACACGGTGGCGAAGGCCGGCGTGATCGGCCTGACCCGTGGCCTGGCGCGCGAGCTCGGCCCGCGCGGCGTCACCGTCAACGCGATCGCCCCCGGTCCGATCGACACCGACATCATGGGCGGCACCCTGTCCGAGGAGCGGAAGGCCGAGATGGCCGCCGACGGCGTACTGCCGCGCATCGGCACCCCGCGGGACATCGCTGCAGCGATCGCCTACCTGATCAGCGAGGACGCCGGGTTCGTCACGGGCCAGACGCTCAACGTCGACGGCGGCCTGTACATGCACTAGGGCCAGCCGCCCACGGAACGCGCGCCGACCGGGCGACGCGATCCGTGCCTCCCGTCCGGACGACCGAACCGACCGCCGGACGCCAGAACGACCGCACCGTGCTCGCAAAGGAGCGAACCCGTGTCACTACCCCCTGCCCCCGCGCTCGGGTCGACGAACGACCCCGGCCTGAAGTCCGCCATCGGCAAGGCGACGAAACACCTCATGCCGATGCTCGTCATCCTGTACTTCGTCGCGTTCCTCGACCGCACGAACGTCGGCTTCGCCGAAGAGGCCCTGCGCGTCGACCGCGGCATCTCCGACGCCGCCTTCGCCCTGGGCGCCGGCATCTTCTTCATCGGCTACGCGATCTTCGAGATCCCGTCGAACCTGCTGCTCAAGCGGTTCGGTGCGCGCTTCTGGCTCGCCCGGATCGCCGTCACGTGGGGCATCGTCGCCGCACTGTTCGCCTTCACGACGAACGACACGATGTTCATCATCCTGCGCTTCATCCTGGGTGTGACCGAGGCCGGGCTGTTCCCGGGCGTGATCATGTACCTGTCCGAGTGGTTCCCGAACAAGGTGCGCGTGCGCATGTTCGCGATCTTCTACCTGGCGCAGCCGTTCTCGCAGATGATCGGCGCCCCGCTGTCCGGCGGCCTCATCAGCGTCGGTGACCAGGTCACCCCGTTCCACGGCTGGCAGGTCATGTTCGCCGGCGAGGGGATCCTCGCGGTGCTGGCGGGCATCGCGGCCCTGGTGTTCCTGACGAACAGTCCGCAGCAGGCTAAGTGGCTCGAACCGGGCGAGAAGGCGTCGCTCACCGCGGCCATGGAGCGCGAGGACACCGCCCGCAGCGAGGACGGTCCGAAGGGCATCTGGCGCGCGATGGCGAGCGGGCGCGTCTGGTACTTCACGATCATCTACTTCTGCCTGCAGGTCGCCGTGTACGGCACGACGTTCTACCTGCCGCAGCAGGTGTCCTCGCTGCTCGGGCAGGACGTCGGCTGGCAGGTCGGCCTGGTGTCCGCGATCCCGTGGCTCGTCGGACTCGTCGCCTGCTACCTGATCGGGTCGCGTGCGGACTCCGTCGGACGCCGTCGTCGCTGGGGCACCCTGTTCTACGTCACGACCGGCCTGTCGATCCTCGGCTCGGCGTGGGCGGGTGCGAACGGGCAGCCGGTGCTCGGCATCCTGTTCATCACCCTGGCCGTCGCGAGCTTCCTGGCCGTCGGCCCGATCACCTGGGCGTACCCGACGGCGTTCCTGACCGGTGCCGCAGCCGCAGCGGGCATCGGCCTGATCAACTCGCTCGGCAACCTCGGCGGGTTCGTCGCCCCGATCATGCGCACCGCGATCAACGAGGTGGTGCCCACCGACAGCGGTGCGTTCGGCATCGTCTCGCTCGGCGTCCTGGCGTTCGTCGCCGCGGTGATGATCTTCTGCACCAAGTTCTTCCGCGGGGCCAAGGCCGACGAACTGCTCGACACCTCGCACGTCCGCACCACCGACCCGAAGGGCAGCAAGCGATGACCAGACTGTTCAACGACCCGGCGGACTTCGCCGACGAGGCGACCGACGGCTTCGTCGCCGCGAACGAGCGGTGGGTGCGGAAGGTGCACGGCGGGGTCGCCCGCTCCACCACGAGCCCCGACGGCACGGTCGCGGTCGTGATCGGCGGCGGCTCGGGCCACTACCCCGCGTTCGGCGGGCTGGTCGGACACGGCCTGGCCGCCGGTGCCGCGATGGGCAACCTGTTCGCCAGCCCCAGCGCCCAGCAGGTCACCGGGGTCGCGAAGGCCGCGGAGCACGGCGGCGGGGTGCTGCTCAGCTACGGCAACTACGCCGGTGACGTCCTGAACTTCGACGCCGCGGCGCGCACGCTCGAGGCCGACGGCATCCCGGTCCGAACGGTCCGCGTGACCGACGACGTGACGAGCGCCCCGGCCGACGACCGCGCGAAGCGCCGCGGCATCGCGGGTGACCTGTGCGTCTTCAAGGTCGCCGGCGCCGCCGCCGAGCGCGGGGACGACCTCGACACGGTCGCCGCCGTCGCCGAACGGGCGAACGACCGGACGCGCAGCTTCGGCGTCGCGTTCTCCGGGTGCTCCCTGCCCGGCGCCGAGGAACCCCTGTTCACGGTCCCCGAGGGCCGGATGGCGGTCGGCATGGGCATCCACGGCGAGCGTGGCATCGACGAGACGGACGTGCCGTCGGCCGACGGCCTGGCCGAGCTGCTGGTGTCCCGGCTGCTCGACGAACTGCCCGACGGCGTGGCACTCGAGGGCCAGCGGGTGGTCCCGATCCTGAACGGCCTGGGCTCGGTCAAGTACGAGGAGCTCTTCGTCGTCTACCGCTCGGTGCAGCGCCGACTGGCGGACGCCGGCGTCGTCATCGTGGAGCCCGAGGTCGGTGAACTCGTCACGAGCTTCGACATGGCCGGGGTCTCCCTGACGCTGTTCTGGCTCGACGACGAGCTCGAGGAACTCTGGGCAGCACCCGCGGACACGCCCGCCTACCGCAAGGGCGGTGCGGTCGCCGAACAGCGGGTCGACCCGTCCACCGTGGCGGCGGACGCCGAGGGCGTCGGCATCGGCCCGGCGACCGACGAGTCCCGTGCGGTCGCCGAACAGGTCGCCGCCGGGTTCGCCGCGGTCCGCGCCGTCCTCGACGAGCACGCCGACGAACTCGGCCGCATCGACGCCGTGGCCGGTGACGGCGACCACGGCATCGGGATGCAGCGGGGATCGCACGCGGCCGACACCGCAGCCGCCGACGCGGTCAGCCGCGGTGCCGGTGCCGGCACCGTCCTGCTGGTCGCCGCGGATGCCTGGTCCGACAAGGCCGGCGGCACGTCCGGTGCGATCTGGGGTGCCGCCCTGGAGGCACTGGGTCGCGTGGTCGGGGACGACTCGCGTCCGTCGGGTGCCACCGTCGCGCAGGGGGTCCGCGCGGCCACCGAGGCCGTGCTCGCGTTCGGCGCCACCGTCGGTGACAAGACGATGGTGGACGCCCTGGTGCCGTTCGACGAGGTGCTCCGCACCCGGCTCGACGCCGGCGCGGCGCTCGCCGAGGCCTGGGGCGACGCCGTCCGTGCCGCCCGCGGAGCCGCGGACGCCACGGAGTCCCTCGTGCCGAAGATGGGCCGGGCGCGCACGCACGCCGACCAGGCCGTCGGCACCGCGGACCCCGGCGCGCTGTCCTTCGCCCTCGTCGTGGAGACGGTCGCCCCGTGATCACCGTCGGGGTGTCGCTGAAGACGTACTTCTCGCACGCCCGGACGCTGTCGTGGGCGGCCGAGGTCGCCGACATCGCCCGGCGACACCCCGCGGTCCGCTCGGGTGCGGCGTCGCTCTTCGTGGCGCCGACGTTCCCGGCGCTCGTCCCGGTGCGTGACCTGCTCGCCGGCACCGGGGTGCAGCTCGCCGCGCAGGACCTGTCGTGGGCTGATGCAGGCGCGTTCACCGGCGAGGTCTCCGGCGCCGAACTGCGGGAGATCGGCGTCGACCTGGTCGAGATCGGGCACGCCGAACGGCGTTCCCTGTTCCACGAGGACGACGCGACGATCGCGGGGAAGGTGCACGCGGCCTTCCGCAACCACCTGCGTCCGCTGGTCTGCGTCGGGGAGCCGGACCGGGCCTCCGATCCGACCGAGGCCATGGCGGCGGTGACCGCGCAGCTCGACCGGGCCGTCTCGGCCGCCGTCGCGGACGGTCTCGCCGGACCCCTGACCGTCGCCTACGAACCGGTGTGGGCGATCGGCGCACCGGCACCCGCACCGGACGACCACATCGTGGCGGTGCTCGCCGGGATCGAGCAGCACCTCGCCACCCGGCCCGAGCTGCACGGCAGCACCGTCCTCTACGGCGGCAGTGCCGGACCCGGCCTGCTCACCCGGGGGCAGGGCCGGATCGGCGGGCTGTTCCTCGGACGGTTCGCCCACGAGCCCGCAGCGGTCGAGGCGATCCTCGACGAGGTCGCGGCGCTCAGCTGAGCTGGTCGCGCACCGGCCGTGGGGCGCGACCGAGCAGTTCGCCGAGCAGCGGATCGGTGCCGGCGAACAGGCCCCGCTCGGCGGCCTGGTACATGCCGAGCAGGAACCCGACCATGTGCGGGTCCTGCCCCGCGGCCAGCGCACGGGCACGCCACTCGTCCTCGCCCAGGGCCTCGAACCCGATCGTCCGATCGGACACCTCGGACGCCTGCCGAGCCAGGTCGGCGAAGGTCGGCGCGTCCGGAGCGGTGAGCGTCACCGGCCCGTCGAACGGCTGATCGGCGAGCAGGATCGCGGCGGCTGCCTCGGCGGCATCCTCGCGGGCGGTCCACGACACCGGGCCGTCGACGGGGACGGACACGACGCCGGTCTCCTGCCACGGTCCCGTCATCCAGGCGGCGCTGTGCGCGTAGAAGCCGTTCCGCAGGCTCGTCCACGGCAGCCCGGAGTCGCGGAGCAGGTCCTCGGTGGCGGCGTGGTGCGCGGCGGGCACGAAGGGCGAACCGTGCGCGGCGCCCTGGTGGCTCGTGTACAGGACCCGGCCGACGCCGGCGTCCACGGCCGCGTCGACCGCGGCACGGTGCAGCGCGACGGCGTCGGCGGCCGGGTCGCTCGACGAGACGAGCAGGAGCTGATCGGCGCCCGCGAAGGCTGCCGGCAGGGTCTCCGGTTCGGCGTAGTCGCCGCGGCGGACCTCGACGCCGCGGTCGGCGAACCGCTGTGCTCGGGCCGGCTCACGGGTCACCACCGCCAGGTCGGACGGCGCGAGGTGCTCGAGCAGGTGGTCGGCGGTCGCGCCGTTGAGGGCTCCGGTGGCCCCGGTGATGAGGATCATGGCTTCTCCGTATCGGTGGAAACAGCGCGTCGGTATCGCTGGTAACACAGTGATAGCACAGATCCGTTATCGTTGTTCCGTGATCGAGCAGGGAAGCCAGCGCGACGAGACGCGTGCGCGCATCGTCGAGGTCGCCGGCACCATGCTGCGCGAACGCGGTGCCGCGGCGGTGACCACGCGGGCGGTCGCGGACGGCGCAGGTGTCCAGGCACCGACCATCTACCGGTTGTTCGGCGACAAGGACGGTCTGCTCGAAGCGGTCGCCGAGCACGCGATGGCGACGTTCTCGGCGATGAAGGCCGACGCCGTCCGTGCTGCTCGTGACGAGGCGACCGACCCCGTCGAGGACCTGCGCACCGGGTGGTCGATGACGATCGGCTTCGGGCTGGCGAACCCCGACCTGTTCGTGCTGTTGAGCGACCCGGAGCGTGGCCGTCGGTCGGCAGCCGCCCGCGCCGGTACCGCGCTGCTCGCCGAACGCATCCGGCGGGTGGCCGAGGCCGGACGACTGGCCGTGCCGGAACACCGCGCGGTCGAGCTCGTGCACGCGGCCGGCACCGGTGCGGTGCTCGCGATCCTGGCCGCTCCGGCGGACGAGCGGGACCCGTCACTCGCCGATGACGTCCTCGATGCCGTGCTCGGGCGGATCCTCGTGCCGAGCGGGCCGACGAGGGACGACGGCGGCGACGCCCCGGGTGGTCGCGGTCGGTGGACTGACGCCGTGACGAGCGCCGCGATCACACTGCGTGCCGCGGCGCCCCGGCTCGATCGACTGTCGGCAGCCGAGCGGACGATGCTCGCGGAGTGGCTCGACCGGATCGCCGCGGACTAGTCCTCGCGGGTGCCCGCCAGCCCGTGGTCGTGGGCGTAGACGACGAGCTGCACCCGGTCGCGCAGTGACAACTTGCCGAGGATGCTCGAGATCTGGGTCTTCACCGTCGACTCGGTGACGTACTCCTTCGTGGCGATCTCGGCGTTCGAGAGCCCACGGGACGCCCACCCGAACACGACGCGCTCCCGCTCGGTCAGGGTCGCGAACTCCGGCGGCTGCGGTGCCGGGGCCCGCGCCACGTCGGTGCCGAACAGCTGCGCGAGGTCGTTCGGGGCGATGACCGAGCTGCCCTCGTGCACGGCACGCACCGCGGCGAACAGGAACGGCGGCGTGGTGTCCTTGAGCAGGAACCCGCTGGCGCCGAGCCGGATCGCGGTCGCCGCCGCCGGGTCGAGCCCGAAGGTGGTGAGCACGACGACGCGGGGCAGCGGGCCCGGGACGGAGCCGGAGTAGAGCTGCCGGACGGTCTCCACGCCGTCCATGCCGGCCATCCGCATGTCGAGCAGCACCACGTCGGGGCGCACCTCGGGGATGAGTGCGAGCGCTTCGGCCCCGTCGGAAGCCTCGCCGACCACGCGCATGTCGTCCTGGGCGTCGAGCACCACCCGGAGCCCGGCGCGGAACAGCGCCTGGTCGTCGGTGAGCAGGATCCTGATCGGTTCGGTCATCGGACGGGTCCCCCTTGGACGTCGAACGGGATGCGGGCGCGTGCCGTGAACACGTCGTCCAGCACGGCGGCGTCGAACGACCCACCGAGGGCGCCGAGGCGCGAGTCCATGCCGTCGATCCCGCGGCCCGAGCCGGCGGTGGTGCCGTCGCCGGCGACGTTCTCGACCTCGAGCACCAGGTCGGCGTTCCGCCAGGTCTCCCGCACGACGACCGGGTTGCCGGGGGCGCCGTGGCGCAGGGCGTTCGTGAGCATCTCCTGCAGCACGCGGCGGGCGGCGGTGCCGGTGTCCGGGCGCAGGGCCAGCGGGACCCCGCGCACCGTGCGGTCGACGTCGACCCCGGCGTCGCGGATGCCCTGCACGATCTCCTCGAGCGAGCCCGGGCCGGTCGCCTCGGCGGAGCCGTCGATGTGCCCGAGGACCTGTCGGACCTCGACCAGGGAGCTCCGGGCGGTGCTCGCGATGGTGGCGCTGACCGCTCGGATGCGCGCCTCGTCGTCGAGGAACGGCACCGAGTCGGCCTGCGCGATGATGACCGCGAGCGAGTGGCCGACGACGTCGTGCACGTCGCGGGCGATGTCCGCCCGGATGCGTTCGGACTCGGCGACGTCGATGGCGCGGGTGGCGGTGGCCTCGGCCTCGGTGGCGACGGCTTCGGCACGCGATGCTGCGGCCTCGGCGTCGGCACGGCGCTCCGACTCGCGGTCGCGGGAGCGGAAGGCCCGGACGGCGACTCCGCCCGCCCAGACCCCGAGCAGCGCGGTCACCGGGGCGGCCATCGCCAGGAACGCCTGGTCGCGCGGGCCGTTGATGAGCACGAGGAACCGGAAGCCGGTCGACGCCAGGTAGACCGTGGCCCCCGCTCCGGCGACGACCGCGAGCACGCCGGAGACGACGACCTCGGTGCGGGTGCCCACGACCGCGGCGGTACCGATCACGACGAACATCGCGAGGTCCACCAGCGACGGGCGCTCGCCGCCACCGACCTGGATCACCCCGAGGACGACCACCATCGCCATCGCGGCGGACGGGGAGATGCGACGCAGGGCGATCGCCACCGAGGCCGACAGCACCGCGGCGAGGCTCGCGTGCTCGAGCTCGAGGTCGATGGGCAGCAGGAAGACGAACGCCGCCAGGGCCGCCCAGGCCACGTCGATGACGATCGACCGGGTGGCGAGCGGCCGGAGGAACCTGCCCCGTTCGGTCACGAGAGCGATCCTCCCATGCCGTACCGGCGTCACGCGGGCGGGGCCATGGCCATCAGTGCGATGACGGTGGCGACCACGATCGCCGCGCAGAGCAGCAGGGTGGCGATCGTGTGCTTGGTCGAGGTCTGCATGCTCCCAGCCTGCGCAACCGGACGGCCGAGGGCATCGGGCGGCCGACCGAAGGGCCTCGTCCTGCCGGGTGAAGCCGACGGTGGACCCGGAACCGTGGAACGGCGCATCCGGGACACCCTCTGCGTGATCCGGCCACCTTGGACGGCCGCTCAGTGCCCCCGGCGAACCATCGGCCGTGCAATCGCTCGATCGAGACGAAGGAGCACGATTTGTACTTCCACAAGCAGGAACTCCAGTTCAAGGCAACGCCCGACAAGCCCGACGCGATCTACGCCCGCAAGCTGCAGGAGGTGCTCGGCGGCCAGTACGGAGAGATCTCCGTCGCGCTGCAGTACCAGTTCCAGGCGTGGAACATGCACATCCCCGGCAAGTACCGCGACATGGTGTTCGGCATCGGCGCCGAGGAGATGGGCCACGTCGAGATGCTCGCGACGATGATCGCGCAGCTGCTCGAGAAGTCCCCGCTCGGCATCACCGAGGACGCGCTGCAGGACGACCCCACGGTCGCCGCGATCGTCGGCGGCACCGACGTCCAGCACGCGATCGTCGCCGGTGCGGGTGCCCGCCCGGTGGACAGCAACGGCAACCCCTGGCAGGGCTCGTACATCACCGCCAGCGGCAACCTGCTCGCCGACTTCACGGCGAACGAGAACGCCGAGATGCAGGGTCGTGTGCAGGCCGCCCGGCTGTACCACATGACCGACGACCACGGCGTGCGGGACCTGCTGTCCTTCCTCATCGCCCGCGACACCATGCACCAGAACATGTGGGCGACCGCTGCCGCCGAGCTGCGCGAGAAGGGCGTCGAGGGCTTCCCCGTGCCGAGCAACTTCCCGCAGTCGAAGGAGAACCAGGAGGTCAACTACCAGTACCTCAACTTCTCCGACGGTGCCGAGGCGAAGAACGGCCCGTGGGCGAGCGGCCCCTCGTTCGACGGCAAGGGCGAGTACTCGTACCACGACGGCCCGACCACCTCGGTCCCGATGCCCCCGCCCACGCACCCCGACGTCCGGCTCTACGGCACCACCGAGCTGCCGAACGTCGTCGAGAAGACGGCCGGCCTGGTGCAGGACAAGCTGAACAAGGAGTAGTCCCGACGGTCGCCCACGCGACCGACGGATGACAGGAGGCCCGGCGCACGACGTGCACCGGGCCTCCTGTCCGTCAGGTGGTCACCGCACCGACGGGGCGGACCCGCCCACGGTCATCAGTGCCCCCGTCTCGGGTTCTTCGTCGCGCGGTGCTTCGAAGATGCCGGAGTAGGCGCGCACCGCGCTCCACCCCGCGATCAGCAGGGCCGTGCCGAGGACCGCCGCGACCCAGGGCGCCAGGAGCGACTGCTCGACGAGCCGGGGCGCGGCGACCCAGGTCAGGAACGTGCCGGTCAGGCTGCCGGTGGCCCCGAGGAGCACGGCGGTGCGCCGGTCCAGGCTCGTCAGCGCGAGCGCCGCGGTGACGACGAGGACCGCGACCACAGCGTTCAGCAGGACGGACGTCATCGCTCAGCTCCTCACTCGGCGGCGGCGCCGGAACCGACCGCGAGCTGCTCCGACGCGCCACCGACGGTGACGGCGATCTTGCGCGGCTTCGCGGACTCCTTGACGGGGATCGTGACGCTCAGCACACCGTTGTCGTACCCGGCGGTGATGCGCTCGGCGTCCAGGCCGTCGCCGAGCGTCAGCTGCCGGACGAACGTGCCGGGCTGGCGCTCACGGGTGAGCCACTGCGAGCCCTCGGGTGCGCCGAGGGTGCGCTCGGCGCGGATGGTCAGGACGGAACCGTCCACGTCGATGTCGACGGAGCCCGGGTCGATGCCGGGCAGGTCGACGTCGAGGACGTAGTGGTCCCCGGTGCGGTACAGGTCCATCGGCATCGAGCGCGGACCGGCGGCGGTGCCGAGGAGCGAACCCGCGAGTCGGTCGAGCTCGCGGAACGGATCGAAGTTCATCGTCATCGGAATCAACTCCTTCGTGGTTCTCGTTGAGTCCCCTCGACTCAACTGCCACCGTTTTAGCACTCGACCCTGGTGAGTGCCAAAAGATCGCTCGGAGGACGCCGAGAACTCAGCCGAGCAGGGGCTCGAGCCGCGCGACCGCCGCCCGCAGGTGCACCAGGGCCTGGCCAGGGGACTCCACCCGGGCCGCGGGCGCCGACAACGTCAGCCCCGCCACGAGCTCACCGCGCTCGCCGCGGACGGGCAGCGCCAGGCACCCGAAGCCCCGCACGAAGGCACCGACCTGCGACGCCGAGGCACCGCCGGCTGCGTGCAGCCGCCCCATCGCGCTCGACCCGGGTGCCGCTCGCAGGGCGGTCGCGTCGAGGAGCGGGAAGTCCGGGTCGACGTCGACGTCGCAGATCCCGTCGGCGTCGTACCGGGCCAGGTGCACCCCGGCGCGGACCGCCGAGCGCACGTCGGACAGCACGGACCGGACGGCTCGGGGGAGTGGTGGGACCGACGGGGCCGCGGCCGGGGCGACGCCGGCGAGCTCCGAGACCTTGTGCCCCAGCGCGAAGCCCCGCAGGTCCGGCAGCCGTACCAGGTACTCGTCCTCCACGAGCAGCGTGATGAGCCGGTAGGTGGTCGCCCGCGGCATCCCGAGCGCGTCCGAGATCTGCTGGGCGGTGACGCCGGGCCCGGCGTGCGCGACCGCCTCGAGCACCGCGAGGGCGTTCTGGATCGCCTTCGGCTGCCGCGCGCGGAGACCGGGTTCGCTCACCGCACCCCCGTCCCGTGGCCGGGTCCGGCGGACGGCCGGGAGGCGCCCAGCAGGTCCGCCTCGACCGGCACGTCGTACACCGCCCGGCTCCGACCCCGTCGCCAGGGTCGCCGACGGGTCGCCACCAGGAACGCGACGACGACCGCGGTGACCGTCCCGACGGCGAGGACGACGGCCGGCCACCGGGGCGATGCGGCCTCGACCCCGGCGTAGGTGAGCAGCACGGCGGTGAGCAGGACGCCGGTCGTCACCGCGGTGGCCGCCACCCCGGTCGTCAACTCATCGATGCGGCGCAGGAACACCGGGGCCGCGAAACACGTCATCGCGTACGCCGTCAGGTACCCGAGTGCCGCGACGACCAGTTCGGCCTCCATCAGGGACCAGGTCGGGATGCCGGTGAGGAGCCCGAGGACCGGCAGCGCGGTCAGCACCGAGCACGCCAGCACGCCCGCGACGAAGGGTGTCCGGAACCGTGGCGACGCCCGCCCGAGCGCTGCGGGCAGCACCCCTTCACGGCCCATCGCGAACAGCACCCGGACGAGCGCCGTCGTCGAGGCGATCGCGCACGCGGCGAACGAGGCGGCGATCCCGAGGTCGAGCGCCCACCCGACCCACTGCATGCCGAAGGCCGTGGCGAGCTCGTTGACCGGCGACGCGCTCGTGGCGAGGTCGGCGCCGATCGCGGCGAACCCGGTCTGCTGGGCGGCAGCGCTCACGACGTAGAGCACGCCCGCGACCAGGACGGTCCACGAGATCGCGCGGGGGATCGCCTGGAACGGACGCCGGGCCTCCACGCCGAGCACCGACGCGCTCTCGAACCCGACGAAGGCGGTGACCGCGAGCGCCGTGCCCACCGCGAAGGGTGCCGGTGCAGTCGGACCGAGCGCGAGGGCGGACGTGTCGACGGGGTGCAGCCGTGCGACCAGGGCGACGATCAGCACGACGATGACGGCGACGGACAGGGTCTCGACGAGCAGGGTGAGGCGCGTCGACAACCGGACCCCGAGGGCGATGACGGCGAACACCGCGGCGCCCATGACGGTGATCACCACGACCGTGACCAGGGAGCCGGTGCCGGCCAACGGGACGAACCGGGACAGCAGGTAGTCGAGGTAGTAGCCGCTGCCGGTGAGCGAGAACATCGCGATGAACCCGTAGCCGAGCAGCAGAGCAGCGCCCGCGACCACACCGGCCGCCGGCCCCAGGCCGAGCGAGACGTAGGTGTAGAGCGAGCCGGTGCCCGCCACGCGTCGGACGAACTGGTTCACGGTGCGTCCGACCAGGAACGACAGCGCCATCGCGGCGAGCAGGGACCACGTCGCGCCCTGCCCGGCGACGGTCGCGACGAGCACCGGGATCGTGGTGGCCGCCGCCGACGGTGCGACCGCGGACACCGACTGCGCCAGCACGTCGACCGGGCCGATGCTCCGCCGGGACAGCCCGTCGACGGGGGAGCGCGTGCCGATGCCCGGCACCCGGGGCGGGTCGGCGATGGCACGGTCGAGCGCGGTCATGCGGCAACGGTACGGGGGCTGCGTTGCCCCGGTGTCTCGGTCGTGTTTCGCGGTGGTCTCGGGCAAATGAGACGCCTCGTCCGGGCCGTCCCATTCGGGTGCGTGCGGGTTTCACACCCGTGGAACGGGGGCGCAACGGCAGCGCGGGACCGTGGTCCCACCCCGACCCCGTCACCCGAACCGGAAGGCCACGATGTCCAGCATCACGAAGGACCCCGCGTCACTCGGAGCCGTACCCGCACCCCAGCGGACGATGCGCGGCTCGCTCGGCGTCACCGCGATCGTGTTCATGGTCGTCGCGGCCGCCGCCCCGCTCACCGTCGTCGGCGGTGCCGCCCCGCTGGGCATGCTGCTCGGCAACGGCGTCGGGTTCCCGTCGCTCTACGCCGCGTCCGCCGTGATCCTGCTGCTGTTCTCGGTGGGGCTGGCGGCGATGACCCGGCACCTGCCACGACCCGGCGCCTTCTTCACGTTCGTGGGCCACGGGCTCGGTCGTCCGGCCGGTGCGGGGGCGGCCACCCTGGCGCTGCTGACCTACACGACGATCCAGGTCAGCGTGCACGGCTACATCGGGTACCTGCTCGGGGTGACCGTCACGGGCCTCGGTGGGCCGGACATCCCCTGGTACGTGTGGTCCCTGGTCGTCGTGGCGCTCGTCGGGGTGCTCGGTTACCGGCACATCGACCTGTCGAGCAAGGTCCTCGGCGTCCTGCTCGTCGGCGAGGTCGGGATCGTGCTCGTCCTGGTCGCCGCGATCGTGTTCCGGGGCGGTGCCGACGGGCTCTCGCTCGCGCCGTTCGAACCGACCCACGTCATGTCCGGCTCGCCCGGCGTCGGCCTCATGTTCGCCATCGCGGCGTTCATCGGGTTCGAGGCCACCGCGATCTTCCGCGACGAGGCGAAGGACCCGGAGCGCACGATCCCACGGGCCACCTACACCGCCGTCATCGGCATCGGGGTGTTCTACACGCTGGCGTCGTGGGGACTCGTGATGGCCTGGGGTCCGGACGGTGTGCTCGCCGAGGCCGCGAAGGACCCGGGCGCGCTCATCCTCACCACGGCGGCGCGGTACATCGGCACCGCGGGCGAGGCCGTCATGAACGTGCTGCTGCTCACGAGCATGTTCGCCTGCGTCCTGTCCTTCCACAACGTCATCACCCGGTACCAGCACTCGATGGCGAACGCCTCGCTCCTGCCCGGTCGTCTCGGCACGGTGCACCGCAAGCACGAGTCACCGCACACCTCGAGCGTCGTGCAGACCGTCACCGCCGCCGTACTCATGGTCCTGTTCGCCGTCCTCGGCCTCGACCCGGTCCTGCAGGTCTTCAGCTGGTTCGCCGGCGTCGCCACCCTGGGCGTGGCGATCCTGATGGCCGCGACGAGCCTCGCCGTCATCGTGTACTTCCGCCGGAACCGCGCCGACCGCCGCATCTGGAACACCGTCATCGCCCCGGTCCTTGGGTTCGTCGGGCTCGTCGCCTCGGCCGTCCTGATCTGGGCGAACTTCCCGACGCTCGTCGGTGACGTCGACGGTTCCGGAGCGAGCGTCTTCGGTGTCGTCAGCACCGTGCTCACCGGCCTCGTCGTGGTCGTGCCCGCCGTCGGCGTGCTGCAGGCCGTGGTGCTGCGCCGGCGCGACCGCCGCCGCTACGACCAGATGCTCGACCGTCTCGCCAGCGACGGCTGACCGACCCACCCGACCCGCGCCTCCAGACCGAACCGAAGGAACCACCAGCATGACCCTCACCGATCCCGTCACCGCCACCACCCACCCGCTCGCGAACCTGAGCCCCGACGAGTTCACCGCGGTCCGCGACGTCGTCACGGCGCAGCCGGACTGGACCGACACCACGCGCTTCGTCTACGTCGGCCTCGAGGAGCCGCACAAGCAGCAGGTCCTGGCCTGGCAGGCCGGCGACGGTCCCCTGCCGGACCGCCGTGCCCGCGTGATGCTCCTCGACATGGCGACCGGACGTTCCACGGACGGCGTCGTCTCGATCACCGACCGGATCGTCCTGTCCACCGACGTGCTCGACGGGTCCCGTGGACAGCTGCCCGTCCTCATCGAGGAGTTCGACGCCGTCGGCGAGATCGCGAACGCGGACGAGCGCTGGGTCGCCGCCCTGGCGAAGCGCGGCCTGACGCCGGACGAGGTGAAGTGCGTCCCGCTGTCGGCCGGGTACTACGACTACCCCGAGGAGGAGGGGCGCCGGATCCTCCGCGTGCTCGCCTTCCGCCAGGACCACCCCGCCGACCACGTCTGGGCGCACCCCGTGGACGGCCTGTCCGTGTACGTCGACGCCGCCAACCGCGCGGTGACCCGCATCGTGGACGTCGCGGAGATGCCCGTGCCCGCCACGTCCGGCAACTTCGACGATCCGGCGGTGCAGGGCGAACCGCTCGACCTCAAGCCGATCGTCATCACGCAGCCCGAGGGGCCGTCGTTCTCGGTCGACGGCGAGTTCGTCGAGTGGGCGAACTGGCGGTTCCAGGTCGGGTTCGACGCCCGCGAGGGGCTCGTGCTCCGGCAGCTGTCGTGGCAGGACGGTGCGCGGCTGCGGCCGATCGTCTACCGGGCCTCGATCGACGAGATGCTCGTGCCCTACGGCGACCCGTCGCCGGTGCGGTTCTGGCAGAACTACTTCGACACCGGCGAGTACCTGTTCGGACGCTTCACCAACTCGCTCGAGCTCGGCTGCGACTGCGTCGGCGAGATCAAGTACTTCGACGCCGTCCTGGCCGACGAGCTCGGCAACCCGCAGACCATCCGGAACGGCATCTGCATGCACGAGGAGGACTTCGGCACGCTGTGGAAGCACGGGGACATCTACACCGGGTCGCAGGAGGTCCGGCGCTCCCGTCGGCTGGTGATCTCGTTCTTCACCACCGTCGGCAACTACGACTACGGGTTCTACTGGTACCTGTACCTCGACGGCACGATCGAGTGCGAGGCGAAGCTCACCGGTGTCCTCTTCACCTCGTCGTACCCGGGTCGGACTGAGTCCGGTGCGGACTACCCGTACGCCTCCGAGGTCGCGCCCGGACTCGGCGCCCCGTACCACCAGCACCTGTTCTCGGCGCGGCTGGACATGATGGTCGACGGGCTGTCGAACGCGGTGGACGAGGTCGATGCCGTCCGGGTCCCCGTCGGCCCGGGCAACGAGCACGGCAACGCGTTCACGAAGTCGGTCACCCGGCTGTCGTCCGAGTCGTCCTCCGGCCGTCTCGCCGACGCGTCGAAGGCCCGGACGTGGTTCATCTCGAACACCGAGGAGCGCAACCACCTCGACCGCCCCACCGGGTACGTGCTGTACCCGCAGGACGCCCCGGTGCTGCTCGCGGACGACTCGTCGTCGGTGGCCGCACGCGCCGAGTTCGCGCGGAAGCACCTCTACGTGACGCAGTACGACCCGGCCGAGCGCTTCGCCGCCGGTGACTTCGTGCACCAGAACCCCGGCGGGGACGGTGTCGCCCGGTACGTGCAGGGTGACCGTCCGCTCGACGGCGAGGACATCGTGCTGTGGCACACCTTCGGTCCCACGCACTTCCCCCGGCCCGAGGACTGGCCCGTCATGCCGGTCGATTACGCCAAGTTCACGCTCAAGCCGTACGGGTTCTTCCCGCGGAACCCGGCCCTGAACGTGCCGGCGTCGATCGGGGCGTCGGCCGGGTCGCACTGCTCGCACCACGTCTCCGGCGCCGTCGAGGCCGCACACGACGCAGCCGAGCACCAGCACGACCACGGGCACGGGCACGACCACGGGGACGGGCACTGACGTGACCGACCTGCTCGGGCTCGCGGCCATCGTGCCGGCGTCGGCCGGGGCCTGCTGCACGGTCGGGGCGTGGCGCCCCGGCCGTGCGGTCGACGTGGTCGCCGCGGTCGCGATGGTGGCGGCGATGGTCGACGGGGCATTCGGACCCCGGGTCCTGCCGGGTGTCCTGTGGTTCCTGGTGCTGGCGTTCCTCGCCGTGGTGGTCGCCGGGGTGCACCGGTTGCAGTCCACGTCCGCCTGGAGGCGCGGGCCGGCTCAGCCGCCGGGCGCGGCCTCCGCACACGGCCGGTACGGGCGACTGCACGCTGCCCTGGGCCTGCTCGTGATGGGCGCGATGGGTGTCGGCATGGCGCACGACGCCGGCGCCGCGGGGATGCACCAGCACCTCGGGGTGGTCGCGGTGACGTGGCAGATGGTGCTCGGCGGGTTGACCCTCGGGTACCTGGTGCTCACCGTCCACATGCTCCGTGACGGCGTCCGGCGACGTTCGCGTCCGCTGCCGCTGGTCGAGACCCTGGCGATGGGGGTCGCGGTCGCGGTGATGTCCGCGGCGATGGTCTGAGGCGCGTGCCGCGTGCCGCCGAACCCTTCGGCGCGCAAAACGTACACAGTGCGAATGGTTCGTTGAACTGATCGTTCACTTCGTGAAAGAGTTCAGGCGTCCGCAGGGGACACACAGCAAGCAAGAAGGGCGGGACACGACATGCACAGCACGTACTCCGGGATGCCTCGGACGGCACGGATCGGTGGCAGCCACACCCGCGTCGGTCTCACCGACCCGGCGATCATCGACGCGTACGTCGAGCGTCGCATCCAGGACCCCTCGCTGCTCGCCGGTCGTTCCGAACCGTCCTACGCGGACTTCTTCAGCACGCCTGCCGTTTAGCAAGGAGCGCATGACCCCATGCCGTTGACCGTCGTCCGTCGAGAGCACGTCCACCTCTACGCCCGCGAACCCGAGTCCGGGGTCGCGAAGACCGCCGTCGACGCGCTGCTCCGCCTGCAGCACGCCGAGGATCAGCAGATCGAGTCCGCCCGCATCGAGAGCGGCCTGTCGAAGAACGAGTTCCTCGCCGTCCGGTACATGCTCCAGGCACACCGGGACGGCCGCGCGATGGGCCCGAAGGACCTCGCCGTGATGCTCGCCGTCTCGAACGCCTCGGTCACCAAGATCGTCGACGGGCTCGTGCAGAAGGGGCTGCTGTCGCGCACGGCGCACCCCACCGACCGTCGTGCGCAGGTGCTCGCCCCGACCGACCAGGCCGCCGAGAAGATCGACGCCTCGTACGCGCGCTTCCACGCGGCCGTCGTCGAGGTGCTCGAGCAACTGCCGGACGCGGACAACGCCGTCCTCGCCGACTCGCTCACGAAGATCGTCGACGCGCTCGCCGCGGGCACGCCCGCGCCGGTCGACGAGTACACGGTCGACGACCAGGACTGACGCGAGCGCGCCCGGCTGACGCGACCCGGCGGGTGCGACGCGACCCCGATACGGACTGGAGGCCCGTGGTGCGCCCGCCACGGGCCTCCAGTCCGGACGGTGGCGAGAAAACCTTCCAGCGGTAAGTTGGGTGCATGACCCTCCCCGCGGACGACGCCGACGCGGCCCAGCCGCGCCGCGGCGGGTACCGCAAGGGCGCCGAGCGGCGCACGCAGATCCTCGACGAGATGATCCGCATGGTCGCGGAGCAGGGGGTCGACGCATCGTCGCTCCGCTCGGTGGCCGAGGCCCTCGGGATCACGCACGCGGCACTGCGCCACTACTTCCCGAGCCGTGACGAACTGCTGCTCGCCGTCTACCGGGAGCACGAGGTCCGCGAGCAGGGCGCGCCCGACCGGATGAAGTCGGCGATCGGCGACATGCGCGAGAGCGCATCGCGCAACCGGGCCGTGCCGGGGCTGGTGCAGCTGTACACGACCCTCGCGGCCGACGCCGTGCAGGAGGGCCACCCGGCCACACGCGACTTCATGCGCGAACGCTTCGCCCGCCTGCGTGCCGAACTCGCCGAACTGATCGAGGCGGACCAGGCGAGTGGCCGGATCCGCGCCGACCTGGACCCGGTCGACCTGGCGAGCCTGAGCATCGCGGCATCCGACGGACTGCAGGTCCAGTGGCTGCTCGACCCCGACGCCGTCGACGGCGAGCGGGTGCTGCGGCTGCTCGAGCAGCTCGTCCCGCCGGTGCGCTGAGCGGCCAGGGGTACGCCCAGACCGCCGGTGGCACAGCGACCGGCCGGTAGAAGGGCAGCATGACCACTTCCACGCGCACCCCGCTCGGCGTCACGCTCGTCGACGGGGGCGCCAACGTCGCCCTGTTCTCGAGCACCGCCGAGCGGGTCGAGTTCTGCACCTTCGACGACGACGGCACCGAGCACCGCACCGAGCTCCGCAACCGCACCGGCTACACCTTCCACGACG
This sequence comes from Curtobacterium sp. MCSS17_016, assembly GCF_003234255.2. Classification (NCBI taxonomy): domain Bacteria; kingdom Bacillati; phylum Actinomycetota; class Actinomycetes; order Micrococcales; family Microbacteriaceae; genus Curtobacterium; species Curtobacterium sp. MCSS17_016. The sequence continues at coordinate 86,257 of NZ_CP126254.1, forward strand.
TCGTCCCCGGCGTGACCGTCGGCACCCGCTACGGCTTCCGCGTGCACGGTGCGTGGGACCCGGCGAACGGCCTGCGGCACAACGGCGCGAAGCTCCTGCTCGACCCCTACGCCACCGCCGTCGACGGCGAGTACGAGTGGGGCCAGGCGCTCTTCGGTCACGACATGAACGAGCCCGAGCAGATCGACGAGACGGACTCGGCCAGCGCGATGCCCAAGTCCGTCGTCGCCGACCGGTCCTTCGACTGGGACGGTGACACCCTGCTGCGGACCCCGCTCGCCGACACCGTCGTGTACGAGGTGCACGTCAAGGGCTTCACGAAGCAGCACCCGGACGTCCCCGAGGAGATCCGCGGCACCTACGCCGGCATGGCCCACCCGGCAGCGATCAAGCACCTGACCGACCTCGGGGTCACCGCGGTCGAGCTGCTGCCGACGCACCAGTTCGTGCAGGACTCGACGCTCCTCGACAAGGGCCTCCGCAACTACTGGGGCTACAACAGCATCGGCTTCTTCGCGCCGCACGACGAGTACTCGTCCTCCGGCACCGCCGGGCAGCAGGTCGCCGAGTTCAAGGCGATGGTGAAGGCCCTGCACGCCGCGGGGCTCGAGGTCATCATGGACGTCGTCTACAACCACACCGCCGAGGGCAACCACATGGGCCCGACGCTGTCGTTCAAGGGGATCGACAACCAGTCGTACTACCGGCTGGTCGAGGGTGACGAGGCGAACTACTTCGACACCACCGGCACCGGCAACAGCCTGAACGTCGGGCACCCGGCGGCCCTCGGACTCATCATGGACTCGCTCCGCTACTGGGTCGAGGAGATGCACGTCGACGGCTTCCGGTTCGACCTGGCCACGACGCTCACCCGCCAGGACGGCGAGGCCGAGAAGCACTCCGCGTTCCTCGACATCATCCACCAGGACCCCGTGCTGCGTGAGGTCAAGATGATCGCCGAGCCGTGGGACACCGCCGGCTACCAGGTCGGCGGGTTCCCGGCCGACTGGTCCGAGTGGAACGGCAAGTACCGCGACGACCTGCGCGCATTCTGGCGCGGCGACGAGGGTGCGCTCGGCGACGCCGTCCAGCGGGTCCTGGGCAGCCCCGACGTCTACGAGGGCTCACGGCGCTCCCCGCTGTGCTCGATCGACTTCGTGACCGCCCACGACGGTTTCACCCTGGCCGACCTGACGATGTACGCCGACAAGCACAACGAGGCGAACGGCGAGGACAACAACGACGGCGAGAGCGACAACGCCTCGTTCAACGGCGGCATCGAGGGCCCGACCGATGACGGCGCGGTGAACGACTACCGCGACCGGCAGCGCCGCAACTTCCTCGGCACCCTGCTGCTCTCCGCCGGCGTGCCGATGATCCTGGGTGGCGACGAGCTCGCCCGGTCACAGGGCGGCAACAACAACGCTTACTGCCAGGACGACGAGATCTCGTGGTTCGACTGGGCCGCCGCCGACCAGGACCTGCTCGCCTTCACCACGGCGGCCATCGCGTTCCGTCGGCAGCACCAGGCCCTGCGTCCGGAGTGGTTCCGCACCGCGCCGGGTGACTCGGAGTCGACGGTGACCGTGCTCCGTGCCGACGCCGCCGGGTTCGAGGACGGCGACTGGGCGGACGGCGGCAACCGGGCCGTGACGCTCGTGTTGCACCAGGGCGACGACACCGTGGCCGTGCTGCTGAACGCGTCGGACACCACGGTGGAGTTCACGCTGCCGGAGCGTCCGGGTGGGGGCAGCTGGTCCCTCGGGCTGTCGAGCGATCCCGACCAGGCCGTGGTGGGCGACGCGGCGACGCTGCTCGTGCGCGACGCGTCCTTCACCGCGCTGGTCTGAAGGGTCGCGCGGGCGGCGCGCTCGCGCGGTTTCGCTTGGTGAGCAGAAATGGTCGGGTCCCCGTTCGGGACCCGACCATTGCTGCTCACGAAGTGGTGCCGTCAGAACTTCTGGTCGGTCTCCTTCGGGTGCCGGGTCTTGCCCGTCGCCTGGTCGTGGGTGGCCGCGTCCGGGGCGTCCATCGCCGGGCCCACCCCGACCGGGACACCGGCCTCGGGGTGGTTCAGGTCGAACGCCGGCGACTCCGACCGGATCCGCGGTACCGACGTGAAGTTGTGCCGGGGCGGCGGGCAGCTGGTCGCCCACTCGAGCGACCGGCCGTAGCCCCACGGGTCGTTGACGAGCACCTTGCGGCCCTTCCGCATCGTCTGCACGATGTTCAGGAAGAACGGGATCATCGACGCCGCCGTCAGGACCGCACCCACCGTCGAGACCTGGTGCAGCCAGGTGATGTCGTCCTCGGGCAGGTAGCTCGCGTACCGGCGGGGCATCGCGATGACGCCGAGCCAGTGCTGGATCAGGAACGTCATGTGGAACCCGATGAACAGCATCCAGAACTGCACCTTGCCGAGTCGCTCGTCGAGCATCTTGCCCGTGAACTTCGGCCACCAGAAGAAGAACCCCGAGAACATCGCGAAGACGACGGTCCCGAAGACCACGTAGTGGAAGTGCGCCACGACGAAGTAGGTGTCGTGGACGTGGAAGTCGAGCGGCGGCGACGCCAGGATCACGCCCGTCAGTCCGCCGAACGTGAAGGTCACGAGGAACCCGATCGCCCACAGGATCGGCGTCTCGAAGGTCACCGACCCCCGCCACATCGTGCCGACCCAGTTGAAGATCTTCACGCCGGTCGGCACGGCGATCAGCATCGTCATGAGTGAGAACCACGGCAGCAGGACCCCACCCGTCGCGAACATGTGGTGCGCCCACACCGACACGGACAGCGCCGCGATCGAGATCGTCGCGTACACGAGCGTCTTGTAGCCGAAGATCGGCTTCCGGCTGAAGGCCGGGAACACCTCGGACACGATGCCGAAGAACGGCAGGGCGATCACGTAGACCTCGGGGTGGCCGAAGAACCAGAACAGGTGCTGCCACAGCAGGGGTCCGCCGTTGGCCGGGTTGAAGATCTGCGCGTCGAAGACCCGGTCGAGCAGCAGGCCGAACAGCGCCACCGCCAGCACCGGGAACGCCATCAGCACGAGGATCGACGTGATCAGCACGTTCCACGTGAAGATCGGCATCCGGAACATCGTCATCCCAGGGGCGCGCATGGTGATGACGGTCGTGATGAAGTTCACGGCGCCGAGGATCGTGCTGAATCCGGTCATGCTCAGGCCGGCGACCCAGAGGTGCCCGCCGATGCCCGGTTCGAAGGTGGTGTCCGACAGCGGTGCGTAGGCCGTCCACCCGAACGCGGCCGCTCCGCCCGGTGTCAGGAACCCGCCCATCGTCACCAGGCTGCCCATCGCGTAGAGCCAGTACGAGAACGCGTTGAGCCGGGGGAACGCGACGTCCGGTGCGCCGATCTGCAGCGGCATGATCGCGTTGGCGAACCCGGAGAACAACGGCGTCGCGAACAGCAGCAGCATGACGGTGCCGTGCATCGTGAGCAGCTGGTTGTACTCCTCGCGGGTCTCGAGCACGTCGAGCGCCGGTGTGAAGAGCTCCGTCCGCATCACCACGGCCATGACCCCGGCCAGGCAGAAGTACCCGAACGACGTCACCAGGTACAGGTTGCCGATCGTCTTGTGGTCGGTGGTGGTGTGCCAGTGCACGAATCGCGCGCCGAGCTTCACCGGGCGTCCTGGGCCGACGTCCGCCGGGTGTTCGCCGAGGACGGGCGGGTTCTCGAGGTCGGTCACGGGGTGCTCCCATCGGATCGTTCGGAAAGCGCGAGGCTGCTCTGACCGTGAGGTGCGGTCGCGTTGATTCTGTCCATCGGGTGCGCAAAGTGTCTGAAGGAACGGGTGGAAGGCAGCGAGATGTGGATACGGGTCGTGTTGCCCCGCGAGGTCCTGGCGCGGAGCCTGCCGGGTGTGCTGCACCGGGCGTGGATCGCGGGCTTCTCCACCCGCGTCCTGCCCGTCCGACCGGCCGGCTGCGACGACCCGGAGTGGACCCCGGTCGAGTTCCTGCTCGACGTCGAATCGTCGAGCACCGGCTGGGCCGAGGCGTTCGAGATCGAGTTCACGAGTGCGATGACGCCCCGGTGTCGACGAGCGATCCGGGGGAACGGTTGCCACCTGGAACCCATCAGCCGACCGCACCGCTGAGGCCCGAGCTCGCCGGGTGACCCCCGATGACCGAACCGGTGTCCGCACCGGGCCACAGGCCGGCTGCGACGCGGCCGGTCCGTGCGTGCACGCTCGTCATCGCGGCAGCGAGTGCGACCTGCCCGAGGTCACCGGTCGTCGCGTAGGCCGCACGTTGCCTGGACGCGCCGGTGCCGCGCGCGAACAGGTCGGCCAGGCCGCGTTCGACGAGCTGGTCGTCGCCGTTCGCGACGAGCGCCGGCAGCACGTGGGCGAGCAGGAGCGTGACGACCTCGCGTGCGGGTGCGGCGCGGCCCGTCAACGGGTCGACCAGTTCACCGTCCAGGCCCTCGAGCGCAGCGCGCCAGTTCGCGAGCCGGACGGTGCAGGCGGGGGTGTCGCGCTCGAGCGACCCTGAACGCCACTCCTCGGCAGCGGTGTCGACCATCGCCCGGACGAGTCCGGCGATCGTCACGGTCACCGCGGGGTCGAGGGGGACGTCGGCGACGCGGACCTCGACGGTCGGGTGTGCGTGGGACAGGCGCGCGTCGAGGTAGAGCATCCCCTCGTCGAGCAGGGCGCCGGTGCGGAGCATGCCCTCGGTGACGGCGCGGTAGCGCTCCTCGGAGCCGAACCGCTCCATCGGCCCGGCCGACGGCCACTGGCTCCAGGCGATCGACCGGAAACTCGCATGACCGGTGTCCACTCCGGCATGGAAGGGGGAGTTGGCACTCAGGGCGATGAGCACCGGTGTCCACGTGCGGATCCGGTCGAGCACCGCGACACCCTCGGCGGGGGAGTCGATCGCGACGTGGACGTGCAGGCCGCAGGTCAGGCCCTGCCGGGGGATGGACCCGTAGCGCTGCATCATCCGGTGGTACCGGGCGCCGTCGCTCACGTGCGGGGTCACCGGAGTCGGCGACGTCGCGAGCGGGGCGGCGTGCGCACCGAAGCCGTTCGCGACCTGTTCGACGAGTGCCCGGTTGTCGAGCACCTGCGCGCCGAGCGCGGCGAGCGAGGTGTGCGGGCGGGTGGTGACCTCGATCATCTCGCGCTGCATCTCGCCCACGACGCCGCCGGGGTCCGGCACCCGCGTCGCCCTCGCACCGGCCAGCACACCGTCGGCGACCGGCACGGGCACGCCCGTCGACCGGTCGATGAGGAGCAGCTCCTCCTCCACACCCATGGTTCTCATCACCCGAGTGAAGAAGCCACCGACTTCGGGCCGTTCCAGATGGCCGACGAGCGCGGATCCGTTGGCCGAACCGCGCGGTCCGGTCCACGGAGCGCAGGGTCGAGCGATCACACACCCTGGTGAGCAGCAATGGTCGGGTCCCCGTTCGGGACCCGACCATTGCTGCTCACGAAGTGGTGCGTGTGGCGCTCCTGGGCGCTCCTAGGCGTTCGCGCCGGCGGTCAGCACGGCTGCCGCGGGGTCGAAGTCCTCGGGGAGCGGCGGGATCGCGTCCACGGCCGACGTGATGTCGACGGCGGAACCCGACTCGGCCGCGTCACGGATGCCGAGCAGCACGTCGAGCACGTGCAGCGCGACGGCGCCGGAGGCACGCTCGGGGCGGTCCTCGGCGATGGCGCGGGCGAGCTCGACGACACCGGTGCCACGACCCCAGGTGGAGCCGACCGCCTCGAGCGTCTCGGGCTCGTCCTGCCCGTAGCGCCAGAGCTGCGACGAGCCCTCGAACGTGTTCGGGTCCGGCAGCGAGATCGTGCCGAGCGTGCCGTTGATCTCGACGAAGCCCATGCGCGGCAGGGCGTGCTGGAACGAGAACGTCGACTGGGCGGACTGCCCGCCGGCGAACTCGATCAGGGCCGCGTGGTGCGTCGGGACCTCGACCGGGAACGTCTCGCCGGCGCGGGGGCCGGACGCGATCGTGCGACGGTCGAGCGACTTCGACGAGACGGCCTGCACGCGCGAGGCGGTGCCGAACGCGTGCACCAGGGTCGTCACGTAGTACGGGCCCATGTCGAACAGGGGGCCGGCACCGGTGGCGAACAGGAAGTCCGGGTTCGGGTGCCACGCCTCGGGTCCGGGCACGTGGAACAGCGTCGTCGCGGAGAGCGGCTCGCCGATGTCACCGCGGGCGATGGCCCGGAGCGCCGTCTGGATGCCCGCGCCGAGCACGGTGTCCGGAGCGGTCGCGACGCGCAGGCCCTTGGCCTTCGCCGACTCGAGCACCGCGGCGGCCGACGCGTGGTCGGTCGCGATCGGCTTCTCGCTCCAGACGTGCTTGCCGGCGTCGATGATCTGCTGGTCGACCTCGGCGTGTGCGGCCGGGATCGTCAGGTTGATCACGATCGAGATGTCGTCGCGGGCGAGGAGTTCCTCGACCGATCCCGACGAGGCGACGCCGTACGCAGCCGCCTGCGCAGCGGCACGCTCGAGCAGCACGTCGGCGACGAAGCGGACCTCGACGTCGGCGAACTTGGTCAGGTTCTCGAGGTACTGGGTGGAGATGTTGCCGGCACCGATGATGCCGATCCCGACACGGCTCACTTGTCGTTGTCCTTGAGCCAGGTGAGGGACTCGGTGATGCCCTCGAAGACGTCGCCCTTGTACGCGTCGAACTCGACCACGCGGATCGCCTGCGGTGCGGCGGCGAGGATCGCGGCCACGTCGACGTCGCCCTGACCGGCCGGCGTCTGGTTCTCGAAGGCGCGCTGCAGCGCCTCGGGCACGATGAGGGCGCTCTCGGACGAGGGCAGCGCGGTGCGGATGTCACCGTCGACCTTGCCGTCCTTGACGTGGATCGCGACGACACGGTCGCCCAGGCCCTTGAGCACGGCGGGGGCGTCGGCGCCCCCGACGGTCGCCCAGAAGGTGTCGACCTCGAGGACGGTCTCCGGCGACAGCTGCGACACGAAGAGGTCGTAGACGGTGCGGCCGTCGACCTTGTTCGTGAACTCCCACTGGTGGTTGTGGTAGCCGAACTGCAGGCCACGGCCGGCCGCCTCGGCGGTCAGCTCGTTGACGCGCTCGGCGATCTTCGCGACGTCGTCGGCGGTCTGCCAGCGGTCGGTCGGGATGAACGGGTCGATGACGGTGCGGATGCCGAGGCGCTCGGCGGCGTCCCAGATCGGCGCGGTGTCCTCGGCGTCGATCACGGCGACGTGGCCGGACGGAGCCTTGAGGCCGGTGGCCGCGAACGCACGCTCGAGGTCGGTGGCGCGCTCGACGAACGCGTAGGGCTCGACGTTCTCGTACCCGATCTCGGCGACACGGGCGATGGCCTTGTCGAGGTCTTCGGCGATGGCGTCGCGCAGCGAGTACAGCTGCACAGAAGTGGTGGGCATTGCAGAGGCTCCTTCGATCCTGTCTGGGTGTCGCGGCCCGTCGAGGAGCGATGCTCCGCGGCGAGATCGATGACGACGCTACCCCAAAAACCACCCGGTGTGTAGTTTTTGCTGCCCCGTGTGACGCGGCCCGGATGGCCCGCGCGTCACGGCCCGGGACGCGGCCGGTGTTGCAGACAACACGTGTCGATGTATGCTCGCGTCGGAAAAACCTTGTCAGGCAAGGTTTTCATCGACTCAAGGAGGCGTCATGAGCACACCCGAACCCGGCAGCCCGGCACTGCTCAACCCGGAAGAGGGCATCACCCAGCCCGTCAGCACGGTCAAGGTGGGCATCGGCTACCAGATCGCCCTGTTCCTCGGGCAGTTCGGCCTCTTCGTCGCGCTCATGGCGCCCGTCTACGTGAGCATGCAGCTCAAGGCGCAGGCCCTGGTCGGCGACGACGCTGCGAACGTCATCGGCTCGGTGCTGCCGATCGGCGCGTTCGGTGCGCTCATCATGAACCCCCTCGCGGGTGCCCTGTCCGACCGCACCCGCACGCGCTGGGGCCGTCGTCGCCCCTGGCTGGTCAGCGGTGTGGTGGTCTTCGCGATCGCCCTCGCGTGGATCGCCTACTCGCCCGACGTCCTCAACCTGACGCTGGCCTGGCTGCTCGCCCAGCTCGCCGCGAACGCCACGCTCGCCACCCTGCTCGCGAGCTTCGCCGACAACGTGCCGCAGCTGCAGCGCGGCCGGTCCTCGAGCATCATCGCGCTCGCGCAGAACATCGCCGTGCTCGCCGGCACCTACCTGTCGGTCTTCTTCGTCGCGAACCTGCCCGTGCTGTTCATCGCGCCCGGCATCCTGGCGATCATCCTGGTCGCCGTGTACGCCGTCGTCGCGCGGGACGACCTGCCCACGTACAAGCTCAAGAAGTTCACGTTCCTGAACCTCATCGCGTCGTTCTGGACGAACCCGGTCAAGAACCCGGACTTCGCGTTCGCGTGGTGGTCGCGCTTCCTCATCATCTTCGCGACCTTCATGTTCACGACGTACCGCCTGCTCTACATGGAGCAGCACCTCGGCATCGAGAGCGCGAAGGAGGCGACGGCCGCCGTCGCCTTCGGTGTGCTGCTCTACACGATCGCGCTGCTGGTCAGTGCGGCGCTGTCCGGCTGGGCCTCGGACAAGCTCGGTCGCCGCAAGGTGTTCGTCGGTGGCTCCACGGCGATGTTCGCGGTCGGACTCATCGTGCTGGCGCACGCCGACACGGTGAACGGCTTCTACGTCGCCGAGGTCATCATGGGCTTCGCCTACGGCATCTACTCCGCGATCGACACCGCACTCGTCGTCGACGTGCTGCCCAACGCGGACCGTCCCGGTAAGGACCTCGGCGTCATCAACATCGCCAACGCCCTGCCGCAGTCGCTCGCGCCGGCCGTCGCCCTGTTCTTCCTGAAGATCGGGTCCGGGGACGCCGCCGACAACTACACGCTCATGTGCTGGGCCGCCGGCGCGATCGCCATCATCGGCGCACTCGTCGTCATCCCCATCAAGCGGGTGCGGTAGCGCCCGTCGCGCAACGCGACCACACGTCGCGCAACGCGACAAGAGGACGGACTGGAGGCCCGTGGCGACGCCGCCACGGGCCTCCAGTCCGTCGCAGCCACCGACCCACCGCGCCGGGCCGGCGTCAGGGGGCGCCGGGGGAGGGCAGCTCCTGCCGGAGCGCCTCGGCCAGGCGGGAAGCGAACCGTCGGACCGCCGTCGCCTCGTCGACGCTCAGCGCGTCGATGGTCTCGATGAGCGGAGCGTGGATGTGCCCGTAGGCACGCGCGAGGTCCTGCTCGGCGGACCCGGCCGCCGTGACGAGGATGCCGCGCCGGTCCGCGGCGTTCGGCCGCCGCTCGGCCCGGCCGTCACGCACCAGGCGGTCGATGAGCTTCGTGATCCCCGCGGTGGAGAGCCGCAACGCCCGGGCGAGCTGTGTGGGGTTGACCGTCCGTCCATCGCGGCGCGCGAGCACCAGGTGTCGCAGGGCGAGGGCATCGATGGGGAGCATCCCCAGGGTGCGGAGCGCCTGCTCGTCGGCCTCGTGGACGCTGTCGCTCAGGGCCTGCAGACTCGCGATCGCGGCGGCACCCTCGGCGGTGCGCGGCTGCCGGTCGAACAGATCGGATCCGCGATGCTGGTCGTCTTCGCTCATGGTCGCCCCTGCGTCCTGTCGTTTGGTGGACAAACCCCATGTTCCCCGACCTCCCTGGGAACCCAAACTGGGGAAGTAATCAGCCAGGCGAGACAACTGTTGCGGTCATGACGCCATCGATGTCCGGTGGCGGAGATCAGAAGGAGTGACCATGTCGAACACGGCAGGAAATCCCGCACGACACGACTCGGTCGTCCGTGCCACCTGGAACGAGACCAAGTCCGCACTCAAGACCACCGAGTTCTACGCCTGGCTGGTCGTGTCCATCGCGATCCTCGTCGCGTCGGCCGTCGTGGACAACGCGGACGAGGGCCACACCGGCTTCGGTGCCGACCAGGCCTGGCTGTACGTCGCGATCGTGACGGCCGCCTACGTCGTCAGCCGCGGCATCGCGAAGTCCGGCGTGCGCAAGCCCGACTGGAACGACGACGACCGACGCGACGTCAACGGTCGTTCGAACTGACGCCGAGCACCACGTGCACCCGGCTCCCGAGCCGGAGTGAGGCCGTCCCGATCGCATCGGGGCGGCCTTTCGTCACGTCCGCTCGTGTCGTCGCCGCACCGATACCGTGAACCCCATGCTCGACGCCACGCCCGCCTCGTTCGACACCCCCGCCGGCCGCATCGTCGGGACGGTCGACGGCGACGTGGTGCGGGTGCTCGGGATCCCGTACGCGCAGGCCGAACGGTTCGCCCCGCCGCAGCCGATGCCACCGTTCGCGGGCGAGCTGCACGCGTCCACCCCGTCGCCGGTCGCACCGCAGCCGCACGAGGAGTTCGTCGACCTGCTGCTCAACCCGATCCAGGGCATCGAGGTCGACGAGCACTGCCAGCGGCTCTCGATCACGCTGCCCGCCGACGTGCGGCCGGGCGAACAGCTGCCCGTGATGGTCTGGATCCACGGTGGCTCGTACGTCATCGGCGGCGGCGACCTGCCGATCTACGACGCCCGCGACCTGGTGACCGAGCAGCGCGTGATCGTGGTGTCGGTCACGTTCCGGCTCGGCGTGCTCGGGTTCCTCGGTGACGGCGAGACGATCCCGGCCAACCTCGGGCTCCTCGACCTGGTCGAGTCGCTGCGCTGGGTGCGCGCGAACATCGCTTCGTTCGGCGGCGACCCCGAGCTGGTCACCGTCTTCGGGCAGTCGGCCGGCGGGGACGCAGCTGCGCACCTGATGATCAGCGCCGGCGCCGAAGGGCTGTTCCGCCGCGCGATCATCCAGAGCGCTCCGCTCGGGCTGTCCCGCCGTCGGGCACGGATGAACCGCGCGATGGTCCGGGCGGTCGGCACCGTGCACGCCGACACCCCGCTCGAGGACCTGCTCGACCGTCAGGCGCTCGGCATCCGGGCCGCTGCGCCGTACGGGCTCGCCGCCGGCATGCCCTTCGGCACCCAGTACGGCTTCGCGCCGCTGCCCGCCGAGCGTGACCTCGACGCCGCGTGGAGCCGGGTCGCCCCCGACGTCGACGTGCTGATCGGGTCCGGTTCGGACGAGGCCGGCATGTACGTGCCGCTCGTGCCCGGCCTGCGTCGGGTCACCCGGTCGCGGGTGCTGCGGTCGGCCCTGCGGTGGTGGGTCGTCCGTCCGCTGTCCGACGTCATCTACGGGCGCGACGCCCGACGGTTCACCGAACGGCACCGACGCGCCGGCGGCCGGGCGACCTCCTACCGACTGCACCGCGGTGTCACGAGCGCCCCGACCGGAGCCGTGCACATGAGCGACCTGCCGCTGCTGCTCGGTGGCCGCGAGGCCTGGGCCGGCACCCGGTTCGTCCCCGAACGCGACTGGCCCGAGGTCGAGCGCCGCGGCCGGGCCTTCCGGGCGATCTGGGCCGACTTCGCCCGCACCGGCGAGGTCCGGGCCCCCGATGACGAGACGCTGACGTTCGACCGCGGCTGACCCAGAGCCGGCGACGGTGGCCGCGCCCCCTGAACTGGCGGTCGCGGGCCGCTGACCGGCCCCGCACAATCGTCAGCATGCCCACGACCGATGTCGACCTCCGCGCACGCATCGTCGCCGGGGCGATCAGTGCCTACCGAGCCGGGGACTTCCACCGTGTCGGGCCCGACGAGGTCGCCGAGCACGCCGGTGTCACGGCCGACGAGTTCCACCGGGCGTACCCGATGTGGGAACTCCTGGTGGTCGCGGTCATGGACAAGTGGAACAACGGCAGCCGACGCGAGCTCTGGTTGATCGCGGAGCGGGACGGCACGGTCGCCTACCTGCGAGCCCGGCTCGCCGCGGGCTTGGAAGATCCGGCTCTCGTGCGCCTCCGGGTCGCCGTGCTCAGCGCCGCCTCGAACCCCCACCACCCCGCCGCCGGGTGGTTCCGCACCCAGTACACGCGCGCGTTCGAGGACGTCACCCTCGCCCTGGTCCGTGACGTCGTCGCCGGCCGGGAACCCCGCGGCGCCTCGCCCCGGCACGCCGCCGAGCAGCTCATGGCGCTGTACGAGGGGCTCCAGCTGCAGTCCGTGATCCGAGACGACGGGGAACCGCTCAGCGCCTTCGACCGGGCGGTCGCTCGGATGCGCGTGGGCTGGGCAGCGGCACGCGTGAACGCCTGATCCGGGTCGGGCGCGCACGTCGGGTCCGGTCCGCACCATGCGGGTCCGGGGCTTTCAGCGGCGAGCGGTCACGACTCCCCGCGCGTGCAGCGTCGCGTGGTCACGTTCCGTCGTTTGGCGGTGCCGCAAGCAACGGTTCGTGACCGCTCGGCGGGCAGCCATCGGGGTGTCCTGACCGCGCGTCGGCGTGGACGTCCCGGCAGCACGCCGGACGGCCGGGAGGCCCGTGGCGGCGGCGACTCGCGCCACCCGGCCCGCGGGGTGGTCGCGACACACCGCACGATCGCGTCGCGTGGTCACGTTCCGTCGTTTGCAGGCGGCGGGGCCGACGGTCCGTGACCGCTCGGCGTGCGGGCCGCGGGGGGTCGTGACCGGTCGGCGGGCTGGTGAGCGTCCGCACCACCCCGGCCCACGGCCTGGAGGCCCGGCGCGGCTGGCAGACGTCGGTGCACCCACCTGGCATGGTCGGCCCATGGAGTACACGGACTACGACACCCGGCTCGCCGCCTACGGCGTGATCACGGACGGTGACCGCGTGCTCCTGGCGAAGCTGCGTCACCCCGACGCGGGCACGTGGACGCTGCCGGGCGGCGGGGTCGAGTTCGACGAGACCGTCGAGCAGGCCGTCGTGCGCGAGATCCGCGAGGAGACCGGGTACGAGGCCCAGGCCGGTGCCCTGCTCGGGGTCCGACACCACATCGTCCCCGCGGAGCGCCGCATCCACGCCAACGGTCGCCCGATGAAGGCCGTGCAGGTCGTGTTCCGGGCGACGATCACCGGGGGAGCCCTGCGCCACGAGCTCGACGGCTCGACCGACGAGTCGCGATGGATCCCCGTCGCCGAGCTCCCGCACCACCGCCACGGCCTGCTCGTGCCGATCGCCCTCGGCTGGGCGGGTGCCCTGTCCCGCTGACCGCATCACCGGCGGTCAGCTTTCGGAATGCAACATGTTCACTCCTCGATGACGCTGAGGACGTTGCCCGACGGGTCGGTGAACCAGGCGATGAGCGGCCCGCCCTTCCGGTTCACACCCCGGTCGTCGGTCATCCCCTCGTACTGCAGGAACACGACGCCCTTCGCGGTGAGCTCGTCGACCGCGGCGTCGATGTCCGGCACCGGGAAGTTCAGCACCGTGAAGGCCGCCGGTTCGTGACCCGGGCCCTTCGGGTAGACGAGCACCTGGTGTCCACCGCCGAGCTGCAGGAAGAGCATGCCGTGGTCCTCGGTGACCTCGAGGCCCAGGACGTCCTGGTAGAACGCCTTCGCCTCGGGCACGTCGCGCACCGAGAACCCGCTGAACGCCTTCGTCGCATCGACCATGCGGCAAGTGAACCACCGCTGCCCGGCGTCGGTGCACTCTGCGAGGATGAGGCCGTGAGCGACTCCGGCACGACCGTCGACCAGGCCGTCGAGCGCGCCGTCGAACTGGCCCGTTCGAGCCGCCGCACGGTGCTCGGGATCGCCGGAGCACCGGGCGCTGGCAAGTCCACGCTCGCCCGTCGCATCGTCACCGCCGTCGACGACCGCCTGGGTGCAGGCACCGCGGTGCAGGTCCCGATGGACGGCTTCCACCTGTCGAACGCGGCGCTCGACGCCCTCGGCCGGCACGACCGCAAGGGCGCGGCGGACACCTTCGACGCCGACGGGTACGTCGCGCTCGTCCGCCGACTCGTCGCCGCCGACGAGGACGTGGTGTGGGCACCGGACTTCGACCGTCGCGTGGACGAACCCGTCGCCGGCAGCATCGCGGTGCCCCGTGCAGCCCGGCTGGTGGTGTCCGAGGGCAACTACCTGCTCGACGACACCGCACCGTGGTCGGCGCTGCCGGCGCTCTTCACCGAGACCTGGTTCTGCGCCGTCGCCGACGACGTGCGGCTCGACCGCCTGGTCGGCCGGCACATGCGGCACGGCCGCAACCACGACGCCGCCCGCGCATGGGCGGTGGAGGTGGACGGCGTGAACGCCGCGAGGGTCGCGCCCACGGTGATCCGGGCCTCCAGGACGGTGTGGACGTGACCACCGACCAACGCGACCGTCGACGACCACCAGGCCTCCCCGACAACGACGTGACCCCGACGACGACCACGCGACACCGACACGAGGAGCGACCATGACCATCGCCATCACCGGAGCGACCGGCAACATCGGGGGCGCCGTGAGCGCGGCGCTCGCCGCGGACGCCGTGCCGTTCCGGATGCTCGTGCGCGACGCCTCGCGTGCGCCGGAGCTGCCCGGCACCGAGGTCGCCGTCGCGACCTTCGCCGACGCCGACGCGAGCCGAGCGGCGCTGCAGGGCGTCGAGGTGCTGCTCATGGTCTCGGCGGCCGAGGCCCAGGACCGCCTCGACCAGCACCGGGCGTTCGTCGCCGCGGCGGCCGACGCGGGCGTGCGGCACGTGGTCTACACGTCGTTCCTCGGCGCGGCTCCGGACGCGACCTTCACGCTCGGACGCGACCACTGGGCGACGGAGCAGGCGATCCGCGAGAGCGGGATGGCCTTCACGTTCCTGCGCGACAGCTTCTACCTGGACTTCGTCGAGGACCTGGTCGGTGAGGACGGCGTGATCCGCGGCCCCGCCGGCGACGGCGCCATGGCCGCGGTGGCCCGTGCCGACGTCGCCCGCGTCGCGACGGCGGTGCTGCACGACCCGGACGCGCACCGCGACCAGACGTACGAGCTGACCGGCCCCGAGGCGATCACCCTCGCCCAGGCGGCGGCGATCGTGTCCGAGGTCCGCGGCCGCACGGTCAGCTACCACCCGGAGACCCTCGACGAGGCGTACGCATCACGTGCGCAGTGGAACCCGGAGCCGTGGCAGGCCGACGCCTGGGTGAGCACCTACACGGCCATCGCCGAGGGGGCGCTCGCGCACGTGTCCGGCGACGTCGAACGCATCACCGGGCGTCCGCCGATGTCCCTGCGCGAGGTGCTCGCCGCGGGCTGACCCGCGGCGGTGGTGCGCACCGGGTCCGACCGACGGCCCGGGCAGGCCGCAGTGCCAGACGGTCCACGTGATGCCGTCCGCCCGGCGCGGCTGCATCGGCAGGCGTGCGTGCCGGGTGCCGCTGGTGAGCGCTCGGCAGCCCCCGGCCAGAGCGGCGCGCAGGAGCGGGTCGGTGCGGGGCGCGTGGGCCTCGACGACGAGGACGCGCAGGCCGTCGGCGATCCTCCGGCGGATCTGGTGCGTCGTGAAGACGGGCACGGTGCCCGAGAACCCGCCGTCCGTCAGCACCGGCAGCCCGGTCGCGTCGATCACGGGTGCGGAGATGTGCCACGTGTCCGTCATGAAGAGCGGTTCGTCGTGCCGGTACCCCTCCAGGCGCCGCGCGGTCGCGACGAGTCGGCGGAGGGCACGCGGGTAGGGCGTCGAACCGCCCCACGGGTCCGGGCGCGACACGTGGAAGACGTCCGGGCTGCCGGCCGGGATCGGCCATCGCGCGGGCCACGGCCCGACCGACGCGTCGACGCCGCTGCCGTCGCGGGTCGCGTCGAGGGCCTGCAGGGAGAACGCGGCGGGTCCGGCGACGAGCGCGAGCCCGGCTGCCAGCGCGATGACCGTCCGGGAGGCCCGGTGCCGGTCCGGCCCGCGCGTCGCCTCCCAGCGGGGTCGCCACCACACCGCCACCAGCGTCGCGACGACGGCGACCGTCGAGACGGCGATCGCGGGCACGGCGAGCACGCTCGGCATCGCGGTGCCCCGCGCGAGGAACACCACCCAGCCGAGCTGCGCCGCGGCGAGGACGACCGGGAGCGCCCGGAGCCCTCGAGACTGCGCCCGGACGAGCCCGACCGCACCGCGCCACCCGAGGGCTGCGAGCAGGGCCAGCTGCACGCCGATCGCGGCGACGTAGGCGGTGTGCGGCACCGCGGCCACCGAGAGCACGGCCGCCGCGGTGCCGAGCCAGACCACCAGGACGGCCAGGGTGGCGGATCCGGCGCGGGTGTCGAACGCGTGCCCGAACGGGGAGCCGAGGGCACCGGGTCGCTCCGCACGGCGGCGGACGAGCACCACGGCCGCGACCACCACGCCGAACACCGCCGCGGGCAGGAGCCAGGCGACCTGTGACGCCAGGTGCGGTCCGAGCAGCTTGCCGAACCCGGCCGGACCACCGCGCCAGGTGTGCGGACCGAACGGCACCGTGAACGACCGGACGGATCCGGGCACCGCGCCGGGCAGGAACCGGTCGATGCCGTTGTACCCGAACACCATGGCGAGCGGACTGTCGTCGGTGGAGCCGTCGGCCCACGGCCGCGAACCCGACGGGGTGAGCGCCAGCGCGGTGACCCACGACAGCGAGGCCACGACCGCGACGATCCCGAGCACCCCGGCACGGACCACCCGGGTGCCGAAGCGGAAGGGACGGCCGTCGTGCCGGGCCGAGGCCAGCAGGGTGCCGAGCAGCAGTGCCGGCAGGACGAACCACGCCTGCACCATCTTCGCCTGGAACCCGACGCCGACGGCCAGGCCCGCGGCGACGAGCGGCCACCAGCGCCCGGTCAGTGCCGCGTGCTGCCAGCACAGCAGGGCGACGGCCAGCGCGGCGGTGACCATACCGTCCTCCATCGGGTGCGCGAACATCGACACGAAGACCGGCGTCGACCCGGCTGCTGCGGCGGCGACGAGGCCCGTGCCGACCCCGGCCCAGCGGAGCCCGACCAACGAGCAGGCCCACAGGGTGACGAGCCCCTCGACGACCTGGGGGAACGCGAGCGCGGCGGTGGAGTGCCCGAACAGCCGGAGGCTCAGCGCCTGCGGGACGGCGAAGCCGCTGAGCTTGTCGAGCGTCACCGTCGCGGAGGGGTCGAATGCGCCCGAGAACAGTGCCGGCCACGACTCGGACATCGACCGCGCCGAGGCCTGGTAGAAGCTGAAGTCCCCGCCACGGCCCAGGTTCCAGGCGAGCAGCACGGTCGTGCCGCCCGCGATCACGAGCAGGGTGAGCCGTGCTGCGAGCGGCTGGTCCCGCCACCGGGCGGGTCGTCGGATGTCCACTCTCCGGACCTTGGCCGTCCGGGATGACGACCGGCCGGGACCGTGCCGCCAGCTGGCCGCGAAGCCGGTCCGCGCGCTGAGGGGTCGTGCGGGTGCGGCCCCCGTCGGTCAGCGCCTCGGGGGTCGAGCCGGAGCGGGGTCTCAGCCGGCGTCCGGGTTCGGGGTCAGGACACCCGTCGCGCGGCGAACGTCCCGACGACACCGAGGGTGAGCACCGCGACGAGCACGACGAGCAGCGGCGCCGTCCAGTTCCCCGTCGCACCGTGCAGGGCACCGGCGACGAGCGGCCCTGCCGACCCGAGCAGGTACCCGCCGCCCTGCACGAACGCGGACATCCGGCGGGCGTCGGCGTCGCTCGAGACGATCCGCACGATGACGATGAAGATCACGGTGATGCCACCGCCCTGGGCTGCGCCGCCGAGCACGGACCACAGCAACCAGAGCTGCGGGGCGAACAGCAGCCCGAGCGGCATGGCCAGCCACAGGGTGCCGACCAGGGCGATGATCGCCGCCGGACGCCACCGGGTCGCGAGCAGCGGGACACCGAGCGCCCCGACGACGGCCAGGATCTGGAACACCGACGAGCTCGCGCCCGACGACGCCTTCGAGAAGCCGATCTCGTCGTGCAGCAGCGTCGGGATCCACGCGGTGAGGGCGTAGTACGAGAACGCCTGACCACCGAACGCCAGCGTCAGGCCCCAGGTGATGAGCCGTCGTGCCGGTCGGATGGGCTCGGCGGCGGCGACCCGGGCGGCCTCGGCGGCGCGGGCGGTCCGGATCGCCCCGGTGTCGAGCACCTGGTCGATCGGGCCGGTGACGGGCAGCGGTTCGTCCCGCTCGGACGGCAGCGGACGTCGCCAGGCGGCCCGAGCACCGACCGTGTAGGTCCAGGCCGCGGCGGCGATGAGCGCGAAGACCGCCCAGATCGCGATGGCGACCGGCCAGCCCCACAGGGCCGCCAGGGGAGCGGTGCCGAGCGACGTGATCATCGACCCGACGTTGAGCGCCGACGTGTAGACGCCGGTGACCAGGCCGACGCGTTCCGGCGAGGTGTCCCGCCGGATGACCACCGGGATCACCACGTTGCCGATCGTGATGCCGATGCCGATGACCGCGGTGCCGATCAGCAGCGCCGCCGACGAGGGCATCGAGCGCACGACGGTGCCGACGAGCACGATGACGAGCGACAGCGAGACCGCGCGCTCGGGGTCGGCCTTCGCGATGACCCAGCTGGCGAACGGCGTCGCGAGGGCGAAGCACAGCACCGGGATCGTCGTCAGCAGCCCGGCGATCGTCGCGGTCAGGCCGAGGTCGGCGCGGACGTCCCCGATGACCGGGGCGGTCGCGACGATCGGACCGCGGAAGTTCAGCGCGATCAGGATGATGGCCGCCGGCAGCAGCCAGGCGGCGCCGCGGAGGCCCCGACGTGCAACGTCGTTCATGCGGACGGCGTCGCGGACGGCAGCAGGATCGGCAGCAGGTCGAGCGGGGTGGCGGCGCGGGCGATGGTGCCCTCGGCCTCGTCGGGGGAGCCGTAACCCCACTCGGCGAAGACGACCGGGACGCCGTGCACGGTCGCGCCCTCGACGTCGTGCTTCCGGTCGCCGATCAGCACCGGGCGGCTGGTGTCGAAGCCGTGGGCGTCGAGGCGGCGCAGTGCCTCTTCGACGACGTCGGCCTTGCTCGACCGCACCTCGTCGTCGCTCGCACCCGTGATGATGTCGATGTCCCCGGTGAGCCCGTAGTGCTCGAGGATGTAGGTCGCCGGGGTCTCCGGCTTGCTCGTCGCCGTCGAGATCGGCAGCCCCGCCTGGTGCAGGGTGTGCAGCACGACGTCGATGTCCGGGAACATCGCGGAGTCGAGCGCCCCGTGCGAGAAGTAGTGCTCGCGGTAGACGGCGAGGGTGCGGTCTGCCAGTTCGTCGTCCATGCCCATCGCGATCCGGAACGTGTCCATGATCGGCGGACCGACGAACGACATCAGGGTGTCGCGGTCCGGCACCGGGACGCCGACGGTGCGGAAGGTGTGCGTCAGGCTCTCGAGGATGCCCGGAGCGGAGTCGCTGATGGTGCCGTCGAGGTCGAACAGGATGGCGGAGAACGGGCTGGTCATGTCCTGTCCACCCTAGCCGGGCCGTGGCGGCGACCATCCGGGATCCGTCGGCGGCGGGGCGGGGGTGCGCCGTGCCTCCAGGCCGGACGGCCCGACGCGGGTCAGAACAGGCGGGTGTGGCCGCCCTCGATGCCGCGCATCGCGTCGTAGTCGAGCACGAGGACGCGGATGCCGCGGTCCTCGGCGAGGGTGCGTGCCTGCGGTGCCACCGTCTGCGCCGCCAGCACGCCCTGCACCGGGCGCAGGTGCGGGTCGCGGTTCATGAGCTCGAGGTACCGGGTGAGCTGCTCGACCGCGTCGATGTTGGCGTTGCGCTTCATCTCGACCGCGACGCTCGCCCCTGCGTCGTCGCGGGCCAGGATGTCGACCGGCCCGATCGCCGTCATGTACTCGCGACGGACCAGGGTGTGGCCGTCACCGAGGAGCTCGATCTGCTCGGCCAGGAGCTGTTGCAGGTGCGCCTCGACCCCGTCCTTCACCAGGCCCGGGTCGACGCCCAGGTCGTGGGTCTCGTCGGACACCACCTCGTACAGGGAGACGATGAGCTTGTCCTGCGTCTTCTTCTGCGTCACCGTCCACACCTGCGTGATGCCGGCGACCGACTGCTCCTCGTCCGGGTCGGTGATCTCGATCGAGCAGGGCGGGCTCATCCAGTTCAGCGGCTTGTAGCTGCCGCCGTCGGAGTGCACGAGCAGGGAGCCGTCCGCCTTGAGCATGAGCAGGCGGGTCGCGAGCGGCAGGTGGGCTGAGAGCCGGCCCGCGTAGTCGACGGAGCACCGGGCGATGACGAGACGCACCCCGGAAGCCTAACCGGCGTGGTGGCCCCGGGCCGACGGCACGTCGGTGCGCGCACCGCCACCGTCGACGTCGTCGCTGCTGTCGCGGGTGCTGGCAGCGTCGGATGCGGTGGCAGCGCTGGCAGCGGTGGCAGCGCTGTCGGCCTGGAGGCGCGGCTCGCCTCCGCCGTCCACGTCGCCCGTGCTGCGGGTCGGGCGGGCGGCGGCGCCGGTCTCACGAGCGGCGCCCGACGCGAGTCCGGCCGCGATGATGAACACGAAGACGATCAGCAGCGCACCGAGCAGGCCGATCTCCTCGCCGAGGAACCCGATCAGCGGCGGCCCGGCCAGGAACGCCACGTAGCCGATCGTCGCGACGGCGCTGACCTTGGCGGCCGCGGTGCGGGGGTCGTCGGCCGCGGCGGACATGCCCATCGGGAAGCCGAGGCTGGCACCGAGGCCCCAGAGCACGACGCCGACGATCGCGAGCGGCACGTTGTCGATGAAGATGAGCATGCCGAGGCCGACCACCGCGACGGCGGCGCTGATGCGCAGGATCGGCACGCGGCCGAACTTGTCGATCAGCGGGCTGCCGGCGACGCGGCCGGCGGTCATCGCGGCCAGGAACACCGTCAGCACGGCGGCACCACCGGCGTTGTCGAGCCCGTGGCCGTCGATCATCGCGAGGGGCAGCCAGTCGTTCGCGGACCCCTCGGCCAGCGCCATGCCGAGCACGATCACGCCGATGAGCAGCGTCGAGGGCTGTGCCCAGACCTGCCAGCGGGTGAGCGGGGTCGCGACGGGGCTGGTGTCGGTCGACACCGGCTGCTCGAAGCGGTGCTCGTCCTGGAACTTCGTGACGGCGACGAGCATGGCGGCGCTCGTGATGACGACGAGCACGATGAAGTGCCACGACACCGGGATCTCGAACCGCTCGGCCAGCGCACCGAGGCCTGCACCGGCGAGCGTGCCGAGGCTGAACGCGGCGTGGAACAGCGGCATGATCGTGCGGCCACCGGCCTTCTCGGCGGCGGCGCCGGAGACGTTCATCGACACGTCGCACAGGCCGTTCCCGAAGCCGAACGCGATGAGCGCGATCCAGATGGCGGCGAAGCCCCACCCGAGCGTGACCGCCACACCGGCGAAGATCATCCCGACCGCCAGGCACGCCGCAGCCACCTGCACGCCCCGCCTCGCACCGAGCTTCGCGACGATGTGCCCGGCGAACGTCAGGCCGCCGATCGAGCCGACCGCCATGCCGAGCACGAGCAGACCCATCTCGAACGTGCTCGCCCCGAGGGAGTCGCGGACGCTCGGGATCCGGCCCAGCCACGTTGCGATGTCGAGCCCGGACAGGGTGAACACCACGAACACCGCGATGATCCAGGCCTTGGTGGTCGGGACGGTGCGGGTGGACGGCGTCGTCATGGTGGTTCCCATCGTGCTGCGGCGCGCTCGGTGCTGCGCGTTCTGGTGCGTGTCGGTGCTGGTCTTGCGGCTGTCGAATCGATTCGACTGCTCGTTCCGGCTACGCTAACGGGCGATGGACGAACCGGCAACAGGACGCGGCGCGTCGCCTTCCCGCGGCGGCGCCACCCGTTCGTCGCGCCCGACGCTGGCAGCGGTCGCCCGTGCTGCCGGTGTCGCGCCGTCGACGGCCTCGCTCGCCTTCAGTGGCCTCGGCCCGGTGTCCGAGGACGCCAAGGCCCGCGTCCTCGCCGCCGCCGCCGATCTCGGTTACGGCGGCCCCGATCCCCGTGCCCGTTCGCTGCGCCGCGGCCGCTCCGGTGTCATCGGTGTCGTGATGGACGAGCGCCTGAGCGATGCGTTCCGTGACCCGGTCAACGTCCTGACGCTCGACGGCATCGCCGAGGTCGCCGGTGCTGCCGGTGCCTCGCTGTTGCTCGTCCGGAGTCCGCTCGACGACGAGCAGGGCGCCGGCCCGTTGGTCGACGCCCCGATGGACGCCGTCGTGCTCGTCGGGTGCAACGTCCGGATCGACCCTGCCGTCGCGGTGCTGCGCCGTCGGCAGATCCCCGTCGTCGCGATCGAGGCGGACGAGATCGAGGGTGCCGTCCCCGTCCAGCTCGACAACCGCGACGCCTCACGCCGTGCTGCGGAGTACCTGCAGGGGCTCAGCCACCGGGACGTGACCGTCGTGACCCTGCCCCTCGATGCCGCACGCCGCCGTGGCCCGATCGACGCAGCCCGGCAGGCCGAGGGCATCGCCTTCACCACGCTCGAACGCCTGCGTGGTGTGCGCCAGGTCTACCCGGACGCCGTCGCGATCGAGACCGCCGGCAGCTCGGTGGAAGAGGGACGTCTCGCCGGCACGGAACTCTTCGCGCCGGACAGCCCTCGTCCCACCGCCGTCGTCGCGCAGAGCGACCTGATCGCCGTCGGGGTGATCTCGGCCGCGCTCGATGCCGGACTCCGTGTGCCCGAGGACGTCAGCGTCGTCGGCTTCGACGGCATCACGGTGGACGACAGCCTGCTCCACCGCACCCCGATCCGGCACCTGACCACTCTGGTGCAGCCGTTCGTGCAGAAGGGTCAGGCCGCCGCACGTGCCGCCCTAGCCATGCTCGAGGGGGCGGAGCCGCAGCCGGCGTCGTTCACGTCGGAGTTGCGGGTGGGGGATACGACGGGGCCGCCGCCCGCTTCGCGCTGATCTCACGTCGTCCGAATCCGCCGTACCGAGAACCTTGCGCATGCTGGACCGTTTCCGTGCGCGCCTTCAGCGTCCGGACCTGCCGATGGGGCGTTCGAGCCGCCGGCTCCTACGCTGGCGGTGTGGACGAGTGGTGGGATCTTGTTGACGCGGCGGGGGGCCGATGGGTGGGATGTTCCGGCGCGGTGACGCGGGTTGGCCGGGCGGGGCGTTCCATCTGGTGGTCACGGTGTGCGTCTACCGAGCCGACGGAACCGTCCTGCTCACGCAGCGGGCTCCGACGAAGGAGTTCGCCTTCGGGTGGGAGTTCCCCGGTGGGAGCGCGTTCGCAGGCGAGACTGGTCCTGCAGCTGCGTGCCGAGAGCTGCTCGAGGAGACCAACGTCACCGTCGACCCCGAGGCTCTGCGCCGCGTCGGCCGCTTCACCGAGGAGACGGCGCTCGTGGACCTCTTCGTCGTGCAGGAGCCGAGTGGTTCAGCGGTGCGAGCGGATCCTGCCGAGGTGATGGATTGGCGTTGGGTCTCCCTGTCGGAGGTCGCCGCGCTTCGCCAGAGTGGGGTGATGGCAGAACCATGGGGGCCGCGGCTGGATGCGCTGTGGCCAGCGGCGATGGCATCGATCCTCGCTGCCGATGGCTTACGAAGGCGCACTTCGAGATAGCCGATCCGCTTTCGGACCCGTGTGCGGAAGCAGATCGGCTTGGTGCACCTCGAGGAGATGTCGTTGCTGGGCAGCGCTGAGCTTGGGCTGGCGACCGCGGAGATGCCCCTTTGCCTTGGCTAACTGCATCCCTCCGCGTGTCCGGGTTCGGATCAGGTCCGATTCGAACTTGGCAACCATCGCGAGGACGTTGAACAGCAGCCGACCCACGGGATCGTTCGGATCATGGACGGAGCCACCGATGTTGAGCTTGACGTCCTTCGCGGTGAGCTCATCGACGACGTCCTTCGCGTCGCGGAGGCTCCGGGCCAATCGGTCCAGCTTCGCAATCACAAGCGTGTCTCCGTCACGGCAGGACGCAAGCGCTTCGCGGAGACCGGGTCTCGAGCGATTCGTACCGGTCAGACCGTGGTCGGTGTGGATGTGACCGTGAGGACTCCGAGCCGCTCAAGCGCGATCCGTTGAGCGGTGAGGTCTTATTCGTGGGTTGAGACGCGGGCGTACCCGATGAGAAAAGCGTTGATGCCGCGAGGATCGGCCGACTCCTGGCGATCTGCGCTGTCTCGCA
Source organism: Curtobacterium sp. MCSS17_016 (assembly GCF_003234255.2). Lineage (NCBI taxonomy): Bacteria > Bacillati > Actinomycetota > Actinomycetes > Micrococcales > Microbacteriaceae > Curtobacterium > Curtobacterium sp. MCSS17_016. Next base: position 110,208 of record NZ_CP126254.1, read on the forward strand.
TCCGATCCCTGGCCGCACAGCGTGAAGGGCCACACCCGCGGTGCGGCCCTCCACCCTGATTCTGGGATCAGTCGAGCAAGTAGGACAACTGCTGGTCGTACTTGAAGAGCAGCTCGTCGGCGCTGTCCGCGGCGACCTGTCCACGGACGACGATGGCGTCGCTGTCGTCGTGCTGGCTGAACAGAGCAGGGAAGCTGTCACGGTTGGCGACGGTGGCGCCGATGAACTGCATGAAGTGCTCCAGTCCGGCGGTAGTCGTCTCCCCGAGGACGACGCGCCGCCCGGTCTGCTTCTCCAGGAGCCGGTAGCCCACCGGCCGCGTCGTGCTCTCGTACTGCTCGACGTAGCAACGGACGCTGATGATTTCGGGCATTTTGTTCTCCTCTTCCCGAGACGCTTGTGCGTCTTCTACGTCCTACTATCGGCAGTCGACGCGGCCAGTGAATTTGCGGCGACTGATCTACTGCAGTTGGTAGGTGACGGTGCCGAGCTCGTCGCCGAAAAGGTTATCTTTGGCGGAGAGTTCTACCGCGGTGTTGGTGTCGTCGAGTTCGTACGCGATCGCGTTTTCGACCGTGCCGCCTTCCTTGATCTGCTGGGTCTGCGAGTCGAGGTACTGCTCGTCCGGCAAGGTACCCACGTCGAGGGTGTTGACCGCGTTCGGGTCGTTGTCCTGCGTCGCGGTGAAGGAACCAATCCATGCGGTGATCGGGTCTGTCGCCGTGCTCGTGAGGTTGGTGGTCTTGTAGACGATCGCGATGACCGGCTTCGTGCCGGACTCGTTGCCGGGCTGCCCCACAGCGATCACTCGGTGACTGGTGATCTCGATCTTGTACTTCGGTGTCGTCAACACGCCGTCCTTGAACGACGCTGCGGCACTGTCGGCTTCAGCAGAGGCCGACGTTGAAGGCCCACCAGCCGTCGGCACGGCGTCTTCCTCAAATGCTTTCGCTGCACTAGCGAAAGCCGCGGTGTAGACGACAGCGAGGACGATCGAGAGCAGCAAGCCCACACCGGACAAGATCAGGCCAGCGATCGCAGCCTTCCGCGGGCGGAACTTGATCACGAGTCCGATGATGCCGAACACGACACCCACAGCGCCTGTGACGATGGCCAGGTAGTTCACGACTGGGATCGCGAACCCGACCATCGTGACGATGCCCAGGATCAGAGCGGTAATGCCGTAACCGTTGCTCTGGGAACGCGGTGGCGGCGCCGGCTGAGAGGGGGCGACGGGCAGGGTGTCGGACACTGGAACTCCTGGATTCGGGTTACGTCCAGCCAGAGATGGCAGGGCTCACAGGAAAAGTAGGGCAATGCCGAGCAGTTGTCGCATGCTCAGACCGAGGGTCGGCGCCCTGCCTCGCGCCGACGAGTCTCGCTTGCAGCCGGTAATCCCTATGAGAAGACAACTCGACGGTCTTCGCCGTAGCAAGCGAAGCGCGCGCCGACCCGCTCAGGGCCGGTCATTTCGTCGGTCGGTGGAACTAGCCTTCTTCTGGAGGAACACATGCCCGAATCGCTCGACCCTGCCGCCCGCCTGCACGGGCTGCTCGACCACTGCAAGCGCAAAAACGGAGGCCAGCGGACAGGGGCGGAGTGGGCTTCGTACTTGGAAGTAGACGAGGACTCTGTCGACTACATCCAGGCGGTCGCACAGATGGCGCTACTGCCCGGCCAAGTGCGCACCGCATTCGCGGGCCTCCCGGATACGGGCGGGATGGTCCCGTACGACTTCTTCCTCGAACCCCTCCCTGCCATCGAAAGCGCGATCTACTTCGGAGTGCAGAACCAGAGCGGCCAGCTCGTTCACTTCGTGGGGAAGTACTCGGACGCTCAGGTCGACCGCATCTTGTCCGCGAGCGCGCTGCTTAAGCGCCACGCCGGGTCGCCGGCCGATGCCACAGACCTCCTCGATGCCGTGGCGTCCACCGCGGACGAGCTCAGCACGCTCCTGGCTGATGACACGACGCTCGAACCCGACGTTCGCGCCTTGCTCTACACCCTCGCCGACGCGCTGCGGCGCACCGCCCAGACGTTTAAGATGACCGGCGCGGAGGGTGTCGCCCAGGAGCGTGACCTGCTCATCGGCCGCCTCCTGGCGAACACGGAACTGCGGCAAAACGTCAGCCGGCACCCGAACGTCGTCACCGTGCTCGCGCGCCTACTCAGGGGCACAGAGCGCGCCGCCTCGTTTTACAACACCACCGTGGAAGCAGGCGACGGCATCCATGGCGTTATCCAGGCGATCACCGCCGGCTGATCAACCGAACAGCCCGTGGGCCCTGGAAAGCGGCTACGACGCATGGCCAACCCGGGCCTTCACGACCTGATCAGGTACCTACCCAAAAGTGTTGATAGCCGATCCCCTGTCGGGACTGGTGAGCGGCGACTGCAGGGCGTCACGGTCGGCGTCAATCACGACGGGGACTGTAGACCGACTCCCTGCGGCCCGAGATGCGAGCCGAGGCCGCAGGGAACGCACTCAGCCTTCTAGGAGCGGTGCCGGCGCCAACGAGACTGCACCTTCGGTGTCATCATCTGCTGTTTCTGCAAGCCCATCCACGCTTAGGGAAACGTCAGACTGCACAAGTTGCACATCTTCCGTTTCGAGAAGATCCGATTGCGACATTGCTCGAACCGCCCCGATCACCTCTCGAACCGGGAACTCAGCCCGCGCGCGGAGTTCGTCCGTGATGTATCGATCTTCCGCGTCTGGGAGATCTACCCTGCTTGGCAGCAGTGCGTCAGCGCGAAGAAACGCCCGAACAAGAAAGAAGCTTTTGTAGTAAAGCTCACTGAAACCGCCGTCGTACGGCAGGGGAAGGCGGATGAGACCCAGTCTTCCGTCCCTCCGGGGCGTGTCGCGCGGGCTTTCTGAGGGGTAGATTCCGATCCGCAGGCCGGACGCGCCCTGGAGGCCACCCGCTCGAGACTTCACTGTTGTGCCCACCCATTTATCGGACTGCGGATTGCCAATGAACAGATCGGCCTTCCAGATCCCAGATATCGAACGCGGCAGCTTTTCCCCATCACCCTTGGCATAGAAAGCTTCGATTATGTCCGGAATATAGCGCTGGAGCTTGGGCGGATGGCCGCGCTTGCCTACGTAGAGTCGCGAGTCTGGGGTGAGGGCCTCGTTTACCGACTCAAGGATCGGGATACGCCCATCCTTCTCTGGGCCGAAGAGGATGGAGTCGGCTCCGTCGCCGATTCCGCAGAAGTCCTCCAACACCTGGCTCGCAAGTGGGTGGATCAACGGGTCACGACGCGCGATCGCGTCGTGAACGGTCCACTCGAAGCAGATACCGGCGTCCCCCGAGCCCTCTCGGAACTCGCGTGCGAGATCCTCCAGGGTGATCTTGTCGTACCCCCCAAGGCGATCGACCCGTGCCATCTTGAGCGAGTACAAGGTTGCCTCCAGTACAGCGGCAACCATCGAGTACTTCGCCATCACTGGATCAGACACGTCCGCGGTCTGAAAGCTGCGCATTGTTCGCATCTTATGGATGCTACGGCACGGGCTGACCGACTAGGAGCCCGGCGGGCGTCCGATTCCCCACTCGAGCACTGCGGCAAGGGCCGTCTCGATAGCCGATCCTTCTGCGGACATGGCCGTTGGGCGACCCGACGAGGGACCAGGTGAAGATGCGCTGATGCGCGAGCCCCCAGAGCATCGCACCACCCGCAATCACTCCCTCTACCGTGGCGAGCACATTCGAGAGCCGATTGCCTACGCCGGTCGACCTGAGATCACGATGCCGTCCGGACTCGGCGATACCACGATCTCACCGACACCCTCGCCGTCCTCAAGGTCGCCGGGCTTGCCGCGGTCGTTGAATCGCACGACACGATCCGCCTCGACGACGGCCGCCGTGCACACTTCCCGGCATGGACGAGACATCCGCGCGGCGAACCGGAACCTGAGGCGGAGATGCTGCAGTTGGCGCCGCGGACGGTGATGCAGACATCGATTGCTCTCGCGGAACAAAGTGAGATGGTGCTGCTCTTCGATGTCCGCCGACGCCGCGTGTGGATTGATGGAAAAGCAGGTCCTCGGCGTCCATGACCAGTGGCGCGACGCAGCCCCCATCTGCATCACGTTCGCCGTCGCCCGAATGCTCGCCGTCAAAGGCGCTAACGTCGCTCGAATCGATGAGCGTTCCGGAGATGAGACCCGGGTCGTAGCCGTACAGCAGCGCGCCGCGACGAGCGCGACCCGGATGACGTTCCCCTGGGTCGTCCTGGCCAGTTCGAGCGGCAGCGGATGGCGTGGGGTGTTGCAGTCATGTCACTCCAGGCGGTCTGGTCGTAGCGTTCGGCGCCGTTGTTCCGCTGGGTGCGACGGGTGGACGCTACTCGAGGGCGCATCCCGAGGGTGAGTGAAGTTGTCCCGTGGTCGCCGCCGCGCCGTTACCGAGTGGTGCCGGGTGTTCATGCAAGGCTGCTGGTGACTCGTCACACACCCGATGGGGCGACGCCGACCTGGGGGAACCAGCATGATCGAACGCGTACGAATCCGCGGCTACCGGAAGTTCCGCGACTTGGACTTCCGGCCGCACCCGGAATTCAACGTGTTGGTGGGGAACAACCAATCCGGGAAGTCGACCCTCCTGGAATCGATCAACCTGGCGGTTACCGGCAGGATGAACGGCCGCCCGGCGAGCGAGGAGCTTCACCCGTACTGGTTCAACCGTGACGATGTTGCCGCGTTCTTCGCCGCGCGGGCTGCGGGAGCGAACCCTGCGCCACCGACAATCAGCATCGAAGTGACGTTGCAGTCCCGGCCGGAGTTCGCGGAACTGGTCGGAGCGGACGACCTGCTCCAGCCCACCGGGCACGCGCCGGGTGTGCGACTCATTGTCCGACTCAACCTCGAGTATCAGGAGGAGTTCGACGCATACGTCGAGCACCCGAAGACGGCACTGCTGCCGACGGACTACTACGTGGTGGAGTGGAGTTCCTTTCAAAACGTCACACTGACGCAGCGCCCCCGTGCGCTGCGGCTGGCGATGATCGATTCCCGGACAGTTCGCTCCGGCGCAGGTATGGACTACCACCTGCGGCAGGTCATCGGCGAGCACCTCACCCCAGACGAGCGGACCACCATCTCCGCAGCTTTCCGGCAGGTTAAGGAGACGCTCGCCACGGAACACCTCACCGGCGTCAACACGAAGCTCGCCAGTGGCGATGAGCTCCTCGACGGCGGCAAGGTGTCGTTGGCGATGGACCACTCCTCGCGGACGTCCTGGGATAACAGCGTCATCCCCCACGTGGACGAGGTGCCGTTCGCGCTGGCCGGGCAGGGACAGCAGGCCGTGGCGAAGATCGTCCTCGCAATGCGTCGGCACGCGGAGGCTGCCGGCGCGGTGATGGTCGAGGAACCCGAGAATCACCTGTCGCACTCGAACCTGAACGTGCTGCTGGACCGCATCGAAGCGCTCGCCCATCCCGAGCAGCAGGTGTTCATAACCACCCACAGCTCGTTCGTTCTGAACCGGTTGGGCATCGATAGGCTCCGGCTGGTGTCGGACGGCACCGTGCAGCCATTCGACGCGTTGCCAGCGGACACGGTCGGCTACTTTCGGAAACTGCCCGGCTTCGACACGCTCCGACTCGTTCTGGCGGACCGGCTTGTCCTCGTCGAGGGCCCCTCCGACGAGCTGCTGTTTGAACGGTTCTACTGCGACAAGTACGGTCACCGGCCCCTCGACGACGGCATCGACGTGTTCTCGATGCGGGGTTTGTCGCAGAAGCGCTTCCTGCAGTTGGCCAAGCTGGCCGGGAAACGGTGCGTGATCCTCAGCGACAACGACGGCCATCAGCAGCCGGACCTGGACGCCGTAGGCGCAGAATTGGGCGACCTCATCAGCGACGACCGAAAGTTGCTGTACGGCACCGTCGGACACGGCACCACGCTGGAACCGCAGATCCTGCACGCGAACTCCGTCGACATCCTTCGGGCGGTTCTGGATCGTGCAGCACATGTCGACATCCGCACTTGGATGGGGAACAACAAGACCGAAGCGGCGTTGCGGATCGCGGACTCCACAACGACGTTGACTGCGCCGTCGTACTTCATCGAAGCGATGGAGTTCATCCATGAGCGGTGAGCTCGTCCTCGCCGTCGCCGGATCACGAAAGACGCAAAGCATCATCGACGACTGCGTCGACGCGCCTGCCAGTGCCCGCATCCTCGTCATCACCTACACAGTGAACAATCAGTTGGAGCTGCGACGGCGGCTCGCTGCGGCTCGTCCCGCTGCGACCGTGGACGTCGTTGGGTGGTTCACGTTCCTACTGCACAACATCGTCCGCCCGTACCTGCCGTTCATGTTCCCCGGGCAACGCGTCACCGGAATGGACAACGAAAGCCTCTACCAGCAGTACATCGGTGTGCAGGAGCGTCGCCGGTACTTCACGTCTACCGGTCTAGTCCGCCGTGTGCACCTGGCGAACCTGGCGACACTCCTGGTACAACGTGCCGATGGCCTGCCGCTGCGACGAGTGGAACAGCTCTACGACCACATCTACATCGACGAGGTGCAAGACCTCGGCGGGTACGACCTGGAAGTGCTCGACTTGTTCCTCGAATGCGAGGTGCCGCTGACGATGGTTGGCGACGTCCGTCAGGCGGTGGTCTCCACCAGCCCCGATGAGCGCAAGCACAAGCAGTTTAAGAACATGGGCATGTTGCGCTGGTTCCAAGAGCAGGAACGCAATTGCAGGTTGACCATCGTCCAGCGCCACGAAACATGGCGGTGCCATTCAGATATCGCAGCGTTCGCCGACAACCTCTTCCCGGACACGTGGGGCTTCCAGCCGACCGTGTCTCGGAACACTCGGCGAACCGATCACGACGGCATGTTCCTCATCCGCACCGAGCACGTCGACGCTTACATGCAGCAGTTCGCGCCGCAACCGCTGCGCTGGGACGCAAGGGCAGCGAAGTCACACGGCCACCTCGAGTTCCTCACGTTTGGAACGTCGAAGGGCTTGACCCGTCAGCGAGTGCTGATCTTCCCGACGGAGAAGATGCGACGGCTGCTGCAGAAGGGCGAACAGCTCGAGGATGTCGCAGCCGCGAAGCTCTATGTCGGGGTCACCCGCGCGGAGCAGAGTGTCGCATTCGTCCTTGACAAGCCCGGGGCGTGCGTTCACCCGTACTGGGCGCCACCGAGTGTTCCGCACGTCCAGGGCCGGCCTGGTTCGGCCGCTGCGACCGTCGACGCTGCCGGATGAACATGTCCACAACAGGCCGGTAGTCCGAGGGCAGATTCGCAGCATCTATGCCAACGCCGTACCGGACGATAGCCGCGCGTCTGAGGCGTTGAAGGGGATGCTCCGCAACCTTCGGTCGGTGGTGCTGAATATGTCGGAGTTGCGGAACGCGATGGGAACCGGTCGTGGTCGTGCGGACGCGACTCCTGCTGAACGTCGTCACGCTCGACTAGTCTTCAACGCCACGGTCGCCATCACCGAATTCCTTACCGACACGTTGGCGTCGTCCCCGCCCACGCGGTGACGGCGCGTCTACTCGCGTCCCATCTGCTGCACCCATCGCCGGCCAGACTTCGCTTCCCGGGCGGACATGTCGGTCCAATGCTGCCAACGATCCGCCAGGTACCGACGGCGTTCTTCCGACATCATGGCCGACCGGCTCAACGCATCGTCGACACCGGCGAGGTGTTGCAGCTCGCCGAGGAGGTGCGGTCCCGTGCGGTAGAGCGGTGAGAATGTGAACGCTTCGGGGCCGGTGGCCTTCATCGTTGCGGTGATGGAGGAGCTCTGCTCGAACCGTGGGAGGAGTGTGTCGAAAGTCATCAAGGTCTCGTCCGGTCCTCGCAGTTGGGCGCGCTTCCGGTTCAATGCCGCGGGGTCGCTGTGGCCACCGCCGACCTCGAATTCAGACTTCCGCCCGTAGATGAGGACGTATTGCGGTGAAAGTGTCCGGTCTCGCCAGGAATCGCCGAGGAACGCGTACTGATCCTGGAACGTCTGCGCATTAGACCCGGTTGCAAACCAGGTCCGCCAGTCACGCAACTGGTCGTGCGCGTCGACGAAGTGGCGTGTCGGACGTCCCGCGGCGGTGAACCACCGCTTCGACGGCTTCTCGATTTCGATCAGAATCGGTGTGATGAGGCTCGATGAGCGGGTGACCCACATGAAATCAGGCGCGAAGTCCCGTCCGGCGCCTTTCAACCGCGGCTGCCGGAACACCACCTGGAGGTCAGAACCGTGGTTTCCACCCGGGCCGATGTCGCCGGTACCACCAGGGATCAGCGCGGGATGCAGTTCGAGGAACTCCTGCACCCTTTCTTCTTCTGGATCCCGGTCGAGCAGCGCGAACCACTCGCTCTGTAGCGCATCCGAGTACTCCTGCCAGCCCAGCGGCATCGGTCGGGTCGGGTCTTGGTCCGGGAGAACCGGATCGCCCAGCCTGCCCGTCGTCTCGGTCATGTCATCAACTTAGACGATGCCCCTTCGCCAGTTCCACGCCGGCACCGTTATCCCCTCCCGCTGACCGCTCGTCGAACATGGCTAAAAGCTGCGCAATGCCTCCAGTCGAGACCGCTTGCGGCGGGAGTTCCCACGCGCCTGCGTCCCGAAAGCCGGTCGTCCGCCGCGACCTCTCCTCGGGTGGTTTAGTTCCCCTGTCGTCCCGTGCCTTCTGACCATGGGATTCTCGAATAGCTCGTCGGCATTGATTCTCATTGGGGGGACGCCAAACGTTGCAACGCGCGATCGCAACCCATGTGCGCAGCGGTCAGCGCCGCCGCACCCCGAGCCCCACCACCGCGACCAGGTTCACCGCACTCCCCACCAAGAACCCCGTCGTCCCACCAGCAACTCCGGCGACGGGCCCGAGCACCGCCATGAGCCCAGCCCCGACGACGAACCCGGCGACCGAGGCCAGCGCGACCTGGCGTGAACGTCCGGCGGCGAGCAGCAACGCGGCAGGCACGAGCCCGACGGTGAACACCCACACCGCGACCATCAGGTACCGCAGGTCCGCGACGGCAGCGGCGCCCTCGGCGGGGTAGACGATCGGTAGGAACCACCCGGCGAGCAGGGCGACCAGGCCGAAGACGACGGCGGACGCAGCAGCGAACCCGACGACGAGCAGCAGCGCCCCGCGTGAGCGCAGCGACCCACCATCGGACCGGTGCGCGAACGCCGGCACGAGCACCTGCCCCAACGCCTGCCCGAGCATCGACGCCGGCGTCGCCAGGGTGAACGCGGCCGCGTAGACACCGGCATCGTGCGCCGACGACGTCACCTGCGCCGAGATCATCGTCAACTGCAGCAACCCGTTCGAGGTCACCACCGCCAGCACGTTCCACGCCGCGAACCCGAGCACCCCGGCGGCGGATTCGTGTGAAGCCGGCGCGAAGCCATTGCCCCGCGGCCAGCACGCGATCGCGAACACCGTGTACCCGATGGCCAGGGGCAGCAGCACGAAGGGCTCGAGCCGCGCGACGCAGGCCACCACGAGCAACCCGAGCGCCAGCACGCTCGTCACGGAGTCCCAGAGCGCGACCCGGGGTGCCCGGTCGTAGCCGAGCTGCGCGCCGCGGGCGTAGCAGTAGAGGCCATAGCCGACGACGACCGCGGCACCACCGAGCACCATCCCGGGACCGTTGCCCCAGGCCAGCGCGATCGGCACGGTGACCGCCGCGAGCACCACGCTCGACACCAGCATCGACGCCCCGAGCAGCCGGTTCACCGCGGCGTCCGAGCGGCGACCCCGCAGCGCGATGGCCAGGAACCGCGACGCGGTGTTGCCCGCGGCGTTCGGCCAGAGCAGGGCGACGAACACCGAGAGCGACAGCAGCGCGGTGGTCTGCCCGAGGGTCTCGGTGCCGAACACCCGCCCGACGACGACGGTCACGAGCAGCTTCGCGACGCCCTGCACCCCGATGCCGACCGTGGCGAGCACGGCCGACGAAGCCACCGACGACGACGGCGCCGCAGGAGAATCAGGCCCGGCAGAAGAAGCAGGCCCAGCCGGAGACGACCCGCTCATCGCGCCAACGCCTGTTCCACCCAGCCGCGCCGGTGCGCCCGCACTCCGAGCGTCACCGCCCGGACCCCGATGTACCCGAGGGCGAAGGCCGCCCACAGCCCCGCGAGCGTCCCGCCGGCCCACCAGAGCAGCGGCAGGTACACGACGAGGTTCGCGCCTCCGGCGATGGCCAGGTACCGCGCGTCCCCGGCACCGATCAGCACGCCGTCGAGCACGAACACGTACCCGGCGACGGGCATCCCGACGGCGATGAGCACCAGCACGACGGGCAGCGCGTCCCGCACCGCCCGCGAGTCCGAGAACACCGGCCCGAGCACCCCGCTCACGGCCAGCGTCAGCACCCCGAGCAGCACGCCACCGGCGATCCCGAGCAGCACGAGTCGTCGTGTCACCAGTCGCACCCGCTCCGGGTCACGTCCGCCGAGTCCGTGCCCGACGAGCGCCTGCCCGGCGATCGCCAGGGCGTCGAGCGCGAACGCCAGCGTCGAGAACACCGTCAGCCCGACCTGCGTCGTCGCCAGCCCGGTGGTCCCCAGCCCGGCGGCGGCCCCGACGGTGGCGAGCATCGCGATCCGCAGCGACGCGGTCCGCAGGAACAGCCAGGCGCCCGACCGCAGCGCCCGTGCGACGCCCGAGGCGCCGGGTCGCAGCGGCGCCCCCGACGACCGCGCGGCCCGCACCGCGATGCGCACGTAGACGACGGCCATCGCCCACTGCACGATGACGGTGCCGGCGGCGGATCCCTCGACGCCCCAGCCGGCGCCGTAGATCAGGACGGCGTTCAGCAGCCCGTTCGCGACGAACCCGATGGTCGCGACGACGAGCGGGGTCTTCGTGTCCTGCAGCCCACGCAGCAGTCCGGTCGAGGCCGTCACCACCAGGATGCCGGGCAGCCCGATCAGCGAGATGGTCAGGTACGCGGTCGCGGCGGCCGACACCTCGGCTGAGGCACCGAACAGGTCGACGAGCGGCCCGGCGAGCGGCCACCCGACCAGCGCCAGCACCACCCCCAGCACGAGCGCGAGCCACATCCCGTCGATGCCCGCGTGCACGGCTCCGCGACGGTCGCCACCACCGAGCGCCCGTGCCACGGCCGGGGTCGTCGAGTACGCCAGGAACACCAGCAGCCCGGTCACCGTCGACAGCACGGCACTCGCGAGCCCGACGGCCGCCAGCGGCGTCGCCCCGAGGTGCCCGACGAGCGCGGTGTCGGTCAGCAGGAACAGCGGCTCGACCACGAGCGCTCCGAGCGCGGGCACCGCCAGCCGCACGATGTCGCGGTCGACCGCGCGCCGCTCAGCGGTCACAGCGGGTCGCGTCGGTCGGTGCACCGACCCATTCTGTCGGCGATGCCGACCCGTCGTGGTCACCAGGCGGGGTGGGCGCGACCCGTGACGGACTGGAGGCCCGTGGCGGCGCCGCCACGGGCCTCCAGTCCGGTGGTCCGACGTTTCGCGGCTTCAGTCGCGGATGACACCGTTGAGCGCGGCCCAGCCGAGCGTCGGCGGTGCCGAGACGACAGCACCCGGCGTGCCGAACATCTGTGCAGCCCAGTCGCCGGCGACGCTGTACGCGGCTTCGGCGATGGCCGAGCCAGCGCTGACCCGGCTCGCCCCCGCCCGTGCAAGGTCACCGACCGACAGGGTCCCAGGCCCGAACGCGACGTTGAGGGGCAGCTCGATCGCGTCCACGAGCGTCGAGATCGCGGCGGCCGACAGCGCTCCGAGCACGAAGACGCCACTGGCGCCGGCCCTGGCGTAGGCGTTCGCACGGGAGAGCGACTCCTCCATCCAGACGTCGCTCCCGGGCACGCCCAGCAGGTGCGTGTCGATCCGAGCGTTGACGAAGAGTGGGATGCCGGCGTCATCCGCAGCCTGGCGGGCTGCGCGGATGCGGTCCTCCTGTTCCGCCACCGGACGGAGAGAATCCTCGATGTTCACGCCGGAGACGCCGAGCCCGAGGAACGCGGACACGGTCGAGGCGACGTCGCCCGGTGTCTCGCCGTACCCGCGCTCGATGTCGGCGGTCAACGGGACGTCGACTGCCGCCGCGATCGGCCGCACGGCGTCCAGCGCGCCGTCCCGGGTCAGATCGTTGCCGTCCCGGTGACCGCGTGACCAGGCGACGCCGGCGCTCGTCGTCGCGATCGCACGCGCTCCGGCCGAGAGGACGATGCGTGCGGACGCGACATCCCACACGTTCGGCAGGACGACCGGTGCGCCGGGGACGTGCATCGCGGTGAAGGTGCGCGTGCGCTCGAGGTGCGTGCTCATCGTGCAATCTTCGCGCACCGGCCCACGTCGTCGACGTGCGTCATGACGGACTGGAGGCCCGTGGCCGTGTCCGCCACGGGCCTCCAGTCCGGTGGTCCCACGTCGTCAGGCCGGACGCGCGTTCCGGCCGGACACTCGCGTCAGTCGGCGCGCGGTTCCGCGGGGACGGCGCCGGTGGCGGCGTGCGCGGGTTCGGCGACCTCGGTGGAGGGCTCGTCGGTGCCGCGGGCCCGGCCGATGACGTCCATCAGGTGGTAGACGACGATCGCGGCGATGGTGCCGACGATGATGCCGCCGAAGCTCGCCTGGCCGAAGCGGAACGTGAAGTCCGCGATGCCGATGATCAGGGCGATGCCGGCGGTCAGCTGGTTCTTCGGCTTCGAGAAGTCGACGCGGTTCTCGACCCAGATCCGGATGCCGATGACGCCGATCAGGCCGTAGAGCGCGGTGGTGGCGCCGCCGAGCACGCCGGCCGGCACCGAGGAGATGACCACGCCGATCTTCGGCGACAGGCCGAGCAGGACGGCCGCGATGGCGGCGACCCAGTAGGCGGCGGTGGAGAAGACGCGGGTGGCGGCCATCACGCCGATGTTCTCGCCGTAGGTGGTGGTGGCGGAGCCGCCACCGACGCCCGCGAGGACGGTCGAGACGCCGTCGGCGAAGAGCGCGCGACCGGTGAGCGGCGTGAGGTCACGGCCGGTCAGCTGTCCGACGCCCTTGACGTGCCCGACGTTCTCGGCGACCAGCGCCAGGACGACCGGCACGAACGCCAGGTAGATCGCGAGCTGCGACGGGTCGAAGGCGGGAGCGGTGAAGTCCGGCAGGCCGATCCACTTCGCCTCACCGACCTTCGAGAAGTCGACCTGCCCGCCGATGAGCGCCGCGACGTACCCGACGAGCACACCGATGACGATCGACAGCCGGCCGATCAGGCCCTTGAACAGGACGGTGACCAGGATGATCGCCGCCAGGGTGATGAGTGCGATGACCGGGGACGCCGTGAAGTTGTCGCGGGCGGCCGGTGCCAGGTTGAAGCCGATCAGCGCGACGATCGCGCCGGAGACCACCGGGGGCATCAGGCGGTCGATCCAGCCGGCTCCGGCCAGGTGCACGACGAGGCCGACGATCGCGAGCAGCGCGCCGACGACGATGATGCCGGACAGGGCGAGCGGGATCCCGCCGATCTTCGTGGCAGCACCGATCGGGGCGATGAACGCGAACGACGAACCGAGGTAGCTCGGCAGGCGGTTGCCGGTGATGAGCAGGAACAGGATCGTGCCGATGCCGCTGAACAGCAGCGTCGTCGACGGCGGGAACCCGGTGATCAGCGGCACCAGGAACGTGGCGCCGAACATCGCGACGACGTGCTGCACGCCCAGGCCGATCGTCCGGGGCCAGGTGAGTCGTTCGTCCGGCGTCACGATCGTCGTCGCGGAGACGGTCTTGCCGTCCCCGTGCAGCTTCCACGGAAGTCCCATGCGATGACCGTACCGGCAGCCGTGTGCCGGTGACGACCCGGATCGACCTGCCCCATGGGGTCGGTGGCTATCGTGGACCGCATGACCGACGTCGCACGTGCCTCCGGCATCCACACTGACGAACTCGACCCCGCGGTGCGCCCCCAGGACGACCTGTACCGCCACGTGAACGGGACCTGGATCGAGGCGACGCCGATCCCCGACGACAAGGCCCGGTACGGCTCCTTCACGGTGCTGGCCGAAGCCGCCGAGATCGCCGTGCGCGACATCATCGAGCGCTCGCAGCAGGCCGCCCCCGGCACCGAGGAGCGCAAGGTCGGTGACCTCTTCACCTCGTTCACCGACGAAGCGCGGCTCGAGGAGCTCGGCACCGCACCGATCGAGCACCTGCTCGCCGAGATCACCGAGATCCAGTCCGTGCCCGAGGTCATCGCCGCCGTCGGCCGCTTCGAGCGCATCGGCCTGCCGAGCTTCCTGCAGCTCTTCGTCGACAACGACCCGGGCGACCCCGAGTCCTACGTCGTGTTCCTGGAGCAGTCCGGCCTCGGGCTGCCCGACGAGTCCTACTACCGCGAAGAGCGCTTCGCCGACATCCGCGAGAAGTACCGCGAGTTCGTCGCGGCGATGTTCCCGCTCGCCGGCCTCGACGACGGCGGTGCCCGCACCGAGCACGTCATCGCGCTCGAGACGGCACTTGCCGCCCAGCACTGGGACAACGTCACGACCCGCGACAGCCAGAAGACCTACAACAAGCTGCCCTGGGCCGAGGTCGCCGCGCTCGCGAAGGGCGTCGACCTGCAGACCTGGTGGCAGGCCATCGACGCCCCGGCCGGCGCCTTCGAGACCGTCGTGGTGCGCGAGCCCTCGTTCATCACCGGCCTGGCCGACCTGCTGAACGACCAGCCGCTCGAGGTCTGGAAGGACTGGCTGCACTGGCAGGTCATCCGTGGCTCCGCCGCGTACCTGACGAGCGCGTTCTCGGCCACGAACTTCTCGTTCTACGGCACCGCACTCACCGGTGCGCCCAAGCAGCGCGAGCGCTGGAAGCGTGGCGTCTCACTGGTCGAGGGTGCGATGGGCGAGGCCGTCGGCCGCATCTACGTGCAGGAGCACTTCGACGAGACCTCGAAGGCCAAGATGGACGACCTCGTCGCCAACCTGGTCGAGGCGTACCGGCAGAGCATCACGGCGCTCGACTGGATGACCGACGAGACCCGTGCCCGTGCGCTCGACAAGCTCGACAAGTTCACGCCGAAGATCGGCTACCCCGTGAAGTGGCGCGACTACTCGGCGCTGCCCGTCCTCTCCGACGACCTGGTCGCGAACGTCCGCGCCGTCGCCTCGTTCCAGGTCGACCGCGAGCTCGGCAAGATCGGCAAGCCGATCGACCGCGACGAGTGGTTCATGACCCCGCAGACGATCAACGCGTACTACAACCCCGGCTTCAACGAGATCGTGTTCCCGGCCGCGATCCTGCAGTTCCCGTTCTTCGACGCAGACCGCGACGCCGCCGCGAACTACGGCGCGATCGGTGCCGTCATCGGGCACGAGATCGGCCACGGCTTCGACGACCAGGGGTCGCAGTACGACGGCGACGGCAAGCTCGAGAACTGGTGGACCGAGGCCGACCGCGCGGCGTTCGAGGAGCGCACGAAGGCGCTCATCGCCCAGTACGACGCCCTGGTGCCGACCGAGGTGCCCGAAAGCCACGTGAACGGTGCCCTGACGATCGGCGAGAACATCGGTGACCTCGGTGGCCTGTCGATCGCGTGGAAGGCGTACCTGCTGTCGCTCGACGGCCAGGAGCCCCCGGTCGTCGACGGCCTCACCGGTGCCGAGCGCTTCTTCCTGAGCTGGGCCCAGGCCTGGCGCATGGCGATCCGCCCGGAAGAGGCGGCTCGACTGCTGAGCATCGACCCGCACTCGCCCAACGAGTTCCGCTGCAACCAGGTCGTGCGGAACATCGACGTCTGGTACGACACCTTCGGCGTGACCGAGCAGGACGCGATGTACCTCGACCCCGCCGAGCGCGTCGCGATCTGGTGATGACGGAGCCGGACGCGGCCCGGTCGTCGCGCCGCCGGCGACCGGACGACCGCCCAGCAGGTGGCGGCCGCGGTCGTGGGCGGCACAGCGGCCGGGCCGACGACCGCTTCACCGCCACCACCGAGGCGCTCGGTGCCCTCGCGCTCGAGGGCGCCGGGGTCAGCGCCTCGGTGATCGACACCTCCAGTGGCAAGGCCCTGCTCGCGATCGACGACACCCTGGTGCAGCCGGTCGCGAGCCTGGGCCGCGTCCTGCTGCTCATCGAGGTCGCCGCCCAGCTCGAGGACGGCCGCCTGCACGGTGACCGCCTGCAGCGCATGGCCCGCGACACCGCGACCGGTGCCGGCCTGTGGCAGTTCCTGCAGGAGCCGACCATGCAGGTGCCCGACCTGGCGACACTGGTCGGAGCAACCGCCGACGCCTGGGCCATGAACGCGCTGCTGTCGACCGTGGGCATCGACGCCGTCCGGGAGCGCGCGGAGTCCCTGGGCATCGAGCGCACGGCGTTGATCGACCGGGTGCGGGACCGCCGCGGGCCGGATGACGCCCCCGACGCCTCCGTCGCACCCACCGGTGAGCTGTCGTGGGTGATGCGCGGACTGGCGCTCGGCGAGGTCGTCGACGAAGCGGTGTCGAACCGGGTGCTCGGCTGGTTGTCCCTGGCGAGTGACCTGAACCTGGTCGCCGGGTCCTTCGGGCTCGACCCCCTGGCGCACCGTGCACTCGACCACGGGTTGCAGGTCGTCGCGGTCACCGGGTCGAGCACCGGTGTGCGGGCCGAGGCGGGGATCCTGCGGGGGCCCGGGTCGTCGGTCAGCTACGCCGTGACCGTCACGTTCGACGACGCTTCGTTGCAGCGGCGGTTGGCCGTGGTCGAGGCGCTGCGGACCATGGGGACCGAGGTGCTCGAGGCGGTGCACGCGCCTGCGCGGCGCTGACGGCGCTTGGTGCTGTTCGTCGCGGGTGCGGCGTCACCGTGTCAGGACCGGGGGACGCAGACCGACTCGGCGCTCAGACTCAGCCCGTCGACGGTGCCGCGGATGCTCGCCGTGGCGGGGTCCGCCCCCGTCGACGACGACCAGTAGTCCCGCCCCATCGCCCGGCCGCTGACCCGGAAGCCCTCCGACGTCCACAGCGCGGTCACGGCGTCGAACGGCCCCTGCGCGTCGTCGACGATCTGGAACACGGGCACGATGCTGAACGCCGTCGCGCGGGTGCCGGTCGCATCGGGTGACCAGGTCGATCCGGGCGGCGCGCACTGTTCGGTGCCCGTGGTCACGGTCGCCGGGACTCCGGCGGCCTCGGCCGAGCGCTCGAGGAACGCCCGGAGCGTCGCAGCGTGGTCGCTGACGTCGGCGGGCACCCACGGGGTCGGCGACGGGCCCGACGTCGGGGTGCCCGGGGCAGTGGCGTCCTGCGGCTTCTCGGCGTCGAGGGGGAGTCCGAGCCAGCCGCTCGTCCCGTCGAGGCCGACGGAGAACGCGGTGCGCGGAGCGCGGTGTGCATCGGCGGCTTCGTCCTTCGTCCGGACGAGGACGTCGGCGACGGCGCCGAGTCGTTCGCCGTCGATCGACAGGTACGGGCGTTCGGCCTCGGCGGCCGTGTCGGTGGCAGCCTGCGCCGCGTCGGCCGAGGCTTGCGCAGCGTCGGCGTAGGTCGTGCCCGGTGAGTAGTACAGGCCCTCGACGTCGTTGTCACCGTCGCGGTCGAACCCGTCGATCGTGCGCAGGAGTGCTCGCCCGGGGTGCGTCGCCGTGATGCCCAGGGACACGTCACCACGGATCAGGGAGGCCGGGTGGTCACCGACGATCGGACGGGCCTGCGCGACGGCGTCGGTGAAGCTGACGGCCGGCACGAGCCAGATCGTGGAACGTGACGGGGTCGCCCACAGCCGGTGCACGAAGGGCTCCGCGCGCAGCCGTCCGGCCAGGTCGACGACGTCGGCGTCCATCGGGTCGACTGCGACCGGCGCCGACGCCCGGCCGCGGGGCACGTCCACGGTCACCGACAGCGTCGTGCCGGTGACACCCCGCGCTGCCGTGTTCCGGATCCGTTCGGCGACCGCGAGGTCCGTCGTGTCGGCCTGCACCTCGAGCGAGGTGATCCAGTTCTGCGGGTCGTCCTTCGCGTCGACCTGACGGATCTCGCCCTCGGCCGTGTCGACCCCGGGCAACCGCTCGACCCGGGTGATGAGCTTCGCGAGCACCGATTCCGACCCAGCCGGCGGTGGTGGCGACGCGCACGCGGCGAGGGCGAGCACGACGCCGAGCGCGGTTGCGAGGGCTGCCGCTGAACGTGTCCGTGCGCGAGCCCCCATGCGCCCGAGTCTAGGAAGGGCATCACGCCGCACGGAATCGGTCGCGAGACCCATCCGTGCTCAGCGAAGGAGCACGAAGGAGCGCAGCGGCTGTGGGTCGACGTCATGGGCCTCCACGAAGCCACGTGACTCGTAGAACGCTCGCTGCCCCGGCTCGTCGTCGGTGAGCAGGACCGTCTGGCGAACGCCGGCGTACCGCTGCAAAACGGCGTCGAGCAGTGCACCACCGATGCCGGACCGGTGCGCGGACGGCAGGACGAGGACGTCCTGCACGTACACGATCGTCACCCCGTCGGAGACCGTGCGGACCAGGCCGAGCAGGTGCCCGCCGTCGTCGCGGGCCGTCAGCACGGTGTGGGAGCCGGCGATCGCCGCGGTCAGGGCTGCGGGGTCCCGCGTGTACGCGGTCCACCCGACGGCGTCGTACAGCGCCACCAGCTCGTCCATGCCCGGTCGTTCGTCGCTGATCGTGGTGGTCACGGTGCTCATCGTGCCCGACTCCTACGAGGTCGCCTGCCCCTCCGGTACGAACGCCTGCACGGACAGCAGTGAGGCATCGGCCGACGCACACGCCTGGTAGTCGGTGTCCTTCACGAACAGGGACTGCTTCGACCCGGGCGGGTACACCCGGAAGCCGTCGGGGGTCTCGGGCGAGCAGTCGCCCGCCGAGTAGTTCTCGGCACGGACGATCTTGAGCGGCGCCACGGCGGTCTTCCCGGGCGCCAGCGTCACGGTGGGGTGCGGCGAGCTCTTCTCCGCGACGGCCGCCGCTCCGATCTGCTTGCCGTTCCCGCCCCCGACGAACGAGACGCCGGGCCACCCCTGCACGGTGCAGGTCGTCGACCCGGTGTTCTCGAGCACCAGGTGCACGATGACGCTGCCGGCGGCACCACCGCTGCCGGCCTCGATGCGTCCGGCCAGCGACGACGCCGCGCACCGGTCGCCGGAAGCCTCGCCGGTGGCACCGGATCCGGCGGATGAGCCGGACCCGGACGACGGTGCCGCCGAGGCGGACTCCTCAGACGACTGCGGCGTGGACGCCGACACGGACGGCGACGGCGCGGGCGCCGTGACGGTCTCGGTGGCTGCGGGCTGCCCGTCCGAGGCGCACCCCGCCAGTGTCCCGACGGCGACGAGCCCGGTCACGACGAGCAGGAACTTCGATCGGCTGCTGCGTTGCATGGTGCACAGGCAACCACCGAACGCCGCATCCGGTTCGGTCGGCGTCCAGGGACCACGGGCACACTCCGAGGCAAGCAACCCGAGCAGCGGAGGTCGGACATGACGGGCAAGCACGAACAGGCACGAGGCGACGAGGGTCGCGCGGACGGGGTCGAACCCCGCGCCGGAGCCTTCACGGACAGCGAGATCCCGGGCGAGGAGCACGTCGAGTCGACGGAGCCCGTCGGCGAGTTCGTCTCGAGCGACATCCCCGGCGAGACGCGACCGACCGGAACCGGACCCGACGGCGACTACGTCGACTCGGACATCCCCGGCGAGGCCGAGCCGGCCCAGAACGGCGAGGTCGGGGAGTACACCGACACCGACAAGGCCTGACGAACCCGAGTGGAACGCATCCCATGATCAAGGATAGGCAGTCATCCTTGATCATGGGATGATCCATGTATGGCTTCGTACGAGACGATCCGCCGCACGGGCGACCCGGCGGCCGCGACACGCGCCTTCCGGATGCCGATGGTCTTCGAGGCCTACGTGCCGGATCCGCTGCAGGGCCGAACGGTCGATCTCGGACCGACCGAACAAGCGGCCGTGCTCGAGGCCACCGCTGCGGTGACGGAAGCCGAGACGAGATCCACGCTGCTCGGCAGCGGAGACGCACTGGGCCGGATGCTCCTCCGAGCCGAAGCGGTCGGGTCGTCGATGATCGAGGGCCTCGAGGTCTCCCCGCGGAAGCTGCTCGAAGAAGAGGCGCGCGGACGGAGCCCGCTCGGGCAGTGGAGCACCGCAACCGAGGTCCTCGGCAACATCGACGCCATGACCTTCCTCACCGAGTCGGTCGGTCCGGGTTCCCCGGTGACCCTCGACCTGCTCCTCGAGGCGCACCGGCGGCTGATGGAGGCCTCGGCGACCCCCGAGGTCGGGGGCACGGTCCGAGCGGTGCAGAACTGGATCGGCGGACCGACGCCTGCCGCAGCGGCGTTCGTTCCGCCCGTGCCGGAGCGGGTGCCAGGGCTCCTCGACGACCTGCTGGAGTTCGTGAACTCGAGCACGCTGCCGACGATCGCCATCGCCGCCGTCGCACACGCGCAGTTCGAGACGATCCACCCGTTCGCCGACGGCAACGGTCGCATCGGACGCGCACTGATCCACGCTGTCCTGCGGTCACGGGGGCTGACCATCGAGTCGTCTCCACCGGTGTCCCTGGTCCTGGCGACCCGTGCTGTCGACTACGAAGCGGGGCTCCAGCGGTTCCGGTCCACCGATCCGCCGGCATCGGAGCCAGCGCAGCGGGCCGTCGGGCAGTTCGTCCGGCTCTTCGCCGAGGCGATGGCCGAGGTCGTGGACCGGATGGCGCAGTTCGAGCACGAGCTCGTCCGGATCAAGGAGTCCTGGCGATCTGCGCTCGTCGGAGTCCGCTCTGACTCCGCTGCGTGGTCGGCGCTCGAACTCGCGCCCAGCATGCCCGTGCTCACCGCGCAGACGTTCGCCGCCGCGACGGGCCGGAGCGAGCAGGCCGCGAACACGGCCTTGGGGGTCCTCGTCGAGCGTGGCGTCCTGACACAACGATCGGCGGGACGGCGGAACCGTGTCTTCGAGGCAGACGCCGTGATCGGCGCGCTGGCACTGCTGGAACGCCGTCTCGCCTCTCCTGCCGGTGACACCGGCGTCGTGCCGCCGACCAGGCACGTGCCGGCAGCTCCACCCAGGGCGTGACGGTCAGTCGATGAGCTCCGCCGCCACCAGGCGGCGGAGCGTCTCCACGCCAGCAGGCGGGCAGCGGTCCGCGTCGGCGGAGGTGACCCACTCGACCTCGTCCACCTCGGCCGAGGCGACGGGCGTGGCGGAGTCCAGCGGGCCTCCCGGCCGGACCAGGAACAGCGTCATCGCGACCATGGTCCCCGGAGCCTGCCCGTGGGCGGGCTCGAGCACGACGCCGAACGGGTCGACGTCGTCGGCGGTGAGCCGCAGGCCGGTCTCCTCGTACGCCTCGCGCACGGCGGCCTCGACGTCGGTCTCGTGCGGCTCCGCCTTGCCGCCGGGCAGGTAGAGCACGTCGCGCGCGCGGGCGCGCACCATCAGGACGCGTCGGTCACGCACCAGCAGCAGCGCACTCACGCGCAGCGTGGGTGGTTGCGAGCCTGTCTGGAGGCTCAGCTCGCGTCCGCCTGGTCGTCGCGATCCGAGGCGGTCGGGTCCAGTGCCGTGCGGTCGGCCAGCGGGACGACGGGCGACGGCAGCTCCGGCTCGGCCTCCGGCCGGACGCCGTACAGGGAGTCGATCGCCCCGACGAACTCCTCGCCGCGACCGGCGCGACCGAGCTCACGAGCGCGGACCGAGGGACGGTGCAGCAGGACGCCGACCAGGTGCCGGAGCGCCCGCTCGGTGTGCTCGACGGACTCGCCGTCGGCGTCCGCGCGGCGCTTGGCCCGCTCGATCTCGTCGTCGAGGATGTCGAACACGTGCTTGCGGAACGCCACGAGCGCCGGGGTCGTCGACTGCTCCATCGCCTGCGCGCGGAACCGGGACACGGCGTCGTCGACCATCGCACGGGCCTCGGACTCGGCGTTCAGCTCGGAGATCGGGGCGTGGATGCTGATCGTCTCGAGGTCGAGCAGTTCGACGCCGTCGACACCGGCGGCCGCGGGGTCGACGTTGCGGGGGAGCCCGAGGTCGATGACGATGCGCCGGACCCCGTCGTCGAGGTCAGCCGGTGCGACGACCGGGACCTCGCTCGAGGTGCAGGTGATCAGGACGTCGCTCTCGCCGATGGCCTGGCGCAGGTCGCGGGCGGCGACGAGGTCGTGCTTGGCGGCGAACCAGGGCGCCCGGCCCGAGGGCGAGAACACCTGGATGTTCGTGGCACCGCGGTCACGCAGTGCGGCGATGGTGGTGGCCGCGTAGCTGCCGGTGCCGACGAGCAGCACGCGGGTGCGGGCCCAGTCGGTGACCCGCGACGAGGCGAGTTCGAGGCCGAGGCGCACGAGCGACCGGCCGGCGGCACCGATGCGGGTCCGGGTCTTGACGCCGCGCGAGGTGTGCGCCGCCTCTTGGAACAGGCGCTCGAGGTCCGAGGTGGTGGTGCCGTTCGACCGGGCGTCCTCGAGCGAGCGCCGGACCTGGCCGGAGATCTCGGTCTCGCCGACGACGACGGACTCGAGACCGCTCGACACGGCGAACAGGTGCTGCACGACGTCCTTGCCGTCCAGC
The DNA here is from genome assembly GCF_003234255.2 of Curtobacterium sp. MCSS17_016. NCBI lineage: Bacteria > Bacillati > Actinomycetota > Actinomycetes > Micrococcales > Microbacteriaceae > Curtobacterium > Curtobacterium sp. MCSS17_016. Next base: position 132,738 of record NZ_CP126254.1, read on the forward strand.
ACGTTGACGGAGTCCAGCACCTCGGTGGCGTCCAGGTCGCTCGCGGCGGCCACGGCCTGCACGGTGGCGGAGACGGCGGACTCGCTCTCGTCGCCCGCGATGTCGAGGTACGCCTCGAAACGGTTGCAGGTCGCGAGGACCACTGCACCGTCCAGGACGCCGGCATCCGTGACGAGTCGGCTGGCTGCCGCGGGTGCACCGATGCTCAGTCGCTCCAGGAGATCGAAGCTGGCGTTGCGATGCGACGCCGTGAGACAGATGAGCACGTAGTCAATGGTAACGCGCTCGATGGGAGAATCATCCGGTGACCGAAGCGACGACCACATCCCTCCCCGACTCCCACCCCCTGGCATCAGGGCGGACGAGTGGTTCCCGCCTGGTGCGGGCCCTGCGGGGTGACCGTCCGGAGACGCTCCCGGTGTGGTTCATGCGGCAGGCCGGACGGTCCCTTCCGGAGTACCGGGAGCTTCGGATCGGCACAGCCATGCTCGACGCGTGCCTCGACCCGGAGATGGCGTCGGAGATCACCCTGCAGCCGGTCCGCAGGCACGGGGTCGACGCGGGCATCTTCTTCAGCGACATCGTCGTGCCGATCAAGCTCGCCGGTGTGGACGTCGAGATCGTCCCCGGTCGTGGCCCGGTGCTCTCGTCGCCGATCCGGACCCCCGCCGACGTCGACGCCCTCGAGCAGCTCGACCCCGTGGCCCTCGCCCCGATCGAGCAGGCCGTCCGACGCACGGTCGACCAGCTCGGCGACACCCCGCTGATCGGCTTCGCGGGGGCGCCGTTCACCCTCGCCGCCTACCTGGTCGAGGGTGGCCCGTCCAAGGACCACATCCGCGCCCGCACGCTCATGCACGCCGACCCCGAGACCTGGTCGCGGCTGCTCGCCTGGGCCGCCGAGGTGTCCGGGATGTTCCTCCGGGCGCAGGTGCTCGCCGGGGCCTCGGCCGCGCAGCTCTTCGACTCGTGGGTCGGGTCGCTCTCCCGCGCCGACTACGTCCGGTCCGTCGCGCCGCACTCCGCCCAGGCGATGTCGCACGTCGCCGAGCTCGGGGTGCCGCGCATCCACTTCGGCGTCGGCAGCGGCGAGGTCCTGGCCGACATGACGACCTTCGGCACGGACACCGTCGGCGTCGACGCGGTCGGGGTCGACTGGCGCCTGCCGCTCGACCAGGCGGTCCAGCGCGTCGGCACCGGGGTCAGCGTGCAGGGCAACATCGACCCGGCGATGCTCTCGGCGCCGTGGGACGTCCTCGAAGCGCACGTCCGCGACGTCGTCCGCCGGGGCGGTGCTGCACGGGCCCACGTCGTGAACCTCGGCCACGGGGTCCCGCCCGAGACCGACCCGGACGTCCTGACCCGCGTGGTCGAGCTGGTCCACTCGCTCGGCGACGGCCGCGCGGACGACGGTGCAGCGCAGGACGGAGCCGGCGCGTGACCGACGTCGTCGTGGTCGGCGGCGGGATCGCCGGGCTCGTCACCGCCCGTGACCTCGCCAAGGGCGGCGCCCACGTGGTGCTCGTCGAGTCCTCGGGAGAGCTCGGCGGCATGATCCGTCGGCACACCGTCGGCGGGATCGACCTCGACATGGCGGCGGACTCCTTCGCCACCCGCACGGACGCCGTCGGCCGCCTGGCGATCGAGCTCGGACTCGGCAACGACGTCGTCGCCCCCGACCCCCGCGGCGCCTGGCTGATGACCCGCGACGGCCGGACCTCCCCGATCCCGGCGACCGGGCTCCTCGGCATCCCGAGCACCCCGATGGCCGCCGACGTGCTGGCCGTGGTCGGGCAGAAGGGTGGCCTGCGCGCCCAGATGGACTCGCTGCTGCCGGCACCGGTGGGCGCCAAGGCCTCCTCGCTCGGCGAACTCGTCCGCCGGCGCATGGGGGAGCGGGTGCTCGACGACCTCGTGGTACCGATCGCCGGTGGGGTGCACTCCACACACCCCGACCAGCTCGACCCCGACCGGGTGGCCCCGGGCCTGCGCGCCGCGCTGCTGCGCGAGGGCTCACTCGCCCGGGCCGTCCTGTCACTGCGGGCACGCGCGGCCGCCGGCACCCCGGTGCAGGGGATCCGCGGTGGGACGGTGCGCCTGGTGGACGAGCTCGTCGCCGACATGGCGACCTACGGGGTGGACGTCCGGCTGCACACCCGGGCGACCCGCATCGAGGCGCACGCGGTCGAGATCGTCGGCGTCGACGGCACGACCGAACGGTTGCCGGCCCAGCACACCCTGTCCTCCGTCGCCGACCCGGAGCGCACCGCCGCCCCCGACCGGACGGGCATCCAGCTCGTCACGCTCGTCGTCGACCAGCCGGAGCTCGACGCCGCCCCGCGTGGCACCGGGATGCTCGTGCACCCGGACGCGCAGGCCGTGTCGGCGAAGGCCCTCACGCACGCGACGGTGAAGTGGCCGTGGCTGGCCGACGTGGCGGACGGACGCCACGTCCTGCGGCTCAGCTACGCGACCACCGCGACGGACCCTGCGGGCGTCGCCACGAGCCTCCCGGTCGACCCGACCGACCCCGTCGGCAGCCGTGCCCTGCAGGACGCGTCCACGCTGCTCGGTGTGGCGATCACGGCCGACCGCGTCAGCGGCGCCGCACGCGTCGGTTGGTACGGACCGGACCTCACCGCGGCCGGGCTGGCCGAGGGCGTCGTCGGGATCGGCGAGGCCTCGACCGGACGCGGCCTGGCGGGGATCATCGCCGCCGCTCGGAAGGCAGCCGACGAGATCCTCGGTTCCTGAGCGGACCGCGCAGCCCCTGAGGGCTACTGTTGGTGAGACCGCCGGACGTATTCCGTTCGGTGCATGACCACCGCACAACCAATGCACGGAGGAATCGCACATGCGCGGAAAGCTCCTGTTCGTCGCCGGCGCCGCACTCGGGTACGTCCTGGGATCGCGAGCCGGACGGGCGCGGTACGAGCAGATCAAGACCGTCAGCGGCAAGGTCTGGAACAGCAACGGCGTCCAGAAGGGCGTGCACGTCGCCGAGGACTTCATCGCCGACAAGACCCCGGACGTCGCCGAGTTCATCGGTGAGACGACCAAGAAGGCCGTCCGCAAGGTCGGCCAGAAGAAGGACACCACCACCTCATGACCGACACCCGCGATCGCAAGTCGCGTTCGCTGTTCGGCCTGGTCGGCGACGTCCCGAAGCTCGTCAAGGGCCTGGTCAAGGGCGAGATCGACCTGCTCAAGGCCGAGATGCTCGCGAAGGCGAAGATCTTCGGTCTCGCAGCCGGCCTGCTGGTCGGTGCGCTCGTCGTCGTGCTCTACGCGATCGGCGTCCTGCTGACCGCAGCCGTGATGGGTCTCGCGACCGTGATGCCGGCGTGGCTGGCAGCACTGGTGGTGGCCGTGGTGATGCTGATCATCGCCGCGATCCTCGGCCTGATCGGCTGGAAGCGCCTGAAGAAGGGCCTGCCGATCACGCCGAAGCGCACGATCGCCAGCGTCAAGGACGACATCAACGCGGTCAAGGGCCTCGGCAAGAAGCCGACCCCGCCGACGCAGTACGGCAGCCGCACGCCGGACGTCGACGGCCGCTCCTGAGCGCCGACAGCCCCGACAGCCGCACCACCGACGGAGGAACCGTGACCGACCCGCACGACGATCTCGCTGCTCGCGTCGCCGCGACCCGCGCCCAGCTGTTCGACACCCTCGACGCGATCGAGGACAAGCTCAACGTCCCGAAGCAGATCGGGATCGCGGCGTCGAAGTTCAAGCGCGGCCTCGACGAGAAGCCGGTGCCCTACCTGGCCGGTCTCGCAGCCGGCGTAGCGGTGGTCGGGGGTATCGTCGTGCTGGTGCTCCGACGGCGGTAGACCGCCCGAGCGCGGTCCACCGGATGCGGGGCGGCCAACACCCTGGCAACCGATAGGACAATGGATCCATGAGCTCCGACGCGCCCACGAACACCGGGCCCGTGCCCGCGCACGACCACCCCCACACGGAACCCGCCGAGCCCGGTCAGCCGGATTCCGGGATCGACCCGAACCTGCTGACGGCCTACGCCCTCTGGGCAGTGTTCCGCCGGCCCCTCGGCCCGGTCCACCGCGTCGGCGACGACGCCGTGGCCGAACTCGACACCGTGATCGCCAGCGCCGCCGAGCGCGGGGTCACGATCCGTGGCTTCTACGACGTCTCGGCCTTCCGTGCCGACGCCGACGTCATGGTCTGGCTGCACGGCGACGACGCGCAGGCCATCCAGGCCGTGCTGCGCGAGATCCGTCGCACCGGCCTGTTCCAGGACGCCGAGCCCGTCTGGCACGTCATGGCCATGCACCGTGAGGCCGAGTTCAACAAGCGGCACACCCCCGCGTTCCTGCGCGGCAAGGACCCCGAGGCGTGGATCACGGTGTACCCGTTCGTCCGCTCCTACGAGTGGTACCTGCTGCCGGAGGACGAGCGCTCGAAGATGCTCCGCGACCACGGCATCGCCGGCGCGAAGTACCGCCGCGTGCTCACGAACACCATCGCGACCTTCGCCCTGAGCGACTACGAGTGGATCCTGCCGCTCGAGAGCCCGGACCTCGTCGACCTGGTCGACCTGATGCGCGATCTCCGCTACACCGAAGCGCGCATGCACGTGCGCGAAGAGGTCCCCTTCTTCACGGGTCGTCGCGTGACGACCGCCGAACTCCCGGAGGTGCTGTCATGACCGACACCAGCATGATCACGAACGGCCAGGTCCTCGCCGCCACCCCCGCGGCGGCGTCCGGTCCCGAGCACGTCGAGACCCCGACCGCGTACGACGCGATCCTGCTCGCCGGCTTCGGTGGCCCCGAGGGACAGGACGACGTCATCCCCTTCCTGCGCAACGTCACCCGCGGCCGCGGGATCCCGGACGAGCGTCTCGAAGAAGTGGCGCACCACTACCGCCACTTCGGCGGCGTGAGCCCGATCAACGCGCAGAACCGTGCGCTCAAGGCCGCGCTCGAGGCCGAGCTGGCGTCGCGCGGCATCGACATGCCGGTCCTCTGGGGCAACCGCAACTGGGAGCCCTACCTGGAGCAGGCGTTCACCGAGGCGGCGGACAAGGGCTACACGAAGCTCGTCGCCATCGCCACGAGCGCGTACTCGTCGTTCTCGAGCTGCCGGCAGTACCGCGAGGACTACGCCCGCGTGCTCAACGAGACCGGTCTGATCGACACCATCCAGATCGACAAGGTCCGCCAGTTCTTCGACCACCCGGGCTTCGTCCGCCCGTTCATCGACGGTGTCCGCGACGGCATGGCCCGCGCGATCGCCGAGAACGAGGGCCTCGACGTCGCGACCGAGCTGCAGGTGCTCTTCTCGACGCACTCCATCCCCTCGACCGACGCCGCCCGTTCGGGTCCCGACTACCGCGGGTTCGACGAGCACGGCGCGTACGAGGCGCAGCACCTGGCCGTCGGCGAGGTCGTCCTCGACCAGGCCTGGGCCGAGCTCCTCGAGCAGCCCGAGCACGCCCACCTGCAGGGCACGTCGAAGCCCGCCTGGAAGCTCGTCTACCAGTCGCGCTCCGGCCCCCCGACGCAGCCGTGGCTCGAGCCCGACATCAACGACTACATGAACGAGGACCTCAAGGGCGGCCCGACGCGTGCCGTGCTGATCGTCCCGCTCGGCTTCGTCAGCGACCACATGGAGGTCATGTGGGACCTCGACGAGGAAGCCACCGAGACCGCCGGTGAGCTCGGCTTCTGGTCGCTCCGCACGCAGACCCCCGGCATCGACCCGGCCTACGTGTCCGGTCTCGTCGACCTGGTGCTCGAGCGGGTCAACGGCACGCCGAAGGCCGAGCGTCCGCACATGACCGACATCGGCCCCTGGTACGACGTGTGCCGTCCGGGGTGCTGCGAGAACGTGCGAGCGGGGTTCAAGCCCGCCGCCGCGGGCGTCGCTCCGTGACCGACACGACCGTGAACGACCCCAGCGCCACAGCGCCCGACGGCCCGACCCCGATCCGGCTCGGCACCCGTGCCAGCCGGCTCGCGGTCGCGCAGTCGCAGGACGTCGCCGACCGCCTGGCGAAGGCGGCCGGTCGGCCCGTCGAACTCGTCACCGTCACGAGCGAGGGCGACACGAACCGTGCCTCCCTGGCGTCGCTCGGCGGCACCGGTGTCTTCGCCAGCGCCCTGCGTGAAGCCCTGGTCGCCGGTGAGGTCGACGTCCTCGTGCACTCGCTCAAGGACCTGCCGACCGCGCCGTACCCGGGCCTGACGATCGGTGCCGTGCCGAAGCGTGCGGACGCCCGTGACGTCCTCGTCGCCCGGAACGGCGCCACCGTCGACACCCTGCCCGAGGGCGCGAAGGTCGGCACCGGTTCGCCCCGCCGTGCCGCGCAGCTCCGTGCGCAGCGCCCCGACCTCGACGTGGTCGACATCCGCGGCAACATCGACACCCGCCTCGGCCGGGTGGACGACGACCTCGACGCCGTGGTGCTCGCCGCTGCCGGGCTCGGCCGCATCGACCGCCTGTCGGCCGCAACGGAACTCCTCGACCTCGGCTTCTGGCCGAGTGCTCCCGGACAGGGTGCACTCGCGGTGGAGATCCGCTCGGACGAGACCGACCGTGGGCTGCTCGCCGCACTCCGCAAGATCGAGCACGCCCCCACGCGCCTGACGGTGACGGCCGAGCGCGAGGTCCTCGCCAAGCTCGAGGCCGGCTGCTCCGCCCCGATCGGTGCGACGGCCGTCGTGGACGCCGAGCTCCTGCTCGTGTCCGCGACCGTCTACCGCCCCGACGGCACCGAGTACCGCACCGCGTCGCACGCGGCCGTGCTCGACGGTTCGGCGCAGGAGCGTCTCGACGAAGCGCTCGCGGTCGGTGGCCGTGTGGCGACCGAGCTGCTCGAGAACGGCGCTGCCGACCTTGCCGACCTGGCGACCACCGTCGCCGAGGACACCACGGACGGGCCGTACACCGCGGGCCCCGGCCTCGCGACGCCGGCCGAGTAGGCGGTCACCACGGAACCCTCCACCACCGCGACGGACGAGGCACGACCCCCGGTCGTCCTCGTCCCGCGTGGCGGTGCGTGGGGGGACCGGGTCGCCGCCGAGGCCAGGGCCCGAGGGCTCGCGCCCGTCGTCGTGCCCCTCATCACGGACGCTCCGCCGTCCGACCCTGCCGCGCTCGACGCTGCGGTCCGCCGCCTGGTCGCCTCCGGTGCGGCCGGGAGGAACGGATCACCCGGTCCTGTTCGTGACAGAACCCCTGTGGCTGGTTACGCATGGGTGGTGGTGACCAGTGCGACGGCCGTGACGGTCCTGTCGGAACGCGTGGCGGGCCTCCCGGCCGGGGTGCGCGTCGCCGCGGTCGGCGAGCCGACCGCCCGTGCCGCGCGCGCTGCGGGCTGGGTCGTCGACCTGGTGCCGGACGAGACGTCGGCCGCCGGCCTGGTGCAGGAGTTGCCGGACACCGACGGCACCGTGCTGTTCCCCCGCTCCGAGATCGCGGCACCGACGCTCGTCGACGGCCTCCGTGCCCGCGGCATCGACGTGGACGACGTGGTCGCGTACCGTACCGTGGGGACCGGCGACGAGCCGATCACCCTCGAGACGGCGCCCGCTGCGGTGCTCGTGACGAGCGGCAGCGTCGCCCGCGAGATCGCCCGCCGGATGACCCCGCTCGACCCCCGCACCATCGTGGCCTGCATCGGCCCCGGGACCGCGACCGACGCCCGCGCGGCCGGACTGCCCGTGCACGCCGTCGGACGCACCCGGTCCGCAGAAGCCCTGCTCGACGCCGTCGTCGAGGCACTGAACCCAACCACCCCCCACCAGGAAGGTCACCCGTGACTGGACGCTTCCCCCAGGTCCGCCCCCGTCGGCTCCGCGCCACCCCCGCGATGCGACGACTCGTGGCCGAGACCCGGCTCCACCCTGCCGAGCTCGTGCTGCCGATGTTCATCCGCGAAGGCGCGACCGACGCCGTGGACATCTCGAGCATGCCGGGGGTGCAGCAGCACTCCCTCGACTCGTTCCGCCGCGCGCTCGTCGACGCCGCGTCGGTCGGTGTGGGTGGCGTGAACCTGTTCGGCGTGCCGACCACGAAGGACGCCACCGGCTCGGGCGCGACCGACCCGGACGGGATCCTCAACGTGGCGATCCGGGTCGCTCGGCAGGAGGTGGGGGATGCCCTCGTGGTGCAGTCCGACCTGTGCCTCGACGAGTTCACCGACCACGGACACTGCGGCGTGCTCGCCGCCGACGGCTCCGTCGACAACGACGCCACCCTGCTGCGCTACCGCGACATGGCGGTCGCACAGGCCGAGGCCGGTGCCGAGCTCGTCTGCATGAGCGGCATGATGGACGGCCAGATCGCCGCCGCACGTGACGCCCTCGACGGCGCGGGACACAGCGGCACCGCGCTGCTCGCCTACGCCGCCAAGTACGCCTCGGCGTTCTACGGTCCCTTCCGCGAGGCCGTGTCGTCGTCGCTCGTCGGCGACCGCCGGACCTACCAGATCGACGCCGCGAACGGCCGACAGGGGCTCCGCGAGGTCGAGCTCGACGTCGACGAGGGCGCCGACATCGTGATGGTGAAGCCCGCGATGAGCTACCTCGACGTGCTCGCCGAGACCGCTGCGACCTCGCCGGTCCCGGTCTGGGCGTACCAGATCTCCGGCGAGTACGCGATGATCACCGCAGCAGCGCAGAACGGGTGGATCGACCGCGACGCCGCCGCGATGGAGTCGCTCGTCGGCATCAAGCGCGCCGGTGCCGACGCGATCCTGACCTACTTCGCCGTCGACATCGCGCGGAAGCTCAACGAGGAAGCGGGCCTCCGCACCTCGGGCAGCACCGCGGACGTCGCCGGCATCGCCTCGACCGGGAAGGCCCCCGAATGACCACGAACGACCAGCTCTTCGGCCGTGCCAAGAACGCGATCCCGGGTGGCGTGAACTCCCCGGTCCGCGCCTACGGGTCGGTCGGCGGCACCCCGCGCTTCCTGGTGTCGGCGAAGGGCGCCTACGTCACCGACGCCGAGGGCCGCGAGTACGTCGACCTCGTCGCGTCGTGGGGCCCCGCGATCCTCGGGCACGCCCACCCCGGCACGGTCGAGGCCGTGCAGCAGGCCGCCGCGCGCGGACTGTCGTTCGGGGCGTCGACCCCGGGTGAGACCGAGCTGGCCGAACTCGTGAAGCAGCGGGTGTCGGTGGACGGCGACGGCCCCATCGAGAAGCTCCGGATGGTGTCGACCGGCACCGAGGCCACGATGACCGCGATCCGACTGGCCCGCGGCTACACCGGTCGCGACCTGCTCGTGAAGTTCGCCGGGCACTACCACGGGCACTCGGACTCCCTGCTGGCCGAGGCCGGCTCGGGCGTCGCGACCCTGGCCATGCCGGGCAGCGCGGGCATCACCGCCGAGACCGCCGCGCAGACCCTCGTGCTGCCGTACAACGACCTCGACGCCGTCCGCCGGGCCTTCGACGAGCACTCCGAGCGCATCGCCGCGGTCATCGTCGAGTCGGCCGCCGCGAACATGGGCGTCCTGGCACCGGAGCGCGGCTTCAACCGTGCACTGGCGCAGATCACCCGGTCGCACGGGGCGCTGCTCATCGTCGACGAGGTCCTGACCGGGTTCCGCGTCGGTGCTGCCGGCTGGTGGGGACTCGAGGCGTCCAAGGTCGTGCCGGACGGTGCCGGGTGGAAGCCCGACCTCATCACGTTCGGCAAGGTCATCGGCGGTGGCATGCCCCTCGCCGCACTCGGCGGTCGACGCGAGGTCATGGACTTCCTCGCCCCGCTCGGGCCGGTGTACCAGGCGGGCACGCTGTCGGGGAACCCGTTGGCCGTCGCCGCCGGCATCGCCACGCTGCGGGCCGCGACGCCGTCCGTGTACGAGTCGCTCAACCGCACGGCTGCGGTCATCTCCGCGGCCACGTCGGAGGCCCTGTCGGCCGAGGGCGTCGCCCACACCGTGCAGCGCGCCGGCAACCTGTTCTCGTTCGCGTTCACCGAGCAGGCACCGCGGAACTACGACGACGTGCGGGCGCAGGACGTGTTCCGCTACGCGCCCTTCTTCCACGCGATGCTCGACGCCGGGGTGACCCTGCCGCCGAGCGTCTTCGAGGCGTGGTTCGTCACGGCCGCACACGACGACCGCGCCGTCGGACGGATCCTCGACGCCCTGCCCGCGGCCGCGAAGGCTGCTGCCGCCGCGACCGCGTGACGGGCGTCGGGGCTCAGGAGCAGTCGGCCTTCGTGAAGGTCGTGTCGACGGTCTTCGACGAGCCCTCGAACTTGTAGGTGTACCGCATGTCGACGTCCTCGTCGAGGAGCTTCTTCGTCTCGCTGTTCGAGCAGAGGTTCGGCCCGACGGCGTCGCGGATGGCCCCCTCGGTGATCGAGGCCGGATCGACGTTCGACGACACCGTGTAGTCGTAGTGGATCGCGGCGCCCTCGGCCTCGATCCCGGTCCACGTCGTCACGGAGTCGACCTGCTTGGGCAGGTCGCTCTGCTCGCGGATCTGCTCGACGGCCTTCGAGACCTTCTCCTCCGTGGAGTCGCTGAAGGCTGCGTTCAGGCCCTGGCGGACGAGGAACGCCACCACCACGGCGACGACGACGCCGAGCACCGAGATCAGGACGCGCTTGCCTCGGGAGGACGACGACTTGGGCGGGGGTGCGTAGGGAGCGGCACCGGCGGGGGAAGCCTGGGCGTACGGCTGGCCGGCGGGCTGCTGCTGGGCGTACGGCTGACCGGCGGGCTGCTGCGGGTACTGCTGGTTCGCGCTGGGCTGCTGCTGGGGCTGGCCGGCGGGCTGCTGCGGGTACTGCTGGCCGGCGTCGGGCTGCCCGCCGTTCGGCTGCGGTTCGGACCCCGGGTAGGGCGGCGGCGTGTTCGTCATGGTTCCCCCTGGTGACGGTCCGCGGCGTGACACCGTGGTGCGGTGCCGGGTCCCTCCCCGACACGGGCCGCGGACACTGAACAGCCATTCAAGCACGCGTCAGGCGGATCGGCGCGCGGCCCAGCGCCCCTCTGCCCGCAGGATCGCGAGCGGGAAGTCGAACGCGTGCGACACCGCCGACGACGTGATGACCTCGTCCGAGGTGCCCTGGGCCACGACGGCGCCGTCGCGGAGCAGCATGGCGTGCGACGTCGAGGCCGGCAGGTCCTCCAGGTGGTGGGTCACCATGACACTGCCCAGCTCGGGGTGCCGGTGCCGCAGCGCGTCGACGGTCTCGAGCAGGTGCTCCCGTGCGGCGACGTCGAGACCGGTCGCCGGCTCGTCGAGCAGCAGCAACTGGGGTTCGGACATCAGGGCACGGGCGATGAGGGCGCGTCCCCGCTCACCCTGCGACAGCACCGGCCAGCGTGCGTCCCGTCGTGCCGTGAGTCCGACGTCGGCGATGTGCTGCTCGGCCAGGGCGACCTGCTCGCCCGAGGGCTCCCACCGCATCATGAGGTCCGTCGTGCCGGTCAGCCCGGTGAGCACGGTCTCGAGCACCGTGAGCGGTGACAGCATCCGGTGCCGGGGGTCGACGTGGCCGATGTGCTCCCGGAGTTCGCGGACGTCGATGCGCCCGAGCCGGCGGCCGAGGACCTCGACGGTGCCCGCGGTGGGGTGTCCGGTCGCGCCGAGGACGGCCAGCAGTGTGGACTTGCCCGCACCGTTCGGTCCGAGCAAGGCCCAGTGCTCCCCGCGCCGGACGGTCAGGTCGACGTCGTGCAGCAGGTCGCGGCCGGAGCGCGTGACGCGGACCCCGGTGGCGTGGATCAGGACGTCGTCGTGCGCGTCGGTCATGACCCCATCGTGCCCCACCGCGCCGTGACGTCGTCCACGTGCGCCCGTGCGACGTCGACGAACCGGCGGGCTGCGGCCCGTGCGGCGCTGACGTCTGCGCTGCCCGCGGCCGTGTCCAGCGCGAGCCAGAGCGCCTCGGCGTCCCACTGCCGGAACGTGGGGGCCTCGGGCAGCGCGTAGGCGAGCCGGGCCATCACCAGGCGCAGGGCTTCACGGGTCCAGCGGTTGCCGGACTGCTCGGACAGGAACCGGGTGACGGCGAACGCGCTCTCGGTGTACCGGTGGTCGCGCACCTGGCCGTCCTCGCGGGCCCGTGCCACGAGCTGGCGGAGCTCCTCGAGCGCGGGCCCACGGAGCCCGGGCAGGACGTGGACGGCGCCGTGGGTGAAGACCCCGGTGAGCAGCTCCATCGTGTCGCGCCAGGTCGCCAACGACGGCTCGACGACGCGGTGGCGTCCCCGGTCGTCCTCGAGGAGACCGAGGTCGTGCAGCCAGCGCAGCGCGCCGAGGACCTGCTCGGGCGGAGCCCCGGTCCGTGCCACCAGGTCGTCGATCGTGTGGGTGGACCCGAGCGTCAGCGCGCCGGATCGGACGTCGCGGAGCAGGGCGCGGTCGACCGGACCTGCGCGGTGTTCGGTGGTGTCGTCCGCCGGGCGGCTCGTCCGCGGGACCCCGACGTTCCGCCGGTGGACCTCGAACAGCTCGTCGATGACCTCTGCCGCCGCGGCCGCGTCGGCCGGATCGCGGGTGTCCACCGCGCGGGCGGTGGTGACGAACCAGGCGTGCACGTCGTGGACCGACCAGAGTTGGGTCGGGACGCGTGCCCACCGCATCCGCTCGAACGCGCGCAGGCCGAGGCTCCGCACCAAGGGGTTCGGGGAGTGCTCGAACCAGAACTGGCAGGCGGCGGCGAACGCCGTCGGGTACTCCGGCAACCGGAGCGCCGCGGTGGTGCGGGCTCGTGCGACTCGGCGGTCGAGATCGGCACGCAGCTCGGGGGTGAGCGCCGGGATCGTGGCACGGAGGGCCGGACCGATGAGCGTGACCCAGAAGTCCAGTGCGTCGGACAGGTCGGCGTCGGAGAGCTCCTCGTACTGCCACGTGCCGTCCGGCTGGTGGACCAGGATGCCGAGGTCCTCGAGCCGGGCCGCCGCCGCACGGACGTCACCACGCGGGGTGCCCCACTCCCAGCTCAGTGCGTCGAGGTCGACGGACACCGGTCCGCGGGGGCCGGTCCGGACGTGCGCGAGCAGGGACGCGTAGGCGTCGTCGTGCACGGCCGCCCAGGGATCGGCGTCACCCCACTCGCCGGCGACCACGGGTCAGCCGCGGTCGGCGCGGACCGCCTCGATGTGCTGTTCGAAGTTGCGGGTGAGGGCTCGTCCGGCCTCGGCGGCGCCTTCACCGTCGCGCTCGGTGAGCGCTTCGCGCAGGATCGAGAAGAAGGCCTCGGACCCGTACTGCTCGAACGGGGGCGTGGGGTTGAGCGTGAAGCGGACCCGCTCCATGGCGCCCACGGCCGCGTTCTGCACCAGGGGGTTGCCGGAGTGCTCGACGGCGAACTCGATGATCTCGGTGAGCGCGCCGCTGAATCCGTAGTCGCGCACCTTGCGCATGCGGTCGGCCTTGTCGAGCAGCGCGGTGAGGGCATCGACGTCCTCGTCGCTGTACTCGGGGACGCCCCAGCGCAGGCTGAGCTCGAAGAACCCGGCGGTCGCGCGGGTCGCGGTGACCCAGTCCTCGAAGGTCGGGGTGGCGACGCGGGTGTACCGGTTCGCCTCCATCTCGACCAGACCGATGTCGACGAGCTTCGCGATGGCCTCGCGGATCGGGGTGCGACTCACACCCAGCCACTGGACCAGCTCGTCGTCGTTCAGGCGCTCGCCGTGCTGCAGGGTTCCGTCACGCAGGGCCGCGAGCATCTTGTCGTAGACGACGTCGCGCAGGAGCTTCCGGGGAGAGCTCTCCACGGTGGACTTGGGGACCGGCATGTCATCTCCTCGAGGACGAAATCGACACTCGAAATCCTAGCGTGCCAATATGCAAACGTTTGCTAAATCAACCGCTGGGAGACAGCCGGATCAGCCCGCCACGGCGACGACCGTCCGGCCGTGCACCCGGCCCGCGACGACCTCGGCTCCCACCGCGATGGCCTGCTCGGGCGTGACCGTGCGGGTGACGTCGGCCAGGAGCGCCGCGTCGAGGTCGGTCGCGAGCCGGTCCCATGCTCGACGTCGGAGCTCGAGCGGGGCGTCGACCGAGTTGATCCCGAGCAGCGAGACCGACCGCAGGATGAACGGCAGCACGGTCGTCGGCAGTGCTGAGTCCTGCGCCAGCCCGCACGCCGTCACGGCACCACCCCACCGGGTCGAGGCCAGGACGTTCGCCAGCGTGGCCCCGCCGACGCTGTCCACCGCTCCGGCCCAGGTGGCGCGCTGCATCGGCTTGCCCGGCTCGGACAGGGTGCCGCGGTCGACCACCTCGGTCGCCCCGAGCCGGCGGAGGGAGTCCGTGTTCGCCGCGCGACCGGTCGACGCCGTGACCCGGTACCCGCGGGCCGCCAGCAGTGCGATCGCCACGGTGCCGACCCCGCCGGATGCCCCGGTCACGAGCACGGGGCCGTCCTCCGGCGCGACGAAGCGCTCCAATGCCAGCACACTGAGCATCGCCGTGAACCCCGCGGTGCCGATCGCGGCCGCGAACGAGTCGTCGATCGCCCCCGGCAGCACGACGAGCGACCCGGACGGCACCACCGCCTGCGTCGCCCAGCCACCGTGCCGGGATTCGCCCAGCCCGGCCCCGTTCAGCACCACCCGGTCGCCGATCGCGACCTCGTGGACGCCGGGGCCGAGCCCTGACACGGTGCCGACGACGTCGATCCCGGGCACGAGCGGGTCGAGCCGGGCGACGCCGGGGTTCCGCGCGAGGGCCAGGCCGTCCTTGTAGTTGACGCTCGAGTACGTGACGTCGACCAGGGCCTCGCCCTCGGCCGGATCCGGCAGGTCGACGTCGGTGACGGTGGGCGGGGCTGCACTGGACACGAGAACGGCGCGGGTCATGCGCCGGACGCTACCCCGGGCCTCCCGGCCTTCGGTCCGTTCTTTCCCAGAACGTGCGCGATGCCTGGTGGATTCGGGCGTACCGGGGCAGAACTACCGACCAGGTACGCCCGATTCGACCAGGTACGCCCGATCTGACCCGGCGCAGAGTCGGCGGGCGCCTCGGCATGCCCGTTCTTTCCCAGAACGTGCGCGATGCCTGGTGGATTCGGGCGTACCGGGGCAGAACTACCGACCAGGTATGCCCGATTCGACGAGGTACGCCCGATCTGACCCGGCGCAGAGTCGGCGGGCCCGTCGCTGTGCCCGTTCTTTCCCAGAACGTGCGCGATGCCTGGTGGGTTCGGGCATACCGGGCCAGAACAACCGACCAGGTACGCCCGATTCGACCAGGTACGCCCGAAACAGCCCCGCCGCCCCAGCCCGCGCAGCCCAGCCAGCCCCGCTCAGCCGAACATGATGGCGGCCTCGTCGAAGCGCGCCTGCGGCACCGTCTTGAGCTCGCCGAGCGCCTCCTCGAACGAGACGTGCTCGATCTCGGTGCCCCGGAGCGCCACCATCCGGCCCCAGCGCTCCTCGACGACCGAGTCGATCGCTGCCAGCCCGAGCCGGGTCGACAGCACCCGGTCGTACGCGGTCGGCGTACCACCGCGCTGGATGTGCCCCAGGGTCGTGGCCCGCGTCTCGATGCCCGTCATCTCCTCGATGAGCGGCGCGAGGCGCTCGCCGATGCCACCGAGTCGCGGCCGCCCGAAGGCGTCGAGCCCGCGCTCGGTGTGCGCCGTGTCCTCGTGGTCGGGGACGAAGCCCTCGGCCACCACCACGAGCGGTGCGCGACCGCGGTCGTAGGCGGCCCGCACCCACTTCGCGATCTGTTCCATGCTCGTCTTCTGCTCGGGGATGAGGATCGCGTGCGCGCCCGCGGCCATGCCGGAGTGCAGCGCGATCCAGCCCACGTGCCGGCCCATCACCTCGGCGACCATGCAGCGCGAGTGCGACTCGCCCGTGGTGCGCAGGCGGTCCATGGCCTCGGTCGCGATGGCGACGGCGGTGTCGAAGCCGAACGTGTAGTCGGTCGCGCCCAGGTCGTTGTCGACCGTCTTCGGCACGCCCACGATCTGCAGGCCGGCGTCGGTCAGGCGCTTCGCGGCGGCCAGGGTGCCCTCGCCGCCGATCGCCACGATCGCGTCGATCCCGTGCCGCTGCAGGGTCGCGGAGATGTTCTCGAACCCGCCGTTGGGGCCTTCGAACGGGTTCGTGCGGCTGGTGCCGAGGATCGTGCCGCCCTGCTTCGCGATGCCCTGGATGTCCTTGCGGCCGAGCGGGACGATGTCGCCGTCGACCACCCCGCGCCACCCGTCGCGGAAGCCGACGAAGTCGTGTCCGTAGATGGCGATGCCCTTCAGGACGATCGCGCGGATGACCGCGTTCAGGCCGGGGCAGTCGCCTCCGGAGGTGAGGATGCCGATGCGCATGGGAACTCCGTCGTCGGGTGGTGGGGATCAGTGCCCATCATGACTGACGGTGGTTCCGCATTACCATCCCCGTGTGTCCCTGCTCGCTTCCGCCGCCGTCGACGCCGCTGGTGCGTCCGGTGACGCGTCTCGCGTCGACACGGTGTACCGGCCTGGAGGCGCGGTGGACGTCGCGTCGACCCTGCGGCCCCTGCAGCGCGGCTCCGGCGACCCGGCCTTCCAGGTGGTCGGCGGCGTCGTGTGGCTCGCGCTGCGCACCCCATCCGGTCCCGCTTCCGTGGCGATCCGGCGGGCCGGCGACACCATCGCGGTGTCGGCGTGGGGAAGCGGAGCCCCGTGGGCGGTCGAGCACGCCCCCGATCTGCTCGGACGCGGCGACGACTGGTCGTCGTTCGACGTCTCCGGCAACGAGTTCCTCGCCGCGGCACGACACCGGCAGCCCGGGCTCCGGCTGCTCCGCACGAACACCGTCGTCGCGATGCTCGTCCCCGCGATCATGGAGCAGAAGGTGACCTCGCGCCAGGCGTGGGGCGCGTGGCGGTACCTGCTCCGTCGGCACGGCACCCCGGCGCCCGGTCCGGCACCCGCGGGCATGATGGTGCCGCCGGACGCTCGGACGTGGGCGCGGATCCCGAGCTGGGAGTGGCACCGGGCGGGCATCGAACCCGGGCGCTCGGCCACCGTCATGCGCGTCGTGAAGCTCGCGCCGGCACTCGAACGGACCCTGGCGCACGGGCGCGGTGGCGAGGTCGTCTCCACGAAGCTGCAGTCGATCCCCGGGGTCGGTCGGTGGACCGCCGCCGAGACCGCCCAACGCTCCCACGGCGACCCGGACTCGCCGAGCGTGGGGGACTTCCACGTGCCGGCGCTCGTCGGGTGGGCGCTCACCGGGGCCCCGGTCGACGACGACGGGATGCTCGAGCTGCTCGAACCCTGGCGCGGGCACCGGGAGCGTGTCGTGCGGTTGATCGGTGGTTCCGGGTTCCGGAAGCCGTCGTTCGGGCCGCGGATCACGATCCAGGACCACCGCGGCCACTGAGCGCGAGCGACGCTTCCTCAACGTCCGTTCGTGCTGGTCCGCCTACCGTGACCGCCGGTCCGGGGCGCGCCCGGCACGGAGAGGACGCGATGACGACCACCACCGACGAGGACGAGCACGACAAGGTGCCCGGCGTCCCCCCGGAGATCCCCGAGGACACCGGGTCGGCCGAGACGGCTCGCGTCACGAAGCGGCACGTCACCCGGGTCGCGTTCGTCGCGGCACTCGGCGGACTGCTCTACGGCTACGACACCGGTGTCATCTCCGGCACGCTCATCGAGATCGGCAAGGAGTTCTCGATCGGTTCCGCCGTCAAGGAGTTCATCACGGCGTCGATCCTGGTCGGCGCGATCCTCGGCGCACTCGTCACCGGCCCCATCTCGGCGAAGATCGGCCGGCGGCGCACCATCCTGCTCATCGCGGGCGTCTTCGGCCTGGGCGTGCTCTTCGCCGCGGTGTCGCCGAGTCCGGTGTTCCTGATCCTCAGCCGGCTGTTCCTCGGTCTGGCGGTGGGTGGTTCGACGCAGACGATCCCGACCTACATCGCCGAGATCGCCCCGGGCCCGCGCCGCGGCAGCCTGGTCACGGTGTTCAACTGCGCGATCGGCGTCGGCATCCTGTCCGCCGCCATCGTCGGGGTTGCCCTGAACGGCGTCGTGTCCTGGCGCTTCATGATCGGGGTCGCTGCCGCACCCGCCATCGTGCTGCTGCTCGGGATGCTCCGCCTGCCCGAGAGCCCGCGCTGGTTCGTGTCGCAGGACCGCATCGGTCCGGCTCGACGGGTGCTGCGCTGGCTGCGCCCGGACCACGATGCCGCCGAGGACGAGCTCGACGACATCCGCAAGCTCGACGATGCCGAACCGAGCGCCGGTTCCGGGCAGTGGGCCCAGCTGCGCAAGCCGTGGGTCCGGCCGGCCCTGATCGCGGGGCTCATCGTCGCCGCGTTCACGCAGCTGACCGGCCTCGAGATGATGATCTACTACACGCCGACGATCCTCACCGATGCCGGGTTCCCGCACGTCTACTCCCTGTGGGCGAACGTCGGCGTGGGCGTCGTCTACCTCGTGATGACGTTCGTCGGGTCGCGGTTGGTGGACCGGATCGGGCGTCGACGGCTGACCCTCGTGATGCTGCCGGGTGCCGCGGTGAGCATCGGCCTGTTCGGTGTGCTCTTCTACGCGCAGGACGGCAAGCCCTCACCGGTGCTCACGCTCGTGCTGATCCTGGCGTTCATGTTCTTCCAGGCCGGCGGCATCCAGGTCGTCGGGTGGCTCGTCGGTTCCGAGATGTACCCGCTGCGGATCCGGGCCGCCGCGACGAGCCTGCACGCGATGGTGCTCTGGGGCGCCAACCTGCTGGTGACCTCGACCGCGCTGACGCTGACCGGCTGGATCAGCCTGGGCGGCACGATGCTCGTCTACGCCGCGCTCAACGTGCTCGGGTGGGTCCTGGTGTTCCTGCGGGTGCCGGAGACGAAGGGCAAGTCCCTGGAACAGATCGAGCAGTCCCTGCGGGACGAGACGTTCCTGCCGCACCGAGGTGGACGCGAGCGTCACGCGGTGGACCGGACCGCCTGACGGACTGGAGGCCCGCGGTCGCGTCCGCCACGGGCCTCCCGGCCGTCAGGTGGCGGCTCCCGTGCGCGTCACGGGTGGCGGGTGCCCGCACCCGCCAGCACGGCGCGGTAGCCCTCGCGGAACGTCGGGTACCGGGGTGTCCATCCCGTCGACCGCAGGAGCGCGTTCGACAGGCGCTTGTCGCCGCCGGCCTGCCGCGCATCACCGTCGCCCGTCGACGGCTCGGCGACATGGAGTTCTTCGGCCAGGAACCGCAGCACGTCGTCCAGCCGGCTCGGCTCGTCGTCCGTCCCCAGGTAGAGCGGCGCCGGATCGGGCAGGGCCGCCAGGTGCACGAGCGCTGCGGCGGCGTCGTCGCGGTGGATGCGGTTCGTGTGCGGTGAGGTCCCCGGCGCCAGCCGTGCGGCACCGGACCGGACCTGGTCGATGAGCCGCTCGCGGCCCGGACCGTAGACGCCCGACAGCCGGACCAGCACGGCGCCGGGAGCGCGCTCGCGCAGCAGGACCTCGGCCTCGACCAGGACCTCGGCGGTCGGGGTCGCACCGCGCGCCGGGGTCTCCTCGGTGACCTCGCTGCCGTCCGAGACGTCGTACACGGCGGTCGAGGACACGACGAGCACCCGTGGGTCGGCGTCCGAGGCGTCGATGCCGTCGAGCACGTTGCGCAGGCCGTCGACGTAGGTGGCGCGGTACTCGTCGACGTCGCGGCTGCCCGCGGCGAAGGCCACGACGACGACGCTCGTGTCGGCGGGGATCTCGGGGACCTCGTGTCGCAGGTCGACGCTCCGGCCGGTGATCGGCGCGGGGACCAGCTCGGCGCGGCGGCGGAGTCCGATCACGTGGTGGCCCTGGTCGGCGAAGCGCAGGCCGGCTTCGGTCCCGAGGTCGCCGCATCCGGCGATGACGACTGTCGTGGAGTTCTGCACGGCTCGACCTTGGCACGGCCGGTTGGTGGTAGGCGGGGAAGCACGCACATCGCAGATCACTAGGGTCGGCGCATGGGGCGGCAGCGGCGACGGGTGGTGCGTGACGTGGCGATCGCCCTGCCCCCGGTCGTCGAGATCGTGCTCGTCGTCGCCGGCTCGATCGTCTCCGTCGGAGCCGTGGGGGAGAGCGCTGCGTCGTGGGCGCCGTTGTCGTGGCCGATGTACGCCGTCCTCGTGACGTTCCCGTTCGCGGTCGGCGCGCTCGTCGCGGCGGTGCGGCTCCGCGGACTCGAGGCCAGGACGCCGGCGATCTGCTTCGCTGCCCTGTCGGTGGCCGTGGGTGCCATCCCCTTCGTCGGGATGCTGAGCGTCTTCGTACAGTTCTGGAGCGTCTCGTCTAGATGAGAACGGTTATCGTCTAGACGACCGTCATCCGACACTGCACCCCAGGAGCCCCATGTCCGCTCGACCTCCACGTCTCCTCCCCGCCCTCGTCCTCGCGGGGCTCGTCCCCCTCGTCGCCACCGCGATCGCCGTCCCCGCCTCGGCCGCACCCGCCGTGACCCGGACCGCCCACCACAGCTGGCTCGTCACGGCCGACCCGACCGCGAAGCGCGTGTACGTCAACGACGCGGTGACCGGCAGGCGGACCGCCACCCTGAGCGGGATCGAGTTCGGAACCCACGCGGGCTCGGTGCAGCTCGGCCACGGGCAGATCGCGTTCATGGACGAGTCGAAGCCGCAGCTCGACGTCCTGGCCATCGGCCCCCGCGGCACGGCCCGCATCGCGCAGCACTACGCGATCCCGAACGGCGACGGCCGCTGGGAGCGCGCCGGCTGGCTGTCCACCGACACTGCACGGCGTCACCTGGCGGTCGGTTCCGACTTCGACGGCTCAGAGCGCCAGCGGGTCACGGTGATCGACCTGCGGCGGAAGACGGAGCGCACCGCCCGGATCGACACCTCGGCCGTGCAGCTCGCCACGACGGGCAAGCGCGGCACCGAAGAGGTCGAGACGTTCCTTGTCGGCAGCCCCCTGCGCCTGGTCGTCACCGCGGGCGGACGCCTCGACGCCTACTCCGTGTCCGCGATCATGCGCGGGGCGACGCACCCGCGCCCCGTCGCGACCACGCCCCTCGGCGCGTACCCGCACGGCCCGATCGTGAACGCCACCGGGACCGTGATCGGTTCCGACCTGGCCGCCGGCGTGCAGACCGTCCGGGTGACACGCACCGGCTTCACGGGCTCCCGGTCCGTCGCCTACCCGAAGCCGAGCGTGCAGAGCTACCGGCCCCGCATGGCACCGGACGGCACGACCGTGGTCGGTACCCAGGCCGGCAGCACGGCCGCGGGGACCCCGTGGAACGCCGTCCCCGCCTACTTGACCACCTCGTCGACCTCGTCGAGCAGGATCAGCAGCGTCGACCTCGGCACCGGTTCCTTCACCCGGGTCGCCGTCACCGCCCGGTTCGCCGCCGTCGCGCTGACGTCGGGTACCGGGGACTCGCTCGTCCTGGTGCGGAAGCAGGCCGACGGTGTCTACTCCGGCCGGACGACCTCGGTCGCGCTCACGCCGCTGCGCAAGGGCCCCGTTGCCGGACAGCCGGCCACCGGGGCGTCGGTGCGGTTCACCGCGGCGACGGACGACGGCCGCAGTGTGTTCGTGACGCGGGGCGACGAGGGGAAGATCACCCAGATCGACACCACCGGTACGAAGCCATCCGTGCTCCGCACCATCACGCTGCCCACGGCGCTCGCCGGAGGCGGATACCTGACGACGGTCGACTCCACCGTGCGTCCGTACGACCTCAGCGGTCGCTGACAAGCGGACCGGCCGGCCGGATCGCTGACCGCCCGGCAGACCAGCCGCCGACCGCCCCTCGGGGTGGTCGGCGGCTAGGGTCCTGGTGTGATCGTCTGGTTGAACGGAACACACGGGGCGGGCAAGACGACGACGAGCCGACTGCTCCAGCCGCTGCTGCCCGGGTCGCGGGTCCTGGACGCCGAGAAGGTCGGCGAGGTGCTGATGGACGTCACGCCGGGGCTGCCGGAGAGCGACAACTTCCAGCACTGGGACCCGTGGCGGCCGCTCGTGGTCGAGACCGCTCGCCGGGTGCACGACTACGTGGGCGGGCCGCTCATCATGCCGATGACGGTCCTGGTCGAGGCGTACTGGCGTGAGATCGCCGCGGGGCTCGCCTCTCACGGCATCCCGGTCCGGCACTTCGTGCTGCACGTCGACGAGTCGACGCTCCGCGACCGGATCCAGAACGACCCGATCGTGGGGCCGTCCACGTTCCGGTTCGCGTACGTCGACGCCTACGCCGAGGCGGCTCGCGGCTGGCTGCACGCCGAGGCAGAGGTCATCGACGCGACCGAGGTCCCCGCCACCGAGGTCGCCCGGGCCGTCGCGGACGCGGTGACGTCAGCGCGCTGACCGCACGAGTGCGCGGAGACCACGGGTCTTCGGCTGCGCGTGGTCGACCAGCACCGCCCGCATCCCGGCTGCCCGGGCACCGGCCACGTCGCGCTCGGGGTCGTCACCGACGAACAGACAGTCCGCCGGGTCGACGCCGAGCTGCCCAGCGAGGGCGTGGAACGCGCGGACGTCCGGCTTCTGGAACCCGATGCGTTCCGAGACGCAGACGCCGTCGAACGCGTCGGCCAGGCCGGTCCGAGCGAGCTTGTCGAGCTGCTGGCTCTCCGTGCCGTTCGTCAAGAGACCGAGGCGGTGTCCGCTTGCGCGCAGCTCGTGCAGCAGCGGCAGGCTCTCGGGGAAGAGCCGCCAGGCCTCGCGGTACGCGAGCAGGTAGTCGTCGAACACCGCGTCCAGGCCGGCCTCGTCGCCGGGCGCCTCGATGCCCAGGTGCGGCAGGACCGTGCGGAGCCGTGCGCGTCGCTGTTCCCGGAAGCTGATCGCCCCGGACCGCCAGCGCTCGAACTGCTCGTCCTCCGCCGTGAACCAGGCGCCGATCGCTTCCTCGGTGGGCTCGACGCCGAAGCCCTGCAGGAACCGGGTCACGCCCACCCGAGCGGACCCGTGGTGGTCGAACAGCGTCCCGTCCAGGTCGAAGCAGATCGCTCGCGGAGTCGCCACGCGCCCAGGCTACGGCGCGTCCGGACGGTGCGACGGCCGCCGAGCGGCACGGCTCTGTCCGCCGCACGCAGCCCCGGGGTTCGCCACCGCCCGGATCATGCCGGAGACTGGTGCGGGTCGCTCACGAAGCTGCCCGCCCCACCACCAGCAAGGAAGGCTCCGCATGCCCGAGCTCCCCGTCGTGTTCGAAGTCGGCTCGATGATCGCCCTGGTCGCGATCCTGCTCGCCGACCTGCTCATCGTCGCGCGTCGCCCGCACGTGCCGACGCTGCGCGAATCCGGCATCTGGGTGGGCATCTACGTCGGGCTGGCGCTGGTCTTCGCGGTGCTCATGCTGGTCTTCGCCGGTGGCGACTCCGCGGGGCAGTTCCTGGCGGGCTGGCTGACCGAGTACAGCCTGAGCATCGACAACCTGTTCGTGTTCGTCATCATCATGGCGCGCTTCTCGGTCCCGAAGAAGATCCAGCAGGAGGTGCTGCTGCTCGGCATCATCATCGCGCTCGTGCTCCGCGGCATCTTCATCCTGGTCGGCGCGCAGCTCATCGAGAACTTCTCGTGGATCTTCTACATCTTCGGCGCCTGGTTGATCTGGACGGCGATCCAGCAGCTCCGCGGCGAGGACGAGGACGACCAGAAGGACACCTTCATCGTCCGGCTGCTGCGCCGCCGGGTCCGTCTCACCGACACGTACGACGGCATGAAGTTCCGCACCCACCACGACGGTGTCCGGCACTTCACGCCGCTGCTCATCGTGCTCATCGCGATCGGCACCACGGACCTGTTGTTCGCGCTCGACTCGATCCCGGCGATCTTCGGCATCACCGAGAGCCCCTTCATCGTGTTCACCGCGAACGTCTTCGCGCTGATGGGTCTGCGCCAGCTCTACTTCCTGTTGGGCGGCCTGCTCGAGCGTCTGGTCTACCTGAAGTACGGCATCGCCGTGATCCTGGCCTTCATCGGCGTGAAGCTCGTCCTGCACGCGCTGCACGACAACGAGCTGCCGTTCCTGAACGGCGGCCACCACATCGAGTGGGCGCCGGAGATCAACACGTGGGTGTCCCTGCTGGTGATCGTCGCCGCGATGGCCGTGTCGACGCTGGCGAGCCTCGTCCGGATGCGCGGGGAGACCCCCGCCGACGCCGTCACCGCGGACGACACAGCGGCGGACGACGACCGATCCGACCAGGACCGCGCCGACCAGGACCGCGCCCGCACCTCCGACTGAAACCCGTTTGAACGATCCGCCCGGCTGCCTCGTCGTTGAGGGTATGGCACTCCGCAAACGAACCAAGGTCATCATCGGGATCTCCGCCGGCGTCGTCGTCGTGGCGGCAGCAGCCGTCATCGCCGGCCCGGTCATCTACGCGAACACCGTCAACGGCCAGGCCGCCGCAGCACCCTCGCTGTCGGCGTCCTCGTCCGGCACCCTCGACGCGAAGGACGCCGACGGCACCTGGACCAGCAAGAGCAGCTCGTACGCCGGGTACCGGGTGCACGAGGTCCTGCAGGGGAATGATGTGAACGTGGTCGGTCGCACGAAGGACGTCAAGGGCACCGCCGTCGTCGACGGCGGGTCCCTCACCAAGGCGTCCGTCACCGTGCAGGTCGGCAAGATCAGCACCCCGGAAGCCGCCCGCGACGAGTACTTCCGTTCCACCGCGCTGCAGACCGACAAGTACCCCACGGCGACGTTCGAGCTGACGAAGCCCGTCGACGTCACGAAGGCGCTCGACGGCTCCACGCAGGACGTCACCCTGACCGGCACGATGGACCTGCACGGCGTCGAGAAGCCGGTCACGGCCGACGCCCAGGTCGCGGTCGGCAAGGGCGGGACCGTCCAGGTCGCCGGCACCGTGCCGATCACCTTCGCCGACTACGGCGTGAAGGCCCCGTCGCTCGGCTTCGTCACCGTGGACGGGAAGGGCTCCGTCGAGTTCTCCCTCGACCTCGGGAAGTGACCGTGACGAGTCGTTCCGCGGACGAGCTGCTCGCGACGCTGTACCGCGAGCACGGTGACGCGCTCACGCGGTACGTCCGGCACCTCACGCGGGACGGCTCGACGGTCGAGGACGTCGTACAGGAGACGATGGTCCGCGCCTGGCAGCGCCCGGCCGTGCTCGAACGGGCACCCGACAGCGCACGGGCGTGGCTCTTCACGGTGGCGCGCAACCTGGTGGTCGACGACGCACGGTCGGCCCGCAACCGCCGTGAGCACGGCACCGAGCACCAGGTCGAACGGATCGAGTCGGACAGCACGGACGCCGTGCTGGACCGGATCGTGGTCGCCGACGCACTCGCGTCGCTGAGTCCGGACCACCGTCGCGTGGTGGTGGACGCGTACTGGCTCGGGCACACGGTGCCGGAGATCGCACGACGACACGACATCCCGGAGGGCACCGCCAAGTCGCGGTTGCACTACGGGCTGCGAGCCCTGCGGCTCGCACTGCAGGAACGAGGAGTGACCCGATGAGCGACGACAAGTACGCGGAGTGGGATGCGGCGTACGTCCTGGGGTCGCTCCCGGCCGGTGAGCGGCTGGAGTACGAGCGGCACCTCGAGACGTGCGACCGCTGTGCGGCCGCCGTCGCGGAGCTGGTCGGTCTGCCGGGACTGCTCGGCAAGCTGCCGGCCGACCAGGCGATCGAGATCTCAGAACCGGACGGGAGGCCCGACACCCGTTCCGAGAGCGACCTCGCCTCCGTCGCGCACCGCGTCCGACACCGTCGCCGCCGTCGCCGGGTCTGGGTCGCCGCAACCGCGGGGCTCGCGGTGGTCGCCGCCGTCCTGGGCGGGCTCGCGGTCGGTGCCGCGGGCGAGCGCACCACGGTGCAGGCCGGTGCCGCTCCGACGGCGGCTGCCACCGCCGACCGCTACGACATGACCGGCGTGCAGGGACTCGACGTCCAGCTCGCCATCAGCGGCGAGCAGTGGGGCACCCGCTTCGACTGGGGGTGCTCGTACGGCGGCAAGGAGTGGTCGCCGGACGGGTCGATCCTCTACGACCTGGTGGTCGTCCGGACCGACGGCTCGACGCAGACCGTGGGCTCGTGGACGGCTGCCGGTGCCGATGCGCGCGGATTGTCGGCGTCGACGGACATCCCGCGGGACGAGATCAAGAGCGTGCAGGTCCGGCTGCGTGGTGAGCGCGGCGCGCTCGCCGTCGTCACGCTCTAGCCGACGTCGGCCTCGTCGGAGGCGTCGTCGGGGCCGATGGCGTCCTGGACGCGCGCACTGACGGACCGCAGCGTCGCGGCGTCGGTCCCCACGGGCCTCCAGAACAGGTCCTCGAGCGCACCGGTGTGCGCGCGGATGCCGGCGAGCACCGCGCGACGGCCCTCCGCGGTCATCACCACCCAGCTGCCACGGGCGTCGCTCGGGCAGTCCGCCCGCTCGACCAGACCGCGGGAGACCATCCGCGTGACCTGGTGGCTGACCCGCGACTTCTCCCACCCGATCCCCGCGGCGATGTCCCGGACGCGCAGACGGTGGTCGGGGTCGCGGTGCAGGCCGATCAGGATCTCGAACTCGGGGACGGAGATGCCGGCGCCCGCCTGGACGGCCCGGTCGAGCGCCCGGTCGAGTCGTCGCCAGGCGTCGTGGTACGCGTCCCAGGTGGCCCAGTCGTGGCCACCGTTGCCCTCCGTCGACATGCCGACCAGCGTATCCACCGGGCGGACGATCGGACCGCGCCGCGAGCCCTTTCATCCGCTCGGATGACTCCTGGCCGACGTACGGCGTGCTCCGAGGTCGCGTCGGACGTGCGGCATACGATCGGGGGATGCCGAGCGCTCGCCTCCAGGACACCACCGATGACGCCGTCGCGCTCGTGCGCCGGTGGCTGGCGGCGTCCGCCGGGGTGAAGCCCGACCCGGGTGCGGTCCGTCTGGCCGAGGTCCTGCGCGACGAGCAGGGCCTCGACTTCACCCGTGGGTTCGTCGACAAGGTCATCCGCCCCGAAGACCCCCGGGTGGCGGCACGCAACCTCGAGCAGCTGAGCCGTGACGTCCCCGACTTCCTCGCCTGGTACCTACGCGGGGCGGTGACGCTCGGCGGCGGGTTCGCCACCATGGCGCCCTGGGCCGTGATCCCGACCGCGCGCCGGATCCTGCGCCGGATGACCGGGCACCTGGTCATCGACGCGAGCACGAGCAAGCTCGGCCCGGCCCTCGCCAAGGTCCGCGGTCCGGGGACGCGACTGAACGTGAACCTGCTCGGCGAAGCCGTCCTCGGCAGCGCCGAGAGCGACCGACGCCTGCAGGGCACCATGGACCTGCTCGCCCGCGACGACGTCGACCACGTGTCGATCAAGGTGAGCGCCGTCGTGCCGCAGACCTCGCCGTGGGCCTTCGACCAGACCGTCGAGCGCGTCGTCGACCGGCTCGTCCCGCTCTACCGCCTGGCCGCGGCACCGACGGCCTCCGGGCACCCCGCCAAGTTCATCAACCTCGACATCGAGGAGTACCGCGACCTCGACGTCACCCTCGCCGTGTTCCGGGCGCTGCTCGACCGTGACGAGTTCGCCGACCTGCCGGCCGGCATCGTGCTGCAGGCCTACCTGCCCGACGCAGCGGGAGCACTCGACGCGCTGACCGCGTGGGCGCAGGAACGCCGGGCGCGCGGCGGTGCCTCGATCACGGTGCGGCTCGTCAAGGGCGCGAACCTCGCCATGGAGCACGTCGACGCGATCCTGCACGGGTGGCCCCTCGCCACTTGGGGCAGCAAGCGCGAGACCGACACCGCGTACCTGCGGCTGCTCGACGCCGCACTGACGCCCGAGCGCACCGACGCTGTGCGGATCGGGGTCGCCGGGCACAACCTGTTCGACCTCGCCACCGCGTGGGTGCTCGCCCAGCGCCGTGGGGTCACCGACGCCGTCGACGTCGAGATGCTGCTCGGCATGGCGTCCACCCACGCCCAGGCCGTCCGGGCCGACGTCGGCCAGATCCTGCTCTACACGCCCGTCGTGCAGCCGGACGAGTTCGACTCGGCCATCGCGTACCTGGCCCGTCGCCTGCAGGAGAGCGCGAGCCCCGAGAACTTCATCGCCGCAGCATCCGACATCGACCACGACGCCAGCGTGTTCGAGCGGGAGCACAGCCGGTTCCTGGCGTCCGTCGCCGCACTCGACGAGCCCGTCCCCGCCACCCACCGCACGCAGGACCGCCACCGCGCGCTCGGCGAGCCGGTCCTGCGCGACGCGTTCCGCAACGCCCCCGACACCGACCCGTCCATCGCCGCGAACCGGGCCTGGGCGCTCGACGTCCTGCGCCGGGTGCCGCGCTCGCAGCTCGGCGCGCAGACGATCCGCGGGGCGAAGGTCGCCGACCGCTCCAAGCTCGAGCGGATCATGGCGCGCACCGCCCAGGCCGGTGTGAACTGGGGGCGGCAGGACCCGTCCGACCGTGCCGAGCTCCTCGACCTCATCGGGCACGAACTCGAGACCCGCCGCGCCGACCTGATCGAGGTGATGGCCGCCGAGACGGGGACGACCTTCGCCCAGGCCGACGCCGAGGTGACCGAGGCCGTCGACGCCGCGCACTACTACGCCGAGAGCGCCCGCCGCCTCGGGGACATCGAGGGCGCGCAGTACGTGCCGCCGCGGCTGACCGTCGTCGTGCCGCCGTGGAGCTCCCCCGTCGCCATCCCCGCCGGTGGTGTGCTGGCGGCGCTCGCCGCGGGCAGCGGTGTCGTGCTCAAGCCAGCGCCCGAGGCCAAGCGGTCCGGTGCCGTGCTCGCCGACGTGCTCTGGGACGCCGGGGTGCCGCACTCGCTGCTGCAGCTCGTCGACCTGGCCGAGGACGAACTCGGCCGCGACCTCATCGGCCACCCCACGGTCGACCGCATCATCCTGACCGGCTCGTCCGACACCGCCCGTTCGTTCCGCTGGTGGCGTGCCGGACTGCCGCTCACCGCCGGGACGAGCGGCAAGAACGCCATCGTCGTCACGCCGAGCGCCGACCTCGACCTGGCGGTGCAGGACATCGTGCAGTCCGCCTTCGGGCACGCCGGACAGCAGTGCTCGGCGGCGTCCCTCGTGATCCTGGTCGGGTCGGTGGGCGAGAGCGAGCGCTTCCAGCGGCAGCTCGTCGATGCCACCCGCACACTCCGGGTCGCGTGGCCGGACGACCCCACGGCGCAGGTCGGCCCGCTCATCGCCGAACCGCAGGGCAGGCTCCGCCAGGGGCTGACCGAGCTCGGGCCGGGGGAGTCCTGGCTCGTGCAGCCCGAGGCGGTCGACGACTCCGGCCGGCTCTGGTCGCCGGGCATCCGCGACGGCGTCCGACCCGGCAGCGACTTCCACCAGACCGAGTACCCCGGCCCGGTGCTCGGCATCATGCGCGCCGAGACCCTCGAGCAGGCGATCGCCGTCCAGAACGGCACCGACTTCGGGCTGACGGCGGGCATCCACTCGCTCGACGTCGACGAGGTGTCCGAGTGGCTGGCTCGCGTCCGCGCCGGCAACCTCTCCGTCAACCGCGGCATCACCGGTGCCGTCGTGGGACGCCAGCCGTTCGGCGGCTGGAAGGGCTCCTCGGTCGGCACCGGCACCAAGGCCGGCGGGCCCATGTACGTCGCGACGCTCGGCCGCTGGCTGCCCACGCCCCGGACCGTGCACAAGAGCATCCAGCTGCACGGCCTGCCCCCGCGCGTCACCGCGGTGATCGAGGCCGCACGCAGCGGGCTGTCCTTCGAGGAGTTCGACCGCGTCCGCGCCGGGGCCCTGAGCGACGTGCACGCACGAGAGACCCTCTTCCGGTCGCGGGACCTGTCCGGGCTCGTGGTGCAGCGGAACGTGCTGCGCCACCGACCCCAGTCGGTCATCGTGCGCCAGGCCGAGGACGCCTCGACCGTGGACCTCGTCCGGACGCTCGTCGCCGCGACCTCGGCACGTGCGCACGTCCTGCTCAGCACGGCTCGGCCGCTGCCCGGCCCGCTCACGCAGCTGCTCGCGGGGAACCGGTCGCCGCTCGACGTCGTCGACCACCTGGTGGAGTCC
This sequence comes from Curtobacterium sp. MCSS17_016, assembly GCF_003234255.2. Taxonomy (NCBI): domain Bacteria; kingdom Bacillati; phylum Actinomycetota; class Actinomycetes; order Micrococcales; family Microbacteriaceae; genus Curtobacterium; species Curtobacterium sp. MCSS17_016. The sequence goes on from NZ_CP126254.1 coordinate 162,654, forward strand.
GACCAGGAGTTCCACGCCCGCGCGTCGTCGGGGGCCGTGTTCCAGGCGGACTGGTCCACCGACCAGGACGACCAGCCGGTCGACGCGCTCGAGGCCGTGTTGTCGCAGGGGCAGGACCGCCCGGCCCACACGGCATTCGGTGGTCCCGGCGCCCGGATCCGGTTGCTCGGCGGTGACCCGCTCGCCCTCGAGGAAGCCCTGGGTGCGAGCATCGACGTCGCGATCCACGACGCCCCCGTGGTCGAGGCCGGCGTGATCGAGATGCTGCCCTACCTGCGCGAGCAGTCGGTGTCGATCACCGCGCACCGGTTCGGCGACGTCGACAGCGACTTCTCCGAGTTGCGCGTGTAGGCGCGTCGCGCTTCGCGCGCGTTGCGCTTCGTACGTTCCGCTTGGTGAGCAGAAGAGGTCGGGTCCCGTGTGGGGACCCGACCTCTTCTGCTCACGAAGTGACCCGAGGATCAGTCCTCGGCGTCACCCGCGTCTTCGTCCTCGACGCCGGTCTCGTCCATGCGGTCCCGCAGGTGGTCCGCCATCGCGCCAGCGCCCTCACCGGCGTGGTCGTGGTCGACCTGCTCGATCAGACCCTGCAGCTTCTCGTGGTTCGTGGCATCGGTGGCACCGTCCATGACGGGCTCGGTCTGCTCGTTGTCGCTCATGCTCCGGACGCTACGCCGCGGTTGCTGCGGAACGGTAGTGGAGCTCGACCGCGCCGCCGTCGAACTGCGTGGTGCCGACGAGTTCGTACACCGGCGTCGGTGCGGCGACCGGCAGCAGGGGTGCCCCGGCGCCGAGCGCGACCGGCATCACCGTGACTCGCAGCTCGTCGAGGATGCCCGCCTGCTGGTACTGCGCCGCGAGCAGTCCGCCGCCGACGACCCAGACATCGCGGCCGTCGGCCACGCGCTCGAGGTCGGCCTGGTGGTCGCCGACCTCGCCCGAGACGAAGCGCACGTCGGCGCCGTCGGGCACCGGCAGGTCTCGGGTGGTGAACACCCACGTCGCCAGGTCCGGGTACGCCCACGTGTCGTCGTGCTCGAGCAGCCACTCGTACGTCGTCGACCCCATCGCGATCGCCCCGACGCCCGCGAAGAACCGGTCGTGGTGCTCCTGGAACGGTTCGAAGCCGAACCGCAGCAGCCAGTCGAGGTCGTCGTCGGGCGCGGCGACGAAGCCGTCCAGCGAGGACGCGACGGAGTAGATCGTGCTCATGCCGGGGACGCTACCGAGCACCCCCGACAGGAGTCAGCCGCGGCCTCGGCGACCGACGACCGCTGCCTCGGCGATCGCCAGGACGTCGGCGATCCAGAGCTGGTCGAGCGCGAACCGGCGGCGACGGGGATCGGCGACGACCAGCGGCACCATCGTCGCACCGTGCAGGGCGTCCACGACGGCGCTCAGGGTGTGCGCGTTGCCGGAACCAGCCCGCGCGACGAGCGCAGCCTGTGCGATCTGACGGACCCCGAGCACGCCGTGCAGCACGGCCTGGTCCGACCCTCGGACCGCACGGTTCAGGTGCCACAGGCCGAGCCCGGCCCGGGCCAGCTCGACGACGGCTGCTCCGGGCACGGTCGACGACCGGCGGCTCATCGTCGGCGTCCCGCGACGAGTGCGACGGCCCCGGCGGCACCGAGCACGGCACCGATGATGCCGTTGCCGACCCGGCGGTGCTCCACCCACCAGGTCTGCGGCGACCAGGCGTGGGCGGACTCGTCGAAGACCCCGTGCGCACCGTGGTCGCCCGGCACCGGCTCGTACAGGTTGTCCCGCATCTCGAGGCCGTCCTTGTCCGGCGCCTGCTGCCCGTCGACCAGGGTCTTGGCGGCGTACCAGTCGGCGAAGCGTCCGCTGATCCGGTTGCCGAGGATCGTGTAGACCGTGGACTCGCCCACCCAGGTGCGGCTGCGCGGTCGTTCGGCGACGGCGGCGATGGCGCGGGCGCCGACCTCGGGCTGGTAGATCGGGGCGACCGGCTGCGGGTGGTGCGGCAGCTTCGACTTCACCCACTGGAACTGGATCGTGTTGAGGGCCGGCATGTCCACGCGGGACACCTTGACCTTGCTGCCCTGTTCGCGCAGCTCGGAGACGACGGACTCGGTGAACCCGACGATGGCGTGCTTCGCGCCGCAGTACGCGGCTTGCAGGGGGATCCCGCGGAACCCGAGCGCCGAGCCGACCTGGATCACGTGCCCGCGACCGCGGGGGACCATCCGCGACAGCGCCGACCGGGTGCCGTTCACGAAGCCGAGGTAGGTCACGTGCAGTGCCCGCTCGAAGTCCTCCGGGGCGGTGTCGAGGAACTTCCCGAACACCCCGACCATCACGCCGTTCACCCACAGGTCGATCGGTCCGAGCTCCTGCTCGACCCGGTCAGCCGCGGCCTCGACGGCGTCGCGGTCGGAGACGTCGGCGACCAGGGCCAGGCCGCGGCGCCCGGCGGCCTCGACCTCGGCGACGGCGGCGTCGACGCCCTCCTGCCCGCGGGCCAGGACGGCCACGTCCCACCCCCGTGCGGCGAGCTCCCGGACGGTCGCTCGTCCCAGTCCTGCGGATCCACCGGTCACCACTGCCACTCGAGTCATGGCTCCCTTGTACCTGCGGTCGACCGTGCACCACTCAGCCGCTGTCCCCCGACGACCCGTGCCTCAGGGCGGTGGCCGAGCATGATGGTGGTGTGGACACGCGAGACGACCCCGTGGAACCCGAGCCGGACGCGGAGCCGCAGCCGCGCTGGATCCGCCGGACGCCGATCGTCCCCGAGCAGTGGTGGGGTCCGCCGACGGCTCTGGCAGTCGGGGTGATGGCGATCGGCATCTGGTTGCAGCGTCCCGCCCTGCCCGTCGTGATCCCGGTCGGCGCCGTGGTGCTGGCCGCTGCGTTCGTGCTCGCGGTCGCCGGGCGGCGTGCGTACTGGTATCCGAGTCGGGCGGAGGCTTGGCGCTTGCATCGCACACGGGTCCTCGTGTGGAACGCGGTGGGCGTCGCGTTGTCGGTGTTCGCCTTCGCGGTGGGAGCACGGACGCTCCTGATCGGGTACCTGGTCGCCGCCACCGGCCTGTACACGATGCGACGCGACGACCCGACGCGGTTCGAGCGGCGCGGTCGTGCGGTGGCGTCGGCGGCCGTCGCGGTGGTGGCGGCCGTGTTCGCGGTCGTGGCGTTGACGGTCCCGGTCGTCGACGAAGCGCACGCATCGCTGTGGATCGGGTGGAGCGTCCTGGTCATCCCGGTCGCTGGCGTCGTCGCGGTGCTGAACTGGCGAGCCGCGTCGAGGACGGCCGAGCCCGACCTCGACGGGGCGGAGGCAGTCGAGGGTCAGCGACCGGGACCGGAGCCGGGCACCGATCCGCTCAGCGCCCCCGACCGAACCGCGTCGTGACCCCCGGCGAGTAGAGCACCGAGTCCGGCTCGAGCTCCGTCAGCCCGAAGGGCAGCCCGGCAGCCCCGACCAGGTCGTCCCGCAGCGACACCACCGAGGCCAGGTGCAACGGCCACGACTCGTGCTCGTTCGGCCAGAACCGCGTCCGTCCGGCCCGGTGCACGTGCATGCCCCACCGAGCCGTCAGGAACGTCTCGAGGGGCCCCGGCTCGTCGAGCGCCTCGCCGATCCGGACGTCGAGCATCGACCGCAGGTGGGTGCCGTGCCGCCGCATCGCGTACCCCACGCGGCCGTCACCGCTGCGCGACTCCGCGACCGCCCACCGGTACGGCAGTCCGGTCGCGACGCGTGCGCCGATGGTCGGCAGGAGCTTCCCGGCGTCGAGCGACAGGAACACGACCCCGCGCTGCCCCTGTTCGTCGACCGTGTAGACGCGGACGTTCAGCTCGACGAAGTCGCCGATGCTCCCGGTCGAGAACGGCGGGAACCGCGTGTCCTCGAACCGGAACGCGATGAGGCCCACCCAGGTGGTCACCCCGTCGTCGGTGCCGTCGAGCGCCATCGTGTCGGGCCGCGTGCCGGCCGGCAGCAGCGGTGCCACCGCCGACACGTCGACGCGCCAGTGCACGAAGACGACGTCGAGCCAGTCCTGCGAGATCCAGGGGCGGCCCGGCAGGCCGGGGGCGACGGCCTGGAGGCTCGGAGCGGTCTGGGTGGGTCGGGTGTCGGTCACGATGTGGTCGCCTCCGGTTCGATGTGGGCTGCGACGGGTGCGTCGTCCCACCCGCGCTGCGGGGTGTCGCAGGTGCCGCGGAACACGTACTGCGAGGGTCGCTTCCGCTCGCTCGACGTCCAGTCGATGGCCGGCCGTCGTCGTTCCGGGGGCAGGTACCCGATCCGGTAGACGGCCATCAGCTCGAGCGACTCGGGGACGCGGAGCAGTCCCTCGATCTCCTCCCACGCGCCGGGGGTCTCCATCGGGAAGGACACGAACTGGATCCCCAGGCCGAGCTCGGTCGTCGCGAGCCAGATGTTCTCCATCGCCGCGCCCATGCTGAACACCGAGTAGAAGCCGGACAGCTCCTCCTTCCGGTACTCGTGGCGGTCGAGCAGCACGCCGAGCAGCAGCGGTGACCCGGCGACGAGCTTCCGGTTCTCCTCACCCAGGGTCTGCGGCACCCGGAGCGTGTTCATGAGCAGCTGCCCGCGCTTCGTGAACACCTGCTTCGTGAACGGCCGCAGCGGCCCGGGGAGCTTGTCGAACAGCATGCCGTCGCGCCGCTCGTCCATCTCGGCCTTCGAGAACCGGAAGTACGGCTTGTACCGCTCGAAGAACGTGCCCTCGGCCATGGTGCGGGTCATCGAGCTGCCGCTGATCTCGGCGACGCGGTCGATCGTCTGGCGTTCCTCGATCAGCACGAAGCGCCACGGCTGGCTGTTGAGCTGCGACGGCGCCCGGCCGGCGAGCTCCATGAGCAGTCGCTGGTGCTCGTCCGACACCGGATCGGGCAGGAACGGCCCGTTCGTCGTACGTCGTCGTCGGATGGCCTCGAACAGCTCCACTGCTCACCTCTCTGATCGCCTGCGTGCGAGCACGGCCCCCAGGTAGGACGGTGCGGCGGCGACCGCGACCCTCCAGTGTGCTCCGGAGCGCGGGTTCGTGCGTGGAGCGACCGCCAGCGGCACGAGTGCCGGCAGCAGGAACAGTGCGGTGCGGTCGCGCGTCCACGCGGGGGTCGTCGCGGCGACGCCGGTCAGGGTCGCGGTCACGACGAACAGGCCGTGGTGCACGACGCGGAGCTTCTTCGTGCGGATCAGCCGCACGGCGACCGCGGTGCCCCACAGGCAGTTCGCGACGTAGGCGACGCTCGCAGCGGTGACCAGCTGCCGGGCCGGGCGCGATCCCGTGGGTGCCGAGTCGCGCCTCCAGACCGTCTTCCGTCCCATGCGTGGGACGTTACGCGGTCTCTCGACTGACGAGCTTGGAGAGCACGATCGCGGAGCGGGTGTGGTCGACCTGGGGTGCGAGGCGGACCTTGTCGAGCGCCTCCTCGAGCGCGGACAGGTCCTTCGAGCGCATGTGCACGACGGCGTCGGCGCTGCCGGTGACCGTGCCGGCGTCGATGACCTCGGGGACGGTGTCGAGCAGGGCACGCAGCTCGTCGGGCGAGACGGTGCCGCGGCAGTAGAGCTCGACCCAGGCCTCGGTGCCGCGGTCCTCGACGGCGGGGTCGACCTTGATCGTGAAGCCCTGGATGACGCCGTCACCGACCAGCCGGTCGACACGGCGCTTGACGGCCGAGGCCGAGAGTCCGACCACCGACCCGATGTCGCCGTAGCCGGCGCGGGCGTTGTCCCGGAGCTGATCCAGGATGCGGTGGTCGAGCGTATCCATTTGTCCCCATCGTACGCGGACTTGTTGCGAGGCTGGTGGGTCTGGCGCACGAAACGTGCGTCACCCGAACGGGTGTCACGGTCCCGCAGGCGGGGGACTGCACTCGTCGGACGGTTCATGCCAGACTTCTGAGTGGCGTCGACCTGGTCCGCTGCGGTGAGTGAGCCTGCATCTCACCGGAGCTCTTCTCCTCGTTCCGTTTCGGTTCCTGGCAGGCTCGGGCCCCGGTCCCTTCCAGGAGGACTGATGTCGAACACCGCACCCGCCCCCGAGTCCGTCGCCACCCCGGCCCGTGTCGCCACCAAGCGCACGATCCTGATGTGCAAGCCGGACTTCTACACCGTGAGCTACCGGATCAACCCGTGGATGCACCCGGAGGAGCCGACCGACACGTCGAAGGCCGTCGAGCAGTGGGAGTCGCTCGTCGCCGTCTACGAGCAGCTCGGCTTCGACATCTCGTACATCGATCCCATCGACGGCCTGCCGGACATGGTCTACGCGGCCAACGGCGGGTTCGTCCTCGACGGCATCGCGTACGGCGCGAAGTTCCAGTACCCCGAGCGCCAGCCCGAGGGCCCCGCGTACATGGACTGGTTCCGCCAGGCCGGTCTGACCGTCGCCGAGCCGGAGCAGACCAACGAGGGCGAGGGTGACTTCCTGCTCATCGGGGACACCATCTTCGCCGGCACCGGCTTCCGGTCGGACAGCACCTCGCACGACGAGCTCGCGAAGATCTACGGCCGCGAGGTCGTCACGCTCAAGCTCATCAACCCGAGCTTCTACCACCTCGACACCGCCATCGCCGTGCTCGACCCCGAGCCCGCCGTCGACGGGACGAGCAACATCGCCTACCTGGAGAGCGCCTTCGACGAGCCGTCGCTGGCGATCCTGCGCGAGCGCTTCCCCGACGCGATCATCGCCACCGAGGAAGACGCCGCGATCCTCGGTTTGAACTCGTACTCCGACGGGTACAACGTCGTGATCGCCGCCCGGGCTGTTCGGTTCGCCGAGCAGCTGCGTGAGAAGGGCTACAACCCGATCGGCGTCGACCTGTCCGAGCTGCTGCTCGGCGGTGGCGGCGTGAAGTGCTGCACCCTCGACCTGCACCCGGTCGGCACCGGCACCTCGGTCGCGCGTTCGCTCGGGGTCAGCTGATGTCGGCGGCAGCGTCGCTCGGGGTCAACACCGCGGCGGCGCTCGCCGTCGAGGACCGCGCCCTCGCGCACAACTACAGCCCGCTGCCCGTCGTCATCGCGTCGGGTGCCGGAGCGACCGTCACCGACGTCGACGGCAAGCAGTACCTGGACGGCCTCGCCGCGTACTCGGCGGTGAACTTCGGTCACGGCAACCCGCGGCTGCTCGACGCAGCACGGGCGCAGCTCGACCGGGTGACGCTCACGAGCCGCGCGTTCGTGAACGACCAGCTCGGGCCGTTCGCCGCAGCACTGGCGGCGTTGACGGAGACCGAGATGGTCCTGCCGATGAACACCGGTGCCGAGGCCGTCGAGTCAGCGATCAAGGTGTCCCGCGCCTGGGGCTACCGCGTCAAGGGCGTGCCGGCCGAGCGGGCGACGATCATCGTCGCGTCCGGGAACTTCCACGGCCGCACCACGACGATCATCTCGTTCTCGGACGACCCCTCGGCCCACGATGACTTCGGCCCGTTCACGCCGGGCTTCCGCACGGTGCCGTACGGCGACGCTGCGGCCCTGCGCGAGGCGATGGACGAGACCGTCGTCGCCGTGCTGCTCGAGCCGATCCAGGGCGAGGGCGGCGTGGTCATCCCGCCGGAGTCCTACCTTCCTGACGTCCGCGCGGTCTGCGACGAGTTCGGTGCGCTGTTCATCGCCGACGAGATCCAGTCCGGCCTCGGTCGCACGGGGCACACGCTCGCGGTGCAGCGCGTCGGGGTCCGCCCCGACCTCATCACGCTCGGCAAGGCACTGGGTGGCGGCATCGTGCCGGTGTCGGCGGTGGTGGGTTCGCGCGATGTCCTGGGCGTCCTGCGCCCCGGCGAACACGGGTCGACCTTCGGCGGGAACCCGCTCGCCGCAGCTGTCGGCGCCGAGGTCGTGGCGATGCTCGGAGAGGGCACCTTCCAGCAGCGGGCTCTCGACGGCGAACCGCTGTTGCGCGGCCTGCTCGACGACCTGCTCGGCAAGGGTGTCGTCTCGCACCGGGTCGCCGGACTCTGGGCGGGGATCGACATCGACCCCGCGCTCGGCACCGGCAAGGAGATCTCGAAGGACCTCGCCGACCGCGGGCTCCTGGTGAAGGACACCCACGGGTCGACGATCCGCTTCGCGCCGCCCCTGGTCGTCACCGACGACGAGGTGCGCTTCGCGATCGGAACCCTGGCCGACGTGCTCGCCGCGCGCGCCTGACGCGGGCGTTTCGTGAGCAGAAATGGTCGGGTCGCCACACGGCACCCGACCATTTCTGCTCACCAAGTGCGGCTCACACCGCCCAGCGCGCCGCCAGCTCGTCCATCAGGGCATCGAGCCGCTCGTCGACGGCCTGCTCCTCGGGGTGCGCCTCGTACCAGGCGATGACCTCGCGCACACCCTGCCGGTAGGTCGTGCGCGGCCGGTACCACGGCACGAGCGACCGGACCTTGCTGTTGTCGAACACCGAGCTGTTCGCCTTGTCGCCGAGCAGCGCCGCGCCCCACTCGGGGTCGACGGCGTTGATCGCGTCCGCCGGCACGTGCACGATCCGCAGGTCCTCGACCCCGGCCGCCGCCGCGATCTCGTGCGCGATGGCGTTCCACGTCGGGGCCTCATCGCTCGTGATCGTGAAGGGCTCACCGATCGCCTCGGCCCGGTCGAGCAGCCCCGTGAACCCGACCGCGAAGTCGCGACTGTGCGTCAGGGTCCACAGCGAGGTGCCGTCGCCGGTGATGATGACCGGCTTGCCGGCACGCATCCGAGCGACCGCGGTCCAGCCGCCGGTCAGCGGCAGCTTCGTCTCGTCGTAGGTGTGCGACGGCCGCACGATCGTCACCGGGAAGTCCTGCTCCCGGTACGCCTCCATCAGCAGCTCCTCGCACGCGATCTTGTCGCGCGAGTACTGCCAGTACGGGTTCTTCAGCGGCGTCGACTCGGTGATCGGCAGGTGCGTTGCCGGCGTCTGGTACGCCGAGGCCGAGCTGATGAACACGTACTGCCGCGTCCGCCCGGCGAAGAAGTCGACGTCGGCCTGCACCTGGTCCGGCGTGAAGGCGATCCAGTTCACGACCACGTCGAAGCGCTGGTCGCCGAGTGCGTCCGCCAGTGCGCTGCGGTCCGACACGTCGGCCTGGAGGCGCGTCACACCCTCCGGGATCGGCCTGCCCCCGGTGGTCCCCCGGTTGAGCACGGTCACGTCGAACCCCTGCTCGACGGCTTCCCGGACGCAGGCGGCGCTGATCACGCCGCTCCCGCCGATGAACAACACGCTCGCTCCGGTCATGGATGCTCCCTCGCTCTCCGCGGCGCAGCCCTGCGCCGAACCCCTCCGATCCTGCCCCTCAGATGCTGGGTCGGGCACCGAGCACCGTGCCGAGCATCGTCACGTCCTGTGCCCAAGCCGCGGCGCCGGGGTGGATCCATCCGAGCAGTTCGATCGCGTAATCGTGGTCCCGCCGAAGATCACGCCCATGGATCGGCTCGTGGTGCGCGGCGCGGTTCCGCACGAAGTGCAGTTGCTGCATACGTGTCCGAACCTCGCGCTGGCGAGTCAGCGCATCCGCCGGGCCGTGTGGGAACGCGCGGTGGAGTGCCGGTGTCCACAGGGCCGTCAGGTAACGAGACTCGAACAGGTACCGCCAGAACCCGAAGCTCAGTTCGGCGACGACTCGCCCGTGCACTTCTGCTCGTTTCCCCCCTCGCGTGGCACGTCGTCGCGGGACGACCAGATCGTTCTTGCCTTGGGCGTGGAGGGGAACGACGTCGAGCCAGGATGAGCCGGGGTGACGAGCAGTTGCCCAAGCGCGGAGCTGCACGTCTGCGGCGTTGCGCACCACGATCTCGACCGCCCCGGTCAGCTCCATCACGGCAGCTGCAGCTCGCATGTTCCATTCGTAGAGCCCGACAGCGCGTGCGTCGTCGGGCACAGCGTGGAAGGAGGAACGAAGGCGTTCCCGGGTCAGCAGGTCCACGACGTCCACCGGCTCCACGCGACCTCCAGTTGACATCGAACGCTCGCCCCGTAAACTCATATATCGAAGACCCCGGAACGATCACTGGCTCAGGCCACATCGCCGGGGTTTCGTCTTTGCCGACCGTTTCTGAAACATCAGCGTACAGCGCCGCGCCGCCTTGCCGAGTGCGCGCCGACGACGTCGGACTACCGTCACGGTTCGGGTCGCACCGACGCGCCCCACGACAGGAGTGACACGCACATGGAGTACCGCTACCTCGGCAACTCGGGCCTCAAGGTCTCCGAGATCACCTACGGCAACTGGCTCACCCACGCATCCCAGGTCGAGAACGACGCGGCGATCGCCTGCGTCAAGGCAGCCCTCGAGGTCGGCATCTCGACGTTCGACACCGCCGACGTCTACGCCAACACCGGCGCGGAGACGGTCCTCGGCGAAGCGCTCAAGGGGGAGCGGCGCCAGTCCCTCGAGATCGCCACGAAGGTGTTCGGGCCGACCGGTCCGAAGGGCCACAACGACACCGGACTGTCCCGCAAGCACATCCTCGAGTCGATCGACGGCTCGCTGCAGCGGCTGCAGACGGACTACGTCGACCTGTACCAGGCGCACCGTTACGACCACGAGACCCCGCTCGAAGAGACGATGCAGGCCTTCGCGGACATCGTGCGTCAGGGCAAGGTCCTGTACGTCGGCGTCAGCGAGTGGACCGCGGACCAGCTGCGGGCCGGCGCTGCGCTCGCGAAGGACCTCGGCTTCCAGCTCATCTCGAACCAGCCGCAGTACTCGGCGCTGTGGCGGGTCATCGAGGACGAGGTCGTCCCCACCTCGAAGGAACTCGGCATCTCGCAGATCGTCTGGTCGCCGATCGCCCAGGGTGTGCTCACCGGCAAGTACAAGCCGGGTCAGCCGCTGCCCGAGGGCTCCCGCGCGACCGACGACAAGGGCGGCGCGGACATGATCAAGCGGTTCATGCGCGACGAGGTGCTGTCCTCGGTGCAGGAGCTGCAGCCGGTCGCCGACGAGCTGAACCTGTCGATGGCACAGCTCGCGGTCGCCTGGGTCCTGCAGAACGAGAACGTCGCCTCGGCGATCATCGGGGCTTCGCGTCCGGAGCAGGTGCACGACAACGCGGGCGCTGCCGGCGTCACGATCCCGGCGGAGCTCATGTCGCGGATCGACGATGCCCTCGGCGCCGTGGTCGAGCGCGACCCCGCGAAGACGAACGACAGCAGCCCGAAGACCCGCGAGGCCTAGCCGGTCCGCAGAACACCGGTGTTCACCCGTTGAACACGCGCGTGCCACGGTTCGACGCGCGAACACCGGTGTTTTGCGGCCGACGTCACACCGGCCAGACAACGGAAAAGGCCCCCTGCCGAAGCAGGGGGCCTTCACCGGTGGCTGGACACGGCATCGATCCGTGGACCTTTCGATTTTCAGTCGAACGCTCTACCAACTGAGCTATCCAGCCGTGGCGACCCTGACGGGACTTGAACCCGCGACCTCCGCCGTGACAGGGCGGCACGCTAACCAGCTGCGCTACAGGGCCATATTGAATTGCTGTGGTGTTGTTCAGTACTACTTGCTCGCTCACTCAAGGAGTGACCCCAACGGGATTCGAACCCGTGCTGCCGCCGTGAAAGGGCGGTGTCCTAGGCCACTAAACGATAGGGCCGCAAGCAGTGCATCGCGCTACCGATGGACAAGCATACGGATGCCCCCCGGGTTTCACAAATCCGACCCCGCCAACCGTGCATCCCCGGCGTGTCGCGCCGTCAGCGCACGGGTCTCCGATGCTGTCGGTGCGAGCATCGTCGGCGGCCGCACCCCTCGTCCGAGGGGCTGTCGAGCCTGCGACCCCTGTTGTTACTGTTGCACCTGTTAACAGTGTTACGTGCGTGAGCCTTGCCGCGCTGTTACGAAATCGAGATACATGTCGACCTCCACTCCCTTCTCCCTCCGCTCCCGCAGCCGCCTGATCGCCGCCGCGGTCGCCGTCGCGCTCACAGCCGGCACGCTCGCGGTCCTCGCCCCGGCGTCGTCCGCCAGCGCCGCGAGCTACCCGAGCTGGGACGAGGTGCAGCGGGCGAAGTCGTCGACCAGTGCCCAGCAGGCCAAGGTCAGCGAGATCAAGTCGCTCATCTCATCGCTGAAGAGCGAGGCCGCTGCCAAGCAGAAGGCCGCACAGGCCGCGGGCGAGGCGTACCAGGCCGCGCAGAACAAGTACGACGAGGCGACGCTCAAGCAGAAGAAGTTCCAGTCGCAGGCCGATGAGGCCAAGCAGACCGCCGCACGGTCCGAGGAGCAGGCCGGTCAGCTCGCCGCCCAGCTCGGTCGCACCAGCGGTGACGACGTGACGACGGACATCCTCACGCACCCGTCCGACTCCGGCGACCTGCTCTACGAGCTCGGCGCCATGTCGAAGCTCAGCGAGCAGTCCGAGGGCATCTACGCGCAGGCCTCGCAGGACCGCGGTGTGGCCCAGGGCCTCGCCGACAAGGCGGACCGCGCCAAGCAGGCCCTCGGGGACCTGGCCGACGCCGCACAGTCGAAGATGCAGCAGGCCCAGGGTGCCGCCGACGCCGCACAGACCGCGGTGGACGCCCAGAACGACAACGAGGCCCGGCTCGAGGCGCAGCTGACCGCGCTCACCTCGAAGCAGCGCGGCGTCGAGGCCGACTACCGCAAGGGCGTCGCTGCCGAGAAGGCCCGCCAGGCCCGCCTCGCAGCAGCCGCCGCGAAGGCAGCAGCCAAGGCCGCGGCGACCAGCCAGGGCGGCACCGGTGGCGGCAGCGCCAACCCGGCCGGGTGGGTCCGACCCGCCGGCGGGTTCCAGACCAGCCCGTACGGCTACCGCGTCGACCCCTACACGCACGTCAGCGCCCTGCACGCGGGCGTCGACCTGGCCCCGGCTTGCTACGCCCCGATCTACGCGGCGCACGACGGCACCGTCACCTTCGCCGGCAACGGTGGCGGGTACGGCAACGAGGTCATCCTCGACAACGGCGGCGGCATCTCCACCGCGTACGGCCACGTCGTCGACGGCGGGATCATGGTCACCGCCGGACAGCACGTCACCGCCGGACAGCAGATCGCCAAGATCGGCTCGACCGGCTGGTCGACCGGGTGCCACCTCCACTTCGAGACCCGGATCAACGGCGCTGCCGTCGACCCGGTCCCCTTCATGGCAGCGCGGGGGATCTCGGTATGAGCATCAGCGCCACCAGAAGGCGTCGACCCACGTCATGACCACCTCCGCTCGCTCGTTCTCCTGCGGGATCGCGACCATCGCCGTGCTCGGCATCGGCCTGTCGGTCGTCATCGCCGGACCGGCCCAGGCCGCACCCTCGGGTCCGTCCTGGGACGACGTCAAGGCCGCCAAGTCGGATGCCGCCGACGCCCAGCAGACGGTCGACGAGCTGAGCGACCGGCTCGGCACGCTGCAGGACGCCGCCGACCAGGCCGGTGTCGCCGAGCAGCAGGCCGGGCAGGCGTACGCCCTCGCGGCGTCGCAGCAGCTGGAGGCGAAGGACACCCTCGCCGACCTGTCCGCGCAGTCGAAGCGTGCGAAGGCCCGGGCGGACGACTCGGCCGGTCAGGTCGCCGGGCTCGTGGTCGAGCTGTCCCGCACGGGCGGCGGTGACCTGTCGACGACCATGCTCATGGACTCGTCGGACTCGAAGGACCTGCTCTACCGCGTCGGCACGATGTCGCACCTGTCCGAGCGCTCCGCGACCGTCCTGGCCGAGGCACGCGCCGACCAGAAGACCGTCGAGTCCCTGGCCGCCCAGCAGTCCGCGGCCGAGAAGGCCCTGAGCAAGGCGACCGAGGCGACGAAGACCACCTTCGCGACGGCCAACGACGTGGCCGCGGGCGCCCAGGCCCGGGTGCAGAAGGAACAGGACCAGCAGGCCGAGGTCCTGCGCCAGCTCGCGTACCTGAAGGGCACGAGCGTCGCGACGGAGACCGCGTACTGGAGTGCGCAGCAGGCGAAGGCCGCCGCGGCCGCCATCGCGAAGCAGACAAACGACGCCGGCACCGGGAACGGCTCCGGCACCGGGAACGCCACCGGCGGCGGCACGAGCGGTGGCAACACCGGCAACACGGGCGGCACCGGCAGCACCGGCGGCGGGACCTCCACCCCGGCCGTGCCGAGCACGCCGTCCAAGCCCAGCACCCCGTCGAACCCCGGCACCCCCGCGAAGCCGAGCACCCCGAGCAAGCCGGCACCCGCGCCTGCTCCGGCCCCCGCCCCCGCCCCCGCTCCGGCGCCCGCCCCGGCCCCCGCTCCTGCCCCGAGCAGCCCCTCGAAGGCCGCCGGCGCGATCTCCTACGCCCGTGGGCAGCTCGGCAAGGCGTACCTCCTCGGTGGCGCCGGCCCGAACACCTGGGACTGCTCCGGGCTCGTGATGATGGCCTACAACTCGCAGGGCATCGCGACCGGCGGACACAACGTCGTCTGGCAGTACAACTACTTCAAGTCGATCGGCCGCCTCGTCCCGCTGTCCCAGCGCCAGCCCGGCGACATCCTGTTCTACTCGTCGAACGGCACGGCCTCGGGGGCGTACCACGACTCGATCGTGACGAGCTACGGCACCATGGTCGAGGCCGCCCGCCCCGGCGTCGGCGTCGTCGAGCGCGCCATCTGGCTGCCGAACCAGCTCATGCCGTACGTCGCCCGCCCGAGCGGTTCCCTGTAGCCCGCTCCCGGAGTGCTCGTTCTTTCCCAGAGCGGCTGCGGTACCAAGTGAGATCGGGCGTACCTGCACGGATCAACGCACCAGGTACGCCCGTTTCCACCCGGTACGCCCGTTTCCACCAGGCGCGCCCCCGCACGCCCCGCCCCGCGCGACAGCAGCACCACAGAACGGCGCCCGCCCTCCGGAAGGAGAGCGGGCGCCGTTCGTCGTCAGGGGATCGTCAGTGCGAGCCGGGCACGTACGCGGCCTGACCGGCCTGCACGATGCGCTCGGCCTCGGCGGCGTCGCCCCAGCCCTCGGCCTTGACCCACTTGTTCGGCTCGAGGTCCTTGTAGCGCTCGAAGAAGTGCGCGATCTCGGCCTTCGTCTGCTCCGGCACGTCCGAGATGTCCTGGATGTGCGCCCAGCGCGGGTCCTTGGCGGGGACGACGAGGACCTTCTCGTCGTTGCCGGCCTCGTCGCTCATCTTGAAGACGCCGACGGGGCGGACCTTGACGCCGACGCCGGGGAACGTCGGGAACTCGAGCAGCAGCAGCGCGTCCACGGGGTCACCGTCGTCGGCCAGGGTCTTCTCGAAGAACCCGTAGTCGGTGGGGTAGACGAACGAGGTGAACAGCACGCGGTCGAGGTAGACGCGACCGGTCTCGTGGTCCACCTCGTACTTGTTGCGGCTGCCCTTGGGGATCTCGACGACGACGTCGTACGCGGCCATGTTGCGCTCCTGTGTCTGCTTCGGGGACTGTCGTGTGTTGCGAAAGCGCGGCTAACGTTACCGGGTGAACTCTCCGCGTCCCCGGCTCGACCCCGCCGTCGCCGAGACCCGCCTGGCGGTCCGCGACCTGCTCGCCGCAGCCGTCGACGACGGCGTGGTCGCCGCAGGCGACCTGGTCCTCGTCGCACTGAGCGGCGGACCGGACTCCCTCGCCCTGGCGGCGGCCACCGCGTTCGAAGCGGGCAAGCAGGGTCTGCGGGCCGGGGCAGTGGTCGTCGACCACGCGCTCCAGGCGGGCTCCGAGGCGGTCGCGAGCCGCGCCTCCCGGCAGGCATCCGAGCTGGGACTGGACCCGGTGACGGTCCGCAGGGTCACGGTCGGCTCCGACGGTGGTCCGGAAGGCGCCGCCCGGGAGGCCCGCCACGCGTCGATCGCCGAGGTCGCCGCCGCCACCGGGTCACCCCTGGTGCTGCTGGGCCACACCCTGGACGACCAGGCCGAGACGGTGCTGCTCGGCCTGCTGCGCGGCAGCGGGCCGGACAGCCTGTCCGGCATGCAACCGCTCGCCCGACGCGACGGCGGTCCGGCGTACGGCCGGCCGCTCCTGTCGGTCCGGCGCCACGTGACCCGGCAGGCGTGCGCCGCAGCGGGGCTGGCGCCGTGGCGCGACCCGCAGAACGACGACCCCGCGTACGCACGGGTGCGGGTGCGGAACACCCTGCTGCCGGTGCTCGAACGGGAGCTCGGTGCCGGGGTGCCCGAGGCCCTGGCCCGCACGGCCGACCAGCTGCGCGAGGACTCCGCGGCGCTGGACCACTTCGCCGAGGAGATCGCGGAGGACATCGCCGAGCACTCCGAGGCGGGCATCTCGCTGTCGGTGCGGGCGCTCGGGGCGAACCCACCGGCGCTCCGGCAGCGACTCGTGCGCCTGGCGGTGGAGAGCGAGTTCGGGGTGACGCTGTCGCGCGTGCAGACGCTCGAGGTCTGCCGGCTCGTCACGGACTGGAGCGGACAGGGCCCGATCGACCTGCCGGGCGTCCGTGCCACGCGGACCGGCGACCGCATCGAGTTCAGCGCCGGTTAGGCTGGCGTGGTGGAACTCTCCGACGTCCAGGCAGACCTGTCCGAAGTGCTCTTCACCCCCGAGCAGATCGACGAGAAGCTCGCCGAGCTCGCGGCGGTCGTCGACGCCGACTACGCGGGCCGCGACCCGCTGCTCGTCGGGGTGCTCAAGGGTGCCGTCATGGTGATGGCGGACTTCTCGCGCCACCTCAAGATGCAGGCGCGGATGGACTGGATGGCGGTGTCGTCGTACGGCTCCGGCACGAAGTCGTCCGGCGTGGTGCGGATCCTCAAGGACCTCGACACCGACCTGCACGGGCGCGACGTCCTGATCGTCGAGGACATCATCGACTCCGGTCTGACCCTGTCGTGGCTCAAGCAGAACCTGCAGTCCCGTGGTGCCGCCAGCGTCGAGATCGTCGCCCTGCTGCGCAAGCCCGAGGCCGCCAAGGTCGAGGTCGACGTGAAGTACGTGGGCTTCGACATCCCCGACGCGTTCGTGGTCGGCTACGGCCTGGACTACGACGAGCGCTACCGCAACCTGCGCGGCGTCGGCGTCCTCGCTCCGCACGTCTACTCCTGACGGGCGGCCCGCCGCGCTCGGGCCGCACTCGGCCGACTCTGGCCCGGGGGTGAGTTCGCCCGCAGAGGACACCCATTCTCGCCACAGAATCGCGGCCGTATGCTGACCTGCACGCAACTTCGGCAGAGAAAGGTGTCGGGCACTCGCGCCCGGATCACATGAACTTCAAGCGCATCTTCCGCGGCCCGTACCTCTACGTGCTGATCGCGCTGGCGGGCATCTTCATCGGCTGGAGCGTCATCAGCCAGGGCAGCACCCAAGAGATCGACACCCAGAAGGGTCTCGAGCAGCTCTCCGATGACAAGGTCTCGTCCGCGACCATCAACTCCACCGAGCAGCGGGTCGACCTCGTCCTGAAGGACGGCGACAAGCAGGAGCAGTTCTACTACTCCACGCCCCGCGGCGAAGAGGTGGTGCAGGCCGTCAACGACGCCAACCTGCCGGACGGCTACAACGACCGCGTCGCCCAGGGCAACTGGTTCCTGTCGCTGCTCGGCATCCTGCTGCCGTTCCTGATCATCGGTGCCCTGTTCTGGTTCCTGCTCTCGAGCGCCCAGGGTGGCGGCTCGAAGGTCATGCAGTTCGGCAAGTCGAAGGCCAAGATCAACAACAAGGAGAACCCGCAGGTGTCGTTCGCCGACGTCGCGGGTGCCGACGAGGCGATCGAGGAACTGCACGAGATCAAGGAGTTCCTCAAGGAGCCCGCGAAGTTCCAGGCCGTCGGGGCGAAGATCCCGAAGGGCGTGCTGCTGTACGGCCCTCCCGGAACCGGCAAGACCCTGCTCGCCCGCGCCGTCGCAGGTGAAGCCGGCGTGCCGTTCTACTCGATCTCCGGTTCGGACTTCGTCGAGATGTTCGTCGGTGTCGGTGCGAGCCGTGTCCGCGACCTCTTCGAGCAGGCCAAGGCGAACTCGCCGGCCATCGTCTTCATCGACGAGATCGACGCCGTCGGTCGTCACCGTGGTGCCGGCATCGGCGGTGGCAACGACGAGCGCGAGCAGACGCTGAACCAGCTCCTCGTCGAGATGGACGGCTTCGACGGCAAGACGAACGTCATCCTCATCGCCGCGACGAACCGTCCCGACGTGCTCGACCCCGCGCTCCTGCGCCCCGGCCGTTTCGACCGCCAGATCGGCGTGGACGCCCCGGGTCTCGCCGGCCGCAAGCAGATCCTCGAGGTGCACGCGAAGGGCAAGCCGCTCGCCGCGAGCGTCGACCTCGAGCTGCTCGCCCGCAAGACGCCGGGCTTCACCGGTGCCGACCTGGCGAACGTCCTGAACGAGGCAGCTCTGCTGACCGCGCGCTCGAACGCGCAGCTCATCGACAACCGTGCCCTCGACGAGGCAGTCGACCGCGTGATGGCCGGCCCGCAGCGCCGGACCCGGATCATGTCCGACCAGGAACGCCTGATCACCGCGTACCACGAGGGCGGCCACGCCCTGGCGGCAGCGGCGATGCGGCACACCGACCCGGTCACGAAGATCACGATCCTGCCCCGCGGCCGTGCCCTCGGCTACACGATGGTGCTCCCGCTCGAGGACAAGTACTCGGTCACCCGCAACGAGCTCCTCGACCAGCTCACCTACGCCATGGGTGGTCGCGTCGCCGAGGAGATCGTCTTCCACGACCCGACCACTGGCGCCTCGAACGACATCGAGAAGGCCACCGGCACCGCCCGCAAGATGGTGACCGAGTACGGCATGAGCCAGGCCGTCGGGTCCGTCAAGCTCGGGTCCGGTTCGAGCGAGCCGTTCGTCGGCCGTGACATGAGCGGTGGCACCGGTCGCGACTACTCGGAGACCATCGCCCAGACGGTCGACGCCGAGACCCGCGCCCTGCTCGAGGCCGCGCACGACGAGGCCTACCAGGTGCTCAACGACAACCGCGACATCCTCGACCGCCTGGCGGGCGAGCTCCTCGAGAAGGAGACGCTCGACGCCCCGGAGCTCGTGGAGATCTTCAAGGACGTCCGCAAGCTGCCGGAGCGCCCGCAGTGGCTCTCCAGCGACAAGCGCCCGGTTAGCAACCTGCCCGCGATCGACGTGCCCGGCAAGGCCGCCTCGACCGCAGCGGACCCGTCGGACTCCGAGTCGACCTCGAAGACCCGTCGTCGCCCGTTCGGCAACCCGGGTATCGCCCCCGCGTAGGCCGGCATGACCGAGCTGCCGACGCGACGAGAGCGTCGACTCGCCGAGGTGAGTCGTGCCCGCGCCGCCGCCGAACCGGCGGCGGCCGCGATCGACCTCCGTGCACCCCAGCCGGTGCCGGAGGTCGTGACCGGCCGTCGCCGTGACCGCGGTGGCCCGGCCGAGGAACGCACCCGGGTGCTCGGCATCCTCAACGTCACCCCCGACTCGTTCAGCGACGGCGGGCTGCACCAGGCCTACGACGCCGCCGTGCAGCACGCACGGGACCTCGTCGCGGCCGGCGCGGACGTCATCGACGTCGGTGGCGAGTCCACCCGCCCCGGTTCGGAGCGCGTGCCCGTGCCGGTCGAGCAGGAACGGGTGCTGCCGGTCGTGCAGCAGCTCGTCGCCGAGGGCATCCCGGTCAGCGTCGACACGATGAACGCCGCAACGGCCGAGCGTGCCGTCGACCTCGGTGCCGCCATCGTCAACGACGTCTCCGGTGGGCTCGCCGACCCGGACATGGCCCGGGTCGTGGCGTCGACGGGCGTCGGCTTCGTCGTCATGCACTGGCGCGGCCACAGCGACCGGATGTACCGCAACGCCGAGTACACCCACGCGGTCGAGGAGGTCCGGCGTGAGGTCGAGCTCCGGGTCGCCGAACTCATCGTGCTCGGCGTCCGGCAGGAGCAGGTCGTGATCGACCCGGGCCTCGGCTTCGCCAAGCACGGCGTGCAGAACTGGGAGATCCTGGCCGGCTACGAGCGTTTCGCCTCGATCGGCCTGCCGGTGCTCGTCGCCGCCTCACGCAAGCGGTTCCTCGACGGTGTCGGGAGCCCCGAGGGTGCCCCGCCCAGGGAGCGCGACCTCGCCACCGCCGCCATCAGCCTGCTCGCCGCCGAACGCGGCGCGTGGGGTGTGCGCGTGCACGACCCGGCACCGACCCGTGCCGTGCTCGACGTCTGGGACGCCTGGAGGGCAGCTCGATCGTGAACGACACCATCCGACTCACCGGGGTCCGCGCCCGCGGACACCACGGCGTCTTCGACCACGAGCGCGAGGACGGCCAGGACTTCGTCGTCGACGTCGCCGTGGAGCTCGACGCCCGCGCCGCCTCGGGCAGCGACGACCTCGACGCCACCGTGCACTACGGCGTCCTCGCCGAGCAGGTCGTCGCCGAGATCGAACGCGACCCGGTCGACCTGATCGAGACCCTGGCCGAACGCATCGCCGCAGCCGTGCTCACCCACCGTGCCGCACTCGCGACCGAGGTCACGGTGCACAAGCCGCAGGCCCCGATCACCGTGCCGTTCACCGACGTCTCGATCACCATCCGGCGCTCCCGCGGCGCCACGGTGCCGGACGAGGAAGAAGAATGACCCACCGGGTCGTCGTCGCCCTCGGAGCGAACCTCGGCGACCGGGGGAGCACGCTCCGCGCCGCCGCCACCGCGATCGCCGCCCTGCCCGGGGTCGAGCCCGTGGCATCGAGCCGCGAGGTCGAGTCGGTCGCCGTGACCCTCGACGGCCTCGACACGTCGAAGCCCCGCTACCGGAACGCCGTCGTGGTCGTCGACACCGACCTCGAGCCGCAGGCCTTCCTCGACGCCCTGCACGGCATCGAGGACGCCCACGGCCGCACGCGCGAGGTCCGGTGGGGCGACCGCACCCTGGACCTCGACGTCGTCGCCGTGGATGACCTGCGGATCGCCACGGACACCCTGGTCGTGCCCCACCCCCGGGCAGCGGAGCGCGCGTTCGTGCTCGCCCCGTGGCTCGACGCCGACCCCGAGGCCGTCCTGCCCGGTGCCGGACCGGTGGCCGACCTGCTCGCGGCGGTGGGGGACGACACCGAGCGCGTCGACGAGCCGCGCCTGTTCGCGGAGCCGGCACGGGCCTCCCGGCCGGCGGGGAGCGCGACCAGCGCATGAAGCCCACCCGTGCCTCCACGCTGCTCAGCATCGCCGTCGTGACGGTGGTCGCCGGTTTCGCGCTCGACGCCGTCCTGGCGTCGCGCCAGCTGCCGACGTTCCTGTTCTCGGTCCCGCTCGGCATCACGCTCGCGTTCATCGGTGTCGCCGTCGTGCTCATGGCGCGCCCGGTGCGCCGGCACGCGCGTGACGGCGCCGGACGCCAGCGGCCGGTCGACCCGCTCTACGCGACTCGGGTCGTCGTGCTCGCGAAGGCATCCAGCATCTGCGGCACGCTGCTGGGCGGGTTCGCCCTCGGCCTCGTGCTGTACCTGCTGACCCGTTCCGCGACGCCTTCGCTAGGCTCGACCCTGCCGAACGTGATCGCCGTCGGGGGCGGGATCGTCCTGACGGTCTGCGCACTCGTGGCGGAGCGGATGTGCATCGCACCTCCGGGTGACGACGACGACCGTGACGATCCCCGCAACGGTTCGACGACGGTGAACTGACCGAGCAACCCCAGGAGGCCCGCGATGCCGCGTGAACGACTCGACGAGCCCGGCCTCGGCCTCGGTGGGATCGCCTGGCAGCGGGTGTCCGCGAAGCTCGTGTGGACCGAACTCATCACCACGCTCGTGATCGGTGTCGTGGTCACCGCGGGCTGTGTGCTCATCGGCATCGTCAACGACGGCTTCGGCTCCGGGGCCGGCACCGTCTGGCTCTCCATCGGCATCGTGGTCGCGGTCACCACGGCGATCACCGCCGCGCTCACGCCCCGACGGGTCCGGGCAATCGGCTACGCGCTCCGCGACGACGACCTCGTCGTGCGCCGCGGCCTCATGTGGCAGCGGTTCACGGCCGTGCCGTACGGCCGGATGCAGCTCGTCGACGTCGCCCGCGGGCCGCTCGACCGGGCGCTCGGCATGAGCGAGCTGAAGTTCGTCACCGCCGCCGCTGCGACGAACGTCCGGATCCCGGGTGTCCCGGCAGCGGACGCCGACGAACTGCGCGACCGCCTCGTCGAGCTCGCCGAGTCCCGTCGCGCCGGGCTGTAGGGGTCGTCCGTGACCTTCCGACCGGGCACCCCGCCACCCGCTCCGCCCGCCCCGCCCACCCGGGGCAACGCGGCCGCTGCGGCACCCCTGACCGACGGCGAGTGGCACCGCCTGCACCCGCTGACCCCGCTGCTCAAGGGCGGGATCTTCCTCATCGTCATCCTCGGCTACGTGCTGAACAGCCTGCGGGACCAGCTCGTCGAGTTCTTCATCCCGGGCGAGCAGCAGGAGGACGGTGACCCCGTCCGGTACGTGTACGAGCACGGCGTCGTCGGCTGGGTCCTGCTCGGCATCGTGGTGCTGCTCGTGGTGCTGATCGGATTGTTCTACCTGTCCTGGCGCATGCACGAGTTCCGCGTCACCGGCGAGATCGTCGAGGTGCGCTCGGGCGTGCTGTTCCGGAACCACCGCAAGGCCCGGCTCGACCGGATCCAGGGCATCAACATCCAGCGACCGCTCGTGCCCCGGGTGTTCGGTACCGCCAAGCTCGAGATCGCGCAGGCCGGCAACGACGCCAACGTGCAGCTCGCCTACCTCGGGGCCCGCGCCGCCGACGACCTGCGGCAGCGGATCCTGGTGCTGGCGTCCGGCGCGAAGGACGACGACGGCCACGGCGGTCCGTCGCGGCAGTCGCACGGGGCACTGCAGGACCGCGTCGACGAGATGTTCTCGCCCGAGCTCGACCCGGCAGCCGTGCACGCGACCCGCATCGTCAAGGTGCGCCCCGGTCGGCTCATCGCGTCGATGCTGCTGTCCGGCACGACGCTGTTCCTGCTGCTCGTCATCGCCGGCATGATCGTCAGCGTCGCCCTCACCGGCGAGTTCGCGGTGCTGTTCGGGCTGTTCCCCGCCGTGCTCGGTGCCGGTGGCTACTACGTCCGCAAGTTCTCCCGTTCGCTGCAGTACACGATCGCCGAGACCCGCGACGGCATCCGGATCGGCTTCGGGCTGGTCTCGACGTCGAACGAGACGTTGCCGCCGGGGCGCATCCACGCCGTCAGCGTCGCGCAGCCGCTGCTGTGGCGTCCGTTCGGCTGGTGGGACATCCGCATCAACCGTGCGACGAGCGCCGGCAACGGGGCGTCGAGCAACCAGCAGGTGTCCTCGATCGTCCTGCCCGTGGGCACGACGGCGGACGTCCGCGAGGTCCTCGACATCATCCTGCCGGGGCTCGTCGGCACCGTCGTCGCCGGCCCCGAGGCGTCGCAGGAAGCCCTGCGCGAGGGCGCAGCCGAAGCCGTCGACGTCGTCGACGACAGCCTCACCACCTCGGGCGACCGCGGCGGCTTCGTGCACTCCCCACGCCGTGGCGCGTGGCTCCGTCCGTTCGCGTTCCGGCGCAACGGCTACCGGTTCGTGCAGGGTGCGGTGCTGTTGCGGCTCGGTGCCGCGTGGCGCTCGCTCGTCATCGTGCCGCTGCCCCGGGTGCAGAGCGTCAAGGTCGAGCAGGGTCCCCTCGAGCGTGCCCTGCGGCTCGCAGCCGTCCACGTCCACACCGTGGCCGGCCCGGTCTCGGCCCGCGTCGGCGCGCTCGACGCGCGGGACGCGCAGCGCCTGTGGTCGGAGACGACGCAGCGTGCCGTCGAGGCGGCCGCGGTCGACACGACCCACCGCTGGCGCGAACGGGAGGCCCGTCCCGCGGCCGCCGCGCACGCTGCGGCCGACAC
Organism: Curtobacterium sp. MCSS17_016; assembly: GCF_003234255.2. Classification (NCBI taxonomy): domain Bacteria; kingdom Bacillati; phylum Actinomycetota; class Actinomycetes; order Micrococcales; family Microbacteriaceae; genus Curtobacterium; species Curtobacterium sp. MCSS17_016. The sequence continues at coordinate 186,377 of NZ_CP126254.1, forward strand.
CGTGCCCGGGTCCGGAGCCCCTGCCGGGCAGGCGGCGGACCACCGGTCCGGCACCGTCCCCGCCGGCTGGGACGACGTCCCGCCGACCGGAGCCGCACGATGAGGGCGGGGCGTCTCGGGGTCGGCGTCGTCGGCGCCGGACGGGTCGGACCCGTCCTCGGAGCAGCCCTGGCGAACGCGGAGCACGCCGTCGTCGGGGTGACCGCCGTGTCCGACGAGGGCCGTGACCGCGCCGAGGCCATGCTGCCCGGCGCCCCGGTGCTCGCGACGCCCGACCTGGTCGAGCGGAGCGAACTCGTGCTGCTCGCGGTGCCGGACGACCAGCTCGCCTCGCTCGTGCAGGGGCTGGCGGACGCCGGGATCTGGCAGCCGGGGCAGCTCGTCGTGCACACCAGCCCGGACCACGGCGTCGGCATCCTCGCCCCGGCGATGGCGGCCGGTGCCATCCCGTTGGCGATCCACCCCGCGATGGCCTTCACGGGCACGAGTGTCGACCTGTCCCGGCTGCGCGACGCGTACTGCGCGGTGACCGCCCCGGCGCCCGTGCTGCCGATCGCACAGGCGCTCGTGGTCGAGATGGGGGCCGAACCGTTCGTCGTGGCCGAGGGTGACCGGCCCGCCTACGCCGATGCGGTGCGGGCCGCCGTGAGCTTCTCGACCGCGATCGTCGACCAGTCGGCAGGCACCCTGTCCGGCATCGGCGTCGAACACCCGGGTCGCGTCCTCGGTGCGCTCGTCCGCTCCGCCGTCGACAACGCGCTCACCGCCGCCGACGGGCAGTCGACGCTCTAGCGGTTCGGGGGCGGGACCGCGGCGCGGGTAGCATTTCCCCCGACCCCCACGACCATCGGAGCCGCACCCGCATGACCGACGAGACCGTCACCCCCGACACCGCGATCGCCGACGCCGCCGCACTGGCCGAGCAGGAGACCAGCGAGCAGCGACAGGTCCGGCTCGACAAGCGGGCGAAGCTGCTGGAGTCGGGCATCGAGGCGTACCCCGCCGAGCTCCCCATCACCACGACGATCCCGGCCGTGCGCGAGCAGTACGCGCACCTGGAGACCGGCGAGGAGACCCAGGACGTCGTGGGCATCGCGGGTCGTGTGGTGTTCTCGCGCAACACCGGCAAGCTCTGCTTCGCGTCCCTGCAGTCGGGCGACGGCTCGCGCATCCAGGCGATGGTCTCCCTGGCCGAGGTGGGGGACGAGTCCCTCGCCCGCTGGAAGGAGTTCGTCGACCTCGGCGACCACGTGTTCGTGCACGGACGGGTGATCTCCTCGCGCCGCGGCGAGCTGTCGATCATGGTCGACGACTGGGCGATCGCGGCGAAGGCCATCCTGCCGCTGCCGAACCTGCACAACGAACTCAACGAGGAGACGCGGGTCCGCCAGCGCTACCTCGACCTCATCGTCCGCGACGAGGCCCGCGCCACCGTGCGTGCCCGCGCTGCCGTGATGGCCTCGCTCCGCCAGACCTTCACCGCGCACGAGTACCTCGAGGTCGAGACCCCGATGCTGCAGACCCAGCACGGCGGCGCCTCGGCACGACCGTTCGTGACGCACTCGAACGCGTTCGACACCGAGCTGTTCCTGCGCATCGCACCCGAGCTGTTCCTGAAGCGCGCCGTCGTCGGCGGCATCGACCGGGTGTTCGAGATCAACCGCAACTTCCGGAACGAGGGTGCCGACTCGTCGCACTCGCCCGAGTTCGCGATGGTCGAGGCGTACCAGGCGTACGGCAACTACGAGCAGATGGCCGACCTGACGCAGGAGCTCGTGCAGAACGCGACCCGCGCGGTCACCGGTGGTGCGCTCGAGGTCACCCTGCCCGACGGCAGCACCTACGACCTGGGCGGCGAGTGGCCCCGCATCGACATGTACGGCTCGCTGTCCGAGGCCGCGGGGCGCGAGATCAGCCCGGAGACCCCGCTGTCCGAGCTGCAGGCGCTCGCCGAGGCCGAGGGCGTCGAGGTCGCCCACGCCACGCACGGCAAGTACGTCGAGGAGCTCTGGGAGCACTTCGTCATCGACTCGCTCGACCGCCCGACCTTCGTGATGAACTTCCCGGTCGACACCTCGCCGCTCACCCGGCAGCACCGCACCCGTCCGGGCGTCGTCGAGAAGTGGGACCTGTACGTCCGCGGCTTCGAGCTGGGCACGGCGTACTCGGAGCTCGTCGACCCGGTCGTGCAGCGGGAGCGGTTCGTCGAGCAGGCGAAGCTCGCGGCCGGCGGTGACCTCGAGGCGATGCGCGTCGACGAGGACTTCCTGCGCGCCCTGGAGCACGCGATGCCCCCGTCCGGCGGCATGGGCATGGGGATCGACCGCCTGCTCATGGCCATCACGGGCCTGGGCATCCGCGAGACGATCCTGTTCCCGCTGGTCAAATAACTCCGAGTCCACCGGGGTACGATGCTCGGGTGCCTGAAGGAGTCGTAAGCGGGATCGTCTTCGCCCTGACGCCGACCATCGTCGTCGGCCTGATCTTCTGGTTCGTGATGCGCGCGATCATGCGTGCCGACCGGACCGAGCGAGCCGCGTACGCCAAGGTCGAGGCCGAGGAGCGCGCCCGCTTCGAGCGTGAGCACGGTCGCCCCGCACCGGCTCCGACGTCGGCCGAGTAGCCGCCCGCGCACGATCCACTTCACCCCGTGTTCACCGCGCGGTGTGATCCTGTCGCGCATGCCCACCATCCCGGAGTCCGCCGCCGGCGTCGATGATCTCGACGACCTCGACGTGGAGGACGCCTTCGGACACCCGGCGTCCGGGGCGTCCGTCTCGCCCGTCGGCAGTGACGACGGACCCCTCGACGACGAGGGTGACGTCGACGACCTCGACGTCTGAGCGCCGACGGACCGACACACACCGTTCACCTCGCCGACGCGTGCCGGGGTGAGCATCGTGCGCATGGCAACCACCGCACATCCCTTCACGGGCCGCAGCCTCGTCGGTGACATCGAGAGTGAGTACGACGAGTTCGACCGAGACGCAGACCTCGAGGTCTCCAAGCGCCGGGACGGGTGGCTCGAACCCTCCTGGTGACCCCGACCCATTCGGTATTCGGGGTACGACGACCAGATCGCACTGATCCGGTCGGACGTACCCCTTTTGCATGTCCGGAGTACGCAGTCGCCTGGGGTACACGATCGGAAACGCTGGTGAAACACGCCTGCAACGCCGGAAACACGGCGTTATCCGCTTGATCCAGGGCCGATTGGGGGACCAGACTGTCGGTGGGCTGTACCCCGCGGGGGACGCTTTCGATGATGAAGCACGGAGAACCCTGAGAATCGCTCCGAACGATTTGTGGGGTACACCTCCGGGCCGCTTTACTCATCAGCACCCCCCGGCAACGCCCCACGAAGCCATCACCGTCGAACGCAGGGAGAAACACCATGACGATCGCAACGGCTGCACCCAGCACCACCCGCCGCACCGCCACCAAGAAGGCATCGGCATCGAAGACCGCGACCGCCGAGTCCGCCACCACCTCCCTCGACACCGAGGTCGAGGCCGACGAGCAGCTCGCCGGTGTCCGCGGCGCCTCGGTCGACCAGGTCGGCGACTACCTCCGTCACATCGGCCGCCTCTCGCTCCTCACCGCCGAGGAAGAAGCGCAGATCGCACGCCGCATCGAGGTCGGGCTCTTCGCCGAAGAGAAGCTCGCCACCGAGAAGGGCCTCGCGAAGACCCTGCAGCGTGAACTCCGCTGGCTCGTCCGTGACGGTGAGCGCGCCAAGGAGCGCATGATCACCTCGAACCTCCGCCTCGTCGTGAGCATCGCCAAGCGGTACTCGCAGCGCGGCCTGCCCTTCATGGACGTCATCCAGGAAGGCAACCTCGGCCTGGTCCGTGCGGTCGAGAAGTTCGACTTCACGCAGGGCTACAAGTTCTCGACCTACGCCACCTGGTGGATCCGCCAGGCCATCTCGCGTGGTCTCGCTGACAAGGCACGCACGATCCGCATCCCGGTGCACACCGTCGAGCTCATCAACAAGATCTCACGCACCGAGCGTGACCTGACCGTCGACCTCGGCCGTGCGCCGATGCCGGAGGAAGTGGCCGCCGAGCTGAGCATGAGCGTCGAGGAACTCGTCGACCTCAAGGGCCGCTCGCACGAGCCGGTCTCGATCCACACCGTGGTCGGCGACTCCGACGACAGCGAACTCGGTGACTTCATCGAGGACGAGGACGCCGCGAGCCCGAACGAGCTCACCGAGACGACGCTGCTGCACCGCGACATCCGCTCCATCGTCGCCGAGCTGCCCAGCGACGAGGCGAACGTCATCCGCATGCGCTACGGCCTGGACGACGACAAGCCGATGACCCTCGACGAGATCTCGAAGATCGTGCACACGACCCGCCAGGCCGTCAGCCGAGTGGAGTCGCGCGCCAAGCTGCGTCTGTTCGCCAAGGCGGTCTCGCAGGACATGCAGCTGTACCTGACCGACTAGGTCAGTGGACTTCGGCCGGCACGTTCACCCGTGCCGGCGCGGGGAAACCGGGTCGTTCTGTGGGAAGACGATCCGGTGGGGTGATGGGACGGCCCGCTCGAGCACTGCTCGAGCGGGCCATTCACGTTCCCGGAGCCGGAGCCGGAGCCGGAGCCGGAGCCATAGCCATAGCCAGGGCCAGCCCCGGCGCGGCGTCAGTCGTCGATCTCGCGCCGGAGCTTCTGCCGCAGGTCACTCGGGATGAGCTCGACCAGCTGGTCGGGACGCACCGGCAGGTCGAGCAGGCTGAGCTTCACGCGTCCGGTGCGCCCGTGCCGCTCGGCGTCGAGGCGCACCACGCTCCCGGCGTCCTTCCGGAGCCGCATGTCGATCTGTGCCCCGGTGGCCACCTCGCCGACCACGAGCCCGTCCACCTCGAGCGCAGCGCTCCTGGTGCCCTCGGCGATGTCGAACCGGTAGCGCTCCCGCGCGGCGAGCACCACCGAGCGGTCGATCCCGGCCATCGGCGCGACCGGCGTCACCACCGAGCCGGACAGCGCGGGGGAGAGCACCGGCCCACCGGCGGCGTAGTTGTACGCGGTGGAGCCGGCCGGGGTCGCTGCCACGATGGCGTCGGCCCGGTAGTACCCGTACCCGAGGCCCCCGACGCTGAGGTCGGCCGACACCTGCCCGGAGCCCGGCCGTCGCACGATGGTCAGGTCGTTGAACGCCAGGTAGTCGGTGCGGGCACCACCCCAGGACAACCGGGCCTCGAGCGCGTGGTGCGGCTCGAGCTGGTACTCGCCGGCGGACAACCGCTCCAGCGCGCTCTCGAGCTCGGGCGGCTCGATCTCGACCAGGAACCCGACGTTGCCGTAGTTCACGCCGAGGACGGGCACCGGGCGCTTGGCCACGAGCCGCATCGCGCCGAGCATGGTGCCGTCGCCGCCGAGGGCCACGACCAGGTCGACGCGGTCCGTGAAGTCGTCGTCGTCGACCACGTCGACCCCGCCACCGATGCGCTGGGCGTCCGCGCGCCGGGCGAGCAGCTCGCCCTGGCCGGACGCGTTCCAGCGCTGCAGGGTCGTCACGGACTCCTGCACGTTCTTGGTCGGGTGGACGACGAGGCCGACGACGGGCTGCTCCATGACCGGATCGTACCGAGCGGACCTCCGATGCGGGCTGTCTATTCGCAGAGACATGCGATATTCTGAATACATGCAGACCGCTCAGCTCTCCGTCGCCCTCCCTTCCGTCCGGCACGGCCGCGAGATCGTGCTGCTCGCCGACCTCGAATCCCACGAGTCCGGCTTCGGCTTCGTCGACGCCGAACACCTGCTGCTGGCCGCCGTCACGCTCTGCGCCGGCATGCCCCGCTTCCGCCCCGTCCTCGACGCCCACCGGATCACCCCGGACACCGTCCGCTCCGGCATCCGCGCCTTCGTCGGCGCCCACACCACCTGCCCCGGCGAACACGACCGCGTCGCGTGCACGCCCGCCGCGATGCGCGTGCTCGCCCGCGCCGCGACGATCGCCGGCCGTTCGGAGCGCATCCGGCCACCGCACGTCGTCCTCGCCGTGCTCGACTCGGTCGACGATCCGCTCGCCGGTTCGGCGCACGACGTCCTCGACGCCCTGGGCGTCGACGCGCGCCGCTTCCGGCGCGACCTGCGTCGCGCGGTGCGGCGCGCCTGACCCGGCCCGACCGACAAGCGGACTGGAGGCCCGTGGCGATCCCGCCACGGGCCTCCAGTCCGTCTCGTCCGTCTCGTCGTTCGCTCACTGCGCACAAGACGCACCCTGGTCACGCCCACGGCGAACAGGGGCAGCCCCCGGGGGGAGCGCTGGTTACTCTCGAAGTACTTGGCCGGACTCACACGAGACCGGCACAGCGTCGGCTCCGCTCATCAGGGGCCAAGGGAGAGCACATGTTCGAGAGATTCACCGACCGGGCCCGTCGTGTTGTCGTCCTCGCTCAAGAAGAAGCGAAGATGCTCAACCACAACTACATCGGCACCGAGCACATCCTCCTCGGCCTCATCCACGAGGGCGAGGGCGTCGCCGCCAAGGCGCTGGAGTCGCTGGGCATCTCGCTCGACGCCGTGCGCGAGCAGGTCCAGGACATCATCGGGCAGGGCCAGCAGCAGCCGACCGGGCACATCCCGTTCACGCCGCGCGCCAAGAAGGTGCTCGAGCTGTCCCTGCGCGAGGCGCTGCAGCTCGGCCACAACTACATCGGCACGGAGCACATCCTGCTCGGCCTGATCCGCGAGGGCGAGGGTGTCGCAGCCCAGGTCCTCGTGAAGCTCGGCGCCGACCTGAACCGGGTGCGCCAGCAGGTCATCCAGCTCCTGTCCGGCTACCAGGGCAAGGAAGCGGTCGCCGTCGGCGGCGAGCAGCAGCAGAACGCGCAGCAGGGTTCGCAGGTCCTCGACCAGTTCGGTCGGAACCTCACCCAGGCCGCGCGCGACGGCAAGCTCGACCCAGTCATCGGGCGCGAGAAAGAGATGGAGCGGGTCATGCAGATCCTCTCCCGCCGCTCCAAGAACAACCCCGTCCTGATCGGTGAGCCCGGCGTCGGCAAGACCGCCGTCGTCGAGGGCCTCGCCCAGGCGATCGTCAAGGGCGACGTGCCCGAGACGCTGAAGGACAAGCAGCTCTACTCGCTCGACCTCGGATCGCTCATCGCCGGGTCCCGCTACCGCGGTGACTTCGAGGAGCGCCTGAAGAAGGTCACGAAGGAGATTCGCACCCGCGGCGACATCATCGTCTTCATCGACGAGATCCACACGCTCGTCGGTGCCGGTGCAGCCGAGGGCGCGATCGACGCTGCCTCGATCCTCAAGCCGCTCCTCGCCCGCGGTGAGCTCCAGACCATCGGTGCCACCACGCTCGACGAGTACCGCAAGCACTTCGAGAAGGACGCCGCACTCGAGCGTCGCTTCCAGCCGGTGCAGGTCAACGAGCCGTCGCTGCCCCACGCGATCAACATCCTCAAGGGTCTGCGCGACAAGTACGAGGCGTTCCACAAGGTGTCCATCACCGACGGCGCGATCGTCGCCGCGGCGAACCTGGCGGACCGCTACGTGCAGGACCGCTTCCTGCCGGACAAGGCGATCGACCTGATCGACGAGGCCGGCGCTCGCCTGCGTCTGTCGATCCTGTCGGCGCCGCCGGAGCTCCGCGAGTTCGACGAGAAGATCTCGACGGTCCGCGGGTCGAAGGAAGCCGCCATCGAGGAGCAGGACTTCGAGAAGGCCGCGAGCCTGCGCGACGAGGAGAAGAAGCTCCTCGGCGAGCGTCTCCGCCTCGAGAAGCAGTGGCGTGCGGGTGACGTCGCCGCGTCCGGCACCGTCGACGAGGGCATCATCGCCGAGGTCCTGGCCCAGGCCACGGGCATCCCGGTGTTCAAGCTCACCGAAGAGGAGACCTCGCGTCTCGTCTTCATGGAGAAGGCACTGCACGAGCGCGTCATCGGTCAGGAAGAGGCCATCTCGGCCCTGTCCAAGACCATCCGCCGGACCCGTGCCGGCCTGAAGGACCCGAACCGTCCCTCCGGCTCGTTCATCTTCGCCGGCCCCACGGGCGTCGGGAAGACCGAGCTCGCCAAGGCCCTCGCCGAGTTCCTGTTCGACGACGAGGGTGCGCTGATCTCCCTCGACATGTCGGAGTTCGGTGAGAAGCACACCGTGTCCCGCCTGTTCGGTGCCCCTCCCGGGTTCGTCGGGTTCGAGGAGGGCGGCCAGCTCACCGAGAAGGTGCGCCGCAAGCCGTTCTCCGTGGTCCTGTTCGACGAGATCGAGAAGGCCCACCCGGACATCTTCAACTCGCTGCTGCAGGTGCTCGAGGAAGGCCGTCTCACCGACGGTCAGGGCCGCGTGGTCGACTTCAAGAACACCGTCATCATCATGACCACGAACCTCGGTTCGCAGGGCATCGCCGGTGGCCCGGTGGGCTTCCAGGTCGAGGGTGACTCGGCAGTCGGCTACGACCGCATGCGCGGCAAGGTCAACGAGGAGCTCAAGAAGCACTTCAAGCCCGAGTTCCTGAACCGTGTCGACGACACGATCGTGTTCCCGCAGCTGTCGCAGCCCGAGCTGCTGCAGATCGTGGACCTGTTCGTGAAGCGTCTGGCCGACCGCCTGCTCGACCGCGACATGACCGTCGAGCTCACGCTGCCGGCCAAGGAGCAGCTCATCAAGGTCGGGTTCGACCCGTCCCTCGGTGCGCGGCCCCTGCGTCGCGCGATGCAGCACGAGGTCGAGGACCAGCTGTCCGAGCACATCCTGCAGGGTGAGCTCAACGCTGGCGACCACGTGAAGGTCGACTTCGTCGACGGTGCGTTCCACTTCGAGACCGGGCGTCAGCCGGGCCGCGAAGAGGTCCTCGCCGGTGCAGCCGCGGTCGAGGCCGCGACCGACACGCCCCAGGGTGAGATCGAGTCCTAGGACCTGACACCCCACGGACAGGAGGCTCGGTGCCAGCTGGCACCGGGCCTCCTGTCCGTTCTCGGGTCGCGTCCAGATCCCGTATCGCCGATCTGCGCGTCCTTGCGGCCACGGACCCCCGTCCGGGGGTACTGTGATGTCAACGCGCGAGACGTTCCCCCCAACTCCTCGCGCGTCGCGCTCGATCGGTTCCCCCCAACGGATCGAGACGCAGCCGGCCCCGGTCTGTTCGCAGACCGGGGCCGTTGCACGTCCGGGGGTAGTTCGGGTCGGCCGCGCGGCCGCGCGGGTGACCGCTGCGTCAGGAGGCGTCGGGCAGCTGTGCGGCGAAGTCGCGGACGGCGCGCTCCCAGCGCTCCGGGTCCTCGTTCCACTCGAGCGTGTGCGGTGCCGTGCGGAACGTGACCGTGGTGGCGCCCTGCCGCGCGGCGTCGGCGACGTCGTCGGCCGCGACCAGGGCGTCGGCCTCGGAGTGGATCAGCAGCGTCGGCGTCGACGAGTCCTGCCAGGTGGTCGTCGTGACGGGGGTCGGGGCACCGGCGAGCCGCGACAGCACGTTCGTGGTCGCGATGCGTGCGGCGACCGTGCCGACGAACCCGGGCAGGTGCGCGCCGCGGACGGCCCCGCGGAGTGCCGAGGCGACGTCGAGCAGGGGTGAGACCGCCACGAGTCCGTCGACGTCGACGCGTGCGGCGGCGACGGAGCAGGCGAGCGCGCCGGCGGACCAGCCCTGCAGCACGACGAGTTGTGCACCACGGGCCCGGGCGGCCCGGACGGCGGCGACGATGCGGTCCGCTGCCCCGGCGTCGAGGGAGCGGAGCGGCAGATCGGTGGTGTCGACGACCTCGGACGAGGCGCCGAGCGCACGCCAGACGCCGACACCGCGCAGGACCTGGCGCGGGCCGAGGGACTGGCCGTGCACGTGGACCACGTGGGTCGTGGCGGCCTCGGGCTCGGTACCGGGGACGTCGTCCGGTCCGTCGTACCGCAGGGCGTCCCAGCCCCACGCACCGGTCGCCACGGGGGCGGTGACGCTGCGGTGGACGGTGTCACCGTCGCTGCGGGTCCCGGTCGCCGTGCTCGCGGTGGTGATCGCGCCGACCTGCACCCTGGTGTCGTCGCGCTGCAGGTCGTAGGTGCCCGGCAGGCGGGTGTCGCGGGTGGCGGTCAGCTCGACCTCGGTGTCCGTGGCGCTGCGGACCGTGGCGGTCGCCGTGTACGGCGTCGGGAACAGCAGCCGCCGTGCGACGAAGGCACCGAGTCCGAGCGTGCCGACCGCTCCTGCCGCGGTACCGAGTGCCGTGATGCGTGCGCCGGTCATGTGATCTCCCTGAGTCGTGCCGTGGTGAGCGTCGCAGCGGCCGGGACGTCCTGCCCGGCCTCGCGCGCGCGGTCTTCGATCTCGACGGACAGTCGGTGCTGCCGACTCCGCCACTGGCGACGCTGCCACACGATCGTGAAGTAGAGCCCGGTGTTGCCCGATGCCGTCTCGAGCCGCCGGAGTTCCGGTTCGAGCACGCGGAACCGGCGTCGGGCGGCCCGCCAGTCGCGGAACTCCCGTGCGGCGTCGGGCAGCACGCCACCGGCCGCGCCGATGGCGAGCAGGACCATGGAGCCGAGGAACACCGGGGTGTAGAGCTTCGACAGGACCCCGACCGCACCGTCGGCGCCGGCGACGTGCACGGCGTCGAGGGCGATCGCGATGCCGGCGAGCAGCACGAGGCCGCCGGCACCGACGACGAAGAGCCAGTACAGGCGGCCGAGCCCGTCACCGCTCCGGAAGCCGCGCAGCACGGCGACGGCCGACCGGGCGATGACGATGGCGATGTAGGTCATTTCCACCGCCGAGTAGAGCGCGGTCGGCAGCTGGTCGCCGTAGGCCACCATGAACTGCGCCGTCGGGGTCGGTGCGTCGATGAGGCTGAACAGCACGACGAGGGCGACGAGCACGAGCACGCAGCCGATGATGCGGCTGGCGCGCAGGAGCTTGGCGGAGCGTGCCGCAGCCTCGACCGACTGCGCGAGGGCGAACATGCCGCACACCATCAGGCAGCGGCCGATCAGGTCGGCGATGTTCGGCACGTGCGTCACGCCGGCGAGGAACGTCGTGACGTCGGGCTGGTTGATCGTGAGCCCGACGGCGACGCAGCTGCAGCAGACCATCAGCCAGGTGACGCTGGCGGACTGGGTGCGCACCAGGAGCAGCCGGGCGACCAGCACCGCCAGGATCAGCCAGACCGGGATCGACCCCCAGACGTGCAGCGTCACCGCGTCACCGGAAGATCCCGGGCTGGCCCTCGGGGTCGAGCAGCCCGATCCGCAGCGCGAGCTGGTCGGCGACGAGCTCGACGGCCTGTTCGTGCGGGGTGTCCAGCGAGCGGGTGAACGCCGTCCGGCCGCTGAGCAGCCCCGTGTACGCCTGGTGGTCGCAGCCGGTGTCGTCCATGAACACGTGGGCGAGTTCGTGCAGCACGCACGCCACCCGGGAGCGCTCGGACAGCCCGGGGCGGGTCTCGAGCAGGGCGTGGTCGGTGCGCTGGATGAGCCGCGCGGACAGGTCGCCCGGCAGCTCCGTGGTGCGCACGAGGATCGGCTTGCCGAGCGCCGCCTCGGCACGGGCGGTCAGCTCCGGCAGGGACAGCCGACGGGGGAGCCCGAGGCGCTGCACGCGGCGACGGGCCTCGGTCTGCCGACGCAGGGCGTCGAAGCGGTCGCGGTACCCGCTCACGGGGTGCCGCCCGACTCGTCGAGGCGACGCAGGTGGTCGGTGAAGTCGCGGATCTCGTCCGCCGAGGCGAACTCGCCGAGACGCCGGGTGGCGAACGCGACGACCTCGCGCTTGCGGAGTTCGAGCACGAGTTCCAGCTGCGCCTGCACCCGCTCCGGCACGTCCGTGTTGCCGGCCGCGTCGGTCAGGTACTCCGCCGGGACGCCGAAGTAGGTCGCCAGGGCGGCCAGGAGTCGCTGGTCTCGGACGGCCGGACCGTTGCCGCCGAGCATGTAGCCCCAGCGCGGTCGGCTCATCGACGCACCCTGCGCCTCGATCTCGGCGGCGATCTCCTTGTACGGGGGTCGCTGGCCCGAGTTGGCCTCGACGACGTCCATCAGGAGCTGCAGTTTGCGCGACAGTTCCCGACGGTGTGCGTCGTCGTCGTTGTACTCGATCACGTGTCCCCACTCTCACATCTGTCTCAGACATGATAAAACTGATCCAGCGCGTCGGCCGGTGTCACCACTCTGCCAGGCTCGCGCTCGCTCGTCAGGTCGGCATTTCGATGGGGGGATGCCGAACGGGGGACGAACGAACGGGAGGCGCGGTGCCAGCTGGCACCGCGCCTCCCGTCCGTCGTGTGGTGCGGACTACGCCTGCACGTCGCCGCGCCAGCCCGGCTGGGTCGGTGCGTTCTCGACGCGCTCCTTGTAGTTCTGCAGGTCCTTCTTGACGGCGTGGCCGCCGACGCCCACGGCGGAGCCGAGCTTCTCGAGGATGCCGGAGGGCTCCCAGTCGATCTGCACGGTGACGCGGGTCTCGGTGTCGGAGAGCTTGTGGAAGGTGACAACACCGGCGTGCTCGGTCTCGCCGTCCTTCACGGTCCAGGCGACACGCTCGTCGGGGTGCTGCTCCGTGATGAGGGCGCGGAACTGGCGCTCCTGGCCGGCGACCTTGACGGTCCAGTCGGTGGTCTTGTCGTCCACCTGGACGATCTTCTCGACCTCGTCGAGGAAGTGCGGGAACTCCTCGAAACGGGTCCACTGGTCGTAGGCCGGGCGGACGGGGACGTTGACGTCGACGGTTTCGATGATCTGAGGCATGTACCGGACGGTAGGCCGATCGACCTGGGCGGCACTCAGCAGCGCTGTCCCCCTGCGGTACCGTCCGGGCGTCGTCGCGGGCGGCGTGCGCGTCCGGCGTCGCGCAGTAGTGTGGGGCGGATGACAGAGCACGGGAAGCACGCGTTCCACGAGCGCGACGACCACGGGATCCTCGTGCGTCCGGCGCTCGCCTCGGACGTCCCGCACATCCAGCGGCTCATCGCCCCCTACGTCGACCGGCGCATCCTGCTCGGCAAGGAGAACGTCGCCCTGTACGGATCGATCCAGCAGTTCCGGATCGCCGAAGGGCCCGACGGCACCCCCATCGGGTGTGGTGCGCTCGCCGTCTTCTGGGACGACATCGCCGAGGTGCGCACGCTCGCCCTGGACGAGCAGTGGATCCACAAGCGCGTCGGGCACCGGATGCTCGAAGCGCTCGAGCACGACGCCCGTGAACTCGGAGTCGCCCGGATCTTCTGCCTGACCTTCGAGGTCGACTTCTTCGCGAAGCACGGGTACCTGGAGATCGGCGAGAGCGTCGTCTCACCGGACGTCTACGCCGAACTGGTCCGCTCGTCGGACGAAGGGGTCGCGGAGTTCCTCGACCTCGCCCGGGTCAAGCCGAACACCCTCGGCAACACCCGCATGCTGAAGAACCTCTGACGCTTTCTCGTGCCGACCGGCGGGGTGGCCGCGTGCGGACCGCGCCGTTGTCTACCCTGTGCGCATGTCGTCGTTGCGTCACCCCGTCGGGCCCGAGAAGCCGGTCGTCTACTGGCGTCGCCGGGCGCTCGTGCTCGGGGCGCTGCTGGTCGTCGTCCTGGTCGTCGTGCTCATCGTCGTCGGGCGGGGGAGCGGGGCCACGTCGGCGGCGCCGAGTGCGTCGGCCTCTGCTGCGGCTGGGTCTGCGGCCGGTGCATCGTCCGATGGGTCCACGGCCGGTTCCGGGTCCTCGCGGTCCGCTGCGCCGAAGCCGTCGGCTTCCGCCTCGGCTTCTGCGTCGAAGCCCGCTGCTGCCGACGGCTCGACCTGCACGAAGGACCAGATCGTCCTGACCCCCGTGCTCGACAAGTCGGCCTACGGCCCCACCGAGGACCCGAAGATCGCGATGTCCATCAAGAACTCCGGCACGAACTCGTGCCACCTGGACCTCGGATCGGCGCAGCAGGTGCTGACGATCAGCTCGGGCCAGGAGCAGTACTGGTCGTCGAAGGACTGCCAGACCGGCGGCACGAACCAGGACGTCACGATCAAGTCCGGTCAGACGCTCACGACCCCGGCGATCGCCTGGGACCGGACCCGCTCGTCCACGTCGACGTGCGACTCGTCACGGCCGGCGGTCACCGCGGGAGGCGCGAGCTACCACCTGCAGGTCGCCGTCGGGAACCTCGAGTCGAAGAGTTCGGTGCAGTTCATCCTGCAGTAACCGGGTTCTCGGTTCTGATCCGCTCCGGCTGCGCTGCGCCGAGCAGGGGCGCCGGGAACAGCAACAGGCCCCGTCGTCCGAAGACGACGGGGCCTGTTCAAGCTGATGTGATCAGCCGAGGACGGTGATGTTCTCCGCCTGCGGGCCCTTGCGGCCCTCGGTGATGTCGAACTCCACCTTCTGGTTCTCCTCGAGCGACTTGTAGCCGTTGCCAGCAATCGCAGAGAAGTGCGCGAAGACGTCAGCGCTGCCGTCGTCCGGGGCGATGAAGCCGAAGCCCTTTTCGTTGTTGAACCACTTGACGGTACCGGTAGATGCCATGATGGCGTTTCCTTAGCTTTCTTGCTTCCGCCAAGGTGCAGATGCACCGACGGAGACCCCGACGTACGTCGACGGGGGTAATGCGCCACGCGGGCAGGTGCCGGCGGGACGGGTTCGGGGCCAGGCCTGTCGGCCAGTGACCCTGGGGCCCGGGTTGAGGGGCAAACCACCTCGCCCGGACGTTGAGCGCCGCCGAAGCGGTTCCATCAGGCTAGCGTGCTCTGGGCCGACTGGCTACCCGTGCGTCACGGAACGACGAAAATCTGGTGGAATTGAGCTGATGGCAGACAAGGAACAGCGCTTCCGGAGCGAACAGCTCGAGGAAGCCCTCGCGAAGCAGGACGTCGCTGCGGTGGCGTTCGCGCTCCGCCACGACATCGTGATCGTCCCCCGACTCGTCACCGGCAAGAAGGACATGCAGGTGCGGGTGTTCGGCCGTGAAGGGTCGGACAAGCGCATCCTGCTGCTGTTCTCGTCGGCGGACGCCTACACGGCGATGGTGCCGGACGAGAAGATCCGGCAGGTCATGGTCTACGACGGGCCGCGGCTCGAGGAGTTCCTGGCCGCCCACCTCGACATGCTCGAGGGCGTGTTCTTCGACATCGCCGGCCCGCACACGATGCAGGCCGCGCCGGCGGACCTGCTGGCCGCTTTGCGCGCGTAGCGTCTCAGAACGCGCGGTCGAGCTCGCGTTCGCGCGGGGACTGCGTCATCGAGAACGCCACACGCAGGGCTTCGCGCAGATGCCCGGAGTCCGAGCCGAGCACGGTCGTGAAGCCGAGGCGGGTGGCCTCGTTCACGCGCTGCTTCGTGCCCGTGGCCGGACGGATCTCGCCGGCGAGGCTGATCTCGCCGACGGCCGCGAGTGTGTGCGGGTACGGGCGGTCTCGTGCGGCGCTCGCGAGAGCCAGTGCGATCGCCAGGTCGGCACCGGGCTCCGTGAGCTTCATACCGCCCACCGTGGACACGTAGACGTCGGCGTCGGACAGCTTGAGGCCGGCGCGGCGTTCGAGGACCGCGAGCAGCATCGCGACACGGGAGGCATCGACACCGTTCACGACCCGGCGGGGCTGGGGCGCCGAGCTCGGGACGATGAGCGCCTGCACCTCGACCGGCAGCGCGCGACGCCCCTCGAGTGCGACGGTGACGCAGGTGCCGGACACCGGGGTGGCGTTCTTCGACATGAAGAGGCCGCTCGGGTCGGGGACCTCGTGGATGCCGTCGCCGCCCATGTCGAAGCACCCGACCTCGTCGGTGGGGCCGAAGCGGTTCTTGAGCGCCCGGACGAAGCGCAGTGCGGTCTGCCGGTCGCCCTCGAAGTGGCAGACGACGTCGACCAGGTGCTCCAGGAGCCGCGGGCCGGCGATCGTGCCGTCCTTCGTGACGTGGCCGACGATGAGGACGGGCAGGGCGCGGTCCTTCGCGATGCGGATCAGGGTCGAGGCGACCTCGCGCACCTGTGACGTGCCACCCGCGATGCCGTCGATCGAGCTCGACGAGATGGTCTGCACGGAGTCGGCGATGAGCAGGTCGGGCTGGACCTGGTCGATCTGGCCGATGATCACGCCGAGGTCGACCTCGCTCGCCAAGTACAGGTCGTCGTGCATCGCCCCGGTGCGTTCGGCACGGAGTCGGACCTGGTCGACGGACTCTTCGGCGCTGACGTAGAGGACGCGCTTGCCCGAGGCTGCGGCTCGGGAGGCGACCTCGAGCAGCAGGGTCGACTTGCCGACGCCGGGCTCGCCGCTCAGCAGGACCGCGGCACCCGGCACCACGCCGCCGCCGAGGACGCGGTCGAACTCGCCGATGCCGGTCTGCCAGCGCTGCACGGAGGTGCCGCGGGCTTCGGTGATCGGTCGCGCGGCCCGGGCACCGGTGACGGCGACCGCCGCGGTACCGCGGGTGCTCGCCGACGCTGCAGAGCTGTCCTCGACGGTGCCCCAGGTCTGGCACTCACCGCACCGGCCGACCCACTTGATGCTGGTCCAGCCGCACTCGGTGCAACGGTAGAGGGACTGCGGGCGCGCCATGTCGTCGAGGCTAGGCCGTACGGCCGACATCACCGGCGCGGTCGCCCGGCTCGTCCGACTCGTCCGTCTGGTCTCGTTCGTCGGGCAGCGCGATCGACCCGGTCATCCGGTGGCGCAGGCGCTCGACCGGCCCCGGACCCTGGCGCGAGGCGTGATCGAGTGCTTCGGCCCCGTCGGTGTCCTGCTCGGCGCGGGCGTTCGCCACCGCCCCGGCTTCACGACCGAGGTTCTCGGCCTCGCGCACGGACAGGTAGTGCCGGATCGCTGCCACAGTGTCGACCCGCGCGTCAACCGCGGGCTCGAACGCGCTCGCCCAGATCTCGTAGCCGCGGTCGTTCGGGTGGAA
Source organism: Curtobacterium sp. MCSS17_016 (assembly GCF_003234255.2). Lineage (NCBI taxonomy): Bacteria > Bacillati > Actinomycetota > Actinomycetes > Micrococcales > Microbacteriaceae > Curtobacterium > Curtobacterium sp. MCSS17_016. The sequence continues at coordinate 203,193 of NZ_CP126254.1, forward strand.
CAGGTCGCCGTAGCTGTTGAAGAAGGTCCGACGGAGCCCGACCCGCTTCGTGATGGTGTGCAGCGGCGCCACCGTCAGCCCGAACTCGTCGGCCACCCGGTGCACGATCTCGTTCGCCACCGCCACCTTGCGCTCCCGGTCCGGCACGAACATGCACGGCAGCTCGGCCACCACGGCGTGCGACGGCACCGCACCGTAGATCGCCCGGATGTTCCGCTCGAACTTGTCCGGGTCGAAGTCGGCGATGTCGTTCGCCCCGATCGACACCGTGCAGACGTCGGGGGCGTAGTGCCGGAGCTTCGGCAGTTGATCACGCTTCGCGCCCCACGTCGTCGAACCGGAGACGCTGAGGTTCACCACCCGGACAGACATGTGGGAACGGTGCCGGATGCGCCGTGCGAGCAGCCCCACGTAGCCACGCCCAGGTGCGGTTGCACCGACGCCCTGCGCTGCCGAGTCACCGATCGCCACGTAGAGCAGCTGCCCCTCGTGCTGCTGCCGTTCCCGCCACCAGTCGGCGTGGATCGGGAGCATGTCGACGACCCGTTGCGCCGCTGCCCGTTGGCCCTTCACGCCGGCGCGGGCACCGACGGCTGCGGCGCCGACGACGCCGAGGCTGCCGACGACGGAGGTGAGGAGTGCGATGAGCGTGCGGGATCTCATGCCGTGGACGGTACGCCCGCCGGTCTTGCCGGAGACGAGGAGGACCTGTGGGTGTGGGGAGAGCCCTGCAGGTGACCGCCTGTGGAGGGCGAGCCGACCCGGGGTGTCATCACGGGCCTCCCGGATCGTGTAAACTCTTTCCCGGTACCGTGTCCGAGCGGCCGAAGGATCATGTCTCGAAAACATGTGTGGGGGCAACTCCACCGTGGGTTCAAATCCCACCGGTACCGCCATAGAAAACCCCCGTTCACGCGGGGGTTTTCTTGCTTAGGGGAGTGGTCCTGGTGCTTCTGTGGTGCAGATCTCGCCCATATGGCTCCGTGCCGCGGCGCCGCTCCTCGGGAGTAGGACGGCCGGAGTTCGTCCGAGCTGGTGCCTGAAGCGCCCTCGTCCGTCCCGCGAGCGCGCAGCCCAGTGCAGGCCTTCGCAGCTGCCTCCCGTGGCGGGCCGAATCGAAGCTAACCACTGCTTCGCGCTGCTCACGGTCTAGATGCGCGGCCTAGGAACATCAACCGGACCTGCGGCAGTCCCTCACAGTTCGAGCAGGACCCCGCGATGACGGGGTAGCCGAGCCGCTGTCAGTAGGCACGATCGGCGAGTGCTGAACACCCACCCACGACTGGTCGCCGCACTCCTGACCGTTGGCTTGGCGCTCCTCATTGCCGGCTGTACCAGTCACAGCTCCGGGAACGGCCTCCCACAGGACTACGGGCAGGACTGGCTCGAACAGATGTCATCCCAGCTCGCCGGCGACCACGGCGGAGGCGGCGGGCAGCTCATCGTCGACGACGATGATAGGAAACAGGCCCGCGCAGGCGTCGCACTGCAGACCGACCTCGCTGGCCCGTACGACGTGCTCGCCGTCTGCCGATCCACAAAGGTGGTGCACCTCGCAATCCACGACATCACGAGCAAGCACGACGAGTACGGCGACTCGTTCGACACCAACTCGCTCATCGGCCAAGCGAACGTCCACTGCGGGGCAACCACCCGGATCCCCATCGACGTGCCGAAGGACCGCGACGGCATCATGCTCGACGCGACAACCGCCGACACCTCCGAGCGAGATCTGTTTGATGCGTTCATAGTCACGCGAGGATCCGACCAGTGACGGTCGGCATGACACGGGCACCGGCACCGGTGGCGGGTTCGAGAAGCCGCTCTTCGCGGCGACGGAAGCAGCAGTGCATGGCCGGGTGAAGTTGCATGCCGCTGTTGCTTACGCGAACATCGATTGGAAAGCGGCTGCTGCTGCGTCAGGTGACGCAATCACGAAGCTCTGACCGCCGGCACTCGGCGCCGGGGCGACGTATCGCGGACTGATGCCGAGATCGCACCGGAGCCTCTAGCGACGGCGGCTTGGATCTCCTCCTGCGTAGAGGTCTCTTTGCGGAATGCTCCACGGTTCTATGGTCGAAGCTGAAGGGGTGCCGGCCTCCCCCTTCCTGTCCTTCCTCCGCCCCGTCCGTGGTTTTCGGTCTCCTCGACTTTTGATCGCTGTCAGCGCTTACGCCCTGCTGCTCGGGACGGCTGCAGTTTTCATCGGCGTTCATGAGGGTTGGGCCGGGCCCGCACTCGTCCGTGACCTCACTCGGACAGCTCTCGCAGTCCTGACCGTCGGCGCCGTGGCTCGTATCGCAGGCCCCGTCCGTACCGTGCTGCTCGCCCTCGGCTCAGCTGCGACCGCTTTCGCCGTGGTGGGTCTCGGCCTTGCACTGTTCACCCGGCTGGGCGAAGCGTTCGCTTCGTTGGCCTCGATTGACTCCCTTTGGGCTCCATTCGCAGGCGCCGCGGGCGTGCTCGTCGTAGCGGCCCGGAAATTCGCGGCACCGTGGGACCGCCTCGTGCCCGTTCTCGTGCTGACTGCCGCCTTCTCGATGGTTCTGTTTCGTGGTCACGCATCGGACGCTGTCGTACTGGTCGGCGTCGGAGCCGCCGCCGCGAGCGGTGGCTGGGTTGTTCCACGCAATCCAAGGTCCTCGTGGCAGGACGTTGACGCCGACCGTGCTCGCGTAACGGCCGCAGCCCTTCTCGTCGGACTCGGTATCGGCCTTGCCGTTGGCGGCGGACGTGACGCTCACGGAGTTGCGAGCCCCGTCGTGTACGCGCTCGGTCCAGTCGCCACTCCAATCGCCGTGATCCTGCTGCTCGTAGCCTCAGCCGCGGTGCTTCGGGGGCGGTGGCTCGGGCTCGTCGTGGCCGTCGTCGTGCTCGCAGTCATCATCGCTGCCATCGTCTGGCGGCTCACCGTCGATTCCGTGCGCGAAAGATGGTTCACATGGGCCGATGTACCGTTCGGCGACGTCGAGTGGCAGTTGAGCATCTTGCTGCTGTGGCTGATACCCCTTGCGGCGCTCGTCGTCCTCGTGCGCCGTCGACAGGCGTTCGTTCGCCGATCCGCGGCACCCGTGCTGCAGGCAGAGCACGAGCGCCTCGTGGATGCGCTCCAACGGGGCGACGCTGGCAGCCTGGGATGGATGGGCACCTGGGATGGCACGAGCACATGGTTCTCCGACGATGGCAAGAGCGCAGTGGCCTACCGGGCTTGCAACGGCGTTGCTCTCACTGTCTCGGACCCTATCTGCTCCCCGGAGGACGCCGCCGAAACGATCAAGGGCTTCGCACGCGAGTGTTCCCGTCTTGCGCTGGTCCCGGCCTTCTACAGCGTCCACGCCGCCCACGAGGGCATCTTCGCCGAGCTGGGTTGGACAGTGACGCAAGTCGCCGAGGAATCCGTGCTCGACCTTGCGACCTTCTCGCTCAAGGGAAAGAAGCGCACCGACCTCCGCACCGCGGTTAACCGGGCAGCGCGTGTGGGTGTCACCGCGGAATGGACCTCGTTTTCCAATCTGAACCCGGCGATGCGTCGCCAGGTGGTCGCGCTCTCCCAGGGGTGGGTTTCGCAGAAAGAGCTGCCAGAGATGGGCTTCACACTTGGTGGTCTCCCCGAGATGGACGATCCCGCAGTCCGGTTGCTGGTGGCCGTCGACACCACGGGTCAGCTGCACGGCGTGACGAGTTGGCTCCCTGTGTACCGCCGGGGTCAGCTCGTGGGACTCACCCTCGATGTCATGCGCCGGGGACGGTCCGCCATGCCCGGCACCATTGAGTTCCTCATCGTCCATGCCGCCCTCGATTCCGCGGCCGAGGGTCTGGAGTCGCTCAGTCTGTCCGGGACACCTCTCGCGCGCTCCGGACAAGCAGTGGAACCAATGTCAGGCCCTCGCGGGTTGGCAGGGCGTGGCAGGGATGTCCTAGGGCGCCTGCTCGAGCCCGCGTACGGCTTCGCATCGCTGGCTCGCTTCAAGGGCAAGTTTCAGCCTGAGCACCGTCCGTTGCTCGTGGCATGCCCAACCGCCCTCGAGTTACCCGTCGTGGGGCGAGCCCTGGTGTCGGCTTATGTGCCGTCCTTGAAGTTCCGCCAGGTACTTGCCCTGGTGTCACAGGTGCGCCACGCCGGACAGGAGCGTCGACGCATCGCGAGACTCGAGAAACGAGGGACTGCTGCAGCTTTCGTTGACTCGTCCGTTTAGGCCGCGAGTGCGACCTGTGGGTTGATGATTGCTTCGTACTCGATGGGCGTCAATTTCCCGAGCCCCGCTGTCGACGCTTCCGGTGGTAGGTCCCCTCGATCCAGTGCACGATCGCGACGCGCAGCTGCTCCCTGCTCGCCCACCGGCGCCGGTTCAGGACGTTCTTCTGCAGGAGCGCGAAGAAGGACTCCATCGCCGCGTTGTCCGCGCACGCGCCGACCCGGCCCATCGAGCCGAGCAGTCCTGCGTCGCTGAGCGAGCGGACGAATCGCTTGGAACGAAACTGACTGCCCCTATCGGAATGAACCACTGTTCCGATCGGATTCCGTCGAGAGATCGCCATCTGCAGCGCCGCGACGGCGAGCGAGGAACGCATCCGAGAGCCGATGGAGTACCCCACGATGCGTCGGGAGCAAGCGTCTTTCACGGCGCAGAGGTACAGATTGCCCTCGCTCGTGTTGTGTTCGGTGATGTCGGTCAGCCACAGCTTGTCGATGTCCGGCGCTGTGAACGCACGCTGCACCCGGTCGTCGTGCACGGGTGGTCCCGCTTTCCGGTTCAGACCCCGCTTCTTCGCGTGCAGAGACCAGAGTCGCTGCTGTGAGCACAGGCGCCAGACGCGCCGTTCCGACACGAGGTGGCCGGCTGCGGCGAGGTCGTCGGCGATGAACCGGTACCCGAACGTCGGGTCGTCCCGGTGCGCGTCGACGGCGGCGTTGGTCAGGTGAGCGTTCACCCAATCGCGTCTACTTACGGGGCCTTTCCGCCAGGCATAGAACGCCTGCTTTGTGAAGCTCAGCACCCGGCAGGTCACCGCGACCGGGATCCGGTCGGCGGCGAGTTCGAGGACCAGCGGGTACATCATCTTGGGAGGTGCGCTTGCGAGAGATACGCGGCCGCTCGGCGCAGGATCTCGTTCTCCTGCTCAAGCAGCCGGTTCCGTTTCCGCAGTTCTCGAAGCTCCGCGTTCTCCACGGTCGTGACGCCGGGCTTGACGCCGTCGTCGACGTCCGCGCGGCGCAACCAGTTCGTCACGGTTCCTTCGGAGATCCCAAAGTCCTTCGCGACCTGCGTCAACGGGATCTCCCCGCGACGAGCGACCGCGACCACGTCGCGTCGGAACTCCTCCGGACAGGGCCTGGGCATGATCGACATCCTTCCAGCGAGGAGCACGTCCTCACAGGTCAGGAGTCAACCGAACCTGCAGCAGTCCCCGACAACGGGCACGAAGCGAAGCGCCATGATCGCGTGGCCGGCCCAATTGAGCTCGTTCTTGCTCCGGGGTCGAGGCATCGACCAACCACTTCATATGGTCTGGCTGCCTGCCGCAGGGAGCGAAACCGACGTCAGGTGTTCACGGCTGCGGGTCGCGTCCGTCGAAGACGCGCGTAGCGCGGGTAACAGTCGCCCGCCGGCCCATCTCGTCGGCCTCCTTCGACCCTCGACTACAAGCCGCCTTGGCTCCGTCTGCCGCGGGCGACCCTTGCTAAAAGTGGGCGACCACTTCTCGCGAAGGCCGGATTAGGCGAGCCACAGGTCGTATCTGTGGGTCGTACTGGCTAGCAAGTGGTCGACCAGTTGTGCTAGCGTCAGCCTGCGCCTGTGCAACCGTGCAGTGCCGAAGACCTCGACGCGGAGGAGCAAGCAAGGATGCTCGCAGTATTCGGATTCGCCACGCTGGCGTCGTTCATGGTGGCGGTGATGCGCAAGTGGGCGACTGCTTTTGTGGCGATCATCGTGGCTCCGGTGATCTTCGCCATTGTCGCGGGCTTCGGTCCACGACTCGGGGACATGACCCTGAGCGGGCTTGAAACCGTTGCGCCCACCGCAGTGTTGCTGTTGTTCGCCGTGCTGTACTTCGGGCTCATGATGGACGCGAAGCTGTTCGATCCGGTGTCAAACCTGATCCTCCGGCTGTCCAAGGGCGACCCGGTGAAAATCTGCATGGGCACCGCGATCCTCGCGATGCTGGTTGCTCTCGACGGTGACGGCACGACGAGCTACATGATCGTCTGCTCGGCATTCTTGCCGCTGTACCGCCGCTTGAACATGAACCCGCTTGTGATCGCGACGGTCGCAGTGATGGGACTCGGGCTCATCTCGGGCTCCACCCCCTGGGGCGGCGCGGCCACCCGCGGTATCAGCGTGCTCAAGCTCGACGCGACCGAGTACTTCGTGCACCTGATTCCGTCGCTCGTCATCACCTCGGTCTTCATCCTCGCCGTTGCGTTCATTCTCGGTGTCCGCCAACGTCGCCGTGTCAACCCGGCCGTCGTCGCCGAGGTTGCTGCCGAGATCCAGGCCCGTAAGGGAGAGAAGATGGCCCGTCCCTCATGGCGTATGTGGTTCAACGCTGCTCTCACCTTGCTCTTGCTGGTCCTCCTGGTCACCGGCGTTGCTGACCTGGTCGTACTCTTCATCGGCGCATTCGTGATTGCGATCGTGATCAACCACCCCAACCTCGCCGAGCAGGGCGAAGTCATCAAGAAGCACGCCGCTACCGCTGTGCCTGTCGTGATGCTCGTCCTTGCCGCAGGCGTCTTCACCGGTATCCTCAGCGACTCCGGGATGATCAAGGCGATGGCGGACGCATTCCTGTCGATCGTCCCCGATCAGATTGGCGGCTTCTTCCCGATCATCACCGCGATCATCGCAATTCCCATGGGCTTCTTCATGTCGAACGACGCGTTCTTCTTCGGCGTGCTTCCCGTTCTCTCGGAGTCCGCTAGCCAGTACGGGTTCCACGCCAACGAGATCGCTCGCGCCGGCGTCGTGGGGCAGATGACCCACATGATCGGTCCGGCCTCGGCGCCGTTGTGGGTGCTGCTGGGGCTGATCAAGAAGGATCTCGGTGAGTTCCAGCGCTTCGGGTTGCTGTGGGTGGTGGCCGGTTGCGTTGTGTTCATTCTCGCGCAGCTCGTTACCGGCGCGATGACCGTCCGGTTCTGATTGGACTTAAATCGATAGCGAACACAGGGGCGGGGCCGGTAATCCGGTTCCGCCCCTGTTTCGCGTGTAACGCGTCACGAATGCGGCCGCGTGCTCATCGTCCAGCGCTCTTGCCCATGAGGAAGGCGAGCATGCAGGTCCGACCGACCCGCACGCTCGCCTTCCGTGTTCAGCGGCTGACTCGTCCGGTCTGCACCGCTTCGAGGAGGAAGTCGGAGCTGCCGAAGTTGCCTGACTTCAACAGCACGGCTATCGCGTCGGTGCCCTGCGTGTAGATCCACGGCACGCCAGGAGCGACCTCGCGCCCAATCACGCCGGTACGTACCTCGAGGGCGGTGACGACGGCTCCGGATGTCTCTCCACCAGCGACAACAAGCCGGCGGACTCCACGTTCGATCAAGCCGCGTGCGATCAGACCGGTCGCCTCCTCGAGTATCGCAGACGCTCGGTTGACGCCGAGTTCTGCCTGTACTCGCTGCAGGATTTCCGGTGGCACTGACGAGTACAGGACGGGAGCAGTACCCACAGGGAGGGTGTCATAGAACGTCAGCGCTGCTGCCGCCAGCGCTGCTGGCTGCTGTTCCGCCAACGCGTCGATAAAGTGTCCTGGCTGCTGCTCACGATAACGATCTAGCTGCTGCAGAGTGCGAGCGGAGCAGGAGCCGGCGAGGACGGCCGTTCGCACTTCGCCGATCGGGTCGGCATCGCTGACCTCGTGAGCATGGTTCTGGGCCGCGCGAGCGCGTCCAAGCCCTCCTGCAAGACCGGCCGCTCCCGTAACCAGACGCGCACCGGCGACGGCTACTCCGATCTCGGAGAGGTCTTCGTCACTGACTGCATCAATAACGGCGTATCGGATACCGGACTCTTCTAACGTTGCCAGATCCCTAACGACTGCAGACGCCCCCGCCCGTACGCGGTCATGGTGGACCAGTGCAACCTGCTCCGTCGTCTGCGCCGCGAGCACCTCGACGATCCGCGAATTGGTCATTGGCGTCAGCGGATGGTGCCGCATGGGCGATTCTGACAGGAGCGTGTCGTGCACGAAGAGGTGGCCCTGGTACTGCGTGCGTCCGTGTTCAGGGGAACTCGGAACGACGGCCACGACTTGAGCGGACGTCAGCCCGGCGAGAGCATCAGAAACCTGTCCGATGTTGCCCTCTGCGCGGGAGTCAAAGGTGGAGCAGTACTTGAAGTACAGCTGGTCGGCTCCGCGCTCGAGCAGCCATTCGCCGGTTCGGAGTGATTCCCGAACTGCTTCTTCCACCGGAGTTGTGCGGCTCTTCAACGCAACGACGACCGCATCGGCATCCGCGGGGACAACCGTCGTTGTGTCAGGGACACCGAACACGATTGCTGTGCGCAGTCCTGCACGCCGGAAGGCCACGGCGACATCGGTGCCGCCGGTGAAGTCGTCAGCGATCGCGCCGATCATGCTCCGAGCCCGTTCCCGAGCATGGCACCTCGGAGGCGAGCGGCCGCCCGATCGGGGCCTGTGACCACGGTTAGACCGGTGCTCGCCAGCGCCGGCGCCGCCGGTGCGAGAGAGTACTGCGCGAGGAAGACAGCGTCCAGGTGCGGGGAGGTCGGAAGCGCAGACTGGATCGCTGTCACGAGGGCGGATGCATCCGCTCTACGTGAAGCCACGAACGCGCCGTCAGGCACAATGGGAACCAGCTCAACGGCACTCCCGACCTCCGCAAGGTACTCGCGGAGTCGAAGCATCGTGTCCTCCAGCGGCGCCTGCTGGCTGGCGACTACTGCGATGCGTCGGCCGGCGAGCTCGGCGACCGCCTCGAAGGCGGCTTCATCGGCCCCGATGACGGGTAGATTCCCCTGCGTCGGTGCATCTGTGGCGACGGGGCCGTACATCGAGCACGTCAGCAGCACCCCGTCCGCCCCCTCCAGCATTGCATGATCGATGAGACGGAGCATCCGCGCCCGCAGCTGCTCCGTCAGCCCGCCGGATTGGTCGGCGTCCTGCAGCAGCCTGTCATCCAGGATTGACCACACGTCAACATCGGGCATCGACCGTTCCAACGCTGCGCGCGCGGGTTCGATGGCTGCGGGAACCGCGTTGATGAGTGCGATACGTCGACGGTCACCCATGACCGCTCCTTTCACGTCCACCAGGCTCAGTACGCCTGGAAGGTCCAGTATGGGCTAAAATCGCGAAGTGGTCGACCACTTTTTCGGGACGGCGAACCAGGTCCGAAGGCTTTTTGGCTGGTCGTAGACGGTCGACCAGTGAGGAGGACACGTTGATGTCTGTTGCCGGAGATGTCGTCGCTGCGGGACAGCGGCTGTCGGAGCTCGGGCTGAGCCCGGGTACGTCCGGGAACATCAGTGCCCGCGACGGGGACCGCATCGTGATGACGCCGACGGGATCGGACATGGGGGCCCTCGAGGCTGCTGACCTGTCAGTGCTGTCCTTTGACGGTGAGCTCTTGAGTGGGGGGAAGCCGTCGAAGGAGTTCCCGTTTCACCGTGCGATGTACCGAAGGGACAGCGGCACGACTGCGGTAGTGCACCTGCATTCACCACACGCTGCAGCGATCTCCTGCACGCCCGCGTGGAGCGAGCGAAGCGCGATTCCGCCGCTGACGCCCTACTTCGTGATGCGATCGGGGCAGACCCCGCTGATTGCCTACGCCTCCCCAGGAGACCCGAGTCAGGCCGATCGGATGGAACGGCTGCCGTTCCCCTTCAACGCTGCTCTGCTGCAGAATCACGGGTCTGTCGCAGCGGGGAACACCATGGCGGACGCGATCGCTGCCGCGGTGGAGCTCGAGGAGGTGTGCCGGCTCCTGCTCTTGCTTGGCGACCGGCCGCTGACCCTGCTGCCCGAGGGTGAAGCGGAGCACCTTGCGGAGAAGTACGGCTCGTACTGGACGGCTCAGTAGCCAGTCGTTACTGACCGGCGTCGTGCAGCGTCTCGGTCAGCCGCCTGCTGGCCCGCGCCATGTGGCTTTCCATTGCGGCAGCGGCCGCGGCACTGTCGCGAACCCGGATCGCCTCAAACACCGGGACGTGCTCCTGGTAGGATTCTTCGAACGATTCCGCGGCGTCCATCACTCGATGAATCCACACCCGGAGTAGCGACGAGATGCTCTTGAGCATGTTCGCCAGCACGAGGTTCCCGGACGCTTCCGCTATCGCGAGGTGGAACGCGACGTCAGCTTCCACGAACTCGTCCGTCGAGGTCGCGGCGCGCATCGCGTGCAGTGCGGTCTCGATCTGTGCAAGGTGGGCATCGTCAGAGCGTTCGGCTGCGAGCAGGGTAGTGATCTGCTCGAGGTAACGTCGCGCTTCAACGAGGTCTGATGCTCGCCGCTCGCCGAGCATCAGCCCCCACTCGATCACTCGGGGGAGCAGATCGGACTCGCCCTGGCGCAGGTAGGTTCCACCGCCGTGGCGGAACTCAACCAAGCCGAGCACGCCGAGTGACTTGATGCCTTCGCGGATGATCCCGCGCCCGACGCCGAAGGACTCGCTCAGTTGACGTTCGGAGGGCAGTTTCTCGCCCGGACCGATCTGGCCGGACGAAACGTAATCGATCAGTGCTCGTGCGACTTCGTCCGACGATGGCGTCGTCCCAGAGACTGCGGTGAGCTCTGGCGCAACTGCGGTCCGGCGGCGCGATGGGGGAGTGGACTCAATGGCCTCAGCGCTCGACAAGGATGCCGTCCTCGTCACAGTAGATGGTCTTGCCAGGTTCGAACCGAACGCCACCGATGACGACCGGCACGTCGACCTCGCCGACATTGTTCTTGACGCTCTTGCGCGGGTTGGTCCCGAGCGCCTTTACCCCGAGCGGGATCGTGGCGATTGCCGCACGGTCCCGGATTGCGCCGTTGATCACCACACCGGCCCAACCGTTCTGGGCGGCGATGTTCGCGATCATGTCACCCATCAGCGCTCGCTCGAGCGAGCCGTGGCCGTCGACAACGAGGACGGCGCCGTTCCCGGGCTCTGACACGACGCGCTTCAGCACCGAATTGTCCTCGAAGCACGAGACGGTGCGGATCGGACCGCTGAAGGAGAGTGCACTTCCGTAGTTGCCGAGCTGGACCGACAGCGACGCCAGCGCCTCGCCGTGCTCGTCGTACAGGTCTGCGGTGTGGAACGTCATCGTGGTCCTTTCGCGGGTCCCTCTCATCCTATTCGCCGTGCTACCGCATGCTGGCGATGAAGCGACAGTCGCCTCGCTTGTGGTGAACCACTTCGTGGGACTCTGAGAGATGCGGGACGGAGCTAAACCCTGCCGCTGGTTGGACGTGACCGACGAAGTTGCAGAGCTTCCGTTGCGGTGAAAGCGCGCCGTCGTTGACTGGTCGACCACTTGCGTGCATGATGGCAGCGAGTCCACCGCAGCGTTGCAGGATGTTGCACGTCTAGCGCTGCGGCAACTCCCTCCATCATCCGGCCCGTCAACGAGGCCGGCCTGACGAGTAAAGGAAGTCCAATCGTGTCTCAGCAGTACCGCCTCGCTGTCCTCAACGGCGACGGCATCGGCCCGGAGATCGTTCCCGCCTCGGTGCAGATCGTCGACGCCGCAGTCGCCACCGTAGGCGCTCCCGCCATCGACTGGTCCGAACTCCCGCTCGGGCGTGGGGCGATCGACGAGTTCGGCACCGCCGTGCCCGAGCAGACCCTGGCAGCACTCAGCGACGTCGACGGGTGGCTCCTTGGGCCGCACGACAGCGCTTCCTACCCGGAACCCCACAAGTCGCTGCTGAACCCGTCGGGCACGATCCGCAAGCACTTCGACCTGTTCGCCAACATCCGCCCCGCAAAGGCGTTCCCCGGCGGTAACGCGATCGTCGAAGGCACCGACCTCGTCATCGTTCGCGAGAACACGGAAGGCTTCTACGCAGACCGGAACACGTTCGCCGGCACCGGCGAGATGATGCCGACCAAGGACGTCGCCATCATGCACGGCATCATCACCCGCGCCGCCACCGAACGCATCGCCCACGAGGCGTTCAAGCTCGCGATGACTCGCGACAAGCGCGTGACCATCGTGCACAAGGCGAACGTGCTCAAGATGACCACCGGCCTGTTCCGCGATGTCTGCCGTGAGATCGCAGCCCAGTACCCCGAGGTCAGCGTCAACGACTTCCACATCGATGCCTCCACGGTGCACCTCGTGCGCCGTGCCGACAAGTTCGACGTCATCGTCACCGAGAACATGTTTGGCGACATCCTTTCCGACCTGGCCGGCGAGGTCGCCGGCTCCCTTGGTATCGCCCCGTCCATCAACGCCTCCTCGACGCAGGCAATGGCACAGGCATCACACGGGAGCGCCCCGGACATCGCCGGACGCAACGTCGCGAACCCTATCGGCATGATTCTGTCCTCCGCGATGCTGCTGCGTTGGCTCGGCGCGAAGTTCAATGACGAGGCGATCCTCAAGGCCGCAGACCTCGTCGAGGAGAAGGTTGCCGCGACCGTTGAAGCCGGCACCATGACCCCAGACATGGGTGGCTCCGCCGGTACCAAAGAGTTCGCCGCGGCCGTCGTAGACGCAATCACCGCTGCTGCATAAGTGAGACCGGTGTGGGGCCACCAGGGGTGGCCCCACATCCATGTCCACCACCGGTCGAGAGAAACGCCATGATCCAGATCCTCACGGGCTTCGTCGTCATCGCATTCGTCATCGGCGTGGGCTACATCATGCGCCGGAGTGGTTTCGTGGGCGACGAGGCCCGACCACTGTTCTCCCGAACCGCGCTCTACGTCACCAACCCGGCGCTGCTCTTCACCGTCCTCGCTCAGGCGGACCTCCACGAAGTGTTCTCCGGCCCGGTCGTCGTCGCCGCCGGCAGTACCGCCGTGGTCGCGAGCCTGTTCATCCTGTTCAGCCGCATCTTCTTCCGTCGCGACATCGCTACCACCACCGTCGGCGCGATGGCATCGGGCTACGTCAACGCCAACAACATCGGCATCCCCGTTGCCGTTTACGTGTTGGGCTCAGCGACGTATGTGGCACCGGTGATCCTGCTGCAGCTCGTCGTCATCACTCCGGTTGTGCTGATCGTCCTCGATGCAGCCACTTCCGAGCGTCGGAACTTCCTCGCGATCGCGAGCAGACCGTTCCGCAACCCCATCACCGTCGCGTCCCTCATCGGTGTCCTCATTGCCGCGACCGAGGTCCCCCTCCCGGACGCGGTGTTGGCGCCCCTGAGGCTCCTCGGTGGTGCCGCCGTGCCGCTCGTTCTGATGGCGTTCGGCATGTCGCTGCACGGCTCACGTCCCCTCCGCACGGAAAGCGATCGCGTCAGCACGCTCGTCGCAACCGGCATCAAGTCGATCGTGATGCCAATCGTCGCCTTCTGCCTCGCGCACTTCGTGCTCGGCCTCGCCGATCACGTCGTGTTCGCAAGCGTCGTCATGGCCGCACTCCCCACGGCACAGAACGTGTTCCTCTACGCCGGCCGATACGACCGCGGAACCACCATCGCCAGGGACACTGTTCTGCTGAGTTCCGTCGCATCCGTCCCGGTGATCATCGCCGCCTCCGCACTGCTCACCTGAAACGAAAGAACTTCGATGCTCTCCATGGAAGCCGGCTCCCTGTTCCTCCAGCCCGACCGCAACCTCGCGCTCGAGCTCGTGCGTGCGACGGAGGCCGCCGCGATCCGTGCGCAGCCGTGGGTCGGGCGTGGTGAGAAGAACCTCGCCGACGGCGCCGCGGTCGACGCGATGCGCAAGTTCCTCGGCACGGTGAACTTCGACGGTGTCGTCGTCATCGGTGAGGGCGAGAAGGACAACGCCCCGATGCTCTACAACGGCGAGCACGTCGGCAACGGTCACGGTCCGGCCTGCGACATCGCGGTCGACCCGATCGACGGCACCTCGCTCACCGCCGCCGGCCGCCAGAACGCCATCTCCGTCATGGCCGTCTCGGACCGCGGCTCGATGTACGACCCGTCTGCCGTGTTCTACATGGACAAGATCGCCGCCGGCCCCGAGGGTCGCGGTGTCCTGGACCTCGAGAAGCCGATCGGTGACAACATCCGCGCGCTGGCGAAGGCGAAGGGCAAGGACCTCGAGGACATGGTCGTCGCCGTGCTCGACCGTCCGCGCCACGACGAGCTGATCCGCGCCATCCGCGCGACCGGTGCCGGCACGCGACTGCTGCTCGACGGTGACGTCGCCGGTGGCATCGCCGCCGCCCTGCCCGGCTCGACGATCGACATGTGCGTCGGGGTCGGCGGCACTCCCGAGGGCATCATCACGGCGTGCGCGATCAAGGCGCTCGGCGGCGTGATCCTCGGCAAGCTCCAGCCGAAGGACGACGAGGAGCGCGAGCGCGCCATCGCCGCCGGCCACGACCTGGACAAGGTCCTCGACCAGGACGACCTGGTCACCGGCGACAACACGTTCTTCGTCGCCACCGGAGTCACCGACGGCGTCCTGGTCGACGGCGTGCGTCGTTCCCGCGGCGTCATCCACACGGACTCGCTCGTGCTCCGCTCGCGCTCGAACACGATCCGCCGCATCCAGGCGGACCACCGTGCGGAGAAGTGGTTGTAGGCCGCAATAGCTGCCGAACAGGATCGGCAGCCTTTTGGCGGTCGCGTCAGTCCGGTGATCCTCAGACAGGGATTCCACCGTCGACAGGACCGGCGGCGAGATCCTGCAACGAGCACCTTCTGCGCTCACCCGTTCCAGTTTCAGTAAGGAAGGCTCCGCATGCCCGAGCTCCCCGTCGTGTTCGAAGTCGGCTCGATGATCGCCCTGGTCGCGATCCTGCTCGCCGACCTGCTCATCGTCGCGCGTCGCCCGCACGTGCCGACGCTGCGCGAATCCGGCGTCTGGGTGGGCATCTACGTCGGGCTGGCGCTGATCTTCGCGGTGCTCATGCTGGTCTTCGCCGGTGGCGACTCCGCCGGGCAGTTCCTGGCGGGCTGGCTGACCGAGTACAGCCTGAGCATCGACAACCTGTTCGTGTTCGTCATCATCATGGCGCGCTTCTCGGTGCCGAAGAAGATCCAACAAGAGGTGCTGCTGCTCGGCATCATCATCGCGCTCGTGCTCCGCGGGATCTTCATCCTGGTCGGCGCGCAGCTCATCGAGAACTTCTCGTGGATCTTCTACATCTTCGGCGCCTGGCTGATCTGGACGGCGATCCAGCAGCTCCGCGGCGAGGACGAGGACGAGCAGAAGGACACCTTCATCGTCCGGCTGCTGCGCCGCCGGGTCCGTCTCACCGACACGTACGACGGCATGAAGTTCCGCACCCACCACGACGGTGTCCGGCACTTCACGCCGCTGCTCATCGTGCTCATCGCGATCGGTACCACCGACCTGCTGTTCGCGCTCGACTCGATCCCGGCGATCTTCGGCATCACCGAGAGCCCCTTCATCGTGTTCACCGCGAACGTCTTCGCGCTGATGGGCCTGCGCCAGCTCTACTTCCTGCTGGGCGGACTGCTCGAGCGTCTGGTCTACCTGAAGTACGGCATCGCCGTGATCCTGGCCTTCATCGGCGTGAAGCTCGTGCTGCACGCGCTGCACGACAACGAGCTGCCGTTCCTGAACGGCGGCCACCACATCGAGTGGGCGCCGGAGATCAACACGTGGGTGTCCCTGCTGGTGATCGTCGCCGCGATGGCCGTGTCGACGCTGGCGAGCCTCATCCGGATGCGAAGCGAGCGTGTGAGTGCAGACGCGTAGGGCGACGGTATGGCGAAATGAACCTCCTGCTTCCCCTCAGCGCGAGTGAGATGCGCGCCTAGCTGGTGCTCTTTGTCAAGGCGACACTGGAGCAGGCGTCGGCGCCGGTCCTCCCCAAATGCTCTCGGGGAAGTCATCAAGTCCACCGTTGTCGGCGAGGTGCAGGAGCAAGGCGCGAGCGTGTTCTGCTGCCGCTGGTGGTTCATCGCCGTACGCGACGGCTGCGGCGAGTCCTTCTGCAGCGCGCCGGACCACGAGGATCCGGTCTGGGGACAGTCCGTCGGCTGCGAGGTTTTCGTTCCACCAGCGCGTGTCGGCGGTCGTGATCTCGCTGACCTTTGGGATCTGGTAGATCCCCGCCCATGACGGTGCAGCCGTGAAGTACTGCAGCGTCGCTTCGGCTCCAGAGGTCATTGCTCGGACGTAAGCGCGCAGGAGCTTGCCGGGACGGTTCTCGGTGAGGTCGAGATGCTGGAGAACGCTGTCGCGGAGTTGTTGCTGAGCGTCATCGACGAGCGCCACGATCAGGGCTTCCCGATTCGGGAAATGGTGCAGCAGGCCGCCCTTCGAGACGCCGGCGTGCTTGGCGATGTAGTCGAGGGAGACGCCCGTCCCGCGATCGGCCATGGCTTCTGCCGCCGCTGCGAGCACCGCTGCTCGGGTGCGCTCGGAGTTGCGCGTCGATCGCTCCGGCGACTGGTCGTGCTCCGGCATGGCCTGCTCCTCGGCGTCGGGGAAGTTCCTCATCCATCTGATCAGGAAAGGGGCAAAAGCTGCTCATCTCCTGCCAACAGTCTACATGCGTTCTACAGCCGACCATTTGGTCGGTACGGTGGTCCTCGTGACTTCAACGACTTCCGCTCCGGTGACCGCGCGCAGCTGGGCTGCGCTTGGGATCCTGACCCTGGCCGTGCTCTTGCTCGCGATCGACGGCACCGTGCTCGCACTGGCGGTGCCGGCCTTGTCCGCGGATCTGAACCCGACTGCGACGCAGCTGCTCTGGATCGGCGACATCTATTCGTTCGCGCTGGCCGGGCTGCTGGTCACGATGGGCAACCTCGCCGATCGCATCGGCCGGAAGCGGCTGCTGCTGATCGGCTCGCTCGGTTTCGGGCTGTCGTCGCTGCTCGCCGCGTTCGCCACGAGCCCGGAGATGCTGATCGCCGCCCGCGCGATCCTTGGTATCAGCGGCGCAACGATCATGCCGTCGACCCTCGCGCTGGTGCGCAACATCTTCACCGACCCGGCACAGCGCACCCGCGCGATTGCCGTGTGGGCGGCCGGGGCGACGGCGGGCGCGGCGGTTGGCCCGATTGTGGGTGGCGCGCTGCTGGAGCACTTCCACTGGGGCAGTGTGTTCCTGATCAACGTGCCGATCATGGTGCTGGTTCTGATCGGTGGCGTGTTCTTGCTGCCGGAGTCGCGGGATCCCCGCGGCGCACGCGTCGACCTCCTGTCAGCGCTGTCGTCGTTCGTTGCGATCGTCGCGATCGTCTATGCCATCAAGCACGTCTTCGCGGAGGGGTTCGACTGGAGCGTCGCCGTCGCGGTGCTGGTGGGGGTCGCTGCCGGATGGTGGTTCCTGCGCCGTCAGCACCGACTGACCCGGCCCCTGATCGACGTGTCCCTGTTCCGGTCGCCGGCGTTCAGCGGCGCGGTGATGGCGAACACGGTGTCGATCTTCGCGTTCGTCGGGCTGCTGTTCTTCTTCTCGCAGTACCTCCAGCTGGTTCGGGGACTGAACCCCTTGCAGGCGGGGCTGTCGGAGCTGTCGGCGACCGTCGCGTCGATCATCGTGATCGGACTGGCCGGGTTCATGGTCGGCAAGCTCGGCCGAGGCCGCGCCATCAGCGTCGGTCTGGGGCTCGGCGCGGTCGGGCTCGGCGTCCTCGCTTTCGCGGAGGGACTCGACGGGCTGGCCGGGATCATCATCGGCTTCGCGATCGTCGGATTCGGTGCGGGGCTGGCGATGACGCTCACCACGGACGCCGTGGTCGGCGCCGCCCCGCGGGACCGTGCCGGCGCGGCATCCTCGATCGCCGAGACGGCGTACGAGCTCGGAGCGGCCCTGGGCATCGCCGTTCTCGGGTCGGTGCAGCTCGCGTTCTACCGCGCCCACCTCCCCACGATCAGCAACCCGGACATCGAGCAGTCGATGCGGGAGTCCCTCGCGACGGGCCTGACGCAGCTGGACCGCACGGCGCCAGATGTCGCCGCCGTCATCGAACAGGCCAAACACGCCTTCACCGTCGGCATGCAGTGGACGTCCGTGATCGCCGCGGTACTGCTCATCGTCGCCGCGGTGATCGCATGGCGGTCGATCCCGTCCCGCGCCGAGACCCCCGTCGAGCACTGAGCGACCAAGAAAGGCACTTCCCATGAAGATCCTCGTTGTCGGAGCCGGCATCGCTGGCAGCGGTGTCGCGCTCATGCTCACCCACGACGGACACGACGTCCGCGTCGTCGACGCCATCACCGAGCCCTACCGAGGCGGGTACCAGATCCTGTTCGACCGGACCGCCATGCGCATGGTGCAGCGCATCGGCGTCCTGCCGGAGATCGAAGCGCTCAGCACGCCGACCGCGACGATCACCGTCACCCGCAAGGGCAAGGACCTCGCTCGGATGCGCACGGATGGGTACCGGTCCGCACGCCGTGGTGACCTGGTCGCGACGATCGCTCGCCACGCGGAACGTCGGGTGCCGTTCCAGTACGGCGTCGAGCTCGTCGGCATCGAGCACACCTTCACCGGCGTCGTCGCCCGCTTCGCGGACGGCAGTGCTGAGGCGTTCGACCTGATCATCGGTGCCGACGGCCTGAACTCCACGGTGCGACGACTCGCGGTCGAAGACGGACGGTCGGCGATCTATGAGAACGGACGCCACCACCTTTGGGTGAACGTGCCCGGACGGATGGCCGGCACGACCGAAGCGGCAATCCTGCTCGGGGACCGTGCCGGCGCGCAGGTGTTCCCGTACACGGACCACGACGAGACGCTCGTGCTGACCTCGATCAACCTCGGCCGCGGCCGGCAGCACGGATCCGACCTCCTCCCGGTCGCAGCCGAGCTGCTCGCCACCGCCAGCGACCGGTTCGCCCCGTTCGTCGACCAGGTGCGCACGGCCTCACCTGACCGGATCCGCGTCACGAAGTTCGCACAGGTCCGTGCGCCGCGGTGGCACGCGAGGAACGTCGTCCTGATCGGCGATGCCGCGCACTGCATCGACCCGCTCTCCGGCGCCGGCGCGCACGGGGGCCTGGTCGGCGGAGCGATCTTCGCGGACGAGCTCCGCCGCACTCCCGACAACATCGCTGCAGCAGCGCTGCGGTACCGGCGGCGGCTGCTGCCGTTCGTCCGGTCCGCGCAGCTGCTGACAGCGGGTGTGGTCGAACGCGCGACTGCCGGGAACCTCCGGCAGCGGCTCACCGCTGACTGCTCCCTAATCGGCGCCGCCCTCGCGGTCCGCCGCGCTGACGTGCCTCGCCGCACCTTCACCGCGGCCGCCCGCGCCGCTTCCCTCCCGGTGCCCGCACCCGCGAACTGACCCCGGCCCATCGCCGCGAAGAACGGAGAACACCATGACCACCGTTGCTCGATCCGTCGACGTCGTGATCGTCGGCGCTGGCCTCGCCGGCTTGTCCGCCGCTGACCGACTCACCCACGACGGCTACAAGGTCCTCGTCCTCGAGGGCCGCGACCGCGTCGGCGGCCGCATCCACACCACCTCCGTCGCCGGTGTCCCCGTCGACGCCGGCGCGACCTGGGTCGCACCGGACCACACGGCCATGCATGAGCTGATCGACCGGCTCGGCGGCCGCACCGTCCCGCAGTTCCACGACGGCAAGGGGCTGATCTCTTTCCGTGGTCGCCGACGGGCCGAGAGCGCGCTGGCGCTCGCGCCGTGGGTGGTCCTCGACCTCACCCGGATCATGGGAGCGCTGCAGAAGATCGTCGACCAGCTGCCGGCCGAGGACGCACACACGCACCCGCGCGCGGCGGAGTACGACGCGCTCTCGCTCGGGGCGTGGCTGACGCGGAAGCGTGCACTGCAGGACACCCGGAAGTTCATCGACATGATCAGCAAGGTGCACTGGGGTGCCCCTGCCGGCGACATCTCCCTGTTCAACGCGTTGCGGTACATCAAGACCCTCGGCGGTCTCGAGCACATGATGGCTGTCGAGGGCGGAGATCAACAGGACCGCATCTTCGGCACCGTGCACACCCTCGTCGCCCGGTTCGCTGACACGCTCAGCCCCCGCGTCATCGTGAACGCACCCGTGCACCGGATCACGACGCACGGCGATACGGTCACCGTCGACGCCGAGGGTGTGACCGTTGACGCTCGCTACGTCATCGTCGCCACCGCGCCGACGCATCGGGCAGCGATCACGTTCGAACCGGCCCTGCCCGAACAGCATCGGGGCTTGTCACGCACCTGGCGGCTCGGCGCTCTCAGCAAAGCGTTCGTCGCCTACGACCGTCCGTTCTGGCGCGACCGGGGACTCTCCGGTGAGGGCGTCTCCGACGACGACACCGTGTTCCTCACCTTCGACGTCAGCCCCGGAGCGGACGGCCCCGGCATCCTCATGGTGTTTTGCGACCCCCGCGGCTTCGACGCGTACGACCGCGACGAACGATCCAAGCGGGTCCTCGCCCACTTGGTGCACCTGTACGGGTCCGAGGCGCTGAAACTGATCGACTACCAGGACTTCTCCTGGGGCAACGACACCTTCGCCCCCGGCGGACCGAACCCCGCCGTCGCACCGAAGGCATGGACCACGTTCGGACGGTTCCTCCGGGAACCGGTGGGACGCGTGCACTGGGCCGGCACCGAGACCGCCGACGAGACCTCCGGAACCATGAACGGCGCCATCCTCTCCGGCCACCGAGCCGCCACCGACGTCGCGCAGCTGCTGGCCGCCACCACGCAGCCGGTGACGCCCACCCCGTTAGCACGCTGACCGACGCGATCGTGGGTGCAGGTCCAAATGGGCCTGCACCCACCTTCCCGCATCCGACCACTGAACAGAGAAACCGGCCATGAACACCACCCCTCGGACCGCTGAGTCGAGCACGACGCTGCCCGCACCGATCAGCCTCGCTGCCGCATGGTCGAAGGCGTTCCTCCTCATCGCGATCGCCGTCGCGGTAATCCTCGTCGTCGTCGTGCAACTCCGGATTATCGTCATCCCGGTCCTGGTCGCACTGATCTTGTCGGCGCTGCTGGTGCCGTTCTGCACCTGGCTGCAACGGCACCGGTGGCCGAAGTGGGCCGCAGTCGCAGTCAGCGAAGTCGGCGTCGTCGGCGCCGCCGGAGGGCTCGCCGCGTTGGTGGTCTGGCAGCTCCGAGCCGGCTTGCCAGCCCTCCGAACCGCGGTCGTGCACCAGCTCGACCAGGTCTCCGCGTGGCTGCACGAGCCGCCCATCTCCCTCACGGACGCAGACATCACCGGAGCGTTGACCAGCGCCGTCAACGCCCTTCAGGACAACGCGCAGTCCCTCGTCACCGGCGCCCTCAACGCCGGAAGTGTCGTCGGGACCTTGCTCGCCGGCGTACTGCTGGTGCTCTTCACCACACTGTTCGTCCTCATCGATGGCCGCGGCATCTTCGAATGGACGGTTCGCCTCTTCCCCCGCCGCGCCCGTGAAGCCGCGCGAGGTGCCGGGCGCGCCGGATGGGCGACGCTCACCGCGTTCGCCCGTGTTCAGATCCTCGTCGCCCTCGTCGACGCGATCGGCATCGGTCTCGGCGCTTTCATCATCGGTCTGTTCTTCGATGGGTTCCCGTTCCTGGTGCCGATCGTCATCGCAGTGTTCCTCGGCTCGTTCGTCCCCATCGTCGGCGCGATCGCCAGCGGCGTACTGGCCGTGGTCGTCGCGCTGGTGTTCCTCGGGCCCGTGCCGGCCGTGATCATGCTCGCCGTCGTGCTCATCGTGCAGCAGGTCGAAGGTCACGTCCTGCAGCCGCTGATCATGGGTGCCGCTGTCAACGTTCACCCCCTCGCGGTCGTCCTCGCCGTCGCAGCTGGCGGGTTCCTCGCAGGGATCCCGGGAACTCTGTTCGCGGTGCCGCTCGTCGCCGTCGCCAACACGATCGCACACCACCTCGCTCGGGCACCGTGGCGTCCGAGAACGTCCGCGATCCGACCGGAGGATCTCACCTCGAGCCTGTCCAAGCCGCCGGCCACGTAGCCGTAGCTCGTCCGAGGGATCGACCCGCTCCGCGGTCAGTTGCGGATGACCTGCTGCAGCACCTGGAACGCCACCGCGACGACGAGCGCGTTGTAGAAGAAGCTCAAGATGCTGTGCAGCATCACCACCCGTCGGACACCGAGGCTCTCCACCTGCGCGTCCGAGGTCGCGAACGCGGTCCCGATGGTGAAGGAGAAGTAGAGATAGTCGATCAGAACAGGTTGCCGCTTACCAGGGAATCGCACACCACGGCGGCGGCCGCCCCCGTCGGCCGCCCAATAGGTGTGTGCGAACCCGACCTGGAGCAACGTCCACGACAACACGACGCCAATCGACGCGGTGATCGCGAACAGCAACGCGCCGCCGCCATCCGCTTGAGCCACCAACGCCACGACTGCCGAGTACGCACCGGTCACGCTCGCCACCAGTGGCAGCAGCCACGACCACCGCTCAACCTCCCGAAGCGCGCTCTTGCTCTCGTCGACCTGATGCCCGGGCCAGGTAGCGACGAGACCGCCCAGGAGGTACACCAACGTGACGGCCTCCCACACCACCAGCGTCCAGAACTCCCCGACGAACAGGTACGCAACGCTACTGAGCAGAATCGCCGTCTCAGTGACCCCGACAAGCGTTCGCCGTGCCCGTGAGAAGCCCCGCGATCGGGGTCGGGTGCTTTGCGTCATCGTGTCCTCTCGTACGCGTCGGCGCCGTCCTCGACGACCGATCACGTCTCGGTCAAGCATCCCCGAGACGTCGTGAGAGAACGCATGGATGACCCGCGACCGGCGCGTCGTGCCGGGCATCGATACCGTCACGCGCTCTGGCTTCTGACCATCCGCGACCTCCGCGTGCGGTACTCCACATCAGCGCTCGGGTACCTCTGGTCGATCCTTGATCCGCTGGTGATGTCGGGAATCTATTGGTTCGTGTTCACCCAGGTGCTCCACCGAGGGCCGGTCGGCGAAACGCCATACATCGTCTTCCTGCTCACGGCGCTGCTGCCGTGGATGTGGTTCACCGGCGGCGTATCGGACTCCACACGCGCGTTCATCGCGGAAGCGAAGCTGATCCGCTCGACGACGATCCCGCGAACCATCTGGATCGCGCGAATCAACGCGTCGAAGGGCATCGAGTTCCTACTGAGCATCCCGGTGCTCGCTGTCTTCGCAGTCGCCGCTGGAGCGCACCTCCACTGGCAGGCCACGCTGTGGCCGCTCGCGATCGTGCTGCAAGCCGTTCTGGTCTACGGCATCGGACTCATCGTGGCACCGCTCGTTGTCTTCCACCGTGATCTGGAACGCGCCGTGAAGCTGGTCCTCCGATTCGCGTTCTACGCGTCCCCGATCGTCTACGCGACCAACGCGCTCCCCCGGCCCTCCACGAGATCGCGGCGCTCAACCCCCTCACCGGGATCATCGGCATCTACCGATCCGCGTTCTTCCCCACGCAGCTCGACGCATTCGCGGTCACCGTGTCGGTCATCGTGACGGTCGTAGTGCTCGTGCTCGGCCGCCTCGTCTTCCGCCGCAGCGAACACCGCGTCCTCAAAGAACTGTGACCGTCGCATGACCACGACCGTGCCTCACATCAGCTGGCCCACCACCTGGCCCAGCGCTCAGCACACGTGCTGAGGCTTCGGCAAGCTCAGCACGTCAGCGCTCAGCGTGGATCGTCTCCTGCCTCGTACCGTCCATCGACACCTACCGACAAGGAACCCGATGACTGATCACGCCCGCATGGCAGAACTCGCCAAGGAGCCGCTCGTCGTTGTCGGCGCCCGCAGCAGCGCATTCCGGGGGACTGGCCGAGAACTGCGCGCCATCCTCCGCCAACGCGAGATGCTCGGCATGCTCATCCGCCGCGACCTCAAGGCCCGGTACAAGGACTCAGCACTCGGGTTCGTGTGGACGCTGGTGCGCCCGCTCACACAGCTGCTCATCTACTACTTCGTGATGGGCAAGATCCTCGGCTCAGCACGCTCGATCGACAACTTCGCCATCTACGTCTTCACCGGCCTGACCGCGTACACGCTCTTCAGCGAAGTAGTCGCCGGCTCAACCGGGTCGATCGTCGGCAACAGCGGACTCATCAAGAAGGTCTACGTGCCACGCGAGGTGTTCCCACTCGCAAGCATCGGCGCAGCACTCGTGAACTTCCTGATCCAGTTCGCGATCCTGATCGCAGCGACCGTCGCTCTCCAGGTCTTCCCGTGGCACCAAGGGCTGATCTTCCTCGTCCCGTCCCTGCTCGTGATCCTCGTCTACAGCACAGCGATCGGACTCGTACTCGCCGCGCTCAACGTCTACCTCCGAGACGTGCAGTTCATCATCGACGTCGGGCTGATGGTGCTCCTCTGGGCGTCCCCCATCGTGTACTCGTACTCGATGGTGCTGCAGCGGCTGAAGATCGACTGGCTCTTAGCCATCTACACAAACAATCCCTTGACGCTGTCGATCCTCGGACTGCAACGCGCGATCTGGGGCCACGGCGCCGCCACAGAACCCGCCTGGCCTGCGGAACACCTCGTCAGACTCGGTATCGCGTTCCTGATCGGATGCCTGCTCCTTATCGCAGCGCAACGGGTGTTCTCGCGACTGCAGGGCAACTTCGCGCAAGAGCTCTGAAAGCAGCGTTTGAGGGCTCGAATATGCCCACCGCGTCCGGATGACCACCCCTACTGAGGCCGCGATCCACTTTGGCGAGCAGCTCGTGACGCGGCCAGCGCGCCTGTGCCGAGAGCGGCCAGCGTGCAGGTGAGGCAAAGCCCAAGCAGCACGACGTAGAACGCAGGCGCCAGCGAGGGCCCGGCGCCGTCGTTCACGAGCTGACAGCACGAGACTGGGAGTATGCGCCCCCGACTGTCGTTCACTGTCCTCGCCGTGCTCTGCACCGGATTGCTCGTCGGATGTTCCTCCGTGGAGGGACTCGCGCGGAGTGCCGCTCAGCAGCACGGCGGGACGGTTGGCGCGCTGCCGTGCCCAACCGATCCACCGACCGCAACCGAGTCGTCCTCGTCGCCCACCCCGCGACCGACACCGACCCTGGACCCGACGGTCGCCCGGGAAGTCCGCGACGCGTTGCGGGCAGTCCGCCGACTCCCTGGCGTCGAGCGCGCGGACGAGACCACCACGAACACGCCGAGCACCGCAGCCGACCCGATCTGCCCGGCGCGCCTCGTCACCACAAACCACTTCGCCACTACGGTCACGGTCACGACCTCACCGCAGGCCACCCCGGAGCAGGCCGGAGCCGTTCCCGCGACGATGTCCGAGCACCTGGCATGGACCGGCGTGGACCTGCAGCTGACCGTTCCCGCCGGGGCGGGACACGTCGCGAGCACCGTCGAGTACGACGGCACCTTCGACCAGCGGATCCCCGAGGCTACGTCGACATCAGTCGCGCAGGGGCTCGCGACCCTCGCCGTCACCCCGCACGTCGTCGGGCTCGAAGCCGTCATCCCGACGACGATGCGTGTCGAGTACGGCTCGCTGACCATCGGCGTCGACACCGACGACGAAGCCACCCTCGACGCCGTCCGCGACGTCATCGATGGCACCGCCTTCGCTCACACCACACTCCACGGCTCCTTCGGGAACGGCGCGAAGCCCTGACAAGAGGCCCTGTCAGGGCCAGGTGCACGGCGATCAGCAACGACACGATCAAGCGGGAGGCGCACTTCTGCTGGAACCCAGGCTCTCAACAGACAGGACGAGCACTTGTCCAACTGCTCCGGTTAGGCAGTCCCGATGGCTGGTGGTTCCACCGAGCGCTGCTGGCAGCTGGGCTTCGCCCGGCAGCGATTGTTCACCGGGACCGGGACCGGGACCGGGACCGGGACACCACAAGGGACCCGCGCCGGGCGAGCAATATCTGTGTGCGGGGGCCGTCCGTGTCGCCGAAATCGCGACGCTTGGTGTCGAGGAGAGGCAGCGGCTCAGTGCCGACGCAGAATGTTGAGGAACTCGACTGCCCAGTCCAGGTTGCGGGCGAGCTTGGCCCCGCGATTCTCGGTGTCGGCAATATACCTGTCGAGTTCGGCTTGCAGGCAGCCCCGGTCGGCCTCGTCCGCCGTCGCGAGTCCGTCGACGATTCCGAGCAGTTCGGCTATCTGCTCCAGGGAGTAGCCCAGTGGCTTCATCCGGCGGATCGCGAGCAGCCGTTGCAGGTCGCTATCGCTGTAGAGGCGGAACCCGCCCTCGGTGCGCCCGGTGGGGTGCAGGAGTCCGACGTCGTCGTAGTGGCGGATGGTGCGGCTGGACAGGCCGGTGCGCTCGGCGAGTTCACCGATGTGCATCGTTGACTCGGGCACCAGCTACTACTGGGTGGCTTGACGACGGTCGCCGAGGACGGGCTCGCCATTGCTGCGAACGCGTCCGGCAGTCGATCGTGTCGGAGCGAACCTCGGGCGAAGCGTGGAGGCGCGCCCCCTGTGGGCAGGACGCGCACAGGACCGCGGTGGCGTTCGGTCAGCTCGACGAGGCCGACGGCGGCCGCCGGAGTTGCTCGTCGTGCCGGTGACTCGAGGCTCGCAGCGGATGTCGAACGGGGTGCGACGCGAGGATGAGTGCGATCGACACGGCGACGCCGAGCAGCGTCTCCGCGGTGCGAGTGAAAAGCAGCGGCAGGAGAGCGGGGGTGCCGCTGACGAACGCGATGCCGATCGTGACCGGCGTCAGGAACAGCAACGCGATCGAGTAGTTGCGGGCGACGAACAGCTCGGTGCCGACTGTGAGTGCGACGAGGATCAACGCGATCAGCGGGCGGGGCGGCGCGAACCAGAAGACGGCGCCGGCGACGACAACGCCGGCGATCGTACCGACGACGCGGTGCCCGGCGCGCAGGAGCTGGCCGGATGTCGTCGTTCCGACGATCGGAACGATGGCGGCGACCATTGCCCAGTACGGGCGGTCAAACCCCAGCAGCAGCGCGGCACCTCCCGCCGAGGCGCATGCGACGAGGCACATCGCCGCATGGGTGCCGGAGAGCAGCCACCGTCTCGGATGGGCGGCGAGCCCGGCTGTCGGGGCAGCGAGCCCAACCGCACTCGAGCGCTCGAATGCCGCCCAGAGCGCCGACACGACCAGCGTCCATGCTGCAGAGGCCCCCGCCACCATTGCGGCGGACAGGGGCAGCGCGGCCTGGTGCGGCAGTGATGCGCACGCTCCGAAGCTGAACACGAAGAACAGGTTCCCGGGCGGAGACCACCCCATGGCGTCCGCCAGCAGCGCGCTGGCACCGGCAACCACCGCCGTCCACACCACAATCTCGAACGGCATCGGACTGGACGCTGCAAGCGCCGTCGCCACGACGATGAGACCGACCTGCACAATGGCCACGAGCACCTGCGTGTGCAGCCGAGCCCATGGGGAGGCGCGCCTGGCGAACACCGCAACGACCGCGCCGAGGATCGCAAAAGGTGCCAACGTCACCTCGCCGAGCAACTCAAGTGCCACCACCGGGACGACGGCGGAAAGGCCCAACCGCAGCGCTGGATGGTGCGCGGCGGCGTGCGGATGCAGGTGCAGCAGCTCGCGCGGTGAGGGCAGCGCCTCGCCGAATCGCAGCCGGGAATCTCGGATCACGCGTTCCTCCATTACTTCGCCAGCGAACCATATCCTTCCCTAGTGAAGTACATTGCTTCAATGAGCGACGGGATCGACGACCTTCGGCGACAGTGGGCGCAGATCGCGCCCGAACTGGACACCAGCAGCGTCGACATCGTCGGGCGGATCCTGCGACTGGCGCAGATCCTGCACGCGCGCATGGACGCCGCCCTGCTCGAACTCGGCCTGACGCGCGGCGAATTCGACATCCTCTCCCTCCTGCTCCGCAGCGGACGAGCGCTCACCGCCTCCGATCTCGCGACCGGCCTGCACACTTCGCCAGCGGGGACGACGAAACGGATCAAGAAGCTCGTCGCGAACGGCTTCGCCACTCGCCAGAGCCACCCGGCCGATGCCCGCTCCGTGCTCGTCGCGCCGACGCCCGCGACGTCGGCGGTCGTTCACACCGCGGTCCAGACGCTGTTCCGCGTCGAGTCAGATTTCCTCCACGCGCTACCGCAGCCCCAGCGGGCCGGCCTAGTGGACGCACTCCGCCAGCTTCTCGTCCACGCCGAGCAGACCCAGCGGTGATCGGTGCGCCGCTCGCATTGGCGCAGCCCATGACCGATGCCCCGCTGCGTCGGCCGATCCGGTCGCCACGTCTCCCGGCGGCCGGACGAACCGCTGCAAGCGCGGCTCCGCACGGGTGCTCTACTGTCCGGTTGAGGATCGGTGTACGGGTGCTCTACTGTCCGGTTGAGGATCGGCGTACGGGACTCGATCACGGCCAATCTTGGCCCGGTGTCGCCGCCGCGCCCCACCGTGGACGGCTACTCCGACTCCTACCGACGACTTGGGCAGTACCCGCGAATGAGGGGCATCGCCCTGACACAAACCGACCGACGCTCGGCATTGCACACTTTGTCAGCACAATCAACCCATGTCTATTTGCTGCGGTGTGTGTTCCACTGACGGGGTCGTCGTGCGGATCAGGCATGACGAACGCCGGGTGGCCTGGAGGAAGCTCTCGAGGTAGGTAGCAAACAGGACGACGGCGCCTCGTGGTCGGATCAGAAAACCACGAGGCGCCGCCGGGCTAAACAACACGTGTCGAACAGGCGTGGTTGGTTCGGAGCGCTCCAGCGAACTGTTGGGTCGCCTTCTGCTGACATTTCGGTCTTGCGGCGGGTCGGGAGAATGGGTGATGCTGCTTCCGAAGGCCATCTGCTGGACCCTGTTACCAGTGGCACTTTCGCGGGGAGTGTCGGTCTTTTCCGGGTGCCGCTGCCGTGGCCCGAACCGGCAGCGGCACCCGAACCCATGGTCAGCGGCGCAGCTGGCGGCCGGCGCGCTCTTCCAGGAGTCGGACGCCAAGGAGCTCACCCAGTGCGGGGCCGTACTGGTCGAGCGCGGCGTGGTGGTGCCGTGCCGACGCCTCGAGCATCGGCGCATCCACTCCGGCCATGTCTTGCAGTCTGCGGATTGTGCTCAGTTCTTCGACGACGCGGTCGATGCTGAACGACGGCAGGTAGTCGCCATCGGGCAGCTGGTCCGCGTGCTCGTCGAGGAAGCGGCTCCCGCCCGCGCTCGCCTGCAAGAAACCGTGCAGGGCTTCGACATTCAGCCCGAGCTTCTGCCCGATGAGCAACGCTTCAGCAGCGGCGAGGGCGTTGGTGAACCACAGCCCGTTCGCAAGCAGCTTCACAATCTGACCGTCCTCGGCCCGCTGGCCAATACGACGGACACCGCCCGGCGCAGCGAGGACATTTAGGACCGGGACCGCACGGTCGACGGCATCGTCCGGTCCGCTGACGAAGAACGTCGGCCCGCTCGCCCCGGTCTCTGCGACGGAGCCGCCCATCGCCGCCGACACCGCCGCAACACCGCGGCGCTCCGACGCACTCCGTCCGCGCACCATTGATCCCGAACCCGCACAAGCACCACGGGTGGCGCGGCCCGAGCTCTCGGCTCAGCAACCCGTCAGACCACCGCGCCGCTTGTTCGGTTAGCTGATCGTCCTCCGAGTCAACGAGCATGCCGGGTCCCAGACGTTGCTCCGAGACGAGTAGTAGGGACGTCAGGTGGCGTCAGCCCATGGAGAGATAGAGCCTGCCAGAGGGCTACGGCATGTCCGAACGGCAGTGAGCGCACCGACACCAGCCTGTTTCAGCTCGTCCAACGGCAACGGCAACGGCAACGGCAACGGCAACGGACGGCTGGTCCGCCAGTTTCCCGGTGGACCAGCCTGAGCTCCCGGAAGAGGTGCCCGGGACGAGGCTATCGGCTTTCGGTACAGCACATCGGTCTGCGTTGCCGGAGTCGGTGATGGTCTCCGGCTCGACGTCGGAGCGGTGGGCTCAGCCAGGTCGACAGGACAGCTTGTTCGCACATCGTGGGCGCGTACCTTGAGAGACGTCATCAGCTCGCGGGTCGTCTGCGAAGACGCCTACAGGAAGCCGCATTCATGGTTCGACCGCAGCGCATCGTGTGGCAGGAGGGGCCCGGTACCGACTGGACAGCGCACGCCGACGGTGTCATCGTCGGCAGCGTCCAGCACCACGACCAGTACGAGCTCCACACGAACGACGACCAGGTCCACGGTTCGCACAGCACCCTCGGCAACGCGCAAGCACAGCTCAGTGCCTGGTACTCCTGGGTCGCCGCGCAGCAGGCCCGACCAGCACGCAAGGCTCTGACGCGAGGCGAGCGTTGCCGATCGCGTGACCCGAACACGGACCGGCAACGCCCGTCCCGCAGCCTGATACGCCACGGGTTCCCGTACCGTACCCAGGGTCGCGCTGGACGGGCAGTCAGCAGAGTGAGCGCCTGCGCAGGCGGACCAGCCGGACCAGCCGGACCAGCCGGACCAGCCGGACCAGCCGGACCAGCCGGACCAGCCCGCCGCACGCTCACATCGCACTCACACTGCTAGAGCCGCCGATGGCGGGAGAACCTCCGGCACGGAATACAACACCTGTCGACGATGGTTCACAGTGAGGCGGGGCGGCTGGTTACCGCCCAAGCGAAAGCGTCCTAAGTCCCTGATCCTCGGACGCACGCGGCTGCCCGCTCTCACCCCAACGAGAGCGGGCAGCTCCCCTCTCGTAGTTGCGGTCGCCCTCGATCATCGGGTGCTCAGACTGACGTGTGCGGTTCACGACGGCTTACGTCCCCAGCGACGACGATCCCGAAGTCGCTGGCGTTGAAGCGCCCGATCCTGACGAAGGAGATACCCGATTCCGCGGTCGCTCCGGGGTCGCGTCCGCTTCGCCCCTGGCCCGTTATCCGCATGACGTGGGACGGGTTGAACCGGGTTGTAGCGCATCGTGGATTCCCGGCATGATCGCTGCCGAGCCGCGCGATCCGCAGGACCGGATCGCCCAGGAGCCGTACTGGCTCGACGACGGCGGTTTACTAGGGGCCGTTGCAACGGTTGGTTGTTTCGGGTCCGAGAGTAGCTGCTCGAATCCTTCTGCCGGGGTCCGGTGGCCGAGCGTTTTGCGGGGTCGTCCGTTGAGTTCCGTGGCAACTTCGAGGAGCCGTTCCGGGCTGTGGACGCTGAGGTCGGTGGACTTCGGGAAGTGCTGCCGGAGCAGGCCGTTGGTGTTCTCGTTCGAGCCGCGCTGCCACGGCTTGTGCGGGTCGCAGAAGTAGATCGCGAGGTCCGTGGCGAGAGTGATTTGTGCCGGGCAAGCTCTGTGCCCTGATCCAACGTCAACGACCGACGGAGATGCACGGGCAGGGTCTGGATCGTGGGGATCATCGCGTCCCGGACCGCGTCGGCGCTGTGCCCGTTGGGCAGGTGCAGCAGCATCACGTACCTGGTCGTGCGTTCGACGAGGGTGCCGATCGCGCTCCTAGCGTTGGTCCCGACGATCAGGTCCCCTTCCCAGTGGCGGGCACGGCCCGATCGTCGGCCTCGGCGGGGCGTTCACTGATTAGGACCATGTCCCGGATCTTCGACCACGACGCCCGCCGAGGCTCACCCCGGTGTCGGCGGATCGCGCGTCCGGTGCGGAGGTGTTTGTGCAGGTCAGCGCTCAGGTGACCGCGACCCTGGACGAACAGGGACTGGTAGATCGTCTCGTGCGACACGTGCATCTCCGGCCGGTTCGGGAACGTCCTGGTCAGGTCATCACGGATCTGCTCCGGGGACCAGATCCGCACCAACCGCAGCTCGACCTGCAGGGCGAGCTCGACCCGGTCCAGCTCCCGCGGCTTCGGGCGCCGCGCTCGGACCTGGCACCGCTTCTCCGCCGCGTACGGCCGGTAATCGCCGTTGCGGGAGCTGTTCCGGGCCAGCTCTCGACTGATCGTTGATGGCGCCCGCCCGAGTTCTGCTGCGATCTGGCGGATACCGACGCCAGCCAGGCGCAGGTCAGCGATCCGGAGCCGTTCTTCCTCGCTCAAGTACCGGCCAGAACGAGCTGCTCGCTCGAACGGGTTCTTCCTGCGAGCAGCTTTGAACCATCGGTATCCCTGACGTGGATGCACCCCGACAGCATCGCAAGCAGCGGGCCTGCTCATGCCCTGTCCGAGTAGCTCCCAGAATCGTGCCTCACGGGCACGCTGCTCCAGCCTCGATCCCATCTGCAACACTCCGATTCACGGTGGTGTTGCAACGACCAGCTGAACCCAAGATCTCGGCTATCGGACGAGTAAGGAGGGGTCGTCCGCTGCTCGCCGTCAGCGCCGTCGTCGGTCCCGGTACCGGTGGACCGCGTCGAGGTTGCCGCAGCGTGCCGTGCAGTAGGTGCGGCGCCCGTTCTTGCTGGTGTCCGCGTACACTTGTTGGCATCCCTCGCGAGCGCACTCGCCGAGCCGGTGGTTGCCCGCTTCGACGACGAAGACCGCGAGTCCTCCGGCTGTCATCGCGGTGACGCGTCCGACCAGGTCGCCGTCAGGGCTGGCGAAGTGCAGGTGCATCGGGAGTCCGTCGTGCTCGGCGACCTGGACGGTCTGGACGCTCTCGGTGAGCAGTTCGTTGATCAACGCGACCCGGGCGACCTCGTTCGTCTTTGCGAACACTGCGCGCAGGCGGCCGGCGAGCCGGGTCAGGCCGGCAGCAGAGGCGCTGTCGGCGACCGCCCCTCGGACGAAGGCGTCGCGGAGGACGGGCGCGAGACCGTCCACGGTCCAGCCGTCTCCCGGCGTGCGGTTCGCCAGGTCCTGCGCGAGCCGGACGCCGACCAGGGTGTCATGGTTGAAAGGCACCGAGTCATGACAGCACACTGTCGACGTCGACACACAGTCCACCGATGAGAACTCTGGAGCGGTCATGGAGACCATTGCGCAGGGCGCCACACCCAACGAGCGCGAGTCGATCAGGGCTGCTGCGCAGCGTCGTACCCTCATCGCGGTCATCGCGACGCAGGTGCTCGGTGGTGCGGGACTCGCTGCCGGCGTCACGGTCGGCGCGCTGCTCGCCGAGGACATGCTCGGCAGCGATGCCGTCGCCGGTCTCCCTGCCGCGGTGTTGACCTTCGGATCCGCGGTGACAGCGTTCGTCGTCGGTCGCGCCAGCAACCGGTACGGTCGCCGCCCGGGCCTAAGCGCTGGTTTCCTCGCCGGGGGTGTCGGCTCGATCGGCGTCGTCCTCGCCGCGCGGATCGACAGTCCGGCGCTGCTCTTCGCGGCACTCCTGGTGTACGGCGCGGGTACCGCGACGAACCTGCAGGCCCGGTACGCCGGAACCGACCTCGCACCCAAGCACCGGCGTGCAACCGCGGCGAGCGTGGCGATGGTATCGACAACACTCGGCGCGGTCGTCGGCCCGAACCTCGTCGAGCCAATGGGCCGCCTCGCCATCTCGTGGAACGTCCCCGCACTGGCCGGGCCGTTCATCCTCGCCGCCGCGGCCTACCTCGCCGCGGGCACGGTGCTGCACCTCCTGCTGCGACCCGATCCGCTGCTGCTCGCGCGTCAGCTCGACGTCACCGACCCCGCAACCGTACGCGACGCGACCACACCGGCCGTCCGCCGGGTCAGCCGCGGCGTCGTGGCCGGAGCACTGACGATGGTGGTCGCCCAGATCGTGATGACCGGCATCATGACGATGACGCCCGTCCACATGCAAATGCACCACCACGCCCTGTCAGCGGTCGGTGTCGTGATCGGCGTGCACATCACGGCGATGTATTTGCCGTCCCTCGTCGCCGGAGCCCTCGTGGACCGCGTCGGCACCACCGTCATAGCCGTTGCCTCGGGCACGGCGCTCCTGCTTGCGGGAGTGTCCGCAGCGACCCTCGGTGACTCCGTCGCGGCGTCACTGACCGCGTTGATCCTGCTCGGCTTGGGCTGGAACTTCGGCATCATCGCCGGCACCGCGATGATCGTCGACGCGACCGAACCGGGCGAGTGTGCCCGGGTCCAGGGCAGCGTCGACGTCCTCATCGCACTGGCCGGTGCCAGCGGCGGTGCGCTGTCCGGAGTGGTGATGGCCGCGACCACATACAGCAATCTTGCCTTCGCCGGAGCCGTCCTGGCCCTGCTGTCGCTGCCGGCGATCGGCATCTTGCGACGGCCGTTAGGGACAAGATCTCCATCTCTGCCATCTCGGTAGCCGATCGGCTAGCGGACACCGCTCGAGCCAGACTCCCGAGTACCGTGGGCGCCGTGACGGATCGCTGGATAGACGGGGTGCCCGATGCTCCGGCCGGTATCTTCGGCGCTTGGTTTAACGCTCTCCTGGGGGCGCTTGTCGTGGGTGCGCCAACCATCGCATTCAACACTGGTGAAGCCCCGGCGAGTGTTCTGTTCGCCACCGCAGCCCTGGGGCTCTTCGAGTTTCTGGAAGTCGTCTTCGTCTACAATCTCTATCAGCGAATCGCCGGTCGACGCGCGTTTCGCGCAGAGCGCGACGACGATTGAGAGTCAGATCCCGGGCGTTCACCCGTCCGTATGCCGATCGTCTACCGAACAAGGTCTTGCCCGGCGTCATTATTCGCCACGATCTCCCTCGGCATCCCGTCTAGCACTGCGCTCGATGGCTTCGTCCGCCCCGCGATTCATGCCTGCTGGTTGCGCAAGGCCCATCGCAGTGGCGCACGCTGCAGCACCAGCAGCGAAGAGGCATCCTGGAGCAGCTTCGCTCTGTGTCGTTGTCCCCGCGACGCTTCGTGTCGTGATCGAGTCCCGTGCGGCGACCGGTACTGCCTCCGCACCAGGACTGATCTGGAAGCTGCCTCGGCCAGCCGATGGCCGGCGGTCGCGGCGATGGGGCGCCGCCTGATCGGCGCCCGCAACGCCATGGACTGGTGCCAGATCAAGCTGGCGTAACTCGTGTCTGAGTATCCATTAAGGCCGAGCTGGAACTACCGGGCCTGATCTGGCGTTTGGCGTCCCGCCCCGTTCGGGGGTCGGGTACAAGCACTCAGCTTCCTCATACGCTGCGCAAGCTGACAGCAACCCGTGCTGTCAATCACGTAGGGGGTCTCGTGCGCACACTGCTGTACGCTCCGCGCACGAGGAGGCGCAGCATCGCTGCTGCCACACTCGGCGCGCTCGCACTTGTCGGATCACTGCTCGTCGCCACACCGGCGCAGGCGCTCGTTTTCGAGACTCGCGTCGGAAAGTTGCCTACCGCAAAGGTGACAGACCGGATTGACTATCGCTGGCGCGTCTATGCAAATAAGGTGAAGAGTCCAATCACTTACCGAACTACTTACGGCAAGAACGGTGGCTATTTCACGGGAATTACATACAAGAGTGTTATTTATACCGTGACGGGTTACGAGAGTAAGACTAAAGCTGGGGCAACCACAACGCGTGCGACACGACTCAATCATTCTTGGGAATCTGCGGTGAAAAGCACCACACGCCTCAATGGAAAGCGGTTGCAGTACTCGACGCAGTTCAATTTCAAGCATGGGTCAAAGTCGTCTTCCCAGAGCAACTACTCGGATCAAGCTCAGTGTGATACGAGCAAATACAATAACTGCAAGTTCTGATGAGCGAACTTTATGAGCGCGTTTACAATGGACTTGCCTCTCTTG
This sequence comes from Curtobacterium sp. MCSS17_016, assembly GCF_003234255.2. Taxonomy (NCBI): domain Bacteria; kingdom Bacillati; phylum Actinomycetota; class Actinomycetes; order Micrococcales; family Microbacteriaceae; genus Curtobacterium; species Curtobacterium sp. MCSS17_016. The sequence goes on from NZ_CP126254.1 coordinate 238,750, forward strand.
GGGAAATGACAACCATTGCTCGCAGCGGGACGTTGGTGGAGCGCATTGCCGTTGCCGACTCAGAACAGCTGACGGACGATCTGGCAGTAAGACCCCTCCGGATGTCCTCGTGGCTCTGGCTCAAAGGAGTGACCAGCTGCTTCGCTTCGCGAACAGAAATCCAAATGCACCTGTGTCGCTACAACTCCAGTTGTCAATCAGTGACGCTCCCCCTTACTCACTTGAGAATTTTTTCGAAAGGTTGAATGCTGACAGCAGTGAGCGGGAAAAGGTTCGGGACGCGCAAGTGGATAAGGCGCAGATGAACAGAACTCTTGGCGACGTTTGGTCAGCCACGCGCCCCGCGGAGGGTTAGGAGCATGGCCGGAGGCGGAGCCGGCCGTCTTCCGCACCGGAGGGGGGGCAGCCCCTGACTCTCTTGTTCCGACGAGGCGTCTCGCCACCCTACGGTTGTGAGACGTCTCGTCGGCGTTGCGCTCGCGTGCGTGTGATCAGCCGTGGTTCGTGTCGCTGATTCTGCGGCGCTTGATGTAGGGGGTAGCTGCTCAGTGCTGACGCAGGATGGTGAGGAACTCGTCTGCCCAGTCGAGGTTGCGGGCGAGCTTGGCTCGACGGTCCTCGGTGTCCGCGACGTACGCGTCCAGCTCGGCTTGAAGACGTTCACGTTCGGCACCGTCGGCGGAAGCGAGCCCGTCGATGATTCCGAGCAGTTCGGCCATCTGCTCGAGCGAGTAGCCGAGGGGTTTCATGCGGCGAATCACGAGGAGCCGTTGCAGGTCGTCGTCGGTGTAGAGCCGGAACCCACCCTCGGTGCGGCCGGTGGGGTGCAGCAGTCCGACGTCGTCGTAGTGGCGGACAGTGCGAGTGGACAGGCCGGTTCGCTCGGCGAGTTCACCGATGTGCATCGTCGACGCGCTCACCGCTTCCGTCATTGCACGTCCTCTCCACGGCGCTGTTCCTGTTCAACCGATCGTATCGGTGGCCACGATCAGTTCTCCTGGCACCTGATCGCCCCAACCTTTCCGTTTCGGTAGGGTTCGCGTGTCTGAGTGAAAGTGAGCGTCCGATCACGTCCTCCCCGAACACATCCGAAATCGATCTTCCGCTCGAGCCGGCGCCACCAGCAGACCTGGTAGCCACTCCGGCTGTGGGGATGGCGCGTCAGCGCCGTTTCCACTGGTTGCCGTGGGTTGCTGTGGTTGCCGCTGGCGGTGTGTTGTCGGTGATGAGCGCACCGGGTCAGACGGCGGGTTTGTCGGTGTTCACGGATCCGCTGATCCGTGAACTTGGGGTGTCCCGCACCAAGGTGTCCGGGAGTTACCTCGTCGGCACGCTAATCGGGGCGTGCGTTCTCCCGTTGACGGGTCGTGCGCTGGATCGTTGGGGCGTGCGGCGGATGACGATGCTTATCGGCGTCGCGTTCGCGGTGTTCCTCGTGGCGCTGAGCCTGATCAGTGAGGTCGTCGGGTTGACGGCCGGCTCCGTCGGTGTCCGCATGGCCGGGCAAGGTGCGTTGTCCCTGGCTGCGACGACCGTCGTTGCGCGGACGGTCAGGAATCGGCGAGGGCTCGCTTTAGGCATCGCGTCGGGGATCGGCTCCGGAGGGATTTCCCTCGTGCCAGTGTTCGTCGAGTCCCTCATCGCCACCTCGAACATCCACACCGCGTGGCGGGTGGAGGCGATTGCCGTCGCCGTGGTTGTGATTCCAGTCGCGTTCTTCCTCCCGCGCCATCAAGAGCCCGGCTCGCAGACAGCACAGAGCGGTGCCGATGTTGGGCAGCAGCTGTGGACGCTCCGCGAGGCGGCGTCGACGGGGATGTTCTGGGTGATCGCTGCCGGACTGGCAGCATCCGGGATGCTGAGCACCGCTCTGGCGTTCCATCAGGTCGCCGTCCTCGGAGAGCAGGGCCTGACCGCAACGGAGGCTGCTGCGAACTTCCTGCCGCAGACGGTCACCGGAATCGCTGCGACGCTCATCACCGGTGCGCTTTCGGACCGGATCGCACCGAAGTGCGGGGTGACCATCGCCATGGTCACCCTCACGGGCGCCCTCGTGCTGCTGCCGACGGTGCAGCCTGGGTGGACCGCGATCGTCTACGGGCTCGTCCTCGGCGCCGCGGGCGGCAGCCTCCGCGGTATCGAAGCCGCGGCGTACGTGCGGTACTACGGGACGGCGAACATCGGCGTGATCCGCGGCGTGGCGACCGGGGTGAACCTCGCATCGACCGCGTTCGGGCCACTACTGCTCGCCCTCGGCCACGACATCGCTGGCAACTACACCGCCCCCGTGCTGTGCTTCGCGGTCCTACCCGCGACGGTCGCCATGGTGTCGGTCTTCGCCCGACCACCGAAGCATCCCTCGCTCGTTCAGTAGCGCCACTGGTCCCCGTCGAATTCGGGGGGGGCCAGTCAGTGTGCGCGGAGGCTGTCGAGAAATTCGTCGACCATTTCCAGCTGCTCATCCAGGCGCTCTCGCCGTGCTTCAGCATCGCGGATGAACACCGCAACCCGGGCCCGCACGGCAGTGACGTCCACGTCCGGACTCGCCTCATCGAGGACGCGAACCGCGTCGACGAGGATCGCGGCCTCGCTGAGGGAGAACCCCAATGGCTTCATTCGTCGCACCATCAGCAGCCGCTCGACGTCCTCCTCTGAGTAGAGCCGGAACCCGCCATCGGTGCGCCCGGACGGGTGCAGCACCTCTGCTGCGTCGTAGTCACGGATCGTCTTCACGGATAGCCCCGTCCGCTCCGCGACCTCACCGATCTGCATGAGGTACTCGCTCGTTCCGGCAGCTCCTTCGTTGCTCACTTGCGCACCAACCCTTCCGTGACGGTAGAGTCGAACCATACCAACTCTCCCGTGACGGAAGAGTCGGGTTTCTGGCTGGCCCCTGGTGTGGCCGGCGTGCGCGATGACGCGCCCTACGACATTCCCTCGCGGGCGCAGAGCGTCCGCACCCTCACCGAAGGAGAACCGTGACCACTGTCACGCCAGCACCGGCCCCGGTGCACACCAGCCCCACCGTCCTGTCCGCGTTGAAGAGCCCGCGGATCCTGACCCGTGAAGTCCTCGCCGGCCTCGTCGTCGCCTTGGCGCTCATCCCGGAAGCGATCTCGTTCTCCATCATCGCTGGCGTCGATCCTCGTGTCGGGTTGTTCTCAGCGTTCGTGATGGCCGTCGTCATCTCCATCGTCGGCGGCCGTGCCGCGATGATTTCCGGTGCGACCGGCGCCATCGCCCTTGTCGTCGCTCCGGTGATGAAGGAGCACGGCCTGGACTACCTGATCGCGACTGTCCTGCTCGGCGGCGTCTTCCAGCTCATCCTCGGCGGACTTGGTGCGGCGAAGCTGATGCGCTTTGTGCCGAGGTCGGTGATGGTCGGGTTCGTTAACGCGCTCGCGATCCTGATCTTCACCGCGCAGCTGCCGAACATCATCGGCGTCGACTGGCTCGTCTGGCCGATCACCATCGTCGGAATCGCGATCATCGTGCTTCTGCCCCGCCTGACGAAGGCGATCCCGGCGCCGCTCGTCGCGATCGTCGTCCTGACGCTTGTGACTGTGTTCGCGTCGATCGCCGTGCCGACCGTGGGCAACGAGGGCAAGCTGCCCGACAGCCTGCCGACCCTGTTCATCCCGAACGTGCCGCTGAACCTCGAGACGCTGACGATCATCGCGCCCTATGCCCTCGCGATGGCACTCGTCGGTCTTCTCGAGTCACTCATGACGGCCAAGCTCGTCGACGAGGTCACCGACACCAGCTCTCGGAAGACCCGGGAAGCGCTCGGTCAGGGCATCGCGAACATCTGCTCCGGCCTCCTCGGCGGGATGGGTGGCTGCGCGATGATCGGGCAGACGATGATCAACGTGAAGGCCTCCGGTGCCCGCACCCGCATCTCCACCTTCCTCGCCGGCGTGTTCCTGCTCGTCCTCGTCGTTGGGCTCGGCGACATCGTCGCCATCATCCCGATGGCGGCCCTGGTCGCGGTCATGGTGATGGTCTCCGTCGGCACCTTCGACTGGCACAGCATCAAGCCCTCCACTCTGAAGCGCATGCCTGTCGGGGAGACCATCGTCATGGTCCTCACCGTCGTGCTGACTGTCGCCACCGACAACCTCGCCGTCGGCGTGATCATCGGCGTCATCGCCGCGATGGTCGTCTTCGCCCGCCGCGTCTCCCACTTCACCTCCGTCACCCGCAGCATCGAGACCAGCGGAACCGGGGAGCAGCACGCGCTCTACACCGTCGAGGGCGAGCTGTTCTTCGCCTCCAGCAACGATCTGACCACCCAGTTCAATTACGTCGACGACCCTGAGCTCGTCGTCATCGACATGACCCGCTCCCACGTCTGGGACGCCTCCACCGTCGCCGCACTTGACGCCATCGAGACGAAGTACCAGGCACACGGCAAGCGGGTCGACATCCAGGGACTCAACGATGCCAGCCAGGCCTTCCACGGCCGCCTCGCCGGGAACCTCGGTGGCGGTCACTGACCTCCCAGTTCTCCGCCCGGCTCAGCGGATGCAACATGTGATTGGGCGGAGCAGCGGGCCGGCGTAGCCCCTTTCCGTCGGCCCCGGGCGGGTGCCGCTCAGTCGTCCTGACGGCACCCGCCACCCTCGATCGTGATCGGAGGAACATGACCGGCAAGCCGACCATCTACGACGTCGCCGCGGCAGCACATGTGTCCCATCAGACCGTGTCCCGCGTCCTCAACGGATCCGAACGGGTGCGCCCAACGACGCGGACCCAGGTCGCGGCCGCGATCCGCGCACTGCACTACCAACGAGACGACCACGTCGCTGCGCTTGGTCGACGTCGCCGCACAGCTTCGGACTGGATAGGTCCCAGAGCAGAGAGGGAGGCTCGCGAGTAGACACTTCACCGGATGCTTGCTCCGCAAGCTGTGTCAGAATCGTCCTGCGTTCATGGTGTGCGCAACCAACCGGCCCTCGGGTCGGTTTTTTTGTACCCAGAAGTCCCCGCCGCGATCAACGCAGCAGGGATGCGCATTCAGAGCGGGTTCCGGCCGCATCCTCCTCACGGAGGCCCCAGTCCTCGGACGTGCACGGTGCACGACCCGAGAGCCAACCGGTCGGCTGACAGATCGAACGGTGGAGGTTCCATGCTCCAGCTGTCGATTGAGATCCCTGCCCCCGCCGCCTACGCGGTCGGCTTCGCCCTAGCGGTGCTTTTCATCGCGATCGCGATCCGCCACGTGTGGTCGATCCTGAACGACAAGGCGGCCCGCCGCGTCGCTCGGATGCAGCGGGCCAAGGCGCTTCGCAAGAAGTAGCCGGACTCAAAAAACGCAAGGAGAACGACGTATGACGCGCTCGCGAGAACTGGCATCGGCCCGCAGACTCGTTCGGAGTCACGAGGATGTGTGGTCGGAGGAGTGTCGCGACGGCGCCTGTGGCACGTCGGCGGTCGACGGATTCCTCGGCGGAAGCGACTGCGCGCGAGGGTCGACGTTGCGCTCGTTCGGCCGATGGACACGTGATCGTCATCCGCCTGTCACCCGCACGGCCCGACGGGTCACGTCGGCGCAGCACAATGGTCTAGACCGATCCGGCGTACGCTGTGCCACCGGGCGGGTCGAGACGCCGAACGACAGGACCCAGACGATGCCCCCGACCAGCACCGGAACCGCTTCCATCCTCGAGGGCAACAGCCTGAAGGCGGAGGATGTGGCGCTGCTCGACTCCCGTACCCGGACAATGGTGGAACACCGACGGGCGCGACTCGGTCCGGCGTACCGGCTCTTCTACCGGCGACCGGTCGAGCTCGTCCGCGGGGCGGGTGCCCGCGCTTGGGACGCCGACGGCAACGAGTACCTCGACCTGTACAACAACGTGCCGTCCGTCGGTCATGCGCACCCTGTGGTCGTCGACGCTGTCGAGCGGCAAATGCGGACGCTCAACACACACACCCGCTACCTGCACACGGGGGTCCTCGCCTACGCGGACGACCTGCTCTCGACGATGCCGGAGCCGCTCGATCAGGTGATGTTCGTCTGCACCGGATCCGAGGCGAACGACCTCGCGCTCCGCGTGGGGCGTGCCTACACGGGCGGGCGGGCGTGGATCGCGACGCGTGAGGCCTACCACGGCAACACCGCCCTGGTGTCGGCGCACTCGCCCGCCCTGTCCGCGGCTGAGGAGATGGACCCGGCACTCCGGATCGTGGAGCCGCCGGACACCTACCGGCACGGCTCGTCCGAGGCCGCGGGGGCGGCGTTCCTCTCGGGCGTCGCTGCAGCGATCGCGGAGGTCGAGGCATCGCGGGACGGGTTCGCCGGCCTGATCGTGGACTCATCGTTCTCCTCGGACGGGGTCTTCACCGGGGAGCCGGGGATGATCCGCGCTGCGGTCGACCTGGTACACCGACACGGCGGAGTGCTCGTGGCGGACGAGGTGCAGCCCGGGTTCGGGCGCACGGGTGAGGCCTTCTGGGGCTTCGCGCGCCACGGCCTCGTGCCGGACCTCGTGACGACCGGTAAGCCGATGGGCAACGGCTTCCCCGTAGCCGCGATGGCCGCGCGCTCCGAGGTGCTCGAGCCGTTCGCGTCGCAGCGACCGTACTTCAACACGTTCGGCGGCAACCCCGTCGCGATCGCGGCCGCGCAGGCGGTCCTCGACGTCGTCCGCGACGAGGGGCTCCAGGAGCGCGCGCTGCACGTGGGCAGGGTGCTGCGTGACGGCCTCCGCGAACTCGCCGGTACCCACGCGGTCATCGGGGACGTCCGTGGTGCTGGGCAGTACACGGGCGTCGAGCTCGTCCTCCACGGCGATCCCGCGCAGCCAGCGTCGACGACCGCGCTCGACCTGCTCGAGGAACTGCGTGAGCGTCGGGTTCTGACGAGCGTCTGCGGTCCGACGAACAACGTGCTGAAGCTCCGGCCGCCGCTCGCGTTGAGGGAGACGGACGTCCCGCGGTTGCTCGACGCGCTCGACGGCGGACTCACCGCCCTGGGGGTCTGACGTGGCCGAGTCCGCGACCGCCGACGACCTGCTCGCCGCAGCGCGTCGCGCAGCCCCGGGCGGTGGCGGTCCGGCGCACCTCCGCATCGCCGACTGGCTCCGTGACCACGCGGGGGCCCACACCGCCCCGGGTGCCCGTCTGCCGTCGGAGCGGGCGCTCGCTGAGGCCTTCCGTGTCAGCCGGATGACGCTCCGTCACGCGCTCGACGCGCTCGAGCGCGACGGGCACCTGGTACGCCGGCCGGGGACGCGCGGCGGACTCGTGGTCGCACACCCGCGCGCCCGCGTCGACATCGCGGACCTGGTCGGGCTGACCCCGCAACTGCAGCGGACGGTCGACACCGTCGAGTCGCGTCTGGTCCTCGCGCGGACGATGGTGGCGCCGCCCAAGGTCGCCCGAGCCCTCGGCATCGCGGCAGCGGCGGGGGCCGAGCTCCTCGCCGGCGACGTGCACGCCGTCACCCGCGTGCGGATTGCCGACGAGGTACCCGTCGTCCTGGAGCGTTCGTTCTTCCCGGCCGCGCGGTTCCCGGATCTGCTGGACCACGACCTCGACGGCTCCCTCTACGAACTCCTGCGGACCCAGTACGGCGCCGCCCCGACGCGTGCCGACCAGGAACTCCTGCCCGTGGTGCTCGCGGACGAAGAAGCCGTGCTGCTCGACACGGAGCCCGGTGTCCCGGTGCTCGTCGTCAAGCGCACGGCCCTGTCCGGCGAGGTGCCGGTCGAGTACAGCCAGGACGTCTTCCTCCCGGAGCACCTGCGTCTGGCCGTGTCGGGCCGCATCACCAACGCCGCGCGCTGACCTCGCCACTGGTCTAGACCAAATTCACCTCGGCACCGCCCGGCGTTCACCTCCGCTCCACGCGATCGCATGAGGCTGTCGGTGTCCCCCCGGATCCCCACCGAAGGAAGTCATGTCCCTCTCAGTCAGTTCCTCCCGCCGCGGTTTCCGCCGGGCCCTCGCCGCGGGTGCGGCCCTCGCGACCACCGCCCTGCTCCTCACTGGGTGCGCGACGTCGAGCGACGCGTCCGCCTCCGAGAAGGTCGGATCGGACCTCGCCGAGATCACGAAGCTCGCGAAGCAGGAGGGGAAGCTGACCCTCCTCGCGTACCCGCGGACCTGGGCCAACTACGGCAAAACGATCGACGCCTTCGAGAAGGAGTACGGCATCGACGTCACCGTCAAGAGCCCGAACGCCTCGAGCGCCGAGGAGCTCACTTCGCTGAAGAACCTCAAGGGGCAGTCGAGCTCCGCGGACGTGTCCGACATCGGGTACTCGTTCACCGAGTCGGCCATCAAGCAGGGTCTGACCGAGCAGTACACGCCGAGCGTCGCGGACGAGGTCCCGTCGAACTTGAAGGACCCGGACCACAACTGGACCGGTGCGTACTACGGGGTGCTCAGCATCGGCGTCGACGCGAACAAGGTCGACGTCCCGAAGACGTTCGACGACCTGCTCGACCCGCAGTACAAGGGGAAGATCTTCATCGGTGACCCGCGCGAAGGCGCGTCGGCCCTTGCCACGGTGTCCGCGGCAGCGCTGGCGAACGACGGGAGCCTGACGGACGTCCAGCCCGGCATCGACTTCTTCGCGAAGCTCGCGAAGGGCGGCTACCTCGTCGACGCCTCCTCGAACGCGGCGGCGCTCGAGACCGGCCAGGCCGCAGTGACGTTCGACTGGAACTACAACTACTCCGGCGTGCAGTCCGAGATGGACGAGGCCGGCGTCGACCTTCGAACCACCGTGCCGTCCGACGGGGTCTTCGGCAACTACTATGCGCAGCCCATCACCGCGGACGCCCCGCACCCGAACGCCGCGCGCCTCTGGGTCGAGTGGCTGCTCGGTGGCGCCGGCGCGAACAACTACGCCGAGTCCGGCGCCGTCCCCGCCCGTTACGCCGCGATGGCCGAGGCCGGGACGCTCACGGACGCCGCGAAGGAGGGTCTGCCGGACGCCGACACCCTCGCCGAGATCGAGTTCCCGACCACGGAGAACGGCGACGCCGCGACCACCCTCGTCGTCGACCAGTGGGGCTCGAAGGTCGCCTCGAAGTGACCTCGCCCGTCACCCGCCAGGTCGCCGGTCCGCCACGTGCGGGCCGGCGGCCCCGGCCGTCCCTCGCAGGGCTCGGGGCCGTCCCCTTCCTCGCGTTCATGGCGGTGTTCCTCGTGATCCCGCTCCTCGTCAATGTCTGGACCGCCCTGCACGACGACGCCGGTGCGTGGTCGGTCGAGGCGTTCGCTCGCCTGGTCGGGCAGCAGTACCGGTCGGCGTTCCTCAACACCGCCGCGCTCTCCGCGACGACCGCCGTGCTCGGCGGACTGCTCGGCCTCGTCCTGGCCTGGGCGATCGCGACGTCGGCCAGGGTGCTGTGGCTCCGTGACCTGCTCCTGTCCTTCTCGGGCGTCGCATCGCAGTTCGCCGGGGTCCCGCTGGCCTTCGCCTTCGTCGCCGCGATCGGCGTCCAGGGCGTGGTCACCTCCCTCGTCCGCGACCTGACCGGTTGGGACCTGGCGAACTCGTTCTCCTTGTCGTCGTTCGGCGGGCTGACCGTCGTGTACCTGTATTTCCAGGCACCCCTGATGACGGTCCTGGTGCTCCCCGCCGTGGCGGGCATGCGCACCGAGTGGTCCGAATCGGCCACGAGTCTCGGCGCGAACCGCCTCCAGTACCTCCGTGACGTGGCGCTCCCGATCCTGGCTCCCGCGGTCGGCGGGGCGGCACTGCTCCTGTTCGCCAACTCCTTCAGTGCCTACGCGACCGCGTACGCCCTCGCCGGGGGCGGGGCGAACCTGGTCGCGATCCTCGTCGGCTTCTTCATCTCGGGGAACGTCCTCATCGACGAATCGTTCGCAGCGGCGCTCGCGACGGGCATGATCGTGGTCGTGGCGGTCGCGATGACCGTCCGCTGGGCGCTCAGCCGTCGCAGCTCGAGGTGGCTCAGATGAGCCGCTGGAGCGACGGCGTCCGCGCGGGCGTCCTCGTCGGCGCCGCGGTGCTCTTCGCCGTCCCGCTCGTCGCGAGCGCGGTGTTCGGGTTCTCGTCGGCGGGGGCCGTCACCGCGGAACCGCTCCTCGACGCCGTCGCGAGCCCGGAGTTCTGGCCCGACGCCCTGGCGAGCCTGCTGCTGGCGGTCCTGACGACCCTGGCGGTGCTCGTCCTGCTGGTCCCGACACTGTTCTGGCTGCACCTGCGCGCACCGCGCCTCCTGGGCCTGACCGAAGCGCTGTCGGTCCTGCCGCTGGTCGTCCCTGCCGTCGCCCTGGTGAACGGCGTGAACCTCGCCTTCCGGGCCACCGTGCCCGGGTTCCTCGTGAGCCTGTACAGTCTCGTCCCGTTCTACGTCGTCCTCGTCATGCCGCTCGTCTACCGAGCCCTCGACGGCGGATTCCGTGCCGTCGACCTGCCCACGCTCGTCAACGCGAGCACGAGCCTCGGCGCCGGGCCGTTCCGGACGTTCTTCGCCGTGGTGCTGCCGAACCTGCGGCAGGCGGTCGTGAACGCCGCACTGCTGACCACGGCGCTCGTCCTGGGGGAGTTCGCGTTGGCGACGCTCCTGTTGCACGACACCTACCCGGTGTTCCTCGCCCAGATCGGGCAGGACAGCCCGCGAGCGGCGGCGGCCCTCGCGGTCCTGACCCTGGTCGGCACCTGGGCGCTCCTCGCCGGCTTCACGCGGCTCGCCGGCCGTCGGCCCGGCGCCCACCACGACCGATCCGCCCCTGCCTTCCGGACCGCGACGACTCCCGCGCCGGTTCCCACCCCAGCGCTCGAGAGGACCACATCGTGACCGACCACTCCACATCCGTGCGGCTCGTCGGCGTCGAGAAGCGCTACGCCGGCCGTCGCGTCCTGGACGCGGTCGACCTCGACGTCAACGGCGGCGAACTCGTCGCCCTCCTCGGCCCGTCCGGTTGCGGGAAGACCACGGCGCTGCGGATCATCGCGGGCTTCGAACGACCGGACGGCGGCGCCGTCCGCATCGGCGACCTCGACGTGACGAACGTCCGAGCGAGCCGTCGCGGCGTCGGACTGGTGTTCCAGGCGTACTCGCTGTTCCCCCACATGACCGCGTCCGAGAACGTCGCGTACGGCCTCGGGCTGCGCGGCACCGGACGCCGTGGGCGCGCAGCACGTGCTGCCGAGCTCCTGGGCATGGTCGGACTCGAGGAACACGGCGAGAAGTACCCGCACCAACTCTCCGGTGGGCAGCAGCAGCGCGTGGCACTGGTCCGTGCCCTCGCCATCGAGCCGCGTGTCCTCCTGCTCGACGAGCCGCTCTCCGCGCTCGACGCGCAGGTCCGCCAACGGCTCCGCGAGGAGATCCGGCGCATCCAGCGCGACAGCGGCACGACGACGGTCATCGTCACGCACGACCAGGAGGAAGCACTCACCATGGCGGACCGGGTGGCGGTCATGCGGGACGGTCGCATCGACCAGATCGGCACACCGGACGAGGTCTACGGCAACCCCGCGACGCCCTTCGTGTCGTCGTTCGTCGGCGTCGTGAACCGGGTGCCCGCGGTGATGCGCGATGACTGGACGGTCTCCGCGTTCGGTCGTGACGTCCTCGTCACCAACGGTTCGGACCACCTCCCCGGCAGCTTCGTCACGGCGCTGGTGCGTCCCGAGGCGATCCACCTGGAGCGGGGCGGAGGCGACGCCGAGGTCATCGGCTCGACGCTCCGCGGCGCGATGTCGAGCGTCGCACTCCGGATGCCCGGCTCCACGGATCTGGTCCGCGTCGATCTGCCGTCCGCCGAGGCCCGGCGGTTCACCCTCGGCGAGCGGGTCACGGTGACCTGCACCGCGCGGAGCGTGGTCGTCGACGATGCGGACCGACGTACGCCGGGGCCGACCGGAGCAGCCGCGTGACGCGCCGGAAGCTCCTCCTCGTCGGCATCGACGGCCTCCGCGTCGACGACGCCCTGACGGACGGAGCCGCACCCGCACTCGCGTCGATCGTGCGCGACGGCGGGATCCTCCCCATGACGATGGAGGTCCCGACGATCTCCGGTCCGGGGTGGAGCTCAATCCTCACCGGTGCCACTCACGCGCAGCACGGCGTGTTCGACAACTCCTTCTCCGGCAACACGCTGCACCGCTCCGCGGACTTCCTCAGCCGCATCGGCCGCGACCTGGACCGCGGCACCTTTGCGGCCTCCGGTTGGCCGCCCCTCGTCGACCCGGCGGGTCCCGGACCGGTCATCGCGACACGGTCGGACGACCAGCGGGCCGGTCGGCACCGGATCGTCGTGCGCGACGGCGAGACGTACGGGTACCGGTACGCGGACGGCGACATCACCGCGTTCGCCCTTCTCGCGCTCCGCGAGGCCGGTCCCGACGCGTCGTTCGTCTACCTCGGTGAGACGGACGAGGCGGCGCACCTGTACGGCGGCACCTCGAGCGAGTACGCGGCAGCCACCCAGCGCGTCGACCAGCACCTGGCACGACTCGCGTCGGCGGTGACCCGGCGGTCCGTCGACCATGACGAGGAGTGGGTCGTCGCGGTGACCACCGACCACGGTCACGTCGACGAGGGCGGCCACGGATGGGACGCTCCCGTGCTCACGCGGTCGTTCCTCGCCACGGTCGTCCTCCGCGACGGCGTGGCGGGGCCACTGCCGGAAGCGCCGGAGGCGCTCCGCCCGGAGACGGTCGCGGACCTCCTGGTCGACGTCGTCCTCACACCGGGCACGACGTCCTGACCGTCGTCCGCACCGGACGGGAGGGGCGGCGCCGGTCGGCACCGCCCCTCCCGTCCGACGGTCCTGGGTCTCACCCACCGTCGTCGACGCCGTGATCGTCGTGCTGCTGCTCACCGCGCTCCGAGCAGGCATCGGTCATCGAGACGCCGGTGCTGGTGCAGCCTGAGACCCCGGAGGTCGAGGACTACGCTCCGTGTTTATGGGACGCGGAGAACGAACGACCCGGCAGTTTCTTCGGATTCAAGCGGCGGTCGGGACGGTCCTCTGCCCGCTCGTCGCCGTCACCCTCGTCGTCATCGGAGTCGTGCGAGCAGCAAGTGACGCTCCGCAGGGAGGATCAGGGCTTGGCTTTCTGGTCCTTCTCGTGTTCGTGCTCTTCGGAGGAACGTTCATTTGCTGGCATCGTTTCCGTGTCCTCAGCCGCTCGGATGTACCGCTGACAGAACGGACTGATGCATCGTCCCAGTAGCGGATCTTCTACCGGACGCTCGACGAACCTGCGCCCCGGAGGCGCTGGCTTCTCGGCTGTGTGAGCAGCACTGCTCGTCGTTTTCGCGGCACTCAGGCGTCACGGTTCGAAGTCGAAGTCGAAGTCCCAGTCGAGGTCGGGGATGTCGGTCATTTCCTCGGGCCAGGCGGGTCTGCTGGGGTGGAGTTTGTAGGTGGCGCGTTCGAGGCGTTCGATGACGGCGACGTCGAGGGGCTCGTCGGGGCTGTCCGGGACGGGGGTGGAGAAGATCTGGCTGGCGGGTCCGATCAGCAGGTGCGCGTAGGCGCGGCTGCCGGCGTCGGTGACGACGGGGATCTCGACGACGTCAGCGATGTGTGCTTCGCCGAGCGCGCGGGCATACCGGAGCAGTGCTTTGCAGGTTCGGTCCCCGGTGAGGACGCTGCCGGAGGCGTAGTGGATTCGTCGCATGGGGGTGCCTTCGCGTCGGTCGGGTTCAGTCGCTGATGTCGTCCGTGGACGAGGCGGCAGTTTCGAACCTGGTGGAGTGTTCGATGTTGTAGTCGTCGACGATCGCGATCTCGGTGGTGGCGGTGATGAGCAGCTGCGCGCGGGTGAAGCGTCCCTCTGTGGCGTTCACGGTCAACCAGAACGCCGGTTCGGCGGCGAGGCTTGTCATGATGTGGTCCCGCAAGGTGTCGGGATCCTGGTCGGCGACGGTGTAGGCGTTGCCGCCGTAGATCAAGACGGCTCGGCGGCTCATACGGGCTCCTCCGGTGGTGCTGGTTCCGGCACGATGCGCAGGCCCGCGGTGGCGATGGATGCTTGGTGCAACGCTTCCACCCAGTTGCGGTTGATGGATGGGTGGCGGCCACCGTTGTACTTGAACGCCAACGGGATCCCGGGGGCCAACCACAGCGCGGTGCGGCCATCTCCAGTGTCTTGGTTGTCACGCCAGGAGAAGATGAATCCTTCTCCGCGGCGAAGCTTGGATGCGATGACGATCTGGAGGTGAGCGAGGACTCGGTCGTCGAAGTCCGCGACCAACGTCGAGTCGTACGTAAGTTTTCCCATGACGCTTCCTGACCCGGTGATTGGGTAGCGTGCGCCCGGCTGATCACCAGTATGGCGGAGTCCCCTGATCGGGCTCCCAGGCCCGCTAATACTGCAGGTTCAACTTCTTTGTCAATCCCCTTCATCGTGGGGTGAGGGCGTCTTTACCGTTGGTGCACGTTCCGCAGACGCCTGGCTCCGCCGGGTTCAGGGAAGACCTGCTCCAGGCGTGCCGAACGTTCGAGGACAGCCATGAAGATCGTGCGCAACGTTCGGAGCAGGGCGTCTGTTCGCGACTCCAGATGGCGTGCGCAGCCCTCCGCCGCACGCTGTGAGGGTCGCACCGTCCCCTCCGTGGAGGATGTGCGGCTGGAGCTGGTCGGTGACGACCAGTGGCGGGTCATGAACGTGGCGCTCGAGCCCACCGACGTGACCGCGCTCCTCGGATTCGTCGAACGTATCGCAGGGGTTTTCGAGGCGACGTTCTTCAGCGACCCGACGACGATCCGCCGGTTCGCGACCGGCGAGGATGCGCGGCGAGCGTTCGTCCCGTCCGGCCCAACAGCAGACGTTTCGGTGGTCGTGGAGGCCGGAACATCTGGGCCGGGAGCCATCCCGATGTGGTTGCAGCGCCCCGGGCCGGAGCGTCACGCGGTCGCGGCTACTGATTTCTGATCAACCGGCCCCAGGACAGGGATCGGAACGGGGGATGTTCCTTCCCCGCCGAGCGGGAGAGCACACCCGGCCGAGATCGCATCCCGCCGCGAACGGCGCCGACAGGACAACCGGACCGCTGCCAGCGGGCAGCCCGACGAGAAAGCAGGACGACCCTTGGGGCAGTACATCTCCAACCCTGACACCGTTCCAGCTCAGCTGGTGACGCACACGCGCATCGGGCGGTTGCGCGCGCACGCGTCGCTCGAGAGCCTCCCCAACCACGACCCAACCCTCTACGAAGACTTGTTCCGTGACGAGGCGTCGGTGCGCTGGGGGTGGCAGCGATGAGCATCGCACCCGTCGCCACTCCAACCGTATCGGCATCACACGACGTGTCAGCGGTCCGGGTGGAAGCCGCCGGTACCAGCCCGGACCGAGCGATGGCGGACCTGCCTGGCCTCTACGCCGGTCAGCACTGGGCGACAAGAACAACGACGGCGGCCTACGCCTACCGGTACCTCGCCGTCGGGGACAGCCGCCTCACTCTCCGCCGTTCCCGCATGCGCGGTCACCTGCGCGGCGATGTGCCGCCCGGCGAGGATTACATCGTGGTGATGCTCCATGCCGGTACCACCAGCCTCGACGCCGCTGGCCTGCAGACTGCAGTAGAACCGGGCATGCCGACGCTCATTCTCCCGACGCAGTCGACCGAGTTTGAGGCAGAAGACTACGACCAGCGCCTGGTGCACCTTGACCGTGCCTTCGTGCACGCCGTCGCGGCGGAACGCTACGACACGAGCCGGGACCTCGACACCATCGGCCAGCATGCTGCTGTCACACCGGAAGCGCTGCACCAGTGGAGGTGCACCCTCGAAACCGTTTCCGCTGTCCTCGGTGACGGTGGTGTGACCTCGCTGCTGTGGCACCACGCTGCCCGCGCCGCCGCCACCGCGCTCCTCGACCTGTTCCCGCCGGAAGCCGATCCTCTTCCCGAGGCGCTGCGCTACCCGCGGAACGCGCGGATCCGGCAGGCGGTGGAGTACCTCCACGAGCACGCCGCGGAACCGGTGATGATCGGTGATGTCGCCCAGGCGACGGGGCTCAGCGTGCGCAGCATCCAAGAGGCCTTTCAACGGCATCTCGCGGCAACCCCGATGGCCTACCTGCGTGACCTTCGACTCGACCACGTCCGCGAGGAACTGCTCCAACAAACCCCGGAGACGACTGCCGTCAGCACGATCGCCCGCCGCTGGGGTTTCGCCCACCTCGGCCGGTTCGCCGGCGAGTACGTCCGGAAGTTCGGCGAATACCCCAAAGACACCCTCCGCAGGTGAACACGTCACCAGCACGCGAGCTCGACGAGGTTCCGAGCGGAGGTTTTTCCACGGTCATGCTGCAGGGCGCATCAACGACTGGCGGCCGCGCGCGCGTTGCACGGAAAACTGGCCCGGTCGACCCCTACCCGGGGGGTGTGGGTGGGCGTAGCTTCAGGGCATCGCTTGCACCGCTCGGGGTGAAGCTGAGCAGGCGCCCGGCTCCCGGGCCGGTTGGCGCCAGAGGCGTACTGATGAACACTCACCGAGCCCAGGCTCAAGTTGTCCCGGAACGCACCGTCGCGGACCGGTTCCGCTCATGACAAGCAACTACGAACTCCGCTCCGGATCCCCGCCGGACTCCGGCCTGAGCCTGCCCTTCCTCACCCTCGTTCCGGGCGACGGGGCGTCGGTTGCGACGTTCGGAACGTTCGCCGGCAACGAGACGATCTCGAGCACCGACAGTCGCGCTGGCCGAATCGACCAGCTCCAGTTCGACCTCAACGAAGGACCCTGCTGGGACGCACTCCAGCAGAACCAACCCGTCGTAGAACCCGACGTGCGAAACCACCCCACGAACCGGTGGCCCGCATTCCTCCCGGCTGCCGCCGACGACGGGGTAGGAGCGCTGTTCGCGATACCGCTCCGGTTCGGCCCCTTCCTCCTGGGCGCCGTTGACGTCTACGCACGGGGCCCGCTGCACGTGTCAGCAGATGCGGCGACAGCTGCGGTGGCCCTCGCCGACGCTGTCAGCCGACGAATCCTGCACCGACTCATCGTCCACCGCGACCACTCCGCCCCGATCCGACAGTTGCAGCGGCGCAGCGTGCATCAGGCGGCCGGCATCGTTCTCGCCCACCTCGGCCTTACCCCCACCGACGCGTACCTCCTCATCCAAGGACACGCAGCCGCCCGCGATGAAACCACCGCGGACACCGCCAACCAGATCCTCACCGGCGAACTCCGCATCACGCCCACCGGCGACCTCACCACCGAACCGCACGCACTCCCGCCAAGTTCTCACGTGTGAGCAGCACTGCACGGTGGACACCGTCGTCCCGTATGACGATCCCTGACTGGGACAGCGCCAGCATCGGGCTGCGTTGGGCAGTCACCCTCGTCCCAGCGGGATACCGGTTGCACGTTCACGAGGCTACTGAGAGTCCTAAATCTCGCTGGGGGATGATGCCTTCCTCCCCGGTGCCGGTGTTCGTGGCTCCTCACCTCTCGGTCAGGCGCAGCGCCAACCTGTGGCGGCCAACTTCGGGCAGGCCTCCACTTGGCGAACCTCTCCACTTTCCCACCCACCTGTGGTTGCGTGCAGGTATGGCGTGCAGTGGGACGCCGTGGGAGGGACGCAAGACCATGGCAGAGACGGCGCCGATCGGGTTCACGCGCACCCGGCCAGCCCCGGCCGGATCGCACAGCGGCACCTCGAGGTACTCGGGCCTGCTGAAGCAGGTCAAGTCGCGTGGCCTGCTGGAGCGCCGCACCGGCTACTACTGGATGGTGTTCGCCGTGCTGATCGTGACCCTCGGGCTTGCGTGGACGGCGTTCGTGTTCCTCGGCGCGTCGTGGTGGCAGCTCATCGTCGCTGGCGTGCTGGGCGTGCTGTTCACCCAGTTCGCGTTCCTGTCCCATGAGGCAGCTCACCGTCAGGTGTTCGCATCGAACCGGTGGAATGACCGCACCGCCCAGTACGCCGGGACGTTTCTGGCGGGGGTGAGCTACTCGTGGTGGATGAACAAGCACACCCGGCACCATGGCAACCCGAACACGGTTGGGAAGGACCCGGACGTGTCCTTCGACGCTCTCTCGTTCCGGGAGGAGGACGCAGCGAAGCGGCGCGGTTTCCTTCGCGTGCTGGTCCGGGTGCAGGGGTATGCGTTCTTCCCGCTGCTGCTGCTTGAAGGTGCGAACCTGCACTGGCAGTCCGCGAGGGTCCTCGGCAATGTGAAGGAGATCCGGGGACGCCATATCGAGGCGACGCTGTTCCTGCTCCGTTTCGTCGTCTACCTCGGCGTGGTGTTCTGGTTCCTGCCCGTGGGGATGGCGTTCGCGTTCCTCGGCGTGCAGCTGGCGGTGTTCGGCCTGTACATGGGTGCGTCATTCGCGCCGAACCACAAGGGCATGCCGATGATCCCCCACGACCAGAAGGTCGACTTCTTCAGCCGGCAAGTGCTGACCTCCCGCAACATCCGCGGCGGCTGGTTCATGGCCCACTTCATGGGCGGACTGAACTACCAAATCGAGCACCACCTGTTCCCGAACATGCCCCGGCCACACCTCGCTGCCGCCCGCCGGATCGTGCGGGACTACTGCGCCGAACACGACGTCCCATACACGGAGACCACGCTGATCGACTCGTACCGGATCGTCGTGGGCTACCTCAACCGCGTCGGGCTCGCCGCTCGGAACCCGTTCGAGTGCCCCCTCGTCGCAGAACGACGCGTCCGATAGCGTTGCGTTGCGCGCCACCGTCGGGGCCCCCTCAGGGATCCTCGTCCAGCCAGTTTGAACGCGTAGCCGCGCTGGGGGACGGCTCCGTCGGCCTCATGCGTATGTATGGTTCACCGCGTAAAATGTCCCAGCCGCGAACGTTCACTTGCGTGAATTGTTCACGTTGTGAAACAGTCTTGGCACTCCCTCGGCTGGGGGTGGCCCTAATTGGGTCGATCGCTGAACGACGAAAGGGACTTCTCGTGCGTAGCACCTATCAGAGCTTCCCCCAGAGCGGACGCATCACCGGTACTCACCAGCGGTTCGGTCTCACCGACCCCGCTATTGTCGACGCGTACGTGAACCACCGCGTCAACGACCCCTCGCTGCTCTCCAGCTCGACCGGGCCGTCCTACGCGGACTTCTTCGCCGCACCGGCTCAGTAACGCTCGGTTCACCCCACCCGAAGGGATCACTCGCCTGTGCCATTGACCGTTGTCCGCCGCGAACACATGCACCTGTACGCGCGAGAGCCGCGTTCGCGGTCGGCGAAGAATGCCACTGATGCGATCCTTCGACTGCAGCACGCGGAGGAGCAGCGCCTCGAGCAGGCGCGGATCGGCAGTGGGCTGTCGAAGAACGAGTTCCAGGCCGTCCGGTACATGCTGCAAGCGCACCGCGATGGTCGGGCGATGGGGCCGAAGGACCTCGCGGTGATGTTGAACGTGTCGAACGCGTCGGTGACGAAGATCGTCGACGGGCTCGTCACCAAGGGTGACTTCACCCGTGCTCCGCACCCGACCGATCGTCGCGCGCAGGTGCTGGAGCCGACGGTGCAGGCGGCGAAGAAGATCGATGACGCGTACACGAGCTATCACCAGGTGGTCGTCGAGGTGATCGATCATCTATCGCGTGAGGACAACGATGTGCTCACGCGGTGCCTGGGGCAGATCACCGACGCGCTCATCGCTGCTGGCACGCCGGAGCCGGCGGATGAATACACGGTCATCGACGAGTCCGACGATCACGCCCCCGATTCGGCCAAGTAGCGGGCTCCGCGCGCGTCGCTGCCGTTTGACAGGTGCGGGTGTGCTCGTGCTTCGCGTCCTATCCCGCCGCGAGGTGAGCGGCTGGGTTAGTCCGCGTCGGTGAGGTCTGGCCGGGTGTCGGCATGAATCGGTTCGTTGTGGCCAAAGGTTTTGGCGGCAGCACGTAGCCGTGCGACGAACTCTCGGTCTTCGACTTCGAGTTCGTCCTCGTCGGCGTCCTCGATGACGATCTCGCTGGACGGGCCGATCAGGATCTTCGTGGTCGTCATCGTTCCGTCTTCTGCGACCGCGGGCACGTCGACGGTGTCGGCACGGTCACCGCCGGCGAGGGCTGCGGCGTACTCGATGACAGCATCGGCGACGTCGTCGCTGGTGAGGATCGTGGTGCTGTCGTAGTGGATGTGCTTCATCAGATGCTCCTTCCACTGACATGAAACCGATCCCAGCTGTATGCGGGTGCAGTGCTCCGCTCCGCTCCGCGCAACCAGCCTGGGGCCGGGCTGCTAAGCGGGGTGGGTGCGGGAGTGCAGCCAGCGGGCGTGGGCTTCGATCTGGCTCCGCGCGGATTCCAAGGAGCTGTGCGTTCCCGTGACCGCGTTGTCAGCACTGTGGGCGGCGTACTGGTCCGATCGCGTGACGTCGCCGAGGAGGGTGCCATCCGAGCGGGACGCCGACCAGAAGTCAGCCGTCACTGCGGTCCAGACAAGATCACTCGGCGTGGAAAGTGGCGGCAGCATGCAGGGCTCCCTGTCGGGGCGAGAACGGTGACCCCGAGATCAGGCATCGTCGTGATGCTACGCCCGACGTCTTGGCGCTCCACAGTCCGGCCGCGACCAGCCTTGCCAGTGCTGCACGCCGGACGAATCCGGGTCACCAGCCTCGGGCGACCTGTTTGGTGCGGCGGGGGAGCTCGCCGAACTCGTCCCGGTACGAACCCGCGAACCGTCCGAGGTGCGCGAACCCCGCTCCACGCGCAATCTCCGCGATGGGCAGGTCGGATTCGGATTGCAGCTGCTCCCGCGCCAGGAGGAGTCGAATGCGTCGAAGGTAGGCCAACGGTGTGATGCCGTGATGCCGGCTGAAGGCAGCTTGGAGGCCACGGACGCTCAAGCCGGCAGCATCGGCGATGTCGGCGACGGTGATCTGCTCCGTCGCGTGCTCGAGCAGGAACGTCTCGGCGCGTGCGAACCGGGCACTCGCAGCGGTCTGTGGGCTGGATCGTCCGACGGGCCAGTGCGGAATCGCCGTCAGCAGGCCGCCAGCAGCGAACCGGGTCAGCTCACGTTCCCGCTCCTCTGACACCTCCTCCGGTCCGGCGAGCACTTCCGCGGCGACCGCGCGGACCATCAACCAAAAGGCTGCCAGTGTCGGCCCCTCGGGAACGTGCCGGGGCTGGAACTCCAACGGTCCTGGCGCCCAAGCCCCACGCTCCGCAGCGACCTGCTCGACGGTCGCCCGGTCGATGCGGATGACATCTTTCTGGAACGACTCGAACCGGACCGGTTGCGGCGCGTTCCGGAACAGCACCGGCCGGCCGATCGGGACGCGGTGCCCGTCAACGGTGCCCCGTCCGGACTTCAACCAGACCAGCACTATCGCACTGTCCGGCTCGATCGTGCCCCTGACCACGCCACTGCAGGCCGTCGACTCCAGCGACAACAACCGCGTTCCACGAACCCGCTCCTCGAACGCGAACGTCGCACCACCCGCGTCCACGTCAACGCCGTGCGTCACATGCGTGCGCGCGATCGCATCCGCAGCGACAGCAGGGTCAGCGGTCTGGGCCACGCGTTGGGTGCGACGCATCGGTTCGGTCATCCTCTGATGATGCGGCCAACTCGGCTTATCCACAATACGTAGGGCTAACTTCCGAAAACGGATATTAACCTGGGTGGCGCACAGTGGGCAGCCCTTAGTGGTTCGGGGGATCGATAACCGCGTTCCTGCCGTGCCGCTACCCTCAAACAGGGGGCACGGGAACCACGGGCAGTCATAGGGAGATCGGCCATGAGCACCTACACCAGCGACGACAACGTCGAAGCGGCACGCATCACCACCTTCAAGCGCGCGCGGAAGCAGTGGCGCCGCGAGGGCGTGGTCAATCTCTCCGGCAATGGCAGTGACTTCTTCCGCGATGATGCTCCCGAGCGCGTAAGCCGCTAGAAGAGCGAACGCTTCGACAGGTCCGCCGAAGCGGTCCGCGATACCGGGCCGCCCGGGGCATCAGATGAAGTGCTGATGTCGGTGCTCCGCGCCGGAGGGAGTGGTGACGGCGTAGTGCACCGTCAGGGGCTGCTGCCAGTCCCCGTAGTAGTCGCCCCACTCGTACAGGACGCTGTCTGGGATCACATCGGGTTCGGCGGCGAGTGCTCGTTCCGCGAGGGCGATGAGACGCTGCCGGTCGGTGTCCATGTTGTTCCCTCGTTCGCGATGCCTTGAGCGGAAGCGTGAGCAGCTGCCCCTGAGTCCCACTGGTAGCAAGCGTTTCAGCACGGGACCCTCAGCCGCCTACTCAAGCGCCACGACTTCGATCATCGGCGGCCTGAGCGCTCGGTGGGTGCCGCGCGCCCTACGGCGGCCCTAGCTTGACTTGGATCACTGTGCTCCCGGTGGCCCTTCGTAGCGACGCTTCATCTCGTGCTGCGGGCAGCTGGAACTCGAGCTAATGGATCCATGGCATCGGTATAGCCTGAACCGACTGTCCTGCCAGCGCGCCTGACGGTTCGATAACCGCGAGAGCGTCCGCGTCGATGAGGCCGGTGATCATCGCGGCTCCCTGCCGTTCCACGGCGAACAGCTCTCCTGCAACCTCTCGCACCGCGACGAGCCTCGTGCCTCGCGTCACCCCGCTGAAGTCTTGGCCGCTCACGCGCCGTTGAAGCGACGGGGACGGCTGCCCGATCAGCCCGGCGATGAGGGGCGATCCGATTGTGAGCAGCGCCGCGACGGCGGCGAAGGGGTTCCCGGGTAGCCCGATCACTGGGACGTGACCCAACTGAGCCAGGACGGTGGGGTGTCCCGGCCGGATGTCGACGCCGCGCACGCGGATCACTCCGCCGGTCTCACCGACCGCGGGAACGAGGTGATCGCATCGCCCGTGGCCGGTCCCTCCGGTCGTGATTATGACGTCGACATCGTTTCGTGTTAGTGCTGCGCGGACGGCGTCGCGGTCGTCCTGGACCCTCGTGATGTCCGTGATGGAGACGCCCTGGGTCGCAAGGATTGCGGGTAGGGCGATGGCGAATGCGTCCCGGACCTGACCGGGGGCGGGGACGCCGCTGTCGATGACCTCGTCGCCGAGGAGGACGAGCGCGGCACGAGGTGCCGGGTACACGGTGAGTTCGTCGAGTCCGGCGACGGCCGCTGCCGCTGCGACGGGTGGTGTCACCGGTGTCCCGGCGGGTGCGAGGAGATCGCCGACACGGATTTCCTCTCCGGCTCGGCGAATGTCTGACCCCGGCGACGCAGGCCGGCCAGCGAGACCGAGGAGGCGGTCGCCGTGGAGGTCGCCGTGCTCGGCTCGGAGAACGGCCGCGGCACCGGGAGGGACGGCGCCGCCGGTCGTTACGGTGCGGGCGCGGCCGGGGGCGAGCGGCGGCCCGGGTAGGGCTCCCATGGTCACCGTCCCGTCGAGGCGCCACGGTCCGGGGCCGGACACCACCCACCCGTCCATAGCGGACGTGTCGGTCGTGGGGACGGTCGCCTGCGCGGTCGCGGCGGCGGCGAGGGTGTACCCGAGTGCTCCGCTGAGTGGCACGGTCTGCGGAGCCCCGATGCGTCGACAGCCGATCTCGTAGGCGACAGCCCGTGCTTGCTGGAGTGAGGTCATACCGCTGGCAGGGTTCGCCGGACGATCGCGGTTGCCTCGGCCTGCGAAGCACCTCGGCCGACGGCGATGCCCACGAGGTAGGCCGTGAGCGGCGCTGCGGGTCGGGCGACGCCATGTGCGGCGTCTCGTGCGAGGTCGAGGACGGCGGCGATGTCGACTCCCGTATTGGTGAGGCCGAGTACCTCGCAGACCGTGTTGGTCCAGTCATCGAGTTCAGCTGGGTCGGTCATCGGGTCCTCGCTCGGGGGCGGCAGCGGCGGCTGCGAACTGAATGGGGGTGTCGATGTCCGCTGTGAGGGCGGCCTCGAGTAGGACGTCGCGGAGCCGGAGCGGCGCGAGCAGGTCGCGCATCGAGGCGCCGTCGAGGCCCCCGCGTGTGGTCGTGAGTCTCGCGCAGGCACCGCGGAGCGCGTCGCTCCGGTAGATGCCGAGGAGCGGTTGGCGATGTCCATCGGGGTCCTTGGCCACCCAGCCGTCGTCGGCGGGAGCCTCCGCTCCGACCGCTCCTTGGAGTGCGTCCACCGCGTCACGGGCGACCGCGACGTCGACGGCGAGGAGAACTACATGCTGAGCCGGTGCCCCGCTCTCGCAGAGCTTTTCCAGGCCGGCCGCGACGGCCGCAGCAGGGCCGCCGAACGGCGGGTCCTCCCGAGTCCAGAGGACCGGGCGTGCCGTCGGCGGTTGGCGCGGGCCGACCACCACCGTTCGTGCCGGAGCGACCGCCAGAACGGCCCGATCGAGGAGAGATGTTCCCCCGAGTATCAGCGCACCTTTGTCGGCGCCCTGGAGGCGGCGGGCACGTCCACCGGCGAGGATGATCGCGTCCTGCTTCACGATTGTCCATTGCTTGTGACACGGTTCAATGCCCAGCCAGCGACGGTGACCAAGAGCACGGCCCCGGCCATGTCGAGCAACTGCAGTGGCTCGCTGAGGATCCCGAGGCTCACGATCAACGTCGTCGCTCCGGCTGGGGGGTGTGGTAGTCGGATGAGCTGCAGGACGAGCGTGGTCAGGGCGACGGAGACTGCCCCGGCGGCGACGTAGCCGAGTGTGAGTCCGCCGGTCGGTGCTGCTGTCGACCCGGCGAGCCCGAAAGCCAGGAAGCAGCCGTAGCCGACGATGATCGCCACGAGGTGCCCGACGAGCGCGTTCATCGGTCGCGACGCGTGCTGCTTCGGCGCCGTGAAGAACAACATGACCGTCGGGCCGAGGCTTGGGAACAACCACGGTTGTGCCGTCGCGAGCCCGACGGCGCCGCTGATTGTGAGAACCACCAGGCAGAGCAGTGCCGCGACGAGGGCGCGCGGCCGGTCCGTGTCGTCCTGGCCGGACGACGATTGGTCCGCTGGTGTGCTCACGAGGCCACGACGAGTGCTTGGGGTGCCGCCTGCTTCATCCGCGTGCGGAGCCAGGACAGCTGTAGCTCCGTCTGCGCGCTGCACTGGCGGACGACGACCAGCAGTTCCTCGTCACGCAAGCCCCGTCCGGCCTGCTGCACCATCGTCCAGGTGATGTCGACGAGCGAGGCGAGGACATACACGTCCTGCAGGTCGCGGAGGAGCCCGACCGGCCCGGACCGCGTCGACGACAGAGCGTCCGCGTGGAGCCGCTCGGGTTCGTCCTCCGAATCCGCCTCGCCGTACCGCTCAATCACGGGACCGAGCGCATCGGCGTGGTCGTCGCACTGCTTCGCCAGGGTGTGGCACAAGTGAAAGACGTCCGGCTCCGCGGCGTGCCCCTCGGCGACCTGACGGAACGATTCGGCCAGCGATTGCTCCGCGTGGTGCAGGAGCCCCAGGTAGACCGGCAGCAGCATCAGTAGCCTCCTTGGTCTTCGGCCCGCGGCGGGTCCGTCGGACGCAGCCGTTCCTCAACCTCCGCGTCCGGACCGCCCACAGTTGCCGGCACGGCTGCACCGGCGCCGGCGGCTGGACGCGACGCGGCGGTCGTCGGTGCCGGCGCGGGACCCTCGCCGTCGGCGACCTTCTCGACACGGACCGCAGCGACCTTGAACAGGGGCTGCTTCGACACCGGATCCCACTCCGTGCTCGTCAGCTCGTTCGCGGCGCTCGGTCGATCGCCCGGCGCAGACCGGTCCTGGTCCCAGTAGCCGTAGTGGAACGGAGCAAACACGGTGCCGTCGCGGATGTCGCTCACCCGAGCGGGCACGACGAGCTCCCCACGCGGCGAGGTCACCCTGACGATGTCACCCTCCCGCACACCGAGACGCTGCGCATCGCCCCTGGATAGCTCGATCCAGGCCTTCGGCGCGGCTCGGTTTAACTGCCGGGCACGGCCGGTGCGGGTTCGTGTGTGGAACTGGTAGACGGTCCGGCCGGTCGTGTACCGCAGGGGGTAGTCGTCGGTCGGTTCTTCGTGCGGTGGTTGGTAATTGGCCGGTTTGAGGACAGCGCGTCCGTCCACCCGCATTGAGGAATACTTCACGGGGCCGACAGTCGCGCCTGTGAGAAGGTCGTGGCCGTAGGTCTCAGCGTCGTCCATCCAGGTGCGGAAGACGCCGTCTCCGTAGAGTCGGGCGGTGCCGTCCGGGTGCTCCTCGTTGCACGGCCAGGGGATCCCACTGCCGCCGCGGAGTCGGTCGTAGCTGATCCCGGTGTAGTCGCAGAGCTTTCCGCGCGTGCACGCCTGCCATGCACGGAACCCGTCCTCGGGATCTGTCCAGTCGAGCAAGGGCGCACCATCGTTGCGGCGGAAGTCCATCCGACGTGCGTAGTCGAGGAAGATGTCGAGGTCGCTGCGCGCCTCACCCGGCGGGTCGACCGCCTTGTCGGCGAGGTGCACGGTGCGGTTGACGTTTGTGAACGCGCCCTGCTTCTCGCCCCATCCTGCAGCGGGCAGGACGACGTCGGCGAGCATCGCGGTTTCAGTCATGTACAGGTCCTGCACCACGAGGAACAGGCCCTCCTTCGCCAGGACGTCGCGGATCCGCCTCGACTGCGGCATCGACACCGCGGGGTTCGTCGCGGATACCCAGAGAAACTCGATGCTGCCCTGCTCGACGTATCGGAAGATCTGCATCGCATGGGTCGGCGTGGACCAGTGCGGGATCTTGTCGACGTTGACGCCCCAAAGCTCCGCGAGCTCAGCGACGTGCTTGGGGTTCTCCCAGTTCCGGAAACCCGGGAGATCACCATCAGCGCCGGTCTCCCGGGTGTTCTGTGCCGTCGGCTGCCCGTTCATCTGCAGGATCCCGCAGCCCGGGCGGCCGATCATGCCTCGAAGCAGGTGCAGGTTGTTCACCTGGCACGACGACGCCGTCGCCTGCGACGCCTGGTAGAAACCCTGCAAAACGGTTGAGAGGACGCGTTCGCTCGTTCCGATGATCCGAGCGGCTGCTCGGACGTCGTCCGCGTCGACGTCGCAGGTCTCCGCAACGGCCTCCGGCGTCCACGGCTCGACGGTCCTGCGGAGTTCGTCGACGCCGATGGTGTGCGCGCTGATGTAATCCTCGTCGACCCATCCTTCGTGGAAGAGCTCGCGGACGAGCCCGTTCATGAGCGCGAGGTTCGTGCCCGGCCGGACGGGCAGGTGCACGTCGGCATGTCGAGCAACCTCGGTCTCTCGGGGGTCGACGCAGACCACGAGGGGACGGTTCGGGCCGGCAATCCGATCGAGGACCCGGGTCCACAGCACGGTTTGCGTCTCTGCCATGTTGTGCCCGTACAGGACGATCGCGTCGCAGGAGTCAATGTCCTCGTAGCTGCCGGGCTGCCCGTCCGACCCGAAGCTCTCCTTCATCGCTGCTGCGGCCGTCGCAGTGCACAGCCTCGTGTTGCCGTCCATGTGCGGGGTACCGAGCCCCGCTTTGCCGATGATCGCGAGCGCGTAGTACTCCTCGAGATAGAGCTGCCCGCTGGTGTAAAACCCGTGGGTCAACGGCCCCTTCTCACTCAGGAGCTGTCGGCTGCGTTGGACGACCCGGTCCATTGCGGTGTCCCAGTCGGTCTCGACGAGTTCACCGTCGACGCGGATGAGGGGGCGGGTCAGCCGGTCCTCGCCCTGCATCCCCTGCCACGACCCGAAGAGTCCCTTCGGGCCCAGCCGGCCGTGGTTGACAGTGTCCTGCACGCGGCCGCGGACGCCGACCATTTGACCGCCTCGAACCGCGATGTCGCAGGCACACCCATTGCTGCAGAGGGTGCAAGCGGACTGCACCCACCGATCCACATCCGTCTCGTCGACCCCGTCGGCGAGTTTCTGATCGAGGCGCACGGGCCACAGTTCGTCGCGTGCGAACGGCGTGCGGGTACCCCAAACGTCTGCGATCCTGTCGGGCATCATCGTCCTTCCAGCCCCGGCCGTGGGCGGCCGAGCTTCCCCATCTAACTCCGTCGCCGGTTGACGGTCTCCTACGGTGTGGCGTCCTTGAGAGCGGTGCCCACATTCGCGCAGCATCATGAGCGGTTCATCGGGCCCCCAGAATCGGGCTTGCGCAGTGAACTTGGCGCGATCGCTAGGCAACGCAGCCCCTGGATCGGGGACGTCTTCGGTGCGCTAGGCATACTTATTACGCCCGTGGCTTCCCGGCACTGAAGTCCCGCCGCAACGACGGGCGGTCAGGAGTGTGTGTTCAGGCTCATCAGGATGCGGCGTAGGTGCATGGCGGTGAGGACGCCGGGGCCCATCGCCTGTCCTTGTTCCGTTGTTCGTTGATCCACCGCTTCCGCGAGTTGGCGGAGCGCACGGGTCGCCTTACCGAGCACGCGGTGGGCGGCGGCGTCTTGGTTTCCGTGTTGTTCGATGGCGGCCGCGATGGCGTGGCAAGCAGCGCTCATGGGGGCAGCCAGCTCAGGGTCGAAGCTGAGCGCTCCTGGCCGCTCCCAGACGGTGTCGGCGAGGGCGCCGGAAATGTCGCGGATGTGGAACACGATGTGATTGAGCGTTTCGAGACGCGCATGGTCGGTGCGAGTGTCGCGGCAATGTAGGAGCGCTCGAGGGTTTCCGCGCCGGCTTTCGTCGGCTTCGACGAGCGCCTGCCGAACCGATTCCGCGGTCTGTTCAAGCTGGTCCGTGTTCCGCGCCCACGCGGCATGTTCGGGTGGCCAGCTTTCCCGCAGCGCCTCGCCGATGTTCCGGAGCTGATCGGCGAGGGAACCTTGGAAGGCGTCGATCTTTGCCGCGGCTGCAGCGGAGGTGACCTGCGGGGCGATCACAATGTTCACGACGATCCCGATGGCGATACCGAATCCCATCTGGGCGAGATATCCGAGCGCGTACTGGTCTGCCTGGTTGCCGCCGATGATCAGCACGAATAACGCCGCCGTTGGCACGTACTCCCGCCCAGCACCGAACCATCCGGTCCCCGAGAGCACAACGCCCACGCCGACGATCGCGGGGATACTCCACCAGTTCGGCCCGACCGTGGCGACAACGAGCGTCGCCAAGGCGATGCCGGTCAGGAGACCGAGCAGGGTTTGTGCGCCGGATTTGAGCGATCCCATCAACGTGGGGTAGATGCTTAGCAGTGCCCCGAGCGGCGCGTAGTACGGGTAGTTGTTGACGGCACCGGGCAGGTGCGGGGCCAGCGCCCAGGAAATACCAACAGCGAGGGCTGTTTTAGCGGCAAGCAGCAACCGCGGTCGGTTCATCGCCTGTTGCCATGCCTGTTGCACGTGAGCCGCGAAGCGTCCAGCCATGTTCGACTCTATGTTCGCCGGACCCTTCGTACAGCCCTGGCGTTCACGAAAGCTTCCAGTTCTTGTCGGTGGCCATGAGTTTCTCCGTTCCACGCGATCTCGTGCTGCGGGTGAAGCGCATGCGGACTCTCGAAGGCAAGGGCCTGCGCCTGCCTGCGACTGCGGCGATGGAGGATCGCCCACCGGTCAGGACGCATCACTCGAAGCCGTAGCGCGTGCCGCGCCGTGCGCGATGCAGATACCGCGCCTATCTCGAGCACGGAGGACGATCACGGCTGCCGCAGCGTGGATCTATGAGTGCCGATCCGCAGCGTTTATGCCGTTCGATTCATCGGGTCCCGGTCACTGCTCGGAGATGTTCTCGACGGTCTCCCCGGTGGCTTCGTTTGGCAGCTGGGTGGCGATGTCGGCCTGGCTGATCATGCCGGCGAGGCGGTGTCCGTCGATCACGGGCAGGCGGCGCACCTGGTGCTCTTGCATCATGCGGAGCGCTTCCTGAATATCGTCATCAGCGCCTATGGTGACGACTTCGGTGAAGCCGAGGTCCTTCGCCGTTTTCGTTGCGGGATCGCCGCCGTAGGCGAGGCACTTGACGACGATGTCCCGGTCGGTGAGCATCCCCTTGAGCCGGTCGTCGTCGCCACAGATCGGCAGCGCTCCCACGTCGAGGTCCGCCATGAGCTTCGCTGCCTGCGTGAGCGGGTCGTTCTCGCCGATGCACTCGACGCTTTCGGTCATGAGTTCCCGTACAGTGGTCATCGTCTTCTCCTGTTCGTGGTTGATCTCCGTATCTCCCTGGCTACGCGCCCCCGTCTTGGCTACAGTCCAGGTCGTCGGAAGCGCAGCCGGTGCCAGGAGCGAATCCGGGTCGGTCCGTTAGGCGTCTTCGCGTTCGGGGTTGTCGAACCGGAAGAAGTTCGACTGCGTACCGTCGGAGCGTTGTTCCTGGTAGATGAAGTTCAACCGGCGGTCATCGAACGTCGCGAACCAGTCATCCCAAGTGACCTCGCGCAGCCGGTCGGTGGGCTCACCGAAGTCGAACCGGAGCACCCCGAGGTGGTCGCCGTGCTCGGTGCCGTCGACGGTCGCGGGTCGGCCACCGCGGGCTTCTGCCCACTGCTTGATGACCTCATGGCTCGTGGTGACCAGGCTCCGGCCCTCCCGCTCGGGATCCTCATCCGGAGAGGTGACTTCTTGCGAGTACTTGAGCGACTTCGATTCCTCGGACCCATGGCGGACCTCGCCGCCGTCCGGACCAGCGCCGACGGACTCACCAGCCTCGCCTCGGTCGCCGTTACCGGCACTACCGCCGCTGGTTTCGGCATCGACAATCGCGTCGACGAGTTCGTCCTTCTTCATCCCGCTCGTCGCACCGACGCTGTCATCCTTCGCTCGTTCGCGGAGCTTGTCGACATGGGTCGCCCGCAGCTCGGTCTCGCTGATGTCGGGAGTGTTCGGAGTGTCGTTGGTCGATTCATTCGCCATGACGTTTTCCTTTCTCGTTCGAAGACTGCATGTCCTGCCGCTGGGGAACGCAGCCTCGGTGTGGTTCTGGCTGTTCAGGTCGTGAGTTGTGGCGACCAGTGCTGCGCGTTGGGTTGCAAGGTGACCCCGTCGGTGTTGACCCGGGCGATGTCGTTCCGGAGCACTAGGAAGGTGTCGCGGTTGCGCCAGTGGAGGTAGTGGGCGACGAGCCATGGTGCGCGCATGTCGCTGCGCTCGTATCCAAGGAACGCTGATGCTCGGCGTGGGGAGACGAGGATCCCGTGGAACTGCGGGGCCGCGAGCTGCCCGTCCACGGGGCCGTCGAGCACGAACCGGACATCCAGGACACGGCCGAGGCGGGCCCCGTCCGCGTCGGTGACGGTTCGGTTGAGGAGGTCACTGAGGAGCATGACGTCCCCCGGGAATCCGACCGACGACGTGTTGTCGGAACCATCGTTCGTGCCAGGTCAGGTCGTACTCCTCAGCCTGTCGGCTGGTGGTGACTGTGATCCCGATGTCGGTGATGTCGTGCCAGGGCACGCTCTCGAACCGGGAGCGTGGCGGACGTCCGCCGAAGATCCGGGTGCCGAGGACGGGGCCGGTCAGCAACGCCACCACTCGCGGTTGCGCCTCACCACCGATCACGTCGCGGAGGTCGTCGGCGTCGAGTTCGATGTCGTCGACCGTCATCACGGGTTCCCCGGTGGGGTCCTGCACCTGCCGGTCCAGCAGGTGCAGCTGCGCGTCGAGCACTCGGCCTGCGGCACTGTGATCCACCGGCAGGTCATCGGGTTTGCGTCGTTGTCTCATGCTCCTGCTCTCGTGATGATCATCAGCGGGATCGCGGCGACCGCGGCGACCATGATGATCCCGAGGTAGACCAATCCCAGCGCGTTGGTGAGTTTGCCGTTGACGTACTTCCCCATGTACTGCGGGTCGTTCGCGACGATCAGGATCGGCAGGTACGTCAGCGGCAACGCGACCGCGGAGAACACGACCGAGAACTCCGTGACCGCGACCGGGTCGACTCCGGTGAACAGGACTCCGACGCCGACCAGCAGGCACACGATCATCAGCACATGGAACTTCGCCGCTTTCGCCGGCGCCCGGAACTTCCCCCAGGACCAGCCCCGGAACTGCGCGATCGTGTACCCGGCGGACAAGGTCGTCTCCAGCGCAGCGCCGAACGTGGCAGCGAAGATCCCGAGGATCACGATGATCAACAGGACCGGGCCGCCGGCCTGCGCGACGGGGAGCACCACTTGCGACAGGTGTGCGACTTCGATGCTCTGCGGCAGCAACACCACGGCGGCGCACACCGTGATCGCGATCGACAGCAGCCCGCCGAGGGGGAACCCGACCATCACGTTCAACCGGGATTGGCTGATGTCCTTCGGGCCCCACTTCTCCTCCACTGCTCCGGAGGAGAAGAAGAACACCTCGTACGGGGTCATCGCCGCACCGAACAAGGCGATCGCGTAGTACCAGTACGTCGCCGCGCTCTCACTCGGCGGCGGTCCCGATGTGAACAGCGACACCGCCTGCTCACCGAGCTGCACCCAGTTCGGGCCGAGGAGGAACGCGGCGACGGCGAACCCGATCAGCGCGAGCCCGATGAGGCCGGTGACGTTCTCGAGGATCTTGAACTTCACCCGCCAGATCACGATCCACACGGCGACCGCGGCGACGGGGATCCAGAGCATCGGGCTGATCCCGGACGCCAGCTGCAACGCCAACGCGATACCGCCGATCTCCGCAGTGAGGGTGAGCAGGTTGATCAGGAACGATGCCGTGAGGTTCGCCAAACCCGCGCGCGGTCCGAGACGCTCCCGGATGATCTCGAACGTCGCCCGTCCCGACACGGCGGTTACCCGTCCGGACATCTGCGCGAACAGGCAGATGCCGACAACACCGACGATGACGACCCACACCAGGGCGGTGCCGAACCGGGACCCCACCACGGCACCGGTGACGAGGTCGCCGATGTCGACGAACCCGCCGATCGCGGTCAGGATGCCGAGGGCAAGCCCGAGGAGCTTCTTCACGGCGCACCCTTCCCCAGCTGCGTCGCCCAATCGTCTGCAGCTCGGTCTGCTTTCCGCAGCTGCTTCCGGGCGGCGTCGATCCGGGCGGAAGTACCGTTCGACAGTGCCGCCCGTGCGCCGCTCAACGCGTCAGCGACATCATCAGTGACGCGGGTGCTGTGCTGCTGCAGGCGCCGCTCCGCCGGCGTGGAGACGTCCAGGGCTGCGGTCTCCGCCTGCTCGGACGCGACATCCGTCAGCGCGTCCTCGAGCGCGGTATCGGTAGCTGAGGGGAGCGTCTTCCCGTCCCGGTACTGATCGAGAGCGAGCATCCCGGACCGGGACGCCGAAACGACCTGCCCCACCGCCACCTCGAGCTGACCCTTCACGGTGGAGGACGAGCACCCCGAGAACGCGAGAATCACCACCAATGCGGCCATCGCCCCAGCTGTGCCTCTGACCGTTCGGTTGCATACCCTCATCACCCCCGGTCTACTCCCCGGGTCGCTCCTCAGTAGCGGCGCTCCCGGGGGTGGCTCGTCACTGCGGTTCGGAGAGGTCGAGGTGAGATGGGCTGGGAGGGCGCGACGCTGCGCCCTCCCAGCCCATCCCGCTTGTCCGCCACGCCGGAATATTCACGACGTTGACCGTCACCAGTAGAGCCCCTGCAGTCGCGGAATCACAACTCGCCCACCAACGGTCGGCGTGCTGCGAGAGGGCTGCCCCGGGCAGCGGGCACCATGTGGGAATGACTGATCAGGGGCTCGAAGCGGGTCGGAACGAGACGCGCGCGGAGCGGTACGACCGGAACTGGCGCGACATTCAGCAGGAGCTGCGGATTGTGCAGACCGGCACGCAGATCCTCGCCGGCTTCCTGCTGACCCTGCCGTTCCAGCAACGGTTCACGTCCCTCGGGGATGGCGAGATCGGGATCTACCTGGTGCTAGTGGTGTTCGCTGCCGGGATCACGGTCCTCGCGCTTGGAGCAGTTTCGATGCACCGCCTGCTGTTCGGACAGCGGCAGAAACACGACCTCGTCAAGTACGCCAACAGAGTCCTGTTGGCATGCCTGGTGTTCAGCGGCCTGCTGTTCGCCGGGACCGTGCTGTTCGTGTTCGACGTCGTCCTCGGCCGCTCCCTCGGGCTGATCGCTGGCGCAGTGGTATTCGTCGGCACTGCCGTGCTCTGGATCGGGTTGCCACTAGCTGCACGACGCACCCGGCGAGATCACGAAGAGATTCGGGACGGCGACGACACACGGTAGCTGCAGCAGCATTAAGCGACGCGGGGTGAAGCAGCAGCGGCCGCAGTGCTGCCGGTAGCGGAGCTGTTCAGCTGCGGGCACCCGCGGCAAACCGGCGCCCGCATACTTCATGGGATTGATCGATCGATCTCGGTGAGGTTGCAACGGCACGAACCTCCTCGATAAGGGATTCGCAGTCAGTAGGCGTTGGGCTTCCGGCCGCGCGCCCTCTAGGTGTGATGTCCAGGGACGTTGTGTCGTTGGGCGGTCGTTGACGCGCTGATCGAAGAAGGCCTCCCGGTGGTGGAGTGGAGCTGTCTAAGGACCGCTTCACCGACCAGGAGGCCTTCGTGTCCCACGCTAACGTTGCGCTGACCCCACGCGCCCGTCTTCGTCTCGCCAGGCTGATCGTCGAGGGCGGATGGCCCGCGACGACTGCAGCGAAGCTGTTCATGGTGTCGCCGATCACGGCCCGGAAGTGGGCTGCCCGATATCGGACTGATGGTGCTCCGGGAATGGCAGATCGGTCCAGCCGTCCGCACCGGATGCCTGCGAAGACGCCGCCGGAACTGGTGAAACGGATCGTGAAAGCGCGGTGGCGGCGCCGCCTCGGGCCGGTGCAGATCGGCGGCGAGCTGGGGCTACCGGCGTCGACGGTGCATGCCGTCCTGGTGCGATGCCGCATCAACCGGCTCTCCCACATCGACCGGATCACCGGGGAACCGATCCGCCGCTACGAACACGCGACTCCCGGCGCGATGATCCACGTTGACGTGACGAAGTTCGGGAACATCCCTGACGGCGGCGGCTGGCGGTTCGTTGGGAAGCAGCAAGGCGACAAACACAAAGCCGCCACAGCGCTTCGGACAGGCAAGACCGCCAAGGGCAACTGGAAGATCGGCACGGCGTTCGTTCACACCGTGATCGACGACTGCTCTCGCGTCGCCTATGCCGAGATCCATGCCGATGAGAGAGCCGTCACTGCGATCGGTGTCCTCCAGCGGGCCGTTGCCTGGTTCGCTGATCGGGGCGTCACGGTCGAGCGGGTGCTCTCCGACAACGGCTCCGCCTACAAGTCCCACGCTTGGACCGACGCATGCTCGGTGCTCGGGATCACACCGAAGAAAACCCGCCCCTACCGACTACAGACGAACGGGAAGATCGAGCGGTTCCACCGCACCCTCGGCGAGGGCTGGGCATACGCACGGTTCTACGGCTCAGAGACCGAACGCCGCCAAGCGCTCCCCGGCTGGCTTCACTTCTACAATCACCACAGGACTCACTCCGCCATCGGAGCCCCACCCATCAGCAGACTCAACAACCTGCCTGGACATCACAGCTAGCTGGCGGCGTCCCGATCGGGGATCGTGATCCGGGCGAACGAGCATGCCCGGGCCACAGACGTCGCTCCCGGTGGCCCCGCTTCAGATGCCGATCGTCTACCGGGCGGTCTTTGTCCGAACAAGCAAGGAGAGGCCGAACACGAGCACTCCCAGGCCGAACGGGGCAAGGAGGACCAGGAACGGCGCCGTCGCTCCTTCAGCGGCGAGCATCATCGCGATCCAGAAGAACGCGATGATGCCTGTTCCCGCGCTCACCGCCCCGAACGTGATCGCTGTGCCCCATCGCGAAGTGTCCGATGACAACGGGACGACCAGCAGACTGCAGACAAGTGCTCCGACGATGCCCGGCACGATGGACGACCAGAAGGCCGCGTCCGCCGAAGCCCATTTATCTGGGCCTGCTCCAGTCCAATGCACGGGCACTCGAGAAGGAGGATCCGTCCACGCCAGACGGACAGCAACCACCGAAGCTGGGGTCAGCCAGGCCAGCATCGCGGCCACAACGAGCGCAGCGCTCACGCGAACCCGCCGCTCTACGACGCCGGAACTCGACACCCCTGCACGGTACTTGACCCGTGGGGCAACTCTCCCAACGCAGTTTCCCGATGCGAGTCCGCGTGTGCTGATGGCGGTTTCAAGGGGACGCTCAGGCGAGTAAACGGTTGTTCATGTTGATGGACTGAGGACGCGTTCGGCATGGTCGACGATCTGGTCGCTGATGTCGGATGCTGCGTCGCTGCTGACTGCGGCGGAACGTTGTTGCATCGCGCGCATCAGCCACGCCATGCTGGTATCGGTGTCAGTTGCCGCTTTCGCTTCGTTTGCAGTGGGCGGCGTTCGCTCGTTCGAGTGTTGCTTGGCGCCGACGTTCGGCTGCGTCGGCTCGGCCGACGTCGAGGACTTCTTGCCAGTTCATGCAGCACCTCCGATTGGGTCGCTGCTTGCGGAACGTCCGCACCGACTCCACCGTCCGCCGCGCTGTCCCTCAGCGGTAGGGGTTGCGCATCGGCCGGAGCGGTGCAGGTGACCACCCGCTCGGTGTAGCAGGTGCGCACTGGTTCGAGCGGCGTTCCCGATGCAGAACGGCACTGCGTCGATGTGCAACAAGGCGATCGCAGTGGACCTATCCAACGCACCGTTGGGTCCCCAAATGGCGACGATCGCGCCGTCCGCATCGAACATGACAGCGTCCACAACCAGACGGGCGTCCACCCCAGCCATCCAATTCCAGCGGCAGCACGGAACCAGCACTTGGTGCGGTATACGTGGAGGGACTTTCATCGGAGCCGACTCAGGTCGGGACGTCCGCCCAGGTGTGTCACGGTGGTGGCGGCTGCGTTGGTGGCGAGCGTGCCGGCGTCGGCGGGCGTGTGGCCTCGGTGGAGGGCGGCGACGAGGCCAGCGAGGAACGCGTCGCCGGCGCCGGTGGGATCGACCGTGGGGACGTCGCCGTAGGGGTAGAAGTGACGTCCGTTGCGCCACGCGACGAGATTGCCATACCCGGGAACATCGAACGCGACCACCTCAACTCCCGCGCCGAGGATCTGGTCGGCGGCGTGGGAGGCGTCCGCTTTGGTAGCGATGTGCACTCCGGTGAGCTGTTCGGCTTCCGTCGCATCGGCACGGACCACATCCGCCAGCTCGAGCAGCGCGTCCCCTCCTTCCCGGGTTCCACCATCCAGTACGAGGCGCGCACCGTGGCGTTTCCCGAGTTCACCGGCAGCGAGGATCGTGTCGACGGGTTGCTGGAGTTGCAGGCATACGGTCCGCGCCGTGCGGAAGAATCCTTCAGCCGCGCGGAGATCGTCGATATCCAGCAGCGCTGAACTGGGGACGTCTTCGAACAAGCGGCGCTGCTCCTCGGCATCGACGATGTCGAGGAGCAGCGCGGTGCGGCCGCGTCGGCATACGCCGGTAACGTCGATGCCTTCTCGTTCGGCTTCCCTCAGTACGTCGGTGCCGGCCTGGTCCGTCCCGACCACGCTGAGCACCGCGGTACTGAACCCGAGTTGGTGGAGGCCGAGTGCCTGGTTGGCGCCTTTCCCGCCGAGCCGCTCGATGCGCTTGTGCACCGGTGCGCTGCCGCCAGCGGCGGGGATCGCGTCGGTACTGATCACCAGATCCCGCGCTACTTGCCCGACCACCACAACGTCAACCATGCGTCCCTCCTACACGTCGGCCGCTCCGTCCCCGCCGGGGTGAGGTCCACGGCCACCCATCCGGTTGGCAGTACCGTCCAAACCACCCCCAGAGCACATCAATCGGTCTGCCGTAAGCAGCGCGAGGTGATCGGGCGAGCAGAAAGCTGGCAGCATCATGAAGAACCGGGAAATCCTCACGCTGGACCCAAACGGGACCGTCCGAACGCTCGCACTCGTCGACAAACACGAACACGCCCACCAGGTCATCATCCGCGGTGACCCACCAGCCCGATTCGTGCACGACGGCCGGGCCTGGAGCGCCACAGGCAACATGATCCAACCGCCAGCATGCCCACTGTCATACGAATACCGGCCCGCGGAAGACATCACGTAAGCGCCTGCCGAACGACCGCAGCCGCGGCATTCAGATCTTCTCGGCATCGGCGGACGCGATAGCGCGCTCGGCGAAGAACGACTGGAACATGCTCAGTACCTCTTCATCGATCACAGCAGCTGTCGTTGCGTCCGGCGTGGCAGGACTCGCACTCTTAGGGGCAGTCGGTGTGCCCTTGTCAGG
The DNA here is from genome assembly GCF_003234255.2 of Curtobacterium sp. MCSS17_016. Lineage (NCBI taxonomy): Bacteria > Bacillati > Actinomycetota > Actinomycetes > Micrococcales > Microbacteriaceae > Curtobacterium > Curtobacterium sp. MCSS17_016. The sequence continues at coordinate 276,707 of NZ_CP126254.1, forward strand.
CGCCGTGGTCGAAGATGCTGTTGGAAGCGCCGCCCGCACCAGACGCTGGTCACTCGGTGCCGACGAGAGCCCTGCGGTAGCGCCGTTCGACGCGGTAGCCGAGACGATCGAACTGACCGTGACACCGTCCGATAGCCGGTGGCGGTTTCAAGGGGTCGTTGCAACGGGTCGTTGTTTCGGGTCCGAGAGTAGCTGCTCGAATGCTTCTGCTGGGGTGCGGTGGCCGAGCGTTTTGCGGGGTCTGCCGTTGAGTTCCGTAGCGACTTCGAGGAGTCGTTCCGGGCTGTGGATGGTGAGGTCGGTGGATTTCGGGAAGTACTGCCGGAGCAGGCCGTTGGTGTTCTCGTTCGAGCCGCGCTGCCACGGCTTGTGGGGGTCGCAGAAGTAGATCGCGAGGTCCGTGGCGAGAGTGATGTCCTTGTGCCGGGCAAGCTCCGTGCCCTGATCCCACGTCAACGACCGACGCAGATGCTCGGGGAGGGTTTGAATGGTGGGGATCATCGCGTCGCGGACGGCGTCGGCGCTGTGCCCATCAGGCAGGTGCAGCAGCATCACGTACCGGGTGGTCCGCTCGACGAGGGTGCCGATGGCACTGCGCGCGTTCGTGCCGACGATCAGATCCCCTTCCCAGTGACCGGGAACGGCCCGGTCATTGGCTTCGGCGGGGCGTTCACTGATCAGGACCATGTCGCGGATCTTCGACCACGACGCCCGCCTGGGCTCGCCCCGATGGCGGCGGATCGCGCGGCCGGTGCGGAGGTGTTTGTGGAGGTCAGCGCGCAAGTGGCCGCGGCCCTGGACGAACAGGGACTGGTAGATCGTCTCGTGCGACACGTGCATCTCCGGCCGGTTCGGGAAGGACCGAATCAGGTCATCACGGATCTGCTCTGGGGACCAGTTCCGCACCAACCGCAACTCGACCTGCAGGGCGAGCTCGACCCGGTCCAGCTTCCGCGGCTTAGGCCGGCGCGCTCGGACGCGGCACCGCTTCTCGGCCGCGTATGGCCGGTAATCGCCATTGCGGGAGCTGTTCCGGGCCAGCTCTCGACTGATCGTCGAAGGAGCCCGCCCGAGCTCCGCTGCAATCCGGCGAACCCCGGCACCGGTCAGACGGAGGTCAGCGATCCGGAGCCGTTCCTCCTCGCTCAAGAACCGGCCAGAACGGGGTGCGCGCTCGAACGGGTTCTTCCCGCGAGCGGCTTTGAACCATCGGTAGCCCTGACGTGGATGCACGCCGACAGCATCGCAAGCAGTTGGCCTGCTCATGCCCTGTCCGAGTAGCTCCCAGAATCGCGCCTCTCGGGCACGCTGTTCCAGCCTCGATCCCATCTGCAACACTCCAAATCACGGTGGTGTTGCAACGACCAGCTGAACCCAAGGGTCCTTGACAGGCGCCGGGCGCCGTCAACTCGAGCGATCGCGCTCCGACGGGAACGCAGGGGGGACGCTCCAAGGTCGGAGCGTCGATGCCCTGTGCCATCCTGATTCAGGGAAACGCGATCGGATGCGGCTCGCTGACGGCAAATTTACTTGTCCGCATTGGGAGGACAACGGGGACCGATACCCCATACCGGGGCACGTGCCCGTTCGACTGGAAGTCAGCTCACGGTCGTTCTCGGATTGCTTCGGGGCTGTCCTCGCGGAGGAAGTCGCCACCGTCGGAGTCTCGTTGGGTCGCGCCGGTGGTTTTCCACTGCTTCCGCGCTCGCGCGACGGTGTCGATGTGTGCTGGCTCGACATCGGGCGCACCTTCGTAGGTGTCCATCGTCCTGCTCCTGCCATCCGTTCCGTGGCGTGTGCTCGCACGCTCACAGTCGAGGGTATCGAGCGGCGTGCGCGCCGTCCGGGGCTGCGGTCAGGCCGTTGGGTCGGTGGTGTCGGTCAGGAAGTCCTCGTAGGTGGCACCGGTCGTTTCCGCGTCGGCTGGACCCGGGATGACGTAGATGACATCAGTGTCGGTGCCAACGACTTCACGGAGCCGATGGAGCGCATCTGCCGATGTGGACGCTTCGACGATGGCCTCTTCGGGATCGTTGTCACCGTCGGGTTCGTATCCGGTTCTCCAGCGCACACCCTCATCTTCGCGCAGGCGACCAGGCAACTGCTGGGGAGGAGGTGGAGTTATGGGGTGGGGTGGAGTACGCGTTCGGCGTGGTCAGCGATCCTGTCGCTGATCTCCGATGCTGCGTCGCTGCTGACTGCTGCGGAGCGCTGCTGCATGGCGCGCATGAGCCACAGCAGACCGCTGTCCGTGTCGGCTGCCGTCTTCGCCTTCCGCGTGTAGCCAGCGGCGCTGGCTCGTTCCAGGACAGCTTGCTGGCGATGGGCTTCGGCCTCGGCTCTGCCGCTGTTGAGGACTTCTTGCCAGTTCATGCAGCATCTCCAGTCGGGTCGCTGCTTCGGCGGAAGGTCCGCTGGCGCCCATCGTCCACCACATCGCCGACGAGCGTTAGGGGTTGCGCGAGAAGGTGATGTCGTGCAGGGCGCCAATCAGCGCTCATGGCCGGGGCGAGGGCGTCTTCTGGCAGAGCACGGGTAGCCGTGGCCAGGGCTTGCGCAGCCTCGCCCTGCAAGGAGATCGGATGGCAGGGCGGCCGTGAGGAGCAGTGCGGTCGTGCGGCTTCGCGCAATCGGGCGTGATTCCCTTCCGCCAGCGAGGTGGTCCTCCGTATCGTGAGCCCTGACATCACTGGCTTACTGAGCCGGTGAGGTCAGGGGCTCAAGCCTTCTGATCCGGTGGGGTGCGCGGACCCGAAACGCTCGCCCCACCGGATTGCTCCAGTCACATCCCGAGACACAGCGACTGGACGACGGGACGCAGGCGCAGCGTGTTCCAATAGCCGATCCTCGACCGGCCCCTACCTCCCGCGCTTCCGCTTGATCCAAGTGCCGAGCCCTTGCGCGAACACGACGGCCCCACATACGACGAGCACACCGACCAGCACCGGCGTCGGAATCATGTTCAGAGGTCCTTGATTCACGCGATCTTCCGGAGCCGCGACCACCGGTCCGACGACGACGCCCATGATGACGAAAACCGCCCCGAGCCCCATCTCTGCGACCGGAGGGGTGAGTTGAAGAACTTAGCCATCCGATGCCTTTCTGTCCTCGAACTTCGCGCCCTGCGAGCGCACGACCGCTCAAACCATGGTGTCCCGGTAGCCGGTCGTTCATCGGGACACCGCTGGCGGTCCTTGCCGTGGCGAGCAGTACCAGTGAACTACTGGTCCGGTGATTCCCGTATGCCTGTCCCGCAAAAATGCCCGGTGACGGGGGTCTAAACGCTACAGTGGCCCGGTGCTCATCGGCTATGCCCGCGTTTCGACTTCCGGCCAAGATCTCGCAGCGCAGCGAGACGGCCTCCGCACCCTGGGCGTGTCTGACGAGGACGTGCACGTCGATCACGGATTGTCGGGCACGACTCGAGCGCGCCCCGGGCTCCGGGAAGCGCTGGCGGCGTGCCGCGCGGGGGACACATTGGTCGTGACCAAGCTCGACCGGCTTGCCCGATCGCTGCGCGATGCGACGGACATCGCTGACGAGCTCACGAAGAAGGGCGTCGCGTTGAACCTCGGGGGAGCGGTCTACAACCCGACCGACCCGGTAGGCCGGCTGCTGTTCAACGTGCTGGGGATGGTCGCCGAGTTCGAAGCTGACCTCATCCGTGCTCGGACACGTGAGGGTATGGCGATCGCGAAAGCAGCCGGCAAGCTTCGAGGCCGGAAGCCAAAGCTCACCGTCTCGCAGGAGAAGCACCTGGTGTCGTTGTACCGCGCTGGAGGGCACACGACGAGCGAGATCGCGGAGCTGTTCGGGGTGGCGCGCTCAACCGTGTACCGAGCAGTCCAGCGCGGCGGCGCCGAGTAGCCACCCGGATCGGGGCGGAGGAAGCGTGCGCCGGAACGCTGCGCACCGCGTTTCGCGACCCAGTGTTCCCGTTTCTTCCATGTCGAAGTATCGTCGTTTTGCTACGCCGCGGACCCTAGCCGCGGTCGCTCGTCCCCTCGTTACCGGGCTGGCCTCGTCGTGATCGCACGTCGTACCCGACGGCGTCGTAGCGCGAGGGCGCCTGCCCGGACCCGAACCAGCGCAGGCGCCCTCGGTCCTTCTTCGTAGCAACCCCCGCAAGCGTTTGCGAATCCGTGGCGTTTGCTCACTATCAGTCGGCACCGTCGCTCACACCGATGGCGTCCGGTGTTGCGGCGTCTCTAGACCTTGCACGGAAGCGTGGCACTGACGCGCATTCCCACCCCAATGCAACACCAACCAGGTCTCGGAGGAGGCGTAGCAGTGGGGTATACCTCAGAGCGACGGGTGCCGGTTGGCACCTTGGGTGCTGATCAAGGACGAGCCGTAGGATTCACTGAGGTTGAGTGTCACACCCAGACGCGGTCACTGGAAGCATCAGCGGAGACGAGGAATTACGTTGACTGATTGGCAGCGACTTTCAGTGCGGGACGGGCGGAAGGCTCCAATCGCGCTGACCGCTAGTTTCAGCCCTCCCGCAACCGTCGCGTTGGTGCACTGGCTCGAGGGGGCGTTCGGATACCGTGACTCGCGTGGGGGGACGAGAGAGAAACTGGTCCTCGATGTGGCTCTTGCTGTCGACACTGCGGTGAATCCGCGTAACTATCAAAATCCGCCGGTACGCCAGCTCCTCAACCAGGTCGAACGCGACGACGATCTCATGCTGGACGTGCTCGACGCAGTTCTCCATCTCGGGAACTTGCACGCGGCGACCGCTTCTGACCTGCGCGCTTTGCTTCAGCAGGCATTTTCCATCTGGACCGTTGCGGATAACAACGGCGCTTTGGAGCGTCGCGTCACCGAAGAGCTTCATAATGCGTATCACGAGGTTGTTCAAGCAAACGATGAAGCTGCGCTCGATCTGCAGGAGGCCTGGACGCAGCTCTACGGGCTGACGCCGAATCCTTCGGATGCCTGGGATCATGCAATCAAGGCTATGGAAACCGCCCTTGTACCTCTGGTGGCTCCGAGAAACAAACGTGCAACGCTTGGAACCGTCATCACGGAACTGCAGAAAGAGCCGGAGGGCGTACGTTTCGATCTCGGTGCAACACCAGATTTGGCCAAGGTGCTTCGTTTTGCGTGGCCTAATCCAGACCGCCATGGCGGAAATGAGCACCGAACGCCGGCAGAGCGGGAAGCGGCCGCCGTTGTGCACCTAGCAATCACAGTGGTGGAGTGGCAGCGCCGAGGAGTCATCACCTCCAGCGGCGTGTGATGCGCTAGGTAGGTCGAGGCGGAGCCGGAAAATCACGCCTGACCGGCAACCATCCCAATTTAAGCTTTGATACCCCCACCAAAATAGGGCTGAGGTGCAGGCATGCATAAGGTAGGAGCGTCTGAAGATCCTGTTCGGAACAAGATGCACGCGATATTTGCCGCCGAGGAGCAAAAACTCCTTGCGCAGCTCAATCAATTTCGAGCGGGATTTTCCCACAATTTAAGCAAAGGGGAATCGGCCGAACACGCGGTGCGTAGCTTTTTGGTTAAGCACATGCCCCGCCGATTCGGGGTGGGCGCGGGGCAAGTCTTTGACCGCTGGGGTGCCGAGACGAATCAGCTTGACATCATACTGACTAATGATGACCAGCCCTTGAATCACGGTTCGCACGATGCGGGATATTATCTCGCCGAGGGTACATCGGGTATGGCAGAGGTAAAAACTACTTTAACCAAACAAACCCTTCAGGACATTGTGAAGAAGGGTCAAAGCGTGCGTAGTTTGACCCCCGATCCGCCCCAAAAAAACGAGCTGATGTCAATCACGCAGTCAGATGGTGTTCGATTTATTGACTCATTCCCTTTCTTCGCGGTGGCCTTCGAGACCTCCCTCGCGCAAGATCGGGTGCTTGCCTTGCTCAATGAAGTCGCTCCTGTCGATATTAGCGCCGTCCGCCGCGATACGCTAGCTCCGCTGGATGCTTTGTTTGTATTAGGTCATGGTGCGTACGTCAATCTTGCAGATGGACGGGGCTCCCTCTCCTTTCTTTGGCCGGATGGTTCAGTTGGGGCTGGCTGGGTGAGAATCGGGGACGATGCACTTTATGCGCTATTTCTATGGCTCGACGCTGTTGTGCAACGTAGATATCGATGGCACGGCATCGCAACCTCCTATCTCATCCGAATGGTTCAATCTGCCGATCTTGCATTCGGCGATGAACCCACGGCGTAGCCGAGGCTGAGGGAAAGCATCGCGCTCGTTTGGGATATCGCTTACGTGCGGCGCGTGAGAACGGCGCGCTGACATAAGAGCCCTGTATCAGCGCCAGCGGGAGTGGTAGGCAAAATCAGGGGTGGTCGTTCGCGCTGGACTCAGGTGATCTCGAAGTATCACGCAAGACGGCGTCATCGCCCAGCCTGGCGTCAAACGGTTGTTATCGCGTTGTGTGGATCGCCTGCAAGCGAAAACTGATTGGCCCGCGTATGCTCTAATCATGAATTGGGGCAATCCAGAAGACCTAGCTAAGTTTGTCAATGCGGTCACCCCTAGTGTGGTAGGCGGCGCGTTTTCGATCGCTGGTGTGCTTGTGCTTTTCTGGCTTCAGCAGCGCGCCCAGCGCAAAGCAGACCGCGTATCTCGCCGGATTGATGCCGTGGAGCATTTAATGGAGACGCTGGAGAATGCTCGCCAAGCTTTCCGTGGAGGCGTTTCGATTGACGCGGATCACATGGGTAAAATGCTAGCAAATTCCTGGCGCTTTGCCTGGCTGCTTGAGGCGAAGGAGCGTCCGGTCGCGGATTGGGCATGGGCTGTACTCACAGAAACAATCGCGAGAACAGTCAGCATGGAGGTCGGCAGGCGCGATCAAGAACTTGCGACTGTTACGGCTGCTGTCATGACCGGATTGAATGATTGGCGCACCGGGGCCCGCAAAATGTCTTGGTTTGCAGACGAGACGAAGAGAATCTCCGATGGTTTGAGTGCAACCGGTCCTGCCTAATGGTCGCGGCGGGATAACTTCGGGAGATCCGTGGACGGCGGTCGGTGTCCACTCCGCGTGGGTGCTCGTGGAGGAGCTGGTGAGCCGTCGAGCGCTTGGTTCTTCGCTGACATAAGACCGCCATATCGGCGCAGACAAGAACAGCGCCCACCCCGCGGGGTGGCCGGCTGTTCTACTGGGGGAGTGGCGTCAGTGCGGCGTCGTACGCGTCGCGGACGGCCTGGCTGATGCGGCCGCGGGAGGAGACCTCGTGGCCGTTCGCGTTCGCCCACTCGCGGACTTTCGCGAGCTCGTCCGAGTTCCCGCGCTTGGGCGCGCTGCCGCCGGTGGTCCGGCCGGACCGGCCGCTCACCTTGCGAGCGGCGGCAACGTAGTCGGAGAACGCTTCGCGCAGCGCGTCTGCGTTGTCGTCGGTGAGGTCGATTTCGTAGTTGCTGCCGTCGAAGCCGAACGTGACCGTGCGGCCTTTGCCGTCTTCGATGATGTCGCCGGTGAGGTCGTCGACGAGGTGCGTGGTGACTTTCTGCGCGATGGTGGGGCCGCCTTTCGCTCGTGGGCCACATCAGCCCTGGCATAGCTCGCCGCATAGATTGCCTTGCTGGTTCTTCTTCCCGCGGCCAGTCGGGCAGACTGACCGTGGCTGCCGCGCCAGTGGCTAGCATCCGTCCAGATCGCTCGAGCCGGTGCGGTCTGATTAAGGATCGGGGTGCCGACGCCTTCACGCTGGACGGCGTTGCGGTCACCTGCCATGACCGTGCAAGCAGACACGTCGCATCTCGAAGCCCTCGATCCCCTCCGCGTAAAGAAACGCGTACTCGTAGGCGCGGACTGGGCCGCCTTGCCGCTCGAGCCATTCCAGCTGACAGTGGGCGTGCTCATCGGTCTTGAACGCGACCGTCGCCACGACCAAGCCCCGCTCGGCACGTCCGGGAAGGCGCTTACCGAACCGGCGCTCGAACTCCTCCGAGAGCGAGCCGCCGCTCGAATACGCCGCATAGAGTTCGGAGAGTTCGCGGAGGGTCGCTGATTCTCCCCACGACGCGTAGCCGAAGGTCTGCTTGGTGATCTCTCGGGTTGCTGGTCCGAGCTTGAGCTCGATCACCCAGAGCTGGCCTTCGGAGTCGATCGCAACGAGGTCTACGTCCCCGTGGCCGTAGGTCTTGACGTCCCGGCCGAGAATGATAACGTCGCCAAGGGCCTCAGGATGGGCCTCGATGAAGAGGCGCAGGTCTTCCTCCGAGAGAGCCTTGTCGCGCCTGTAGCGGTGAAGCTCGCCGTCGTCGTCCATGAACCAGAGGGCAGGTCGCTCGGTCATCGGTACTGTCCTCCCTCGACGATCTCGAGAAGATCTTGAACGTCGCCGCCGTCCTCGAGCCACGCCGCGGGTGTCTTCATGCCCTCATCGAACAAGTCCTCCTGTCTTGTCGAGAAGAACCGCCCGATCGCGAGCGGGTCCCAACGTGCGGATAGCGCCGGCAGCAGTTCGTCGAGGTGCGGCAAGAGGTGGCCGACTGGGCGCGTCGTGAACTGCCAGGCCGGAACCCGACGCTCGCCTCCGATGTCGACGATGAGAAGCTCGCCTCGTTCCGCCGCTTCGACGATGTCCTCGGATGTCCGATGCAGGAATGCGCACGCCGCGTCGAGTGACACCGTTTCCCAGGCGCTCGCGAGCCAGCCGCCGATCTCCGCGAGCTGCAAAGCACCCTGAGCTAGCTCATCGTCGACCGAGGCGACTGCCTCAGCGGTCATCACGCCAGCTTCGATGAGTGCCCTGCCGTGCTGAGCTTGAACGGTTCGCGGCGGAATGGGCGGCATGCTCATGATCAGTGTCGTGAGGCCGCGAACGAGATGGTCGCCCTCGGCGCCGAGAGTCCGAAGCGCAAGTAGTAGCTCGCCTTCCGCCGCGGTCGTGGCAAGGGTGCTCCCGTGCCGTAGGGTGGGGGAATCATGAGGGTCATCTGGGGTGTTCATACCTGGGAGGCTAGATAAAGGCGACTGCCTGCCTGTGACCGCGGAATCCGAGGGTGGTCGATTCTGCTCGTTCCCGAGTGGAATTAGATTTCCGCAAAATTCTCCTCTCGGGCGTGTCGCCTCGCGTTCCCCGCCAACGGCCTGCACCTCGCACCGGGGGAGGATCGACACCTCCCGCGGCACCTGGGACTGCGCGCGGAAGGCGAAGGACGCCGGGATCCCCACGCTCGTCGTCTGGGGCGCGGTGCTCTTCCCGTTCGGAAACCTGGCATCGAGCTGCTACCGCCCGACCCTGCTCGTCCAGGTCGCTCCGAACCGCATCCAGGATGTCGGCGACGCGCTGTCCCGGCATCCCCAGACGAGCTGGGTCGCGGCGATCACTGGGTTCGCGAACATCGCGGCCGCGGTGACGTTCCGTGGCTCCCAGGAGCTGTTCCGCTACGTCACCGACGAGGCCGGTGCCCTGCCAGGGATCCTGCACGTCGAGATCCTGCCCATCCTGACCCGGCTGAAGCAGGCAGACACACGGGTCGTCGACGGGCGTCTCGCACTCCCGTCAACGGCACGGGTACGGGCTGCGTGACGGGACCCGTCACCCGCCGGAGGTGCTCACCCCGTCGAGTAACACGAGGTGCTCACTCGAGAGCCCGCGTCGCGCAGGTGAAGTTTTCCACCACAGTTTTCAGGGCGCCGACCAGGTTCGGGCAGTCGGGGCCACTCCTCCCGCCCTACGAGCGCCCCCTGGCGCGGTGGGTGCCGACCATCTGCCGCCGCGACCGCGAGTGGAAGCAGTCGGACGGCCGCCTGTACGGCGAAACGTCGGCCCAGGAGCAAGAGCAGGCCGACCGCCGCTACTGGGCCGTCGGCGCCGAGGTCCGCGCGCAGAAGCACCCGCTCGTCGTCGCCGTTCAGGGCACGGTCGAGCGCGTGTACCAGGTGCCAGGGTGGATCCGGGAGCAGGGCGAGACCAAGTACACAGCGCTCGGCAGTGGTGTCTGGCTTCGGGACGAAGATGGCCCGGCGCCTTGCCCTTCGTGGATCCCGAACTGGTGGCCTTCAGAGTTCACGCCCGGACAGCACCTGGATGCACCAGCCCGGCAGGAGGCGTACGCACCAGCGAAGGTCACCCCCGATGGAAGCGTCATCCGCGCCACCCGCTGAGCGATGACCTCGCCGATTTCGGGTGCGATTATGCCTGCTAGTGTGCTCGTGTTTTTGAGTGCTTGTGTCTACGATGAGGTATGTCCACGATGAGAACCGCCACGTCCGCGCAGCGGCCAGGCCTGCGCGCCTATGAAGAGTCGGTCGGGTTGCCGTTCCCGGAGATCGTCACCCGCCTGCGCGAGACGCTCGGCGTGAAGCTCGTCGCATACCTCGGCAACGTCGGTTCGACCCGCCCCGTGGCCGGCTGGGCTTCGGGCACGAGCTCGCCCGGCCAGCTCGACGAACTGCGGCTGCGCACGGCGTACCAGATCGCCGGCGTGCTCCGTGAGCGGTACTCTGCCGCGACCACGCAGTCCTGGTTCCAGGGCATGAACCCGGCCCTCGACTACACGGCGCCCGCGCGGCTCCTCCGCGAACAGGAGCCTGCCGACGTTGGTGGTCAGCTGCTCTCGGCTGCGGCGTCCTTCGCCTTCGTCGGATGAGCCCGACCGGCATCCGTCTCACCACCGACCCCGGCGTCGTCTGGCGGATCGGGCACGCCCCTGACCCATGGGCCTGGACACCGTGGGAGTATGCCGGTGACAACGGCCTCTTCGATGGCCGCTGGGACGACCAGCTCGGGAAGTTCCGGACGATCTACACGGCCGAGACCCTCGTCGGCTGCTTCCTCGAGGTCCTCGCCCGCCTTCGTCCCGACGTGCAGCTCCTCCGGGAGCTCGACGCGATCGTCGACGACGACGACAGCGCACCCCTCTACCCGACCGCCGAAGCCGGCGCCGTCGGGTGCGAGTGGCTTGAGGACCGCGTCTGGGCCCGTGGAACGCAGACCGGCTCGTACTGCTTCATCACGCACTCGGACTCGGTCGCCTACCTTGCCGCGAGCGGTGTGTTCGCCGCTTTCGGCATCGCGGCTGCCGACATCGGCACCGACCTGCTCAAAGACCCGAACCGACGTGACATGACCCGAACGATCGCGCGCGGCATCTACGAGTTGCGCGACGACGGAGCAGCCTTGTGTGACGGCGTCGAGTTCCGCTCTCGTCATGGCGACGAACTGGGCATGTGGGCGATCTTCGAGCGCTTCGCAGACGGCGACAACGACCGCCCGACACACATCGCACCGGACACACAGGGCACCATCACCCCGGACAACGAAGCCCTTCAGCAAGCGTTCGCGACACTTGGGCTGCACTGGCACGACGCGGGCTGAAGCGCCATCACCCCTACGATCGAGGCATGCCCATGCCACCCGAGCAACGAGCTGTGCAGCGCACCCTCATCGGCCTCTTCCGCGCCGGCAGCTACGTCTGGCTCGATGAGCAGCGCGGACTGTGCATGTGGCGCAGCCGCGACGCCGGCGGGTGGATGCAGGACGCAGGCGAGCTCGGCACGCACCTCGAGGCGCTCGAGATCCCATACACGGTCGCGGTCGAGACGCAGATCGTCCGAAAGCGCCAGGTGGCCGGCTTCACCATCCAGGTAGCCCGAACGGACCTTCCCGCTGTCACCAAGTGGATCCCGTCGTTCCAGAAGTCGATCGGCGTGGCAGAGGCGGCGTGGGCGGCCTCCGACCCCGAAGTCGCTCCGGCGGCCGACTAACTGAGCCGTCGAGGGCCCGCTGCGCCTCGCCGCAGGACGGACACCAGTCGACCTCGTGGTTCGTTGCCCACCCGTCGTGCGACGCGCACCCGCGGGCGCCACGGTAACTCGTCGCGTTCGGGCCGATCAGTGCGATCCTCTCCCACAGCCGCGCCCGTCGAACGTGATGACGAAGGCGGGATGGATCACGCCCCCATCGGCCTGCACGTCGCGGGCAGGTCGTCGTGTCCACCCGCACCGCCTTGGCGAAGTCGGCGACGATCGCCTGCGCCTTCACGATGGACGGCACGCTCGCGGGATCCTGTGCAAGCGCAGCTGCCTTCTGGTAGACCGCCTGGTTCGGGCTCTCGACCGCGGCCAAAGCCTGCATCGACGCGAGCACCTTCGGCTCGACGTCGGACTTCCCGGCGCTGGTCCTCTGGAACGTCCCCTGCGGCATGCAGAGCTCGCCGCTGACTATGGGGCCCGGAATCGCAACGTCGTCTGCCGCCACAGCGGCCTTCGCGGCCGCGGCCTCCTGTGCGTTGATTCTCTGGGCATGCGGGTAGGGACGAAGTCGCGCTCGGCTGCCCGACGCCGTTGATGCTCGCGACGAGGCCGGCCCGCGCCGTACAGGAACACGGCAAACAGCGCCACCGATGCCGCGAGACTGAGCGCAATGACGACGCGCTCACCCGCTCCGGACACTTCACGACCGTGCCGCCCGTCGGCTCCGCGGTCCATCTCCGAGAGGAGCACGACCTCCTCGGCCACCGGCCGTGTTCACGCGCTCACCGAGCAGCACGCCGCGAAGGACGAGCTCTAGGTCGAGTAGCCGCACGTCGGCGTCGTCCTGTACAAGCTCCGCGACCTCGCGGGTATGTATTCGCTCGGCAGCCAGAGCACGATCGCCTGACACGCTCCCTGCGTGTGGCGACCGTCGCCGCGAACAGCTCCCGCTCCTTTGACCTGCCACTATGAGGACACTATGAAGAACCTGATTGCCCCAGTCGCCCTCGCCGCAGTGCTCGCGCTCACCGGCTGCAGCGCCTCCAACACCTCGACGGCCGCGGACGACTCCTCGAAGCCGACGAGCGCGAAGACCGAAGCTGCGCCGACGCAGGCCGCCGCCAAGGCGCCGGACCTCACCGGTGACTGGAAGCAGAACAACGCCTCCAGCGACGACGGCTGGACCAGCGCGACGATCACCGCTGACACGATCACCATCAACTTCGTCACCGACAACGGCGACACGACCTCGCTGTTCTGGGTCGGCACGTTCACGCCGCCGACGGATGGCGCGACGCCCTACACATGGACGTCGACGCGCGACAAGGAGGCGACCGACTCCGCGCTCCTGGCGTCGACCGACGACACAAAGGACTTCACGTTCGACAAGGACGAGATCAGCTTCCCGGTGTCGATGGCCGGAACGACGACGACCGTGCGCCTCTCGAAGAACTGACGTCGACCTGGACACCGAGAAGAACCCCCGCAGCTTCGGCTGCGGGGGTTCTTCGTTTCTGCGACCCCGCTGTCGCGATCAGGGACAGGGTGGTCGCATGATGCCGACGTCGAAGAAGGAACGGATCGTGACGCTCATCGGAGGAGGCATCACTGCCGCCGTCGGCGTCGGGCTGGTGATCGCGGCGCTCGTCGTCACGTTGTGACGAGCCTGTCCTCGAGACCCGAACCGCTCGTAGGCTGCGGCCATGACTGCACCAGCACCCGTGCCGCGGCCGCCGTTCGATCCTGCAACGCTGTCGGTGCGCGAGCTGCTCGCGAGCTACGTCGCGATCCTCGACGAGCTCATGCGCCGCTCGCTCGTCCGGACGCGCAACTCGCCGCTCGGCGACCTCGCGGAGAGCCTCGCCGTGCGCGCCTACGGCGGATCGCTCGCGCCGAACTCCGAGAAGAGCTACGACCTCGTCGCCGCTGACGACCGCCGCATCCAGGTCAAGGCGCGCACGGTGCGCGCTGACGACAAGCGCACGCAGAACTTCTCGGCCGTGCGCTCGTGGGACTTCGACGCGGCGCTGTTCCTGCTCTTCGACGCCGCGACGTACGACCTGGTGTGGGCACGCGAGCTCGACCGCGACCAGACGCAGTCGCTCGGCCGGCGAGTCGAGCACACGAACTCGTCCGCGGTGCTCGTCCGTGACGTCGCGCACGCGGGTGCCGACGCGACCGAGCTCGTGCGCGCTGCGTACGACCGCATCGACGAGTCCGCCGCGTAGCGCCCGCACCCCTCTCGACGACAGAACCCCCGCAGCTTCGGCTGCGGGGGTTCTGTTTTTCGAGCTCGCGCTGCGCCGGCTCACGCCGACTACGCCACGCGCTTCGTCAGCACGTAGAGCGCGTCGTCCTCATCGTCGACGTACTCCTGGAACGAGAACGCGCGCACGTTGTGGTTGAACGCCGTCACCTCCTCGAGGTGATCGGCCGCGTCCTCGTCGAAGGCCGCCGCGACCACCACCGCGACCGGGTCGGTCGCGAGCTCACCGGGGAGGCGCTGCTCGAAGGCGTCCTCAAACGCCTCGTCGAGCGTGGTGCCCTCGTGGTACGCGTCGAAGGTGCGCCGGAGACCAGCGACCGAGAACGACCGAGCCCACGCGGACAGGTCCACGAGACTGCCGACGCTGCGAGCGTCCGCGACGCCGTCGGCGACGCTGATCACGTGCACGGCCGCGGTGCTGTCCACCGCGACGACGTCCGCGACGTCGCCACGCTCCGTCAGCACACTCGTGCCGACGATGAGCAGCGGGTCACCGAGTAGCGCCGGCTCGGCTTCAAGGACCGCGGCGACCGAGTCGTCGCGCGAGCGCGGCAGACGCACCGAACGCTCGTCGGTGCTGCCGTCCTGGTTCTCCTCGTCGTGCTGATGATCGCTCATGCCGCCCATTGTCGCCCGTACCGGCGACATCAAGGGCCGCGTGATCCGCTCGTATCCGAGCGGGAACGGCGCATCGATCACCTGACCGGCTGGCGCCCACGAGTCGGCCACTCGGCGGCCAAGCAACGGCCACCGAGGACCGCCGCGAACGAGCGAAGACGGGCCGTGACCGGCGGCGGGGCGGAGCCTGACCAAGCCCTGACCAGAGAATGGTCACAAGGCGGTCGCACGGCCCGAAGCGGGCCGAATCACTGTCGCCAGGGCTCCAGGACCACGAATCCGACCGGCGTCTGGTCAGCGGGCGGCCACCAATCGGTCACTGTGGGACGGCGCGTGACCGCGACGTGACCGGCAACTGACCAGCAACGCCCGGCGTCTTCGACCCCGGAACGAGGCTCCGCCGAGGGCATGAGTGGTGGCGGGAGCGTGGCGCGATGGCTGCGATCGGGGGCCATGCTCAGCCCGCTCCAGGAGTGCCGCGCCCGGCGTCGGTCGGCGCTCGTTCGTGCCTCTCTCGGCCTCGGTCCTTGGGCGATGCACGCCTGGTGCGGGATCGCGGTGCAAGGGGAAGTCGGCTCCCCAGGATGCGAGGGGATCGCGAAGGTGGACGTCCGCGCCCCGCCCCCGCGAGTGGGACTTCGACGAGGGTGGAGACATCCCATGCTCGAGGATGAGGCAGCCCGGTTCGGCGGAGCCTGATGATGCCAGGGCCGTCCCCCGGGGCTACGCCCCGTCGGCATCGAACGCAGCGCCGCTCGGGCCTGGCGGCCCTCCCGGATCCTCTGGCGCTTCGCGACCGAGAAGGCGAACGCGGCTCGCAACGGATCTCGACTGCGCGATGACTGGGCACAGGTGTCTGGCAGTCCAGATCCAACCGTGTCAGGGGCCGTGACGGTGATTGACCTGGAACCGATCTCCTGCGAAGTGGACGGCGCCCACGGGGCGAATCCTGGGACGGGGTTCTTGCCACCTGGGGCTCGGCGCAACGAGCTCGGATGCGCTGCGCGCGCCGGCCCGTGAGCGAGGTCTCGAGACGGTGGCGTCACGAGGTCTGCGACGGGTGGCGAAGCGGGCACCGGGCACTCCACAGTCGTGCCCTCATCGAGCAAGAGAAGGGCGTGCCAGTGGCCCGCTTCGCGGGCGTCGCGGAAGGCGTGAGCCGGCGCTCCTTCGTCGGCCGTCTCGATGGCGCTGCGCGCCCAGCGACAGACCCGCAGAGGAGGTCTCCGCGATGCTCCGACCTGCGCTGCTGTGAGAGCAAGGGGGCGGCTCCGCGAGCCGCCACGTCGGGGTGAAGGGGGTCTGGTTCCGCAGGCTCCACCATCCCCGACGCTGCTGCGCAGCATGACCGGTACCGCGGCGTCAACTCACTCCGTGACGCGGTACCGGTCAATCCCCGACTCTCCGGGGCAAACGAGTGGCACTGGTACCGCTCCGCCCTTCGGGTCCTTCGGATTCCGGAGCGGTACCAGATGATGTGGGACCACTCGTTTCCCCCGATCACAACAGCAGTTGTGACCCCGATTCGTCGCTGAAGCTCCGAATGCGGGGAGAGAGAGAAAAGGGCATAAGGGGAGGTGACGCCGACCTGCGTTCCCGACTCGCTGCGCTCCTCGTGAACTTGTTCGTCGGTCGGCACAGCCGACACCTCTTCGGGACCCCCTGAGCCTCTCGCTGCGCTCGGTCTCCGGGTGCCCCTCACCCTCGTCGCTGGCGCTCCTCGGGCCCTTACTGCGTCGCTTGCGCTCCTTGCCCTCCAACGCCCCGTCGGGGGCGTTCTCGGGTGCCTTGCGCCGATGCCGATCCTCCGCGTTGCTCCCCCTCGGACACCGGCTGTGAGCCGCCCTTCCAGGCCGGCGTCAACAGCGCTCCCGGTGGTCGCTGGAGGGACATGCTTCGTCGAGGGGCGACTGGGTCAGTCCGGTCTGCACGTTCCAGAAATCATTACCAAAATCGTTTCCGAAATGATTCTGCGATGGCCGGGCGCCACCGCCGTGCGGGGTACCACCTCGACGGGCACGGCCAGGCGGCCAGGACCTCGGCGGGGTCCGCGGGCCCGAGCAATGTCCGCCGCGGAACGGACGAGAGTGGAAGATGCAGGTTGGCCGTCGCCGTCCATGTCCTAACTCGTGGCCACCGTGTACCTGGTCTGTACCTGCTGAAACGGGGGTGCAGTTACACCTCCAGGTACAGCTGATCCCTGCAACTAAGCGGTAAACGGGACGTCAGAGGCTCGTGTACCTGCTGTACCTGGTGGTTCGGGAAAAGGATTACCTAGGGCGAAAACGGGGCAGCCGTGGTGCCCTCTTCCGCCCTAAGAGAGGTTTACCGCCGAGACCAGGTACATGTAGGTACGTCGCGAGAAAGTGCCAGTCAGAGGCCATTTTGCGCGTACCTGGTAAGTGCTTCCTTGCCAGGTACGGTGCAGGTACACCAGGTACACGGAGGACGAAGTACTGAGGAGGCCATGGGTAGCCCTGCGGCAGCATCCCGGCGACGCGGTGCCGAACGGCACGCCATCGCGAGCGTCTACTGCCTGCTCAACTGCGTCCGGCGGACCAGCGCTCCGCTCGTGCTTGCTCAGCTCCCGACCGCAATCGGGCGCGGCCCGTCCGAATTGGATCCGTCGTCGTGCTCGGATGCTTGTAGAGTCCTCGTACGTCCGAATGACATGAAAGGGACGAGAGCCAACGATGGCTCGGCGAGCAGGTACGCCAAGCAACCGGTAACAGGTTCGGCTACACGGCCTCCTCGAAAGCATCGACTTTCGAGGAGAACCTATGTCCACTGCAGTCACCGTCGCCGCGCCCCGGCTGAACGACCTGCTCACGCCTGATGCTCTCGCCGCGCAGCTTCATACGACAACTCGCAACTTGCGCGAGTGGCGCTCGACAGGGCGCGGGCCCCGATTCGTGCGGGTAGGTCGGCTGCCGCTCTACCGGCTCGAGGCCGTTGAGGAGTGGCTGCGCGAGCAGGAGTTCGCGAGCACCACGGACGAGCTGCGCTAACCGATGGGGACGATCAAGTCATACGAGACGAAGACCAAGGGGCGGCTCTGGGAGGTCTGGTACACCAAGCCGGACGGAACACGTGGCCACGATCGCGGGTTCCGGGTCAAGAAGGAGGCCGAGGCCTACCTCTCGACGGTCGAAGTCTCGAAGCTCAAGGGTTCCTATATCGATCCCTCGGATACTCGAGCAACCATCGCCGAGCTCGGGACGACGTGGCTCGAACTCCACCGAGCGAAGCTGACGGAAAGCAGCTTCCACTCAGTTGAGAGCTCGTGGCGAGTGCACGTCGAACCCAGGTGGGGGCGCTACGCAGTCGGACGGATCTCCAAGCGGGAGGTGCAGGTCTGGCTCAACGAGCTCGGCGCCAAGCTCTCGCACACCTCGGTCGCACGAGCACGTGACCTGCTCGCCGGCATTTTGGACGACGCGATCGAAGAGAACCGCGTGCTGAAAAATCCGGCACGCGGCCTCACCGTCAAGAAGAAGCCCATCCCGGACGAGGTATTCCTGACTCATGCGCAGGTGGAGGTCCTGGCTAGCGAGGCCCGGTACAGCGATCTAGTGCGTTTCCTCGCTTACACGGGTCTTCGCTGGGGCGAAGCGACGGCCCTGCGCGTTCGCAATGTCGACGTCGATCGCCGTCGCGCCAACATCCGTGAAGCAGTAACCGAGGTCAACGGCCAGCACGTTCTTGGTGGCGTGAAGTCCCACGAACGGCGCTCTATCGCGTTTCCGGAATTTCTCGATGCCGCTGTCGCTGCGGCTTGTGATGGGAAGCATCCCGACGAGCGCCTCTGGTCGTCACCATCTGGAGGCTTTCTCCGCCCAGGCCACTCGCAACAGGGATGGTTCGCGCAAGCGGTGAAACGGGCCATGGCCGAGGATCCGAGCTTCCGTCGGGTGACGCCACACGACCTCCGCCATACGGCAGCCTCGCTGGCGATCAGCGCGGGCGCAAACGTGAAGGTCGTGCAGCGGATGCTAGGGCACAAGTCCGCGAAGGTGACGCTCGACACCTACGCGGCGTTGTTCCCGGATGACCTGGACAACCTGACTGCGGCGCTCAGTCGGCAGCGCGCGGACCAGCTGCTAAAGCAGGGTGGCGCGACGAGTCACACGGCTCCTGAATCCCGATGACACTGACCGCGGGACAAAATCGCCTGGCCAGTCTCACCCGTGGGCGATCATCTCTTCAATCCCGCGCACGATCGGGCCCCAGTACGTCCACTCGTCCTCGATCGTCTGTTGACCCGGGACCGACTTGCCGCTGAAGCGATGCTTGTCTGCTTCTGGTGTAAGAAATACGAGGTCGCCGTCCAGTCTGAGCGCGCCACGCTTCTCCATGAACTTCAATACATTGCGAAGCTGGGCGGACTTCAAGGGCTGTCTGCCCTGAAGTTTCATGAAATAGGTTGCTCTGCCGTCCGTATGACCGTGGGTTCGTGCAAGGTTTTGAAGCTTGTTCAAGAATCGAATCGCCTTCGATTGCGGGTCGATGTCGTCGTCTTGTTCAAGTGCTACTCGATAAGTGGTCCAGGGGTAGATCAAGTCGACTTCCTCCGGCACTGCGAGCTCGAACGTGCCCGGCATTGGCGCGACCGAAATGAAGCTGGGAAGATCTATCGACTTCCCCTCGATTTCGAAACGTGAATCAGAGAACTCCGGGGTTGAGCCGGACCCGGTCCTCGCGAAACGGGCGTCATCGCCGTCCAGGCGCAGGGCTGTCGCGCGCAAGTAGAGGTCAGGGCCAATCGCGCGTCCGCCCCTAAGGGGTGCAATGCGGATGCCTGATTCTGTCACGACGGTCAAGGACTCGAGGGGGCCGGCAAGGGTCAGATGAGTCGAGTTCTCTGGGATCAGATCAAAGTTAAGTGCTAGTGGTCCGCTCGATCGGACGACCTCCATGTGGCCCACGAAGCCCAGTTGGTCGTTGTCAGTCAAGCTAACGTTCGCAGGGCTCCCCGAATACTCCCCAGCGAGGATGGATGAGTGCAGCGCGGCAAACTGAGGCTCATCAATGTAAATTGACTTCTGCTCCGATGGCACTGTTGATACGAAGTCGAACAGCAGTCCAGAGTGGTCGCCGACCTCAAGAAGAAGAGTGGAAGGAGTCAGAATCTCGAAATTAGAGGCAGCAGCGTAAGCCTCGAATACCACGCTTGCCCAATGCTGTTCTGAGCGGAACGGATGATCATTCAGGAATGGGCGGAGTTGCTTCCGGTACTCAAGGTCCGCCGCTGGGTCAACTATCTGATGCAGTTTCGGTGCGCTTGTACCTGTGATGTCGTGCCAAAGCCACTCGATCTGCTCTTCCGGCGTGTAGAGAGACTGCGGCGGAAGTCCGAGATCCCTGGATAGGGGCTCAAGTTTGCCCTGCTCGCGAATGAGGAGGCTGTCGAGAATATCCCGAAGGACGTCAATGTGTCTCGGGCTGCTCGAGCGAGACCGGAAATCCTGCGCTAGCTTGTAATGGTTCTGCTCGTCGACAAGCACAGCGGCGACGGCGTCGAGCACTGGGGCGTATCCAACGAAAGTCTCGACGGTATCGTCGGTAACCGAACCAGCCAGCGCGCTGAGGAGCGCGTCTCGCGCTTCCGCGTAGTGGCGCCCGCCGATAGCTGCGGGCGCGCCGCGATGTGACACAAGACCATCAATGTAAGTTTTCTGTGATTCGACAGGAAAATGCGAGACTTCCATCCAGGCGACGGTTCGGCCCGCGTCCGTGAGCTTCAACCAGACTTCCTCCAGCGTCCTGTCTCTGCCGAACAGGACCAAGCGGAGTCCCTGCTCGCTCGCGTTGGCGAGGGACTGAAGGAACTCGTCCCACGACTGAGCGGAGACACGAGAACGCGCCTCGTCAAGCGAATCGATCAAGACTGCCGGTGCCTCGCTGCGACTCCTCACGGTGGCTAGCGCGTTCACGGTGCTCAGGTAAGAGTCAAACGCGTGGGGGAGAGCGGCGCGACTCACGGCTGCGTCTCTTTCCAGGCGCCAAAGAGGTGCTCCAGCTCGTCTTGCAAGCTCGGCTGCGGTGCGGCTCTTTCCGGCCGCTCCTCTCGCGGAAACGAGGATCACGTCGGCGGCGAGATCGTCGAGACCTTCTTTAAAGACGAGGACCGGCTCAACGAAGAAGTTCAAGTCCGCGGGGATCCCGAAGGACGCTGTACCAGTTCCGCTTAGTGCGGCGCCCGATAGCGACTCGGCCAGCGTAGCGAAAGAAGAATGCGACACAACCTCTACCTTTGCATCCGGACGGCCAAAATTGAAGGGCACTCGGCGCATGACCCGTGAACGGGGGTGCTCGCCATCTGATCCAGCCGCGCCGACGGGCCGACCTGGATCCGGAGAGGGACCGGAAGACTGTCCTGGCTGCGAAGTCGGTGTCGGCCGCGAGCCAGGCGAGGCCGGACCGACCCGGAGGCGGGCCCCTGCCGCAAGCACCGCCTCTCGTTCTGGCATTGTCCTCGTGTGCATCCGATAGGGCGAGTCGACTGGTCCAACAAGTCGGCGGCGCCTTCAACACGCAACGGACGTACCCGCTGCGGCCGCTCGGAAGTGGCAGAACTAGACAACTCCGTCAAGTCAGGAGGGCTCAGTCACTCACAGGACTCGGAGTGCCCTCATCGTCGAGGTCGGCTACAGCAGGGCGCGGTGCGCCGTGGTGCATTTTGGTGCGGCGCCACCTGGCTCGGACCGGCTCGACCTGTCCGGCGCCGGGGCCAACAACCGCTAGCTCACGCCGATCCGCCATCCAGTCCAGTGCCCCTCCAGGCACGGCGATGGGTTCAAATCCCACCGGTACCGCCACAGAAAACCCCCGTGCATGCGGGGGTTTTCTTCGTTCGGGGGGAGTGGCCTCGGCGCAGATGCGGTGCACTCTCCTGAGCGCACGACTCCGCCCCGTTGCTGCCTGGCTGCCGAACGAGGATCGGGCCCAGCCAGCGGAGCGTCAGCCCGTCGGTTCCTGCGTCTGCTCCAGATGCCCTTCCGGGCGTCTTGTACGCCGCAACGTGCCGGATGGCAGCTCGCCGAACCGTTCGGCGTAGGCGCTGGCGAAGCGACTGACGTGCAGGAAGCCCCAGCGAGCGGCGACCTCGGACACGGTGACGCTGTCCGAGCGGGCGGTGATGAGGTCCTCGCGGGCCCGCTCCAACCGGAGCCGCCGAAGGTAGGCCGTCGGCGTGGTGTCGAGTTCTCGTCGGAAGGCTTCCTGGAGGCTGCGGACGCTCGTCGAGACGGCAGACGCGAGCGTTCCCACCGTCCACGGCTGCGCCGGGTCGTGGCGGAGGAGTTCAACGGCGCGGGAGACCGACCGGGCGCCGGATCTTCCTTGCGGCGTGTCGAGCGCCGTGGAGTGGTTGTGCGGCTGCCCGAGCAGCAGGCTGTGCAGGAACACCTGCTCGAGGCTGAGGATCGCGAGTGGATGTGCGAGGACGCCTGGCGTCCGCCGAGAGCTCTCGTCGACGAGCCGGACGGCCTGCGAGACGGCGCGGCCTCCGTCGGTGGTGAGGTCGAACTCGGTCTGGAACTCGAGCGGTGTCGAGGTCGGTGCGTCCAGCAGGAGCTCCAGCTCGGTCTGCAGGTCGCCGTGCGGGATCATGATGGCGACCTGCGCGAACCAGTCGCTGCAGTCGAGTTCCACGGGTCTGCCCGGCATGAAGACCCCGGCGGTCTGCTCGGTCCCGCGGAACTGCGTGCCCCGGGCGGCACGCATCGTCATCTGCGACCGTACGGGGATGTCGAGGTGGTAGTCGACGGGCTCCGCGGTGCGCATCCGGACGGCCTCGCGGAAGCGCATGTAGCCGAACGTGATCCGACCGGCCGTGAGCGCGTTCAGGTGCATGCGCAGACCCGGGACGGGTTCGGACGGGGTGACCTGCACCGGGAGGAACACCTCACTGAGCACGGCCGCGGCCTCGTCGGCGGTGGTGCTGTCGGCGAGTCGATGCGAGGCGAACATCTCCGTTGCTGCCCCGGTCATGGCGCGACTCTACCTGCCGCGTCCACGTCCACCGGACACGATCCCGCGCGGATCGACGGTGACTCCGCGCGCAACGGATGGCGTGTGCTCTTCCGCCCTGTCTACGGTCGTGTCCAGCCGGCGCGCACCCGTCGGGCTCCCGGAAACCAGAGCAGTCCAGGAGCCCGCGTCGAACAAGGAGGTTGACGATGACCATGCTGGAAGCCCCACGACTGCCCGACCGTTCGTCCGCGCCGCGCATCGTCACCGCGTCGGCGAGCGGCGCGGACTCGGACCGGATCCTCGTGTTCGGCGATGCGGTCTTCGCGCCCGGAGCGTCGCTGCCCGACGCCGCGCGGACGATGGCGGAGAACGTGGCTGCACGGTCCGGACGTGGTGTGGACGTCACCGCGGTGCCGTGGTCGAGCTGGTCCGGCCAGACGCTGGTCTCGGCCGGGAGCGGTCTCCACGTCGCCAACTACGACGTGGTGGTGGTCTGCCTGTCCGGCAGCGTCGTCCACAGCCGCACGACGAGTACCGCGGTCGTCGGTGCCGCCGAGGAAGCGCTCGTCCTGGTCGATCAGCTCCGACCGCTGCTCGCGCCGACCACGGAGATCGTGCTCGCGTTGGCGCACGAGGAGGACCAGTCCGCGCTCGTCACCGCACTGCAGCAGGCGCGACGTGACCTGGTCGTGCTCGGTGTGGACACGGACGTGATCACGTGCACCCCGCCGCTGTTCGTCGAGGTCGTGCACCTGCTGATCGAGCAGCAACGTGCCCGAGCCGGCAGCCCGCAGTGGCTCCGTTCGACGCCGCAGCGTGTGCAGGACCGGTACGACGCGATCCGTCGCCTGGGTGTCGTCGACGCGCCGGCCGACGCCGCCCTCGACCGGATGGTGCAGCAGATGACGGAACTCTTCCGCACGAGGGGGGCTGCGATCACGTTCCTGCCGCTGGGACGGCAGTGGTCCGCTGCGAGCGTGTGGTTCCCACGCGGGACGGGAGCGCTGCAGGACTCCTTCTGCCGTTCGACCGTGCTGCACTCGGGACCGACGGTCATCGAGGACGCATGGGACCGGAGCCGTCCGCAGGTCGTACGGCGGGGACGGATCCGCTTCTACGCGGGGCATCCGTTGGAGGACCTGGACGGCACCCGCGTCGGTGCGGTCTGCGTGTTCGACCCCGCTCCACGCGATGCGGGCACCGTGGAACTCGACCTCCTGCGCGACTTCGCCGTCCTGGCGCGCGACACCCTGCGCCGTTGAGGACTTCACCAGTTCCGGGCCTGGTGGAGCGCCGTGCGCCGCACGGCGCGGGCTGATCTACGGGCGGGAGGGGCGGGATCGGGTACCCCCGCCCCTCTCGCCCGTGACGGGTCGACCGACGGACTGGAGGCGCGGTGCCAGCCCGCACCGCGCCTCCAGTCCGTCTCGTCAGCCGTCCCAGGCACGTGACCGGTCAGACGGGAGAGGCGAAGGCCCCGGTTTCGCGGCGTCGCTGTTGCAACCGGCGGCGTCCGTGGTGAGCAACAGCAGCGAGTACGGCGGCGGTTCACGCACCTGCCACTTCCGGTTCACGGGCCTGCGGCACGCTTTTGCTCTGTGTCACCGAGCCGTGTGACCACGCCCCGAGTGGAGAGAACGCCATGCGCCGGTTCCTGATCGCTGTTCCGAGACGTCGGGCCCGCACGGTGCTGGGGGTCCTGGCTGTGGCGTGCGCCGTGTCCTTGATCGCTCCGGCGGGAGCGTCCGCGGCGACATCGCGGACCGCGCCGCGTCCAGGGGCCTACGGGTACTTCGTGGACACCTACAAGACGAACACCCCTGCTGCCACGACGCTGGAGACGAACGCTGCGACCGGGGTGCTGTCGCAGTTCGGCACCCTGTGGCGCCCGGGATCGTCGTGGGACAACGGGGTCGCCACCAGCGCTGCAGCGCAGCGGATCCTGGACTCGAACATCGCGCAGGCAGCGCGGACCACGCAGACCCGCACGGATGCGCAGGGGCACGAGGCGTACCTGATCGACCGACGGAACCAGAGCTACTCGGCCATCGAGGGTTTCGGTGACCTGTCGGACGCGGTGCGGGCCGCGACGAACGCGGGCACGACGATCCCCGACGAGATCCCGGCGGATGCCACGACGAAGCAGTACGTCGACCAGGGCAACGCGAAGGGGTCGTGGGCGGACACCGATTCGGAACTCGGCGACGTCGTCCAGCTGGTGAACACGCTGCGTGGCGACTTCTCCTCTGCCAGCAACGCGAAGAAGTACTACCAGTACGCGCGGCCGTACCGGCAGAGCCAGGACGTGCAGGTCCTCCCGCAGCTCGTCCCCGAGAAGTCGCCGACGCCCGCCACCGACGGCGGGTTCCCCAGCGGACACACCAACGCCGGCTACCTGGCGTCCCTGGCGTTCGCGTACGCGTACCCGGAGAAGTACACCGAGCTCCTCGCCAACGGCTCGGAGATCGGCAACAGTCGGATCGTCGCGGGGATGCACTCACCGCTCGACGTCATGGGCGGGCGGGTCCTGGCGACTGCGCTGGCAGCGGCCATCCTGGACGACCCGGCCAACACGCAGCTCGAGCAGCAGGCGCACCAGCAGGCGGAGAAGGTGCTCACCGCCGCCAGCCCGAGCGCCGTCGATCGCTACGCGGACTACGCGTCGGACAAGAAGGACTACCGCGGGCGTCTGACGTACGGGTTCACGCGGACCGGCACGAAGACGATCCCCGCCACGGTGCCGAAGGGTGCCGAGGCGCTCCTGCGGACCCGCCTGCCGTACCTCAGCGACGACCAGATCCGAGAGGTGCTCCGGACGACCGCGCTGCCGTCGGGCTACCCCCTGCTGGACGACGCGGAAGGGTGGGGGCGACTCGACCTCTTCTCGGCAGCGTTCGGCTACGGAGCGTTCGACAGCGCGGTGACCGTCTCGATGGACGCCGCCGAGAAGGGCCTGGACGCCGCCGACACCTGGCGCAACGACATCGGCGGGAACGGGTCGCTGACCAAGCGGGGGACCGGCACCCTCACCCTCGCCGGCTCGAACCGCTACACCGGCGGCACCGTCGTCCGCGGTGGGACGCTGATCGCGGACTCCGCTGCTGCCCTGGGCAAGGGGTCGGTGACCACTGTCTCCGGCACGCTCGCCGAGACCAGCACGAGGGTGATCCGCATCGGCGGCAACCTGACGCAGCGCTCGCACGCCGCACTGTCGCTGAGTGTCTCCGGACCCCGTCCTGCCCTGCGCATCGAGGGCACGGCGTCGTTCGGCGGAACGCTGCGGGTGCACGTCGCCAAGGGCACGGCCGTGGCGAACGACCTGGTCCTGATCACGGCGGACCGGATCGCGAAGGGCTCGAGTTTCAGCCGGGTCCGCGTCGCCGGCCTGCCCGCCGGGTACGAGCCCGTGGTGGAGCGCCACGGCAACGAACTGCACCTCGTCAACGCCAACGCGACGAAGCACGGCCACGGCCGGGGCCACGGCGCCGCCTGAGGCGGAGCGCGTCAGGTCGGCCCCGAGTGCGGCCGGCACGACGGGCTGTGCTCAGGCCGCCCCGTCACCGAGGCCGAGCAGCAGCTTCCGGAGGAGCCCGGCCAGCTGCTGCTCCTCGTCGCTGCTCAGGGTCCCGAGGAGCTCCCGTTCGTTCTCGACGTGCCGGGCAAGCGCCGCGTCCACCACCGTCAAGCCGTGATCGGTCAACGTGACGAGCACACTGCGTCGGTTCGCGGGGTCGGTCTCCCGCGTGACGTAGCCCTTCGCGACGAGCCGGTTCAAGCGGTTCGTGACGGCGCCGGAGGTCACCATCGTGACGGCGAGCATCTGTCCGACGGCCAACCGATGTGGTGATCCCGCACGTCGGAGGGTCGCGAGGAGGTCGAACTCACCCGGCAGCAGGTCGTGCTCAGCGAGGACGGCACCGACCTTCCGGTCGAGGATCGCTTCGGCGCGCCCGATGCGCCCGATGACGGCCATCGCGCGGACGTCGAGGTCTGGTCGTTCCCGGCCCCACTGGGCCACGACTCGATCGACGGCATCCTCCATCGGACCACTCCTTCACGCTGAACTGTTTGACGCGAGCCTATCGGCGCCATAACGTCTCAACGTTGAGAAGTTCAGCATGAAGGAAACGAGGCTCCGATGACCGATCGCTCGCTGTCCACGTCGGCGGCGGCCGGCCTCACGCTCAGCGCGGCATTGGCGCCGATCGTGTGGGGGTCGACCTACGTGGTCACCACCGAGCTCCTGCCCGCCGATCACCCGATGACGGCGAGTGTCCTGCGTGCGCTCCCCGCAGGCCTGCTGCTGCTCGCGCTCCGGCCGGGAGTCCCACCGCGGGGCTGGCGCCTCCGGACGTTCGTGCTCGGCATGCTCAACATCGGGTGCTTCTTCCCGCTGCTCTTCGTCGCGGCCGACCGGTTGCCGGGTGGACTGGCGGCCATCGTCGGTGCGCTCCAGCCGCTCGTCGTCGTGGCCCTGACCCTGGCGCTGCGGTGGGGGCGGCCCGCGATCACCCACGTGGTGTGGGGAGTCGTGGCCCTGGTGGGCGTCGCACTCGTCTCCCTCAGCGGAGGTGCCGTGTTCGACGTGCTCGGGCTCGGGGCGGCGGCACTCGGCACGGTCTCCATGGCGTTGGGGCTCCTGCTCACTCGTCGGTGGGGCACCCCGGAGGGCACGCACCCCCTGACCTCGACCGCATGGCAACTCATCGTCGGGGGCGTGGTGATCGCCCCGCTCATCCCGATCGTCGACAGCGGGCCGTGGCAGCCGACCGCCGCCGGGTACGCGGGGTACGCCTGGCTCACGCTGGTCGGTGGGGCCCTGGCCTACAGCGTCTGGTTCCGAGGCGCACGGGCGCTGCCGTCAGCCCGGATCGCGTTGCTGGGCGTCCTCAGTCCGTTGACCGCTGCGGTGCTCGGGTGGGTCGTCCTCGGCCAGGCGCTGTCGCCGCTGCAGATCGTCGGCTTCGTCGTCGCGCTCCTCGGTTCTCTCGGCGGGCAGCTCGGACGAGCGGCGTCTCGGGGGCCTTCCTCCGAGCCGCTCAGCCGTAGATCGAGTCCGGGATCTCCGGGCAGGCGGTGACGAGCTCGTAGTACCGGGACTGCGGCAGATCGACCGACCGGTACGGCGACCACGCCCCGTCGCTGTCGACGAACTCCTGCTCGCTCGGGCCACGCTCCACCGAGATGCCGTGGTCCTGCAGACACTTCGTGAGCTCGCCCGTGGAGTAGCGGTAGAGCCATCCCAGCTGTGACTCGTTGAAGGCGGTCCGGTACTTCGCGGCCATGGGGTACTCGACACCGCACGTGTACTCGGCGACCGCGAACGGCTTGGACTGTTCCGCCGGCACCTGTCCGGAGACGAGGCTCGCGTCGGGCATCGCCTTCGCCTGCGGGAACCCCGCGGCGCTCATGCACCGTTCCTGCGTCGGGGCCCAGTCGGCGTGTGAGACGGTCCGGACGCGGTCGACCGCCGGCCGCTCGAGCCCCGGATGGTGGGACGCGACCAGCTGCCATGCCTGATCGGCACTCGCGTCGAGGATGGTCTCCGCTCGCACTGCGCTCAGCGCATCGGGCTCCGGTCCGGAGGCAGCCCCAGGCGTGGCACATGCGGACACCCCGGTGACCACTGCGATGCAGATCACGCCCGCCGCTGCAGTGAGGAGCTGATGGTTTCGTCGTCGCAAGGTTCCCCCCAAAGAGTTGCGATCGGTTCGCTCACGTTAGCGATTCGATGAACACACCGCGCGGTGTTGATCTTGCAGAAGAAGGTTCCGAAGGGTTCGTGACCCGTTCCTCCACTCCGCGTCCGAGCAGCTCGAGCGCACCGGCTGCAGCTGATCCGGCGTCCGGCGTGTACATCAGGACGCGGTGGCCGGAGTCGTCCGGCGGTGTGAGCACTTCGAAGTTGAGGTCGAAGTCGCCGACCTCCGGATGGCGGAACGACTTCAGGCCGGACACGCAGTTCTCCACGGGGTGCTTCGCCCACAGCGCGCCGAACTCCGGGCTCTTCACGGTCAATTCGCCGACGAGCGCGGTCAGCTGCGTGTCTTCGGGGCTCTTCCCGCCGAGGACCCGGAGGGACGACACCGCCCGGACAGCTTCTTCCTGCCACCGCGTGTACAGCTCGCGGGTGTGGGCATCGAGGAAGAGCATGCGCGTCATGTTCGGCCGCTCACCCATCCGCTCGGGGCTCTCGAAGTCGAGGTGCCCGGCGACCAGGCGGTGCCCGAGGGCGTTCCAGCCGAGTACTTCACTGCGTTTGCCGATGATGACCGCCGGCGTCGATGCCAGCGAGGTGACCAGCCGGACGGTGCCCGGCCGGGCGTGGTCCGGCTTCGCGGCAGATCGCCGTTTCGGCGTCGAGTGCTCGGGACGCGCGAGGTTGAAGAGGTGTGCACGCTCGTCGGCATTCAGGTTGAGTGCACGGGCGATCGAAGCGATCACCGCCTCTGACGCGTTCGTGCTCAGACCCTGCTCGAGCCTCGAGTAGTAGGTCGGGCTGACACCGGCGAGCATGGCGAGCTCTTCGCGGCGGAGTCCCGGAACCCGGCGCACACCGTAGCCCTGCAGCCCGACGTCTTCGGGCTGCAGGGCGGCGCGACGGACGCGAAGGAAGTTCCCCAGTTCGTTCGGACCGTTCATCTGCTCATTCTGCTGCCGGATAGACCGATCTGTCCTGTCACTGTCAGTGACAGGCACGGCGGGGTGTGGCTGGTGGACCGGGTGGTGGCGATGGTTGGAACACGTCAGAACCCTGGCGAACCTGATCCACCGGGCACGAAGAGAGGCCACCGTGACCACTGAACACGCAACGGACGTCACGTCGACCACGTCGACGACGGGCGACGGCAGGGCGATGACGACAAAGCAACGGGTCGCACTGACCGTGCTCCTCACCGCGAGCTTCACACTCGCCGTCGACTTCTCGATCCTCAACGTCGCACTGCCGACCATCGGGGCCGACGTGGGGTTCGCGATCGAGAACCTGCAGTGGATCGCGACGGCGTTCGCACTGTGCGCCGCCGGCTTCACCCTCCTGATGGGTCGAGTGGCCGACATCGCAGGTCGTCGCCGCATGTTCCTGATCGGGATGGTGCTGCTCGGTGCGGGCTCGTTGGCGGGCGGGCTCGCGACGACTCCGGAACTCCTGCTCGTCGCCCGAGTCGCACAGGGCTTCGCCACCGCGATCGTCGTTCCCGCTGCCCTCGCACTCCTGCTCAGCGCCTTCCCCGAAGGTGCCGCCCGGGACAAGGCGCTCGGGTTGAACGGCTCGCTGATGGCCGCCGGGTTCACCACCGGCGCGATCCTCGGCGGGCTGCTCACCGACCTGCTGTCCTGGCGGTGGGCCTTCCTGATCAACGTCCCGGTCGCGGTCGCGGTGCTCGTCGTGGCACCGATGGTGCTGCAGGACAGTCGAGCCGCCCAGCGGACGCGACTCGACGTCCCGGGCGCCATCACGGTCACGCTCGGCCTGCTCGCCCTGGTGTTCGGGCTGACCACCGCTGCTGAGACGTCCTGGATCGACCCGGTCGTCATCGTGTCGTTCGCTGCCGCAGTGGTGCTGCTCATCGCCTTCGCGTTCATCGAACGGCGTGCGTCGTTCCCCTTGGTGCCGCTCGGTGTCCTCCGGCGCTCCAGCGTGTCCTGGGGCAACATCGCCGGGATGCTCGCGTTCGTCACCGAGACCTCGTTGGTCTTCCTGCTGACGCTGTACCTGCAGAAGGTGCTCGGGTACACGCCACTGGCAGCGGGGCTGTCCTTCGCCGTGCTCGGCATCGGGACGGTCCTCGGTGGTCTCGTCGGTCCGCGGGTCATCGGCCGGTTCGGGAACAAGGCGGCCATCGTCGGGGGCTTCGTCGTCCAGGGGATCGCGACGCTCACGCTCGTGCTGATCTCCGACGACGCATCGTCGATCTGGCTGGTCCTCGCGGCCACGTTCGTCGGAGGGGTCGCGAACCTCGTCGTCATCGTCGGGTTCATGGTCACCGCGACGTCCGGGCTCCCGGAAGGCGAGCAGGGCATGGCGACGGGGCTCACGACCATGAGTCAGCAGGTCGGCATCACGATGGGCACACCGATCATGAGTGCCGTCTTCACGGCGGTGGCCCTCGCGAGCACCGCGCCGCAGGCCGAGGCCGTGCTGACCGGCGTCACGACCGCGATCTGGGTGAACGGCGGGATCTGCATCGCCGTCGCCGTCGCCGTCGCGCTCTTCCTCCGGGGGCGTGTCAAGACCGCCTGATCGGATCAGGCAGGCGGACGGCCTCGCGTACACCCCCTGTGCGCGAGGCCGCTGCACGCGGTCATGCGCAGGGGTGACGACTCAGAACTGCCGGTTCGCCACATCCGCCCGGTGCGACACCGCCAGGACGTCCCGCAGCCGCTCCGCCGGCAGCGGTGCTCCCTGATCCGCCAGGTAGTCCGCCGCGAACCCCTCGGCACTCGCCGCGTAGATCCCCGTGTACGCCCCGGACTCCGGCTCGAAGCGCCACGACTCGGCAAGGGTCCCGGCGTCCACGGTGTCGAACCCGAGCAGCTGCACGAGCTCGGCGACCACGGCCTTGGCCTGCTCGTCGTCGCCCGCGATCGGCAGTGCGGTGCGGGGCGTGGAGCCGGCGAGGTTCGGGATGTGGTGCGCGACGATGTTGTTGAAGGCCTTGACGATCCGCGTGCCGGGCAGGAGCGTCTGCTCGTACTCCGCCGTGGTCGTCGCGAGGGTGTCGAGCTGCTCGATCCGGCCGTCGCGACCGGGGTAGTAGTTGCCCGTCGACAGCACGATCCGCCCGGCGAAGGCGTCGAGGTCGGGTGCGAGTGCCGGGTAGGCGGTGAGCGGGATCGCGAGGACGGGCACGTCACCGAACTCGACGGCCTGTCGCACGGTGCCGGCCTGGGCCCGCGGGCCGAGCTCGGCGACGAGGTCCTGCAGCGACTCGGGGCCGCGCGAGTTCGCGATGAGGACGTCGAGGTCGGCGGCGACGGCCTGGCGTGCGATCGCGGTGCCGATGGCTCCGCTGCCGATGATGCCGATGCGGTTCATGTGGTGCCCTTTCAAGGAGGTGGACGTCAAGGGAGGACCGGGGCTTCCCAGCCGCGCCGCGACAGGGCGGAGAGCGCGGCGGACGACGAGTCGTCGGCCATCGCGGCGCCCCGGACCCAGCTGGTCGCCAGGGCGGCGAGGAACAGGTCCCGCGCGCGGACGTCGGCGCGCGCACGACCGGAACGCTGCGCGGCGCGGAGGAACTCGTCCGTCGTGGTGATGAACCCCTGGCACGTCAGGGCGAGCGGTGACGAGTCGGACGAGGCGGCGGCACGGAGCGGTTCGGGCAGTCCGTCGAACGTGCCCGCCCACTCGGTGACCGCGTCGAGCCAGCCGTGCAGGGCGTCGCCGGTGTCCACGGAGCCGTCGCGCAGCGCTTCGCGACGCGCCACCAGGTGCTCGTCGCGCGCGGCGAGGAGCTCGGCGAGCAGGGCCTCGCGCGTGGGGAAGTGCCGGTACAGGGTGCCGGCACCGACGCCGGCCCGCTTGGCGATCGCGTCGAGCGAGCCGGTCACGCCGTGCTCGGTGAACGCGCGCTCGGCGACCCGCAGGATGTGGTCCCGGTTCCGCAGCGCGTCGGCACGCGGGGCGCGCCCGGCGGGAGCGGTCTGCTCGGGCATGGCGGGCCTCCAGGCTGTGGCGTTGAATACCGGAGAGGCTCTCCGGAATCACCACAGTACAGGAGACCCTCTCCGTTTCGACGCTGCAGCGCGACGCCCAGCCGTCAGGACTCTTCGGCAGCCTCCGCCGCGTCCGCCAGGTCCGACCGCGTGTTCGCGTGGATCGGCTCGCTGTGCCCGAAGGTCTTCGCGGCGGCGCGCAGCCGCCCGACGAACTCCCGGTCGTCCAACTCGAGTTCGTCCTCTTCCGCGTCCTCGATGACGATCTCGCTCGAGGGCCCGATGAGGATCTTCGTGGTGGTCATCGTCCCGTCGTCGGCGACGGCGGGCACGTCGACGGTGTCCGCTCGGTCCCCGCCTGCGAGGGCCGCGGCGTACTCGATCACGGCGTCGGCGACGTCGTCACCGACCAGGATCGTGGTGGCGTCGTAGTGGATGTGCTTCATCGCGTGCTCCTTCCCGAACCCATACAAACGCGCGGCGCGGGAACGGGCTTCAGGTTGACCGCTGCACGCGGTGGTCCGGGTCCGGGGATTCCAGGGCGTTCCACACGTCCGCCCAGATCAGCTCGAAGTCGACGGGGCGGATGCGGTCGGCCCGGAGCGCCTGCTCCAGGATCGACAGCGCGTCCAGGGAGCCGGTGAGCAGACGCTCGTCGCCGTGGACCTCGCGGCGGCCGTCGCCCAGGAACGTCGTCACGGTGACGGACCGCACCCGTGGTCGCAGCGAGCGGGTGGCGCGGGCGAGGACCGCGAAGCCGCCGCCGTAGAGGAGCAGCGCGGTGGTCGTGCCGACGGCGGGGACCGAGACGGCGAGCACCAGGGCGGCGAGGGCGACGACCGCCCCGACGGCCGGCCAGACGTGCCAGGCACGCAGCAGCAGGCGCTCGCCGGTGGTCGTGCCGGGCGGGAACACGACGAGGGTCCGCGAGCTCCACAGCGTCCGCCCGACGGGGCGGATCGTGTACCGGCCCCACAGGTGGGTGCCGTCGAGCAGCCGGGTGCGGACCGGCAGCGCGACGGTCATCGACCCACCGGCGCGAGTTCGGTGCGCACCGGCGCGAGTTCCGCCCGGACCGGCTCGAGTTCCGCGCGGACCGGCTCGACGACGTCGCGGTGCCGGACGGTCGCCAGGCACGGGAAGCAGACCAGGTCGCCTTCGCGGACGTCAGCCGGCAACGGAGCCGGGAGGCGGTGGAACGGACCGTCGGCCTGACCGTCACAGCGGGTGACGACGTACATCGGGGAGAGGGGAGCGGTGCTCCGGCGTCCGATCAGGCGCACCTGGTCGAGCACGGCGCAGGTCGGCAGGACCGCGTCCAGTTCCAGCAGCACCACCCCGGTGCGCGGTCGCCGCACGCGGGTGACCGACGCCACGGCGACGCTGACGTCACGGGGTGCCCAGCCGCGCGGGCGGTACCGGGGCGGGGACTGTTCGGCGGTGTGCACCGTCGGGGTGCCGGTGAGGTCGGCGAGCCGGACCATCGAGATCGCCGAGACCAGCAGGTCGTCGGTGGTCGCTGTGGTGCGGGCCGGCCAGAGGAACGGGTCCATCGGATCGGGGAGCGACGCGCGGAGCGTCGGCATGATCGCAGTCAGTGTCACGACCACACGCTCTCGCGCGCTCGAGCAGCGCGGAAGGCCTCCTGACGGAACCCCTACGGCCGGGGGCGGAGTCCTGACGGTGCGCTCACCGGCGGGTGGCCGAGCGCAGGGCTGCGGTCCACCCGAGGGAGATCACGCCGGCGCCGATCAGGGTCTTCACCACGCCACCGAGGACGAACGGGTAGAGCCCGTACTGCAGGGTCTGCTGCAGGTCGAGGCCGAGTGCCACCGCGAGCCAGGCCATCCCGGCGACGAAGGTGACGACGGTGCCGAGGGCGAAGGACAGCAGCGCGTTCCGCAGCGGGCGGTCGCCGAAGCGTTCGGCGACCCAACCGACCAGGGCCGCGGCGGCGACGAAGCCGACGATGTACCCGCCAGAGGGGCCGACGAGCACGCCGACCCCGGCCGAACCGTCCGCGAAGACCGGCAGCCCGACGACGCCGAGCAGTGCGTAGACGAGCATCGACAGGGCACCGCGACGGGCACCGAGGGCACTGCCGACGAGCAGCACGGCCAGGGTCTGCCCGGTGATCGGGACGGGCCAGATCGGCACGGACACCTGCGCGGCACCGGCGGTCAGCAGCGCGCCGCCGAGGACCAGGGCGGTGCTGACGACGGCGGTGCGGGGGAGCAGGGCGTCGGCGAGCGGACGGTGTGCGGCGGGGGTGATCGTGGTCATGGTGACTCCTTGCAGAGGGGAGAGGGAGGGTCAGACCGCGACGGCGGCCAGCAGGGACTCGGCGTCGCGCCGGGCCTCGGCCACGGCGGCGGTGTCGAGGCCGCATGCGCGCAGGCAGGTCGCGACGAGGGCGTCGCGGTCGGCGTCCTGCACGGGGCCGGACCGGCGGAGCTGGATGACGGTCTCGGTGATCTGGATGAGCACCGCACCGAGGCGCGACGGCGAGACCCCGGCGGCGACGTCCGGGGTGGCAGCGCGCGAGCCGAGGCGCCCGTAGGCCTCCTGCAGTTCGACGCGCTCGGCCCGGAACCCGTCGTAGCGCTCGCCCTGCACCTCGGGCAGCAGGTACAGCGTGCCGATGTTGTGCGGCGTGCGGGCGAGGGTGTCCACGTCGGCGACGACCAGCGCGGCGAGGGCCCCGGCTGCCGAGGCCGACTCCGGCACGAGCTGCTCGAGGCCGCGGACCAGCTCGAGGCTCGGGCGCACCGAGGTCGTGAGCAGCTCGACGAGCATGTCGTCCTTGCCGGCGAAGTGGTAGTACAGCGAGGCCTGCCGGATCCCGACCCGTTCGGCGATCGCCCGGGTCGAGGTCGCGCTGATGCCGTTCTCGACGAACAGCGCGGCGGCGGCGTCGAGGATCTGGTCGCGCGGGCTCAGGGCGGAGTCGGCGTTCGGCACGACCCGCGGTCGGCCGGGGCGCACGGGCCGGTCGTCGGGGGACATGCCCCCATCCTGACAGCCGGTGTCCGTCACGACTGCTCCCGGTACGCGCGCCAGCCGCCGTGGTGGGTGATGTCCTCGGCCCCCTGGACCGCGAACGGCT
This sequence comes from Curtobacterium sp. MCSS17_016, assembly GCF_003234255.2. Lineage (NCBI taxonomy): Bacteria > Bacillati > Actinomycetota > Actinomycetes > Micrococcales > Microbacteriaceae > Curtobacterium > Curtobacterium sp. MCSS17_016. Next base: position 312,018 of record NZ_CP126254.1, read on the forward strand.
CGACCAGGAACCCGGTGACGTCGGTACCGTCGTCAAGCGCCACGGTGCCGATCGTCATCGGTGCCGGCAGGGCCGCGACGAAGGTGCCGAAGCCGGCGGCTGGCAGGCGCCAGACCTCCCCGACGATGCCCGAGCCCGAGCCCGAGCCCGAGCCGGAGCCCGGCGCGGCGGCGCCGGGCGCGACCGGACCCACGCGGACCAACCCGGGCTTGGGCGGCACCGTGTCGAGGGCGTACAGCCGGTAGTCGGACGCGGTGCGGACCTCCCGGACGAACGATCCGCCGGACGCGACCAGCTGTCCGTTCAGCGGCTGACCGCGCAGGTGCGCCCCGACGACCAGCAGGTCGACGGTCGGGGCGGCGAACGCGGACGCCAGCGCCGCCAGGCGTCGGTCGCTGAACGCCGGACCGGTGAGCATGACGCCGAACGGCAGGCCGTCGACGAACCCGGCGGGCACGGCGAGCGAGGCCATGTCGAGCAGGTTCGCGAAGTTCGTGTACCGACCCATCCGGCTGTTCGCGCCGATCGGGTCGGCCGCGACCTGCTCGAGCGTCGGGTGCCACGTCGTCGTCGGGGTGAGCAGGGCGGTCGTGCCCTCGAGTGCTGCGCGACCCGCTGCCCCGAACGCGTCGAGTCGTTCCTGGTCGGCGAAGAGCTCCGCGGCGGTCGGCCGTGCGCCACCGAGGACGATCGCGGCGACCGACGGGTCGAGGTCGGCACCGACCTCGTCGCGGTGGGCCTCGATGTGGGCGCCGACTGCTGCATACCGCTCGGCGACGAAGGCGCCGTCGTAGAGCAGCGACGCGGCGTCGAGCAGGGGTGCGATGTCGACCTCGACCACCTGGTGTCCGAGCGCACGGAACCGGTCGACGGCCGCGGCGAACGCCTCGGCCCAGCCGGGTGCGAGCCCCTCGAGTTGCGACGGCAGCGGCACCGCGATGCGGGGGACGGCCGGCAGGTCGGCGAGGGCGAGGTCGGGCCGCGCGAGCGGGTCGACGCCGTCCGGACCGGCCATCAGCTCGGCCGCCGTGCGCGCCAGGTCGAGTGACCGGGCGAACACCGTGACGCAGTCCTGCGAGCGGCAGGCGGGGACGACCCCGGTGTTCGGCACGAGCCCCTTCGTCGGCTTGACCCCGACCAGGTTGCCGAGCGCGGCGGGCACCCGGCCGGACCCGGCGGTGTCGGTGCCGAGCGCGAAGTCGACGATGCCCAGGGCGACCGCCGTGGCGGAGCCGCTCGACGAGCCGCCGGAGATCCGCGTCGGGTCCCAGGCGTTCCGGACCGCACCGAACGGCGAGCGGGTGCCGACCAGGCCGGTGGCGAACTGGTCGAGGTTCGTCTTGCCGACGACGACGGCGCCGGCGGCGCGGAGCCGGGCGACGGCGGTGGCGTCGGCGGCGGGGTCGTGGGCGTAGGAGCGGGCGGCTGCGGTGGTGGGCAGGCCGGCGACGTCGATGTTGTCCTTCACGGCGAACAGCAGGCCGGCCAGGGGCAGGGACGGGTCGACGGCTTCGGCCTCCGCCAGCACGTCGGCACGGTCGCGCAGCGTGATCCAGACCTCGGGCCGGTCGACGGCGTCGATGCGGGCGAAGGCGTCACGGACGCGGGCCGCGGCGGACGTCGTGGCGGCCGCAGTGGCGGCGGTCGGGCCGGCGCTCGCCGCGCCGATCCCGCTCACGCTGCCGCTCCGATCGCCGCGAGGACCTGCCCCGGCGCGACCTGGTCGCCCGGCTTGATGTACACCTCGAGCACGTGGCCCGGCACCGGTGCGTGCACCATCGACTCCATCTTCATCGCCTCCACGGCCAGCAGCTTCTGTCCCTCGTCCACACGGTCACCCGGGCGGACGTCCACCTGCCACACGGTCGAGGTGAAGGGGGCGTACACGGCGGTCGACCCCTCCGGCACCGTCACGGCGTCGGCCACCACGGCGGCCGGTTCGTCACGGACGTCGAACTCGCCCGATGCCCGCCACCGCTCCTTCTCCTCGCCGAACGCCTGTGCCTGCTGCGCCCGGAAGTCCGCGATGGACCCGGCGTTGTCGGCCAGGAACCGGTTGTACGACGCGATCGAGAACTCGCCCTCGACGGTCTCGAACGAGCCACGTCCGGCGTCCGTCTCGGCGCGCAGCTCGAGCAGCTCGTCGGCACCGACCGGGTACCACTCGATCCGGTCGAAGAACCGCAGTGCCCACGGGTTCTCCTGGAACAGCCCGCCCCGGCGGAACCGGTTCCAGATCTGCACCGTGCGGCCGACGAACTGGTAGCCGCCGGGACCCTCCATGCCGTAGATGCACAGGTACGCGCCGCCGATGCCGACGGAGTTCTCGGCAGTCCAGGTGCGGGCCGGGTTGTACTTCGTCGTGACCAGGCGGTGCCGGGGGTCGAGCGGGGTCGCGACCGGGGCGCCGAGGTACACGTCGCCCAGGCCGAGCACCAGGTAGCTCGCGTCGAACACGGTACGGAAGACGTCGTCGACGCTCTCGAGCCCGTTGATGCGGCGGATGAACTCGATGTTCCACGGCGTCCACGGGGCGTCGTTCCGCACGCCGTTCATGTACCGCTCGATCGCCAGCCGGGTGGCCGGGTCGTCCCACGACAGCGGCAGCTTCACGGTGCGCGACGGCACGACGAGCTGGTCGGTCGGCGGGATCTCGTCCTCGAGCTCGCGGAGCAGCCCCGCCACGTCGCGCGCCTTGAGCACGGACGCGTCGGTGTGCACCTGCAGCGAGCGGATGCCCGGCGTGATGTCGAGGATCCCCTTCGGCGTGTGCTCCTGCAGCTTCGTCATGAGCGCGTGCACGCGCATCCGCAGCGCGATGTCGAGCGTCATGTCGCCGTACTCGACGAGCACGTTGTCGTCGCCGTCGCGTCGGTACGCGACGCTCGGCCGCACGTCGGTCGCGTCCAGGCGGGCGATCACGCCGTCGTCGCCGTCACCCCCGGTGCGCGGCACCGTCCTGGAGGCCCGGCGTGCGTCGAGCGAGGCGGCGTCGGCTTCGCGGACGGGGACGAACCGGACCGTGTCACCCGGTCGGAGCTGGCCCAGCTTCCACAGGTCGCCGCTGGCGACCACGGCGGGGCAGACGAAACCGCCGAGCGACGGCCCGTCCGGCCCCAGGATGATCGGGGTGTCCCCGGTGAAGTCGATCGCACCGACCGCGTACGGGGTGTCGTGGATGTTCGACGGGTGCAGGCCGGCCTCGCCGCCGTCGGTCCGCGCCCACTCCGGCCGCGGCCCGATGAGCCGGATGCCCGTGCGCGCCGAGTTGTGGTGCACGGCGTAGTCGGTGGCGTAGAAGACGTCGAGGTCGGCGCGGGTGAAGAAGTCCGGTGCGGCGTGCGGCCCCTCGGTGACGGCGATCTCCCACGCGTCGGTGAGCGCGGTGCGGCGGTCGGCCGGGGTCGGACCGCCCACCAGGCCCAGACGGGTGCCGGATGGGAACGCCGGGTGCGGGGCGTCCGAGTCCGGGGAGCCCGGGCGCAGGACGTCGCCGGCGAGCAGGGCTCGACCGGCGTGGCCGCCGAAGCCACCGAGCGTGAAGGTCGCGGTCGATCCGAGGTAGGTCGGCACGTCGAAGCCGCCGCGGACCGCCAGGTAGGTGCGGAGGCCCGGACCGGGCACCGTGCCGATCGCCAGGGTCTGGCCGGCGCCGACCTCGACCGGCTCCCACAGCGCCACGGGTTCGCCGTCGAGGGTGACCGGTGCCGGCGCACCCGTGAGCGCCACCACCGCGGCGGCCGAGAAGCGGAGCGTCGGGCCGGTGGCGGTGACCTCGAGCGCGGGGGCGCCGTCCGGGTTGCCCACGGCGCGGTTCGCCTCGGCGAAGGACGCCGCGTCGAACGGGCCGCTCGGCGGGACGCCCACCTGCCAGTACCCGACCCGGCCGGGCAGGTCCTGGATCATCGTCATCGTGCCAGGCGCGACGACGTCGATGCGCGGGTCCGGGTCCTCGGTCGCGTCGAGCGTCGAGGTGGAGTGCGTGGCGGTGCGGAGCTCGAGGTCGTCGGTCAGCGCGCGGAGGAGCCCGGCGTTCGTGACGATGCCGTCGATGCGGGTGGCCGCGAGCCCGTCGCGCAGCAGGTCGAGCGCGTCGTCGCGGGTCTCCCCGGTGGCGATCACCTTGGCGAGCATCGGGTCGTAGAACGCGGACACCTCGGAGCCGGTCTCGACCCAGCCGTCGACGCGGATGCCGGTGCGCTCGCCGGATGCCGTGGTCGCGCTCGGGAACACGGCCTGGGTGACGAGGCCGCTGGAGGGCAGCGAGCCCTTCGCCGGGTCCTCGGCGTAGACGCGGGCCTCGACGGCGTGGCCGTTCGGGGTCCAGGTGCGGTCGAACACGTCGGGCTCGATGCCGGCGGCACCGTCGCGGGCCAGGCGGAGCATGAGCTCGACGAGGTCGACGCCGAACACTTCCTCGGTGACCGGGTGCTCGACCTGCAGGCGGGTGTTCACCTCGAGGAACGACGCCTCCTCGCGCACCGGGTCGTAGACGAACTCGACGGTGCCGGCGCTGCGGTACCCGACGCTCTCGGCCAGGCGGCGGGCGGACGCGTGCAGCTCGGCGCGGACGTGCTCGGGGAGTGCCGGTGCCGGGGCCTCCTCGATGACCTTCTGGTTGCGGCGCTGCAGGGAGCAGTCGCGGTCGCCGATCACCGCGACACGGCCTTCGCCGTCGCCGAAGAGCTGGACCTCGACGTGCCGGGCCGGCCGCACGAGCCGCTCGAGGAAGATGCCGGCCGACCCGAAGTTCGCGGTCGCCAGGCGGACGACGCTCGTGTAGGCCTCGCGGACCTCGTCGAGGGTGGAGCACGCCTGCATGCCGATCCCGCCGCCACCCCCGGTGGCCTTGAGCATGACGGGCAGCCCGATGCGCTCGGCCTCGGCCACGGCGTCGTCGACGCTGGCGAGCAGTCCGGTGCCGGCGAGCATCGGGACCCCTGCTGCGGCGGCCAGCTCGCGGGCGGTGTGCTTCGCGCCGAACCGGACGGTCTGGTCGGCGGTCGGCCCGACGAACCGGATGCCGGCGTCTTCGCAGGCCCGGGCGAAGTCGGTGTTCTCGGACAGGAACCCGTAGCCGGGGTGCACGAGCCCGGCGCCGGTGTCCTTCGCAGCCTGCACCACCGCGTCGATGCGCAGGTACGAGTCGCGGGCGGGTGCGGGGCCGAGCCGGACGGCGGTGTCGGCCTCGCGCACGTGGGGTGCCGCGCGGTCGGCGTCCGAGTAGACGGCGACGGTGCGCATGCCGAGCGCCTTGGCGGACCGGATGATGCGACGGGCGATCTCACCGCGGTTCGCGACGAGGACGGTGTCGGTGCTGAGGGCGGGGGTCTGGTTCACGGTGGCGGTCCCGGTGGGGTCGGGCGCGGCGGTCACGGCTGGACCACGATCATGCGCAGCGGTGTGCAGGAGAAGTCGTTGCAGGGGTTGTTCATCTGCGGGCAGTTCGAGACGACGACGAGCACGTCCCGCTCGGCCCGGATCGCGACCCGCTTGCCGGGGGCGCTCATGCCGTCGACGATCCCGAGGGCTCCGTCGGCCTCGACCGGCACGTTCATGAACCAGTTGAGGTTCGACACGATGTCGCGGGCACCGAGTCCGTGGCGGCCTGCCTCGGCCAGGAAGTTCTCGCGGCAGCCGTGCTGGTACTGGGTGTGGTGCCCGTACCGCAGGGTGTTCGACTCCTTCGAGCACGCGCCGCCGATGGTGTCCTGCCGGTCGATCTCGTTCGCGACGACGGTCATCAGCGGGCGGCCCTCGTTCGACATCAGGACGGTGCCGGTCCTGACGTACGCGTTGCCCTGTGCGGCGAGGGTGTCCGGCACGCTGTACCGCTCGTCGGGGTCGTGGGCGTCGTAGAGCAGGCAGTCGGCGCTCTGGTTGCCGCCGACGTCGACGATGGTGAGCACCTCGCCTGCGCGGACCACGGCGGACCACGGCGCCAGCGGGGCGACCCGGTCGTCGCGGACCACGGTGCCCGGCACCAGGGACTCGCTCCAGTCGAGGGCGACGTCCGGGTCGTGGACGGCTCCGACCGGGACGGTGGAGGTGGGGGTGTGGGTCGTCGTGTCGGTCATCACAGGCCTCGGGCTTCCGCGTGGTCGATCGAGTTCAGGTAGGCGCGGGTGAGCTCCGGCGTCGCGGTGAACCGCTCGTCGGCCGCGGTCGTCGGGGCCCCGCGCCAGGCGTGCACCCGCAGTGGTCCGACGAGGTAGTCCGGGCGGGGGTCGATCGGGTGCGCGACGTTCGCGACCAGCACGAGCAGCGGCAGCTCGGCGACGAGCGTGACGTGGGTGCCCGCGCCCGCCGAACCGGTGAAGGTCATCGCCCCCTCGGCGTCGATCCGCACGCCCTGGAAGAACGAGATGCTCGGCGGCAGGTCCCGCTTCGTGAGCCCGTGCTTCGCGGCGGCCTTCGCGAACAGCGACCGACCGCTCGGGGTGCGCCCCTCGGGTGCCGCGTCGCCGTACTTCCGCTCGTTCCAGGCGTCGGTCGAGGTGCCGCAGAAGGCGTCGTGGTGCCCCGAGGTGTCCTCGAGCACGGTCGCGAGTGCCCGGCCGTCCCCGCTCAGCAGGGGCGAACCCTGGCCCAGGTACGCCTGCCACGGGATCTTCTGGGTGTCGGCGACGTTGAGCCGTTCCCACGGTTCGAGCGCGTTGAACACCAGGACGTTGGCGCAGGCCTGCCCCGTCGGGTCGTCGAACCGCAGCCGTGACCCGCGGGCCAGCACCTTGTGCGTGTACCCGCCCGGCGCCACCGTCTCGGCCCAGACGAGCTGCGCGGGGTCGACGCCCTCGGGGGCGAACGGTGACGACGACGCCGGCAGGTACGGCATGTACTCGGACTGCGAGCCGGCCTGGGCGCGTGCGTCGGACCGGGAGGCGAGCACGCTGTCGGTCTGGTGGAGGTCGCGCATGGGGTTCCTTCCGGATCAGGCTTCGACGGAGGCGGCGGTCGGGCTCGCCGCAGTCGCGGCTGCGGGGACGGGCACCGCCGCGGTGGTGGGCACCTCGGCCAGGGTGATCGGCCCGTGCGTGCGGTGCCGCCAGCTCGACCACGCCCAGCCGACGAGCAGCACGCCGCCGATGAACAGCAGGGCGCTGTACTGCAGCCACCACGAGGTGCCGGTCAGGTCGTAGATCTCCGGCCGGGGCCAGATGAGGTTGATCGCCATGCCGATCTGGAACGCCACGGCCAGCGCGTTGAGCGGGATGCCCCAGCGACCGAGGCTGAACAGCGGCTTGCCGTCCTCGTCCACCCCGGTCGGCAGCCCCGTGCGACGGAGCTTGATCCGCTGGACCAACAGCGGCCCGGTGACCCCGAGGTAGGCCAGGTAGAGCATCGCGATGCACAGGCTGGACAGGGCGGTGAAGATCGCGGACTGCCCGATGTTGACGGCGAGGGCCAGCCCGGCGCCGACCCCGACGACGATCGATGCCGCGATCGGGGTGCCGGTGCGGGGCGAGACCCGGGCGAGGGTGCGGTGGAAGGGCAGCGCCTTCTCGCGCGCCATCGAGTAGACCATCCGGGCGCCGGCGGTCTGCACGGCGAGGGTGCAGGCGAAGACCGCGACGGCGACGGTGCAGAGCAGGAGCCGACCGAGGACGTCGCCCAGGGTCGAGGTGATCACCCAGGCGAGACCCTGCGTGGCGAGCTTGCCGTCGGTCAGGCTCGGGGCCGCGACGAGGGCGCCGATGATGAGCAGTCCACCGCCGAGGCCCGAGACCGTGAGCGCCCGGACGATCGTCTTCGGGGTGGTCCGACGCGGGTTGTGGGTCTCCTCCGCGAGCTCACCGGCCGAGTCGAAGCCGACCATCACGTACGCGGCCATCAGCGAGGACGCCAGGAACGCCCACACGTACGGCTCGGTGCTCGTCGACCCGGCGGTTGTGAACACCACGGACGCGCTGCGGTGCGGCAGCAGGAACAGGGCGCCGATGAGCACGACCACGCCGATGATCTCGATGAGCACGCCGAAGCTCGTCACGCGGGCCATCAGCCGGACGCTCGTGATGTTCACGATCGTCGTCACGGCGAGCATCACCAGCCCGAGGACCACCGCGTTCGCGGCACCGGTCGGCGACGCGACGGACGGGTCCGCGCCCGGACCGCCGACGATCTGGAACCCGTCCCAGATCGCGGGGAGCACGGCCTGCACGGCGATGGCCGCCACCGCGACGGTGAGGATCTGGCCGATGATCATCGTCCAGCCGGTGAACCACCCGAAGCGGGCTCCGGCCAGGCGGCTCGACCACTGGAAGATCGCGCCGGAGATCGGCCAGCGGGCCGCGAGCTGCGCGAAGTTCAGCGCGACGAGCAGCTGGCCACCGAAGACGAGCGGCCACGCCCAGAAGAACGCAGCACCGCCCAGCCCGAAGCCGAGTCCGAACAGCTGGAAGACCGTGGTGAGGATCGAGACGAAGGAGAAGCCCGCCGCGAAGGAGGAGAACGAGCCGACTCCGCGGTGGAGTTCCTGCTCGTAGCCGAGGCGGGCGAGCCCCTGGGTGTCGACGTCGGACGTGGCGCGCGGTGCGTGGAGCGGTGCTTGCGGAGAACGCATGACTGCAGACCTTTCGCGGAGTACCTGTCGGGTGACAGGTAGTGCGACAAGTGTCTTGCGGCCCTGTGTCGTCGCCGTTGCCCGTCTGTTTCGAGTGCGTGACGGCAGGCCTCGGCGTGTAAACGTTCCGAGTCGGCGGGCGGATCAGCGGCGCGGGATCACTCGACGTCGACGTCCCGCTTGCCGCGGCGGACGATGAGCGGGTCGGGCTTGCCGATGACGTCGGCGGCCTTGTCCGGGTAGTCGAACTGCGTCAGGAAGTACCGCATCGCGTTGAGCCGCGCGCGCTTCTTGTCGTTCGACCGCACGATCGTCCACGGCGCGTAGCGCTTGCTCGTCCGGGTGAACATCGCTGTCTTCGCCTCGGTGTAGTCCTCCCACCGGTCGAGCGACAGCAGGTCGATGTCGGACAGCTTCCACCGCCGCACCGGGTCGAGCTGGCGCATCGCGAACCGGGTCCGCTGCTCGCGCCGGGTCACCGAGAACCAGAACTTCGTCAGGTGGATGCCAGAGTCGACGAGCATCCGCTCGAACTGCGGCACCTGGGTCATGAACGACTCGTACTCGTCGTCGCTGCAGAAGCCCATCACCCGTTCGACGCCGGCACGGTTGTACCAGGAGCGGTCGAACAGGACCATCTCACCGGCGGCCGGCAGGTGCTGCACGTACCGCTGGAAGTACCACTCACCGCGCTCGCGCTCGGTCGGCTTGCTCAGCGCGACGACCCGCGACGTCCGGGGGTTGAGGTGCTCCGTGAACCGCTTGATCGTGCCGCCCTTGCCGGCGGCGTCACGCCCCTCGAAGAGCACCACGACCTTCTGGCCGGTGTCCTCGAGCCAGTACTGGCACTTCAGCAGCTCGATCTGCAGCAGGTACTTCTGGTACTCGTACTCGTCCCGCGGCAGGCGCTCCGAGTACGGGTAGTCGTCCTGCCAGGTGAGCACCGGGTTGCCGTGCGGGTCGATCAGCTCCGGGTCGGCCGTCTGACCGTCCGCGACGCTGTACCCCTCGGTCCGCAGCTGTTCGATGTACTCCCGCAACGGCTGCGAGTACGGCGCTGTGTCCACGGTGTCCTCCCTCTGCGAGCCGATCGGCTGTCGGCCCCAGGGCCATCCTGGCCCGGCCACCCGCACGACCGCCCCACGCCTCGCCCTGGACGCGACCCGATGACGGCCTGGAGGCGCGGTGCGGGCCCGCCCCGTGCCTCCCGACCGCATGTGGCCCTTCACAGGCATGATGGGGCCATGACGGACCAGGCCGAGATGATCCACCCCGAGATCGCACCGAGCGGAGACGGGTGCGTCGAGTGCGACGCGACCGGTTCGTGGTGGGTGCACCTGCGCCGCTGCGCGGCGTGCGGCCACGTCGGCTGCTGCGACGACTCGCTCAACACGCACGCGACGCGGCACTGGGAGGAGACCGGGCACGCGGTCATCCAGAGCTACGAGCCCGGCGAGACCTGGGCGTGGGACTACCGCGACGACACCCGCTCCGAGGGGCTCGAGCTCGCAGCACCCACCAGCCACCCCGTGACGCAGGCAGTCCCCGGGCCGGCGGATCGCCTTCCCGGGGACTGGTTGGAACTGCTCGGCGGATCGCGCTGATCCGCAGCGGTCGTCAGGTCAGACGGCCGCGGTCGCCTCGTCGCGGTGCGGGAGCTTCCAGCCCGGACGCACGAAGTGGCAGGTGTAGCCGTGCGGGTTCTTCTCGAGGTAGTCCTGGTGCTCGTCCTCGGCCTCCCAGAACGGGCCGGCCGCGGTGACCTCGGTGACGACCTTGCCGGGCCAGATGCCCGACGCGTCGACGTCCGCGATGGTGTCGAGCGCGACCTGCTTCTGCTCGTCCGAGGTGAAGAAGATCGCCGAACGGTAGCTGCGACCGATGTCGTTGCCCTGGCGGTCCTTCGTCGACGGGTCGTGGATCTGGAAGAAGAACTCCAGCAGGTCCCGGTACGAGATCTGGGACGGGTCGAAGACGATCTCGACCGACTCGGCGTGGTCGCCGTGGTTGCGGTACGTCGCGTTCGGCACCTCGCCGCCGGAGTAGCCGACGCGGGTGCTGACGATGCCGGGACGACGACGGAGGAGCTGCTGCGCTCCCCAGAAGCATCCGCCGGCGAGGATGGCGGTCTCGGTGGTGGTCATGGTGGCCTCCTGGGCTCTCGTGTCACTGGCTGCGACACCGTGTGGTGCAACCGGCAACAGGGACGATCTGTTCCCGTCGTCAGGTCCGCTGTGGGGCACGGACCCACCCGGGTGTGCGATCGGTACGACTCGACCCTACGAGTCCGTGCTCCGTGTCACCCCTGCGGTACGGTCAGCCTCACATGAAGCGGTCATCCATCGACGAAGTCCAGCGCCGTCCACCTGGTTGGTGGCTGCTCGGACTCGCGTTCTGTTTCCTCGTGTTCCTCGAGGTGTTCGCGGCGATCGGCTCGCTGCCGGGGATGCTCGCCGCGCAACTGGAGCAGTACACGCCCTGCGCTTCCGACGTGACGTTGCAGTGTTCGTACGCCGTCGGGGAGACCGCACAGATCCTCGTGCCGCTCCTCGCACTCGTCGTCGCGATCACGACCTGGGTCATCGGGGCGTCCGGTGCTCCCACGGTGCGGCGACGGGTGCTGACGCCGGCGATCGGCCTCGTGGTCATCGTCCTGACCTTCGTACTCGGCGTCGTCGCGATCGATCTGTCGATCCGATGACGGTCGTGAACCGAACTCGCCGCCCCACGCTCCGGAGGACCTGATGCCGTTCACTCAGGTCGGTTTCGAGACAGGGTCGACTGCGAGGTGGATGGCGTCGTCGACGGACACAGGAGCGCTGGTCTCGGTGCCCGGTAGCCGATCGGCTACCGCACCGCCGTGGGCTCGCTGGCCCTTGAGAGCGTCAGAAGTACATGCGCCCCCGCGCGATGTCAGCCTCGGCCTGCCGAAGGGCCTCCGCGACTTCGGGGTCAGTCCCCTCGAAGTTCGCCGCTCGAGAGCCAAAGTTCGTGTAGCGATGCATGACGAACCACAGCACGAGGAGCACCGCCAAGACCAAGCCGGTTCCGATCCACCACCACATGCGGGCAGCGTAAGTGTGACCAACCGCGGGCGCAAGCAAAGCGATGCCCCGTTGCAGGATCGGCTAGCGAGACGCCGCGAGCTCAGAGAGACTGCTCGCCTGTGACGAATCACGGTGAGTCGCGTGAATCCGGGGGGCGCCAAACGCTACACGCCACCCCGGGCGACGAAGGCCAAGGAACCCGCGCCAACATCCTTCTCGACACCGGCATTGCCGTGACGGTCACGGACGCGCCCCGACGACAACCTTGAGCACGAGGACCGGAACTCCGTAGCCGAGATCACGGTGCGTCCGGACGATGGCTGAGCCTCGCCCGTGACTCGGCCGTGTACCGACCGGAGGCGCGGTGCCAGCTGGCACCGCGCCTCCAGTCCGGGTGGGGTCGCGTCAGTTCGCAGTGTCCTCGAGCGCGTCGAGTGCGGCCACGTCCTCGGCGGCCAGCACGAAGTCGACGTCGGCGTTCTCGGCGATGCGTGACGGGGTGGTGGACTTCGGCAGCGGCAGGACGTCCTTCTCGAGCAGGTAGCGGATCGCGACCTGGGCAACGGTCTTGTCGTACTTCGCCGCGATCTCGGCGATCTGCTCGTTCTCGAGCAGGCCGCCGGTGGCGAGCGGGGAGTAGCCCTCGGTCAGGATGTCGTGCTCGCGGTCGAAGGCGGTCGTCTCGTCCTGGGTGTTGCCGATGAACCAGCGGATCTGGTTGGCGTGCGGGACGACGTCCGTGCGGCCGAGCAGGTCCTCGAGGTCGGCGACGGCGAAGTTCGAGACACCGATGCTCTTGGTGCGGCCGGCGTCGTAGAGCTCCTCGAAGACCTTCCACACCTCGACGTTGCCGTCGCGGTGGTCGGAGCCCATGTCGCTCCAGGGCCACGGCGCGTGGATCAGGTACAGGTCGACGTGTCCGAGGTCGAGGTTGTTGCTCGACTCCTCGAAGGCGTCGCGGGCGCCCGAGGCCGTCTTGATCTCGGCCGGCAGCTTCGTGGTGATGAAGAGTTCGTCGCGGGGGATGCCGCTGTCGCGGACGGCCTCGCCGACGCTCGCCTCGTTGCCGTACGCCAGGGCGGTGTCGATGTGGCGGTAGCCGAGGTCGAGGGCGGTCTTCGTGGCGTCGTACGCGTCGGAGCCGGACGGGATCTGCCAGGTGCCGAAGCCGATCTTCGGGATGTGCAGACCGTTGGACAGGGTGAACGTGTCGATGAGTGCGGGCATGCAGCGGACAGTACGCCGGACGGGTTCAGCCACGGTCACGGTGCGGAACGCGGGTGCGCTCGGGCTTGAGCACATTCGGGGAGGAAGTGCCGGTACTCCTCCTTGCGGGCAGCGGTGCTCACTGCGCCGTCGAAGTCGGTCTCCGGAACAACCCCGACCGCGACGTCCCCGTGGCCACCCCCATCGCAGACGGCGACGATGATCCCGTCCGCTCCGTCGGCTTGAGCCAGCGTGGCGGGGCGATGGAGCACCTGTGGAGACAGGTCGTACCAGACGAAGGCGTCGCCGTCTGGGACGAGGGCACCGGCTTCGGTGACCGTCATCCCGACCCGGATCTCCGTGGCGACCGGCGGTGTCAGAGGGGTGCACCCCAGCAACGCTGCCACGAGGGAGCTCACGAGAGCTGCGGCTTGCTTCGTCATCCGACCAGTCTGCCGCGTGCAACACCGCATGCAGAACATCAGCCATTGTGCAGTCGGTCGCCGGCCATGCGAGGGCGGGGAGGTGCCAACGGGTTGCATGGCGCCCACCTCGAACGGACGGAAGGACGCCCCCCATGCCCCTGAACCCCACCGTGCACGACCGGAAGACCGGTGTCACCCCGCCCGGAGAGCCCGGCGGCTTCGAGCTCGCCCTGCTCGACCGCGGCGCCGCCGTGCTGCAGACCTCGGCGCCGCTGCGGGGCTTCGACGTCTACGTGGTCGGCTTCCACTGTGTGAAGGGCGAGCCCGACGTGCAGATGGAGGCGCACCACTTCTGCAAGGTGGTGAACGCCGAGATGCTGCAGTGCGTGCTCTTCGACGGCAACACCGCCAACGCGAACCTGATCGGCATCGAGTACATCGTGTCCGAGCGGCTGTTCGACTCCCTGCCCGAGGACGAGCAGGCGTCGTGGCACCCGCACAACCACGAGGTGTTCTCCGGTGAACTCGTCGCTCCGGGCCTGCCGATCGCGGTCGAGACCGAGCTGATGGGGCACCTGGTGAACTCGTACGGCAAGACCTGGCACACCTGGCACAGCACCCCGATGGGTTCGCAGCCCGCACACGACCTGCCGATCGGTGATCCGATGCTGATGTGGTCGTTCAACCGCGAGGGCGAGGTGGACAGCGCGCTGCAGCAGGACCGGAACCAGGCGATGCGCACCGATCCGGAACCGCGCAAGGAGTCGCGGGCGAAGTACCTCGACCGCGCCCACCCGCAGCGCGGTGTCGGCACGATGCGCGACGCCTTCACCGGCACGACCCCGACCCCGGGCGTCGTCGACGCGGACGACGGACGCCCCTGACGACGGACGGGAGGCCCGTGGCGGTGTCGCCACGGGCCTCCCGTCCGGTGTGTGCTGTGGTTCAGCGCGCGGTGCGCGTACCGATCCGGGGCAGGACGAAGCCGAGCACGATCATCGCGACCGCGAGGAACGCGTGCAGGACGTTGTCGGCGCTGTTGAGCGGCACGAAGTTGGCGGGGTCTGCCATGCCGGCGGTGAACAGGCCGTAGACGAAGAGCACCAGGTAGACGATGCCGCCGACGAGCAGGTACAGGCGGGCGGAGGCGGCGCGGCGGGCGGCGACCAGGCCGACGATGCCGAAGAGCAGGTGCACGATGTTGTGCAGGACGGACACCTGGAACGTGCCCAGGAGCAGGGCCATCGAGCTGTGGCCGGCCATCGACATCGAGCCCATGTCCATGGTGAGGCCGGGGATGAAGCCGGCGATGCCGACGATCAGGAAGACGACACCGAAGACGAACGCGCCCCGCTGGGTCCACGTCGAACCGGAGGCGGTGCGTGCGGTTGCTGCGCTGCTGGTCATGATCAGCCCTCTTTTCTGTACGCGCCGCACTGTGCGGCACACATGACATTCGGAGCGCTTCCCCGGTCGGTTTGCAGCGTGACGACTCAGTGCGTTCGGGGGACAACGAGCCTGTGCCCCCGTGCACGAGCGCTGCCTACCGTCCACGGCACACCACGACGAGAGGAAACACCATGGCAAGTGGAGTCGCAGCAGTCTGGGTCCCGGTCAGCGACATGGAGCGCGCCGTCGCGTTCTACCGCGACACGCTCGGTCTCACCGTCAAGGACCAGTCCGACGACTGGAGCGAGATCGACGCCGGCGGCCTGATGATCGGCCTGAACGGGCGCGAGTCCGCCAGCCAGGCGAGCGAGGGCGGCGCCGTCGTGTCGTTCCAGCCGGACGGCAGCATCGAGGACGAGGTCGCCGCGCTCAAGGAGCGCGGCGCGGACATCCAGGGCGAGATCAGCGAGCACCCGTGGGGCAAGATCATCCCCTTCAAGGACAGCGAGGGCAACGACCTGCAGCTGTACTCGCCCCCGCAGGGCTGACCCGGCCGGGTGCAGGACGCACCCGCAGACGGACGGGAGGCCCGTGGCGACGCCGCTACGGGCCTCCCGTCCGTCCGCGGCCGGCTACGCGGACCCGCGCCAGACGACCTCGGTCGGCAACAGCAGACCGCGTGGACCGTCGTCGCCGCCGATCTGCTCGAGGACCTGGTGCGCCGCCTGCTCGCCGAGCAGGCGCGCCGGCTGCCGCACCGTCGACAGCTGCGGGTCGCACCGCAGCGCCCAGGCGCTGTCGTCGAACCCGACCACTCCGACGTCACCCGGCACGCTCCGGCCGCTGCGCTGCAGGACGTCCATGGAACCGGCGGCGACGGCGTCGGACGCAGCGAACACCCCGTCGATGTCCGGGGCTCGCTCGAGCAGCTCGCGCATGCCCTCGGCGCCGGCGGTGTAGCTGAACAGGGGGTTCCGGGCGACGAGGTCGGGGTCGAAGCGCTCGCCGAGTGCCGCGGTGAACCCCGCCAGGCGGTCCTGGCCGGAGTCGCGGTCGAGCCCGGACGCGAGCATCCCGATCCGGCGTCGACCGGTGTCGATCAGGCGCCGGGTGATCTGCTCGGCTGCGGCGCGGTTGTCGATGCCGATGTACGAGATGTTCGCGGCGTCGGACGGGTGCCCGACGAAGCACGCGGGCATGCCGATCTCCTCGATCGCGCCGGTGATCGGGTCGCCGTCGCGGGCGGACAGCACGATGGCGCCGTCGACGAACCCGCCGCGCAGGTACTCGACCACGCGCTCGCTGTCGCGGGCGGAGTCGACCATGATCGTGACGAGCTGCTGGTCGGCGTCGGACAGCACGGCGTTCGTGCCGATCAGGATGTTGCCGATGTTGGGGTCGTCCAGCACCACGACCGAGGGTTCGTGGACGATGAGCGCGATCGCCCCGGAACGCCGGGTGACCAGGCTGCGGGCGGCGGCGCTGCGCACGTAGCCGACGCGTCGGACGGCGTCCTGCACGGCCTCGCGCGCCTTCGGGGACACGTACGGCTCGTCGTTGAGCACCCGTGAGACGGTGCCGCGCGACATCCCCGCTTCGTCGGCGACGTCCTGGATCGTGGCGCGCTGACGAGCGGATCGGACCTCGGACATGGGGCAACCATATCCGGCGCTGAGGAGCCCTCGGAACGCCTCGCAGTTGACAGGGTGCAGCCGCTGGTGTTTGATCTGGGAGCGCTCCCAGAAACATCCGGCCCCGATCGGCCGGCCCGGACTGGGAGCGCTCCCAGAACACTGGGTGGCCTTCGCCGTCGAAGGGGTCGCACGCGACCGAGGCGGCCGGGGTCGCCCCGATCAGCGAGGATCCCCGTGACGACCACCACCCTGCCGACGACCGCCACCGGCGCGCTCGGCCTCGGCTCGACGGGCCTCGCGTTCGGGTGCGACTACAACCCCGAGCAGTGGGACCCCGAGGTGTGGGTCGAGGACGTCCGGCTCATGCGCGAGGCCGGCGTGAACCTCGTCGCGATCAACGTCTTCGGCTGGTCGCACGTCGAGCCGCGGCAGGGCGAGTACGACTTCGCCGCGCTCGACACCGTCATCGAGCTGCTGCACGGCGCGGGCATCGGGGTCGACCTCGGCACGGGCACCGCCTCCACACCGCCGTGGCTCACCACCGCGCACCCCGAGGTCCTGCCCGTCGTCGCCGACGGCACCACCCGCTGGCCCGGTGGCCGCCAGGCGTTCTGCCCGAGCTCCCCGGTCTACCGCGAGCACGCTCTCGCCCTGGTCCGCGCCACCGCCGAACGCTACGGCGACCACCCCGCCGTGCGGCTCTGGCACGTGTCGAACGAGCTCGGCTGCCACAACGCGCACTGCTACTGCGACGTCTCCGCCCAGGCGTTCCGCGGTTGGCTGCAGGCCCGGTACGGCACGGTCGACGCACTCAACGCCGCCTGGGGCACCTCGTTCTGGAGCCAGCGCTACTCCGCGTGGGAGCAGGTGCTGCCACCCCGCGCGACGCTGTCGTTCACGAACCCGGCGCAGACCATCGACTTCGACCGGTTCTCGTCCGACGAGCTCCTCGGCCACCACCGTGCCGAGGCCGCCGTCCTGCGCGAGCTGAGCGACAAGCCCGTCACGACCAACTTCATGGTCGCCGCGCACATCACGGCGCTCGACTACTGGTCGTGGGCCGGCGACATGGACGTCATCGCGAACGACCACTACCTGGACCACCGCCTGCCCCGGCCGCACGTCGAGCTCGCCTTCGCCGCCGACACCACCCGTGGCCTGGCCGGCGGCGCCCCCTGGCTGCTCATGGAGCACTCGACGGGTGCCGTCAACTGGCAGCCGCACAACGTCGCGAAGGCCCCGGGCGAGATGCTCCGGAACACCGCGGCGCACATCGCCCGCGGGGCCGACGGGGTCTGCTTCTTCCAGTGGCGCGCATCCGTGCAGGGCAGCGAGAAGTTCCACTCGGCGCTGCTGCCGCACGCCGGCACCGAGTCGGGGACCTGGCACGACGTGGTCGCGCTCGGCGCCCTGGTCGAGCGGCTCGGCGAACTGCGCGGGTCGCGCGTCGTCGCCGACGTCGCGCTCGTGTTCAGCTGGGAGAACCAGTGGGCGGCCGACCTGGAGGCCCACCCCAGCACCGCGCTCCGCTACCTGGAGCAGGTCCACGCGTTCCACGCCGCGCTCTGGGACCTCGGCGTGACCGTCGACGTCGTCGCCCCCGGTGCACCGCTCGACGGGTACGCGCTCGTCGTCGTCCCCGAGCTGTACCTGGTCCGCGACGAGCACGCGGACGTCATCGCCGACCACGTCGCCGGCGGCGGGCACGCGATCGTCAGCTGCTTCAGCGGCATCGTCGACGAGCGCGACCGGGTCCGCACCGGTGGCTACCCGGGCGCCTTCCGTGACCTGCTCGGCGTGCGGGTGGACGAGTTCCTCCCGCTCGCCGCCGACGCCACGATCGCGCTGTCCGACGGCACGACCGGCAGCGTCTGGTCGGAGCCGGTCGAGCTGCGCGGTGCGACGAGCGTCGTCGACTACGCCGAGGGCCCGCTCGCCGGCCGTCCGGCCGTCACCCGCCACGAGCACGGCGCCGGGACCGCCTGGTACACGTCCACGGTGCTCGACGCCGGTGCGCTGGGCGGGTTCGTCCACCGCGTCCTCGACGAGGCCGGGGTGCGCGCCGACCCCGCCGTCCGCCCCGGACTCGAGGTCGTGCGTCGCCGGGACGACACCCACGAGTGGGTCTTCCTGCTGAACCACTCCGACCGCACCGTGGAGCACCACGAGGCCGGCCACGAGCTCGTCGCCGACCGCCCCGTCACCGGGACCACCGCCATCGCCCCCGGCGGGACCCAGATCATCCGCACCGACAGGAACCGCTCATGACCACCACCGCACAGTCGCCCAGCGCGACCCGACGACGCCGGGGCGGCGGGTTCCGCTACCGCCGCGCCATCGCGATCTTCGTCCTGCCGTTCGCCGTCCTGTTCACGGCGTTCTACCTGGTCCCCATCCTCTACGCCGTGTGGGAGTCGCTGCAGAAGATCGAGCGGCAGGGCACGTTCGGCGCCCCGACGCAGGTCTTCGGCGGTCTGAGCCAGTACGCCCTGGTGTTCCAGGACGGCGAGTTCTGGAGCTCCGTGCTCCGCGTGCTGCTGTTCGGTGTCGTGCAGGTGCCGGTGATGCTCGGGCTCGCGCTGCTGTTCGCCCTGCTGCTCGACTCCCCGCTGCTGCGCGGCAAGCGGTTCTTCCGCCTGGCGTTCTTCGCGCCGTACGCGGTGCCCGGCGTCATCGCCGCGATCATGTGGGGCTACCTCTACGCCCCCGACCTGTCGCCGTTCTCCGCGGTGACCTCGCGGGTCGACCTGCTCGGCGGCAGCACCGTGCTGTGGGCCGTCGCCAACGTCGTGACCTGGGTCTACGTCGGCTACAACATGCTCATCATCTACTCGTCGCTCCTCGCGATCCCCGCCGAGGTGTACGAGGCGGCGAAGCTCGACGGTGCGTCCCAGCTCCGGATCGCCCTGTCGATCAAGATCCCGCTCGTGGTGCCGGCCATCGTCCTCACCGCGGTGTTCTCCGTCATCGGCACGCTGCAGCTGCTGACCGAGCCGACCGTGTTCCGCCAGTTCACCTCGACCATCTCGTCGACGTTCACGCCGAACATGCTCGTCTACTCGACGTCCTCGGTGCCGAACTTCAACCTCGCCGCGGCGTTCTCGGTCGTCCTCGCCGTCGCCACGTTCGTCCTGTCGATCGGGTTCCTCCGACTGACCCAGCGGAAGGCCGCCGAATGACCGTCAACGCCCCGTCCCAAGGTGACCTCGTCCGCGACGTCGGCCGACCGCTCGAGCCGAACCGGGCCTCCCGTCCGCACCAGCGCGGAGCGCGCGGTCCCCGTGAGAGCGTCATCTCGCGCAGCGCCGCGATGATCGTGATGGGGGTTTTCACCCTCTACTTCCTGCTGCCGATCTTCTGGCTGCTGGTCTCGTCCACCAAGACCGCCGCGAACTTCAACTCGACGTTCTCGCTGTGGTTCAGCGCCACCTCGGTGCAGGACTTCTTCGGCAACCTCGTCGAGCTGTTCACGCGGCAGGACGGCATCTACCTGCGCTGGCTGCTGAACAGCATCGCCTACGCCGGGGTCGCCGGCCTGCTCGGCACCGTGCTCTCCGCGATGTGCGGGTACGCCCTGGCCAAGTACCGGTTCCGCGGCCGCGAGGTCCTGTTCAACGTGTTCCTCGGCGGCGTGCTCGTGCCGGCGACCGCCCTGGCCCTGCCGCTGTTCCTCATCTTCAGCCAGGTCGACCTGACCGACACGTTCTGGTCGGTGTTCCTGCCGAGCATCGTCAGCCCGTTCGGCGTCTACCTGTCACGGCTGTTCGCGGCGTCGAGCGTGCCCGACGAGATCATCGAGGCCGCCCGCATCGACGGTTCCGGCGAAGTCCGCACGTTCTTCACCGTGGCCGTGCGGCTCATGTCGCCCGCGCTCGTGACGATCTTCCTGTTCCAGTTCGTCGCCGTGTGGAACAACTTCTTCCTGCCGCTCGTGATGCTCCGCGACTCGTCGCTGTTCCCCGTCACCCTCGGCCTCTACACGTGGAACTCGAGCGTGAACCAGTACCCGGACCTGCGCACCCTCGTGCTCATCGGGTCGTTCGTCTCGATCATCCCGCTGCTCATCGCCTTCCTGAGCCTGCAGCGCTTCTGGCGCTCGGGCCTCGGCTCCGGCGGCCTGAAGTAGCCCCTCGACCCGCACCCCTTCCCGCACCAGCTCTCCCCACACCACATCCGAACGGAAACAGCATGAAGACAACGAAGTTCCTCAGCGTCGCCGCGATCGCCGTGGCCGCCACCGTGGCCCTCGCCGGCTGCAGCACCGGTGGCAGCAGCAGCAGCGGCGGTGGATCCGACACCGCGGCCGCCAGCTGCAAGCCCTCGGACGGCAAGGTCACCCTCGACTTCACGACCTGGGTGCCGAACATGGACAAGGTCGTCGCGATCTGGAACAAGGCCAACCCGGACATCCAGGTCAAGGTCTCGATCGTCGCGAACGGCAACAGCGGCACCTACCAGAACTTCTTCAACCAGCTGAAGGCCAAGCAGGCGCCGGACATCGGCCAGGTCGAGTACGACACCCTGCCGGCGTTCCGCGTGCAGGGTGGCCTCGAGGACATCGGCGCGTGCGCCGGCATCAGCGACGCGAAGCAGGACTTCTCCGACGGCCTGTGGAACCAGGTCACCTTCGGTGAGTCGAAGTCGGTCTACGCGGTGCCGCAGGACTCCGGTCCGATGGCGCTGTACTACCGCAAGGACCTGTTCGAGAAGGCCGGCCTCGACGCCCCGAAGACGTGGGAGGAGTACGCCGAGGACGCCGTCAAGATCAAGGCGCTCGGCGGCAACATCACGAACTTCGCCAAGGGTGACGTCAACCAGTTCGCCGGGCTCGTCTCGCAGGCCGGTGGCCAGTGGTTCGAGAACTCGGGCCAGGACTGGAAGGTCAACCTGGACGACGCCGCGTCGAAGAAGGTCGCCGACTACTGGCAGGACCTGATCGACAAGAAGCTCGTCAACACCCTGCCGAGCTTCACCGACCAGTGGAACAACGCCTACGACAGCGGCAAGGACTGGACTTGGGTCTCCGCGGTCTGGGGTGCGAACACCATCTCGAGCGGTGCGCCGTCGACCTCGGGCAAGTGGGCCGTCGCCCCGATGCCGCAGTGGAAGTCCGGCGAGACCAAGTCGGCCGCCTGGGGCGGTTCGTCGAACGTCGTCTTCGCGGGCAGCAAGCACCCGGCCGAGGCGTCGAAGTTCCTGGTCTGGCTGAACACCTCGACCGAGGCGCTCTCCGCCCTGAACAAGGAGGCCAACCTGTACCCGGCCTCGACGACCGGCGCCGACCTGCCGGCCCTGACCGAGGGGCTCGACTTCTACGGTGGCCAGAAGATCTACGAGGAGTTCGCCACCGCGGCGAAGGACATCCAGCCCTTCACCTGGGGTCCGACGATGACGCAGACCTACTCGGACGTGTCCGACGGCTTCGGGCAGGCGGCGTCCGGCTCGGGCACGTTGGCCGAGGCACTCGAGTCCGGGCAGTCCAAGACCATCGCGGCGCTCAAGGCGCAGTCGATCCCGGTCAAGGGCTGACGCACGGCGGCTGACGTCGCGCGGTCCACGCGCTGACGACGGACAGGAGGCCCGTGGCGGGATCGCCACGGGCCTCCTGTTGCGTCTCGGGTCGTGTTCCGGACCCCGCCGCGCGCTCGCAGCGCGCTCGTCTTGCTCGTCGCTACGCGACCGCGATCTCGTTGGGCACGCCCGGCAGCTCGTCGCTCGAGGCGATGACCTTCCCGGTAATCAGGTCGACCGCGTGGACCTTCCGCTCGGCGGGGTCGGTGACGTAGGCGACGTCACCCTCGACCTTCAGGGCCGGGTGGGCGTCCTGCCACTCGGTCGGGCCCTCCCACGCGTCGATCACCGGGTACGACTCCAGCTGCTCGCCGGTGGTCTCGTCGAAGGTGTGCAGGGCACCGTCGTCGCCGAGCACGACGGCCTCGTCACCGGGGCCGCGGGCGAGGTCGCGGAACGTGAAGCCGACGCCGTCGGGCATGTCCGCGACGGTGTACTTCCCCGAGGCCGCGTCGATCAGGGCGATCTGGTCGAGCAGGTAGCCCTCGCTGTCGGGGTCGTCGTTGTAGTCGCCGACCGCGACGGACGAGTCCTCGGTGGTGAACAGGTTGCCGGTGCGGCCGTACTCGGTCGGGGCGTCGATCTTCTCGAACGCGCCGTCCTGGTAGACCAGGGCGCCGTCGGTGCAGCCGAACACCGCGACCTCACCCTTGACCGCACCCTCGCCGTGCACGTCGGGGCACTCCTCAGACCGGGTGATCTCCGTGCCGGCGGCGTCCAGGGCGCGCACGCCGGAGCGGTGCTCCTCGGTGCCGATGGTCGTCAGGAGCGTGCCGTCCTCGAGCTCGATCGCGACGCCGTGGTGGGCGGCCTCGGACTTCGTCGTCTCGACCTCGGGCAGGTCGGCGCCGTCGAGCTCGGTGTGGTCGAACGTCGTCACGTCGCCGGTGCCGTCGGCGAACAGGGCGGTGCGGTCGCCGTGGACGACCGCGTGGCCACCGGTGTCGGCGGGGAAGACCGCGTCGGTCAGGGCCGGCTCGGCCTGCGTGTCGAGGACCCGGAAGCCCTCGGGCACGGTGACGAGCACGTGGCGTCCGTCACCGGCGGGGTTGACCCGGGTGAAGCCGTCGATCGCGTCGTCGGCCACCACTCGCAGGTCCTGGTCGAGGACGAGCAGGCCGCCGTCGTAGGTCAGGGTGATGCGGGTCCCGTCGGCCTTCGGGGTCGCAGTGGTGTCGGACCCGGCGTCGGTGTTCGTGGCGCACCCGGTCAGGGCCAGGGCGGCCGCGCCGAGCAGGGCGGCGGGCCACGCGGCCCGGAGCGTCTTCGTGTTCGTCATGTCGCTCACTGTATTGATTCTCATTCTCAATTACCAGTCGACAGGCCGTCGACGATGGCCTCGGTGTTCGAGCGCATCATGCCGAGGTAGGTGGAGGCGTCGCCGTCCTCGGTGAGGGACTCCGTCGCCAGCGGGCGGATCTCGACGTGCAGGTCGACCTCTTCCGCGAGCACCTCGGCCAGTCGCGCGGGCTGCGAGGCGTCGGCGAAGATCGTCCGGACCCCCGCCTCGTCGATGGCGTCGGCCAGGTCGCGCAGGTCGGCGGCGCTCGGAGAGGCCAGGGTGGTCCCGCTCGGGATCACCGCCCCGACGACCCGGAACCCGTAGTGGTCGGCCAGGTAGCCGAACACGTGGTGGTTCGTGACGAGCGCCCGGCGTTCCTCGGGCACGGTCCGGAACGCGGTCGTCATCGTGTCGTCCAGGTCGCGGAGCTCGTCCAGGTAGGCATCGGTGCCGGTCGGCTCGATGCCGGCGTCGCGCAGGTCCTGGTCGAGGGCCTCGACCACGTCGACCATCCGGGCGGGGTCGGTCCAGAAGTGCGGGTCGGGGCCGCTGTCGTCCTCGGTGGTCCACTCCAGCGGGTCGAACGCGTCCCCGGCGGTGGAGACCGGCACGCCGTCCTCGGCCGCCGCCGCGACGTGACGGGCGACCCCTTCTTCGAGCCCGAGCCCGTTCTCGACCACCAGATCGGCGCTCCGCAGTCGTGCGGCTTCCTGCGCGGAGACCTCGAACGAGTGGGGGTCGGCGCCCGGGGGCATGAGGACCATGACGTCGGCCTGGTCCCCGACGACTTCGCTGACGACGTCGCCGAGGATGTTCGTCGTCACCGCGACGAGGGGCCGGTCGGAGCCGGCGGTGGTGCACCCCGTGGCGACGAGGGCGACGATCGCGGCGACGAGACCCGCGGTCAGGATCCTGGTGCCGGTCACAGTCCGACCTCGGCGAAGGCGACGGGGGTGACGGGGAGTTCGATCGTGCGGGCGACCCGGGCGCCGTCGGCGTAGTCGATCTCGTGCACGGTGCCGTCCGCGGGGTCGGGCACGTAGGCGCGCTGGGCGTCGAGCTGCAGCATCGGCGCGGGGTCGTCTGCGCCGATGTCGATGAGCGCCGTCGTCGTGGCCACCTTCCCCGTCGAGGCGGTCACGACGACCACCCGGCCGGTGTCGTCGACGCCGACGACGTGCTCGTCCTCGTCGTCCACCGCGACCACGGCGCGCAGGGGTCGTTCGGTCGGTACGAGCCGCCAGGAGCCCTGACGCACGTCGAGCAACCAGAACCCGGTGGTGCCGGCCAGTCCGGCGACGGTGGGCCGGCCGGCGCGTGCGGCGAAGACGGTCGGACGCTCGGCGCCGTCGGGCAGGTCGACGAACGAGGGCTCGCCGGCGTCGTCCACCACGACCGCTCCGTCGGCGCAGCCCACGACGGCACCGGCGCGGGTGACGATCCCGCCGGCGGGGTCGGTGCAGGTCTGTGCGGTGCCGGCGGGGTCGGTCGCCTCGCCGTCCGCGTCGAGCACGCGGACCGTGTCGCCGTCGGCCGCAACGAGCTGCTCGCCCATCGGCAGCAGGACGCTCGCGTCGATCCGTGCGGTCTCGTCGACCTCGCCCTGACCCAGCGCCTCGCGGTCGAGCACGACGGCCTCGGTGCGGTCCGGCCAGGTGATCGTCGTCATGGTCTCGGACGAGCGCACCTCGACCCGGCCGCCGCCGTCGATCGTGCCCACCACCCGCGGCTCGGCGGCGTAGTAGTGCGTGTGGTCGCCGTGGTCGACGGTCCAGGACCCGCCGTCGACGATCGTCGTGCGGTCGGCGTCGCTCGTCACGAGGAACCGGCCGTCGGTCGCCGAGTGCTCCGGTGCGTCCACGTCGTCGAGTTCGGTGGTCTCCTCGGTGAGCAGGTCGTGCAGCGCGGTCGCGCCGGTCGCCGACACGGCCAGGAGGCGCACCTGGGGTTCCTGGGACTCGCTCGCGCCCGCCACGTAACCGTGGGGACGGGCGGTGCCGGTCGAGCGATCGGCCGACGGGGTGCTCGTGGAACAGGCGGCGACGGTGAGGGCCAGACCGGTGGCGAGGCCGATGGTGGACAGGAGGCGCGCGGGGGCGCGGCTGGTGGTCGAGTGCTTCATGCTCCCTCTCGAGACGGTGCGGCGGATCGTGGTGCTGCCGGTGCGGCCGCGCGCACCGGTGTGGGGATCGGGGTGCGCCGCAGGACGACGGCGGCCAGGGCGCGTGAGACCACGACGCTGCCGACGGCGACCGCGGCGATGCTCGCGCCGGCGGCGGTGCCGACGTGCCAGGACACGAGCAGCCCGACGAGGACGGCGGCGGCACCGATGCCGGCACCGAGGAGCATCGTCGAGGCCACGTGTCGGGTCCAGGCGCGGGCGGCGGCGGCCGGCGCGAGCAGGAGGCCCACCACGAGCAGGGTGCCGACGGCCCGGTACGAGGCGACGACCGCCAGGGTGACGAGCCCGATGAGCACGACCTCGGCCAGGCGCGGGTGCAGGCCGAGCGTCGTGGCCTTGCGGGTGTCGAACGCCAGTGCGGTGAAGGGCCGGTGGAACGCCACGGCGACTGCCAGGGCCACGGCTGCGGCGATCGCTAGGCCGCCGACGTCGGCCCGGGTGACGGCGAGGACGTCGCCGAACAGAATTGCGGTGACGTCGGTGGCGAACGACCGCGAGGACGACACGATGATCACGCCGAGTGCGAGCATCCCGACGAAGAGCAGGCCGATCGAGGTGTCGTACGACAGTCGGGCACGACGACGCAGTGCCCCGACGCCGAGCACCATCACACCCGCGCTCACCGCGGCACCGAGCACCGGCGGGATCCCGGTCAGGGTGGCGATCGCGACGCCGGGCAGCATGCCGTGCGAGAGCGCCTCGCCCAGGAACGCCATGCCCCGGACCAGCACCCACGTGCCGACCACGGCGCAGAGGACTGCCGCCAAGGAGCCGCCGACCAGGGCGCGCACCATGAAGTCGACGGAGAACGGATCGGTCAGCCAGGTCACGGTCCGAGACGCTACATGAAAATGACTATCGATACTGATAGCGTGCTCAGGTGCCCACGACCGAGCCGACCGACCCCGCCGACCCCCGATCCGCCGTCCACCTGGACCGGGTGACGGCCGTCCTCGGCGACCGGACCGTCCTCGACGGTGTGGACGCGGTCTTCCCCGCCGGGGTCGTCACCGCGCTCACCGGACCGAACGGCTCGGGCAAGTCGACGCTGCTCGACGTGGTCGCGGACGTCGTGCGGCCGACCGCCGGGCGGGTGACGGGCCTCCCGTCCGACGGTGTCGCCTACGTGACCCAGTCCGTGCCGCCGACCACGCTCCCGCTCACCGTCCGCGCGGCCGTCACGATGGGGCGGTGGCGCCACCGCGCGTGGTGGCGGCCACTCGGACGCGCCGACCGAGCGGTCGTGGATGCGCAGCTCGAGCGGATGGCGATCACGGACCTCGCCGACCGGCCCATCGAGGAGCTCTCGGGCGGGCAGCGGCAGCGCACGCTCGTCGCGCTCGGGCTGGCCCAGCGGGCCGGGGTGCTGCTGGTCGACGAACCGACCGCTGGCGTGGATGCCGAGTCGGCGGCGCTCGTGGTGGCGGCGCTCGCCGACGAGGCCGCGGCCGGGGTCGTGGTCGTGCACGCGGCCCACGACCCGGCGGTGATCGCCGCGGCCGACCGCGTCGTCACCCTGACCTGACCTTGCTTCCGGCGTGCCGATTCCGCAAAACACCGGTGTTCACCCGTTGAACCGCGGTTTGCGCGTGTTCAGCGCTCGAACACCGGTGTCTTGCGGACGCCGGAGCGGGTGGCGGTGAGGTCGATCTCGGACCGGGTGCGCAGGATTTTCTGAGATACGGCCTGATCTCAGAAA
The DNA here is from genome assembly GCF_003234255.2 of Curtobacterium sp. MCSS17_016. NCBI lineage: Bacteria > Bacillati > Actinomycetota > Actinomycetes > Micrococcales > Microbacteriaceae > Curtobacterium > Curtobacterium sp. MCSS17_016. The sequence continues at coordinate 339,013 of NZ_CP126254.1, forward strand.
ATCTGGTGCGTCGATTCTGAGATCAGGGAGTGCTCGTGTTCAGGCCGTCGGGACCGGTTCCGCGCCGTCCGGCTCGCAAAACACCGGTGTTCGCCTGTCGAACCGCGCTTCTCGCGTGTTCAGCGTGCGAACACCGGTGTTCTGTGGGCCCCGGAATGGCGGTCAGGGGCACGCGACGGCCACCGGGCCGGTCGGCGTCGGGTCGGCCGCGACCGGCTCGACCACCGGCACGGCGCTCGACTTCCGCAGCCCCATCGCGACGAGCACCACGGCACCGACGATCGCGACCCCGCCCGCCAGCCAGAAGTCGGCAGCCAGACCGAACGACGACACCGCGGCACCACCGAGCACCGAACCCGCGGCGATCGCGAGCTGGATCGTCGTGACGAACAGCGCGAGCCCGGTCTCTGACCCGGCCGGCGACGCCGTCGACATCCACGTCTGCATCCCGAGCGGCAGCGCACCCCACACCAAGCCCCACACGACGAGCAGCACGAAGACCCCCACGACGGAGTGGGCGAGCAGCGGCAGCAGGACGACGGCCGCCGCGAGCACGAACTTCGACGCCCCGATGGTGCCGAGGACACTGCGGTCGAGCGTGAAGCCCGCGGCGAAGTTCCCGACGATGCCCGCGACGCCGAACACCAGCAGCGCGATCGTCACGGTGTCCGGGCCGACGCCGACGAGCCGCTGCAGGTACGGCGCGATGTAGGTGTACGCGGCGAACTGGGCCGCGAAGACGAAGGCCGCGGCGATGAGCCCGACCCGGGCACGGGGCACGCGGAGCAGCGACCCGAGCGTGGCGAACCGCACCCGCTGCTGCGCGGGGATCCTCGGCAGCATCGCGAGCTGCAGGACGAGCGCGACGAGGCCGAGCGCCCCGCCGATCACGAAGCCGAGGCGCCAGCTGGCGAGCGACGACACGAGGGCGCCGAGCGGCAGGCTCACGACGGTCGCGACGGAGACGCCGGCCGTGATGAGCGAGGTCGCGCGGATCGTCAGCTCCGGCCGGACGAGTCGCCCGGCGATCCCGGCGCCGATGGCCCAGAAGCCCCCGATGCCGACACCGAGCAGCATCCGTGCGATCAGCAGCACCCAGAACGAGGGCGCGATCGCGGCGAGGCCGTCGGCGATGACGAGCAGCACGGTCAGGGACACGAGCACCACCCGACGGTCGAGTCGCGAGGTCAGGACGGTGACGACCGGTGCCGCGACGGCGCCGACGAGTCCGGTGGCGACGACCATCAGGCCGGCGGTGCCGATGCCGACGTCCAGGTCGTCGGCGATGGCGGGGAGCAGCCCGATGGGCAGGAACTCGGACAGGACGAGCACGAACGACCCGAGTGCGACGGACGTGACGCTGAGCCACCCGCGGCGCGCTGCTGACGATGTCATGGGGGCGTCAAGCGGGTTCCGACGGCCGCCATTCCCGTGTGACGGCGAGCGGGTCAGGCGTCGAGCGCGCGCCGTGCGGCCGCGACGACCTCGGCGTCGGTGACGAAGTGCGCGGAGCCGTCGTCCCCGGCGCCCATCGGCACCCCGGTGTGCGTGCTGTCCGCGGCCGGACGCTTGGCCGACAGGTGCACGGCGGCGGCACCGGTGGCGAGCAGTGCGCGGACGTCGGCGGGGGTGACCCCGGCGCCGGCCATCACCTGCACGGGCCCGGCGGCCTCGACCATGCGGGCGATCGTCTCGGCGCCGGTGACCGCGGTGGGGGCGGCACCCGAGGTCAGGACGCGGGTGAAGCCGAGCGCCGCGAGCGACCCGGCTGCGGCGACGGGGTCGGTCGCGTGGTCGATCGCGCGGTGCAGGGTGACCTCGGCGGTGGCGCTGACCGAGCGGGCGGCGTCCACGAAGCGGCGGAGGGCGTCCTCGTCCAGGGTCCGGTCGGGGCGCAGGGCACCGACCACGACACCGGCGGCCCCGGAGCGCAGGACCGTGCGGACCTCGCGCACCATGAGCTCGACCTCGTCGGGGGAGTGCACGAACCCGCCCGGGCGGCAGCGGACCAGCGCGTGCGCCGGGATCCCGGTCTCGTGGGTCGTCTCGACCAGTGCCTGCGAGGGGGTGAGTCCGCCGAGCTCGAGTCCGACGCAGAGTTCGACGCGGTCGGCGCCGCCGTCCCGCGCGGTGATCGCACCCGCCGGAGAGGTGACGGCGATCTCGAGTGCGGCGGTGGTGCTCATGCAGGGGCTCCGAGCGGTTCGTTGGAGGCGGGGACGATGCGGGCGCGGAGGTCCGGTGCCGTCGGGAACACTCGATCGTAGGGGAACATCGGCCGCTCGATCCTGTGGTGCCCGAGGCGCAGCAGGTCCTGGTCGACACCGCCCGGGGTGAGCGCGAGCATCCAGTCAGCGGACATGTCGAACAGCTCCGGTTCGAGGTACCCGATCTTCACGATGACGACGTCCGCCTGCCGCGGCGCCAGGTCGAGGTCGGTGAAGTCGTGCTCGTGGTGGTACGGCTTCCGCAGCTTCGTCAGGATCGCGAAGACGCTGCCGACCTGCAGCACGACCTCGGTCTCGGCGTCCCGGTCACCGTGCTTGATCGCGTGCACCCGCCCGGTCATCGTGATCGGGCCGGCATGCACGTGGTCCACCGACGCACCGGCGGTCACGGTGATCGTCGCACCGACGCCGGCGTCCACCGCCGCGGCGACCGCGGCCGGTCCGGGCACGCTCGCGTAGATGACGGTCGGGCCGGACGGGTCCTGGAACTCCGGGCGGGCGAGCACCTGCTTCAGGCCCCAGGTCATGTCCCCGGAGCCGCCCGCCGTGGGGTTGTCGCCCGAGTCCGAGACGAAGTACGGCTTCGCTGCGCCCAGGGCGAGCGCGGCGTCGAGGCACTCCTCGAACGTGCCGGTTGGGGCGACGAACACGAAGTCCTCGCGGACGTCCCAGAACGCCCGGGCGAGCCGCTCGGCACCGGCGGCGACGGCGGCCTCGTCCCACCCGGTGACGACGGTGACGGCCTGGTCGCGGGGCTGGTCGGCCCAGGCGTACCCGACCCAGATCGCGGCGTCGAGCACACCCTCGGTCTGCTCGACGAGCGGGACCTGCGCGTACAGGGACTTCGCCGGCTCGAGGCGGGTCGAGGTCTGCTCGCCGGGCAGCAGGACGGGGATCGGGATCCAGGCCTTCACGGGTCGCTGCGCACCGACGGGTCGTTCGGTGAGCACGTCGACGAGGTTCCGGACGGCACGCTCCTTCGTCTCGAGGGTGTCCTCGTGCGGGGCCATCCGGTAGCAGGTGACGAGGTCGACCTGGTGGGCGAGCTCGCGCGTGACGTTGCCGTGCAGGTCCATCGACGCGGACACGACGACGTCGGGGCCGACGACCGCGCGGATTCGACCGAGCAGGTCCGTCTCGGCGTCGTCGAGCCCCTCGACCACCATCGCGCCGTGGATGTCGTACCAGAGCCCGTCGACCGGACCCATCGCACCCAACCGCTCGACGATCTCGTCGGCCAGGGCTTCGTACGACGCCCGGTCGACGATCCCGCCGGGCAGCGCGTGCCCGATGAGCGCCCCGCGGAAGTCCGCCCGGTCGGCCATGGTCGCCAGGAACGGGTACCGCGCGACGGCTTCATCCCCGCGGTCCGGGTGGAACGCGGGGGCGTGGGTCCGGGTCGGCGTGAACGTCGACGTCTCGATGGCGAGCCCGGCGATGGCGATGACCGGGCGACGGGCACCAGCGGTGCTGGCGGGGGCGGCGGGGGTGACGGGACCGGTCTCAGACACGGACGCTCCTGTTCCTGGTGGTGGACTGGGGGATGGGCGCGGAGAGCTCCTCGAGCGAGGCGGCGAGACCCCGCTGCAGGGCGAACTGGCCGGCGCCGACGAGCCCGGCATCGGCACCGAGCGACACCGGCTCGATGGCCAGGTGCTGGGTCATCAACGGGTGGCAGCTCTCGTAGAGCTGGCTCCGCACGGCGGCGATGAACGGGTCGAGGGTCGACAGGATGCCGCCCAGGTAGACGGCGTCCGGGTTGAAGAAGTTCACGTTGGCGGCGAGCACCTCGCCCAGGTACTTGCCCGCCATCCGCACGGCACGGGTGGCCTCGGGGTGTGCGTCCGAGGCGAGCCGGACGACGTCGGCGGTCGAGGCGACGTCGACCCCCGCGTTCGACAGGATCCGGACCAGGGCGGCACCGGACGCCACCGTCTCCAGGCAGCCGGTGTTGCCGCACGAGCACGGGGTGTCCCCGGCGGCGTCGATCCGCACGTGCGTGATGTCCCCGGCCGCACCGGTCGACCCCCGGTAGAGCCGACCGTCGATGACGATGCCCGCGCCGATCGCCGAGCCGGCCTTGATCGTGATGGTCTGGCGTCGAGCGGGATCCTGGACGGTCTGCTCACCCGCCGCCATGCAGTTCGCGTCGTTGTCGACGATCGCCGGCAGGCCGAACCGGTCGCTCAGCCACGCGGCCACGGGGAACCCGTTCCACCCCGGCATCCGGCTCGGCAGGTCCACGACCCCGGCGACGACGTCGACGGGCCCGGGCAGGCTGAGCCCGACGCCCCGCAGCCCTTCGCGGCCACGGTCGTCGGCGAGCCGCTCGAGCAGCGCGGCCAGGCGCTGGAGCCCGGCGGTCGGACCGTCGGAGAGCGCGAACGGGACGTTCGCGACCGACTCGAGTGCGCCTCCAGGCAGGACCACGCCGATGCGCGCGTGCCCGCCACCGACGTCCGCGGCGACCGCGTACTCGTCGACGCCGCCGATGCGGAGCACCTTGCGGGGGCGACCGCCGGTCGAGACGTCGGTGCCTTCCTCGGCGAGGATCCCGTGCTCCAGGAGCTGGCCGACGACGTGCGAGACGGTCGACGGGGCGGCTCCGAGCACCTTCGCGATCTCGGTCCGGCTGGCGGCCTGCCCCGAGGCGACGAGCTCGAGGACGCGGGCGCTGAGATCGGCCACGACTTTCTCCAATCCGGGCGGAACGGGAGCGGAACACCGGTCGGTGGTCCGTTCTGCCGCGAGCCTACGGGGCGGATCGAGCGGTCCACCCTTTCGTCCGTTCCGCAGTAACGCAGTTTTTACATCGAGATGTTTGTTTTTCCAATCGCTTTGGTCCTTGACTGTCCTCGTGCCGCTCGGCACCCGTGCTCCACCTCCCCGAAGTCCCTCGCACAAGGAGACACCGCATGTCCAAGCCCCGTCGCTGGGCGCTCCTCACCGGAGCTGCGATCGCCGTGAGCGCGCTGCTCGCCGGCTGTTCCGGAGGCGGCAACGCCTCGCAGGGATCGACCGACGAGATCGACTACGCGCTCCCCGCCAACTTCACGCCGAACTGGATCCTGCCGATCGGCACCGCCGCGCACCTCAACACGAACAACGGCTCCATCGCCCAGTCGCTGTACGAGCCGCTCGTCGCCTACGACGGCTCCACCGGCAAGATCGCGTGGAACAAGGCCGGCTCCGTCGCCACCGACGCGAAGTTCGCCGACGACGGCAAGAGCGTGACCATGACGCTCGGCGACCGGCACTGGTCGGACGGCGAGGCGATCACGAGCCGCGACGTCGGGTTCTGGTTCAACCTGATCAAGGCGAACAAGGACCAGTGGGGCTCGTACTCCAAGGGCAAGGCGCCGGACAACTGGACCTCGTTCAAGGCCGTCGACGACACGCACTTCACCATCACGTTCGACAAGGCCTACAACTCGGACTGGATGCTCGCCAACCAGCTGAGCCACATCATCCCGCTGCCCCAGCACGCCTGGGACAAGACCAGCGCGACCGCGAAGGTGACCGACGCCGACGAGACCACCGCCGGCGCGAAGCAGGTGTGGAAGTACCTCAACACCGCCGCAGGCAAGATCTCCGACTACGCCACCGACGACCTGTGGAAGACCATCTCCGGCCCCTACGGCGTCAAGACCTTCACCACCGCCGGCAAGGTCACCCTGACGGCGAACAAGAAGTACGACGGCGGTGAGAAGCCGTCGATCACGACGGTGAACCTGCTGCCCTTCACCACGGCCGACGCCGAGGTGAACGCCGTCCGCTCGGGCGAGGTCGACTACGGCTACATCAACGCCACCGACATGGACCAGAAGTCGTCCTTCACCGGGAAGGGCTACGAGGTCGAGCCCTGGACCGGCTGGGCCATCACGTACATGCCGTACAACTTCAACAACCCCGACATGGGCGCCGTCTTCAAGCAGCTGTACGCCCGTCAGGCCGTCCAGATGTCGATCGACCAGACGTCGCTGTCGAAGGTGGTCTTCAACGGCACCGCCACCTCGACCTACGGTCCGATCCCGCAGGCACAGGAGTCCGACTACGTCTCCGACGTGCAGAAGTCGAACCCGTACCCGTTCAGCACCTCGAAGGCCAAGGACCTGCTGACCAGCCACGGTTGGGAGGAGCAGGGCAGCACGATGGTCTGCACCGACCCGGGCACGTCCGCCAGCCAGTGCGGCGAGGGTGTCAAGGAGGGCACGAAGTTCTCGATGCAGGTGCTGTCGCAGTCCGGTTCGACCGTGACCGACAACATGATGAGCGCGATCCAGTCCTCGCTCGCGAAGACCGGCATCGACTTCACCATCAAGACCGCGCCGGTGTCGAGCGTGCTGTCGCAGACCCCGACCTGCACCTCGGACGAGGCCAGCTGCGACTGGGACCTGTCGTTCTTCGGCACCGCGGGCAGCTGGTACTTCCCGGCCTACCCGACCGGTGAGTCGCTGTTCCAGACCGGCGGTTCGGCGAACTTCGGCAGCTACTCCAACAAGGAGATCGACTCCCTGATCGACGCGACCACCACCTCGACCGACGCCACCGCCGTGCAGGACTACAGCGCCGCGGTCGCGAAGGACCTGCCGGTGATCTGGCTGCCGAGCCCCGACTACCAGATCTCGGTCGTCAAGAAGGGCCTGTCCGGCTTCGACCAGGACTCGCTCGCCAACTTCCACCCGGCCCAGTGGAAGTGGACCAAGTAAGACCGTGACCACGGACGGGAGGCGCGGTGCGCGTCCGACGCGCACCGCGCCTCCCGTCCCTCGCACGTCTCCAATCCGACCATCGGAAGCCGCATGACCACAGCTCTCTACCTCACCAGGCGCGTCCTGCAGGCGCTCGCGGTGATCCTCATCGTCACCGTCGTGGTGTTCTGCCTGCTGCACGCGCTGCCCGGCGGCCCCGCCCGCGGCGTGCTCGGCGTCTCCGCGACCCCCACGCAGATCGCCCAGTTCAACCAGGCGCAGGGGCTCGACCAGCCGCTGCCCGTGCAGTACCTTCGGTTCCTCGGTCGTCTGCTGACCGGCGACCTCGGCACCTCGTACACGCTCAACGAGCCGGTCTCGCAGCTCATCGCCGAGCGCCTGCCGAAGACCCTCGTGCTCACCGGCATCTCCGCGGTGCTCGGACTCGTCGTCGCGATCCCGGTCGGGATGCTCCAGGCGGCCCGCCGCAACGGTGCGGTCGACTACGCCGCCACCGCCCTGGCCTTCGTCTTCTACTCGACGCCGGCGTTCTTCCTGGGCCTCGTCCTGATCATCGTCTTCAGCCAGCAGCTGCCGTGGCTGCCGTCCCAGGCGCCGAGCGGCACCACCCTGGCCGAGGTGTTCCAGGACCCCGCCGGACTCGTGCTGCCCGTGGTCACCGGAGCCCTCGCGATGATCGCGGTGTTCAGTCGGTACATGCGCGCCTCGACGCTCGAGAACCTGCAGGAGGACTACGTCCGCACCGCCCGTGCCGGCGGCGCCTCGACCGCGACGATCCTGCGACGGCACGTGTTCCGGAACTCGCTGACCCCGGTCGTCGCGATGCTCGGGTACTACCTGCCGGTGCTGTTCGGCGGCGCGCTGGTGACCGAGCAGCTGTTCAACTACCCCGGCATGGGGCTGCTGTTCTGGAACGCCGCGCAGTCCTCCGACTACCCGACGCTGCTCGGCTGCGTGCTCGTCATCTCCATCGCGACCGTCATCGGCACCCTGCTCGCCGACGTCGCACAGTCCTTGATCGACCCCAGAGTGAAGGCGAGCCGCGCATGACCGCCGTCCAGATGGCCCCCGAAGCCCCGGGCGCCCCCGTCACCGTCGCGGCCACCGGGTTCCGGCTCGCCGCCCGACGCTTCCGGGGCAACACCCTCGCCGTGATCGGCCTCGCCCTGATCGTCGTCATCGTGCTTTTCTGCTTCGTCGGCCCGTTCGTGTACCCGACCGACCAGACCCACACGCTGCTCGAGCAGGCCAACCAGGGTCCGAGCGCCGCGCACTGGCTCGGCACCGACGCCGTCGGCCACGACGTCCTCGGCCGCCTGATGTACGGCGGCAAGGTCTCCCTGATGGTGGGCATCGCCGCCGGGGTCCTGGCCACCGTCGTCGGCACCCTGTGGGGTTCCGTCGCCGGGTACGTCGGCGGCTGGGTCGACGCGCTGATGATGCGCGTCGTCGACGCCGGCATCGCGATCCCGGCGCTGTTCATCCTGCTCGTCATCTCGGCGATCACCAACCCCGGCGTCGGCGGCCTCATCGTCATCCTCGGCCTGGTGTCGTGGCTCGTGCCGTCCCGCCTGATCCGCGCCGAGACCCTGACGCTCAAGAACCGCGACTACGTCCTGACCCTGCGCGCGATCGGCGGCTCGCACGCCCGCGCGATCGGCAAGCACCTGCTGCCGAACTCGGTGTCGACGATCGTCGTCGCGGCGACGTTCCAGGTCGCCGACGCGATCCTGCTGGTCGCCTACGTCTCGTACCTCGGGCTCGGTGTGCAGCCGCCCGCGACGGACTGGGGCGGCATGCTCTCGGCGGGTCTCACCGCCGCCTACTCCGGACGCTGGTGGCTCATCGTGCCGCCGGGTCTGGCCGTGATCCTGGTCGTCTGCGCGTTCAACGCGGTGGGCGACGGACTGCGGGACGCCTTCGACGTGCGGGGCCGCTGATGACCAACGAACCGATCCTGCGGACGAACGACCTCGGCGTCTCCTTCAGCACCGAGTCCGGCACCGTCGACGCCGTGCGGGGGGTGTCCCTGTCGGTCGCCCCCGGCGAGACCCTCGCCCTGGTCGGCGAGTCCGGCTCCGGCAAGTCGACGGTCGCCCTCGCGGCGATGGGCCTGCTCTCCGGCAACGCGACGGCCTCGGGCAGCGCCGTCGTCGCCGGACACGAGGTCGTCGGCGCCGCCGAACCCGCGCTCCGGGCCCTGCGCGGCTCGACCGTCTCGATGGTCTTCCAGGAGCCCGCGACCGCCCTCGACCCGCTCACCCGCGTCGGTGCCCAGATCGCCGAGGTGATCCGGAACCACCGTGACGTCTCCGCGTCCGCCGCCGCGGCCGAGGCCGTCGACCTGCTCCGTCGCGTCGGCATCCCCGACCCCGAGTCACGTACCCGGTCGTTCCCGTTCCAGCTGTCGGGCGGGCAGCGCCAACGCGTGGTCATCGCGATGGCGATCGCGAACGCGCCGAAGCTGCTCATCGCGGACGAGCCGACCACGGCCCTCGACGTGACCGTGCAGGCCGAGATCCTCGAGCTCCTCCGTGCGCTCGCCGTCGAGACCGGTACCGGCGTGCTGCTCGTCACGCACAACATGGGTGTCGTCGCGGACTTCGCCGACCGGGTCGCGGTCATGCTCCAGGGCGAGATCGTCGAGACCGGTGGGGTCGAGGACGTCCTCCTCCGCCCCGAGCGCGAGTACACCAAGCGGTTGCTCGCCGCGGTGCCGCGGCTCGACGTGGCGGGGGACCGTCCGGCGGCTCCCGTCACCGACGCGGAGACCGAGCCGGCCGGGAGGCCCGGTGCGGCCCCGGTGGTCGACCTGCGGGACGTCTCGGTGACGTTCGGGCGCGGGGCGCGCGCCGTCCACGCGCTCGCGGGCATCGACATCGCGGTGCACGCCGGCGAGACCGTCGGCCTGGTCGGCGAGTCCGGCTCCGGCAAGTCGACCGCGGCCCGCGTGGCGCTCGGGCTCATCAAGCCGACGTCCGGCACGGTGTCGCTGTTCGGGCAGGACCTGCGGACCGCGAAGGGCCGTGACCGCCGCGCACTCCGCTCCGGCATCGGCGTCGTGCTGCAGGACCCGGTGGCGTCCCTCGACGCCCGGATGTCGGTGGCCGAGTGCATCGCGGAGCCCCTCGCCGTGCACCGTCGCGGGATGTCCTCGGCCGATCGTCGTCGTCGCATCGACGAGGTGCTCGACGCCGTCCGACTGCCGCGGACCCTGGCGTCCCGTGCCCCCCGCGAGCTGTCCGGAGGGCAGCGCCAGCGGGTCTCGCTCGCCCGGGCGCTGGTGCTCGAACCGCGGTTGCTCGTCGCCGACGAACCCACCTCGGCGCTCGACGTCAGCGTGCAGGAGACCGTGCTCGAGGTCCTCGGCGAGCTGCAGGACGACCTCGGCTTCGCGTGCCTGTTCGTCTCGCACGACCTGGCCGTCGTGCAGCACTTCGCCGAGCGCGTCGTCGTGATGCGCCAGGGCATCGTCGAGGAGCAGGGCACCACCGGCACGACGCTGCTGCACCCCACCACCGACTACACCAGGCGCCTGCTCGCCGCGGTACCGGTGCCCGACCCCGTGCTGCAACGGCAGCGTCGGACGGAGCGCCTCGCCTCGCTCGCGGCGGTGACCGCGTGACCCGGGTCCTGGCCGGGGTGGACGTCGGCGGCACCAACACGAAGGTCGTCCTGACGACGCCCGACCTCGAGGTCATCGACCGCCTCGACCTGCCGACGCCCGCCCACGCGGGCGGGGCGGCGATCGTGACGGCCGCACTCGGGGCCGTGACGGGTCTGCTCGAGACGCACCGGGCCTCCTTGGCGGGTGTCGGGGTGGGCGCGGCCGGCGTCGTCGACCGGACCACGGGGACCGTCCTGGTCACCGGCAACTCGTTCACCGGTTGGGCCGGGTACGGCGTGACCCGCGCGGTGACGGACGCCCTCGGCGTCCCCGCAACCCTGGACAACGACGTGAACGCGTTCCTGCTCGGCGAGATCGCCACCGGTGCGGTCGTGGGGGAGTCCGACGTGCTCGGCATGACCCTCGGCACCGGTGTCGGCGGCGCGCTCGTGCTCGACGGACAGCTCTTCGCCGGCCCGCGCGGTGCCGCGGGTGAGATCGGCCACGTCCCCGGCTTCGGCGACGCCCGGTGCACCTGCGGGCAGACCGGGCACCTGGAGACCATCGCGGGCGCGCGCGGCATCGCCGACCGCTACGCCGAACGCTCCGGGCGGATGCTCTCGGCACGGGACGTCGCCGTCGCCGCACGCGGTGGGGACGCCGACGCGGCCGCCGTCTTCGCCACGGCGGGGTGGGGCCTGGCGCGGGCCGCACTGCTGACCGCGGGGATCCTCGACGTCACCACCGTCCTGATCGGCGGCGGGATCGCACGGTCCTGGGACCTGCTCGAACCGGCCATCACGGCGGCGATCGCCGCGGAACCACCCGTCAGCGGGGCGACGATCCGGCTCGCGCAGTCGACGCTCGGGTCCGACGCCGTGGCACTCGGCGCAGCGGCGCAGGTGCGAGCGCGCGTGCTGGAGCCGGAGACCGCGTAGCGGGGGAGCGCCCGGTCAGGGCACCCAGACGACGATGCCGCGCAGGTCGTGGAGCACGGCGGCGAGGCCAGCGCGCAGGCCACGGGCCGCGCGGTCCTCGGTGAAGGTCTCCGGGTCGTAGTGGCTCGACGGCCCGAGGCCCTCGCCGCGGAACCCGCCGCCCGTCCAGTCCGCCGCCGTGACGTTCGACGTCGGCTCGGCGATCTCGGCACCGACGACCAGGAACTGCTGGTGGAGCGCGGTCGGCGAGACGGCCGCGAGCGGGTCGACCATGTGGTTGCCGACGGTGATGACCAGGTCGGGCTCGGCGTCGACGGCGCGCAGGACCGCGGCGATGCGGTCGTCCGCGTCCTTCGCCGAGACCGGGGTGACGGTGACGTCCTCGTCCGCGGCCCACGACTCGACGGCGTCGAGCAGGGTCCGGGTCGGAGCGTCGGCGGCGTCACCCGCGTCGGAGAGCAGCACGACGTCGTAGCCGGCGGGGGCGTGCACCCCGGACCACGAACCGGGCTCGGGGTGGATGGTTGCCTCGGGCGCCGGCGGCTGGTCGGGGTCGGAGAACCCGGTGCCCAGGACCCCGGCCGAGGCGTGCGCCGACGCGGTCGCCGTCGGGCCGGTGCCGCCGGTGGTGCCGTTCGACGCCCCGGAGCAGCCGGCCAGCAGAGCGGTGCCGGCCGCGGCGAGGGCGACGGCGGTCAACAGGGAGGTCGTCCGGGTGGCGGGGCGGATCACGGCACCATGCAAGCACGCCCGACGGCCGCTCCGGGCCGGTCCGGGGACCTGTCCAACCGCCGTCCCGTTGCTGGTCACCGGTTGTTCACCTGCCGGTCGTCTGCGGGCCGGATCGTCTGCGCGTGCCCTCCGGAACCACCGCCGCGCTCCTGCGCGCCCGCCCTGCCCGCTCCCTCCCCCTGTTCGCGCTCGTCGCACGGGTCGTCGCCGCGCTCGTGCTGCTCGGGGTGGTCGTGATCGGCGTGCTGGCGGGCGCGGCGCCGGCGTCGGCGCACGGCTTCAGCTCGGTGGTCTACGCCGACGTCACGTCCACGAAGCCGACGGTCGTGCAGGCGAAGCTCGGGCTCGAGTACGACCTGATGCTCGTGTCGGTGGCCACGAGCGAGCACGACGACGCGCTGCACGAGCAGGGGCAGCAGGCCTGGGACGACGGGGACTTCCCGGGGATGGTGACGGCTGCCGAGGCGCACACCGACGCGATCGGGAAGTACCTGTTCGACCGGTTCCGGGTGACCGGAGCCGGCGGGCAGGTCTGCACGGGCACGCTCGACGACACGGTCACCGTCGACCTGCAGGACGAGGTGCCGTACGCCCACGTGACCGCGGACTTCACCTGCCCGGAACCGTCGGAGACGCAGTCCGGGCACGTGGTGTCGTCGGAGCTCTTCCCCGACGACGAGACCTTCGTGCGCGACACCAAGACGATCGTCACCTACGACGTCGACGACCGGACGGGTTCGGCCACCCTCGACGCCTCGCAGCGCACGTTCTCGACCGAGCAGTCCGCGGGTGAGCGCTTCTGGGAGTTCTTCCGGCTCGGCGCCGAGCACCTGCTCACCGGGATCGACCACATCCTGTTCCTCGTGGCGCTCATCGCCGGATCGCGTCGCCTGCGCGAGGTCGTCTACACGGCGTCCGCGTTCACGATCGCCCACTCGATCACGTTCATCCTCGCCGCCCTCGGTGTGGTGAGCCCGCCCGCGATCGTGGTCGAGCCGCTCATCGCCCTGTCCATCGCCGCCGTCGCCGGCTGGTACCTGTGGCGGCTCTGGCGTCGTCGATCGCGGGCCGACGAACTGGTGGTCGGCGAGCACGGACACTTCTCGCTCGACCGCGCCGGGTGGACCCGCCTGGCCGTCGTCTTCGCCTTCGGGCTCATCCACGGGCTCGGGTTCGCCGGGGCCCTCGGCATCCACGAGGCGTTCTCGTGGCAGCTGCTCGTCTCGCTCCTCATCTTCAACGTCGGCATCGAAGCCGTGCAGCTCGCGATCATCGTCATCGTGTTCCCGCCGCTCTCGCTGCTGCGGCGGAAGGCGCACCGGGTGTCGCTCTGGGTGACGGGCGCCGTGACCGCCGGTGTGTTCGTGATGGGGATGATCTGGTTCGTCGAGCGGCTCGCGGCGGGCTGACGCTCGCCTCGGACCCGCTGACGAGTCGCGTTCGTTCCTGAACAGCGACGAACCGTCACTCAGCGTTTACCAAGACGTTTTGCAGTGCATGCAGAGTCTTCCGTGCTGCACCATCCCACGTCTGAGAAACGGACCAACATGAGTCTCCTGTCCGGCGCCACTACCCGGCGCAGAACCACCACCCTCCGCGTCTGCGGAGCCGTCCTCGGGGCCGCGCTCATCGCCGGTGCCTCGATGGTCGGCACGAACGCCGCCACCGCCGCGACGAACACCCCCACCACCAACATCTCGACCGGTGGCCCGATCCACATCCTGCTCGGCGTCGGCGCGACCGAGAGCCAGCGCATCGCCTCGTGGTACTTCCCCACGAACGTCGCGCAGTCGCTCGAGATCCAGAAGACCGCGTCCATGACGGACGGCGTCTTCACGGACGCCAAGCAGACGGTCGCCGCCTCGGAGGCCGCGAACACCGCAGCCGACTCGAGCGCGACCGACTCGAACACCAAGAGCATCCCGGGCATCGCCGCCGAATCGGGCTACATCAACGCGCACGCGACGATCTCGGCCCTCGAGCCGAACACCTCGTACACGTACCACGTCGGTGCGGCGGACGGCTCGGCCTGGTCCGCGTCGTACACCTTCACCACGAAGAGCTTCTCCGGCGACTTCGACTTCCTGTTCTTCGGTGACCCGCAAATCGGTTCGTCCGGCTTCACGGACGACGACGGTGCCGGCTGGGCGGACACGCTCAAGTACGCCACGTCGACCGAGCCGGACGCCGAGCTCCTGGTCTCCGGTGGCGACCAGGTCGAGCACGCCAACAACGAGTACGAGTGGGGCGCGTTCGCGGACAGCAGCGACGTGCTGAAGCGCTACCCGTGGGCCTCGACCATCGGCAACCACGACGTGGGCGGCAAGGCCTACGAGCAGCACAACCAGGTGCCGAACTCCCTCAAGGTGCCGGACTTCTACCCGGGCGGCAACACCACCGCGAACTCGGGTGGCGACTACTGGTACATGTACAAGGGCGTCCTGTTCATCGACATCAACTCGAACGCCTACGCTGCCGGTTCGGACGCTGCCCACGTGAACTACGTGCGAGACGTCATCAACCGCTACGGCGACGACGCGAAGTGGACGACGCTGGTCTACCACCACTCGATCTACTCGCCGGCCGACCACGCGAACGACAAGGACAACCAGCAGCGCCGGTTCGACTTCACGCGTTCGTTCTCGGACATGGGTGTCGACCTGGTCCTGCAGGGCCACGACCACTCCTACTCGCGCAGCTACGCGATCAAGAACGGCAAGAAGGCCAACGTCAACGAGCAGCCCGCTGCTCCCGACGTCTTCTCCGGCCCCGGCGGCGTCATCTACATGACGGCGAACTCGGCCTCCGGCTCGAAGTACTACGACCTCACCACCCCGGACGCCACGCAGAGCGGCTACGGAGCGGACCCGCTCGACCCCAAGGGTGAGCGTCACTGGGCCAACTCGGTCGAGAACCAGGAGCACGTCCGCACGTTCGTGAAGGTCTCGGTCACCGACGCCAAGCTCACCGTCCAGGACATCCGGGCCAGCGACTGCACCACGCTCAACTCGGCGGTGCAGCACGGCAAGGTGGACAGCTGCGGTGTGACCCTCCAGCCGACGGCGACGGCCGACCCGGCTGCGATCGGTTCGACGGTCGACAAGTTCAACCTGCACGCCACGCTGCCGACGACGACCACCACGCTCACCGCGTCGGCCGCCGAGCAGACCTACGGCACCGCCAAGCCGGCCACGGTCACCGCGACCATCGCCGGTGGCATCGGTACCCAGCAGGGCACCGTGACGTTCAAGGACGGCAGCAAGGTCCTCGGCACCGCCCCGGTCAAGGACGGCGCGGCCAGCATGACGCTGCCGAAGACGCTCGCCATCGGCAAGCACGCGGTCACGGCCTCGTTCGTCAACGCGGACCCGGTCTACTCGGGAACGAACTCGAAGACGGCGAAGGCCATGACGGTCACCGTCGAGAAGGCCCCGTCGCGCACCGCCATCAAGTACAGCGGTGGCAAGGCGACCGTCCAGGTGAAGGCCACCGGCTTCAGCGTCGACGGCACCGCCCGGATCTACCAGGGCTCGAAGCGCCTCGCCACCGTCACGGTGAAGAACGGCGTGGTCACCACGAAGCTCCCGCTGAAGAAGGGCACGCACAACCTGCACGCCGTCTTCGCCGGGACCTCGGAGCTCACCACGAGCACCAGCCCGACCATCACGGTCGTCATCAAGTAGCACCCGGCACCAGCAAGGGCCCCGCGATCTCGATCGCGGGGCCCTTCGCCGTGCAGTGCGGGGGTGGGCGACCGGTCCTACCCGGGACCGGCGCCGCACCGGCTGACGGGAGACCCGAACTCCCTACCCGTCCGCTGGTGAGAGCGGCCGGTCAACCTGTGGTGAGCATGCGCCCACAGGCCGGGATCGCCTAGGCAGCCAGGCCAACTGCCAGGCTTTGAGCGAATGTTCAGACATTGCTAGGTAATCGCTGTGGAGAAGCGCATACTTCGAGCCACCGAGAATGCGCGCTCGTCGCCGACGTCACCCCGCCTCTCCTTGCAGGAAGCGGTCGGACCGTGCAGGCTCGCCATCTCAGACGCAGTTCCCTCCTGGTCGTGTCGGCGGCTGCCGTCGCCGCGCTGGTCACCCTCGGGACCGGTGGCGGAGCATCCGCCGCGACGGTCATCGACGGTCCGGTCAACCTCGGCACCGCATCGACCTACGGCGTCCTCGGCGCGAGCGCGGTCACGAACACCGGCCCCTCCGTGATCAACGGCGACCTCGGGTTGTCGCCGGGCACGTCCATCACCGGCTTCGGCGGCGCACCGAACGGCGTCGTCAACGGCACCACGCACCAGACCGACGCCGCGGCCGCACAGGCCCAGCGCGACACCACCACCGCGTACAACGTCGCCGCGTCGCTCTCCCCGACCCAGACCGGTCTGACCGAGCTGAACGGCCTCTCGCTCTCACCCGGCGTGTACTCCGCCGGCGCCCTCGCCCTGGCCAACAACGGTGCGCTGACCCTCGCCGGCAGCGCGAACTCCGTGTGGGTGTTCCAGGCCGCGTCGACCCTGACCATCGGGTCCGCCAGCCAGATCGTCATCACCGGCGGTGCCAGCTCGTGCAACGTGTTCTGGCAGGTCGGCAGCTCCGCCACCGTCGGCACCGGCGCCCAGTTCCAGGGCACCGTCCTGGCGCAGCAGTCCGTGACCGCCACCACCGGCGCGACCGTGCAGGGCCGACTGCTGGCCCGCACCGGCGCGGTCACCCTCGACACGAACACGATCACGGCCTCCAACGGCTGCCCCGCACCGGGCACGCCGTCCGAGTCGCCGACCATCACCTCGGGCACCCCGTCCGACGGCACCGTGGACGTGCCCTACTCGTCCACCGTCACCGCGACCGGTACCCCGACCCCGACCTTCACCGCCACGGGCCTGCCCGACGGCCTGACGATCGACAGCACCACCGGCGTCATCTCCGGCACCCCGACCACCCCGGGCACCTCGACCGTGACGATCACCGCGTCGAACGGCACCAGCCCGGACGACACCCAGACGGTCACCATCACGGTCCGCGCCCCGGCACCGGTGCCCACCGCGACACCCACCCCGACGGCACCCGCAGTGGTGCCCACCGCCACCCCGAGCGGCCCCGCAGGCGCCGGCGGCGGCGGTGGCGGCGGAACCGACCAGCCCACCGGTGAGCTCGCGTTCACCGGCTCGGACCCGACCGTCCCGCTGAGCATCGCCGCGGCACTGCTCGCCGCGGGTGCAACGCTCATGGTCCTGCTGCGTCGTCGTCGCCGCACCGTCGGCCGCATCTGATCCACACGCAGACGGCCCCGCGACCCTGGTCGCGGGGCCGTCTGCGTGCCGTCGGGCACCCGGCTGTCGCACCCGTGAGGACCCTCAGGGACAGAGCCGCCACCTCATCCTCCAGGACGATCCGCGGCGAGCAGCGCGCTCCCTACTGTTGGCGACGGAGCGTGCGGTGGCGCATGCCCGTCGCACCAGGGGAGATCCGACGTGAACCGTTCGCCGAGACGCCGTTCCACCATCGCGCTGCAGATCGCGTGTTCGACACTCATCGCCGGGGCGCTCGCCGTCTCCGGCACGATCGCGGCGTTGCCGGCCACGGCCGCGCCGGGCGACGGGTCCACCGCCGCGACGGGGACGACCACGATCACGACGCCGGGCACGCCCGTCGCGCAGGGTGACGACTGGACGGTCACGCCGACCGACGGCGGGTACACCGTCGTCCTGACCCTCGCCGACCCCCTGCCGCTCCGTGCGGCGGCCCCCGTCCTGCTCGTGGACGGCACCGACATCGGCGTCGCGCAGACGAGCCTCGACCAGCGGCAGCTGACGGTCACCACGACCGACCCCGCGGTCGCCGATGCCCGCAGCGTCGAGCTCGGCTGGACGGGCGAGACCGACCTGCAGGGCAACCGGCAGGCCGCCACTGCGCCGCAGACGGTCGCGCCGAGCGAAGCCCCGGCACCCCTGACCGACGACCCGGCGGCCGCGGGCCAGTACGCGGTCACCCGGGCCGACTACGACCTGGGCAACGAAGCAGAGACGATCAAGGGCTTCGGGCGCAAGGGCGAGATGCGAGCCGCGGTCTTCGTGCCGAAGGACGCCCCGGGCAAGCGCCCGGTCGTGGTGTTCCTGCACGGCCGCCACGAGGCGTGCTACGGCGGCACGTACAACCCGAAGGCGTGGCCGTGCGGGAAGGGACAGACCGACATCCCGAGCTACCTCGGCTACAACGCAGCAGCGACCGCGCTGGCGAGCCACGGCAACGTCGTCGTGTCGATCTCCGCGAACGCGATCAACGCCCTCGACGGCAGCTACTCGGACGACGGCGGAGCGGTGGCCCGCGGGCAGCTCGTCCTCGACCACCTCAGCCTGCTGCAGCGCGCGGACGCCCGACAGGAGCCCCGGCTCTCGCCGCTGCTCACCGGCAAGCTCGACCTGCAGGACGTCGGCCTCATGGGCCACTCGCGCGGCGGTGACGGCGTGGTCCGCGCGGCCCTGCTCAACACGCAGCGCACGAACCCCTTCGGCATCCGTGCCGTCCTGCCCCTGGCACCGACCGACTTCGGGCGCATGACCCTGCCGGACACCAACACGGCGGTCGTCCTGCCGTACTGCGACGGCGACGTGTCCGACCTGCAGGGACAGCACTTCTACGACGACTCCCGCACCGCCTTCGGGGACGACGTGCTGCGCTCCTCGGTGCTGGTGATGGGTGCGAACCACAACTTCTTCAACACGACGTGGACGCCCGGCAAGTACGCGAAGGCGTCGTCGGACGACTGGTACGACGAGTCCGACGCGGTCTGCGGTGCGAAGGCGAAACACACCACGCGGCTGTCGTCCGACCGGCAGTACGCCATCGGCACGAGCCTGATCAGCGGCTTCTTCCGCCTGACGCTCGACGGTGAGCAGCAGTTCCTGCCGATGTTCGACGGCACCAACCGCCAGCCCGCCGCCCTGGGCACGGCCGACATCCGGGTGAGCGCCTCCCAGCCCGGCGCGAGCCGGCGTGACCTCGCCCTGTTCGACACCGCGAACCCGGCGATCACCACGACCGGGGCCCTGACGGCGAAGACCTGCGCGAGCACCGACAACCTGCCCGCGAAGCAGATCCTGCCGGCGTGCGTCTCGATCTCGTCCAACGCGCCGGACTACACCCCGGCGTACCTGGCGTCCTCGGTGCCGGCCACCCCCGCCCTGCACGTCTCGCCCACCAAGGCGGCGACCGGCGGCCAGGTGCACGTCCCGGTGGCTCCGGCGGCCGGTGACTTCACGGGGTTCCAGGCGCTGTCGCTCCGCCTCACCCCGGACGACACCGCGACGACGAACGCGAACGTCTCGATCACGCTCCGCGACGCGACCGGTGCCGTGGCGACCCGACGCCTGTCCGACACCAGCCGTGCCGGCCAGCTGCTCCCCGGTACCCGGATGGCCCCGCGCAAGACGATCCTGCAGCAGGCGCGCATCCCCCTCGACGCGTTCACCGGCATCGACCTGACGTCGGTGCGCGAGGTGACCATCGACGTCCCGCAGAAGAACAGCGGGGTCCTGCTGAGCGACCTGTCGCTCGTGCCCGCCGCGACCCTCGGCACCCCGGTGGTCACGAAGCGTCCCGCCGCACGCATCGCGGACCGGTTCGTCGACGAGGGCCGCACGCGCACGGTGGTGCGGGCAGCGGTCGTGCTCTCCCGACCGGCCGAGCAGGCCACGACGGTGTCCTTCGACCTCGACCAGGCGTACGACGGGCGCATCCGCCCGGCGGTGCAGCCCGTCACGTTCCAGCCCGGCGAAGTCTGCCGCACGGTCGCGGTCTCGGTGAACGGTGACCGCACCCCGTCGTTCTCGCGGACGTCGGACTACGCGATGACCCTCAGCAACACCCAGGGCGGTTCGGTGATCGGTGACTCGGTCGGCACGATGCGCATCCGCGAGGACGACGGCGTGCGCAGCGTGAACGGACGGCCGACCGCGTCCGCTCCGGCGGTCGGGACCCCGGGTGACGCGTGCGCCGAGGCGCAGGCGACCAGCACGGCCATCGCCGTGACGCCGACGAGCAGCCGGAAGGGTGCCAAGGTCGCGATCTCGGCGACGGGGTTCCGTGCCGGGGAGTCGGTCACCGTCAGCATCGACGGCGGTCGGGCCACCCGCACGACGGCCAACGCCGACGGCAAGGTCCGCCTGAAGATCACGAAGGCCGTGGCGGCGCTGGCGCCGGGCACGTACGTGGTGCACGCCCGTGGCTACGGCTCGGACCAGCGGGCCCGGGGTACCTTCACGACGACGAAGTAGTCGTGCGCGGTCCGGAGCGTCCCGAGGGAACCCTCAGGACGCTCCGGCCCCGATGAGGTCGGCGAGCGGGACGTCGTCGCGCGCCACGGCGGCGGCGACCTGGCTCAGCGAGCGCTGGTGGGCGCGGGCGTAACGACGCATCAGGCCGAAGGCCTCCTCGACGTCGACCCCGGCCGCACGCGCGAGGTACCCCTTGGCCTGCTCGATGGTGACCCGGCTGTCGAGCGCGCGCTGGAGCTGCTCCGCGGTGAGCGTCGCGTGCTCGAGGGTCCGTTGCTGCAACAGGCTGATGGTCGCGACGTCGGCGAGGGCCTGCGCGGCTCGGGCATCGGCACCGTTCAGCGCCCCCTCCGTCTCGCGGAACAGGTTCAGCGACCCGACGGTGGTGTCCCGCAGCCGGAGCGGGATGGCGTGGACGCCCGCGTAGCCGCGAGCCCTCGATGCCTCGGCGAACCGGGGCCAGTGCTGCCGCAGGTCGTCGGCGTTCTCCGAGGTCACCAGCCGCCCGGTGGTCACGGCGGTGATGCAGGGCCCCTCGCCGGCGTTGAGCTGGAGCAGACCGATGAAGCTGCTGCGCTCGCTCGTCGACGCGACGACGCGCAGCTCGTCCTGCCGGTCGAGCAGGTGGATCGCGCCCGCGGCGGCGTCGAACAACTCGACTGCCCGGTCGACCAGCGTCTGCAGGACGTCGACCACGTCGTAGTCCGCCACCAGGCTGTCGGTGAGGGTCACGAACGTCTCGACCAGTCGTGCTTCGCGTACCTCGGTCATGTGGAGCGGTCCTTCCGTCGAGCAGGCGGGACAACCGTAGCCGAGCAGCGGACACGCGGACCTGTGGCTTGCACCCGGGAGCGCGGCGGCTCTAGCGTTGGAGCAGCAGCCCCAGACCCCGGCAGCCGGAACGTTCCTCCATTCCGATGACCACAGGGAATCCATGACGACGCAGCACGCCGGTACCAGCCCGAAGCGGGAGACCAGCTCGAACCCCCTCGCCAGCGGCTACCGGAAGACCGGCTCCGCGGCCGGGCCGCGAACCGGCGGCACCTCGTCCTACTCCGCGCTGTTGGCGCAAGTGAAGGAAGCCGGGCTGCTCGAGCGCCGTCGGGGCTTCTACTGGGCGCTGTTCTCCGCGCTCGTCCTGGCGACGGCCGCGTGCTGGGTCGTGTTCGCGTTCCTGGGTGACTCGTGGTTCCAGCTGATCGTGGCCGGTGCGCTGGGCGTGCTGTTCACGCAGTTCGCGTTCCTGTCGCACGAGGCCGCGCACCGTCAGGTGTTCGCCTCCCAGAAGTGGAACGACCGCGCTGGCCGCTGGGTCGGCACGTTCCTGGTGGGCCTCAGCTACTCGTGGTGGATGAACAAGCACACCCGTCACCACGGCAACCCGAACACCGTCGGCAAGGACCCGGACATCGCGCCGGACGCGATCCGGTTCCTGCCGGAGGACGCCGCCGCCGTGACGAACAGGCCACTCCGGGTGTTCGTGCAGTACCAGGGCTGGTTGTTCTTCCCGTTGCTCACGCTCGAGGGGATCAACCTGCACCGGGCTGCCGTCATGTCGGTGCTCCGGGGCACCGGCGGCCGGAGCGACACCCGGGGTCGGGTCCTCGAGGGCATCCTGCTCGTGGCGCGGTTCGCGATCTACCTGACGGTGGTGTTCTGGTTCCTGCCGTTCGGGATGGCGTGTGCGTTCCTCGGGGTGCAGCTGGCCGTGTTCGGCGTGATGATGGGTGCTTCGTTCGCCCCGAACCACAAGGGCATGCCGACGATCGCGCACGACGCGAAGGTCGACTTCTTCTCCCGTCAGGTGCGCACCTCGCGCAACATCCGTGGCGGCTGGTGGGTGTCGTTCCTGATGGGTGGGCTGAACTACCAGGTCGAGCACCACCTGTTCCCCTCGATGCCGCGTCCGGCGCTGAAGCAGGCCCGCCTGCTCGTCCGTGACCACTGCGACACCCTCGACGTGCCCTACACCGAGACCACGCTGCTGCGTTCCTACGGCATCGTCGTCCGGTACCTCAACCGCGTCGGCCTCGCCGCCCGCGACCCCTTCGTCTGCCCGATGATCACCGAACTCCGGATCCACTGACCCCCGCCCCGTGCCGAGCCTCCCGAACGAACCCGGCCCGCCGAGCGCCGCCGTGGTCGTGAACCCGACCAAGATCGACCAGGCCCGCCTCCGAGCGGTGCTCGGCGCCGAGGAGCGCGCGCACGGATGGGACGAGTCGCTCTGGTTCGAGACGAGCGCTCAAGACGACGGGCGTGCTGCTGCCCGGGCCGCGCGCGACGCCCACCCGAGCGTCGTCCTCGTCGCCGGTGGTGACGGCACGCTCCGGGTCGTCGCCGCGGAACTCCGCGGCACCGGGATCCCGGTGGCGCTCCTCCCCAGCGGCACCGGCAACCTGTTCGCGCGGAACCTCGGGCTGCCCCTCGGCGACCTGGTGCGGTCCGTCCGAGCGGGCTTCAGCGGGACGGACCGCCCGATCGACGTCGGGTTGGCCGACCTGACCGACCCGGCGGGCACCACGACGTCGCACGCGTTCCTGGTGATGACCGGCATCGGGCTCGATGCGAGCATGGCCGCGGACACGAACGCGTGGGTGAAGAAGCGGTTCGGATGGGTCGCCTACTCGGATCCCATCGCCCGGTCCGTGATCGGCAACCGGCAGATCCCCGTGCACTACGGGATCGACGACGGCCCGCTCCGCAGCATGAGCGCGCACACGATCATCGTCGGGAACTGCGGCACCCTGACCGCGGGCATCCTGCTGCTGCCCGCGGCGCGACCGGACGACGGCATCCTCGACGCCGTGGCGTTCCGGCCCGCCGGCTGGTTCGGGTGGACCAAGGTCGGGTACGCCCTGACGTTCAACCGCTTCTTCGCGCGCACCCGGTTCGGGCGACTCCTCGCTCGCGTGTTGCCGACCTCACGCGCGCTCCGGTACACCCGGGCACGGACGCTGCGGCTGACCGTCGACACCCCGGAGCGTGTGCAGCTCGACGGCGACGCGTTCGGCGAGGTGGTCGCGGTGACGCTCACCACCGACCACAACGGCCTGGTGCTGCGGACGGAGCCGGACGGGCCGCGGACCCGACGGGCCTAGCCGGTGCTGCCGAGGTCGGCGCCCCGGTGCACGACGTCCTCCGCCATGGCCCGGATCCCGCGGCCCGCACC
The DNA here is from genome assembly GCF_003234255.2 of Curtobacterium sp. MCSS17_016. Classification (NCBI taxonomy): domain Bacteria; kingdom Bacillati; phylum Actinomycetota; class Actinomycetes; order Micrococcales; family Microbacteriaceae; genus Curtobacterium; species Curtobacterium sp. MCSS17_016. The sequence continues at coordinate 362,680 of NZ_CP126254.1, forward strand.
GGCAGCAGCACGTCGCAGGATCTGGAACGCCTCGTCCATGCGGATGCCCCGGCGGTAGGCGAGTGCGCCCTTGGCCTGTTCGAGGAGCACCCGGGCCTCGAGCGCGTCCTCGACCTGTTCCTCGATCGTGGCCGACACCCCGCGGTCGCGCTGTCGGACCAGGGCAGCCGAAGCCGCGTCGGCGAGCAGCTGCATCAGCACGACGTCCTGGTCGCTGTGCCCGCGCGTGTGGTCGGCGAAGACGCACAGGGAGCCGATGGTCCGGTCCCGCAGAAGGATCGGCTCGGCGAACGTGCCGTGCAGCCCGCGTTCACGCATCGTCGCTGAGAACTCCGGCCACTCCGACTCGTGCGTCGACACGTCGGGCACGTCGATGGTCTTCCCGGTCCGGTAGCAGTCGAGACACGAGCCCTCGTTCGTGCCGAGCTGCGCTTCCTCGGCCTCGCTGCTGCGCTCGCTCGTCGAGGCGACGACCTGCAGCGCACCGGACCGGTCCGCGAGCACGACCCCCGCCTCCGTCGCCGAGGTCCCCTCCACGCACGCCGCGATCACGCGGTCCATGGCGTCGAGCACCTCGAGGTCGGTGTCCAGAGCCGGCACCAACCGATCCGGCAGGTTGATCGCGTCACTGGTCGTCATGCTTCGACGCTACGACCAGACCGATGGCGCACGGCTCAGCCAGTTCGCGTACCGGATCACGGCGTTCGGGTCCGCAAGCAGCCGCGTCCGTCGAAGTGCGGACTGGTGCGACCCCGGGACAGGGGGTCAGGATGACGCATCAGTTGCACAGAGCAACGGACAGGTGCTTCACCGACAGAGGAGTCGTCATGAAGAAGTCCATCGCCGCCGCGTTCGCCGCGGTCGCCGTCATCACCGCCGGCGTGTTCGCCGCTTCGCCCGCCTCCGCGCTGCCCGTCAGCACGAAGGTCGTCGGCGGCGAGAAGGCGCCCACCACCTCGTGGGCGGTGCAGCTCGAAGCCTCCGGCGGCTCCATCCCCTCCGGCTACGTCAGCAACTGCACCGGCGAGCAGCTCAACGCCTCGTGGATCCTCACCGCCCGGCACTGCATCGACGGCATCGGCGCGATGAACGTGTACCACTCGAACTCCACCGTCAACCGCGGCACGGCCGTCGCCGTCGACCGCGTCAGCGCCTCGCCGGCTGGTGACATCGCGCTCGTGCACCTGCGGGCTGCCTACTCGCTGTCCACCTACGCGCCCCTCGACCTCACCGCGACGGCCAAGTCGAGCGGAACGGGCACCATCCAGGGCTACGGCCTGCGCGCCAACGCGACCCAGTCCGACGGCCTCTACCAGGCCACCGTCTCGCTCACCGGCGCGAGCACCGACGCCTTCAGCGGTCGTGCCCAGCACCTCACCGGCGTGACCGGTGCCTCGAACCACGGCGACTCGGGCGGCCCGCTGCTCGTCAACGGCAAGGTCGTCGCCGTCTGCTCCACCGGCGACAGCGCCGACCCGGGCGCGAACACCAAGGCTGGCTCGAACTACGCCCTGCTGTCGCAGGCCTCGTCCTGGATCCGGACCACGGCCGGCGTCTGAACCACCTGACGGACTGGAGGCGCGGTGCCAGCTGGCACCGCGCCTCCCGTCCGTCCCCGCCCGTCTCCAGAACCGGGGTCGCCTGTTCGGCGTCCGTGACCCACCAGCTGAGCGCCCGTGCGGGCGCCGCGACGACAGTGGGGCCATGAGCCAGTACGAGAAGCGCGATCCGAACACCCTCTACCCAGCACCGCCGTACCCGAAGCAGGAGCAGTCGCTGCCGGGCGCCGCGTGGAAGATGGACCCGAAGCCCGACCACGGCGAGGAGAGCTACGTCGGGCTCGGACGGCTGAAGGGGTACCGCGGCATCGTCACCGGTGCCGATTCCGGCATCGGCCGTGCCGCCGCCATCGCCCTGTCGCGCGAAGGTGCGGACCTGGTGCTCTCGTACCTGCCGGACGAGCAGGAGGACGCGGAACAGGTCCGCGACCTGCTCGAGTCCGAGGGTCGTCGGGCCGTGCTGTTCCCCGGCGACATCTCAGACGAGCAGTACTGCACGGACCTGGTGCAGAAGGGCGTCGACGAGTTCGGCGGTCTCGACACCCTGGTCATGGTCGCGGGGCGCATGGAGAGCAACGAGGACATCCTCACGCTCGACACCTCGATGTTCGACTCCACCTTCAAGACGAACATCTACTCGCTGTTCTGGCTGACCAAGGCTGCGGTGCCGCACCTCGAGCCCGGTTCGACCATCGTGACGACCGGCTCGATCCAGGCGTCGACGCCCTCACCGGACAAGATCGACTACGCCGTGTCGAAGGGCGCGATCAAGCTCTTCACCGAGGCCGTCGCGCAGCAGCTCGCGCCGAAGGGCATCCGTGTGAACTCCGTCGCGCCGGGGCCGGTGTGGACGCCGCTGCAGCCGGGTTCCGACGACGCCGAGACGGTGTCGCACTTCGGTGAGAGCTCGCCGTTCGGCCGTCCCGGTCAGCCCGCCGAGCTCGGTGCCGCCTACGTGCACCTGGTCAGCCCGGAGTCGAGCTACCAGTCCGGGTCGACGATCACGATCGCGGGCGGGACGCCGGCGTTCTGATCTGCCGTTCTGGGCTTTTGGCGTTTTCGCGTTCTTGCGTTCGAGGAAGGGGACCATGTGTCCGGAGTGACGCACACCGTGCTGGTCGAGTGGGACGGGGAGGACCGGTCGTCCGAGGCCACGGCCCTGTCGCGTGAGCACCTGCCGAGGGTCGAGGGGGTCGAGTCCGTGCAGGCCGGCACGAGCGTGAGCACCGAGGGGTTGGAGGGCGGGTTCCACTGGATGCTCGTCGTCCGGTTCCGCGATCGTGCCGCGCTCACCGGGTACCTGCCGCACCCGGAGCACCGGCCGGTGGCCGAGTTCATCGGTGCGGCGAGTGCGCGGGTCGTCGTGTTCGACGTCGAGGACGCCGACTGATCGCTGCGTCGGAAGCTGTGTAACGCTCTGGTTGCGATGGCGGACGAGGGGTTCCGTTCCTCGTGGAGGCTCGACGTACGGTGGATCGGCCATCGCAACGGCGCGGGGGTCATCGGCCGGCGCTGCGGCTCTCCGGAGCGCGCGCCGGTCGGGTCCCCGCCTGCGGGCGGGGACCCTTCGACATCCGCCGACGGAGGGAAACAGACGATGCCCGGCAACCCGAACCCGTTCGTCCACGACGGCGCGAAGATCCTGCTCGGCGAGGCGGGAGCGGCGCACTGCGACGAGTGCGGTGACGCCGTCCGGCTCGACCCGCGGATCGGCAGCTGGAGGACCGTGCAGCAACCCGGCCCCCAGCTCCCGCCTGACCGGCAGCGGCGCAGTGCGGCGGGGGCCGCGTGAACGGCACCGCCCGGACCGCCGGGGTGACCCTCGGGCTCATCGCAGCGATGGCGCTGACCGCCTGTTCCGGCTCACCGGCCGCGACGCCGACCCGGACCGTGACCGCGACTGCCACCGCGACCCCGGAGGTGCCGGCTGACCCCGACACTCCGACCCCGGCTGCGACCCCGACCGCGACGGACACGGCCTTCAGCCTGTCGGACCCCGCGACGTGGACCATCTCGACCGACGAGGTCGGACCGATCGCCCTCGGTGGTCCGGTGCAGGGCGAGATCGACGACCTGGCAGCCGCCTACACCCGGAGTACGGATGCGTGCCCGGCCAGCCCGGAGACGACGTTCTGGGAGCGGTCCGACACCCCCGGTCTCATCGTCATCCCCCGCGACGGCAAGGTCGCCGGGGTGACCATCGGTGGGGTGGGGTCGGACCCGGTGACGACGAACTCGCCCGAGACCGACGCCGGGATCGGCATCGGAGCGCCCCTGACCGAGGTGCGCTCCGCGTACCCGGACCTGCAGTACACCGGAACCTACGGTGAGGACGAGGGGCCGTACTCGATGTGGAGCGTGCAGGCCGACGGACGCTACATGACGTTCCAGCTCGGGACGGACGGCACCACCGTGGGGGCGATCTGGGTGGGGTCGGTCGCGATGTTGCCGTACGAGTACTGCGCCTGACGCCGCCGAGGGTCGAACGTCGCTGCTGGCAGGATGACCGGTATGGCCAGCACTGTCCGTCTCATCCGGTCCGACGTCCTGAGCGACGCGGCGCAGTACGCGTACGCGTCCACCGTGCCGACCGGGACCCGGCTCGTGTTCCTCGCCGGGGCCTGCCCGCTGGCCCCGGACGGGTCGACCGTCGCGGTCGGCGACTACGCGGGCCAGGCTGCCCGGTGCATCGAGACGATGCAGGAGGCGCTGCGTGCCGCAGGTGCGTCCATCGAGGACGTCGTGAGCACCCGGGTGCTCGTGGCGTCCTCGCGGCAGGCCGACCTCGTCACCGCATGGCAGGTGGTGCGCGATGCCTTCGGCGCGCACGACGTGCCGAGCACCCTGCTCGGGGTCACGGTGCTCGGCTACGACGACCAGCTGGTCGAGATCGAAGCCGTCGCGGCCGTCGCCGACGGCCAGGCCACGTGACGGCGCGAGGCGTCGAGGTTCCCGCGCTCCCGCGCACGCTCGCCTCAGAAGCCGGGACCCGCTTTGACCAGCGCGATGCCGACACCGACGAGCGCGAGGACGAGGCCGGCCACGAACGTGCGTGGGGACGGGTTCTCGCCGCGGAGCCTGGCCACGACGGGCCCGAGGAGGGCGAGCCGGACCACGAGGTACGCGATCGCGATGACCTCGGCCGCGAGCCCGGATGCGCCGGTCAGCCAGGCGTAGGCAAGGACAGCAGCCGGCAGGAAACCGGAGGTGAGGACCGGCAGCGAATCTCGCAGCTCGGCGCGGACGGTCTCCCCGGTGAGGCGGTGGTCGCTCCGCGCACGTCGTCCGACCGACTCGGCGAAGGTGTGTGCGAGGAAGGTCGAGAACGCGGTGGCGAGGACGTACCAGAGCCCCCGACCGCTCTCGGCGGTGTCCGGGAGCATGGGTGCGATCGTGCCGAGGATCACGATGTTGCCGTACACGAACGCGGTGATGCGGCTCGAGGCGTCCTCACGCGACAGGCGCTGCCGGCCCACGGAAGTCCTCTCGTGCGGGCTCAGTAGTACTCACCCTGCCGGTAGTCCCAGCTCGTGAACGTGTCCGCGAGCAGCCCCATGATCCGGTCGACGTCGAGCCCCTTGCGGATCAGCGTCGGTGCGGGGACGACCGATCGGCGTCCGTCCTGCAGCGGGATCAGGGCTCCGGTGCTGTCGACCATCGACACCATGACGCCCTGCTCGTAGCGGGTCTCGGCACTCTGCTCCGGCTGGATGGACGCGACGTAGTCGTCCGCCTCGACGATCACGTCGGCGCGCTCGGCGATGCGCTCGCCGATGCCGTCGACCACGCCACGGTTGCCGGTGCCCGACGGGTTGGCCGAGCTCGCGAAGGCGAACTTGCCGTGCTCGGTCCAGAGTTCGCGGGCGGCGAGCTCACCGGGGACGCCGAACTTGATGACGAAGCAGGACGTGCCACGGGTGTCCATCATGAGTTCGTCGGAGCCGTCCGCCGGCAAGGCCGCTCGACCCGCTTCGCTCCAGGGCAGGATGCACCCGAGCAGGATGTCCTCGTCCCAGCACCGCTGGTACAGGGAGTCGATCTCGGGGGTGAGCTGCGCGATGCTCCGGAGCATCTCGAGCGAGCTCACGAGCACGACGCCCGGCTTGTTGCGGTTGCGTTCCTTCGCGTCGAACTTGCGCTCCAGGCCCGCACGGTCCGAGGTCATCAGGATGTAGCCGACCTTGGTGGGGACCACCGCCAGCCCACCGTCGTGCAGCAGGGCGTCCACCGCACTGCGCGGCACGCCACCGTCCCAGTGCACCCGGTTCATGCTGACCTGCGTGTCGTCGTTCATGCCCGTCCTCGTCCCGCTCTGAAGTCAGACGATCGTCTGACAGCGGGAGCCTATGGACGGTGTCCGAGCCGGACAAGGGCGGTGGACGTGACCTGTGGGCCTTCTCCGAAGGGTTCAGGCGGGCTCGCAGAGAACGGCCGCGGCTGGCCGGTGCTGAGCCGCGCACAACCAAAGCGCCCCCGCGCCACGTGGTCGCGCGGTTCGAGGTCACTTTGGTTGTGCGAGGCACACAGAAATCGCCCGTCCCTCGCGTCACTCCACCAACGACTGCGTCCCCACCACGATCGCCAGTGCCAGCCGCTCCGCGTCCACCGACCCGGGCTCGGCCGTGTACGCCAGGATCCGCAGGTCCTCCGGCCCGACGACCAGCGTGTCGCAGTCGAGCGTGATCAGCCCGACGTCCGGGTGGTCGATCACCTTCCGGCGGGCGGTCTCGCCGAGCGCGGTCGCGCCGGAGTCCCACAGCTCGACGAACCGCTGGCTCGCCGCCCGCAGGTCCCGCACGAGCTGCTGCAGCTGGCGGTCGAGCGGGTAGCGGGCCGCGGTCATCCGGAGCCCGGCCACCAGGTTCGCCTCGAACGCCGCCTGCTCCTCCTGCGTGTGCACGGCACGGCTGCCCGAACCGACCAGGTGCCGCCACGCGGTGTTCCGGTCGTTCCCGCGCAGGGCACCGATCGGCCCCATCAGTGCGTCGTACGGGGCGTTGGCGACGAGCAGGTTCCCCGCGGCGTCGAGCACCGCGACGGGCGTGTCCGCCAGGCGGTCGAGCAGTCGCTGCACGCTCGGCGGGATCCGCGACGGCACCACGTCGGCGCCGGGGACCGCGTGCCCGGCGAGCCGGTAGAGCAACTCGCGGTCGGCATCGGCGACCCGCAGCGCCCGCGCGAGCGCCTCGACGACCTGGACGGACGGCGAGGTCGCCCGCCCCTGCTCGAGCCGGGTCAGGTAATCGGCGGAGATCCCCGCCAGCCTGGCCAGCTCCTCACGCCGCAGACCGGTCGCGCGCCGACGGGGCCCGACGACCACTCCCGCCGCCTCGGGGGAGACGTGGTCGCGCAGCCGCCGCAGGGTGTGCCCGAAGTCCGTGTCCGCCATGTCCTCAGTCTGCGCGTCGAGGGGCGCCCGGGTCCTGGCCCTGCCGGTCCTACGACAACCGGTCGACTCCCTGCGGTCGTCGCCGCGCGTGACGCTGGACCCATGACAACGACACTCATCGCCGGGGCCACCCGCGGCCTCGGCAAGGAAACCGCCCGCCAGCTCGTCGAGGCGGGCCACACCGTCTGGATCGGCGCCCGCGACGCCGACCAGGGCGCCGCGGTCGCCGCCGAGATCGGCGCCCGCTCCGTCCAGCTCGACGTCCGCGACGACGACTCGGTCGCCGCGGCCTTCGCCCACGTCGACGCGAACGGCGGACTCGACGTGCTGGTCAACAACGCCGGCATCGCCGTCTGGGGGCAGAGCGGGCCCGAGGCGCTCGCCGTCTTCGACACGAACGCCGTCGGCACGATCCGCGCGACCGAGGCCGCGCTGCCGCTCCTGCGTCGCTCCGCGAACCCGATCGTCGTGAACCTCTCGAGCGCGCTCGGCTCCTTCACCGCCACCCACGACCCGTCGAAGCCGGCGTTCAGCGTGCCGGCCGTGGTCTACGGCGCGTCCAAGGCCGCCGTCTCGATGCTGACGGTGCAGTACGCACGCGTCGTGCCCGAGGTGCACTTCGTCGCGATCGAGCCCGGCTACACGGCCACCGAGTTCGGTGGCATGCCGAACCCGCACGGTCGCCCCGTCGAGGTCAGCGCGGCGACGATCGCGGCCGCCGCGAGCGCGGGCCCGGAGGGCCCCACCGGCGTGTTCCTGGAGGACGGCCAGACGCTCGGGTGGTGACGTCGTGACGGCCTGGAGGCCCGTGGCGGCGCCGCCACGGGCCTCCAGGCCGTCGTCCGCTCGCGTCTACAGCAGCTGGCGCGCGTTGGTGGACGCGAGGTCCAGCAGCTCGTCGCCGCGACCCGACAGCACCGTGCGGATGGCGTAGAGCGTGAAGCCCTTCGCCTGCTCGAGCGTGACCGCCGGGGGCATGGAGAGTTCCTGGCGGTTCGCGCGGACCGACACGAGCGCGGGGCCGTCGTGCGCGAGCGCGGCGGCCATCGCGTCCTCGAAGTCGTCGGAAACGTCGACGTGGAACCCCTTGATGCCGATCGCCTCGGCGACGGCGGCGAAGTCGGGGTTCTGCAGCTCGGTGCCGTAGTTCACGAAGCCGGCGGCCTTCATCTCGAGCTCGACGAAGTTGAGCGACGAGTTGTCGAACACGACGATCTTCACCGGCAGCTTGTTCTGCACGATCGTGATGAGCTCACCGAGGAGCATCGTCAGCCCGCCGTCACCGGCCAGGGCGATCACCTGCCGGTCCGGGAACGCGGTCTGCGCACCGATCGCCTGCGGGACGGCGTTCGCCATCGTGCCGTGCACGAACGAGCCGATCAGCCGGCGCTTGCCGTTCATGGTGAGGTAGCGCGAGGCCCAGACGACGGGGGAGCCGACGTCGGGGATGAAGACGGCGTCCTCGGCGGCGAGCCGGTCGAGCACCCGGGCGACGTACTGCGGGTGCAGCGGCTTCTTCTTCCCGGCCGGCACCGCCAGGTCGTCGAGCTTCTCGCGGGTCTTCCGGTAGTGCTTCAGGGAGTCCTCGAGGTGCTTCGTCGGGTGCGAGCCGGTCAGCAGCGGGATGAGGGCGAGGGCGGTGTCCTTGACGGTGCCGACCAGCCCGATGTCGACGGGGTGCCGTCGGCCGAGCTGCGAGCCGCGGATGTCGACCTGCACGTGCTTCGCCTTGGCCGGGAAGAACTGCTGGTACGGGAAGTCCGTGCCGAGCATGAGCACGACGTCGGCGTCCTCCATGGCGCGGTACCCGGAGGCGAAGCCGAGCAGCCCCGTCATGCCGACGTCGTACGGGTTGTCGTACTCGATGTACTCCTTGCCGCGCAGCGCGTGCACGATCGGGGCCTGCAGCCGCTCGGCCAGGGCGACGACCTCGTCGTGGGCGTCCGCGACGCCGGCTCCGGCCAGGATGGTGATCCGGTCGGCACCGTTCAGCAGGTCGGCGGTGCGCTGCAGCTCGGCCTCGCTCGGCACGATCCGCGGGGTGGCCCGCTCGATGCGGGTGGTGCGGTCGTCCTTCGCCTCGGCGAGCAGCACGTCGCCCGGGATCACGAGCACGGCGACGCCGCGCTTCTCGATCGCCTCGCGCATCGCGATCTCGAGCAGGCGGGGCATCTGGACGGGGTCGGCGACGTACTCGACGTAGACGGAGCACTCGCGGAACAGCTCCTGCGGGTGCGTCTCCTGGAAGTAACCGGAGCCGATCTCGGCCGTGGGGATGTGGGCGGCGATCGCCAGCACCGGTACCCGCGAACGGTTCGCGTCGTACAGGCCGTTGATCAGGTGCAGGTTGCCGGGCCCGCAGCTGCCGGCGCAGACGGTCAGGTCACCGGTCAGGGCGGCCTCGGCAGAGGCGGCGAACGCGGCCGCCTCCTCGTGACGGACGTGCTCCCACCGCATCGTGCCGTCCTTGCGCAGGGCGTCGGTGAAGCCGTTCAGGGAGTCCCCGGGCAGGCCGTAGACCCGGTGGATGTCGTTGGCGCGGAGGGTGGCGACGATGTTCTCGGCAACGGTTGGCATGTGCCCTGTCTACTCGCGACCGCTGCGCTGAACGCTTTCGGAGTTTTGTGAGGCTCACTCGCCCTGGGATGCCGGGGTCGTGCTGCGACGATGGCGGGATGACCGACGACGCGCCGCTCCTCCGTCCCCGCCGACGGGAGCCCGCCGCGTACGGGATCCTCGAGCGCTCGCCGTACCCGCTCGTCTCGGTGGCGATCGCCGTCATCGCGGTCGTCGTCATCACCATCGTCGGGTTCACCCTCGGCACCGTGGACCTCGGGCTGTCCAAGGCCCTCAACGCGCTGCACACCGGGTTCATCGGGGCGTTCAGCACGGCGGTCTACCACGTGATCAGTCCGGCACCGGCGATCGGGATCACGGTCGTCGTCGTCGCCGTGATCTGGTGGCGCACGCGCGACCTGCGACCGGCCCTGGCGTTCGGCGGCACCATCGCGATCACGTGGGTGCCGTCCGCGATCGTGAAGGAGATCGTGCACCGCGCCCGGCCCGACGTCGCCGTGCTGCCGCACCCGTTCCCCGTGCAGCCCGACCCCGGGTACCCGAGCGGGCACACGGTCTACATCACGGCGTTCGTCATCGCGCTGATCTGGCTGCTCCGCGAGACCCGGTGGCACCGGCTTGCCCTGACGCTCGGGGTCGTGGCCATCGTGATCGTGTTCTTCGCGGTGTCGATCGATGCGGTGCACTACCCGACCGACGCCGCTGCCTCGATCCTGTGGGCGCTCGCCGTGGCGCCGGGGGTGCGGGTGGTGTGGGTCGACTGGCTCATGCCGCGGGTGCCGTTCCTGCGGCCCGGGCGGGGCTGACGCCGGGCGGGTTGGGGCCGGGGGCGGGGGGCTGGTCGACGCGGAACGACACTGTCGATGTCGTACGACGTCGACAGTGTCGTTCCGGGTCAGCGGCCGGTGTCCTTCCGGGTCAGCTGAGCGTGCTGGTCCGGCTGGTCCGGCCCCGCGCCGCGAGCAGCGCCACGACGGCCACCACGGCGGCGGCGAGCATCACGATCGCCAGCGGCGCCGCGGTGTCCGAGCCGCCGATGCTGACGAGCGGGGACACGAGCGCCGCGAGCCCGAACTGCAGGGCACCGAGCACGGCCGAGGCGCTGCCGGCGGCCGAGGGCACGGCACCGAGGGCGAGCGCCGTGGCGTTGCCGAGCACCAGACCGAGCGAGCCCACCGCGGTGAACAGCGGCACGGCGAGCCAGATCACCGGCGCCCCGGAGACGACGAGCAGCGCGAACGCCACGGTCGACGCGAGCACCAGCACGATGCCGAGCGACAGCACGCCCGTGACCGAACGGGTCGCGGTGAGCTTGGCGGACAGGATGCTGACGCCCATCAGCGCCAGGGCGTTCAGCCCGAAGGCCAGGCCGTAGCCGACCGTGCCGAAGCCGATCATGTCCTGGTACAGGAACGGCGACGCGGAGATGTAGGCCATCATCACGGCGAACGCGAAGCCGAACACCGCGGTGTAGCCGAGGAACGTGCGGGAGCGCAGGGCACGCAGGGCCGAGCCGGAGCCACGGCGTTCCGCACGCAGGGCGTCGCGGTGTTCCTTCAGGTGGGTCTCGCGGATCACGGCGAGGACCGCGATGAGCATGACGACCGACAGGCCGAGCACGATCGAGAGCAGGCCGCGCCAGCCGATCGGGCCGGTGAGCAGGCCGCCGAGCAGCGGTGCGACGACCGGGGCGACCCCGCCGACGATCATCATGAGCGAGAACGCGCGGGCTGCGGACTTGCCGGTCGCCAGGTCGGAGATGACCGCACGGCTGATCACCATGCCGGCCGCACCGCCGAGGCCCTGCAGCAGGCGGGCAGCGATGAGCACGCCGATGTTCGGCGCGAGCACCGCGGCGATGCTGGCGAGCACGCACACCGCGGCGCCGGCGATGAGCGGCGGCACGCGGCCGAACCGGTCGGACAGCGGGCCGAACACGAGCTGGCCCGCGGTCACGCCCACCAGGAACGCGGTCAGGGTGAGCTGGACGGCGGTGGCGCTCGCCCCGAGCTCGGTGGTCATCTGCGGGAACGCCGGCAGGTACAGGTCGGTGGCGAAGGGGGCGACGGCACTGAGCAGGCCGAGCACCAGGAGCAGCGCGGTCGTGATGCCCTGCTGCTTGGTCGTGGGTGTCGCGATCGTCGCGCGGATGGTTCCGGTGTCCGTGGTCATTGTTATGAAAGCATAACTCATTGCCCGAGATCGGTACAGTACGGTCATGCACTCCGCCGTGTCCGACCACGTCCTCGCCGAGTTCGCGGACGTCCTGCTCCGGATCGCGCGTGACATCGACCCGCACGGCTCGGAGACCCTCGACATCGTGCCGCTGACCGGCACCGAAGCGCTCGTGATGCGCTGGATCAACCGCAACCCCGGCACCTCGCCCAGTGCCACCGCCGAGGCGACCGCCCTGCAGCGCAGCAACCTCAGCGTCGCGCTCCGGTCGCTCGTGGCGAAGGGCATGGTCGAGCGGCGCCAGGACCCGGCGGACGCCCGGACCGTGCAGCTGCACTCGACCGCCCTGGCCCAGGAGAGCGTGGACCGGCTCCACCGGCACTGGTCCGGCAAGCTCCGGACGGCCCTCGGCGGCGACGAACGGGGTGCGGTCGAGGCGCTGGAGCTGCTGCAGCGGATCGACGACGGGCTCCGCGCGGGCTAGGCGACGGCGTCCTCGGCGTCGGCGGCGGCATCGTCGGCCCCCTCGTCCTGGATCGGCAGCAGGCGACGCGCACCGTGCCCCTCGTCGCCCAGGGCATCACCGGGGTTCACGACCGAACACGCTCCGAGCGAGACGCACCCGCAGCCGATGCACTGCGTCATCTCCTGCTGCAGGCGCTCGAGCTCGAGCTGGCGGGCCCGCAGCCGTGCGCGCCACCGCTCGTTCAACCGGTTCCAGTCGCGCAGCGAGGGCATGCGGTCGGCGGGCAGGGCCTCGAACTGCTCGGCGACCTCGCTGAGCGGGATACCGAGGCGTTTGGCCACCTGGATGATCGCGATCCGTCGTTCGACGTGCCGCGGGTACATCCGCGTGCCGCCGTCGGTGCGCTCCGGGTGGATCAGGCCCTTGCGCTCGTAGAAGTGCAGGGCCGAGGCTGCGACGCCGGTGCGGCGGACGATCTCGCCGATGGGCAGCAGGTCGGTCGGCCGCGGCGCCGGGATCTCGACCATGGTGGAGATCCTACTGCTGGAACGACTCCCACAGCAGGAACCCGGTGAACAGCACGAACGGCGTGCAGGCGACCACGTTGAGCCAGCGGTGCTCGACGATCACCGCGGCGAACTCCCGCAGGAACGCACTCGGGACGTAGTACGCCGCCGTGCGCGCGCCGACGACCTGAGCGGGCAGGTCGAGGCGGCGGGCCAAGGTCGCCGCCCGCAGCACGTGGTAGTTGTTCGTGACCACGACCATCTGGCCGTCCCGGCCGGCGGCCGTCTGCACGTCCCGCGAGAACCGCAGGTTCTCGCGGGTGTTCCGCGACGCGGTCTCCGCGACGACGTCGCCCGCGTCGGCACCGTGCGCCACCAGGTACTCGGCCATCGCGGTGCCCTCGGGGCGGGGTTCGTCGTCGCCCTGTCCGCCGGACGGCACGAGGAGCGGATGGCGTCCGGCGGCTCGTTCGGCCCGGTAGACGTCGAGCGCCCGGTCGAGCCGGCTCTGCAGCAGGGGCGGGACCTCGCCGTGCACCAGCCCGGAGCCGAGGACCACGATCGTGTCGGGGACGATGCCGTGCCGCGTCCGCCCGTAGACCACCGAGTACAGGGCGAACGCGACCAGCGACAGCGCGAAGTACCCGCAGACGAACACCATCAGCACGGCGATCGCGATCTTCGTGCCGTCCCACAGTGTGAAGCCCTCGCCGCTGCCCGAGACGAGCAGGGCGATGGCGACCGCAGGCAGCACGAACACCGCCACCCCTGCGGCGAGCGACAGCAGGTTGCCGACGCTGCGCCCCTCGGCCCGGAGCATCTGCAGACCGTTCGCGACCAGGGCGACCCCGAGCACCACGACGGCGAGCGGCACGAGCAGCAGCACCACGGCGACGAGCAGGCTGAACCCGGGGACCACCCTGGTCAGCACGGCCACGACCGTCGCGAGCCCGAACAGCACGGCCGCCGTCAGGAACACCCCGTTGCGGAGCATCCGCGGGTCCCGTCGCCGCCCCAGGACGTACAGCACCAGGAACAGCAGGGCGAAGACGGGAGCGGCGCCCAGCCCGAGCACCGTCAACCGACCGCGCGACGGATCAGGTCGGCCACCCGTGCCTCGTCGGCCTCGGAGAACTCGGGGCTGATCGCCCACGACGTCGGCCAGAACGTGCCGTCGTCGAGCGCGGCCGAGTCCTGGAACCCGAGTGTCGCGTAGCGGGCCTTGAACTTGGCGGCGTCCTGGAAGAAGAACACCGCCTTGCCGTCCCGGGCGTAGGCGGGCATGCCGTACCAGAGCTTCGGCGCGAGCTCGGGCGCGACCTCGAGCGCGATGCGGTGGATGCGCTCCGCCAGCCCGCGGTCCGGCTGGGGCATCTCGGAGATCTTCGCTTCGACCGCAGCGGCGTCGGCCGCTGCCTTCTCGGCCTTGGTGCCCTTCGTGCCGCGGGCGCGCTTGACCTCCGCGGCGTGCTCCTGCATCGCCGCGCGCTCCTCGTCGGTGAAGGTGGTCTCGGTCTTCGTCGTCCGTGCCATCGTCGTCTCCTCGTGGTCTCGTGCACCCATCATGGGTCCGCGAAGCGAAGCATGCGAGGCCAGGGCTCGAACGAGTGCCAGGCTCGTCCCATGACCTACATCGCCAGTGACGACCGCTACGACTCGATGACGTACCGCCGGACCGGCCGCTCGGGCCTCGACCTGCCGCTGCTCTCCCTGGGGTACTGGCACAACTTCGGGGACGACATGCCCTTCGAGAACCAGCGCGCCATCAGCCGCCGGGCGTTCGACCTCGGGATCACCCACCACGACCTCGCGAACAACTACGGCCCGCCGTACGGTGCCGCCGAGGTGAACTTCGGCCGCCTGATGCGCGAGGACTTCCGGCCCTACCGCGACGAGATGGTCATCTCGACGAAGGCCGGCTGGGACATGTGGCCGGGGCCGTACGGGCAGGGCGGTGGTTCGCGCAAGTACGTGCTCGCCTCGCTCGACCAGTCGCTGCAGCGCACGGGCCTGGACTACGTCGACGTCTTCTACTCGCACCGTCTCGACGCTTCGACCCCGCTCGAGGAGACGATGGGCGCCCTGCACACCGCGGTCCAGCAGGGCAAGGCGCTGTACGTCGGGATCTCGTCGTACGACGCCGAGCGCAGCCGGCAGGCAGCCGAGATCCTCCGCGACCTCGGCACGCCGCTCCTGATCCACCAGCCCTCGTACTCGATGCTCAACCGCTGGATCGAGACCGAGGGGCTGCTCGACGCCGCGGGCGAGCTCGGCTTCGGCGTCATCGGCTTCACCGCGCTGGCGCAGGGGCTGCTGACCGGCAAGTACCTGAACGGTGTGCCCGAGGACTCCCGCGCGGCAGCGGGCAAGTCCCTCGACGCGTCGAGCATCACGCCCGAGGTCGTCGAGCACCTCCGCGCCCTGAACGACGTCGCGGCCGCCCGCGGACAGTCCCTCGCGCAGCTCGCCCTCGCCTGGGCGCTCCGTGACGAGCGGGTGACCTCGCTCGTGATCGGTGCCTCGCGGGTGTCGCAGCTCGAGGACAACGTCGCCGCGCTGTCGAACACCTCGTTCACCGACGAGGAGCTCCGCGTCATCGACGAGCACTCGGTCGGCATCACCGATGTCGACCTGTGGGCGGGAGCCCGCGCAGGCGAGGTCTCCTGACCCGAGCACCACGCCGCAGCAGTCGCTCGGCTGGTCGCATCTCGTTGCTCGGCGGATCCCGCCGGCCGGTCACGACACGTCGCGGGTCGCCCGCCGAGCGGTCACGAACTGTCGGCTGGCGGCGCCGCAGGCGACGGTCTGCGACCGCACCGCGGACGACCGACGGGGTGTCGTGACCACTGCGGTGCCCTGGGCGCGCGGCGCGGCGGCCGGGAGGCGCGGGGCACCCCGCCACGCGCCTCCCGTCCGTCGTCCGGTCGCGTCGCGTCGCGTGGCCGGTCCGCGGGGGCTGGTCACGACCCGTCGCGGGTCGCCCGCCGAGCGGTCACGAACTGTCGGCTGGCGGCGCCGCAGGCGACGGTCTGCGACCGCACCGCGGACGGCCGACGGGGTGTCGTGACCGCTGCGGTGCCCTGGGCGCGCGGCGCGGCGGCCGGGAGGCGCGGGGCACGCCGCCACGCGCCTCCCGTCCGTCGTCCGGTCGCGTTGCGTCGCGTGGCCGGCCCCGCCGGCCGGTCACGACACGTCGCGGGTCGCGCGCCGAGCGGTCACGACCTGTTGGCTGGCGGCGCCGCAGGCGACGGTCTTCGACCGCACCACGGCTGACCGCCGGGACGGCGCCCGGAGCGAACTCCTCCGGGGCGCGGCGGCCGGTTGGTACCATCGACAGCGTTCGACAACACGCAGTGTGTATCTACCGGCCGCCGGCATCCCGGCGGACAACGGCGGCACCCGATGGGTCCGCCGCCACCGAACCGGGCGGGCCGAGAAGGCACAACCCCGATGCTCCAGACCCGCTCAACCGACGCCCCGCCCGCTCCGGACCGCTCACTCGTCTCCCTCGCCGGCCGCTGGTACTTCCCCGTGGCGTTCATCGCCCGGCTCCCGTTCGCGATGATGGTGGTCGGCGTCCTGACCCTCGTCGTCGCCGCCCGTGACTCCGTCGCCCTCGGCGGCATCAACTCCGCCGCCGTCGGCATCGGCTCCGCGATCTTCGGCCCGATGGTCGGTGCCGCGGCGGACCGTTACGGCCAGCGGGCGGTGCTCGTCCCCGTCGGCCTGGTGAACGCGGCGCTGCTCGGGTTCTTCCCGTTCGTCGTCAGCGGCACCGCGCCCGACCTCGCCGTCCTCGCGGTCGCATTCTGCATCGGTGCCTCGGCCCCGCAGGTCGCCCCGATGTCCCGCACCCGGCTCGTCGCGATCATCCGGCAGCGGATGGCCCCGGCGCGGCGCGAGAAGACCCTCAGCGGCACGATGGCCTACGAGTCCGCCGCCGACGAGACAGTGTTCATCATCGGCCCGTTCCTGGTCGGCGTCCTCGCCAGCGCGATCGCCCCGTGGGTGGCCGTCGCCGGCGCCTCGGTCCTGACGTTCGTGTTCGTGACGGCGTTCGCGCTGCACCCGACCGGCAAGCTCGTGGTCGGCCAGCACGCGGAGTCGACGCAGGCACCCGCGCGGCAGCTCCTGCGTCCGCGGCTCGTCGTCGTGGTCGTCGGCATCCTCGGCATCGGCCTGTTCTTCGGCTCGACGCTCACCTCGCTGACGGCGTTCATGGAGACCCACGGCGAAGCCTCGCAGGCCGGCCTGCTCTACGGCCTGATGGGCATCGGCTCCGCCGGGTTGGCGCTCGGGTCGGCAGCGTTCCCCCGGGCCTTCGGCCTCGGCTGGCGCTGGCTCGTGTTCGGCGTCGTGCTCCTCGCCGGTGCGATCGCGTTCGCCAGCGCCGACTCCGTCGTCGCCGCGGGCGTCATCCTCGCGATCATGGGCATCGGGATCGGGCCGACCCTGGTCGCCCAGTACAGCCTCGGTTCCGACCGCTCACCGGTCGGCCGGTCCGCCACCACCATGACGATCCTCGGGTCCGCCGTCATCGTCGGCCAGTCCATCGCCTCCGCGATCACCGGGGACGTCGCCGAGCACCACGGCACCGCGGCCGCGATGCTGCTGCCGGCGGTCTCCGCCGCGATCGTCGTGGTCGCCGCGGTCGGCAACCTGCTGCTCCCGCGTCGGGTCGCGACCGCCTGACCGCGAACGTGATCATCTGACGGACCGGAGGCCCGTGGCGACGCCGCCACGGGCCTCCGGTCCGTCAGAGTCAAGAACCGGTCCTGCGGCGGGGGCGCCGCCGCACTTCCGGGATGACGAGCTCCGGTACCGCCCGCAGCATGAACTGGTCGAAGTCCGGCACAGTGAAGGCGGCGAACCCGTGTTCCGGTGTGTACAGGAGACCCATGTCGATGAGTTCTGCGCGAGTCGGCCCGAGTTGGGTGGATTCTCGGTGCAGCACTCTTGCGACGTCAGAAGCCTTGTGGGCGTCCGGTCCGAGTTCGGCCATCGCGCGGAGGTACGCGGTCTGCAGCCCCGTGGCCCGGTCGAGTCGCACACGGAAGAACGACCTATCGAGCTTCGTGAGGTAGCCCTCGCGGGCTGCATCGATGTCGTCGAGGGTGATGACCGGCCCGGCCGCGATCTCCCAGGCCTGGTACCCGAGCTCCTGGATGAAGTAGGGGTAGCCCTTGGTGATCTCCAGTGCGAGATCGACCGCGTCGGGATCGTAGGACGCGTCCTCGAGCTCCGCGGGGCGGATGAGCGCCTCTCGTGCGTCGTCCTCGCCGAGCGAATCGATCTCGGGGAACCGGAAGAGCCGCTCTGCGTAGGACTTCGCATCCCCGGCGAGTTCTGCGATCTGGGGGAGTCCAGCCCCGACGAAGGTGATCGGGAGTTTCCGCTGCACGGTCTTGTGCAGGGCTTGGATCAGCGCTTCGAGTTGCGCGGACCGCAGGAACTGCACCTCGTCGACGAGGATCGCGACACCGCGTCCGTGCTCCTGAGCGGCTTCGCCCAGCGCGACGAGGACGTCGGTCAGGTCCAAGGCGAGATCGCCGTGGTCAGCGAGCCCTTCAGCTGGCTCGACGTCCCAGGTCATGGACCAGGTGCCGTCCGGGGCGACGGACATCCCGAACGCGGTGAGGACTTCGGCTGCTCGACGTGCGCGGTCCGTCCACCGTTTCCGTGGAGAGATCTGGAGCAGGGCTGATCGGAGCAGTGAGGCGATCGTCTGCCGGAACTGGCCGTCGTCGTGTTTGCTCGCTTCCAACTCCACGACCTCCCACTTCGCGGTCCGAGCAAGGTCGGCGAACTCGTTGAGGAGCACCGTCTTGCCGACGCCGCGGAGACCGGTCATGATCAGCGACTGGTCGGTGCGTCCTCGGGAGAGGCGTTGCAGGAGTACCTCGAAGGCCCGCGTGTGCTCGACGCGGCCGGCCACGATCTCCGGAGTGGCGCCTGCATTGGGCGTGTAGGGATTCCTGACGCTGTCCACGGCGGGAGCTTAGCGAGTTTATCCTGCTTTAGTGATCGCACATAAAATGAGATAACGCTCGTAAACCCTCAGGACTCCGTGTCGTCGACGAGCAGGTCCTCGTGCCGGTAGTCGTCGGCGCGCAGGCCGGCGCGGGCGATCATGTGCGTCGACACCGGCACCAGGAACAGCTGGAACACCATGATCGGCAGCACGACCCAGAACGCCGTCCACGTCCACACCGCGACCACGATGGCGGCCAGCGCGAGTGCGAGCCCGAGCACCTGCGGCTTCGCCATGGCGTGCAGACGGACGAGCGGGTCCGGGAACCGGACGATGCCGACCCCGGCGCCGAGCGACAGCAGCGACCCGACGAGCAGCAGCCCGATGGCGATCCAGGCCCGGATGCCGGCGTCGTCGACGAACGACTCGATGATCTCGATCACGACTGGTCCTCCTCGGCGCGCTCGGGGGTGGTGACGGTCAGTCCCTCGTCGGACGGGTCGGCCGAGGGCGTGACGGCCCGGGCGACGGCGACCGTGGCGAACACACTCGTCGCCGAGATCACCACGAGCACGGGGATGCCGGTCAGGTCCTGGCGGATGACCATCGCGGCGGCGATCACCACGAGCACGGTGGTCAGCACCATGTCGGAGCCGATCATGCGGTCGAGGATGGTCGGACCGCGCACGATGCGGAACACCGCGAGGGCGAACGTCGCCCCGAGGAGCGCGAGCACGAGCGCGACGGCGATGCCCATCACGACGACGGCGGGGCTCATCGGGTCACCTCCGGCAGGGGCTCGAACAGCTCGGAGACGTCCTGCTCGGATCCGAGTGCGCGGATGACCATGGCCTCGATCCGGAGTGCGACGCGGCGTTCGTCCTCGACCTGCTCGAGGCGCTCGGTGTCGAGCACGTGGAGCAGCAGGCGACGGCGCCGCAGGTCCACGTCGGCGACGTACGAGCCGGGCACGAGCGAGATCGCGAGGGTGGCCAGGGTGAAGGTCATCTCGGAGGTCGAGTGCAGCTGCACGAGCGTGATCGAGCTCCGCCGCACACCCCGGGAACGGAACGCGACCCAGGCGACCCGGAAGGACGCCACGACGACGAGCCCGGACCAGACCGCCAGGAACCGCAGCACGTGCACGATCGAGAACCGTGCGGACAGGGGGACCGGCGGGAGCGGCAGCGCCTGGGTGACGATGAGCGCCACGACGATGCCGCACAGCAGCGTCAGCGGGGTCCACGACCCCCAGAGCAGCGCCCACAGCACGGTGAGTCCCGCGACCAAGGGCACGTCGTAGCGCCACGCCAGCGCGATCCGCCTGGCGTTCGAGATGCGGCGGACGTCGGTCATCGCTCACCTCCGAGCACGGCCTGGACGTAGCGGTCGGGCGACTCCAGCGACTCCGCTGCGCGGGTCGCGTAGCCGTAGAGCGGGCCGGCGACGACGGTCAGCGCGACGGACCCGAGCACCGCGACGGTCGTCACGCCGACGAGCATGCGCGGCAGGCGCACCTTCTCGGGAGCCTCGCCGACCGCCTCGGTCGCGCCGGTGGTCGGACTGGAGGCACGGGTCGCGTGCGGTGCGTCGGTGACCGTCACCGAGCCTCCCGGGTGGTACGCCTCACCCGTCTCCTCGGAGACGGTGAGCGGCGCCGGTTCCGGCGACCGCAGGTGGGCGTGCGGTTCGGCACTCGTCGCGTGCGGGGCGGCGGCCTCGGCCGCCGGCTTCGGCCGCCAGAAGGCGGCGTCCCAGACCCGCATGAGCGCGTACAGGGTGAGCAGCGAGGTGACGACGCCGGCGCCGATGGTGACGTACGCCATCGGGGAACCGTCCTCGGCGGCGGCACGGAACAGGCCGAGCTTGCCGATGAAGCCGGAGAACGGCGGGATCCCGCCCAGGTTGAACGCGGGGATCAGGTACAGGGCGGCCAGCAGCGGTGCGGCCTTCAGCAGTCCGCCGAGCGACCGGGTCGAGGTCGTCCCGCCGACGCGCTCCATCAGACCGGACACCAGGAACAGCGTGGTCTGCACGACGATGTGGTGCACCGTGTAGAACACCGCTGCCGCCGTCCCCGCGACGGTGCCGAGTCCGACGCCCATCACCATGAAGCCGATGTGGCTGATCAGCGTGAAGGACAGCAGCCGCTTCACGTCGGTCTGCGACACCGCGCCGAGCACCCCGACCACCATCGTCAGTGCGGCGACGACGAGCAGCACCTCGTTGAGTTGTGGTCGCGGGAAGATCACCGTCTCGAGCCGGATGATCGCGTAGATGCCGACCTTGGTCAGCAGGCCCGCGAAGACCGCGGTGACCGGCGCCGGGGCGGTCGGGTACGAGTCCGGCAGCCAGAACGCCAGCGGGAACACGGCCGCCTTGATGCCGAACCCGATCAGCAGCATCGTGTGCAGGAGCAGCTGGACGTGCTCCGGCAGGCCGGCGACGCGCTCGCTGATCTGGGCGATGTTCACCGTGCCGGTGGCGCCGTAGACCAGCCCGATGGCGGCGAGGAAGATCGCCGACGCGATCAGGCTCGTGACGATGTACGTCGTGCCGGCCCGGACACGCTGTTCGCTGCCGCCCAGCGTGATGAGCACGTAGCTCGCCACCAGCAGCATCTCGAACGCGACGTACAGGTTGAACAGGTCACCGGCGATGAACGAGTCGAGCACACCGGCCGCGAGCACGAGGTACGTCGGGTAGAAGATCGTGACCGGGGCGTCCTCGTCGTCGGCGGCCAGGCCCTGCCCGATCGAGAACAGCAGGACGAGGAGCAGGACGCTCGCACTGACGGTGAGCAGCAGGGCGCTCAGCCGGTCGACGACGAGCGAGATGCCGTAGGGGGCGTCCCAGCCGCCGACCTGCACCACGATCGTGCCGTGCCGGTCGACCAGGACCATGAGCGTGGCGGCGACGGCCAGGGCCACGACGAGCACCACGACGGTGATCGCACGCTGGAGCTTCTGGTGCCGGAGGAGTCCGAGCGCGACCGCGGCACCGAGCAGCGGGACGAGGACGAGGAGCGGGACGAGCCAGGTCATCGGGTCGCCTCCTGTTCTGCGTCGGTGGTGGTCTCCGGGTCCTCGTCGGCCGGCTCGTCGCGGTCGCGGCCGATGGCGGCGTCGGCCTCGTCGACCTCGACCTCGTCGGCGCGGGACAGCTGCCACGACCGGTGGATCAGGGCCAGCAGGAACGCGCTGACGGCGAAGGTGATCACGATCGCGGTCAGGGCGAACGCCTGGGGGAGCGGGTCGGTGATGCCCTCGGCGCTCTTGCCGATCGGCGGGTCGCCCGCGGCGCCGGACATCACCAGCAGCAGCAGGTTGAGCGAGTTGCCGAGCAGCAGGAAGCCGAGGAGCATCCGGGTCAGGGAGCGTTCGAGCAGCAGGTAGACGCCGCACGAGAACAGCACCGCCATGGCGATCACGAGGACGAGGGTGACGGTCACGTGGCGCTCCCTTCCGGGGTGGGGGCATCGAGGGCGTCGCTGACGGACCCCTCGGTGGTGTCGCGGGTCGGGGTCGAGGCGTCCTCGAGGCGCTGCCGGTCGACCTCGGCACCGAGGCTGCGGAGGACGTCGAGCACCAGGCCGACGACGACCAGGTAGACGCCGATGTCGAAGAACGTGGCGGTGACGAACTCGACGTGCCCGAGGATCGGGACGGTGGCCTCGAAGAACTCGGAGTACAGGGCTTCACGGCCGAAGAACAGCGGCACGATCGCGGTGATGGCCGCCGTCGCGACCCCCAGGCCGAGCAGACGACCGGCACGCACCGGGGCCGCTGCACCGAGTTCGGCCGGGCCGCCGGCCAGGTAGCGGGCCGCGAGCGCGATGCCGGCGACCAGGCCACCGGCGAACCCGCCACCGGCCGAGTTGTGCCCGGCGAACAGCAGGTACACCGACAGCACGATGAGGCCGTGGAACAGCAGGCGGACGACCACGTCGAGCAGTGCCGAACGGCCGGTCGGGATCGCGGCGCTCGTCGGCAGCCAGGCGCGGGGCTCGCCGTCGGTGCGCTCGCCGTTCGCGGTCAGGGTCTCGGGCAGGTCGCGCAGCCGGGGCAGGGTGTCCTCGCGCGAGTTCACGAAGATCAGGCTCGCGACGCCGGTGGCCGCGGCGACCACGACCGTGAGTTCACCGAGGGTGTCCCAGCCGCGCAGGTCGACGAGGGCGACGTTCACGACGTTCAGACCGTGCCCGAACGAGCTCGTCAGCGCGGGCAGGTCGGGCCAGAGGGGGCGTGCCGTCCGGGCCGAGGCAGCAACGACGACGACGATCGCCAGCGTCAGCCCCGCCAGCCCGGCGAAGAGCGCCCGCACGACCCGGAACCGCGACGGGTTGGTCGTGGCGATGCGCGGGGGCAGCCGTCGGAGCACCAGGACGAAGGCGATCAGGGTGACCGTCTCGACCACGAGCTGCGTCAGGGCGAGGTCGACGGCGCCGTGCAGGACGAACAGCACCGAGAGGCCGTAGCCGGTGACGCCGACCAGGACCGCGGCGGCGAACCGGGTCTTCGCCGTGAGCACCGCGATGCCCGCGATCGACATCACGATCATCACCGGGATCTGGCCCCACGAGTCGGCGAACCGGACGTGGAACTCCCACGGCCCGCCGAGCACCAGGTTGGCGAGTGCCCCGGCGACGAAGACCGACAGGATCACGGTCAGGTAGTAGGGGAGCGAGCCGCGCTGCAGGCTCGCGGTGAGTCCGGTCGCTCCACGGTCGAGCAGTCGCATGCCGTGCCGGTACGTGCCCGCAGCGCTCGGGAACCCGGCGAGCCGGTGCTGGAGCGCTTCGACCGGACGACGCAGGGCGAACAGTGCGAGGCCGCCGACCAGGGTGATCGCGGACAGGCCGAGTGCGGGTTCGAGGCCGTGCCAGAGCGCGAGGTGCGGGACCTCCTCGCCGCCGAGCGCTGCGGTCGTGGCAGCGGGCTCGATGCCGTGCGCGACCACCGGGGTGAGCAGGCCGAGTGCGAGCCCGGCCAGCGCGAGCACCGAGGGCACGACGGCGAGGCCGTGCAGGGCGTGCGGCTCCGTGGTCGCGACGCCGGGCTTGCGGGCGAAGGCGCCCCACAGGAACCGCAGCGAGTACGCCACGGTGAGCACCGATCCGACGGTCACGCCGATCAGGGCGAACCAGGCCCAGCCGGCGTCGGGGCCGTGCAGGGACTCGGTGAACCCGGTCAGCACGGCTTCCTTCGCGACGAACCCGACCGTCGGCGGGATCCCGGCCATCGACAGCAGCGCGAGCACCGCGACGACCGCCAGCCACGGGCGGGCACGGCCGAGCCCGCTGAGCCGACCGAGGTCACGCGTGCCGGTGACGTGGTCGATCGCGCCGACGACCAGGAAGAGCGTCGACTTGAAGGCGGCGTGTGCGACGAGCAGCGTGACCCCGCCCAGCGCGACCGCGGGGGCACCCCAGCCGGCGGCGAGCACGAGGAACCCGAGCTGGGCCACGGTGCCGTAGGCGAGCAGGAGCTTGAGGTCGGTCTGCCGCAGTGCCCGGTACCCGCCGACGAGCATCCCGGCGACGCCGAGCAGCGTGATCGTCTCGCGCCAGCCGTCGAGCAGCGCGAACGCGGGGGCGAGCCGGGCCACCAGGTAGATGCCGGCCTTCACCATCGCCGCGGCGTGCAGGTACGCGCTGACCGGTGTGGGTGCGGCCATGGCGGCGGGGAGCCAGAAGTGGAAGGGCACGATCGCCGACTTCGTGAGCGCCCCGAGCAGCACGAGGACCACCGACACCGAGACGACCGTGCCGCTCGGGGGATCAGCGACGATCGCGGACAGCGAGGTCGTGCCCGCCGTGACCGAGAGCATCACGAGGCCCGCGAGCATCGCCAGGCCACCGGCGGTGGTCACCACGAGCGCCTGCATGGCGGCGGCGCGACTGGCACGCTTCGCGGCGTCGTGCCCGATGAGCAGGTAGGAGAAGACCGTCGTGGCCTCCCACAGGACGAACAGCACGATGACGTCGTCGGCGATCACGAGCCCGTACATCGAGCCGGCGAAGGCGGTCAGGACCCCGGCGAACCGACCGAGCCCGGGTTCGTCCCGCGCGAAGTACGAGGCGCAGTAGACCAGCACCAACGCGCCGACGATCGACACCACGAGGGCGAGCACCCACGACAGGGGGTCCATCCGCAGCGTGACGTCGAGGTCGAGCTGGGGGACCCACTGGTGCCGTTCGACGACGCTGCCGTGCAGGGCGGCGTCGGTCTGGGCGATCGTCAGTACCGCCGCCGCGGCGGGGGCGAGGGCCGCGACGTAGAACACGCGGCGGCCGAGGACGGGGGTCAGGGCGGGGACGATCAGGGCGACGATCGCGAACGCGACGAGGACGAGGACCATCGGGCACCTCCTCGGGGTCGGGCTGCAGTCCGGCTCACTGGGCTTTCACAGCCTACGGAGGAGGCCATGTGGAGAACCTGTGCGGCCGGACAGCAGTCCGCTCAGGTCCGGCCGTGTGCGCGAGCGGGGATCTGCGTCGCGAGCTTGCCCCCGGAGACGTCGAGCAGGGTGCCGGTGATGTACCCGGAAGCGTCGCTCGCCACGAAGACGAGCAGGTCGGCAACGTCGTCCGGCGTCTCCCACCGGCGGAGCGACAGCGTGTCGAGCAGGCGGTCCTGCGCCTCGGCCGGCATCGACGCGAAGCCGTTCATCGCCGTCGGCACCATGCCCGGTGCGTAGGCGTTCACGGTGATCCCCCACGGGCCGAGCTCCGACGCCAGGACCCGGGTGAACGAGACGACGGCTGCCTTCGACGCCGCGTAGGCCGCGCTCCCGACACTGGGCACGATCGCCGCGAACGATGCGGCGTTGATGATCCGACCGCGCCCGGCCGCCTGCATCACCGGAGCCACGGCCTGGCTCATCAGGAACGTGCCGCCGAGGTTGACGTCCATGCAGCGGCGCCAGGCGTCCCACTCGAGTTCGGCGACCGTGCCCGTGACGTTGATGCCGGCGTTGTTCACCAGTACGTCGACCGTGCCGTGCCGCCGGACGACCTCGTCCACGGCGTCGCGCACCGACCGCGGGTCGGCGACGTTGCACACGACGTGGTCGAGCGGGAAGTCCGGTTCGAAGGCGAGGTCGAGCGCGACGACGCGGCACCCCTCGCTGACGAAGCGGTCGGCGAGCGTGCGGCCGATCCCGCGCGCTGCGCCGGTCACGACCACCACGCGGTCGGTCAGGTCGAGGTGCATCGTTGCTCCCGTCGTCGGTGGCTTGAATAGGCATACTATTCGAGCATGACGGATCAGCGTGTGCTCTGGGTCACGGGTGGGGGCAGCGGCATGGGGGCCGCGAGCGCCGAGGCGGCGGCGCGGGACGGCTGGACGGTGGTGCTCAGCGGGCGCCGTGCCGAGCGGCTCGAGCAGGTCGCACGCACCGTCCGAGACGCCGGGGGAACCGCGGACGTCCTGCCCCTCGACGCGAACGACCCCGAAGCCGTCGCAGCCGCGCGGGACACCGTGCTCGGGCGGCACGGGCGGCTCGACGGACTCGTGCTGGCGGCCGGCCTCAACGCCCCGAGGCGCCGGTGGGACGACCAGTCGCTGACCGACTTCCGCGCGATCGTGGACACGAACCTCACCGCGCTCGTCACCGTCGTGGACGCCGTACTGCCGGCACTCCGGTCGTCCGGCGGCGTCGTGGTCGTCGTGTCGTCGTACGCCGGGTGGTCCTTCCAGCCGGGGGCTGGTGTCGCGTACTCGGCGAGCAAGTCGGCGCTCGCGTCGGTCGTCCGGACGCTCAACCAGCAGGAGGCCGAGCACGGCGTGCGTGCCACCCACCTGTGCCCGGGTGACGTCGCGACGGACTTCCTCGACCAACGGCCCGAGGTTCCCGACGCGGCCGCGCGGCAGCGCATGCTCCAACCGGAGGACATCGGGCGGACGGTCGCCTTCGTGCTCGGGTCGCCGGCGCACGTGCGCATCGACGAGCTCGTGCTGTCGCCGGTCTCGCAGCGGTGACGAGCACCTTCGAACGGGTCCTCGACCAGGTCGGTGCCGCCGTCGTCTCCGGTGCGGTCGCCGCGGGCAGCCGACGGAGCGTCGACGACCTGGTGACCTGGACGGGCGCCAGTCGCAGCATCGTCCGCGAGGCGGTCCGCGTCCTCGTCGCCCTCGGCCTGGTCACCGCCAGGCGCCGGGTCGGCGTGACCGTCCTCGACGTGCGGGAGTGGGACGTCCTGGACCCGCGCGTGGTGCGGTGGCGCCTGCGGGGCCCCGACGGCGGGCGCGTGGCGGCCGAGCTCCGCGAGCTGCGCGCGGCGGTCGAACCCGCCGCCGCTGCCGCTGCCGCCCGGCGGGCAGCGCTCGACGAGTACGCGGACCGACGGGAGGCCCTCCGCACCACCGCGGACGAGCTCGCGGCCGCCGCGACCCGCGACGACCGCCTCGACTTCGTGGCCGCGGACGTGCGGTTCCACGCGCTCGTGCTCGACCTGTCCGGCAACGCCCTGTACCGACGACTGCACCAGGTGGTCGGCCAGGTGCTGCGCGAACGCGGGGGCATCCGCCCGGACCGGCGCGACGTCGGCCTCCACCTCGCACTCGCCGACGCCGTCCTCGACGGCCACCCGGACGACGCGGCCGCGACGATGCGGGCGATCGTCGACCGCACGTGAGCGGAGCGCCCCGGACCTGCGAGGATGGACCCCGGTGTGCCCCTCGGCGCCCGTGGAGGGTGAGTCGTGGACGCAGCACAGGACCTGGTCGTCCAGCTCGTCGGTACCCCGTGGGCGTTCTTCGTGGTCGGCCTCGTGCTCGCCGTGGGCAGCGTCGCGGTCTTCCTGCCCAGCCAGGCACTCGTCGTCGCGATCGGCACGCTCCTGGTGGGCGGTGACGGCGGTCTCCTGCCGGTCCTCTTCCTCGTCGTCGCGGCGTCGATCGGGATGGTCCTCGGCGACCTCGGGCTCTACCACCTGGCGCGGTCGGTCGACCTCGGCTCGAGGTCGTGGTTCGCGCGTCCGAAGGTCCGCGCGGCCCGGGACGCCATCGACGGCCGCTACCGTGCCGCCCCCGGGCGCATCGCGGTACTCGGACGCTTCATCCCGATGGGCCGGTTGACGACGAACCTGGTCGGCGCGGACAGTGGGCTCGACCTCCGGCGGTTCCTGCTCAGCTGTGTGCTCGCCGACGTCGTGTGGGCCGCGTACTGCGTCGGCATCGCCTCGGCCACCGGGCGCTGGAGCCGCGAGCAGCCCTTCCTCGTCACGACCCTCGCGGTCGTGGCGTCGATCCTTCTCGGCCTCGCGATCTCCGCGATCGAGAAGGCCGTGCGACGACGGAGTGAGGCTGCGGCCGCGGCCTGACGAACGTAGGCTGGGCAGCCCGTTCGAAGGAGAACCCGTGCTGCTCGACGACCTCGTACCGGACCCCGACGCGCTCGAGCGCATCGCCACCGGCAGCACCTGGGCCGAGGGGCCTTGCTGGATCCCGTCGACGCGCACGCTGCGGTGGTCCGACATCCCGGGCGACCGGATCCTGCAGTGGCACGCGGACTCGGGGGAGACCTCGGTGTACGCGGACGCTGTCGAGTTCACCAACGGCCGCACGCTCGACCGGGACGGCAGCGTCGTGCAGTGCTCGCACGGGCTGCGTCGGGTCTAGCGGGACCGAGACGGCGTCGTCACGCCGATCGTCGACGTGTGGGACGGCGGTCGGTTCAACTCCCCGAACGACGTCGTGGTCGCGCGGGACGGCGGCGTCTGGTTCACCGACCCCGCCTACGGCATCACCCAGCCGCGCGAGGGACACCCGGGCGTGCGTGAGTACGGCGACCACTGGGTGTTCCGGTGCGGCCCGGCGGGTGAGGACCTGCGGCCCGTGGCGACCGACCTGGACGAGCCGAACGGCCTGGCCTTCGACCCGGACGAGCGGGTGCTGTACATCGCGAGCTCATCCGGTGACGAGCCGGTCATCCGCGCCTACGACCGTCGTGGCGACCTGCTGAAGAACGGTCGGGTGTTCGCGCGGCTCGAGCCCGGAGAAGGCGCGCCGGACGGCATCCGGGTCGACGTGCACGGCAACGTCTGGTCGTCCTCGCACCGCGGCGTCGTCGTGTTCGACCCGACGGGTGCCCGGATCGGTGCGGTCGCCGTGCCGGAGGTCACGTCGAACCTGTGCTTCGGCGGCGACGACGGCACGACGCTCTTCCTGACCGCGACGACGTCGGTGTACCGGATCGCCACGACGACGCGGGACGCTGCCGTATCCTGACTCGGCCATGCAGTGCGACTACTTCGACCGCGGGGTGTGCCGGTCGTGCACGCTCATGGGCCAGCCCTACACCGACCAGGTCCTCGACAAGGAACTCCGCACGCGTGAACTCCTGCACGCCGCGGTCGAGGCCGCCGGGGGCCCCGGAGCGGTCTCCTGGTCGCCCGCGATCACGAGCCCGGAGTCGGGGTACCGGAACAAGGCGAAGATGGTCGTGGGCGGGTCCGTCCAGCACCCGACCGTCGGCATCCTCGACCACCGGCAGCGCGGGGTGGACCTGCGGCACTGCGGGATCTGCACGCCCGGCATCCGGCACGCGTTGCCCGTGCTGGCCGAGTTCGTCTCGACCGCCGGGCTGATCCCGTACGACGTCGCCGCGCGCCGGGGTGAGCTCAAGTACGTCCTGGTCACCGAGTCGCCCGACGGCGAGTTGATGATCCGGTTCGTGCTGCGTTCCGAGGGGCAGCTCCCGCGGCTCCGCCAGCACCTCGACGCCCTGCGTGCCGCACTGCCGAACGCGGTCGTGGTGACCGCCAACCTGCTGCCCGAGCACAAGGCCGTCACCGAGGGCGACCGCGAGATCGTGCTGACCGAGCAGGAGACCCTGCCGATGCGGCTCGGCGGGATCACGATGCACCTGCGGCCGCAGAGCTTCTTCCAGACGAACACCGGCGTCGCGACCGAGCTGTACGCGCAGGCGACGGCCTGGATCGACGAGCTCGACCCCGCGTCGATGTGGGACCTGTACTCCGGCGTCGGCGGGTTCGCGCTGCACGCTGCCCGTCCCGGCCGCGTGGTGACCGGCATCGAGACGAGCGCCGAGGCGATCCGCTCCGCCAAGCAGTCCGCTCGTGAGGCCGGCCTCGAGGGCCTCCGGTTCGCCGCCGACGACGCGACCGAGCACGCCCTCCGGGCCCGTCCGGACGCGGTGCCCGAGCTCGTCGTCGTGAACCCTCCGCGTCGCGGGATCGGGGAGCGGTTGTCGACCTGGCTCGAGGATTCGGACGTCCAGCACGTCGTCTACTCGAGCTGCAACCCGGTGACCCTGGCGAAGGACCTGGCGCGCATGCCGTCGTTCCGGCTGCGTCGGGCCAGGGTGCTCGACATGTTCCCGCAGACCGGTCACCTCGAGGCCGTGACCCTGCTCACGCGGGCCTGATCCCGACCGCCGATCGGCATTGCCAGGGAATTGCCAAGGACACGTACCCGGGTACGCCTCGATCACCATGGCCATGGGCATCGAGCCGTTCAGGTTCTGGGGCGGGGTACATAGCATGCACGGGTAGAACCGTTTGTCTCGGTTTGATAACGGTCAAGAGTTTCCTATGGTTGCCGACCGAGGTGCCGCCGGCCCGATGACCACTGCCCCCGGTGGCGCACCCCCACAACTGACCGCGATCGGTCGGGGTGGGCAGTGGATCCCGCAACAGATGCGGCTCGTGACCCCGGTGGAGCAATCACATGAAGAAGCTTTCCCGTACCCGCACCATCGTCGGCGGCCTGGCGTTCGCCGGCATCGCCGCGACCGGTGTCGGCCTCGCGGCAGCCCCCGCGAACGCAGCGTCCGGTTCGACCTGGGACCAGCTCGCGCAGTGCGAGTCCGGCGGCAACTGGGCCATCAACACCGGCAACGGCTACTACGGCGGCCTGCAGTTCAACCTCGGTACCTGGCAGGCGAACGGTGGCGCGGGCAACCCCGCCTCCGCCAGCCGCGAAGCCCAGATCGCCGTCGCCGAGCGTGTCCTCGCCTCGCAGGGCTGGGGTGCATGGCCCGCCTGCTCCGCCCAGCTCGGGCTGAGCGGCACCAGCGGTGCAGCCCCCGCCGCGGCGGCTCCGGCCCCCGCACCGGCTCCGGCGCCCGCACAGCAGGCCGCCCCGCAGCCCGCTGCTCCGGCACCGGCTCCCGCCGAGCAGGCTGCCCCGCAGCCGGCCGCGCCGAGCACGACCGAGTCGACGCCCGCCCCGGCAGCGACGACGCCGAGCAAGCCGGCCCCGGTCAAGACGAGCGGCAAGACGTACACGATCGCCTCGGGTGACACGCTCGACACGATCTCGACGAAGCTCGGGATCGACGGCGGCTGGAAGCAGCTCTGGGCCGCGAACACGTCGACCATCGACGACGCGAACCTGATCTACGCCGGCCAGGAGCTCCAGCTCCCCGCCTGATCTCTCCGCAGACCGAACACGACGACGCCCCACGACCTCGAGTCGTGGGGCGTCGTCGTGCGTGCGGTGCCGGGCTACTGCGGGTTGTCGCTGAGCCAGCCGGCGACGTCGTCGGACCGGAGCGCCTGGGACAGTGACCCGACCTCGAGCTGGTTCAGCGTCACGATCGACTGTCCGTCCGGTGACGTCCCGGAGCCCGCCGTCGGCACCGTGAAGGTCACGAGGTCGTCGGCCCGGACCGCGCGGAGCGACCACCCGAGTTCCGCCATCCGAGCGAACGTGAACCCCGCGTCGACCGACAGGTGCTCACTGGTCGCGGCGACGAAGTCCTGGATGCGCCCGGGGTTGGTGACCGTGCCGCGGGACAGCAGTCCCTCCACGACGCCGCGCATGAACGCCTGCTGGTTGCGGACCCGGGTGTGGTCGGCGTCGGCGAAGGCGTGACGCTCCCGCACGAAGGCGAGTGCGTCGGCGCCGTCGAGGCGGTTCGTCCCCGCCACGAAGTCGTGGTGGGCGGTCGAGAAGGCCTGCGGGGAGGACACGGTCACGCCGCCGAGGGCATCGGTCATGTCCTCGAACCCGGTGAAGTCGATCTCGGCGACGTGGTCGACCCGGACGTCCAGGAGATGCTCGACGGTCTGCACGGTCAGGGGTACCCCGCCCCAGGCGTACGCGGCGTTCATCTTGGCGCGCCCGTGCCCGGGGACCTCGACCCAGGAGTCCCGCATGATCGACATCAGGTAGACGTGCTGACGATCGGCGGGTACGTGCGCCAGCATCAGGGTGTCCGAGCGCCCGCCGGACGTCGAAGGGCCACCATCGGGGTTGCCCTGCGCCCGGGAGTCGGAACCGATGAGCAGGACGTTCTCGCCGGTTGTCGGAGTCGGTCGGGTGCCGCTCGGGAACGGGTTCGTGATGGTCTCGCGCCCGGCGTCGAAGCTCCGAGCGAGACCGCCGACGAACGCACTCGCGACGACGGCGACGACCAGGGCGACGCCGACGAGCGAGCCGAGCGTCGTGATCAGCGCGACGAGGAACGGCCGCCGCCGCCGTCTGCTGCTGGCGGCGTGGTGAGCGTGTGCAACGGCCGCGCGGGCGGCTCGGCGTTCGGACATGCGGGGCTCCTGTGGTCAGGTCGGCACGCACCGACCACAGGATCTTATCGCATGTGGTATTTCATAAACAGTGTTTCACTCGGACTGCGGCTTGCCGAGCAGTTCGCCCAGCGCCGATCGGAGCGCCGGGTCCTCCGGCAGGACCTCGCGCTCGATGTGCCGCGCGGTCTCCCAGGCGGACCGGCCAGCGGGCGTCACGCTCACCACGCGGCGCCGACGATCGGCGGGGTGCGGGGTGCGCTCGACCAGGCCGTCCCGCTCCATCCGCTCGAGCGTGCGGGACATCGTCTGCGGCTGGACCCGTGCGGTGCGGGCGATGGTGTCCGCGCCGGTCGGACCGGTCCGGATGAGGATGTCGATCGCGACGACCGCGGCGTGCGAGAGCCCGATGGCGCGGAGTCGTTCGTCCCAGTCCCGCTCGACGGACCGTGCAGCCGCGGACAGCAGGCGCCCGAGGGGCCACTGCTCGCTCGTGTCCTGCATGCCGTGATTCTATGGTCGTCAGCAGCGCTCGACGGTCAAGTAATCAGCATGCTGACGATCGGTGTACGCTCACCGACGTGTCCCGCTTCCTCCGCATCGTCCTCCCCGCGCTCGTCATCGTGGTCTGGCTCGGCATCGCCTCGGTCGGCGGTCCCTTCTTCGGCAAGACCTCCGAGGTCTCGACCAACGACCAGACCTCGTTCCTGCCCGCCTCGGCCGACGCCACGAAGGTGCAGGAGCGGTCCTCCGAGTTCCGCGACGAGTCCGGAGCGCCCGCGATCATCGTCCTCGAGCGCGACGGCGGCCTGACGTCGACCGACCTCGCCGACGCGAAGGCACTCACCACGACGCTGTCCGACCGCGCCGACGTCGATGCCGTCAGCCCGGTGATCCCGAGCGAGGACGGCGACGCGGTCGAGATCGTCGCCACGCTCACGCAGGACGCCGAGACCGGGGACGCGGTCGAGGCCATCCGGGCCGACGTCGACGACGCGCTGCCGTCCGGTGTCAGCGGCTACGTCACCGGCCCAGCCGGGTTCACCGCGGACCTGACCGAGGCCTTCGCCGGCATCGACGGGCTGCTGCTCGGGGTGGCGCTCGCCGCGGTGTTCGTGATCCTGATCATCGTCTACCGATCACCCCTGCTGCCCGTCCTCGTGCTCGGGACCGCCACGTTCGCCCTGTGCGCCTCGATCCTCGTGGTCTGGTGGCTCGCCAAGGCCGACATCGTGACGGTCAACGGGCAGGTCCAGGGCATCCTGTCGATCCTGGTGATCGGCGCGGCGACGGACTACGCGCTCCTGTACACCTCGCGCTTCCGGGAGGCGCTGCGCGACCACCGCACCGGCTGGGACGCGACGAAGGCCGCCCTGCGGGGGAGCCTCGAGCCGATCCTGGCCTCGGGCGGCACGGTGATCGTCGGGGTGCTCTGCCTGCTGCTCTCCGACCTCAACTCGAACAAGGCGCTCGGCCCCGTCGCGGCCATCGGCATCGCGTTCAGCCTGCTCGCCGCCCTGACACTCCTGCCCGCGCTGCTGCTCGCGTTCCGCCGCGCGGCGTTCTGGCCGCTGCGTCCCGCGTTCGGCAGCGCCCACCCCGTGCTCACCGGTCCGGACGCCGGCGGCATCTGGGCGCGCGTCGGCCGGCTCGTCGCCCGTCGGTCCCGGGTGGTGTGGATCGTCTGCACGGTCGGTCTGCTCGCGATGGGTGCCGGCCTGTTCGGACTCGAGGCGGACGGGGTGCCGCAGAGCGACCTGATCATCGGGTCGTCGCAGGCCCGTGACGGTCAGGACGTGCTGGCCGACCACTTCCCGGGCGGCTCGGGCAGTCCCGCGCAGGTCATCGGCGCGGAGCGCGACTTCGACCAGCTCGTCGACGCGATCACCGCGGTGGACGGGGTCGACGGTGTCGTCGCCGCAGCGAAGGACAGCCCCGCCGGGACCGTCCCGGTGACCGGGTCCGCCGCCGGCAGCAGCACGCCGACCGTCTCCCGCGGTGACGTCCTGCTCGAGGCGACGCTGTCCGACGCCGCCGACTCGGACGCCGCCGAGCAGACCGTCCGCGACCTCCGAACCGCCGTCGAACGGGTCGACCCGGGAGCGATCGTCGGTGGCGTCACCGCGACGGCGGTCGACACGAACGACACCGGCATCCGTGACCGCACGCTGATCATCCCCGTGGTGCTCGTCGTGATCCTGCTGATCCTGATGCTCCTGCTCCGCAGCATCGTCGCGCCGCTCGTGCTGATCGGCAGCGTGATCGTGTCCTTCGCGGCGGCCCTCGGTGTCGGAGCGCTCGTCTTCGACCACGTGTTCCACTTCCCGGGCGCGGACCCGAGCGTGCCGCTGTACTCGTTCGTGTTCCTGGTGGCACTCGGCGTCGACTACAACATCTTCCTCATGACACGAGTGCGTGAGGAGGCGCTGCGGCACGGTCCACGCGAGGGTGTCCTGCGCGGACTCGGCGTGACCGGCGGGGTGATCACGTCGGCGGGCGTCGTGCTCGCCGCCACGTTCGCCGCCCTCGGCGTGATCCCGATCCTGTTCCTCGTGCAGATCGCGTTCGTCGTCGCGTTCGGTGTCCTGCTCGACACGATCGTGGTCCGTTCGCTGCTCGTGCCGGCGTTGGCCTACGACCTCGGGCACCGCGCCTGGTGGCCGTCGCGCCTCTCGCGCACGAACCCTGACATGTGACACGCTGGACCCATGCCAGTTCCCTCGACGCAGCCCGCTGCCGAGCGCAAGCTCCTCCGCGACACGGTGCAGGACAAGATCCGCGACGCCATCATGGACGGCACGCTCGAGCCCGGGGAACGGCTCAACGACGACGACCTGATCGCCTGGCTCGGGGTCTCCCGGACGCCGATCCGCGAGGCCCTCGCCGAGCTCGCCCGGGCCGGCCTCATCGAGATGGCGCCGAACCGCTACACCCGGGTCGCGGCGCCGACGAAGGGGGAGCTCCTCGACGCGTACCGCACCCTCGGCGTGATCTACGGCGGCGTCGTGCGGCTCGCGGTGCCCCGGTTCACGGACGCGCAGCGCAGGAAGATCGTGAAGATGCTCGACGACGTGCACGCGCGGGTGAGCGCCGACGAGCAGGACCAGGTGGCGCGCGACGGAGCCGGCATCTACGCCATGTGGGCGGATGCGTGCGGCAACCCGTCGCTCGTGCAGCTCTGCAACTCGACGACGGACGGGCTGTCCTTCAAGCTCCGCGTGCCGGAGCTCGCCGAGCTCCTGCCGGCCGACGTGATCCTGCCCGAGCTGACGAAGCTCAAGGACGCCGTGGTCGCGAAGGACCCGATCGCTGCGGAACTCGCCATGGAGGCGATCCACCTGCTCCCGTCGCGCGACTAGCGCGACTAGCGCGCCGAGCGCGACCAAGGGGCGGACTGGAGGCCCGTGGCGACCCCGCCACGGGCCTCCAGTCCGTCACGGGGTGACGGCGAGTACGGGGTGACCTTCCAGGCGCATCCCATGTCCGTTCCCCGCGCGGCGGTTATGGTTTCCCGGTGAGCAACGAACCCGAGCAGACGACCGAGCCCGCACACCGCGGTGCTGCGACGCCGCGCCACGGGCGCCAGAAGCGACGCGCAGGCGTCGTCTTCCCGGCCGTCGCGGGGGTGCTCACGATGGCCCTCCTGCTGGGCGTCGGGTACGCGGGGTACGCGTACAACCAGCTGTCCGACGGCGTCACGATCGTCAACGCGATCACCGGCAAGAAGGACACGAAGGACGACGTCGACGGCAAGGCGCAGAACATCCTGCTCGTCGGGGACGACCACCGGCCGGAGAACGCCACCCCCGAGCAGATGGCGGAACTGAGCACGACGTCGGACGGCGGTGCGACGAACACCGACACGATGATCGTCCTGCACATCAACGCCGACGGCAGCCAGGCGACGATGATCTCGTTCCCCCGCGACTCGTACGTCGACATCCCGGACGTCGGCAAGGGCAAGCTCAACAGCGCCTTCTACTACGGCACGCTCAACGGCGGCGGCGACACCGGCGGTGCGAAGATGCTCATCAAGACGATCGAGAACCTGAGCGGTCTGCAGATCGACCACTACGTCCGCGTCTCGCTGCTCGGCTTCTACCAGGTCGTCAAGGAACTCGGCCCGGTCGACGTCTGCCTCAACCAGGCCACCAGCGACCCGTACTCCGGCGTCGACCTGCCCGCGGGCAAGTCCTCGCTCAACGCGAAGGAGGCGCTGTCCTTCGTGCGACAGCGCCACGGCCTGCCGAACGGTGACCTGGACCGCAACGTCCGCCAGCAGTACTTCCTGTCGCAGGAGGCCCGGAAGGTCACGTCGGCGGGGACGCTGCTCAACCCGGTGAAGATGGGGAACATCCTCAAGGCCGTCGGCGGATCGATCCAGACCGACACCGACCTCATCGACCTGGCGTCACAGATGCGCAACCTGCGGCCCGGCAACATCCAGTCCGCCACGATCCCGACGCTCGGCACGCCGACCATCTACGTGAACGGCTCCGCCCTGTCGATCGTCGAGGTCGACACCGTCGGCCTGCCCGCGTTCGTGCAGGGCCTGGTCGGCGAACCCGAGGCGTACACGAAGGCGGGCCGCGCACAGCCGGCGAACACCTCGGTCACCGTGCTGAACGGCAGCGGGGTCGAGGGCGCTGCGACGGCTGCGGGGCAGGTCCTGACCGCCCGCGGCTTCCAGGTCGCCCCGGCCGG
The DNA here is from genome assembly GCF_003234255.2 of Curtobacterium sp. MCSS17_016. Classification (NCBI taxonomy): domain Bacteria; kingdom Bacillati; phylum Actinomycetota; class Actinomycetes; order Micrococcales; family Microbacteriaceae; genus Curtobacterium; species Curtobacterium sp. MCSS17_016. Next base: position 399,519 of record NZ_CP126254.1, read on the forward strand.
CTCGTCCGCGACGACGAAGACCACCCAGGTGCAGTACCCCGCCGGTCAGGAGTCGCAGGCGAAGGCCATCGCGTCCGTGGTGCCCGGCGCCGTCGCCGTCCGCACCAGTGCGGTCACCGGTGTCACGCTCGTGCTCGGCACCGACGGCAAGACCGCGAAGCCGATCGCGACCGAGCCGAGCGCCGGGGCCTCGACGCCGTCGACCGGCGGTTCGAGCACCGGCTCGAAGCCGACGAAGAAGCCCGCGAAGGAGCCGACGCCCAAGTCGACCGACGTGCACAACTACGGCACCGAGGGCACCTGCATCAACTGATGGGAACCCGCCGGGCAACCGATCGGTAGGTTCACGGTGTGACCAGCGCCGCACGCCCGATCGTCCTGATGACCTACAACATCAAGAACCCGGACCCCGCGCACGACTGGCCGGCCCGCCTGCCGGTCGTGCTCGACCTGATCCGCCGGCACGACCCCGACCTGCTGTGCGTGCAGGAGGCCTTCGCGCACCAGATGGACGACCTGCGTGCCGGCCTGCCGGACCACGCCGACGTCGGACAGGGGCGCGAGGGCGGTGACGCCGGCGAACACGCGGCCGTCTTCTACCGCCGCGAACGGTTCCGGCCGTCCGACGAGGGGTCGTTCTGGCTGTCGGACACCCCGGACGAGCCCGTCTCGAACACCTGGGGCAGCCTGTACCCGCGGATCGCGAACCACGCCCGGTTCCTCGACGCCGAGGGGCCCGCGTTCACCCTGCTCACCACGCACCTGGACCACGAGCCCGGTGCGCACGGTGACGCGGTCCGGGGCCGGAGTGCCGCGCTCATCGCCGAACGACTGGCGGGCACCACCGGCCCGGTCGTGTTCGCGGGGGACTGCAACGAACCCGCGGGCAGCGGGACGGCCTCGCGGGTGTTCGCCGAGGCCGGGTTCGCCGACGCCTGGCTCGCCGTGGGGGACCCCGCCGACCGCACCGCCACGTTCAACGACTGGCAGCCGCCGGTCGGCTCGGGCGAGCGGATCGACTGGGTGCTCACCCGCGACGTCAGCGCCGTGGACCGCGTCGTGATCGACCACGACGGCCCCGAGACCTGGTTCGCCAGCGACCACTTCCCGGTGATCGCGACACTGCGGGTCTGAGTCGCTTCAGCAGCTGCGCTGCGCGTGGACGGGCATCGGTGAACCGAGCACCGTGACGGTCGTCTCGTTCGTCAGGGCGGAGACCCCGTTGGTGCCAGCGTCGTCGGAGTGCTCACTCGACTCGTCGTCGTCGTGCCGGTCGGCCCAGCCCTCGCGGAGCAGGAGCTGCCAGGCGCGCGAGTCGTCCGAGCCGTAGGACACCCGCTCCGAGCGGGGAGCGTCGGCGATCTCGTCCGCGATGTCGTCGCCCACCCGGACACCGCCCGGGCCGATCAGCTCGATCTGCCGGCCGAGCACGCTGCGGACCGAGTCGCGCAGCACCCGGATCTCGACGGCGTTGCCGGCCGCCGCGTCGGTCGTCAGGGCTGCGACGCGGATGGCGCCGCCCCAGGTGTAGGTGGTGCCGGCGGGGAAGCACGCCCCGCCGTCTCCCTCGGCCGTCTGCGTGCGGGACGGTGTGCCGAGCAGACGGTTCAGGACGCTCACGGTCAGACCGGAGTCGCGCATCGAGGACTTGACCACGGTGTCGTCGCCGTTCCGGAGCACGAGTGCCTCGGCGTCGAGCTCGATCGAGTCCACCCGGCGGAGTTCCGCCTTCGTCACGTGCACCGGAGCGGCGTCGTGCGAGGTCTCGGCGGCCACGGCCACGTCTGCCCCGAGCCCGGCGGTGCCGTCGAACGCGAGCGCACTGGCCGAGAAGGCCAGCACGGCGGCGCCGAGCGCCAGCAGGGTCCGAGGAGTCACCGTTCGACGGTAGGGCCTCGATCGGAACAGAACGACAGGTGTTACCGAATCGGAGCCTGCCCGTCACCGGACCGTGACAAACGAGGATCACGCACCTGCGGCCCTGGAGCGCTGCGGTCGACGGGCGCAGGCCGCTCCGCGCAACGGGGGACAGCCTCCTGGACGGCCCGCAGCGACCCCCTGCGTACCGTCGGCGGCATGACGGACCAGCAGAACGACCAGACCGGGCCTGACCAGTACGTGATGCAGGACCCCACGAAGATGTACGCCGACAAGAAGCCCGACGAGCAGTACCTCGAGGGTGCCGGCACCGACGCGGAGATGGCGCAGAACGTCCCCGCCGACCACGGTGAGGACACCTACCGCGGCTCGGGTCGTCTGACCGGCCGCAAGGCGCTCGTCACCGGCGGCGACTCCGGCATCGGCGCCGCTGTGGCCATCGCTTACGCCCGCGAGGGTGCGGACGTCGCGATCTCGTACCTGCCCGAGGAGCAGGAGGACGCCGACCGCATCGTCGCGCTCATCGAGGCAGCCGGCCGCAAGGCCGTCGCACTGCCGGGCGACATCACCTCGCTCGAGGTCTGCGAGCAGCTCGTGGCCGACGCGGTCGAGCAGCTCGGTGGCCTCGACATCCTGGTGAACAACGCCGGCAAGCAGCAGAACGTCGACGACATCACCAAGATCTCCGACGAGGAGTTCGACGAGACCTTCAAGACGAACGCCTACGCGACGTTCCGGATCACGAAGGCCGCCGTGCCGCACCTGCAGCCCGGCTCCACGATCATCAACACGACGTCGATTCAGGCGTACGCCCCGTCGCCGCACCTGGTGCACTACGCGGCCACGAAGGCGACCGTGAACAACATGGCGAAGGGCCTGGCCGCGCAGCTCGCGCCGAAGGGGATCCGCGTCAACGCGGTTGCTCCGGGCCCGATCTGGACGCCGCTGCAGCCGGCCGGCGGTCAGCCGCCGGAGGCGCTGCCGAGCGCGGGCGAGCAGACCTACCTGGGCCGCTGGGGCCAGCCGGCCGAGCTCGCGCCGGCCTACGTGTTCCTGGCGAGCGGTGAGTCGTCGTACGTCGTGGGCGAGACGCTGCACGTCGACGGTGGGATGCCGACGCCGTAGGGCGCTGTTCCTGACGGGACTCTGACGGGAGGCGCGGTGCCGGTGGGTACCGCGCCTCCCGTCGTCCGTGTGGTCCGGTCCACGGCGCCTGGTCGCGTCAGCAGCTGACGGAGCGCGCCATCCGCTCGAGGAGCTCGCGCGCCGACATCGCGGCGGCCAGCTCGACCTCGACGGGGTTGATGCCGATCGCCTGCTCGAACGCGCGACGGCGAGCCTGGTCGGCGATCGGCACCTCGGGGCGCTGGGGCAGCACGGCGATGGCCCGGGCCGCCGCCTCGAACGCACCGACGGGCCGTCCGAGCTGTTCCCACATGGCCCGGACGTCGTGCGCCACCTGGTCGGGGTCGCCGCCGAACTCGAAGCCCGTCGAGGCCATGGTCGCGAGTCCCTGCGCTGTGGGGTCGTTCGGGGTCATGCCCGCATGGTCGCACGGACGGCCGCGAACCGGCTCGACGTCGTGGTCTGTCCCCCCTTGTGCCGACACCCGTACCGGGGATTCTGGTGTCCCCCGTTCTGCGTTTGGATGGAGGTACCCCGGACCCGGGGTGACACGGACAGGACGTCCGGGGACGACGGAGGGCACGATGCTCGAACACACCAGCGCCGACACGCAGGCCGCAGCGGCCGCGGCGGCCACGCTGCACCTGCGGATCACGATCGTGGGTGCCACCGTCGACCTGCTCCGGGACGTCCCCTTCCACGAGGCCCGGCCGGTGCAGGTCGCCGAGCGGATGGGCATCAGCGTCGCCGAGCTGGAGCAGCACTTCCCGTCGTGGGACGGCCTGGTCCTCGCCGCACTGGACCGCTGGAACGGTGCCCGGATGGACGAGGTCACGCACGAGGTCGGTGACGGCTCGACCGTGGACCTGCTCCGCGCCATCGTCGCCTCGAACGCCGAGGACCCGGCCCTGATGCGCCTGCTCGTCGCCCTGCTGTCCGTCGCGGGCAACCCGGCGCACCCGATGGCGACCTACCTGCGGTCGCGGTACCAGCTCTTCTTCGCGCAGATCAAGCGCGGCCTGGAGCACGACGTCGCGATCGGCCGTGCCCCGCACACGATGGACCCCCGCCGCGGTGCCGAGCAGCTCATCGCCCTGTACGAGGGGCTGCAGCTCCAGGCCCTGCTGCGCTCCGAGCTCGACCTGGTGGCGGCGTTCGACCGCGCGGTCGCCCGGCTCGAGCGCGGCTGGATGGAGCGGTACGAGCCGCAGGCCGCCCGCCGTCTGGCGATGTGGGACGACGACGACTCGGGCAGCTGGGAGATCTGACCGGCGGTTCGTCCGCGGAGCGCGTTCCCCGCGTCGTCGTGCAGCGCCCCGCGGGTACTCCGGGAGGCGCAACCTGACGGAAGGAACCGACATGGCAGCACCGAACCCCATCCAGGTCCAGAAGTACCTGAGCGGCATCGACTACCCGGCGTCCAAGGACGACGTGGTCTCGACGGCCGAGCAGGAGGGCGCCCCGGACGACGTCCTCGAGGCGCTCCGCGCGATCCCGGACGGCGAGTACGACGCCCCGACCGCGGTGTCGAGCGCGGTGTCCGACGCCGGCTGAGCGCGGCGGACCCACTTGGTGAGCAGAAGAGGTCGGGTGCGTGCATCGCACTCGACCTCTTCTGCTCACGAAGCGCCTTACGGAGCGGTGCCGGCCGAGCCCGCGCCGCTCACGAAGCGCCGTTTGAGCGCGACCCGCGCGGCACCGAACCGTCGCCGGGGTCGTACCCGGTGTCACGGATGACGCGCAGCGCCGTGGTGTCGTTGTGGACCGAGTGCACGACGACCCGACGCGTCCGGCGGAGCGCTCGACGGGCACCGGGCGTCGCGAAGAGCCCGCCGAGCACCAGGCCTGCGCCGATCCCGAGTGCCACGGACACCGCCGCCACGAAGTCGAGCGCGGCGCTCGACGACCCGGACATGAAGTTCAGCAGGGCGTTCGACACGGCGACACCGGGCAGCAGCGCCCCGCAGAACGCCGGCACCGCGATCGCCGCCACGGCCGTGCGCATCCGGACGGCCGCGTAGGTCGAGAGCACCCCGAGCAGCACCGCCGCCAGGAACGTCGCCCCGAGGAGCGGCAGCCCGGCCTGCCGCAGCGCCCACAGCGCGGCACCGGCGGCGACCGAGAACACCACGGCGACCGGGATCACGCGGGCGCTCGCCTGCTGCACGAAGCAGTTCGCGCCCGCCGACACCACGGTCAGCGACAGCGACGCCCAGAGCGGCAGGGTCTGCGTCACGATGCCGGACGGGTCGACCTCGATCCGCAGCCAGTGCGTCATCGCGATCCCGGCCGGCACCCCGACCACGATCGCGGCGATGACCAGCCCGATGTAGAACGCCCGGGCCACGGCCATCGCCCGGAACCCCGAGATGGCGTCCTGCGCCCAGGTCACCAGGGACGGGTGCGGCAGCAGGAGCACCACGAGCGCCGCCACCATCGTCGCCGCACCGTTCGCGTTCAGCACGCCGGCCCAGATGGCCAGCGTGCCGATCGCCGACGCCACCGCGCCCTGCGCCCCGGACACGAAGAACTGCGGGTACCCCCGGTCGGTCAGCCAGCGCCCGGAGACGATGATCCCGAGCATCAGCACGAACGCCCCGAGTCCGGCCCGCCACCCGCCTCCGGCCTGCACGGCGATCGAGATGCCGAGGATCGACAGGCCGACGTCGGACAGCCACATCGGCCACCGCGGCGGGAGTCGCAGGACGGCGACCAGGGCGCTCACCGCCGAGGTCATGTCGCGGTCGTCGTGGATCAGGTCGTCGACGATCTGGTTCGCCCGCGCGAGCTTGTCGAGGTCGGAGCCGTCCGACCGCACGGTGCGGACCTTGACGAGCGGCGGGACGTCGGCCGGGGCGTACTGGATGGTCACCGAACTGCCGGAGAAGTCGAGGTCGAGCGGCGCGAGGTTCCACTTCGTCGAGACCGCGACGACCGCCGTCTCGACGCTACGGGTGTCGGCACCCGAGGCGAGCATGACCTCGGCCAGGTCGAGGCAGAAGTCGACGATCTGGGTCGCCGTGTACTGGTCGCGCCCCTTGGCGTCGGGCTCGACGTGCTCGTAGATCGTCCCGCGCAGGCGGGCTCGTGCGTCGCGCAGGTCGTGCTGCGCGAGGCTGCGGCGTCGTGGCCGGGGTGGGCGGCCCGGCTTGTGCGGGCCCGGGGGGTGCTGCTCGGCCATCACGCCATGGTGCCAGTCGACGGCGGCCGAGTCCGGACGTCCGCTGGACGCCTTCGGATCAGCCCCGGCGGCGCGTGCTCAGACGACCGAGGGCGAACGCCGCGACGACCGCGCCCACCAGCACGAGGACCGGTCCCACCGTCGCTTGCCATGGGCGGCTCCCTGCGACGAACGCGTAGTCGGACAGCGGGGCGAAGGCTGCGAAGCCGAATGTGAAGGTCGGAGTCGTCAGCACGAACACGATCCCGACGACGACGGCCAGCAGGCCGAGCCAGAGGGCGACGAGGGTCGGGGTGGCGAGGAAGCGGGGCACGGCACCCAGCGTAGGTGGACGACGGACGGGAGGCCCGTGGCGGGGTCGCCACGGGCCTCCCGTCCGTCAGGTGGTGACGCTCCTACGTCCCGCGCCTACTGCTCGAAGGTCGCGTGCAGCGTGATCTCGACGCCGGTCAGCGCCTTGCTGACGGGGCAGGTCGCCTTGGCGTCCTCGGCGGCCTTGAGGAAGGCGGCCTCGTCGATGCCGGAGACCTCGCCGCTGACGGTCAGGACGATGCCGGTGAGGCGGAAGCCGCCGGCCGGGTCCGGGCCGAGCGAGACGTCGGCCTTGACGTCGAGGGCCTCGACCGTGCCGCCGGCCTCGCCGAGGACCGCGGAGAACTGCATGGCGTAGCAGGCGGAGTGTGCGGCGGCGATGAGCTCCTCGGGGCTCGTGGTGCCCCCGGCGTCCTCGGCGGTGCGCTTCGGGAACGAGACGTCGTACGTGCCGACCTTCGAGCTCGAGAGTTCGACCTGGCCGGAACCGTCCTCGAGGCCGCCGTTCCAGGCGGTGCGTGCGGTGCGAGTGGGCATGCCCGCTCCTTTCGTGTGGGGGAGCGGCCCCGAACGGGACCACCGCTCCTGAGTCAATCGGAGAACGACCGTTCTCGCAATGGGCTCACGGCGAAGACGCAGGTCTGCCCTACGATCTGGCACATGGGGGACAGCAGCGTGACGGGTTTCCGCGGGGCCGTGCTCGAGCAGGGTCCGGTCGACGTGACGAACCCGGTGGTCGCCTGGCTCCGGTTCTGGACGCAGGGGTGGCGGTTCCACGGGCGGGCGAGTCGCTCGGAGTTCTGGTGGGTGGTCGCGCTCGAGCTCGCGCTGGTCGGGGTCGCCCTCTGGGTCGTCGGCGTGCACGGGACCGGCGGGCGGTGGGAGATGTACGTGGACCCGTTCGGGGTCGTCCCGTCACCGCGGGTCTCGTTCCACCTGATCGACCGCGGGCGGGACGGGTGGTTCGGCTGGGGCAGCGGTGGGCGGGACGTCTGGCCGGACGCGTGGGACCTTGCGATCCTCGTCCCGACGATCCTGACCATCGTGCCCCGGTGGTCGCTGCTCGTGCGGCGACTGCACGACCGGGACCATGCCGGGCTGTGGATCCTGCTCCTCGTGTTCACCGGACCGCTCGGCGCGGTCGTGCTGGGTGTCATGGTGGCGCGGTCGTCGCGCCCTGGTGGGGCACGGTTCGACCGCGGACTGTTCGCGGGAGGGCGTGGTCCCGAGGCAACTGGGCGACACATGTCGTCCTCAACGACAGGTGTAGCGTGAAGGGCGATCAAAGGAGAACCCCATGCGCGCCGTCGTGTTCGAGCAGTACCAGACCTTCCCGTCCCTGACCGAGGTCCCGAAGCCCGCACCCGGGCCGGGTGAGGTCCTGCTCAAGGTCGCCGGCGCCGGTGCCTGCCACTCGGACGTCGCCGTGTACCGCGAGTTCCAGCAGGGGCAGCCGGGAGCCCAGGCCCCCGCCTTCGTGCTCGGCCACGAGAACTCCGGCTGGGTCGAGGCCGTCGGCGACGGGGTCACCGGCTTCGCCGAGGGCGACGCCTACCTGGTCTACGGGCCGGTCGGCTGTGGGCACTGCTCGTACTGCTCGAAGGGGCAGGACACCTACTGCGAGAACGCCGCGACGAACCCCTACATGGGGATCGGCCTCGGGCGCGACGGTGGCATGGCGGAGTACGTGAGCGTCCCGGCGCGGAACCTCGTGCCGCTCGGCGACGCCGACCCGGTCGCCGCCGCACCGCTGAGCGACGCCGCCCTCACGCCGTACCACGCGATCAAGAACTCCCTGCCGAACCTGGCTGGTGGCGGTCGCTTCGCGCTCGTCGTCGGCCTGGGCGGCCTCGGGCAGATCGCCGTGCAGATCCTCACGGCGCTCACCGGTGCCACGGTCATCGCGACCGACATGAAGCAGGACGCGATGGACCGCGCTGCCGCCCGTGGCGCGATCACCGTCCCCGGCGGCCCGGACCAGGCCGAGCGCATCCGCGAGATCACCGGCGGACGTGGCGTCGACGCGGCCTTCGACTTCGTCGGTGCCACCCCCACGATCAAGGTCGCGCAGGCCTCGATGGCGGTCGGCGGGCGGTTCACCGTCGTCGGGATCGCGGGCGGCACCACCGAGTGGAACTTCTTCGCGACGCCGTACGAGTCGACGATCACCAACACCTACTGGGGCACCATCGAGGACCTGCACGAGGTCGTCGCGATGTACCGCGCGGGGCAGATCGTCCCCGACGTCGAGCGCTACGCGCTGTCCGACGCGCTCGAGGCGTACCGGAAGCTCGAGGCCGGCGAACTCTCGGGTCGCGCGGTGGTCGTCCCGACGCTCTGAGGCCCCCGGCGTGCCTGGTCGATTCGGGCGTACCTGATGGGTTCGGTGTACCTGATGGAATCGGGCGTACCCGGTCGGAAGTTCTGACCAGGTATGCCCGATTCCACTTTCCAGTGCGGGTGTTCTGGGAAGGAACGGGCGCCGGTCAGCGTCCCGCGGCGTAGCCCTGCGCGCCGCGCGGGTTCGCGGCAGCGCCCAGGATCCCGGTGTCCGGGTCGCGGGTGACGCACGACAGCCGGCCCAGGCTCCAGTCACCGCCGCGGGTCACGACGTGTCCGCGGGCCTCGAGCGCCGCGATGACCTCGTCGCCCAGGCGGTCCTCGACGACCAGTCCGGCGGGCTCCCACGTGCGCGGCCAGAACGACCCCGGGAACGACGTGGTGTGCAGCGCCGGTGCGTCGATCGCCTGCTGCGGGGAGTAGCCGCCGACGATCCAGCGCAGCAGGAACAGCAGCTGCCACTGGTCCTGCTGGTCACCGCCGGGGGAACCGAGCGCGGCGACCGGCTGCCCGTCGTGGAGCACCAGGGTCGGGGTCAGCGTCGTGCGGGGGCGCTCGCCGGGCCGCAGGGTCGAGGCCGTGCCCGGTTCGAGCCACGTCATCTGCAGTCGGGTGCCGAGGCAGAACCCGAGCTCGGGGATCGTCGGCGACGACTGCAGCCACCCGCCGGACGGGGTCGCGCTGACGATGTTGCCCCAGCGGTCCACGACGTCGATGTGGCACGTGTCGCCGCGGGTCTCGCCGTCGGGGGTGACGAACGGCTCGCCGCGGTCCTCGAGCGGAGCGGCGGGCGGGACCTCGGTGTCGGCTTCGGCCGCGCGGGCGACCTGCACGGTCGGCTCGCCCACCCCGACCGACCCGGCGGAGTCGTACGAGGTCCGGACCGGCGGCAGCGCGTGCTCGACCCCGGCGATCGTGCCGGGTCGGAGCTCGGCCGAAGCACGCTCGCCGATCAACGTACGACGTTCGTCGGCGTAAGCGTCGGAGAGCAGGACGTCCATCGGGACCTCGCCGTCGCCGTAGAACGCCTCGCGGTCGGCGAGGGCGAGCTTCTGCGCCTCGACGATCGTGTGCGCGCCGAGCTCGGTCGACGGGTCGAGCAGGGCGTCGTCGAGCGGTTCGAGCAGCCGCAGCGTCTGGAGGAGCGCCGGACCCTGGCCCCACGGTCCGGTCTTGGCGATCGTGCAGCCACGGAACTCGGCGGTCATCGCGGGTTCGTACGACGCGCGGAACGCCGCCAGGTCGGACGCCCGGATGACCCCGGCGTGGTCGGTGCCCGACGCGTGCCGGTGCGGTTCGCGGACGAACCGGTCGATCGCCTCGGCGACGAACCCCTCGGCCCATTCGGACCGGGCCGCATCGATGCGGCCGGTCCGGCTGCCGGCACCGGCGCCGGCCTCGATCAGCCGGTCGAGCACTGCGGCGAGTGCGTCGTTGCGCACCAGGTCCCCGGGGACCGGCACCGTGCCTCCCGGCAGCCACTGCGTGGCGGAGGTGGGCCAGTGCTGCTCGAACAGGCCGCGCACGGCGGTGATCGTCCGGACCACCGCAGGTGCGACCGGGTGGCCGTCGCGGGCGTACCCGATCGCGGGGGCGAGGACGTCGGCCAGTTCCCACGTGCCGTGGTCGCGGAGCAGGAGCAGCCAGGCGTCGACCGCGCCGGGGACGGTCGCGGCCAGCGCGCCGGAGCCGGGGACCAGGTCGAGGCCCTCGGCGCGGTAGTGCTCCGGGGTCGCGCCCTCGGGCGCGGGACCCTGACCGACCAGCACCGTCGGCACGGGGTTGACCGCCGTCGCGAAGACCGCCGTCAGGTCGCCCCCGGGGCCGTTCAGGTGGGGCTCCACGACCTGCAGGACGAAGGCCCCGGCCACGGCCGCGTCGAACGCGTTGCCTCCGCGCTCGAGCACCGACTGGGCGGTCGCCGTCGCGATCCAGTGCGTCGACGCCGCCATCCCGAACGTGCCCCGCAGGTCCGGACGGGTGGTCTGCGCAGCGGGCGGGACGAAGGCGGGGTTCGGCGTCGACATGGTCCCATCCTGTCCCGCGGCGATCGGCTCCGTGCTGTACACCCCCCGTCCAAGGGGTTGTGCACCCCGCGCAGAAAAGCGAACATCGTTCGGCGACTCGTGCAGGGCGAGCGCCGAACGACCGCGCGCTCGCACGGTCGGTTCCAGGGCAGGGGATCCATGACCACCACTCCGTCGACCGTCGCACGTGCGCGCCGACTCCCACGCATCGCCGGCGCCGTGACGGCACTGGCCCTGGCGGCGGGGGCGCTCGTGGCGACAGCCGAACCGGCAGCGGCCTCTGCGGTCTGGGTCGGCTCGGCCCCGGCCGGCACCAAGATCCTGCCCGGCGACCAGGTCACGTCGCCGAACGGCCAGTTCAAGCTCATCATGCAGGGCGACGGCAACCTGGTGGAGTACGGCATCGGCAACCGTGTGCTGTGGGCGTCGAACACCGCCGGCAACTCCGGCGCGATCGCCGTGGTCGGCAAGAACCGCGCCCTCGACATCACGAAGAACGGCAAGCGTGTGGCCCGCTGGGCCTCGGCCGGCACCGTGAACTCGACCGCGCTGAAGGTGCGCGCCGACGGCACGATGGCGCTGCTCGCCGGCAAGACCGTCGTCGTGAGCTGGAACGGCTACCAGGACCGCGTCCCGTCGGGGAACACCATCCTGGGCGGTACCGTGCTGCGATCCGACACCTCGAACACGCGCATCCTCAACATGCGCACCGACGGCAACCTGGTGCAGAAGGTCAGCGGTCGCGTCGTCTGGCAGTCGCGCACCGGCGGACACCCCGGCGCCTGGGCCGAGCTGCAGGCCAAGGGCAACTTCGTCATCTGGACCCGTGACGCCTCGCGCAAGAAGGTCGCGCTCTGGAGCTCGCGCACCAGCACCGCCGGGTCCGGCAACCTGCTCGTCCAGGTCGACGGCAACGTCGTGCTCTACGGCGCGAAGGACACCCGGGTCTGGTCGAGCCGGCCGGTCACCGGCCTGGCCTGGCCCGTCAACGGCACGAAGATCACCGGCCGGTACGGCGACGACCGCGGCGCCGGGCACGTGCCGCGCTACCACCAGGGCACCGACGCCCCGGTGCCGGTGGGGACGGCCGTGTACGGCTCCGGGACCGGGACGGTCACCAAGACCATCGCGAACGACGCGGCCTACGGCAACTACATCGTCGTCACGTACGGCATGACGGCGGTGCTGACGGCGCACCTCAGCAAGATCGAGGTGAAGCAGGGGCAGATCGTGAAGCTCGGCACCGAGATCGCGAAGTCCGGCAACACCGGGCAGTCGACGGGGCCGCACGTGCACGTCGAGACGCGGCGGAACGGCACCCTCGTCGACCCGCTGAAGAACATGCACTTCCGCTGAGGCGGGCGGGGCGGGGGCGTCCTCGCCCTGTGCATCGAGTGAGCAGAAAAGGTCGGGTGGCTCGAGGTCACTCGACCTTTTCTGCTCACTCGATGACGGGACTCGCACCGTGCGAGGGCGCCGGTATCCCGGTTTGTCTATGCCGCTTGTCTTGATGAATCAAGGGCAGTAGACATAGCCTGTGAAACGCCAGGCCGTGCTCAAGCGCATCAAGACCGCGGCACGTGCGGCTGGCCTCGAGTACCGCGAAGTGGAGCTCACGAACCACACCGGCATCATCGTCGGGTCGACCCGGAGCACCGTCGGGCGGCACTCCGAGATCGCCGACGGCACCGCTCGGGCGTTCTTCAAGCAGTTCGAGCAAGAGCTCGGGAAGGGGTGGTGGCGATGACCTACACGTCACGTGCGCATCGCGAGGGCAACTGGTGGATCGTGCAGAACGACCAGTTCCCCGGAGCGATCTCGCAGGTCCGGCGGCTCGATCTGGCTGCCGATGCCCAGCGTGAAGCGATCGCCTTCGTCGCCGAGGTCGATCAGGACGAGGTCACCGTGGTCATCCGCGCTGAGCTCGAACCAGCCCTGGCGCGCTCGCTCGAAGAGGCCGCCGCACTGCGGGCCGAGGCTGAGGCGAAGGAAGCCCGAGCCCTTTCGCTGCGGCGAGCGATCGCCGTTTCGCTGAAGGACGATGGCCTCACCTTGCGGGACATCGCGGTCGTCCTCGGTGTCTCCTACCAGCGGGTGCACCAGCTCGTGCACGAGGGCGAGCCGGCCCTGGCTGCGTCCTAGCGTTCGCACCCTCCTTGCGCGCCCCGTACGAGCGGTTCGTGGTAGCCCACGAACGGGGGCGGGACAATCGGCCCATCGTTGACAGGTCTTCAACTAGCGTTGCAGCGACCACAGGGGAGGAACAATGGAGTTCGAAGAGCGTCTCGCTGCGCTGGCGACGAAGGTGCAGAACCAGCGCGAGGCCATACAGACCGAAGAAGCGACGAAGAACGCGTTCGTCATGCCGTTCATCTCGACGATCCTGGGTTACGACGTGTTCAACCCGCTCGAGGTCGTGCCCGAGTTCACGGCGGACGTGGGCGTGAAGCGCGGCGAGAAGGTCGACTACGCGATCATGCGCGACGGCGAGGTGCAGATCCTCATCGAGTGCAAGAAGTCGACCGAGCCCCTGAAGATCGAGCACGCGTCGCAGCTGTTCCGGTACTTCTCCGTCACGAACGCCCGCATCGCGGTGCTCACGAACGGCGAGGTCTACAACTTCTACACGGACCTCGATGCGCCGAACAAGATGGACGACCGCCCCTTCCTCGTCCTCGATCTCGCCGACATCGACGAGACCCTGCTGCCGGAGCTCAGCAAGCTGACCAAGGACGTCTTCGATCTGGACTCGGTCATCAGTGCCGCCGAGGAACTCAAGTACGTCGGTTCCATCAAGCGAGCTATCGCCGCACAGTTCCGTGAGCCGGAAGAAGACTTCGTTCGCCTCTTCACGACGCGCGTCTACGACGGTCGCTTCACCCAGGAGGCCCGTACCCAGTTCACGACGCTGGTTGCGAAGGCGTCGAAGCAGTTCCTGAACGAGCAGGTGAACGACCGGCTCAAGACGGCACTCGGCGCTTCGTACAGTGCCCCCGTCGGAGCCGAAGCCCCAGCCGAAGCGATGACGAGCGCGGCCGTGGCTGAGGATGACCTCGACCGCGACACCGAGATCGAGACCACGCTCGAGGAACTCGAGGGCTACCAGATCGTCAAGGCGATCGCCTGCAGCGAGGTCAAGCCCGATCGCATTGCGCACCGGGACCAGAAGTCGTACTTCGCCGTCCTGCTCGACGACAACAACCGCAAGCCCATCGCGCGCCTCTGGTTCAACGGCAAGAAGCAGAAGTACCTCGGGCTGTTCGACGAGAACAAGGCGGAGACGAAGCACCCGATCGAGAACCTCGACGACATCTACCTGCACGCTGCAGCGATTCGGGAAGCTACTCAGCGATTCGCGAGCTGACGTTCGCTTCGTGAGCAGAAATGGTCGGGTCGCCCTCGGGGACCCGACCATTTCTGCACTCCAAGTGCGGGCAGCCTCGCACCGTGCGAGGGCGCGCCCGCGGCGCGGATAGCCTGGGCGGGATGAGGAAGCGCGGTGGAACGGTGCTCGTGTTGGTGGCGATCGGGGTCCTGGCGGGCGTCCTGTCCGGGCTGTTCGGCGTCGGTGGTGGGGTCATCGTGGTGCCGGCGCTCATGGCCTTCGCACAGATGGACCAGCGTCGGGCCTCGGCCACATCGCTCGTGGCGATCGCCCCCGCGGCCGTCGTCGGCGCGGTCACCTACGCCGTGCAGGGCGAGGTGCACTGGCTCGCGGCCCTGACCCTGGCGGTCGGGAGCGTCATCGGCGCCCCGATCGGTGCCCGGCTGCTCCGTGCCCTGCCGCTCCGCGCGCTGCCGTGGATCTTCGTCGGGTTCATCGCCGTCGTGCTCGTGTCGCTGTTCACCACGGTGCCGACCCGCGGTGGCGAGGTGCACTTCGGCGTCGTCGAGGCGGTCGTCCTGCTGCTGCTCGGGCTGCTGTCCGGGGTGCTGTCCGGGCTCGTCGGCGTCGGAGGCGGGGTCGTCATCGTGCCGGGGCTCGAGGTCGTGCTCGGTGCCGGTGACCTGCTGGCGAAGGGCACGTCGCTGCTCACGATGGTGCCGACGTCGGTGTCCGGGACGGTCGCGAACCTCCGGCGTCGCGCGGTCGACCTGCGGGTCGGGCTGACGGTCGGCATCACCGCCGCGGTGTGCTCGCCGGGTGGTGCCGTGCTGGCGCGGCTGGTCGACCCGCAGATGGGCACCTGGTTGTTCGCGGCGTTCCTGGTGGTCGTCGCGGTCATCGTGCTCAGCCGCGGACGTCGGAGGGCACCACAGAGCGACGCGAGCGAGGGGGAGGTCGCGTGACGGGCCTCCCAGCAGGGCGCGACGCTGAGGCCGTGCTGGCGGCGTTCGCCCGCACCACCGGTGACGTCGCCGCGGCCCGGAGGGTCGCGCGGCAGTTCCACGACCTCGACGAGGGCGAGCGTTCGGCGCTGCTCTGGAGCGAGGACGACGGCGCGAAGCTCGTCGCCGTCCTGCTGCTCGTGCAGGCGATGCGGGCGCACCCCGACCCGGAGCTCACCGACGAGTACCTGTCGGTGGCGAAGGCCGAGCGGTTCGAGGACCCGGTGCTCGTCGACCTGGCGGCCGAGGAACTCGTCGGCGCACCGTTGCTGGGCGCTTCGACCGGCCCGCTGTTCGCGCTGGCGAAGTCCGACGTCGCGATGGTCCGGCGGATCGCGGTCGTGGCGACCCTGGCGTTCGTGAAGCAGGGCGACGCCGAGGTGCCACTCGGGATCGCCGGCCGCCTGGTGCGGGAGCGCAGCGAGACGGTGCAGTCGGCGCTCGGGTTGGTCCTGCGCGAGACGGGGAAGCGGGCGTCCGAGGCGGCGCTCGTGGCGTTCCTCGAGCAGAGTGGCCGGTTCCTCAGCCCGGCGGCTCGCCGGACGGCGACCGAGCACCTGCCGCCGGCGGAGCGCGACCGCCTGCGGGGCTGACGGCGCTCGCGGTCGTGCGGGAGGCGTTGCTCGCCCTGGCAGAACCCGCCTGAGGCGACGGCCGGGAGGCCCGATGCGGGTCCGCCCGCTGCTGAGCCCCAGCGCGCACCGGCCCCACCGCCATGCCGGTCCGACGCCTAGGCTGCGGGCATGCACACCGAGGTGCCCCGGATCGACGCCGGACTCGTCGAACGACTCGTCGCGGAGCAGTTCCCCGACTGGGCCGACCTGCCCGTGCGCGAGGTCGACCACCAGGGCTGGGACAACCGCACCTACCGGCTCGGGGACGCCCTGTCGGTCCGACTGCCGAGCGCGGCCGGCTACGTGCCCGCGGTCGAGAAGGAGCAGGACGTCCTGCCGTACCTCGCCCGGCGGCTGGACGTCGCCGTCCCGGAGCCCGTGGCGCTCGGGGAACCGGGCCAGGGGTACCCGTTCCCGTGGTCGGTGCGGCGGTGGCTCGACGGGGTGCCCGCCGTGCAGGTCGACGACCTCGACCACGAGCGCTTCGCTGCCGAGGTCGGTGCCGTGCTCCGGCAGCTCCGGAGCGTCCCGGCGACGGGCGGCCCCACCGCCGGCGCGCACTCGTTCCACCGGGGGGAGCACCCGTCCGTGTACGACGCCGAGGTGCGGACGGCGCTCGACACGCTCGGCGGCGGCGGCAGCAGCAGCGGCAGGACCGGCGGCGCCGTCGTCGACCGCGGCGCGTGCGAAGCGGTCTGGGCCGAGGCCCTCGCCAGCCGCTGGGACGGGCCGGCCGTCTGGTTCCACGGAGACGTCGCCCCGGGCAACCTGCTCGTCGACGACACCGGGCGGCTGTGCGCGGTGATCGACTTCGGCACGTGCGGCGTGGGCGACCCGGCGTGCGACCTCGTGCTCGCGTGGACGATGCTGGACGGCCCGGCGCGACGGGTGTTCCGGCAGGCGGTCGACCTGGACGACGACACATGGACGCGCGCCCGGGGCTGGGCGCTGTGGAAGGCGCTCATCATGCTCGCCGGCAGTGCCGGACCGGGTGGTCGCGACGAGCACGAGCGGGTCCTCGCAGCCGTCCTCGCCTGAGGTCGCGACCACCGCTGCCCACCCGCGCCGACGTCCGCGAGGGGGACGCGGGGCTGGGAGCGTCCACGGGGCGGGCGCGTACCGAGGAGGGGAACGCGAGTCGTGCCTCCAGGCAGGCTCGAAGCGACCACGAGAGGAACGCAACGTGCGCGCACTGACCTACCAGGGCACCGAGAAGGTGTCCGTCGAGACCGTCCCCGACCCGACCATCCAGGAGCCGACCGACGCGATCGTGCGGATCACCTCCACGGCGATCTGCGGCTCCGACCTGCACCTGTACCGCGTGCTCGGCCCGTACATCGACCGCGGCGACGTCCTCGGCCACGAGCCGATGGGCATCGTGGAAGAGATCGGATCCGGCGTCACGAACCTGAAGGTCGGCGACCGTGTCGTCATCCCCTTCAACATCTCCTGCGGCCACTGCTGGATGTGCCAGCACGGCCTGCAGTCGCAGTGCGAGACCACCCAGGTGACCGAGTACGGCACCGGTGCCTCGCTGTTCGGCTACACGAAGATGTACGGCCAGGTCCCGGGTGGCCAGGCGGAGTACCTGCGCGTGCCGCACGCCGACTACGGCCCCATCGTCGTGCCGGACGACGGCACCCCCGACGACCGCTGGCTGTTCCTGAGCGACATCCTGCCGACCGCGTGGCAGGCGGTGCAGTACGCCCAGGTGCCCGAGGGTGGCACGCTCGCCGTGCTCGGCCTCGGCCCGGTCGGCCAGTTCGCCGCCCGCATCGGCAAGCACCTCGGCTACCGCGTGCTCGCCGTCGACCCCGAGCAGGTCCGCCGTGACCTCGGGGCGAAGCACGGTGCCGAGGTGTTCGACCTGACGAAGGACCTGGTGCCCGAGCTCGTCGACCTGACCGACGGCCGTGGCCCCGACGGGGTCGTCGACGCCGTCGGCATGGAGGCCCACGGCAACCCGATGGCGGGCTTCGCCCAGCGCGCCGCCGGCCTGCTGCCCGACAAGCTCGCGCAGAAGGCGATCGAGACCGCCGGCGTCGACCGGCTGGCCGCCGTGCACGCGGCGATCGACCTGGTCCGTCGCGGCGGCACCGTCTCGCTGAGCGGTGTCTACGGCGGCATGGCCGACCCGATGCCGATGATGACGCTGTTCGACAAGCAGATCACCATCCGCGAGGGCCAGTGCAACGTGAAGCGCTGGATCGACGACATCATGCCGCTCGTCTCCGACCCGTCGGACCCGCTCGGCACGCTCGACCTGACCACCCACCGCGTCTCGCTCGAGGATGCCCCGCACATGTACGAGGTCTTCCAGAAGAAGCAGGACGACTGCGTCAAGGTCGTGCTCGACCCCGCGATGGCCGCGGCCTGATGCGCATCGTCGTCGTCGGCGCGACCGGCAACGTGGGGACGGCGGTGCTCCGTCGGCTCGCGGCCGTGCGCGCCGACGACGACGGTGACACCGGCCGTCACGCCGCCGGTGACGTCGCGCGTGACGCTGCCGGCGTCCAGATCGTCGGTGTCGCCCGGCGGCTGCCGGACCTGCGCGCGGAGCCGTACGCCGCCGCCGTCTGGCACGCCGTGGACGTCGGCGCCGCGGACGCCGTGGACCAGCTCACGGCCGTGTTCCAGGGCGCCGACGCCGTCGTCCACCTGGCGTGGGCGCTCCAGCCGACGCACGACATCCCCGCGCAGCACCGCACGAACGTGACCGGGACGGCGAACGTCCTGGCGGCCGTCGCGCGCGCCGAGGTGCCCCAGGTCGTCGTCGCGTCGTCGGTCGGTGCCTACCGCGGAGTGGACGTCGACGGCAAGCGCACCCCTGTGGACGAGAGCTGGCCGACGGACGGCATCCCGACGGCGACGTACTCGATCCACAAGGCCGCCAACGAGGCCGCGATGGACGCGTTTGAGGCCGACCACCCCTCCGTGACCGTCACCCGGCTGCGCCCGGGACTGATCTTCCAGCGGGACGCCGCCGCCGAGATCCGCGGGCTGTTCCTCGGACACCTCGTACCGATGTCGATCGTGCGGTGGATCCGCTGGCTCGTGCTGCCGCTGCCGTACCCGTTCGTGTTCCAGGCCGTGCACGCCGACGACGTCGCCGACGCCTACTGGCGCGCGGTCGACCGACGGGCAGCGGGGGCGTTCAACATCGCCGCGTCGCCCGTGCTCAACCCGCCGAGACTGGCGCGCGCCTTCGGCATGCTCGGTGCCGTCCGGATCCCGCTGCGGTTGCTGCGCGGGGTCGTGACGGTGACGTGGCGGCTGCGGTTGCAGCCGACGGACGCCGGGTGGATCGACATCGCCGCCGGCGTGCCGATCATGCGGACCGACCGTGCCCGGTCGGTGCTCGGATGGGAGGCCCGACACACCTCCGAAGAAGCGTTGCGTGCACTCGTGGCCGGGTTCGCGGACGGTGCGAACGTTCCGGGGTCGGGGCCGCTGCGCGGCTGAGCGGGCTGGGGGAGGCCGGGGTGGTGCGTGGCGCGCTGGCTGGTGGGGCTCGCGCTGCCTGGGGTCGCGCTGCCTGGTCGAATCGGGCGTACCGGGTGATTTCGGGCGTACCGGGTCGAAAGTTCCGACCAGGTACGCCCGTTTCCACGTTCCATCGCGGGCGTTCTGGGAAGGAACGCCCGCTCGTGTTCCCCGTGTCGCGCTACGCTTCGCTCGTCGTTGTGAGAAGGGGGAGTGCGATGGTGCTCAGTTGGTCCGCGTTCAGTGAGCTCGAGGGTCCGGGGGAGTCGGGGATGCCCGACCTGTTCGACGGCTGGTTCGGCATCGCGTTCGGGGTCGTCGCCGCGTTGGCGATCCTCACGACCCTGACGATCGTCATCCTGTCGCTCTACCGCGGCAAGCGGATGGCCGACCGTGGTCAGAACCCGCTCACCATGCAGGAGGACATCGCGTACCAGGCGATGCAGAGCCGCACGTTCGCACCGGACAAGCCACTCGAACAGCGGCTCGCCGAACTCGACGACCTGCACGCCCGCGGCGTGATCTCCGACGAGGAGCACCGCAGCGCCCGAGCCGAAGCGCTGCGCGGACGATGATGGCCTCCGAAGAAGTGCAGAACCCCCTGATCCCGCCGGTCTACGACCTCGTCTGGACCCTGCTGATGGCACTCATCGTCATCGCGGTCATCGTCGCCGTGTGCATCGCGGTCGTCCGCAGTCGGCGCCCGCACGGTGCCCGTCGGAGCTCGCCGGAACAGCGGCTCCTCGAACTCGACGAGCTGCACGCCCGCGGGGTCATCACCGACGACGAGCGTCGAGCCGCGCGGGCCGAGGCCCTGCGCGGTTAGCCTGGTCGGGTGCTGCTGCCGACGGACCTGCTCGGGGCGTGGGACCTGCACCGCACCGTGCACGACCACCGCGCCGGTGCCACGGGGACCGTCACCGGGACCACCACCCTGACCCGGGTCGGCGACGACGAGGTGCGCTGGGACGAGTCGGGCGTGATGACCTTCGACGGTCGGACGACGCCCGTGTCCCGGACCCTCGTCCTGCGGCGGACGAGTACCGGCGTGGCGCACCGCGCCGCCGGCGGCTGGACCGTGCACTTCTCCGACGGTCGCGTCTTCCACGACTGGGTCTGGGGCACGAGCGTCGCCCACGCCTGCACCCCGGACGACTACACGGGTGCCTTCGACGGCGACGAAGACCGCTGGACGGTGCGGTGGGAAGCGCGCGGCCCGGCGAAGGACTACCGGCTGGACAGCATCCTCACCCGACCCCGGTCGTGACCCGGGGTCGGCGGTCACCGCCAGACTGGGGGCATGGCACGCTCCTCCGGCACCGACGCCCCGCGCATCACCCTGACCGAACCGACGAACCTCGAGGACTGGGCGCCAGCACCCGGTGACGTCCTGACGGGTGACCGCATCGAGGGCAAGCGCATCGACGTCCTCGACCTGGCCGGCGAGCGACTGCCCGACCTGGAGATCGAGGAGTGCGTCATCGACACGTTCCGGGGCGACGACGCGGACTTCCGTGGGCTCCGGGTCCGTGACTCGATCATCGACTCGCTCGACGCCCCGATCCTGCGGGCATCGAGCAGCACGTGGCGCGAGGTCCGGGTCTCCGGCGGTCGCGTCGGCTCGGCGGAGCTGTACGACTCCGGGCTGAACGGCGTCGAGTTCGTCGGCATGAAGTTCGGGTTCGTGAACCTGCGGGGCTCGACGATCACCGACGTGGTGTTCCGTGACTGCGTCATCGACGAGCTCGACATCGCCGACGCGAAGCTGCTGCGGGTGTCGTTCGACGGCAGCAGCATCCGCGCCGCCGAGGGGTCGAACACCCGCATCGACCACGTGGACCTGCGTGGAGCGGACCTCGATCGGGTCGAGCGGCTCGAGGGCTTCCGCGGGGCCACGATCGGGGCCGACCAGCTGTACACGCTCGCACCGCTGCTGGCCGCGCAGGCCGGCTACCGCGTCGACTGACCGAGCCCGGGTTTCGCGCTCACCGACACTCCACGCCCACCCGGCCCCGCGAACTGTCGCTCAGCGCGAAACTTCGGCCGCGCCGATGGCCGCACCGGCGCCCGCGCCCACCCCGGCCAGCGCCGCCGCCAGGTCGGCCTGCACCAGGTCGCCGTGCACCGCCGCGCCCGTCTGGGTGCCGGCCGCCGCCGACGCGATGACCGTCGCCATCGGGGCCGTCACGTTGCCGGCCGCGTAGACCCCACGAGCGGCGGTCTGCCCGGCGGCGTCCACGGTCAACGCCGTCGCGAACCGGTGGTCGCCCATGAACTGGTCGGTGGCGGCGAGGCCGAGCCCGGACAGGAAGCCCACCCGCGCCTCAGGCCGACTCGCCGTGGCCAGGGCATCGAGCTCGACGAAGGACCCGTCGCCGAGCCGGACCCCGGTCAGCCGGTCACCCTCGGAGACCACGGCGGCGAGGGGGCCCTCGATGACCGAGATGCCGCGGGCGGCCAAACCAGCCAGGGCGGTGTCGTCCATCAGGGCCCGATCGGTCAGGAACGCGGTCACCCGATCGCTCAGCGCCCGGAACATGAGCGCGTGGTGCGCGGCGTTCGGTGTCGTGACGAGGACCCCGATCCGCTGGTCGCGGATCTCCCACCCGTGGCAGAACGGGCAGTGCACGACCCCGCGCCCCCACTGCTCGGCCAGGCCCGGGACCTCCGGCAGGACGTCCACGGCGCCGGAGGCGACGACCAGCCTGCGTGCCGTGACGACCTCGCCCGAGTCCAGGGTGACCGAGAAGCCGACCGGGTCGTGACCGTCACCGGTCGTGGCGGACGTGGCCACGATCCTCCCGGCCGTGACCTGGACGCCGTAGGCGGCGACCTCGTCGCGACCGATGCGGACCAGCTCGGCGGGCGCGACGCCCTCGTGGCCGAGGTAGTTGTGCGCGCCGGCCGCCGGGGCGTTGCGGGGCTCGCCGGAGTCGACGACGAGCACTGAGCGCCGCGAACGGCCGAGGATGAGGGCGGCGGAGAGGCCGGCGGCCGAGCCGCCGATGACGATGACGTCGAAGTGTGCAGGCATGCGCTGATCATGCGGCGGTTCGAGCGTGAACAGCAACGAAGTTTGCCGGTGTGGCAACATGGCGGACATGGGACACGGCAACCAGGACACGACCGCCCCGCGCACGACGGCCGACGTCGTCGACGGGGTCGGCCCCCGCCTGCGCGCGCTGCGCGCCCACCGCGACGTGACGCTCGCGGCACTGTCCGAGCAGACGGGGGTCTCGGTGAGCACTCTGTCGCGGCTCGAGTCCGGTCAACGGAAGCCCACGCTGGAACTGCTGCTGCCCCTCGCGCGGGCGTACCAGGTGCCCCTCGACGACCTGGTCGGCGCACCGCAGACCGGCGACCCGCGCGTGCACATGAAGCCCGAGGTGCACGGCGGCAGCGTCGTCGTGCCGCTGACGAAGCGGACCGGCGGGGTGCGCTCCTTCAAGCAGCTGTTCCCGCCGAACACCCCGGGTGGGGAGCCGTCGCTCAAGACGCACGAGGGCTACGAGTGGCTCTACGTGCTGTCCGGACGGCTCCGGTTGGTGCTGGGGGAGCACGACCTCGACCTGGGCCCCGGAGAGGTCGCCGAGTTCGACACCCACACGCCCCACTGGATGGGCAACGTGACCGACTCCGTCACCGAGGTGCTGTGCCTGTACGGGCCGCAGGGTGAGCGGGCGCACGTGCGGTCCCGCCCCGCCCGGTGACCCCCTGCGTCAGTCCGTGAACACGTTCGCCACGACGTCGTCGAGCAGATCGGTCGTCTCGATGTTCGACTGCTGGATGTGGATGCCGAGGTCGCCCCGGGTGAAGTACGTGTCGCCGTCCGTGACCGGGTACTGCGAGTTCTTCGAGACCTTCTGGCACAGGTACCCGTCGGACTCGTCGCCGCAGTCGTAGCCCTTCGCGCTGAGCTGCTCGAGCGCGTCGCGGGCTGCGGCCGGATCGACTGCGTCGACCGCGATGGACAGGTACGAGATGTCGGCCTGCGGCTCCCGCCACACGCAGTACAGGCGCTTGCCGTCGCCCTGCAGCGCCGGGGTGAACGAGCTCTTCGG
Source organism: Curtobacterium sp. MCSS17_016 (assembly GCF_003234255.2). Lineage (NCBI taxonomy): Bacteria > Bacillati > Actinomycetota > Actinomycetes > Micrococcales > Microbacteriaceae > Curtobacterium > Curtobacterium sp. MCSS17_016. The sequence goes on from NZ_CP126254.1 coordinate 422,869, forward strand.
GATCGCGATCGGGTCGCCGACGACCGAGGGGTCGTTGAGCGGTGCCGATGCGAACGCCTTGTCCCACTTGCCAGGGGTGATCAGGTCGGTGCAGCTGGCCGGGACGGTGACGGTGTCGTCGCTCGGGGCCCCGGTGTCGGTGGGGCTCGGAGCGGTCGTGGTGTCGGTCGGGCTCGGCGCCGACGTCGGGTCGGCTGCGCTGGTCGCGGTGGCGCTCGCCGGTCCGGCCGGTCCGGCCTGGGCGCAGCCGGTCAGGGCGAGGCCCGCGGCCACCAGGGCAGCGAGCGTGATCGTGTGGCGCATGGTTCCCCTTCGTCCGGTCGCGTCAGGTCGTGACCGTCGCTCACGAACGTACCGACCGGGGGCCGCGGTGGCTGAGACCGTCACCGATTCGTTGTCCCCCGACCCCGTCGGTCAGCGGCTGCGCCACCACCGCCGCAACCGCGACTGCGATCGCAGCCGTCGCGCCCACCGGCGCACCGGGTTCGCCCGCCGGCCGTTCACGCGGAACGTGTGGAGGGCGCGTCGCGTCCGCACCCAGACGGACGGGAGGCCCGCCAACGGTCGCGCGGACACCTGCACGGTGAGCACGGGGTCGGCCACCACCCGCCAGGCCGGGTCGAGCTGCATGCTCAGGTCGACGTCGTCGTGCACCTCGGCGTCGTCGCGGTGGGCTCGCCCACCGACCGCGGCCCAGGTCGACCGACGCATCGCCATGGCGGACCCGAACAGCGGCGGGTGCCCGAGCGCGCTCCACATCAGGACGAAGTACGGGCCCATGTACACGGCGTTCCACAGTCGGCGCACCACGGCGCCACCGTTCCGCGGCCGGCCCGGACCGGTGACCGCGACGACCTCGGGGTCGGCCAACAACCGGACCGCGTCGGCGATCCAGGACGGCGGCGGGACGGAGTCGGCGTCGAGCCGCACGACGACGTCGCCGGACGCCCGGTCGTAGCCGCGCGCCGAGGCCCGGGCGATCCCGCGCACCGGCTCCGTGAGCACGACCGCACCGGCGTCCCGGGCGACCGCCGCGCTGTCGTCAGAGCTGCCGTTGTCGACCACGACGACCTCGTCGGCCGGCCGGGTCTGAGCTGCGAGGGCGGCGAGGCACCGGCGCAGGTGCACGGCATCGTCCCGCACGGGGATGACGACCGAGACACGGGGCATCCGTCGATCCAACCGGCTTCCACCTGTGCGGATTGCCGGACCGCGTTTCCCGGCATTCCTGGGTCCTGCCCCAGAGGGCAGCGCGCACCTTCGATGCGAAACGCCCCCGGTGCACGCCGGGGACGACGACAACCGGAAGGCCGACCATGACCACGAACCCACCCGGGAACGACTCCGGGACGCCCATCCACGACCGCACCGCAGCCTCCGAGGGCCACGAGGTCGCCCCCGGCGTGACCGTGCCGTCGTACGCCAGCGGTACCCCCGCCGCGCGACCCACCGACCCCGGTGCACCCCAGACCTACGACCCGTACGGCGACAGCGCCGCCGAGGTGCCGTTCGACGCACCCCTCGACGCCGTCCCGGCCGACGAGCAGCTCCCCGCCGTCCCGTCCGCGGCATCCGCCGGCAGCGTTGGTGGCTCCGGCAGCACCGGCAGCGGCTCCGGCTCCGGCAGTGACTCGGGCAGCGGCTCCGGCAAGGCCGACGCGGCCAAGGGTGCCGCGCAGGACGTCGCCGGCGACGCCAAGGAGAAGGCCGCGAACGTCGCGGGCACCGCCAAGGAGCAGGCGTCGAAGGTTGCCTCCGAGGCGACCGACCATGCCAAGCAGCTCTACGGCCAGGCGTCCGAGAACCTCAAGCAGCAGGCCGGCGAGCAGCAGCAGCGCGCTGCCGGCGGACTCCGCTCCCTCGGCGAGCAGCTCGGTCGCATGGCCGAGAACGACGACGAGCAGGGCGTCGCCTCGAAGGTCGTCCGCGACCTGTCGGGCCGCGCGACCTCGGCCGCCGGGTTCCTCGAGAACCGCGACCCGGGCTCGCTGCTCGACGAGGTGAAGACCTTCGCCGCGAAGCGCCCCGGCACGTTCATCGCGATCGCCGCCGGTGCTGGCCTGCTCGCCGGACGCCTGACCAAGGCGCTCGCGACCGAGGTCAAGCACGAGAAGGAGGCCGGCGACGGCACCACCGGATCGGGGAGTGGCGTATGAGCCAGTCCGTCCCCGGCGCGACACCCCTGGGTGAACCGACGCCCGAGGAGCGCGCCGCGACCACACCGCTCGGTGAGCTGCTGTCCGACGTGTCGCGTGACCTCTCCAGTCTGTTCCGGCAGGAGGTCGCCCTCGCGAAGGCCGAGCTGACCGACTCCGCGAAGAAGGCCGGCAAGGCGGGCGGGATGTTCGGCGGCGCTGGACTCACCGCCGTGTTCGCCCTGCTGTTCCTGTCGATCGCCGCGTGGTGGGGCCTCGGTTACCTGATCGGCAACGCCTGGTCCGCCCTGATCATCGCGGTCGTCTACGCGATCGTCGCCGCGATCCTGGCCGTCCGCGGGCGCAAGGAGATCAAGGAGATCAAGGGCGCCCCGCAGACGGTCGAGACCGCCAAGGAAGTCCCCGAGACACTCAAGCCCAACACCGGGAGGAAGCCATGAGCACCCCAGACGAGATCCGCGCCGACATCGAGCGCACCCGCGGCGAACTCGGCTCCGACGTCGACGCCCTCGCCGACAAGGTCAGCCCGTCGTCCATCGCCCACCGCCAGAGTGAGAAGGTGAAGGGCCGGTTCCAGGACGTCCGTGAGTCCGTGATGGGCGCGGCCCAGTCGGCCCGCTCGAGCGCCTCCGGTTCCGCCTCGGGCGCGACCGGCCAGGCGAAGGACGTCGCGCAGAAGGGCGTCGAGAAGGCGAAGGGCAACCCCCTGGCCGTCGGCCTCATCGCGTTCGGTGCCGGTTGGCTCGTGTCGTCGCTCCTGCCGACCACCGAGAAGGAAGAAGAGCTCGCCGGTGAGCTGAAGGACAAGGCTGCACCGCTCGTCGACGAGGTCAAGGAGCAGGCGAAGGACGTCGGCTCGCAGCTCGGCGACGTGGCGAAGGAGCACGCGCAGGACCTCAAGGGGACCGCGCAGGACGCCGCGCAGGCGGTCAAGGGCGAGGCGCAGGGGGCCGCGTCCGACGTCAAGGACAACGCGCAGGGTGCGGCGGACGACGTCCGCAGCAGCTGAGCGGAACCCCGTCACGGACAGGAGGCGCGGTGCCAGCTGGCACCGCGCCTCCTGTCCGTGACGCGGTAGCGTTCCGGGCATGGACCCGATCGACGAGCTCGCTGCGGAGCTCCGACAGTCCATCGGCCGGGTGGTGCGTGCCGCACGACGTGAGGCGGACGCGCTGCCGGCCACGCACACCACCACCCTCGGGTTCCTGCACCGCGAGGGCCCGATGACGATCGCGGAACTCGCGCGCCGCCGCGGGGTGAAGCACCAGGGGCAGTCCCGCACGGTCGGCGAACTGGCCGAACTCGGGTACGTCGACCGGACGGCGTCGGACACCGACCGCCGAGCGTCGGTCATCCGGATCACGGACGCCGGCCGGGCCGCACTGCAGCGCGACACGGACGCCCGCACGGACTGGCTGGCCGATGCGATCCGCGAGGAGACCGACGCCGAGGAGCGTGCGCTGCTGCGCCGACTGCCCGAGCTGTTCGAGCGGGTCGCGCGCCGGGCTGACTGAACGACTCCTCACCTCCTGGGCGATCGCAGAAGTACAACACGGCTGTACAGTTGTGCGCATGGAGTTGACGAAGTACAACCACGCCACCGTCGTCCTCGAGCAGGACGGCGTCACCCTCGTCATCGACCCCGGGGTGTTCACGCCCGAGGCCGTCGACCTCGTCCGTGGCGCCGCGGGCGTCCTCGTCACGCACGACCACCCCGACCACTTCGACATCGACGCCCTGCGCGCGGGGCTCGCCGCGAACCCGGACCTCGTCGTCCGCGGTCCGGAGACCGTCGTCGAGCAGCTCGGCGAACAGCACGGCCGGGTCGCAGCGGTGCGCGCCGGCGACACGATCACCGTCGGACCGTTCTCCGTCCGGGTCTTCGGCGAGCAGCATGCGGTCATCCACCCCGACATCCCGTCCACCGCGAACGTCGGCTACCTGGTGGACGACGCGGTGTTCCACCCGGGCGACGCGTACCTCGAGCCCGGTGTCCCGGTGCCGACCCTGCTGCTGCCGACGAGCGGGCCGTGGACGAACACCGCCCAGGCCGTCGACTACGTGCGCGCCGTGGCGCCGGAGCGGGCCGTGCAGATCCACGAGGCGATGCTGAGCGAGCTCGGCCAGCAGTCCGCCGCGCGCTTCCTCGGCCCGGACGGTCTCGGGCCGGTGCCCGTCCTGATCCTGCCGGCGGGGGAGACGATCACCGTCTGACGGACGCGGGCGGCCCTGGGAGGCGATCCGGGCCTCCCGAGCAGCATGGTGTGATGGCCGACGCACCCACGACAGCAGTCCTCTTCGACATCGACGGCACCCTCGCCGACTCGAACTACGCGCACATCGACGCGTGGTGGCGGGCGTTCCTGGCGGCGGGGGAGTCCGTCGACGCCTGGCGGATCCACCGCGCGATCGGGATGGACTCGGCGAAGCTGCTCGAGACGCTGCTGCCGGACGCGTCCCAGGAGACCCGCGACACCGCCAAGCAGTTCCACACCGCCTACTACGCCGAGCAGATGCCGCGGCTCCGGCTGCTGCCGGGTGCACGCGAACTCCTGCAGGCCGTCGCCGAGGCCGGGCACGCCGTGGTCCTGGCGACCAGCGCGCCCGAGCACGAACTCGCCCGCCTGCGCGACCTGCTCGACGCGGGCGAGTGGGTCACCGCCGAGACCAGCTCCGAGGACGTCGAGCAGGCGAAGCCGGACCCCGGCATCATCCGGGTCGCGCTCGACAAGGCCGGGGTCTCCGCCGACGACGCCGTGATGGTCGGGGATGCCATGTGGGACGTCGAGTCCGCCGGCAAGGTGGGGGTACCGTGCGTCGGCGTGATGACCGGCGGCATCGGCGGCGACGAGCTCCGGGGTGCCGGGGCGGCAGAGGTGTACGACGACGCGGCGGCCGTGCTCGCGGCGTTCCGCGCCGGCGAGGGCCCGATCGCGGCACTCGGCCAGCGCGACTGACGGGCGGCGCCGGTCGCGCCCGACGGGCGCCTCGGTTTCCGCGTCGTCGGTCGCCCGTGCCAGGATCGACGTTCGTGATCACGATCGAACGCGTGTCCTGGGACGACCCCCGCAGCGTGGTGCTCCGCGCCCGCATGGACGACGAGATGCACGAGCGCTACGGGTCGGCCAACGCCGGCGAGGACCCGGCGGTCACCGCCGAGCGGAGTCGTGCGCTGAGCGTCGACCCGTCGACCGTCGTCACGTCGATCCTGGCTCTCGACGAGTCCGGCGACCCGGTCGGGCACATCGCCGTCCGACGTCTGGGCGACGAGGTCGAACTGAAGCGCCTCATCGTGCTGGCCTCCGCGCGTGGCAAGGGTGCGGCCACCGCGTTGCTCGACGAGTGCGAGCGCGTCGGCCGTGAACTCGGCGCCCCGCGGCTCATCCTGCAGACCGGCGACAAGCAGCCCGACGCCGTGGCGCTCTACCGCAAGACCGGCTGGGACCAGATCGACGTCTACGAGCCCTACGTCGCGACCATGCCGTGGTCGTTCTGCTTCGAGAAGGCCCTGTAGCCCGGCCCCGTCCCGTATTGCACTTTCAGCAGGAGAGTGCAATTCTTGCTCGGTGAGCACCACTGAACGCACCCGCGCGCTGCGCCGACGCATGATCGTCGAGGCACGTCGGGCGACGGTCGAACACGGGCTGCACGGCTTCACGATCGAGCAGCTCTGCGAGACCGTCGGGGTGTCGCGCCGCACGTTCTTCAACCACTTCGGGTCGAAGGACGACGCCGTGCTCGGCATCGAGCTCAACGCCGACGTCGAGGCGATCGATGCCTACGCCGCGGGCGGGATCGTCCCCGGCGAGCTCGACCCCCTCGGCTCGATCGTGGCGCTGGCGATCGACCAGTTCCACCGGGTCGGCATCGCCCGCGCCGACGAAGCCCTGGTCCGCCGGGTGTTCGAGCGGGAACCGGCACTCGTCGCACGGTTCCTGTCGGCGACCGACGTGCAGCTCGCCCGGATCACCGTGGCCCTGCGGCGACGGTTCGGGTGGGACGACCCCGCCGACCGCCGACCGCGCCTGGTCACCGAGGCTGCGGCCGCCTTGATGAAGGCCACCGCGACCGAGTACTTCGACGACGCGTTCGACGAGGCCACCGGGCCGACGTTCGACGAACTGCTCACCGAGAACCTCCGCCTGCTCAGGGCGGTCACCACGACCGAACGGGAACACACCACATGAGCGCCACCGCGCCGGGCACCACCAAGCGTGCCCGCCCAGGCTCCGACGGCCCGCTGCTCCTGACGCAGCGTCGCATCTGGATCATCTTCTCCGCCCTGATCGCGGGGATGCTGCTCTCCAGCCTCGACCAGACCATCGTCTCCACCGCGATGCCGACCATCGTCGGCGAGCTCGGCGGCGTCGCGCACCAGGCCTGGCTGACGACCGGGTACCTGCTCGCCTCCACCATCGTGATGCCCGTCTACGGCAAGTTCGGCGACGTCCTCGGCCGACGCAACCTGTTCCTCATCGCGATCGCGCTGTTCACCATCGCGTCGGCCGGGTGCGCGTTCGCCGCGGACTTCACGCAGCTCGTGGCGTTCCGCGCCATGCAGGGGCTCGGCGGCGGCGGCCTGATGATCCTGTCGCAGGCGATCATCGCGGACATCGTCCCGGCCTCGCAGCGCGGCAAGTACCTCGGCCCGCTCGGTGCGATCTTCGGCCTGTCCGCCATCGGTGGCCCGCTGCTCGGTGGCTTCTTCGTGGACCACCTCACCTGGAACTGGGCGTTCTACATCAACATCCCGGTCGGCATCGCGGCGTTCTTCGTGGCCTGGTTCGCGCTGACCCTGCCGAACAAGAAGGCGACGAAGCGCATCGACGTCCTCGGCGTGCTGTTCATGTCCGCAGCGACCACGTGCCTGGTGTTCTTCTCGGAGTTCGGCGGCAGCAAGGACCACGGCTGGGACGCCCCCGAGACCTGGGCCTGGTTCGCCGGTCTCGTCGTCTCGGCAGCGCTGCTGGTGTTCGTCGAGTCCCGTGCGCAGGACCCCGTGCTCCCGCTGTCGTTCTTCCGCAACCGCACCTTCCTGCTGGCCACCGGCATCGGCCTGGTGCTCGGTATCGGCATGTTCGCCGCGATCGGCTTCGTCCCGACGTTCCTGCAGATGGCCTCGGGTACCTCGGCTGCGGTCTCCGGCCTGCTGATGCTGCCGATGATGGCCGGTCTGATCGGCACCTCGATCGCCTCGGGTGTCCTGATCACCAAGACCGGGCGCTACCGGATGTTCCCGATCGTCGGCACGGTCCTGGTGGCCATCGCGATGCTCGCGATGACCCAGCTGGCGGCGGACACCCCGATCTGGCTCATCTGCGCGTACCTGTTCGTCTTCGGTGCGGGGCTCGGCCTGATCATGCAGGTGGTCGTCCTCGTCGCGCAGAACGCCGTCCCCGCCGAGCAGGTCGGCACCGCGACCTCGACGAACAACTACTTCCGCGAGGTCGGCGCCTCCCTCGGCACCGCCGTCTTCGGCGCGCTCTTCACCGCGCGGCTCACCACGTCGCTGACCGACGTGTTCCGCGGTGCCGGTGGTTCGGCGACCGATGCGGCGTCGTCGGCGGGCAGCATCGACCCGTCGACCGTCGCCGGGCTGCCGCCGGCGGTGCAGGACGGCGTCGTGAACGCGTACGCCGACTCGCTCGCACCGGTGTTCTGGTACCTGCTGCCGTTCATCGCGGTGGCGTTCCTGCTCGCGCTCTTCCTGCCGCAGATCACGCTCTCCGACACGGCCGGCATGGTCGCCCGTGGCGAGGCCGTCGGCGGCGAGGAGGCCGACGAGCTCGAGCGGGCGCAGCGCGCGGCCCGTGCGGAGCACGCGGCGGCGGAGCCGACGGACCGCACGCAGCAGTAGCCAGCCTCGCGAAAGCGACAGATCTGCGCAGAACGTCCGCGGACATCTGTCGCTTTCGCGGTCCTGCCGGTCGGTGGGCGGCGAGATCTGTCGCCATCGCGGGGTGGTCGCGCCCGTCGCTCCCTGGAGGCGCGGTGCGGGCTGGCACCGGGCCTCCCGTCCGGCGCGTCCGCGCCCACGGCGCGTGGCCAGCCCGCCTCCTTCGCAAAAGCGACAGTTCTCCGCGGAACATCCGCGTCGAACTGTCGCTTTCGCGGTCCTGCCGCCTCGGACGTGCGAGATGTGTCGCTTTCGCGGGCCCGGCTCGGGCGCCGGCGCGGCGCGCTACGCGCCGGTGCTCGCGCGCGGCACGAGCCGCGTCGGCAGGGCCGCGGGCTCGGCGGCCGTGCCGTCGAGCGTCGCGAGGAGCCGCAGTGCTGCAGCCCGACCGAGGTCGGCGCCGGGAAGCGCCACGCTCGTCAGGGCCGGCGCGGTGACCGACGACGACGGCAGGTCGTCGAAGCCCGCGACCGCGAGTGCGCCGGGGACGGCGATGCCGAGCGCGCCGGCGACCCGCAGGACTCCGTAGGCCAGGGTGTCCGCGGCCGCGACGACCGCGGTGACGTCGTCGTCCTGCCAGGCCTCGATGACGTGCTCGGTGGCCGAGGCCGCGGCCTCCACGGTCAGGTCGGCGCGCGCGGTGACCTCGGAGACCGTGATGCCGGCGTCCGCGCAGGCCTGCTCGAACAGTTCGCGGCGCACGCCGAACGTCGCCGCCCGCGATGTGCCGTCGAGGTAGCCCACGTGCCGGTGTCCCTGGTCGTGCAGGTGGGCGACGAGGTCGTGCACGCCGGTGGAGAGGTCGTAGTTGACGGCCTCGGGGCCGCCGGGGGCGTCGAGCAGCACCACGGGGACGCTCGCCGACATCGGCTCGTCGGCGGCTGGGGCGTCGACCAGGATGCCGGCTGGCCGGAGCCGTTCGAAGCGCCGGACGTCGGCCGCGACCGGCTGTGCACCCCGCTCGGTGACGGAGAGCACGAGCTGGAACCGGTCGCCAAGGGTGTCGCGGACGCCACGGATGACCTCGGCGAAGAACGGGTTCGACAGGTCGGGGGCGATGAACACGACGAGGTCGCCGCTGCCGCGCGCCAGGGAACTCGCCGCGTGGTCGACGACGTAGCCGAGGTCGTCCACGGCGTCGCGGACCCGTGCGGCGATGGGGGCGGAGACCCGTCCGCGGTCCTTGCCGTTCACGACGAGGGAGACCGTGGCGATGCTCGTGCCCGCACGCTCGGCCACCATCGCAGCGGTCACACGACGGCTCGGAACGGCGGGGGAGGGCACCCGTCGATGCTAGCGAGCGTGGTGGTCGAACTTGACGTCAAGCGTTTGACGTGTTTCGATGTCAAACGCTTGACGCGCCGCGTCGCCAGCGCTCTGCCGGCCCGTGGATCCCCACCACGTCGAGCACTCACCTCGATTCCCCGAAGAAGTGGAGCGCCCAGCGTGCCCGATGCGACCCAGCCCGCCGCGAAGATCATCCTCGATTGCGACCCCGGCCACGACGACGCCGTGGCGCTCCTGCTCGCCCACGGCAGCCCGGCCATCGACCTGCTCGCGGTGACCACCGTCGTCGGCAACCAGACCCTGCCGAAGGTCACCCGCAACGCCCTGGCCGTCGCCCGCATCGCCGGCATCACCGGGGTACCGTTCGCCGCCGGAGCCGCCCGCCCGCTGCTGCGCCAGATCGAGGTCGCACCGGACATCCACGGTGAGAGCGGCCTGGACGGCCCGATGCTCCCCGAGCCGTCGTTCGACCTCGACGCGCGCCACGCCGTCGACCTGATCATCGACACCGTGATGGCCCACGAGCCCGGCACGGTCACCCTCGTGCCGACCGGGGGTCTGACGAACATCGCCCTCGCGGCCCGCAAGGAGCCCCGCATCGTCGAGCGCGTCAAGCAGGTCGTGCTCATGGGCGGCGGCGTGCACGTCGGCAACTGGAGCCCGGTCGCCGAGTTCAACATCGTCATCGACCCCGAGGCCGCGGCCATCGTGTTCGAGGCCGGCTGGGACGTCGTGATGGTCGGCCTCGACCTGACGCACCAGGCCCTCGCCACCCCCGAGGTCGCCGCGCGCATCGCCGGCGTCGGCACCGCCCCCGCCGCGTTCGTCGGCGAGCTGCTCGACTTCTTCGGGCAGACCTACAAGGACGCCCAGGGCTTCGACGCCCCGCCCGTCCACGACCCCTGCGCCGTCGCCTACGTGATCGACCCCACGATCGTCCGTGCCGTGAAGGTCCCGATCCACGTCGAGACCCAGGGCGCGCTGACCCTCGGCATGACCGTCGCCGACTTCCGCGCCCCCGCACCCGAGGACTGCCGCACGAGCGCCGCGATGGAGCTCGACCACGGCCGGTTCTGGGACCTCGTCGTCGACGCCCTCGAGCGCATCGGCGAGACGGCCGACACCGGCTGGACCCCACGTGCCGCCGCCGATGCCGTCGAAGCCGGCATCACCACGACCCCGGAGCGCTGAACCCCCATGACCACCACCTCGACGAAGAAGTCGATCGGCGCCCTCACGGCCGCGCTCCTCGCCGCGTGCATCGCGTTCCAGCTGAACGCGAGCATGCTCAGCCCCGCCCTCGTCACGATGGCGCGCGAGCTCAACACCGACGACGCCACCATCGGCCTGTCGCAGACCCTGTACTTCACGCTCGCGGCGCTGTTCTCGCTCTTCCTGCCGCGGCTGTCCGACATCGTCGGCCGCAAGCGCGTGCTGATCGGCATGCTCGCCGTGATGCTCGTCGGCAGCATCGTCGCCGCGCTCGCGGTGAACGTGCCGATGCTGTTCGCCGGCCGCATCATCCAGGGCGTCACCGGTCCGGTCGTCCCCATCTGCCTGCTCGTCCTGCGCAACGAGATCAGCGACCCGAAGCGCTACGGCGCCGCGCTCGGCCTGCTCACCGCGGTGAACGGTGGCATCGCGGGTGTCGACGCCCTGGCCGGCGGCTGGATCGCGACGAACTTCGGGTTCCGCGGGATCTTCTGGGTCATCGCCGTCGTCACCGTCCTCGCCCTGCTCCTGGTCGCGGTCTGGGGCGTCGAGTCGAAGCCCTCGGCCGGCACCCGGATGGACTGGATCGGCGTTGTCCCCCTCGTGGTGAGCGTCGGTGCGCTGCTCACGGCGTTCAACGAGGCCGGCAAGCTCGGCGCGGCGAACCCCGTGCTCGTGGTCGGTGGCGTCGTCGTCGCGCTCGTCGCCTTCGCGGTGTTCTGGGCCGTCGAGTCGCGCGTGCGGGAGCCCCTGGTCGAGACCCGGTTCCTGCAGCGCCGGGCGACCTGGGCACTGCTGGCGACGACGTTCCTGACGATGACGGGCGTCTTCGCGGTCGTCAACGGCCTGGTCACCTCGCTCGCGCAGAACGGTGACGCCGGCTTCGGGATGGAGCCCGACCTGGCGTCGCTCGTGTTCCTCACCCCGTACGCGCTGGTCGGCTGGATCGTCGGACCCTTCGCCGGGCGCCTCGCCCCGACCATCGGGTACCGAGCCGTGCTCCGCTTCGGCCTGATCGGCAGCATCGTCTCGACCGTCCTGATGGCGCTCGTCGGGGTGCACTCCCTGCCCGTGCTGGTCACCGCGACCGTGCTGATCGGCATCACCTACGCCGGTATTGCGAACATCATCCTGAACGGCCTGGGCATCGTGCTGTCGCCGGAGTCGAACCCCGGGTTCCTGCCCGGGCTGAACGCCGGTGCGTTCAACCTCGGTGCCGGGGTCAGCTTCGCGGTCCTGCCCGCGCTGCAGATCGCGCTCGGCGTCGGCGGTTCCGCGGGCACCGCCGGGTACTCCGGTGGCATGCTGCTCGGGGCCGCGATCACGACCGTCGCACTCGCGATCTCGTTCCTCATCCCCCGTCCGGAGGGTGCCGAGACCACGTCCGTCGCCCCGCAGAAGGAGACCGTCCGTTGACCGAGAGCATCGTCGTCGTCGGGTCGCTCAACGCGGACCTGGTGGTCCGCACCACGCGCTTCCCCCAGCCCGGTGAGACCCTGCAGGGCTCCGACCTCGCGATCCTGCCAGGGGGCAAGTCCGCCAACCAGGCGGTGGCTGCCGGGAGGCTCGGGGGCACGGTGCGCATGATCGGTGCGGTCGGCGACGACGGGAACGGTGCGCTGCTCCGCGACTCCGTCGCGGCTGCGGGTGTCGACACGACGCACGTCGCGATCCGTGAGGGCGTCGCGACCGGCACCGCCGTCATCACGGTCGACGCCGCAGGCGAGAACACCATCGTGATCTCCGCCGGGGCGAACGGCACGCTGACGCCGGACGATGTGCCGACCGACGCCTTTGCCGACGCCGCGGTGCTGGGGCTCTGCCTCGAGGTGTCGATCGACGTCGTCCTCGCCGCCGCCCGGGCCGCGCACGCCGCCGGGGTCACGGTGCTCACGAACCTGTCGCCGTTCGGCGCCGTGCCGGCCGAGCTCCTCGAGCTGACCGACGTACTGCTGGTGAACGAGCACGAGGCCGCGGCGCTCGGTGACCACGGCGTCACCCGGTCGATCGTCACCCGTGGTGGTGCCGGGTGCGTCGTGCACGATCGCGGTGCCGAGCCGGTGTCGATCGACGCCGTGCGGGTCGAGCCGGTGGACACCACGGGCTGCGGCGACGCCTTCATGGGTGCGGTGGCGCTGCGTCTGGCCGCGGAGGACACCCTCGTCGACGCCGCTCGGTTCGCGGTGGGGGTCGGGGCGTACGCCGCGACCAAGCCGGGCGCACAGGCCTCGTACCCGACCATCGCCGAGTTGGAGGCGTTCCTGCGGGCGTAGGACGGGCCTCCCGGCCGTGGCGTGACTGCTCGGCCACTAGCGTTGAGCCCATGCGCGTGGGAGTCCTCGACATCGGGTCCAACACCGGCCACCTGCTCGTGGTGGACGCCCACGGCGGCGCCGCGCCGCTGCCGGCGTCCTCGTTCAAGCAGCCGCTGCGGCTGGCCGAGCACCTCGACGACTCGGGCGCGGTGACCCGGCACGGGATCGACGCCCTGACCGCCTTCGTCGCCGACGCCGTCCGCGTCGCCGAGGAACGCGGGTGCGAGGACATGCTCGCGTTCGCCACGTCGGCGGTGCGCGACGCCGGCAACTCCGAGGCCGTGCTCGCCCACGTCGAGGCCTCCACCGGGGTCGAACTGGCCGTCCTGTCCGGCTCCGACGAGGCCCGGTTGACGTTCCTGGCCGTGCGCCGGTGGTTCGGCTGGTCCGCCGGTCGCCTGGCGGTCTTCGACATCGGCGGTGGCTCGCTCGAGATCGCCGGCGGTGCCGATGAGGCGCCGGACGTCGCGTGGTCGATGCCGATCGGCGCCGCACGTCTGGCGCGCTCCTACTTCGCGGCCGGCACCCCGACCGAGGACGACGTCCGCCGCATCCGGCACGAGATCCGCGTGGAGATCGCTCGGGACGCCGGACGGTTGCTCCGCTCGGGGCGTCCGGACCGGGCCGTGGCGACCTCGAAGACCTTCCGGTCGATCGCCCGGATCTGCGGTGCCGCACCGTCCGCTGCCGGGCCCCTGGTGCCGCGCGCGCTCGACGGCGCGGTGCTGCGGCAGCGTCTGCCGGAGCTGCTCACGATGTCGGTCGACGAGCTCGCGGCGCTGCCGGGAGTCTCGGCGAGCCGCGCACACCAGGTGGTGCCCGGGGCGCTCGTCGCCGAGGCGTGCCTGGACATCTTCGACCTGCCGGCGCTCGAGATCTGCCCGTGGGCGCTGCGTGAGGGCGTGATCCTCGAGCGGCTCGACCAGCTGTCGGTGCTGGGCAACTCCCAGTAGTGACCGTTATGGTCAGTACATGACCAAATCGGACACTCCCCGCGTGCTCGTCCCCGGCGCACTCTGGACGGTCGCGGGAGTCGGATGGCTCGTCGGCGAAGCCGTCTCGGCGTCGGCGTTCCCCGGCTACAGCTACGCGACGAACTACGTCTCCGACCTCGGGGTCCCCGACGTCGGCACGTTCCAGGGGCGGTCGATCGACTCACCGCTGCACGTGCTCATGAACACGACGTTCATCGGGCAGGGCGTCCTGTTCGGGATCGCAGCGGTGCTCGCCGCCGTGGTGTTCCGCGCCGCGTCCCGCCGTGCCCGGGTGGCGACCGCGGTCCTCGCCGTGGTCCACCTGGTCGGGATGGTCCTGGTCGGCTCGTTCCACGGCAGCCAGACGAGCACCGACGGCGGCACCATCGTGTTCCACGTGCTCGGCGCCGCGGCAGCGATCACGACCGGCAACCTCGTGGCGATCACCGCCGGCATCGGGTCCGGGGCGCTGCGGGCACCGGCGGTCTACCGGATCGCGAGCGTCGTGCTCGGGATCGTCGGCCTCGTCTCCCTCGTGATGCTCGTCGTGGACTCGTCGTCGACGGTGATCGAGGTGCTCCCCGACGGCGTGTGGGAGCGTGCGTCCGTGTACACGATCGTCGCGTGGGAGCTCCTGACCGGGATCGCCCTGCTGGTCGCAGGGTCGCGGCGCCTACGGACGGCGCGGGCTTCGGCGGTCGGCGCGTGACCCGCCCTGCGCGCCGTGCTCGGCCCTCTGCCGAGGAGATCAACGGGGTCGTCCTGGACATCACCGCCGGACTCATCGCCCGACGCGGCATCAAGGACACCGCCGTGCAGGCCGTCGCCGACCAGGCCGGCTACTCGAAGGCGGGCATCCTCGCCCGGTTCACGAGCAAGGAGCTGCTCGTCGAGGCCGCGCTCGCGCAGTGCACCGCGCAGACCGAGGCGATCCGGGCAGCTGCCACCGCCGCCCCCGTGGGGGAGCCCCGCGACGCCGCGGCGCTCGCGGGCATCGCCGACCTCGCTCTCGTCCGGCCGGGGTGGGCTGAGCTCGCGCTCGCGGCCTTCACCCTGCGACGCGGGGATGACGTCGGCGTCCGGCTCGAACCGGTCGCAGCGACGCTCCTCGACGTGTTCGGCATCGACATGGCCGACGCCACGGCCACCCCGCTCGACCGGCGTGCACGGGTCTCCGGGGCGTTCGGTGCGATCGTGATGCTCGCGCTGACGTACGAGACCGAGGCTTCCGCGCCGGAGGCCCGGCCGCACATGCTGCAGATCGGATGGGACGCCCTCGGCCACGACGGGCCCGTGCCGCTCGGGGTCGTCGGCTAGGCCCGCTCGGACCTCGGCGGAGCGAGCAGCCACGGGCGGATCAGCTTCGTCACGAACGGCAGCACCCAGAACGTCATGATCGGCGTGAGCACGACGGTCGTGATGAGCACCCGGGGCAGGATCGCGACGTGCGCGAACGCGGGGACGAGCCAGGCCGTCAGGTACGTGAACGCGAGGTTGACCGGGAAGAAGCCGAGCCAGATGCTCACGGACTGCTTCCACCGCGGGGGAGCGCTCGAGGCCGGGGCGTCCTGCGGGACGTCGAACCACCCCTCGATGCCGGTGCGCTTCTCGACGCGGGACTCCACCACCAGGTCACGGCCCAGGTCGAGCCAGCGCAGCCGGTCGTCGGAGTTCTCCCACGTCGCCAGGGAGTCGTGGTCGGCGAACCGGTAGAGCATGTGCCACTCGCGGGACTGCGCGGTGGAACGCACCCACCCGGAGCCGAGGAAGCCGGGGTAGCGGTTCGCCAGGTTCACCCCGGACTGCACCCAGCGGGTGACCTCGGGGATGCGATCGGGTTCGACCAGGCGGGTGACGGAGACGGTGACGGGCGGGCCTGCGGTCTCGGATGACGACTGCAGGCTCCCAGGCTCTTGTGGAGTCATCCGACCAGTGTCCCGGACCCGTGTTTCCGGCTCGTGACACGTGCCTCGCGCGTCGGCTGAACGGATCCGCGTCGTCCTTCGACCGCCGTCCCAGGCGGGTGCAAGACGATCATCTGGCGAACGCGCCACCGAGAGGACCCCGATGACCGATCCCGAGCCCACCACCACCCTCGTCGCCACCGTCGACGGGCCCGACGGCGGCACGTACGAGGTGCGGCGGCTGACGCTCCCGGTGGGTGCGTCGACCGGCTGGCACCGGCACGACGCGCGCCAGACGGGTCTCGTGGTGCGCGGCGCGCTGACGCACGTCACCGAAGAGGCCACTCGGGTCGTCGGGCCGGGGCAGGCCCTGGTCGAGGAGCCGCGCATCGTGCACGACGGCCGCAGCACCGGCACGGAGGACGCCGAGCTGCTCTACGTCGCCCACCTGCCGGCAGGTGCAGCGGCGTCGACCCCGGGCGAGGCGCCACCGAGCGAAGGGCCGGCCCGCAGCGCGCTCGTGACGGTCCCGCTGGGCGGGCCGCAGTTCGTGCACGCGCTGCGCTACACCGCGATGTACGCACCGAAGCCCTTCGCCGAGGCCCTGCTCGTCTACCGGGACAACGGCACGTACACGATCCTGTCCCCGGGTGAGGACCACCACGGCTGCTACGTCTCGGCGACCGATCCCGCCGAGGGGATGCGGCACGTCGCGTTCATGTCGTGGCCGTCCGCGGACTGGGGTCGGAACATCGCGTCGCACACCCTGACCTTCGAGGCCGCGAGCGGTGCGTTCACCCAGGAGCTCCGGTTGCCGGGCGACCCGGTCCCGCGGGCGCAGTACGGGTACGCGGTGCCCGTCGAGGACCCGGAGTCGATCGACACCGGCGCCGGGTGGGCGGCGCTCCGCCAGCAGTACGTCGAGGTGTTCACCACGCTCGAGCGCCTGGCGGGCGGCGGGTCGACCGCGGCCTGACCCGGGAGTGGTCAGCTCGCCTGCTTCTTCGCGGCGGGCTTCTTCGCCGGAGCCTTCTTGACCGGGGCCTTCTTCGGTGCCGACTTCGCGGGGGCCTTCTCGGCCGTGCTCTCCGCAGCCTTCTTCGCGGGCGCCTTCTTCGCCGGCGCCTTCCTGCCGGAGCCGGACGTGCCCGAGCCGGACGTGCCCGAGGCGGAACCCGACGACGAGCGTGCGGTCGACGACGAACGCGACCCCGAGCCTCCTGTCCGCTTCTTGTCGACGGACGCACGCAGGGCGGCCATCAGGTCGAGCACGTCACCGCCCTCGTCGTCGTCGTCCTCGTCGTCCTGCGCGCCGAAGGTCTTCTCGGTGTCGATGTCGTCGCCCGCCTCGAGCTTGGCGTCGATCAGCTGCTGCAGTTCCTCCTGGTAGGAGTCGGTGTAGCGGTCGGGGTCGAAGTCGGTGGACATGCTCTCGACGAGCGAGGACGACATCTTCAGCTCGTTGGCGCTGACCTTCACCGTCGTGTCGAGGGTCTTGAAGTCGGCGGCGCGGACCTCGTCGCCCCAGAGCAGCCCCTGCAGCAGGATGACCTCGTCGTGCACCCGGAGCACCCCGAGCCGCGTCTTCTGGCGCAGGGTGAACTGCACGATCGCCAGGCGGTCGGTCTTCGCCAGGGTCTCGCGCAGCAGCACGTACGCCTTCGGCGAGCGCGAGTCGGGCTCGAGGTAGTAGGTCTTCTCGAACATCATCGGGTCGACCTGGTCGACGGGCACGAACTCGAGCACCTCGACCTCGTGCGACTGCTCCTCGGGGAGCTGCTTGAAGTCGTCCGCGGTGAGCACCACGGTCTTGTCACCGTCGTCGTAGGCACGCTGGATGTCCGCGTACTCGACCTCGTGGCCGAACTCGCACACCCGCTTGTACCGGATGCGGCCCTTGTCGTCGTCGTGGACCTGGTGCAGGGACACGTCGTGCGTCTCGGTGGCCGCGTAGACCTTGATGGGCACGTTGACGAGCCCGAACGCGATGGAGCCCTTCCAGATCGACCTCATGCGCACATGATGCCCGCCCGCACGCGTGCGTGCCCGGAGCCGTCGGTTCCTCCACAGGTCCGCCGTCCGGGGGATCGTTCCACGGATGTCCGGTTCGCTGGACCGCCGCGAGGCCGGCGCGAGCACGATGGGCCCATGAGCCAGCTCGACAAGCAGGACCCGCGCGACCAGTTCCCCCGTCCGCCGTTCCCCGCGCAGACCCAGCAGGGGTCCGGGCTGGCGAGTGCGATGGACCCCGCCCCCGACCACGGCGAGACGAGCTACCTGGGCACCGGGCGGATGCGCGGGTACCGGGTGCTCGTCACGGGCGCGGACTCCGGCATCGGGCGCGCCGCGGCGATCGCGATGGCGAAGGAAGGGGCCGACGTCGCCCTGAACGCCCTGCCCGAGGAACGCGAGGACCTCGAACAGGTCCGCGACGTCATCGGTGACCTCGGGCGCAAGGCGGTGCTGCTGCCCGGCGACCTGACGGACGAGGCCTTCTGCGACATCCTGGTGCAGGACGCCGTCAGCGAGCTCGGCGGCCTGGACGCGCTCGTGCTGGTCGCGGGCCACCAGCAGGTGCACGAGGACGTCACCGTGCAGAGCACCGAGGACTTCGACCGCACGATGAAGGTCAACCTGTACTCGCTGTTCTGGCTCGTCCGTGCTGCGGTCCCGCACATGGCGCCGGGCAGCTCGATCGTCACGACCAGCTCGGTGTCCGCCCACCAGCCCCAGGACCGCATGATCGACTACGCCGCGACGAAGGCCGCGATCATCACCTACACGAACGGGCTCGCGCGGCAGCTCGCCAGCAAGGGCATCCGGGCCAACACGGTGGTGCCCGGGCCGGTGTGGACGCCCCTGCAGCCGATCAGCTACCCGGGCGACGAGATCGCGGCGTACGGCCAGGACACCCCCTTCGGCCGTCCCGCCCAACCCGTCGAGCTCGGCAGCGCCTACGTCTACCTGGCGGGGCCCGAGTCGTCGTACACGTCCGGCACGACCCTGACGGTGGCGGGAGCGACCGGGGTGGCGCTGTGAGTCCCGCCTCGCGCAAGACCGTCGTCCTGGTCGGGGACCGGCGGCTCGCGCTCACGAACACCGACAAGGTGCTCTACCCCGAGACCGGCACCACGAAGGGTCGGGTGATCGAGTACTACGAGCGGGTCGCGCCGTGGATGATCCCGCACGTCAAGGACCGCCCGGTGACCCGGAAGCGCTGGGCCAACGGTGTCGAGGGCAAGGTCTTCTTCGAGAAGAACCTGCCCGACTCGGCACCCGACTGGGTGCGGCACCACACCATCCACCACGCGGAACACGACAACGAGTACCCGATCGTCGACGACCTGCCGACCTTGGTGTGGATGGCGCAGCAGGCCGCGCTCGAACTGCACGTCCCGCAGTGGCGGTTCGGCCCACGCGGCGCGCAGCAGAACCCGGACCGGCTCGTCCTCGACCTCGACCCGGGGGACGGCGTGGGGCTGCCCGAGTGCGTCGAGGTCGCCGTGGCCGCGCGCGAGATCCTGCACGGCATGGGGCTCGACCCGTACCCGGTGACGTCCGGTTCCAAGGGCATCCACCTGTACGCGGCGCTCGACGGCAAGGCGACGACCGCGCAGGTCTCCGACGTCGCCCACGAGCTGGCCAAGGCCCTCGAGACGGACCTGCCGGACCTGGTGCTGTCGTCGATGAGCCGTGCCGAGCGGAAGGGCAAGGTCTTCGTCGACTGGTCGCAGAACAACGGCAACAAGACGACCATCGCCCCGTACTCGCTGCGCGGCCGCGAGCGGCCGACGGTCGCGGCGCCCCGCACCTGGAAGGAACTCGAGGAACGCGGGCTCGCGCAGCTCACGTTGGACGAGGTCCTCGAACGCCTGGATGCCCGTGGGGACTTCCTGCACCCGGTCGCCTCCGCCTCGCTGGCCGTCGGACGCGACGACCACGGTCACTGGGACAGCGACCGGACCGAGCGGGCGAACGATGCCGAGCAGCCCGCACGTGACCGGCTCGCCGCCTACCGGGCGAAGCGGGACGCCTCGAAGACGCCGGAGCCCGTGCCCGAGGGCGCTCCCACGGTGCGGAAGGACGGCACACCGACCTTCGTCATCCAGGAGCACCACGCCACCCGCGACCACTACGACTTCCGGCTCGAGCACGACGGGGTGCTGGTGAGCTGGGCCCTGCCGAAGGGCGAGCCGACCGACCCGGGCAAGAACCACCTGGCCGTGCAGACCGAGGACCACCCGCTCGAGTACGGGTCGTTCGAGGGCACGATCCCGAAGGACGAGTACGGCGGCGGCACGGTCACCATCTGGGACGACGGCACCTACGAGCTCGAGAAGTGGCGCGAGGGGCAGGAGGTCATCGTCACGCTGCACGGTCGGGCTGGCGGCGCTCGTCGCCTCGCGCTGTTGCACACCCGCGGCCGTGGCGGCGGGGACGAGAAGAACTGGCTGATCCACC
The DNA here is from genome assembly GCF_003234255.2 of Curtobacterium sp. MCSS17_016. NCBI lineage: Bacteria > Bacillati > Actinomycetota > Actinomycetes > Micrococcales > Microbacteriaceae > Curtobacterium > Curtobacterium sp. MCSS17_016. The sequence goes on from NZ_CP126254.1 coordinate 443,074, forward strand.
GCACGAAGGAGCAACCCGAACGGCTGGCGGACGGCGGCGGCTCTGCCGGGCCGGCGGTGGCGCGACGGTCGGATGGGCCGTCGGGCGGCCACGGCGATGCGCACGGGGCCGGGCAGCGACGGATCAGCGGGACCGCGGACGCCGAGACCCCGCCGTCGGAGCGCCGGACGATGCAGGCGACCCTGGCCAAGGGGGCGCCCCGGCTGGACCCGGCCGACTGGGCCTTCGAGATGAAGTGGGACGGGGTGCGCGCGCTGGCGACGGTCCGCGACGGGTCGGTGACCCTGCGCAGCCGCAACGACAACGACCTGACGGCCCAGTACCCCGAGCTGCAGGAACTGGGCGAGCGGGCCGGCGTGGACGGCGTGTTCGACGGTGAGATCGTGGCCGTCGACGATCGTGGCCGACCCTCGTTCCAGCTGCTCCAGAACCGCATGGGCCTGACGAAGGCACGCGAGGTCCGGAGCGCGCAGGAGACGACGCCCGTGCGGTTCCTGCTGTTCGACGTGCTCGAGGCGGACGGGCACGAGCTCACGCGGCTCGGCTACGACGCCCGGCGGCAGGCACTCGAGACGGTCGTGGACCCCGGCGGTGCGATCGACGTGCCGCCGGCGGTACAGGGCGACCTCGACGCGGTGTTGGCCGCATCGCGCGAGCAGGGCCTCGAGGGCGTCGTCGCGAAGAAGCGGTCGTCGAAGTACGCCGAGGGCCGGCGGTCCGAGGCCTGGCTGAAGCTCAAGCACCACGCCACGCAGGAAGTCGTCGTCGGCGGCTGGAAACCGGGCAGCGGTCGGCGTGCCGGCGGGATCGGGTCGCTGTTGCTCGGGGTGCCCGGCCCCGACGGGCTGGAGTACGTCGGCAAGGTCGGCACCGGGTTCCGTGACCGTAACCTCGACGAGATCGCCGGTGTCCTCGCACCGCTGGAACGGAAGACCCCGCCGTTCGTCGACGTCCCACGACCTGACGCTCGGGATGCGCACTGGGTCACGCCGAAGCGCGTCGGCGAGGTCGAGTTCGCCGAGTGGACCGGCGACGGACGGCTCCGCCAGCCGTCGTGGCGTGGGTGGCGCGTGGACAAGGACCCGGACGACGTCGTGCGGGAGACCTGACCCGCGCTCCGGCCTCGGCTCCGCATGCGTGCGCATGGGGTCCGCCGCTGGCGAACATCCGTCCCCCGTACCGTGCCCGGGCGGGGGACAGTATCGGCCCCGCTGGCCACGATCGGCCATCGGCTGTTACGTTCGCCGGGACGAAGGGGGCTTCGATGATGAACTCGAGCAAGTACCTGCCGCCCTACACGGCCGCAGAACGCGTCGCGATCACGGGGGACGACCTGTCGCAGCGGACCGTCGAACCGGGCAGCGGCGCCACGGAGACCGAGGTCCGGTACGCGGACTTCCTCGCGGACGAGGACGACGAGTGACCGGGGCGGTCTGAGCGCCTGACCGACCGACGCGACCGACAGGAGCGAACAAACCCGACGGCCCGCACGCTGGATCAGGGAGCGCACGGACCGTCGCCGGGGCACGTGATCCGCCGGTTCAGGGAGACCGACCACGAGGCCCCGCACCGGGCTCGCCGAAGCGCGACCGGTGGGTCCACTGGGGAGACGTGCCGAGTGACCGGATCGTCACACGAGCGGCAAGAAGAATCGCCGGGCGACCTCGATGGTCGCCCGGCGATCTCGTCTGTCCCGGGGGGATCCTGTCGGATCAGGACGGGGTCAGGCCGCGGGTGCAGGGCCGTCGGAGGGCACCGCGTGGTCGGCCACGGGTGCGTCCTCTTCGATGAGCTCGTCCTCTTCCGGCTCGACCACCTCGGCCGCGGCGGCCTTGGCCTCGTCGATGGACTCCTGGGAACGGCGGAGCAGGTCGTCGTCGTGTGCTGCCTGATCGGTCATGCCCAGCAACCTACGCGGGCGTCCCTGTGTCGGCGTCCCGCCGGCGGGCTCCGTTCGTCGGGTCGTGCCGGCCGGTGTGCGGTGGCTCGAAGTCCACCGCGGACGTCGGTGCGGGCGTCGAGGGCATCGCCGGGGCGGCCGGCGCGCCGAACGCGTCGGCGGCGTCGAGCACCGCACGGGTGGCGGCCACGGCCGTCCGGAGCGCATCGCGGACGGGCATCGCCCGGTGCGCCGGGGTCCGGACCTCGACGCCCCACGGCTCGTCGAACCCGAGCTCGCGCACGGTCCGCACGAAGCCGGGCAGGTCCCACGCTCCGGCACCGGGCAGGTACCGTGCCGTCCGGGACTCCTCGGCGAGGGTCATCCCGCTCGGGGTGTGCAGCAGCCCGTCGCTCAGCTCGACGGCTGCGAGGACCCCCGGTGCGACACCCTGCCGGATCGACGCGAGCGTGGAACCGCCGCGGAGCGCGTGCATGGCGTCGATGAGCAGGCCGCCGTTGGGGTGTCCGGCAGCGGCCACGAAGCGGGAGGCCCGTTCGATCGTGGGCAGGTTCGACCACGGTTCCGGTTCGAGCACGAGCTGTGCTCCGACCGCCTCGGCCTGGTCGGCGAGCACGACCCAGTCGTCGGCCATCGTCGCGGGGGAGGCTCCGGGCAACGAGGTGTCGGCGCGCGCCACCACCTGCCAGGCGCTCAGCGTCGCCGCGGCCTCGAGCACGACCCCGCGGTCTGCGTCTTCGTCCTGGGTGCGGCTCGTGCACGTCCACCACCGGTCGAGTGGTCCGAGCTGGACCCAGACGATGCCGGCGGCGTCGAGCATGCGCCGCAGCTCGGCGAATCCCGTCGTCGCGCGGACCTCGTGCAGATCGTCGAGGGACAGCGACAGGCCGGCGAACCCGGCGGCGCCGACGGCGTGCACGCGGTCACGGATGCTCTCGTCGCCCGCCCACGTCCAGGACGTGGCGAGCAGGTCGTGTTCCAGCACGGTCGTACCTCCGGCAGTCCCGAGGTGTCCGCGTCGCCCCGTCGCGATGCGCCGCCCCGTGTCCGCCGCGGGCCCCACCCGCGACGATGCCCAAGACTTACCCGTACTGCCTGCGAACGCTCCCAGCCCGTCGACACATCGCCGACACGTGCTTCAGACGATCCGGGTCCGGACCTCGCCGACGCCGGCGATCGTGCCGACGAGCACGGCGCCGCGTTCGAGCACGCCGACACCGTCAGGAGTGCCGGTCATCACGAGGTCGCCGGGCGCGAGCGCCACGGACCGTGACAGCGCCGCGATCGTCTCGGCGACCGACCAGATCTGGTCGGCCAGGTCGCCCGACTGCCGGAGTCCCCCGTCCACCGTCAGCTCGATCGCGCCGCTGGTCGGGTCGACCTCGGCCGCCGGGGTGAGCACGCCGATCGGTGCCGAGGCGTCGAAGCCCTTGGCCGTGTCCCACGGGCGCCCGAGTCGCTTCGCCTCGGCCTGCAGGTCGCGGCGGGTGAGGTCGATCCCGACGGCGTACCCCCAGACGTGTGCGAGGGCGTCGGCGACTGCGATGTCCGTGCCGCCGGTGCCGATCGCGACGACGAGCTCGACCTCGTGCTCCAGTTGCTGCGTCAGCGGTGGGTACGGGGTGTCGGCCCCGTCGACCACGACCGCGTCTGCCGGCTTGGTGAAGAAGAACGGCGGCTCGCGGTCCGGGTCGTGGCCCATCTCGCGGGCGTGCGCGGCGTAGTTCCGGCCGACGCAGAACACACGGCGGACGGGGAAACGCGCGCCCGTCGTCGTGGGCACGGTCGGGAGGTTCGGGGCCGGGATGACGAGTTCGGTCACGGTCCCAGCGTGGCAGGCTCGCAGGGCATCGGTTCAGCTCTCACCGAAGGACGCCTCGTCCTTGAGCTTCCGCGCCCGTGCGCGCTCCTGGCGTTCGCGCCATTCGATGCGCGCCTGACGGAGCTCTTCCTCGGCGCCCTTCGCCCGCATCATGGGCCCGTAGTGCGGGTCCGCCAGCAGTGCGGGCGTCGTCATTTCACGTCCGTCGAGCCAGCGCTTGAAGTCCTTGTCACTCAGCTTCGAGATCATCGTTCGCTCCTTCGATCGTCGCTGCGGTCAGGTCGTCGAGTGCCTGGCCGACCCAGCGGTCGTCCGCGGTCGTCCAACTGCGGGTCACCAGCGCAGCGACATCACACCGGCGGCCGTCCGCTGTCCTTCGTCGTCCGAGGTCGCCCGGTCGGCGACCCACGACCAACGCTGCCACCACAGGTCGCGGTGCGCCGAGAACTCTGCATTTCGCCGTCCTGCGCGCCCGTCGAGCACCGAGGCGACGAGCGCACCCAGCGCGACGGACGCGCTCGTGACCGACACGAGCGCGCTGATCCAGCCGATGTCCATGCCGGAACCCTGACAGCACGGAACCGGCCACGCGGCGGGCGTGACCGGTCCTGTGGAGGGCGCTCCGGGCCTCCAGGCCTGTGGAGGAGTGCGTCAGTTGCCGGGCGCGGCCGCCTCGGTCTCGCCCGCACCCGGGTCGCCGCCGGTCCCGCCGCTGGCGGGCTCGTCCTGCGGCCAGCCCGCGAACTCCCAGCCCGCGAGGGACGGGTGGTCCTCGCCCTTCGTGTACGCGAACGTCCGCGCGGCGTCACGCGCCTCGGACAGCTTCGTGAGCAGATCGGCGTGCGCCTCGGCGTCCACCCGCGTCAGGGCGTCGTGGGCCAGGGCGAATCGGTCCATCTCGTTGCGCATGAGCATGTCGAACGGTGAGGTCGTCGTGCCCTGCTCGAGGAACCCGTGCACGTGCAGGTCGTCGTGCCCGTTCCGGCGGTACGTCAGCTGGTGCACGAGGGTGGGGTACCCGTGGAACGCGAAGACCGTGGGCGTGCCGGGCAGGAAGAGCGCGTCGTACTGCTCGTCCGGGATCGGGTGCTCGTGCTTGCGCGGGTCGCCGAGCGCCAGCAGGTCGACGACGTTGAGCACGCGGACCCCGACGCCGGGAGCGTGCTTCCGGATGATGTCGGTGGCGGCGATCGCCTCGACCGTGGGGACGTCACCGGCGCAGGCGAGCACGACGTCGACCTTCCCGACGGCCTGCTCCGTGCCGGCGAAGTCCCACACGCCGAGTCCGGCCTGCGCGTGCGCGACCGCGTCGTCGAGGGACAGGAAGACCGGCTCCGGGTGCTTGCCCGCGACGATCACCTCGATGCGGTCCGTGGTCTCCATCGCGTGCGCGGCGACGGCGAGCAGCGTGTTGGCGTCGGCCGGCAGCTTGATCCGGACGAGGTCCTGCTGCTTCGACGCGACGACGTCGAGGAACCCGGGGTCCTGGTGGGAGAACCCGTTGTGGTCCTGTCGCCAGACGTGCGACGAGAGCAGGAGCGACAGGTTGGACACCGGCACGCGCCAGTCGATGTCGGTCGAGGACTCCAGCCACTTGGCGTACTGCCCGACCATCGAGTCGATGATGTGGGCGAACGCCTCGTAGGTGTTGAGCATCCCGTGCCGACCGGACAGCACGTAGCCCTCGAGCATCCCCTCGAGCAGGTGCTCGGACAGGACCTCGGTGACCCGCCCGCGTGCGGCGAGGTGCTCGTCGCCGGCGGCGCGCTGGGCCCGCCAGACGCGCGAGGTCACGTCGAAGACCGCGTCGAGCTTGTTCGAGATCGTCTCGTCCGGGCCGAACAGCCGGAAGGTCGAGGCGTTCTTCTCGATGAGTGCGGCGAGCCAGGGGCCGAGCGTGCCCGTGGCCGACGCCGTGGAACCGGCCTCGACCGCGTACGGCTCGAGCGGCGGCCGGTCGAGCGCGGTCCGCAGTCGACCGCCGTTGCCGTGCGGGGTGGCGCTCATCCGCTCGTCGCCGGTCGGACGGATCGTGGTCATGATGCCGACGGGGTGGCCGTCCTCGTCGAAGAGCTCCTCGGGGCGGTACGAGCGCATCCACTCCTCGAGCTGGGCGCGGTGGCCGTCGTCCTCGCGCACCGCGGGCAGCGGCACCTGGTGCGCGCGGAAGGTCCCCTCGACCTGCTCACCGTCGACCTCCTTCGGGCCGGTCCAGCCCTTCGGGGTGCGCAGGACGATCATCGGCCAGCGCGGACGCAGGTCGGCAGCACCGGCGGGCTGGCCCGCGGCGGCACGGGCGGCCTGGGCGCGGGCAGCAGCCTGGATGTCGTCGATGCCGGCGAGGGCGCGTCTCAGGGCACCGTCGAACAGGGCGTGCACCGCGTACGGGTCGTCGTCGACGCGGCGGGAGTCGACCACGATCGGGTCGTAGCCGAGCCCGCGGAAGTACGCGGTGAGGTCCTCGTCGGGGATGCGGGCCAGGACGGTCGGGTTCGCGATCTTCCAGCCGTTGAGGTTGAGGATCGGCAGCACGGCGCCGTCGGACACCGGGTCGAGGAACGTGTGCGCCTGCCACGAACCGGCGAGCGGACCGGTCTCGGCCTCACCGTCACCGACCACACACGCGACGACGAGGTCCGGGTTGTCGAGCGCCGCACCGTAGGCGTGCGACAGCGAGTAGCCGAGCTCACCACCCTCGTTGATGGAGCCGGGGGTCTCCGGGGCGGCGTGGGAGGGGATGCCGCCGGGGAACGAGAACTGGCGGAAGAACCGCTGCAGGTCGACGTCCTGGTACAGCTCGTTCCACGTGCCGTCCAGCCAGGCGTTCGCGTTCATCGCCGGACCGCCGTGCCCCGGGCCGCAGATGTACAGGAACTCGCGCCCGGTCTCCGTGATCAGCGCGTTGCAGTGCGCGTACACGAGGTTCAGTGCGGGGGAGGTGCCCCAGTGGCCGAGCAGCCGCGGCTTGACGTCGTCGGGTTCGATCGGCCGGCTGAGCAGCGGGTTGTCCAGCAGGTAGATCTGCCCGACCGTCAGGTAGTTCGCGGCGCGCCACCAGGCGTCGACCGCCCGGAGCCGGTCGGTGGTGGAGATGTGTGCTGGAGCCATGGGTACACGGTACGAAACACCGGGTTGCGGCACCTCAGGAAACTCGTCCCAAACCGTTCGGGCGGGGGCGCCGAATGACTTGCACAGGGCAAAAGCCCAGGGCGCTCTCCGGTCACAGTTGGCCGGTACTCAGTATGTGCACAGTGCACATTCGGCCACCGGCCGGAGCGCCTCTAGAGCAAAGGACTGATCACGATGCGTAAGAGCCTCAAGACCTCCATCACCCTCGCCACGACCGGCGCCCTCGTCCTCGGCGGTGCCGCGTTCGGGATCTCCTCCGCCCAGGCCGCGACCCCGAACGTGCACACGGTGTCCTCGTCGTCCGAGTCGAAGATCCCCGCACCCGTCGCCTCGGTCCCCGAGGTCCTCGGTGGCTCCACCGCCGTGAAGCTCGACTCCGGCTTCACCGACGCCCTCACCGCCCTCAAGCTCACCCCCGGCGTCTCGGGCGACGCGACCCTGGCTGACGGGTCGGTGTCGTTCCCGATCACCGCCGGGTCGGTCACCTACTGGTCGCCGGATGGCAACTACCGCCCGTACGTGCAGGGCCTGCTGAACCACGACGACTCGGGGCTGACCCTGAAGGCCGGGGACACCACCGTCACGCTGGAGAACTTCGTCGTGAACCCGGGCTCGTCCAAGCTCTACGGCGACGTCCTCGTCAACGGCAAGGTCGCCGCGGCCAACGCGTTCCTGTTCGAGCTGCACGGCGGCTCCCTCAAGCCCCTCCAGCTCGAGGGCGACAACGCCATCCTCACCGGCACCACCGTCCACATCTCCGAAGACGCCGCCGGCCTGCTGAACAAGACCTTCGGCACCGACGCCGTCAAGCGCGGCCTCCTCGTCGGCACCGCCACCATCACCGCACAGATCAAGTAACACCCCGCACCACCACAGTCGGCCCGGACCACGCAGCAGCGCGGTCCGGGCCGACTTGCGTTGCGGCTCGTGCGTCGTGCGGTACCGGGCGTACCTGGCGGAACCGGGCATACGTGGCGGAACCGGGCGTACCTGGTGGAATCGGGCGTACCTGGTCGGTTCTTTCGACCAGGTACGCCCGTTCTTGCGAACCACCGCGCGCGCGATGGGAAAGAACGGGCGCACAGACGGACGGGAGGCCCAGTGCCAGCTGGCACCGGGCCTCCCGTCCGTCAGGTGCGGACGCCGGGCCGGCGGCCGCCGTCGTCATGGGCTGGGCGACACCTCACGGGCTCACGTCCGCGAGAACTGTCGCTCAGCGCGAAATCGCGCCCGGACCCCACCGCACCGCACCGCACCGCGGTACCGCTCAGCGCCGCCGCCACCACCGCCGCGGCTTCGCCTCGAGCCGCGCCTGCTCCGCAGCCCGCGCGGCCGAAGCCATGCGCACCTCGCGGCGTTCCCGCCAGGCGAGCACCTCGGCCTCGACGTCGCGCATCGGCGTCACGACCGGCGGCCCGCCGAGCAGCTGCCGCCGGGCCTCCTTCACCCGAGCGTTGAAGTCCACCAGGACGTCGCGCACGTCGGTCTCGAGCGACAGGGCGTCGAGGGCGTCGTCGAGTTCGGCGTCCTCGGTCCGGAGCGCCAGGGCCGGCGGCGCGATGCCCCGGATGTCCTCACGCTCGATCTTCGACTTGATCCACCAGTCCGGGTCGTGCTGCCCGTCGAGGCCCGGCAGTGGTTTGCCGTGGTACGGGTTGCCCTCGAAGACCCCACGGCGCTCGGCCTCCTCGATCTGGGCCCGGGCATGCGCGGCGACGTCGGCAGCCTTGAGCAGCCGACGTTCCTCGCGTTCCGACCGCACCTCGTCTGGGTCGAGCGACCCCCGCTCGATCTCCTGGTCGACGAGCTGCTGGTAGCGGTAGCGGGCGGCCCTGCGGAGCCGGTCCATCCGTGCATCGACGTCGTTCATCGTCAGACCATGATGCCCCGCGCCCCCGACGGGCCGCCCAGCCCGGTCAGGACTTCTCTGAGACTTCTTCGATGGTCAGCGCGGCCTGGATGAGCGCCAGGTGCGACAGCCCCTGCGGGATGTTGCCCATGAAGTCCCCGTCGACGGCGCTGAGCATCTCGCTGTACAGGCCGACGTCGTTCGCCTGCGCGACCATGTCGTCCATCAGCTGCTTCGCGTCGTCGATGCGTCCGACGCACGCGAGCGCGGCGGCGAGCCAGAACGAGCACGCCACGAAGGGGGACTCCTCGTCCTGGATGCCGGAGTACCGGTACACGAGCGGCCCGTGCTGCAGCTGCTCCTCGATGGCCCGGATCGTGGACTCCATGCGCGGTCCACGGTCGAACGCCGACATCGCGTGCAGCAGGATCGAGCAGTCGAGCGCGTCGGTGCCCGGGTACATGACGTAGTGGCCGAGTTCCTCGTTCCACCCGTTCTCGGCGACCCAGTCCTCGATGAGCTCGCGGTTCTCGATCCACTTCTCGCGCGGGCCGTCGATCATCCCCGCGTCGTGCAGCTCGACCGCCGCGTCGAGCGCCTGCCAGCAGCCGATCTTGCTCGTCGTGTAGTGCTGCGCCTCCTGCAGCTCCCACATGCCCGAGTCGGGCTCCACCCAGCGGTGACATGCGTCATCGGCCAGGTCCTGCAGCACCGAAGCCGTCTTGCGGTCGAGCACGTTGCCGGCTCGGACGTACTGGCGCATGATCTCGAACACGTCGCCCCAGACCCCGAGCTGCAGCTGATCACCGGCGCGGTTGCCGATCGTGACCGGTCCGATGCCGTTCCAGCCCGGGACGTCGCGCTCCTCGACGGTGTCGCTCTTCGACCCGTCGAGTCCGTAGAAGATCGGCATCGTCTCGTCGTGCTCGGCGATCGTGCGCATCACCCACGACACGGCGGCGTGCGTCTCCTCGCGCAGGCCGAAGCGGGTGAGCGCGTGCACCGTGTACGCCAGGTCGCGCACCCAGGCGAACCGGTAGTCCCAGTTCTTCCCGCCGGTGCGGTCCTCGGGCAGGCTCGTCGTCGGGGCCGCAGCGATGGCGCCGGTGGGGGCGAAGATCAGGAGCTTCAGGGCGAGGGCGCTGCGCTGGACGGCGTCCGACCAGGGGCCGTCGTAGCTGAACTCCTTCGACCAGGTCGACCAGTTCTCGATCGTGCGGTCGACCCCTTCGAGCGTGCGCTCCGGCTCGGGCAGGAAGATCGGCTCGTCGTACGTGCCGACGATGGTCAGGATCGACTTCGAGCCCTCGGTCGTCGAGAACCGGCCCGAGAACCGGGGCCCGTCGTCGTGCACCGGTTCGAAGCCCTGCTCGACGATCGCTATGGTCACGCCGTCGACGCCGATCACCGTGCCGTTCGCGGTGTCGAGTCGGCGCGGTTCCGCGGTGTTCAGGATCGTGCCGGGCACGACCGCCCACTCCATCTCGACGGAGCCTTCGACCCCCTGCACGCAGCGGCCGATCTCGGCCCAGGGCAGCCGTCCGGCCACTCCGGTGACCATGGCGTCGGTCACGGTGGCGGTGCCGGACGAGGTCGTCCAGGTCGTCACGAGCACGTTCGTCCCCGGCAGGTAGGCGCGGGACACCTGCGCCTGGTCGTCCACCGGCCGCAGGGCGACGTGTCCGCCGTGCTCGGCGTCGACGATGCTCGCGAACACCGGCGGTGAGTCCATCGACGGGATCGGCAGCCAGTCGATCCGGCCGTCGAGCGCGATGAGGGCGACCGTCCGCCCGTCGCCGATCGCACCGTACGAACGGAGCGGGACGTACCCGTTGGTCCGTTCCTCGTTCTCGGTCGCGTCGGGGGTGTCTCGCGTGCGCTCGGTCATGCGTCCAGCCTGCCCCGGCCCCGGCGGCGACCATCAGGCGCACGTACCCCTCGTGGAGAACGCACGCCGGGCCTCCCGCCTGTGGAGAACCGACGCGGACCCGCCGACACGCTGACGCGACTTGCGCATCCCGGGCGTGTCGCACTAGCGTCGTCCTCCTGCCGATCAGGCAGACCGCCCGCCCCGGGCACACCGGAAGGACCGCGCATGCGCGCCGTGCAGCACAACGAGGAACGCGTCGAGCTCCAGCTCGCCGCGGCCGCCGTGCTGCCCGAGCAGCAGTGGTCCCTCCGCTATCCCGCGTAGGCACGCGACGTCCCACGACGCCCCGTGCCCACCCGGCCCGGGGCGTTCGTCAGCACCGCTTCCTTCCGTCCGCCACGTCCGGCGACGACCAGGAGGCTCGGCGTACGACCGTCTCGGACCGTCACCTCGACCGTCACGAAAGCGAGACGACTCCATGAAGAAGATCAACGACCGGCTGCTGAGCTGGGCCTCGATGCTCGAGGACAACACCGAGCAGCAGGCCCGCACGACCGCGCGCATGCCGTTCGTGTTCCCGCACCTGGCCCTCATGCCCGATGCACACCTCGGCCTCGGGGCCACCGTGGGGTCCGTCATCCCGACCCTCGGCGCGATCATGCCGGCGGCCGTCGGCGTGGACATCGGCTGCGGCATGATCGCGGTCCGCACGCAGTTCACCGCCACCGACCTGCCCGCCGACCTGCAGGGCCTGCGCGAGCAGATCGAGCGCGCGATCCCGCTGTCGGCCGGTGCGTCGAACCGGAAGATCGTGGCGACCGCCGCACCCCGGATCGCCGAGCTCGAGGCGATGGCCGAGACCGCGGGGTTCGACCCGGACGGCGTGCACGGCGGGTGGCGGAACCAGCTCGGCACGCTCGGGTCCGGCAACCACTTCATCGAGGTCTCCCTCGACGAGCAGGACCGGGTCTGGCTCTTCCTGCACTCCGGGTCGCGGGGCGTCGGCAACAAGATCGCGCAGCGCCACATCAAGGTCGCCAAGAAGGCGATGGAGCGGTGGTGGATCCAGCTGGCGGACCCCGACCTGGCGTACCTGGTCGAGCACACGCCGGAGTTCGACCGGTACATCGCCGAGCTGCGGTGGGCCCAGCACTTCGCGCTGCTCAACCGCGAGGAGATGATGGACCGCGTCGTCCGGCAGCTGTCCGAGGCCGTCGGCACGCCCGTCGACGAGCGCGAGCGGATCAACTGCCACCACAACTTCACGCAGCGTGAGACGCACTGGGGCAAGTCCGTGTGGGTCTCACGCAAGGGTGCGATCCAGGCGAAGGCCGGTCAGCCCGGCCTGATCCCCGGGTCGATGGGCACCGCGTCGTACGTGGTCGAGGGGCTCGGCAACAAGCCATCGCTCGAGTCGTCCCCGCACGGTGCGGGTCGGCTGTTCTCGCGGAGCGCTGCCCGGCGGACCTTCACCCACGAGCAGCTGCGCGAGGCGATGACCGGCATCGAGTACCGCGACACCGACGCGTTCCTCGACGAGATCCCGGCGGCCTACAAGCCGATCGACCAGGTCATGGCGGACGCCGAGGACCTCGTGTCGATCCGGCACACCCTGCGGCAGGTCGTCAACGTGAAGGGCGACTGAGACGCGCCCACCGGCGGACCGCACAGCCCCGGCGCGCCCCGGACAGGACGGCACGCGTCGGGCACGCTGGTGCGTGATGAGCGACAAGGCGGAGCACGCAGCGAAGGAAACCGGACGACAGGTCCGGCGGGCGGCCGACAGCCGCTGGTTCGAGGTCACGGCACGCGCCGGGTTCGTCGGCAGCGGCATCGTCCACCTGCTGATCGGGTACCTGGCGATCCTGCTCGGGATCGGCAACGCGTCCTCGGGCGGCGAGACGGACCAGTCCGGTGCGCTGCAGCAGATCGCCGCGGTCCCCGGCGGGGTGTTCCTGCTCTGGCTGATCGCCGTCGGCACGGCCGCACTCACCGTGCGCCTGGTCGTCGAGGCGATCGTCGGCGGCCGTTCCGACACCACCCGGGGCTGGCTCGCCCGGCTGAAGGACGTCGCGAAGGCCGTGGTCTACGGCGTGATCGCCTACTCGGCGGCCTCGTACGCGCTCGGTGCCGGGTCGAGCTCGAGCAGCTCGTCGCAGAGTGCCGCGGCGAAGACCCTGGCGACACCGGGCGGAGTGTTCGTGCTGGTCCTGGCCGGGGCGATCGCGGTCGCGGTCGGCATCGGGCTCGTGGTGATCGGCTGCCGCCGGTCGTTCCGGAAGCAGATCACGCGACCGTCGGGTCAGCTCGACCGCGTGGTCACCGTGCTCGGCGTCGTCGGGTACGTCGGCAAGGGCGTCGCCGTGGTCATCGTGGGCGTGCTCATCGCCGTCGCGGGGCTGCAGAGCGACCCCGACCAGGCCACCGGCCTCGACGCCGCGTTCGACGCGGTGCGGAGCATGCCCGGTGGGGTGTTCGTCCTCGTCGCGATCGGCATCGGGTTCCTGGCCTTCGGCGTCTACAGCTTCTTCCGCGCGCGGTTCGCCCGCCTCTGACCCGCCGGCGCTGCCGCGCTGGCCGCCGACGCACGCACGCCTGAGCGAGCACGGACCGCCCCCGCGGTAGACGGGGTCGATGAGCACCAACGTCACGACCGGCCCCGCGACCGTCTTCGCCGACGCCCGAGCGGTCCTCGCCGAGAGCATCGTCTGGGACCCGTCCGCACAGCTGCTCCGGTGGGCCGACATCACCCTCGGCACCCTCAACACCGCTGAGGCCGACGGCACCGTGCGCTCGAGCGTGCCGCTGCCGCCCCCGCTGGCGAGCTTCCAGCCCCGGGCCTCCGGCGGGTTCGTCGCGGCCCTCGGCGACACCGTCGTGGTGACGGACGAGCAGGGATCCGTGGAGCGTGAGATCACCCGCGTCACCCACAGCACCTCGGGCAACCGGTTCAACGAGGGCAAGTGCGACCCGTTCGGCCGGTTCCTGGTCGGCAGCATGAACGTGACGACCGGCGAGCCAGACGCAGCGCTCTACTCGATCGAGGCCGACGGCACGACCCGGGTGCTCCGCGGCGGCTTCGGCGTGACGAACGGCATGGAGTGGTCGGAGGACGGCAGCACGATGTACGTCACCGACACCAGTGCCTCGACGGTCTTCCGGGGGTCGTACGGCCCGGACGGCGAGCTCGGCGAACTCGAGCCGTTCATCGTCGGTCAGGCGCACGACGGCATGGTCCGCGACGACGAGGGCTGCTTCTGGAGCGCGATCTACGGCGGGTCCCGCGTCGAGCGCTACGGGCCGGACGGCTCGCACCTGGAGACGGTGGAGCTCCCCGTCGCCAACCCGACGTCGGTGGCGTTCGGCGGCCCGGACATGTCGACGCTCTTCGTCGGGACGGCCCGCGAGAACCTCACCGAGCAGGACCTGGAGCAGGCGCCCCGGTCCGGGGCGGTCTTCGCGGTGCCGACGACGGTGCACGGGTTCCCCGCGAACACCTTCAGCGGCTGAGCACGTCGTCGCCGCCCGCGCGGACGGCGGCCGGGTATCCTGGGCGACCGCCCGACCGGAGGAGACCCACGTGGACGACGAACGCCAGGCACCGCGGCCGGACCCGGCCGGCGAGCTCGCCCAGGCCGAGGACGCCGACGTCACGGTGCAGGTGGACCGGGTCGCGGTCGACGGCACCTACGTCCGGGTGAGCTCGATCGGTGAGCCGGGCGAGCGGGCCTTCCTGCTCGTCGCGGGGCTCGGCATCGCCTCGACCTACTACGAGCGGCTCGCCCCGCACCTCAACGAGAACGGGCCGGTGCACGCGCTCGACCTGCCGGGCTTCGCCGGGGTCCCGCGGTTCCGCGGCAAGGTCTCGATCGAGCGCTACGCCGACGCGGTCGAGCGGGTCATCGACGACCTCGGGCTCCAGGACCCGGTCCTGGTCGGGCACTCGATGGGCACGCAGGTCGTCACCGAGGTCGCCGCCCGCCGCCCGGGGATCTCCGACCTCGTGCTCATCAGCCCGGTGGTCGACTCGTCGGCACGCACGGTGCGGCAGTCGGCGTTCCGGTTCCTCCGGTCGACGCTGCACGAGCCCGCCGCGGTCCGCTGGCACGGCATCACGGCGTACGCACTGTGCGGGTGGCACTGGTTCCGGAAGGTCCTGCCGCGGATGATCGCGTTCCCGATCGAGGAGCGCGCCGCCCACGTGCAGGCCCGCACCCTGATCGTCCGCGGTGAGCACGACGCGATGGTGCCGCGGGACTGGGTCCGTCGGCTGGCGCGGGTGTTCCCGTACGCGGTCCTCCGCGAGGTCGTCGACGGCGCACACTCGGTCATGCACGCACAGGCCGACGCGGTCGCGCGGCTCGCCGTGGCGCACGTCGACCACCGGATCCCCGACCGGGGCGTGTCGTCGCTGCAGCGGGTGCGCGACCACTCGACGTCGTCGGACCTGGCGCGGCTCAGCCCGGGGGACGCCTGGTTGCTGGTCAAGTCGCGCTTCATCGAGCTGTTCGGGATGGCCCGGAACGACGACGAGACGCTCGAGGCGGCCAAGTCCGCGCACGCCGTCGCGATGGCGGACGGCGACGACCTGCCGGTCGACCCGGCGGACCGCCGGGCGGTCGTCGACGAAGTCGCGCCGGAGTCGAAGTAGCGAGCACGGTCGAAGTAGCCAGCACTGTCGAAGCAGCGTCCGCCGCGATCTGCGGGTGACCGCCTGGAGGCCCGGTGCCGGTCCGACGGACGGGCACCGGGCCTCCAGGCCGTCGCGACCAAAGCGACGGGCGAGCGATCAGGGCGTGATGCGGCCCGGCAGCATGTCGGGCGTCAGCGCGTTCGCCTCAGCGAGCACCTTGCGGGCCTCGTCGGTCTTGTCCCACACGTTCCAGAGCAGCACACCCCGGACCGTGTCGTCGTCGTCCAGGTAGTAGACGACGCCGGTCACGGTGGGGTCCTGCCAGTCCTCGACCGTGCGGAGCTTGGAGCTGACCTGCCCCACGGCCTCGTACCCCATGTCGAAGACGTCGGAGTAGAACATCGGCGTGTGGTCGTAGGTCTCGTCGGCGTCGGCCAGGTTGCGGCCGGCCTGCCGACCCTGCTGCTGCGCGTTGTCGACGTGCTCCACCCGGCGGGTGCCGAGGATCCGGTCCGGGTACTCGGCGACGTCACCGGCGGCGAACACGGAGTCGTCGTCGGTGAGCAGCGTCGAGGTCACCACGATGCCGTCGCGGACGGTGAGGCCGGCGTCGGCGGCGAGCTGCGTCGCGGGTTCGATGCCGAGTCCGGCGACGACCGCGTCGGCCTCGACCACGGAGCCGTCGTCGAGCGTCAGCCGCACGCCGTCGGCCGTCTCGGTGCCCTCGGACACCCGGCGGCCGGTGCGGAGCTCGACGCCGTGGTCGACGAAGCGCTGCTGGAACGCCCGTGCCAGGTCCTCCGGGAACATCCGTCCGCCGACGACCTCGTCCGGGTCGACCAGCGTGACGCGTGCGCCGTTCTGCACGATGCCCGCCGTGATCTCCTGACCGATGTACCCGCCGCCCACGACGGCGACGTGTGCTCCGGCGTCCGCGAGTTCACGCAGCCGGCGGTAGTCCGACGCGCTGCGGTAGTCGAGCACGCGTGCCGACGGGGACAGCCCCGGCAGCCCGCGTGGCTTCCCGCCGGTCGCGAGCAGGAGCCGCTCGTAGCCGTGGGTCGCGCCGTCGGCCGTCGTGACGGTCTTCGCGGCACGGTCGATCGCGGTGACCGCGGTTCCCAGGACGAACTGCGCCCCGGTCTCCTCGGTGTGCAGGTCGACCTTGTCGTCCCAGCTGAAGTCCGGGTCGGTCCAGAGCTTCTTCGAGAGCGCGGGCCGGGCGTAGGGCCGGTCGACGTCCTCGCTGAGGATGCCGATCGACCCGTCGGTGTCGAGCTCGCGGATGCCACGGGCAGCGGCGTCGGCGACCATCCCGCCGCCGACGATGAGGTAGCGGAAGTCGGTCATGACGCCTCCTGGCGGTGCTGTGGTGCCACGATCAGATCGTGGCGACCGAGCCGGAGTCGACCCGGTAGTTGGCGCCGTTCACGAAGCTGGCGAGGTCGGAGCACAGGAAGGCCACGACGTTCGCGACCTCTTCCGGCTCGCCGCGGCGCTTGAGCTCCATGTACGGCCGCTCCTCTTCGAGGAAGCTGCCGATGGCCTCGTCGAACGAGGTCCCGCGCTGCTTGGCCCGCTTGTCCATCATCGCGTCGGTCATCGGCGTGTGGATGAACGCGGGGGAGACCGTGTTCACCAGCAGGCCCTCGGAGGCGTAGGAGCGCGACAGTCCCTTCGCGAACGAGAGCACCCCGGCCTTGGCGGCGCAGTAGGGCAGCTCGTCGTCGTACGGCTGCGAGGCGTCCTCGGACACCAGGTAGACGATGCGTCCCCAGCCGCCCTGTCGCAGGTCACCGATGAACTCGCGGGTGATCCGCACCGGCCCCATCAGGTCGATGTCGATCGTCTCCGCCCAGCCGGCCTCGTCGATCTCGTGGAACATGCCCTGGGCGCCGGTGACGCCCGAGGACTGCACCAGGATGTCGATCTCGCCGACGGCTTCGCGCACCTTGCCGTGCAGGGCGGCGAGGCTCTCGGCGCTCCGGACGTCGGCGGCGAAGGCGTGCAGCTTGCCGAGCGGCGCCTCGAGCTGGTCCGCACTGGTGTCCAGACGGCTCTGGTCGATGTCGGTGACGACCACGGTCGCACCCTCTGCCAGGAGGATGCGCGCCGTGTTCCAGCCGATGCCGGAGTCGCCGCCGAAGACGAGTGCGGTCTTGCCCTGGATACCGAGGTCCACCCGGGCCCCTACGCGTGTGCCGACGCGTCGGCGACGGCGGGCGTGGTCGCGGATGCCAGCGGGGTGCTGGGTGCGCGGTTCTCGGCGGAGACCATCCACGCGAGCTGCTCGAGGCGCTCGATGAAGCCGTGGAGCAGGTCCGCGGTCGTCGGGTCTTCTTCGTCGACCTCGTCGTGGACGTCGCGCATGGTGCCGGTCGCCTGGTACAGCCGGAGCGTGACCTGGTCGATCGCGTCGTGCGTGGTGATCTCGCCCGAGGGGAACGCGTCGAGGTGGCTGCCCGCGGAGACGGTCGCCGAGCGGCCGTCCGGCACGAGGTACAGCGCGCGCATGCGCTCGGCGGTGTCGTCGGCGAACTCACGGGCCGCGTCGACGATCTCGTCGAGCTGCAGGTGGAGGTCGCGGAAGTTGGTGCCGAGGATGTTCCAGTGGGCCTGCTTGCCCTGCAGGTGCAGGTCGATGAGGTCCACGAGGACCGCCTGGAGGTTCTTGGCCATCTTGTCCGAAGCGTGCATGGTTGTGGCTCCTTTCGCGTCGGTGTGACCGTTCCGGTCTACGCGGTGCCGCAGTGCGCGCTCTCAGTGCGCTCGGAGGCAGCGTCCCCCGAGGTCGTCCGGTGCAGGGCTGCTCAGTGCGACGGCGCGGGGTCGACCTGGTCGACGGCGTCGCGCATCTGCTCCAGGAAGCCGGCGACGATCCGCGCCTCGGACGCGGGGAGCCCCTCGGCGATCGACATCATCCGGCGGTGCATCACGCCGAGGGTGGCGCGGACCTCGTCGTCGGTCTCGGTCGTCGGCGTGATGACGAGGGCCCGGCGGTCGGTGGGGTGCGGGTCCCGGCGGACGTGGTTCGACTTGACCAGGCGGTCGATGAGGATGGTCGTCGAGGCCGACGAGATCTTGAGGTACGCGGCGAGGTCCTTCGGGCTCACGGCGGTGCCGGAGCGCTGCGCCTGCAGCAGGAAGCGCACGGCGAGCAGGTCGGTCTCGCCCATGCCCATCGAGTCACGGGTCCGGCGGCGCATGGCCGTCTCAGCGGATCGGTACCGGCGCAGGGCGTTCAGCACCGCGACCCCGCGTTGGGTCGCGTCGTCGTCCGGGAACCAGTACCCGGACGCCTCGGTGATCTCCTGCGTGGACATGGCGTTCAGGGTAGCCCGTCTCGTATCTCGGCCGTCGAGCGAACTCCCGGGTTCTGCGGCGACCTATGCGTCCGCACCGTCCGATGCGTCCGCACCGTCCGATGCGTCCGCACCGGACGGACAGGAGGCCCGTGGCGGGGTCGCCACGGGCCTCCTGTCCGGCGGTTCGTCGCGTTACGCGGCTGCCTGCTCGTCCGTGCCGGCTGCGGCCTCGGCGAGCGCGGTGAGCGCGCCCTGCACGAGCGTCGTGACCTCGGCGTCCTCGCGCGGGTGGGTCTCCGCGAAGCGGACGACCGACTGCGGGATGGCGACCTTGACGTCCTCCAGGACCTTCGCGCCGGCGATGCCGGCGGCCTTGCGGGCGTCGTCGTGGGCCCAGACGCCGCCGTACTGGCCGAACGCCGAGCCGATCACGGCGAGGGGCTTGCCGGACAGCGGCGAGGCGCCGAACGGACGCGAACCCCAGTCGAGCGCGTTCTTCAGGACGGCGGGGATGGTGCCGTTGTACTCGGGGGTGATCAGCAGGACGGCGTCCGCGGTGGCGACGGCGTCGCGGAAGGCGACGGCCGCGGCGGGCGGGGTGTCGCCGTCGATGTCCTCGTTGTAGAACGGCAGGTCGACGATGCCGTCGAAGGTGTGCAGCTCGATGCCCTCCGGCGCGTGGTGCGCGGCGGCCTCGGCGAGCTTGCGGTTGATGGAGTCGGCGCGCAGGCTGCCGACGAGGACGAGGACGTTCGTCATGGAGCTCCTTCTGTTGCGGGATGCTGTTGCTGGACGGAAAGGTGTCAGCGACAACCAATGCGATCGTAGGGGGCGCTATTCCCAGCACCCTGGGTACGGTGGCGACGTGACCACGCTTCGGACCCCGGCCAGCACGCCACGAACCACCGATCCGACCTGGTGGCGCGATGCCGTCGTCTACCAGGTCTACCCGCGCAGCTTCGCCGACACGGACGGCGACGGGCTCGGTGACGTCGCGGGCATCACGAGCCGGGTGCCGTACCTGGCGTCGCTCGGCGTCGATGCCCTGTGGCTCTCCCCGTTCTTCCCGTCGCCGCTCGCCGACGGTGGCTACGACGTCGCCGACTACCGCGCCGTGGACCCGAAGCTCGGGTCCCTCGACGACCTGGACGCCCTGGTCCGGGCCGCCCACGAGCACGACCTCAAGGTCATCGTCGACATCGTGCCGAACCACACCTCGGACCAGCACGAGTGGTTCCGGGCTGCGCTGGCGTCCTCTCCGGGGTCGGCCGAGCGGGCGCGGTACGTGTTCCGTGAGGGCTCTGGCGCCTCCGGGGAACTGCCGCCGAGCGACTGGGTGTCGAACTTCGGCGGCAGCGCGTGGACCCGGGTTCCGGACGGGCAGTGGTACCTGCACCTGTTCGCCCCCGAGCAGCCCGACCTGGACTGGTCGAACCCCGAGGTCCGCGCCGACTTCGAGGACACGCTGCGCTTCTGGTCGGACCGCGGTGTCGACGGCTTCCGCGTGGACGTCGCGCACGGGCTGGCGAAGGACCTGTCGACCCCGTACCGGCCGTCGAACGAGCAGGATCTGCCGCTCGACGGCTCCGACCCGCTGTACGACCGCGACGAGGTGCACGAGATCTTCGCCACCTGGCGCCGGGTGCTCGACGAGTACGACCCGCCCCGTGCCGCGGTCGCCGAGGCCTGGGCCCCGGCACCCCGCCGTGTCCTGTACGCCCGGCCGACGGAGCTCGGGCAGGCCTTCAACTTCGACCTGCTCGAGGCCCCGTTCGAGCCCGATGCGTTCCGTCGGATCATCGAGCGGAACCTGGCCGCCTCGGAGCAGTCCGGTGCCTCGAGCACCTGGGTGCTCTCGAACCACGACGTCGTGCGGCACCCCACCCGCTACGGCCTGCCGGACGGCACCGACACCGACGCTTGGCTCATGACCGACGGCACCTCGCCGGAGCTCGACCGTGCACAGGGGCTCCGTCGGGCACGCGCGGCGACGTTGCTCATGCTGGCGCTGCCCGGGTCGTCGTACGTCTACCAGGGCGAGGAGCTCGGGTTGCACGAGGCCGCCGCGATCCCGCGCGACCTGCTGCAGGACCCGAAGTGGCTCCGCACCGGGCACACCGTGAAGGGCCGGGACGGCTGCCGCGTGCCGATCCCGTGGACGCGCTCCGGGCCGTCGTTCGGCTTCGGGGACGTCGCACCGCACCTGCCGCAGCCGCAGGACTTCGGGGAGTCCTCGGTCGAGGCCGAGGACGGCGATCCCGGGTCGACCCTGTCGCTGTACCGCCGGGCGCTGGCCGCACGACGTCGGCTGCAGCAGGGGGAGGCGCTGACGTGGCTGGAGTCCGGCTCCGAGGTCGTGGCGTTCGCGCGGCACGACGGCTGGCGGTCGGTCACGAACTTCGGCACCGCGCCGGTGCCCCTGCCGGCCGGGACCGTCGTCGTCGCGTCCGGGCCGCTCGACGGGGTCGCACCGGGGCTGCTGCCGGGTGAGACGACGGTGTGGCTGGCCTGAGCGGTCCGCTCGCGTCGTTCTTCCTCCACAGCCGGGAGGCCCGTGGGGGCGTTCCACAGATCGTCTCCCCGCCGCCCGGGGGTGACGTCCCGGTCGCGAGCATCGGGGCATGACAGATCCCAATGCTCCAGCTCCCGCTCCTGCCCCAGCGCCTTCCCTCGACCGGCGGTCGTTCCGCTCGCGGGTCGTCCGCCGTCTCGCCGCGGCGTGCGCCACCCTGACCGCGATCGGCGTGCTCGCGGCACCCGCGGTCCTGCCGTCCGGGTCGAGTGCGGCCGCCCTCGACTTCCCGTACGTCAACCAGTTCTCCAGTGCGTCCGGCGGTGCCCTGCACGGTGACGCCGCGGTGTCCGGCGGTCGACTGCGCCTGACCGACGACGTCCGGAACCAGGCGGGAGCGTGGTCGACGAACGACACGTTCCCGTCGGACACCGGGCTCGAGATCGAGTTCACGTACGCGATGCACACCGAGAAGGACGACCCCGGGGCCGACGGGCTGCTGCTGTACCTGGCCGACGGCGCTGCGGCGCAGGGCGTCGGGTCCTTCGGCGCCGGGCTCGGCTACGCCTGCCGGAAGGAAGCGACCGAGGGCGGCGGTCGCGAATGTGACCTGCCAGGCGTCCCCGGGGGCTTCGCGGCCGTCGCGATCGACCACTACGGCAACTTCTCGTCACGCATCAACGGGTCCGGTCCCGGAGCACAGCCCGACCACGTGGTGGTCCGGGGCTCCGGCAACGGGACCGAGGGCTACCGGTACGTCGCCGGTGCCGCGGCACCTGGTGGCACCGTGACGGCCGGTTCGACGCCCCGGACGGTCCGGATCACCCTGCTGCCCGACGACGACGGCGGGCTCGCGGTCTCCGTCCGGCTGCAGGTCGGTTCGACCATGCGCACCGTGCTCGACTCGGTCCCGCTGCACGGCGACGGGCAGGCCGCGCTGCCGAGCACGCTGCGCCTCGGGTTCGCCGGGGCCACCGGCAGCCACGTCGACAAGCACGAGGTCGACGCGCTCCGGGTCTGGAAGCCGGCGGACCTGTCCGTCGAGCACGACCTGCCCGCGACCGCGACGGCGGGCGAACCGCTCCGCTACACCGTGACGGCGCGGAACCCCGGCCCGAACGCCGCCGACCCGAGTCCGCTGCAGGTCGACGTGCCCGACGGCGTCGAGGACGTCACCTGGACCTGCACGGCCGCGGACGGCTCCGCCTGCGCGACCGGGTCGGGCACCGGTGACGTCGCGACCGACCTGTCGTTGCCCCGAGGGGGTTCCGCCGTCGTCACGATCGAGGGCCGGGTGGCCGAGGGCACGTCCGGAGCGCTGGAGAGCGTTGCGACCATCGCCCCGCCGACCTCGTTGTCCGACACGAACGAGGCCGACAACGCCTCGCGGGCGACCACCACGGTCACTGCCCCCGTGATCGCCGCCGACGTCGAGACGGACAAGTCGGTGTCGCCGTCGACCGTGCGGCCCGGTGACGAGGTCGAGTACCTCGTGACGGCCCGGAACCGGGGGCCGTCCGTGGCGCAGCAGGTCGGGGCGGTCGACGACCTGCCCCAGGCCATGCGGTTCGTGGGCTCCGACGACGGGTGCACGGCCGAGGGGCAGCGGGTGACCTGCAGCTCCGACGTGTCGCTCGAGGTGGGCGAGACCCTGGACTTCCGGATCCGCGCCGAGCTCGACCCCGCGTACCAGGGGGACGGCTCCGACGTGGTGAACGTGGCGACGGCGACCTCGCCGACCGACGCGGACGGCGGCGACCCGTCCACCGGCGTCGCGATCGTCGTGGGCCCGGACGACGAGGGGCCCGCGCCGAGCCCCGCGCCGACGACCGGGCCGGCTCCGGACGACGGGGACGCCGGTGGTGACGGTTCCGGTGGTGACGACGGTGACGGCGCCGGTGCCGACGACGGCGGAGCCGGTGACCCCGCAGCCGACCGTCGGGCGGCTGCCCCCGTCGGAGCCCTCGCCTACACCAGCGCCGAAGGGCTCGGCCTCGCCGCGGCGCTCGCCGCCCTGGCCGCCGCCGCCGGATCCGTGTGCTGGTGGCTCGCCCGACGTCGTGCTCGCCGGAACGCGCCGTCCGACGACCCGCAGCAGCCCTGACACCGCCGGGACGGCACCCGGAGGCGGTGTCGTCCCGGTGCACGGGTGTGGACGTCCACAGGGGGTCGAGTCCGCTCCGGTCGGGCGTCCACCCCACCGGCGGTAGGATCGGATCCACGATCCGCATGCCCGAAAGAGGTCTCGTGTCCGACACCGTGGACGACGCCACCACCGTGGAAGACGCGACCCAGCGCGCGCGGTACTGGCCGATCCCGATCCTCCGGGCGGTCCCCGCAGCGGTCGTCGCGATGGTGATCACCTTCTCGACCAACCACGCCGCGGGCTACGGTCTCCTGCTGTTCGGCGGCTTCGCCCTGGTCGAGGGCCTCGTGCTCCTGTTCGGCGGGATCTCCCGACTGCCCCTCGACGGCCGTTCGCGTCGCACGACCCTGCTGCAGGCCGTCATCACCCTGCTCGCCGCCGTCGCCGCGTTCGCGTGCAACGGGTTCGGGCTGCCGGCCTTCATCACGGTCATCGTCGCGTTCGCGGTGCTGACCGGGGCCCTCGAGCTGTCGCAGGGGCTCCGTGCCCGGCGACGCTCGCCCTTCGCTCGCGACTGGACCACGGTCGGCGGTCTCACGCTGCTGCTCGCGGTCGCCTTCCTCGTCACGCCGCCGGACTACTCCCAGCAGCTCGGTGGCGTGGAGCGTGTCACCGGCACCCTCGACGCCTCGATCGTGCTCGTCGGCCTGCTCGGCGCGTACCTCGCCATCACGGCCGTCTTCCACGTGATCGCCGGCCTCTCGCACAAGTGGGGCACGGCCACGCCGGCCGTCGCCCCGGACGGAGCACCACACGCATGACCACCCCCAGCCGTCGTGACCGTCTGCGCCCGGTCGAGCTCCTCGGGATCTCCGCGATCATCGCGGTGTTCACCGGGCTCGTCGTGCTGTTCTCGACGCGGGAACTGCAGCTGGCCGTGATCTTCCTCGGCGTCGCGTTCATCGTGGTCGTCGTCGTGCTCGCGATGCTGCAGCTCGCCTCGTCGAGCGAGCAGGACGACAACGACATGCTCGGCGGGCACAAGACGCCGGGCGAGGGCGACGGCGACGACTTCCACTGACCGCTGATGTCTGACAGCTGACAGCTGACGGCTCCGGGCGGACACGCCCGAGATCACGAATCCGCCACGGTCCTGTCAGGATCGCGGGTCCTGCCGACACCTCTGAGTGAAGGAGGTGGGATGTGGACGTGACGACCGGCACCGACACGGACGAAGGACTCGTCCGTGCGATGGCACAAGGGGACACCGGCGCGCTCGCCCGGGCGTTCGACCGGTACGCCGCCACCCTCACCCGCTACGCCTGGGCGCTCGTCGACGACCGGTCCGACGTCGAGGAGATCGTGCAGGACGCGTTCCTGACGCTCTGGCAGCGCGCCGCGACCCTGGAGCTGCCGGCGGACACGGTGCTGCCGTGGCTGCTCGTCGTGTGCCGCAACCACGCCTTCAACACCGGCCGCAAGCAGGCCCGGCGCCGCACGGACGAGCTCCCGGAGCACCTCGCCTCGCCCGCCGACCACGACGAGGCCCGCGAGACCCTGCGCTGGGTCCGCGCCGAGATCGCCGCGCTCCCGGACCTCGACCGCCGCATCTGCGAGCTCTGCCTGCTCGAGGGGCACTCGTACGCCGAGGCCGCCGAACTCCTCGGACTCACGGTCGGCGCGGTCACCCAGCGGGTGTCCCGCAACCGTCGACGACTCAAGAAGGTGGTGATGCACGATGAACACTGAGCCTCCGCAGGGAGACGACCTGCAGCGCATGCTCGTCTCGATGAAGCAGAACGTCCTCGAACGTGCCACCCCGCTCCCGAAGCGTCGTCGGGGCCGGTCCGGGATCGTCATCGGTGTCGTTGCGCTGCTCGCCGTCGGCACCGCGACCGGTGCGGTCGCCCTGACCCTGTCGCAGCAGAACGCCGACCCGGTCGCCGCTCCCACCCAGACCCAGCAGCCCGAGCCCGCGCCGTCCTCCACGATGCCGAGCTCCGCCCCGATCACGGGTGCCCCGGTGCCGAAGCCCACCCCGACGTCGACACCGACCCCCGCCGCGGCGACAATCCCGGCGACGTGCCGCGACATGGTCCCGGCAGAGGACTACACCCGGCTCTTCGGGGAGACTCCGCTGACCGAGATATCGAAGGCGAAGGACGGGACGGCCGGCGGCGATGGTGAGGACGTCACCTGGGCGAACGGCGAGTCGAAGATCATCTGCACGTGGGCCGATCCCCGAGCCGACGTCAGTGGGCTCACCATGACTGTCGGGACGGCCGGGCCCGGGGCCGCGGACGTGCTCGCCACCAGTCCGCTGGAGTGCGAGGACCGCGACGGCGGGCGGGTGTGCCAGTCGTCCGTCCCGGCCGAGGCTGCCCCGGTGGACCAGGTCTCCACCTTCTTCCTGCGCGACGACACCTTCATCGTGATCCGGCAGGCGAACTTCCCGACGAACGGGCTGCTGGACGCCGTGGTCGGGGAGATCTGGGGGGACTGACGGCCCGGAGGCACGTGGCGGACCCGACCCGTGCCTCCAGTCCGTCGGTGGTCAGATCGTGAGCAGGAACGGTCGCCTCGCGCACCGCGACCCGACCGTTCCTGCTCACGAAGCACAGCGAGCGCGACCGCGTCACCCGACCCGCGCCGCCACGATGTCACGCGCAAGCGTCCGGACCGCGCGGCTCGGCTCCGGGGACGTCCGGACCGCCAGGCCGATGCGGAGCGGGTCGACCTCGTCCTCCAGGTCGAGCACCGCCCCGTCGTACCGCACCCCCGAGTCCGGCACGACCCCGACGCCGAGCCCGGCCGAGGCGAACCGGATCACTGCGGGCATGTCGTTCATCTCCGCGACGATGCGCCGACGGATGCCGAGCCGCTCGAGTGCCCCGTCGAGGATGATCCGGTTGCCGAACCCGTGCGCGGTGTCGACGAAGGGTTCATCGGCGAGTTCGGCGAGCGACACCGACGACCGGCCGGCGAGCGGGTGGTCCGCCGCGGTGAACACCCGGAACGGCATCTCCCGCAGCGGCTCCACGACGACGCCGGCGGGCACGGTGGGCAGACCCGTGTAGGCGATGTCGAGCCGCCCGGCGACGAGGTCCTGCACGAGGCCGGTCGTCCCCGACGGCGAGGTCATCAGCTCCACGGCGACGAGCGGGTGCTGCCGCCGGAACCGCTGCAGCACGCCCGTCAGGTCGACGATGTCCATGCTCGTGAAGATGCCGAGCCGCACCCGGCCCCGCAGGTCGGCGTCGTCGGCGGTGGCCAGGTCGCGCATCCGGTCGAGTGACTCGAGCACCGCGCGGGCGTGGGGGAGCAGGTCCTCGCCGGCGGGGGTCAGCACGAGCTGTCGTCCGGTGCGATCGAAGAGCCGCACCCCGAAGCTGCGCTCGAGCGAGGCGATGCCCGCGGACACCGTGGACTGCGCGGCCCAGAGCCGTTCCGCTGCCCGGGTGATGCTGCCCTCGGCCGCGACGGTGACGAACTGTTCGAGCAGTCGGGTCTCCATCGTCCGAGTATCGAACAGATCGATCGTGCACATCAAGCGCATCCGTTGGACTCGATGCACCGCGAGCACGATCATCGGAGCATGTCAACCGTCACCGACACCCCGACGGGTACCGTCCCCGCCACCACCGCCGCTCCCGCATCCGCGAGCGACCGTGTCGTCGCCCCGCGCGGACGCCGTGTCCACACCCGTCGGCGCCACGGTTTCGGCTTCTGGATCGTCGCCTTCGCGTTCCTCGCGGTGATGGCCTTCGCGACCGTCCCCGCACCCCTCTACGTCATCTACCAGGCCCGCGACGGCTTCCCGACCTTCACCACGACGGTGATCTTCGCGGCGTACGGGGTCGGGGTCGTCGGGTCGCTGTACCTGGCGGGACACCTCAGCGACGTGCACGGGCGGCGCCCGCTCATCCTGGTGTCGATCGCCCTCGAACTCGTCGCCGCCGTGCTGTTCCTGCTCTGGAACGACGTCACCGGCCTCATCGTCGCCCGGCTCGTGACCGGCCTCGGCGTCGGGACGCTGACGGCGACCGCGACGGCACACCTCGGTGAGCTCCGGGTCCGTGCCACCGGGTCGAGCGACTCCGCGAAGGGCGCGAGCGTCGCCGCCGGAGCCGTGAACCTCGGGGGGCTGTCGCTCGGCGCCCTGGTCGGCGGAGCGCTCGCCGAGTTCGTCGGGCAGCCGCTCATGGTCCCGTACGTGGTGTTCGTGATCGCGCTGGCCGCCGCGTTCGTGCTCGTGCTGGCCGCACCGGAGACGGTCGACCGTCCCGAGCAGCCCGTGGCCTACCGCCCGCAGCGCATGCAGGCGCCGGAGGGGCAGGGTGCGGCGTTCTGGGCAGCCGGCGCAGCAGCGTTCGCCGCGCTCGCCGTGCAGGGCCTCTTCACCTCGGTCGCGCCGAGCTTCCTCGGCACCACGTTCCACGTCACCGACCGCCTGGCCGCCGGTGCCACGACCTTCGGGGTCTTCGCCGCGAGCGCGCTGTCGCAGATCGTCTTCGCCCGACTGTCGCAGCGTGCACAGATCCGGCTCGGCATGGTGCTCCTGGTCGTCGGACTGGTCGTCCTCGCCGTCGCCGCGGTCCTGCTGCAGGTCGCCGGGTTCATCGGCGGCGGGGTCGTCGCGGGAGCCGGCGTCGGCCTGCTGTTCCGCGCCGCGATCGGCAGCGCCGCAGCACTGGTCGGCCCGGAGCGCCGGGGCGGCGTGCTCGCCGCCACGTTCCTCATCGCCTACGCCGGGCTCACCGTGCCGGTCGTGGCCGTCGGGGCAGCGCTGCTGGTGATCCCGACGCTCCCCGTCCTGATCGGGTACGTGGTGCTCGTCGCCGTCCTGGCCGTCGTCGCCGGCACCCGGCTGGCCGCGCGCGCCTGACGTGTGGCGGGCCTC
This sequence comes from Curtobacterium sp. MCSS17_016, assembly GCF_003234255.2. Lineage (NCBI taxonomy): Bacteria > Bacillati > Actinomycetota > Actinomycetes > Micrococcales > Microbacteriaceae > Curtobacterium > Curtobacterium sp. MCSS17_016. Next base: position 471,080 of record NZ_CP126254.1, read on the forward strand.
CCGTCCGCCCGGAACCAGGTTCCGGACACCGCACCACGCGATCGCGCGGTGCCGTGTCCGGAGCCTGGTTCCGTCGTGCGGTCGAACTCCCGGCATACTGGGCGCGTGCCCCGGAACCGCAACCGTCCCGTGATCACCGGCGTCGCGGCCGTGGTGGCCGCCGGTCTCCTCGCCGGCGGGTTGTTCCTGACGGCACGGCAGGGCGCGGACGACCCCACCATCGGTGCCGGCTCGGCCTCACGGACGCCGAGCGACGCGCCGACCGCCGCCGGTGACGGCACCGTCACGATCACCCGCACCGGGCCGGACATGCCCGGCAGCACCGCGCTCGGCCGGTGCGACACCACGACCCAGGCGGCCGTCGCGCAGTACGAGACCGAGGCCCTGGGCCGCGTCACCCTGCAGTGCGGCACCGCTGCCCAGGGGTACGAGCACATCCGGGTGCGGCACACCGCCGACTGGCAGGACGTCGTCACCGGGCACGGCTCGCGCGACTGGGACGACGCCATGCTCACCGCGGTGCAGACGGCGCTCGAGGACCCGCGCCCCGGGTTCCCGCTCGACGCCGGCGACGGCAAGGTCTGCTACGCCGCACCCGTCCGGTTCGACGACGGTTCACGCCCCGACGACGAGCCCTGGGTCAAGGTGATCGTCTCGGCCACCACCGACCGGGTGATCACGGCCTACCCCACGCGTACCGACGACTGCTGACGCGGCACCCGCGGACACCCGTTCTGCGACAGACCACGCGTCGATCACCTGGTGGATCGTCGCGAAGCCGGAGCGCCCCCGACCGACGCCCGCACGCCCGAGCGCGGACCCTACGCGTGCACCTCGTACTCGTGCCGCCGGTGCGACACCGGCTCCAACTGGAACGTCGAGTGCTCCACCGGCACGTCGAAGTGCTCCGCCACGCACCGCTGCAGCTCGTCGAGGATCGCCGGGGCGTGCGCCGTCGAGAAGCAGTGGTCGTCGACGACCACGTGCGCGGTCAGGTTCGGCACCCCGGTCGCCACGAGCGTCGCGTGCAGGTCGTGCACCGCGATGACGTGGTCGAGCTCGAGGATGTGACCACGCACGTCGTCGAGGTCGAGCCCCGGCGGCGTCGACTCGAGCAGCACGTTCGCGGTCTCGCGCAGCAGCCGGATCGCCCGCGGCAGGATGAGCAGGCCGATCAGGATCGCGGCGACGGAGTCCGCCCGCTCCCACCCGGTCAGCATGAGCACGACCGCGGCGATGATGACGGCGACCGAGCCGAGGGTGTCGTTGAGGACCTCGAGCCGGGCGGCGCGCGAGGTGAACCCCTCACCCGACGCCCGCAGCAGCACCGCGTAGGCCACCAGGTTGCCGACGAGTCCGACGATGCCGAAGACGAGCAGCGGCCCGGAGTGGATCTCCTCCGGCACGAACAGCCGCTGCACCGCCGAGATGATCACGTAGACCCCGACGGCGAGCAGGATCGCGGCCTGTGCGGTGGCCCCGAGGACCTCGGCCCGCTGGAAGCCCCAGGTGCGCTGCGCGGTCGGGGACCGGCGGGCGAGCCGCGTCGCGACGAGCCCGATGCCGAGTCCGCCGGTGTCGACGACCATGTGCCCGGCATCGACGAGCAGCGCGAGCGAACCCGTGACCACGGCGCCCACGACCTCGGCGAGCAGGATGCCCGCCGAGATGCAGAACGCGATGAGCAGGGCGCGCTCCGAGGCGTGCCCGACGCCGTGCCCGTGGTCGTGTCCCATGTGCGACATCGTAGGGATCCGCACTGACGACATGCCAGGATCGAACCGTGAGCCGGTCGCCCTACGAGCTGTCCACACCGCCGGACGTGCTGGCCCGGCTGCACCCGCGACTCCGCACGTACTTCGGCCCCGTCCCGCCCGGGCACGTCGGCCGCGGCGAGGGTGTCTTCGACGTCGTCGGCACCCCACGTCGGTGGCTCTGGCCGGTGCTCGCGCTGTTCGCCCGCGACTCCGTCATGTTCCCGGTCTGGGAGCGGGACGTCCCGTTCACGGTCGAGAACCGGCCGGCTCGCGTCCGCCGCGGGTCAGGGGTCAGCCTGGAGGCCCGGGTCGCCGTCCGCGCGCACCGCACCTTCCGGTTCCGCTCCGAGAGCCGCACGATGGTGGACGCCATCACCGCCGAACCCGACGGCCTGGTCGACCACCTGGGTCGCCACGGGCGCGTCAGCGCCCGGCTCCGGGCGCAGGTCGACGCGGACGGTCCCGACGCGGGCGCCCTGCGCCTGGTCTCCACGCGCGTGACGTTCCGAGCGCTGGGACGCGATCTGCGCCTCCCGGCCGCCCTGAGCCCGCGTGTGACGCTCACAGAACGATTCGATGACGAAGCCGACCTGCAGCGCGTGTCCCTGGTGCTCACGGCGCCGGTGCTCGGCACGCTGTACCGGTACGAGGGGGCGTTCCGGTACGAGATCGCGCCGGACACAGAACGGGGATGAGATGAGCGACCAGAAGGGCCGCGTCGTGATCGCGGGAGCGAGCGGCTTCGTGGGGCGGTACCTGCGGGACGCCTTCACGGAAGAGGGGTACCGGGTCGTCACCATCGGCCGGACCGGCGACGCCGTGTGGGGCAACACCATGCGCATCCGGGAACTCGTCGACGGCGCCGCGATGGTCGTGAACATGGCGGGCAAGAGCGTCAACTGCCGCTACGGCCGACGCAACCGTGCGGAGATCATGCGCTCGCGGGTGGACACCACGCTCGAGCTCGCCGAGGCCATCCGGACGTCCGAGCACCCGACGCCGCTGTGGATGAACGCCTCGACCGCGACGATCTACCGGCACGCCGACGACCGACCGCAGGACGAAGCGACGGGGGAGATCGGCGAGGGGTTCTCGGTCTCCGTCGCCCGCGCGTGGGAGGACGCCTTCTTCGGCGCCGACCTGCCCGGCACCCGCCGTGTGGCGCTCCGGATGGCGATCGTGTTCGGCGACGGCAGCGCCCTGCTGCCGCTGCTGCGGCTCGCGCAGGCCGGCCTCGGCGGGCCGCAGTACGACGGGCCGTGGGTACCGACGCGCTCCCGGCTCCGCGCCGGCACGTACCACCACCACCGGCCCACGCACGGTCGGCAGCGCTTCAGCTGGGTGCACATCGCCGACGTCCTCGGGTCGATCCGGTTCCTCCGCGACCACCCGGAGATCGAGGGGCCGGTGAACATCTCGAGCCCGAACCCGTCCGACAACCGCACCGTGATGGCGACCCTCCGCGACGCCGTCGGGCGCCGGTTCGGGGTGCCGACCTGGCGGTGGATGCTCGAGCTCGGGTCGTTCGCGATCCGCACCGAGACCGAACTCGTGCTGAAGAGCCGGTGGGTCGTGCCGACCCGGTTGACCCAGGCCGGCTACGAGTTCCGGTACCCGCACCTGCGCGGGGCGCTCGCCGGGATCATCGCGGAGCGTCGCCAGCACCGGGGCTGAGCGCCGGGTCGAGGTCGCGCGGACTGCCGCTCGCGAGCGGTCCGTGCGGCACGTCGTGCGACCTCGGCGACACGGCAGCGGCGCGTCGTGCGACCTCGTCGACGGGGGCCGGTCGCGGCCCGCGGTCCCGCGCCGGACGCGACGACCACAGCACGGCGGCCACGACGACCGCGCCGGCGAGCACCTCGACCAGGTCGGGCACCTCGCCGAAGGCCACCCATGATGCAAGCACCCCGACCACGGGCACGAGCATCGAGAACGGCGCGACCGTGCTCGAGGGGTAGGCCGCCAGCAGCCGTGACCAGATGCCGTACCCCACCAGGGTCGCGACGACCACGATGTAGAGCAGGCCGAGGTCGGCGGGCAGCGCGGCCGACGTGAACGCCGAACCGAGTGCGGTGCCGATGCGGTCCGGGCCCTCGACCACGAGCGACAGCACGACCATCGGGACCGGCGGCACGACGGACCACCACAGGGTCAGGTGCAGCGGGTTCGCGGCCCCCGCCCGTCGTGTCGCGACGTTGCCGATCGCCCACCCGAGCGCACCGCACAACGCGAGCACGACGGGCAGCAGCGCGGCGGTCTGGGAGCGGTGCAGGGCGATCGCGGCGAGGGCGGCCACGGCGACGGTGACCCCGACGACCTGCCGGCCGGTCAGCCGCTCGCGCAGGAACACCCCGGCCAGCACCACCGTGAACGGCGCGGAGGCCTGCAGCACGAGCGAGGCCAGCCCCGACGGCATGCCGGACGCCATGCTGAGGTACAGGAACGAGAACTGCAGCACGCCGAGTCCGAGACCGACGAGCAGCAGCCGCCCGAACGGGATCCGCGGCCGCGGCACGAACAGCAGCGTCGGGACCGCCAGGATCGTGAACCGCAGCGCGGCGAGCAGGAACGGCGGGAAGTGCTCGAGCGCGAGTGCCGTCGCGGGGAAGTTCAGGCCCCAGACCACGGCGACGACGACGGCGAGGAGGCGGTCTCGGGTGGTCATGCTCCTCATGGTCCCGGCACGCACCTTGTAGGTCCATCGAAACCTTCGTGAACCACGATGTAGGGTCCCTGCATGGTTGACTTCGACGTGCAGCTGCTGGCGGTCCTGCGGGAGCTCGCCGAGCGCGGCAGCGTCACGGCCGTCGCCGAGGCCACCCACCGCACACCGAGCGCCGTCTCCCAGCAGCTGCAGACGCTGCAGCGGCAGGTCGGCGTCCCGCTGGTCGAACGCGTCGGGCGCGGGGTCCGGCTGACCCCGCACGGCGAAGTGCTCGCGGGCCTGGCGTCCGGGGTCGCGACCGCCATCGCGCGGGTGGACGCCGCCTGGCAGGAGCACCTCGGTGGCACGACCGGACCGGTGTCGCTGGCGATCTTCCCGTCGGCAGCGGAACTGCTGCTGCCCGGTGTGCTCACCCGGATGCAGGCGCACCCGGGCATCGCGCTGACCCTGGTCGACGTGGACGTCAGCGAGGGGGAGTTCGCACCGCTCGCGGCCGACCACGACGTGGTCGTCGGGCACCGGTCCGACGGCGTCCGCCCGGCGGACCAGGGATCGGTCGACACCGTGCCGCTGCTCCGCGAACCCCTCGACGTGGCCCTGCCGCCCGGGCACGCCCTGGCCGGCCGCGCACGCGTGGGCATCGACGAGGTCGTCGGGGAACGCTGGATCGGCGTGCCGGAGGGCTACCCGATCGACCGGGTGCTGCACGCGATGGCCGCGGCGACGGACACCCCGCCGAGTGTCGCGTTCCGCACGATCCACCTGCCGGTCATCGAGAACCTGGTGGCGGGCGGCCACGGCATCGCACTCGTCCCGCGGTACACGTCGGGCACGCGGGCCGCCGGACGCTTCCACCTGGCGGAACTCGCCGACGTCCGTGCCGGACGCCGCATCGAGGCACTGGTCCGCCCGGACCGTGCCGTCCGTCCCGTGGTGCGCACCGTCCTGGAGGCGCTGGTCGCCGTCGCCCTGGACGTCACCACCTGAGACGGTGGCGCCCACTGCCGGGCGCGCGCCGTGCCTCCAGGCCGCCTGTCAGCGCACCTGGAACGGCGTGCCGAGCGGCAGGCGCTCCGCCAGCGCCGTGATGTCGGCGTTGTGCATGCGGATGCAGCCGTGCGAGGCGGCGGTGCCGATGCTCGACGTGTCCTCCGTGCCGTGCAGCCCGATCTGGCCGGGGCCACCACCGAACGAGTTGAGCACGTCCGAGAACGCCGTCGTGCCGTACGCGTACGGGCCGTAGCCCTCGTTGGTCGGTGCGAGCAGCTCGGTCAGCGCGAACCGGCCGGTCGGCGACGGTGTGCCGCCGGTGCCGGTGGCGACGGGGTAGCTGTCGACGACCTTGCCGTCCTTGTACAGGTCGAGCGTCTTCGTCGAGCGGGTGACGACGATCGCGTACGGGTCCTCGGTCAGGCTGACGGCGCTGGTCGGCACCCAGCCGGTGCTGCCGTTCGGGCGCTGTGCGAGCTGCACCTCCGCCCAGCCGTCCTGCTGGTCGACGACCCGGAAGACGAGCGGGGCACCGGACGCCTGCGGGTTCTCGAGGGTCTGTGTCGCCGTGCCGCCCGCGCTCGCGCTGACCGGGACGGACGCGCCGGTGACGGCGGCGACGGTGGTGCTGGCCGGGGCGTCGACCGCGTCGACGGGTGCTGCCGACCGGGTCGGCTTCGGTGTCGTCGTGGGGGTCGGCGTCGGTGCCGCGACGGACCGCGTCGGTGTCGGGGCGGGCGCGGCTGACAGGGGACCGAGCGCGACGAACGCGACGGCCCCCGCACAGACGACGGCCACGGCGGCGGCGATCACAGTCGCACGCCGCCGTGGCTCGGTCGGGAGGATCGGCAAGATCAGCCCGTGAAGTTCGCCGTTCCGGGCACCGGGACGGCGACCGGTGCCGTGCCCGGGTCACCGGCAGCGGCCGGGTCGGCCGTGACGGTGAGCTCGGCCTGTGCGGCCTGCGCCGACGAGGCGCCGACGAGACCGACGCTGTACGCGCCGGCGATGTTCACGAAGTCGGCCGGCAGGACGATGGTGCCGGAGACGTTGCCCTCGGCGTCGGCGCGGAACGCGACCCCGGGGATCTCGGTGCCCTGTGCGCCGGTGCCGACGCCGGCGCCGACGAGCTCGTTCGGGGCGAAGCCCGAGCCCTGGATGCGGACACCGGTGGTGGTCGCCTCGGTCAGGGTCGCCGTGGGGGTGAGCAGCTTCGCTGCCGCGGTGGGCTGCGGCGTGAAGTACGTCGTGGTGTCGTCGATGCGGAGCGCGGAGATCGAACCGCTGGCGTCGGCGGCGAGCGACTGACCGTTCGCCTCGAGCGGGGCGGCGAGGCTCTTCAGCTCGCTGCTGGGCAGCGCGCTCGGTGCCGGGGTGCCGTCGACGGTCGGGGCCGGGGTGGGCTCGTCGGTCGGAGCGGGCGTCTCGGTCGGCTCGGGCGTCGGCGGGGCCGTGGTGTCGGCGGCGACGTCGATGCCGACGTAGACGACGTACCCGACGACCTGCGCGTCGGCGGCCTCGAGGTCGGCCGTGAGCTCCGTCGTCGACTCGACCTCGCCGGTCGCGGGGTCGATCCAGTTGCTGGTGCCGTCGGAGATGCCGACGCCGTCACCGGTCTCGGGCGCGTCCGTGGCGAAGACCACGGTCTGCGCGCTGGTGTCGCCGCCCTCCTGGACCGCGAGACCGAAGCTCGTCGCGCCGGTGGTCGTCATGCTGATGCCGGCGGCGAGGGCGGGGACGCTGCTCGCGGGCACGGGCTTGTTCAGGCCGCGGACCAGGCCGACGGCCTCGCCCTCGGAGACGGACAGGCCGTCCTCGTCCAGCGTGGCGTGGTCGGTGATCGAACCGCCACCGTCCAGGTCGGTCACGGACGCCCAGTACCACTGGTCGGTCAGCGGGAAGGTGCCGGTCGGCGCGGCGGTGAAGTCGTCGGCCGAGTCGGTCCAGGTGACGATGGCCGAAGCAGCGGTGCTCGTCACCAGGGCGGTCGAGACCGTCGGGACGAGGGCGGCGGAGACGCCGAGCACGGTGGCGCCGACGGCGGCCGCGGTGATGCGAGAACGAAGCACGGTGTGGAGATCCATCCGGTCAGTGGACAGGGTGCATCCACTGCGACGCCCCCGTGCTGAGATGTACTCAGCGATACGAACCTATCGAACCGCTCAGGATTCCGCACCCCCCGGACGCGGATCCGATGACGGACCGACGACCGTCCGGCCGCCGGTCCGTCGTGCTCAGACGTCGAGGTGGTCGACCAGCTCGTCCGCCAGGCCCGTGTAGGTCGCCGGCGTCAGGTTGGTCAACCGGGCCTTCGCGCCGTCGGAGATGTCCAGACGGTTCACGAAGACGATGAGGTCCTGCTGGCTCACCCGCTTGCCGCGCGTGAGCTCCTTGAGCATCGCGTAGGGGTCCTCGATGTTCGACTGCCCGGCGGTGACCTCGGCACGGATGACCGTCTGGATCGCCTCGGCGAGGACCTCCCAGTTGTGGTCGAGGTCGTCGGCGAGCTTGGCCTCGTTCACGGCGATCTCGCCCAGTCCGCGGCGCAGGTTGTCGAGCGCGAGCAGCGAGTGCCCGAACGCGACGCCGATGTTCCGCTGCGTGGTGGAGTCGGTCAGGTCGCGCTGCAGTCGGCTCGTCACGAGGGTCTCGGACAGCGTCGAGAAGAGCGCCGACGAGATCTCGAGGTTCGCCTCGGCGTTCTCGAACTTGATCGGGTTGATCTTGTGCGGCATCGTCGACGACCCGGTGGCACCCGCCACGGGGATCTGCGTGAAGTACCCCATCGAGATGTAGGTCCACACGTCGGTGGCCAGGTTGTGCAGGATCCGGTTGGCGTGACGCACCCGGTCGTAGAGCTCGGCCTGCCAGTCGTGCGACTCGATCTGCGTGGTGAGCGGGTTCCACGTCAGGCCGAGGCCCTCGACGAACTCGCGGGACAGCGCGGGCCAGTCGGCCTCGGGGTCGGCGGCGAGGTGTGCCGAGAAGGTGCCGGTCGCGCCGGAGAACTTGCCGAGGTACTCGCTGCCCTCGATCTGGGCGAGCACGCGCTCGAGCCGGTAGACGACGACCGCGAGCTCCTTGCCGAGCGTCGTCGGGGTGGCCGGCTGACCGTGGGTGTGCGAGAGCATCGGCACGCTCTTCAGCTCGACGGCGAGCATCCGGAGCTTCTCGAGCACGGCACGGAAGCCGGGCAGCCAGACCTGGTCGACGGTGTCCCGCACGGTGAGTGCGTAGGACAGGTTGTTGACGTCCTCGCTGGTGGCGGCGAAGTGGGTGAGTTCGGCGATCGCGTCGAGGCCGAGCTCGGACAGCCGGCGGCGCACGAAGTACTCGACGGCCTTGACGTCGTGGCGGGTCGTCGCCTCGATCTCGGCGAGCTCCGCGATCTGGTCCTGGCCGAAGGTATCGACGATCCGGCGCAGTGCTGCCTTGTCGTCGACGCTGAGCGGCGAGGTGGTGAACATCGCGTGGTCGGTCAGGAAGATGAGCCACTCGACCTCGACCACGATGCGCGCGCGGTTGAGGCCGGCCTCGGAGAGGTGCTCGCCCACCGTGTGCACGATCGGGTAGTAGCGCCCGTCGAGCGGGCTGATCGGCTGCGGGGGAAGGGGGGTCATGGGGCTCCCTGACGGACTGCCGGCTCGAGCTGGTGGAAGAGCGCCCGGCAGGCCCGTTCGACGGTCGAGAGCACTCGGTCGAACTCGTGCCGGTCCGCGTAGTACGGGTCCGGCACGTCGGCCTGCTGGGGCCAGGCGGCGTCGTACCGCAACAGGAGCGTCACCTTGGCGGAGTCGTCCATGGTCGGGGCCCACGAACGCAGGATGCGCTCGTGGGAGCGGTCGAGTGCGACCACCAGGTCGAGGTCCGGGAACCGGTCCGGGTCGAACTGACGGGCGCGATGCCTGCTGCCATCGTATCCGCGCGCCGCCAGCGCTGCGATCGTGCGCTCGTCGGCGGGTTCGCCGACGTGCCAGTCACCGGTACCGGCCGACTCCACCTGGAACCGGTCGGCGAGACCGGCGTCCGCGGCGATCTGCGCGAAGACGACACCGGCCATGGGGGAGCGGCAGATGTTGCCGCTGCAGACGAACGAGACGCGGAACGGGGCGTCGACGTCCTGGGTCATGAGCACATCATGACGCAGGGCGGGGTCCTCCGCGAGGTCCGCCGGGGTCACGCCCGCTGGCGGTTGAGCACCGGGCGGGCGAAGAGCCCGATCAGCCAGGCGAAGACCGCGAGCACGAAGGCACCGACGATGCCCCAGCCGAAGGAGTCGACCTCGAGCCCGAAGCCGAACGCCTCCGAGATGCCCGCGACGATGAGCAGCAGGATCGCGTTCACGACGAACGAGATGAGCCCGAGCGTGAGGATGTAGAGCGGGAACGCCACGATCCGGATGAGCGTGCCGATCACCGCGTTCACGAGACCGAACACGAACGCCACGAGCAGGAAGGTGAGGACGGTCGCAGTGGTCCCGCCGTCACCGAACGGCGTCACGGAGACGCCGCTGACGATGAGCGTGGTGAGCCAGAGCGCGAGGGCGTTGACGACGAGGCGGACGAGGAATCGCATGCGCCCATGATGCCCTCGTTCCCCTCGTGGGTGCCGTGGGCCTGCCGGTAGCCTGGACCGGTGAGCGAGCAGCGTGTGCACATCCGGCCCGAGGTGGCCGTCCTCCCCGCGTACAAGCAGGGGCGACAGGCGTCCGACTCCGCCTTCAAGCTGTCGAGCAACGAGAACCCGTTCCCGCCGCTTCCCGGGGTCGTCGAGGCCGTGCAGGCCCAGACCTCGTACAACCGCTACCCCGACGCCACCGCCCTCGCCCTGCGCGCCGTGCTGGCCAACCGCTTCGGGCTGACCGCCGAGCAGGTGCACGTCGCCCCGGGCAGTGTCGCGATCCTGCACGAACTCGCCCGCGCGACCTCGGGCCCCGGCGACGAGATCGTCTACGCGTGGCGCTCGTTCGAGGCGTACCCGGGCGTCGTCACGGTCGCCGGCGCCACCAGCGTGCAGGTGCCGAACCGCGCCGACGGCGGGCACGACCTCGACGCGATGGCCGCGGCCGTCACCGAGCGCACCCGCATGGTGCTCGTCTGCTCGCCGAACAACCCGACGGGGCCGATCGTGACCGCCGCGGAGTTCGACGCGTTCATGGCCGCGGTGCCGCAGTCGGTGCTGGTCGTGCTCGACGAGGCATACGCCGAGTTCGTGACCGACGAAGCCGCCGTGCACGGCCACCCGCTGCTCGCCGCGCACCCCAACCTCGTGGTCCTCCGTACCTTCTCGAAGGCGTACGGGCTCGCGGGGCTCCGGGTGGGCTACGCGCTCGGTCCGGACTACGTGCTCGACGCCGTCCGGGCCTGCGCCATCCCGCTGTCCGTGACCGCCCAGGGCCAGGCGGCGGCGCTCGCCAGCCTGGAACGCGAGGCCGAACTGCTCGGACGCGTGACCGAGATCGCCACCCTGCGCGACCGGATCGTCGTCGAGCTCCGGGCCCAGGGCTGGGACGTCCCGGACGCCCAGGGCAACTTCCTCTGGCTGCCGACGGGCGAGCGGACGGCGACCGCGGCGGCCGCGTTCGAGGACGCCGGCATCATCGTCCGGGCCTTCCCGCCAGAGGGCATCCGCATCTCGATCGGCGAGCACGAAGCTGTGGAAACGCTCCTCCAAACAGCCCGCTCACTTGTGGGGGACCTCCAGGTGGCCGACTAGTGCCTGGCGCTACGCTGGCCCGCATGTCATTCCGCGCCGCGGCTCCCGCGACGACCACCGTCCGGCTCCTCGACCCCGAGGGTCGGTTCGTGGAGACCGACGAGAACGCCGAGTTCGCCGCCGCCGCGCGGGCGATCCCCGACGAGACCCTGCTGGCGATGCACCGCCGCATGGTGCTCACCCGTCGGTTCGACCACGCCGGCCACAACCTCCAGCGCACCGGCCAGCTCGGCCTGTGGGTGCCCAGCCACGGGCAGGAAGCGGCACAGACCGGCTCGGCCTTCGCCCTGCGCGCCCAGGACCACGTGTTCCCGTCCTACCGCGAGCACGCCGTCACGATGCACCGCGGCGTCGAGCCGATGGAGATCATCGCGATGTACCGCGGGCAGACCCACGGCGGGTGGGACCCGGACCAGCGCGGCAACACGCACATCTCCACCCTGGTGATCGGCTCGCAGACCCTGCACGCCACCGGGTATGCGCTCGGCCAGAAGCTCGACGGCGGCGTCGGCACGGGCGACCCGGACCGCGACGCCTGCTCGATCGTCTACTTCGGCGACGGCGCCACCAGCCAGGGCGACGTCAACGAGGCCTTCGTGTTCTCCGCGTCGACCAAGGCGCCGGTGGTCTTCTTCCTGCAGAACAACCACTGGGCCATCTCGGTGCCGGTGTCGGTGCAGTCCCCGACGCCGCTCGTCGACCGCCCGCGCGGCTTCGGGATCCCGAGCGTCCTGATCGACGGCAACGACATCCTCGCCTCCTACACGGCCTCGGTCGTCGCGACCGAGCACGCCCGCAGCGGCCAGGGCCCGGCCTTCATCGAGGCCGACACCTACCGCATCGGTGCGCACACGAGCTCCGACGACCCGAGCCGGTACCGCGCCGACGGCGAGCTCGAGGAGTGGGTCCTGCGCGACCCGATCGTCCGGTCCGAGGCGTACCTGCGCTCGAAGGGTGCGACGGACGAGCAGTTCGCCGCGTTCGACGAAGAGGGCGAGGACATCGCCGCCGACGTCCGACGCCGCACCGTCGCCCTGACCGCACCGTCCGTCGACGTCATGTTCGACAACGTGTACCGCGAACCGCACCCGCGGATCACCGAGCAGAAGGCCTGGCTCGCCCAGTACGAGGCCGGCTTCGAAGGGGGCGCCCACGCATGAGCACCACCGAGCAGCTCTTCGACTACACCCTGCGCTCCCACCCGGGCGCCGGTGAGGTCCCGAGCGACCCCACCCCGACCCTGCCGATGGCCAAGGCCCTCAACGCCGGGCTCGCCGCGGCCATGGAAGCGGACGACAAGGTCCTGCTGATGGGCGAGGACATCGGCCAGCTGGGCGGCGTCTTCCGCATCACCGAGGGCCTGCAGGACCGCTTCGGCGCCGAGCGCGTGCGGGACACCCCGCTCGCCGAGGCCGGCATCATCGGCACCGCGATCGGCCTCGCCCTGCGCGGCTACCGCCCGGTCGTCGAGATCCAGTTCGACGGCTTCGTGTGGCCCGGCTTCGACCAGATCACCTCGCAGCTCGCGAAGATGGCGAACCGCCTGCCGGCACACATGTCGCTGCCCGTCGTCATCCGCATCCCCTACGGCGGCCACATCGGCGCCGTGGAGCACCACCAGGAGTCCCCCGAGGCGTACTTCGCGCACACCCCGGGTCTGCGGGTCGTCAGCCCGAGCACTCCGAACGACGCCTACTGGATGATCCAGGAGGCCATCGCGTCGAAGGACCCGGTGATCTTCCTCGAGCCGAAGTCCCGCTACTGGCCCAAGGGCCAGGTGGACCTCGTCGACGGCCACGTCCCGATGCACACGACCCGCGTCGCCCGCACCGGCACCGAGGTCACCCTGGTCGGGCACGGCGCGATGGTCGCCACCCTGATGCAGGCGGCGGACATCGCCGAGGCCGAGGGCACCAGCTGCGAGGTCATCGACCTCCGCTCGATCTCGCCGATCGACTGGGAGCCGCTGCTCGCCTCCGTCCGCAAGACCGGTCGCCTGGTCATCGCGCAAGAGGCCTCCGGCTTCGTCAGCGTCGGCAGCGAGATCGCCGCGACCGTCGCCGAGCGGGCGTTCTACACGATGCAGGCACCGCCGCTGCGGGTCTCCGGCTTCGACGTGCCGTTCCCGGTCTCGAAGCTCGAACACCTGCACCTGCCGGATGCCGACCGCATCCTCGAGGCCGTCGACCGCGCCCTCGCCTACTGACCCGTCCGACCGAGCACGACCAGATCCGCGAAGGAGCCGTAGTGGCCGCCGCCGAATTCCCCCTGCCCGACGTGGGTGAAGGCCTCACCGAGGCCGAGATCGTGCAGTGGCGCGTCGCGATCGGGGACGAGATCGCCGTCGACCAGGTGCTCGTCGAGATCGAGACCGCGAAGTCGCTCGTCGAGCTGCCGTCCCCGTTCGCCGGCACCGTCACGGGCCTGCTCGTGTCCGAGGGCGACACGGTCGAGGTCGGCAAGCCGATCATCCGCGTCGACTCGGACGCGTCGGTCGCCTCCGGTGCGGCCCTCACGCCGCCTGCGGAACAGCCTGTCGAGCAGCCTGGAGGCGCGGCGCCCGTCGCCCAGACCGCCCCGGTCTCGCCCGTGGTCGCGTCCACCCCGCCGGCCCCTGCCGCCCCGTCGGCTCCGGTCGCGCAGACCCCGCCCGCTCCCGCGGCGGTGCCGGCACGCGCCGCTGCCCCCGTACCGGCAGCACCTGCCCCTGCCGCCGCGCCGGCGGCGCCGGTCCAGCCGGTCGCGGTCGACGCCTCCGTCCAGGGCACGGACGAGTCCTCCGGTGCCGTCCTCGTCGGCTACGGCTCAGCGACCTCGTCGCCCTCCCGTCGCAAGCCGGGCGCCCGCCGGGCCGCAGCGCTCGCGGCCGAGGCGAGCCGCGCCTCCAGTGTGGACACCGCCGCGGCGGCGGAAGCCTCCGTCGACCCGGGCGAGGAGAGCACCGCCGAGGCGATCAGCGCGCTCGGCACGGGCTCCGCGCACAAGCAGAGCACCGCGACCAACGTGCTGGCGAAGCCGCCGATCCGGAAGCTCGCGAAGGACCTCGGCGTCGAACTGACCGAGATCGTCGCGACCGGTCTGGCCGGCGAGGTCACCCGCGACGACGTCATCCGGCACGCGAAGCAGGCCAGCGTCTTCCGGAACATCGAGACGCCCGAGTGGGGCGAGGTCCGCAGCGAGACGATCCCGGTCAAGGGCGTCCGTAAGGCCATCGCCACCGCGATGACCACGTCCGCGTTCACGGCACCGCACGTGTCGCTGTTCGTCGACGTCGACGCGACCCACACGATGGAGTTCGTCAAGCGCCTCAAGGCCTCGCCGACGTTCGCCGGCGTCAAGGTCTCGCCGCTGCTCATCGTCGCGAAGGCCGTCATCTGGGCCGTCCGCCGGAACCGCTCGGTGAACTCGACCTGGACCGACCGCGAGATCATCGTCCACCACTTCGTGAACCTCGGCATCGCCGCGGCGACCCCGCGCGGGCTCATCGTGCCGAACATCAAGGACGCGCAGGACATGTCGCTGCTCGAGCTGGCGCAGGCGCTCGAGGAACTCACCCTGACCGCCCGCGACGGCAAGACCACGCCGAAGCAGATGGCGAACGGCACGGTGTCGATCACGAACATCGGTGTGTTCGGCATGGACACGGGGACCCCGATCCTCAACCCGGGAGAGGTCGCGATCGTCGCCATGGGCACGATCAAGCCGAAGCCGTGGGTCGTCGACGGCGAGGTCCGCTCGCGCATGGTGACCACCATCGGTGCGTCGTTCGACCACCGCGTCGTCGACGGTGACGTGGCGTCCCGCTTCGTGCACGACGTCGCCTCGGTGCTCGAGGAGCCCGCGCTCCTGCTCGACTGAGCGCCGGTCGTTCCGCTTCGTGAGCAGAAATGGTCGGGTTGCTTCGAGCCACTCGACCATTCCTGCTCACCATCTGCGGGCTTCCGCAAACGTCGCGTGGTGTTCACACGGATGTCGGGGGTCGGCGGCATGATCGGTGCATGGTCCACCAGCTCCTGACCCCCTCGCAGGAGATCCGAACGGATCGCCTCCTGCTCACCCCGCTGACCCCGGCCGACATCGACGACGTGCACGCGCTCTTCTCGGACGCCCGCACGTGGCAGCACCTGCCCACGGGTCGGCACGTGGCGCGGAGCTCGAGCGTGGACATGGTGCAGCGCAAGATCGGCGGTCGTGCACGCCACGGCCTCGGGTCCTGGGCGGTCCGGAGCGCCTCCGACCACGCCTTCGTCGGTGTGGGCGGGGTCGACATGACCGCCGGTGGGGTCTGGAACCTCGGCTACCGCCTGGCGCCCGCGGCATGGGGGCAGGGCTTCGCGTCCGAGATCGCCCTCGCTGCCGTGCGTGCCGCCGCCGACACCGCTCCGGACGTCCCGGTGACCGGCAGGGTGCTCACGAACAACCCTGCTTCTGCAGCCGTGCTGCGTCGTGCCGGGCTGTCGCTGGTGTGGCAGGGGGCTCCCGCCGCGCAGAACCGCGCCGCCGCCGGCGTCGAGGGGCAGGTCTGGACCGATCGGCTGCTCTCCGACGAGCAGTTCGCCTGGCTCGTCGCCAACGCCTGACCCGTCAGCGAGCGGGTCCGCTGAGCCTGATGCTCCGTGCGGCGCGGGCTTCGACCGATGACGAGTGTGTCGCGATCAGGACGGCCGCTCCGTCGGCCGCCAGCTCGCCCAGCAGGTCGAGCACCATCGCGGCGTTGTCGTCGTCGAGGGCACTCGTCGGCTCGTCGGCGAGGATGACCGACGGACGCTTCACCAGGAGCCGCGCCATCGCGACCCGTTGCTGCTCGCCGCCGCTGAGTTCGTGGACGCGGTCCGTTCCGCGTCCAGCCAGACCGACACGGTCGAGGGCCTCGCCCGTCCGGATGCCTCGGTGTCTCCGCCGTCCGTCCGGCAGGCGAACCACGTCGACGTTCGACTGGACCGTCATGTCGGGTACCAACCCGAAGTCCTGGAACAGGTACCCGAGGTGGCGCCGCCGGATCAGTCGTGCCCGCCGCCCGTTCGAGCCCGCCGACTCTCCGTTGATCCGGATCGTGCCGCCGTCGAGCGCATCGACGTGCCCGACACAGTCGAGCAGCGTCGACTTCCCGCAGCCGCTCGGCCCGACCAAGCCGACGATCTCTCCGCCTGCCACCTCGAACGTCAAGTCGTGCCACAGTGCACGGCCTCCGCGACGCTTCGATGCGTTCTGTACCTCGATCATCGTGATCCGTTCCCTCGGTTGCGTGCAGTGCTCCGTGCCGTGACGGCCATGACGACGAGGCTCGTGGCGCTCACCGCCGCGAGCGCCACGAGCGCGAGCACCCCGGCGACTCCGGCCGACTGCGCGACCGGGTCGAGCGCCGATCTGAGACCGCCCCCGTCCGGGCGTTGCGACCACCAGGTGTTGACGACGGCGATGACGGAGATCGAGACCAGACCGGCTTCGATCGTCAGCAGGCCAGCATCGGTGCGGACGGGCGAGACGCCACTGGTGAACTTCGCGAACAGCGCACGGCCGTGACGGCGTCGGTGCGCGATCGTGGCGACCATCCCGAGCATGACGCTGACGGCGAGGGTGCTGACCAGGGTGCCCGTCCCGATCGCCACGGTCGTCGCTGCGTGCCGTGCCTGTTCCGCCGCAGACTGACCCACCGCGACGACCGCGCTGAACTCGTCGCGGAGCCCCGACGCGCCGATCGACCGCTCGGCGGCAGCACGGGACGTGAAGACGACGTCTCCGGTCGACAACCACGATCCGAGTTCATCGGCCGAGAAGACGTCGAACGGTGTGGGGACGACCACGATCACGGCATCGTCGAGCCACGCGCGCGACGACGCGTCGTCCGGGTACGAGTAGACCTGCTGGCGGGCCAGCGTGCCGCCGATGACGTGCTCGAGGAGGGCGTCGGGTGCATCCCGCAACTGCCAGTCGGTCAGACCCGCGACGAGCCGCTCGCGGGAGAGGTCACTGTCGGCAGGCATCCACACGGCGATCTCCGCGCCGTCGGTGGTGATGCGTGCCCCGTCCTCGGAACGGACGTCCTGCAGGGCTAGGTAGCCCTGGTCGACGACGAGCGCAGGAACCATCGACTTCCCTCGGCCACTCGACACCTCGACCGCAGCGGCGAGGAACGCATCACGCCGCTCGAGTGCCCCGCCGGCGAAGTCACCGATGCGGTCCCAGTAGGCCTGCTCCTCGACCGGGCGGGGATCAGGGGTGACCCAGAGCTGGACGGTTTCGCCGGCCGCCCGAAGATCCCGTTCTGCCGTTCCCTGTCGCGCGGTGGTCACCGCCCCGGTCAGTTCGAAGACGGCCGCGACGAGCAACAGCAGCGCGGGCACCCGTGCGATCTGTGCGACGAGCAGGAGCGCGCCCGCTGGTCGAGCGCCCCGCAGTGCGCCGGCCAACGGCTGCCGGCACGCGACCACCGTGCCGATCGTGTGCGCGACGACGACCGGTACGAGCAGCCCCACGCAGAACACCGAGATCGCGGCGGCGAGGGTCGCTGCCGAAGCGAGCCCGTTGTAGAACCAGAGCCCGATGGCGGCGACGGGTGCTCCGATGGCGGTGACGAGCACGGCGGTCCGGAGCTCAGCCAGCTCCTGGATGACGATGGCGGTTGTGGTGTCTCCGTGCAGTCGGCGGACTGCGCTGCGGCGAGGGGCCCCGACGG
Organism: Curtobacterium sp. MCSS17_016; assembly: GCF_003234255.2. NCBI lineage: Bacteria > Bacillati > Actinomycetota > Actinomycetes > Micrococcales > Microbacteriaceae > Curtobacterium > Curtobacterium sp. MCSS17_016. The sequence goes on from NZ_CP126254.1 coordinate 488,883, forward strand.
TCGTCATCAGGCAGAGCGCCACGCATCCCGAGACGAGTGCTCCGACCAGGGCCAGGGTCTGATCCAAGCCGTCGGTGACGCCGATGCGTTGCAGGAGCGGCACGCGCTCCACGCTGACCTCGTACCCGGCGTCTGCCAGTGCGCCCACGACGGCTCGCCGAGCCTCGTCGTCCCCGAAGACCGAGTACGAGCCGGTCGGGTCGAACTGGTCGAGTTCCGACATCGGACGGACGGCGGTGACCATCGACCTCGTGAAGTCCTCGTACCCGTCGAGGAGCCAGCCGGCACCGCGGCTCGAGGGCGCGTCGGTGACGAGCGCGACGCGGCGCGTCGTCGGAGCTGCGCGGTCCGCCACCACCCGCGCGATCGTCGCGTGCTCGGCCTCGGCGACCTGCTCCAGTGCGATCGCGACCCGCTGGTTCGATCCGGTCTCAGCACCGGCGGTAGCGGTCACCACGGACGAGGCGCCCACGATGCCGGCTTCGCTGACCTGCACCAGGCCGACGAAACCCAGGACGGCAGCCAGGAGCGGCGGGACGAGGTAGGCGAGCGCCACCGATCGGATGTTCATGGTCCCCCTTGCGGCGAGCGTGAGCCGGAGCGGACGGTCGCTCGGACCGCCCGCTCCCGGTCTCAGCAGTTGTGGTAGTACGCCTTGTTGCCGCTGCGCGCCTTCGGTGTCATCGCCATCGCGTACCGGCCGCCTGGCACGTTCGTGACGCGCTTCGACTTCTTGCCGACCGCAGTCGCGCCGTGGCACCGCTTCTCGCGGAAGTAGTTCGACCAGGTGTCGTCCTTGCCGACGCCCCATTGCCAGAAGCTCCCGCCCCCGCCGTCGTTGTCGGTGCCGATGCCGCTGGTCTCACCGCTCGCACTTGCACCGGAAGCAGCGACGGTCACTCCGCCGGCTTCCGACCCTGACCCCATGACCTCGAACTGCGCAGCTGATGCCGCCGTCGCAGTGCCCGTGATCAGGCCGACGGTGAGACTGAGGCCGACGAGCATCTTCGTTCTGGACTTGTGCATGACTGTTTCCTCCCATGTGCCCCCCGATGAGGCTCGACCGATCGTGGCAGCGGTGCAGCACTGATGTCAAGAATGTGGAACTCATGTATCACCTAGTCTGATCCGCCCGACGTTGGTCTTCCCGGCCTGACTCGCTACTGTGATGGGAACTGGTCATGTCCGCGCATGACCACCGCCCAGGACCAGCAACGGAGCACGAGGGACGCATGACGAGCCGCATCACCGAGGGTGCCGAACCGAAGCACCAGCAGCTGCGGCGCATCCTGCTCGACCTCGTCACCACGCGACTGGCTCCCGGTGCTGCGATCCCGTCCGAACGGCAGCTCATCGCCGAGTACGGCGTCTCGCGGATCACCGTGCGTGAAGCACTCGGGCAGCTGGTCAACGAGGGCTACCTGGAGCGCGTCCGCGGCAAGGGCACCTTCGTCGCGCACCGGCCCGTGCAGTCGACGCTGCACCTCGCCTCGTTCACCGAGGAGATGCGGGCGATGGGGCACGAGCCGACCACCGTGGTGCTCGTGCGCGAAGAGCGGGTACCGCCGGCCGACACCGCCGCGGCCCTGCGGATCGATCCGGACGTGCCCGCCTTCCACGTGAAGCGCCTGCGGATGGCCGATGGTGCCCCGGTGTCGATCGACGACGCCTGGCTCGTGGCCGACGCGTTCCCGGGTCTGCTCGACCACGACCTGTCGGGGTCGGTGTACTCGATCATCGCCACGGAGTACGGCACTCCGATCGACCGCGCGCAGCAGACCGTCGCGGCGAACCCGGCGGCCGACGACGTCGCGACCCTGCTCGGCACGAAGACCGGCGCTCCGGTGCTCGAGTTCGACCGGGTGTCGTACGCGGGGGAGCGCCCCGTGGAGCACACCCGCAGCTGGTACCGATCTGACCGGTACCGGGTGCAGATGGAGGTCACCGCGACCCCCGCGGTCGCGTAGCGCGCCCGGCAACGCGAAAGCGACTGTGTGCTGCGGGTGTTCCGCAGCACACAGTCGCTTTGACGAGGAAGACCCCTCAGGCCTCGAAGAGGGTGTCGCCGTCGAGCACTGTGGTGCCGACGCTTCCCTGGTTGATGCTGTCCGGCGTTGAACCGAGCACCACGACCGGGCAGATCGGCGAGTAGCCGGCTGCTGAGATCACCGAGGGGGTGAACCGGACGACGGGGTCACCGGCGGTGACGGTGTCGCCCTCGGTCGCGAGGAGCTCGAAGCCCTCGCCGGAGAGCTTCACGGTGTCGATGCCGACGTGCACCAGGACGTCGGTGCCAGCGGCGCCCTGCAGGGCGAACGCGTGCGGGTGCAGCTTGACGATGATGCCGTCGACCGGGGCCACCGCGGTGATCGCACCCTCGACGCCCGTGGGATCGACCGCGACGCCCGCGCCGACCAGCTGCCCGGCGAACACCGGGTCGGGCACGTCGGCGAGGGCGACGACCGGGCCGCCGAACGGGGTGCGGACGACGGTCACAGTTCGTCCTGGATGTCCTGGGCGAGGTTGTCGGCGACCGTGCCGACGATGACCTGCCAGCCGGTGCCGCCACCGATGACCGCCTGGGCTCCGGCTGCCTGCAGGGCGGCCTTGTCGACCAGGTCCCCGTCCTCGACCTCGACACGGAGGCGCGTGATGCAGCCCTCGACCTCTTCGATGTTCTCGGCACCGCCGAGTGCGGCGATGATGTCGGCTGCCTTGATGTCGGCCATCGTTTCCTCCTCGTTAAGGGTTTGCGTCGCAGGTTGACACCGGACCGCTCTCGGATCAGACTACGGAACTGGTCATGACCGGACAGGACCGGACCTGGCGACACCGCCGAGGTTACCTGCGCTGGCTGCACGACTCAACTCACCCCGACAGCTCCACCCAATGACGAGAGGACCTCCGATGAGCGCCACCACTGCCACGGATGTGCCGGAGAAGAAGAAGCCGAAGAAGCAGTCACGGCTGTTCGCACAGGCCCAGCGCCTCGGACGGAGCCTGCTCCTGCCGATCGCGGTCATGCCTGCGGCGGGCATCCTGCTCCGCATCGGCCAGCCCGACCTCCTCGGGGCGATCCCCGGCTTCGGTCAGTGGGCCGGAGTCATCTCGGCGGCGGGAAACGGTGTCTTCAACTGGCTGCCGCTGCTCTTCGCGGTGGGCATCGCGATCGGCTGGGCGAAGAAGTCCGACGGCACCACCGCGCTCGCGGCGGTCGTCGGCTACATGGTCATGTTCGAGGTCTGGAAGGTGATGTCGCCGATCGTCCTCGACGGTGTGAAGGACACCAACGGCGACCAGGCGATGATCAATTTCGGTGTCCTCGGCGGCATCGTGATGGGGCTCGTCTCCGCGGTCATGTGGGAGAAGTTCCACCGCACGAAGATGCCCGACTTCCTCGGATTCTTCTCGGGCCGTCGCCTCGTCCCCATCCTCACCGCGGTCGCGGGTCTCGTCATCGCAGTCGCCATGTCGTTCGTGTACCGCTACTTCGACATTGCGCTCACTGCGGCCGGGACTGCTGTCGCCGACAATCCAGTAATCGGTGGCGGCATCTTCGGGTTCGCGAACCGCATGCTCATCCCGATCGGGCTGCACCAGCTGCTCAACTTCTTCCCGTGGTTCCAGCTCGGAAGCTTCACCGCTGATGGTGGTGTGTGGCACGGGGACGTGGCCCGCTTCCTGCATGGAGATCCGACGGCAGGTACCTTCATGACCGGCTTCTTCCCGATCATGATGTTCGCACTGCCCGCCGGTGCCCTCGCGATCTGGCGCAACGCGAAGCCGCAGAACCGCAAGCTCGTCGGCGGCATCATGCTCTCCGCCGCCCTCACCTCGTTCGTGACCGGCATCACCGAGCCGCTCGAGTACTCGTTCATGTTCGTGGCGTTCCCGCTGTACGTCATCCACGCGGTGCTCACGGGTACCTCGCTCGCCCTGGTGAACGCCCTCGGGATCCACGACGGGTTCTCGTTCTCGGCCGGCGCGATCGACTACGTGCTGAACTTCGGCAAGGCGGACGGGGCGATCTGGCTCATCCCGATCGGCCTCGGCTACGCGGTCGTGTACTACTTCCTGTTCAGTTTCGTGATCAAGAAGTGGAACCTCCGCACGCCCGGCCGTGAAGAGGACACGATCGCCGAGAACACGATCGACGCGGCCACCAAGCCGTAGACGCGAGCGTCTCCATGACGGGAGGCCCGGTGCCAGCTGGCACCGGGCCTCCCGTCCGTCTCCGGGTCGCGCTGAGAGCCCTCATAGCGGTTTTGACAATCGTTATCAGTAGGCGTTAGCGTCGTGCCATGCACAACCGCCTCCTCGCCCTCCCGCTCGTCGCCGGTGCCGCCGCGCTCGCCCTGACCGGGTGCGCCACCTCGTCCGCCTCGGGGGAGGCCAGCGGTGACGGCACGATCAACGTCGTCGCCTCCACCAACGTCTACGGCTCGATCGTCAAGACCATCGGTGGCGACGCCGTCACCGTGACGAGCATCCTGAGCGACCCGTCGCAGGACCCGCACTCGTTCGAGTCGAGCGCCCGCACGCAGCTCTCCGTGTCCAAGGCCGACCTGCTCATCGAGAACGGTGGCGGCTACGACGACTTCATGACGACGCTCGCGAACGCCTCGGACACCAAGGCCGACACCATCAACGTCGTGAAGCTCTCCGGGCTCGACAAGGGCGGCGACGCCGAGTTCAACGAACACGTCTTCTACAGCTACCCGACGATGGTGAAGCTGGTCGACGCGGTCACGAAGGACCTCAGCGCACTGGACGAGAGCGGCAAGGACGCGTTCCAGAAGAACGCCGCCACGCTCACCACCAAGCTCCAGGACCTCGAGTCCCAGACCGACGCGGTCAAGCAGCAGGACGCGGGCGACAAGGTCGCGTACACCGAGCCGGTGCCCGGGTACCTCTTCGACGCGATGGGCCTCGAGAACGAGACCCCGCCGGCCTTCTCCGAGGCGATCGAGGAGGGCGACGACGTCCCGCCGGCGGCCCTCCGCGACACCCTCGCGCTGTTCACCGGCAAGCGCGTGCAGCTCCTCGCCTACAACAACCAGGCGTCCAGCCCCGAGACCGAGCAGGTCCAGAAGGCGGCCGAGCAGAACGACATCCCCGTCGTCGGTGTCACGGAGACGCTCCCCAAGGGGCAGGATTACGTCTCGTGGCAGCAGGCGAACATCGACGCGGTGAAGGCAGCGCTCCAGAAGTGACGACCTCGACCGCAGCAGCGGCGACCCCCAGCCCGGCGACCACCACGGTGGACGACCGGGCTGCAGGTCGTCCGGTCCTCGCGCTCCGCGACGCCGGGTTGTCCTACGGCGCCCGGAAGCTCTGGGCAGGCCTCGACCTCGACCTCGCGCCGGGGGAGTTCGTCGCGGTCCTCGGCCCGAACGGCGCCGGCAAGACCTCACTGCTCCGAACCGTCCTCGGGCAGCAGCGGCTCACGAGCGGCACGATGTCGTTCCTCGGGCAGCCGGTGCACCGCGGCCACCGGAAGATCGGCTACATCCCGCAGCAGCGCCTGATGGAGGCGGGGACGCCCCTGCGCGCGCGGGACATGATCGCCCAGGGCGTGACCGGGCACCGGTGGGGCATCCGACGGGCGTCGAAGGCTGACCGGATGCGCATCGACCGGGCCCTCGACGAGGTCGGCGCCACCGCCTTCGCGGACGCCCCCGTCGCCGAGCTCTCCGGCGGCGAGCAGCAGCGCACCCGCGTCGGGCAGGCCATCGCCGCCGACCCCGCCCTGCTGCTGTGCGACGAACCCCTCATCTCGCTCGACCTGCGGCACCAGCGCGGGATCACCGAGCTCATCGACCGTGAGCGCCGACAGCGCGAGGCTGCCGTGCTCTTCGTGACGCACGACGTGAACCCGATCCTCGACGTCGTCGACCGGGTGCTCTACATCGCCGGCGGTCGGTTCCGGATCGGTTCGCCGGACGAGGTCCTGCGCGCCGACGTGCTCAGCGACCTGTACGGCACGCCCGTCGACGTCGTCCGCACCATGGGACGCATCGTCATCGTCGGGGCCAACGAGGCCCACGAGCACCACCCGGGCGAGGTCGACCCGCACGCCGACCAGCCCGACGAAGGGCGGATCTGATGGACCTGCTGTCGACCGTCTTCTCGTTCCAGGACTACGGCCAGCTCCTCGCGCTGGTGCAGAACTCGATCTGGGCCGGCGCGGTGCTCGGCATCGTCGGTGGGCTCATCGGCCCGTTCGTCGTCGCCCGGAACATGCCGTTCGCCGTGCACGGCATCTCGGAGCTCTCGTTCGCCGGGGCCAGTGCCTCGCTGCTGCTCGGGGTGAACGTGGTGTCCGGCTCGCTCGTCGGGTCGGTCATCGCCGCCCTGCTCATCGGTCTCCTGGGCTCCAGGGCCCGGGAACGCAACTCGATCATCGCCGTCCTCATGCCGTTCGGGCTCGGGCTCGGCATCCTCTGCCTGGCGCTCTACAAGGGCCGGGCCGCCAACAAGTTCGGGCTGCTCACCGGGCAGATCGTCTCGGTCGACAACCCGCAGCTGACGTTCCTGATCGTGGTCGCCGCGATCGTCGTGGCGACGCTGCTCGTCATCTGGCGCCCGCTGATGTTCGCCTCGGTCGACCCCGACGTGGCTGCGGCCGCGGGAATCCCGGTGCGGACCCTCGCGATCGTGTTCATGCTCGTGCTCGGGCTGGCCACCGCCGTGTCGGTGCAGATCGTCGGAGCGTTGCTCGTGCTCTCCCTGCTCGTCACCCCGGCGGCCGCTGCCCTGCGCCTCAGCTCGCACCCGGTCGTCGTGCCGGTGCTGTCGACGGTGTTCGCGGTGACGTCGGTCGTCGGTGGCATCCTGCTGGCACTGGGCGGCGGCCTGCCGATCAGCCCGTACGTGACGACCATCTCGTTCGCGATCTGGGTGGTCTGCCGGATCATCGGGTCGCGACGCGACAAGCGGGGACGCAACCGCGTCGCCGGCCGGAGCCAGCGTGGCGGGGGCGAGCCGGGCCTCCAGGCCGGGACGACGTCGACAGCCGGTCGGAAGGAAGAGGTGTCAGCATGAACGCCGTGCAGAAGACCAAGCGGAACACGTGGCAGCGCGAAGCGGTGCGCGGAGCCCTCGACTCGACCGAGGGGTTCGTCAGTGCGCAGGCGCTGCACCAGCACCTGCGGGACGAGGGATCGACCATCGGTCTGGCCACCGTCTACCGCGCGCTCGCCGACCTGGCCACCGAGGGTGATGCCGACTCGCTACAGCAGGACGGCGAATCGCTGTACCGGGCGTGCACGACGGACGCGCACCACCACCACCTGATCTGCCGGAACTGCGGCAGGACCGTCGAGATCGAGGCGGACCCGGTGGAGCAGTGGGCGCAGGACGTCGCCGCCGCCAACGGGTTCACCAACGCCAGCCACGTCGTCGACATCTTCGGCGAGTGCGCCGTCTGCACGGCAGCCCGCGCGACCGCCGCCACCGACGAGTAACCTGCCCCGCATGCACGTCATCCTGGTCCCCGGGTTCTGGCTCGACGCGAGCGCGTGGGACGACGTCGCCCCGGTGCTCCGGGAAGCCGGGCACTCGGTGCAGGCGGTCACGCGCGATGGCGACACGCTCGACGAGCAGGTCGCCGCGTTGGTCGCGATCCTGGACGACGTCGCGTCCGCCGACGAACCCGTCGTGCTCGCCGGACACTCGGGTGCCGGGCCGATCGCGTACATGGCCGCCGACCAGCGCCCGTCGCTCGTCGCGCACCTGCTCTACGTCGACACGTTCCCGGGGCCCGAGGGCGGGTGCGTCAACGACGAGCTGCCCGTGGTCGACGGGGTCGTACCGCTGCCGTCGTGGGACATCTGGGAACCCGCCACCGTCCGGGGCATGACGCCCGAGGTCCGGCAGGACGTCGAGCACCGAGCGATCCCCGAGCCGGCCTCGGTGCCGTCGGACCGGTTCCACTACGCCGACCCGGCACGGCACACGATCCCGGCGACGATCATCACCTGCGAGATCCCCGCCGCAGAGCTGCTGGCGATGGTGGCGGACCACCAGGCCTGGGCGGCGGAGCTCGTCGCGACCGAGGAACTCTCCATCGTCGGGCTCGAGACCGGCCACTGGCCGATGTTCACGGCGCCGCAGCAGCTCGGGGAGCTGATGGTGCAGGCGCTCGCGCCCAAGCCGACGCAGGCGCCGTAGGCCACACACGCCGTCGGCGACGCACGCCGTCGGCGACGCACGCCGTCGGCGACGCGTCGGGCATGACGCCGAGACGGACCGCAGCCCGCCCCGCGTAGCGTCCCGCCCGTGGACCTCGCAGCCTGGACGCAGTGGGCCGGCGCGTCCGACTACGACGTCGCCCGGTTCGTGCTGCAGCGTGGCGTCGCGGCGATCGCCTGCCTCGCCTTCCTGTCCGCCCTCGCCCAGTTCCCGGTGCTCGTCGGGGAACACGGCCTGCTCCCGGTGCCCCGGTTCATGGAGCGCCCGTACGCCCGCCGACTGCCGGTGGTCTGGCGGTGGTGGCGCTACACCGACCGACGGTTGCGGCTGCTCGCCGGCGGGGGAGCGGTGGTGTCCTTCGCCCTGGTCGCCGGTGTCCCGCAACGGGCCCCCTGGTGGGTGCCGATGCTGTGCTTCCTGCTGCTCTGGCTGGCGTACCTGTCGATCTCCGACGTCGGGCAGACCTTCTGGGCCTTCGGGTGGGAGTCCCTGCTGGTCGAGACGCTGTTCACCGTCGCGTTCCTCGGCTCCGACGACGCCGCCCCGCCGATCGTCGTGCTCGTCGCGCTGCGCTGGCTGGTGTTCCGGCTCGAGTTCGGTGCCGGCATGATCAAGATGCGCGGAGACCGCTCCTGGCGTGACCTGACGGCGCTGTACTACCACCACGAGACGCAGCCGATGCCGAACCCGGTGTCGCGGACGGCCCACCTGCTGCCCCGCCCCGTGCACCGGTTCGAGACGCTCGGCAGCCACTTCGTGCAGCTGGTCGTGCCGTTCTTCCTCTTCGCGCCGCAGCCCGTGGCGTCGATCGCCGCCGCACTCGTCCTGCTCACCCAGCTCTGGTTGGTGGTCTCCGGCAACTTCGCCTGGCTGAACTGGATCACCCTCGTCCTGGCCTTCGCCGCGATCGACGACCGGTCGGTGGCGGCGGTGCTGCCCTGGCTGCACGACAGCGTCGAGGCCGGGCCGACCGCGACGCCGGTCTCCTTCGTCGCGGTGACGGTCGCCGTCGGGCTGCTGCTCGCCTGGTTGTCCTGGCCGGCCGCGAAGAACCTGGTGTCGCGGCGGCAGCTCATGAACGCCTCGTTCAACCGGTGGCACCTGGCGAACGCCTACGGTGCCTTCGGCAGCGTGACGCAGCAGCGCGACGAGGTCATCGTCGAGGGAACCCTGGCCGAGGACCCGTCCGACGAGGACTGGCAACCGTACGAGTTCCGCGGCAAGCCGGGCGACCCGAGGCGTCGGCCCGGGCAGTTCGCGCCGTACCACCTGCGGCTCGACTGGCTGATGTGGTTCCTGGCCCTCGGTGCCGACGACCGGTGGTTCCGGGTGTTCGTCGTGCGGCTGCTCGAGGCCGACCGGCCCACGCTGCGGCTGCTCGCCGACGACCCGTTCGACGGGGAACCGCCGCGCTGGGTCCGCGCACGGATGTTCCACTACCGGTTCGCCACCCGGGCGGAGCGGCGGGAGACGGGCCTGTACTGGATCCGGCGGGAGCGGTACCTGCTCATGGCACCGGTCGGGCTCCCGCGCGGTCGTGCCGCGGAGGGTGGTTCGTCCACTTCGTGAGCAGGAACGGTCGGGTCGAGGTGCCCGACCCGACCGTTCCTGCTCACGATCGCGGGCGGTGGGGGCGACCAACGGCGCCACGTGAGCGGGACGGTCGGCCGCCACGGGCCTCCAGGCCTGGAGGCGCGGCTTGCGACACGCCCGGTCCTCGCGTAACGTGGACCCCTGGTTCTCCGCGTCCGCGCGGCGGGCCCGTTGTTCCAAGCCCTCCGACCGTCGCGAACGCCGCGGTCGCGCGGTGTCCGGCTCTCCTTCGACAGGGGATGCGGACCTGGGCGGTGCACACAACCCCCTCGCACGGCCACCCCGGTGGCACTGCGCGTGTGCACCAGGCAAGTGAACTTGGGTGCGGCCGTCCGGTCGCACGGTACTCAGGAGGAAACCATGGCAGCAGTGTGCCAGGTGACCGGCGCCGTTCCCGGCTTCGGTCACAACATCTCGCACTCGCACCGCCGGACGAAGCGTCGCTTCGACCCGAACGTGCAGAAGAAGACGTACTACGTGCCCTCGCTTCGTCGTAACGTCACGCTCACGCTCAGCGCGAAGGGCATCAAGGTGATCGACGCACGTGGCATCGAGTCCGTCGTCAAGGATCTCCTCGCCCGTGGGGAGAAGATCTGATGGCGAAAAAGGGTCAGGACATCCGTCCGATCATCAAGCTCCGCTCGACGGCGGGCACCGGGTTCACCTACGTGACCAAGAAGAACCGTCGGAACAACCCCGACCGACTCGTGCTCAAGAAGTACGACCCGGTGATCCGCAAGCACGTCGACTTCCGTGAGGAGCGCTAAGCATGGCGAAGAAGAGCAAGATCGCGAAGAACAACCAGCGTGCCGTCATCATCGCGCGCTACGCCGAGCGTCGTCTCGAGCTGAAGAAGGCCCTCGTGGACCCGAACGGCACCGACGAGTCGCGTGAGGCCGCCCGCGTGGGTCTGCAGAAGCTGCCCCGCGACGCATCGCCCATCCGTTACCGCAACCGCGACGCCATCGACGGCCGCCCCCGTGGCCACCTCGGTGAGTTCGGCATCAGCCGTGTCCGTTTCCGTGACATGGCCCACCGCGGCGAGCTCCCCGGCATCACGAAGAGCTCCTGGTAAGCACTCGCAGTACACGACGCCCCGTCACCTCCTGGTGGCGGGGCGTTCGCTGTGTACGGGGTACATGCGAGCCGTCATTCGTCACATCTGTCCCTCCAGTACCCCCTCGGAGCCCCGACAACCCCGGAAATCCGGGCGAGTCGGCGGTTTTCACCCCCGGCGGCTGGTAGGTTCAACTCCGGTTCCGCCGGGCCCTCGGCCCACTGGCACCGTGGCACGGGGCAACCGCTCCGGGCGCCGGACGACACGTGCGTCCGACCGATACTGCAAGAAGTCCGAGGAGGACATCCATGGCTGACAAGTCACTGAACCGCACCGAGCTCGTCGCTGCCGTCGCCGCTGAGTCCGGCCAGAGCCAGGCCACCGTCAACGGCGTCGTCGACGCGCTCTTCAGCGTCGTCTCGTCGTCCGTCGCCGACGGCACGAAGGTCACGATCCCCGGTTGGATCGCCTTCGAGAAGACGCACCGCGCCGCCCGCACCGGCCGCAACCCGCAGACGGGTGACGCCATCGAGATCGCCGCGAGCGACTCGGTCAAGGTCAGCGCCGGCTCGAAGCTCAAGGCTGCGGTCAAGTAAGACTGTTCCGCGCATCGAGAGGGACGGCTTCGGCCGTCCCTTTCGTCGTTCCCAGGGCGCGCGGGCGCGTGGTGCGCGGGTCCTGGCCTGGAGGCCCGTGCCGGTTTGCACAGATCGGCCCGCCCCGTCCGTCGGCCGGGTGCGCACCGCCTAGGCTTGACGGGTGAATCGGATCGCGCGCATCGCCGGTCCCGCCGTGCTCCTGCTCGTCGGGTTCGTGGCGCTGCTCACGGCACTCGTCATCGGTGGGGGCGCGAACCCCGCACTCATCGCCGATCCGGGGCCCGGCGTCCGCTTCGGGCTGCCGATCGCCCGGCTCGTCGTCGACCTGTCCGCGGCCACCACGATCGGTGGGCTCGCACTGGCGACCATCGGCCTCTCGCGCTCCGGCCCCGAGTGGAACCGCGCGATCGACGTCGCTGCCGGGGCCAGTGGTGTCTGGACGGTCGCGTCGGCCGTCGCCACGTTCTGCACGTTCCTCAGCGTGGCCGGTTCGCGCATCAGCATCGACGAGCAGTTCGGGCAGTCGATGGGGGTCTTCCTCACCGGCACCGAGCTCGGGCTCGCCTGGCTCGTGACCGTCCTCGTCGCCGCGGCCGTCACGGTGCTCTGCTTCGCCGTCCGTTCGCGGGGCATGGTCGCCCTGACCGCCGCGGTCTCGATGATCGGTCTCATCCCGCTCGCACAGCAGGGCCACGCCGCCGGTACCGCGAGCCACGACGCCGCCGTGACCGCACTGGGGCTGCACCTGGTCGGTGCGGCGCTGTGGGTCGGTGGGCTCGTCATGCTCGTGCTGCTGCGCGGGGTGCTGCCCGGAGACCGGCTGGCCGTGGTCGTGGCGCGGTACTCGAGCATCGCCCTCGGCTGCTTCGTGCTCGTCGCCGTCTCGGGTACCGCGTCGGCGCAGATCCGCGTCGGGGCGCTGTCGAACCTGTTCACCCCGTACGGCACGCTCGTCCTGGTGAAGATCGGTGCGATCGTCGCCATCGGGGTCCTCGGCGCGGTGCAGCGCCGTCGGGCCATCCGTGCGCTGACCACCTCGCCCGGTCGGCAGCGGCCCTTCTGGACCCTCATCGTCGTCGAACTCGCGGTGATGGGTGTGGCGTCGGGGTTCGCCGCGGCACTCGGACGGACCGCCACCCCGGTCGACCAGATCGCCCTGAGCAAGACCACCGACCCGAGCCCGGCGGAGCTCCTGACCGACGACCTGCTGCCGCACGCGCCCGGTGCGTGGGGCTGGCTGACCGAGTGGAACATCGACCTGTTCTGGCTGATGGCCGCCGTGCTGCTCGCCGCGACCTACGTGGCCGGCGTCGTGCGACTGCGGCGGAGCGGCGTGCGGTGGCCGGCGCGTCGCTCGATCGCCGCGGCCCTGGCGGTCGTGTCCCTGGTGGTCGCGACCTCGGGCTCGCTGCATCAGTACGACCGGTTCCTCGTCTCGGCGAACGTCGGTGCCCACGTGCTGCTCGGCCTGGTGGTCCCCGCCCTGGTGTGGGCGGCGGCACCCGTCGCGTTGATCCGCGCCGCCGTGCACCCCCGGAACGACGACAGCACGGGGGTGCGTGAGTGGACCGACGTCATCGTCGAGCACCCCTCCGTGCGGTACCTGGCCCAGCCGTTCCCCGCGTTCCTGCTCGCGGCGGCCCTGTGGTGGGCCTTCTTCGCCACTGATGCCGTCCGGTGGTCGGTGAGCGACCCCACCGGTCGTACCGTCAGCGACGCCGTGTTCCTGCTGGTCGGGCTGCTGGCCGTCCCGACGCTCTGCACACCGATCCCTGCCGGGCACCGTCGCCCGACCACGGCTGCCGCCGCCGTCCGGATCGTCGGGGCGATGGTGATCGCGGCGGGCACCGTCTCGCTCGGGATCGCGATGCGCGGGCCGCTCGGGCTGCTGCAGGCATCGTGGTTCGGTGCGATGGGCCGGACGTGGGGGCCGGATCCGCTCGTCGACCAGGCCCGGGCCGGGCTCGTGCTGATCGTCGCCGGGGTGCTGCTCCTGGTGACCGTGGTCGTGGTGGTGCTCGTGCGGCTGCGGCGTGACGGGGGAGACCCGGCCCACGCCGTTGACGCAGTTGCTGCCGGCGACGCAGCTGTGGCCGGCCCGACCGCCGCCGCCGAGCCCGCTTCCCGGGTTGACCAGGACGACCTGGACTTCGACGACGGCAGCGACGACCTCGAACCCTCGCCCGGAGCGGACGCTCGATGAGCATCGAGCTGAGCGACGAACAGCGCGCCGTCTTCGAGTACATCGAGCACACCCGAGACCACGTGTTCATCACCGGCCGGGCCGGCACGGGCAAGTCCACGCTCCTCAACCACCTGTCGTGGAACACCGAGAAGCAGGTCGTCATCTGCGCCCCGACCGGGGTCGCTGCGCTCAACGTCGGCGGCCAGACGATCCACTCGCTCTTCCGGCTGCCGATCGGGCTCATCGCCGACGCCGAGCTGCGGCAGGGCCCGGACACCCGCAAGCTCCTCAACACGATCGACACCCTGGTCATCGACGAGGTGTCGATGGTCAACGCCGACCTGCTCGACGGCATGGACCGGTCGCTCCGCAAGGCCCGCGGCCGGCAGTTCGAGCCGTTCGGCGGTGTGCAGGTCGTGATGTTCGGCGACCCGTACCAGCTGCCCCCGGTACCGGGCGACGCCGACGAGCGCGCCTACTTCACCGACCACTACCGGTCGATGTGGTTCTTCGACGCCAAGGTGTGGCTCGAGGCCGAGCTCAACATCATCGAGCTCGCCACGGTGCACCGGCAGCGCGACGACGCCTTCGCCGCGATGCTCACCGCCGTCCGGCACGGTCGGGTCACCGCGGACATCGCCGAGCAGCTCAACACCGCCGGGGCACGTCCGGCGCCGGACGACGCCATCACCCTGGCGACCCGCAACGACACCGTCGCCCGGATCAACAAGGCGGCCCTCGAGCGGCTGCCCGGCAAGGTGAAGACCGCCAAGGCCGACGTCAACGGCGACTTCGGCGGACGGAACTTCCCGGCCGACGAAGCCCTCGAGCTGAAGCCCGGCGCGCACGTGATGTTCCTGCGCAACGACGCCGACCAGCGCTGGGTGAACGGCACCCTGGGCATCGTGACGGCCATCCGCGACACCGTGTGGGTCGACGTCGACGGTGAGTCGTTCGAGGTCCAGCCGTCGGTGTGGGAGAAGTTCAAGTACTCGTACGACGCGGACAAGAAGGAACTCAAGAAGGACACCGTCGGGGAGTTCCAGCAGTTCCCGCTCCGACTGGCCTGGGCCGTGACCATCCACAAGTCACAGGGCAGCACCTACGACCGGGCCGTGGTCGACCTCGGCAACCGGGTGTTCAGCGCGGGCCAGACGTACGTGGCGCTGTCGCGGCTGACCTCCCTCGAGGGGCTGTTCCTCACCCGGCCGCTCCGGCCGCAGGACATCATCGTCGACCTGGACGTCCGACGCTTCATGTCCGAGGCGCCCCGCATCGTCGCCACCGAGCTCGAGGCCCCGAAGAAGCAGCCCGACGCCGACTCCGACGCCGACTGACGCGTCCGACTGACCCGTTGGGTCCGCTTCGGCCTCACGCCGCCGGGCACGCGCGCCTGCCTGCCCGGTCGCACACTGCCGAGCGGTCACGGCTCCCCGTCGGTCCTGCGCCGAGTGGTCACTCGTCGTCGCCTGAACGCTCCGCATCCGACAGTTCGTGACCGGCCGACGCACCTGAGCGGGGAGTCGTGACCGCACGACACCCCCGCCGGACGACACCGCCGCCGGACCACCCCGCCGAACCGCCCCGCCCCCGCACACACGACGACGCCCGCCTGCCGGAGCGGCAGACGGGCGTCGGGAGTGCAGTCGAGCGGGTGCGTCAGGCGCGCGCCGCTCGCAGTGCGCGGAGGTTCTCCTTGTCGGCACCGAGCGCGGTGAGCAGCAGGAGCACACCGACGATCGCGTGGAACACGTTGTCCGTGGTGTTCAGCGCGAAGACGTTGGCCGAGGTGTCGACGAAGACGAAGCCGTACACCGCGAAGAGGACGAGCAGGGCGCCGACGAGCAGGTTGCCGTTGCGCGATCCGACGGTGTTGCCGAGGCCGGTGATGAGCAGCACCGCGGCGAGCAGCACCCACACCAGGCAGAGCGCCGGGTTCACGCCGAACGCGTTCCACAGCATGCCGCCCTGGCGGTTGAAGAAGCCCGGGTCGCCGTCCGCGGCGAAGAAGAAGCCCAGGACGCCCCAGAGTGCGAGGACGCCGCCGGCCGTGAGTGCGAGACCCCGGTTCGGCGAGGCGATGATGCCCGGTTCCTTGATGGCCACTTCGGTTTCCTCCTCGTACACTGCCGACGCGACGTGCGTCGGTCCCGCGTGGTGCGACGGCCCGGCGGGGATCACCGATCCCCTCGTGTCAGCGCGCAGTGCACGGCCGACGGGGGTGCGGTTCCCAGCCTCCGGCCGGTGCTCCAACGGTATCGTGTCGGACCCCGACCGACCCAATCGCAGCGCCGCCGCCAGTCGTGCGACGAGCCCGACGACGACCACTCCGAGGAGGACCAGCCCGGTGACCTTGACACCCGAGCGCAGTGCATCCGAGTCGCGCGGACCGTGGGTCTCGCGGCGGGGGCGGTGGGCTGCGCTGGCGGCTCTGGGGTTCGTGATCGTGCCTCTCGTCTACGGGGTCGCGGTGCTGACCCCGGTCGGTCAGAAAGCGGAGGACGCCGCGCTCGGCGGGGTCCGGGAGTCCGACCTGTTCAGCTCGGACACTGCGCTCAACGTCATCTCGGTGCCGGTGATCCTGTTGCTCGTCGTCGTGATCGTCGCCGTGGCGTTCGCCAGACGGCGGCTCTCGGTGGGACTCGGCGCGGGGGTCGTGGTGCTCGCGTCGGCGGCCACCTCGACGCTCCTCAAGCGTATCGCCGTGCGCCCTGAGATCGCTCAGTCGACGACGCCGAACTCGTTCCCGTCCGGGCACGCGACGATCGCACTGGCGGCGCTGTTCGCGGTCCTGATGGTCACGCCTCGCCGGTTCCGCCCGCTGGTGACCATCGTCGGCGTCGGGTACGCGGTATTCGTGGCGAACCAGACCGTGGTCTACGGGTGGCACCGGGTCAGCGACATCATCGGCGCATGCGCGATCGCGATGTTCTGGCTCGGGATCGTCCGGGCGGTCGGACCCCGGGTCGACCGGGGGCTCCGGGGCGACCGTGACGGTCGGCGGGGGCCGCGGCGGGTGGTGAGCGTCGTGCTCCTCGTCGCGACCGGGCTCACGCTGGTGATCGGTGTCGCGGCGCTCGTGGTCGGCCTGACCGGTGACGGCGCGTACGACCACGCCGCGATCCTGGTGGCGGGGCGGTTGGCGTCCAGCGCGAGCGTCCTGGCGGTCGTGACCATCGTGTGGTTCCTCGACGGGATGCACCACGCCGCGCGCACCGACCCGGCCACGCTGCCGACCGCCCGCTGACCCGGCCACGTTGCCCGCCGCCGGCTGACCCGGGGAGCCGAGCCGGGCCTCCCGGCCGCCCGTCCGACGGGCGCGAGCCTGGCGGGAATGCCACGCCGTGCGCTACGTTGTACCGAGCAAGTCGATGCAAACGCATCGATATCGCGAAAGGCGGCGCATCATGCAGTTCGGCATCTTCACGGTCAGTGACGTCACGACCGACCCCACGACCGGCACCACGCCGGACGACACCCGGCGCGTCCGCGACATCCTGACGATCGCCGAGCACGCCGACCAGGCCGGGCTCGACGTCTTCGCGACCGGTGAGCACCACAACCCGCCGTTCGTGGCCTCGTCGCCGACCACGCTGCTCGCCTACCTCGCGGCGAAGACGAAGGACATCACCCTGTCCACGTCGACGACCCTGATCACCACCAACGACCCGGTGCGCATCGCCGAGGAGTACGCGATGCTCCAGGTCGTGTCCGACGGTCGCATGGACCTGATGATGGGCCGCGGCAACACCGGCCCCGTGTACCCGTGGTTCGGGCAGGACATCCGCCAGGGCGTCAACCTGGCGATCGAGAACTACGCGCTCGTCCGCCAGCTCTGGGAGAACGACGTCGTCAACTGGCAGGGCAAGTTCCGCACGCCGCTGCAGGGCTTCACCTCGACCCCGCGTCCGCTCGACGGTGTCCCGCCGTTCGTCTGGCACGGCTCGATCCGCACGCCGGAGATCGCCGAGCAGGCGGCCTACTACGGTGACGGCTTCTTCCACAACAACATCTTCTGGCCGATCCAGCACACCGAGCAGATGGTCGGCCTGTACCGCCAGCGCTTCGAGCACTACGGGCACGGCCGCGCCGACCAGGCGATCGTCGGGCTCGGTGGGCAGTTCTTCGCGCGGAAGAACTCGCAGGACGCGATCAACGAGTTCCGGCCCTACTTCGACAACGCCCCGGTCTACGGCCACGGCCCCTCGATGGAGGACTTCACCGCCCAGACCCCGCTCACCGTCGGTTCGCCGCAGCAGGTCATCGACCGGTACGCGGCGATGAAGGACCACGTCGGCCACTACCAGCGCCAGCTGTTCCTCATCGACCACGCCGGTCTGCCGCTCAAGACGGTGCTCGAGCAGATCGACATCCTGGCCACGGACATCGTGCCGGAGCTGCGCAAGCTGAACGACGAGGGTCGCCCCGCCGACGTCCCGTCGGACCCGCCGTCGCACGCGGCACGTGCTGCTGCCGCGATGGCGGCCGGCACGGTCGGCAGCGACCACGTCGCCGCCGAGGACGAGTGGACGGGCGCGTCGGTCTGACGCTCGCTTCGTGAGCAGGAACGGTCGGGTCCCGCGAGGTGACCCGACCATTCCTGCTCACCATGCGCGGTGGGCGCGACCCACAGACGGACGGGAGGCGCCGTGCCAGCTGGCGCCGGGCCTCCCGTCCGTCTCGGCGCGCGTGCTCGGACCGCACTCGCCTCACGGGGTCAGCGACACCTCACGGGGTCGCTGGTGCGTGAGCTGTCGCTCAGCGCGTGAGCTCGGCAGCGGGCTCGGCGACGGGGCGGGCCGGCACGAGCTTGAGGCCGACGACGCACCCGACGATGCCGGCGATGAAGAGCAGGCGCAGCACCGTGACCGGTTCGGCGCCGGTGGCCATGCCCCACAGCACCGTGAGCGCGGCGCCGGTGCCGGTCCACACCGCGTACGCCGTGCTGATCGGGATGTGCTTCAAGACGTAGCCGAAGGCGACCAGGCTGATCACGATCGTGACGGCGAACACGACCGTCGGGCGGAGCTCGGTGAAACCGTCGCTCTCGCCGAGGGCGGTCGCCCAGACGGTCTCGAGCGCGGCGCTGACGAACAGGACGATCCAGGCCACGTCAGCTCACCACCTTGAGGCCGATGACGCACGCCACCAGGCCGAAGACCAGGGCGAGGCGGGCGAAGGACGCGGCCTCCTGTCGGCGGAGGATCGCGACGACCACGGTCAGGGACGCCCCGATGCCGACCCAGACGGCGTACGCGGTGCCGACGGGGATGCTCTTCATCGCGAACGCCAGCCCCACCATGCTCAGCGCCATCCCTGCGACGAACACGATCGTGGGGACGACCTTCTTGAAGCCGTTCGAGGCGCTGAGGGCGGTGGCCCAGACGGCCTCGAGCACGCCGCTGAGCACGAGGATTGCCCATGCCATGACGATGTCCTTTCCTGCGGGAGTCATTCGTTCTCGTTGTCGTACGACTGTGCGACAACGACCTTGACGGTAGCACGAGTTCGTACGACTGTGCGAGTATGGCGTCGTGGCCAGGAGCATGGACGTCGACGAACGGCGCCGCACCGTGTCCGAGGCGGCGTGCCGGGTCCTCGTGCGCGACGGGCTCGGAGCGTTGAGCGTGCGGAACGTCGCCGCCGAGGCCGGACTGCCGCCGAGCACGGTCCGCTACACGTTCCCGACCCAGGCGAGCGTCCGCGAGCACACCATCACGCTCGTGTTCGACCGGATCCGCGAGCGCATCGACGCCATCCCCGCTGACCTGACGCCGGCCCGACGCGCACGCCGGATCGTGCTCGAACTGCTGCCCCTCGACGAGGAGCGGGTCGTCGAGCTCGAGGTCTACCTGGCACTCGGCAACGCCGCGCTCACCGACGTCGGGCTCCGGCCGACGCTCGACCGGACCGTCGCGGCGATGCGGACGTGGTGCGAGGAGGTCCTCGGGTTGCTCGGGGTACCGGCGGACGACCGGGAGTACGAGGCCTGCCGCCTCCACGCGCTCCTGGACGGACTCGCGATGCAGGTCGTCCGGCTGGCTCCGGGGGAGCCCGGCGACTGGGCGATCGACGTGCTCGACCGGCACCTCGACGGCGTCACCGCGGGTTGAGCCGCCCCGTGCGCAGCCCCGGGCAGGAGGCGTCACCTATCCTGTCCCGGTGACGACGACCACGCGGCCGCCGCAGCGCACCCGGAGCCTCACCGGCCCCGGCCTGGTGCTGCTCGCCGTCGTCGTCCTTCTGGGCATCCGGCTGTTCTCCCCGAGCATCGGGTCGACCGGGCTGCCGGACGTCGTGCAGGACTTCCTCACACTGGCGATCAGCGTCGTCGTCGAGTCCCTGCCGTTCGTGGTGCTCGGCATCGTGCTGTCGATCGTCGTCGAGGTCTGGGTGCCGGTCGGCGCGCTCGAGAAGGTCCTGCCGCAGAACGCCTTCGGTCGTCGCGCCGTGATCTCCCTGATCGGCATGCTCTTCCCGGTGTGCGAGTGCGGCAACGTCCCGCTCGCCCGTGGCCTGATGATGCGCGGGTTCACGCCGGCCGAGGCCGTCACGTTCCTCGTCGCGGCCCCGATCCTCAACCCGCTCGTCATCATCAGCACCGCGCAGGCGTTCGGCTGGTCCGGGTGGATCCTGCCGGTGCGCATCGTCGGCGGGTTCGTCATCGCGAACCTCGTCGGCTGGATCGTCGCCGCGCACCGCCGTCCGGCCGACCTGCTGCTCCCCGCCTTCGAGGCCCGGTGCCGTGCGGCCGTCGGAGCGCCCCGCGGCCTGCACCGCTGGCGGCAGAGCGCCGCGCAGTTCGGCGGCGAGACGGCGACGATGATGCCGGCGCTGTTCGTCGGTGCCGGCCTCGCCGCGGCGATCCAGGTTGCCGTGCCCCGATCGACCCTGGTGGCCGTCGGCTCGAACCCGGTGCTGTCCGTCGCGGCGATGATGCTCCTGGCGATGACGGTGTCGCTCTGCTCGAACGTCGACGCCTTCTTCGCGCTGTCCTTCGCGTCGACGTTCCTGCCCGGGTCGATCACGGCCTTCCTGATCATTGGGCCGATCATCGACGTCAAGATGATCGCCCTGCTGCGCACGACGTTCCGGGTCCGCTTCCTGGTGCTGCTGTCCGTCGTGTGCGTCCTGTTCGCCGGAGCCGTCGGGTTGGTGATGAATGTCCTCGTCTGATGCACGCAGCAACGCGGCCGCGTACCTCGGTCTCGGGTCGGTGCTGGCCGCGGCCCTCTGCACGCTGTGGCTCGCGCTGGTCGGGCACCTCGACCTGTACATCAACCCGCGGTACTCGGTGTTCACGGTGGTACTCGCCGCCGTCGGGGTGCCCGCGTCGATCGCCGCACTCGTCGTCATCGCCCGGGGTCACGGCCACACCCACGGCGACGACGAGGACGACCTCGATCTGCACCAGCAGCAGCGGACGGGAGGCCGCCGTCGCGCCGTCCGCCTCGCCCTCGGCGGAGCCGCCGCCGTCGTCACGATCGGCGTCACCGTCGCGATGCTCGTCCTGCCCCCGACGACCTTGTCCGCCCGCACCGCCCAGCAGCGGAGCGTGGACTCCGCGACCCTGTCCAACGCCACCGGCTCGGAGTCCGCGGTGCAGCTGCTCGGCAGCGAGGGCGTCGACACCTCGGAGTACGGCGTCAAGGACTGGGCCGCGCTGATCCGACAGACCACGGACACCACGGCCCTGGTCGGCAAGCAGGTCGAACTGACCGGCTTCGTGGTGCCGGGCGACGACGGGTCCTTCACCCTCACCCGCTTCGTGATCAGCTGCTGCGCCGTGGACGCGCAACCGGTGGGCCTCGGCGTCGTGACCGGCGACGGCGCCGGCACCGGGACCGTCCCCGACGAGGGCCAGTGGGTCACCGTCCGCGGAGCCCTGGCCGCCAACCCGGACCAGTCCGCCGACGCCCGCATCGTCGTCAAGGCCGCGAAGATCACCGACATCGCGCAGCCCGAGGACCCGTATGAGTTCTGAGCGCCGCGGAGACCAGCACCACGGAGACCAGCGCCGCGAGCGCTGCCCCGTCGCACACCGCTTCCACCGCCGGTACGTCGCCGTCGTGGTGGTCCTCGCCGTGGTCGCCGCGCTCGCCGCGGTCGTCGGCTCGCAGCAGGGCCCGCGGCTCCGCGACGTGTCCTACGACGCGACCGGTCTCGTCACCCGTCCGGCCCAGCGGGTGATCCTGACGGCGAACCAGGCGCTGCAGAAGGTCGCCGCCGCCGACGTCCGGGTCAGCCCGGCTGCGGCGCACACCGTGACCTCGAGCGGCAACACCATCGCCGTCGAGTTCGCCGGACCCCTGGCCTACGACCGCGAGTACACCGTGACGGTCGCGGACGTCCGGGCACCCGGGCAGCGCGCCACGTCCGACCTGACCGCGGCGATCCGCACCGGCAGCACCGACGTGCTCGCACTCGTGCCGGGGCAGGCCGGGGCGAAGGACCGCATCGTCCGGCGATCCCTCGACGCGGGCGGCGCCACCACCGTCTACGAGGGCACCGCGATCTCCGAGTACGCCCGGCTCGGCCGCTCCCTGGTGGTCGTGAGCGGCACGGACGCCAGCTCGTCCGTGGACATCGTGGCGCTGAGCGGTGGCGTGCAGGACGCCGATGCCCCCGTCGAACACCTCACCCTGCCGACCGCCGAGGGCCGCGTCACGGCGCTCCACGTCGCCGACGACGGGGCCTCGTTCGGGTTCGAGTACGCCGACACCTCGACCGGGCAGTCCCGGAACACCGGCCTGTACGTGGTCGACATGACGGGCACCCACATGCCCACGGCGATCGCGGCGAACGGCAAGCCGAAGACGGGCGCCGTGCCGATGACGGTCGGGCAGTGGGCCTACGTGCCGCGCACCGAGAGCGCACTGGTCCGGACGGGCAGCGACGACCTGGTGCTCGTCGACATGAGCGGGCGTGCCGACCCGGTCCGGCTCGGCAGCGCCACCTACCTGCACGGCTTCGTCGGTACCGGCACCACGGCCGTCGTCGAGACGGGCACCGGCATCGAGCGGCTGGACCTGACCGATGGGTCGAAGTCGGCGCTGCAGGCACCCGCTGCGAGCACCGATGCGGCCGTCCTCGGCCGCATCGCCCAGCTGTCCGACGACACGTACCTGCGGGTGCTGGGGGACGTGCGGTCGGACGGCACCATCGCGGCACGGATCGTGCGTGTGGACGGGGGACGGGCCTCCCGGCTGCCCGTGACGATCCCGGACGACGCGAGCGTCACCGCGGTCTGCCCGTCCCCGAACAGTCAGTTCGTCGCGGTCGCGACGAAGTCGGCGACCGGCGAGCTCGTGAGCATCGTCGACGCGGCCTCCGGCGCGCTCGAGGCGAGCATCGACGCGGGCTCCGTCGACTGGTGCGGCGCGCTGCCGTCCGGTGACGAGGTCGGCTGACGGAACCGAGACGACAGACGGGCGCGCCCCGCTCCGTGGCAACGCGAAGCGTTGCGCGGGGCGCGCCGACCGAGCCTGCGAGGGAGGGCGGTGCCAGCCGGCAACGGGCCTTCCGCCTGTCAGGTGGTGACGACTACGCCAGCGTGGCCGTGTCGATCACGAAGCGGTAGCGGACGTCCGAGGACAGCACGCGCTCGTAGGCCTCGTTGATCTGGTCGGCGCTGATGAGCTCGGTCTCCGGGAGGATCCCGTGCTCGGCGCAGAAGTCGAGCATCTCCTGGGTCTCTTGGATGCCGCCGATGGCGGAACCCGCCCAGCTGAGCCGACGCGGGATGAGCGCGAAGGCCGGCACCTCGAGCGGCTCGGACGGAGCGCCCACGTTGACGAGCGTGCCGTCGACCTTGAGCAGGCCGAGGTAGGCGCCCATCGGGATCTTCGCCGAGACGGTGTTGATGATCAGCTCGAAGGAGTTCGCGAGCTTCTCGAACGTCTCCGGGTCCTTCGTCGCGTAGTGGGCCTTCGCGCCGTAGCGGAGCGAGTCCTCCTGCTTCGAGGTGGTCTGCGACAGGACGGTGACCTCGGCGCCGAGCGCGACGGCGATCTTGACGGCCATGTGGCCGAGCCCGCCCATGCCGACGACGGCGACCTTGGTGCCGGGGCCGGCGTTCCAGTGGTGCAGCGGCGAGTAGGTCGTGATGCCGGCGCAGAGCAGCGGCGCGACCTTCTCGATGTCGAGCGACTCGGGGACACGGAGGACGAAGCCCTCGTTCACCACGACGGCCTGCGAGTAGCCGCCCTGGGTGATCGAGCCGTCGGCCGGGTCGACGCTGGCGTAGGTGCCGATGTTGCCCTTGAGGCAGTACTGCTCCTGGCCGGCGACGCAGTTCTCGCACTCGCCGCACGAGTTCACCATGCAGCCGACGCCGACGCGGTCGCCGACCTTGTGCTTGGTGACGTTCTCGCCGACCTCGGTGACGTGGCCGACGATCTCGTGGCCGACGACCTGCGGGTACTGGATGGGGCCCCACTCACCGCGGACGGTGTGGATGTCCGAGTGGCAGATGCCGGCGTAGGCGATGTCGATCGCGACGTCGTCCGGGCCGACGTCCCGACGGGTGATGGTGGTCTTGACGAGCGGCTCGGTCGCTGACGGTGCCGCGTACGCGTTGACGGTGCGCAATGATCTCCTCGTGGGGGTGGTGCGTTGCGGGCCGGTTCCGGCCCGGAACCAGTGTGCGCGCAGCCGCGGCCGGGTGGGAGGTACAACCAGGACACCCCTGTGCGCGCGGACGGGCGCGTCGTGGCGGCTGCGCGGCGCGTCGGCGCGGGCACTGCGCCGCCACGGTACTGCGCCGCCGCGGTGCTCGCGTCGGTGATCGCGGCGGTGCTCGCGGCGTTCTGCTCGCTCAGGCGAGCCGGGCCAACCGCTGCCCGGCGATCGTGGCGAAGCGCAGCGGGTCGGCGAGGGCGTCGTCGGGCTCGCCGGTGGTCTGCGTCGCGAGCACGGTGAGCGACGCGGCGGCTGCGTAGTCGTCGAGCGGGGCCTCGATCGCGCCGGCGACGAGCATCGAGCGGGCTCCGGGAGCGTGCGCCGCGGTCAGGTCGCGGACCACCGAGGGCACCTTGCCGACGGCGCTCTGCCCGTCGAAGCACCCTTCGCCGCTGATCACGACGTCGGCCCCGTTCGCTCCACCGGCCCCGTTCACGTTGCACCCCTCGAGCAGCGCCGGCAGCCCGAGGACCTCGGCGACCGCCGCGGCCCCACCGGCGAGCGTGGCGCCCCACACCAGCAGGCCGAACCCGACACCGCCGGCGGCTCCGGCGCCCGGGGTGTCCGGGTCGACGTCGGGGAAGCGTGCGGCCCAGGTGGCGAGCCGGTCGTCGAAGGACGCCACACGGTCGGGCGTGATGCCCTTCTGTGGGCCGAAGACGGCGGCGGCACCGGTCGGACCGAGCAGCGGAGAGGTCACGTCGGTGAGCACGGTGACGCCGAGCGGGGGGAGTGCCCGGAGGCCGTCGGTGCCGGCTCCGTCGCTGTCGAGTCCGAGCGCCTCGAGCACCGGACGCCCGCCGTCGGTGGACGCGCTGCCCCCGATGCCGAGCACGAGCCCCGTGGCACCGGCATCGAGCGCGGCGGCGATCGCCTCGCCGAACCCGCGGCTCGTCGCCGTGTCCGGCATCGCTGCGTCGAGCAGGGGGAGGCCGCTCGTCGCCGCGAGCTCCACCACCGCGCGGCCGTCGGGCAGCCGCAGCCAGTGGGTGTCGACCGGTGTCCCGGCCGGCCCGGTCACGGTGACGGGGACCCGGGCGGCCCCGGGGACGGCGGACTCGAAGGCGTCGAGCGTGCCCTCGCCGCCGTCGGCCATCGGGACGAGCACCACGTCGTCGTCGGGGCGTTCGGTCAGCCAGCCGGCACGGACCGCCGCAGCGATCGACGCCGCCGTCGCGGTGCCCTTGAACGAGTCCGGAGCCACGATGATGCGCACGGTCCCCACCGTAGCGGCCGGTCGCCAGACGACGGCGTGTGCGCGGGTGTGAGACGCCGGCGTGTGCGCAGGACGCCGCGTCGTCCGCGAGACGCCTCCAGATTCGGCGGCGTCTCGACGACATGACGGCGTCGAACGAACACGCCGGCGTCTCGCGAACGACCGCGCGCTCGCGTCAGAGCGGGGGCGCGGGCACCGGCTCCGGCAGGGCGAAACGCGGGTGCGGCACGCCGCCAGTCGCGAGGTCCGCGAGCATCTCGCCGAGCAGCGGCGCGAACTTGAAGCCGTGCCCGGAGAACCCCGTCGCCACGGTCAGCGGCCCGACCCGGTCGATGACGAAGTCCTCGTCGGGGGAGTTGTCGTACAGGCAGCTGATGAACGTCGGCTTCGTCGCGTCGACCCCCGGCACGTACCGCGCGACGTACGCCTGCAGCCGCTCGGCCTCGGCCGGCACGGGCACGAAGTCCCGGTGGTCCGGGTCGACGACCGGCCCCGTGCCGTGGAACCCGACCTTGACGCCTTCGCCCGGCGTCAGCAGCCCGTACACGTCGTCGCCGTCGGCCCAGTGCACGAAGCTCGGCCAGGCCGCGTCCGGCAGGTGGCTGGGGAAGTGGGCCGGCTGCTCCTGGGTGACGCGGATGGCCGGGAGGCCCGCCCCGCGTCCGGCGAGCAGCTCGCCGACCAGCGTGGGGGCCCACGAGCCCACCGCGGCCACCACGGACGCGGTGCGGACGGCGCTGCCGTCGGACAGCGTCACGGTGACGTCGTCACCGTGGTCCTCGAGCCCGGTGACCCGCGTGTCGAACCGCAGGTCGGCGAGACCGGTCGCTTCGGCCAGCGTGAGGAACACCTCGATCGTCCGGTCGGAGCGGATGCGCCCGGCCGAGGGATGGGTCAGCACGTGCCCCTCGAACGCGATGCCGGGCCAACGTGCTGCCGCCTGCTCCGGTGTGAGCGACTCGTGGGGGATGTCCGCGTCGGCGAGGGCCGCGGCGATCGCGTCGACGACCTCGGGCCGACCGTGGTCGACGGCACCCGTGCGGACGATGAGCTCTTCGCCGGCAGCGGCCTCGAGCACTTCCCACAGCGCCAGTGCGCGGGTGGTCAGCGCGACGTACTCCGGGTCGGCGTAGCCCTGCCGGAAGATCCGGGTCGCACCGTGCGAGGAACCGAGGTGGTGGCCGCGAGCGTGCTGTTCCACGAGCAGGACGCGCTCGCCGCGGGCGGTGAGGGCGTACGCGGTCGCGGCGCCGACGACTCCGGCACCGATGACGACCACGGGTGCGGTGTGTTCGGGGGAACCGGAGGAGGAGGAGGACATGCGGCGAGCGTACGTCCGACGGAGCGAGTGACGGGAATCGAACCCGCGCTACCAGCTTGGGAAGCTGGAGTTCTACCATTGAACTACACTCGCGCGCCCCGCAGAACGGGACTCGGCAAGCCTAGCGGATTCTCGCCTGGAAGCCAGCCGACCGCGCACCGTACGCCGTCTCGCGGGCGCGTGTCGCGCCTCCCGAGTCTCCGCTGTGAGGGTGCGAGCCTGACGGACAGGTGTCGCCCCCGTGTGTACCGTCCAGGGAGTTCCAGCCCCGAACCGAGGAGGACCCGGATGGTCAGGCATCCCCTCATCGACGACGTGGTCGGCTCGGCGATCGTGGTCGAGTCCGCCTCGCCCGTCGTGTGGCTGACGGACGCGCTCGCCTCGCTGCTCCGTCGGTCGGCGGACGCCGGACGGACGGTCGTGCTCCGCACCGGCCGGGCCGCGGCGATCACCCCGGCACTCCGGCACGCGCTCGGCGCGTACGGCGCCGCGTGGGCGGTGTCCGACTTCGACGGCACGCTGCGTGACGGCCGGACCGGCGTCGCCGCATCGGACATCGAGGACTTCGTGCACCGCGGCCCCGAACTCCTGGGCACCCCGTCGCCCGAGCACCCCGTCTCGGCCGACTCGGTGCGACAGATCAGCATCGACCTGACCCTCCGCCACCACCCCGGCCGTGCGGTCGACATGGGCTCCGCGATCGAGGCGCTGTGCCACACCGTCGGCACCTGCCCGACCCGGTGGGGCACTGCCGAACCGCTCACCGTGCCGTGGGACCGCTGGGTCGTCACGCAGTACGCGAAGCACGAGGCACCCGGCATCTCGACCTCGTACGCCGTCGGCGAGGGGTTCTCCGCGACGATGACCGCGCACCTGGTCGGCGGGGTCGTCGTCGAGACGATGTCCGCCGTGCTCACCGTGCCCGAGGAGAACACCGACCCGGGGCTGGCGAACCGGATGTTCGACGCCGTGCAGCGGGTCGCCGACCAGGTCGTCCCCGTGTTCGGCGTCGTCATGCAGCGCCGCGGCGACGCCGACCACCTGGTGCGGGCCGTCTCGCACGGCGAACCGTCGCCGCTCGCCGTCGTCGTGGGCCCCGAGGCCGCCGGCTTCCTGGACCGCGACGGCGTCTGGCCGCCACCGCGCACCACGACCGCGACCTTCGCAGCCGGCTCCGGCTCGGCCGCCCGTCCGGATGCCGACGCGGCTGACGACGGCGGCATGATCGTCCGCTTCGAGGACGGCTGGGAAGCGCTCGAGTCGTTCCTCGACCGCATCGACGAGGACCGCTTCCTGCAGCTGGTCGGCGGCGCACCGCTCGACCCCGCGCACGACGAGGGCACGCTCGACGGACACGTCCGCGACGACCGGATGGTGGGCGGTCAGGGTGCCGCGTGACGTCACCATCCTCTGCCGCCAGCCGGTGGAGACGCGCGAGGTGGCGGAGGCGCTCCTGCTGCACGACGAGACCTGGGGTGTCCGGGCGCTCGACGACGGCCCGATGATGCAGGTCTGCCGTGACGCCACCCACCCGGTGATCACCGTGCTCGGCGTGCGCCGGGTGGACTCCTTCGACGAGGTCGAGCGGATCCTGCCGGATGCCCCGACCCTGGCGACGCCGCTCTGGTGGGTCGACACCGTGACGCCCGCCGGCCCCGACGGCGAATCGGGGATCTCGGCCGCGCTCGAGGCCGCGATGGACCTGGACGCGGTCTGCATCGTCCACGGGGACTGACCGGGGCCGCGCCCGCCGTGTGGCCGGTGCTGTGGGTCAGTCCCGCTTGCTCATCGCCGCCAGGCGCTCGTTGTACGCCTTCAGGTCGGCGTCACCGTCGCGGTCGGCCTTGCGGTCGAGGCGCTTCGCGTCGCGCTTGTCCGAGCGCATCCAGTTCCGGACGACGAGCAGGGCCACGAACACCATCGGGAGCTCCGAAGCGCCCCAGGCTATGCCGCCGCCGGTGTGCTGGTCGTCGAGCAGTGCGGCGTCGTTCGTCTGGCCCAGTGCGTGGAACCAGTCGATCGCGAACACCGACTGCGACGTCATGACCGCGACGCCGAAGAACGCGTGGAATGCCAGGGTGGCCAGCAGGGTGATGATGAGCATCGGGTACGGCGGGCGCTGGGGGCCCGGGTCGACGCCGACGAAGACCCAGAAGAACAGGTAGCCGCTCAGGACGAAGTGGATGATCATCGCGACGTGCCACTCGTGCGACTGCATCGCGGCCTGGTACGCCGGCGTGAAGTAGAACACCACGAGGGAGCCGGCGAAGATGATGCCCGCGACGGCGGGCTTGCCGAGGAACTGCATCCAGCGGGAGTGCACGAAGAGCATGAGCCACTCGCGGGCGCCGCGTGAGCCGTCGTTCCGGACCGGCAAGGTGCGGAGCGCGAGCAGCACCGGGCCGCCGAGCACGAGCGGCAGCGGGACGAACATCATCAGCAGCATGTGCTGGAGCATGTGCGACGAGAAGTGGATCATGCCGTACACGGCGGGGCCGGCCGACGTGGTCCAGATGAACAGGGCGCAGCCGATCAGCCAGGCGATGGTGCGCCCGACGGGCCAGGCGTCGCCGCGCTTCCGGAGCTTGCGCACCACCAGCAGGTACCAGACGGCCCCGACGACGGCCAGGCCGAGCCACACCCAGTCGATGTGCCACTGGGTCAGGTACGTCTGCGTGGTCTGTGCCGGCGGGAACGGGAACCCGATCAGGCCGGAGCGGGTGTCCTCGCCCGTCGCCGGGGTCTGCGGGATCGGCGGCTGCGAGCGGGACACGGCGACCGAGACACCGATGGCCACGGCCATGAACACGATCTCGGCCAGGGCGAACCGGGTGAACAGGCGGCGGTCGAGCGGGGCGCGGAGCAGGCCGGGCACGAGCTTCCGGCGCTGCACGATCCCCGCGATGCCGAGCAGCACGAGGATGAGCGCCTTGACGGTGATCAGCCAGCCGTACGTCGTCGTGAACAGGTCGAGCGGGCCGGTCAGGCGGAGCGACGCGTTGACGATGCCGGAGAACGCCACGGCCCCGAACGACCAGCCGGCGAGCGTCGAGTACCGGGCGATCACGCGTCCGGTCGCGCCCTTGGTGCGGGTGCGGAGCAGGACCACGGCGACCAGGCCACCGGCCCACACGCACACCCCGACCAGGTGGATCGCGAGCGAGTTCACCGCGTTCGCGTGCTCGAGCGACCCGGCCGCGTGGCCGGACAGGGCCAGGGGGAGCAGGGCGAACAGGCCGATCACGGTGGCGAACGCCAGGCTCGTCACCCGGGTGGCGAAGGCGGCGACCACCGTGGCGACGAGGATCGCGGCAGCCGACACCACGAGCGCCTGGCCGATCTCGACCTGGAACGCGAAGAGCATGAAGTTGCGGGCGAACACCGGGCTGGTGAGCGGGACACCGAGGGTGTTCGCGCCGGTCAGGACGATGCTCACCGCGGCGGCCAGGAACCAGACGGCGCCGGTCGCTGCAGCCCACCGGGTCGCACGGTGCTGCACGCTGGACAGGGCGCCGTGGTCCTTCTTCTGCGCGGGCAGCGCGAACGCCGCGACGATGAGGAGCCCGATGGTCAGCGCCGCCATCGTGTCGTGCACGACGCGGGCGATCGGCAGGCCGTACTCGACGACCTCGCCGGCGGACACCAGCTGCTGACTCGCGCTGAAGGCACCGGTGATCGTCAGCCCGAGGATCGAGCACGCGACGGCCAGCGGGATCGCGATGACGAGGACCGTCGCGACGGTGGACGAGCGCCCGGTGGTGGGGGCGGCGTCCGGCGCTGACCCC
Source organism: Curtobacterium sp. MCSS17_016 (assembly GCF_003234255.2). Lineage (NCBI taxonomy): Bacteria > Bacillati > Actinomycetota > Actinomycetes > Micrococcales > Microbacteriaceae > Curtobacterium > Curtobacterium sp. MCSS17_016. The sequence continues at coordinate 519,512 of NZ_CP126254.1, forward strand.
GTGGGCTGGGTTTCGGGTGACGTGACGGTCATGACCGTCCAATCGTAGGCGTGCCGGCTGGACGGCGGCCCCTCGGATGCGCGCTCAGACCCGCCGTTCCCAGATGCCCTCGCAGCCGACGCCGACGAACCCGACGGCCTCGTTCACGTCGAGCATGTGGCGGTTCTCCTCCGCGTTGAACGTGATGACCGACGGGCGCCCCGGGAACTGCCGCTCGAGCTCCTGGATCCCGACCGCCTTCAGGAGCCATCCGAGCCGGTGGCCGCGGTGCTCGCGGAGCACCAGGGTGTCCCACTGCTGTGCCGGCCGTGCGGGGTCGTCCGGCACGGACAGCTGCGTGAAACCGGCCAGGGTGGTCGTCGGCACGTGCTCGACGGCCACGGTGAGCAGGGTGCGCGGTGCCCGGGCGAGCTCGTCCTCGTGCTCCCGGAGCCGTTCGGCGGTCCAGACGTCCTCGGGCTCCTCCATGTCCCCGGCGGGCGCGTCGGTGCTCATCCGGGTCTCGAGCAGGGCGATGCCGTCGAGCCACTGCTCCGGCGTGCGACCGGTCCAGGCGCGCACGCGGTACTCCGGCCCGGCGGCAGCAGACGCCCGCTCGTGCAGTCCGCTCACCACGGATGCGTCGGCGGGCAGCGGGAGCCGGCTGATCCGGTTCACCTGGCCGAAGTGCCAGCCGCGGGCGGTCAGGAACCGCACCCCCGCCTCGTCCTCCGGGACGGCGCCGAACCCCGTCGGGGCCTGCACGTACCCGGGCCCGGATGCGGGCCCGACCTGCCGCGAGACGGCGTACGTCTTCCACTGCGTCCGGCCGTCGGCGCGGGCGATCGACTCCAGGTGGTCGGCGAGCAGCGTCCCGACACCGCGGCGCTGGTGCTCGAGGTCGACGCCGACCGACAGCCAGCAGTTGGTGGTGCCGGGCTCCTGCTTCGTGTCGTACGAGCCCGCACCGACCACGGTGCCGCGGTCGTCTCGGGCGACGACGAGCCGGCTCGGGGCGCCCGGCTCGCGGCACAGCGGCAGGTACTCCTCCGGTGTCCAGGCCAACTCGTGCAGCCCGTGCACGGCGGCTTCGGCGCCGTCGGACACCGCGAGCCACTCGGCGAAGGTCGCGACGGTCGCCGGGTCGTCGTCCATGGTGGCGGGCACCGTGATCTCGTCGACGGTGTACGTGGTCATCGCTGCTCCGAACGCCGCCCGCCCGAGCGGTGGGCAGCCTGGCAGCATACCGGCGCGACGCCCGCTGCCGCTAGGCTTCGTCCGTGCTGCTCTCCGACCGCGACATCACCGCCCAGCTCGCCGCAGGCCGGATCGGCCTCGACCCGTACGACGCCTCGCTCGTGCAGCCGTCGAGCATCGACGTCCGGCTCGACAAGTTCTTCCGGCTGTTCGACAACCACAAGTACCCGCACATCGACCCCGCGGTGGACCAGCCCGACCTGACCCGCCTGGTCGAGACCGACCCGGACGAGGCGTTCGTGCTGCACCCGGGCGAGTTCGTCCTCGGCTCCACGTTCGAGGTCGTGACGCTGCCCGACGACATCGCCGCTCGGCTCGAGGGCAAGAGCTCGCTCGGCCGTCTCGGCCTCCTGACCCACTCGACCGCGGGCTTCATCGACCCCGGGTTCTCCGGGCACGTGACGCTCGAGCTGTCGAACGTCGCGACGCTGCCCATCAAGCTGTGGCCGGGGATGAAGATCGGACAGCTGTGCTTCTTCCAGCTGTCGAGCCCGGCCGAGAAGCCCTACGGTTCCGCCGAGTACCAGTCCCGCTACCAGGGCCAGCGTGGCCCGACCGCGTCCCGCTCGGCGCAGAACTTCCACCGGGCGGACGTCTCCGACCCCCGCTGAGCGTGCGCCGCTCCGGCGGCGGACGAAATGTTGGATGCTGTGTATCGTTGCAGCATGTCCGCTGTTCCCCCACGGTCCGCCCCGCCACTGTCGGCCGCGGTGCTCATCCGCGACGCCCGTGAACGCGCCGAACTGACCCAGGTCCAGCTCGCCCAGCGCGCCGGCGTCACGCAGAGCGTCATCAGCACCTACGAGAACGGTCGGCGCGAACCGTCGCTCGCAGCCCTGCAGCGGATGCTCCGCGCGGCGGGCTTCACGACGACGATCGACCTGCAGCCGGTCGAGGAACCCCCGCCGCTCCTCGAGCGCGTGGTCGCAGCCCGGCAGGACCTCATCGAGATCGTGCAGCGGTTCGGCGGGCGGAACCCCCGGATCTTCGGCAGCGTCGCGCGGGGTGACGACGGCCCGGACAGTGACGTCGACCTGATGGTCGACGTCGACGCGGGGCTCGGCATCTTCGCGCTGATGCGCATCCAGGACGCCGCCGAACGGTTGCTCGGAGTCCGCGTCGACGTCGTCGACGCCGCGGGCATGCGCCCCGGGGTCGTCCGGACCGCGGTGCCGCTGTGAGTGGGCAGCCCGGCATCCGCCGTGCCGTGGCCGACCGCCTCGACGACGTCATCCGGGCGTGCGACGCGATCCGGCGCTACATCGACGACGAGCGGCTGCCCGAGGACCTGGTGCACGACGCGGTCCGGATGCGCCTGGTCGAGATCGGTGAGGCGGTCCGGGTGCTCCCCGCCGGGGTCACCGCGAGCGAGCCCGGCATCCCATGGTCGCGCGTGTCCGACCTGGGTGAGCGGCTGACCCGGCGGTACTTCGACACGACGCGCGCGCTGGTGTTCGGCACCGCCCGCACCGACGTCCCGCACCTCGCCGACGCCGCGCGCCGGTTGCGCGCTGCCCACCCCTGACGGACGCGGGCACGGACCGGGCGCGGCCACGTGCCCTGGGCGGACCACACGGCGGACTGGAGGCACGGATCACGACGTGCACCGAGCCTCCCGTCCGCCGTGTGGCCGGCCCCCGGACGACGCAGGACGGCCCCGTCTCGCCGAGGCGAGACGGGGCCGTCCGTGGTGCTGGGGAGATCAGCCCTTCTTGGCGAGCTCCTCGAGGGTGTCGTTGCCCTTGTAGGCCTCGACGGCGTTGTCCTTGGTGACGAGGACCGGCGTGAGCTCGATCGCGGGGACCGTCTTCTTGCCGTTGTAGTTGTTCGTCTTGTCCATCTTCGTGTCGGGCTTGTCGCCCTTCGACAGCGTGGAGACGAGGTCGACGGCCGCCTGGGCCTCCTTCGACGTGTCCTTGAAGATCGTCGAGTACTGCGTGCCCTGCATGATGAGCGGGATGGACGCGGTCTCCGAGTCCTGGCCCGTCACGACGGGGTTGTCCTTGCCGGCGGCCTTGGTCGCGGTGAGGATCGCACGGGCGAGGGTGTCGTTCGGCGACAGGACGCCGTCGAGCTCGGTGTCACCCGTGTAGTACTGCGAGAGCAGGTCGGTCATGCGCGACTGGGCCTTCTGCGCGAGCCAGCCCTGCGTGACGACCTTCTGGAACGTGGTCTGACCGGAGACGACCTTGATGGTGCCGTCGTCGATCTTCGGCTGCAGGACGTCCATCGCACCGTTGAAGAACACGGTCGCGTTGGCGTCGTCCGGCGAACCGGCGAAGAGCTCGACGTTGTACGGCTTGTCGCCCTTCTTCTCCTCGAGGCCCTTGAGCAGCGCCTCGGCCTGGAGCTGGCCGACCTTGAAGTTGTTGAACGCCACGTAGTAGTCGACGTTCTTCGTGTTCAGGATGTTGCGGTCCCAGGCGATGACGACGGCGCCGCGGTCCTTGGCGGACTTGACCTGCGCGGTCAGCTGCGAACCGTCGGCGGCACCGATGATGACGGCCTTGGCGCCCTTGGTGATCATGCCCGAGATCTGCGACTGCTGGTCGGGGACCGGGTTGCCGGCGTTGGCGTACTGGATGTCGGCCTTGAAGCCGGCGTCCTCGATCGACTTCTTGAACGCGGCGCCCGCGAGGACCCAGTTCTGCGAGGTCTTGGCCGGCAGGGCGACGCCGATGAGGTCGCCCTTCTTGATGGTGCTGGTGCTGCCGGCGTCGTCGGACGAGCCGCGTGCCGAGCAACCGCTGAGGGCGAGGCCCGCGATGAGCGCCAGGCTGAGGCCGGCGACGATCTTCTTGCGCATGTGATTGCTTTCTCTTCGTTGAGGAGGTGTGGGGCCGAGGCCCCGGTGTGGGGAGTTGGGACTAGGGGAGGGTGATCTTGTCCGGCTGGTCCTCGATGGACCGCGGCTGCTGGGCGGCCACCGTGTTCTGCTCGGTGTCCTTCCGCTGGAACTGCCGCATCATGCCGCCGATCAGCGACGGGCGTCCCTGCGACTTCGAGTAGACGTCGAAGGCGACGGCGACGAGCAGGACGAGACCGCGGATGATCTGCACCTGGTTGGACTCGAGGCCCATCAGCTGCAGGCCGTTCGACAGCAGCGCCATCACGAGACCACCGATGATCGAGCCGGAGATCGTGCCGACACCACCGGCGACCGCTGCACCACCGACGAACACGGCGGCGATCGCGTCGAGCTCCCAGCCGGTGCCGTCCGCGGGGCCCGAGGCACCGGAGTAGGCGACGAACACCATGCCGGCGATCGCGGCGAGGACCGACATGTTCATCATGACGAAGAAGTTGACCTTCTTCGCGGAGACACCGGACAGGACGGCGGCGTTCGCGTTGCCACCGACGGCGTAGACCTGGCGACCGAAGATCGTGTTCTTCGTGACGAAGCCGTAGACGATGGTCAGGACACCGAGGATGATCGCGACGATCGGGACCGAGGTGCCGACCGGGCCGGCACCGAACAGGTACGTGGCGACGAGCGTGACGGCGACCAGGATGCCGGTGCGGACGATCGAGACCCACAGCGGCGGGACCTCTGCCTGCATCTTCCGGCGGCGGGCGCGGCCGCGGGCCTCGATGATGATGAGCGCGAGGATCGTGACGAGCCCGATGAGCAGCGTGCCGTTGCTGAAGCCGAAGTCGGGGCCGAAGTCACCGAGGAAGCCGGCGCCGATCGGGGTGAAGCCGTTCGGGACGGGGACGGACGTCGAGTTGCCGATGATCTGGTTCACGCCACGGAAGATGAGCTGACCGGCCAGCGTCACGATGAAGGCCGGGACCTTCACGAACGCGACCCAGAAGCCCTGCCACGCACCGATCAGGGCGCCGCACGCGAGACCCAGGATGATGGCGGCCCACACCGGGAAGTCCCACACGGCCATGGACTGCGCCACGACGATGCCGACGACCGCTGCGACCGAACCCACCGACAGGTCGATGTGCCCCGCGATGATGACCATGACCATGCCGAGCGCCAGGATCAGGATGTAGGAGTACTGCAGGAACAGGTTGATGACGTTGGTCGGCTCGAGGATGAGCCCGTTCGTCGTGATCGAGAAGAAGATCAGCAGCACGATGAGGGCGATGATCATGCCGTACTGGCCGATGCTGTTGCCCTTGCCGAAGAGCAGTTTCAGGTTGTTCATGAGGCGGTGGCGCCCTTCCGCGCGGAGGTCATGCTGCGCATGAGCGATTCGGGATCGGCCTGGTCGGCCGGGAGGTCAGCGGTGATCTGGCCCTCGAAGATGGTGTAGATCCGGTCGGAGAGACCGAGGAGTTCGGGGAGCTCGGACGAGATGAGGATGATGCCCTTCCCCTCGGCCGCGAGCTGCTGGATGATCCCGTAGATCTCGAACTTGGCACCCACGTCGATGCCGCGGGTGGGCTCGTCGAGGATCAGGATGTCCGGGTCGGTGAACATCCACTTGGACAGGACGACCTTCTGCTGGTTGCCACCAGAGAGCTTGCCGACGTTGTCCTCGACGCTCGGTACCTTGGTGCGGAGCATCTTGCGGTACTTCTCGGCGACCGAGTACTCCTCGAGCGAGTCGACGACACCGGCCTTCGAGATCTTCTTCAGGTCGGCGGCGACCGTCGAGCGCTTCACGGTGTCGAGCAGGTTCAGGCCGAGCGCCTTGCGGTCCTCGGAGACGTAGCCGATGCCGTTCTCGATCGCCTGCTGGACGTTCGTGACCTTGATCTCGCGGCCGTCCTTGATGATCTGGCCGTCGAGCCAGGTGCCGTAGGAGCGACCGAACAGGCTCATCGCCAGCTCGGTGCGTCCGGCACCCATCAGGCCGGCGAAGCCGACGATCTCGCCCTTGCGGACGTGGAAGTTCGACGCCTTGCAGACCAGGCGCGACGGGTCGATCGGGTGCTGCACGGTCCAGTTGCGGACCTCGAAGAAGGTCTCGCCGATCTTCGGGGTGCGGTCGGGGAAGCGCGACTCGAGCGAGCGGCCCACCATGCCGCGGATGATGCGGTCCTCGTTGACGCCGTCCGCCTTGACGTTGAGCGTCTCGATGGCCTTGCCGTCGCGGATGATCGTGATCTCGTCCGCGATCTGCTCGATCTCGTTGAGCTTGTGGCTGATGATGATGCTCGCGATGCCCTTGGCCTTCAGCCCGACGATCAGGTCGAGCAGGTGCTGCGAGTCGTTCTCGTTGAGCGCGGCGGTCGGCTCGTCGAGGATCAGGAGCTTGACGTCCTTGTGCAGGGCCTTCGCGATCTCGACGAGCTGCTGCTTGCCGACACCGATGTTCTTGATCTGCGTGTCCGGGTCGTCGGCCAGGCCGACGCGGGCAAGCAGGTCCTGCGCACGGAGCTGTGCGGCGGTCCAGTTGATGACGCCACCGCGGCTCGGCTCGTTGCCCAGGAACAGGTTCTCGGTGATCGAGAGCTCCGGGACGAGCGCCAGCTCCTGGTGGATGATGACGATGCCGGCCTGCTCGGACTGCTTGATGTTCGAGAAGCGGACTTCCTCGCCCTCGTAGACGATCTCGCCGCTGTAGGTGCCGTACGGGTAGACGCCCGACAGGACCTTCATCAGGGTCGACTTGCCGGCGCCGTTCTCGCCGCAGATCGCGTGGATCTCGCCGGCGCGGACGCTGAGGGAGACGTCGGCCAGCGCCTTCACACCAGGGAACTCCTTGGTGATCGAGCGCATCTCGAGGATCGTCTCGGGTGCGGTGATCGACCGGGTCTCGAGGCCGGTGTCGATCGGGGTTGACGCCACAGTGCATCTCCTTCTGCCGCTTCGGTGCGGCAGTGTGTTCGGGTGGTTCTGCTGCGGCAGCGAAAGCACAGGGGGCCTGTGTGGACTTCGTTGTCGCGTCCGGATCCGGCTCGGTGTGACGCTCATGTGAACGGTCACATCGGCTGGACGGAGGCAATTTACGCACAGCCTCGGTGCGGCTGTCAATTCGGATTGGTCGCGTTTTCGTAACGGCGTGCGTGATCCGGAGGGAACGTCCCCCGGGTTGGGGCCAGGGGGCTCGGGAACGGGCGTTTCGTTGCGCGAATCCGCATGCGCGGACGGGAGGCCCGTGGCGGGCCCGCCACGGGCCTCCCGTCCGCCTCGTGGTCGCGTCCGGAGCCGCGCTCGCCTTGTCGGAGCGGGCTTGGCTGGTGCTTTCGGGCGTACCTGGTCGGAAGTTCGTGGCAGGTATGCCCGTTTGTGGCAGGTACTGCGGGGCGGCCGGGTGGTTCCGGGCGTACCGGGACGTTTCGGGCGTACCTGGTCGTTCCGGGTGTACCGGCTCGTTTCGGGCGTCCCTGGCCAGAACTTCGTGGCAGGCATGCCCGTTTTGTGGCAGGTACTCCGGGGTGGCCGGTTGGTTCCGGGCGTACCGAGACGTTTCGGGCGTGCCTGGTCGTTTCGGGCGTGCCTGGGCAGTACTTCGTGGCCGGTATGCCCGTTCCTGGCAGGTACTGCGGGGTGGCCGGGTGGTTCCGGGCGTACCGAGACCTCTCGGGCGTACCTGGTCATTTCGGGCGTGCCGGGTGTCTCCGGGCGTACCTGGTCGGAAGTTCGTGGCAGGTACTCCGGGGGCGCCGAGGCCGGAGGTCCGTCAGCGCGTGCGGGGCGCGCTCGTGGAGGCCCGCACGACCAGCTGCGGGACGATGTCGATCGGGCGGAGCAGCTCGCCCTCACTCGGCAGCAGCAGGTCCACGCAGCGACGCCCGAGCTCGGCGAAGTCGACCTGCACCGTGGTGAGCGGCGGCCAGAAGTGCTTCGCCTCGGGGATGTCGTCGTAGCCGACCACGGACAGGTCACCCGGGACGTCGAGCCCGTACGAGCGCGCTGCGTGCATCACGCCGAGCGCCATCTGGTCGTTCGAGCAGAAGATCGCGGTGCAGTCCCGCCACCGCAGCAGTTCGCGGCCGGCGTGGTAGCCGAAGTCGGCGGTCCAGTCGCCCAGGATCGGCGGGGCGACGGCCATGTCACGGTCGGACATCTCGCGCAGGAACCCCTGCATGCGGGCGTCGGCCTCGATCCAGTCCTGTGGTCCGGCGATGTGCCGCACGTACTCGTGACCCAGGTCGAGCAGGTGCGCGGTCGCGAGGCGGGCGCCCTCCATCTGGTCCACCCACAGGGCCGTCGGGTCCTCGCCGACGCTGGCGCGCATGGTGACGTACGGGGTGCGGATGCCGAGCTCCGCGATCAGGTCGAAGACCCGCTGCTGGGGCGCGATGACGACGATGCCCTCGACGTCGAGGTCGAGCAGGTGCCCGAGTCCTTCCCGCACGGCGGCATCGGTCGCCTCGGCGATGTTCGCCGTCGTGACCGAGTAGCCCCGGAGCATCGCGGCGTCCTCGATCGCCTGCAGCGCCACGGCGGGACCGTAGTGGGCGCGGCGGGCCGTCAGGACGCCGATCGTGTGGGTCCGGCTCGTGACCAGGGCGCGTGCGGCGCGGTTCGGCCGGTACTGCAGCTGCTCCATGGCCGCCAGGACCTTGTCGCGTGTCTCGGCCCGGATCGCGTCCGAGTTGTTCAGCACCCGCGAGACGGTCTGGTGCGAGACGCCCGCGATCCGTGCGACGTCACGGATGCTGGGCGAACGCGGTTGCTGTGTCCGCGATGACGCCATTGCTGCTCGTTTCCGCCCGGGCGTCGTGGCACATCGATGTGCACGTTCACATTCCGGGCCAGATCATTATGCACGTCCGGCGGATCGGCGCCACCTGTGCGCCGATCCGCCGTCCGCTCAGAGCCAGTTGCGCTTGCGGAAGATCGCCCAGAGCACGCCCATCAGCAGGAGCATGCCGAGGATCGCGACCGGGTAGCCGTAGCGCCAGTGCAGCTCGGGCATGTGGTCGAAGTTCATGCCGTAGACACCGGCGATCAAGCCGGGTGCGAACAGGATCGCCGCCCACGACGAGATCTTCTTGACCTCCTCGCCCTGGCGGTGTGCTGCCCGGGCGAGTTGCCGGCTCTCCTCACCCTGGGCCAGGCTCGCGCTGGTCATCCGGCGCATCGCCTCGTTCTGCTCCTGCGACACCAGGGTGGCGTGCAGGGTCAGGGCGTTCTCGAGCAGGGCACGGAACGAGTCGACCCGCTCGGTCACACGGAGCGCGTGGTCGTGCACGTTGCGGAGCCGGTGCTGCACGTCGTCGTCGACGCCGTACTTGTCGGCACCGCGGAGCAGCCCCGTGACCATCGCCGGCACCGGGGCGGTGGCCCGCTGGAACGCGAGGACCTCGCTGAGCAGCTGGTAGATGCGCTTCGAGACCCCGGGGTCGACCTGCCCGGCGAACAGCTGGTCCTCGATGGCATCGATCTGCTCCTGCAGCACCTGGACGACGGGGCCGTAGCCGTCCACGACCTCGTCGAGCACAGCCGCGGTCACGGCCTCGGACCCCTTCGCCAGGAACTCCGGGTCCGCCTCGACCTGTGCCCGCAGCACCGCCAGGTCGGGTCGGGCGGCGTGCCGGACGCTCACGACGAAGTGGTCGCCGACGAACAGGTGCACCTCGCCGAACTCGACGGTGCCCGAGGCCTGGTCGAACCACGCGGGCCGGAGCACCAGGAACAGGGTGTCGCCGTAGCGCTCGAGCTTGGCGCGCTGGTGTCCCTTGCGGGCGTCCTCGACGGCGTTCTCGTGCAGGTCGAACTCGGTGGCGACGGCCTCGAGTTCGTGCGGGTCGGGCCGGAGCAGCCCGATCCACGTCAGGTCGCCACGAGCCGGTCGCGACAGGGTCGACGGAGACTCCACGCGGCGTCCCCGGACGTAGATCGCGTTGTCGATCAGTGCCATGTGCGTGCTCCTTTGGTGCGGAGCAGACGGGCGCGATGGCGCCCCGGAGGTGATCCGGGACGCAGGCAGGGTCAGCGAGCGGGCGCGACGACCGACACGGGCGGCCGGCCCGATCGAGGATGGTCACCCGACATCGCGCCTCACCTGCCCTTCTCGTCTCGTCGTGGCGGCGCCCAGAGCGCTGCCGACCGTCGAGCGTACGCCTGCGGCGCGGGCGGGACAACCCGGCCCGACAGGCGCAGGAGCGTCAGCGCGTGACGTGCAGCCCGGCGGTCTCGAGTTCGGCGAGCTGCCACCCGAGCCACGGGCTCCAGGCGAACGGCGCGCCGGCGACGGCCTGCCTGAGAGAGTCCTCGGACACCCAGGCCCACTCGGCGACCTCGTCGTCCGCGGGCGCCGGGGTGTCGTCGGTCACGGCACGGAAGACGGGGCAGACCTCGTTCTCCACGATGCCCGACGCGTCGACCGCGCGGTACCGGAACTCCGGCAGCACGACCTCGACGTCACGGATGGTGATGCCGAGCTCGCGAGAGGCGCGACGAGCGATCGCGTCCTCGAAGGACTCGTCCGGACCGGGGTGACCGCAGAAGGTGTTCGTCCACACCCCCGGCCAGGTCTTCTTCGACAGTGCTCGTCGGGTCACCAGGACGTCACCGTCGGTGTTCCGGACGTGGCACGAGAACGCCAGGTGCAGGGGCGTGTGGGCTGTGTGCACCGTGAACTTGTCCGCCGTGCCGATCGGGGTACGGTCGTCGGCCAGGAGCACCACGGATTCAGGGAAAGCGTTCATCTGTGTCGATAGGTTAGGCCAATGAGCGAGGAAGCGACCACCGTGCCGCACATCGACCTCGCGCTCGTCGACGACTGCCTCGAGCGCTTCTTCGCCGTGTCGTCGGCCCGCGCCGAGCGCTACGGCCGACCGTCCGAAGAACTGTGGCGCGTGCTCCGCAAGGCGAGCATGGGTGGCAAGCGCTTCCGGCCCCGCATGGTCATGACCGCGTACGCCGGCATGGGCGGCACAGACGTGCACGCAGCCGCCAACGTCGCGGCAGCGTACGAACTCCTGCACACCGCACTCGTGGTGCACGACGACGTCATCGACCGCGACTGGTCGCGCCGTGGTCAGCCGAACGTCGCCGGGTCCTTCCGTGACAACGGGACGACGGGCGGCCTGCCGTTGCCGACGGCCGAGCACCGGGGGATGAGTGCCGCGGTCATCGCCGGTGACCTGGCCCTCGCCGGTGCGCCCCGCTTCATCGAGGCTGCGGGCGTCGACGGCACTCGCCGCGAGCGGCTGCTCGAACTGCTCGACGAGGCGGTGTTCGCCAGCGCTGCCGGCGAGATGACCGACGTCGACCTGGCACTCGGCGTGATGCCGACCGTGGACGAGGTCCTGGCGATGGAGCGGGCGAAGACGAGCGTGTACTCGTTCGAGGCTCCGCTGCAGTCCGGGGCCGTGCTGGCCGGCGCCGACGAGGAGGTCGTCACCGCCCTCGGGGCCTTCGGTCGCGAGATCGGCATCGCGTACCAGATCGTCGACGACCTGCTCGGGGTCTTCGGCGACGAGACCATGACCGGCAAGACCGTGCTCGGCGACCTGCGCGAGGGCAAGCGCACCATGCTGATCGCGTACGCGGCGACCACCGACTGCTGGCCCGACCTCGAGCCGTACCTCGGCGACCCCGACCTGACCGAGGCCCGCGCGGACGAGGTCCGTGCAACCCTGGTCTCCTGCGGTGCGCGCGGTGCCGCGGAAGCACGCGTCGCCGACCACACCGCACTCGCCCGGGCCGAGCTCGCCCGGCTGCCGTACGACCTCGCCGACCGCCTGGAGGCCCTCGTGACCGAACTCGTGGAGCGCGCCCGGTGACCCACAGCACCACCACGGCGACCGGATCCCGTCCGGCTCGCCTCCAGCTGTACGACGCCACGGCCGAGGCCGCGTCGGGGGTCGTCATCGACCGGTACTCCACGTCGTTCGGGCTGGCAAGCCGCATGCTGGCCCGCGACACGCGCGAGCACATCCGGAACGTCTACGCGCTGGTCCGCGTCGCGGACGAGGTCGTCGACGGGCCCGCGACCGAGGCCGGGCTCGACCGCGAGCTCGCCCGCACGGTGCTCGACGAGCTCGAGGCCGACACCGAACGGGCCATCGCACTCGGCTTCTCGGTGAACCCGGTCGTCCACGCGTTCGCCCGCACCGCCCGCGCCACCGGCTTCGGCGCCGAGCTCACCGCCCCGTTCTTCGCCTCGATGCGCATGGACCTCGACCGCACCGAGCACGACGACGCCTCGTTCGACGCGTACGTGTACGGCTCGGCCGAGGTCGTCGGCCTGATGTGCCTGCGCGCGTTCGTGTACCGCGCCGGTCGGCCGACGTTCGACCAGGCCGAACTCGTCGCCGGTGCACGTGCGCTCGGCGCCGCGTTCCAGAAGGTGAACTTCCTGCGTGACCTGCACGCCGACTTCGAGGTGCTCGGTCGGTCGTACTTCCCGGGCGTCGACATCCGGTCGTTCGACGAGGCCACCAAGGACCGCCTGGTCGCCGACGTGCAGGCCGACCTCGACCACGCAGCACGCACGATCCGGCTGCTGCCGGCCGACGCCCGCAACGCCGTCGGACTCGCCCACGCGCTGTTCCAGGAACTCAACGACCGACTCGCGCGCACCCCGGCGAGCCGCCTCGTCACGACGCGCGTGCGCGTCCCCAACCCGGTGAAGGTGCGCCTCGCGGCGCAGGTCCTCGCCGGACGCGCACCGCTCCGGTCGCGCGTCACCACCCACCGGCCGGGAGGCTCCTCATGACCCCGCCCCGCGCCTCCCGACCGACGACGGTCGCCACCACCACCCGGCGCAAGGTGCCCGCACGCCGCGCGGTCGTCATCGGCGGCGGCATCAGCGGCCTGGCGGCCGCCGCGCTGCTCGCACGCGACGGCTTCTCGGTGACGGTGCTCGAGCAGCGCACGCAGCTCGGCGGCCGTGCCGGCTCGTGGGAGCAGGACGGGTTCCGGTTCGACACCGGGCCGTCGTGGTACCTCATGCCCGAGGTCTTCGACCACTTCTTCCAGCTGCTGGGAACGTCGGCCGAGGCCGAACTCGACCTGGTGAAGCTCGACCCCGGCTACCGCGTCTACAGCGAGGGCCACGACGAGCCGATCGACCTGCGCGCCGACGCCGAGGCCAACATCGCGCTGTTCGAGTCCATCGAGCCCGGTGCCGGCGAGCGGATGCGGAAGTACCTCGCGTCGGCCGAGGACACCTACACGATGGCCGTGCGCCGGTTCCTCTACACGAGCTTCCAGGACCTCACGAAGCTCGCCGCACCCGACGTCCTGCGTCGTCTGCCCAAGCTCGCGCGCCTGCTGCTCGAGCCGCTCTCCACCTTTGCCGAGACCGCCGTGCGCGACCGTCGCCTGTGGCAGATCCTTGGCTACCCGGCGGTGTTCCTCGGCACGAGCCCGTACGCGGCGCCGAGCATGTACCACCTGATGAGCCACCTCGACCTGGCCGACGGCGTGCTCTACCCGAAGGGCGGCATCACCGAGGTGATCTCCGCCGTCGAGCGGGTCGCCCGTGCCGAGGGCGCGAAGATCATCGCCGGTGCGAAGGTCGAGCGGATCGTCGTCGAGGACGGCGTCGCCACCGGGGTCGTCCACCGCGACCGCGACGGTGTGCAGCACACGGCCCCCGCCGACCTCGTGGTCAGCGCTGCCGACATGCAGCACACCGAGATGCAGCTGCTCGAGCGTGAGCACCGCACCCACGGCGCCGACCACTGGAAGAAGCGCGACCCGGGGCCGAGCGCGGTGCTCGTGTACCTCGGCATCGACGGTCCGACGCCGGGCCTGCTGCACCACACCCTGATGTTCACCGCGGACTGGAAGGCGAACTTCGGCGCGATCTTCGGCGACGACCGGCACGTGCCGGACCCCGCCTCGATCTACGTCTGCGCCCCGTCCGAGACCGACCCGAGCGTCTCCCCGCCCGGTACCAGCAACCTGTTCATCCTGGTGCCCCTGCCCGCCGACCTGTCGATCGGCAAGGGCGGCATCGACGGTGCCGGTGACTACCAGGTCGAGCAGATCGCCGACCGTGCCATCGACGTGCTGGCCGAGCGCGCCGGGGTGCCGGACCTGCGCGACCGCATCCGGGTCCGACGCACGATCGGACCGCGCGACTTCGCCGACGACCTGAACGCCTGGAACGGCTCGATGCTCGGCCCGGCGCACACCCTGAAGCAGAGCGCGTTCTTCCGCGAGAAGAACGCGTCGAAGAAGGTCGAGGGGCTGTACTACGTCGGTGCCTCGACGATCCCGGGCATCGGTCTGCCGATGTGCCTGATCAGCGCCGAGGTCCTGCTCAAGCGCATCCACGGCGACCGGAGCACCGAGCCGCTGCCGACGCCCCTCGGGGCCCCGCGGGACCGGACCGAGACCGTCTGATGCCCGGGGTCTACCTCGCCGGCCTGGTGGTGTCCCTGGTCGGCATGACCGTGCTGGACGCCCGCTTCCGGCTGTTCTTCTGGCGGGCACCGTGGCGGGCAGCAGCCGTGATGGTCGTCGGTGTCGCGTTCTTCATGGTGTGGGACGTCGCCGGTGTCGCTGCCGGCATCTTCTTCATCGGGCCGCAGAACCTGCTCACCGGGGTGCTCCTGGCGCCCGAGGTCCCGCTCGAGGAACTCTTCTTCCTGCTGCTGCTCTGCTACTCGACGATGGACCTGGTCGGTTTCGTCCGGCCCCTCGTGCAGCGGGCGACCGATCGGCGGCGCGCGTGAACGGCACCGGGGCGTACGCGCTCCTGGCCCTGCCGTTCTTCGGCGTCACGGCCGTCGTGGCCGTGGTCGCCGGGCTCGTCGCCGCTCGCCGGGCCCGTGCGGCGGGTCGACCGCCCGCCGTCGGGCGACGGGTCGCGGTGCTCACGTCCGTGATCGCGGGCATCGCGCTGCTGGTGATGACGATGGTGTTCGACAACGTCATCGTCACGCTGCGGATCGTCGCCTACGACCCCTCGCTCATCAGCGGTGCGAAGATCGGTGCGATCCCGGTCGAGGACCTCGCCTACGCGATGTCCGCCATCGTGCTGCTGCCCAGCCTGTGGGTCCTGTTCGACCGGACCGGCGGACACGACCGGACCGGCGCACGCGACCGGACCGGCGCGCGCCCCGCGCTCGGCCCGACCACAGCACCAGCAGAGGACATGAAGTGAACGCCAGCACCGCCTCCAGGCCGTCGACCCTGCGCGCCCTGTTCGTGTCGTCGCGCCCGATCAGCTGGGTGAACACCGCCTACCCGTTCGGCGCCGCGTACCTGCTCGGCAGCGGGGTCGGCGTCGAGGGCGGCGGCGGGTTCTCGCTCGTCGCGTTCCTGGTCGGCGTCGTGTACTTCCTGGTGCCCTACAACCTGGCGATGTACGGCATCAACGACGTCTTCGACTACGAGTCCGACCTGCGCAACCCGCGCAAGGGCGGCGTCGAGGGCGCCCTGCTCGACAAGAGCGTCCACCGCACCACGCTGTGGGCCGTCGTCGTCACGAACGTCCCCTTCCTCGTCGCGCTCGTGGTGCTCGGCGCGGTCAGCGGCAACGGGCCGTGGTCGTGGCTCGTCCTGGCGATCAGCGTGTTCGCGGTCATCGCGTACTCGGCACCGGGGCTGCGGTTCAAGGAGAAGCCGTTCCTCGACTCGCTCACGTCGAGCACGCACTTCGTCTCGCCCGCGATCTACGGCCTCGCCCTGGCGGGCCCGCACTGGACCGGTGAGCTCGTCGCCGTGTGCATCGCGTTCTTCCTGTGGGGCGTGGCCTCGCACGCGTTCGGTGCCGTGCAGGACGTCCTGGCCGACCGTGCCGGCGGCATCGGCTCCGTCGCGACCGTGATCGGCGCCCGGGCCACCGTCCGCCTGGCCTTCGTCGCCTACCTGGTCGCCGGCGTCGCGCTGCTGTTCTCGGCGTTCCCCGGGCCGATCGCCGCGATCGTCGTCATCCCGTACGCGCTCAACGTGCTGCCGTGGTGGAACATCACCGACCAGGGCGCCGAGGCCGCGAACGTCGGGTGGAAGCGCTTCCTCTGGATCAACTACCTGGCGGGCTTCATCGTCACGATGGCACTCATCGCGTACGCCTTCACGCACTGACAGACTGGACGCACGCACCGCGGCGTCCGTGGTGCGTCACCAGTCACGACGGCAGTCACGAAGGAGTGCGCGCATGAGCGTCCGGATCATCCACGTCGGTCTCGGAGGGTGGGGCGGCAACTGGGCCCGCACCGCCATCCCAGAGGTGTCGGAAGTGCAGGTGGTCGGGATCGTCGACCCGTCGGCGCCGACGCTCGAGGCCGTGCGGACCGACCTCGGGCTCCCGGCCTCCGCGGCGTTCGGGTCCCTGACCGAGGCGCTCGCCGCGGTCGAGGCCGACGCCGTCGTCATCACCGCCCCGGCCGTGACGCACGTGCCGCTCGCGCTCGAGGCCCTCGACGCCGGCAAGCACGTCCTGGTCGAGAAGCCGTTCGCCAACACCACCGACGAGGCCGTCACCGCGGTCCGTCGCGCCGAGGAGCTCGGCCTGGTGCTGCAGGTCAGCCAGAACTACCGCTGGTACCCGGCACCGCGGGTCGTGCAGGAGATGCTCGAGGCGGACGTCGTCGGCGAGGTCTCCGCGATCAACGTCGACTTCCGGCAGTGGGACAACGACCAGCCCGCCGAGACGTACCCGCACTACCGGTTCCCGCACGCGATGATCAACGACATGGCGATCCACCACTTCGACCTGCTCCGGATGATCACCGGGCAAGAGGCGGTCCGCGTCTTCGCCAAGGCCAGCTACCCCGCCTACAGCAAGTACCAGGACGAAGCGGTCGCCTCGATGATCATCGAGCTCGACGGCGGCACGGTGGTCAACTACCGCGGCAGCTGGCTGAGCCGTGGCCCGCGCACCGCCTGGGCCGGCGAGTGGAGCATCGAGGGCGAGGACGGCGAGCTCTGGTTCACGAGCCGCGACGGTGAGCCGAACGCGGTCGACGGCGACCGGGTCACCGTCCGCCGCACGCAGGACGACGTCGCCGAACCGGTCGAGCTCCCCGTGCTCGCGCACACCGACCGCCAGGGCGGGCTGCAGGCGTTCGCCCGCTCCGTGCAGGGCGGCCCCGCCCCGGAGACGAGCGGGCGCGACAACCTGCGGAGCCTCGCGCTGATGGAGGCCGCCGGCCGCTCCGCGGCGTCCGGTCTGCCCGAGGACGTCGTCGTCCCGTCCTGACCGCACCCACCCACGGCCTGGAGGCGCGGGGCGGGCCCGCACCGTGCCTCCAGTCCGGCTCTGGTCGCGCCCACCGCGTCAAAGCGACAGTGGGTTGCGGAACGTTCGCGGCATACTGTCGCTTTCGCGAACCAGACCCGGTGCGGTCCGCCTGATCTGTCGCTCGCGCGTCAGGCGGCGCCGGCCACCCGCCGCGCCTGCGCGACGGCCCGCCGCACGCCGAGCGACCAGCCCGGCCCGTGGCCGGGCAGCACGTGCTTCGCCTCGGTGTCCGCGAGCCGGTCGAGCGACGCGACCGCCGTGTCGACGTCGGAGGTCGCCGCGGGTGCGACGATCCGCGGTCCGATCCCGCCCGTGTACGGGTCGAAGGTGACGAGCGCGTCCCCGGCGATCACGGCGTCGCGGTCGGCGAAGTGCAGTGCCACGTGGCCGTCGGTGTGCCCCGGGGTCTCGATGATCCACGGGTTGCCCGGCACGTCGGCGCGGCTCTCCATCGTTTCGGTGTCCGCGATGCCGTCGACCGTGACCGCACCGGCCAGCAGCATCCGGCCCAGGGGGCGCAGACCACCCGGGTGGAGCGCCACGAACCCGAAACGGTTCGTCTGCGGCCGGTACGAGTACGGGTGCGCGGCGAGGTGCCGATCGCCCGGGTGGACGAACACGGGCGTGCCCCAGTCGCGGTGCATCCGTGCGGCGGTGCCGACGTGGTCGAAGTGCCCGTGCGTGAGCAGGAGCCCCTCGACCTGGTCGGGCGTGTAGCCCAGGTCGTGCACGGCGAGCTGCAGGTGCGGCCACGCGGCGGGCAACCCCGCGTCGACGACGAGCAACCGATCGCCGGTCTCGACGAGGTACGTGTTGGTGTGTGCGATCTCGAGGCGGTGGATCCCCTCGGCGGCGTCCCGGAAGAGCATGTGCGGCACGGTAGACGCGGCCTGCTGGGCACGATCCCGGGTGGGACGTGTACGAAATGGGGAATGGCCAAGGACAGTCTGCCCGAGCTCGAACTCGCCAACGTGCGCACCCGTGAGGGCATCACGGACACCGTGACGGAGCTGAAGCGACGCGCGGACCTGCCCGCCCGGACGCGGCTCGCGGTCGCCAAGACGAAGCAGCGGTGGCACCGTGACCCCACGCCCCTGGTGGCGATGGGCATCACCGGACTGACCGGTGTCGCGGCGATCGTCCTCGGGATCGCGCTGCGGAACCGCCCCGCCGGGCACCTGGCCGCGCCGCCGGCGAACTCGGCGTTCACCGCGCTGCTGCCGTTCGGTGCGCGTGGCGACGCCCCCTCGGCGAAGGAGCAGGCGCAGGCAGGCCGCAAGGGCCGGAAGGCGCGTGCCAAGGCGGCCGAGGAAGCCCTCGAGCAGGACCCGGCGCACCGCGCCCGCGTGAAGCAGCAGGTCGGCATCGCGGCGGTGCAGCGACGGGCGAACAAGAACCGCAAGCAGGCGGTCAAGCGGTCGAAGCAGGCCGTGAAGGCGAGAGGGTAGGCACATGGCGCACGAAGAGCACAAGCCGGACCCGGACGACGCCCGGAAGCCCGACAGCCCCACCGACCTCAAGAAGCCGACGCTCGTCTACACGCTGAAGAAGACGCTGCGCGAGTTCACGAGCGACCAGTGCACCGACCTGGCGGCGAGCCTGACGTACTACTCGGTGCTCGCGTTGTTCCCCGGGCTGCTGGCGGTCGTGTCACTGCTGGGCCTGGTCGGACAGGCTGACAACACGATCAAGACCCTGCTGCAGATCATCGGCAACATCGGGTCCGACCAGGTCGTGGACCTGATCAAGGAGCCGCTCGAGGGACTCGTCCGTTCGCCCGCCGCCCCCTTCACGTTCATCGTCGGTGTCGTCGGTGCCCTCTGGTCGGCCTCCGGCTACGTCGGCGCCTTCGGCCGTGCCATGAACCGGATCTACAACGTCCGCGAGGGCCGCCCGATCTGGAAGCTCCGCCCGACCATGCTCGGCGTGACCGTCACCACCGTCGTCCTGCTCGTGGTCGGTCTGCTGGTGCTGGTGAGCGCGCCGCTCGCCCGCAGCTTCGGCGACGTCATCGGCCTCGGCGACGTGGCCGTCACCGTCCTGTCGATCGTGCAGTGGCCGATCCTGCTCGTCATCGCGATCATCGTCGTCGCAGTGCTCTACTACTGGTCGCCGAACGTCAAGCAGCCGAAGTTCACCTGGGTGAGCGGTGGCTCGATCCTGGCGCTCCTCATCTGGATCATCGCCAGTGTCGGCTTCGGGTTCTACGTCGGGAACTTCTCGAACTACAACGCCACGTACGGCTCCCTGGGTGGGGTCATCGTGTTCCTGCTGTGGATCTGGATCACGAACAACGCCCTGCTCTTCGGTGCCGAGTTCGACGCCGAGATCGAGCGGGGCCGCGAGCTGCAGGCCGGCATCCGAGCGGAGGAGGACATCCAGCTCCCCGAGCGCGACACCCGACAGATCGAGAAGCAGGACGAGAAGCGGGCGCAGGACGTGCTCGAGGGCATCCGCATCCGCCAGGGCGTCGACAACGACTGACCGCGGCTCGTCCGACCACCGCTGACGGGCGCTCTCCGGGTCGGGGCGCTACGGTGCGAGCGTGCCGTCCTTCCTCGAGGGGCTCCCGTTCCGGTGGCTCGTCCTCGCGCTCTTCGTGATCGTGTTCTGCCGTGCGCAGGCCACGTACTGGGTCGCGCGGCTCGCGGTGACGGGTGCGTCCCGATCGCGGTGGGGCGGCTGGCTGCGGTCGCCGGCGGTCCGCCGCGGTTCGGCGCTGCTGGATCGCTGGGGGTTGCCCGTCGTGACGGTGAGCTTCGTCGTGGTCGGCCTGCAGACGGTGATGAACGCCGCAGCGGGCCTGGCGCGGGTCGCCTGGTGGCGGTACACGATCGCGATGGTGCCGGGGTGCGTGGCCTGGGCGTTCCTGTACGCGACGGTCGGGCTCGCCGTGTTCTGGGCGGTCGTCGCGGCGCTCGCCGGCTCGCCGTGGGGCATCGCGGCGCTCGTGGGCCTGGTGGTCGTCGCCGGCGTCGCGCTGACGGTCCTGCGTCGTCGCCGCGACCGCACAGGAGGCCCGGCTCGGCTTCCGTAGGCTGGCCTCCGTGACGACAGACCAGCTCCAGAACCGTCCGGTCGCCCTGGTGACCGGAGCCACCCGCGGCATCGGGCGCGCGATCGCCGCCGACCTCGGCCGCACCCATCACGTGCTCGTCGGCGGCCGGTCCGCCGACGCCGTGGACGCCCTCGTCCAGGAGCTGCCGAGCGCGGCGCCGTTCGTCGGTGACCTGGGCGCGGGCGAGGTCCCCGCGCTGCCCGATCGGCTCGACGTCCTGGTGCACTCGGCCGGTGTCGAGCAGGGCACCACCGTCGCCGACACCCCGCGCGCGGTGTGGGAGCAGGTCTTCGCGACGAACGTGTTCGCGGTCGCCGAGCTCACCCGGCTGGCGCTGCCGGCACTCCGGGCTGCCCGGGGCATCGTCGTACCGATCAACAGCGGCTCCGGGTTCCACTCGGGGCCCGGCGGTGGCGTGTACGCGGCGTCGAAGTTCGCGCTGCGGGCCTTCGCCGACGCCCTGCGCGAAGAGGAGCGGGCGAACGGCGTGCGGGTGTCGAGCGTGCACCCGGGCCGGACCGACTCGGACATGCAGCGGCAGCTCGTGGCGAAGCTCGGGGAGTCCTACGACACGGACTACTACCTGGCGCCGGAGGACGTGGCCGCCGCGGTCCGCACCGTCGTCGACATGCCCGAGCGCGGCACCGTCGAGTCGCTCGCGATCCGACCGACCCGACGGCGCTGATGTTCGGACGGCGCTGACACGCTGACGGCGACCATCGGCTACCGCAGCTCGATCCGGTCGTCGAGCTCGAGCCGTTCCAGGAACGTCTCGTCGTGGCTCACCACGACGACTGCTCCCCGGGAGGCCCGCAGCGCGTCCACGAGCTGGTCGACGCTCGTCAGGTCGAGGTCGTTCGTCGGCTCGTCGAGCACGAGCAGCTGCGGTGGTGGGTCGGCGAGCACCAGGGCCGCCAGCGCCACCCGGAACCGCTCCCCGCCGGACAGGTCCCCGGCCGGGCGGTCGACGGTGTCCCCGCGAACCAGGAACTTCGCCAGCCGGTTGCGGACCTCGGCGACGGGCACGTGCGGGGCGTCCCGGCGCATGTTGTCGAGCACCGTGGCGGTGTCGTCCAGACTGTCCTTCCGCTGCGGCAGGTACGCGATCCGGTCGACGTGGGCGACGGCCGTGGTCTCGGGCAGCGGGTGCTCCCGCGCGGCGGAGTCGCCGACGAGCTGCTCGAGCAGGGTGGACTTGCCGACGCCGTTGTCCCCGGTGACGGCGATCCGTTCCGGCCCCTGCACGATGACGTCCCGTCCGCGGACGGTCACGGTGGCGATCCGACGCGATGCCGGCACGTCCGGGTCGGGCAGGGTGACGTGGATCGATTCGTCGTCGCGCAGGCGGAGCTCGGCCTCGCGCTTGGTGGCGAGTGCGGCGGCTTCGTCGTCCGCGTACCCGACGCGCAGTCGACCGGCGGTCTCCTGCGCCTTCTTCCGCTGCTCGTTCGCCAGGATCTTCGGCATCGAGCGGCCCGCCTTCTCGCCGGCCTTCGCACGTCGGGCGATCTTCGTCTCCGCCTCGATGCGCTGCCGCTTCTCGGTGCGGTGCCGCTGGTCGGCGACCCGGACCTCGCGCTCGACGGCCGCTTGCTGTACGGCCAGGTGCTCCTCGAACGCGCTGAACGTCCCACCGAACACCGTCATCGACCCGGCGCGGAGCTCCACGGTCTCGTCGACGTGCTCCAGGAGTTCCCGGTCGTGGCTGACGACCACCAGGGTTCCGCGCCAGTCGTCGACCAGGTCGAGGAGCAGCCCGCGGGCCCGGCGGTCCAGGTTGTTCGTCGGCTCGTCCAGGAACACGATCGGCCGGGCGCGCAACCGCACCCCGGCGACGGCGACGAGCACCGACTGCCCGCCGGACAGCGTCGACACCGGCCGGTCGAGGTCGGTGCCGTCGAGCCCGACCCGGTCGAGCACCGCGGCGGCCCGTTCCTCCAGGTCCCAGTCGTCGCCGACTGCCTCGAGCTGTGCTGCCGTGGCGTCGCCGGCCAGGACGGCCCGGAGTGCGGTGAGTGTGGGCCGGACGCCGAGCAGGTCGGCGACGGTGTCGTCGATCCCCGTTGCAAGGCGCTGCGGCAGGTGGTCGACGGGACCCGACGTCGCGATGCTGCCCGACGTGGGGTGGAGCCGGCCGGTCGCGAGCCGGACCAGCGTGGACTTGCCGGCCCCGTTCCTCCCGACCAGCCCGGTCCGGCCACGTCCGAAGGCGGCGGTGAGGTGGTCGAGCGCGACGGTGCCGTCGGGCCAGGCGAAGGTGACGTCGTGCAGGACGACGGACGGACTGGTGGGCATGGGGGTGTCTCCCGGTGTCGATGCTGGGCGCACGACACCGAGGCCACCGCGGTGCGGTGGAGCGCCCGACGGGGCGCGCGATCACGGTGTCAGCGCGTGGGCTGAGCGGTACCGGTGATCGACAGCAATCCGTCTGCTTCCGTCGGGGGACCCCCGTGTCCGCCATCCGTTCCGCCGGTCGGTCTCCCGCCCCGGCGGCCCCGCGATGACGACGAGGTGACCTCCACGGTAATCCCGTGACACGGGCACCCGCAAGGGATGACAGGCTGGGGGCATGCCGGAGAACCTGTTGCCGACCCCGTCGTCGAACCCCGAGACCCTGCTGCCCGCCGAGCCGGAGGTGACCGCCGCGATCGAGGCGGAGGCCCCCGTCGCCAGCGTGGTGGTGTCCTACCCGTCGTCGAGCCTGGCGTGGGCGCTGCTCGCCGACGAGGCGTGGGCGCGCGGCGCGACCCTCGAGTCCTACGCGTACGCCCGTGTCGGGTACCACCGTGGGCTCGATGCCCTGCGCAAGGCCGGCTGGCGCGGTGTGGGGCCGGTGCCGTGGTCGCACGAGCCCAACCGTGGCGTGCTGCGGGCGCTGTTCGCCCTGCGCCGTGCCGCCGAGGCGATCGAGGAGCCCGGCGAGGCCGAGCGCCTGACCGACTTCCTGAACGCGAGCGACCCCGAGGCCCTGCGCGAACTGTCCGCCGGCGCGTAGGCGGCGCGCCGTGCACAGCCAAAGTCACCTCGAACCGCGTTGATCCGCGGTTCAGGAGCACTTCGGTTGTGCACGGCGCGCCGCGGCCCGCGCCGCGCCCCGCCCCGGTCATCGCGCCCCGAAGAGACGGGGCGCGATGACCGCAGCGGGGCGCAGCCCGCGGGCCAGCTCGCGGAGCCGACCCGCGGGCTGCTCGCCCCGACCTACGCCAGCGCGACGCTCCAACTGAACGCCTGCGGCCAGAGCTGGTGCTCGGGCAGCACGTCGAGCCCGCACGCCCGGCTGCCGAGCCCGTGCTGCGCGGCGTCGAGGTACAGGTACAGGTGGTCGGACGTCGGCAGCTCGTACGGGTGCTCCGAGCGGTCGATCTGCTGTGCGGTCCACGGCGACAGGGTGAACCCCGCACGGTGCGACCCGACCGTCGACACGGTGAACGGCCCGACCGACAGCTCCCGCAGGTCGGGCCGGTGCCCGGTCTCCTGCGGCCGCGAGTACGCCACCCCGAGCGACCGCACCGGCGCGGTGAACCGGCCGACACGGGCAGCGTGCGAGGAATCGGCGTACGACTCCAGCGGTCCGGTCCCGAACCAGGTCGCGTCCGCATCCGCCAGCGACGCAGGCAGGTCGAACCGCACCCCGATCCGCGGCCACGTGACGTCCCAGGCGCCGAACGGCACGGCGTCGGTCTGCAGCACGAGCCCGTCGGACGTCAGGGTCCAGCGGTGCGTGACCTCGAGCCCCCACCCGCTGTTCGCCGCCGCGACGCGGACACGCTGCTCCAGACCGGAGTCGGTGCGCGACACCGACACCAGCCGGTGCGTCAGCCGGTCCAGCCCTCGGTCGCGCCAGCGCGTCGCCGACGGGGGAGCGGTCGGGTCGCCGACCCCGTGCGTGAGCACCGGGTCCGCGGTCTCGTAGCCGCCCTGTGACGCCAGGCTGTCGTTGTCCGTCGGTGCACGCCAGAGCTCCAGACGAGGCCCGGCGACCTCGTGGCCCTTCCAGGACACCAGGTCGCCACGGGCGTTGAACGTGCCGTCGCCCAGGTGGTCGCCCTCCCACCCCTGCCGGGAGGCCCGTGGTGCGTCCGCCGCGCGCGCTGCGACGAGCCGCTGGGTGCGCGCGACGACGTGGCCGGTGTCCGCCCACGCGGTCGGCCCCGCCAGTTCCATGGTCAGGTCGAACCAGAGCTCGTCGCCGGGTGCGAGTTCGGACGTGGCCGCGTCGAGCACCTCCGCGGGCACCGGGACCGTCGCCGACTCCCGGGCGGCGACGATGCCCGTGGACAGCCGACCCGAGGCCTCGACGACACCGTTCCGCGACAGGGTCCAGCACAGCCGGAGCCCGGCGGTCGAGGCCGAGTGGTACCGGTTCTCGAGCAGCACCGTGGTGTCCGAGACCGCGAGCCGGATCGGGGCCACGACGGCGGCGAACTCGGCGAGCCCCGGCGTCGGGGTGTCGTCGGGCAGCACCAGGCCGTCCATCACGAAGTTGCCGTCGTGCACGACCTCGCCGAAGTCCCCGCCGTAGGCGTAGTAGTCCTCGCCGGCGGGCGTCTTCGCGAGCAGGCCGTGGTCCCGCCACTCCCACACGAACCCGCCGTGCAGCCGCGGGTACCGGTCGACCAGGGCCTCGTACTCGGCGATCTGCCCCGGGCCGTTGCCCATCGCGTGCACGTACTCGCAGTGGATGAAGGGCTTCGACCGCTGCCGTGCGGCCTCGGCCGGGCCGCAGCCGAGCAGGGGCGTCGGGGTGCCGCCGCCGATCGACTCGGTCTCCTGCAGCGTCGGGTACATCCGCGAGTAGACGTCGGTGTACTCGCCCGTGTAGTCGCCCTCGTAGTGCACGGGGCGCTCGGCGTCGCGGTCGTGCACCCACTGCGACATCGCCGCGAGGTTCCGGCCGGTGCCGGACTCGTTGCCGAGCGACCACATCACGATCGATGCGTGGTTCTTGTCGCGCTCGACGGTGCGGGCGATGCGGTCGAGGTAGGCCTCGGCCCACGCCGGGTCGTCGGAGGGGTTGCCGACCCAGTCGGTGAACAGGAACCCGTGGGTCTCCAGGTCGCACTCCAGGATCACCCAGAACCCGAGCTCGTCGGCCAGGTCGAGCACACGGGGGTGCGGCGGGTAGTGCGAGGTGCGGATGGCGTTGACGTTGTTGCGCTTCATCAGCGCCATGTCGGCGCGGGCGTGCTCCTCGTCGAACACCCGGCCGCGCACGGGGTGGGTCTCGTGCCGGTTCACACCGTGGAACACCACGCGCTCACCGTTCACCAGGAACCGGTCGCCGACGATGGACACGGTGCGGAACCCGAGTCGGAGCGACACCGTCTCACCGCCCGAGGCGCCCGCGCCGGCCGCCGCGGAACCGGTCGACAGCATCGCGTCGTAGAGCTTCGGCAGCTCGGCACTCCACGGCTCGACGCCCTCGACCTCGATCGGCGCGACGTCGTCCGCCGTGGCCCAGGTGACGTCGACGCCCAGGTCGGGCACCGCGAACCGCACCGGGAACACCGCGTCGAGCGTCGGGAACGTGATCGTGCCGGTCCCCGTCTCCGGCCGTCCCGACGCCGCGGTGCCGGACGAGGCAGCCGTGCCGAGCGTCGCCCGCCAACCGGCGCGCACGAACACGTCGTCGATCGGTGCCGTGGGCCGGGCGAGCAGGGTGACGTCGCGGAAGATGCCGGGCAGCCACCACTGGTCCTGGTCCTCCAGGTAGGACGCCGCCGACCACTGGTGCACCCGGACCGCGAGCTCGTTCGCCCCCGGGCGCACCAGTTCGGTGACGTCGAACTCGGTCGCCAGGCGCGAGCCCGTCGACCACCCCACGAGCGTCCCGTTCAGCCACACCCGGAAGTGCGACTCGACCCCGTCGAACCGCAGCAGCACCCGGCCGGCACCGTCGAACGACGACGGCAGCTCGAACGTGCGGCGGTGGTCACCGGTCGGGTTCTCCTCCGGCGGGTGCGGCGGGTCGATCGGGAACGGGTACTGCAGGTTCGTGTAGCTCGGAGCGCCGTGGCCGTGCAGCACCCAGTGCGACGGCACCGGGAGCTCGCCCCAGGCCGGGTCGTCGTCCTCCCCACCCTCGGTCGCGAAGTCCTCGGAGACCGAGGCGACGGGCGACCACCGGAACCGCCAGTCCCCGTTCAGCGACAGGGACGGGGCGTCGGTGTGCAGCCAGGCACGGGGTACCAGCCGCGAGTCGGAGCCGGGTGCGGTGGACGAGAGTGCGGAGTGGGTCAACCCTTGACCGATCCTTCCGTGAGGCCTCCACGCCAGAAGCGCTGGAGGACGATGATGGCGATGACGAGCGGGATGACCGAGACGAGCACCCCGCCGGTGGTGAGCTGGTAGAACTCCGGCAGGCGGTCGACCTGCGAGCGCCAGTTGTTCAGACCCAGTGTTATCGGGTACAGCTTCTGGTCTGCCAGCATGATGAGCGGCAGGAAGAAGTTGTTCCAGATCCCGACCACCTGGAACAGGAACACGGTGACGAGCGCCGGGGTCATCTGCCGGAGCACCACGGTGTGGAAGATCCGCAGTTCGCCGGCCCCGTCGATGCGAGCCTGTTCGAGCAGGGTGGTGTCCACCGACGCGGCGGCGTACACCCGGCACAGGAACAGGCCGAACGGTGACACCAGGCTCGGGATGAGCACGCTCCAGTACGTGTCGGTCAGGCCCATCGACGAGAACAGCAGGAACAGCGGCAGTGCGGTCGCGGTCCCCGGCACGAGAACGCCGCCGAGGATCGTGCCGAACACGAACTGGCGCCCCCGGAAGTCGTACTTCGCCAGCGCGTACCCGCCGGCCGCGGCGAAGTAGGTCGCCAGGACGGCACCGACGCCGGAGTACAGGATGCTGTTCGCGATCCACCGGACGAAGATGCCGCCGTCGTAGGTGAACACCTGCTGCAGGTTGCTCCAGAGCGCGAACTCGCCGCCGAACCAGAACCCGTTGGTCGAGAACAGCGCGCCCGTGGTCTTCGTCGCGGCGATGACGACCCAGTACAGCGGGACGATGAAGTACAGCGCGACGACGACGAGGATCCCCGTGACGACGATCTGCGAGCGCGGCGACCGGTCGAGCTTCCGTCGCTGGTGCGCCGAGATCGACGTGGTGTCGACCGGGACGGCGGTCTTCGCCGTGGCCGGCGCTTCGATGGCTTCGCTGGTCATGCGTCGGCCCCCTTCGTTCCGTTCTGCAGACTGGACCTGGCCTGGAGGCCCGGTGCGGCTTGGGAAGTACCGTTGCTGCCCGCCGCAGCGCGCGTCTGGAGCGCGGTGCGGGCCTCCCGGCCGTCGCGCCGTGCGCGCTTGCGTCGGTCGCGTTCGTCCTTGGGCGGTCGGTTCGTCAGCGCGAGGAACGTGAACGACAGGATGAACGCGGCCAGCGCGATGATGACCGCCTGCGCACTCGCGACGCCGTACTCGTTGAACGCGAACGCGTTCGTGTAGGCGGCGTAGTTCGGCGTGTACTCGGTGTCGATCGCCGGGGCGACCGTCGACAGGATCTGCGGCTCCGCGAAGAGCTGCAGGGTGCCGATGATCGAGAACACCGTCGTGAGCACCAGGGCCGGTGCGATGAGCGGGATCTGGATCCGCCACGCGACCTGGAACGCGTTCGCGCCGTCCACCTTGGCGGCCTCGTAGACCTCGCCGGGGATGGACTTCAGCTGCGCCACGATGATGAGCATGTTGTAGCCGGTGTAGGTCCACGTGACGATGTTCGCGATCGACCAGAGCACACTGTTGGCGCCGAGGAAGTCCGGCTGCAGCCCCATCGACTGCAGCAGCGACACGATCGGCGACAGGCCGGGCACGTACAGGAACGACCACAGGATCGTGGCGATGACGCCCGGGACGCCGTAGGGCATGAAGTAGATCGCCCGGAAGAAGCCCGGCCAGCGGGCGCTCGCCGACTCGAGCAGCAGCGCGAGGATCGTGCAGGCGATGATCATCACCGGGACCTGGACGATGCCGAACAGCAGCATGCGGCCGATCGAGGCGACGAACCCGCTGTCCTGCAGGGCGATCGCGTAGTTGTCGAACCCGGCGAACCGGCCGACCACACCGTCCTCACCGAACAGGCCTTCACGGTCGACGGTGGTGAACGACTGGAACAGGGCGCTGATGATCGGGATGACGAACGTCAGCAGGAACAGCGCCAGGAACGGGGCGAGCAGGATCCACGGGGCACGCTTCTGCGCGCTCGTGGCCTTCGTGCTCGTGCGGAACGCGGGGGTGCCGCCGGCCGGTCGACCGGTGGACCGTGGGGTGGTGGTCTGCTGGGTCATCGTGCCGTCCTGACGCTGAGGCCCTTGTCCTTGAAGGACTGGACGATCTCCCGCTGTGCGAGCTCCACGGCGTCACTGAGCTTCAGGCCCGAGGTGAGCTTGCGGCGGAACTGGTTCTGCAGGCTGGTGAAGGCCGACTGGGTCACCGGGGACCACGACCAGTCGATGTTCTGCTCCTTCGAGGCCGGCACGAAGACGTCCTCGTTGTAGTTCTGGCCGGAGAACCACTTCGACGGCTTCTCGCGCTGCGCCCCGATGTAGTCGACGGCGGGCGACCAGCCGATGCCGCAGTGCTTGATCATCGCGTCGATGCCCTCCTTCGAGGTGGTCATCCACGTGATGAACTCGAGCGCCTCCTTCGGGTGCTTCGCGTTCGCCAGCACCGCGGCCGTCGAACCGCCGATGGCGCTCGAGCCGAAGCCGTCGGCGCCCCACTTCTGCATCGGGGCGACCTTCCACTTGCCCTCGCCGCCCTGCACCGACTCGATCAGGGCGTCACCCCAGCTCGCGCTCGTGACCGCGGCGATCTTGCCGCTCGCGGCCGCGGCGTACCACCCGGGGGAGTACGCGCCGGCACTCGTGTCGACGAGCTTGTCGTCGATCACGCCGTCGAAGAAGTCCGCGACCATCAGGGTCTTGTCGTCGGTCATGTCGACGACCCACTCGTCGCCGTCGACCTTGAACCAGCGCGCGCCGGCCTGCTGTGCGTACGCGGCGAACGGCGACGCGTCGGCGACCGGGAACACCTCGAGGTAGTTCTGCTTCCCGGTGCTCCGGACCTTGTCGGCCAGGTCACGCCACTCGTCCCAGGTCGTCGGGGGTTCGCCACCGGCCTGCTCGAGGATCGCGGTCTGGTAGTAGAACCCCATCGGGCCGGTGTCCTGCGGGATGCCGTAGATGCCGTCGACGAACGACACCTGCGCCCACGCAGCCTCGTCGTACTTCGACTCGAAGTCCTTCGCGCCGTACCGGGCCAGGTCGACCAGGCCGTTCGCGAGCATGAACTCGGGGATCTGCCGGAGCTCGACCTGCCCGATGTCCGGGCCGCCGCCGGCCGCGAGCGCGGAGTACATCTTCTGGTACCCGCCGCTGTTGCCGCCGGGGATCCAGTTCGCCGACACCTGGATGTCCGGATGTGTCCTGTTCCAGACGTCGCAGACCTTCTGCAGGTCCTTGAGCCAGGCCCAGTAGGTGAGCTGGACGGTCTCACCCGAGGCCGCGGCGGGCACGAGGGCCGCCTTGTTGACGTTGGTCGAGCCCGGGACCGCACAGCCGGCGAGGAGTCCCGCCGCCGCGGTGCCGAGGCCGAAGCCCAACAGGTGTCGTCTCGTGATGGGTCGTGGTCGTGGCGCCATTGCCGCACTCCGTTCGTCGTTGATCGGGGTTGTCGACACCCAATCACAGAACCGAACGCCGTTGTGGTTTCGTGACCGTACCGACACTGCGCGTTCCCGGCGCACCTTGGAACGGCCCCAGGCCCGGGCGCGGACCGTGGGGTCACAGAGCAGACACCGACGCCCCGGACGGCGAAGGCCGCCGGTGGCACGACCGGGAGGAGAAGCGATGACCGAACGCGGGAACACCACCCATCGCCCCGAACTCGACGAGCAGCTGGCGCACGAGGCGCAGAGCATCGTCCAGGGGCACGGCAGCAACGCCCACGTCGAGGAGTTCCGGCAGTCCGAGCCGGTCCCCGACGACACCGACGGCCCGGAGACGCTCGCGGCGTCGGGCTACGACGGCGAGCTCGAGGGCGAGCTGCAGGACGACACCACCGACGTGCTCCCCGAGGACGACGCCGACCGGGCCGACCCCCTGCCCACCGGCGACGGCGACGGAGCCGACGCGACCGTGTACCGCACCGAGACCGGGGAGGGCAGCACCGATGGCTCTGACGCAGAATGACGCCCCGCACCTGCAGTCCGGCATCGCCGAACGCCTGAAGCGCGGGGGCACGTGGACGTGGGCCTACGTCGACGCGTCCGGTGACCGTGAGGACCCGCAGCACCTCGCCGCCCTGCAGCGCCGGAAGGCCGAGGACGTGCTGCGGTCGGCCGGGGCGGACGCCGAGGTCATCGACACGGTGATGGCCGAACTCGAGGAGACGCCCGGGGTGCCGGCGCCGGTCAGCCGGTACGTGCTCGTGCACGACGGCGAACTCGTGCTCAGCGAGGTCCTGCCCGGGGCGATGCACGCCCCGACGTCGATCGGCCACGACCCCGTGCCCGACCTGCTGCCGCTCTTGGCGCACCGGCCGCTCGACCTGCCGTTCCTGATCGTCGAGGTCGGCCGCGAAGGCGGTGGCTACCGCGCCTACCGCCTGGGCCACGCCGACGTGCCGGACCGTCGCGACGAGCAGCGCGTGCAGGGCCGCACCGACACGCTCCACAAGTTCCAGGGCGGCGGCTGGTCGCACCTGCGGTGGCAGCACCACACCGAGGAGATCTGGCGCGACAACCAGAACGAGGTCGCCACGGCCGTCGACGAGGCGTTCCGGCGGCTGCAGCCGAAGCTCATCGTGGTCGCGGGGGACATCCGCGCACGGGGGCTCCTGCTCGACCAGCTGTCCACCGAGGCGCGCGCCGTCGTCTCCGAGGTCCCGGTCGACACCCGGGCCTCGGATGCGTCGGAGACCGCGCTCGTCGAGCACGTCGACATCGCGCTCGCCCGGGTCATCGCGACCCGTCGGCACGACTTCGAGGACCTGCTCCGCACGCACGTCGGCCGCGGGGACAACCAGACGGTCACCGGCCTCGGGTCCGTCGTCGAGGCGCTGCAGCAGGCGCAGGCCTCGGTCGTCGCGATCGACGCCGCCGCGATCGGCGACCGCACCCTGCTCGCGCTGGGAGCGGTGCCGTGGATCGCCACGGCACCCGAGCAGGCGGCGGGTGCACCGGTCATCGGACCGGTCCCGGCCGTGTGCGCGATCGTCCGGGCGGTCGCCCTCACCGACGCGGAGCTGCTGCTCGTGAACGCCGCGTCGCTCCCGAACGGCGCGCCAGCCGCAGCGTTGCTGCGGTGGCCGGTGGGACCGGCGGTGCCGGCCGCCTGAGTGGTGACCGGACGACGGACGGGAGGCCCGGTGCCAGCTGGTACCGGGCCTCCCGTCCGTCTCGGCGCGATCCTGCGGGCCGCCACGACGGCCGCGTATAGCGTCCCGGCCATGACCGACGACCGCCGACGTGAACTCGGCACCAGTGACGCACCCGTGGAGGACGAACTCGCGGAGTCCTTCGACGCGACCATCGAGGAGGGCGCGGAGCGGCTGCAACGGACGACCCGGGCCGTCCTCGTCACGGGGTTCTTCGGCGGCCTCGAGGTCGGTCTCGGGGTGATGGCGTACCTCGCGGTGCTCACCGAGACCGACAGCCACCTGCTCGCCGGGCTGGCCTTCGGCATCGGGTTCATCGCGCTGCACCTGGCGCACAGCGAACTCTTCACCGAGAACTTCCTGATGCCGGTCGCGGCCGTGGTCGCACGCGAGGGGACCGTGCTGCAGCTCGTGCGACTGTGGGGCGGCACCCTCGTGGCGAACCTGGCCGGGGGATGGGTGTTCATGTGGCTCGTCGTCCAGGCGTTCCCGCAGTGGCACGCCACGCTCTCGGAGTCGGCGCACCACTACGTCGACGCGCCGTTCGGACTGCAGAGCATCGTGCTGGCGGTCCTGGGCGGCAGCACCATCACCCTGATGACGCGGATGCAGCAGGGCACCGACTCGGACCCCGCGAAGCTCGTCGCCGCCGTCGCCGGAGGCTTCCTGCTCGCCGGGCTGCAGCTCTTCCACTCGATCCTCGACTCGCTGCTCGTCTTCGGGGCGATCCAGTCGGGCGCGGACATCACCTACGGGCAGTGGCTCGGCTGGTTCGGCTACACGCTGCTGTTCAACGTCCTCGGCGGGCTGGTGCTCGTGACGGCGCTGCGCCTGCTCCGGACGAAGGAGCTCATGCAGGACCGCCGCCGGGACTCCCAGGACGACCCCGAGCGCGCCGACCACGAACAGGGGTGACGGTCGCGACGGGCGGAGCGGACCGACGGGGCCGTTCGCAGTCAGTCGTGCGGACCCTCAGTCGTGCGACCGGTCGCGTCGGGGCGCCAGCGGGACCGCGAGCAGCGGGAGCACCGCCACGATGCCGAACGACGCCGCGAACCCGAGCGCACCGACCAGCGCGCCGATGCCCGGACCGACGGCGCTCGCCGCGATGAACTGCCCGGTGTTCTGCGCCCCGAGCGCCCGGCCGGACCAGAACGGCCCCGCCGCCTCGGCGACCGACGTGTACGCCAGCCCGTTGTCGGCGACCGTCACGCTCGTCGCGAGCACCAGGAACACCGCGGCCCCGGCCAGGTGCGTCGCGTCGACGACCGCGAGCACCGCCATCACCACCGCGGCGCTCACCGCGACGATGCGCAGGGGTCCGACGCGCGATCCGGCACGGTCGCTCCAGCCACCGACCAGGATCCGGCCGATCGCCCCGACGAACTGCGCGGCGCCGACGAGCAGCCCGGCCGCCGGTGTCGACCAGCCGAGGCCGACGAGCCAGACGAGCCCGTACGTCGACAGGGTGAACTGCGGCACCACGAGCAGGACCGACACCGCGTGCACCCGCCACAGGAAGCCGCTCGAGCGGTAGGGGTTCGCGGTCGCCGTCGTCGCCACCGTGGCCCGGGCAGGGCGTGGCGGGTCGGTGATCCCGATCGCGCAGCAGACGGCGAGCACGGCGCACAGCACGATCGGCAGGACCAGGGCCGTGCGGATCCCGGAGCCCTCGGCGAGCTGCGGCACCGTGACCGCCGCGAGCGTCACGCCGAGCGGCTGCGACATCTGCCGGATGCCCATCGCGAGACCCCGGCGCTCCTTCGGGAACCACCCCACCACGACCCGACCGCTCGCGGCGTTCGTCGAGGCACTCGTCATCCCACCGGCCAGGAACGCCAACCCGAGCAGCACCGGGTCGACCGCAGCGAGCCAGGCGCCCACCACGGCCAGCGTGGTGAGCACGAGACCGCCGGCGATGACGACGCGCTCGCCGAACCGGTCGGTGATCGCACCCCAGGCGATGAGCGTCAGCACCATGCCGAAGGTCGGGGCGGCCGCGAGCAGCCCGGCGGCCGGCAGGGACGTGCCGCGGCTGAGCAGGTGGGGGATGAGGAGCGCCGGCGCGGACACGACGAGCGTCCCCGCCGCCTGGGCCGCGACCCCGAGGGCGAGCATCGTCCAGGCGCGGGCGGAGACCGGCGGCGTCGTGGTGGATCGCTGCGGGGCGTCGGTCGTGGGCATGCGTCTCGGCCGTTCGTCGTCGTTCCATCGCGGAACGGATTGGTATACCAGAACGGTATACCATTCCCGCCGTCACGCCGCTAGGCTTGTCCGCCGTGACCGACACGACCGACGCCGCGCCCGTGTCGCAGACGGCCCAGCTCTACGACAACCTGCGCGCGGCCATCCTGACCCTCGACATCGCACCGGGGGAGCGCATCTCGGAGCGGGGGCTCGAGGCACGGTTCCACGCCTCGCGCACGCCGGTCCGCGCCGCACTGTCGCGGCTCGAGCGCGAGGGACTCATCCTGCACGAGGGCCGCTCGTGGACGGTCACCCCGATCGACCTCGACGAGATCGCCTCGCTCGCCGAACTCCGCGGCATCCTCGAGCCCGCTGCCGTCCGGTTGGCCGTCCAGCGTGCCACGCCGGAGCAGCTGGCCGAGGTCCGCGGGCACCTCGACGCGCTCCAGCCCACCCCCGACCAGCAGGCCGGCATCCGCATGGGGTCGACGTTCCACCTCGACCTCGCCGCGCTCGGTGGCAACCGGTTCGTCACCGACGCCATCGCCGACGCCCTGACGCGGCTCGAGCGCACGCGCTGGATCGAGGTCCGCACGCCCGAGGCACGCGACGCCGCCTGGGACGAGCACAGCGCCATCATCGACGCCGTGCGCGACGGGGACGCGGACCGCGCAGCGGACCTCGTCGCCGCGCACGTCGCCGGCACGAACGACCGGCTCCTCAGCTGGATCGCGCAGGAGCGCCGACGCCTGCGCGGGGCAGGCATGACGATCGTGGGCGCGACCGAGCGCTGAGTGCGCGCTGACGTGAGCGGTCTGCGGGCGCCTGCCCGGGCCTCCTGGCCGTGTCCGGGGGAGGCCGGGCGCGAGCCGCTAGCGCAGGTCCGTCGTCTCCTGCGGTGCGTCGAGGTCGTCGAACGTGCGGATCGAATCCGTGCGTTCGAGCAGCGCGTCGCGCACCTCGGCCTCGTCGTGGCTCGCGCGGAGTGCGAGCTTGCTCCCGGAACGTGTCGACTGTGACATGTCGTGTCCTTCCCCTGTGTGTGGGCAACCTGATCGGTGCGGGCACGCGGCCCGCTGGTGCGCTTCCTCACGGGACGTACTGAGGTCGGAACAGTGTCGCGCGACCCCCGCTGTCCCGCAAGCGTTTCCGGCACCGTGTGGAGAACTCCCGGCACACGGCATGCCTAGGATGGTCCGGCCGCACAGCGCGAGGCGCGGCACCAGCGGACGTCGAAGGGGAGGCACGGGTTGGCCGACCAGCGCACCGCACCTCCCACGGTCTACGACGTCGCCTCTGCGGCCGGCGTCTCCATCGCCACCGTCTCGCGCGTGCTCCGCACACCCGACGCCGTCCGCGAGGGCACTCGGGACCGCGTGCAGGCGGCGATCCGGAGCCTCGGCTACGTCCCGTCCGGCAACGCCCGTGCCCTCGCCGGCAAGCGCACCGGCGTCGTCGGACTGCTGCTGCCCGGGTTCGACGTGGTGCCCGACGAGCGGCCGGACCTGGTCACCGACGGCGGCGTCCGCGTGGTCGACGACCGGCGCCACGTGACGCAGCCGTTCTCGTCCAACCTGTACTTCGACGAGGTCCTGCGCGGTGCCGAGACCGAGGCCTGGCAGCGGGGGCTCGCGCTCATGGTCGCCGCCGGGCGGGGCTCGTCGCGCGACGTGATCGTGAACGACGTCGCCGGCCGGGTCGACGGGCTCGCCGTGCTGGCGCAGACCGTGCCCGACGACCTGCTCGAGCACGTCGCCCGCCGCATCCCCGTCGTGGTGCTCGCCGACGACCGGCGCTCGCACGGGTTCGACTCGGTGAGCGTGGACAACGCCGCGGGCATGCGGACCCTGGCGTCGCACGTGATCGGGCGCCTGGGGATCCGGTCCCTCGCGTACGTGGCGGGGCCGATCGACTCGCCCGACGACATGGAGCGCTCGGCGGGGTTCCGCGCGGCGCTGGCCGACCACGGGGTGCCGGCCTCGACGGTGCGCACCGTGCACGGCGACTTCGGGCGGGCCCGGGCGCGGGAGCTCGCGGTCTCGCTGCTGGCCGACGACGTCCCGCGCGCCGTGGTCTGCTCGAACGACCAGTCCGCGCTCGGGGTGCTCGACGCCGCCGCTGCCCGGGGGCTCCGCGTGCCCGAGGACCTCGTCGTGACCGGGTTCGACGGCATCGACGCCGGTCGGTTCTCGTCGCCGCGCCTGACGACGGTGCACCAGCCGATGGGGGCGCTCGGCCGTGCTGCCGTCCTGGCCATCGTCGACCGGCTCGAACGCCGCGAGGGGCCGCCGCGCGCCGTGCGCCTGCCCGTCGAGGTGCTGCTGCGCGAGAGCTGCCCGCCCGCGCTGTAGGCGTGCGTGCCGTCGCGAGGCCGCACCGTGCGACCTTCCGCATCCCGTGCGACCTTCCGCGCCCCGTGCGAGTCCGTAGCAGTGCACAGAGCGGGCAACCTCGCACCAGTCGGCGCACCTCGCACCGTGCGCCGCCCTCCCTCAGGACCGCAACCTCGCACCAGTCGGCGCACCTCGCACCGTGCCGCCCCGCGAAACAACACCCGCAGTTGCACGTCGCGATGTAAGCGCATACATTGAGTACGTACCGAATCGACATGGAGGTCGACCGAGCAATGACGCTTCCCCCACAGCGCACGCGCGGCACGCGTGACCCAGGCCCCCGCCGCCGAGGCCGCCTCGTCGCGGCCATCGCCGGCCTCGCCGCAGTGGCCCTCGTGGCCACCGGCTGCAGCATCCAGGTCCGATCCGAACCCGATCCCACCATCGGCAAGGACACGATGCTCATCAACGCGGACCGCGGCAACCCGCTGTTCGACCGCAACTTCAACCCGTACATCGCGAACGCCCGCACAGCCTCCAAGTGGATGTACGAGCCCCTCATCGAGGTGAACCCCCTCGACGGCAAGCGCAACCCGTGGCTCGCCAGCGCGTGGAGCCAGCCCGACGCGAAGACGATCGACATGACGATCCGCTCGGGTGTCGAGTGGTCCGACGGGTCGCCGTTCAGCGCGAAGGACGTCGTCTTCACCTTCGACCTGCTCAAGAAGTTCCCCGCCATGGACGTCAAGGGCGCCTGGCAGCACATCAAGAGCATCGAGCAGGACGGCGACCACGTCGTCTTCCACCTCAAGAGCGAGGACGTCCCGAGCCTGACGATCATCGGGCAGACGTACATCCTCGGCGAGGACCACTGGGGCGGCGTGCAGGACCCGACGACCTGGCGCGACCCGAACCCGGTCGGCACCGGGCCGTTCGTCCTCGGCAACTACACCGACCAGCAGTACTCGATGAACAAGAACCCGAAGTACTGGCAGGCCGACAAGATCGCCATCAAGCACCTCATCCTGCCGGCGACGAACACGCAGCTCGACACCGTCACCCGCGGCTACGACTGGGCGTACTCGTTCATCTCCGACGTCAAGGGCACCTGGGGCGCCGCGTCGAAGACGAACGAGTGGTGGTTCCCGGCCGGCGGTGTGATCGGCCTCATCCCGAACCTCACGAAGGCGCCGTACAACGACGTCAACGTCCGCCGGGGCATCTCGCTCGCGCTGGACCGCGACGCCATCGCCGAGACCGCCTCCGAGGGCAACCTGTCGGCGGCGGGCCAGACCGGCCTGATCCTGCCGAACCAGGAGCGCTACCTCAACCCGGACATCCCCGACAAGGGCATGATCACGCAGGACACGAAGGCGGCGCTCGCCAGCCTCGAGAAGTCCGGCTACACCGTGCAGGGCGGCAAGGTCGTCAAGGACGGCAAGCAGCTCGCCATCACGATCATGACCGCGAACGGCTACTCCGACTGGCTCCGCGCCGCGCAGGAAGTCCGCCGCGAGCTGACGGCCATCGGCATCAAGGTGACGATCCAGGCGCCGCAGCCCGCCGGGTACCAGCAGAACATCAACAACGGCACGTTCGACATGGCGATGGGCGGCATGGGCAACGGTGACGTCTACCAGGCGTTCAACTCCCTGCTCAGCAGTGAGTTCTACCAGCCCGTCGGCAAGTCGACCGTCAACAACTACGAGCGGTACAAGAACGCCGACACCCAGAAGCTCCTCGACGAGTACAAGGCGACGACGGACACCGCGAAGCAGCAGGAGATCCTCGACCAGCTGCAGCAGACCGTCTACGACGAGCTCCCCGTCATCGGCATGTACTACGGCGGGCTCTGGGGCCTGTTCAACACCGGCAAGTTCGTCGGCTGGCCGAGTGCGAAGGACCCCTACATGGCACCGCAGAACTACGACTCGGCACCGCTGCTCATCTTCACGAAGCTCCGTCTGCGCGACAGCGCCGCCGGCAAGCAGATCCTGCAGGAGCAGGACGCCGCGCAGCAGGAGGACCAGAAGTGAAGTACATCCTCCAGAAACTCGTCCTCTTCGTCCTGACCCTCTGGGCCGCGGTCACGCTGAACTTCGTGCTCCCGCGCCTGATGCCCGGCAGCCCGGCCGACGCCGCACTCGCGAAGCTCAGCCAGAACGGTCCGGTCACCGACGCCACCAAGAAGGCCATCGAAGCCCAGCTCGGGGTACCGACCGGCAACATCTGGGACCAGTACGTCAGCTACCTGCACCAGGTCATCACCCTCGACTTCGGCACGAGCTACACGTTCTACCCGCAGCCCGTCGGTGACCTCGTGTCGAAGGCCCTGCCCTACACGCTGATCCTCGTCGGGGTCGTCACGATCCTGGCCTTCGTCCTCGGCACCCTGATCGGTGTCGCGGCGGCGTGGAAGCGCGGGACCTGGCTCGACTCACTGCCCACCCTGTCGGGCAGCTTCATGTCGACGTTCCCGTACTTCTGGACCGCCCTGCTGCTGCTGTTCTTCCTCGGCTACGTGCTGCACTGGTTCCCGACCACGGGCGCCTACTCGGCGACGACGACGCCCGGGCTCAACGGCGCCTTCTTCGGCGACGCACTGCAGCACGCGGTGCTGCCGGCGGTCACGATCCTGGTGACGAGCCTCGGTGGCTGGATCATCGGCATGCGCAACGCGATGATCAACACCCTCGGTGACGACTACGTGACCTTCGCCGAGGCCAACGGCCTCCGCGGACGCACCGTCGCCATCCGCTACGCGGCCCGCAACGCGATCCTGCCGAACCTGACCGGCTTCGGTCTGGCGCTCGGTGGCGTGGTCGGCGGTTCCGTCCTGGTCGAGCAGGTCTTCGGCTACCCGGGCATCGGCTACCTGCTGTTCAACGCCGTCATCGGGCAGGACTACCCGCTCATGCAGGCCCTCTTCCTGATGATCACCGTGTCGGTGCTCATCGCCAACTTCATCGTGGACGTCATGTACGGCGTCCTGGACCCGAGGACGCGTCGATGACCAACAACATCACGAAGGCGGCGTGCTGCGCCCACATCAAGCACCCGGGGGCACGTCGATGACCAACAACGCAACCATCGCCGTGCGAACGCAAGACACGGAAGAACAAGCAGCGCCGTCCAAGTGGCGCGCCGCCGCCCGCCAGTTCGGCGTCGTCTGGTCGAACAAGAAGGCCCGGATCGGCATCATCATCCTCGGCGTCTTCGTGTTCGTGGCGGTCTTCGCCCCGCTCCTGGCCCCGTACGGCGCCAGCCAGAACGGCTTCGCCCGGTCCGCCGACGCGACGCCCGACCACTGGATGGGCACCACCGCCGCCGGCGAGGACGTCCTGTCCCAGATCATCTACGGCGCCCGCATCTCGGTCATGGTCGGCGCGGTCGCGGGCATCCTGTCCACGCTCGTCGCCGTCGCGATCGGCCTCAGCTGGGGCTACGTCCGCGGCTGGATCGCCGAGGTCATCGGGTTCATCGTGAACCTGTTCCTCGTCATCCCGGGCCTGCCCCTGATGATCGTCATCGCCGCCTACCTGCAGAACGGCGGCATCGCGGTGATCATCGCGGTCATCGTCGTGACCGGTTGGGCGTGGGGCGCTCGCGTGCTCCGCTCGCAGACGCAGTCGCTGCGCGGTCGGGACTTCGTCACCGCCGCCCAGTTCTCCGGTGAGGGCGCGACCCGCATCGTGTTCCGCGAGATCCTGCCGAACATGACGAGCCTCATCGTCGGCAGCTTCTTCGGGGCCGCCACCAGCGCCATCCTCGCCGAGGCGGGCCTCGAGTTCCTCGGACTCGGCGACTCGTCGATCGTCAGCTGGGGCACGATCCTGTACTGGGCGCAGAACTCGAACGCGCTCCTCACCGGGCAGTGGATCCTGCTCTTCGCGCCGGGTCTCTGCATCGCGCTCCTCGCGATGAGCCTCACCCTGATCAACTTCGGCGTCGACGCCGTGTCCAACCCGCGGCTGCGCGACGGCGCACGGCCCCGTAAGGAGAAGCGCGCATGAGCGGCTTGCCAGAAACGCACCCGGCAGACGGCCTGGAGGCGCCCACCGGCGCCGCCACGGGCCTCCAGTCCGACGCCCGTCACGACCAGGGCGACGCCTCCGTCCTGCTCGACGTCCGCGACCTGTCGGTCGTCTACGAATCGGCCGGCCAGACGGCCGTCCAAGCCGTCGACCACGTGTCGTTCCAGCTGAAGAAGGGCGAGTTCATCGGCCTGGTCGGCGAGTCCGGTTCCGGCAAGTCGACGCTCGGCTACGCGCTGACCCGGCTGCAGAAGCCGCCGGCGCGCACGAACGGCGGCAGCATCGTCTTCGCGGGCAAGGACATCCGCGACCTCGACGACGAAGCCCTGCGCCAGCAGCGGCAGGGCGGCTTCGCGATGGTGCTGCAGTCCGGCATGAACGCGCTCAACCCGGTGCGCACCATCCGGAACCACTTCATCGACGTCTTCAAGGCGCACGGCCACGTGTCGCGCGACCGCTGGGACGCCCGGATGAAGGAGCTCATCGAGAAGGTGAAGCTGCCGACGTCGATGCTCGCCCGGTTCCCCGGGGAGCTCTCCGGCGGCATGCGGCAGCGCGTCTCCATCGCCCTGGCACTCTCGCTCGAGCCGCAGCTCATGGTGTTCGACGAGCCGACGACGGCGCTCGACGTCCTCGTGCAGCACGCCGTGATGGACACCATCATCGAGCTGCAACGCACCGAGGGCTTCACGGCGATCCTGATCAGCCACGACCTCGGCATCGTCCTCGAGGCCACCGAGCGCGTCCTCGTGATGCACGAGGGCCGGATCGTCGAGGACGGCGGCTCCCGCGAGATCCTCCGCGACCCGCAGGACGAGTACACGCAGATGCTCCTGTCGCACTACGCCGACCCCCGCGCCGAGGTGGTGTCGCTGCCGGGCTTCCCGGACCGCTCGCTCCGCGCCGAGGCCGGCGAGAAGCGGCAGGAGACGACCTCGTCGTTCAGCACCGTCGGGTCCCGCGAGCGCAGTGCCGCCCGCAACCCGATCGTCGTCGACCACATCGTGAAGACCTACCCGGCACCCCGCCGCGGTGAGCAGCCGGTGCAGGCCGTGCGCGACGTGTCGTTCACCCTCGAGCCCGGACAGTCGCTCGCCCTGGTCGGCCAGTCCGGTTCGGGCAAGTCGACCATCGCGAAGCTGCTCACCGGGGTCGAGAAGCCGACCACCGGCACGGTCCGGTTCGGGGACCTCGACGTCGCCCGCCTCGGCAAGCGCGGTCTGCGGGACCTTCGCTCGGAGGTGCAGATGGTGTTCCAGGACCCGTACTCGGC
This sequence comes from Curtobacterium sp. MCSS17_016, assembly GCF_003234255.2. NCBI lineage: Bacteria > Bacillati > Actinomycetota > Actinomycetes > Micrococcales > Microbacteriaceae > Curtobacterium > Curtobacterium sp. MCSS17_016. The sequence goes on from NZ_CP126254.1 coordinate 561,072, forward strand.
GCTCAACCCGCTGCACACGGTCGAGTACACGCTGTCCCGGCCGATCGCGAACTACACCGGGCTCACCGGCCGCGATGCCCGGCGCCGGGTGCTCGAGCTGCTCGAGACGGTGGGGCTCACCCCCGTCGAGCAGTTCGCGCAGAAGCTCCCGCACCAGCTCTCCGGCGGGCAGCGGCAGCGTGTGGTGATCGCCCGGGCGCTCGCGAGCGACCCGCAGGTGATCATCGCCGACGAGCCGGTCTCGATGCTCGACGTGACGCTGCGTGCCGGTGTGCTCGCGCTGCTCGAGGACCTCCGCGAGCAGTGGGGCGTCTCGCTCCTCTACATCACGCACGACCTGCTGAGTGCGCGGCTCATCACGGACGACATCATGGTGCTCCACGAGGGCGCCGTGGTCGAGCGCGGTCACACGGCCCAGGTGCTGCAGGACCCGCAGGACCCGTACACGATCGCCCTCCTCGACGCCGTGCCGAACCCGCGGCGCACGCTCGCGGAAGGACGACCATGACGAACCTGCACGACTTCCCGACGGTCCCGCCGTTCGGACACCTGCCCACCCCGGACGGCGTCGACGTCGTCGGGATCGACGTCCCGGTCGGGCGGCTCACGGCCTACCGGATCGTGCCCGAGGGGGTGTCGAAGGGCACCGTGCTCATCGTCCCGGGCTACACCGGCTCGAAGGAGGACTGGCGGACCTTCCTGCCCGTCCTCCGCGACGCCGGGTGGACCGCGGTCGCGATCAGCCGGCGCGGTCAGGCCGACTCGGCCGCGCCGACCGAACCCCGTGACTACTCCCTCGACGAAGAAGCCGCCGACGTCGTCCGGGTCGCGCGCCTGCTCGACGACGGTGCCCCCGTGCACCTGGTCGGGCACTCGCTCGGCGGTGTGATCGTCCGGGCCGCCGCGCTCCAGGACCCGACGGCCTTCCGCGACGTCGTGCAGTTCTGCTCCGGGCCGCACGGGTGGCCGTACCGCAAGGTCGCCGAGCTGACGATCCTGCACGACACCGGCGGGAACCTCCGGCAGCTGTTCGACTCGACGAACCCGCTCTGGGCGTACCGGCCCGACGACGAGCTGCCCGACGACGTCCGGATGGTGCGCGACCGCTTCGACGCGACGAGCCCGCTCAGCGTCGTCGCCGGAGGTCACATCCTCGAGGACCACACCGACGCCTCCGACGCCCTGCGCGCCACCGGCCTGCCGGTCCTCGTCGCCCACGGCGAGTGGGACAACGCCTGGCCGATCCCGTGGCAGCGGGCGATGGCCGAGCAGACCGGCGCCGAGTACGTCGTCATCCCCGCGAGCTACCACGGCCCCCAGGTCGAGAACCCGCTCGGGACGGTCGCCGTCTTCGACGCATTCTTGTCACAGCACTGAAAGGCACCATCATCTCCACGCTGCAGTTCCCCGACGGCTTCCTCTGGGGTGCCGCCACCGCCGCCCACCAGATCGAGGGCAACAACGTCAACAGCAACTGGTGGGTGCACGAGCACGAGCCGGACACCACCATCGTCGAGCCCTCGGGTGACGCGGCGGACAGCTACCACCGGTACCGCGAGGACATCCGCATCGCGGCCGAGCTCGGGCTGAACTCCTACCGGTTCAGCATCGAGTGGGCCCGCATCGAGCCCGAGCGCGGGTTCGTCAGCCGTGCCGAGGTCGACCACTACCGCCGCATGGTCGATGCCTGCCACGAGTTCGGCATCGAGCCGATCGTCACCCTCATGCACTTCACCGTGCCGCGCTGGTTCGAACGCGACGGCTTCTGGCGCGCACCCGACGCCGCCGACCTGTTCGCCCGCTACACCGAGGCCGCGCTCCCCGTGGTGCAGGACGGCGTCCGCTACGTCTGCACGATCAACGAGCCGAACATCGCTGCGATGCTCGCCGGCGGCGAGGACGCCGCCAACCTGGTGGCGTTCGGCCTGCCGAACCCGGACCTGGGGGTCGCCGACGCCCTGCTGGCCAGCCACAAGCGGTCGCGCGAGGTCCTGTCACAGGTGTCGGGCCTCCAGTCGGGGTGGACCATCGCGACGCAGGCCTTCAAGTCGTCCGGCGAGCCCGGGGCGGACGCCATGCTCCGCGAGTACGGGTACCCGCGCGACGACTGGTACCTCGAGCAGGCCGCCGGCGACGACTTCCTGGGCGTGCAGGCCTACACCCGCACGTTCATCGGTCCGGACGGGCCCCTGCCCGTGGCGGACGACGTCGAGACCACCCTGACCGGCTGGGAGTTCTACCCCGAGGCCTCGGCCGACGGGCTCCGCAGCGCGTGGGAGCTCTCCGGCGGCGTCCCGCTGATGATCACCGAGAACGGCATCGCCACCGCCGACGACTCCCGCCGGCAGGTCTACACGCAGGGCGCCCTCGAGGGCATCCACCGCTGCATCGAGGACGGCATCGAGGTCCTGGGCTACCAGCACTGGTCGCTCCTGGACAATTACGAGTGGGCCTCCGGCTTCCGCCCGACGTTCGGGTTGGTCGCGTGGGACCGCGAGACCTTCGAGCGCACGCCGAAGGACTCCGCCCGCTGGTACGGGCGGGTCGCGCAGGCGAACGCCATCGAGCAGGTCACCGTCTAGGACGGTCGACCCCGCAGGCGCGCGGCGGACGGGAGGCCCTGCTCCCGTCCGCCGCGCTTCCGCGCGCCCGGCACGTGGCCGAGGGCACGGGCCGTGGTGCGGACTGCGCTCAGGCAGCGGCGAGCAGGTCGGCGACGGCCGTCTCGCGGAGCAGCTCCGCCCGGTCCGCGGCGCTCGAGCCCTCGTCGTCGACGGCGTCCCCGTCGACGTCGAGCGACAGCACGACCCGGACGGTGTCGAGGTCGCCGGAGTCGACGGCCGCGATCAGCAGCGTCGCGCCCCGTGACCCGCGTGCCCTGGTGTCCGCACCCGCGGTGGCGAGCGCACGCACGATCGCGGCGTGCCCGCCCCACGCAGCGCGGACGATCGGGGTGTTGCCGTCGCCGTCACGGGCCTCCAGGTCGGCGCCCGCTGCGACCAGCACGTCGACCGCCCGTCGTGCGTCGCGGTCGATCGCCAGCGTCAGCGGCGTCCGCCCCTCGGTGTCCTCCAGCTGCAGGGTCGCGCCGCGGCGCAGGAGTTCCTCGAGCATCTCGGGGTGGTCGAACCACGCGGCGGCGTGCAGTGGGGCGAAGCCCCAGCGGGGGTCGACGTCGTCGACGTCGCTCGCGTCGTCGGCCAGGTGCAGCCCGCCGAGGTCGCCGTACGCGGCGGCCCGCACCACCTCGGTCGTCCACTCGACCCAGCCGTCCGGCACCGGGCCGTGCCAGCCGCGTGCCGGGCGTGCCTCGAGGTCGGCGTACACGCTCTCGGCGACGCTCCGGATCGCCACCCGGACGCCCCGGAACCGGATCGCGACCTCGCCGACGGGGGAGATCAGCAGACGGAGTTCCCAGGCGTCGTGCTCGTTCAGGTACTCGAGCTCGCCCCGGGCGACGTGGGCGTCACCGGCGAGCAGTGCTGCGGCGTCGACACCCGGCGGGTCGATGACGGCGTCCCGGAGCCGGAGCGACACCCTGGCGTGGTTCCAGCGGCGCCACAGGCCGCTCGGGGTGTCGAGGACCTCGTCGTTGCGCACCACGATGTCGGCGTGCACGACGACCGGGTCGGGCACACCGTGGCCCGGCAGGTCGACGGGGGTCGTCACGTCGTCCTCGTCGGCGTCCGGGTCGACGACGGCGTCCGCGGACTCCACGACCCAGCGTTCGATCCGTGAGTCGGTCCACTTGACGGTCAGGAGCGCGGCGACCGTGGGCGGGGCGTCCTCGAGCAACCGGGTCACGTGTTCGCGCTGGCCGTCGAAGTCCTCGAGGGAGACGTAGCCAACGGAGGGCCAGTTCACTCGACTCCATCGCACGGGACGACACTACCGGCGTCCGGCGGCGGGGCTGCGGTTCGAACTCATCGCACTCGCGATCATCACACTTGATATGTCGTACCGGTATATCGTATGGTGGTCCGGCAGCGGAGGTCCCGCCGCGCCTGATCCGGAAGCGCACCCATGACCCCCAGTCCCACCCTCCCGACCGCGTTCATCGCCCCGGCAGCCGTCGTGTCGCCCTCGGCGGCCGTCGCTCCCGGGGTCCGCATCTGGGACGACTCCCACGTCGAGGCGCACGCGTCCGTCGGCAGCGAGACCCTCGTCGGTCGTGGCGTCACGATCGGCGCCGGCGTTCGCATCGGAGCGCGCTGCAAGGTCCAGAACGGTGCCCTCGTCTACGGACCGGCGGTCGTCGGCGACGGTGTCTTCATCGGCCCCGGTGCCGTCCTCACCAACGACAACACGCCGCGGGCGATCAACCCGGACGGTTCCGTGCAGGACGCCGACGACTGGCGGCCCACGGCCGTCGTCGTCGAGCACGGCGCGTCGATCGGCGCCGGGGCGCTCTGCGTCGCCCCCATCCGCATCGGCCGGTGGGCGATGGTCGCGGCCGGCGCCGTCGTCGTCCACGACGTCCCGGACCACGCGCTCGTCGCCGGGGTCCCCGCCCGCCGCATCGGCTGGGTGAGCCGGACCGGCCGACGGCTGGCGCAGGTCGACGACCGAACGCTGGTCTGCACCGAGACCGGCGACCGCTTCCTCCACTCCGAGACCACCGACACGATCGAGGCGATCCGTTGACCACCACACTCGAACTCATCCCCGCGGCGAAGCCCCTCATCGGCCTCGAAGAACGCCGCGCCGTCGATGCCGTCCTCGAGGGGGGTGGTCTCGCGCAGGGCCCCGAGGTCGCCGCCTTCGAGCGCGAGTTCGGCGACGTCCTCGTCGCCGGAGCCTCGGTCACCGCGGTCAACAGCGGCACCGCTGCCCTGCACCTGGCGCTCGTCGCGCTCGGCATCGGTCCGGGTGACGAGGTCATCATCCCCTCGTTCACCTTCGCGGCCACGGCGAACGCGGTCCGACTCGTCGGCGCCGAGCCGGTGTTCGTCGACATCGATCCCCTGACCTACTGCGTGGACCCGGCGGCTGTCCGGGCCGCCGTCACCCCGGCGACCCGTGCGGTCATGCCGGTGCACCTCTACGGGCACCCGGCCGACATGACCGCGATCACCCGGATCGCCGAGGAGCACGACCTGCTCGTGGTCGAGGACGCTGCGCAGGCGCACGGAGCCCGGTGGGCCGGCACGCGCGTCGGCAGTTCGTCCGACGCCGCGGCGTTCAGCCTCTACCCCACCAAGAACATGACCGCGGGCGAAGGGGGCATGGTCTCGACCCGCGACGCCGCGGTCGACCGGATGCTCCGGCTGCTGCGGAACCAGGGCATGGAGCAGCGCTACGCGAACGAGGTCATCGGCTTCAACGCGCGGATGACCGACATCCACGCTGCGATCGGGCGTGTGCAGCTCCGCAAGGTGCTCGGGTGGACCGCACAGCGGCAGGCGAACGCGGCCTACTTCAGCCGTGAACTCGACGGGGTGGTGACACCGACGACCGACCCCCGAGCCGAGCACGTCTTCCACCAGTACGTCGTGCGGGTGCCGTCCGACCGCGACGGCTTCGCGGCCGCACTGCGCTCCGAGTTCGGCATCGGGACCGGGGTCTACTACCCGACGCCCGTCCACCGCCTCCCGTCGTTCGCACACGACCTCGACCTGCCCGAGACCGAGCGTGCCGCGTCCGAGGTCCTCGCGCTCCCCGTCTACCCGACCCTGACGCTCTCCCAGCTCGACCGCGTCGTCGAGGCCGTCAACACCCTCGCCGGGGCCGGACGATGAGCGGCGTGCTGCGGGCCGGGGTCATCGGCCTCGGGATGATGGGGCGGCACCACGCCCGGGTCCTCCGGTCGCTCGAGGGGGTCGAGCTCGTCGGCGTCGCCGATGCCCTCGGTGACCCGCACGACGTCGCCCAGGGCGTGCCGGTCGTCCGGTCCGTCGGTGAGCTCGTCGCACTCGGGCTCGACACTGCGGTCGTCGCGGTCCCCACGGCGCACCACGAAGCCGTCGGTCTGGAACTCGCCGCGGCGGGGGTGCACGCCCTGATCGAGAAGCCCGTCGCGGTCGACGGTCCGGCTGCCGCGCGCCTCGTGGCCGCCTTCGACCGCGCCGGACTCGTCGGCGCGGTAGGCCACATCGAGCGCTACAACCCGGCGTTGCAGGCGCTGCGACAGCGGCTCGACGCCGGTGAGCTGGGCGACGTCTACCAGATCGTCACGCGTCGCCAGGGGCCCTTCCCCGCACGGATCGCGGACGTCGGCGTCGTGAAGGACCTCGCCACGCACGACATCGACTCGACGTCGTGGATCGCCCGGTCACCGTTCGTCCACGTCGGAGCGCTCGCGGGCACCAAGAGCGGGCGTCCCCATGAGGACCTCGTCACCGTCACCGGACGCCTGGCCGACGGCACCCTGACCTCGCACCTCGTGAACTGGCTCACCCCGTACAAGGAACGTCTGTTGATCGTCACCGGTGACCGCGGCACGTTCGTCGCCGACACCCTCACCGCCGACCTGACCTTCCACGAGAACGGCACCGTCCAGACCGAGTGGGACCAGGTCGCCGCGTTCCGGGGTGTGTCCGAGGGGGCCAGCACCCGGTTCGCCATCACCAAGCGCGAGCCGCTCCTGGTCGAGCACGAGGCGTTCCGCGACGCCGTGCTCGGGCGGCCGTCGGACATCGTCACCCTCCGCGACGGCCTCCGGACGGTGCTCGTCGCCGAGGCCGTCCTCGAGTCCTCGCGGATCCAGCAGACCGTGCAGCTCGGCACGGACGCCGAAGGAGCAGCAGCATGAACGTCGTCGTCGTCGGTCTCGGCAAGATCGGGCTCCCGCTCGCCGTCCAGTACGCACGATCCGGTGCACACGTCACCGGCCTCGACGTCGCGAGCGGGGTGGTCGACGCCGTGAACGCTGCGACCGAGCCGTTCCCCGGCGAGCACGGGCTCGCCGACGGCCTGCGTGAGGTCGTCCCCGCGGGGCTGCTCCGCGCGACCACGGACGCCGCGGCAGCGATCCCCGACGCCGACGTCGTCGTGGTCGTCGTGCCGCTCTTCGTCGATGCCGACGGCATCCCCGACTTCGGCTGGATGGACGCCGCCACCGACACGATCGGCGACCACCTGCGACCCGGCACCCTGGTCGCGTACGAGACGACGCTGCCGGTCGGGACGACCCGTGGCCGCTGGGCGCCCCGGCTCGAGGCCCGCTCCGGACTCGTCGAGGGGCAGGACTTCCACGTCGTCTTCTCGCCGGAGCGGGTCCTGACCGGCCGGGTGTTCGCCGACCTCCGGCGCTACCCGAAGCTCGTCGGTGGTCTCTCCGACCAGGGCTCGGCGCGCGGCCGGGCCTTCTACGAAGCGGTGCTGCAGTTCGACGAGCGCGACGACCTCGGTCGGCCGAACGGCGTCTGGGACCTCCGCACCGCCGAGGCCGCCGAGCTCGCGAAGCTCGCCGAGACCACCTACCGCGACGTCAACATCGCGCTGGCGAACGAGTTCGCCCGGTTCGCCGAACGGCAGTCCATCGACATCGCCGCGGTCATCGACGCCTGCAACTCCCAGCCGTACAGCCACATCCACCGGCCCGGGATCGCGGTCGGCGGTCACTGCATCCCGGTGTACCCGCGGCTGTACCTCTGGAACGACCCGGAGGCCACGGTCGTCCGTGCCGCACGTGCCAGGAACGCCGCGATGCCGGCCCACGCGGTCGACCTCCTCGAGCGCCTGCACGGGGACCTGCGGGGCCAGCGGGTCGTGGTCCTCGGTGCCGCCTACCGTGGCGGCGTGAAGGAGACCGCGTTCTCCGGGGTCTTCGGCACCGTCGACGCGCTCCGGGTCCACGGCGCAGTGGTGACCGTGTCCGACCCCCTGTACTCGGACGTCGAACTCCGCAGTCTCGGCTTCGAGCCCCACGTCGACGGCGAACCGGTGGACGCGGCGGTCGTGCAGGCCGACCACGCCGAGTACGCGACGTGGGACGAGTCCCGGCTCCCCGGCGTCCGCACGGTCGTCGACGGCCGACGGGTCCTCGACGTCGAACGGTGGGCGTCCACCACGGTGACCGCGATCGGTGCTCCGCCCGTGGTCCCCGTGGCCTGACACCGTGCGGTCCTCGCCCCGACGGCGCCTCCCGGCGATCGCGACGATCCTCGTCGGCACGGTCCTCGGACAGGGCCTGGTCGTGGCGATCTCACCGCTGCTGACCCGGCTCTACACCCCGGCGGACTTCGGCACGCTCGCGGTCGTCACGGCGGTCGCGAGCATCCTCGGAGCCGGTGCGACGCTCGGCACCGACCGTGCGCTGGTCGTCGCACACGACCGGGCGACGACCAGCGCGCTGGTCGCACTCGGTCTGCTCTCGACGCTGGTCGTCGGCGTCGGCACCACCGGGGTCGCCTGGGTCCTCCGCGGCCACGCGGCACGGTGGTTCACCGCACCGGCCCTCGAAGACCTGTGGTGGGCCGTCCCCGTGACGGTCGTCGCGGTGGGGGTGCAACGGATCGCCTCCGCCGTGCTCGCGCGGCGGCAGCAGCACCGGTCCATCGCCGTGCGCAACGCCTGCCAGGGCATCGGCCAGTCCGTCTGGAACCTGGCGATGGCCGCGGCCGGTCCGGTCGGGCTGGTGGGCGGCCTGGCGGCCGGGCGGATCGTGGCCGTGCTCGGGATGGTCCGGTTCCGGCGGGGCGACGGCGAGCGGACCACCCCTCGGTCCCTCTCGGCCGCCGCCCGTCACCACCGGCGGTTCCTCGTCATCACGCCGTGGTCCTCGATGCTGAACGTCATCGGGCAGCAGGCGCCGGGCTTGCTCATCGCGGCGCTGCACGGCAGCGTCGCCGCAGGCTTCGTCGCCCTCACGATGCGGGTGCTCGGTGCGCCCGTCGGCATGGTGGCCGACGCGACCGCGCAGTACGCCGCCGGGGCGTTCGGGCTCCGCATCCGATCCGGTGATCCCGTGCGCCGGCTCGTCCTGCGGCTCGTCGTGCGTCTCGCCACCGCGGGGGCGGTCGCGGTGCTCGTCGTCGTGCTGCTCGGACCCACCGTGTTCTCGACCGTGTTCGGTGCGGAGTGGGCGGTCTCCGGCACCCACGCCCAGGTCCTCGTCCCGGCCTTCGCGGTCCAGGTCGCCGCGTCGCCTGTCACGCAGGTGCTGTCGATGCTGCAGCGGCAGGGGGCGCAGCTGACGTGGGACGCATCGCGTCTCGTGGTGTGCGCCGCCGCGGTGCTCGTGCCGTCCGTGCTCGGGGCTCCGATGCCGGTCGTACTCGTCGCGCTCGCCTCGGCGATGACCGTCTCCTACGCGGCGGTCCTGCTGCTCGTGGTGCGAGCGACCCGCCGCCACGACGATGAGGGACTCGGTGTGGTGCCGTGAGCGGACCAGTCTGCTGGAATGCAACATGTAGATAACTCGCGCGGGGGCCGCGCCGCCCCATAGTTTCGCTGCATGGCCCCTCGACCCCGCCCGTTCGACATCGTCCACGTCTCGAGCGCCCACCCGTGGACCGACAACCGAGTGCACCTCCGTGCTGCGGCGAGCGCGGCGCGTGCCGGGTACCGCACGGCGTTGGTCGCCGTCGCTGCCGCAGGCGTCGGCGCTGATCCGGACTGGCACCTGCCCGATCCCGAGACGGGGGTGTACGTCCGACGCATCCCGGCTCGGCGTCGCGGGCGACGGGTCCTGGTGTCCTCGGTCCAGGTCGTCGGGGCGGCACTCTCGTCACGGGCGCCGATCGTGCACCTGCACGACCCCGAACTGTTGTGGGCGCTCCCGCTCCTGCGTGTGCTGCACCGGACGGTGGTGTACGACGCCCACGAAGACCTGCCGGAGCAGGTGCGGGGCAAGGAGTACCTCGGCCCCGTCGCCCGCCGTGGGAGCACGGTGGCGGCGCACGCGGCAGTGGCCCTGGCACGCCGGTCACGCACCGTGGTGGCCGCGACGCCGACCATCGCGCGCCGCTTCCGAGCCGACCGGACCGTCCTGGTCCGGAACGTCCCACGGCTCCGTGCCGAGGACACCGATGCCCCGCCGGCCGCTGCTCGTGGTCAGGTCGCCGTCTACCTCGGGTCGATGAGCCGCGACCGGGGGATCGACGTCCTGACCGGCGTCGCGGCCTCACCCGGTCTCCCGGACGGCTGGCGTGTGGTCACCGCCGGTCCGATCGACTCGGCGGTCGACCGCGGTGCGTTCGACGCACTGGTCGACACCGGGCGCATCGACCACCGGGGCGTCCTGGCACCGCACGCGGCCCGCGACCTGTTGGTGACCGCCCGCGTCGGGCTCCTCCCACTCCTGCCGACGCCGGCCTACGCGGCGTCGATCCCCACGAAGCTCTTCGAGTACCTGGCGGCCGGACTGGCGGTCGTCGCCACCGACGTCCCGCTCTGGCGCGAGCTGCTCGACGACGCCGACTGCGCGACGTGGGTGCCACCGGGTGACCCGGAGGCCGTCGTGGCCGCACTCCGCCGGTACGACGGCGATCCTGAGCTGCTGCGACAGCACGCCGAAGCCGGCCGCGCCCTGGTGCTCGAACGCTTCCGGTGGGACCACGAAGAGCACGTCCTGCTCGACCTGTACCGCTCGCTGTCCGGCGTCTCGCCGATGCCGGAAACAGTCGGGCGGTGACGCCGCTCCGGACACCCCGGTCGGTCGTCAGCCGACGGGGTGCGCTGTTCGGCGCGGCCGGAGCGATCCCCGCCGCGCTGCTCGCCACCGGGACCCGGCCGGCTGCCGCGTCCGGGCGCTCGAGTCCCGCTCCAGCAGACACGGCCCGGACGGTGACCGACGCCGGGGTCGCCCGGTTGCAGGACGCCGTCGCGGCCACCGACGCGGGTGCCGTGCTCGTCGTGACCCGGCACTGGGCGCTGTCCGAGCCGCTGCGGATCGACCGCGCGATGACGATCCGGTTCGTCGGCGGATCGCTCTCCACCACGCGCGACATCGACCTGGTCGTCGTCGCCGCGTCGGACGTCACCATCATCGACGCGGTCCTCCGTGGCTCCGGGTCGGACCACTCCGGACTCGGTCGGGGTGTCCACGTCGTCGGCACCGTCACCCGGCCGTTCCGCGACGTCCGGATCCACGGCGCCGACATCCGCGACTTCTCCCACGACGGTGTCCTGCTCGACCACTGCATGGCGTTCACCGTCGCGGACTGCGTCATCGCCGACGTCGGCTACGCCGGGGTGCTCATGTTCTCGTGCACCGACGGCACGGTGCGCGGCAACCGCATCGCGCGGGTGACCCAGCCCGCGCCGTACCTGAACTCCTACGGCATCGAGGCCGTCCGCGCGACCACCACCGGACTCCTCGGCGCACCACGTTCGGCCCGGATCGTCATCGCGGACAACCACGTCTCCGACGTCCCTGCGTGGGAAGGCATCGACACCCACGGCGGGCAGTCCATCGCGATCCTCCGCAACCTCGTCGAGAACTGCCGGGTGGGGATCGCCGTCGTCCCCTCGAAGGACGAGGCGAACGCCGGCGCCACGAAGTACGCGCCCCTCGACTGCTCGGTCATCGACAACGTCGTCCGCCGCACGACGTCCGGCCCCGGGTCCGGCATCGTCATCCGCGGCGCGGGCGAGACCGTCGGGGACCCCGCCGAACGGGCGAACGGCATCGTCCTCCGCAACACGGTGACGGGGTACGGGGACGGTGACCGCGACGGGGCCGTGCTCGTCTACCTGACGCGGCACCTGATCGTCGCGCACAACCACTGCCCGGGCGGAGTCCGTCGCGGGCTCTCCCTGTACCACTCGAACGACGGCATCACGCTCGTCGGCAACCGGATCGCGGGGCTGCGGCGACAGGGCACGGCGACGTCCGTCGCGATCGACGTCCGCGCCACCGAGAACCGCGGGCACCTGGTGGGCAACCGGTACGAGGGCAGCGTCGAGAGCGGTGCCGTCTACGGGGTGCTGTGCCGCCAGACGGCCAACGACCTGGTGCTCGTGGACAACGACTGGGCTGCGACGACGACAGCGGTCGTGGCCGGTGCCGGCGCGGTGCTCCGGGTCCGCGAGGGCTGAGCTGCCCGACGCCCCGGCACCTTCCGCCGGTCGGTCCGGCCAGCGATCCGCGCACGTGCTGCAGCATCGCGGCGCCCAGCACCCTGCACCGGCACCGCGCGGAGCAGCATCGGGGCCGGTGCCGACGCCTGTGTCAGCGCGGGCGCGGGTGCTCCGCCCACGAGTGCCGAACGGCGGCCGCTCCGGGACCGTGCTCGCAGCCGATCGTCGCCCGGAGCGGTGGGCCGCCGTCTGGGCGAGGCCCGCTCCCAGCCGCTGCGCGGGGCGATCAGCAGGATCAGCGTCCCCATCAGCAGCCCGTGCGAGAGCATCGCCGTGAAGATGGACGTGTTGGACAGCATGATGCTCGGCATCACCACCGCCATCGCCGCGACCCGCATCGGGAGCCCCCGGCTCGCACCGTCCAGGAACCGAAGCCAGACGAACAGCGCAGCCGCCGCGACGAAGATCCCGATCCACCCCAGGTTCGCGAACCCGTCGGCGAACAGATTGGCGTTCGCGTAGCCCACCGACCCGGGCACCAGGTAGTCGGAGATCCGTTTCGGCGGCGGCAGATCGTACGGGTACTCGATCCAGGGGCTGAGGAACGAGTACCCGTAGCGTGCGACGGGGTTGTCGGAGAAGTAGTCGACGTACACCGAGGACAGCAGCCCCGGCGTCAGCATGAAGCGACGGGTGAACACCGACGTCCAGGTGATGCCGCCCTGCACCTCGTCGGCGACCGCGGAGACGATCATGATCGCGAGGGGCGCAGTGAGGAAGGCGAGCGACCGCGCCGGTTTCGCGCCCCGGAACAGCACCGCCATGCCGAGGACGGCGATGAACGAGAACAGGACCGCCTTGAACCCGGTGCTCGAGTACAGCAGGAACTGTCCGGCGAGGGCGAGGACCACCAGGGACGGGCGCCGACGGAAGATACCGCGCGCGAGGACCAGCGGGTTGATCACGTACGCCTGACCGGTCAGCAGGTACCCGAGGGCACCGCCGGTCCCGACGTCTGCCGAGTAGTCGGCGCGCACCTCGTAGATGTCGTCGAGCGCCAGGAAACGAATGTGGATGCCGACCGTCGCCGCCATCAGGCCGTACGTGACGAGGGAGTAGAGGCCGCACACGAGCCACGTGAGCGTGCCACGGTCGATCCGCCGCGCGCCGATGACCAGCACGTCGTCCGCCGCCTCGACCCGGGCTGCCGGAGCAGTCGCGTTGCTCGGCGTGGCCAGGCTGACCAGTGCGAACGCCGTCCCGACCGCGGCACTCAGCGCGATCGCCGTGGCGGTGGAAACGTACCCGGTCGAGATGCTCATGATCATCGTCGGGCTGACGCACACGACGAAGATCGTCCAGAGCACGACGTGCGACGGCCGGACGAGCACCCGGGGGAGCGTCAGCGCCACCGCGGTCGTCAGCACGACGACGACGAGCAGTGCCTGCCAGGGTGCGGGGACGTAGCCGTACCCCAGGTACGAGAAGATCGGTGCGACGAGGTTCGCCGAGATCCAGTTCATCGTGAGGCCGAGGAGCCCGACCGCGACGAACACGCCAGTCACCCGTCCCACCGGACGCGCGAGCTCGGCGCGGTCGATCGTCGCCCGCGTCACCGGGCGGCCGTCGGCGTCGGTCGTGCTGCGCGGACGCCGGGCAGGAGTTCGTCGTACATCTCGACCAGCCGCTCGGCCTCCGGCGCCCAGGTGAACCGCGCGGCGGCCCGTCGGGCCTCGGCACCGTGCCGTTCGAGGAGCGCGGGGTCGTCCGCGTACCGGCGGATCGCCTCCGCGATGGCCGTGGGGTCGTCAGCGGGGACGAAGGTCACGCACTCGACCCCGCGCAACAGGTGCCGCCACAGGGGGATGTCGGTGGCGATGACGGCGAGTCCGGCCGCGAGGTACTCGAACAGCTTCGTCGGGAAGATCTGGTCGGTGACGGGTGTCCGGCGGAACGGGACCACGCCGATCCGAGCCCGGAGGAGCAGGTCGCGCGCTTCCATCGGGCCGACGACGCCGCCGTGCACAGCCCGGCCGGTGGCCTCGGCCGCACGCAAGCGCTCCGTCGACGTCGCCCGATCGATCGAGCCGACCATCTCGACCCGCCATCCCGTCGGGAACGACGGTTCCTCGACGACGGACGCGAGCACGTCGATGCCACGGTCGTGACTCAGGACCCCGACGTGCGCGACCAGGGCGGGCCGCGCCTCCAGGCCGACCTGGGCGTCGTCTTCCGGACGCGCGAAGGGGAAGTTGTGGATCGCGATCCGGCGCGGCGCCGGGAACCGGCGTCCGGTCCACTCGGTGGCGGTGACCACCCGGTTCGCGGTCCCGGCCACGCGGAGCAGCGCATGCGAGAGCCACGCGAACACGGCACGCTGCCGGTGGGTCAGGTAGTCCTTGCCCCAGACCTGGTCAGGCAGGTCCTCGTGTGCGTCGTAGACGACGGTGCGACCGGCCAGCCGGAGCACCGGGATGGTCCAGATGAGCTCGGGATCGTGCAGGTGCACCACCCGGGCGCGCGACCGCAGCGCGAGGGCGAGTGCCTGCGTCGTCGACACGACCATGCGCCGGACGCGCGCACGCCGTGGGATCCGCACCACCTCGACGGCCGTGGGCGGGGCGCCGAGCTCGGACTCGACCGCGATGAGTCGGACGCGGTAGCCGGCGTCGGCGGCTGCCGCGGCTTCCCGCAGGTGGACGCGGTTGTCGACCCAGGGGTGGGCGCTGGAGACGTGGACGATGTCGGGGAGCATGCTCGGGTTCCTCGGACGGGACGGACAGGACGGGACGGGACAGGGGAGGGTCAGGCGGCGACGGTGTCGTCGAGGACGCCGGCCAGGACGCCGGCCAGCCGGCGGTAGTCGTGCTCGCGGACGACGTGGTCGCGGCCGCGGGCACCCATGGCCTCGCGCTCGGCGGCGGGCATCGCCGCGAGCGCGAGGATGCCCTCGGCGATCGCCTCGGGGTCGTCCGGCCGGACGTGCAGGCCGCTGGCCGAAGTGACCACCGGTTCGAGCGTGACGGGTGCTCCGACGAGCAACGGGCGGCCGAGCAGCATGTACTCGTACTGCTTGTTCATCGAGACGCCGTGTCGGTAGAGCGGCAGGTCGTGCATGTTGACGACCAGGCAGTCCGCTCGGCGTCCGATGCGGCGGGCGTCGTCCTGCGGCACCCGTCCGTCCCAGATCACGTCCACGCCGGCCTGGAGGCGCGACGCGCGTTCCCGGAGCGCGCTGACGTCCGATCCGTCCCCGACCATGCGGAGCACCAGACGCGGGCCGCCGCTCGCGGCGGCCCGGCGGGCGGCGAGGTCGAAGCCGTCGAGGACGGCTTCGAGCGCGTTCGCCGGCCCCATCGAGCCGATGTAGGTGACCGTGAAGTGGTCGTCGTCGGGCCCGCTCCCGCCACCCTCGGGTGCGTCGGCTTGTTCGTCGAGCGCGACACCGTTCGGGACCCAGGTGAAGGGCGTCGGCTGACCGCGGTCGGCGTAGTACCGGCCGACGCCCTCGAGCGGGGAGACGATGTGCGCTGCGCGACGGACGATGGTGCGTTCCATCCGTCGGAGCGCCCTGACCACCGGGTGCCGTTCGGTCATGCCCGCCAGCCCGAGGGCTGACTCCGGCCAGAGATCGCGCGGTTCGAAGACGAACGGTACGCCCAGTCGTCGAGCGAGTACCGAGGCGCCCCACGCGGCCAGGGGATGGAAGGATCCACCGATCACGACGTCCGGTCGAGGGAGCCCCCGGAGCGAACCCGGTCGGAGCAGCAGCGCGGTGAACAAGCCGATGTCGGCGATGCGCCGGATCGCCCGGCGGGGTCCGGCACCACGGTGGTCGACTCCGCGGAGCCAGCAGAACTCGTACCCGTCGCCGGTCCAGCGCTCGCGCAGCGTCGTCCCGTGCAGGTGGGAGCGGCCGGAGGGGTGGTCCGTGCCGGCCGCGATGACCACCGTGCGCCACCCGTGCTCGGTCAGACCCGCGGCGAGGTGCTGGTGCCGGGTCGCGCGGCCGTCCCGCTCGCGGTGGTGCGCGTAGTGGTTGACGATCCAGACGGTCCTCACCGTGATCCACCTGACATCGCGGCGGTTCCCTCGAAGACGTCGGAACTGACGTGACCGGGCGCCGCGATGCCCTCGCGTCGGAGCACGACGACGACCGTGCGGAGCAGGATCCGGAGGTCGAGGCCGAGGGTCACGGTGTCGACGTACTCGACGTCCGACCGGAGCCGCTCGGGCCAGGGGAGCGCGTTGCGGCCACGGACCTGGGCGAGACCGGTCAGGCCGGGCAGGACGTCGTGTCGGCGGGACTCCTCGGCGGTGTAGAGGTCGAGGTACCGGCAGAGGGTCGGGCGGGGACCGACGAAGCTCATGTCACCCCGCAGGATGTTCCACAGGCTGGGGAGCTCGTCGAGGCTCGTCGACCGGAGGAACGAACCGAACGGCGTGAGGCGGTCGGTGTCGCTGACGAGTCCGGCCACGGGGTCCGGCTCGAGCATCGTGCGGAACTTCAGGATGGTGAACGTCTTGCCGTGGAGCCCCGGGCGGGGCTGCCGGAACAGCACCGGACGACCGAGCCGAGCCGCGACCAGCGCGGCGACGACGGCGAGCACCGGAGCGAGTGCGATGAGCGCGAGGGCAGCGCCGACGATGTCGGAGAAGCGCTTGGCACGGAGCGTGCGCGTGCGGCGGGGGGACTGCATGGGTCGTGTCCTTGTCATCGGTCAGAAGGGCGAGCGCTCTTGTACTCGGAGCGGTAGTACGCGCTCCGGGACGCCTTGTGCTTGGTCTTGGTGAGGACGATGCCGGCCGCCTGCTCGCCGACGCGCGCCAGTGCCTCGATCGCGAGTCGGACGTCGGAACGCTTCGTCTGGTTGGCGGCGGTGACCAGCAGGGTGGTCGACACGAGCGTGCTGACGAGTGCCGAGTCGGTGACCGCGAGGACCGGTGGTGTGTCGACCAGGACGACGTCGTAGCTGGCGGCCAACTCGGTGAGGACCCGTGCCATCGCCTCGGACCCGATCAGCTCGCTGGGGTTCGGGGGGATCGTGCCGGCGGGCAGGACCGAGAGGCCGTCGAGGCCCCAGTCCTGCAGGACGTCGTCGAGTTCGACGCGGCCGACGAGCAGGTCGGTGAGCCCGACGGCGCCCTCGATGCTCATCACGGAGGCCACGTTCGGTCGACGGAGGTCGGCGTCGATGATCACCGTGCGCATGCCGCTCTTGCTCAACGCGATGCCCAGGTTGGCGGTGGTGGTCGTCTTGCCCTCGGACGGCCTGGCGCTGGTCACGGCGATGGTCGGTGCCCCGTTGGTCCGGAGGAACTGGATGTTCGTGCGGAGGCTGCGGAAGGCCTCGGACCGCGCCGAGTTCACCTCGTCGCGGATGATCAGCGGGTGCCGGGCTGCGTCGGCGTCGAACGCGATGTCGCCGACGACGGGGACGTCGCCGTCCAGGTCCTCGCCGGAGCGGACGCGGGTGTCGACCGCAGCCCGGAGCAGGGCGAGGGCGGCACCGGCGGCGAGGCCACCGACCAGGCCGAGCGTGAGGTCCGCTGCTTTCCGCGGGGAGATCGGGCTGGTGGGCTCACTTGCTGGCGTGACCTCTTCGAGTCGCACCGATGGAGCCTGGTCGGCGCCGCGGGGTTCGATCTGCTGGACCACGCCTGCGAGCCTCTTGCCGACCTGCTCGGCGATCGTGGCTGCGACCTTCGGGGACCCGTCCTGCACGGCGATCTTGATGATCACGGTGCCGGCGTCGACGGAGGTGGTGATCCTGGATGCCAGCGCCGCCGGAGTCGTGTCGAGCTCGAGCTCGTCCACCACGCCCTGCAGGACACGGGGAGAGGTCGCGAGTTGCATGTACGACTTGATCTTCTGCTGTGCGGCGTTCGAACCCTGTGCGATCTCGCCCGCAGTCGCCGAGGTGTCGCCGGCGACCGAGACGTAGTAGGAGGTCGAAGCCTCGTAGGTGGGCGGGGTGACGTTCGTGACGACGAGCGATGCGCCGGCTCCGAGGAGCGTTGCACCGGCGATGATCCACCAGCCCGAGAGGAGGGCGCGGATGACGGCGAGGTAGTTCAAGAGGAGCCTCCGGTCGGGTTGCTGGACCAGTGTAAAACATTACATCTGAAAGAACAATACGACGCGCAGAAGGGGACGGAAGACTGCTCCCGTCCCCTTCTCGGTGCCGTCGGCGGTCGGACTCAGCCCGCTGCCGTGATGGTGTTCCCCTTGCCCTGGTCGTCGACCTTGGGTGCCTCCCCCTTGTAGGTGAGGGTGTTGTTCGACCCGCTGAAGTAGACCTTCTTCGTCGAGGAGACCGAGATCGTGGCGTTGCTGGCCTCGACGGTGATGGTGTCGATCGTGCCGAGGTCGTAGGTGCGGTCCGAGCTGATGAGGTTCGCCGCTGCGCAGTCCTCGGTCGTGATCGTCTTGTCCGAGTCCTCGTCGTCATCCCAGAGCTGCACGGCTCCGTCGATGCACTCGTTGTAGGTGGTCTGGGCCGCCTTCGTGGTGCTCGAGGCGGTCGGGGCGGGGTCCTTCGCGTCGGACGAGCTGCACGCCGTGACCCCGAGCGCGGCGACGAGGGCGATGGAAGCGGCGGCGAGACCGCGGCGGATCGTGGTGTTCATCGGGTTCCTCTCCGAGGAGATCGTTCGGCGATGGCGCCGTGGGGAAGGGGAGGCCCCTCCCGTCACGTCGACGGGAGGGGCCGGTGTGCTACTTGGTGTCGGCCGGCAGGGTGAAGAGCTCGCTGAGCTCCGTCTTGCCGTTCTTGGTCTGCTCGAGGGCGAAGCGGAACTCGGTCGCGCCACGGGAGACCGCGCGGTCGAAGGTCCAGTTGCCCCGCGCGTCGACCTGGAACGTGCCGGGGACGATCTGCGTGCCGGTGATGTTCAGCACGCGGTAGCTCGCGCCGGGCTCACCGGTGCCGGTGAAGGTGTTCACGACACCGGGGGTGACGGAACGGTTGGTGACGGTCACCGGAGCGAAGCCCGCGGCCTCGATCGTGAACAGGGACGACTTCTCGGTCTGGCCGTTCTTGGTCTGTTCGATCACGAACCGGAAGTTCGTTGCACCGTTGGAGACGACGCGGTCGAACGTCCAGCGGCCGTCGGCACCGACCTGGAAGGTGCCGGGGACGATCTGGGTGCCGGAGACGTTGAGCACGCGGAAGGTCGCGCCGGGCTCGGCGGTCCCGGTGAACGTGTTCGAGCGACCCGGGGTGACCCGTTCCGGCATGGTGACGGTCACCGGGGCGAGCGCGGCGGCGTTGATCGTGAACAGGTCGGAGCGGACGGTCTGGCCGTTCTTGGTCTGTTCGATCACGAACCGGAAGTTCGTCGCACCGTTGGAGACGACGCGGTCGAACGTCCAGCGGCCGTCGGCGCCGACCTGGAAGGTGCCGGGGACGATCTGGGTGCCGGAGACGTTGAGCACGCGGAAGGTCGCGCCGGGCTCGGCGGTCCCGGTGAACGTGTTCGAGCGACCCGGGGTGACCGAGGCCGGCCCGGACAGCGTGATCGGGGCCAGCTCCGTGCGACCCTCGACCGTCGCGGTGACGGTCTTGCGGTCGACCTCGCGGCCGTTGACCTTCTGGATCACCACGAGGTCGTTGTCCCCGACCTCGAGGTCGCCGACCGTGATGGACCAGGCGCCGGTGGCGTCGGCCTTGGTCGACTCGTCACCGATGGAGATGTCGGCACCGGGGGTCGCGGTCCCGGTCACGACGGCCGATCGGCCCTCGTTGTCGACCGACTCGACCTCGGCGGTCAGGTCCACGACCGAGGTACCGACCGTGGTGGAGGTCGAGCCCTGCGCGCGGAAGTCGTTCGTGCTGCTGGTCCCGCTGAAGTCGAACTCCATCGCGCTCGGGGCCTCGGGCGTGTCTGCGTCAGCAGCGACGTCGACCATGAAGCGGTACTGCTGATCGGCGGGGCGCTCGCTGGCCCAGTCCGCGTCGAACGTGAGGGTCGTGTTGTCGTTCGACAGGCGACCGTTCGAGAGCGGAATGGACGTGGATGCGTTCCACGCGGTGTTGCCGACGCGCCGCCACGAGCCCTGGACGGCGTCCTGCTCCGAGAAGGTCGTGCCGTCCGGAGCGTTCAGCACCACCGTGCCCTTGGTGTCCGTGCGTGAGACGCGGTTCTCGACGACGAACGGGACCTTCGTGGTCGTGCCTCGCTCGAGTTCGATCGGGCCCTGGTCGACGGCGAAGAGGCCGCCGCCCTCGACGATCGTCGCGGAGACGGTCTTCCGGTCGACTTCGGAGCCGTTCAGCTTCTGGATCACGACGAGATCGTTCTTGCCCGACTGCAGGCCCTGGACGGTCATCGACCACGCGCCGGAAGTCTTGTCAGCCTCGACCTCCTGGCTGCCGATCGACACCTTTGCGCCTGGCGAGGCCGTTCCTGACACGACCGCGCTGGCGGCGATGTTCTTGACACTGTCGACCTTCGCCTCGAGGGCAACGGTCCGGGTGATCGGACCGGCGTCGCCGACGAACTGGAGCTCGCCGTTGCCGACTCCGAGCCCCCAGTAGGACCCTCCGCCCCAGTAGTCCGCCTTCACGACCGGCCCGATGGAAGCGTTGTTGGCGGTGAGCTTGCCGTCCGCGAACCGGAAACTCGCGCACGGGGTGCCGTTCAGCCCGACGAGCATCCCGCCGGAGACGCCGAGGCACCCTCCGTACATCGAATCGGTCGTCAGGGCGAACGACCCATCGCTCCTCCAGGCCACTCCGTAACTCGACCACGGATCTGCTCGCGCGGCTGAGAGGCTCGAAGCCGACCCGTACTTCACCCCCTGGCCGCCGGGAACGGGCCACTTGTAGGTGCCGCCGTCCTTGAAGATGATCTTCGCCGTTTCGGCTTGCGGACGGATGTCGTCCTTGGTGGCGGCGGTGGCGGGAGCGGCGCCGAAGGACAACCCCGAGACGATGGTGGCTGCGGCCAGTCCGGCCGCACCCATGGACTTGAGGGCGAAGGAAGCCCTCTTCTTGTGAGACATGTGCATCTTTCAGGACGGGCCGCAAACAGCGGCCGTGCGGGAAGGGGCACGCCCGTCGACAGGTTCCGACGGCGCATGTACATACAGAATATCATGTGAAATACCAAAATACTCGCACCCTCAGGAGGGCAGTCGGCCTGGGAGTTGAGTGAGACTGACGCAAGTTCCTCGGGCCTGAAGTTGACTCCAGTTGGCTCAGGAGTAGAGTTGAGTCCATCGGACGCAAGTCCAACGACTTTCCCCCAGAACAAGAGGAGCAACACATGGGACGTGCAGTAGGCATCGACCTCGGAACCACCAACTCCGTCGTCTCGGTTCTCGAAGGTGGCGAGCCCACCGTCATCGCCAACGCCGAGGGCATGCGCACGACGCCGTCGATCGTGGCGTTCACCAAGGACGGCGAGGTCCTGGTCGGCGAGACCGCAAAGCGCCAGGCCGTGACGAACGTCGATCGCACCATCGCGTCGGTCAAGCGTCACGTCGGCACCGACTGGACCACCGAGATCGACGGCAAGAAGTACACGCCGCAGGAGATCTCGGCCCGCACCCTGGGCAAGCTCAAGCGCGACGCCGAGCAGTACCTCGGTGAGGACGTCACGGACGCGGTCATCACCGTGCCGGCGTACTTCAACGACGCCGAGCGCCAGGCCACGAAGGACGCCGGTGAGATCGCCGGCCTCAACGTCCTCCGCATCATCAACGAGCCGACCGCGGCCGCTCTGGCCTACGGCCTCGACAAGGGCAAGGAAGACGAGCTCATCCTGGTCTTCGACCTCGGTGGCGGCACGTTCGACGTCTCCCTGCTCGAGGTGGGCAAGGACGACGACTTCTCGACGATCCAGGTCCGCGCGACCTCTGGTGACAACCGCCTCGGTGGCGACGACTGGGACCAGCGCATCGTCGACTACCTGGTCAAGAAGTTCAAGGACGAGCACGGCGTCGACCTGTCCACGGACAAGATCGCCAAGCAGCGCCTGAAGGAAGCGGCTGAGCAGGCGAAGAAGGAACTGTCGTCGCAGATGTCGGCGAACATCCAGCTCCCGTACCTGACGCTCACCGCCGAGGGCCCGCTGAACCTGGACGAGACCATCTCGCGCGCACAGTTCGAGCAGATGACCTCCGACCTGCTCGACCGCACCAAGAAGCCGTTCAACGACGTCATCAAGGAAGCCGGTGTCTCGGTCAACGACATCGCCCACGTGGTGCTCGTCGGTGGCTCGACCCGCATGCCCGCCGTGGCCGAGGTCGTCAAGTCGCTGACCGGTGGCAAGTCCCCGAACCAGGGCGTGAACCCGGACGAGGTCGTCGCCGTCGGCGCCGCACTGCAGGCCGGTGTCCTGAAGGGCGAGCGCAAGGACGTCCTGCTCATCGACGTCACGCCGCTGTCGCTCGGCATCGAGACCAAGGGCGGCCTGATGACGAAGCTCATCGACCGCAACACCGCGATCCCGACCAAGCGCAGCGAGACCTTCACGACCGCTGACGACAACCAGCCGTCGGTGGCGATCCAGGTCTTCCAGGGCGAGCGCGAGTTCACCCGCGACAACAAGCCGCTCGGCACCTTCGAGCTCACCGGCATCGCGCCGGCTCCCCGTGGCGTCCCGCAGGTCGAGGTCACGTTCGACATCGACGCCAACGGCATCGTGCACGTGTCCGCGAAGGACAAGGGCACCGGCAAGGAGCAGTCGATGGTCATCTCCGGCGGCTCGTCGCTGCCGAAGGAGGACATCGAGCGCATGGTCCGCGAGGCCGAGGAGCACGCCGCCGAGGACAAGGCCCGTCGCGAGGCCAACGAGCGTCGCAACCAGGCCGAGCAGCTCGTCTACTCGATCGAGAAGCTGATCAAGGAGAACGACGAGAAGCTCCCCGCGGACGTCAAGTCCGAGGTGCAGGCCGACGTCGACGCGCTCAAGTCCGCACTCGCGGGCGAGGACGACGACGCGGTGAAGACCGCCTTCGACAAGCTCAACGAGTCGCAGGGCAAGCTCGGCCAGGCCATCTACAGCCAGCAGGACGCAGCAGCCGGTGCAGCCGGTGGCGAGCAGCCGGCGGGTGACCAGCCGGCCGACGACGAGGACATCGTCGACGCCGAGGTCGTGGACGACGAGGACGACAAGGACAAGAAGTAACGATGACGGATCCCAAGGACAACGCGCCCAACGAGGACGAGCCCCAGGTCGAGGGCGACGCCACGAACGCAGCCGAGCCCGAGGACCTCATCGAGGCGGAGGGGCCCGACGTCGAAGTACCGATGGACGGCCCCGCCGCCGGGGGCCCCGCGGCCGACGCAGCGAACGACCTCTCCCCGGAGGACGAGGCACTGCTCGCCGACGCCGCCCGCGGCATCGCCGAGGACAAGCTGAGCACCGAGGACCGCGACCTCGTCGCCGAGATGCGTGCGGACATGCTCCGTGCGCAGGCCGAGCTGGTGAACTTCCGAAAGCGCGTCGAGCGTGACCGTGAGGCCAACCGCGAGGTCGCCATCGCCGAAGTGGTGCGGGCACTGCTGCCGGCGCTCGACGACCTCACCCGGGCCGAGGCCCACGGTGACCTCGCCGAGGGCCCGATGCAGGTCATCGGCCAGAAGATCCGCGGGGGCTTCGAGAAGTTCAAGCTGGTGCAGATCGGCGAGAAGGGCGAGGCGTTCGACCCGAACATCCACGAGGCGATCGTCCAGCTCCCCACCCCGGGTGCCACCGGACAGACCGTCGCGGACGTCGTCGAGCCGGGCTACAAGCTCGGTGAGCGGGTCCTCCGCGCGGCCAAGGTCGCGGTGGCGGTCCCGGCCTGAGCCGGGTCCCCACGGTGACGACAGAAGAAGGCAGGTGATCCATGGCCAGTCAGGATTGGTTCGACAAGGACTTCTACAAGGTCCTCGGCGTGTCCAAGGACGCCTCCGACGCCGAGCTGAAGAAGACGTACCGGAAGCTCGCGCGGCAGTTCCACCCGGACTCCAACCCGGGTGACGCCGCCGCCGAGAACCGCTTCAAGGAGATCAGCGAGGCGTACTCGGTGCTCTCCGACAAGGAGCAGCGCCAGGAGTACGACCAGGTCCGCGCCATGGGCTCCGGCGCTCGCTTCACGGCGGGCGGCGGGGGCCAGGGCGGGTTCGAGGACGTCTTCGGCGGGATGTTCGGGCAGCAGGGCGGTGGCGGACAGCGTGTCCGCTTCGGCCAGGGCGGCCCGGGCGGTGCCGGCGGTTTCGAGGACATCCTCGGCGGTATGTTCGGCGGGGGTGGTGGCTTCGGTCAGACCTCCGGCGGCTACCGCGGCTTCGGTGGGCCGACGAAGGGCCGCGACGTCACGGCGTCGACGACCCTCGACTTCACCACGGCGATAGCCGGTGACACCGTCAAGCTGTCGCAGGGCAACGGTCGACCGGTGAACGTCCGCATCCCCGCGGGTGTCGCCGACGGTCAGAAGATCCGTCTGCGCGGCCGCGGCGAGCCCTCGCCCGACGGTGGTGAGGCCGGTGACCTGGTGGTCGCCGTGTCGGTGCGGAAGCACCCGGTGTTCGAGCGCGACGGGCTCAACCTGCGCGTGGACGTCCCCGTGACGTTCACCGAGGCGGCGCTCGGCGCGACGATCGAGGTCCCGACGCTCGGTGGTTCGCCCGTGAAGCTCAAGGTCGCCCCCGGCACGCCGTCGGGTCGCGTCCTGCGCGTCAAGGGCCGTGGCGTCACGACGAAGAACGGCACGGGTGACCTGCTCGCGACCGTCCAGGTCGCGGTGCCGTCGCACCTGTCGGACAAGCAGCGCGAGGCCGTCGAGGCACTCGCGGCTGCGCTGCCCGACGAGAACCCCCGCGAGGACCTCCTCGCCAAGGCGCGCGACTAGCGCGTGCAGCCACAGCAGTAGACCAGGCCTGGAGGCTCGGCGCGGCTCCGTCAGGAAGCCGCCCCGCGCCTCCAGGCTGGTTTCCACACCACGCGAACGACGGAAAGGAACGCGCCATGACCGACATGGACGAGAACTCGCCCGTCTTCGCGATCGCGGTCGCTGCGGAGCTCGCTGAGATGCACCCGCAGACGCTGCGGCAGTACGACCGGCTCGGCCTGGTCGTGCCGGGTCGCACCCGGGGTGGCTCGCGGCGCTACTCGATGCGCGATGTGGTGCAGCTTCGCGAGATCGCGCGCCTCGGCTCCGAGGGGGTGTCGCTGGAGGGCATCCGGCGGGTGCTCGACCTGGAGAACGAGAACAAGGCACTGCGTGACCGGGTGCGGGAGCTCGAGTCGGCGCTGGCCGACCAGCTCATCAACCGGCCCGGCGCACGGGTGTTCGCCGCCACCGCGAGCGGGGCGGCCATCTCGCTGAAGGCGGGGTCGCGGCCGCAGCGGAACACGCAGATCGTGCTCTACCGCGGGCCGCGCTGACCCACCTGCACGGACGATGCCCCGGACCTGACGGTCCGGGGCATCGTCGCGTCGGTCAGCCGGAGCTCACCGGGTGTTCGCGTGCACGGTGAAGAGCGGTGTCGTGTACTCGGAGCCCGAGACCGACACCTCGAACTTGAAGTCGATCTTCGTGGCGCCGCGGGAGACGACCCGCTTGAAGCTCCAGTTGCCCTCGGCGTCGACCGTGACGGTCTCGGGCACGATCTGGGTGCCGGACGCGTTCAGCACCACGAGGGTGGCCCCGGCCGGGCCGGTCCCCTCGAAGGTGTTCGCGGCACCGGGGTCGACCGCGCGCGTGCTCACCGCGATGGGATCGAAGCCCTGGTTGGCGGCGATGGTGAAGACCTCGGACCGCTCCGGCCCCTGGTCGCCCTTGGTCTGCTCGATGACGAACCGCAGGTTCGCGGCACCGCTCGTGACGACACGGTCGAACGACCAGTTGCCGTCGTCGTCGACCTGGCGGACCCCGGGGACGATCTCCGTGCCCGAGACGTTCAGGACCCGGTACGTGGCGCCGGGTTCGCCGGTGCCCGAGATCCGGTTCGACACCCCGGGGGTGACCGTCTCCGGGCCGGACAGCCGGACGGGGGTGAGGCGGCCGGTCTCACCGGGGTTGACCGTGACCTCTGCCGTGGTGGTGTTCGCACCCTTCGAACCCTGGACGACCCGCAGGACGTGCTCGGCGCGGTCGAGGTCGTCGGTGTCGACGAACCAGCGGCCGCTGGGGAGGACGCCCTCGGTGCTGCGACCGACCCGACGTTCACCGTCGGCGGTCACCTCGACCACCTCGACGGTCGAACCCGGCTCACCGGTACCGGTCATGGCGATCGATCCGCCGCCGTGCGCGGAGCCGTCCGTCGGGGTGGTGATGCTGACCGCGGCGCCGTAGTCGACGTCGCGGGTGATCTCGTTCGCGGTGTCGCGGACGCCGTCGATGAACTGCGCGGCGGTGACGCGGAGGGTTCCGCCCGCGTCCGGTGCGGGGATCGTGGTCTTCCACGCCCCGTCCGGACCGACCGTCACCGCCTCGCCGAGCCGGGCCCCCGCGGCGTCGTACAGGCGGACCTCGGCCCCGGCCTGCGCGGTCCCGCTCGCCGTCACCGGAGCGGTGAGGTCACCGGCGGCGAAGACCGACTCGAACGTGAGGGCCGCCGCGGTCAGCGTGACCTCGAGGTCGGTCGTGCCGGTGCGCTGGGCGCCCTCGTACTGCTCGACCTCGATGGTGCTCGTCCCGAGGGGGAGGTTCGTGACCCGGGCCGTCCAGCGACCGTCCGGACCGACGACCTGCGGGTTCCGGCCACCGATGAGGACCGTCGCGCCCGGTGTGCCCGTGCCCGAGATCTGCGCGCTCCGCGTCGTGACGTCGGTGGAGTCGATGCGGGCGGTGAAGGACGGCGTGAAGTCCTCGGTGTTCGGCAGCCGGTCGGCGACGTTCTGGGACTGGAGTCGCATGACGCGGTCGGTGTTGAACAGGCCGAGGAAGCCGCGGTTGTAGGTCGACTGCAGGCCGGTGCCGATCGGGTTGTTCGAGCCGGTGTTCGCCGCGGTCCGGAACCGTTGCCGGGCGTCACCGTCGACACACGTCTCGAGGGTGACGGGCGAGTAACTCGTGATCGACGCGGTCGCCGCGGTGAGGCACAGATCGGGATCGGAGAGCGGTCGGACGGTCGTGACGGCTCCGGTGGCCGGGATCGACCACCGCACGGCGGCGGTACGGGCGGCCGCGAGGGTGGTCGCCCGGTTCGCCGGGACCTCTTCCCCGGCGGCCGAGGCCGAGGGGGCGCTGAACGTCGGGGTGGACGGATCGCCGGCGAAGGCCGAGGTCTCGGTGATGAGCGGGCCGACCAGCGTCAGCTCCGACTCGTCGACCTCGGCCGCGGTGGCCGGGGCGAGCCCGGCGGTCGCGGCGAGCGTCAGCGCGGTCAGGCCGGTGGCCGCGATGGCCACGCTCCTGCGGGGGTGTCTCGTCATCGATGTGTCTCTCTCGTCTCTGAGGGCGGATGGATCGTGCCATCCAGGTCCGGACGGCCCGGAATGCACGCAACATATCAGACCTGAAAAGGCATCGACTATCCGGTAACGCGAGATACGGAATGCGTTGCGTATTGTGGAATACCACCACCTGGACACCATGCCGGAGCGGGTCGTAGAGTCGCGCCTGCACGTGCCGTCCGAGCGGTTCGTCGAGGGGGCGCGGATGGATGACCATGGACGACTGACGAGGCGGGTCCCGCGTCGCCTCGCGATCACCGCGGCGGTGAGCGGGCTCGCGCTGGCCGGGGTGGTCGTCCTCGGCCGTCGCCCCGTGGCCACCGAGGCGGCGGACGACGTCGACCGCGACGCGCTGCAGGCTGCACTGGACGCCGTACCCGTCGGTGGGGAGATCGTGATCGACCGCCCCTGGACCCGTTCGCGGAGCCTCGTCGTCCGGAAGCCGCTCCGGCTGCGGTTCACCGGGGACGGGGCGCTCCGGATGACGACGGACTCGACTGCGCTCCTGGTGCTGGCGCCGGACGTCGAGATCGTGGACGCCGTGATCACGGGCATCGGTGCCGACAGTGGCGGCACCGGCCACGGGATCGCGGCGATGGGACTCCGAGGGGCTCCCCTGCGCGGGATCACGGTGCGACGCGGCCAGTTCCGGGACGTCCCGCACGACGGCGTGCACCTGGAGTACTGCGACCGCTTCCGGATCACCGGGACGACGGCGGAACGGCTCGGGTACGCGGGCATCGTCGGCGTCGGGGTGGTCGACGGGTCGATCGACGGCAACACGGTGCGCGACGTCCGGCAGCCCGCTGGCCGGGTCAACTCCTACGGCATCACGCTCACCCGTGACGCACGGTGGGGCCTGTCAGAGGCCCGGCGTTCGGCGCGGGTCCGTGTGACGGGCAACCGGATTGCGGGCGTCCACGCGTGGGAGGGCATCGACACGCACGCCGGAGCGGACATCGAGATCCGCGGCAACGTCGTGACGGGGTGCCGGGTCGGCATCGCCGCCGTGCCGTCGAAGGACCCCGCTGATCGGGAGCAGACGAGCGAGGCGCCGATCGGCCTGGTCATCGCGGACAACACCGTGACCCGGCCGCCCGGGCTCGCGCCGGGGTCCGCGATCGTCGTGAGCGGTGCCGGGACCACCGTCGGATCCGCTCGGCCACGCGCGACGGGGGTGGTCTCGGGCAACGTCGTGACGGGCGGCGGTGGGTCCTCCGGCGAGGCCGGCATCCTGCTGAAGCTGACACGGGGGATGACCGTCACCGGCAACCGGATCGAGGCGAGCGTGGAGAACGCCGTGTGCCTGGCGCACTCGAACGCAGCCGTCGCGGTCCGGGCGAACCGCATCGTCGGCGTCAGTGGTGCCGGGATCGGGGTGAACGTGCGCGCCGGGGCGAACCACGGCTCGATCTCGGGGAACCACTTCGAGTCGGCACACCGAGCACTCGCGGTCGCCGTCCGGTTCGGCGACGCCGACAACCGGTTCGTGGTCCGCGGCAACGCCTGGGGGACGGCACGGGTCCGGATCGCGCACGGCGGGGCGACGGTCACGACCGGGTGACGTGGAGGTGTGACCGCAACGCGACGACGACGACGCCGGGTACGCTGACGCGGTGCCAGACTTCGCCGACCTCTTCCGCCGACGCGACGACGACGCGCCGGACCTCATCGCGATCGACGGCACCGACCGGTTCCTGCTCGACGAAGCCCCGCACGTGCACGGCGACGCGCTCCGGCAGCCCGGAGAGGTGGCGGTCGTCGACGACCGGTATGGGGTGCTGACACTCGGCCTCATCACGCAGTACGGCGCGAGCGACATCCGCGTCGTGCAGGACTCCCTGGTGGGGGAGCGCGCGCTCGAGGCCAACGCGGGCACGTTCGGACTGCGCGGTTTCCACCACCCCGACTCGCTCGAGGACGCGTTCCGCGACGTCCGGCTCGTGGTGCTGCGGCTGTCGAAGTCGCACGACCGGCTCGACGAGATCGCCCGCGCCGTCGCCCGGTTCGCGGCGCCCGACGTGGTGCTGCTCTGCGGCGGCAACGTGAAGTACATGCACGTGACCCAGAACGACGTGCTCCGGCGCTCGTTCGGCGAGGTCACGGCTTCCCGGGGGCGCGGCAAGTCCCGGTTGCTCATCGCGCAGGACCCGCTCCGCGCACAGGCGAACCGCGCCGCCACGACGAACCCCTGGCCCCGGTCGGTGCACGTCGATGACCTCGGCATGACCCTGGTCGCCCACGGCGGTGTGTTCGCCGGGACGTCGCTCGACCAGGGCACGCGGGTGCTGCTCGACGCGATGGACCAGGCGGTCCCGACCGCGCGCACGATCGTGGACCTGGGGAGCGGCAACGGCGTCATCGCGGCTGCGGTCGCTCGTCGGCGACCGTCGGTGCGGGTGATCGCCACCGACGTGTCCCGCATCGCGGTCGAGTCGACGCGCGCGACGGCGGAGGCCAACGGCGTGGCCGACCGGGTGACGGTGCTGCGGACCGACGCGGGCGACGAACTCGCCGAGGGGTCTGCGCAGCTCGTGCTCTGCAACCCGCCGTTCCACGCGGACACCACGGTGACCACGGACACGGCCGAGGCGATGTTCCGGAACGCGGCCACGATCCTCCAGGCCGGCGGTGAACTGTGGTGCGTCTGGAACACGCACCTGCGCTACCGACCGGTGCTGTCGCGCCTGGTCGGTCCGACCCGTGAGGTCGTCCGGACCCCGAAGTTCACCGTGACGGCCTCGGTCGCGACCAACCGCTGACCGGCCACGGACGGCGAGAGCCGCCCGGGCTGACCCGGACGGCTCTCGCGACGTGGTGCGGTGGGGGACCGATCAGGCCGGCACGTAGTCGAACGTGTCGGGGTCGGGGCCCGTGCGGTGGCCCTTGTCGAGGGCGGTGATGTCCGTCATGTCCTCGTCCGAGAGCTCGAAGTCGAAGATCGCGAAGTTCTCCTCGACGCGGGCACGCGTGACCGACTTCGGGAACACGATGTCGCCGCGCTGGATGTGCCAGCGGAGGACGACCTGGGCCGGGGACTTGCCGACGGACGATGCGACGCGGGTGATGGTCTCGTCATCGAGGACGAGGCCCTGCGCGATCGGGGACCAGGCCTCGGTCGCGATGCCGAGCTCGCGGTTCACGGCGCGGAGGTCGTCCTGCGCGAGGTACGGGTGCACCTCGATCTGGTTGACCGACGGCGGGACGTCGGTCTCGGCGCGCAGGCGGTGCAGGTGGTGCGCCTGGAAGTTCGAGACACCGATCGAGCGGGCGGTGCCGGCGTGGTACAGCTCCTCGAGGGCCTTCCACGTCGGGACGAAGTCCGAGACGGTGGGCAGCGGCCAGTGGATGAGGAACAGGTCGGTGTAGCCGCCGAGCAGGTCGGCCGACTTCTTGCCGTTCTCCAGCGCTGCCTCGGGGGCGTGGAAGCCGTTGTTGAGCTTGGAGGTGACGAAGATCTCGGAACGGTCGATGCCGGACTCGGCGATCGCCTCGCCGACCTCCTTCTCGTTGCCGTACATCTCGGCGGTGTCGATGTGGCGGTAGCCGACCTCGAGCGCGGCCAGTGTGGCGGCCTTCGTCTCGGAGGGGTCGATCTGGAAGACACCGAAGCCGAGCTGCGGGATGGTCTTGCCGTCGTTCAGGGTGATGTTCGGAACGGTCATGGTGTCATGCAACCAAACGCCCCTCAGCGCCCATTCCGCCAACACCCAGGAACGGCGACCCCGGGCGTGCCGTTCACGCGAGCGCGGCCGTGATGTACGCCTGGAGGGCCTGGCCGTACGCGATCGCCGGCACCTCGGACGCGAAGCTGCGGTCGGCCCCGCCGATCGTCGCCGTCACGGTGAAGACCACGCGACCGCCGACCTGCACGCGAGTCAGTCCGATGAACGACGGCCCGAGCAGTTCGCGCAGCTGGTCCTCACGGGGGAGCCAGAGCGACTCGGTGGCGGTGACCGAGTCGAGCGCCCACTCGGTGGTGCCGTTGAAGCCGAGGATCGTGCCGGTGGGGGAGTCGTGCCGTTCGACGGTCATCTCGGACACCGTGTAGACGTCGTCGTCGATGCCGGGCTTGTCGATCACGAACCGGTCCCCGGTCTCGGGGTGCCAGCGGAGGCCGGCGTCACGGAGGGACCTGGCGAGTTCGACGGTGATCACGTTCCCACCTTGCCCGCGAGACCCGCCCCTGTCACCACCTAGGTTGCCGAAAGCATCCCGTACTAGCATCGCCGAGCACCCCTCGCGCGAGCGCAACCCGTTCGTGCGCGCGACGTGACGACGCCCGGGCAACCGGTGCCGAGCCTCCAGGCCGTGGGAACCGGCCGCGGGTCGGACCGCCGGTCGGCGTCCCCGACCGAGGCTGACGGACACCCTGCCGCCGAAGAGAAGGACCCGCATGACCCTCGAACGCGAGGAACTCCGCGACGACTGGACCGTGACGATGGCCGGAGGAACCGGTGCGCCGGACGGCGTCGCGGGCCGCACGATCCCGGCGACGGTGCCCGGCCAGGTCCACACCGACCTGGAGCGGGAGGGCCTGCTGCCGGACCCGACGTTCCACCTGAACGAGCAGGCCGCGAAGTGGGTCGGACGCGCCGACTGGGCCTACCGCCGCACGGTCGACGTCGACCCGCGGGGCCACGAGCGCGTCGACCTGGTCTGCGACGGCCTGGACACGGTCGCGGAGCTCAGCCTGGACGGCGTCGTCGTGGGCACGACCCGCAACATGCACCGCCGGTACCGGTTCGACGCCCGCGTGCAGACGGGGTCGGGCGGCACCACGAAGGACCTCGAGATCCTGTTCGAGTCGCCCTACCGCGAGGCCGGTCGGGTCGCCGCGAAGGCCGGCAGCATGCCCGGTCCCTACGACGAGCCGTTCCCGTACATCCGCAAGATGGCGTCGAACTTCGGCTGGGACTGGGGCCTCACAGCGGTCACGAGCGGCCCCTGGCGGCCGGTCGCGATCGAGCGCTGGTCGACCGCGCGCCTGCGCGAGGTCCGCCCGCTCGTCGACGTCGAGGCCGGCGAGGGCGTGCTCGACGCGCACATCACCGTCGAGCGCTCGGGCATGAACGATCTGGACCAGGACGGCGAGGACGACGACCTCGTGCTCGTCGTCACCGTGAGCGGCGAGACCGAGGACGGCGGCACCACGCGCCAGCGGTCGCGCGCGCAGCTGACCCCGAAGGACGACGAGACCGTCGTCACCGTGCGCGTCCCCGAGGCGCGGCGCTGGTGGCCGCGCGGCTACGGCTCGCAGCCGCAGTACGACGTCGTGGTCGAGCTGCAGACCGTCGACGGCGAGGTGCTCGACCGCGACACGTTCCGCACCGGGTTCCGGTCGACCCGCATCGAGACCCAGGTCGACGGCATCGGCCGCCCCTTCGCGGTGCACGTCAACGGCACGCTCATCGACGTCCGGGGTGTCAACTGGATCCCCGACGACGTCATCGTCTCGCGCGTCGACCGCGCCCGACTGGAGTCCCGGCTGGGTGCCGCGGCCTCGCTCGGCACGAACCTCGTGCGCGTCTGGGGCGGCGGAGTGTACGAATCGCGCGACTTCTACGAGGTCTGCGACGAACTCGGTCTGCTCGTCTGGCAGGACTTCCCGTTCGCGTGCTCGGCCTACCCGGAGGTCGAGCCGATCCGCAGCGAGGTCATCGCCGAGGCGCGCGACAACGTCGCCCGGCTCGCCCGCCACCCCTCGCTGGTGGTGTGGAACGGCAACAACGAGAACATCTGGTTGCACGACGCCGACGGCTGGGGCGCGGAGCTGGGCGATCGGGGCTGGGGACTGGACTACTACCTCGACCTGCTGCCGACCATCGTCGACGCGGTCGACCCGTCGCGCTTCTACACGGTCGCGTCGCCGTGGTCCGGCTCCGAGTCGCTGCCCGCGAACGAGGTCGACCACGAGACGCACCACTCGTGGGACGTCTGGAACCGGCTGCCCGACACCGCCTACCGCGAGTCGGTGCCGCGCTTCGTGTCGGAGTTCGGCTGGCAGGCGCCCCCCGCCTGGCGCACGCTGCGCGACGCGGTCACGGACGCGCCGCTGCGGGTCGACTCGCCCGGTGTGGTCCACCACCAGAAGGCGGCGGACGGGATGGCCAAGCTGGCCCGCGGGCTCGAGCCGCGCTTCGGCGCGGTCGAGCCGGCAGCGTTCGACACGTGGCACTACCTGACGCAGCTGCAGCAGGCGCGGGCGATCGCGACCGGCATCGAGCACTGGCGCACGCACTGGCCGCGCAACACGGGTGTCGTGGTGTGGCAGCTGAACGACCTGTGGCCGGTGTCGTCGTGGTCGGCGATCGACTCGGCTGGGCGGCTGAAGCCGCTGGCGCACGAGCTGCGCCGGCTGTACGACGACGTGCTGCTGACGATCCGCCCGGTGTCGTCGGTGTCGGTGACGCCGGGTGCGGAGCGGACGGGAGGCCCGGATCACCCGGGTGCGTCGCCTGCGGTCGGCGAGACGGCCGATTTGGGCGAGCTCGCGGACACGCTCTCGCTGGGCGTCTCACCCGGTGCGTTCGGGTCCTCGCCCGTCGAGGTGGCCGTCCGGTCGACCCGCGGTGGGCACGACAGCGTGGTGCGGGTGCGCCGGATCACCACGGCCGGCACGATCCTGGCCGAGGCATCGCTGCCGGTCCGGCTGTCGTCGGCCGGCGTCGCGGTCGTCGCCCTGCCCGAGGCGGTCGGTGTCGTCGACGACCCGGCCAACGAGCTCGTCATCGCGGACATGGACTGGCGCCGCGCGGTCTGGACCCCGGGTCCGGATGCCGCGATGCGCTGGGAGCCCGCGCGCTACCGGACCTCGTTCGCGGTGGTCGACGGTGGCCTGGACCTGACCGTCGAGGCCGACTCGCTCGTCCGCGACCTGCTGGTGCAGCCGGACCGGGTGGCCGCCGGTGGAACGGTCGACCGCGGGTTCATGACGCTGCTGCCCGGCGAGCGGGTGGTGTTCCGGCTCGGCGGGGTGACCGAGGCCGACATCCCGGCGCTCCGCGAGGCGCCCGTGCTGTGGAGCATCGACGGCGTCCTGCGGTGACCGGAGCGCTTCCCTGGATGAACGGTGTCCGTTCCGAGGACCGGCCTGGGCATCCAGGGGCGGGGGAGTTACCATGGGGGAACACGGACTTCCGCCGCGGTGATCGACGACGATCAGCGGACGGCGACCAGTTCCAGATCAAGGAGTCATGATGATTGGTAACCTGACCGGCCTTCACCTGCTGATCATCCTCGGGATCGTCATCCTGCTGTTCGGCGCGACCAAGCTCCCGGCGCTCGCCAAGGGCCTCGGCCAGTCGATCAACATCTTCAAGAAGGAGATGTCCGACGACGAGAAGAAGGCCCAGGCCAACGGCACGGCTCCGGACGGCACGGTGCAGAACACCACCGTTCAGAACGTCCCCGCCGAGCCCGCCGCCGGTCCGGTCCTGAACCCGGGGCCGACCGCCCAGCCGAACACCGACTCCCGGCGTTAGGACACCCAGCCCCGTCCTGTCGGCAGCCCCCGCGACCACATCGGTCGCGGGGGCTTCGTCGTGCGGGATCGACCGCCGGGCACCGTGTGCCGCAGGATGAGCACATGACCGCTCCCGTTCCCGTTCCGGCCCCCGTGCCCCGCGGTGTCGCCCCGCTCCGGGACGACCGGCGGATCGTGCTGGTGGTGGCGGTCCTGGCGTCGTTCGTCGTCGGACTCGACTCGAGCGTCGTGAACGTGGCGCTCCCGGCGATCCGGCAGGAGCTCGGCGGCGGACTCGTCGTGCAGCAGTGGGTCGTCGACGCGTACCTGGTCACCCTCGGCTCGCTCATCCTGGTCGCCGGCAGCCTGTCCGACCTGTTCGGCCGCGTCCGGATCATCACGTGGGGGCTCGTGGTCTTCGGGATCGCGTCCGTGGTGTGCGCGGTCGCCCCGACCGGCGAGGTGCTCATCGTCGCCCGGGCGCTGCAGGGCGTCGGCGGGGCACTCGTCATGCCGAGCGCGCTCGCCCTCATCGTCGCCGCGTTCCGCGGGGCGGCGCAGGCGAAGGCCATCGGCACGTGGACGGCCTGGTCGAGCGCCGCCACGATCCTCGGCCCCGTGGTCGGCGGGCTGGTGGTGGACGGCATCGGGTGGCGGTGGGTCTTCGTGCTCACCGCGGTACCGATCGCCGTGACGATCCCGCTGGTCCTGCGCATCACGGGCGACGTGCACCCCGCCGTCCGCCCGCGCATCGACGTGGTCGGCGCCGTGCTCGCCGTGGTGGGCGTCGGCGGGGTCGTGCTCGGCCTCATCGAACAGGAGCGTCTGGGGTGGGGTGCGCCCGTGGTGGTCGGCGCGCTCGTGCTCGGGACGGCCGCGCTCGTGGCCTTCGTGCCCTGGGAGCTGCGGGTGACGCGGACGAACGGATCGCCGCTCGTGCCGCTCGAGCTGTTCCGGGCGCGGAACTTCGCGGTCGGCAACCTCGCGACGCTGTCGATCTACGGCGCGCTCGGCATGGTGTTCTTCGTGGTCACCCTGTTCCTCCAGGAGGTCTGGCGCTTCCCGGCCTGGCTCGCCGGCCTCGCGACGCTGCCGCCGACGATCATGCTGCTCGCGCTGTCCACCGCCGTCGGGTCCGCGGCCGGTCAGTACGGCCCGCGGTGGTTCATGGCCGCGGGTCCGGCGGTCGGCGCGGTCGGGGCGCTCCTGCTGCTGCTCGCCGGCGACGACCCGAACGGCTACTGGTGGTCGGTGTTCCCCGGACTGGTGCTGATCGGCGTGGGCATAGCCCTGATGGTCACGCCCTTGACCAGTGCGGTGCTCGGGTCGGTGCCGCAGTCCGAGGCCGGGTCCGGTTCGGCCGTGAACAACGCGGTCGCGCGGATCGCCGGACTCGTCACGGTGGCACTGGCCGGCGTGGTGCTCGGCGGCGAGGTGAGCGTCGACGGGCTGCACCGGGCCATGGTGGTGATGGCGCTCCTGCTGGCGGCCGGTGCCGTCGTCTGTGCCGTCGGGATCCGGAATGTCCCGGAGCGCACGTAAGTTGAGTGGAGTAGACTCAACTCCAGGACCACCGCAACGAAAGGACGGAACGCATGGCGAACCTCCAAGGCGCTCCTGACTCGCAAGAACGACAGAAGACCGCCCTCGAGCAGTACGGCATCGACCTCACGGCGATCGCCCGCAGCGGCAAGCTCGACCCCGTGATCGGCCGCGACTCCGAGATCCGGCGCGTCTCCCAGGTGCTGACGCGCCGCACCAAGAACAACCCGGTGCTCATCGGCGAGCCCGGCGTCGGCAAGACCGCCGTCGTCGAGGGGCTCGCGCAGCGCATCGTCGCCGGCGACGTCGCCGACTCCCTCAAGGACAAGCGACTCATCTCGCTCGACATCTCCGCCCTCATCGCCGGCGCCAAGTACCGCGGCGAGTTCGAGGAGCGGCTCAAGGCCGTGCTCAAGGAGATCAACGACTCCGACGGGCAGGTCATCACGTTCATCGACGAGCTGCACACCCTGATGGGTGCCGGCGGCGGCGAGGGCTCCGTCGCGGCGTCGAACATGCTCAAGCCGATGCTCGCCCGCGGGGAGCTCCGGCTCATCGGCGCGACGACCCTCGACGAGTACCGCGAGTACATCGAGAAGGACGCCGCGCTCGAACGACGCTTCCAGCAGGTCTACGTCGGTGAGCCCAGCGTCGAGGACGCCGTGGCGATCCTCCGCGGGCTCAAGGAGCGCTACGAGGCGCACCACAAGGTGACGATCAACGACTCCGCACTGGTCGCGGCCGCGAGCCTGTCGAACCGGTACATCTCCGGCCGGCAGCTGCCCGACAAGGCCATCGACCTGATCGACGAGGCCGCGAGCCGACTCCGTATGGAGATCGACTCCAGCCCGGTCGAGATCGACGAGCTGAAGCGGAACGTCGACCGTCTGCGTGTCGAGGAGTTCGCGCTCAAGCAGGAGAAGGACGACGCCTCCAAGGCCCGGCTCGAGACCCTGCGCAACGAGCTGCGCACCCGCGAGGAGCGGCTGGCCGAGCTCGAGCAGCGCTGGCAGGCCGAGCGCGCGAGCCTGAACCGCATCGGTGAACTCAAGCAGCAGCTCGACGACCTGAACATGCGGTCGCAGCGCGCCCAGCGCGAGGCCGACTACGAACTCGTCTCCCGACTGGAGTACGGCGAGAAGCCCCGCATCGAGGCCGAGCTCGCCGCCGCCGAACAGGCCGAGAGCGCCGATCGGATGGTGAACGACAGCGTCACCGACGAGGACATCGCCGCCGTCATCGCGCAGTGGACGGGCATCCCGCTCGGCCGGCTGCTGCAGGGCGAGACCGAGAAGCTCCTGCACCTCGAGAGCGAGCTCGGCCGCCGGATCATCGGGCAGCGCACCGCCGTGACCACCGTGTCCGAGGCCGTCCGTCGCACCCGCGCCGGCATCTCCGACCCGGACCGCCCGACCGGTTCGTTCCTGTTCCTCGGCCCGACGGGCGTCGGCAAGACCGAGCTGGCCAAGGCGCTCGCCGAGTTCCTGTTCGACGACGAGAAGGCCCTCGTCCGCATCGACATGAGCGAGTACGGCGAGAAGCACTCCGTCGCCCGCCTGATCGGTGCTCCGCCCGGGTACGTCGGGTACGAGGCCGGTGGACAGCTCACCGAGGCGGTCCGCCGCCGTCCGTACTCGGTGATCCTGCTCGACGAGATCGAGAAGGCCCACCCCGAGGTGTTCGACGTGCTGCTGCAGGTGCTCGACGACGGGCGACTGACCGACGGCCAGGGGCGCACCGTCGACTTCCGGAACACGATCCTCGTGCTGACGTCGAACCTGGGGTCGCAGTTCATGACGGACCTGTCCCTGAGCGACGCGCAGCGGGAAGAGGCGGTCCGTGAACTCGTGCAGCAGGCGTTCCGGCCGGAGTTCATCAACCGGCTCGACGACATCGTGGTGTTCCAGGCCCTGACGGCCGACGACCTCGGGCAGATCGTGTCGCTCTACGTCGACCGGCTGGCTCGTCGCCTGACCGACCGCCGACTCGAGCTCGCCGTCACCCCGGAGGCGCGCGGCTGGCTCGCGGAGCGCGGGTACGACCCGCTGTACGGCGCGCGGCCCCTGCGTCGCCTGATGCAGCGGCAGATCGACGACCGGTTGGCACGCGCCATCCTGTCGGGTGACGTCCGTGACGGCGACACCGTCCGGGTGGACGTCGCCGCGGACGGCGACGGCCTGACCGTCGAGCCCTTCGAGCTGGCCGAGATCGTCGAGGAGTAGCCCACCACGACGGACAGGAGGCCCGTCACCGGTTCCTGGGACCGGTGACGGGCCGTTCGTCTACCGTCCACGGCATGCCTGAGATCCGCGCGATCCGTCGCCTCACCGACGCCGTCGAGCACGCGAGCGTGCTCGACAAGGCCGTCGACATCGACCGTGCCGTCGTGAACGCCCTCGCCAAGCCGAAGGCGCTGCGCCAGCTGTTGCACGGTGTGCCGTTCGGCCACCCGATCCACCCGCTCATGGTGCAGGTGCCCCTCGGTGCCTGGATCTCCGCCGCGGTGCTCGACCTGGTCGGCGGGAAGGGCAACGCGAAGGCCGCCAAGACCCTGGTCGGTGTCGGGGTCGTCTCGGCGAGCAGCGCGTCGGTCGCCGGCTACGTCGACTGGTCCGAACTGAACCGCGAGCAACTCCGCACCGGATGGGTGCACCAGGCCGTGAACTGGACCGGTCTGTCGCTGTACGGCCTGTCGTGGCTGCAGCGGAAGCGCGGCAACCACGGTGCCGGCAAGCTCCTCGGCTTCGCGGGTCTCGCCGTCGTCAGCGTCGGCGGGTACCTCGGCGGGCACCTGTCGTACCGGCAGCGTGCCGGCGTCAGTGAACACGGCGAGGTGCCGTTCGACGCCTGACCCCTTCCCAGGTCCGGCAAAGGTACGTCACGTGTGATGTATCGATGCGCGTACTCGTGGTGGACGACGAACGAGCCCTCGCCGACCTGGTCGCGACGGGCCTGACCCGACAGGACATGGCGGTGGACGTCGCCTACCGCGGCGACGACGCCGACGAGCTGCTGGCGGTGAACGACTACGACGTCGTCGTGCTCGACCGGGACGTCCCCGGGCTGCACGGCGACGAGGTCACACGGCGGCTCACCGCGCGCGGCGCACTCACACGGATCCTCCTGCTCACCGCCGCGGCCACCCTGGGCGACCGGGTGCACGGGCTCGAACTCGGGGCCGACGACTACCTGACGAAGCCGTTCGAGTACCCGGAACTCGTCGCGCGGGTCCGGGCACTGGGGCGTCGCAGCGCCGCGCCCGTCGCCCCGGTGCTCGAGCGCGCCGGGCTCGTCGTCGACACGAACCGGCGGATCGCGACGCGCGACGGCCGGCCGCTCGACCTGACCTCGAAGGAACTCGGCGTCCTCGAGACCCTGCTCCGTGCTGATGGCCGGATCGTCTCCGCCGAGCACCTGCTCGAGAAGGTCTGGGACATGAACATCGACCCGTTCACCGCCGCGGTCCGGGTGACGGTGTCGAAGCTCCGCCGGAAGCTCGGGGACCCCGACCCCATCCGGACGGTACCGGGTCAGGGGTACGCGCTGTGAGACGACGGCCCGGGCTGTGGAGCATCCGGGCACGCACCGCGTGGACGTTCGCGCTCGCGGCGATGGCGCTGGCCACCGGGGTCGTGGTGTTCTCCAACGTGATGTCCTTGGCGGGCGTGGGTGCGGGACTCGACACTGCGGCGGTCCGACGGGCTGCACCAGCGCAGTCCGTCCCGACGTCCAGGCCGGTGCCGCTCGGCGAGGGCTCCGCACGCGGCGACACAAGGGAGGCGGTGTCGGTCGTCCGCCTCGTCGCGGTGCAGCAGTGGCAGTGGTCTGCGATCGGCATCGGCGGCGCCGGGGTCGTGGCCGGCGGCGTCGGGTGGCTGGTCAGCCGCAGGATGCTCCTGCCGATCGACCGGATCACGGCGACCGCGAACCGGATCACGGCGTCGAACCTCCACGAGCGCATCGCCCTCGTCGGTCCGGACGACGAGCTGCGGCGGTTGTCCCGCACCGTGGACGACCTGCTCGATCGGCTCGAGACGGCGTTCGAGAGCCAGCGCCGTTTCGTGGCACAGGCGTCGCACGAACTGCGGACGCCGCTGGCGGTGCAGCGGGCCGCAGTGCAGATCGGGCTGCACGACGCGGCCGACCGCGGCGAGGTCCGCGCGACGCGCGAGGAACTGCTGGAGCAGAACCGGCGGACCGAACACCTGGTCGAGTCGCTCCTCGTCCTGGCCGAGGCGGACCGTGGGCTGGCCGGCGCGACGCAGGCCGTCGACGTCGACGAGGTGACGGACGCGGTGATCGCGGCGATGTCCGGGACCGCCGCCGACGCGGGGGTGACCCTCGTCCGCGCAGCCCACACCGGGCCTCCCGGCCTGATCGTCGCAGGCGAGCCGACGCTGCTGCACCAGCTGCTCGTCAACCTCGTCGGCAACGCCGTCGAGTACAACGAACACGACGGGTTCGTCCGGGTCACGACGTCCGCGGCCGGGATCGTCGTCGAGAACTCGGGGCCCGTCGTGCCCGCGTCCGACGCTGTCCGGTTGGTCGAACCGTTCCGGCGCTGCCCGTCCGGCCCCCGTGCGCACCGGCACAGCGGGCTCGGCCTGTCCATCGTCGCCGCGATCGTGCAGGCGCACGGGTGGCACCTGGCGCTCACGGCGCGGCCGACGGGCGGGCTCGTCGTCCGCGTCGACGTTTCGTCGGTGTAACCCGGCCGGTACACGCGCCGAAACAGCCGGTCGGGTGTCCTGGGGTCATGAACACAACCAGGACGACCACCCGTCGGAACCGATCCCTGCTCGCTGCCGCCGCGGCGACCCTGCTACTGCCCGGACTGCTCGCCGCCTGCTCGGGCAGTACGCCCGGGGGAGACGCGGCGTCGACGGCTGACACCGCAGCGAAGGGGTCCTCGCTCGCCGAGTGCATGCGGGACAAGGGCTACGACATGCCGGACCCGGGGAGCGGCTCGGGCCTGCAGCTCAGCGCTCCCGACGGCGTCGACGAGGAGCAGTACCAGGGGGACCTCCGGAGCTGCCTCGACGACACCGCGGGAGCCGGCGACGCCCGGGTCGCCGAGCAGATCCCGGGCGACGACGACCGGACGCTGCGGACGGCGGAGTGCATCCGCGAGCAGGGGTTCTCCGACTACCCGGACGACGAGGACGGCAAGATCCGCTACCAGCCGGACGACCAGGAGGCCTTCGACGAGGTGGCCCGCGCGTGCGACGCGGAGGCGGCGGAGTCCGCCGGTGCGGGGGTGGCACGGTGATGGTCGGCAGGCGCCGCCGGACGATCGCGGCCGTCTGTCTCGTGGCCGCACTCGCGGCCGGGACCGGCACGTGGGCGCTCGCCGGACTGCCGAGCGGATCGGCGGCGTCGACGTCCCCGGGCACCGAGGCCGGCGGAGCGGGCGCCGGGGCGACGGCGGTCGTCACGGAGGGAGACCTCACCGACTCGAAGGTGTTCGCAGGGACGCTCGGGTACGGCGCCGCGGTCGGTGTCCCCGGCGCTGCGTCCGGCACGATCACCTGGTTGCCGCGACCCGGCGACGTCATCGAGCGCGACGGGTACCTCTACGCCGTCGACGAGCGCGGCGTCCGGGCCATGTACGGCACGGTGCCGCTGTGGCGCTCGCTCGAGCGCGGGCGGACGGGCACCGACGTGCGGCAGCTCAACGAGAACCTGTCGGCGCTGGGGTACGACGTGTCGGTCGACGACGCGTTCGGTCCACGGTCCGAGCGGGCGGTGCGGCAGTGGCAGGCCGACCGGGGGCACGAGGTCACCGGGGTGCTGACGGCGGACGACGTCGCCTTCGTGGACGGTGCGGTGCGGGTGGCCGCTGTCGACGGACGGCTCGGTGCTGACACCGGGTCGACGGGTGGCGCCGGTGGGGTCGGTGGTGACGGCATGTCCCGCGGGACCGGCGGTGGCGCCGCCGGCGACGTGCTGCAGGTCACCAGCACGGAGCGGATCGTCATCGTGACGGTGTCCCAGCGCGATGCCGAACGGCTCACCGTCGGCTCGACGGTCGACGTCCGGATCAACGGGGCCGGAGCGCGGATGCCCGGCGAGGTCGTCGACGCGCAGCCGACCACCACCGAGGACGGCGGGTCGAAGGTCGACGTGTCGGTGTCGTTCGACCCCGGTCGGCGCGAGCTGCCCGGTGCCGCCTCGGCGCAGGTCGACGCGCAGGGCACGACCGAGCGCGACGTGCTCTCCGTCCCGGTCGCCGCGCTCGTCGCCGGGGCCGGCGGGGCGTACGCGGTCGACGTGGTGCAGCGCGACGGCACGACGAAGCGGGTTCGGGTCGACCCCGGGTTCACGGCCGACGGGCGGGTGGCGATCACCGGTGCGGTCACGGCCGGCGACCGCGTGGTGGTGCCCACGTGAGCGCCGGGGCCGGAGCGAGCACCGTGCTCGCGCTCCGGGAGGTGACGAAGGTCCACGGGGACGTCCACGCGTTGCGCGGGGTGTCGATGGAGGTGCTCGCCGGGGAACTCGTCGCCGTCGTCGGGCCGTCGGGGTCCGGCAAGTCGACCATGCTGAACATCATCGGCACGCTCGACCGGCCGACGTCGGGCACCGTGACGATCGCGGGCAACGACGTCGCCGTGATGTCCGACGACGCGCTCTCGGAGCTCCGGGCCGACCACGTCGGCTTCGTGTTCCAGCACTTCCACCTGCAGGCCGGAGCGACCGCGGCCGAGAACGTCGCCGACGGGGTGCTCTACGCCGGGGTCCCGAGGCGCGAGCGGCACCGGCTGGCGGTCGAAGCCCTGGGCCGGGTCGGTCTGTCGCACCGGGCGGACCACCGACCGCACCAGCTCTCCGGCGGTGAGCGCCAACGGGTCGCCATCGCGCGGGCCGTCGTCGGCGACCCGACGATCCTGCTCGCGGACGAACCGACCGGTGCGCTCGACACGGCATCCGGCGCGGCGGTCGTCGGACTGCTGCGGGAGCTCAACGCGGCGGGCACCACGGTCGTGGTCATCACGCACGACCTGGACCTCGCCGCGTCGCTGCCCCGACGGATCCGGATGCGGGACGGTCGGATCGAGCACGAGGGCGACCGGTGACCCGGCGTCGGACCGTCGGTGCGGGCGACCTGCTCCGACTCGGGGTGTTCGGGCTGCGGACCCGGCCGGGGCGCGTGGTGCTGTCGGCCCTCGGCATCGCGATCGGCATCGCGGCGATGATCGCGGTCGTCGGGATCTCGTCGTCGAGCAAGGCGAAGGTCGACCAGGTCCTCGACGCGCTCGGGACGAACGTGCTGACGGCCACGCAGGCGCAGGGCTTCGGCGAACCGGTCCCGCTGCCGTCCACCGCGCTCGGTTCCGTGCTGCGGCAGGACGACGTCGAGTCGGCTGCTGCGGTCGGCACGGTGCCGGACACCGGCGTCTACCGCAACGCGTTCGTCCCGGTGCCGCAGACGAAGGGCATCGGGGTTCTGGCCGCGTGGGGTGACGTCCCACGAGTCCTCGGTGGCGAGCTCGCATCGGGCCGGTGGCTCGACGACACGACCGGAGCGCCGCCGCAGGTGGTGCTGGGCTCCCGGGCCGCCGCTGCCCTCGGCATCGAGGACCTGCACCCGGACAGCCGGGTCTGGATCGGCGGGCAGTGGGTGCAGGTGGTCGGGGTACTCGGACCCGTCGCGCTCGCCGAGGACCTCGACTCGCAGGTGTTCGTGCCGAGCGGGTTCGCCGAGCAGCTGGGGTTCGACGGAGTGCCGACCGCGGTCCACGCGCGCGTCGACCCGGCGCACGTCGAACGGTCGAGGGACCGGCTCGCCGGCGCGATCCGACCGGGCGACGCGCAGGACGTCGGGGTGACGCGACCGTCGGACGCGTTGGCGGCGAAGAACGCGACCGACGACTCCTTCACCGGGCTGCTGGTCGGGATCGGGGGCGTGGCGTTGCTGGTCGGCGGCATCGGGGTGGCGAACACGATGGTGATCACCGTCCTCGAACGCCGCGCCGAGGTCGGTGTCCGCCGAGCCCTCGGCGCCCTACGTCGGAGCATCCGCGACCAGTTCCTGGTCGAGTCCTTGCTGCTGTCGTTCCTCGGTGGTGTGGCCGGCGTCGTGCTCGGCGTCGGGGTGACGGTGGTGTTCGCCGTCGCGCAGGGCTGGCCGGTCGCGCTGCCGGTGTGGGCCGTCGTCGGGGGCCTCGGCGCCACCGTCGTGATCGGCGGGGTGTCCGGGCTCTACCCGGCGGCGCGCGCCGCACGGATCCCGCCGACGTCCGCACTGGCGGCCGTCTGACGCGTGCGGTGGACGCGCGCACCTGGAGGCCCGGAGCCGGTCCGGCGGACCGGCTCCGGGCCTCCAGGCGGTCGCTTCCCCACACCGGACGCGAGTCGCAGATCATGCCTGGTCATGACCACCTGGTCAAGCATCTGCATCGATCTGTTCGACATCCGTGATGCCCCGGAAACACGCGGATCGAAAGCGGTCACAGGGACCGATCCAACGGTTGACAAGGGGCCCCGCAGGGTCTTCTATTGCGAATACGCAA
Organism: Curtobacterium sp. MCSS17_016; assembly: GCF_003234255.2. Classification (NCBI taxonomy): domain Bacteria; kingdom Bacillati; phylum Actinomycetota; class Actinomycetes; order Micrococcales; family Microbacteriaceae; genus Curtobacterium; species Curtobacterium sp. MCSS17_016. The sequence goes on from NZ_CP126254.1 coordinate 605,949, forward strand.
CGTCCTTTCATAAAGGTCGGACCAAGGGAGTCATCGTGACACGAACGCGTTTCGCCGCACTCGGTGCGCTCGCCCTCGCAGGCGCGCTCGCCCTCACCGGGTGCTCCGCCGGGAGCAACGCCGCTTCCGACGGCGGCACGAAGTCCATCGGCACGCCCGATGGCACGGGCAAGACCATCACCGTCTGGATGATGAACGGCGACCTGAGCGACAAGGTGCTCGACGCCGCCGGCAAGCAGTTCACCGCCGACACCGGGGCGAAGGTGAAGATCCAGACCCAGCAGTGGGACGGGATCACCACCAAGCTCACCACGGCGCTCGCGCAGAGCGACGCCCCCGACGTCGTCGATCTCGGCAACACGCAGGTGCCGGTCTACGCGGCCGCCGGCGGGTTGACCGACCTGACGCCGTACCGCGACGAGCTCAAGGACGGCCAGACCTGGCTCACCGGGCTCGAGGGCCCCGCCACCGTCGACGGCAAGCTCTACGGGGCGCCGCTGTTCGCCGGCAACCGGGCCGTGGTCTACGACAAGCAGGTCTGGAAGGACGCCGGCGTGACCGACGTGCCGACCACCTACGACGAGCTCACCGCCGACCTCGACAAGGTCAAGGCCGCCAACCCGGCCAGTGACTTCTCCGCCTTCTACATGCCTGGGCAGTACTGGTACGGCGGGCTGCAGTGGGTCTGGGACGCCGGCGGCGAGATCGCGACGGACAAGGGCGGCAAGTGGACCGGCACGCTCGACTCCGCGGACGCGGTCGAGGGGCTGACCGCCTGGAAGGACTTCCAGAACACGTACTCGGCGAAGTCCACCCAGGACATCAACACCGACAAGCCCTCGCAGAGCGACGTCTTCGCGCAGGGCAACACCTCGGCGTTCCTCGGGTCCGCCTGGGAGATCGGCTCGATCACCACGGCGAAGCCGGAACTCGCCGATCGCATCGGCACGTTCCCGATGCCGTCCTCGACCGCGGGGAAGACGCAGCCGGTGTTCCTCGGAGGCTCCGACCTGGGGATCCCGGCCAAGGCGAAGAACCAGGAGCTCGCGCTGTACTACCTGAAGATCCTGACCTCGAAGGAGTTCCAGCAGGACCAGGTGTTCGGGGTCGACGGCTGGGAGCCGAACTCGACCGAGCTGCTCGACGCGGTCGCCGGCGACGTCGACGAGCTGCACAAGCCGTACTTCGAGGCGGCCGGCACGAGCCGACCGACCCCGGCCACGCCGGGCTGGGCCACCATCGAGGGCGACGCCTCGTTCCAGTCGATGTTCGCCGACGTCGCCACCGGCCGGAAGTCGCCGGAGCAGGCCGCCGAGGGCTTCTCGAAGCACCTCACGACCGCGCTGAACGCGCAGCCGTAGGCGATGACGTCCACTGCGGAGCCGGTGACCGACGCGGAGCAGTCCGCGCCGGGCACCGGCGGGCGGGGCACCGGCGGCCGGGGGACCGGCGGCCGACGGGTCGACGGGCCGGTGCAGGGGCCGTCGCGGGGTGTCCGTCGGGGTGGGCGCGGCGCGGGTCGTCGGTCGCCGGTCGGGTCGCGGGCGCCGCTCGTCCTGCTGGCCCCGGCGGCACTGCTGCTCCTCGCCCTCGTCGTCTACCCGCTCGTCCGGCTCGTCATCATCTCGTTCCAGGACTACGGACTGCGGGCGATCTTCACCGGGCAGGCCGGCTTCACCGGGCTGACGAACTACACGGACGTCCTGACCGACGCGTCGTTCTGGCCGGTCATCCTGCGCACCGTGCTCGTCACGGGCGCGATGGTCCTCGGCACGATCGTCATCGGCATGGGGGTGGCGCAGCTGCTCACCCGTCTCGGGGTCGCGATGCGCACGGTCGTCAGCGTCGTGCTCGTGCTGGCCTGGGCGATGCCGAACGTGGCCTCGAGCTTGGTCTGGCAGTGGCTCTTCCAGCCGTTCTACGGCGTGCTCAACTGGCTCATCACGCAGCTGCGGGTGTTCGGCGACCACACGCAGGACAACTGGGCGTCGCACCCGGGGCAGGCGTACACGATCGTGCTGACGCTCGTCATCTGGCAGGCCGTGCCGTTCGTGGCGCTGACGCTCTACGCCGCGCAGTCCCAGATCGCGCCGGAGTACTACGAGGCGGGTGCGCTCGACGGGGCCTCGGTGTGGACGATGTACCGCGCGATCACGCTCCCGGCCCTCGCGCCGACGCTGCTGCTCGTGTCGATCCTGTCGGTGATCTGGGACTTCAACGTCTTCAACCAGATCTGGCTGCTCACCCGCGGCGGACCGGAGGAGGCCACGTTGACGCTCGGCATCTGGACCTTCGTGCAGTCGTTCGTGTCCAATGCCTACGGGCAGGGCGCGGCGATCGCCGTGATCTCGACCCTGATCCTCGGGGTGCTCACCAGCTACTACATCCGCCGGCTCGTCCGCAGCGGTGAGGAGGACCTGTGACCGTCTCTGTCCGGAAGCGCAAGCCGCGCATCGTCGCGAACACCATCGCCGTGGTGTTCTGCCTGGTCTGGGTGTTCCCGATCTACTGGATGGTGAACACGGCCTTCAAGCCCGCCGACGAGGTCACCACGATGACCCCGATCTGGGCGCCGCTGCACCCGACGCTCGACAACTTCACGCGGGCGCTCACGCAGGAGGGATTCCTGGTCTACCTGCGCAACTCCACCATCGTCGTGGTGGCGGCCGTGCTGCTGTCGATCGTCGTCGGGTTCCTGGCGTCGGCGGCACTGTCGCGGTTCCGGTTCCGGGGTCGGCGGGCGATCCTGGTCGCGATCCTGTTCGTGCAGATGATCCCCTCGGGCGCACTGCTCATCCCGCTGTTCCTGTCGTTCCAGACCCTGGGGCTGCTGAACAGCTACGTCGGGCTGATCCTGGCGTACGTGGCGAGCGTGCTGCCGTTCTCGATCTGGGTGATGCGCGGCTTCTTCGTGGCCGTCCCCGTCGAGATCGAGGAGGCCGCGAAGGTGGACGGCGCCGGCACGTTCCGGATCCTGTGGAGCGTGCTGTTCCCGCTCGTCATGCCCGGGGTCATCGCCACGAGCGTGTTCGCGTTCATCGCGGCGTGGAACGACTACCTGATCGCGTACGTGATGCTCAAGGACCAGGGGATGTACACGCTGCCGGTCTGGCTCGCCGGGTTCTCGACGAACAAGGGCACGGACTTCGGTGGGCTGATGGCGGCGAGCGTGCTGTTCTCGATCCCGGTCGTGGTGTTCTTCCTCATCGTGCAGCGCCGGCTGGTCAGCGGGATGACGGCGGGTGCCGTGAAGGGGTAGCGCTCGGACGACCGGCACCTGTGGACGTGTTGGTTGTGTGACGGAACGGTTGCGTTCTTGTGGGTTTCAGACGTACAGTGCTCGAAACCCAACGGAACGAAGGAGTTCGGGCATGTACGCAACCGAGCGGCACACCGCCATCGCCGCCGAGCTGCAGTCCGCCGGTCGTGTATCGGTCGCCGGTCTGGCCGAGCACTTCGAGGTCACCACCGAGACCGTTCGCCGTGACCTCGACGCCCTCGAGTCCGCCGGGGTCCTGCGCCGGGTGCACGGAGGAGCGGTCCCCGTCGGCCGCTCGAGTGTCGTCGAACTCAGCGTCGCCGAGCGCGAGGGACAGCACGGCACCGCGAAGTCCGCCATCGCCCGCGCCGCGATGCGCCTGGTACCGCCGACCTTCACCGGCTCGATCGCCCTCGACGCCGGCACCACCTGCGCCGCCGTCGCCTCCGAGCTCGCCCGCTGGGAGCCCGAGGTCGCCGGCTCGACCATCACCGTCATCACGAACTCGGTGCCGATCGCCGCAACCCTGCAGCACAGCGAGCACCTCGAACTGCACCTGCTCGGCGGCCGCGTACGCGGCGTCACGAGCGCCGCGGTCGGCACGGCCACCGTCGAGCAGATCGGCGCGCTCCGGCCCGACGTCGCCTTCATCGGCACGAACGGCCTGTCCGCCGGCTTCGGCCTGAGCACCCCCGACGAGTACGAGGCTGCCGTGAAGGGCGCCTACGTGCTCGCCGCCCGACGAGCCGTGGTGCTCGCCGACGCCGCGAAGCACGGGGTCGAGGCCCTGATGCGGTTCGCGCGCCTGGACGAGATCGACACGATCGTCACGGACGAGCAGCCCCCGGCCGACCTCGCCGGTGCGCTCGCCGACGCCGACGTCGAGGTGGTCGTCGCATGAACGTCCGCATCGTCACGGTCACTCCGAACCCCTCGCTCGACCGCACGATCGAGCTCGCCGGTGAACTGCAGCGCGGCGCTGTCCAGCGCGCGACCCGGTCCACCGCGGAGCCCGGTGGCAAGGGCGTCAACGTCTCCCGCGTGGTCGTCGCGAGCGGTGGGGACACCGTCGCCGTCCTGCCCGGCGACGAGCTCGACCCGGTCCTGCTCGGCCTGGCCACACGCGGCATCCCGACGGCCGCGCTGGCGATCGGGGCGCCCCTCCGCTCGAACGTCACCGTGACCGAACCGACCGGCACCACGACGAAGCTCAACGAACCCGGCCCCTCGCTCGCCGGCCGCCTCGACGACCTCGCCGCCCTGGTCGCCGACACCGCCGCTGCGACCGCCACCGGCCCCGCCGCCCGCTGGGTCGTGGTCGCCGGGTCGCTGCCGCCCGGTCTGCCCGACGACGCACTCGCCGTGCTCGTCCGGGCCGTCCGTGCCCGCCACGGTGCCGACGTCCGGATCGCCGTCGACTCGTCCGGGGTGCCGTTCACCGCGCTGCTGCAGTCGGGCGAACGGATCGACCTGGTGAAGCCGAACGCCGAGGAACTCGCCGAGGTCGTCGGCGGCGACCCCGAGGAGTACGAGCGCGACCTCGACGCCGCGGTGGCCGGAGCCCAGCGGCTGCGGCGGAGGAACGTCGGCACGGTCCTGCTCACCCTGGGCAGCGCCGGCGCCGTGCTGGTCGCCGACGAGGGGGCGTTCGCCGCCGCCGCACCGAAGATCATCGCCCGCTCGACGGTCGGCGCGGGGGACTCCTCGCTCGCCGGGTACCTGCTCGCCGAGGTGGCCGGAGCCTCGCCCGAGCAGCGTCTCGCACAGGCCGTCGCCACGGGTGCCGCTGCCGCAGCCCTGCCCGGTAGCGACGTGCCGGCACTCGACCACACCGACCCGACGGCGGTCTCCGTCCAGGTGCTCGAAACGCACCCGGCCCCCGAACCCGCCTGATCCCCTCCCCACCCCCGAACACCTGCACCACCGCGCGATCAGCGCCATTGCGAAGGAGCAAGCACATGTCCGCAGACTCGAGTCCGCGCCTCATCAGCGCACAGCTCGTCGGCCTCGACGAGGACCTCGGCGCCACGTCGACCGACGTCATCCGGGTGCTCGCCGACCGCGTCGCCGCGACCGGCCGCGCCGCCGACGGCGCCACGCTCGCCGACGACGCCATCAAGCGCGAGGCGAGCGTCGGAACGGGCGTCCCCGGCGGCATCGCCATCCCGCACGCCCGGTCGGCGTCGGTGTCCGAGCCGACGCTGGCGTTCTCGCGCCTGGCCCGGAAGGTGCCGTTCGGCGCCCCGGACGGCGACGCCGACATCGTCTTCATGATCGCCGTGCCCGAGGGGGCGGACAAGGACCACCTGACGGTCCTCTCGACCCTGGCCCGCGCGCTCATCCGTGAGGACTTCACGGCCGCGCTCCGTGCCGCGACCACCCCCGACGAGATCGTCCGGTTGGTCGACAACGAGGTGAGCGGCGAAGTGGCCGAGGCAGGCGTCGGGAAGGCGAGTGGTGCCTCCGAACCGGCCACCGCGCCGGAGGCGGGCCGCAAGGTCTTCGTCGGCGTCACCGCCTGCCCGACCGGCATCGCGCACACCTACATGGCGGCCGACGCCCTCGTCGCCGCCGCCCAGCGTGCCGGTGCCGAGATGCACATCGAGACGCAGGGGTCCTCGCAGGTCGAACCCCTCGACCCGGCCCTCATCGCCCGTGCCGACGCCGTCGTGTTCGCGGTCGACGTCGACGTCCGCGACCGCGGTCGGTTCGCCGGCAAGCCGCTCGTGTCCGGACCCGTCAAGCGCGGTGTCGACGAGCCCGACAAGATGATCGCCGAGGCCATCCGCGCCTCGGAGGACCCGCACGCCGCACGCGTGCAGGGTGGTGCCGCCGTCGAGGGCGAGTCCACCGCCAAGAACGAGCACTTCGGCCAGTCGCTCAAGCGCTGGCTCCTCACCGGCGTCAGCTACATGATCCCGTTCGTCGCCGGCGGCGGGCTGCTCATCGCGCTCGGCTTCCTGCTCTCCGGGTACGGCATCGCGCTGAACCACGGTGACTCGGGGATGAGCAACGCCGCCTACACGCTGACGAACTCGACGCTGCTGAACCTGCCGCCGGAGGGCCTCGGCTACTACCTCGGCGCCGCCGCGTTCCAGATCGGACAGGTGTCGCTCGGGTTCCTGGTCGCAGCACTCGCCGGGTACATCGCCTACGCCATCGCCGACCGTCCGGGCATCGCACCGGGCTTCGTGGCCGGGTCGATCGCGGTGTTCATGAACGCCGGGTTCCTCGGTGGCCTGGTCGGTGGCCTCATCGCCGGTGCCGCCGCGTACTGGATCGGGCGCATCCCGACCTGGCGCTGGCTGCGTGGCCTGATGCCGGTCGTGATCATCCCGCTGTTCGCGTCGATCATCGCCTCGGGTCTCATGCTCCTGGTGCTCGGCGGCCCGATCGCCTGGGTCATGACCGAGCTGACCGCCTGGCTCAACTCGCTCTCCGGTGCCTCCGCCGTCCTGCTCGGGATCATCCTCGGCCTGATGATGGCGTTCGACCTCGGTGGTCCGGTCAACAAGGTGGCGTACGCGTTCGCCGTCGCCGGGCTCGGTGCCGGGACCGCCACGAACGTGGTGCCGTTCGAGATCATGGCCGCCGTCATGGCCGCCGGCATGGTGCCGCCGCTCGCCCTCGCGCTCGCCTCGACCGTGCTCTACCGCAAGGGCTTCACCAAGCCGGAGCGTGAGAACGGCAAGGCTGCGTGGCTCCTCGGTGCGTCCTTCATCTCCGAGGGTGCGATCCCGTTCGCCGCAGCCGACCCGCTGCGCGTCATCCCGGCGTCGATGGTCGGGGCTGCGATCACGGGTGCGATCTCGATGGCTGCCGGTGTGACCTCGCGAGCACCGCACGGCGGGATCTTCGTCTTCTTCGCGATCGGTGACGTGCTGATGTTCGTCGTCGCGATCCTGGCCGGGACCGTGGTGTCGGCGCTGGTGCTCGTCGCCCTGAAGAAGTGGGTCCGTCGTCGCCCCGTCGACGAGGCCGCTGCGGGCAGCGAGGCCGCCGTGGCCGGCGAGACGGTGGGCCAGCGCGCACCGGTCGCCGCGTAGTCGACCGCAGCACACGACGGACGGGAGGCCCGGTGCCAGCTGGCACCGGGCCTCCCGTCCGTCGTGCGGTCGCGTCGAGGACCGGACGTGCGTCGGTCAGGCGGCCATCGCGAGCGCCGACGGGTTGACCTGGCCGGGGACGCACTCGTCGACGTCGCACGGCGCGATCGGTGCGACCGAGGTGTGGGTGATCTTCGGGTGCACCGGGCGGCGTTCGGTCTCGCCGCGTCCGATGAGGTCCTCGTGGAGCTTCTCGCCCGCCCGCAGGCCCGTGAACACGATGTCGGACGGGCTGCCGGTGGCCTGGAGCATGCGCCGTGCGATGTCGAGGATCCGGACCGGTGCACCCATGTCGAGCACGAGGACCTCGCCGGGGTGCGCGATCGCCGCGGACTGGATCACGAGGTGGCAGGCCTCGGGGATGGACATGAAGTAGCGGGTGGCGTCGGGGTGGGTGACGGTGAGGGGCCGTCCGGCACGGATCAGCTCCGCGAAGAGCGGGAGCATCGAGCCGCGGCTGCCGAGGACGTTGCCGAACCGGACCGACACGTAGTCGTGGCCCGTGTCGGCGGCGGTCCAGGCGGTCAACCGCTCGGCGATGCGCTTGGTCGATCCGAGCACGCTCGTCGGGTTCGCCGCCTTGTCGGTCGAGATGTTCACGAGTGTCCCCACGCCCGCGGCAGCAGCGGCGCGGAGGATGTTCAGGGTGCCGAGGACGTTCGTCTTCCAGCCTTCGTCCGGGTACTGCTCGAGCATCGGCAGGTGCTTCAGCGCCGCGGCGTGGAAGACGACGTCGGGCCGGCGGGTCAGCATGATGTCGCGGATGGCGTCGGCGTCGCGGATGTCGGCGAGGACGACGTTCTTCGTGTCGAGGAGCCCGTGACCGTCCACGGAGACCTGCACCTGCTGCAGGGCGGTCTCGTCGCGGTCGAGCATGATGATCTCCGCCGGCTCGAACCGGACGAGCTGTCGGCAGAGTTCGCTGCCGATCGAGCCGCCGGCGCCCGTGATCAGCACCGACCGGCCCCGGACGAAGTCGACGGTGATCTCGAGCTCGGCCTCGGGCTGTCGATCCCCGATCAGTGCGTCGATGTCGAGCCCGTCGAGGCCGGGGATGCTGCGCTGTGGCATGGGGGTCTCCTCCGTGAAGTCCTCCCCAGTGTGAACCTCTCACATGTGAAATGTCAATTGGTCAGTCTGCGATGTTCGCCGTCACCGCGTCGATGTACGCCGCACGCTCCTCGCGCGAGTGCGGGCGCCCCGGCACGCCCGGCCGCTGCTCCCACGGGAACGGCCCGGCCTCGTGCCGGTACTCGATGCCCATGGCCTCGAGCCGGGCGGTGTGCTCGGCCACGCGTCCGCGGAACTCGGCGAGGTCGCGCGGCCCGGTGACGTCGGCCGACCACAGTGCCTCGGCAAGGGCAGCGACGCGGGGGAAGAGCTGGTAGTCGAGCCGACGGGCGGAGTCGACGTGCTCCGTCCACATGTTGCCCTGGCCGCCGATGACGTGGGCGCGCTCGGTGTCGGTGAGCCCCGACGGCACCGGGTCGAAGGCGAAGACGTCGTCGACGGTGAGCACGATCGACACCGGGATCGGCTCGGTCGACAGGTCGCTCTGGCGGTAGTCGAGGTACACCTGGTCGTCCGGCGACGAGATGACGTCGTGCCCGCGGCGGGCGGCGGTGCGTGCGCCGGTCAGCCCGCGCCAGGAGACCACGGTCGCCGAGGGGTCGAGCGTGCCGCCCTCGAGGATCTCGTCCCACCCGAACGCCCGCCGGCCGTGCGACTCGACGTGTGCGGCGAGCTGTCCGATGATCCAGGCCTGCAGCTGTTCCTCGTCCTGCAGCCCGAGCTCGCGGATGCGCTCCTGGGTGCGGGGGTCGGTCTCCCACTGCACCTTCGGGCACTCGTCGCCGCCGATGCCGATGTAGCCGGAGGGGAAGAGTGCGATGACCTCGTCCAGGACGTCCTTGAAGAAGTCGATCGTGGCGTCCTCGGCGTTCAGGACGTCGTCGGCGATGCCCCACTCCGTCCACACCTCGACCGGTTCGCCCGTGACGCCGAGCGACGGGTAGGCCGCCAGCGCCGCGCGGACGTGCCCGGGGGTCTCGATCTCGGGGACGACGGTGACGAACCGGTCGGCCGCGTACGCCACGATCTCGCGGACGTCGTCCTGCGTGTAGTACCCGCCGTGCGGGCGGCCGTCGAACCCGGCGACGACGAGTGTGCCGTCCGGCCCGGGGACGTGCGCGCCGACCTGGGACTCCCGACGCCAGGACCCGACCTCGGTGAGGCGCGGGTACTTCCGGATCTCGATGCGCCACCCCTGGTCCTCGGTGAGGTGGAAGTGCAGGCGGTTGATCCGGTGCGCGGCGAGCTGGTCGACCACCCGCATGACCTCGTGCTTCGTCCGGAAGTGCCGGGCGACGTCGAGCATCACGCCACGCCAGGCGAAGGCGGGGGCGTCCTCGACGACCACGGCGGGGACGGACCACGGACCGGTCGCGACCCGGCCGCGGCGGTACACGTCCGGGGGCAGCAGCTGCAGCAGGGCCTGCACACCGTAGAAGACCCCGGCGGGCGAACCGCCGATGACGTCGACGCCGTCCGGCGTCACCGTGAGGCGGAACGACTCCGCCCGGTCGCCCTCCGCCGTCGACGGGCCCGCGGGCAGGGACGGGTCGTCGGCGACGCGCAGCGCGATCGTGCCGGCCCCCGGTGCCGTGTCGTCGTGGGCGTCCCGCACCGGCAGCCCGGTCGATCCCCGCAGGGTCTGCTGCAGGTACAGTCGGACGGACTCGCTCGCCGGGTCGGCGGCGATCCGGGTCGACGGGGTGATCGCGAAGGCCCCGACACCGGGAGCGGTGCGGCGCGGTCGTGGGACGAGCATGTCGGAGCCACCATTCCTCAATGATCTTTCGTAATGTGGAGGCTATGACCGTGGAGCAGACCGTGTCAACGACCTCCGGTGCCGTGGGGACGACCCCCGGTGTCCTGCGGCAGATGAACTCGCGGGCCATCCTCGACGAGCTCCTGCGCGACGACGTCTCCCGCACGGTCACCGAGCTCGGGCGCACGGTCGGACTCTCCCGCCCCACGGTCGAGGCGGCGCTCGCCGACCTGGTCGACGAGGGCTGGGTGACCGAGGCCGAGGCGATCGCCACCCCGAACAAGGCCGGTCGTCGCGCCAAGCGCTTCGCCGCGGACGCGTCGGCCGGCTCCGTGCTCGGCGTGGACCTCGGCCTGCACGGGATCGTCGGCGTGCGCGCGGACCTGCGCGGCGTCACGCTCGCCCGCGTCGAGGAGCGCTACACCGACCTCGCCGACGCCGAACAGGCCTGGTCGAGCGTGCAGGACGTCGTTCGTCGGCTGACGGCGCCCGTCGGTGGCACGGTCGGCGGCTCCGCCGGTGGTGCGCCGGTGCTCGGTGCCACGTTCGGGGTCCCGGCGGTCGTCGACCGCGACGGCGCGATCGACTACACGGTCGCGGTGCCGGAGTGGGTCGAGCGGCGGGTGCCCGGCCGGATCCAGGACCTCTTCCCCGGGGTCGCCACCTTCTTCGACAACGACGCCAAGCTGGCGGCCACGGCCGAGGCGCGGTGGGGGCGGTTCCACGGCGTCCGGGACGCCCTGTACCTGGTCATGGGTCGGCAGATCGGTGCCGCCCTGGTGGTCGACGGCTCGCTGGCGCGCGGTGCGCGCGGTGCGGCCGGCGAGATGGGCGGCATCGCCTCGACCGGCTGGCCCGCCGCGCCCGCCCGCCTGGAGGCCCGGATCCCGTCCGGCACGGACCTCGAGTCCGTCTTCGCGGCGGCGGCCCAGGGCTCGGTGCCGGCCGTCGAGACCGTCCGAGCGTTCGCCGCCGACGTGGCACCCGGCGTCGTGCAGCTCGTGACGACGATCGACCCCGAGGTCGTCGTCGTCGGCGGTGAGGTCCTGCCGGCTGCCGAGGTGTTCTGCGCCGCGCTCGACGAGATCGTCACGCCGCAACTCCGGCACCCCGTGGTGTTAACCCCGTCGACCGTCGGTCGCGACGCCGTCGCCCGGGGTGCGCTCGCCCGGTCGCTCGCGCACGTCCGCGCCGCCCACATGGGACTCGGCTGACACCCAGGGAGCGTGCCGGGTCCTGACAGGCCGTTCAGGGATGCTGGGGGCATGACGACTGCCGTGACCACCCGTGCCATGACCGTCGCCAGTGGCGACTCCACCGCTCCGTCCGACCTCGGCGGGCTCTCCGGCCTGGTGCTGCAGCTGATCGACGCGCTGGGGGAGTGGGGCGTCGGGCTGATGCTCTTCGTCGAGACGGTGTTCCCGCCCATCCCGTCCGAGGTCATCCTGCCGCTGGCCGGGTTCCTCGCGGGTGCCGGTCAGATGAACCTGGTCCTGGTCCTGGTGCTGGCGACGATCGGTTCGTACCTCGGGGCGCTCGTGCTGTACTGGCTCGGCGCGAAGATCGGGTTCGAACGCACCACGCGGTGGTTCGGCAAGCTGCCCCTCGTCGACGAGGACGACTTCCGCAAGGCGGCCGGCTGGTTCCACCGGCACGGCAAGAGCGCGGTGTTCTTCGGCCGGTTCGTCCCGATCGTCCGCAGCCTCATCTCGCTGCCGGCCGGCGCCGACCGCATGCACCTCGGCACGTTCTCGGTGTTCACGATCATCGCGAGCGGCATCTGGAACAGCGCGCTCGTGCTGCTCGGTGCCGCGTTCGGGTCGCAGTACGACCAGGTCGAGGCGTACACCGAGTGGATCGACCGCGTGCTCTACGTCGCGATCGCCGTGGTCGTGGTGACCTTCGTCGTGCGCCGGGTCCGCCGTGTCCGCGCCGAGCGGCGTGCGGGTGGCCGGGATGACCACGACGACGCCGCCGGCAGCCCTGCCGTGGGCGGTGCCCGGGGTCGTCGTCGCGCCGAGCCCGCCCGCGACTGAGCCTCAGGCCTTCGTCAGCGCCGACTCCTTGTGGGCGGCCTGCTTGCCGCTCTTCTCCGACTCGACGATCCAGTACGGGTCGTCGTCGGTCGGCGTGAAGTGCTGCCCGTCGAACTCGAAGTCGCTCGTCCGCTTGCGCACGAGCGTGCCGGTCGTCCTGCCCTGCGAGGTGTTCCAGTGCACCTCGTCACCCTTCGACAACGCCATGCTGTCCTCCTTGCGCGATTCCTCGTCCTGATGGAGGTCGGACTGTACCCCGTCGATCCCCGGGAACTCAGGGAAGTACGGCGATCACGATGTCGTAACGGCCATGCGGATCGAGAGTCGGACGCGTACCGTTTCCCATGGGCCCACACGCCGGCAGGCGCCGCGGAACCACGGGCTCCGGACGGGACGACGGACACCATGACCCTGCTGGACAGCGCGCGGGCGGACACCGTCCTCTCTGCGCGGTACCGGCTCGTGAAGCTCATCGGCACCGGCGGCATGGGATCCGTCTACGAAGCCCGTGACGAGCACACGTACCGGGCCGTGGCCGTGAAGCTCTTCGCGACCCCGGACAAGATGACCACCGCCGACCGCGTCCGCCAGGAGCGCGAGATCCGGCTGCTCAGCATGCTCTCCCACCCCGGGCTCATCCCGCTGTACGACGCCGGCACCCACGAGTTCGAGGACGGCCCGCACCGGTTCATCGTGATGGAGCTCATCGCCGACACGACGCTCCTCCGCCGCCTGTCCGAGGGCGCCCTGCACAACTACGAGGTGGCCGACCTCGGTGCGCAGCTCGCCGACGCCCTGGCCTACGTGCACTCGCGCGGCATCGTGCACCGCGACGTCAAGCCCGCCAACATCCTGATCAGTGACGAGGGTTCGTCCGGGTTCGCCCGCACGGTCAAGCTCACCGACTTCGGCGTCGCCCACTTCGTCGACGGTTCCCGCCTGACGAACGACGGCACGGTCATCGGCACCGCCGCCTACCTCAGCCCGGAGCAGGTCGCCGGCGAACCGATCAGCTTCGCCACCGACGTGTACTCGCTCGGGCTCGTCCTGCTCGAGGCGCTGACCGGCAAGCAGGAGTACTCGGGCACCCTGATCGAGGCCGCACTCGCACGGCTCCGCCGCGATCCCGAGGTCCCGGACGACGTCGCCGACGAGTGGCGCGAGCTGCTCAGCCGGATGACGGCCCGCGACCCGGAGCGCCGGCCCACCGCGGTCGCCATCGCCAACGCGCTGCGCGGCGGCTCCACCCAGATCACCGGCCCGGTGCCGCTCGGTCCGGAACGCGTCAAGCACCAGCGCGACCACCGCATGCACCGTGCCGCGCACCGGCACGCCAAGCGCGGCACGTTCTCGGCGGTGCGTCGCTGGCGGCGGCGGAACGTCCTGGTCGGGTCCTTCGCGGCCTTCGGCGTCACCGCGGCGTGCGTGGCCGCCTACGTCGCGGGCGCCCTGCACTGACCCGCCCGGCGGCTCCGTGCTCCGGGCACCGGAGCACCCTGGCAGGATGGACAGCATGACCGACCAGCGCTGGATCAAGATCTGTGGCCTGTCGACGCCCGACACCGTGGACGCCGCCGTCGACGCGGGTGCCGACGCCGTCGGGTTCGTCTTCGCGGCGGGCAGCCCCCGGACCGTCACCGCCGACCTGGCGAAGGAACTGGTCGAGCGGGTGCCGGACGGCATCGACGCCGTCGGGGTCTTCCGCGACCAGAAGATCGACGAGATCGTCGGCATCGCCTCCGAGGTCGGGCTCACCACGCTGCAGCTGCACGGTGGCGAGTCGGCGTCCGACTTCGCCCGCGCGCGCGACGCCGGCTTCTTCACCATCCGGGCCATCGCGGCCGAGGACTACCTGCGCGAGACGCCCGAACAGCGCGCCGCGTTCGACCACGACCTGCTGCTGCTCGACGCCGCCGTGCCCGGCAGCGGTCGCCTGATCGACCCGGCCACGATCGACGGCGTGGACGAGGCCTGGATCCTCGCCGGCGGGCTGACCCCGGCCAACGTGGTCGCCGCGGTCGAGGCGCTCGACCCCGACGGCGTCGACGTGTCGAGCGGTGTCGAGTCCGAGCGTGGCGTCAAGGACCCCGCCAAGATCCGCGCCTTCGTCGAGGCCGTCCGCAGCCTGGGCTGAGCGCCCGGCCGCGTCGGTCGCGTTCGCGGCTCTGGACGCGACCGCGGACGGACAGGAGGCGCGGTGCGGGCCCGCCACGGGCCTCCCGTCTGCCGCGCGGTCAGCGCAGGGTGGGGATGAGCTCCGTCAGGAACGCGTCCGTGTCCTCCCAGCCCTGCACCGCGTGGCAGGGGACCCCGAGTGCCTTCACCGGGTAGTCGTTGCCCTCGGGGTCGAGCCGGTCGCCCACGAAGAGCATGTCGTCGAGCGCGATGCCGGTGATCTCGGCCAGGCGCTGCATGCCGTAGGCCTTGTCGATCCCCTTGCGGGTGATGTCGATGCTGGTGGAGCCGCCCGAGCGGACCTCGAGGTCGGGCAGGTCCTGCTGCACCAGACGGCGCAGGTGGTCCTTCTTCTCGCCGGTCGGGTCCCACTGCTTCTTGACGTCCACCGGGGCGGACTGGCCGAGTGCGGAGAACGTGATCTGCGACCCGCGGTCCTCGAGGATGGCGCCCCAGGTCTCGGACTCCCAGTACCCGGCTTCCTTCGCACGGGCCTCGACCGCGGCGAGGGCGCGGTCCTTCTGCTCCTCGGTGAGGTCCTCGGCGTACTGCAGTGCCCAGTCCTGGTCCTCCCAGCGGTAGTACCGGGTGCCGCAGGTCGGCAGGAGGTGCAGGGCGTCGAGCGTCAGGCCGTCGCGCTGCCGGAGCGGGGTGACGAGCTGCTGCTCGAACTGGGTGAAGTTGCCGCCGGAGATGACCGCGACCGGCACGACCTCGAGCAGGGACGCGAAGGTCTCGAGCATGCGGGGGTCGAGGGAGGACTTCGACGGGGCGAGCGTGTCGTCCAGGTCGAAGGCGACGAGGCGGGGCGTGGTCATGCCCCCGATCCTGCCAGAGCCCGCCGACCACCCGCAGGGTGCGACCAACACGGCGCCCCGGTGCTGCGCGAAGTCTGCGGGGTCACGCGCGGTGCGTGGCGGGGACCCGGTCGCGCGCGTAGGTGATGTCCGTGTAGCCGTGCGGTGCGGGGTTGCCGTCCTCGTCGAGGTTCACGAAGACGACCTCGTCGATCGTCAGGATGCTGCGGTGCGTGAAGAGGTTGCGCGCCTCGGCCCGCATGGTCAGCGACGTCCGGCCGAACCGGGTGGCGACGAGGCCGATCTCGACGATGTCGCCCTCCTTCGCCGAGGACAGGAAGTTGATCTCCGACATGTACTTCGTGACGACCTTGCCGTTGCCGAGCTGGATGATCGCGTAGACCGCGGCCTCCTCGTCGATCCAGCGGAGCAGGCTGCCGCCGAACAGGGTGCCGTTGGCGTTGAGGTCTTCCGGTCGCACCCACTTCCGGGTGTAGAAGTTCATCTCCGGCGGGGCGTCGTCCTGGTGCTGATCCATGTCACGTCATGGTACGCCGACGGCCGCGCCCCCGCAGGGACGCGGCCGTCGTGGCGATCGCCGGCGGCGGTGCCGCCGGTGATCACTCCTTGACGAGGACGACCTCGTCGAGGGGGATGCGGGTGCGCGGGGCGACCTCGCGCTCGGCGGCCTTGTCGTCGAGCTGCGACGGGTGCGCGACGGTGCCGACGGCCGTGACCGTGTACGGCAGGAAGCGCTCGGGCAGGTCGAACGCGGCACGGAGCCCGGCGGCGTCGATGCCCGCCATCTGGTGCACGTGCAGCCCCTCGGCGTGCGCCTGCACCGTCAGGGCGGCGAGCGACTGGCCGAGGTCGTACTGCGCGAAGGGGCGCTCCTCGCCGTCGGCGGTCACGGTCTCGAGCACGCCGACGACGAGGGCGCTGGCGCGGAAGGCCCAAGCGGCGTTGAAGCCGAGCAGGTTCTCGTTGATCTTCCGGAACGTCTCGGTGCCGCGGCGGCCGGCGATGAAGCGGCGGGGCTGGAAGTTCATGGCCGAGGGTGCCCAGCGAGCGGCCTCGAGGACGGCGTCGAGCTGGTCGTCCGAGATCGTCGCGGTCTCGTCGTAGGAGCGGGGGCTCCAGCGCTCCTCGAGCAGCGGCACGAGCGGCTGGCTCGAGTCGGTGGACCGGGTGAGGGTGTCGGCGTTCGTCGAGGTCATGATGCGCTCAACGGTATTCGATGCGTACGCATTTCCGACCTGAGTGACGTCACATCCCCGCCGGCAGGTGCCAGGATGGACGGGATGGGTGGCGTGTTGACCGGCTTCGCGATCATCGGCGCGATCATCGCCGGTGGGTACGTCGTCGGACGAATCGGCCTGCTGGGCCCGCACGCGCAGTTCGTGATGAGCCGGCTCGCGTTCTTCGTGCTGATGCCGTGCCTGCTGTTCCACACCATCGCGACCGCCGACATCGCGTCGCTGCTGTCCTCGATGCTCTGGGTCTCACTGCTGAGCGCCGCCGTGGTCGCCCTCGGTGCGGCCGCCGTGTTCCGCTTCGTGCTGCGCCGCCCCGTCACCACGACCACCGTCGGGGCCCTGGCGTCGAGCTACGTGAACGCGAACAACATCGGGCTGCCGGTGGCCGTGTACGTCCTCGGCCAGGCGACCGCGGTCGTCCCGGTGATCCTGCTGCAGCTCGTCGTGATGGCCCCGATCGCGCTGACGATCCTCGACGCTGCGACCGCGGGTGGCGGCGGATGGGGGAGGCGGATCGCGGGGCCGTTCCGGAACCCGATCATCATCGCCTCGCTCGTCGGGCTGGTGTGCTCGGCGACGGGGATCACGCTGCCCGACCCGGTGCTCGAGCCGTTCTCGCTCGTCGGCGCGGCCGCGGTCCCCGTCGTGCTGCTGTCGTTCGGGATGAGCCTGCACGGTGCGACCCCGCTGCGGGACCCGGCGATCCGGACCGACGTCATCGTGGCGTCGTCGATCAAGCTCGTGGTGATGCCGGCCGTGGCGTTCGTGTTCGCCCGGTTCGTGTTCGGGCTCGGCGAGCAGGAGGTCTTCGTGCTCACCACCCTCGGCGCGCTGCCGGCGGCGCAGAACGTGTTCAACTACGCCCAGCGGTACGGGGCCGCGGTGCCGGTGGCCCGCGACGTCGTGCTCATCTCGACGCTCGGCTCGGTGCCCGTGCTCGTCGCGATCGCCGCCCTGCTGCACCCGTAGCGCGCCGAGACGCCGGCGTGTGATGCGTCCGGAAGACGCCGTCGTGTTGTCGAGACGCCTCGCGTGTGGTGCGTCCGGAAGACGCCGTCGTGTTGTCGAGACGCCGGCGTGTGGTGCGTCCGGAAGACGCCGTCGTGTTGTCGAGACGCCTCGATGTCGCCGAGACGCCGCCGGATTCGGCGGCGTCTCGCGCACTTGCGGGCGTCGTGCGCGCACGCCGGCGTCTTCCGCGCCCGGGCGCGCCGCGGGGCGGACGGGAGGCCCGTGGCGGGGCCGCACCGGGCCTCCCGTCCGGCCGTGGTGGCGACCACCGCGGATGGTGAGCAGGAACGGTCGGGTGGCGGTCGCAGACTCGACCATTCCTGCTCACGAAGCGCGGACGGCACGCGCGTACCCTGGCGGGCATGCGGGGCGGACCGCCTCGTGACCGATGACCACGACGAGGAGACCGGCGATGGACACGATGGCGATGATGAAGAACATGTCGATGACGGACATGCCCATGGAGATGGACATGGACATGATGCAGGACACGATGATGGCGATGAACGCCGCGTCGATGGCCGCGACGATGTGCTCGGCGGCCGACATGCGGATGGGCGGCGAGATGGCCACCTGCGCCGCGATGTGCTCGAACACCGCGATGCTCGCCGACACCGGCATGCGGATGATGATGCGTCCGATGGGGATGGACACCGCCGCGATGCAGGCGATGCTCGTGGCCGTCGTCGCGATGGGCACCGCGTGTGCCGCCGAGTGCCGCCAGCACCAGGACATGGACGAGTCGTGCCGGTACTGCGCCATGGCCTGCGACGAGATGGTGTCGAAGTGCCAGGCGATGCTCGACTCGATGGCGGCCTGACCCGCTCCGTGCGCGCTCCGCGACGCGTACGCGCTACGCGACCCGTGCCGTGGTCTGTCGACCGCCGGCGCTGAGGATCTCCGCGACCGGGTGGTGGGCGACCGGCTCGCCGACCGACAGGACGCCGTCGGCGTCCGCCACCCGCAGCTGCGTGATGCTCCCGTCGAGGAACAGCACCACGGCGTCGGCTGCGCGGGTCTCGACGACGATGCCGTCGCGCCACGCACCGGGGGCTGCGGTCGCCATGAGGCGCTGGATGGGAAGGATCGTCGTGCGGGACATGGCTTCACCTGCTCTCGAAGGGGTTCGGTGCAGGAAACCTACGTCGGCGTGACGGACGGCTCAATCACGGCGGACGCCGGGCGTAACAGAGCCGGACGGACGCCGATCCCAGGCCGGGCCGGGCCGGTGACCCGGCGCCGATCAGAAGATCATCGGGCGGTCGTCGTCGAGCGACGTGTCCAGGTCGAGGTCGACCACCACGGGGACGTGGTCGCTCGGGGCGTCGCCCTTGCGCTCGTTCCGGTGGATCGAGGCGTCGGTGACGACGTCCGCGAAGGCCTGCGAGCCGAGCACGAAGTCGATGCGCATGCCCTCGTTGCGCGGGAACCGCAGCTGCTTGTAGTCCCAGTAGGTGTAGCCGTCGGGCACGATCGGGCGCACGACGTCCTGCAGGCCCCGCGCCTCGAACTCGCGGAACGCTGCCCGCTCGGGTTCGCTGACGTGGGTGGACCCCTCGAAGACCCGCATGTCCCAGACGTCCTGGTCGAGCGGTGCGACGTTCCAGTCGCCCATCAGCGCGAGCGGGGTCTCCGGCGATGCCTCGATCCACTCCGAAGTGCGGTCGGCCAGCTGGGCGAGCCAGTCGAGCTTGTACGTGTAGTGCGGGTCGCCGAGCTCGCGGCCGTTCGGCACGTAGAGGCTCCAGAGCCGCACGCCGTCGACCGTGACGCCGATCGCGCGGGCCTCGACCGGCAGGTCCGGCCCCTCGTGGCCCTTCAGGAACCCGGGCTGGCCGGGGAAGTCGCGGGTGACGTCCTCCATCGGCAGCCGGCTGGCGAACGCGACGCCGTTCCACTGGTTCAGGCCGTGCGCCTCGACGTGGTACCCCGCGGCCTCGAACTGCTCGACCGGGAACTGCTCCGGCTTGCACTTGATCTCCTGCATGCCGAGGACGTCGACGTCCTCACGCACCAGCCAGTCGACGATCCGACCCACTCGGGTGCGGACGGAGTTCACGTTCCAGGTCGCCACGCGCATGGAACAAGAACCTACCGGTGCCGACTGACGACGAGGTCGGCACGTGCGCCGCCTGTGCGGCGTACGGCACGATGGTGTTCGCTGGAGGCCAGCAATCGATCGCACGGAGGCAGCAATGGCATCGACGACGAACCGCGTCGACGGGACCACGACCGGAGCCACGCTCGGCACCGGGGCCGGGAGCGCCCAGCCCGCCGGCACCACCACGACGCAGGTCACCGCCAAGGGCAGGACCATCATCGACGACACGGTCGTCGCGAAGGTCGCGGGCATCGCCGCCCGCGACGTCCCCGGCGTCTTCGCGCTCGGCGGCAACGCCTCGCGGGCGTTCGGTGCCATCCGCGACGCCATCGGCTCGAGCGCGCTCGGTCAGGGCGTCCGCGTCGAGGTCGGCGAGACCCAGGTGGCCGTCGACCTGACCATCGTCGTCGACTACCCGACGCCGATGATGGAGGTCGCCTCCGCCGTGCGCGCCGCCGTCACGAACGCCGTCACCGAACTCGTCGGCCTCGAGGTCACCGAGGTCAACATCGCGATCAACGACGTGAACATCCCCGCACTCAACGGCGTCGCCGACGAGTTCGACACCCGGGACGGTCGAGTCCGGTGAACGCCACCGTCGTCGGGATGGGCACCGGCGCCCTGCTCGCGATCGTCGCGGTGACGCTCGGGTTCTGGGCGTTCGTCGTCGTCGCCGTCTGCATGGCGGTCGGTGCACTGGTCGCGCGCATCGTCACGGGCGACGTCGACTTCCGTCGCCTGCTCGACGTGCTGCGCGGACGCCGGAGCTCGTCGTGAGCGACGCCGCCGTCGCCACGACCGGCGACAGCGGCGTCCGGCTCCGCGGCTCCGACCGCATCGGCACGTCGGCGCTGGTGCACACCGCCCAGGCGGTCGCCGCCGAAGCACTGCGCGTGGCCTTCCGGGAGGTCCGTGCCCGGGTCGCCGACGACGGCCGCGGTGCACTGGCGGTCGAGATCACCGCCCCGCTCGCCCTGCCGGTGCTGGGCTCGCACGCACTCCCCGACGAACCCGTCGTCGCCACGGCGCACCGGGCTCGCGGCACGATCGCCGAGCGCTTCCGGACCATCACCGGCCGACAGGTCGCCCGCGTGACGGTGACCTTCGCCTCGTCGGTCGTGGACACCCCGCGGAGGGTCCGGTGACCGCCCCACCCCTCGTCGGCGCGCCCGCCGCCGACCACGCTGCCACCTACCGCCGCGTGCTGCGCCGCGAGACCCACGTATCCCGCTCGGCCGCCGTCGTCGTCGCGATGCTCATCGCCCTGGTGCTCGCCGCCGCGGCGGTCTTCGCCGGTGCGCTCGTCCTGCTCGACCAGAACGTGCTCGGCGTCGACCCCCGCGCCATGGTCGACGCTGCGCTCGCGGCCCCGGACGGCCTCGAAACGACCGCCGTGATCGGCATCGGCGCCGTCGTGGCCCTGATCGGGCTCGTCCTGCTGCTGCAGGGGATCCTGCCCCAGCGCCGTCCGCGGCACGCGATGTCGTCCGACCGGCTCGCCGTGGTCGTCGACGACGAGGTCCTGGCCTCCGCTGCGGCCCGGGCCGCCCGATCCGCGACCCGTCTGGGCGCCGACGCCGCCGTGGGCACCGTCGGCCGCCGCACGGTCGACGTCGTGCTCCGTCCGGCCGCCGGCGTGGACGTCCCCGCGGTCGCCGCCACCCAGGCCGTGGAGCGGGAGTTCGTCGCGATCGACGCCCAGCCGCCGCTCGCCGCGCGGGTCCGGGTGCAGCCGACCGGACGGGTGGACGGATGAACGCCACCAACCGTGTGCTCGGCCGGACGGCGCTCGTCGTGCTCGGCCTCGTCCTGCTCGTCGCCGGAGTTGCCGCAATCCTGGTGCAGACCGCGCAGGGGCTGCCCCTCGTCGCGTCGTGGTGGCGCACGGTCGGCGATGCCCTCGCCGGACTCGGCACCGGGGCGTCGCGTGACGACTCGGTGTTCGCCTGGACCTGCGTGCTCGGCGGTGGCGTCGTGCTCGGCGTGCTCGCACTCGTCGTGCTGACGACGCTCGGCGGTGGCCGCGAGAGCACCGTGGTGGACAGCGACGGTTCGGCGGACGGCGTCGCCGGCTCCGTGCGCATCGAGTCCACGGCCGTGCAGCACGCGCTCTCCTCGGCCATCGGCGACATGCCCCAGGTCGGCTCGCTCGCCGTCGACGTCTACCGGGTCCGTGGTGGTCGGGCGATCCGGGTGCGGGTCCGTCCGCGCCGGGGTGCCGCGCCGCGCGAGATCACCGAACGGGTCGAGGCCGTGGTCGCCGACCTGGACGCCCTGCTCGGCGAACGCCTGCCGGTGCTGCTCGAGATCGCCCGTGGTGGGTCGGGGTCGTCCCGCCCGGACCGCGTGCACTGAGCGTCGCCGTGGTGCGCTCGATCGGTGGACTGCCCCGGCCGGGCGAGACCGTCCCGGTGCCGCGCGTGGTCACCGAAGTCGCGCGAGGGCGTGAGGTCGCGCTCGTCTGGCACAACCAGATCGGCGGGACGACGTTCCGGATCGGACCGGACGCGCACGCCGACGAGTTCGTGAAGGTGCTGCCGCGCGCCTACGGTTCGTGGACCAGCGGAGAGGCCGCGCGGCTGACGTGGGCGTCCCGGTACGCCCGAGTGCCGGAGGTGCTCGACCACGGCGCCGACGACGACGGCGTCTGGCTGCACACCCGCGCGGTGCCCGGCTGGAGCGCAGTCGACCCGCGCTGGCACGACGAACCCCGGACCGCGGTGGTTGCGGTGGGCGAGGGCCTGCGCGCGCTGCACGACACGTTGCCCGTCGACGACTGCCCGTTCACGTGGTCCACGGCGGACCGGCTCGATCGCGCGCGTGGGACGAGCGCCGACGTTGCCGCCGACGCCGAGCGAGGCCCGGGCGGTCTCGGTCCGGAGCCGCCGACCGACCGGATCGTCGTCTGTCACGGCGACCCGTGCACGCCGAACACGCTCATCGGTTCGGACCGGCGGTGGAGCGGGCACGTCGACCTGGACGCGATGGGGGTTGCGGACCGCTGGGCCGACATCGCGGTGGCGACGATGGCCCTCGGCTGGAACTACGGACCCGGGTGGGAGCCGCTGTTCCACCGGGCGTACGGGCTGCCGGACGACCCGGAGCGCACCGCCTGGTACCGGGCGCTGTGGAACGCCGGCGACGACGGGATCGACGAGCCGGAGCCGGAACCGATCGGCTAGAAGGCGACTCCGCGCGCGGACATGAAGGGCACGGGGTCGGTGGTGGCGCCGTTGATGTGCACCTCGACGTGGCTGTGGCAGCCGGTCGACGCCCCGGTGGAGCCGACGAGCGCGATGAGCTGCCCCGCGGAGACCTGCTGCCCGGTGGCGACCCGGAAGCCGCCGTCGACGATGTGGCCGTACGCGGTCTGCACACCGCCGCCGTGGTTGATGCGGACGTAGTTGCCGTAGCCGCCGTACCAGCCGACGTAGTCGACGGTGCCGGCCGAGGCCGCGACGATGGGCGTGTAGCAGCCGCTCGCGAGGTCGGTGCCCTCGTGCATGGTGACGACGCCGGTGATCGGGTGCACGCGGTAGCCGTAGGGGCTGATGACGTAGCCGCTGGCCGGGCGGACCCAGCCGGTCCCCGAGCCTGCGCCGACGGAACCGCCGCCACCCGAGCCGCTGCTGCCGGTCGAGCCGCCGCCTGACGGAGCGCCCCCGCCGGAGTTCGCGGCGGCCTGTGCGGCGGCTGCTCGCTGCGCGGCGGCTGCGCGCTCGGCGGCTTCGCGTGCGGCCTTCTCTTCCGCCGCCTTACGGACGCGCTCACCCTTGGCGAACTCGGCTTCGGTCCGGACGCGGCCGGAGGTCAGGGTCGCGAGCTGGGCGTCGAGTCGGGCCTTGTTCGACTGCTGCTCGTCGTAGGCGGCCTGCACGGCGTCGGACGCCGCCTGGGCTTCCTGCATGCGGTCTTCGGCTTCGGCAGCGAGGTCGCCCAGTGCTTCGGCGGCGCGGTCGGCCTGTGCCTCGAGCGAGCTGGCGACGGCGGCGTCGGCGCTCGCGGCGGCCTGCACGCGCTCGGCCTGCTCGGAGAGCTTGCTCAGCGCACCGAGGTTGTACAGCAGGTCACTGGCGTCTTCGCCCTGGGTGATCACCGAGGTGGTGACGTCGGCGCCACCGGAGCGGGACATCTGCGCGGCGAACTGCCCGGCCTGCGCGGCGCTCTGGTCGGCGACCTTCGCGTGGTCCTTCGCGTCGGCGCGGAGCTGCTGTTCCTTCTCGGCCGCCGTCTGGGCCTTGCGCTGTGCCTTGTAGAACACGTCGCCGAGCTTCTGCGCCTTCGCCTCGGCAGCCTCGACCTTGGCGTCGAGTTCGCTGATGATGCCCCGGATCTCGGTGATCTGTCCCTGCTTCGCGGATTCCTTGCCGCGGGCGGACTTCACTTCGTCCCACGTGGGGTAGGTCACCGCCTGGGCGGCCGGAGCGTCGGCGATGACCGTGCCGACGAGGCCCGCGAGTGCCAGGCCGGTGACGGCGAGGCGCAGGCGCACGGGGACACGGTGGGCGCGGGGGCTGGTGGGACGAGACATCGAGCACGAGCCTATACATCCGTACAGCGAGCATCGGACGGCAACGCGCCGCTGTGGACAACTTCAGCAGTGGATCAGAAGCCGCGATCACGCCGGATGACGTCGGCGCTCCCGACGACGTCGCGCCGCAGGATCGCCTGCCCGGCGGTGCCGGCGTAGTCGTAGACGTCGAACCCGGTGCAGTGGGTGATCGTCGCCGGGGGGCCGAGGGAGTCCTCGACCGCGGTGGTCCAGAGGTCGTGCGATCCGACCACAACGAAGCTCGGGTCGGCGTCGCGGTAGGCGCCGAGGTCGACGAGCCACGGGTACGTCTCGAAGGTGTCGCGGACCTGCAGCAGCCCGACGTTCGTCGACGCGTAGGTGGCGAGGGGTCGGATCGTCCAGAACTGCCCGACGCCCGTGACCTGGCGTCCGTCTGCCCAGCGGTCCAGGCACGCGGCCGCCGGGTACCGCGCGGTCGACACGGCGTGGGCTGTGCCGGGGGCCACGGCGATCCCGGTCGCGAGGACGGCTGCCATCGCGACCGCCACCCCCGCCCGGACCCCTCGGTGCGGGCGGTGCACGCGGGTGCGGCGGACCGCGGTGCGGGTGAGCTCGGCCACGGCGACGAGCGCGAGCAGCGGTGCCGTCACGATCGGCTGCAGGTAGCGCGGGGTCTCGGACCCGGCGACGACGACCCCGACGGACACGGCGACGACGGTCACGAGCGGCAGCACCGTCGCGACCAGGACGGTGCGTGCGGTGCGGACCCGCCAGGCCCAGACCGTGCCGCCGACGGTGACGAGCACCCCGGCGAACAGCAGCAGGAGCCCGAGGTCGCCCGGTGCGGTGCCTGCCCGGTCGTCGGTCAGCGCCGCGAAGAACCGCAGGGTCTCGCCGGTCCGCGACGGCTGCACGTACGTCGCCGGGTCGAGGGAGACGAACGGCCGGAGCGGGATCCGCACCAGGTACCCGACGACCGAAGCCACCGTGACGGTGCCGGCCAGCAGCGCGGCCGGACGCCAGGGCACCCGGCGCGCCAGCACCAGGAGCCCGAGGGTGACGACCACCGGGGCCGCTGACCACGGCACGTACAGCGGGTTCGACGCGGTCGTGCACGCGGCGACGAGTCCGAGCGCCACGAGCAGGGGCACCGACGCCCGGCCGAGGCGCACCGCCCGCAGCACCAGCACCGCGGTGCCGAGCACCGCCAGCACGGCGCCGTAGTAGTAGGTCGTCGTGAGCAGCAGGGACGCCAGCTCGAGCGAGGTCGCGGTCGCCGACGACTCGGTCAGCACGAGCAGCGTGACCAGGCCGAGAGCCCCGGCCGACACCGCGATCCGGGCGGGGCGCCCGGCGGACGGCATCAGCTCGTTCGCGGCGGCCCGCACCAGCGCGTAGACCGCGAGGAGCACGAGCACCCCGTTCAGCGCCAGGGCCTGCTGCGGGGTCCCGGTCACCAGCGAGCAGAACAGGTACACGGGCAGCTCGGGGAAGAAGAACAGTGCGGGCGACATCGCCCACTCGAACGGCTGGCCGGCCTGCAGCGAGCGCTCGACGAGCGGCAGCAGCACCGAGTCGCCGTCGTACCAGAGCAACGCCACCCGTTCCGTCGCGACGACGTGACGCAGGGCGATGACGGCCAGGGCCAGCGCGACCAGGCCGCCCAGGGCCTCCCGTCCGATCGTGACGGCCACCCCACCGGTCCGGCGGCCGCCGGACGGAGCCGGCTCCACGGCGGGGCGACGCGGTGCTCGGGACATGCCCCGGAGCGTACCGAGGCCGCCTCGGTGCCGGTACGCACAGACCCACAGGCTGGGGGAGCGCGTTGCGGGCCCGACCGACTACCCTTGTGCGCTGTGACCGACGCGCGCGAACAGTTGATCCAGTACATCTCCTCCGAAGCGGTGTTCCACGGCGACTTCACCCTGACCAGCGGGAAGAAGGCGACGTACTACATCGACCTGCGGAAGGTCAGCCTGGACCACCGCGTCGCGCCGCTGATCGGGCAGGTCATGACCGAGCTCGTGCAGCAGGTGCCGGACGTCTCCGCAGTCGGTGGCCTGACCATGGGCGCCGACCCCATCGCCAGCGCCGTCCTGCACCAGGCCGCCGCCCAGGGCCTGACCTACGACGCCTTCGTCGTCCGCAAGGAGCCGAAGGACCACGGCCGCGGCAAGCAGGTCGAGGGACCGGACCTCAAGGGCAAGCGCGTCGTCGTGCTCGAGGACACCTCCACCACCGGCGGCTCGCCGCTCAAGGCGGCCGAGGCGCTCGAGCGCGAGGGCGCGATCATCGCCGCCGTCGCGGTCGTCGTCGACCGGGACACCGGTGCCAAGGAGACGATCGAGGCGGCCGGCTACCCGTACTTCGCGGCCATCGGGTTGGCTGATCTGGGGCTGACCGCGTGACCGAGGAGCGTCCGGACGACGCACACGAACCCGACGGCACCGCCGGCCCGGCAGACGGGGACGACGGCCTGGAGGCTCGGCGTGCGTCCGGATCGGACGCTCCGTTCCACGGTCTCCGCAGCGCTGCGGACATCTTCGGGGCTCCGCGCGGCGAGGAGGACTGGCCGTCGCGGCGGGAGCGCCGCGAGGCCGAGCGAACCGCCCGCGAGACGGGCGCGCCGCTGCCGGAGCCGTTCGTGGCCGAGGGGGAGGCGGAGGGCGCCGAGCCTGCTGCTCCTGCTCCTGCTGCGCCGGCTCCTGCCGCGTCTGCGCCGGCCGCTTCGGCTCCGGCGCTCGACGACGGCGCGACCCAGGCCATCTCGATGCCGCCCGAGCTGCTCGCACCCTCCGAGAACCCCGACGCCGTCGTCGAGCACGAGCGCTCCACACTGCACGACCGGATCCCGGCCGCCGCCGACGTCGCGCCGGACTCCACTGCACCGCACCCGTCGTCGATCGTGCTGCCGACGGCGCAGACCCACCGCGACGAACGAGCTGCCGCGTCGAAGGCCATCGAGGACGAGCGTCGCCGCGTCGACCCGTTCGGCGAGGGCCGCGCCGACGTCGACTGGCTCGGCCGCGCGACCGGCAACCACCCGGAGTCCGTGGCGCCCGCTGCTCCCGCTGCGCCGCAGCCCCTCGGCGTCGAGAACGTGCTGCCGCCGACCGAGGAACCGCCGACCTTCACCGACCTGCTGCGCATCACCAGCACCGGGCCGGTCCCCACGCAGACGGGCGCGCACGACCGGCCGTTCGACTGGGCGCTCGGTGACGACGAGCCCGGCGAGGTCCCGGCGACGCTGACCACCGACTCGTTCGACACCACCGCGCTGTCCGCCGGGTCCTGGTCGCTCGCCGACGAGTTGGACGACGAGGACGAGGTCGTCGCAGGCGAGGTCGACACCCCGGCCTCCGGGCTGCCGCAGGCACCGCGGACCTACCCGGTGCCGCCGGCGGTCCCCGTGCCGCCGGTGGTGCCGCCGGCGGTCCCGGCTGCGCCCGTGTCGGACACGGCTGCTCCGGCTGCCGTTCCCGCCGCTGATGCTGCTGGTGCTCCGTCGGAGGCGACCGAGGCCGTGGACGTGCCCCGTGAGCCCGCCGGAGACGACGTGCCGGACGCGACTGAGGGCCTCCAGGTCGATGCGCCGACCACCGCGATGCCGGCGGCCGGGACGCCCTGGTGGTCCGAGCCCGACGCGACCGTGCCGCCGACCGCGGCACCGCCGCTCGTCGAGCCGGCTGCCGGTGCCCAGGAGTACCCGGCGCACCTGCCGCCGTCGGTGGGGCAGGACCTCGACGCCGTGCTCGGACTGCGTGGGAACGACACCGGTCCGCAGCCGGAGTCCCTTCCTGCCGCGGCGCCGGACGACCTGGACCAGTCCGAGTGGGACGGCCGCGAGACCAGTGACACGAGTGCCATCAAGGACCTGTTCGGCACCGAGGCCGTCGGGCAGCTCGGCGGGACCGGCTACGACCCGGAGGACACCGGGACACGGATGATGCCGGCGGCTGCGGTGCCCGCGGCTGCTGCCGCTCCTGCTGCTGCCCCCGCGCCCGCGCCCGCTGCTGCTGCTGGGCGGCCGGCCGGCGGTCCGGACCGGCAGTCCGGCGACCGCGACAACTTCATCAACGAGGGCTTCGCGCGACTGCGGAACGAGGGCAAGCGCGGCAAGCAGCTGCTGATCTACGGGTCGATCGCGCTGATCCTCGTGCTCATCGTGCTGGTGTTCCTGCTGTCGAAGTGGATCCTCGGCAACAACATCGCCGACCAGGTCGTGCCGACGAAGTCGCCGGTGGCTGCCTCGTCGGCGCCGGCGACCCCGAGCGCTGCGCCGTCGGCGTCGGCCTCGCAGCCGGGAGACGCCGCAGCGCCGGCCGCCACGTTGCAGTTCGCCACGACCCCGGCCCTGCCCGGCGAGCACCCGTGGACCGACCTGGCCGGCGGGGAGTGCCTGTCGCCGTTCACGAACGCGTGGTCGCAGACCTTCACGGTGGTGGACTGTGCGACGCCGCACATCGGGCAGCTGACCGCACGGCTCACGGTCGAGGGCGACACCTACCCGGGTGCCGAGGCCCTGGCGACCCAGGCGGCCGACCAGTGCCAGTCCGACGCGGCGCTGAACGCCTCGGCCGCCGCTGCCGTGGGGGACGTGCAGGTGCAGGGTTCCTACGCGCCGGACCAGGCGACGTGGGACCAGGGTGACCGGTTCATCGCGTGCTTCGTGACGCGGTCGTCGGGGCAGCCGCTGACCGGGTCGTTGGCGCCGGGGGCGTAGAGGCGGGCCTGTCGGCGCGGGTCGCACGCGTTCTGCGACGATCCACCCCGTGATCGACTGGTGGTCTGTCGGAACATGCACACGCAGCGACTGCATGCGCAACGAACGACATCCCACCCGTCGAACGACGAGTGGGATGTCGGAACATGTACGCGCATCGGCTGAGATGCGCCGGCGTCAGGCGCTCGCGGGCACCTTCGCCGACACGTCGGACAGCGTCTGCAGGTCGTCGGCGGTGAGCTCGAGCTCCGCCGAGGCCAGCAGCGCCGGCAGCTGCTCGGTGTTCCGGGCGCTCGCGATCGGCGCGACGACGTCGGGCTGCGCCTGCAGCCAGGCGAGTGCGACGGTGGCGATCTCGGAACCGTGTGCATCGGCGATCGAGGACAGCGCGTCCACGACGGCGAGCCCCTCGTCGGTGAAGTAGCCGGACACCTGGCCCTCGCGGTCCTTGCCGGCGAAGTCGTCCTTCGAGCGGTACTTGCCGGTCAGGAACCCCGCGGCGAGCGAGAAGTACGGCACCACGCCGAGTCCGTGCTCGTGCGCGAGCGGCGCGATCTCGGCCTCGTACGGCTGGCGGGTGACCAGGTTGTAGTGCGGCTGGATGGCGACGGGCTGGGCGAGGCCGTTCTCCGTCGCGATGCGGATCCACTCCGCGGCGCGGTCCTTCGAGTAGTTCGAGATCGCGGTGTAGCGGACCAGGCCGTCCTGCACGAGCTGGTCGAAGGCGCGGACGGTCTCCTCGAGCGGGGTCGACTGGTCGTCGAAGTGCGCGTAGTACAGGTCGATCCGGTCGGTGCCGAGGCGCTCGAGGCTCGCGCGGGCAGCGGCGGCGACGGTGCCCGCGGCGAGGCCCTGGAACTCCGGGTGCTGCGAGCCCTTCGTCGCGATGACGACGTCGTCCCGCTTGCCCGAGGCGCGCAGCCACGAACCGATGACCCGCTCGGACTCGCCGCCCGAGTTGCCCGGCGCCCAGGCCGAGTAGACGTCCGCGGTGTCGATGAAGTCGCCACCGGCCGCGGTGTAGGCGTCGAGGACCTGGTGCGAGGTCGACTCGTCCGCCGTCCACCCGAAGACGTTGCCGCCGAGGGCGAGGGGGAACACGTGCAGGTCACTGGTACCGATGCGGGGCATACGGAGGTCCTTTCGTGGTCGGAGGTGCGGTGGGAGCGGACCGCACGTCTCCCGACGCTATGCCCCGATGCTTGACACGGCCCCGGCGTGAGGGGCTTCGATGGACGGATGACCACGCTCACCGATGCCCTCGCCGATCCGCGATCCTCCGCCCGGCTGCAGGCCGTGATGGCCGCGGGGACCACCCCGGACCCCGCGGACCTCGAGGTGCTCGTGGCACAGTGCGCCGTCGAGCCGGACTTCTTCGTCCGCGACATGCTGACGTGGGCGCTCACCCGGCACCCCGCCGACGACGTCGTCGCCCGCGTCCTGCCCGAGCTCGAGCGCCCCGAACCCCAGGCCCGCAGCCAGGCGCTCCACACCCTGTCGAAGATCGGCGACCCGGAGGCGTGGCCGGCGGTGCGCCCGCTGCTCGAGGACCACGACGACGAGGTGCTCCGCGCCGCCTGGCGCACGGCCGTCGCACTGGTGCCGGACGACGAGCGGGCGTCGCTCGCGCGGACCCTCGCCGTGCAGCTCGGCATCGGAGACCGCGAGCGTCGGCTCAGCCTGTCGCGTGCTCTGGTGGGACTCGGCGAAGACACCGTCGGACCGGTCCTCGTCGCGGCCGCCGACCGGGGGACCGACGCCGTCCGGGAGCACGTGCACGAGACCGAACGGCTGCTGCACGACCCGGATGCGGCATCCGCGCTCGCCCTCGAACGGGCCCGGCGCGAGGTCGCGCTCGGCCGGACGCGCTCCGTCAAGGGCTAGGGCCGGCGGGCGCGCCCGGCCGGGAGCGCCGGGTGGTCGCGAACCGTCGCCGTCGCGGCGGTGGGGCGGGCGCGTCGCGCGGTCACGACACCCCGTGGCCGGGGTGCCGAGTGGTCGCGAACTGTCGGTTGCGGGGCTGCCGGGCGACGGTTCCTGACCGCTCGGCGGACGTGAGCGGGGTGTCGTGACCGCCCGGCCAGCCGACCATCCAGCCCGCGCGCGCCGTGCGGTCAGTCGCCGTCGGGTGCGAGCCAGATGGAGGACGCGGCGGCGGCCGGCAGGTCGACGAGGGACTCCGAGCCGTCGGTCGCCCGCCGCGACACCGCGATGACGCCGGCGTAGTCGCGCACCCGCTCGACCCGCAGGTGCGTCCCCAGCCCCACCCCGAGTTCGTCGAAGTACCGCAGCAGCGAGGGGTCGTCGTCCGAGACCCGGTCGACGGTGCCGCACGCTCCCGGCTCGATCGCACCGAGCAGCGTGCCGGGGGAGTCCGGCACGATGCCGTCCGCCCCGGGGATCGGGTCGCCGTGGGGGTCGTGCGTCGGGTGGCCGAGGTCGGCGTCGACCCGGTCGAGGAACTGCTCGGACACGGCGTGCTCCAGGGCCTCGGCCTCGGTGTGGACCTCGTCCCACGAGTAGCCGAGCCGCTCCACCAGGAACGTCTCGATCAGCCGGTGCCGCCGGACCATCGCCACCGCGACCTGCTGCCCGAGCGGGGTGAGCACGACGCCGTAGTACGGGGTGTGCTCGATCAGGCCGTCGCGGTCGAGCTTCTTGAGGTTGCCCGAAACCGTCGACGCCGACACCTTCAGCGACGCCGCGATGTCCCGCGTCGCCAGGCCGGGCCCGCCGCGCTCGCTGGCCTTCCAGATGAGCTTGACGTAGTCCTCTGCCATGGTGGACAGGGAGGGCAGGCGCATACCGCCAATCGTACGTCCCGCCTGGTACAACCAGCAGATGACCACCACCGCCCCCGTCCGAGCCCGCCGCCGTCGCTGGCCGGTGCCCCCGTCGCTACTGCTCGGGCTCGCGCCGATCGTGGTCTTCGCGGCGATCAGCGCCTGGCGGTCACGACCGAGCGACGACTACGCGACCCTTGCGCAGACGGTCGACAGCGTCGTGCACGCCCTGGTCATCCCCGAGGGCATCGCCGTCGTGGCACTCGCCCTGTTCGTCACGGCGCTCGGTTGGTGGCGGATCGCCACGGTCGACCCGGTCCGGACGCGGCTGCGGTGGACGATGCTCGCGCCGATCCTCGTGCTCGTGGTGTGCGTCGTCCGGCTGCCCCTGATCGACTGGACGGCGCTGCCGGCGCACTACTTCCTGCTGCTCGCCGTCGGGGTGCTGTTCGTCGGGGTCTTCGAGGAGCTCATGGCCCGCGGGACCCTGCTCGTCGGGCTGCGGCGGCGCCTGCCGGAGATGGGGGTCTGGGCCCTGTCGTGTGCGCTGTTCGGGCTGCTGCACCTGCTCAACGCGCTCGCCGGAGCCGGGATCGGGCCGACGCTCATCCAGGTGGTGTTCGCGGCGTCGTTCGGGTCGACGCTGTACGTCGCGCGTCGGCTGACCGGGTCGCTGCTCGCCCCGGTGCTGCTGCACGGCTTCTGGGACTTCGGGTCGATCGGGTTCTCGGCGACCGCGGACACGGGCGACTTCGGCAAGTTGACGCTGCTCGGCCTGATCGGGCTGTTCTCGTTCGGGGTGCTCGCGTTCGGCATCGTGGCCGGCGGGGTCATCGCCTGGTACGACGACCGGCCCCGTCGGCTCGCGAAGCGGTGGCGGACGGTACCGCCGATGGCGGCCTTCGCTCTGGAGGTCCGTGGCGCGTCCCACGAACCGGCTGCGGCGGGTGCCGCGGTCGCGTCCGGTGCGGGGGTCGACGCGCGGTAGCGGCCGCGCCGACGCGCGCGGTCGCGTGTGACCGGCTAGAGCTCGACCTCGAACGGCTCGGTGCGCACGAGCTCGTGCACGCCGGAGATGACCTCGCTCGGGCGGAACGGGTACCGGTCGATCTCGGCCTGGTCGCTGATGCCGGTCATCACGAGCACGGTGTGCAGCCCCGCCTCGATGCCGGCCTGCACGTCGGTGTCCATGCGGTCGCCGATCATGCCGGTGTTCTCGGAGTGCGCGCCGATCCGGTTCATCGCGGAGCGGAACATCATCGGGTTCGGCTTGCCGACCACGTAGGGCTGCTTGCCGGTTGCCTTCTCGATCATCGCCGCGATGGCGCCGGTGGCCGGCAGGACCCCCTCGGCGCTGGGGCCGGTGGCGTCGGGATTCGTCACGATGAAGCGGGCGCCGGCGCGGATGAGCCGGACGGCCTTGGTGATCGCCTCGAACGAGTAGTTGCGGGTCTCGCCGACGACGACGTAGTCGGGGGCGGTCTCGGTCATGATGAACCCGGCCTCGTGCATGGCGGTCGTCATGCCGGCCTCACCGATCACGAACGCCGAGCCACCGGGCATCTGCGACTTGCAGAAGTCAGCGGTCGCGAGCGCACTCGTCCAGATCCGCTCCTCGGGCACGTGCAGGCCCGAGCCCCGCAGTCGGGCGCTGAGGTCGCGCGGCGTGAAGATCGAGTTGTTCGTCAGCACGAGGAATTCGGTGCCGTCGTCGAGCCACTGCTGGATGAGTTCCGGCGCGCCCGGGAGCGCCTGGTTCTCGTGGACGAGCACGCCGTCCATGTCGGTCAGCCAGCACTCGACGTCGTCTCGGGTCGCCATGGCCCTCACCCTACTGCGCAGGGGTTCAGGCCCGGCTCGTGGCCGGCTCGGAAAGGGCCGGGAGGCCCGGGGCGGCTCTTGCGCGCTGCTCCGAGACCCGAGAAGGTCGAGACACCGAACCGTGGTCGGCTTTTGCCCTACGCTTTTCGGGACACGTACCGAATCAAGGAGGCCCCTCGTGCTCGTCGAACCCGGAACCCCGTCCGCCGCGCCCCGACCCACCCCGGTGTCGGAGACGGAGCTCGAGGTGACGCCGCGACGACGCCGAGGCCGCCCGAACGCGCTCTCCCGCGAGCAGGTGATCGACGCCGCCACGACCATCGCGAACGAGGACGGCCTCGACCGGCTGTCCTTCCGAGCCCTGGGCGTGCGGCTCGGGGTCGCTCCGATGACCGTGCACCGGACCATCGGCGGGCTGGACGACCTGCACGCCGAACTCGTCCGCCGCACCGTCGACGAGTTCACCGCGACCTTCGTCTGGCCGGACGAGTGGCACGCCGTCGTCCGCACCTTCGCCACGACGTTCCGCGGCCTGATGCGCACCCACCCGCTCGTGCTCGAGTCGCACAGCCAGCGCGCCCCGCTCGCCTCGACCGAGTCAGACGCCGTCGTGGCGAAGGTCGTCGGTGCCCTGCAGGACGCCGGGCTGCCGCCGGCCGAGGCGATGTACACCTTCTTCGTCGTCTACGACTTCGTGGTCGGGCACGCCGGGGTGCAGGTCGGGCGCGGGGACTCCGAGGCCGGCCGCCCCGAGCGGCACCGGCTGGTGGGCGAGATCCTCGGCGAGCACTCCTACGACGACCGGTTCGCGCTCGGCCTCGACATCCTGATCGCCGGCATCGAGTCGCGCATCGCCCACGGGGCCGGCACCGCGTGAGCCCGCGGCGGCGCCGGGCGCTGCGGTCGTCGGGTCGGTGCCGCGTGCGCCGTACGCTGGTCGGGTGACCACTGCGCCCGAACCGTCGCACGAGCTGACGACCAACGGGGTGGGGCCGCACCCGGAACCCAGGCCCGACGACCCGAGGCTCGACCCGGAGCTGCTGGCCGCCGGGGACTCCCGGAACGTGCTCGACCGCTACCGGTACTGGTCGATGGACGCGATCGTCGCCGAGCTCGACACCCGCCGGCACGCGTTCGACGTCGCGATCGAGAACTGGCAGCACGACCTGAACATCGGGTCGATCGTGCGGAGCGCCAACGCCTTCCTGGCCGGCACCGTGCACATCATCGGACGACGCCGGTGGAACAAGCGCGGGGCGATGGTCACCGACCGGTACCAGCACGTTCGCTACCACCCCGACGTCGAGGCGTTCCTCGCCGCGATGGCCGAGGAACAGCGACCCGTCGTCGCCATCGACAACACCCCCGGGGCCGAGCGCATCGAGACCGCGACGATCCCGGAGCGCTGCGTGTTCCTGTTCGGGCAGGAGGGCCCCGGGCTCACCGACGAAGCGGTGGCCGGGGCGTCCGGGCACCTGGAGATCACGCAGTTCGGGTCGACGCGGAGCATCAACGCCTCGGCGGCGGCCGCGATCGTCATGCACTCGTGGGTCGTCCAACACGCGGAGTTGCCCGGCGCGAGTTCGTGAGCAGAAATGGTCGGGTACGGGCCCTGGACCCGACCATTCGTGCTCACGAAGCGGGCGGGGCGGAGGCGGGGCGGGCCTCCCGGCCGGGGTCCGTGCTGACGCGTCAGCGCGCGGCGGTGGTGCGGCGCGCGACCAGGCGGGGTTCGACGAGGAGTTCCGTGGCGGCGATCCGCGGATCGGCGATGCGGGCCAGCAGGCGCTCGCCGGCGCCGCGGCCGATCTCGACACTGCGGTCGTCGATGCTCGTCAGGCCGACGTACCGCATCGCGGCCACCGGGGTGTCGTCGTAGCCGATGACGGAGACGTCCTCGGGGACGCGCAACCCGCGTTCGGCGAGCTCGGACAGGGCGCCGAGGGCCATCACGTCGTTCGCGGCGAAGACGGCCGTGACGTCCGGGTGCTCGTCGAGGAGCATGCCGAGGGCGCGGGAACCGGCCTCCTCGGTGGGTTCGCCGGGCAGGACCGTCGCGACGACGGAGGCGCGTGCTGCTGCGGCCTGCTCGAAACCGGACTGGCGTTCGGCCGAGGCCGCCGAGCTCGCCCCGACGAACCCGAGTCGGGTGTGGCCGAGGTCGAGCAGGTGCTGCGCTGCGATGCCCCCGCCGGCGTGGTCGTCGTTCGCCACGGTGTCCGCGCGGGGGATCGCGACGCGGCCACCGGCGATGACGAGCGGCATCGAGGCGGGGATCGCGAGGTCGGTGGTGGGCTCGCCGGCGATCACGATGCCCTCGACGCGCATGGAGAGGAAGCCCTCCACCGGAGACGCATCGAGCCCCGTGTTGAGGAACCGGTCGGCGACCACGAGCCGGTGCCCCTGGTCCTGCAGGCTCTCGCGCAGACCGGTGAGCAGGTCCACGAACCACTGGTTGCGGAAGTCGTCGAGCACCACGCCGATGGTGCGGCTACGTGTACCGGCGAGGGAGACGGCCGCGGTGGAGGGCCGGTAGTCGAGCTCCTGGATCGCCTTGAGCACGGCGGCCCGGCGCTGGTCGCTGACCCGGGGGGAGCGCTGCAGCACGAGGGAGACGAGGGACTTCGAGACCCCGGCGCGTGCGGCGACGTCGTAGATGGTCGCGGGCTTGCCGTCTCCCATGATGCGCTTCGACCTCCGTTGGCTCGTGCGTCGATCGTAGCGGTTGACGTGACATGGGCCGGCGGGTGGGTGTGGGGTCGGTTCCGCTTCGTGAGCAGAAATGGTCGGGTGCGGGGCGGCGACCCGACCTTTTCTGCTCACGATCCGCGCGTGGCTGGTCCTCCACACGGGAGGCCCGGGGTGCGTTGTGCACAGAAGTCGCGTTCGGTGCGCGGGCGGTGGGCGCGGGGCGCGAACGTGGTGGTCATGCGAGCACGACCACTTCCGACACCGCTGCGTGGGCGCGCGTTCGACGTCGGTGCCGCCGACCGCGCGGGCGTCTCCCGACAACGACTCCGGCGGCGTGACCTGATCCGGCCGACCCGGTCGGTCCGATGGGCACGTGACCGTCCGCCCGACCCGGTCCACCGGATCCGTGCGATCCGGCCGGTCCTGGTTCCCGGGCAGTTCATCAGCCACGTCTCGGCGGCGGTCCTCTGGCAGCTGCCGGTCCCTGCCGCCGACGACGGACCGGTGCACGTCACGAGTCCCCTGCCGATCACACAACCACGACGCCACGGGGTCGTCGGGCACCGCATCACACCGGACCGTGCCCGGGTGACGGAGCGGTGGGGGATGCCGACGAGCACACCCGCGGCGCTGTGGGTGGACTGCGGTGCGATGCTCTCGGTCGACCAGCTCGTCGTGCTCGGGGACGCCATCGTCACGGAACGGCGGTGCGAGACGACGATCGACGACCTCGCTGCCGCCGTCGCCCTGGCCGGAGCGCGATCGGGTGTCCGACGACTGCGCGTGGCGCTCGAGCTCGTGCGGGTGGGGGCCGGGTCGCCGCAGGAGACCCGAGCACGGCTGGCGATCGTCCGCGCGGGGCTGCCCGAGCCCGAACTGCAGGTCGACGTGCTGGACGAAGCCGGTCGGTTCGTCGGCCGCGTCGACCTGGCCTACCCGGAGCACCGCATCGTCATCGAGTACGAGGGCGACCACCACCGGACCGACGCCGAGCAGTGGGGCCGTGACCTCCGCCGCTACCGCGAGATGGACCGACTCGGCTGGGCGGTGGTCCGGTGGACGAAGTCCGACCTGGACCACCCGGCGTTCGGCGCGGTCGGACAGCTGAGGTCGCTGCTCGCTCGTCGGGGGTAGCGTCCGCGGCATGGCGACGCTGCTCATCACCGGAGCCGCGGGCCGGATCGGGAGCGCCCTGCGTCCTCGACTGCGGTCCGCGGGACACGACCTCGTGCTGCTCGACGAACAGCGACCCCACGATCCGATCGTCGCCGGGGAACGGTTCGTGCCCGGTTCGGTGAACGACGCGGCGGCGGTGGATGATGCGCTCGCCGGGGTCGACACCGTGGTGCACCTGGCGGGCATCCCGACCGAGGCCGCCTGGGACGACCTGATCGCGGCGAACCTGACCGGCACGAAGAACGTGCTCGAACGGGCGGCCGCCGCCGGGGTGCTCCGGGTCGTGCAGGCCAGCTCGATCCACGCGGTGGGGCTGGTGCCCGAACCCCTCGACCAGCCGGGGAGCGTGCCCGGCGACCGGCTGCCCCGTCCGGACACGTACTACGGCGTGACGAAGGCGGCGATGGAACTGCTCGGCAGCCTGTTCGCCGACCGGTACGAGATGTCGATCGTGTCCGCGCGGATCGGTGCGTTCGGTGCGCTGCCGCCGACGACCCGGGGGCTGCTCATGTGGACCTCGCCCGACGACCTGACGCGCCTGGTCCTCGCGACCGTGGCACTCCGCGACCCCGGGCACCACGTGGTCTGGGCCCTGTCGCGGAACACCGGGTCGCCGGCTGACCTGTCCGCCGGGGAGCGCATCGGGTTCCATCCCCTCGACGACGCGTCCGCCGTGCTCGATGCGGACGCCCGAGCAGCCCTGCCGACCGACGACCTGAGCACCCTCGGCGGCGGGATGGTGCACCAGCCGCTCGGCGAACGCACTTCGTGAGCAGAAGAGGTCGGGTGACCTGATGCCACCCGACCTCTTCTGCTCACGAAGCCCGCGCCCGCGCCCGCGCCCGCGCCCGCGCCCGCGCCCGCGCGCGCGCGCGCGCGCGCGCGCGCGCGCGCGCGAGCGCCCGCCCGCGCGAGCGCCCGCGCCCGCCCGGCGCCCCGCTACCCGATCAGGCTCGGGCGCAGGTCGCGCAGCGTGCGGGAGCGGGTCTGCCGCGCCGTGACCACGAAGGACACCAGGAGCGCCCCGAGCAGCCAGCAGAGCAGCACGCCCGCGTCCGACCACGCGGCACCGAGGTTCCCGCCGTACATCGTCTGCCGGATCGCGTCGACCGAGTACGTCATCGGCAGCGCGAAGTGCAGCGCCGCCAACGGCCCCGGCAACGTCTGCCACGGGAACGTCCCGCCGGCGGTGACGAGCTGCACGAGCATGAGCACCAGGCCGAGGAACTGCCCCACCGATCCGAGCAGCACGTTGAGCGCCATGATGATCGCCGCGAAGGTCGCCGAGGCCAGCACCATGATCCCGATCGTGCCGCCGACGTGCACCACGTTCAGGTCGAGGGCGAAGCGCACGATGAAGAACAGCGCCACCATCTGCACCAGGCCGAGGAGTGCCGGCGTCAGCCAGCCGCCGAACACCACGGCGAGGGGCTTCCGCACCGCCGTGATCGCACGCTTGGAGATCGGCTTGAGGATGAGGAACAGCGCGTACATGCCGATCCAGGCCGCGAGCGAGATGAAGAACGGCGCGAGGCCGGCACCGTAGTTCGACGCGGCGGCGACGTTGTCGTCCCCGACCTTGACCGGGTCGGAGATGACGGAGGCCTGCGACTCCCGCTCCGAGGCGTTCGACGCCGGGATCTTCGTGCGGCCCTGGTCGAGCGACGACGCGAGCTTCGACGAGCCGGTCGTGAGCTTGTCCAACCCCGATGCGAGCGACGAAGCGCCCTGGTCAGCGGTCTTCGCACCGGTCGCGAGCTGGGACGCACCCGACGACAGGGTCGGAGCGGCCGATGCCAGCGTCGAGGTGCCGTCGGCCACCTTCGAAGCTCCCGACGAGAGCGTCGAGGCGCCCGTGGCCGCGTCCGCGATCCCGGACGACAGCTCCGGGGCCTTCGCGGCGAGCTTGCCGGTGCCGTCGGCGAGCGTGTCCGAGCCGTCGGAGAGCTGCTGGATGCCGCTCGTCAGCGCCGGGGCCTGCTCGGCGAGCTGGGAGGCGCCCGCGGACACCTGCGCGCTGCCGGTCTTGAGCTTCTGCAGGTTGCCGGACAGGTCGCCGGCACCGGTACCGAGCTCGGTGCTGCCGGCCTGCAGGTTGTCGAGCCCGGCGAGCAGCCGGGTCTTCTGTTCCGCGGAGAGCACCGTGGAGGCTTGGACGACGGGCTTCAGCGACGCGACGAGTTCCGGCGACTGCGCAGAGAGCTGCTGGACGCCCGCGATGAACGGTGCGGCCTCGTCGGCCAGCGTGGCGTTCCCGGCGGCGACCTGCGACGCACCAGTTGACAGGCGCGCAGAGTCGGAGGGAAGCGAAGCCGTCTGGTCACGGAGCTGGTGCAGCCCGGACTGCAGCTGCTGCGCCCCGCTGTCCAACTGCTGCGTCTGCGACGGCAGTGCCGCCGTCTGCTGCTGCGCGCTGGCCAGCCCGGACGCCAGGGTCGACGCCCCCGACGCCACCTGCTGCGCTCCGCTGTTCAGCTGCTGGGTCTGCG
Organism: Curtobacterium sp. MCSS17_016; assembly: GCF_003234255.2. Classification (NCBI taxonomy): domain Bacteria; kingdom Bacillati; phylum Actinomycetota; class Actinomycetes; order Micrococcales; family Microbacteriaceae; genus Curtobacterium; species Curtobacterium sp. MCSS17_016. The sequence goes on from NZ_CP126254.1 coordinate 645,716, forward strand.
ACGGCAGGTCGGCCGTGCCGGACGCGAGCTCCGCCGCACCGGACGACAGCTTGCCGGTACCGTCGGCGAGCGTGTGCGCACCACGGTCCGCCTTCTTGGTCCCGGAAGCGAGCTCATCGGCACCGTCGACGGCGTCGCCGAGGCTGTCGCGGACGTCGGCGAGTCCGACGAGCAGGGTCTTCGCGGCCTGCTTGCCGACGCGCTCGGCGACGGCGGTGCGCATGGTCTTGCCCGCCTGCTCGGCGATGGTCGAGGCCAGGTACGAGTTGGTGTCGGCCGTCGTCATGACGAGCTTCGCCTGCGTCGGGTCGTCGGACTGCGCGGACACCAGGTGCTCGGAGAAGTCGTGCGGGATGGTGACGACGAAGTCGTAGGTGCCGTTGCGGACGCCGGAGCGGGCGTCGGCGGCGCTGGTCTTCGTCCACTTGAAGTCGGCCCCGTCGATGGCCTCCTTCGTGACGTCCTTGCCGTAGTCGACGTGGTCGCCGTCCAGCGTCGCACCGGCGTCGAGGTTCACGATCGCGGCGGGGATCTGGTCGAGCTTCGCGTACGGGTCGCGGTTCGCCCACAGGTAGGCGCCGCCGTAGAGCAGCGGCACGATCATCAGCGCGATGAACGCCAGGCGTGCGAGCGGGGTCGCGGTGAGCCGCGCGAGTTCTGCGCGGACGAGCGAGGTGGTGGTCACTTCTGTGCCTCCGTCGGGACGGTTGCGGATGCTTCGGTGACGGAAGGAGCGGCCGGGAGGCCCGGCTCGGTTCCGTCGGTTCGGGCCACGTCCTCGGGGTCCTCGGTCTGGGGCGTCGCGAGCGTCGCGACGTCGTCGTGCGTTTCGATGCCGTCGTGCGTGTCGATCGTGTCGAGCAGGTGCTCGACGGTGGTGGCAGCGGCCTTCGAGGTCACGAGGACCACGGTCAGGCCCCGTCGTGCGACGTCGCGGACCACCTGGAACCAGTCCTCGACGGCGCCGCCGTGCCGTTCGGGCGAGGTGATCACGATGCCGGTCACACCGTCGCGGAGCAGGGCGAGTTCGACCAGCAGCCGGACGCGCACGACGGTCGGCACCCGCTGCACGGCGGTGTCGACGTAGTCCCGCAGTCCGAGCTCGTCGAGCACGGTGTCGACGTGCTCACGGTTCGGGCGCTGCCCGGCGAACGCGAGCTCCTCGCGCACGATCTGCTTGAGGGTCATGACGGGGAAGGGCTCGGCGACCCCGGGGGTGTCCACGAGGGCGAACGAGCGGCGGACGGCTGCCGGGTCCTCGTGCCCGTCGAGCAGCAGGCGGCCGGTGTCGGGCTGCATGCGGCCACCGGCGACGAGTGACGCGAGCACGGGTGCCTGCTCGGTCTCGACGGCGAGGACCCCCGGGCGTCCGGGGCCGGCGACGGCGGAGACGACGGGCAGGGGTGCGCCGGGCTCCTCGCCGATGCCGACGTGGTCGAGTTCGAGCGTCATGCGTGGTCCTTCGGGGCAGGGGCGGGAGCGGGAGCAGCGGGTTCGGAGAGCAGCGCCGTGCGCCAGTCGATGCCGGCCATGCCCAGCGCCGACACCACCACCATGCGCCGTCCGTCCTCGTCGCTCGTGCCGGAACGGGTGGCCTCGTCGAGGACGGCGATGCACGCGCCCTCGACCAGACGGCCGAGGGTCTCGGGGTCGACGTCGTCCCGCATGGCGCCGTCGGCGATCCCGAGCGCGCACGCCTGGCGTACCTGCGAGCGCAGCGGCGCGAACACCTCGGCGACGGGTTCGGCGAACGGGCTGCGCACGGCGACCCGGGCCATCGAGCGGACGTGCGACACCTCGGTCCAGAGCGTCACCGCGATGGCGGCGAGACGTGCGGCCGGCGGGAGCTCCTGCAGGTCCGATGCGGTGGGCATGGCTGCGGCGATCCGGGCGGCACCGGCGGTCACGACCTCGCGCACCAGGTCGTCGCGGGAGGGGAAGTGTCCGTACACCGCACGGCGCGAGAGTCCCGCAGCCGCGGCGATCGTCTCGATCGAGGCGTCCGGGTCCTGCTGCAGACAGGTCTTCGCCGCGTCGAGGAGGGCTGCCCGGTTCTCCGTGGCGTCGCGGCGGGGCGCGCGGGAGGGCTGCTCGGTGGTGGTCACGCACCCCATCGTAATAACGTGCACACGGGTGTGCAACTTAACAGGTTCCGTCCCTCGGACGAGGGGAGTCCCCCAAAGAGCGGACTGTCTTCCCTGAGAACGAACGCATAGCTTCACAGGAATCTCATGCGAACCACGGACTGAGCCAGGAGTGCCCTCTTTGAACCGTGCAACACCGAACACCGACCCGAACCCAACCCCCCATCGCTTCACCCGCGTCCTGACCGCCGGCATCGCCGTGGCGGCCCTCGCGTGTGGCGGTCTCGCAGTCGGGGGCGCGGCCTCCGCAGCTCCGGCCGGGATCTCGGTGGCCGACCTCAAGCTCTCCGCCCCGCTCCGTGACGCCAAGCCGACGAAGACCCTCGCCGCGTTCGTGCGCACGACCGGCCAGGGTGCCCTCGAAGTGGACGCCAAGGCGAAGGGCGGGGACCTGACGAAGTCGCGGACCCAGTCCTCCGCGGCCAAGAACCGCGTCGAGGCGATCCAGTCGACCGTCGCCGCGGTGCGGTCGGCCGTCAAGCGCGCCGACGCCGACGCGACCGAGCTCTACTCGACCGAGTACACCGTCCCGGGCGTCGCGGTCGTCGCCGACGTCGACGCGTTCCGGAAGATCGCGGAGCGCTCCGACGTCGAGAGCATCATCCCGCTCACGCCGAAGAAGATCGTCGAGCCGACGGTCAACGAGAACGCCGGCGCCGCTCCCTCGGGTGTCGACCCCAGCCTGGTCCAGCCCGGTGCCGACGGCGTCGCGCCGAAGAACGCCGCGAGCGACGTCTACACGCGCTCGCTCAACGCCTGGCAGCAGACCGGCCACACCGGTAAGGACGTCAACGTCGCCGTCCTCGACACCGGTCTCGACTACACGCAGGCCGACTTCGGCGGCCCCGGCACCACCGAGGCGTACCAGCAGGCCCTGGCGAACGCGAGCGGCGGCGCCCCGGACCCCAGTCTGTACGACGCGTCGAAGTTCCTCGGCGGGTACGACTTCGCCGGTGCGACCTACAACGCCGACCCGACGGACCCGGATGCCTACGACCCGGTGCCGGCTCCCGACGACAACCCGATCGACGGCAAGGGCGGCGACCACGGCACGCACGTGTCCGGCTCGATCGCCGGCTACGGCCTGACCGCCGACAAGCAGCAGTTCGACGGCGACTACACCAAGCTCACCACGCAGCAGGTGCAGGACATGTGGATCGGTCCGGGCACCGCGCCCGAGGCCGGCCTGTACGCCCTGAAGGTCTTCGGTGACAACGGTGGTTCGACCGACGTCACCGGTGCCGCGCTCGACTGGGTGGGCCAGGCGCTCACCGAGGGCAAGGACATCAACGTCCTGAACCTGTCGCTCGGCTCCGACTACGGCGCGCCGGACGACCCCGACAACGCCAAGATCGACGCACTGACCGCTCGCGGCGTGCTCCCCGTGATCGCCTCGGGCAACGCCGACGACTTCACCGACATCGGTGGGTCGCCGGGCAACGCCGAGGGCGCGCTCACCGTCGCCGCGAGCGCCACCGGCCAGTCGCTCTACGACGGCGTCCAGGTCACCGCACCGGCCGACGTCGCGAAGACCTACCGCTCGCAGTACTCGTCCAACTTCAAGGGGACCCTGCCCGTCGAGGGCGACGTCGTCGTCCCGACCGCGAACATCGACGGCTGTGCCGCGTTCAGCGCCGCCGACGCCGCGAAGATCAAGGGCAAGGTCGTCTGGCTGAAGTGGACGGACGCCGCGCTCGAGTGCGGTTCCCTCGTGCGCTTCAACAACGTCGAGGCCGCTGGCGGCGTCGGCGTCCTGCTGGCGGGCACGCTCGACACGTTCGAATCCGGCATCGGTGGCAACGCGACCATCCCGGGTGCCGAGCTGACCGCGAAGAGCGTGGCGAGCCTCCAGGCCACCGCCAAGGCGGGGACCCTGCACGTGCGCTTCGCGGACGAGCTCAAGGGCTTCGAGGTCGCCATCGAGGCGGACGCCGTGAACACGCTCGCGTCGTTCACCAGCCGTGGTGTGCACGGATCGTTCGACGACATCGTCAAGCCGGACATCGCCGGCCCCGGGGTCAACGTGATCTCGGCGGCCAACGGCACCGGTGACGGCCGCATGTCGATGAGCGGTACCTCCATGGCCACGCCGGACGTCGCGGGCATCGCGGCGCTGACGTTCCAGTCGCACCCGACCTGGTCCGCCCCGCAGGTCAAGGCGGCCCTGATGAACACGGCGACGCACGACGTGAAGGACGGCAACCGTTCGGCCACCCTGCTCCGCCAGGGCACCGGTCGCGTGGACGCACTGCAGGCGGTCACCGCCGGCACCACGGTCCGCAGCGCCGAGAACGACCAGCTCGTCACCGCGTCGTTCGGCGTCGTCGAGGTCGCGAGCGGGACGAGCGAGACCCGCACCCTGCAGATCGACAACACCGACAGCACGGCGCACACGTACAACGTGTCGTACCAGCCGCAGGTGTCGCAGCCGGGTGTGACCTTCGCGCTCAGCTCGAAGCAGGTCACGGTGCCCGCCAACGGCACCGCGTCGGTCACGCTGACGTTCTCGGTCGCCGACGCGACGAAGCTCCGCCGGGTCATCGACCCGACCCAGGAGGCCGTCCAGCAGGGCTACCAGCGCGAGTTCGTGGCCGCCGCTTCCGGCATCGTGGCGTTCGCGCCGACCGACAGCTCGCTCAACCCGATGCGCCTCGGGGCCTACGTGGCCCCGAAGCCCGTCAGCGCGGTCCGGGCCCGGACCACGGTCTCGTTCACGGGACCGGGCAAGTCGGCCGAGCTCACGCTCAAGGGCCGCACGCTCGACCAGGGCGGACTGACGACCGGCTACCACGCCGCCGTCGCTCCGTTCGTGCTCGGCGGCACCGACCCGGCCGAAGCGTTCCCCGAGGGTTCGGCGACGCGCTCGCTGCAGGCGGCCGACGTCCGTTCCTACGGTGCGTCGTACGACAAGTCGTCGGGAACCCTGGCGTTCGGCGTGCAGACCGCCGGTCCGGACGCGAACCCGGGCGCCGTGACCAACGTCGAGGTCCTCATCGACACGGACCGTGACGGCGAGCCCGACTTCCTGGTGTACAACGCGAAGTCGGCTGCCGTGGACGCCACGTTCGCCACGACGGTCGACCTGGCGAAGGCCGCCCTGGACGACCCGGACGTCGACCCCGTCGTCGACGTCCAGCCGCTCAACGGCGGTGCGCCCGGACAGGACGTGAACACCTTCGACAGCTCGGTGAAGGTGCTGACCGTCGCTGCGAAGGCCATCGGTTCGTCGAAGAAGTTCGACTACACGGTGCTGACGGAGTCGGCCTACGCCCCGGGCGCCGCCACCAGCGGTTCCTCGGTCGTGGACGAGACGAAGACGGCCACGTTCGACCCGTCGAAGCCGAAGCTGTCGTTCTCGCAGGACGGCACCTCGGGCGTGCTGTTCGCCGACGCCGACTCGCTCACGGTCACCCGTGCCTCGGGTGTCACCAAGGCGACGGTGCTGCTGCTCCACCTCGACAACGCGGCGGGCAAGCAGGCCGACACCTCGACGATCAACGTGGTCCCGCCGAAGCTCGCGCTGGCGAAGGGGAGCAAGGTCACGGTGAGCGGGACGGCGAAGGTCGGCTCGACCCTCACCGCGAAGCACGGTACGTGGAGCACGACGAAGGCGACCTACAAGTACCAGTGGCTGCGTGACGGCAAGGTCGTCAAGTCGGCAACGGGTACCAAGTACAAGCTCGGCTCGTCCGACGTCGGGCACCGCATCAGCGTGCAGGTGACGGCTCACGCCTCCGGGTACGAGGACGGCACGGCCAAGTCCGGGGCGACCGCGAAGGTCACGCGCCGCTAGGACAGGGAGCGCGCGCGGTTCACCCGCCACCTGGTGAGCAGAAGAGGTCGGGTCCCGAGTGGGGATCCGACCTCTTCTGCTCACGAAGCGCGGGGCATCCCACCCCGCGAACGCGTGTTCGGGACAGGTAGTTAGACAAACTAGTGAAGTGGTGCCACTGTTTGTCCCATGCAGAACACGCTGAACCAGCTCCGGTCCAACCCGGTCGAGTGGCGCCGTCGTGGACTCACCCCGCCGGACGTCATCCAGGCCATGATCGAGCAGCGCCTGGCCGAGCCGGGGCACTCCCAGCCCGTCGGCGACCCGTCGTACCAGGACTTCTTCCGGAGCTGATCCAGGGTCGGCCGGGCGGTTCGGGACGCACCGGCAGACAGACGGGAGGCGCGGTGCCAGCTGGCACCCCTCCCTCGCAGGCTCGGTCGGCGCGCCCCGCGCAACGCTTCGCGTCGCCGCTGAGCGGAACGCGCCCGTCCGTCTACCGGTGACGTCTCGGACGTCACTTGCCGATCTTGCCGTCGGCCGCGTCCTCAGCCTTGCCGATCTGGTCGCCGTGTCCGCCGCCGGTCGCCTTGTCGGCCGCGTCGCCCGCCTTGTCGAGGCCGGCGTCCGTTGCCTGCTCGCCCTTGTCACTGTCGGCGAAGTCCTTCGCCTTGTCTCCGATGCCGCTCATGTCGTGCTCCTTTCGCGTCGTGGATCTGGACGCGTCCGACCGTGCTCCGACCGATCCGGACGGACATCCAGGTGCGCTCCATGTGGACAAGCGACCCGCCGTCCACAGGACGTCACAGCGGGTGACGCGCAGGTGACCAGCCGATAGACTCGGGTGGACCACCGGCCCGGACGGCCGTGTGCGGTCCTCCGCCAACGTGAGGAGAACCAGATGCCCGCAGCAGTCATCATCGGAGCCCAGTGGGGCGACGAGGGCAAGGGGAAGGCCACCGACCTCCTCGGCTCCCGCATCGACTACGTCGTGAAGTTCAACGGCGGCAACAACGCCGGCCACACCGTCGTCGTCGGCGGCGAGAAGTACGCCCTGCACCTGCTGCCCTCCGGCATCCTGACGCCCGGCGTGACCCCGATCATCGGCAACGGCGTCGTCGTCGACCTCGAGGTGCTGTTCCAGGAGCTCGACGCCCTGCGCGCCCGCGGCGTCGACGTCTCGAAGCTGCTCGTGTCGGCCAACGCGCACGTCATCACGCACTACCACCGCACCGTCGACAAGGTGACCGAGCGGTTCCTGGGCAAGCGCCAGATCGGCACCACCGGTCGCGGCATCGGCCCGACCTACGCCGACAAGATCAACCGCGTCGGGATCCGGATCCAGGACATCTTCGACGAGAACATCCTGCGGCAGAAGGTCGAAGCCGCCCTCGACCAGAAGAACCACCTGCTGGTCAAGGTCTTCAACCGCCGTGCGATCGACCCGGAAGAAGTCGTCGAGTCGCTGCTGTCCTTCGCCGAGCGCCTGCGCCCGATGGTCGCCGACACCGCCCTCGAGATCCACCGTGCGCTCGAGCGCGGCGAGACGGTCCTGTTCGAAGCCGGCCAGGCCACGATGCTCGACGTCGACCACGGCACCTACCCGTTCGTCACCTCGTCGTCCGCGACCGCCGGTGGCGCCGCGACCGGTTCGGGCATCGGCCCGGGCAAGCTCGAGCGGATCATCGGCATCGTCAAGGCGTACACGACCCGCGTCGGTGCCGGTCCGTTCCCGACCGAGCTGTTCGACGAGTCGGGCGAGTTCCTGCGCGCCAACGGCTTCGAGTTCGGCACCACCACCGGCCGCCCGCGCCGCTGTGGCTGGTACGACGCCCCGATCGCCCGCTACACGGCACGCATCAACGGTGTGACCGACTTCGTGCTCACCAAGCTCGACGTCCTGACCGGGCTCGAGACGATCCCGGTGTGCGTCGCGTACGAGGTCGACGGCGTCCGCGTCGACGAGGTCCCGGTCAATCAGTCCGACTTCCACCACGCGAAGCCGGTATACCAGGAGTTCCCCGGCTGGACCGAGGACATCACCGGAGCCCGCACCTTCGACGACCTGCCGAAGAACGCGCAGGACTACGTCCTGGCGATCGAGGCGATGTCCGGCGCACGGATCTCCGCGATCGGTGTCGGCCCCGGCCGTGACGCCATCGTCGTGCGGCACGACCTGCTCGGCGACGACGAGCGAGCCGACCAGCGCGCCGGCGAACGCACCGACGCAGCGTGACGATGCGGATCCTGTTCGTCTGCAGCGGCAACATCTGCCGGTCGCCGCTCGGCGCGCAGGTCCTGACGGCACGACTCGGCCCGGACGCCCCCGCGTTCGTGGTCGAGTCGGCCGGCACCATCGCCGACGACGGTGCCGCGATGGACGCCGCCGCGGCGGAACAGTCCGTCCGGCTCGGGGGCGACCCGTCGGCCCACCGGTCGCGGTACCTGACGGCCGAGATCGTCGAGCGCGCCGACCTGGTGCTGACCGCCGAGCGATCGCACCGTGCAGCCGCTGTTTCCCTGGCGCCCCGGGCATCCAAGCGGACCTTCACGATCAAGCAGTTCGCGCGGGTGCTCGCCGGCCTCGAGTCCGGTGACCTGGCCGACGTGACGACCCCGCAGGAACTCGTGGAGCGCGTCGCGCGTCTGCGTGGAACGGTCCCGCCGCCCGCCGACCCGGCCGACGACGACGTGGACGACCCCTACCGTCGCTCGACGGCGACCCACCAGCGCGTGGCCGACGAGGTCGACGTGGCCCTGACGGGCATCGCGGACGCATTGCGCGCCGTGGTCTGACCCCCTGACGGACAGGAGGCCCGGTGTCAGCTGACACCGGGCCTCCCGTTTGTCTGGACTGCTCGTGTCCTGCGAGTGATAACGATTCTCAGTTGCATGTAAGGTCGCTGTGGCAGCGCGCAGCGCTGCGTCCCCGCCTCTCAGCAGATCAGGAACCCATGCGTCCACGCTTCCTCATCGGTGCGCTCGCGCTCGCCGTGATCATCCCCGGCGCGCTCCTCGTGCGCCCCGCACCGCCCTCGCCCGACCGACCGCTCGCGGACTCCGTCCCCGCCTGGACCGCACACGCGGAGCGCGGCGACCCGGTGACCGTCGACGAGTTGTCCCTCACCGTCCTCCTCGACCCCGTGCACCTCGACCGCGCCCCGGCCGTGGCGACCTGGTTGCGCGGTGCCGGGCTCCACGTCGGCCCCGTCGAGCGCTCGATCGCATCCCTGCCCGTTCGCGGGACGGCCGCGCGCATCGCGGACGCCTTCCACACCTCCTTCGTGCGGTGGGGCGTCGCCGGACAGAGCGCCGTGGCACCGGTCCGCGCCCTCGCCGTGCCACGCGGGCTGACCGCCGTCGTCGGCGTGTCCGGAGCCGTTGACTCCGACGCCGTCCGACCGACCGAGACGACCACTGCAGCAGCGGTGGCACCCACCCCGGCACCGGGTGAGACCGTCCCGCGACCGCCGGTCCTGGCCGACGACGGACAGTGCGCAGCATGGTGGGGCGAGCGCCTCACGACGGACTGGCCCGCATCGGTGCCGGTCACGCACCGATCGAACGCGCTGTGCGGGTACCAGCCGGCCCAGTTGCGCGAGGTCCACGACGTGCCGGCCGGGTACACCGGACGCGGCGCGACCATCGCGATCGTCGCCGCCTACGACGACCCCGACGTCGAAGCGAACACGGACACCTACTTCCGGGCGGCGGGCGCCCAGCCGTTCCGCTCGGGGCAGTACCAGCACCACGCTCCGGCGTCGCCGGACACCTCCCGCTGCGGCGGGCCGCAGAGCTGGACAGAGGAGCAGCACCTCGACGTGCAGGCGGTGCACGCGATGGCCCCCGACGCCGACATCGAGTACTGGGGTGCCGACGACTGCAGCACCACCTCGTTGTTCTCGCGGATCCTCGACGTCGTCGAACACGGCAGTGCGGACGTCATCAGCCTGTCGTTCGGGTCCACCGAGGACCTGGACACCGCGGACGACCGGACGCTGCTGAACCGGGTGCTCGTCGAGGCGGGGGCCCGGGGCATCTCGGTGTTCGCGTCCTCCGGCAACGACGGCGACAACAGCGCCGTCGGTGACCACGACTCCGGCCCCGACGTGTCGTCGCCGGCGTCCAGCCCGTACGTGACCGCGGTCGGAGCGACCAGCACCGGGCTCGCCCGTGACGGTTCCGTCGCGGTCGAGGCTGGTTGGGAGACCGAGACCCGCTTCGCGCGCAACGGTGCCCTCATCCCGCCGGGCTTCGCGTACGGCGCAGGCGGCGGCCAGTCCGACGTCTACGACCGACCGACGTGGCAGCGCCAGCTGCTCGACGAACCGGGGACCGGGCGACTCGTCCCCGACGTCGCGTCGATCGGCGACCCCAACACCGGCTTCGTCGTGTACGGGCCACACAAGGGCGTGACCGGCTACGTCACGCACGGCGGCACGAGTCTGGCGACCCCGATGGTCGCCTCGATGGTCGCCATGGCCAAGGCCGCCACGGGGGTCCGGATCGGGCTCGTCACGCCGATGCTCTACGAGATGCTCGGGACCGACGCCGTCCGCGACGTCCGCCCCGCTTCCGCTGCCACCTGGTCGCCGCGCGGGCCCGATGCCGGAGCGCTGTGGCCCGAGACCCTGTTCCTCTGGGACACCGGTCGGCAGGGACTCCGGTCCGCACCCGGCTGGGACGACGTGACCGGGGTCGGCGTCCCCGCCGGCCGCGCCTTCTTCACCGCGTTCGCCGAGGAGGCCCGCCGATGACCGATCGTCCACGCACCAGTTCCGTCATCGCGCTCGCGGCCTCGGCGCTGCTCGGCATCGGCCTCGTGGTGCCCATGCTCGCGCTGCCGGCCAGCGCGGACACCGCGGCCGACGGCGCCACCCTCGCCGCCGCGTCGGGCGTCGAACTGACCGACATCGACGGTGGCACGCTCACCGCACCGACCCCGGCCGTGCGCTGGGACTCGGGCGACCCGACGGTGGCCCGGGTCGACACGACGCAGGACGTCCTGAAGCTCAACACCACCCGCACGAGCGGTCTGCGCTCGGAGGCCGGCCCGGACGGGGCGACCTCGACGATCGCGAGCGGGGAGTTCACCCTGCGCGATCGTCCCCCCGTCGTGTTCACCGGACTCCGCGCCGCGTGCACTCCCGGCGGCACCCCCGCGGTGTCGTTCGACCGCCTGACCATCGACGGCGACGACGTCACCACCGAGGCCACCGCGACGCCCGGGTGGAGCCGCGACCTGCCGGAGTCCCGTTACGGCGCCACCAAGGTCGTCGTCGGTAGCACCACGACGGCCGCCGACGGCACCACGACGACGGTCGCGCTCCGCATCGACGCCGAAGCCGGTGCCTCCGAGATCTGGCGCGTCCGTGCCGGATCGGTCTCCTGCGCGGCGGGTGACCGCTGGCCGGCACCCACCCCGACGCCGACGCCGACGCCCACCCCGACCCCGGCTCCGACGCCTGATCCCGCGCCGCAGCCCACCCCGGCCCACGGCGACGCCCTGGCCACCCGGAGCGTCAGCGGTGTGCAGGTGACTGCCCCGGACGGAACCGTGCTCATCGACGGGCAGCCCACGGTGACCGGCGTCGCGAAGCGCACCGCCGACCGGGTCGACGCTGCCGACGGTTCCCCGTCGACCGCACGTGGGGTCACCGTCTCGACCGCGGCGGACGGTACTTCGGACGTGCACCTCGACTCGTTCGAGCAGATCCCCGACCGCGCCTCGGACCCGGTCGCGGAGTACCGCTGGCCAGCGCTGCGCGTGTACGGCCTCGACGCCCACCTCACGCCAGAGGGGACGATGACCGTGGACTTCGCGAACGAGTCGAACGCGGTGTTCGTCAACGGGGTGTGGATCAACACCGCCACCGACCTGTACACCGGCGTCGACGCTGACGGCAAGGAGCGGGTCAGCGTAGCCTTCGGGGAGCGCACGGTGCACGCGGACGGCAGCACGACCCTGACCGCGCTGCACTACCGCGACCTGACGGGGGCGCACCCAGACGTGCGGCTCGGCGCCGTCACGATCCCGGCGAGGGCGAGCAGCCCGACGGACGCTCGGGTCACCGCCGCCTTCGGGGTGGGCGTCCGGGGGACGGGCGGTACGGCGCTGGTCGCCCCGCAGCCGCGGGTCACCAGTGCCGGGGAACACCGTTCTGCCGCCCGCATCGACGCGATCGCCGACTACCCCGCCCGGGCAACCGACGTCACGGCGGCGATCGGGGACGACGGCGACACCGCGACCATCTCGGTCGGGCACTTCGAGCAGATCCCGGACGAGGCCACCGACCCCGTCGCCGCCTACCGCTGGCCGGCACTCCGCGTGAACGGATTGCACGCCGAGGTGACGGCGGCCGGCACGATGACGGTCTCCTTCGACGACGAGTCGAACGCCGTGTTCGTGAACGGGGTGTGGATCAACACCGCCACCGACCTGTACACGGGGCTCGCCCCGGACGGGACCGAACGGGTCCGCGTCCACCTCGGCGAACGGACCGAGAAACCGGACGGGACCGTCACGCTCACGGCGCTCCGCTACGAGGACCTGACCGGGACACACCCCGACGTGCTGCTCGGCCAGGTGACGTTGGCGGCGGCGCAGCCCGCCCCGGACCCGACCCCGGGCGGGGGCGGCACCACGCCGACACCGGAGCCGCACGACCCGGCCATCGCACGCTGGCATGCCTTCGGGCTCCGGGCATCCGGACCGAGCGACGTCCCGGCGCAACCCGTCGCTGCGCCCGCCGCCGACGGCACCACCGTGACCGAGCGGGCGGACCAGGTCGGGGACGGCGCCACCGGACAGCTGCGTGTCGACGGGGTCACGGTGCGGTCGGCGAGTGACCGCGGCGAGGTCCGACTCGAACGGGTCGTCCTCTACCCGGGCACGAGCATCGCCGGCGAGCTCCGTGACGTCCGTGTCCGGGTGACCCACGGCGGTGCCACCGTGACGACCGCGGGTGGGCGGATCGCGGGCACCGCCATCCCGGCGGGCACGATCCGGGCGAACACCCGGATCGCCCTGCCCGGCGGGCTGGGGAAGGTCGTGCTCAACGAGCAGCGGACCCGCGGGCGGGACCGGACCGTCACCGCGCTGCACCTGAGCGACCCCGCCGGGTTGGCAGCCGACGTGTCGGCAGCGGTGGTCACCACGGCAAAGGTCGATCCGCCCGCGAACGGCGGGAATGGCGGGCAGGGCGGCGGCAGCGCAGCCGGAGGCCCGGGCAACGAAGCGGCTCCCGGTGCCCTGACGCCGGACGGCACGAGCCCGGCCGGTACGAGCGGTACGAGCGGCATCGGGACGGGCAGCGGAGACCTCGCGTTCACCGGTGCCTCGCTCCTGCCGGGCCTCATCGCGGCGGTGCTCCTGCTCGGTGCGGGTACCGCGATGGTGGCGCTGCGGCGTCGACGGCGCGTGCGCTGACCGCAGGCCCGCGGGATCGCGGGACGTCAGGCCCGGTGCCGGTCGGCACCGGGCCTGACGTCCGCCGCGTGGGGGAGGCCCGCGCGACCGCCACGTGCGAGGATGACTCATGCCCGTCGTCGAGTCCCGCTGCGTCATCCCGGTCGAGCCCGACGTGGCGTTCGCCGTCTCGCAGACACAGGGAGCGATCCGGAAGCGGTGGGACCCCTTCATCCGCCGCCAGCACCTGATGGACGGTGCGACCGTGCCGGCGAAGGGCGTCCGGACGTACACGGTGCAACGGTTCGGGTTGGCGATGGAGAGCGAGTACGTCTCGTACCACCCGCCCTCGAACGTGGGGATGAAGATGACGAAGGGCTCGTGGTTCTTCGAGCGGATGGGCGGAGGATGGCGCTTCCAGGCGGCTGAGGGGCACCCCGGGCACACACTCGCGGTCTGGCGCTACAACTTCACCTGCAGGCCGAAGTGGCTCGCGCCGATCGCCGAGCGCATCGGCGTGCTCGTGCTGCAGCGGGACATCGACCGGCGCATCCGGGGGTTCGCCCGCGGCTGCGAGGACCCCGTCGTCCTGGCCCACGTGGCCACGCAGCGCGCTGCCTGACCGGACCCGCGAGACGCCGGCGTCTGCGCACGACGACGGCGTGTTCAGGAGTGCCGAACCGACCGAAAAGCACTTGCATCCTTCGATGGAACTCCCGCAGGTGCATCCCGAAGCCGGTCGTCCCCGAGCGCGCTGGTTCCTAGCGTCGTGTGCATGACGAACACCACCGAAGTCCGGCCCACCGCCGGCACCGCAGCCCGCGACCGAGGGGGTGTCCGCGGCCTCATCGCCCGGCACCCGCTCGTGTCCTTCTTCACCATGGCACTCGGCCTGAGCTGGCTCGCGTGGGTGCCGTACATCCTGTCGCCGCACGGCATGGGCGTGTGGGACATCCACTTCCCCGAGGTCCTGGGCAGCGGACAGTTCACGGGCGTCCTGCCCGGGGCGCTCCTCGGCCCGTTGGGCAGCGCGTTCATCGTCACCGCGGTCGCCGACGGTCGCGCGGGGCTCCGCCGCTGGGTGGGACGGCTGTTCCGCTGGCGGGTCGCCTGGTACTGGTACGCGCTGGCGCTCGTCGTCGTGCCGGCCCTGATCGTCGTCTCCGCGCTGCCGTTCGCCGGCGGTGACGTGCGGGCCCCCTCGGCCCTGGCGTTCGCCATGCTCGTGCCCGGACTGATCATCCAGCTGTTCTCGACCGGCCTGAGCGAGGAGCCCGGCTGGCGCGACTTCGCCCTGCCCCGCCTGCAGCACCGCTTCGGAGGCCTCGGCGCCGCAGCGATCCTCGGCCCGATCTGGGCGCTCTGGCACATGCCGCTGTACTTCAGCGACTGGGGTGGCTGGCCGAACGCGCACTGGAGCGAGCCCGTCGTGTTCGCCCTGTTCACCATCACCTTCAACGTCGTCATGATCCAGGTCTTCAACAAGACCCGCGAGAGCCTGCCCCTGGCCCTGCTGCTGCACGTCGGCGTGAACAACACGATCTCGACGCTGTTCCCCGAGATGTACCCGAGCATGACCGCTGGCACGCTGATGATCGGCCTGACGATCATGTCGACGATCGCCGCCGTCGTGCTGCTCGTCGTGACCCGTGGCCGCCTGGGCTACGACCCCGCCCGACGCGCCCTGCCCCTCGACGCACCGGTCCCCACCCGCGCCCGCCTCGTAGGATCCAACGATGGCACCCGCTGAGCACGACGCGCTGCACGCACCGGCCGAGCCGGCAGCGCAGCGCGAGCCGGCAGCACAGCCTGCGCGATCGACCCAGCCCGCGCGATCGGCCCAGCCCGCGCAGCGCGCCCGCCGTGTCGATGTGTTCGTCGCCCTCGGCACGGCCGTCGTCGCACTCGGGCTGCTGCTCGGCCTGCCGCCCCTCGACGCCCTCGAGCCCGACGGCCCCGCCCTGGCGATGCGGGTCCCCGCGGTGTTCACCCTGGCGTGGAGCGTCCTGGCCCTCGGCCTGCTGGCCCAGTCGGCCGCCCTGCTCGCCGCCCGTCGGGCGCCGCGCACCGTCCTGGTCGTGGTCGCCGCCCTGCCGGTGCTGGTCGCGGCGCTCGCCCCGCAGTCGTCCGACCTGTTCGGCCTCACCGCACTGCCCGTGGTCATCGCCGTCGTCCTCGCCGCGCTCCGCGTCCCGCTGGCCCGCCTGTGGCCGACGCTCCTGGTCGCCGGCGCACTGGTCGCCGCCGGCAGCGCGGTGTTGGCCGCCGTCGCCGGTGACACGACGGCCGCCGTGTCCGGCTCGCTCGGGCAGGGCGTGCTGCAGGCGATCGGCGCGGTCGGCCTGCCCCTGCTGGTCACCCTGCTCGTGCAGTCCCGCCGCGAGGTCCGCGTCGCCCGCACCGCCGAGGCCAGCGCCGTGAACCGGGAGCAGGACGCCCTGGTCGATGCCGCGGTGTCCCGCGAACGTGCCGCGATGGCCCGTGAGCTCCACGACATCGCCGCCCACCACCTGTCCGGCATCGCACTGATGGCCGCCGTCATCGACCGGCAGATCGACGCGGACCCGGAGCGTGCCCACGAGGGTGCCCGCCAGGTCCGGGAGCAGAGCACTGCCGTGCTCGAGGACCTCCGCCGCCTGGTCGGCCTGCTCCGCGACGACGCCCCTGCCGAGCGCGCCGTCGAGACGGTCGCCGGGATCGTCGACCTGGCCGAACGTGCCCGGTTCCGCAGCGACGTCCGGCTCGACGTGCTGCTGGGGGAGCGTCCGCTGGCCGACGGCGTCGGCCCGCTCGCGCAGCTCGCCGCCTACCGCACCGTCCAGGAGGCGCTGGCCAACGCCGCCCTGCACGCCCCGTCCGCCCCGTGCACCGTCACCATCGACGACCGCGACGCGACCCGGGTGGTGATCCGGGTGGAGAACGCACCGGCCACCGTCCCGGCAGCGGGGACCTCTCCCTCGGGCGGCAACGGCCTGCGGGGGATGCGCGAGCGGGCGGACCTGGTCGGGGCGCGCCTCCAGACCGGCCCGACCGCGACCGGCGGATGGCTGGTGGAGCTGGCGCTCGGCCGGGAGGCACCTGCCGCACCCGCGCAGGCCGCCGACGGCCCCGGGGTGGTCGCGTGATCCGCGTGCTGGTCGCGGACGACCAGCCCCTGGTCCGCGCCGGGGTGTCCGCGCTCCTCGGTGCGGAGCCGGACATCGAGGTGGTCGGCGTGGCCGCCGACGGCGGCGAGGCGCTCGCGCTGGCGCGCGAGACGCGACCCGACGTCGCCTGCCTGGACATCCGGATGCCGGTGATGAACGGCATCGAACTCGCCCGGATCTTCTGCGCACCGGACGCCGATCCGGCGATCCCCGCGCTCATGCTGACGACGTTCGACCTGGACGACTACGTGTTCGGGGCGCTCGAGGCCGGGGCTTCCGGGTTCCTGCTCAAGGACGCCGAGCCGGACACCATCGTCGACGCCGTGCGGCAGGTCGCCGCCGGCAACGGCACGCTCGACCAGGCCCTGACCCGGCGGGTGCTGCAGGAGTTCGTGTCGCGGCGGAGCCTGCAGCCGGTCTCCGGCGACCGGGCCGACGGTGTGCTGACCGCCCGTGAGCGCGAGGTGCTCCTGCTGCTGGCGCAAGGGATGTCGAACGAGGAGATCGCCGTAGCCCTGGTGCTCGAGGTCTCGACCGTCAAGTCGCACCTGGCGCGGATGCTGCCGAAGCTCGGGGTGCGGTCGCGGCTGCAGGCCGTCGTGTGGGCGTACCAGAACCGGATCGTGACGGTGCCGGAGCAGCCGTAGCGCGCCCGGAGTCAGCCCGTGGGCTGCGGCGTCAGCCGGCGGGCTGCGGCTCCGCGGCGCCGGGGACGACGAGCTGCCAGACGTCGTCGTCTCCGTCGTGGGAGAGGTACAGGCGGAAGGCGCCCTCGTCGGCGAGGGGGTCGCCCGAGAGGTACTCCACCGGTTCGCCGCTCGTCTCGCACTGGTCCGAGGTGCTGATGACCTGGATCGTGTCGCCGGGGGCGGCGGCGTCACCCTTCGTGACGTCGGTGACCGTCGCCTCGTACACCTCGTAGATGCCCTGCGGCTCCACCGTGCGGTCGGTCGTGGTGACGTCGGCGTCGACGACGAGTTCAGCTGCGTCGCGACGTTCGGCCGGGGTCTTCAGCTGGACGTAGTCGGTGCACCCGGTGCTCTGCACGTTGTCGTCGTTGCTCGGGTTCGTGGGGGCGCCGGTCCCGCCGCCGACTTCGGGGGCGCAGCCCGCGAGGGTGCCGCCGAGCACCACGACGAGTGCCACGACCGGTGCGATCCGTCCCCACTGCATGGGGCGAGTATGGCTCACGACGCGACCGGGGGCTAGCCCGCTGCGCCCTTGGCACCCTCGGCGGCGATGTGGATGGCCTGCTGCATCCGGACCGACACCTTCTTCGACATCGCGACCGTCGGGTGGACGCCGTCGTACGTGCGCGAGGACGGCCAGCCGCCGTCGAGCCGGCGGTCGGCTGCCCACGGGTCGACGAACATCCAGCCGCGGGTGAGTGCGTGGTTCTGCAGGTCGCGGTTCAGGATCTCGCCCTGCTTGCGGCGGTCGATGTGCTTCTTGCTGTAGTTCGTGATGTTCGACGGGGCGATCGCGGCGATCACGACGTGGCGCGCGCCGACCTTCTTCGTGATCTTGTCGATGTTGTTCAGGATCGACTTCGTGCTGTACCCGTAGCGCAGGTCGTTCGTGCCGGCCATCACGACGAGGACGTCGGCATCGTGCGCCGAGCTCCGTTCGAGGATCCGCGTCGAGGTGGCTCCTCCGATCGAGGTGCCCCCGACGTTGGCAATCGTCGGGTCCTTCAGCTGCCGCATCCACGAGGCGTCCATGGCCGTGAGCGAGTCGCCGGCGTAGGTGAACGTCAGTTTGCTCGGCGCCGGCGCCGGCGTCGGCACCGGCGTCGGCTTGGCCGTCGGAGCGGTGGTCGGGGCCGGGACGACGGTCTGGGTGGGCGCGGGGGCGTTCGGCTGGCTCGTCGGAGTGGTGGTGGGCGACGGCGCCGGAACGTCGGTCGTCACGGGTGCGGGAGCGTTCGTCTCGGTCCCCTCCACTGCGGTCGCGGTGTTCGGGACGGTGGCGAGCAGGGCGCCGGCGAAGACGGCGACGGTGGCAGCTGCGGCGATGAAGGGCAGGCGGGAGTGGCGCTGGTGGTGAGGCAACGTGGTCTTTCGTTTCGGGTGCGAACTTCATCACCCTAGAAGCTCCGTGACATGTCATCTTCCCCCAGGTCTGGGGGCATCACGGCTCGCGCTCCGCGGACAGACAGATCGTTCCCCCTGCTACACGATCCGACCGCTGTCCGGACCGTGCTCCGCGGCGAGGTGACCGGTTACTACCCCTTCGCGCCCTCGGCGGCGATGTGGATCGCCTGCTGCATCCGGACCGAGACCTTCTCGGACATCGCGACCGTCGGGTGGACGCCGTCGTAGGTGCGGGACCACGGCCACCCACCGTCCAGCTTCCGGTCGGCCGCCCACGGGTCGACGAACATCCAGCCACGGGTCAGCGCGTGGTTCTGCAGGTCGCGGTTCAGGATCTCGCCCAGTCGGCGACGGTCGACGTGGCTCTTCCCGTAGTTCGTGGAGTTCGACGGGGCGATCGCCGAGATCACGACGTGGCGGGCGCCGACCTTCTTCACGATCTTGTCGATGTTGCTCAGGATCGTCTTCGAGCTGCGCTGGTAGCGCAGGTCGTTGGTTCCCGCCATGACGACGAGCACGTCGGCGTCGTGCCTCGAGGTCCCGGCGAGGATCCTGGTGGTGGTCGCGTTGCCGATCGCGGTGCCGCCGGTGTTGACCATCGTCGAGTGTTGCAGCTGCCGCATCCATGACTTGGGCATCTCGGTGAGCGAATCGCCGGCGTACGTCCACGTGAGCTTGTCCGCGGTGGACGTGCTCGCCGTGGTCGTGCCCGCTACGGCGGTGGCGGGGTTCGGGACCCCCGCGAGCAGTGCGCCCGCGAGGACGGCGATCGATGCGACGGCGGCGATCAGGGGCAGGCGGAGTGCGAACTGGAAGTGCGGCAACGTGAGCTTTCGTTTCGGGTGCGAACCACTTCACCCTAGGGGAACGGCCCCGTGCTCCTGCGCCCCGGTCCGGGCGAAGCAGCCCGGCAAGGGGTTCCCGCCTGTCCGGGCGAAGCAGCCCGGCAAGGGGTTCCGGCCTGTCCGGGGAACGCGCGTTCCCGTTCGGGGGGCTGTGCACGGCCTCGCTCGGCTGGTGCAGTGTATGCATGCACATCGAAACGCCGCCGATGCCCGTCCTCGACGACACCGCCCTCCGTGGCGAGGTCATCCACGGGATGATCACGGCGCTGCGTTCCCGTCCGCTGCACGAGGTGACCCCCGAGGTCGTCGCGGCTGCGGCCGGGGTGGACACCGACGTCGTCGGCCGCACGTTCCCGAGCTGGGACGGCCTGCTGCTGGCGACCATCGACCGGTGGAACGAGGACCGCACCGTGCCGCTCATGCCCCTGGCCGAGCAGCACGGCACCATCCGGTTCCTGCGCGCGATCGTCACCGCGAACGTGGCCGACCCGTCGCTCATGCGGTTCCTGACGGCGACGCTGAACATCGCGGCATCGCCCGAGCACCCGCTCGCGCCGATGCTGCACGCCCGGTGGCGACGGTTCCACGCCTTCGTGCAGCACGCCCTGGAGCGTGACGTCATGCTCGGTCGTGAGCCGAGCACGATGGAGCCGGCCCGCGGCTCGGAGCAGCTGCTCGCGACCTACGAGGGACTGCAGCTGCAGTCCATGGTGCGGCCGGAGATGGACCTGCTCGAGGCCTTCGACCGCGCCGTGACGCGTCTGCGCGAGGGCTGGTCCCGCGCGTACGTGCCGCCCGTCTGGGACCTCGCCCGGGTCGGTTGACCCTCCGGGTGGCTCGTCGGGCCGCCCCCACAGACCGAGGACGCTAGGGCGTCCGAGGGCAGACGCTCACCGTCTGCACGCGTCGCCGCACGATTCGGGTTCGAGCGGCGGCGCGTACCAATCTCTGCGAGACGGACGTGCGTTGCGCACCGGTCGCTGTGCGCCGGTCGCTCGTTCCGCGCCGTCAGTCCGCGTGCATCGCGAGCGGTCGCTCGGTGTCCACCTCGACCGGCTGCCTGCGGATCGCGATCACCGTGACGTCGTCGTCGTGCGGCACCTCGTCGGCGCGGGCCGACAGCGCGAGGACGACCGCGTGCGGGTCGCGGACGGCGCGGGCGATCGCGGCGACGGAGTCGATCGTGTCGTCCAGGTCGTCGTACAGGTCGAGCACACCGTCGCTGAACGAGACGAGCAGGTCGCCCGGTTCGAGGGTGCCGTCGGTCGTCGCCCACTCCTCGCGGATGCCGAGCCCGAGCGGCATGTCGCCGGAGCGCAGCCGGTCGACGTGTCCGTCGGCCCGCAGGACGAAGCTCAGCCCGTGCCCGGCGTCGGCCCACTGGAGGGTGCCGTCGTCGGAGATCCGGGCGTGGAACAGCGTGGTGAAGGCGAGGTCGGGTCCGACGCCCTCGGCGGTGAGGCCGTCGGAGGCCCGCTTCAGTGCGTCGGCCGGGTCCTCGACGGTCCGGGCGCTGCGCAGGGTTGCGCGCACCGCGGCCGCGATCAGCCCCGCGCCGACGCCCTTGCCCATGACGTCACCGAGACTCACCGCCACGCCGGTCGGCGTCGGGTACCAGTCGAAGAAGTCCCCACCGACACTCCGGGCCGGCAGGCAGGCACCGGCGACGACGACGTCGTCGGTGATGCGGCCGGTCGTCGTCGGGAGCAGGGATCGCTGCACCGCGGCCGCCCGGTCGATCTCGGCGCGGACCTTGCCCTCGCGGGCCTCGGCCGACCGCAGGGTCATGCGCGAGCGACGGGAGAGTTCGTGCACGACGACGGCGACCGTGCCGAACACGATGACCACGGCGCCGACGCGGACGAGTTCACTCGGCCCGGGCGGGTCGGTCGGGGTCAGCACGTACGGGGCGAGCATCACGACCAGCAGGCCGAGGACCGCGAACGCGACGGTTCGACGCCCCTCGAGCGATGCCCACCAGATCACCGGAAGCACCACGAGCGCCGTGAACACCGAGGCACCCGCACCCGTTCCGGTGCGCAGCAGTGCGATCGTCAGGAAGTCGACGGTCAGCAGGATCGGCACCACCCAGGCGGCGCGGCGCACGAGCGTGGGGATCGCGCTCAGCAGGGTCGCGACCACCATGCCGACCACGCTCGCGACGAAGAGGTGGTGCTGGGTGATCGGCAGCGACGGCATCACGATGCTGAGGAACGCCGACAGCGCCAACAGGCCGCTGATCGGAGCCTGACGGACGAGAGGGTTGTCGACGATGCTGGTTGGGCGAGTCATGCTC
This sequence comes from Curtobacterium sp. MCSS17_016, assembly GCF_003234255.2. Classification (NCBI taxonomy): domain Bacteria; kingdom Bacillati; phylum Actinomycetota; class Actinomycetes; order Micrococcales; family Microbacteriaceae; genus Curtobacterium; species Curtobacterium sp. MCSS17_016. The sequence goes on from NZ_CP126254.1 coordinate 667,420, forward strand.
AGTGCAGGCTAGTGGTCCGCGCGGCTGAGCGACCGCCCCTGACCCGATCTGGGGACGCGGCTCTGGCCGATCAGCGCGGCCAGGTGGCGACGACCGCGACCGCGTTGAACAGCACGTGCGCCAGGATCGCGCCGCCGATGCGGTCGGTCATCGCGACGAGCGTGCCGGTGAGCAGGCCGAGCAGGAACGTCGTGACGAACACCTGGAACCCGCCGAGCGACGTGCCACCCGCACCGAGCAGCAGGTGGAGCAGCGCGAACAGGAACGCCGTGACCAGCACCGCGAGGAACCGGGTGCGGGGCGTGAGCTCGGCGGCGAGCCGGCGCTGGAACAGTCCGCGGAACACCACTTCCTCGAGCACCGGGCTCACGACGACGATGCCGATCGCCGACACGAGCAGCAGCCCGACGTCGGGCGTGCCGAGGGACGGTGCGGGGACCAGCCCGGTCGTCCCCGTGAACGCGAGCGACATGACGACGTCCACCGCGCGGCACACGATCACGATGCCGATCGCGAAGACCACGATCCCCAGGTCGAGCCGCAGCCGCGACAGCATCGCGGCAGGCGGGGTCCGACGGAGCACCACGGCGGCCGCGACGACGAGCGGCACCCAGACGGCGGCGTCCGCGGCGAGCACCTGCAGGACCGGCGAGGGGATGCCCCCAGTCCGGGTGACCTGTCCGACGATCCGGGTCAGGATCACGGCGACGCCGAGTGCGACGAGGATGACGATGAGGTCCCGCTGTCGCCGAACGCTGGGCTCGGTGGTGGTCTGGGCCGGCTCGGAGCGCATGGGGCCACCGTAGAGGACACCGCGCGGCGGATGGCGACTTCCCCCGAGTAGTACTCGTTCCTGTGGCACTATTTGTATGCCGTGCGCTGGGAGTACCCCGGCGTGCCTGTGACGGGACCACAGGGACGGTTCGGATCGGGGAAGGCAAAGGCGTGGAACTCCGCGACTACATCACGGTGCTCCGCAAGGGTTGGGTACTCATCGTCGTGCTCGCCCTGGTGGGAGTGGCCGCAGCCGCAGGGTTCTCCCTGCTGAAGAAGCCGGTCTACTCGGCATCGGCGCAGGTCTTCGTCTCCACGGAGACGTCCGGCAGTGCCAGTGACCTGGCGCAGGGCAACACCTTCACCCAGCAACGGGTGCTGACGTACTCGAACCTGGTGTCGACGCCGATCGTGCTGCTGCCGGTCATCTCGTCGCTCAAGCTCGACATGAACGCGGACCAGCTCGCGACGATGGTGTCGGCGACGGCGCCGACGAGCACGACCCTCATCGCGATCTCGGTCGAGGGCACCGACCCGGTGCAGGCCGCGAACATCGCCAATGCGACCTCGCAGAGCCTGACCAACGTCGTGCAGGACATCGAGGCCACCGACGCGAGCGGCAAGAGCACCGTCAAGCTCACCCGCGTCAAGCAGGCCGACGTGCCGAGCGTCCCGGTCAGCCCGAACGTGCCCGTCAACGTCGCGCTCGGGTTGCTCGTCGGGCTCGCCCTGGGCATCGGGATCGCCGTGCTGCGCCAGACCCTGGACAACCGGATCCGCACCGAACTCGATGTCGAGAAGATCAGCGACAAGCCCGTCGTCGGCGGGATCGCCTACGACGCGAAGGCCGCCGAACGCCCGCTGATCGTGCAGGTCGACCCGCGGAGCCCCCGCGCCGAGTCGTTCCGCACGCTCCGCACCAACCTGCAGTTCCTGGACATCGGCACCGGTGCACGAACCTTCGTCATGACGTCGTCGATGCAGTCCGAGGGCAAGAGCACCACCGTCGCGAACCTGGCGATCGCCCTGGACAGCGCCGGGTTCCGCGTCATCCTGATCGACGCCGACCTGCGCCGCCCTCGCGTCGCCGAGTACATGGACGTCGAAGGCAACGCCGGCCTGACCGACGTGCTCATCGGCCGCGCCGACCTGGAGGACGTGGCCCACCCGTGGGGACGCGGCAAGCTCGTCGTCCTGCCCGCCGGTCAGATCCCGCCCAACCCGTCCGAGCTGCTCGGCTCGAGGGCCATGCAGGACCTGATCGACCTGCTCGAGCAGCAGTTCGACTACGTCCTGTTCGACGCCCCGCCGCTGCTGCCCGTCACCGACGCGGCGATCCTGGCCAAGAAGGCCTCCGGCGCGATCGTCGCGGTCGCCTCGGGGCAGACGCTGAAGGGCCAGCTCGCCGCGGCCGTCGCGACCCTCGAGAACGTCGGCGCCCCGATCTCCGGCTTCGTCATCACGAAGATGCCCGTCAAGGGCCCGGGTGCGTACGGCTACGGCCGCTACGGCTACGGGTACAGCTACGGCCACGACGAGGACGACAACACCGTGACCACGTCGACGCGCCCGCCGAAGCGCACCGGCAAGAAGCTGGGCGTCTTGCGCCGAGCAGGACGCTGAACGGAGTCGAGGGACATGGACACTCGCCGGGGGACCCGAAGCCTCGGTCGTGCACTGCCGAAGACCACGCTGATCACCGTGGCCGTCGTGGTGGTGGCGCTGATCGTCATCGACGTCGTGCTCGTCGCGCTCGCCCTCGGTCGCACGGCACCGGAGGAGAACGGCCCAGCCGGTCCGATCCCCACCTTCACCGGCTCACCCGACACGAGCGAGACGCCGCGGGCGAGTGCGTCCGCTGACGCAGACGCCACTGCGACCAAGCAGCAGGGTCGCCGCCTGTTGGCAGCGGTCGACGGCCAGGAGGCGTGGCGCGCGTCCGGTGGGTCGTGCGGCGGCCCGCGGCCGGTGCTGGAACACTCCGTGGACGGCGGAGCGACGTGGGTTCCGGTGGGACTCGGGACGGATGTCGGATCGCTCATGGCGATCCGGGCCTCCAGCGCGGAGCTCTCGGTCCTGGCGGGCGTCGGCGACGACTGCACCGCGACCGCGCGGACCAGCACCGACGCCGGCGTGACGTGGGAAGCCGCGGCGCCCGGCGCCGCTGGCGCCGGCATCAGCACCGACGGTGTCGTGCTCGCGAGCGGGACGGAGCAGGCGCCGTGCGGCGACCCGATCGACGCGTTCCAGGGCGAGAAGACCGCGGTCGTCATCTGCGACGGCCAGCTTGAGTGGCGCACCGGCGACGCCGCGTGGGTCGACGTGCCGATGGGCGGCGTCCGTTCGATCGGCGTCGACGGTGGCAACTACACGCTCGCCCGCGTCGGCGCGGCAGCGTGCGACGGCGTGCAGATCGAGACCATGTCCGCGTCGGACGTGACGCCCTCGTCGTCCACCACGCCGATCGGCTGTGCCGACGGCGCGGACACGGACAACACCGTCACCATCGACCGTGCTGGCCAGGACGTGTGGCTGTGGGACGGCACGACCGTGCGGGTGTCGTCGGATGGTGGCGCGACGTGGTGACCGGGTCGTCCTCGTGACGGCGGATGCGCTCCGCGCACCGCGCGCCGTCGGCGCCACCGACGAGTGGAGCCGCACGTACTCGCGCCGTGTGCTCTTCACCGATCTGCTGGCCCTGATCTGGGTCGTCTTCGGTGTGCAGATCGCCTGGCTCGGACTCAAGTCGAACCTGGCGACCAACACCGCCGACCTGCGACTGAGCTACTTCGCCATCTCCATCGTCGTGATCGTCGTGTGGATGAGCGCGCTCGCCCTGTACGACACCCGGGGTGCCCGGGTGATCGGCGTCGGCAGCACCGAGTACCGCCTGGTCGCGGACTCCAGCGTCCGGGTGTTCGGCCTGCTCGCGATCGCGGCGTTCCTGCTGCACGTCGACCTGGCCCGCGGCTACGTGCTCATCGCGTTCCCGATCGGGATCCTCGTCCTCCTGCTGTCGCGGTGGATCTGGCGCCAGTGGCTCGTGGCACAGCGTCAGCAGGGCGCGTACTCGGCGACCGTGCTGCTCGTCGGCTCCCCGGCCAGCGTGCTGCACATCGGCCGCGAACTCGCTCGCTCCCCGGAAGCCGGCTACCGCGTGGTCGGGGCGGTCGTGTCGACGAACCACCGAGGTCTGCTGACGGGGTCGACCATCCAGAGCCACGGCGGCTTCGACGACGTCGGCTCCGCGCTGCGCGAGACCGGCGCCGACACCGTCGTGATCACCAGCTCCGACGACCTGCCGCCGGAGCGCGTCCGCGAGCTCAGCTGGTCGCTCGAGCCGGGCAGGCAGCACCTGGTGGTCGCGCCGAGCCTGACCGACATCGGTGGTCCCCGCATCCACACCCGGCCGGTGCAGGGCCTGCCGCTCATCCACGTCGAGACGCCGACGTACTCGGGGCGCAAGCTCTACACGAAGCGCGCCTTCGACCTGGTCGGCGCGGCGCTGCTCGTCGTCGTCCTGTCGCCGCTGCTGCTCGTGCTCGCCGTGCTGGTGACGACCACCTCGACCGGTCCGGTCTTCTTCAGACAGGAGCGCGTCGGCCTGAACGGCACCACGTTCCGGATGATCAAGTTCCGCTCGATGGTCGTCGACGCCGAGCAACGGCTGCAGGAGCTCAGCGCGCTCGACCGGGCCGAGGGCAACGACGTCCTGTTCAAGATGCGGAACGACCCACGGGTCACCCGGGTCGGCGGGTTTATGCGCCGCTACAGCCTCGATGAAGTGCCGCAGCTGTTCAACGTCCTGGCCGGCAGCATGTCGCTCGTCGGACCCCGGCCGCCGTTGGCGCGTGAGGTCGCTCGCTACGACACACGTGTCCACCGTCGGTTCCTCGTCAAGCCCGGAATGACCGGATTGTGGCAGGTGAGCGGTCGATCCGACCTGTCATGGGAGGATTCCGTGCGGCTTGATCTGTACTACGTGGAGAACTGGTCAATGGTGGGGGACACGGTAATCCTTTGGAGAACCCTTCGCGCCGTGACCTATGCGGGCGGAGCATATTGACCAGCGTTCTGATCGATGCGTGGCGCGATCTCCCCGCCCGGTACCGGAGGCCGACGATTAGATGAACGCTACTCGTCGTCCGCTCCGATCCCAATTCGTGTGGGTGCTTTCGGGGCGTGTCGCTGCTGCTCTACTGCAAGCGGCGTTGATGCTCCTACTTGCCCGGACGGTTTCACCGGCGGAGTTTGGCTTTTTTGCAGCGCCGTACGGTATTGCAACGGTGGTTCAGACGGCATTTGATCTAGGGCTGCCCTCGCTGGCTGTGAAGCGGCGTTCGCGGGATGCCGGAGATGGGCAGGTCACGACTCTGCTTCATCTCAACAGCCGACTTTCGCTGGCGATGGCAGTGGCCATGCTTGTGGTGACTGTTGTACTGGGTTTTTTGGTCGATGACCGGTACTTCTTCCTGCTGCCTCTTTCGCTCTGGGCAGCGGCCGAGCGGAATGCGGACGCCTGGTTAGGTGTTGCACTCGCCGACGGCGACGTCTGGGTTAATATGTGCAATCTGGTGGCCCGCAGAACGCTCAATCTCATCACTTTTGGCATATTAATTTCTCTGGGCGGGGTTCAGCCCTTGCTCGCATTCTCGATCGGCTCTGCAGTCGCAGCGGTCGCATCCAACGTGTTCGCCAAGTACTTTGTGAAAAAGCGGCTACCTTCCCCGGGGGAGCTTCGGCTCCGAAGCGCCCTCGGCCAGTCGTGGCCCTTTTGGCTCAGCTCTGTTTCGTCGCAGGCTCGTAATGCCGATACCGCAATCACCGCGTTGTTGGCAGGCGCCACTCAGGCCGGACTCTACGGTGCGGCCAGCCGACTGACAGGCCCTCTCCGCCTCTTCGCCACGTCGCTCGCGTCTCTTCTCTTGCCAGCGGCCAGCAGAAGATCAGGATCGGACCTGATTCGGCTGGTGCGTGCAATCGGAGCTGTCATCGTGCTCTCTTCGCTGGCGTACGGCTTGATAGCGTTGCTGGTGCCAGCGCTACTGCCAATCGCCCTGGGCGATGCGTACAAGGGATCGATTGCCAGCATCCAGATCATCCTGATCGGGCTCGTATTCGCGTCTGCCAGCGCGCTCGTTGAGGCCGTGCTGCAAGGCATCAACAAAGAGCGTTATGTCGCGACCGTCTCTACGCTTACGTCCCTCATTGCTCTCTCAGGAGTGGCCGTGGGCGCGAGCATGTATGGAGCAACCGGGGCGGCGGTCGGCCTCAGCATCGCCTTCGTCCTTCAAGCCATACTTCTCGGATTTGGTCTTCTGGTGGGTCTCCGTGGCGCTCAGGCAGACAAATCGGTTCGAAAGGGATAAATTGACTCTCGATAAGCGACGGAAGCCTGCGTCTAATCGACTATTCCACTATTACGCCCGCTACCTAGCGCATGCGTCCGGCGTGACGGACGCCGTAGACCACTGGCTAGATGCGAGCAAGCGAATCGACCCCCACGCGCAAATCCTTTCCGCAGGTGTGCTTGGGATCGACGCCGACGCAGATCGCGTGAAGACGATTTCACATTTAGGTCGGGATAGACGATCTTGGCTTCCGATCGGCCTGATCGGCAGGTTGAGAAGAGGTGACATCCTAGTGATACACGAGGGATGGGTTCTGAGTAACCTTGCCGCTGCGCTGATCACGAGAATGAGTGGGGCCCACTACGTAGTAATGCCACACGGCGTCTACGAGCAAGGGATTGTTTCCAATCAAAGAGACCGTTTCGGATTGCGGCACCAAGCAGAGAGATTAGTAATCCGCCACGCTGCCGCGGTTCACGTCTTCTACCCTGGGGAGCAAGCCGTGGTTCGACGCATGGAGCCCAAGGTGAGACACTTCATCACTCTGCCAAATGGTGCCCCCGACTCGTCGCCGTCTTGGCGAGGGTCGGGCGACTTCTTCTTATACTTGGGACGCTTTGACCCCTTCCACAAAGGACTGGACAACCTCCTTCAGTTCTGGTCTCGCCTTCCCACTCCCCGTCCGCATCTGAAGCTTGTCGGGCCGGACTTCCAGGATGGGAAGAGGGTAGTGGGCGCCTTGATCCGCGAACTCGGATTAACCGAGAGCGTTAGCATCGAACGACACGCCTCGGGCCAGCGGAAGGCTCAACTGCTGGCACAGGCTAGGGCATACATACACCCATCTCGTTGGGAATCGTGCAGTATTACTCTCCTTGAGATGCTCAGTGCTGGCGTTCCGGCCCTTGTGTCCTCAACCATTCACGCGTCGGTTGAACTTGAGCAAGTAGATGTGTTCCGTATTGTCGACTTCGAGAATCCGGACGTGAATGCTGAGTCGATAATCGCATGCGTCGATACGAACGCTGATCTCGGGAGAAGAGCCGCACGGTGGGTTGCCAAGGAGGGTAACTGGGCTTCGATTGAGAAGAGGTTTGTCGTCGAATACAGTCAACTGAGCGAAACTCTACGAGGGGCCGGTAAATGATTGCTTTTGTAGACCCTGGCGCCAGGACCACCAATCTGGGAGACTTGGTGATCTCGAACTCGGTCAGACATGAACTCATCGATCCGATTCGTGCAGCGGGCGTAGAAGTGGTAACGGTTCCATTGCACGGAGATTTGAATGCTGAGCAACGCACTGTGCTTCGTTCTGCCCAGGAAGTATTGGTCTGCGGGACTAATCTCTTATCCGATCATGCGTACTTTCGCTCACCCTGGCATTGGTCTCGTGACGATATTTCGCTAGCCACAGGCAAACTTACGATGTTTGGCGTGGGCTGGTGGCAGTATCAACGTACGGGAATTGACTTGGTCACGGCACGATGGATGCGTACGCTCGCGTCAAGTGCGCCCTGGGCGGTTCGGGACATCTATTCGGCTCGCCGCCTTCAGCGGGCGGGTGTCGCGGCAGTACACCTTTCTTGCCCCACTCTTTGGGGTATTGAGCGTCAAGTGCTACCATCCGCTGGGAAGTCAGTGGTCGTGACGCTCACCGACTACAACCAGGACCCGCTGGCGGATGAGCGACTCATCAGGCTCCTCGAAAGCATGTTCTCCAGCATTTCGTTCTGGCCGCAAGGCCCTGGGGATGAAGCGTACTTGCGTTCACTCCGTCCCAATGCGCTAGTTCTAGAACCGACGCTAGAGGCCTTTGACGCTGCGATGCTGGCCGACGCCTCGGTTAGCTACATCGGTCTACGCCTGCACGCTGGCGTCAGGGCGATGCAGCTGGGACGAGCGAGTCTGCCCCTGAGTATCGATAATCGGGCCAGGGAGATAAGTCGGTCCATTGGCTTAGTGGCACCGTCGCGGCACGACCTGCGTATGTTGGAAGAGCTTCTGCTCGAGGGAGGAGCGCAGGTATTATCGATGCCGAATGCCTCCATTGAAGCCTGGCGGGGGCGATGGGTGTGAAAAGGCAGAGGCAAGTAATAGCGGTTATGTTCGGTTCAGCCGAGAAAATAGCGGAAGTCCGGCGCGGGCTAGATCGTACGGCGAATCCAAATAAGGTTTTCGTCTTTGCGGAGACAGAGGACGACTACGTCCGGGCGATCGCTTCAGGAACCCAGCCGATTCTGGTCCAAGACCGATTCAGTCTGACGGATCAACGCGCGAAGGTTCCGCGAGTAGCTCTACCGCTCTTCAGAGCGTGGCGTTGGCGGCGGGTCATGCTGAATGAGGGAATCACGGTGCTGGTTCTCAGGCGTGGGCGGTCGGTAGGGGTCATGCTCCTTGGAGCACTGCTCGCTGGAGTCAGGTTACGATTCTACCGACCGGGGGGTTATTGATGCGCCGGGGGCTAGCGTACGTTTCCCTGCCTGCGCCACTTTTCGGGTCGGTGGCGGGGGTGATGTTGGCTGGGATACTTCCGCTATCGTTCGTTTTGGCGACGCCTAGCGGCGGCCACGCATCCTGGGTGGGAGCTCTACTCGTGGCGATACTGTCTGGACTGCGCTTTGGGTGGCTTATGCTCGTTGGGCTGAGGTATCTGTTCGAGATGGTCTTCTGGTTGTTTGTCTACGTCTTCTTTGGACTGGCACCTATAGTGCAACTCAGGACCGAAGCTGACCCGGGGACTACGCCCGGTCTCGACCACTCCAAGGACTGGGTTGCTTTCCTCGTTGTCTCGTTCGGATGTCTCGCGTTCCTGCTTGGGACGCTCCTTCCGCTCGCGCGGTCGAACGCGGACGCACCATTGATCCGTGAAGTCTCGAAGGGGAAGGTTCATGCGCTGACGTTTGTGGCGGGAATTGGGGCACTTTGCTACATCTCCCTCGTCGGCATTGGACCTCTGTTCAGTTCTCGAGATTCATTGGCCCAAGCTCAGAGTGTCTTCGGCGAATCCACCACAAGCTCAGTCGTTGTGGCCGCTGTTAACATGGCTACCTTCGTTGCGGCGGCTGGGCAGCTGCTATTCCTAAGGCAGGAGCGAGCAGCGCACCGTGCAGTTTCTTACGTCCCGGCGATTCTATCGGTGATGATTTGCGTCATTTGTGTGAATCCGATTAGTAGCGCTCGTTACGTGGTGGGAACCATCTTGCTGGGGCTGCTCGCAGCCACAGGCGCAACCGAGTCTTTGCGCCGGTTTCGTTGGTTCTCGCTGTCCGCGATTGCAGGTTTGGTCTTTATCTTCCCCATAGCTGACTTCTTCCGCCATGCAACGACCACAGCGCCTGTTTCGAACGTGCTGACGTCCCTGAAGGGCGGCGACTTCGACGCGTTCGGTCAGGTCGTCAACACTGTGGCATATGTCGACGCGTTCGGAACGACGAATGGCAACCAGGCCCTTGGTGTCTTACTATTCTGGGTACCGAGGTCCGTTTGGGTGAGTAAGCCTGTGGATACCGGAACCCTGGTGGCAAATTATAAGAACTACGACTTCACCAATTTGTCGGCGCCGCTGTGGTCGGAACTATTCATCAACGGTGGGTGGGTGGCCTTGGTGCTTGGAATGGCCGTGCTTGGTGTGCTTTTGCGCCGGCTTGATTCGAATGCTAACGCGCGTCTCATGTCGGGTCTTCCCAGTACGGTAATTGGGTCGGTGTTGCCGTTCTATTTTCTTATTCTGTGCAGAGGATCGCTTTTGCAAGCGATGGCGAATCTCGCGGCAATGCTCGTGTTCGCTGCCTTCATCAGCCGTCGAAAGGTTTCGCCGGGTGCGGGCGTCCGATCGTCCAGACTGGATCAGCGGTCGATGCCGTTATAGATCGATTCGAGGCGGCGTGCTACCGCGGCTACGCTGTACGCGTTCGTTACTAGCGCTCTTGCGGCTTGGCCCGCGGCCCTACGTCGTCCGTCGTTCGAGAGTAGATCGCCGATCGCCGATGCCAAGGAGGCAGGATTGGCGTTCGTGATGATGCCGGCGTTAGCTTCCTCGATTGCGGAAGCCAGACCGTTATCGTCCGTGATCACGCAGGGCGTCCCCACCGACATTGCTTCCAGTAGTGACATGGGAACGACTTCACCTACGCTCGGCAGAACGTAGATCGAGGATCTTGCGAACCGCTCGAGGGAAGCTCCCGGGGGTAGCGTCCCTTCGTATATCACTTGTTCATGCAGGCCATGGTCTACGATGAATTGCTCTAGCTGTTTAAGTTCCCCTTCGTCCGGCCCCACGATGCTGAATCTTGCAGCTGGGTATTTTGCGGCCAGAAGGAGTGCGGCCTTGGCGAAGTCAAGCACACGCTTCCGGGGGTGAAGGCGCGCGAGGAACAAGACGTCCGGATTGGACCTGTTGCTGTCAATCGCCTCGTTGGGGACCGGCACTCCATTGGAAATAGGAAGTGATCGCAGTGGGCCGACGAGTTGTGTTAAACCGAGCCTCTCATCTTCGGTCAGATGCAACACAGCATGCGCTTTTCGGAGGAGGGGTTTCGTCCAAATCGAATCGAAGATGCGTGACTGGATGCGAGCATCGGGCATCACCATTCCGTGTGTCTGCAAGACCGTCGTTACGTGGAGTCGGACTGCTCGCCAGGCAACGGGCGCGGTGATTAGGTCCCGCCCGAGATGAACATGAACCACATCGAAGGCGCCTGCGCTGGCGGCTACGAATTTCTGGAGTCTCCAGGACCAGAGCCCGCTGAAGCCTGAAGGTAGTATCCGGCGGACGGGGAATAGCCGTAGCCGGACGCCGGGCGCCTCGATGAGGGCTCTGCCGTCCCAGCCTGCGATCAATTCGACTTCATGTCCCAGGCGCGCGAGTTCCACGGACTGCGCTACCGCGACTGCCAATGGGCCGCCAAAGGCTCCGTCGACAGACGCGTATGTTACTATCTGAAGAATTCTCATTGGTGGTCAGGGAATCGCTGACCGATAACGGTTAGCCTCTGGCCTGACACGACAGTGTTCACTGCAACATCCTGATTCACGACGGTCATGGGAGTAACGAGTGACGAGCGACCAACGGTCACCCCGCCGACCACCACGCATCGTGAAGTAATCCAAGCTCCGTCGTGTATGGCGATAGGCGCGGTGACTAGCCCCATATCTAGACGGTGGCGGTGGCTCCCGGTGGTAAGCATGGTTTCTTGCGAGATAACGACGTCATTTCCGACGACGATCGGAGCCTGATTGTGGAACCAGACTCCTTCGCCTATCCAGCAACGAGGACCGACGGTCAAGTTCCAGGGGAACTTGACCCGAGTGCCTGGCCGGAAGACTACGCCCGCGCCGATGTTGGCGCCGAACCTGCGAAGCGCCCATACGCGCACCCTGGATGAGATCTGCCACGCGTTGCGGACAAGGAGTATTTCCACGATCGCCCACGCGTAGACGGTCGCCCGCGGGCGTGTCCACGCCGCGCGTTCGCCTGGTGCGCTAGCAAGGTTGATGACTGGCGGTTCGATCGGCACGAGGAAACCCTGTTCGTTGGCCGGGGACTGTCGGACGCCCGCAAGTTGCAGACACGGCCAGCATATGCGGTGTGTCCCGGGCGGCACGCTGGGCGGGTTCCGCGATTGTGGTTTGGCATCCTCAGCGGTCATCGAGGCCTGTCAGGGAGAGACCTGGCCGCGGTTTTCTCCAGCGGCGTGCCCGCCCCAACCGATTGCGACTGTTATTATTTTAGCGTGAAAAGCCGTTACTCGGTCCTGCTCGTTGGCCTCAACTACGCACCGGAAAGTACTGGCATAGCTCCCTACTCAGCAGGGCTCGCCAGGGAGCTGGCGAGCCGCGGTCTCAGAGTCCGTGTGATCTCGTCGTTCCCGCACTACCCGCAGTGGTCGTTTCACAACGGATTCCCGGTGCGCTCGGAGGTGCTTGATGAAGACGGCGTCAGGGTAGTTCGGCGACGGCACAAGCTGCCTGCCAGGCCCGGCGGCCTGGCGCGCGCCTGGTCAGAGCTCACTTTCGGCCTAGCGGCTGCAGGAACTCGATTCGGGCGGCCGGATGCGGTCGTGCTCGTCTCGCCCGCGTTGATTTCGACTGCGGTTGCGCTGGTGAAGTTGAGGCTCCTGAGTCGGACGCCCGTGGTCATCTGGGTGCAAGACCTTTACTCGCTCGGACTTCGTGAGCTCGGTGATGATAGGGCGAGAGTGGCACAGCGCCTCATTGCCAAGCTTGAGGCTTGGTGCCTGCGGGCCGCGGACGGCGTTGTCGTGATTCATGAGCGGTTCCGTGACACTGTGGTCGATGACCTGGGAGTGGATGGCTCGTCGGTGACAGTCGTGCGGAACTGGTCGCATCTTGGTCCCTCGGCGCCGGTCGACCGCGCTGTCGTCCGAGCCAAGCTGGGGTGGGCGGAGGACGATTTTGTCGTGCTTCACGCCGGTAACATGGGCGTCAAGCAGGGGCTTGAGAACGTCGTGGACGCGGCTCGCCTTGCTGCCTCGGCAGGGAGCCGGGTCCGATTCGTGCTCGTGGGCGACGGTAACCAGCGCACGCGATTGGCGGAGCTTGCTGCTGATGTTCCGGCGATAACGATGATCGGGTCTCTGTCCGACGATGAGTTCCGGGGTGCTCTGAGCGCAGCTGACGCGCTTCTGGTGAATGAGCGAAGCGGCGTGGTTGGCATGGCGGTCCCGAGCAAGCTCACGTCGTACTTCACCACCGGGCTGCCCGTGATTGCGGCGACCGACCCGGGTAGCGTCACGGAAAGTGAAGTGCTGCTGGCCGGAGCGGGCCCGGTCGTTCCTGCCGGCGACCCACAGGCCTTGCTCGATGCGGCTCTGTCGCTGGCCTCGGATCCGGAGCAAGCCCGGGCGATGGGAGCGAGTGGACGGCGGTTCCGAGCAATGCGTCTCACTCCGCGCGCTTCATTCGATACGTTTACTCAGCTATTGACGACGCTGGCAGATGGTCGCCGTCCGTCTGGCACAAGGGAATCGGGGACTGGTTGACCAAGCGCGCGCTCATCACGGGCATCACCGGACAGGACGGCTCGTACCTGGCCGAGCTGCTCCTTCGTAAGGGGTACGAGGTCCACGGACTCATCCGTCGTGCGTCCACGTTCAACACGTCGCGGATCGACCACCTGTACGTGGACCCGCACAACCCCGATGCCAAGCTCTTCCTGCACTACGGAGACCTCGGCGACGGCGCGCGGCTCGTCAGCCTCCTCAGTGAGCTGAAGCCCGACGAGGTCTACAACCTCGCGGCCCAATCGCACGTGCGGGTGTCGTTCGACGAGCCGGAGCACACCGGCGACGTCACGGGTGTGGGCACGATGCGCATGCTCGAGGCGGTCCGGGTATCCGGGATCCACACGCGCTTCTACCAGGCGTCCTCCTCTGAGATGTTCGGGGCCACCCCGCCGCCGCAGAACGAAGAGACGCCGTTCTGGCCGCGTTCTCCGTACGGCGCCGCGAAGGTCTACAGCTACTGGGTGACGCGGAACTACCGTGAGGCCTACGGCATGTTCGCGGTGAACGGCATCCTGTTCAACCACGAGTCGCCGCGTCGCGGCGAGACGTTCGTCACCCGCAAGATCACCCGCGCGGTGGCTCGGATCAAGGCTGGCCTCGAGGATCACGTGTACCTGGGCAATCTCGACTCCGTCCGAGACTGGGGCTACGCCGCCGAGTACGTCGAGGGCATGTGGCGGATGCTGCAGGCCGACGAGCCCGATGACTTCGTCCTGGCAACCGGTGGCGACTTCACGGTCAAGGACTTCCTCGTCACCGCGTTCTCGCACGCCGGGCTGAACTGGGAAGACCACGTGCGCTTCGACGAGCGCTACCTGCGACCGAGCGAGGTGGATGCCCTCGTCGGCGACGCCTCGAAGGCCAAGGAGAAGCTCGGCTGGGAAGCGACGGTCGACACCGCCGAGCTGGCAAGGATCATGGTCGACGCCGACATCTCCGCCCTCGAGCACGAGGGCCGTCCCTGGATCGACACCGTCCGTCTCGAGAGCTGGGGTTCCTGATGACCACGACCGACTTCACCCCCGGTCCGATCGATCGAGCTGACCGCGTCTACGTCGCGGGACACCGAGGCCTGGTGGGTTCGGCGGTGTGGCGCAAGCTCGAGTCGGAGGGCTTCACCGACGTGGTCGGGCGGACCTCGTCCGAGCTCGACCTGAAGGACCGCGGCGCGGTCTTCGCCTTCTTCGCTGACCAGCAGCCGAAGCACGTCGTACTCGCCGCCGCCAAGGTGGGCGGGATCATGGCGAACAACACCTACCCGCACGACTTCCTCAGCGAGAATCTGCAGATCCAGGTCAACGTGATGGACGCCGCGGTGGAGCACGGTGTCGAACGGCTCGTCTTCCTCGGCTCGTCCTGCATCTACCCGAAGATGGCCGAGCAGCCCATCCACGAGGACGCACTACTCACGGGCCACCTCGAGCCGACGAACGACGCCTACGCCATCGCAAAGATCGCCGGCATCCTGCAGGTGCAGGCCGTCCGTCGGCAGTTCGGCCGTCCGTGGATCTCGGCGATGCCGACCAACCTCTACGGCCCGGGCGACAACTTCTCGCCGACCGGTTCCCACGTCCTGCCGGCCCTGATCCGCCGGTACGACGAAGCAGCTCGCAGCGGGGCGTCGAGCGTGGAGAACTGGGGGACCGGTTCACCGCGTCGCGAGTTCCTGCACGTCGACGACATGGCGGCTGCGGTGTTCCACCTGATGGAGCACTACGACGGTCCTGACCAGGTCAACGTCGGGACGGGATCGGACGTCACGATCAAGGAGATCGCGGAGACGATCGGCAAGATCGTCGGCTTCGAAGGCGAGACGATCTGGGACACGACCAAGCCGGACGGTACGCCGCAGAAACTGCTCGACGTGTCGAAGTTGGCGGATGCGGGCTGGACGGCACAGATCGGCCTCGAAGACGGGCTCCGCAGCACCATCGACTGGTACCGGGAACACGCGGATTCCGTCCGTCAGTGACGGGTATCGGACACACTGAACCGTAGGATCGCCTCATGTCCGACGCGCCCGAGTCGCGACGCACTGCAGTTCACCGGGGGTCCAGGGCCCGGATCGTTCTGTGGGGCGTCCTCGCCCTTGTCCTGCTGCTCATCCTCGCTGTCGCCTGGGTGGGGATCCGTGCGTACCTCGCGAAGGGGCATCTGGAACGCGCGGTCGGTGACGTGGACACGCTGCGGTCACAATTGACCGGTGGTGACCCTGCCGCGGTTCAGAAGACAGCGGCGCGTCTCGAGGACGAAGCTGCGTCGGCGCGCTCACTGACAGGTGACCCGGTGTGGGGCGCAGCACAGCACGTGCCGTTCTTCGGGACCAACCTTCGCGCGGTGCGTGACGTCTCCGTGATCGTCGACGACGTCGCGCAGAACGCGGTCACACCGGTCGCAGGGGTGGTCGGGAAGCTCGGGTCGGACTCGTTCGCCCCGAAGAACGGCAAGATCGACCTGCAGCCGATCGAGGACGCGCAGCCTTCGGTCGCCAAGGCGACCAAGACGCTCGCCAGCGCGCACCGCGACGCCGAGGGGATCGACGTCAGCGGCACGTTGTCGCCGGTGACGACCGCCGTTGCTCAGTTGCGGAACGCGTTGTCGTCAGCATCCGAGCAGGCGGTCGCAGCGAACCGCATCGTGCAGCTCGCGCCGGCCATGCTCGGCCACGACGGCGATCGGAACTACGTCCTGCTGTTCCAGAACAACGCCGAGCTGCGTGCCGGCGGCGGGATCCCAGGGGCCGTGGCGCTCCTGCAGGCGAAGGACGGGGCGATCAGCCTCGGGAACCAGGCATCGGGATCGTCGTTCGGACCGTACGAGCAGCCGGTGCTGCCGCTGACGGCGGACACGCGGGGTCTCTACGGCGAGATCACCGGCGAGTACATGCAGGACGTCACGCTCACGCCGCGTTTCGACGTGTCTGCGAAGCTCGCGCGCGAGATGTGGAAGCAGAAGTTCGGGCAGCAGACGGACGGCGTCCTGGCCATGGACCCGGTCACGTTGAGCTACATCCTCAAGGCGACCGGGCCGGTGCAGCTGCCGACCGGGGACACCCTGACGGCCGACAACGCGGTCAAGCTGTTGCTGAGCGACGTCTACGCGAAGTACCCGGACCCGGTGGTGCAGGACGCGTTCTTCGCTTCCGCAGCCAGTGCGGTCTTCGAGAAGGTGTCGTCCGGCGGGTTCGACGCGAAGACCTTCGTGTCGGCGCTGACGCAGAGCTCGGGTGAGGGACGCCTACGAGTCTGGAGCGCCGACAAGTCCGAGCAACGTCGGATCAGCGGCACGCCCGTGGCCGGGGAGCTCCCCACCGCAACTGCAGACTCTCGCCAGTTCGCCGTCTACCTCAATGACGGCACCGGCTCGAAGATGGACTACTACCTCGACAAGCGTGTCTCGGTCGGTAGCTCGGTGTGCCGGAAGGATGGACGGCCCACGTCCGTCGTCCAGATCACCATCAAGAACACGGCACCGGCTGACGCGGCGACGAGCCTGCCCGAGTACGTCACCGGTGGGGGGAACTTCGGTGTGGAGCCGGGCAAGATCAAGACGCTCCTCGCCGCCTACGCACCGGAGAACGCGATCTTCCTCGGCGCCACGAAAGACGGCAAGACGACGCCGGTGCAAACCGCGACCGACGGTGGGCACCCTGTCGCGCAGCTGCAGACCCTGCTCGCGCCGGGCGAGAGCCTGACGTACCGCGTGGCGTTCCTGGGCGAGGCGAAGTTCGCCAGGGCGCCCGTCAGCGCGACCTCGACCCCCGGCGTCCGCTCCACGAAGACCCAGCCGCTGACGTTCTCGTGTGAGGACCCGCTCGCGGCGGGCTGACGAGCACCCACTCCCTCGAAAGAACCGTTCAGCGCGAACGGCACGCCCCCACTCCGGGGGGCGTGCCGTTCGCCTGTCTGACCGCAAAGACTCTTGATCCGGCACTCAGGGCGACGGGCTCGCCCACGATTGGCGGGTTGAACAGGGGTTTCCCCGGACCGTGTCCGCAGAAAGGTCGACACGAGAGTTGTCCGGGCTCAGGGGGTCGCGGTGAACACATGACGACCAGAGACCAAAATCCGAACAATCTGGCACGTCACTGTGAAAACCCGCTAGATTGAGGGAACTTCGCCATAACACCCGCCATAACCATGGCCTGGGTTCGGGCCGGCGAGGAAGCGGGCTCTGGGTGTCAGGGTCTGGAAAATCAGATCTTTAGGGGAACCATTCATGAAGAAGCTCATCGCAGCGGTGGTGCTGGCTGGCGCCGCACTGCTCGCCACTCCGGCCGTCGCCAACGCCGCCGGTTACACGCCTGACTCCGACGTCTCCGTCTCCGGCTCCGCCGTCGCCGGTGGCACCGCTTCGGTGAACTTCACCGAGGGCGCGTTCCAGGACAACGAGACCGTCAACGTCCAGGTCACCGGTGCCGGTGCGGTCACGCTCGGCGCGCTGCCGACCACGACCGTGTCGAAGACCTACACGGCCGCTTCGGATGGCTCGCTCGACGTCAACGTCACGTTCCCCCAGGGCGCCTCGGGCACCTACAACCTGACTGCCACCGGCGCCACCTCGGGCGTCGTCGGCTTCGCGGCCTTCACCGTCGCCCCGGCTGACGCTGCTGCGGTTCCCGCAGCTGGCGCCGGTGCTGGCAACGGCACCGACGGCACGCTGGCCTTCACGGGTTCGACCGTCTCCGCCCTGGCCCTCTGGGTCGCCGGCGGCGCAGTCGTCCTCGGTGGTGGCCTCCTGCTGGTCCGCGGCTCGGTCCGCCGCCAGCGCGAGTCCGTCTGAGTCTCGACACACTGAACGAAGCCCCCGGAGCATCTGCTCCGGGGGCTTCTTCGTGTTCGGAGATCATCCTCAGCGACGCCGGGCCGCACGGCTGAGCAGCAGCACACCCACCACGGCCCCCAGGAGCGCTCCCACGCCGTTCGCGACGACGTCGTCGATGGTCGCGGTGCGGGCGGGCAGGAACAGCGCCTGACCGGTCTCGATGCACGTGCTGACGACGAGCCCCGCGGCGATGGCGGCCCACCACCAGCGGGCACCGGCGAGCAGCACCACGAGCAGGCCGAGCGGCACGAAGTAGACCACGTTCGCCAGGGACTCCACGGTGGCGTAGTCGATGCGCTCCGGCAGGCCGTGACGGTGCGCGGCTGCGAGGACACGGGTGAGCCACGGGGCCCCTGCGGCGTCGACGGGGGAGCCCCAGAACCCGACGAGCGCCAGGGCGACGCCGTAGGCGATCGCCAGCCCCGTCGCGAACCGACGGCTGCGCCAGGTGGCCGGGGCGCGGTCGTCGACACGGGGCTTGTCGGAGGTCACGTGCCGACGCTAGCGAGTCCCGCCTCCAGGCAGGTGTCCGCACCATCTCGTCCCCCGATCCCGGCGATCCGGAAAACGAGTACCCCGATCCTGGCGCTGTACCCCGGAAGTGCGACGCACCTGCCCGGAAATCCGGGGCTGCCCGATGGATGGCATTGACGGAACCCGTGAATCGACGGGCCTGGCTGGCGATCCCCTCGGCACTTCTCGTAGCGTTCTCGTGTCAGCAGATGTACCCCGGATCGTGAAGGAGAGCGACATGAGCATCACCGTGAACAACGCGACGCAGGCCGAGGTCACCCTCGACACCGACACCGTGGACACCATCGCGATCCTCGAGGCCGATGCAGCGCTCTCCTCGCGTCCAAAGCGCGCCAAGGTCACCTGGGTGCAGGAAGACCAGGGCGAGTGGATCGCCGGCTACGGCGGGTACTTCGGCGGCAGCGTCGACAAGCGCGACGACCGTTACGTGGCCTCCGACACCTTCGGGCTCGTCGTGGGCGAGTTCTCCTCCCTCGAAGAGGCGCAGACCAAGCTCGAGGACCAGCTGCACGTCATGCTCCCGCCGGTCATCCGGCCGGTCGAGTGACGACGACGGACACCAGCTCCACCGGCGTCGATCGCGACGCCCGCACCACCCGGAACCACCGGCACCACCCAGTACGCAGCACAGCACGAAGGAGCAGCACCATGAGCACGACCGTCGCCCACCGCCAGCAGGCCGAGGTGACCCTGGACACCCAGACGATCGAGGTCATCGCCGAGATCGAGGCCCAGGTCGTGGCTCCCGTGCAGGCAGCCCCCGTCCGCATCTCGTGGGCCCAGGCCGACACCGGCCTGTGGGTCGCGAACTACGGCGGCTACTACGGCGGCACCGTCGACCGTCAGGGCACCCACTTCTTCGTCTCCGACACCTTCGGTGAGTACGTCGGGGACTTCCGCTCGCTCGACGAGGCGAAGGCGCGCCTGTCCGAGCGCCTGCACGTGCTGCTGCCGGACGTGATCCGTCCGACCGCGTGATCCACTGCTGATCGCTCGCTGATCCTCGAACCCCCGCCGGCCTGCCGGCGGGGGTTCTTCCGTGGGCCCGGGGCGCGAACGGGTCGCGACGGCGGACCGAGACATGCCGGACCGCCGCGTACCCCCTGAACGAGTGGTCCCCCCTATTGGGGACCCAGATTGTCCCCATCCGAACACGAGGAACTGCCAGGATCAACCTGGCGCCAACGACCGTTCTCCCTGATCCTCCGGTCGGTCTCGGTGCCCGCATCGTCTCGACCCGAAAGTGATCATGCAGCGTTCAAACCCGGGCACCGCTGTGCCCAGAAGCCGTCCCGGCCTGCGCGCCGTCGCCATGCTCGGCGCCGCGCTCCTCGCCGGCGTCGGTCTGACCCAGGCCGTCGTGGCCGACCCCGCCGCCGCAGCCGGCGCGCTGGCCTGCGACCAGAACACGCTGTACGGCATCAACACCGCCGCGAACCAGCTCGCCGCCATCGACGCCACCACCGGTGCCGTCACGAACGTCACGAGCATGGCGCCGGGCGACAACGCCCTCGCGGTCGCCCGCAACGGTGTCGCGGCGTACGCGTCGATCAACAACGGCAACACGATCACCGGGTACAACGCGGTGAGCGATGCGCGGATCGCCGACGTGACCGACGCGGACCCGAACGGCAGTCACCAGCTGCTCCGTGGTGCGATCAACCCGGCGACCGGCATCTACTACTACGCGAGCGGCGCGAACCCCGCGTACCTCGGTGCGTACGACACGAAGACCGGCGCGAAGATCGGCCAGGTCGGCACCATCGGCAACCTGCTCACCAACAAGAACGGTGACATGGCGTTCAGCACCCGCGGGCTGCTGTTCGTCGTCACCGGCAACGAGATCCGTCGTGTCGATACTGAGACGGTCCCGACGACCGCGGGCACCACGGCTCTGACCACCTCGAAGGTCGCGACCCTGCCGATCGACGCGAGCACGAGCGGCAGCCCCGGCATCGCGTTCTCGTCCGACGGCTACCTGTTCGCCTCGGTCGGCTCGACCATGTACAAGATCGATCCGGGTTCGGGCGCGCAGGTCAGCACGTTCACGATCGCGAACGGCTACTCGCCGAGCGACCTGGCGTCCTGCAACTACGCCAACACCCTGGCGGCGCAGTCGAGCGTCGACCAGCGGTGGAGTCCGTCCGACCAGTTCGGTCTGGCGGTGACCGGTGGCGGCGTCTCGACCGGCAACACGGCGACCACCAACGGGACGGCCGCCGGCACCCAGCCCCAGAAGGCGGGCGCGGTCCTGTCGACCCCGAACAAGACCTACACGGCCCGCCAGACGGCGGTGGGCACCACCGACCCGTCGAACTACACGACCACCTGGAAGGCCGTGAACCTGAACAGCGACGCGGTCGTCGCCAGCGGCACCGGCACCACGGGGACGTTCACGTTCCCGGCAGCCACCACCGCCGACGGCACCGACGTCCTGGTCACCTTCGCGAACACGCTGAAGGCCACGCACGTCACCACCAGCAGCGACACCGCCACGACCCCCACCGGCACGACGCTGAAGGTGCCGGCCGCCTCGGGCGTGCTCGCGAACGACAGCGGCACCGGCCTGTCCGTCGTCTCGAACACCACGCCGGCACACGGCACCGCCACGGTCGCCGCCGACGGCTCGTACACGTACACCCCGGCCGGTGGGTTCTCCGGCTCGGACACGTTCCAGTACACGGCGAAGGACTCGTCGGGGCAGACCTCGACCAGCACCGTGACCGTCACCGTCGCACCGAAGGGCTCCGACGACGCCTACAGCGTGCACGCGGGCACCGTGCTCAAGGTGAACGCAGCCGACGGCGTCCTGACGAACGACCGCGGGTCGGACCTGACCCTCACCGGCCACGGCCAGCCGTCGCACGGACTGGTGAAGATCGGCCCCGACGGGTCGTTCTCCTACGGCGCCGACAAGGGGTACTCCGGCCCGGACTCGTTCACGTACACCGCGAAGGACGGCTCCGGCGCGACCGTCACCGCGACAGTGCGGCTCACCGTCCTGCCGACCGCGACGGCCGATGGCGTCACCGCGACGGCCGGGTCATCGACGACCGGCAACGTGCTCGACAACGACCTGGGCACCGGCCTGACGGTCACGGGCAACAGCACCCCCGCGCACGGTTCGGCGACGGTGCGTCCGGACGGCTCGTACTCGTACACCCCGGCCGCCGGGTTCTCCGGCACCGACTCCTTCACGTACACGGTGACCGACGGCAGCGGCGGGACCGACACCGTCACCGTGACCGTGCAGGTCGCCCCGGCCGCGCAGGACGACACCGTCAAGGTCGCCGCGGGGGGCACGGCCACGGCGGGCACCCGGGCGACCGGCGTGCTCGGCAACGACTCCGGCACCGGGCTCACCGTGGCGTCGAACACGTCCCCCTCGCACGGTGCGCTGACGCTCGACAAGGCCACCGGCACGTTCACGTACACGCCGGCCGAGGGGTACTCCGGCCCCGACGCGTTCACGTACACGGCGGTCGACGGCTCCGGCTCGCCGAGCACCGCGACCGTCACCATCACGGTCAACCCGACCATCGGTGCCGACACCGCGTCGACGGACGCCGGCACCCCGGTGACGATCGACGTGCATGCCAACGACCGTGGCTCGGACCTCGAGACCACGATCGTCACCGGTCCGTCCCACGGCACGGCCGTCGTCGCTGCGGACGGCTCGGTCGAGTACACGCCGACCGCCGGAGCGTCCGGCACCGACTCGTTCACCTACACGGTGACCGACGGCAGCGGTGTCACCACCGGTGCGGCGACCGTCACGATCACCGTGCGACCCGTCGCCACCGCCGACACGGTGTCGACCCGGGCCGATCAGGCGCTGACCATCGACGCCGCCACCCTGACCGGCAACGACCGGGGCACGGGGCTGACCGTGACCGACGTGACCGCAGGCGGGGCCGCGGGCAACGGCAACGGCACCGGCAGCGGCACCGGCAACAGCACCGGCACCGGCACCGGCGAGACCGGCGCCGCCCGCGGCACCGTCACCCTCGACCGTGCCACCGGCCGCGTCGTCTACACCCCGGCCGACGGCTTCTCGGGCACGGACACCTTCACCTACACGGTGGTCGACGGAGCAGGTCGCTCCACCACCGGCACGGTCACGGTCGTCGTCGGCCCCCGCGCCACGGCCGACACCGCCACCGCCACCGCCGGCTCGAGGCTGACCGTCGCGAAGGGCGACGGCGTGCTCGCGAACGACCGGGGCACCGGCCTGACCGCGACCGTCGACCAGCAGCCCGCACACGGCACGGTCGAGCTCGCCGCGAACGGCTCGTACACGTACACGCCGAAGGACGGCTTCTCGGGCACGGACACCTTCACCTACACGGCGACGGACCCCGCCGGCCGCACCACCACCGGCACCGTGACGGTCACGGTCCGCCCCGGCACGGAGCCCGACACCGTCACCGTGGCGGCGGGTGGCAGCACCACGGTCACCTCCGGCGCCCTGACGGGCAACGACCACGGCACCGGCCTGACGGTCGTGTCCGTCACCGACGGGAAGAACGGCACCGCGACCCGCAACGACGACGGCACGATCACGTACACGCCGAAGGACGGCTTCTCCGGCACGGACACCGTCACCTACACGGTGACGGACCCGTCGGGCGCCACGAACACCGGCACCGTGACGGTCACCGTCACCCCGGTCGCCGGTGGTGGGTCGACCTCGGCCGAGGCCGACGCCACCACCACCGTGCCGGTCGGCTCCGGACTGCTCGACGGTGCGAAGGGCACCGACCTGGCGGTCACCGACCACACGAACCCCTCGCACGGTGACGTGACGGTCGACGAGGACGGCTCGTACACGTACAAGCCCGAGCCGGGCTACTCCGGCCCGGACGGGTTCGACTACACGGTCACCGACGGCTCCGGCGGGACGACCACGGGCACCGTGACGATCGTCGTCGCCCCGAAGGCCGCCGCGGACACCGCGACGACGAGCGCCGCGACCCCGGTCGACGTCGCCGTCACCGGCAACGACTCGGGCACGAAGCTCGCCGTCACCGCGGTCTCGAAGCCCGGCCACGGCACCGCGACGATCACGGGCAGCACGACGCCCGGCGGCACCGGCGGCGGCGCAACCGGCCCGACCGGAGCCAGCTCGGTCACGTACGCGCCCGCCGACGGGTTCTCCGGCACGGACACGTTCACCTACACGGTGACCGACCCGACCGGCGGCACCGCGACGGCGACCGTCACCGTGACCGTCACGCCGACCGCGGTCGCCGACGCCCTGCGCACCGCGGCGAACACCGCGCTGCCGATCAGCGGCGCGACCCTGACCGGCAACGACCGCGGCACCGGTCTCGCCGTCACCGCGCACGGCCGCGCCGAGCACGGCGCCGTGACCGAGGGCACCGAGCCCGGCGCGCTCGTCTACACCCCGGCCAAGGGCTTCTCCGGCGCGGACACGTTCGAGTACACGGCGACCGACGGCGCCGGACGGACCTCGACCGCGACGGTCACGGTCGTCGTCGGCGTCGCCGCGGTCGACCACTGGCACACCATGTCGACCAACCGCAGCATGCGCATGACCGCCGACAAGGGCGTGCTGGTCGGTGACTCCGGTCGTGGGCTCTGGGCCGCCATGGAGACGAAGCCGTTCTACGGCACACTCTCGCTCGAGAAGGACGGCTCGTACGTCTACACGCCCACGTCGAACTGGTCCGGCCGTGACTGGTTCACCTACTCGGCCAACGACGCCGACGGCACCGCGGCGTTCGCGCGCGTCATCATCGACGTCGCCCCGTCCGCGAAGGACGACAAGGCCACGACCACGGCGGGCAAGACGGTCCGGGTCGCCGGCCACGGCGTGCTCGGCAACGACCACGGCGAGGCCCTGACGGTCGTCGCGGTGGGTCAGGCCCGTCACGGCACGGCCTCCATCGCCGCCGACGGCACGTTCGTCTACACCCCGGCGAAGGGCTTCTCGGGCACCGACACCGTCACGTACCGTGCGCAGGACTCGATGGAGCAGCAGGTCGACGCCACCGTCACGATCACGGTCGGCATCGCCGCGGCGGACGACTCCGGGCACACCGTGTCCGGCACGCCCGTCACCCGCGACGCCCGCCACGGCCTGCTCGCCGACGACCAGGGCACCGGCCTCACGGCGGCCCCGGCCCGGAAGCCCGCCCACGGCACCGTGACGATCCAGCGGAACGGCGCGTACGTCTACACGCCGGCCGCCGGCTTCACCGGCACGGACACCTTCACCTACACGGTGACGGACGCCTCGGGGCAGACGGCCACCGCCACCGCGACCATGACCGTGGTCGCCGCGGCGGTCGCCACCGACGACTCCGCCACCGGGATCGTCGGACACCGGGTCGTCGTGGATCCGCTCGACAACGACTCCGCCACCGGCGGCGCCACCTTCGAGCCGGGCACGCTGCACCTGCTCCACCCCGAGTCCGGCGCACCGACCGACCGCGTGGTCGTCGCCGACCAGGGCACGTGGACCATCCGCGACGGCCGGGTCGTCTTCACTCCGCAGGAAGGCTTCACCGGAACCACGTTCGTCGGTTACGAGGTCACCGACAGCGCGGGACAGACGGTCAGCGCGACCGTCACGGTTCGGTTCCCGACCGGGCTCGCCGCGATCGTGCACGGCACCGAGCTCGCCTTCACGGGCGTGACCGGGCTGGTCGGCCTCGGGCTCGCGGCACTCGCGCTCATGCTGGCGGGCGTGCTCCTGGTGACCCGACGACGGATCGCGGTCCGCGTCGCGCCGGGCATCCGCCGCAGCGCACGTCCGTAACAGGGTGCCGGACTGGAGGCCCGGATCACCGCAGCAGACCCGCTGCGGTGATCCGGGCCTCCTGTCCGCGCGCCGGGCGCGACCGCCTACGCGACGGGTTCGATGAGCTGCGGTCCGTCGTTCCGCACGCTGTTCACCGTGCGGGAGACCTCGTACTGCTCCAGGCCCGCGGCCACCGCCAGCGACTCGTGGTCGAGCAGGGCAAGCAGGTCGTCTGACCGGAGGTCGACGCCGAGCCAGTCGTCGTAGCCGTCGGGCGTCAGGAACGCCGGCATGCGGTCGTGGACCTCGCCCGGGGCGACGTGGGCGTCACGGGTGATGATCGCGAGCGACAGCCGCCACTTGTCCGGGTCGCCCTCGGGCTTCGTGGGGTCGGGCCAGGCACTGACCACGCCGGCCATCGCCAGGGCGCCGCCGGGTTCGTGCACGAAGTGGGGTTCCTTGCCGTCCTCGCGCACCACCCACTCGTAGTACCCCTGCGCCGGGACGATGCAGCGGTTCGTGGCGAAGGCCCGCTTGAACATGCCGCTCGTCGCGACCGTCTCGATGCGGGCGTTGATCGGCTTCGGGCGCTGCTTCTGGAAGTCCTTCGCCCAGCTCGGCACGAAGCCCCAGCTGATCTGCGGCAGCTCGCGTTCGCCGTGCCGCTGGCGGACGGCGTACACGGGGTCGGTCGGGGCGACGTTCCAGCTCGGGGCGAGACCGGGGTGCACCTCGCCGGTGTCCTCGTCGACGTGCTCGGTCCGGGCGGCGAGCTCGCCCATGAGCTCGGGCAACAGATCAGCCGTGGTGTCGGAGACGACGAACCTTCCACACATGCGCCCAGTGTGCCCGTCGCCGCCGACAGTGGTGCGCGTCGGGGCGCGCCGTTCACGCTTCGTGAGCAGGAATGGTCGAGTGCCCCACAGTGACTCGACCATTCCTGCTCACGAAGTGGGGCGTGCGGGGGTCTCGGGTGCGGGTGCGGGCTCGAGGGACTCGGCGGCCAGGCGGGCTCGTTCGGAGCGGCCGAGGCGGACGACGTACTCCGACAGCCCGATTGCGTAGCCCGCGATCCAGAGCACGTGGAACCAGGTGGCGAGCCCGAGGACGAACGCCCCGAGGACAGCAACGAGAGCCGAACCGAGCAACGGTGCCGTCCGGGCGAGCGTGCCGATCAGTCCCCGCCGCAGCAGGACCGTGTCGGTGCGGACGATGTCGCGGTGCTCCGGCAGGACCGGCACCGGACGGCGCTGCACGTACAGCTGCGTGGCACCCCGCGCGGCGAGCTGCCACGAGGGCCGCACCTGCCGACCGTTGATCGTGGTCGAGGGGTCCGGCGGCTGCCACGTCGGGATGCACGCGAAGGTGAGCAGTCCGACGCCGAGCGCCAGCAGCATCATCGCGACCACGCTGCGGACCGGGGTGGTCCCCGTCCAGTCGACCCGGGCCTCCAGGACGGCCATGCCGACCAGCGCGACGATCGCCGCGAATCGAGACCACAGAGCAGCACGACGGACGCGTGCCGGATCCAGCACGTCCGTGACGTGCCGGCGGAAGACCTGCCAGCCGAGCGTGAACACCCATCATGTCTACCCGCTGGGTGTGCTTGGTGCCCGGGCTCTCGTTCGTGAGCAGAAGATGTCGGGTGCGGGCGGGGGACTCGACATCTTCTGCTCACCAAGCGTCGCGCTCGCACACGCCGCCCCGCCGGCCCCGCGCCGCCCCCACCCGGACACGCCCGAGCGCCCTGCGCCCGGAGCCGCCGCACCCGCGACGTGGTGCTGCCGCTCAGGGTTCGTCCAGGCGAGCACGGTGACCTCGGACCATGAGTCTCGACATCGTCTACACCGCCGCTGCCCACGCCACCGGAGGCGGCCGCGACGGACACGTCCGCAGCGAGGACGACCGGCTCGACCTCGACACCCGCCCGCCCAAGGAGATGGGCGGCAGCGGCGAGGGCACGAACCCCGAGCAGCTCTTCGCCGCCGGGTACGCCGCGTGCTTCCTCGGCGCCCTGCACGCCGCCGGCAAGGAGCTCGAGGTCGACACCACCGGCGCCGAGGTCTCCGCCGAGGTCGGCATCGGCGGCACCGGCAACGGCGCCTTCGGTCTCGCCGTGGAGCTCGACGTCTACGCCCCGAACGCCCCGCAGGAGCAGCGCCAGCGACTGGCCGAGCGTGCACACGAGATCTGCCCGTACTCGAACGCCACCCGCGGCAACATCACCGTCACGCTGTCCATCGTCGACTAGCGTTCGGCCGGTGGTCACCGACACGACGCGCTGCCCCTGCCTGAGCGGCAACCCCTACGGGGAGTGCTGCGGCCCCCTGCACGCCGGGGCCGTGGCGCCGAACGCGGAACGGCTCATGCGCTCCCGCTTCAGCGCCTTCGCGCTGGGCCTGCCGGAGTACCTGCTGCTCACCTGGCACCCGCGCACCCGTCCGGCGGGTCTCGAGTTGGACCCGTCCGAGCGCTGGACCCGGTTGGACGTGCTGGCGACCACCTCGGGAGGCCCGTTCGACTCCCACGGCACCGTCACGTTCCGCGCGTGGTGGCGTTCCGACGACGAGCGCGGCACGCTCGAGGAGACGAGCGACTTCGTCCGCGAGCAGGGGCGATGGTTCTACGTGGACGGCGTGGTCGCCTGACCCACGTCGTCGTCGTTGTCGTCGACGCCGGGGCTAGCTGCCGATGACGGCGGGCAGGTCGACCGCGGTGCGCATCGCCCGGCGGACCCCGGCCTCGTCGGGGAGCAGCTCGTCCTCGTCACCGGTCAGGAAGAACCGGATCTGCCCGATCGCCTGCTCGGTGAGCATGTCGAGGCCGTTCAGCACGCGACCCCCTGAGTCGGTCCAGCGGCTGGCGACCGCGGTGGGCCACGGTTCGTAGGCGACGTCGAACAGCACGGCGTCCGGCCCCGACGGACGGAACTCGAGCGGGTCGGCGGCACCACCCGGCAGCGTCGAGAGGACGAACCCGTGGTGGGTGCCGGCGAGTTCGGTCAGGGGGTGGACCTCGAGCGTCACCCCGAGCCGGACGGCCAGGTCGACCAGCGCGCGGGTCTTCGCGGTGTCGCGGACGAACACCCGGACGAGCGACGCCCCGAGCCGGACGGCAGCGGTCAGGGCGCTCGCCGCGGTGGCTCCGCCGCCCAGGATCGTGGCCTCGCCGGGCAGGTGTCCGAGTGCCTCGACCGGGCGGACGAGGCCCTGTACGTCGGTGTTGGCGCCGGCTCGGACGATCGTGGAGCCCTCGAGGCGGAACGCGACCGTGTTGGCGACCCCGAGCTCGTCGACGAGCGGGGTGGTGCGGTCGAGCAGCGGCAGGACCTCGCGCTTGAGCGGCATCGTGAGACTCAGCCCACGCCATTCCGGACCCAGCCCCGCGACGAACGCGGCGAGCTCGCCGGACGCGACCTCGTGCCTCCCGTAGGTGAAGGGCAGGTCGAGCGCATCGTAGGCCGCAGCGTGGAGCGTGGGCGAGAGCGAGTGCGCGATGGGGGAGCCGAGCACCGCGAGGTGCGTGCGGCCTGGATCGGTGAACGCCACGGTCACCCAGCCTAGCCAGCCGTTTTCCTGCGCACCCCGTTAGGTTAGGCTACCCTTCGTGAACCGTTCTCCCTTGCGTCTCCGACGCGTGCTCGCCGCAGCCGGCGCCGTCGTCGCAGCGTCCCTCGTCCTCGCCGGCTGCGCGTCCGGCTCCGGCTCCTCGACCGACTCGGCGTCGTCGGGGTCGTCCGACGCCGCGTTCCCGGTCTCGATCACGACCGGCCTCGGCACCACCACCATCGAGTCGGCACCGAAGCGCGTCGTCGCGCTCGGGTGGGGCGACGCCGAGACCGCGCTCGAGCTCGGTGTGCAGCCGGTCGGTGCGAGCGACTGGCTCGCGTTCGGCGGCGACGGTGTCGGTCCGTGGCTCAAGGGTGCGTACGACAAGTCCCCGAAGATCATCCAGACGCTCGAGCCGAGCTACGAGGACATCCTCAAGCTGAACCCCGACGTCATCCTCGACGTGAAGTCCTCGGGCGACAAGGAGCGGTACGACAAGCTCTCCGCGATCGCGCCGACCGTGGCGATCCCGAAGGGCGGCGCGAACTACCTCGCGTCGACCGAGCAGCAGACGACCATGATCGCGAAGGCGCTCGGCAAGGAGTCCGAGGGCAAGAAGCTGCTCTCCGGCCTCGACGACGCTTACGCCGCAGCACGCAAGGCGCACCCGGACTTCGAGGGCAAGACGGCCGTCGTCGGTGCCTACAGTTCCGAGGGCTTCGGGGCGTACGCCTCCACCGACAGCCGTTCGACCTTCATGCGGAACCTCGGCTTCGAGATCCCGAAGGCCATCGACGAGCAGGCCGGCAAGGAGTTCTCCGTGCACCTGTCCGACGAGAACCTCGACCTGCTCGACGCCGACCTGACGCTGATCCTGCCGATCTACGTCGACGCGTCGGAGGCCTCGTCGAACAAGCTGTTCCAGAAGGTGCCGTCGGTCGAGGCCGGACACTCGATCGTCTTCGACGACAAGGACGTGTCGTCCGCCTTCTCGATGGGCACCACGGCCGCGATCGAGTGGGCGCTCGACAAGCTGCCCGCGCAGTTCGAGGAGAAGCTCGGCTAGAGCTGGTCTCGCTGCTGGCCGGTTCCGCTGGTCAGCACCGCTGGTCAGCACCGCGAAAGCGACAGGGTGCCGCCGATGTTCGGTGGCACCCTGTCGCTTTCGCAGTTCGGGGGAGGGGGAGGCTCTGGGCTACACCCCGACGGTGGAGCCCAGCAGTGCGAAGAGCAGCGCGATCAGGGGGAGCGTGCCCTGCTTGAAGGCGGAGTTGACGTACTTGCGACCCGAGCCGAGCAGGATCACCGCGGCACCGAGCATGCTCGCGGTCGAGAACACCACGAGGGTCCAGCCGCTCACGGTGTTGCCGGCCAGCACGAGCACGACGCCGAGGATCGCCCCGATCGCCAGGAACAGGTTGTAGAAGCCCTGGTTGAAGGCGAGCGAGCGGGTCGCCACGGCTTCGGTCTCGGAAGCGATGCCGAAGATCCGGCGCGCTTGCGGACTGGTCCAGATGACCGATTCGAGGAAGAAGATGTACACGTGGATGAGGCCCGCGAGGACCGCACAGACACCCGAGATCACCAGCAGGACCGACATGTGCACATTCTCGCAGCAGCGGGCCGGGTTCCGCTGCACGTCCGCCAGTAGGCTCGGACCATGAACGACGACGTCACCCTGCCCGAGGCCGACGCGAGCGCCGTCGCCGAACTGCGGAGCATCCGGCAGAGCATCGACAACATCGACGCCGCCGTGATCCACATGCTCGCGGAACGCTTCAAGTACACGCAGCGCGTGGGACACCTGAAGGCCGAGTCGGGCATGCCGGCCGCCGATCCGGACCGCGAACGGATCCAGGTCGCACGGCTCCGGTCGCTCGCCGCCGACTCCCACCTCGACCCCGCCTTCGCCGAGAAGTTCCTCAACTTCATCGTCGCCGAGGTCATCCACCACCACGAGCGCATCGCGGGCCGCGACGAATGAGCGCCGAGCTGCCGTCGCTGCTCATCGGGTCGTACACGGCGACCGGCGGCGGGAACGCCACGGGCATCTCGCTGGTCGACGCCGGACCGGTCGGAGCCGTCCCTGCAGCCCGGACCGTCGCGGTCCTCGACGACCCCTCGTTCCTGGCGGTCTCGGGTGATCGGGTCTACGCGGTCTCCGAGACGAACGACGGCGCCGTGTCGGCCTTCCGGCTGCAAGGTGGCGCACTCGAGCACCTGTGGGACGCCCCCGCCGGCGGAGACGCCCCGTGCCACGTGCGGGTCGACCCCTCGGGCGCGCTCGTCGTCACGAACTACGTCTCCGGTACGGTCACGGCGATCTCCCTCGCCCCGGCCGAGTCGCACGCCGCCTCGGTGACCGCCAGCGACGGCGTGGTGCTGCACGGGGACGCCGACCAGCGCTCCGTGCCGGCCGAGGCCGTCGCGGTCGCCGTGCTGCCCGACGCCACGGGTCCTGACGACGACCGCCAGGACGGCCCGCACGCCCACCAGTCGATCGCCACCTCGGACGGCACGGTGCTCGTCGCCGACCTCGGCGGCGATGCCCTGCACGAGTTCCGCGTCATGGTGTCGGCCGACGGGGTCCCCGCCATCGAGGCGCTCCGCGTGCACCACGTGACCCCCGGCGCCGGCCCGAGGCACATGGCCTGGGTCGACGGTGACCTGCTCGTCGCCGGTGAGCTCGACGGGCGTGTGCACCGCCTGCGCCGCGACGACTCCGGGTCGTTCGTGACGATCGCCGCCGTGCCGACGCTCGACGGTGCCGTGGGGGAGTCGCTGCTCAGCCACATCGAGGTCGACGAGGCCGGCCGCGTGTACGTGGCGGTGCGCGGGCGTGACCTGCTCGTGGTGCTCGACGCGCGTGACGGCAGGCTCGCCGTCGTCGGGTCGGTGTCCTGCGGTGGCGTCTGGCCGCGACACTTCGCTCGCGTGCCCGGGTTCGTCCTGGTGGCGAACCAGATGTCCGACGCCGTCGCCGTGCTGCCGCTCGACGCCGAGGGCATGCCCGGCGAAGCCGTCGCGCAGATCCCGGTCGGCACGCCGACCTGCGTCGTCCCGCTCTGACGCCGGCGTGTTCGTGCCCGCGTGACGCCGGCGTGTTCGTGTGACGCCCCGAAGTCGTCGAGACGCCCCCGAATTCGGCGGCGTCTCGACGACACCGCGGCGTGCGATCGATACGCCGGCGTGTTCGGAGCCGCAGCGCGCTAGAACTCGATCAGGTTCTCGAACGGGCGACCCTCGGCCAACGCGGCGACCTGCTTGCGCATCAGCGCGATCGACCGCGGCACGCTCAGGTCGGTGTTGCCGCCGACGTGCGGGGTGAGCACGGTGTTCGGCGTCGTCCAGAGCGGGTGTCCGGCGGGCAGGGGCTCCGGGTCGGTGACGTCGAGGGCCGCGAACAGCCGCTCCGACCGCAGCTCGGCGACCAGGGCGTCGGTGTCCACGACCTTGCCGCGCGCCACGTTCACCACGAGGGCGTCGTCCGGCAGCGCCGCGAGCAGCTCCGCGTCGACCAGCCGTTCGGTCTCGGCGGTGAGCGGCGCGATGAGCACGAGGACGTCGGTCGTCGGAGCCAGACCGGGCAGCTCACCGAACGCGTGCACCTGCCGGCCGTCCTGCTCGCGAGCGGTTCGGGCGACCACGGTCACCTCGGTGCGGAATGCCTCGAAGCGGGTGGCGATCGCGGACCCGATCGCCCCGTAGCCGACGACGGTCACCCGACGGTCGGCGAGCGATCGGGTCTCACGGGCGTCCCAGACGCCGTTGGCACGGTCGACCTGGAACGCCGAGATCTCACGGAGCGACGTCAGCGCGAGGCCGACCGCGAGCTCGGCGGTCTCGTCGTCGTGGATGCCCCGACCGTTCGCCAGCTGCGCGTGACCGGGCACGTGCGGGACGGCGTGCTCGTATCCGGCGCTCGGCAGCTGCAGCAGCTGGAGCTCGGGCAGGTCGTGCACGAACTGCCAGCGGTGCCGCCCCTCGAAGTAGAACGGCAGGAACGTGATCGCGACGTCGTCCGGGCGACCGTACGGCGACTCGACGTCCCACACGTCCAGCTCGATGCCATCCGGCACGGGGCCGAACCGGTCGACGAGCTCGGCGAAGGGCAGGGTGACGATCGGCATCCGCGACCCGGGCCTAGGCGTCGGTGCGCGGCGAGAAGGCACCGTCGGAGTCGAGCGGCCCACGGCCGACGTACCCCTCGGTGACGTCCTCGACGATCACGTCGCCGAAGCGGGCCGGCAGCGTCGCGGCGTGGGTGCCGCGCAGCTCGTCGACCGTGGCCTCGAACGCGCCCTGGACCTCGAGCGTGCTCGACGTCGCGTCGGTCACGCCGATGCGCAGCACCGGGAAGCCCCGGCCGTCGCACATGCCCTGGAACCGCACGTCGTCCTCGCGGCGGACGGTGACGATGACGCGACCGGTCGACTCGGAGAACAGCGCCGTCGCGGTGTCGATGCCGTCGCGGGTCTCGAGCTCGTCGAGGACCACGCGGGCGCCGATGCCGAAGCGGAGCACGGACTCGGCGAGCGACTGGCCGAGGCCGCC
Source organism: Curtobacterium sp. MCSS17_016 (assembly GCF_003234255.2). Classification (NCBI taxonomy): domain Bacteria; kingdom Bacillati; phylum Actinomycetota; class Actinomycetes; order Micrococcales; family Microbacteriaceae; genus Curtobacterium; species Curtobacterium sp. MCSS17_016. The sequence goes on from NZ_CP126254.1 coordinate 700,796, forward strand.
GTCCGCCAGGTCGTGCGCGCTGGTGAGCAGCTGCTCGCCGGACGCCGCGTACAGCAGCTCGGCGAGGGCCTTCTCGCGCTCGAGATCGACCGCCGGCGGACGCCCGCCCAGGTGGCCGTGCACGGTGCCGGCCCACGCGGAGCCGTCGAGCTCGAGGCTCGTGGTGCCGAGCAGGTAGATGTTGTGGCCGTCGTCCTGCCACCCGGACGGCACGCGCTTGGCGACGTCGTCGATGATCCCGAGCACTCCGACGACGGGCGTCGGGTGGATGGGGGTCGAGCCGGTCTGGTTGTAGAACGACACGTTGCCGCCGGTGACGGGGATGCCGAGCTCCATGCAGCCGTCGGCCAGGCCCTCGACCGCCTCGGAGAACTGCCACATGACCTCGGGGTTCTCGGGGGAGCCGAAGTTCAGGCAGTCGGTGACGGCCGCGGGGACGGCACCGGTGACGGCGACGTTGCGGTAGGCCTCGGCCAGGGCCAGACGTGCACCCTGCTTCGGGTCGAGCTGGCAGTAGCGGCCGTTCGCGTCGGTGGCGATGGCGACACCGAGGCCCGTTTCCTCGTCGACGCGGATCATGCCGCCGTCGTCGGGGAAGGACAGCGCGGTGTTGCCGAGCACGTAGGTGTCGTACTGGTTCGTGACCCAGTTCTTCGACGCCAGGTTCGGCGAACCGAGCAGGCTGAGGAACTGTGCCTTCAGCGCGGGGCCGTCGGCCGGGCGGTCGAGCGAGGCAGCGGTGTCGGCCTGCAGCGCGTCGATCCAGGTCGGGTAGGCGACCGGGCGGTCGTAGACCGGGCCGTCGACGGCGACGGTGCGCGGGTCGACGTTCACGATCTCCTGGCCCTGCCAGTCGATGACGAGTCGGCCGGTGCCGGTGACCTCGCCGAGCACGCTGGTCTCGACCTCCCACTTGCCGACGACGCTCAGGAACTCGTCGAGCTTGTCGGGGCGGACGACCGCCATCATGCGCTCCTGGCTCTCCGACATCAGGATCTCTTCGGCGGTGAGCGTGGGGTCGCGGAGCAGGACGTCGTCGAGCGAGATGTGCATGCCGCCGTCACCGTTGCTCGCGAGCTCCGAGGTGGCGCAGGAGATGCCCGCGGCGCCGAGGTCCTGGATGCCCTCGACCAGGTCCTTCTGGAACAGCTCGAGGCAGCACTCGATCAGGACCTTCTCGGCGAAGGGGTCGCCGACCTGCACGGCCGGACGCTTTGTCGGGCCGCCCTCGGTGAAGGTGTCGGACGCCAGGATCGACGCGCCGCCGATGCCGTCGCCACCGGTGCGGGCACCGAACAGGACGACCTTGTTGCCGGCACCGGACGCGTTGGCCAGGTGCAGGTCCTCGTGGCGCAGGACGCCGACCGCGAGGGCGTTGACCAGCGGGTTGCCCTGGTACACCGGGTCGAAGTAGGTCTCGCCGCCGATGTTCGGCAGGCCGAGGCAGTTGCCGTAGAACGAGATGCCACCGACGACGCCGTGCACGACGCGTGCGGTGTCCTCGTGGTCGATCGCGCCGAAGCGGAGCTGGTCCATCACGGCGACGGGGCGGGCGCCCATCGAGATGATGTCGCGGACGATGCCGCCGACACCGGTGGCCGCGCCCTGGTACGGCTCGACGTAGGACGGGTGGTTGTGCGACTCGACCTTGAAGGTCACCGCCCAGCCGTTGCCGACGTCGACGACACCGGCGTTCTCGCCCATGCCGACCATCAGGTTCTTCGTCATCTCCGGCGTGACCTTCTTGCCGAACTGACGGAGGTAGTTCTTCGAGGACTTGTAGGAGCAGTGCTCGCTCCACATCACCGAGTACATCGCCAGCTCGCCCGAGGTGGGGCGGCGGCCGAGGATCTCCTTGATGCGGGCGTACTCGTCCGGCTTCAGGCCCAGCGCGTCGTACGGCTGCTCCTTGTCGGGGGTGGCTGCCGCGTCCTGCACGGTGTCGGGCTTCGGGCGAACGGGTGTCGTCACGGTGTCGTTGTTCCCTGTCACTTGACGAGCGCGTGCTCGATCACGGAGGTGAAGAAGGTCAGGCCGTCGGTGCCCGAGGCCATCGCAGCGGGGGTGTCCGGGCCGAAACCGGCCTCGGTCGCGTGCTCGGGGTGCGGCATCAGGCCGACGACGTTGCCGCGCTCGTTCGAGACGCCGGCGATGTCGTCGATGGAGCCGTTCGGGTTCACACCGACGTAGCGGAACACGACCTGCCCGTTGTCCTCGATGCGCTTGATGGTGTCGGCGTCCGCGACGAAGCGGCCGTCGGCGTTCTTCAGCGGGATGGTGATCTCCTGCTGGGCGCTGAAGCCGGAGGTCCAGGCGGTCGCGGTGCTCTCGACGCGGAGCTTCTGGTCGCGGCGGATGAACTGCTGGTGCGCGTTGCGGGTGTGTGCTCCGGGGACCAGACGGGCCTCGGCCAGCATCTGGAAGCCGTTGCAGATGCCGAGCACGGGCATGCCCTTGCCGGCGGCGTCGATGACCTCGGCCATGATCGGGGCCTTCGCGGCGATCGCGCCGGCACGCAGGTAGTCGCCGTACGAGAACCCACCGGGCAGCACGATTGCGTCGACGCCCTGCAGGTCGTGGTCGCCGTGCCACAGGGCGACGGGGTCGGCACCGGCGAGACGGACGGCGCGCTGGGCGTCGCGGTCGTCGAGCGAGCCGGGGAACGTGATGACGCCGATGCGCATCCGGGTCACTGGCCTTCGACGGTCACGGACACGACGTCCTCGATGACCGCGTTCGAGAACACGTCGGCCGCGATGTCGCGGACCTCGGCGAGCTTGGCGTCGTCGACGGGGCCGTCGACGGTCACCTCGAAGCGCTTGCCGATGCGGACGTTGGTCAGGTCGGCCTTGCCGAGGCGGGCCAGGGCGTTGCCCACGGCCTTCCCCTGGGGGTCGAGGATCTCGGCCTTGGGCATGACCTCGACGACGATCGTTGGCACGTGTTCTCTCCAGCACTTCAGGGGTGGGGGGACGTGACCAGTCTACGGGGCGCGCGCGACACGCCGGGACGGCCGCGGGCCTCCAGACCGGCCCTTGCTGTGCGGTTGCTCATGCCTGTTCCAATGCGTATATTCCACTTCGAATAGTCAACAACGAACAAGCGGACTGGAGGCACGTGTGCCGTCGCTCACGCCACTCGCGTTCGCCGCGCTCGGGCTCCTGGCCGAGGGGCCGACGCATCCCTACGAGATGTTCCAGACGATGACGCACCGCCGGGACGGCCGGAACGTCAAGGTCCGGCCCGGCACCCTGTACCACCAGGTCGGCCGCCTGGTGGAGCTCGGCCTCGCCGAGGTCGTGGGGACCGACCGGGCGGGCAACCGTCCGGAACGCACCACCTACGCCATCACGGACGAGGGGTGGACGGCCCTGCACGACGGGCTCGTCCGGCTGATCGCCGAACCGGCCGAGGAGTACCCCGTCTTCCACCTGGCCGTCGCCGAGATCGAGAACCTGTCGATCGACGAGGCCGAGTCGGCGCTGCGGGCGCGGGTCACGGCACTCCGGGCCCAGCGCGACGAGGCGGACGAGATCCTCGGGATCGTCCGTGCCAAGGACCTGCCCGAGCGGTACTGGCTCGACGTGTCGTACGTGCGTGCGATGCTCACGGCGCAGATCGAGTGGCTCGCCGCCACGGCCGACCGGATCGCCGCCGGCCACGTCTCCTGGGACGCCCCCGCCGCGTCCGCAGACACCACCACGAACAGCAAGGAAACCACTCGATGACCACCGTCACGCCTCCGCGGACGACCGAGAAGAAGCCGTGGCCTGCCCTGTGGGCACTCGTCGTCGGGTTCTTCATGATCCTCGTCGACTCGACCATCGTGTCGGTCGCCACCCCCACCATCGCGCAGGAACTCGACGCGGACATCAACTCCGTGATCTGGGTGACGAGCGCCTACCTGCTCGCCTACGCCGTGCCGCTGCTCATCACCGGCCGGCTCGGTGACCGCTTCGGCCCGAAGGTCATGTACCAGATCGGCCTCGTGGTCTTCACGCTCGCCAGCCTGTGGTGCGGCCTGGCCGGCTCGATCGAGGTGCTGATCGTCGCCCGCGTCGTGCAGGGCCTCGGTGCCGCGATGATGAGCCCGCAGACCATGTCGGTCATCACGCGCATCTTCCCGCCGCAGAACCGCGGCGCGGCCATGGGCCTCTGGGGCGCCGTCGCCGGTGTCGCGTCGCTCGTCGGCCCGATCGTGGGCGGCCTGCTCGTCGACGGCTTCGGCTGGGAGTGGATCTTCTTCGTGAACGTCCCCGTCGGTGTCGTCGCGTTCGTGCTCGCGCAGCGCTTCGTGCCGTCGTTCGAGCGGCACGGACACCGCTTCGACTACCTCGGCATCTTCCTGTCGGCAGCGGGCCTGTTCCTGCTCGTCTTCGGCATCCAAGAGGGCGAGACCTACGACTGGGGCGTCATCGCCGGCCCGATCTCGGTGTGGTCGCTCATCATCGTCGGGCTCGTGGTGCTGGCCGGCTTCGTCGTCTGGCAGGGCGTGCAGAAGGGCGAGCCGCTGCTGCCGCTCGGCCTGTTCAAGGACCGCAACTTCACGCTGGCCAACGTCGCCATCACGGCCGTCGGTGTCGCAATCGCCTCGTTCGCGCTGCCGATCATGCTGTGGGCCCAGGACGTCCTGCGCTTCTCGCCGACCCAGGCCGCACTGCTCCTCGTGCCGCAGGCCGTGCTGTCCGCCGCACTCGCGCCGATCGTCGGCAAGAACCTGAACCGCTGGAACCCGCGCTGGGTCGCCTCGTTCGGGCTCGCCTGCTTCTCCGTCGGCCTGTTCTGGTTCGGCGCCCTGCTGTCGAGCGGTGCCGAGTGGGGCTGGGTGCTCCTGCCGAGCGCGCTCCTCGGCCTCGCCAACGCCTGCATGTGGGGACCGCTGTCCGTCTCGGCGACGCGCAACCTGCCGCCGAAGCTGGCCGGTGCCGGCTCGGGCGTCTACAACACCACCCGCCAGATCGGTGCGGTGCTCGGTTCCGCCGGCATCGCCGCCCTGATGGAGGCCCGGATCACCGCGAACTTCCCGGCGTCGTCCGGTGGGGCCTCGGCCGGTGGCGCGGAGCAGCAGGTCGGCGCGCTGCCGGGCTTCCTGCTCGAGCCGTTCTCCAAGGCCATGGGTGAGTCGCTCTACCTGCCGGCGATCGTGCTGATCGTGGCCATCGTCGCGGCGCTGTTCCTGGCGAAGCCGAAGCAGACCGTTGCGTGGCAGCAGACCGGTTCGGTCACCACGCAGCCCGACGCCGAGCCCGCGGGGGCCCCTTCGAAGTAGGGCACGAGCGCACTTCGTGAGCAGGAATGGTCGGGTCGCCTTCGGGTACCCGACCATTCCTGCTCACGAAGTGCTGCGGAGCGTGCGCTCGCGCGCGCTCAACTGCGGCGCTGCAGGTGCGCTCGGGTCAGCTCGTCCATCTGTTCGTCGGTCAGGGCGTCGACGGCCCGGGCCTCGCGGCGGTCGGTCCGCTGCCACCGGATGAACAGGGCGACGAGCACGGGGATGTCCGCCACCTCGGCGATGAACCACAGCAGGTCGCCCGCCAGGTGCTGGTCCTGCAGCGGCGACGGGTACCAGGGTCGCCCGACCACCGGCACGATGGACCCGTCGAGTACGTGGTTCGTGATCCGCAGCACGATGCCGGGCACCGCGTCGACGACGAGCTCGACGAACGCGAGCAGGAACTCGGCCGTGGCGAACGTCGACGAGACGAGCACGCCGACCTCGGACAGCGGTGCGAGCAGGCCGAACCCGAGTGCCGGCACCGCCACGGTGATGACGGCGGCCCATGCGGGGGACTCCCGGATCACCGCCGAGAACGGGGTGAGCAGGACGGCGAACAGCGCGAGCGCGACCAGCGGGGCGACGATCGCGTTGCCGAGCAGGCGCACCGGACGTGACCCCATGACCGCGTCGGCGACCTGCGCGAGGCGAGCCGGGCCTCCGATCCGGAGCAGTGCGACGGGCGCACCGAGCGCCGCGAAGGTGGGGACCGCGAAGAACAGCAGGGCGGCCCGCAGGACGAACGCCCAGCGCAACCGCTCGTCGTCGACGCCGACGATGCCGAACTGCAACACGCCGAACAGCACGAGCGCCGTGGCGAAGGCGAGCGTGCGCCACCACGGCCACCGGGCACCCCGTCGCGCCACGCCGACGACCCACCGGCCGTAGGCGACCGCGGCGACGACGAGGAGCACGGCCGCCAGGGGGTCGAACCGCCAGGTGCTCCAGAACTCGGGTGTCGACGGCGTGGGGAGCCTCCTGGGGATCAGGCGGACTCGTCCGTCGTTCCGCCGGAGCCATCCTCCGTCCACCCGGGGTCCACCGGGGGTCCGGCGTGGCCCCGCGACGGTGAGAACCGGTTCAGATCCGGGCGACCCCGCGTGCCGGGACGGTCCGCGACAGCAGCCAGACGCCCACCGGAACCGCCACGGCGCCGACGAGCGCGACGCCGAACGACAGGTGCAGCTGCATCACGAGGAACGCCGGGCCGATCGTGCAGAGCGCAGCGACCGCGACGACCGGCCACGCGGGACGATCCGCCGACGGCAGCAGGCGGGGGAGCGGCCGGTCGAACCAGCGCAGGGCCCGTGCCACCCCGAGCGCGACCGCGAGCACCACGACCAGTGCGACGATGCGCGACGCCCACCACGGACCAGAGCCCGGCGCCGGGAACGGCACCCCGACGAGCAGGGCGATGCCGTTCAGCGCGATGAACAGCGGCAGGTGCCACAGGTAGATGGTCATGCCGTCGCGGCCGAGCACGAACACTGCCCCGAGCGCGGCCCGCGTGCGCATCAGCCGGGTGAGCGGCGCGTGCACGAGCTGGACCAGGCACGCCTGCGCGATCGCCAGGAACGCCAGCGGGAGCATCGGCGGGTTGAGGTCCTGCAGCATGTCCGGCGCCCAGAGACCGACCGAGGTCATCGGCACGAGCACGGCGTACGCGGCGACGGCGACGCCGAGCAGGAGCACCTTCGACCGGCGCGCGAACCAGCCGTCGGCCCAGAGGAACCCGAGCTGCTGCGCGAAGAGCCACACCGGGCCGAGGTTGAGCAGCCCGACCTCGGCGACCCCGGTGGCCAGGCGGACGGCGTCGACCGCCCCGGCGAGCACGAGCAACACGGCGAGGGTGGCCCACGGCGCTCGCTCGTGCAGGCGCATCATCACGGGGACGCAGCACTGGGTGATGCCGTAGGCGGCGAGGAACCAGAGCGGCGAACCGATGCCGAAAGCGACCTCGGCCAGGAGCTCCGGCGGCGTGCCAGCGGCCGTGGCGACCCCGAGCCCGAGCGCGAGGAACACGAACAGCGGCACCGCGGGCCGGAACAGCCGCACCAGGCGGGTGGCCAGGTAGTCGCGGGCGGGGCTCGGCGCACCACGGGCGACGGTGCTGCGCCAGCCGACGGCGCTCGCGAACCCGCCGACCACGAAGAACAGCGGCATCACCTGTCCGACCCAGGTCGCTGCGACGTACCAGGGGAGTTCCTGCAGCGGGCTCGTGACCCGCACCCCCTGGTCATCGGCGGCGACGCCGACCATCGTGACGTGCACGATGACGACGAGGACGACGCAGGCCGTCCGGATGAGGTCGACGACCAGGTCCCGCTGCGCGATGATCCCCCGGACGTCCGCGGTGCTGTTCGCCTGTTCAGGCAGACCCTGGCTCGTGGACATGTCCGGACGTTAGCGTGCGGAACGGTCGGTCCAGTGTCGTGCCAGCTGATCGCGACCGGATCGTGACACTTCGTATTCCGGTGGCGGCATGCGTCCCCTCGCTGGCCGGCAGCAGAAGCTCGTGTACAGTGAACGCGTTGTCTTGATTCCTGCAAAAGAAAGGCTCAGCATGGACGCCGACGCCGATCTGCTCCGTTCCTCGGGGCTCCGGGTCACGACCCCACGACTCGCGGTGCTCCGAGCGACCGACTCGATGCCGCACGCCACCGCGGACGACATCGTCACCGCGCTGGCCGTGGAGCTGCCGACCACCAGTCACCAGGCCGTCTACGGCGTGCTGAACGCCCTGACCGGCGTCGGGCTCGTCCGCCGCATCGAACCGGCTGGCAGCCCTGCGCGCTACGAGCGCCGCACCGGTGACAACCACCACCACATCGTCTGCACCCTGTGCGGCGCGATCGAGGACGTCGACTGTGCGGTCGGCCACTCGCCCTGCCTGACCCCGTCCGAGACCCACGGCTTCGCGGTCACCACCGCCGAGGTCACCTACTGGGGCATCTGCGAACGCTGCGCAGCGGCAGAGCGCGACGGGGCAGAGCACGACGACCCAGACGTCGCCCCCACGCCCGCCTGACGGCGACCGCCCACCGCACCGGCCGCACGACGCGCCGGACCCCGAACCACCCGAGCACCCCTGACCGAACCAACGTCCCACCTCCAGGAGGAACCGTGTCCGACCAGAACACGCCGACCGGCACCCCGACCACCACGACCAACAGCGGCGCACCCGTCTCGAGCGACGAGCACTCGATGGGCGTCGGGGCCGACGGCCCCCTCGCGCTGCACGACCACTACCTGGTCGAGAAGCTCGCCCAGTTCAACCGCGAGCGTGTCCCGGAGCGGGTCGTGCACGCCAAGGGCGGCGGCGCCTTCGGTACCTTCACCGTCACGCAGGACGTCTCGCGCTTCACCCGTGCCGCGTTCCTGCAGCCCGGGCAGACCACCGAGATGCTCGCCCGGTTCTCGAGCGTCGCCGGTGAGCAGGGCTCGCCCGACACCTGGCGCGACCCCCGTGGCTTCGCGCTGAAGTTCTACACGTCCGAGGGCAACTACGACCTCGTCGGCAACAACACCCCGGTGTTCTTCATCCGCGACGGCATCAAGTTCCCCGACTTCATCCGCTCGCAGAAGCGACTGCCGGGTTCGCACCTGCGCGACCACGACATGCAGTGGGACTTCTGGACCCTGTCGCCCGAGTCGGCGCACCAGGTCACGTGGCTGATGGGCGACCGCGGCCTGCCGGCGAGCTGGCGTGAGATGGACGGCTTCGGCTCGCACACCTACCAGTGGATCAACGCCGAGGGCGAGCGTTTCTGGGTGAAGTACCACTTCATCACCGAGCAGGGCCACAAGACCCTGACGCAGGAGGACGCCGACCGCATCGCCGGTGAGGACGCGGACTTCCACATCCGTGACCTGCACGCCGCGATCGAGCGTCAGGACTTCCCGCGCTGGACCCTCAAGGTGCAGGTCATGCCCTACGAGGACGCCGCGACCTACCGCTTCAACCCGTTCGACCTGACGAAGGTGTGGCCGCACGCGGACTACCCGCTCATCGAGGTCGGCACGATGGAGCTCAACCGCAACCCGGAGAACTACTTCGCGCAGATCGAGCAGGCGACCTTCGCCCCCTCGAACTTCGTGCCCGGCATCGCGGCGAGCCCCGACAAGATGCTCCTGGCGCGCATCTTCAGCTACGCGGACGCACACCGGTACCGCGTCGGCACGAACCACGCCCAGCTGCCGGTGAACGCCCCGAAGAACGAGGTCCACTCGTACTCGAAGGACGGCGGCATGCGCTTCGACTTCCAGAAGTCCGAGGTGCCGGTGTACGCGCCGAACTCGCTCGGTGGTGCGCACGCCGACCCGAACGCGACCGACGACGCCCCGGGCTGGGAGTCCGACGGTGCACTGCAGCGTTCCGCCGCGACCCTGCACCCGGAGGACGACGACTTCGGCCAGGCCGGCACACTCGTCCGTGAGGTTCTGGACGACGCCGCCCGTGAGCGCCTGGTCGGCAACATCGCCGGCCACGTCTCGAAGGTGACGCGCGACGACCTGCGTGAGCGCGTGTTCGCCTACTGGACGAACGTCGACGCCGACCTGGGTGCGCGCGTGCGCGCCGCGGTCGCGCCGAGCGCGCCGGGCTCCAACGAGGACCCGGAGAAGGTCGCGGTCGAGGCGTAAGCCCCGCTGCACGACCTGACGGACGGGAGGCCCGGTACCAGCTGGTACCGGGCCTCCCGTCCGTTGGTCGTTGCGTCTACACCTGCTGGCCGTTCAGCCAGATCGGGCCAGCGGGCCAGTCCTCGAGCTGCGCTGCCACCGGCAGCGCCATCCAGCCGCCCTGCTCGGTGTTGCTGACGCCCGCGCCCTCGGCCGTGAACGCCGAGAAGGTGCCGACGGCCTCGGGGAACTCGTGCCAGCCGAGCTTCGCGTAGAAGGGGATGCGGTCCTCGCCGGCGCCGAGGAACCCGAAGGGGACGCGGAGTCCCTCGAGGACCGCCGCGGTCCGGGTCATCAGCTCGCGGCCGACGCCGGTGCCCTGCAGTCGGGGCGACACGGCGACCAGGCCGGTGTCGCCGACCAGGACGTCTTCGCCGCCGACAGAGATGTACATGCGGCGGATGCCGACGTGGGCCAGGACGACCCCGTCGGCGTCGTGCGCGAGCACCCGGCGTTCCGGCTGCATGCCGGACCAGCTCCGGCCGCCCACGTACCAGTGCGACCAGTCGGGGAAGGCCTGCCCGAGCAGCGCTGCGATCGCTTCGTGGTCGGGGAGCGACAGCGTGCTCTCCTCGACCACCTCCCACCGGATGTCGTCAGTCACGGGTCCATCCTGCACGGATGTGGTGGTGATCGTTGCGTTCTCGTACCGACCGGTAATACGTTAACGGTGACATCGAAGTGATGTCACCACCAAAGGGGAGATCGATGTCGATCAAGAACGTCGTACTGGGTGCGGTCGTGCTGGGGAGTGTCGTGGGCGGCGGGATCGCGGTCGACACCGTGACGGCGCCGGAGGCGAGTGCGGCGACGTGCTGGCGGAAGGTGACGCAGAGCACGGGCTTCAACGAGTCGGGGTGTGGTCGCGCTCAGCACTTCAACCGTCTGCGGAGCGGGACGATGAAGTGGGGGAACGTGGTCGGTGGCAACAAGTGGTCCTACCAGGCCGCCTGCTGGACCAACATCGCCCAGTACGGCATGACCCGGGCCTGACGCGGTGATTCGGAGCAGGCTTCGGGGAGCAACGATCGCCGGGGCGATCGCCGCCACGGCACTCGCTGGCTGCGCCTCCGCAGATGCTGCCCCCCGGGTCGTCGATCCGTCAGGCTTCTCCGCGGCCGGGCCGTGGGCGGGTGAGTTCGCGGAATCGGCCTCCGACACCAGTTCCTACCAGCGGCAGATCCTCTCGGACGGAACGATCTCGGCGCGGGAGGTCGCAGATGCGCAGTCCCGCATGAGCGCATGCATGCGAGATCTCGGCTACGACTACACGACAGCGGAGGACGGCACGTCCGAAGCCTCGCCGCTCCCCGGGCGGAAGGCTGAAGACGCCACGGCCATGAACGATTCGAAGTCGAAGTGCGCGAAGGACTTCGACAGCGACGTGACCTACCTGTTCAACGAGGTCCGGCGGAACCCGGAGAAGCAGGACGAGGCAACGATCACCGTCGCGTGCCTCCGTGCTGCGAGACTCGTCGACGACACGTACACCGAACGTGAATGGCGCACCCAGAACGACGACGGGAACTTCTCCTTCTCGCCGTGGGACCCCGCAGCCGTACAGTGTCGGCTGGACCCCCTCGGCCTCTGGCGGCAGTGATGCGCTTCCCGTCTGCCGCACTCCTGGCGCTCGGCGCGATGGTGGTCGCGGCGGCGACGGCCGCCGCCATCGTGGTCGCTGTGCCGGCCGAGGTCCCGGCTGCACTCCGGACGGCGGCCCCCGCGAGCACCGTACGGGTGACCGAGCGGACCGATGCCGATGCACGACAGGTGCAGCTCGCACTCGACACCGGTGCCCCACGGGCGGTCGTGACGTCGCGGAGCGGCACGGTGACGACGTCGACGTGCTCGACCGGGGCACCCGTGCGGAGTGGGGACGTCCTCGCGCGGGTCGACGGGCGGCCGGTGATCGCGCTCGCCAGTGACGAGCCGCTGTGGCGCGACCTCGAGCTCGGCGACCGCGGGGCCGACGTCACGGGGTTGCAGCGGGAACTCACGCGCCTCGGTGCCGGACTGAGCATCGACGGCATCCTCGGTCGGGGCACACTCCGTGCTGCGCAGCAGTTCCTGGTCGACCGAGGTGTCGACCGCGACGACCTGCCCGACGACATCGTGCCGCGGGACCCCTTCGCATGGGTGCCAGCCGCCGAGAACGCCGTCCTGGCGTGCGTGGCCGTCGTCGGGGCCGTGGTCGGCGCCGACGGTGTCCTCGTCGAACTCCCGGCCGAACTCCGCGGCGCGCGCATCGAGGCGCTCCCGGTCGATCCGGCGCCGGGGGAGCGCGTGCTCCGGATCGGGAACGTCGACATCCCGACCGACGCCGCCGGCGTGGTCTCGTCGCCGACGGCCCTCGCCGCGATCACCGCCCTGCCGGAGTACGCGGCGACGGTCGCTTCGGCGGACGGCGCACCCACCGTGGCCGCGACGTGGACGCTCAGCCGGCCACGAACCGTCCAGGTGGTGCCACCGACGGCCCTCTGGGACCTCGAAGGTGACCGGGCGTGTGTGCAACCGACGACGGGGCGGTCACTCCGTGTCGAGGTGCTCGGATCGGAACTCGGGCAGTCGTTCGTCCGGGTGCCCGGCGGACGAACGCTCGACCGGATCCGGGCTGCGCCGGACCGGTCCAGCTCGTGTCGGTGACGCTCGAGGGCGTCGGGCACGTCTGGCCGAACGGCACCGTGCTGTTCGACCGCATCGACCGCACCTTCGCCGAGGGGACCGTGACCGCGGTCGTCGGGCCGAGCGGTTCCGGCAAGTCAACGCTGCTCGCGATCCTCGCCGGGATGCTCCGTCCGACGCGCGGTGCCGTCGTCCGTCCGCCGGGCTGTCGGCCACTCTGGGTCTTCCAGAACCCGTACGGGGTGGCCCGCCGCCGCGTGCTCGACCACGTCGCGCTGCCGTTCGTCGCCCAGGGGGCGGATCGTCGGACCGCGGACGTCCGGGCGCTCGAGGTCCTCGAGCGCTTCGGGCTCGGTTCGCGGGCGCACGCGCGGTTCGCCGAACTGTCCGGTGGTGAGGCGCAACGCCTGATGCTCGCGCGCGCCATCGCCAGCGCGCCGGGTCTGATGCTGGTCGACGAGCCGACGGCGCAACTCGACCGGGCGACCGCGATCGAGGTGAATCGTGGGATCGGTGCGCTCGTCGCGTCGGGGACGGTCGTCGTCGTCGCCACGCACGACGACGCGACCCGTGACGCCTGCGACGGAGTGCTCGACCTCGGGCGGTACCGATGAGCCCTCGCCGGATGCAGGTGACCGAGGTCTGGCGGGAGGCGTGGCGCGACATCGCTTCCGGAGCCTCGTGGGCAGCCACGGCCGCTGTCGTCCTCGCGGTGCTGCTCGGCGGCGTCGTGGGCATGCGCGCCGGAGCGGTCGCCGGTGACGTCCGAGCGGCTGCGGTGTTCGTCGCGAGCGGTGCGGCGACGACCGTCCAGCGGGCCGAGGGCCGGATCGACGGCCGCGTGTGCGATGCGCTCGCGGATGCCGAAGGGGTCATCGCGTCGGGTGCGTTCCGGCGCCTCGACGCCGGGGTCGTCCCCGCCGCGCTGCCGGGCTCGGCGATCCCGACCTACGAAGTGACCGCCGGGGTGCGTGGCCTGCTCGGCGGCTCGGCTGCCGACGGGGCCACGGGAGTGATCGTCTCGCCCGCGGTGCACGAGACCCTGGGTCTTGCTGCCGGTGATCGCCTCGTGACGGTGGGCGGCGCGGGCACCGGAGTCGCCGGTGTGTACGACTACCCCGACGACGGCCGGGACCCCGACCTGGAGTACGCGGTCCTCGCACCGGCGGTGGACGACGGGTCGCCGTTCGACGCCTGCTGGGCGACGGTGTGGCCGCAGCGCGACGACACGGTCGCGATGCTCCGGCGCACCGTCTTGCCGGCGAGCGGGGCCGAGGGCGAGGACCGACCGACCGCCGGGCAGCTCAATCCGACGCTGGGCGCGGTCTTCACCCCCGCGGCGCGGCAGCCAGTGCTCGTCCCGTTCGGTGCAGCGGCCCTCGTGGGGCTGACGATCGGCGGGGCAGCGGTCGCACGGCGTCGGCTCGCCCTGGCCTCCGATCGGCACGTCGGGGTACCGCGGAGTGCGCAGGTCCTCGGCGTCGTCCTGCAGCACCTGGTCTGGGCATCTGTCGGGGCGGTGGTCGCGACGAGCGTCGCGGTGGTGTCGGTGCGTGGCCTCGAGGTCGACGATGCGCTGCCGATCGTGCGCGAGGTAATCGCGATCGCGTCCCTCGGGCTCGTGGGCGCGCTGCTCGGTGGAGCGCTCGCCGCAGCCGCGATCCGCGAGCGCGCGCTGCACCGCTACTTCCGCTCCCGCTGACCGCGGCCGGCGGGGCGGACGCGCGCCGGGCCTCCCGTCGCCTGCGCGCCCCCGTTCGCCGAAGCGACAGATCGCCGCGAACTGTTCGCAGCGATCTGTCGCTTTGGCGGGTACCTCGCACCGGGATGGCGTGGATCTGTCGTTCTGGCGCCGGCGACCGACGCCCATTTGGTTGACGCGTCAACTAAATGGGCGCACACTGGTGCCATGCACACGCAGGACCTCCTCGCCGCCGACACCGGGATGGGTGCCGTCACCCTCCGCGTCGCGAACCTCGACCGGATGATCGGCTACTACCGCGACGGCGTCCAGCTCGCGCTGCTCTCGAACGAGGGCGGCGTCGCCGTGCTGGGGCGACCGGGCGCCGGTGGTCTGGCGATCCCGATCGTGATCCTCGAGCACGCGCCGTCCATGCAGCACGCCGACCCGCACGACGCCGGCCTGTTCCACACCGCGATCCTGTTCGACACGAGGGCCGACCTGGCCGCCGCGCTGTACTCGGTCGCGACGAAGTTCCCGCAGACCTTCACCGGCAGCGCCGACCACCTGGTGAGCAACGCGTTCTACTTCACCGACCCCGAGGGCAACGGCGTCGAGCTGTACTGGGACCGTGACCGCACGGAGTGGTCGTGGACGCACGGCATGGTCGACATGGACACGAAGTACGTCGACCCGAACGCGTTCCTGCAAGAGCACCTGACGCAGGACGCCCTGGACACCGCCGCAGCACGCCCGGGCAAGGTCGGCCATGCGCACCTGTCCGTCGGCGACGTCGACGCCGCGCGCTCCTTCTACGTGGACACCCTCGGCTTCGAGACCACCGCCGGCTTCGGCGACGCCCTGTTCGTCAGCGCGGGCGGGTACCACCACCACATGGCGATGAACACCTGGAACTCCCGCGGGGCCGGGCGCCGCCAGCTCGCCCTCGGGCTCGGACTCGTGCGGATCGAGGTGCCTGGGGCCGACGACCTCGGCGCCCTCGTGTCGCGCATGCACGACACCGGGGTACAGACCGCGGACGACGGCCGAACGGTCGCGTTCGAGGACCCGTGGGCGAACCGCATCGAGGTGACCGCGCCCGGTCGCGGCTGACGATCGGGTCGCGAGGGGCCGACAGGTCAGGCGCTGTTCGAGATCCCGCCGTCCGACGTCAGCAGCTGTCCGTTCACCCACGCGCCCTGCTCCGAGCAGAGGAACCCGACGAGCGCGGCGGTGTCCGACGGGCGTCCGAGTCGGCCGAGCGGGGTGCCCTCGACGGCCCACCCCTTGACCTCGTCGGACATCCAGCCGGTGTCGTTCGGGCCCGGGTTCACCACGTTGGCGCTCACGCCGAGGCTGCCGAGCTCCTTCGCGGCGCCGAACACGATCCGGTCGAGCGCGCCCTTCGACGCCCCGTACGGCAGGTTGTACGCGATGTGGTCGCTCGTCAGGGCGACGATCCGGCGTCGGTCGCGCGGTGCGGCGTCCCCGGCGCGCTCGAGCCCGGCCGCGTAGGCCTGCACGAGCAGGAACGGGGCGCGGGCGTTCACGGCGAAGTGGCGGTCCCACGACTCGACCGTGGTGGTGCGGAAGTCGGAGTCGACGGACTCGCAGTGCGACATGACGAGGGCGGTGACCGGGGCGCCGGCTTCCGCCTCGGCGCGGCCGACGAGTGCGGCCGCCTGCTCCGGGTCCTCCAGGTCGACCGGGAGGCGCGTCACCCGTGCTCCGGCCGCCTCGCACTCCTGCACCACCGAATCGACCCCGTCCGGGTCCGCCCCGCCGCTCACGCGGTCGTCGTAGGGTCCCCACCACGAGATGGCGAGGTCCCAGCCGTCGGTCGCCAGCCGGGTGGCGAGCGCTGCGCCGATGCCGGCTCTGCGACCCACCCCGGTCACCAGGGCGAGTGGTCGTGCGGACGTCATGCGTGCCTCCTGTCCGGCGCTCCGTCGCACCGATCGGCACCCAGTCTGCCGGAACCGGCCACCCGTGTGACCATCGCACCCGGTGTCCTGTCGGCGGACGGCCGACCGCGGGGGCCAAGATGGACGGATGCCACGAACACGACGGCCCTCCCGACCGGGGCGCGGACGCCGCGGCGGTCGCCCGGACCCCCGCGACCTGCCGCTCGAGCACGTCCGCGACCGGATGTCGTCGTACATCTACGGCAACATCACGGTGCTCGCCGTCGCGATCGCGGTGGACCCGGAGCAGATCCACCACGGCGCCGCGGTGGCGACCGTCCTGGCGACCGCGGTGCTCACGTACCTGGCGCACGTGCTCGCGCACCTGGTCGCGCACGGACTCGGCGACGACGGCGAGGAGTCCGCTGCGGACCGCGCTGCGCGGCGCGACTCGGTCGCGACGATCGTCCGGAACGCCAACCCGATCGCGACCTCCGGGCTCATCCCGGCCGTCCTCTACGCGGCGGCGTGGATCGGCTGGCTGCCGGCCGAGTGGGCGCAGATCTCGGCGACCGTGATCCTGGTCGTGCGCATCGGGCTGGTGGGCGTGTTCATGCAGCGGTTCAGTGGCAAGCAGCCGACCTTCCTCGGGCTGTGGGGCGGGATCGTGCTCGCCGCGGTGGCGTTCGTGATCGGTCTCGTCAAGGTGGTGCTGACGCATTGAGTGACCCGCACGCACACACCGGACCCCCCTCCGAACCCACCGCTGCGGACGAGCCGAAGCGCGGCGGGCTGCGGTTCCTGCGCGACCTCGTCATCATCGTCGTCGTGGCGCTGCTGGCGTCGTTCCTGGTCAAGGCGTACCTGGTCCGTTCCTTCTACATCCCCTCGGCCTCGATGCAGAACACGCTGCTCGTCGGGGACCGGGTGCTCGTCAACGAGCTCGTGCCCGGGGTCGTCCCACTGCAGCGCGGTGACGTCGTGGTGTTCCAGGACCCGGGCGGCTGGCTCGGCATGGGCCAGGGCGATGACCTGATCAAGCGCGTCATCGGCCTGCCGGGTGACACGGTGTCGTGCTGCGACGCCCAGGGCCGCCTGTCGGTGAACGGGCACGCGGTGGACGAGCCCTACGTCGTGCTCGAACGCGGGTCGGACCGTGTCGCCGGGAAGGACTTCGAGATCACCGTGCCGAAGGGGCGCATCTGGGTGATGGGCGACAACCGGTACGACTCCGCCGACTCGCGCGTGCACGGCACCGTGCCGGTCGACGACGTCGTGGGGCGGGCCTTCGTGACCACGTGGCCGATCTCGCGGTGGTCGCTGCTGTCCCGGTACGGCGACGAGTGGGACCGGGTCCCGACGCCGTGACCGCGGACGACGAGGGCTTCGGCTACGAGACCGGCGGGGACGACGACCTGTCGATCCACCGGATCGCGACACCGGGCAAGCGGTCGGGGACCATCGGTCCACGCCCCGACCACGTCGTGTTCTGGCTCGCCGACGGCCGGGCCAGCCTGACCGCGGACGACGGCGAGCACTGGGAGGTCGGTGCCGAGCGGCCGATCATGCTCTCGGCGTCCGTCGCGTACGGCTTCGAGACCGACGCGACCGCCACGACGCTGCTCCACCTGTCGCCGTCGCTGCTCGGCGACACGGGGGAGTCCTCGGTGTTCGGGCAGCCGGACGCGGCCGATCCCGCACTCGAACCGCTGCGCGCACTGCTGCGCGAGGCCTCCGGGCGCATCCTCGACCCGGCCCTGCCCGCCGACGACCGTGCGGCCCTGAACCGGCGGATCGCGACCGTCGTCCTGTCGACCTTCGCCAGGTCGCGATCGGACGTCGCGGACCGGATGCGGCGGGCGATCGGCTTCGTGCACGACCACGCCGACCGGACGCTGACGGTGGCGGACGTCGCAGCGGCCTGCGACCTGAGCGAGCGCGGCCTGCAGGACCTGTTCCGTCGTCGTCTCGGCGTCACGCCCATGCAGTACCTGCGCGAGGTCCGGCTCGACCGGGTGCACCTGGAGCTGGGACGGCCGGGTTCCCGCGCGCTGCTCGTCAGCCAGGTCGCGCGGCGGTGGCGGTTCACCCACCTCGGGCGGTTCGCGGCGTACTACCGGGAGCGGTTCGGGGAGCCGCCGCACCAGACCATCGCGCGGAGCGGCACACCCGGAGAACGGTAGTTCTCGCGTTCTTTGCGGATTCCGGCTATCCTGCTCGCGTGGATGCGCGACGGTCCGAACTGGGGCAGTACCTCCGCGCCCGTCGGGCACTCGTCCAGCCCGAGGACGTCGGCCTCACTCGCGAGCCCGGACGACGAGTGGACGGCCTGCGCCGTGAAGAGGTCGCGCGGCTCGCGGGCATCAGCCCCGAGTACTACCTGCGGCTCGAACGCGGCCGCGATCACCAGCCGTCCGACCAGGTGCTCGTGGCGCTCGGCCGGGCCCTGCGGCTCGACCACGAGGCCGTCGACTACCTGCGCCGACTCGCACACGCCGAACGCCGCCGCCCCGAGGGGGCCGTACCGCCGGGACTCGACGACTCGGTCCGGTCGCTGCTCGCGCAGTGGTCGCACACGCCGGCGTTCGTGATGGACCGCAACCAGGACATCATCCTGTCCAACGCCCTGGCGAGCGCCCTCGGCCCCGGCTACATGGAGCCGGGCGCAAACCTCGTCCTGCAGATGTTCTCCGAGGCGTCCCGGCAGCACGCGGCCGAGTGGGACCGCACCGCGCACCGGGTCGTCGCCGCACTCCGGCTGCACGCCGAACCCGAGGACCCCAGACTGCAGGAGATCGTCGGCACCCTGACCCTGCAGGACCCGGACTTCGCCCGCATCTGGGCCCGGCACGACGTCGCGGTGCAGCGCACCGGGGTCTCGCGGCACTGGATCGACCCGATCGGCTGGGTCGAGTTCCGCTGGCAGAACCTCGCGATCCCGGGCAGCTCGCACGTGCTCGTGACCTTCTGGGCCGACCCCGGCACCCCCGCAGCCGCGGCCGTCGCGTACCTCGCCGCGCAGGTGCAGCAGGGCACCGCCCGCCGGCAGCCGGTCGCGGGCGAGACCGCGGTGGGGTAGCCGAGCGGTCGTCGCGGTCGTCGCGGTCGTCGCGGTCGTCGCGGTCGCGGCGGTCGCAGCGATCGCTGCGCTCGCGATCAGGCGGTCGTCGCGCCCTCGTCGAGCAGCCCCCGGAGCGTCGTGAGCCGTGCGGCGGACTCCTCGTCCACCGCCGTCCACACCACGAGCACGTGCTCGGGGTCCTCCAGCCGACGCAGCTGCTCCCACCGCAGGTCGATCCGGCCCACCAGCGGGTTCTCGAACGCCGACTCCCCGCGGCGAGCCGGCCGCACCGCTCCGCCGGCCCACTCGGTCGCGAACGTCGAGCTCCGCGCCATCAGCTCGCCCAGGAGTTCCTGGAACCGGTCGTCGGCGTCGTGCTCGTCCAGCGAGTCCCGGAGCATCGCGGCGGTGCGGTGCGCCTCGGCCTCCCAGCCGTCCACCGAGTCCTCGACCCAGGGGTTCAGGAAGGTGAACCGCGCCAGGTTCGTGCCGACGGTGAGGGACGCGGACAGGGCACCGGCGAGCCGGTTCGCCGCCACGACGTCCAGGTGGCGGTCGAAGACCACGACCGGTTCGGCGAGCGCGTCCACGAAGTCCTGGGCCGACGTCGTCGTCGTGCCGTCCTCGTGTTCCATGCGATCACGCTAACCGGCCGGGCCGTGGAGCAGGCGTGAGATGGGGGCCCCGCCGGGGACCCCATCGCGGCGCCGCCGCCCGGCAGGGGGACCCCGGCACGGTGTGTCCGACCGCCGGGGAGCACCGCGCACCGCACCCGGAGCCGCCGGCACGCGCCGTCGTCGGGGGTGACGGGCAACGACAGGGACACGACGGCGCAGCACCCCCAGCCCTAGCGTGACGACGCCGGGACCCCGGTCCCCGCACCACCCCAGACGTTCGTCACGAAGGAGACCCGCAATGGCTGCACCCACCATCGTCCTCGTCCACGGCGCGTTCGCCGACTCCGCCAGCTGGGCACCCGTCACCCGCGAGCTGCTCGACCGCGGCCACACCGTCCTCGTCCCGCCCGTCTACAACCGCAGCCTCGCCGAGGACGCCGCCTCGATCCGCGCCGTCGCCGAGCACGTCGACGGGCCGGTCGTCCTCGCGGGGCACTCGTACGGCGGCGCCGTGATCACCGTCGCCGGCGAGGCAGAGAACGTCGTCGGTCTCGTCTACGTCTCCGGCTACGTGCTCGAGGTCGGCGAGAGCCTGGGGCAGCTGCAGGGCGGGTTCCCCGACTCCGACCTCGCCGCGAACCTGGTGTACACGCCGTACCCGGTCGCCGGCGGCGAGGACGGCACCGACGTCTCCGTCGCGATCGACGCGTTCCCGCAGGTCTTCGCCGCCGGGGTCGACCCGCGCGTCGCCGAGGTCCTCGCAGTCTCGCAGCGCCCGCTCTCCGGCGCTGCCTTCGGCGAGCCGGCGTCCGCCGCCGCGTGGAAGACCACCCCCGCGTGGGCGATCGTCTCCGCCGACGACCACACCATCAACCCCGAGGTCGAGCGCTTCGGCTCCTCCCGTGCCGGCATCACCGACGTGACCGAGCTCGCCGCCCCGCACCTCGTCATGCAGACCCACCCGAAGGACGTCGCCGACGTCATCGAGCGCGCCGTCGCCGCGACCAGCGCGACCGACGCCGCCGCCTGACCCGACCATCCCTGGAGGCGCGGTGCGCGCCCGACGCACACCGCGCCTCCAGGCTGTCCCCGTCCCACCCCAGGAGGCGACGTGACCACGGAACGCACCACCCACGCACCCCGCGGCGGCGCCCTGGCGCCGCTCGCGATCCCGGTCTTCCGCGCCCTGTGGATCGCGGTGCTGGTGAGCAACATCGGCAGCTGGATGCAGACCGTCGGCGCGCAGTGGCTGCTCGTCGACGAGCACGCCGCACCCGTCGTCGTCGCCCTCGTGCAGACCGCGTCGAGCCTGCCGGTGCTGCTCGTCGGGATCCCCGCCGGGGTGATCGGCGAGTTCGTCGACCGGCGGCGGCTGCTCATCGGCGTGCAGGCGTTCCAGGTGGTCGTCGGCGTCGTGATGACCGTGCTCACCGCGACCGGAGACATGACCCCGGCGCTCCTGCTCACCGTCACGTTCCTGCTCGGTACCGCCTCGGCGCTCCAGCTGCCCGCGTACCAGGCGCTCGTGCCCGAGATCGTGCCGCGCGCCGCG
Organism: Curtobacterium sp. MCSS17_016; assembly: GCF_003234255.2. Classification (NCBI taxonomy): domain Bacteria; kingdom Bacillati; phylum Actinomycetota; class Actinomycetes; order Micrococcales; family Microbacteriaceae; genus Curtobacterium; species Curtobacterium sp. MCSS17_016. The sequence goes on from NZ_CP126254.1 coordinate 722,188, forward strand.
ATCACCGACGCCGCGGCGCTCAGCTCCGTCGGCGTCAACGTCGCCCGGGCGATCGGACCGGCGCTCGCCGGGGTGGTGATCGCGCAGCTCGGCGTGCCGTTCGTGTTCGCCGCCAACGCGCTGTCGTTCGCGCTCTTCCTGGTGGTGCTCGTCGCCTGGCGCGGGTACCGGCGCCCCGAAACGCGGGCCGAACCGTTCATCGACGCCACCCGCGCCGGGCTGCGGTACGTCCTGCACGCGGCGGTCGTCCGTCGACTGCTCGTGCAGCTCGCCGTCTTCATGGTGCCCGCGAACGCGCTGTGGGCGCTCCTGCCGCTCGTCGCCGACGGACCGCTCGGCCTGTCCTCCGGCGGGTACGGACTGCTGCTCGCCGCCGTCGGCACCGGGTCGGTCGGCGGGGCGTTCCTGATGCCGGCGGTCCGTGCGCGACTCGGCATCGGCCGCACGGTCGGCATCGCCTCGGTGGTGTTCGGCGTCTGCACCACGGTCGTCGCGCTCGTCCCCGTGCTGGCGGTCGTGCTCGTCGCGCTGCTGGTCGGCGGGGTGGCCTGGATCGCAGTGGTGACGACGCTGAACGGCACCGTGCAGGCGTTCCTGCCCGCCTGGGTGCGGACCCGCGGGCTCGCCGCCTACCAGCTCGTGCTGTTCGGCTGCACCGCGATCGGTGCGGCGCTCGCCGGCGCGGTCGCCACGCCGCTCGGGGTGACGGGGGTGCTCGCCGGGGCCGGAGTCCTGACCGCGCTCAGCGCCGCGCTGCTGCTCGTGTCCGGGTTCCCGGTGCTCACCGACCGGCAGCGTGCCGTGACGCCGATGCCGTTCGGGGACGAGGTGTTCGTGGCGGACGACCACGGCGCGGCGACGGGGGAGACCCTCGTGCTGGTGCACTGGACGGTCCCGGCGGACGCGGTCGACGAGTTCCGGGCGCGCGCCGAACGGCTCGGGCGGAGTCGTCGGCGGACCGGTGCCCGCGACTGGAACCTCTACCGGGACGCCGCGACCGGGCCGGACGCCTGGGTCGAGGCGTTCCGGGTGGGGTCGTGGCAGGAGCACGTCGACCAGCACGAAGTCCGGCAGACCGGGGACGACGCGCGGACCCTGCAGTCGGTGCGCGAGATCGCTGGCAAGCCGCGCGTGGAGCACCTGGTCGCGGAGGGGGTGGGTAGCCCGTCGTCGGGGTGACGGGTGGGGTCAGCGGCCGGTCGTGGTGGCGGGCGGGGTCAGCAACCCGTCGTGGTGGCGGGCGGGGTCAGCAGCCCGTCGCGGTGGCGGGTGGTGTCAGCAGCCGGTCGTGGTCAGGGTCACCGTCGCGACCGTGCCGTCGGACACCTTGGTCGTCTGCGGGCACAGGTCACCGGCGCGGACCGTGATCTTGCCGAGGGGGACGCCCGCGAAGTCGGCCGTTCCACCCGGGAACACCCGCTGGTGCTCGGAGAGCTTGCCGGTCGAGGCGAACACCTTGACCTCGTAGGGGTGGTCGGCGGCGTTCGACGACACCGTGACCGACACCTGGCCGGTGGAGTCGTGGGCGCCACAGCCGGCGAGGGCCAGGAGCGCGGCCACGCCGAGGACGGTTGCGGGGACGACTCGGAGCACGACGACCAGGGTACGCCGACGCGCCCGACGATCTGCGCCCTCCGGACTGGGGCCAGGCCCTGTCCGTTCAGCGCGTTACCGTGGGAGCATGCAGCCGGAAACCGCGATGTCCGTGCCCGCGCCGACCGGGGCCGATGCCGTCCGGCGAGCGGCCCTGATCGCGGCGCTCGACGTGGTCGACGGTGGCGTCGAGGAACGGTTCGAACGGATCACCCGCATCGCGCGCGAGGCCCTCGGGGTCTCCGGCTCCTTCCTCAACCTGGCCGGCGAGACCACCCTGACGATCAAGTCGCAGCAGAGCGACGCAGCCTTCGGCCCGGTCATCCCGCTGCAGGACACCTTCTGTGGCCGGACCCTGGGCGAGCAGGGGCCCGTGGTCGTCCCGGATGCCCGCGAGGACGCCCGGTACGCGGACCTGCCGATGGTGCTCGGTGACCCGAACGTCCGGTTCTACGCCGGTGTCGGGCTCCGGGCCGGCGACGACGACCTGAAGGTCGGCACCCTCTGCCTGATCGACCCCGAGCCGCGCACCCTCGACGCCGACGAGCTCGAACTGCTGCAGGAACTCGGCGTCTGGGCTGAGCGTGAGCTCCTGGCCGGAGCCGATGAGGACCGCCTGCGCACCGTGCTCAACGGCCTGCAGCCGACCGAGGTGCAGGTTCCCGGGTACCGGATCACGGGGATGTCGATCCCGCACGGGCTCGTCTCCGGTGACTTCCACGACTGGCACCGCTCCGGCGAGGACTCGATCCACCTGACCGTGTCCGACGTCATGGGCAAGGGGATGTCCGCCGGGCTCCTCGCAGCGAACATCCGCGGAGGCCTGCTCGCCCGCGGCGACCAGGACCCGGGCGTCGCCGTCGCCGAACTCGAGGCGCAGGTCGCCCCCGAGCTCAGCCGTGCCGAGTCCTTCGCGACGATGTTCCACGGCCGACTGGCCCCGTCCACCGGGCGACTCGACTTCGCCGACGCCGGCCACGGGCTCGTGCTGCAGCTCCGTGACGACGGCGCCGAACGGATCCTGCGGTCGTCGGACCTGCCGATCGGGCTGCACCCCGCCGGGATGCCCCGCGCGGCCGGGTCGCTCGTGCTCCGGCCCGGTGACGTGCTCATCGTCGTGACCGACGGCGCGCTCGAGCTCTGGGACTCCACGCTCGCGTCGCTGTCCGAGCTGGGGTCGCTGTACCGGGAGTCCCCGGACGTCGAGACGTTCCTGCAGCGGGTGCGCGCACGCGTCGCCGAGCACGACCCGGGCGACGACCTGACCGTCGTCGTCGTGGCGCGCGAGGCCGTCGAGGCGCTCGAGGCCTGAGCGGTCGAGAACTGTCGGCTGGCTCGTCGACGGTCACGCGGCGAGTCGTCGCCGGCCGAGTGGTCGCGACGTGTCGTGCGTGGGGCGCCGAGTGGTCGCGAACTGTCGGTTGGCGGGGCCTCGACCGACGGTTCGTGACCGCCCGACGGACGTGAGCGGGGTGTCGTGACCGTTCGGCCGGCGACGGGCGTCACGCAGCGAGGGGTCGCGACGTGTCGTGGGTGGGCCGCCGAGTGGTCACGAACTGTCGGTTGGTGGGGCCTCGGCCGACGGTTCGTGACCGCACGACAGACGTGAGCGGGGTGTCGTGACCGTTCGGCCGGCGACGGGCGTCACGCGGCGAGGGGTCGCGACGTGTCGTGGGTGGGCCGCCGGGTGGTCACGAACCGTCGGTCGGCGGGGCCTCGGCCGACGGTTCGTGACCGTTCGCCGGACCTGAGCGGGGTGTCGTGACCACTCGACCGGCGACGGGCGTCACGCGGCGAGTGGTCGCGACGTGTCGTGCGTGGGGCGCCGAGTGGTCGCGAACTGTCGGTTGGCGGGGCCTCGGGCGACGGTTCGTGACCGCACGACAGACGTGAGCGGGGTGTCGTGACCGTCCGGGCCACGCCACGCCACACCACGCGCCGGCCGGGCGCGGCGTCAGGCGCCGAGGCGCTCGATCAGCTCGGCGTAGCGCGCAGCCGTGCGCTCGACGATCTCGTCCGGGAGCACCGGCGGCGTGCCCTGGCGGTCCCAGTGCGCGCTGAGCCAGTCCCGCACGATCTGCTTGTCGAACGAGTCGGTGCGGTCGGCGGAGCGGGCGTCCCAGTAACGGCTGGAGTCGCTCGTCAGGACCTCGTCGGCGATGCGGATCCGGCCGGTGGCGTCCTGCCCGAACTCGAACTTGGTGTCCGCGATGACGACGTCCCGCTCGAGGGCGATGGCTGCGGCCTCGGTGTAGACGTGCAGCGAGAGCTCGCGCAGGGTGGCGGCGGTCTCGGCACCGACCAGGTCGACGGTCTGCTCGTACGAGATGTTCTCGTCGTGCTCGCCCTGGGCCGCCTTGTACGCCGGCGTGTAGATCGGTTCCGGCAGGCGGTCACCGTTGGAGAGCCCCGCGGGGAGCGCGACGCCGCACACGCTGCCGGTCTCCTGGTACTCGGCCCAGCCGCTGCCGACCAGGTACCCGCGCACGACGCACTCGACGGGGAACATCGTGAGCGGCATGACGTGCATGGACCGTGCCTCGACCTCGGCCGGGACGGGGGTGCCACCGGAGGACGGGCCGATGATGTGGTTCGGGACGTCGCTCAGCTGGGTGAACCAGAACCGCGACAGGCGGGTCAGTAGTTCGCCCTTGCCCGGGATCGGCGGCTCGAGCGCGAAGTCGTACGCGCTGACCCGGTCCGAGGCGACGAGCAGCAGCTCGGACGCGCTCGCCAGGTCGGCGGTGCCCTCGGGCACGTAGAGCTCGCGGACCTTGCCGGACGAGACGTGCCGCCAGCCGGCGATCGGCGCGGGGGCGCTCACTTCGCGACCTTCGCGGCGATGTCGGTGCGGAACTGCGCGCCCTCGAGCGTGATGTCGCCGAGCCCGGCGTAGGCACGTTCACGGGCCTGGGCGAAGTCGGACCCGGTCGCCACGACGCTGAGCACCCGGCCACCCGTGGCGACGAGCGTGTCGTCGAGGACGCCGGTGGCGGCGTGCGCGACCGAGACGCCGTCGCGGGCGTTCGCGTCGTCGATGCCGGTGATCGGTCGACCGGTCTGCGGGTTCTCCGGGTAGCCCTCGCTCGCCAGGACGACGGTCACGGCGACCTCGTCGCGGAACACGGGCGCGGGCACGGCACCGAGCTGCCCGGTGGCGGCGGCCAGCAGGAGTTCGCTGAGCGGCGTGGCCAGGCGGGGGAGCACGACCTGCGTCTCCGGGTCACCGAAGCGCGCGTTGAACTCGATCACGCGGACGCCCTGCTCGGTGACGATGAGGCCGCAGTACAGGAGTCCGACGAACGGCGTGCCCTCGTGCTCGAGACGACGGACGGTCGGCAGCGCGACGAGCTCGGTGACCTCGTCGACGAAGGCCTGCTCGGACGGCCAGCGGTCGGCGAGCCACGGCAGCGGCGAGTACGCGCCCATGCCGCCCGTGTTCGGTCCGAGGTCTCCGTCGGCCAGGCGCTTGTAGTCCTGCGCGGGGCTGAGCGCGCGGACGTCGTGCCCGTCGCTCAGGAAGAACAAGGAGACCTCTTCGCCGTCGAGGAACTCCTCGACCACGACGTGTCCGTGCTGGAGCCAGTAGGTGGCGTGGTCGATCGCGGCCTGGCGGTCGTCGGTCACGAGCACGCCCTTGCCGGCGGCGAGCCCGTCGGCCTTGACCACGTACGGAGCGCCGAGCTCGTCGATCGCGGCGACGGCTTCGTCCGCCGTGCCGGCGTAGACCGGGCGCCCGGTGGGCACACCGGCCTCGCCCATGATCCGCTTGGCGAAGGCCTTCGATCCCTCGAGCTGCGCGGCGGCCTTGCCCGGCCCGAACACCGGGATGCCGCGGGTGCGCACCGGGTCGGCCACGCCGGCGATGAGCGGGGCCTCTGGGCCCACGACGACGAGCTCGACGTCGTTCTCGATGGCGTACTCGGCGACGAGCGCACCGTTGGTGGGGTCGAGGGAGACGGTCTCGACGTCGGCGGCGATGCCGGCGTTGCCGGGCGCTGCCGTGATGACGTGACCCGCATGCTCAGCGAGGAGGGCCGTGATGATCGCGTGCTCGCGGGCACCGGAACCGAGGACGAGGATTCGCACCCGATCACCCTACCCAGCCCGACTCGCCGCCCGCGATGCGAGGGCTAGCCTGTGGAGATGCCACCCAGGAGGATCGAGGACGCCGACGGGCGCGCGGCACTGGCCGCCGTGCGTCGTGGGGAGACGGCCCGACCGGCCGTCGCGACCGCGGTTCGTTGGACGTTGCAGTGCCTGGCGGACGAGGTCCCGGGCAACAGCGTCGAGGTGCGGGTGCCGCCGTTCGCCGCCGTCCAGGCCGTGCCCGGACCCCGGCACACCCGTGGCACGCCGCCGAACGTGGTCGAGACCGACGCCACCACGTGGCTGGCACTCGCGTCCGGCGAGCTGACCTGGGCCGAGGCGGTCGCGCAGTCGCGCGTCAGTGCCTCGGGCTCGCGCGCCGACCTGACGGCGTTCCTGCCGGTCCGGCTGCCCGCCCCTGGCGCCTGACCCTGCGAGCCGCCAGCACCGATCCGCCAGCACCGATCCGCCGGCACCGAGCCGCCGCGGCGAAAGCGCCTGCGGAGAACTCCCGCGCGAATTAGGTAGTGCCTACCGATGCGCTCGCATCGACCGGGTTCCTAAGCTTGAAGTCGCCGGGATTCGGACCCGACCCGAACGGGTCCGAACCCGGCGACAGGCACCAAGGTACGCGATGTTCCACACAACGTGTCAATCGCAGCGGCGCGTCGTGCTGCAATCCGCAACGTTCTTGCGTGCGCGACAGCCGACGCGGAACGCGGAGCCGGCCGTGCCGAGTACCGAGCAGCTCAGAGCAGCTCGCTGAGCTCCGACCGCGCGTGCAGGTCCCACTTCGCGAAGACTCGCGACAGGTGCGCGTCGATCGTCCGCGTCGAGAGCCCGAGGGACTCCGCGATCCGTCGGTTGCTCAGCCCCTGCGCGGCGAGTTCGGCGACCTCGTACTCGCGCTTCGTCAGCGGCGGTTTCGAGTGTCCCGCGGTCACGGAGATGCCGTGTGCCGCGAGCAGTCCCTGCGCCGCGATCACCCGCGTCCGGTCGCCGGCGCGCACGGCGTCGGCGTACTCGATCACCGCGGCGGCGAGGGGCCCGTCGACGCGGGTGGCGGCCTCGCGCATCCGCTCGAGTGAGCCGGTCGAGTCGCGCCCCTGCGCCATGCCGACCGCGTGGTGCAGGGCGTACCCGTACATCACGTGCGTCCACGAGCCGTTCGCCGTGCTGCGTTCGATGATCTCGTCGGCGTGCTGCAGTCCGGCCGGGTTGCCGAGCACGGCCTCGGTCCAGGCGATCGACACGGCGACCTGCTCGCCGGTGATGCGCATCGCCCGTTGCGGGGTGGTCCGGGCTCGTTCGAGCGCGCTGGCGGCTGCTTCCGGGCGTCCGCCGTACGCGAGCGCCAGGGCCAGCCGCGCCCAGGGGTAGGCCGCGAACCCGCCGTGGTCGGCGATGTCGTACCGCTCGCACGCCGCCGAGAACGCGGCGACGGCGTCGTCCCAGCGGCGCTGTGCGATCGCCAGGTTGCCCTGGCCGATGAGCTCGAGCGTGAAGTCGTACTTCAGGTAGGGGCTGGACCGACCCGCGGGCACCTCGATGATCAGGTCGTCCAGGTCGCCGCGCCACATCTGCACCTGGTGCAGGACGGAGGAGTTCTCGCCGACGCTCCAGGGCGCTGCCTCGACGTGGGCCACGGCGGTGGCCAGGGCGCGGTGGCCGAGCGCGGACGCGTCGTCCAGCCGGCCGGCGGTCGCCAACGCCATCACGGCACAGGGGGCGACGGCGAGGAACGACATCGGCATCGTCGGGGCGTCCACGATGCCGCTGCGCTCGATCTCGGCCCGGACCTCGGCGAAGTCGCCGCCCCAGCCCTGGTGCGCCATCCGCAGCAGCCGGAGCCGTTCGACGGCCTCGTCGGACACCACCAGGCGCGTGGCGGCATCGGTCAGGGCGACCGCCGCCGTGACGTCGTCGTCGTGGAACTGGCGGATGTTCGCCAGGGTCTCGCACGCTTCGATGACGGCCTCGTCGGTGACGTCGCCGACGTGCCGCTTCGCCACGCCCCAGGCGGCTTCGGCGTCGGCGCGGCCGGCTTCACGGCCGTCCGAGTACGAGTACGCCAGCGAGCGGAGGCAGTGCGCCGCGACCTGTTCGGTGGGGGTGAGCGTCGTGCGGAGCGCTGCCGAAGCCAGGGCGATCCCGCTCTCGTGCTCCTGCAGCCGCACGGCGACCTGCGCCGCGTCGAGCAGCTGGTCGACCGACGGCAGGACCCCGCACTCGAGCGACCACAGTGCGGCACGCAGGCGTGCGGCGGGCGGTGCGCCCTCGGGCCGATCGGTGCGGAAGGCGTTGGCGCGCGCGAAGAGTGCCGTTCGCCGGGCCACCGGCACCAGGGTGCGGATGACCTCGCCGACGAGCGGGTGCGACGGCCGGACGACCGCGGCGCCGTCGTCGAGCGAGTCGATCCGGACCAGGCCGAGCGCGACGACCCGGTCGACGTCCCCGCCGGTCACCAGACCGAGCAGGCGGGCGAGCGGGATCGGGTCGGCGAGGGCGACGATGTCGACGACGTCGCGCAGGTCCTCCGGCAGCGACCCGAGCTCGGTGCGGTACATGTCCGCGAGGCTGTCCGACGCGGTCACCCGCCCGCGCCAGTACCACCCGGTCGCGGTGTGGTCGAGGGCGCCGGAGACCCGCGCCGCACGGACCACCTCGCGCAGGTACAGCGGGTTGCCGGCGGTGGCGCGGTGGACGCGCTCGGCCGAGGCGTTCTCGAGCGGCGACCCCAGCGCCTCGGCCACGAGCGCCGCGGTCTCGTGCAGCGCGAGCGGCTGCAGGTCGATGCGCTCGAGCAGGTCGTCCTGCCACAGCGCTCGGAGCGGCTCGGGGAGCGCCGTGAAGTCGCGGCAGGTCAGGACGAGCCGGGCGCCCTGCCGGCGGACCAGCCAGGCGACGTACCGCGCGGAGATCGCGTCGAGGTGGTCGGCGTCGTCGACGCGGAGCAGGACGTCGCGGTCGACGAGGTCCTCGATCGCCCGGAAGCGCTGCTCGGCGCCGCTGTCGTCGGACAGCTCCGAGATGGACGCCGGCAGCTCGCCGAAGCGCTCGGCGACGGCGCCGAAGGGCATCGACCGGCTCGCGGCGACCGCCGTGATCGGCACGACGACGGTGCGGCCGGTGCCGTCGCGACCGGCGACGCGATCGGTGACCCGGGCCGCGGCGGTGCTCTTGCCGATGCCGGGGGCACCGACGAGCGCGACGCTCCACCGGTGCTCGGCGACGACGGCGACGGCGCGGTCCTCTTCCGCGCGCTGCGCGACGGGCCAGGCCACGCGGGCGGGGGCGGCCGGTCGGCGTCGGCGGGCGGGTGCGGTTCGTTCACGCATCCGACACACCTCCTCCGCTTGGGATACCGACCAGTAGCGACCATCCTCTCCCGGATCGGTCGCCGCGCACAGGCCGCGGGACGTCCCACAGTGGGGGACAATGGACGGGTGAGCAACACCGATCAACCCGACGAGCAGCCGCTCCCCACGCCGGCACCGGCTCCCAGCGCGGTCGCCAGCCCCGACGAGGTCACCATCCGCCGTGCACCGAAGTTCGGCGTGTTCATCGTCGGCGGTGCCGTGCTCGGGTTCCTCGCGACCCTCGTCGTGGTCGCCCTCACCATGAACCTCGGCGGCCAGCGGGACCAGACCAGCTTCGGCAGCCTGGTCGGCTACTTCAGCCTGTGGGGCGTCACGATCGGCGCCTTCGTCGGTGCGGTCGTCGCCGTCGTGTTCGACCGGGTCTACGCCCGGCGGTCGGCCCGCCTGACGGCGGAGCGCGTCGAGGTCGAACTGCCGCCCGAGACGGTCGACGGTGAGCTCGACGACCACGGTGACCAGCGGCCGTAGCCGCCCCCGACCAACGGACTGGAGGCCCGGTGCCAGCTGGCACCGGGCCTCCAGTCCGTCGTCTGGTCGCGTCTCGGACGCGACCTAGCTGAGCTGGTTGGCCTCGACCCAGGACAGGTACTCCGGGCTCACGGTGCCCGTGACGTACTCGCCCGTGAAGCAGCTCATCTCGAGGTCGGTCACGTCCGAGCCCTCGATGATGGCGTCACGCATGTCCCCGACCTCCTGGTAGATCAGGTGGTCGCTGCCGAGCACGCGGTTGATCTCCGGGATCTTCCGGTCGTGCGCGATGAGCTCCGCACGCGTCGGCATGTTGATGCCGTAGACGTGCGGGAAGCGGACAGGGGGAGCCGCGCTCGTGAACGTGACCTCGTTCGCGCCGGCGGCCCGGGCCATCTCGACGATCTCGCGGCTCGTGGTGCCGCGGACGATCGAGTCGTCGACGATCAGGATGTTCTTGCCCTTGAACTCGGACGACATCGCGTTGAGCTTCTGGCGCACCGACCGCTTGCGCTCCGCCTGCCCCGGCATGATGAAGGTACGGCCGACGTAGCGGTTCTTGTAGAAGCCCTCGCGGTACTCGATGCCGAGCTTCCGGGCGACCTGCATGGCCGCCGGACGGCTCGAGTCCGGGATCGGCATGACCACGTCGATGTCACCGGTCGGCGCGTACTGCTCGATGGTGTCAGCCAGGCGGTTGCCGAGGCGCAGACGTGCGTCGTAGACCGAGATGCCGTTCATCACCGAGTCGGGACGCGCCAGGTAGACGTACTCGAACGAGCACGGCACCAGACGTGGGTTCTTCGCGCACTGGCGGGCGTGCATCTGGCCGTTCATCTCGATGAAGACGGCCTCGCCCGGCGCGATGTCGCGGACGATCTCGTACCCGCCGGACTCGAGCACGAGCGACTCGCTCGCGACGACCCACTCCGGCTGCCCGGCCTCGTCGAACTTGTGGCCGAGGATCAGCGGGCGGATGCCGAACGGGTCACGGAAGGCCAGCAGCCCGTGCCCGGCGATGGTCGCGATCGTGGCGTAGGAGCCCTCGACCCGCTCGTGCACGCGCTCGACCGCGTCGAAGACCTGACCCGGGTCGAGGTTCGCGCCGCGGACCTGGCCCTGCAGCTCGTGCGCCAGCACGTTCACCAGGAGCTCGGTGTCGCTCGTCGTGTTCAGGTGACGACGGTCGATGTCGAACAGTTCACGCGTGAGTTCCCGCGTGTTGGTGAGGTTGCCGTTGTGGACGAGGACGATGCCGTACGGCGCGTTCACGTAGAACGGCTGGGCCTCTTCCTCGTTCGTCGCGGCGCCCTTGGTGGCGTAGCGGACGTGTCCGAGCCCCATGGTGCCGAGGAGGGCACGCATGTCGCGGGTGCGGAACGCCTCGCGCACGTGCCCGCGGGTCTTGTGCATGTGGTGCACGTGACCCTCGACCGTGGCGATGCCCGTCGAGTCCTGCCCGCGGTGCTGCAGGAGGAGCAGTGCGTCGTAGATGGATTGGTTGGCGGGGCCCTGCGCAACAAGGCCGACGATGCCGCACATTCGCGGGTGTGCTCCAGACCGTAGAATCGGGGGGTACCGAACAAGTCTGCCATGTCACCGCGAAGGACTCCGCATGCCCAACCCGTACGCCGAAGCCGGAGTGGACACCGCTGCCGGTGACCTGGCCGTCGAACTGATGAAGTCCGCGGTCGCGGCCACCCACAACGCCTCGGTCCTCGGTGGCGTCGGCGGGTTCGCCGGGCTCTACGACGTCTCGTTCCTGAAGGACTTCTCACATCCGTTGCTCGCGACCTCGACCGACGGCGTCGGCACCAAGGTCGCCATCGCGCAGGCGATCGACAAGCACGACACCATCGGGCAGGACCTGGTCGGCATGGTCGTCGACGACATCGTCGTGGTCGGCGCGAAGCCGCTGTTCATGACCGACTACATCGCGTGCGGTCGCGTGGTGCCCGGCCGGATCGCCGACATCGTCGCCGGCATCGCCCGCGGCTGCTCGGAGACCGGCACCGCCCTGGTCGGCGGCGAGACCGCCGAGCACCCGGGGCTGCTCGGCCCGGACGACTACGACGTGGCCGGTGCGGCGACGGGTGTCGTCGAGGCCGACGCACAGCTCGGAGCGCACCTGGTGCAGGACGGCGACGTGGTCCTGGCGATCGAGTCGTCGGGGTTGCACTCCAACGGATACTCGCTCGTGCGGCACATCCTGGCGTCGCGGGGCGTCGGCTTCACGGACCAGCTGCCCGAACTGAGCGGCGTCGGGTTCGGCGGCGCGGTCTCCGTCGGCGAAGCCCTGCTCGAGCCGACCCGGCTGTACACCGCCCCGCTCCTGGCACTGCTCGAGCAGCACCCGGGCGCGGTGCACTCGCTCTCGCACGTGACCGGTGGTGGCATCGCCGCGAACCTGGCGCGTGTGCTGCCCGTCGGCTCCTGGGTCGAGGTCGACCGTTCCACCTGGCAGCCGCTCCCGGTGTTCCGGGTCCTGGCCGACATGGCCGGTACCCCGATCGAGGACACCGAGGGCACCTGGAACCTGGGCATCGGCATGTTCGCCGTCGTCTCGGCCGGGGCTGCCGCCGAGGTCATCGCCTCGCTCGGTGCCGCCGGCATGCCCACGTGGCCCGTCGGCACGATCGCCACGTCCGCACGGGACCTGACCGGGTTCGAGCAGGGCGCCAAGGGTGTCGACGGCGGCGCGGTCCGGCTCGTCGGGAGCTACGCGGGCTGACCCGTTGGGCGGCTGCGGGCAGGCGGCTCCGGCTCCGCCGCGCCGTGGTGCGCCGCGCCGTGGTGCGTGCGGTGAGTGGTCACGAACCGTCGTTCGACTGGCCTGCAGCCGACGCTTCGTGACCGCTCGGCATCACTCCCGCGGGGAGTCGTGACCACTCGGGCGCGGTGCCGGGCGCGGGACTCGGGCAGCCTTTCCCGTACCGCCGGTGCTTCGTGTGCTGGGGACTCGCCATGGTGCCTGCGGTGAGTGGTCACGAACCGTCGTTTGGCGGGCCTCCAACCGACGGGTTGTGACCACTCGGCGTCGTGCACGCGGTGAGTCGTGACCACTCGAGGCCGGGATCCGAGCGCGCCGACGGGCGTCCGGGCACGCGGAAACGCCGCGCTGCCCGAGGGCTGCGCGGCGTGACTGCGAGAGAGGTCAGGCGGACTTGTTCTGGTCTGCCTGGGTCTCGAACTCGTCTTCGTCTTCCGCCGGTTCCGGACCGTACTGGTCCGCCCAACGGTCGACGTAGTTCTCGTCGGAGTGTTGTCCGGCGGAGAGCTCCTGCTCGAGCGCACCGTAGTTCGTCTGCGGGCTGAAGTACTTCAGCTCACGGGCGACCTTGGTGTGCTTCGCCTTCTGACGGCCGCGCCCCATGCGTGACCCCCTCGTTCGGCTCTGGTCCGGTCCTGGCGAATGACGGAAGATCACTCGGGGAACCAGACGGTTCGTGGTTTGAAATCTGCCGATCACTCTACCATGTACCTCGATCTGGACGTCGCGCGACGGCTGGCCCGCACAGCAGAATCGAAGTGATGACGGAACCCCTCGAGACCCCGGTCGACCAGCACGCCCGCGTGGTGGTGATCGGTGCGGGGCAGGCAGGCCTCTCGGTGGGATACCACCTGCGTCGCCTCGGGCTCGTCCCCGGCAGCGACCTGGTGATCCTCGACCGCGCGCCGAGCACCGGTGGGGCGTGGCAGTTCCGGTGGGAGGCCCTGCGGCTCGGAGCAGCGCACCGGGTGCACGACCTGCCCGGCATGCGGGCGATGGGCCTGGAGTTCGACGACGCCGACCGGTCCCGACCCGCGCGGGACGTCGTGGGCGAGTACTACCGGCGGTTCGAGCAGCACTACGACCTGCGGGTTCGGCGCCCGGTCACGGTGACGTCCGTCTCACGCATCGACGGCGGCGGCGGCGTGGCGGGCGACGCCCCGGCGGACAGGGGGCTCTGCGTCACGACCCGGAGCGCCGACGGCACCGTCACGCGCATCCGTGCCGAGGTCGTGGTGAACGCCTCCGGCACGTGGGGCACCCCCTTCGTGCCGTGGTACCCGGGGCGCGACGTGTTCCGCGGGCGGCAGGTCGACACGACCGAGTACCGCAGCGCCGCCGAGTTCGCCCGCCAGGACGTCGTGGTGGTGGGCGGTGGGACGAGCGCGATCGGGTTCCTGCTCGAGCTCGACGGCGTCGCCCGCTCGACGCGGTGGTTCACCCGGCGCCCGATGGTCTGGGCCGGGACCGCGTCGCTCGACGTCGAGTCCGCGGTGGCCGCCGTCGACGAACAGGACCGGGCTGCCCGTGCCGGCGAGGTCCTGCCGAGCATCGTCAGCGGCACCGGGGTCCCGGTGTCGCGGCGGATCCGCGCCGGCATCGACCGCGGGGTGCTGCGTGACGAGCCGATGTTCACGCGGGTGGACGAGACCGGCGTTGTGACGGCGGACGGCACCCACGTGCACGCCGACGCGCTGATCTGGGCGACGGGGTTCCGGGCCGACCTGCGACACCTCGCACCGTTGCACCTGCGGACCACGGCCGGCGGCGTGGTCGTCGAGGACGGCCGGTCGGCGGAGGAACCACGGTTGTTCCTGGCGGGCTACGGTCCCCAGGCGTCGACCATCGGTGCGAACCGGGCCGGCCGACGCATCGCCCGCCAGGTCATGGACGCGCTGGCGGGCTGAACGGCACTGCGACGCCTCGCACGGTGCGAGGGGCAGCGTGAACGGTGCGAGGTTCCGTTCCCGGTGCGGGCCTCGTGAGCTTTCACCGGGAACGGAACCTCGCACCAGACGAAACCGGGACGCGCGGCTCAGGCGGGGAGGGGCTCCTCGACGCCACGACGACGGCGCGACGACTTGAGCACCAGGGCGTCGAGCGAGAACCGCCCGGGCCCGGTCAGCGCCACGGCGAGGGACGCCACCGCGAGGACGAGCACGTACTCGAAGCCGCCGTCCTGCGAGTAGAAGCCCGCGGTGCCGTGGGCCAGGAACCCGGCGACGACCATGTCGACGGTCAGCAGCACGCCGACGACGCGGGTCGCGACGCCGAGCACGAGCAGGATGCCGCCGACCAGCTCGAGGCCGGCGACGAGGGGTGCTGCGACCTCGGCGAGGGGGACGCCCATGCCCGAGAAGCCCTGCACCACGTTGGGGATGCCCTGGGCGAACTTCTGGGCGCCGTGGGCGATGAACACCACCCCGAGGACGATGCGGAGCGCGGTCAGGCCGATGGCGGTCGATGTCGTTCGCATGGCCACGAAGGTAGCCGGTGACGCGTCATCGATCGTCCTCGAACAGGGGACTGACCGCGCTTCGCCAGAACATGCCCAGAGCATGCCCAGACAGCGGTCCGCCGAAGGGCGGACTGCTTCTCAGGAATCGGCGCCGCGGCCGGTCTGCTGCTGGAGGCGGTCGATGTGCTCCGACGCCTGCGCCTTGGTGAGGTCGGCGGGGAGCTCCTCGCCGGCTTCACGGGCCAGGGTGTCGAGGTAGCTGCGCTGCGGTCCGGTCATCGGCTCGTCGCCGGTGACCCACTGCTCGGGGTCCTTGCTCGCGTCGGTGGAGGGGTCGGGTCGGGGGCCGCCGAGGGTCTCGCCCTGGATCGGTGCGTCCGGGGTCTGCTGCTGGTCGCGGTCTGCGTCACTCATGTCCGCGACGGTACGCCGCACCCCCGTCACGACACGCAGCAGCGGCGTCCCCCGAAGCGGCCCAGCGGCACAACGGCACGCATCCGCACCGAAGCGGCTCAGACGGTCGTCGCCGCGTACCGCACCAGGTCGGGCCCGACGGCACTCGTGGCGATCGGCACGACGCGGTCGTCCCGCCGGATCCAGATGGTCGCCGCACGCTCGTCGATCCGGTCGACCTCGTGCAGCTCGCCGTCGAGCAGCACCGACGCCGTGACCCGGACGTGCCCGCTCGCCGGACGTGGCGGCAACCCGACGACGTCGTCACCGTACGCCGGGTGCTCGCCGGGCTGCAGGAACGGGGACACCGGGGCCGTGACGACCTCGAGTCCCTCGTCGACCGCGGTCACCGCCACCAGGCGGACGGCCTGGTCGGTCGGCAGCGGCACGTCGACGACGGGCTCGGCGGTGGGGCCGGCCAGTGCGCGGAAGGCGGGGCGACCGTCGGGGGCGAGGTGGGCCTCCAGGCCGTCGATCCGGACGCGACCGCGCCCACGGGAGTCGGCGTAGACGCCGGGCTCGATGCCGGACTGCCGCGCCTCGAGCCGGGTGAGGACGACGCGGTCCGGGCGGTACCAGTCGCGGAGCGCGGCCGGGTCCACCCAGCCGACGCTCGGGACGCCGCGGGAGAGCGCGGCGGACTCGTCGGCGGCGCGCTCGTCGCGCGCACCGAGGGGGTGCTCGCCGCGCACGGCGACGAGTCCCTCGAGCGGGCTGCCGGCCGGCGGTTCGTGGTCGAGCACCTCGACGCGCTTCGAGACCTTGCCGCCGTGTCCGTCGAACGTCGCGAACGTCCGCAGGTCACTGATGGTCATGGGGCCACATGCTACGACTCGTCGGCTCCCCGTCGCGGCGGGGAGGGCACGAGGGCGTGGATCTCGCCCGTGCAGAGCGCGGGGTCGACGCCCTCGGCGGGGCCCGCCGGACGGGTCGCGCGGCGCGGCTGGATGCTGTTGCGCTCGGCGGACCGGAGCAGGCGGTCCTCGACCGAAGCCGAGGCCGCGGCCTCGGCCGACGAACCGGGCTGCGCGGGCCGGCGGAGCGGGGGCCGGACGGGCTCGCCACGGCGCTCCTGGCCGGGCAGCGGGCGGGAACGGCGGCCGTAGAGCAGCTCGGACGAGTCGAGCAGCCACGGCACCAGGGCCACGGTGACGCCGTGCACGAGCAGCAGCTTCTTCCGGATGCGGCGGCCGCGGTGGTTGTGGAGCAGACCCTCCCACCAGTGCCCGACGATGAAGATCGGGGTGTAGACGGTGACGACCTCGGAGCCGTGCTCGTTCCGGTGCGCCTTGATGTACTTGATCAGGGGCATCGAGATGTCGCGGTACGGGCTCGGCACGATCGTCAGCGGCACCTTGATGCCGTACTCCGCCCACTGGTCGCGCAGGCGCTGGGACTCGGCGTCGTCGATCGCCACGTGCACCGCCTCGATGCTCGCGTGCTCGGCGGCGACCGCGTAGTCAAGCGCCTTGAGCACGGGCTTCTGCAGTTTGTTCACCAGGACGATCGCGTGGTCGCCGGTGGCGCCGAACTTCGTCTCGACGTCCGCCTCGATCTCGTGCGAGACGTCGCGGTAGTAGCGATTCACGCCGAGCATGAGCACGTACAGCACCGGCATGATCAGGAACACGAGCCAGGCACCGTGGGTGAACTTCGTGATCGTGACGATGACGAGCACCACGAGGGTGAAGGTGGCGCCGATCGCGTTGATCGTGCGGGAGCGGACGACCTGCCCGCGGTTCACGGGTGGCTCGCCGTCTGCGGTGGGCGCCCCGTTCCGGTCCCGATCGGCCCGCAGCAGTCGTGTCCAGTGCACGACCATGCCCGTCTGTCCGAGCGTGAACGACACGAAGACACCGATGATGTAGAGCTGGATGAGGCTCGTGACGTTCGCGCGGTAGACCACGAGCAGCGCCGCGGCGACGAGGGCCAGGACGATCACGCCGTTCGAGTAGATGAGCCGGTCGCCGCGTGTCGAGAGCGCCTTCGGGGCGTACGAGTCGCGGGCCAGGATCGAGCCGAGCAGCGGGAACCCGTTGAAGGCCGTGTTCGCCGCGAGGAGCAGGACCGCCGCCGTCGTCGCCTGGATCACGAAGAACAGCACCGAGTTGTTGCCGAACGTCGCGGCCGCGATCTGCGCGATGAGCGAGCGCTGCGGCGTGGTGGCACAGTTCGCGAATCCCTGCAGGTCGCAGGCCCGCTCGGCGTAGTGCACGTGCGACACGAGCGCCAGGGTGATGAGCCCGATGAACAGGACGATCGCGATGCCGCCCATGGCGACCAGGGTGGCCTGCGCGTTCTTGATCTTCGGACGGCGGAACGCCTGCACGCCGTTCGCGATGGCCTCGACGCCGGTCAGGGCGGAGCAGCCCGAGGCGAAGGCGCGGAGGAGCAGCAGGATGAACGCAGCCTGCGTCGTGTGTTCCACGTTCTGCACGGTGTACGCCGCGGACTCGGCGACCGGGGCGTTGCCGGCAGCGACCCGGACGAGCCCGGTGACGACCATCACGAAGACGCTCGCCACGAACAGGTAGGTCGGGATCGCGAAGGCCTTGCTCGACTCCCGCACACCTCGCAGGTTCGCGGC
This sequence comes from Curtobacterium sp. MCSS17_016, assembly GCF_003234255.2. Taxonomy (NCBI): domain Bacteria; kingdom Bacillati; phylum Actinomycetota; class Actinomycetes; order Micrococcales; family Microbacteriaceae; genus Curtobacterium; species Curtobacterium sp. MCSS17_016. The sequence continues at coordinate 739,986 of NZ_CP126254.1, forward strand.
GGCGAGCAGCACGACGAACAGCAGGGCGAGCTCGACGCGGAAGTGGTCGAGCATCGGGAGCGCCGAGATGATGTTGTCGACACCGGAGGCGACCGACACGGCCACCGTCATCACGTAGTCGACGAGCAGCGCGCTCGCGACGACGAGCCCGGCCTTCTCGCCCAGGTTCCGGTGCGCCACCTCGTAGTCGCCACCACCCGACGGGTACGCCTTGATGAGCTGCCGGTACGAGGCGACGACGACCACGAGCAGCAGCACGACGAGTGCGGCGACCCACGGCGCGAACGTCAGGAAGGCCATGCCGCCGAGCAGCAGGATCATCAGGAGTTCCTGCGGCGCGTACGCGACAGAGGACAGCGGGTCACTCGCGAAGATCGGCAGTGCCAGGTGCTTCGGGAGGAGCTGTCCTTCGAGCTTCTCAGAGGGGAGGGGATCCCCGATCAGTCGTGCTTTCAACGACCGGATCTCGTTCGTCACGAGCGGCAAACCTACTCAGTTCCGGGCGCGAGTCAACACGGTTCGCCTGCCGCATATTCCCGGCTGCCCACCGGTGCTCCACCCGAGGGATCGCGCACCCCTTGTGGTTGACGCAGCGTCAACCATTACAGTCGCCAGCATGAGCGCATCGACAGGCCCGGACGAACCAGCTGCGAAAGCTCCCCACGTCATCACCGAGGTGGCGCGTTCCGCCGGTGTCTCGAGTCGGACCCTGCGGCACTACGAGGCCGTCGGACTGCTGCCGGCCACCGCCGTCGGCGCGGGTGGGCTGCGGCGCTACGACGACCGTGCGCTCGTCCGGCTGCAGCGCATCCTGCTGCTGCGCGGGCTCGGACTCGGACTGCCCGATATCCGCCGGGTCCTCGACGGCGAGCGGGACGACGTGGCCGCGCTCACCGCGCACGTCGCCTGGCTCGAGCAGGAACGCGACCGGCTCGCCCGGCAGCTGGCGGCCGTGCGCACCACCATCACCAGGATCGAGCAGGGAGACGACATGAACGCGACGGACACCTTCGACGGGTTCGACCAGAACCGGTTCAAGCACGAGGTCGAGGAGCGCTGGGGCACCGACGCCTGGCAGCGCGGGGCAGCGTGGTGGGCGGCGCAGGACGCTGGTTCCCGTCGGGCGTTCCAGGACGAGCAGCACGCGATCGCCCAGGACGCCGCCGCGCTCGCCGCCTCCGGAGACGCTGCCGGTTCGTCGGCCGGGGAGGCACTGGCTCGGCGGCAGCTCGCCTGGCTCGCGCGGTCGACGCCGGCAGCCGAGCTCGACGCGGAACGATTCCGCGCCCTGGCAGAGATGTACGTGCAGGACGAGCGGTTCGCTCGCGTCTACGACCGAGCCGGGGTGGGTGCAGCGACGGCGCTCCGGGACGCGATGGTCGCCTTGGCCGACCGCGGCCTGTAGGTGGGTCGGTCACGACCGCGGGCGGTCCCGGTGACGGCCGGGAGGCCCGTGGTCGCGACCGCCTGTCGGCCGCCGGCCGTCAGAGCGACTTGCGCAGGGCCTCCAGGCCGTCACGCAGACGCGTCACGGTGTCCGCACCGAGCGTGCCGCGGGTCGCCCGACGGCGCAGGTCCGCACGCACCTGCTGCCGGAACGACGACAGGGCCATCTCGAGCTCGCGCAGGGCGCGGGCACTGTCCGACGGCACGGACACGGGCTCCTCGGCGGAACCGGTCGCCGGGCTCTCGGCGGCTGCGGCCAGGTCGGCACGGAGCGAGCGCATGGCCTCGCCGACCGAGGCGCGCACGCCGTCGGCCAACGACTTTACCGAGTCGCTCACGCCGGACTCGACCGCGGCGATCTCGTCGGCACGTGCCGCGAGCTCGGCACGGCCGGCGTCCGTGATCGCGTAGACGGTCTTGCGGCCGTCGGCGGTCTTGGTGACCAGGCCGTCGTCCTCGAGCTTCGCGAGCCGGGGGTACACGGTGCCGGCGCTCGGCACGTAGGTGCCGCCGAAGCGGTCACCGAGTGCCTGGATGAGCTCGTAGCCGTGCATCGGGTGGTCGGCCAGCAGGACGAGCAGGTAGAGGCGCAGGTGGCCGTGGGCGAAGACGGGGCTCATTCGGGCACCTCGCTCTCGTTCGTCGGGGTGGTCGGTGTCGTCGGCTCGGCGACCGGCGGGGCGTGCAGCACCGCGATGTCGCCGGAGACGGAGTTCACCCGCAGGTCGAGCCACTGGCCGGACAGCTCGCCGCCCTGCTTGACGTAGGAACCGCGCACACCGCGGATCTCGGCGTCGTCGAACTGCAGCTTGCCGGTCGCGGTGTTCACCGTGCACTTGTAGGCGACGCCGTCCGCCAGGCGGACGCTCACCGACCCGGACACCGTGTTGACGCGGGCGGACTCGGGGACCCCGTGCAGGTCGAGCACGACGTCGGCCGAGACACCGTCGGCCTGGAACCGCGGGATCTCGCCGGTGGCCACGACATCGCCGGAGACGGTGTGCACCGCGAGCGCGCCGTCGAGGTCGCGGATCGTGGTGGCGCCCGAGACGGCGTTGACCGTGACGTCCCCCGCGACGCCGTCGACGACCAGGTCGCCGGACACCGTGTTGAGCGTGGCACCGCGGTTCGTGCCGGACAGCAGTGCACCGGCCGAGACGACACCGAGCGTGATGCCGGCGTCGCGGGGGACCAGGATGCTGACGTCGGCGTGGGCCTTGCCGCGGAAGGACTTCAGGAACCCGATGGGGTCGTCCCACCGGACCTGGGGGTGGTCGACGGTGAGGGTGTCGCCGTCGACCTCGATGAGCATCTGCTTGCCGGACACGCTGTGGATCTCGACCCGGGCCGTGGGTTCGTCGTGCGCGACGACGTCCACCTGCCCGCCGACGAGGCCGACACGCACGGTGCGCACGATGCCGGTGTCGATGACCTTGGGCTCGTCGACGAGCCACTTCTCCTGCGCCATGTTGCCTCCTGGAACTCGCGATGTATCGCGTCTGTGCAGGTCACGCTATATCGCGTTGCTCCGAGCCGCAAGGGGTCGCACGCGATCGCCGGGCCATCGTGAGCAGGAATGGTCGGGTCAGGGCAGTGGACCCGACCATTTCTGCTCACGAAGCGGGTGTGGCGGGGGTGGGGCGGGCCTCCAGGGTGGGGGCGGCGACGTTCGCTTCGGGCGCTGCGGCCGTGCGCTCGGGGCTCCACGGGAACCGGCGGAAGTGCGGCATGAGCGGCTGGACCATGGGGCCGATCGCGAACGCCGCGATGACGGTGCCCGCGCCGACGTCCCCGCCGAGGATCCACCCGACGATCACGACGGTGACCTCGACCAGGGTCCGGGCGACCCAGATCGGCCAGCCGAGCCGCTGGTGCAGGCCCACCATCAGGCCGTCCCGCGCCCCGGTGCCGAACCCCGCACCGATGTAGAACGCCGTCGCGACCGCGAGCAGCACGAGTCCCGCCGCGAACAGCCCGATCCGGGCGACGATCCCCGACGGCTCCGGCACCAGCCAGAGCACCAGGTCGGCACTCGGCCCGATCGCCAGGGCGTTCAGCAGCGTCCCGATGCCCGGCTTCTGGCGGAGCGGGATCCACAGCAGCAGGATGACGCCGCTCGAGACGACCGTGATGACGCCGAACGACCACGGTACGACGTTCTCGAGTCCCTGGGTCAGCACGGTCCACGAGCTCACACCGACCACCGCGCGCACCTGCAGTGCGGTCGAGGCGCCGTAGAGGAACAGTCCGACGAAGAGCTGGACGAAGCGCAGGGTGAGGGCGGTGCGACGGGGCATGTGGCCATCGTCCCGACAGATTGGCCTGCTGGTCGAGAGCCAATCGCGCTACCGTGGACCTGTGCCCCCTGTCCTGATCAGTGCCCGCGCCGCCTCTCACCTGCTGACCGACTGGCGCGCCGGGACCGACGCCCCGGCCTACGAGGCGCTCGCCGATGCCCTCCGGGTCCTCGTCATCGACGGACGGGTCGCCCAGGGCGTCCGGCTGCCGGCCGAGCGCGGACTGGCGGCAGCCCTCGGCGTCTCGCGCACCACCGTCGCGAACGCCTACGCCCGCCTGCGCTCCGACGGGTTCCTGGTGTCCGTCCGTGGCTCCGGCAGCGTGGTCCACCTGCCCCGCGACCTGGTCGGCCGGCCCGACCCCGAACGCCTGGGCGGAGTCGTCGAGGGGGACCTGCTCGACCTGCGCAAGGCGGCCCTGCACGCGGCCCCCGGCATCGACGAGGCGGTCGAGCGGGCGGTCCGGCACGTGCCCGCGGCGCTCGCCGGGATCGGCTACGACACCGTCGGCGACCCCGGCCTGCGCGCCGCGATCGCCGCGCGCTACACCGAGCGCGGACTGCCGACGGAGCCCGCCCAGGTCATCGTCACCCTCGGCGCGCAGCACGCGATCGCCCTGCTCGCCCGCGTGCTCGTCCGCCGTGGCGACGCCGTGCTCGTCGAGTCCCCGACCTACCCGCACGCGCACGAGGCCTTCCGCGAGGCCGGCGGCCGCCTGGTCGGCGTCCCCGTCGACGCGCGGACGGGGTGGGACGCCGCCGCGCTCGAGACGACGCTGCGTCGCACCGCGCCCTCCGTCGCGTACGTCATGCCCGAGCTCCACAACCCGACCGGTGCGACCATGTCCGCATCGACCCGCCGGCTCCTGCTGTCGGTCGCGTCCTCGGTCGGCACGGTCGTGATCGCCGACGAGACGATGGGGGAGCTCCGGATCGACGGGGAACCGTCGCCGCCGTTGGCGGCGTCGGACCCGTCGGGGTCGTCGGTCGTGATGATCGGTTCCGCCGCCAAGGTCTTCTGGGGCGGCCTGCGGATCGGCTGGATCCGTGCCGACCCGGCGCTGCTGCAGCGGCTGCTGCTCGCCCGCCCCACGGGCGACCTCGGCACCCCCGTGCTCGACCAGCTGGTCGTGCGCGAGCTGGTCCCGCGCACGGCGGCCTTCCTGGAGGCGCGGCGTGCGTCCCTGCGCGAAGGTCGCGACGCGGTCGTGGGGGCGCTCCGGGCGCGGCTCCCGGAGTGGGACGTCCCGGCGCCGGCCGGCGGGTTGACGACGTGGGTGGGGCTCGGCCGGCCGGTGTCGAGCGCGCTCGTGCTCGCCGCGCGGGCCGAGGGTGTGGTGCTCGCCTCGGGCGGGGTGTTCGGGCCGGACGGCGGGTTCGAACGGTTCCTGCGGGTGCCGTTCACGATGGCCCCGGCCGATCGGGGGCGGTTGGTGGACGTGCTGTCGCGGTCGTGGGAACGGGTGGGCGGCGAGGCGAGCGGCGTGCGGGGGTCGTTGGCGGCGGTGGTCTGAGCGGTGCGTCGTCCGGGGCTCGGCGTCATCCTCTGGGGTGAGGTCGGGTCGGGGGTTCTCGCTCCTCGGGGTGATGCGGCGTCGGCGGGGTCCGGCGAGGCTGGTGCCATGAACGCGACCCTGTCCGCCGGAACCCGCTCCGCTGTGCCGACGCCCGTCGAGCCGCCCGCGGCGGTCCCCGCCGTGGTGCGGGTCACCATCGCGCTGAGCGGGGCGTTCCTGGCGGGCGTCCTGACCTCGTTCGGGCAGGCCGTGCCCCCGCTCGCCTCCGTGTCGAACTCGGCCGGGCCGTGGTTCCTCGTCGCCGCGCTGCTGTGCCTGGTGGCCGGAGCACGAGGGGGCCGGGTCGCCCTGCCGCTGGCGATGGTGCTCGGCGTCGTGCTCCTCGAGCTCATGCACGTCGGGTACTGGGCCACGACGGTCCTGCGCGGGTTCCCCGACGTGCTGTCGATCACGAACCCCTGGGTGCTGCTCGGGGTGCCGGCCGGGCTGCTGGCCGGAGCGGTCGCCGTGGCGGTGCGGTCCCGCGACGCCCGGTGGCGCGCGGGGGCGTTCGGTGTGACGGCCGCGGTGCTCGTCGGCGAGGGGATCCGCGGGCTGTTGCAGGTCGCCGCGACGACGGGGCACGTCACCTGGGCCGTCGAGATCGTCGTCGGCGTGCTCCTCCTCGGCATCGGGGTCCTCGGCACCCGCTCACCCGTCGCGCGCGTGGTGGCGCTCGGCACCGGGGTGGTCGGCACGGTGGCGGTGCTCGGGGCGTACCTGTTGCTCGGCGGGTTCTGATCCGTCGGCGGGTCCTCGCCGCTCCGTCCTGATCCGACGGCGGGTTCTGGCTGCCAGCCGAACGTTCGTCGGTCGGTCCTGCGAGGATCGATGACGTGCACCTCCTCTCGGTCTTCAGCCTGCGCAACCGGGCCCTCATCGCGCTCGTCACGATCGTGGTCGCGGTCTTCGGCGGCATCGCGCTCTCGAGCCTCAAGCAGGAGCTGATCCCGAGCGTCGAGTTCCCGCAGGTCGCGATCGTCAGCGCCTACCCCGGAGCCACGCCAGAGGTCGTGTCGAACGACGTCTCGACCAAGATCGAACAGGCGATCCAGGTCGTCCCGGACCTCGAGTCGACCAGCGCGACCTCGTCGACCGGGCAGAGCGTCGTGTCGGCGTCGTTCCAGTACGGATCGAACCTGGCCAGCGCCGAGGACAAGATCCAGACCGCGGTGAACGCGCTGTCGCTGCCCGACTCGGTGCAGACGCAGATCGTCACCGGGTCCTTCGACGACCTGCCGGTGCTGCAGGTCGCCGTCTCGGCGTCCGGCAACCAGGAACAGCTCGTCGACCGGCTGCAGGCCTCGGCGATCCCCGACCTCGAGAAGCTCGACGGCGTGCGGCAGGCGGACGTCTTCGGCAACCCGGGTCGTCGCGTCGTCATCACGCCGGACCAGGACGAGCTCGCCGCCCGCGGCCTCAGCCAGACGGCGATCTCGGATGCGCTCGACGACAACGGCACCCTGATCCCCGGCGGCACGATCACCGAGGACGGCTCGACCCTGTCGGTGCAGACGGGCGAGCGGATCGCTTCGCTCAAGGACATCCGCGCGCTGCCGCTGACGAGCTCGTCGAGTTCGTCGGGCTCGTCGAGTTCGGACGGGACCGGGTCGGGTGCCGCCGGTGCCGACGGGACAGCCTCGTCCGGTGACGGCACGGCCGCGGGTGCGACCGGCACGGGGGCGACCGGCGCCGGTGCGACCGGGACCGGCACGGGCGCGACCGGCACGGGTGCGACCGGCACCGCTCCCACCGGTGACACCGCGACGGGCGGGTCGACGACCGCGGCCGCGCCGACCGACACCACCCTGGGCGACGTCGCGAAGGTCGCCATCACCGAGTCGCCGCGCACCTCCATCAGCCGCGTGGACGGGCAGCAGGCCCTGACGATCTCGATCACGAAGACGCAGGAAGCCAACACCGTCGACGTCTCGAACACCGTCCGCGACGCCCTGCCCGGCATCGAGGACAAGATCGAGGGCGACCCCCGCTTCACCGTCGTCTTCGACCAGGCGCCCTACATCCAGCAGTCCATCGACTCCCTGGCTGAGGAAGGCCTGCTCGGGCTCGCCTTCGCGGTGCTCGTCATCCTGGTGTTCCTGCTCTCGTGGCGCTCCACGCTCGTCACCGCGATCTCGATCCCGACGTCGGTGCTCCTCGCCGCGATCGGCATGCGCGCCGCCGGGTACACGCTCAACATCATCACGCTGGCGGCCCTCACGATCGCGATCGGCCGCGTGGTCGACGACTCCATCGTCGTCATCGAGAACATCAAGCGGCACATGCTCCCCGGTGTCGACCGCGGCCAGGCCGTGCGGGACGCTGTTCGCGAGGTCGCCGGAGCGGTCACCGCCTCGACCCTGACGACCGTCGCAGTGTTCCTGCCGGTCGCCTTCGTCGCAGAACTCGTGGGGGAGCTGTTCCGACCGTTCGCCGTGACGGTCACCCTGGCGCTCGTCGCGTCGCTGTTCGTCTCGCTCACCATCGTGCCGGTGCTGGCGTACTGGTGGCTGCGCCCGCCGAAGGCGAAGCCGGGCGACGCGGCGCCGGCAGCGGCAGCGGAAGCACCCACGGACGCGGAAGCCACACCGTCGGCGATCGATGCCGAGCGCGCGCACGAGGGCGACCGCTCGGAGGGTGCGCTCGCCTCCGCCGCGGACCTGCACGACACCGGCCGGGTCGACCGTCTGCGCCGCGTCTACCTGCCGGTGCTCCGGTGGGTCGTCCGCAAGCCGGTCGTCGTCATCCTGCTCGCCGTGATCGTGCTCGGCGGAACGGTCGCCACGCTGCCGTTCGTCACCACGAACTACCTCGGCGACTCGGGGCAGAACACGTTCACGGTCACGCAGGACCTGAAGGCCGGTTCGAGCCTCGCCGTCCAGTCCGAGTCCGCACGCAAGGTCGAGCGGGCTCTGCAGGACGTCGACGGCGTCGAGACCGTGCAGACCACCATCGGCACGAGCGGCCAGTCGATCCAGGCGGCGTTCGGCGGGGGCGGCAGCGCCTCGGTGCAGTACGCCGTCACGACCGACGCCGAGGCCGACCAGCCCACGATCCAGGCCGACGCGCGGAAGTCGATCGGGAAGATCAAGGACGTCGGCGAGGTCACCATCGCGTCCTCCGGCGGCGGGTTCGGTGGCAGCAGCGACATCGAGGTCGACGTGACCGCGCCGACCCAGTCGCAGCTCGAGACGGCGTCGCGCCAGGTGCTGAAGACCATGCAGTCGGTCCCGGACACCACGGGCGCCACGAGCAACCTGTCCGCGGCAGAACCGTTCCTCGCCGTCCGGGTCGACCGCCAGGAGGCAGCGTCACTCGGACTCACCGAGACCCAGGTGGGTGGCCTCGTCGCGGCCGCGGTCTCGCCGCGGGACACCGGCAGCATCGAGATCGACGACGCGACGCTCGACGTCTACATCGCCGACCCGGAGCCGCCGACCACCATCGCCGCGCTCCGTGCACTCGACGTGCCGACGAGTACCGGCACGGTCCCGCTGTCCGACGTCGCCACGGTCGAGGAGTCCGAGGGCCCCACCACCGTCACCACGACGAACGCGGCCCGTACCGCCACGATCACCGTGACGCCGGACGCCACGAACCTCGGTGCGGCCGTGCAGTCCGTCACGACCGCCGTCGACGAGCTCGACCTGCCGAAGGGTGCGACCGCCTCGATCGGTGGCGTCGCCGCCAGCCAGTCGTCGGCGTTCTCGCAGCTCGGGCTCGCGGTGCTGGTCGCCGTGCTGATCGTCTACGTGATCATGGTCGCGACGTTCCGGAGCCTGCTCCAGCCGCTGCTGCTGCTCGTGTCGGTGCCGTTCGCGGCGACGGGCGCGATCCTGCTGCAGATCGCGTCGGGCGTCCCGATCGGTGTCGCGTCGCTGATCGGTCTGCTCATGCTCGTCGGCATCGTCGTGACGAACGCGATCGTGCTCATCGACCTCGTCAACCAGTACCGACGGCGCGGGTTGCGGGTGCGCGAGGCGTTGATCGAGGGCGCCACACGACGCCTCCGTCCGATCCTGATGACGGCGATGGCGACCATCTTCGCGCTGCTGCCGATGGCGATCGGGCTGACCGGCAAGTCCGGCTTCATCTCGCAGCCGCTGGCGCTGGTCGTGATCGGTGGCCTGGTGTCCTCGACGCTGCTGACGCTCGTGGTGCTGCCGGCGCTGTACTTCGTGGTCGAGCGGGCTCGCGAGCGCAACGACGACCGGATCGCCGCGGGCAAGACCCGGAAGCAGGCGCGCGCCGAGCGACGCCAGGAACGCGTGGAACTCCGGCAGGAACGACAGCGGCGACGAGCGGCGCGTTCCGGCAGCGCTGCCTAGCGGCGGTACTCGGCGTCGATGGCGGCGAGGGGCGAGACGACGACGCGCTCGGTCCGCTCCTCGCGCTCGACGGCCCGGAACCAGGACACCAGCACGAGGGTCAGCGTCACGAGGAACACCACGGCGGCGACCTGTGACACGACGGCCAGCTGTCCGGTGACCGAGGCGTACCCGCCGAACGACACCGCGGCGACGAACGACAGCCCGAGCAGCAGCTCCCCGAACGTCTGCAGCGCAGGGCGGTCCCAGCGGGTCGCAGCGGCGCGGGCAGGGCGGGTCGAGGTGTCGGTCACCCCCGAAGTCTGCGGCCAGGGGGTCGGCAGCGGCAGTCCCGACTCCGGGTGGCACCCAGCCGGGGCACGCGGTCGGTCTCCTGCGACGGCAGCCGGCAGCCGGCAGCCCCAGCCGGCCGCCGGTCGGCCGCCCGCGGTCAGCCCAGCTGCGTCCGCAGGAACGTGACCACCCGGCGGCTCATCGCCTCGTCGAGCTGGGCGATCGAGTGCGCCGTACCCTCGACCGCCACGAACGTCACCGGGACGTCGTGGGACCGGAGCGTCGCGGCGAACTCCTGTGACTCCCACATCGGGATGAACTCGTCGGTGGAGTGTCCGATGAAGAACGGCGCGGTGTCCGAGGTGACGTGGAACTCCGGCGACGCCCGCGTGGCCGCCGGACACCTGGCGTACGACCGGCACCCGAGGTAGAGCAGCTGCTTGCGCTGGAAGGCCGCGGACACCCCGTCGGGCTCGGTGGACCGGGTGGTCAGGTTCGTCGGCCCGCTCAGGTCGACCACGGCACGGATCCGGTCGCCGTCGGCGTACGCGGCGGAGTCGTGGTCGGTGACGGCGAGCATCGCGGCGAGGTTGCCACCGGCGCTCCCGCCGAACACGCCCACGCGCTGGGAGTCGACGTCGTAGGTCTCGAGCGTCGCGGGACGGAACACGTAGTCGAGCGCACGGCGGACGTCGTCGAGCCCGGCCGGGAACGGATCGGTCGGGGCCAGGCGGTAGTCGACGTTGAACGTCACGAAGCCCTCGGACGCCAGGTACTTGCACACGGACCGGTACGCGGCCGTCGCCTTGTCGCCGTGCGACCAGCTGCCGCCGTGGATCATCAGGACCGCCGGGCGTCCGGTGGTGGCCTCGACCGCTTCGGCATCCGGGTCGGCGGTGGCCGAGGCGGACGGCGTCGCAGTGGGCGTCGCCGTCGTCGCGGGGTCGCTGTCGGCGGGCAGGCACACGTCGAGGCGCTGCAGCGGGTCGGTGCCGTAGGGCACGTCGGCCACCACGTCGATGCCGTGGTACCGCAGCGACAGCGGGTAGATGACGCTGTCCGCGGTCACGGTGGCGTTCTCGTCGCCGACCGGGTCCGTGCTGCAGGACGCCATCGCGCCGAGCGCCACGACCGCGGCGACGAGCGCGAGCACTGAGCGGCGGCCGGACTTCATCACGTCCACGCTAGCCGCCCCGGCGACCGCCCACGTCACCCGAGCGGAGGACGGCAGTGCGAGGATGAGCACGGCAGCCGCCGACCGGAGCACCGCAGGAGGACCCGTGAGCAGTCGCAAGGCCTGGAACGCCGATCCCGAACCACTGCTCCGCGTCGAACCCGGGTTCCGCCTGGACCAGGTGGACCCCGAAGGCACCCCGGGCTTCCCCGGCCGCAAGATCGACGGACTCGAGGCCCTCGCCGCCGGTGCCTCCCGCCTCGCCGCCCTGCAGGAGCGCCTGTACGCGGCATCGACCGCCGGGGACGAGCGCCGGGTGCTGCTCGTGCTGCAGGCGATGGACACGGCGGGGAAGGGCGGCATCGTCTCGCACGTCGTCGGTGCGGTCGACCCGAACGGCGTGCACTACGCCGGCTTCAAGGCCCCGACGGCCGAGGAGCGCGAGCACGACTTCCTCTGGCGCATCGAGAAGCAGCTGCCGGCAGCCGGGCAGCTCGGCGTGTTCGACCGCTCGCACTACGAGGACGTGCTCGCCCAGCGCGTCCGCGGGCTCGCCGCACCGGACGAGATCGAACGCCGGTACGGCGCGATCACCGCGTTCGAGGACGGCCTCGCCGCCTCCGGCACGACCATCGTCAAGGTGATGCTGCACATCTCGAAGGACGAGCAGCGCGAGCGTCTCGGCGACCGGCTCGACCGCCCCGACAAGCACTGGAAGTTCAACCCGGGCGACATCGACGACCGCCTGCTCTGGGACCGCTACCAGCAGGCGTACCAGATCGCCCTCGACCGCACGTCGACCCCGCAGGCGCCCTGGTACGTCGTCCCCGCGAACCGCAAGTGGTACGCCCGCCTCGCCGTGCAGCAGCTCCTGCTCCGGGCGCTGGAGGACATGCACCTGTCCTGGCCGAAAGCGGACTTCGACGTCGCCGAGCAGCGTCGTCGGCTCGCGGAGTCCTGAGCGCGCGTCCACCGGCCTGGAGGCCCGTCCTGCGCCCGGCACGCCGCCGCCGGACCGGGTGGGGCTGGCGTCAAGGCACCGGCTCGCGTAGACTCGCTCGGTCGGCCTTCGACGTCGTGACATTGTGATCACGGAAATTCTGCTGGGTGTGTGTTGCTCGAGGGCTGGAATCACGTCGACTCGCGACGGGATGAACCCCCTCTCCGCAAGCAGCCCCCGCCGATGTCGCTGTCGGGCGCTGCGGTACGTTGCGCACCCGAGAAAGCAGCCATGGCCCCGTACAACAAGGGCGGCGCGGACAACCGCGCCTCCGACCGCGTCCGCCACCCGAACGGCACCCCCGCCGCCCGCAGCAGCAAGCACCGTGGGTTCCGCGCCGCCGACTCCTCGCAGCCGCGCCAGAAGCAGCGCTGGGACGCCGAGGAGCGTCGCGGTCGCGCGTCGCAGGGCGAGCGTCCGGCCCGTCCGAACTGGGAGCCGCGTGACAGTGGCGGCCAGCGTCGACCCGACCGCGACGACCGTGGTGGTCGCGGCTTCAACCGTGACGACCGTGCCCCGCGTCGCTTCGATCGTGATGACCGTGCGCCCCGTCGTGACAACGACGACCGGCCCCGTCGCTTCGACCGTGACGACCGCGCCCCGCGTCGCTTCGACCGCGACGACCGCGCGCCCCGCAGCTTCAACCGCGATGACCGTGCCCCGCGTCGGGACAACGACGACCGCCCGCGTCGTTCGTTCGACCGTGACGACCGTGCGCCGCGTCGTGACAACGACGACCGCCCGCGTCGTTCGTTCGACCGTGACGACCGTGCGCCCCGTCGGGACAACGACGCTCCCTACTCGCACGGCCGTCCCGACGCTTCGCAGGCTCCGCGTCGCGCCGGTACCGGCGCGCAGGGGCCCAGTCCCCGTCGCAGCTTCGACCGTGATGACCGCGCTCCGCGCAAGTTCGACCGCGACGACCGCGCTCCTCGTTCGTTCAACCGCGACGACCGTGCGCCCCGTCGTGACAACGACGACCGTCCCCGTCGTAGCTTCGACCGTGACGACCGCGCCCCGCGCAAGTTCGACCGCGACGACCGCAGCGACCGCACCCCGCGCCGCTCGTTCGACGAGCCCGAGCGCGGCAAGTTCGTGCCCGCCGACGACGTCAAGCTCGAGAAGCTCCAGGCCGAGGCCACCATCGCGGCCGACGTCGAGGGCGTGACCTTCGGCGACCTGGGCATCGGCGGCAACATCTCCCGCGCCCTGCAGGAGCTCGGTGCCTCGAGCCCGTTCCCGATCCAGGCGGCGACGATCCCCGACGTGCTCGCCGGCAAGGACGTCCTCGGCCGTGGCCGCACCGGCTCCGGCAAGACCATCGCCTTCGGTGCGCCGCTGGTCGAGAAGCTCATGGAGCACGGCGGCGGCACCAAGCGCAAGATGGGCCGCGCCCCGCGTGCGCTCATCCTCGCGCCGACCCGTGAGCTCGCCCTGCAGATCGACCGCACGGTGCAGCCGATCGCCCGCTCGGTCGGCCTGTTCACGACGCAGATCTACGGCGGCGTGCCCTACGGCCGTCAGGAGGGCGCGCTCGAGCGCGGCGTCGACATCATCGTCGGCACCCCCGGCCGTGTGCAGGACCTCATGAACAAGGGGAAGCTCGACCTCAGCGAGGTCATCATCTCCGTGCTCGACGAGGCCGACCACATGTGCGACCTCGGGTTCCTCGAGCCGGTGCAGGAGATCCTCTCCGCCACGGCCGAGGTCACCCCGCAGGGCAACCGCGCACAGAAGCTGCTGTTCAGTGCGACGCTCGACACCCAGGTCGCGGCGCTCGTCGAGCAGTTCCTGCACGAGCCGAGCGTGCACGAGGTCGCGGGTGAGGACCAGGCGTCCTCGACCATCGACCACCGTGTCCTCGTGGTCGAGCAGCGCGAGAAGGACCGTCTCCTCGAGGAGCTGGTCGCCGGCGACGGCAAGACCATCGTCTTCGCCCGGACCCGCGCCTACGCCGAGAGACTGGCCGACCAGTTCGAGGACGCCGGCATCCGAGCGACCTCGCTCCACGGTGACCTGAACCAGTCGCGCCGCACGCGCAACCTGCAGCTGCTCACCAGCGGCCGGGTGAACGTGCTCGTCGCCACCGACGTCGCCGCCCGCGGCATCCACGTCGACGACGTCTCGCTCGTCGTGCAGGCGGACGCCCCGGACGACTACAAGGCGTACATGCACCGCTCCGGCCGCACGGGTCGTGCCGGCAAGGAGGGCACGGTCGTCACGATCGTCCCGCGCGGCCGCATCCGCAAGATCGAGGGCATCCTCGAGCGCGCCGAGATCGAGGCGGACCTGGTGCAGGCCGCACCCGGTGACGGCATCGTGTCGGAGCTCGCCGCGCGCTAGTCGCGACCACACGACGGACGGGAGGCCCGGTACCAGCTGGTACCGGGCCTCCCGTCCGTCACATGGTGAGCACCAAGGGTCGGGTCGCGACGTCGGACCCGACCATTCCTGCTCACGAAGCGAGCGCGCGCCCCGCGCGCTCAGCGGTTGAAGAACAGCAGCCCGCGCACGAAGCCCGCCTGTCCGGCGTGCTGCGTGCAGTCGTCCAGGATGCTCACGAGTCGCGCGCCAGCCGTGACGGGCGGGTCCCACGCGTCGTCGACGACGGGATCGAGGTCGTCCGGGCCGAGCGTGCCGAGGTACGCGACGGTGCGCTCGTGCACCGCACGCAGGTACCCGGTGAGCAGCTCGGCAGAGGCCCGAACCCGCCCGACGTCGTCGCGGGACATGCCGTAGCCGAGCGCCTCGGCCGGGAACGGCAGCCCGAACCGGTCGTACCAGCCGTCCGCCGTCCAGACCTGCTCGGAGCCGGCGAGGTCGGCGATCTGCACGTCCTGGCCGCGGGCGATGTGCCACGTGAGCCACGCGAGGGTGTTCGCCCCGGCGGCCGGTCGTGCCGCGAGCTGGTCTTCGGAGAGCCCGTCGACGGCCCGCTCGACCGTCTCGGGGACGCGGGAGAACGCTTCGGTGAGGAGTTCAGAGGGGGTCATGGCGCTCACGCTACGCGCGGGCCGTGACACCGGCTGTCACACGGCGGCGCTGCGGTGGTGGCGCTCCAGGGCGGCACCGAGCCCCTCGAACGCGGCGGCGACCACGGCGCGGTCGGACGGTGCGACGACCTGCCGGAACGCGTCGGAGTAGACGGCGCCGACCTCGCGGGCGACCGCCGTGCCCGACGGCGTGAGGTGCAGGAGCACGCTCCGGCGGTCCTCGGGGTTCGGGCGACGCTCCAGGTGTCCGTGCTTCTCGAGCCGGTCGATCAGCGACGTCATCGCGCCGGTGCTGAGCTCGAGGTACTCGCCGGCCTGCTTCGGGGTGACGCCGTGGCCGCCGGCGGCGCTGAGGAAGAACACGAACCGGGTATCCGTGGCGTTCAGTGCGCGGACCGTGCTCTCGTGGTGCAGGACGCGGGCGTGCTGCATCTGGAGCACGCGGAAGGCGGTGAGCAGTCGCGGCAGGTCGGCGTCGGGATCCGTGTCGACGGTGACGGGGTCCGTCGCGGTGACGTCGGGCGACATCGGTGCCGGCGGGGTGGTGGGGGCGACGCGCGCCGCGGGGACGGCGGGTGCGTGCGGGGGAGGACGACCGGGTCGGTGTCCGTCATGGGGGCTCTTCTCGGGTGCAGGGGTGGAACTTCAGTCAACAAGTAACTCACTCGTCAAGACACCCCCATCAATGGGGGCATCCCAGGTATTGAGAGCTGCTCGAGGGCCAAGTAGCTTGATGCTCGTACCACCTCGGCACGTAGCGCGACCAACCACCGCGGGCCCGTCCGAACCACCGATCAGATCTCTTCCTCACGGAGTCCAACCATGTCTCGTGTCACGCCTCGTGCTGCCCGCCTCGCCGCCTGGATCGCCATCCCCGCTGCCCTCGTCGCCTCGGGGGTCGTCGTCTCGACGGCCTCGTACGCGGCGTTCTCCTCGACCACCGTCAACCCGACGAACAACTGGACGGCCGGCAGTGTCGCCCTGTCCGACGACGACAACAACACCGCGCTGTTCACGGCGAACAACCTGAAGCCCGGCTCGACCGGTGCGAACTGCATCGCGGTGACCTCGACCGGTTCGCTGCCCTCGGCCGTGAAGCTCTACGGCACGAACGTCTCGACCACGAAGGACCTGGCTGCGAACGTCAACCTGACCGTCGAGCAGGGCACCGGCGGCGGCTTCGGCTCCTGCTCCGGCTTCACCCCGGCCGCCACCGGCGGCTCGCTCTACAGCGGCACCGTCGCGGGCTTCGGCGCCGCCTCGACCAACTACGCGACCGGTGTCGGCACCTGGGCCCCGACCGGCACCGCGTCCGAGACGCGCGTCTACCGCGTCACCTACACGGTCTCGAGCACCGCCCCGAACACCGTGCAGGGCGGCACCGCAGCCCTCGGCTTCACCTGGGAGGCCCAGAACAGCTGAGCCGGGACCGGGGCCGAACCAGCCCCGTCCGTTCCCTCCCCGCAACGCGCCCCCGGTCGAAGGCAGTCATGAGCAGCATCGCAGTGCACGGTGGTCCCGCACCGCACGCAGCGGTCCGTGACGCCGTCGACTGGGGGCGCGTCGTCGTCGCCACCCTCGCCCGGGGCGTGGTCGCGACGCTGCTCGGCCTCGCGCTCTGGGCGGCCGCGCCGGCGCTCATCGGCTGGCAGCCGACCACCGTGATGACCGGTTCGATGGAGCCGCGGATCGTCCCCGGTGACGTGGTCGTCTCGCGTCCGGTCGGCTCGGGCGAGATCGCGACGGGCAAGGTGCTGCTGGCCGACGACCCCGACCAGGCGGACCACCTGCGCATGCACCGCTACGTCGAGGACGGCCCCGGCGGCACCATGGTCACGAAGGGCGACGCCAACCCGCAGCAGGACTCCACCCCGATCGAGCGCTCCGCCGTGCACGGCATCGCCTTCCTGCGCATCCCGTTCATCGGGACCCCGATCCGGTGGATCAGCGCGGGGGAGTGGGGCCTGATCGCGATGCTCGCGCTCGGCCTGACCGCGGTGCTCGCGCTCTGCACGATCGACGGGTCGCTCCGGAGGCTCGTCGAGGCCGACGACGACACCGACGGCGCAGCCGGTCGTCCGGACGACGGGGCTGGCCCGGACGCCGCTGCCGGTCCTGCAGACGGTGCCGACGTCGGCCTGGAGGCGCGGGACGGCGCCGCCACGGGCCTCCCGACCGCCGCGCCCACCGTCCTCACCCGTCGCGCGCTGCGTCGACGAGTCCGTCGCAGGCGGCGGCTGCGCCGCCTCGGTGGGGGCGCCGCGGTACTCGCGCTCGCGGCGGCCACCGGCGTCCTGCTGCCCGGAGCGGCGGAAGCGGCCCCGTGGTCACGGACCACCGTCGCCCCGACCGCGGCCTTCACGGCGGGCACGGCGACCGGTGTCCCCACCCTGACCTGCGCTCCGGCCGGGTCGAACACGGTGACGATCGCCTGGACCTACGACAACGGCGCGACCGTGCCGGTGTCGTTCGACCTGATGAACGGGACGACACAGGTGGCCAGCACGACGACTGCCGGGGCCCGTTCGATGACGTACGGGGGCGCCGGACTCCTGAACCTCGGCACCACCTACACGCTGCACCTCCGCACGAACCTCGGCAACAACTGGACCGCGACGAGCACACCGACGGTCAGGGTCCGGGTCGTCTCGGTGCTGGGCCTGGCGTCCGCCAGCTGCGCGACCGCCTGAGTCCTCCACAGGGCACCGCGAGGTGTCCGGAGATGTCCCCGGCCGGCGTTACCGTGGCCGCATGCGCATCCTGCACACCGGCGACTGGCACCTCGGCCGCACACTGCTGGGTGCCGACCTGCTCGAGCACCAGGCAGCCTTCACCGACTGGCTCGTCGACCTCGCCCGCGAGCGCGCGGTCGACCTCGTCGTCATCGCCGGCGACGTCTACGACCGTGCGATCCCGCCGGTGGACGCCGTCCGCATGCTCTCCCGCGTGCTGGAGCGCCTCGCCGAGACCACGACGGTGGTGCTCACCCCGGGCAACCACGACTCCGCCGCGCGGCTCGGCTTCGGTGCCGGCGTGATGGGGCAGCGCGTCCGCATCCTCGCCGAGCCCGCCCACGTGGCCGATCCGGTGCTCGTGCCCGACGACGACGGCCCGGTGGCCGTGTACGGCATCCCGTACCTGCACCCCGACCTCACGCGGTACGCCCTGGCGGCGGTCCCCGACGAACCCCTCGCTCGCTCACACCACGCCGTCGTGCACGCCGCCACCGAACGGATCCGCGCCGACCTCGCGACGCGGGCCGACACCCGCAGCGTCGTCGTCGCGCACGCCTTCGTCGGCGGTGCCGACCCGAGCGACAGCGAGCAGGACATCCGCGTCGGCGGGGTCGACCGCGTGGCCGAGTCGGTGTTCGACGGGTTCGACTACGTCGCCCTCGGGCACCTGCACGGCCCGCAGCGCGTCGGCGACGACGGCCGGATCCGGTACGCCGGGTCGCCGCTGGCGTTCTCGTTCGGCGAGCGGCACCAGCGGAAGTCCGTGACCATCGCCGACCTCGACGCGGCGGGTGCCGTCACCGTCGAGCTCGTACCGACCCCGGTGCCGCGGCGGCTCGTCGACGTGCGGGGCAGCATCGACGCCATCGAGTCCGGGGAACACCGGGCCGATGCCGACGCCTGGGTCCGCGTCGCGGTGACCGACACCGTGCACCCGGAACGCATGTACGCCCGCGTGAAGGACCACTTCCCGCACGCCCTGGCGATCACGCACGAACCGGCGGACCGGCCGGCCGCCACCGCCGCGCGGGCCGTCACCGCGACGTCCGACCCGGTCGAGGTCGCCGGCGACTTCGTGGCCTTCGCCACCGGCGGGCTGCCCGACGGCGACGAACGGGCGGTGCTGACCGAGGCGTACGAGGCCGCGGTGCTCGCCCTGCAGCGTGAGGGGGACCGCTGATGTACCTGCACCGACTCGATCTGCGCGCCATCGGGCCCTACCCCGACCTCGTGACCATCGACTTCGCGGCGCTGGCCGCGTCCGGGGTCTTCCTGCTCGAGGGGCCGACTGGTTCCGGCAAGTCGACGATCATCGACGCCGTCGTGTTCGCCCTGTACGGCGGACTCGCCGGATCCGACGCCAGCTCCGACCGGCTGCACAGCCAGCACGCCGACCCCGCGGTCGAACCGTTCGTCGAGCTCGTGTTCGAGACCGGTGCTGGCACGTACCGGGTCCGGCGCACCCCGCAGTACGACCGCCCGAAGCAGCGGGGGACCGGCACGGTGAAGCAGCAGGCGTCGGTGCAGCTGTTCCGGCTCGCCGCGCCGACCGACGTCGCCGGCGAACCCATGTCGTCCCGCATCCCCGAGGTCGGGGTCGAGATCGCCCGGATCGTCGGGCTCGACCGCGCGCAGTTCCTGCAGACCGTGGTGCTGCCGCAGGGCGAGTTCGCACGGTTCCTCCGCTCCCCGGGGGAAGACCGCCGGAAGCTCCTGCAGTCGCTGTTCGGCACCCAGGTCTACGACCGCACCGCCGACGAGCTCGCCGCTCGCCGCCGAGCCGTGCAGGCCGAGGTCGAGGGGGCCGACGACCGCGTCCGCGAGGCCCTGGCCCGGTTCGCGCAGGCGGCCGACCTCGCTGACGCCGACGAGTCCGTCGTCCCCGGCACGGTGGCGTCCCTCCGCGCGACGGCCGACGCCGCCGGGGCGGCCCGGACGGCTGCGGCTGCCGCTGCGACGGCGGCGACCGAACACGAACGATCGGTGACGGCCCGTGCGGCCGCCCTGGAGCGGCGAGCGGGGCTGCTGCGGCGACAGGCGCTCCTCGACGACGACGCCCCGGCGATCGAGCAGGCACGGGCCGCGGTCGCGACGGCCGAGCGCGCAGCCCGGGTCGCCGCGGTGGCCGACGGCCTCGACGCCGCGACCGTCCGGGCTGACGACACCGCCGCGGCAGCCGCCCGACTGCGCGAGCAGCACGCACTCGGGGCCGTCGACGCACAGCAGGTCGCCCGGCGCCGCGACTCGCTGACCGACGCCCTGTCCGACGTCCGGCACCTCGTCGCGGTCGAGGCCGAGGCAGACACCAGGCGCACCGCCATCGCCGGGGCCACCGCGACCGCATCGCGCCTCACCGACGACCTCGCCGCCCTCGACACCGCGCTCGAGGCCCGGCCGACGGAACGAGCCCGGATCGTCGAGGCCGCCCGCACCGCCTCGACGACCGCTGCCGACGCCGACGCCGCCGCGCACGAGGTCGCCCGGGTGCAGTCGCTCCGCGCTGACCTGGCCGCCCGCGACCGCGCCGAACAGCGGGTCGCCGGTGCCGAACGCATCGTGGCCGATGCCCGCCGTCGGGCCACCGAGGCGCTCGACGCCGAACGCTCCCTGCGCGAGCGGCGGATCGCCGGACTCGCCGGAGAGCTCGGTGCCGCGCTGACCCCCGGCGACCCCTGCCCGGTGTGCGGATCGACGGCGCACCCGTCGGTGGCCGCGCCACAGGACGACCACCCGACGATCCAGGCGGTGGAGTCAGCGGGTGACGCCACGCGTACGGCCGACCAGCAGCTCGCCGACGCCGCGGCCGACCTGGCCGTCGAGCGCGCCGAGCACCTCCGACTGACCGACGTCGTCGGCGCCGTCGACACGGTCGCCCTCGACGCCATGGCGGTGGCCGCCGACGAGCGGGTCCGAGCGGCGCACGACGCCGCGGCGCTGGTGCTGGAGCACGAGCGCGAGCGGACGGCGCACGACACCGCGACGCGGGCGCTCGAGCGTGAGCGGAACGACCTCGACGCCCGGCGCACGGTGCTCGCGTCGACCGCGGCCTCCGACGCCGAGCGGCTCGACGCCGACCTGCGATCCGTGCACGAGGCGATCGACCGGCTCGCAGCACTGCTCGACAGCGACCACGGCAGCGACAGCTCGCCGGTGACGCTCCACGCCGTGGTCGACGGGCTCGACGGACGGCTGACGGTGCTCCGCGCCGTCGCCGAGGCCGACGACCGCGCGACTGCCGCAGCCCGCGCCCGCGCCGAGCGCAGCGCCGAGGTCGCCCGGGTCCTCGACGAGCAGGGGTTCCCCGACGTCGACGCCGCACGAGCCGGCCTGCTCGACCCCGACACCGTCGCACGGTTCCGCAGCAGCATCAGCGCAGCCGAGGCCGAACGCGCCGTCCTGCAGGCAGGGCTCGACGACCCCGCGGTGGTGCAGGCCGCCGACGACGATCCGGGGCAGCTCGACGTACCGGCGGCCCAGGCCGAACGGGTCCGCGCAACGGTCGAACTCGACGAGGCCACCCGGCTCGCGGTCACCGCTGCCCACCGTGCCGAAGCCGTCGAGCAGTGTGCGACCGAGGTCGACCGCACCGTCCGTGCGCGACAGGAGACCTCGGCCCGCAGCCGCGCGGTCGTCCGGCTCGCCGACGTCGCGAACGGGGTGGCATCGGTCAACCCGACCGGCATCACGCTCGGCACCTACGTGCTCATGCGGCGCTTCGAGGACGTCGTGGCGGCGGCGAACGACCGGTTGCGCGGCATGCTCGCCGGGCGGTTCACCCTCGAGACCTCCGATGAACGGGAATCCGGGTCACGGGCGCGACGGACGGGGCTCGCCCTCGCCGTGCACGACCACACGACCGACACCGTCCGTGATCCCCGCAGCCTGTCCGGCGGCGAGACGTTCACCGTGTCGCTGTGCCTGGCGCTCGGCCTGGCCGACGTCGTGCAGGCCGAGGCCGGCGGGGTCTCGCTCGGCACGCTGTTCGTCGACGAGGGGTTCGGCACGCTCGACCCCGAGACCCTCGACGACGTCATCGGGCAGCTGTCGCGACTGACCGCGGGCGGGCGACAGGTCGGGATCGTCAGCCACGTCGAGGAACTCAAGCAGCGGATCCCGGAGCGGATCGCGGTGCGACGCACCCCGGCCGGTGGGTCGCAGGTGACGACCACGGTCTGACCTGACCCGACCCGACCTGACGCTACGGGGTCGGCGTCGACTCCACCGTGCCGTCCGGCGGCGGCAGGATGTCCGCCGCGATCCACGGGAACACCCACTGGAACAGCACGAACACGATGGCGACGAGGAGCACGAGCAGCTCGAGCACCTTCAGGGCGGTGGGGCCGGGCAGCAGCCGCCAGACCAGGGGGAAGATCACTTGGCGGTCTCCGAGAGTTCCTTCGGGGTGCCCTCGGACGCGGGCATCCAGTAGTCGAGCTTCGCGTGCGTCACGAACCGCTCCGCCGCCGACCACATCGGGTGGCAGGCAGTCAGCGTGAGCCATCGGTCCTGGGGGGTCGGTTCCACACCGGGCTTGTTCGGCACCGGCGCGATCGTCTCGATCTTGTCGGGCGTCACGATCTGGCTGTCGGTAACCTTGTAGACGTACCAGACGTCGAACTTCGTCTTCGCGTCGGTGACCCGGACCACGACCGAGTCGCCCTTCTTGAGCTCCGCGATCTGGTTGAGGGGCTTGCCGTAGGTGACCCGGTGTCCGGCGACGGCGAAGTTGCCGGGTGCGCCGGGCATCGCGGTGTCCTGGTAGTGGCCGAGCCCGATGGTGTTGAGGACCTTCTCACGATCCGTGCCCTCGCCGATCGGCCGGTTGTAGTCCTTGCCGAACCGGGGGATCTGCATCGTGCCGAAGACGTCCGACAACCCCGGCGGTTCGTCCAGCACGGGTGCGGTGCCGCGGTGCTCGGTGCCCTCGACCTTCGGGGTCTTGACCTGGTCGAGGCCCTGCACGAGCTTCGTCTGCTCGTTCACGGCGACCACGTCGGTCCACCACGCCGTCCACACGACGTACAGGCCGGTGCCGGCGCCCGCGATGATGAGCAACTCGGCGATGAGCGACACGATCGCACCGCCGACCGTCTGCCGTCTGCGCGGGGAACGCCGGGACCGCGAACCGGCTTCGTCGTCCCGTGCGCTGCGGCGCGACGGGAGGGTGTCGTGTGCGGTCACGGGGCTCCTGATCGGCTGGGTGGTCGGACAGGTCTATCAGATCACGGCGACAGGCCGGTGACGACGTTCTCCCCACCCCCGTTAACGTGGGGGCATGGAGTACCGGATCCGCCCCTTCCGCACCGAGGACACCGACGCGGTCGTCGCCCTGTGGGAAACGTGCGGCCTCGTCCGACCCTGGAACGACCCCCGACGTGACATCGCCCGCAAGCTGACCGTCCAGCCCGAGCTCTTCCTGGTCGCCGAGCCCCAGGCCGCCGGCACCGGTACCGGTACCGACGACACCGACACCGGCGTCGTCGCCGCGGGCATGGCCGGCTTCGACGGGCACCGCGGCTGGGTGAACTACCTCGCCGTGCGCCCCGACCTGCAGGGCTCCGGCCTCGGTCGCACCCTGATGGCCGAGTTCGAGCGGCTCCTGACCGACCTCGGCTGCCCGAAGCTCAACCTGCAGGTGCGTGCCGGCAACGAGCAGGTGCTCGGGTTCTACGCGTCCCTCGGTTACACCGACG
Organism: Curtobacterium sp. MCSS17_016; assembly: GCF_003234255.2. Lineage (NCBI taxonomy): Bacteria > Bacillati > Actinomycetota > Actinomycetes > Micrococcales > Microbacteriaceae > Curtobacterium > Curtobacterium sp. MCSS17_016. The sequence goes on from NZ_CP126254.1 coordinate 763,480, forward strand.
ACCGCACGGTCTCGCTCGGCAAGCGCCTCATCCCCGACGCCTGACCGCTCCCGCCCGTCGCACCGTGCGGGTTCGCTCATCCGGTGCGGCGTTGGCGGCTCGGTGCGGTGCTGCAAGTCCGCACCGGGCGGTCAACCTCGCACGGTTCGAACGACTCGGCACCGTGCCCGGCCCCGTGCCGGCCCTGCCCGGCCCCGCTACGCCAACGCCAGCGCCACCGATGCGACGAACGCCAGCACGATGCCGACCCACTGCTGCGCGGTCAACCGTTCCCGCAGCACCACCCCGGCCAGCACCACCGTGCCGATCGGGTAGAGCGCGTTGAGCACACTCACGACGGGCAGGGTCGCCGGGTCGTCGCTGCTGTGCAGCCCCGCCTGGATGAACACGTTCGCCATCGCGTCGAAGACGCCACACACGGCCACGATGACCAGCAGCCGCGGACCCCATGCACGACCCGACCGAGGCCCGCGGACGGCGGCAGCCCCGTCGGGGCGGGCCGACGTCGGGGCGGACACCGGGCCTCCCGTCCGGAGCACGACGACGAGCGCCGCCGCACCCAGCAGCACCGCCTGCAGCACCCGCGCGACCACGAGGGGCGCGATGCCGGAGTCGGACGGCGTCATGTCGTAGGCCAGCACGATCCCGCCGAAGCCGCACCCGGCGACGGCGGCGGCGAGCACGCCCCGGGCGGTGAGCCGCGCGCCCGACGCGTCCCGGACCACCGCGACCAGGACCACCGCGACGACCGCGACCACGAGCGCGCCGGTCGCCACGGGTGACAGCACGGTGCCGCGGAACACCGCGACGAGCACCGGCACGAGGGCCGCGAACACGGCGGTGACGGGGGAGAGCACGCTCATCGGCCCGATCGCGAGTGCCGCGTAGAGCAGCAGCACCCCGACGCCGCCGGAGAGCCCGGCCACTGCACCCCAGACCGCGGCCGGCCACGAGAACACGCCGCCGAGGACCACCAGTCCGACGAGCAGCGGCAGGATCCCGATCGCGGCGGCCACCGCCGTGACGACGACCGGGCGGACCCGGCGCGAGGCGAGTCCGCCCAGGAAGTCGGCGAACCCGTAGACGATCGCGCCGGACAGGCCGAACAGGACGGTGAGCACGGCTCCCATCCTGCCCGGCCCGGTACCCTGCGGTGCGTGAGTGTTCCCTACCAGCGCCTGCCCCGGATCGACGGACGGTGGAGGTGGTGGCGGCCGCTCGTCGCCCTCGCGTTCCTGGCGGGGTGGTACCTCGTGTCGCAGATCGTCATCGCGGTCGCGTACTTCGTGCCGATCGGCGCAACGCAGGGGCCGCAAGCCCTGATCGACCTGCAGAACGACCTGGCCGGTGGCGCGCTCGACCCCACCGACCCGCTGATCCTGTCGCTGTCGCTGGTGTCGCTCGTGGTCCTGCTGCCGGGCATCCTGCTCGCCGTCAAGATCGCGCGGATCGGACCGGCCGGCATCCTGTCGTCCACGCGGTTCCGGGTCCGGTGGGCCTGGACGGCGTGGTGCCTGCTGCCGACGCTCGTCATCGCCGCGGTCATGTTCGTCGTCCAGACCGGCCTGTTCTGGGACGGCGGGATGATCACGACCGACGGCGGCTTCGCCTGGAACCACGACGCCATCGGCCAGTCGACGGTCTCCCTCGGCACCCTCACCCTCACGATCGTCCTCGTCGTCCTGCTCGTCCCGTTCCAGGGCGCTGCCGAGGAGTACATCTTCCGCGGTTTCCTCATGCAGACCGTCGCGTCGTGGATCCCGCGTCGCGTCGGCACGATCATCGCCGTGGCGGTCTCGACGGTCGTCTTCGCGGTGCTGCACATCCCGAACGGCTACAACGTCTGGGGCATCCTCGACGTCGGCTCGTTCGGTCTGATCGCGGCGATCATCGTCCTCCGGACCGGCGGGCTCGAGGCCACGGTCCTGCAGCACGCGTTCAACAACATCATGATCTTCGTGCTGCAGGCGCCCGGCTGGTCCGGGATCGACCTGACCTCGTCGGACGCGAACGGCACCTGGCAGGGGACGCTCGTCACCCTCGTCACGTCGCTCGCGTTCTGGGGCATGGTCGAGTTCCTGGCGTGGTGGCGGGGGCTGGACCGTCGGTTCGCCGGGCACGAGGCGCCCCGGTTCCGCGGTGTGACCCCGGCCTGGGCGGGCGGCGTCCGCTGGACCCGGCCGGGAGGCACGGGCTGGGCGACCACGCCGGCCCGCGCCGGCGACGTGGCCGGTTCCGACCACCGTGCCGACTCCGGCACGGACGGTGCTGTGGACAGTGCGGTGGGTGTCGCCGGTCGCCCGTAGGCTCGTGGCATGAGCACCACGCCCGCGTCCGCTGCCGTGTCTGCTCCCGCTGCCGTGTCCGCACCCCGTGCCGCTGCGCTCGACGTGCTGCACCGCGTGTGGGGCTACGACGACTTCCGCGGCGAGCAGGCGGCCATCATCGACCAGGTGGTGGCCGGTGGTGACGCCCTGGTGCTCATGCCGACCGGTGGCGGCAAGTCCCTCTGCTACCAGGTGCCATCGCTCGTCCGCGACGGCGTCGGGGTCGTGGTGTCGCCCCTCATCGCCCTCATGCAGGACCAGGTCGACGCCCTGGCCGCGAACGGCGTGCGCGCCGCGTTCCTCAACTCCACGCAGGGCCCCGACGAACGGTCCCGGGTCGAGCGTGCCGTGGTGCAGGGCGAGGTCGACATGCTCTACCTCGCTCCCGAGCGGCTCCGGCTCGAGTCCACCCGTGCGCTCCTCGACCGGGCGCGCGTCTCGCTGTTCGCCATCGACGAAGCGCACTGCGTCGCCCAGTGGGGGCACGACTTCCGCCCGGACTACCTCGAGCTGAGCGTCCTGCACGAGCGGTGGCCGACGGTGCCGCGCATCGCCCTCACCGCCACCGCGACCCCGCAGACCCACCGCGAGATCTCCGCACGGCTCGGCCTCGACGACGCCGCGCACTTCGTCGCCGACTTCGACCGGCCGAACATCCAGTACCGCATCGAACCGAAGACCGGCGCGCTGCAGCAGCTGCTCACCTTCATCCGCACGGAGCACAGCGGCGACGCGGGCATCGTGTACTGCTTGTCCCGCAACTCCGTCGAGCGCACCGCGTCCGCCCTGGCCGAGCAGGGGATCAACGCCCTGCCGTACCACGCGGGTCTCGACGCCCGGGTGCGTGCCCGCAACCAGTCGACGTTCCTGCGCGAGGACGGCGTCGTCATGGTGGCGACGATCGCGTTCGGCATGGGCATCGACAAGCCCGACGTCCGGTTCGTGGCGCACCTCGACCTGCCGAAGTCGGTCGAGGGCTACTACCAGGAGACCGGCCGTGCGGGTCGTGACGGGCTGCCGGCCACCGCCTGGCTCGCGTACGGCCTGAACGACGTCGTGCAGCAGCGGCGGATGATCGACCAGTCCGAGGGCGACGCCGCACACCGTCGGCAGCTCAGCGCCCACCTCGACGCCATGCTCAGCCTGTGCGAGACGATCGAGTGCCGCCGGGTGCGGCTGCTCGCGTACTTCGGGCAGGAGAGCACGGCGTGCGGCAACTGCGACACGTGCATCGCGCCGCCGGAGTCGTGGGACGGTACGGTCCCCGCGCAGAAGCTGCTGTCCACCGTCGTGCGGCTCGAGCGTGAGCGCCGCCAGCGGTACGGCGTCTCGCACCTCGTCGACATCCTGATCGGCAAGCGGTCTCCCCGCGTGCAGGAACTCCAACACGACACCCTGGCGACCTTCGGCATCGGCGCGGACCTGTCCGAGGGCGAGTGGCGCGCGGTCGCACGACAGGTGCTGGCCCAGGGCTACGCGGCGGTGTCGGGCGACGGCTTCGGCACGGTCGTCCTCAGTCCCACGAGCGCCGAGGTCCTGACCGGCAAGGTGCAGGTGCGGATGCGTCGCGACCCGGTCAAGGCTCCGCGAGCCGGACGCAGCAGTCGACGGACGGTCGTCACCGACATGCCGCAGGAAGCCGTCGGCCTGTTCGAGGCCCTGCGTGCCTGGCGTGCCGCCGAAGCCCGCGAGCAGGGCGTCCCCGCGTACGTGGTGTTCAACGACGCGACGCTCCGGGGGATCTCCGCCGTCCGACCTGCCGACGTCGACCAGCTCGGCGAGATCTCCGGCGTCGGCGCGGCGAAGCTCGAGCGGTACGGACGCGCGGTCCTCGACGTCGTCGCCGCGGCCGACTGACCCTCGACCAGCACTGCATGCCGTTCCGGGCATGTGCCCTCCGCGCGCCTCATTACACTCGGTAGCTCGTCACCACGAGGAGGTCCGGTGTCCGGTTCGACGAAGTTCGCCACCGTGCTCAGTCGCGCGGTGGTGACCCCGCTCGCCCGGTTGCTGTGGCGCCCGAAGATCATCGGTCGTCGGAACGTCCCGAAGCGTGGTGCCGTGATCCTCGCGAGCAACCACCGCTCGTTCATCGACTCGCCCGCGATCACGCTCATGGCACCGCGCAAGGTGTCGTTCCTGGCGAAGCAGGAGTACTTCACGGGTTCGGGTCTCAAGGGAGCCGTCTCGCGCGCGTTCTTCGGCGGCATCGGCGCCATCGGGGTCGAACGTGGCGCGGGTGCGGCGGCGCAGCAGGCCCTCGACCTCGGGCTGGCACGCCTGCAGGAGGGCGAGGCGTTCGCGATCTACCCGGAGGGCACGCGCTCGCTCGACGGCCGGATCTACAAGGGCCGCACGGGTGTGGCGTGGCTGGCGCTGACGAGTGGCGCCCCCGTGGTGCCCGTCGCGCTCACCGGCACCGAGGACGTCCAGCCGGTCGGGTCCCGGCTGCCGAAGCTCGCCCGCGTGACGATCGAGTTCGGGCAGCCGATCGACCTGTCGTCCTTCGGCGAGGCGACGTCCGGTCGTGCACGGCGCCACGCGACCGATGCGGTGATGGCGGCGATCCAGGAGCTCAGCGGCCAGGAGCCGGCGAACACCTACAACAACCCGCCCGCGACGATCGTGGAGCGGGTCCGTCGGGCGCTGCAGCCGGACGACCCGACCGCGGCTGCCGTCGACCCGGACTGATCGCTACGACTGTCCGGTCACTATTGCACATCTGAAATATCGATGGTTGAATGGCGGACGTGCCGCTCGGCACGCCGCCATCGCCGGTCGCCCGAGAACGACCAGCCACGACATCCAGATCGGACCGTCCGCAGCATGTCCTCCACCCCGCTCTTCGACTCCATCGCCCAGCGTCGCGATCAGGCCGACGCTCCGCACTCCACCGTGCGCTCCACCCCGTCGCCGGCGATCGCCGTCGTGACCCCGGTACCGACCTCGCCGATGTCCGCGCCCGTCCGCCCGGGTGACTCCACGCTGGTGCCGGCCGCACTCGTGGCCGCGATCGACGAGATCCCGGTGCGGGTGGCATCGGCCCTGGTGACCGAGGCCACGATCCGTCCCGAGCACCTCGTCCTGGTCGAGACCGTCGCCGACGCGATCACCCGCGCGGTCGTCGACGCCGTCGTGTGCGAGCTGGACCGGATCGCCCGTGACGGCGTCGTCCGCGTCTGACCGGGCCGGGTGCCGCACGATGACGACCCCCGACGACGGCCTGCCCCGGCGCCCACGCGGTGCCGAGCGTCGCGCCGCCGACCGACCGACCGCGCCCCGGCCGCGCCGTGCACGGCACGCTGCACAGCCGGGGCCGCTCCGAGCCGCCGGGGTGGCGGTGCCCCCTCCCGCCACCCCGGCTTCCACCCAACCCTCACGACGCCTCCGGCCGCCAGAGCCCACCCTGCCGACGCAGCCGGCCGCTCCCACGCAGCCGGCCGCTCCCACGCAGCCGGCCGCTCCCACACGCCGCCGCCCCGCGTCCTTCCAGATCCCCGCCCGGCGGACCCTTCCCGCCGCGGCGGTCACCGCCGTCACGTGCCTGTTCGTCGCGGTCGGCTCCCCGCAGACCGCCGTCGCCGCTCCGGCCGCTCCGGACTCCACGTCGGCGTCGGCCGGCATGCAGCACTTCGTCGCCGAGGGTTCGACCGGTCCGACCGCCGGCCGCGACGACTTCTCGGTCGGCCGTGCTGCCGCAGCCCTCCGGGTTCCCGGTGGCTCGGGCCCGACCGGTGGAGCCGTCCGCCCCACGGCCGGTGCGATCCCGGACGCCGGTGGCTTCGGCTCCCGCTGGGTCGTCGGTTGCGCGTCCTGCTCGTCGAACCACCAGGGGGTCGACTTCGCCGCGGCCATCGGGACCCCGGTCGTCGCCGCGCTGCCCGGTCGGGTCGTCTCGGCGGGTGTGCTCGGTGGCTACGGCAACCAGGTCCTCCTGCGGCACGCCGACGGCACCGCGACCCGGTACGGGCACCTGTCGGCGATCGACGTCCGCCCCGGCCAGGTCCTCGGCACGGGGGAGCGGCTCGGGGCCGTCGGCAACACGGGCGTCTCGACCGGCGCCCACCTGCACTTCGAGGTCATCGTGGCCGGCACCCCGATCGACCCGGCCGCTTGGCTCAGGGCTCGCGGGCTCCTCTGACGGCGTCGGGCGTAGCGTCGGAGCGGTCGCGGCACGCTGTCGCGGCAGGACGGAGACGCACGTGCGAGTGACGGTGTTGGGGACGGGTGCGATGGGTGCCGGCGTGGCGGGATCACTGCTCCGCGACGGCCACGAGGTGACGGTCTGGAACCGCAGTGCCGACAAGGCCTCGCCGCTGGGCGACCGCGGCGCGACGGTGGCGAGCGACCCGGGCACTGCCGTCGAGCACGCCGAGGTCGTCCTGCTCACCCTGTTCGACACCGATGCGGTCGTCGACGTCCTCGAGCAGGCCGCCGGCGACGCCCCGACCGACGCCGTGTGGGTGCAGGCCTCGACGATCGGGGTCGACGGCACCGCGACGGTCGTGCAGCTGGCCGAGAAGTACGGCATCACCCTGGTCGAGGCGATGATGCTCGGCACGAAGGCCCCCGCCGAACAGGGCAAGCTCACGATGCTCGCGGCCGGCCCGGCTGACCTGCTCGACCGTGTCGACCCCGTGCTCGACGCGATCGGCGCGAAGACCGTCCGCGCCGGCGACCACGTCGGCGACGGCACCGCCCTCAAGCTCGCCGCGAACGCCTGGATCGCCTCGATCACCGCGGCGACCGGGCAGTCCCTGGCCCTCGCGGCGGCGCTCGGGCTCGACCCTGCGCTGTTCCTGCAGGCCATCGAGGGCAGCGCGAGCGACTCCGCCTACGCCCACACCAAGGGCGCCGCGATGATCGCCCGCGAGTTCCCCGCCCAGTTCGCACTCGACGGGCTGCGGAAGGACATCGGACTCATCACCGATGCCGCCCGGACCGCCGGGGTGTCCACCACGCTGCTCGAGGCCCTCGGTCGCGTCTACGCCGATGCCAGCGCAGCCGGCCACGGGGGCGACGACATCGCCGCGGTCGGCACCACGTTCTGACGCACGGGCAGGCGCACAGGCACGGACCGGCCGACCGATCAGCCCCGACGGAACAGCCGCCGCAGGCGCTTCGTGAGCCGCCCCACGGCCTCGTCGTTCATGGTGTTGGCGAGGTCGAACGCCTCACGAGCCGGATCTGACCCGGCCTGGATCCGTCGGAGCGCGGCGTCGGCACGGGCCCGCGAGTCGAGCTCGGCGAACGGCATGTCGTCCTCGGGGTGGTGTTCGCCGCGAGGGTCCATGCGGTCCAGGCTACGCGCGACGGAGGTGGTCCGACCCGGCGTCGAGCTCGTCCACGACACGGACCATCTCGTCCAGGAAGTCCACGACGACGGCCATCTCGTTGCTCGGCAGGTGCTCGGTGACCTCGAGCGCGCGGGCGTCGAGTTCCTCGATGACCCGGAGCGCGTGGCGCATCGAGGTGCCGGTGGCGGTGAGGATCACGCCACGGCGGTCGTTCGGGTCGGCGTGCCGTTCGACGTGGCCGCTGCGGACGAGCCGGTCGACGAGCGCCGACGTCGACGCCGCGGTGATCTCGAGCCGCTCGGCGAGGTCCTTCGCGTTGACGGTGCGGCCGTCGTGCTCGGCGTCGATCAGGAACCGGAGCGCCAGCAGGGCGTTCTCGCCGATCCCCAGTGCCTCGCGCGCTCGGCGCTGGGCGGCGCTCTCGGCCGTCCGGTACCGCCGCAGGGCGTTGAGGACGTCCACGGCGGAGACCGCGGAGTCCTCGTACCAGTACCCGGCGGTGCTGGTCATCACCTCGGACGTCATGCCCCAATGCTAGACGCTCTAGTTAGATTGTCTAGCGAGCGCGGAGACGGGACACCTGCAACACCCGTGACGCGGTTCTGTAACACCCCGGCAACGCCGGCTCGTTAGGTTCTGGACATGCAGGAGCAGCCGTGCTGAGCCGCCTCGCGGGGAACGTCTTCCACGTGGGGAGCGCGGTGGAGCGCACCGACGTCGTCGCACGCTTGCTCGACGTCTACGTCGCCCGCCGAGAACCAGGCACCCTCGATGACGACCGGCTCGTGTCCACCGAGCTCCGCAGCGTCATCGGGACCACCGGCCCCGCGAACGACCCGGACCGTGCCGCCACCGTCGACGCCCTCGCGCTCGACCGGCACGAACCCGCGTCCATCGCCGCCGCGGTCGCCGTCGCCCGCGACCACGCACGCCGTGCCCGCGAGGTCGTCTCGAGCGAGCTCTGGGACTGCCTCGACGTCACGCGGTCGCGGATGCCCCGGAAGATCGCCCCCGACCGGGCGCACGAGTTCCTCGGCTGGGTGCGGGAGCGCAGTGCCCTCGCCATCGGGGTGGTCGAGGGTGACGCCAGCCGTGACGAGGTGTGGGAGTTCTTCACCCTCGGGCGGTCACTCACCCGCTGCGCCTCCACCGCCCGGCTGCTCGCGTCGCGGCTGCTCGAGCCGGACGCGGTCACCTCGTGGACGGCGGCGCTCCGGGCGTGCGGCGCGGGCGAGGCCTTCCTGCGCGGCCGTGACCACGCCCCGGTGCCGTCCGACGCCGCCGCCTTCCTGCTCCTCGACGCCCACAGCCCGCGGTCGTTGCGCTTCACGGTGCACCGCGCGGCCGAGTGCCTGGCCGACGTCGCCCCGTCCTGCGTCGCGGACGAGGTCGCCGGGTTCGACGAGGTCCGCGCCCTGCTCGACGGCATCCCCGAGGAGTCGGCGCTCGCCGTGGCGGGTGACGTCGGGCAGCGGCTGGCGGTGGCTGCCGACCGCGTCGCCGCGGCCCTCGACGAGCGCGTCTTCGCGTCGTCCGCACCCGTCCTCTGAGCCCACCCGGAGCCGGTGTTCGGCGCCGGCTCGGCGCACGTGCGGCGGAACCGGGTCGGTCCGCGCGTCGCGACCGCGGCGGTGTGCCCGGGTGGCGCCGGACGGGAGGCCCGTGGCGGCGCCGGTGCGGGCCTCCCGTCCGACGGTCCGTGCGTCACGGGCCGTCAGCCGACGGGCAGGGCGACCCGCCGGTCCGTCAGACGGCGCTGGAGCGATCGGCGAGCGTCTCGTCGCGTTCCAGCTCGCGGCGGAGCGCCGCGCGCGAGCCGACCACCGGCACGGCGTGCGTGATCGCCAGGTGCAGCCGCGAGTCGGCGTCGTAGCGCAGCCGGACCCGCTGGTACCGGACGAGCCAGACGAGCGCGATCCCGAGTGCGACGAAGCCCGAGGCCGCGCCGACGACGATCGCCCAGCGTGGGCCGAAGGCGTCGGCGACGGCACCGACGAGCGGGGCGCCGATGGGGGTGCCGCCCGCGAAGATCGCCATGTAGAGCGCCATCACGCGGCCGCGCATCGCGGGCTTCGTCGTGGTCTGCACCAGGGCGTTCGCCGTGGTCATGAAGGTCAGGGACGCGAGCCCGACGAACACCAGCACGATCGCGAAGGTCCAGTACGTCGGGGCGAGGGCAGCGGCGGTGCACGCGAGCCCGAACCCGCCGGCGGCGAGGACGAGGGTGCGCATCCGCGGTTTGTCCCGGCGTGCGGACAGCAGCGCACCGAGCACCGAGCCGACCGCCATCACCGAGTTGAGCAGCCCGAACTCGCCGGCGCCCTGGTGGAACTCGACCCGCGCCATCGTCGAGGTGAAGATCGGGAAGTTCACGCCGAACGTCCCGACGACGAAGATCATGCAGAGCACGACGACGATGTCCGGCCGGGTGCGGACGTACCGGAAGCCGGCGACGATCTGCCCCTTGCCGCGGCCCGCCCGGACCCGTTCGGCGAGCTGCGCGGGGTCGACGAACCGGAGTGCGAGCAGGACGGCCAGGAACGACCCGGCGTTGATGACGAACACCCATCCGGAGCCGATCGCCGCGATGAGCACACCGGCGACCGCGGGGCCGATCAGGCGTGCGGCGTTGAACGACGCGGAGTTCAGGGCGACGGCGTTCGAGACGTCCTCGCCCTGCACGACGTCGGAGACGAAGGCCTGCCGGATCGGGGCGTCGAACGCGGCGACGATGCCGAGTGCCAGGGCGAAGCCGTACAGCGCGAGCAGGGTGGCGGTGTTCGTGAGGACCATGACGCCGAGCCCCAGCCCGAGCAGTCCCATCAGGCCCTGGGTGAGCATGAGCATCTTCCGGCGGTCGAACCGGTCGGCGGCGAGCCCGGTGAGTGGCAGGAGCAGCAGCTGGGGGCCGAACTGCAGGGCCATCGTGATGCCCACCGCGACGGCGTTGTTATCCGAGAGCTGGGTCAGCACGATCCAGTCCTGGGCGGTGCGCTGCATCCAGGTGCCGACGTTCGACACCAGGGCCCCGGCGAACCAGATGCGGTAGTTGCGTCCGGCGAGGGAGCGGAACATGGCGGTCACTGCTGGGCCAGCCTCCTCATGATCTCGGTGGCGTCGGCGAGGGTGCCCCGCTCGTCGGCGGTGAGTGCTGCGAGCCGCGGGGAGAGCCAGCCGTCGCGGCGGCGTCGGGTCTCCTCGACGAAGGCGGCTCCGGCGGGCGTCGCGCCGAGCAGCACCTTGCGGCGGTCGTCGCCGTGCCCGCACTTCGACACCAGGCCCCGCTCGACCAGCACCGCGATGGTCTTCGTCATCGAGGGCGGGGTGACGCCGTCCTGTCGGCTCAGGTCGGCCAGGGTCATGGCGCCGTCGCGGTGCAGTCGGGCGAGGGCGGAGAACTGCGCGTCCGTGACGCTCGAATCGGCCTTCTGGGCACGGAGGGTGCGGGACAGCCGGTTCACCGCGATCCGGAGGTCGGTGGCGTCGGTCATCGGTCGTTAGCCTATCTCATTAGTTCAGCGAACGAACTTCATTTCGGGTGTACCGTGCTCTTAGACAACACGTGTTGCCGAGAGAGAAGGAGAACATGTCCGAGTTCGAGGGCAAGGTCGCCGTCGTCACCGGTGGTGGCAGCGGCATCGGCGAGTCCGTCGCGAAGGAGCTCGCCGCGGCGGGCGCCGCGGTGGTCGTCGCCGACATCAACCTGGCGGGCGCCGAGCGCGTCGCCGCGTCGATCGTGGAGGCCGGTGGCACCGCCCGCGCGTTCGAGGCCAACTCCGCGGTCGCCGCGGACAACGAGCGCATGGTGCAGTTCGCGGTCGACACGTTCGGCGCGCTGCACCTGGCCGTGAACAACGCCGGCATCGGCGCAGCACCGCAGCCGATCGGCGAGTACGACATCGCCGCCTGGGACCGCGTCCGTGCGGTCGACCTGGACGGCGTCTTTTACGGGCTTCGCTACGAGATCCCCGCGATGGTGGCTGCCGGCGGTGGCGCGATCGTGAACATGGCGTCGGTGCTCGGCGTGGTCGGGATGGCCCAGAACGCGGCCTACGTCGCCTCGAAGCACGCACTCGCCGGGCTGACCAAGGTCGCCGCGCTCGAGTACTCCTCGCAGGGCGTCCGCACGAACGCCGTGGGCCCCGGGTTCATCGACACCCCGCTGCTCCGCAAGTCGCTGTCGGCCGAGGCCATCGCGGCACTCGAGGACGAGCACGCCTCGAAGCGGCTCGGCACCGACGCCGAGGTCGCCGCGCTCGTGCTGTTCCTGCTGAGCGACAAGGCGTCGTTCATCACGGGCAGCTACCACCTGGTTGACGGCGGCTACTCCGCTCACTGACGGGTCGGGTGCACCTGGACGTTCCGGGCGTACCTGGTCGAAACGGGCGTACCTGGTCGGTTCTTCCGACCGGGTACGCCCGTTTCCGCTTTCCAGCGCGGGTGCGATGGGAAGGAACGTCGGACGGGAGGCCCGCCCAGCGTGCGCCGGTCGGCTCGCGCTGGGCGGGCCTCCCGGCCTTCAGAGCCGCGCGTCCGTCAGGATCGCGTCGTGCGGGAGCAGGGCGTGCACGCCCCACGTGCGGTTCGCGACCTGCGTGATGCGCATGCTCACCGCCACGCTCGCCATCGCGAGGGCCTCGGCGCGGCCGATCCCGTGCAGCCCGGCGATCCAGTCGACCATCCGGTCGAGCGCCGTGGCCGTCGCGACGTTGAGGTCGGCGTCGAAGCCGAAGGTGATGCGTCCGGCGGGGGTGTCGGCGTGCACGCCCTCGACCGGGGCCGCATCGAGGAGCGTCAGGGTCATCGTCGTCGTCATGCCGCACTCGACCGCCGTGCCGGAGACCTCGCCGTCGCCCTGGGCCGCGTGCCCGTCGCCGACGTGGAGCAGGGCGTCCGGCACCGTCACCGGCAGGTACAGGGTGGAGCCGGCGACGAGCTCACGGCAGTCGACGTTGCCGCCGCCGACCGTGCGGGGTGGGATCGTGGAGTGCTCCCCGGTGGGCTCGGGTGGGACGCCGACGACGCCGAGGAACGGTGCCGTCCGCACCCCGAGGCCGAGCTGGTTGACAGCCACCCGGGCAGTCACGTCGATGTCCCAGAGCAGCGGTCCGCGCGACGCCGGATCGGTCAGGCCGAGTGCGCGGTTCACCGGGGAGTCGACCCCGCCCGAGGCCGTGTAGCCCCAGTCGTCGGGCACGAGGTCGTCGAAGTGCACCGCCAGGACCATCCCCGGACGTGCTCCCGCGACGGCGATCGGCCCGACCAGGCAGTGGCCCCGGCGCGGGTCGATCAGGGTCGGGGCGTCGACGCCCGGGCCCGGCTGGCGTTCCGTGTAGCCCGCGGCGCTCAGGGTACGGACGGTCACCGTGTCGCCCGGTTCGACGGTCAGGACCGGCTGGCGTTCGGCGGTGAAGACGTCGACGGCGGATTCGACCGTGGCGTCGAGGTGGTGGGTGGTCACCGTTCGATCATCCCAGGCGGGGCGGGGCGGGTGCGGGGCGGTTCCGGGCGTACCTGGTCGGATCGGGCGTACCTGGTCGGATCGGGCGTACCTGGTCGAATCGGGCATGCCTGGTCGGAAGTTCTGACCAGGTACGCCCGATTCCACAAGCCATCGCGGGTGTTCTGGGAAGGAACGTCCTCAGTGGAACTGGGGGATCGTCAACCAGATGCCCGCCAGCACCGCGGCGATGCACAGCGCGAAGCACAGCACGGCTCCCGCCAGTGCCGCCGGCGGGGTGTGCCCGGAGCGTGGGGTCTCCTCGGAGTACTGCGTGCGCTCGCCGCCCGCGTCGTCCGGCTGCCCCGTCCCGAGCAGCCGGAGGCCGAGCGTGTACACGAGCACCAGGCCCACGGCGGCCACGAAGCCGACGCCGGCGACCGTGCCGATCGCGGTGAAGTCGATGTCCATCGTCGTTCCCCTCAGTTCGCTGCGCCGGTCGGCTGCGGCTCGGCCTGCTCGGCCGGCCCGGACTCGGTGGTGATGTCCTCGTGCGAGATCGGCTTGCGCTTCGCGAGGACGGAGAAGGTGAGCCCGCCGGCCAGTGCGAGGACCGCGACGAGCACCAGCCCGAAGGCCGAGGTCGATGCGAGCCAGGTCGCGAGCGCCCCGACCACCGCAGCGGCGGGCAGCGTGATCACCCATGCGATGACGATGCGGCCGACGACCGACCAGTGCACGTCGGCGAGCTTCTTGCCGAGGCCCGAGCCGACGACCGCGCCGCTCGTCACGTGGGTCGTCGAGAGCGCGAAGCCCAGGTGCGACGAGATGAGGATCGTCGCGGCGGAGCTCGTCTCGGCGGCGAAGCCCTGCGGCGACTGCACGTCGGAGATCTTCTTGCCGACGGTCTGCATGATCCGCCAGCCGCCCATGTACGTGCCGAGGCCGATCGCGAGCCCGCAGGCCAGGATCACCCAGAGCGCCGGGCCGGTGCCGGCGGCCTGGTAGTTCGCGGCGATGAGGGTCAGCGTGATGACGCCCATCGTCTTCTGCGCGTCGTTCGTGCCGTGTGCGAGCGACACCAGCGACGCCGAGATCGTCTGCCCGTGCCGGAACCCGGTCGCCGCACCGTGCGTCGTCGCGTTCTTCGTGAGCACGTACGCCAGGTACGTCGCGACCAGGGCGATCACCCCGGCGATGACCGGGGAGAGCAGCGCCGGCAGCACGACCTTCGACACCACCGTCGCCCAGCTGATCGAGTTCAGCCCCGCGCCGATGATCGAGGCGCCGATGAGCCCGCCGAACAGCGCATGGGTGGACGAGGACGGCAGCCCGAGGTACCAGGTCGCCAGGTTCCAGAGCACCGCGCCGACGAGCCCCGCGAAGATCATCGTGGGCGAGATGTGGATGCCGTCCTGCCCCTCGCGGATGATGCCCTGCGAGACGGTCTTTGCGACCTCGGTGGACAGGAACGCGCCGACCACGTTGAGCACGGCGGAGATGAGCACGGCGGTCCGGGGCTTGAGCGCTCCCGTGGCGACCGACGTGGCCATGGCGTTCGCGGTGTCGTGGAAGCCGTTCGTGAAGTCGAACACGAGGGCCACGACGATCACCAGCGTGACGATGACGATGACGTCCATGCGCAGGACGCTAGGCCCGCCTGGAACCCCCTGCGTGAACGCCGGGTGAACAGGTCCGTGATGGAGCGCGTCTGCGAGGATGCTCACGTGCCCACCTTCTCCGCCGCTCGCGGCGACGCCTCGTTCACCGACGCCCACGGCGTCGAGATCGTCTACTCGACCTGGCGTGCGGCGCGGCCGAAGGGTGTCGTGCAGATCGCGCACGGGGTCGGGGAGCACGGACTCCGGTACGAACCGCTCGCGCAGGACCTGGTGCGTGCCGGCTACACCGTGCACGCGAACGACCACCGCGGGCACGGACGCACCGGCCTGACCCAGTGGGACGGCGACCACGCCAAGCTCGGCAGGCTCGGCCCCGGCGGCCTGCGCGCGGCGATCGCCGCGGTGGAGCAGATGAGCGCGGTCGCGCGGGCTGACGAACCCGGGCTGCCGCTCGTGCTGCTCGGGCACTCGTGGGGGTCGCTGATGGCGCAGCGGATCGTGAACACCTCGTCGGACTGCTACGACGGCGTCGTCCTGTCCGCGAGCGCCTACCGGCTGCCCGGCTGGATGAACAGCGGCGACCTCAACGCACGGCACGCGGGGTCGGGGCCCACCAAGTACGAGTGGCTCACCCGCGACCGCACGATCATCGACGCCGTCGCGATCGACCCCCTGGCGGTCGAGGCCGACGTCATCGGGCTCTTCGGGCTCGCCGACACCCTCCGGCTGCTCGGTGTGCCGCGGCGGGGGATCCCGCACGACCTGCCGATGCTGCTGCAGGTCGGCTCCGACGACACCCTCGGTGGTCCGCGCTCGATCGAGCGTCTGGCGCAGGCGTACCGCCGACGCGGCCGGCTGTCCGACGTGACCGTGCAGGTGTACGAGGGCGCGCGGCACGAGGTCTACAACGAGACCAACCGCGCCGAGGTCATCGGCGACCTGGTCGCGTGGCTCGACCGGGTGACCGCGCGCTGACGGCGCTCGCCGCGTCCTGCGACGCGACCGGCGGCGGACTGGAGGCCCGTGGCGGCGCCGCCACGCGCCTCCAGGCCGTCACCAGGCCGGCTCACTGCCGGGCCGTCGGCCGTCCGGAATAGGGTTGCGGCATGCACGGTGAGTACAAGGTCCCCGGAGGCAAGCTGGTCGTCGTCGACCTCGAGGTCGTCGACGGCACGATCCAGCAGTTCCGCCTGGCGGGTGACTTCTTCCTGGAACCCGACGACGCGCTGCCGCTCATCGACGCGGCCGTGAACGGGCTTCCCGTCACCACCGACGCTGCTGGCGTCGCCGCAGCCGTGCGGGCGGCCCTGCCGACCGATGCGGTGCTGCTCGGCTTCACGCCCGAGTCCGTCGGCGTCGCGGTGCGCCGCGCGCTGTCGCGGGCCTCGACCTGGCGCGACCACGACTGGCAGATCGTGCACGAGGGGCCGATCAGCCCGAACGAGCACCTCGCGCTCGACCAGGTGCTGACCGAAGAGGTCGGTGCCGGCCGTCGCGGTCCCACGCTGCGCATCTGGGAGTGGGACCAGCCGGCCGTCGTGATCGGGTCGTTCCAGTCGCTCAAGAACGAGGTCGACCCCGCCGGCGCCGAGAAGTACGGCGTGCAGGTGGTCCGACGCATCTCCGGCGGTGGCGCGATGTTCATGGACGCCGGCGCCGTCATCTCCTACTCGCTCTACGTGCCGTCCGACCTGGTGCAGGGCATGACGTTCGCCGACTCGTACGCGTTCCTCGACGAGTGGGTGATCGAGGCGCTCAAGTCGCTCGGCATCGAGGCCTACTACCAGCCCCTCAACGACATCACCTCGACCAAGGGCAAGATCGGCGGGGCCGCACAGAAGCGCCTCGGCACCGGGTCCCTGCTGCACCACGCCACCATGAGCTACGACATGGACGGCGAGAAGATGGTCCAGGTGCTGCGCATCGGGCGCGAGAAGATGAGCGACAAGGGCACCACGAGCGCCGCGAAGCGCGTCGACCCGCTCCGCTCGCAGACGGGGTTGTCCCGCGCCGAGATCATCGAGCGGCTGATCGGCACCTTCACCCGCCTGTACGGGGCGACCGAGGGGCACGTGACCGAGGCCGAGCGCGAGCGGGCGCAGGAGCTGGTGCGGACGAAGTTCGCGACGAAGGAGTGGCTCGAGCGGGTGCCGTGAGCCCTGCTCGGTCGACGGTGGACGCGACGGCCGGAGCTGAGGGGGGACGTCCCGGCCGCCGCTGCCTCGAGTGTGCGCCTCGACCTCATGAACCAGACGTGTGGATGATGAGAATCCCCCGCGCGGCTGATCCGCTCGCCGCGCAGCCCACGTAGCGTCGCTGCCGTGAACTGGTTGATCTTCCTGGGGGCGGTGGCCGCCGTGGCCGTCGTGGTGTGGATCGCCGATCGCATGGGGTGGATCGACCTGTCGAACAAGTCCCAGCGCAGCGGCGGATCCGGAGGCATGGGCGGGATGCTGGACGAGGTGTTCGCACCGACCCGGCACGAGACGCAAGCCGAGTACGAACGGCAGGCGCGCCTGCCGAAACAGGCCCCGTCTCCGGCGGACCACGACCACGATCTGCTCAGCGGCAGCGTGCTCATCCGGGTGCCGGCGGTGCGGAGCGCCGGGCGGCACGAGGCCCGCGCGGGGACGCACGACCGGTCGTACTGAGCCGACGGGCGCCGCGCTCGTCTGTGCGTCGCTCGCTTCAGCGCGTCGTGAGCTCCTGGTAGTCCGGGTGCCGCTCGATCCACGCGTGCACGTAGCTGCACTGCGCGACGACCCGGCGTGACGAACTCGCACGCACGTCGTCGAGGGCGTGCTGCACCAGGATCGACGCGTGCCCACCGCCGCGGTGCTCGGGATCGACCTCGGTGTGCACGAAGCGGATCTCGTCGCCGTCGATCTCGTACGCCGCGAGGCCGATGACCTCGCCGTCCTCGATCAGGGAGTACTGCTGCTTGTCGGTGTCGTTGCGGACCTCGGGTGCTGCTGCCATGCACTCGACCGTACGCCGGGGCCCGGGCGTGCGCTCTGGGCTGCGCGCTGGCTCCGTGTGCTGCGCGTCCGCTCGGTGCGCGACAATGGGTCCGTGCGCAGGGGAGACGACCGAGGCCCGGACCGCGTCGTCCTCGGCGACGCCCTCGACGTGGTCCCCGCGTACCCGGACGGCTCCTTCACGCTGGTGTACCTCGACCCGCCGTTCAACACCGGCCGGTACCAGCGTCGGCACGCGACGTCCGCCGTGCCGAAGGCCGACGGTCCGGTGATGGGGTTCCACGGCCGGACCTACGAGCGGGTGCGCGGCGACCTGATGCGCTTCGACGACCGGTTCGAGGACTACTGGTCGTTCCTCGAGCCCCGACTCATCGAGGCCTGGCGACTGCTCGCCACCGACGGCACGCTGTACCTGCACCTCGACTACCGCGAGTCGCACTACGCCAAGGTGCTGCTCGACGCGCTGTTCGGCCGCGAGTCGTTCCTGAACGAGATCGTGTGGGCCTACGACTTCGGCGCCAAGTCCAAGACGCGCTGGCCCACGAAGCACGACACGATCCTGGTCTACGTGAAGGACCCGTCGCGGTACTGGTTCGACTCCGAGGCCGTCGATCGTGAGCCGTACATGGCGCCGGGGCTCGTCACCCCCGAGAAGCGCGAGCGCGGCAAGCTGCCCACCGACGTCTGGTGGCACACGATCGTGTCGCCGACCGGCCGCGAGAAGACCGGCTACCCCACGCAGAAGCCCGAGGGGGTGCTGCGGCGGATCGTGCAGGCGTCCTCACGCGAGGGGGACTGGGTGCTCGACTTCTTCGCAGGCAGCGGGACCACGGGCGCGGTGGCGCAGGCGTTGGGGCGGCGGTACGTGCTGGTGGACGACAACCCGGCGGCGATCGACGTGATGCGGAAGCGGTTGCCGGGAGCGTCGTTCGAGGTTGCCGGAGCACCGGCGGCAGCGGCGGGGGACGCGGCGCCGGCGGTCTGAGGCTGGCGGGGTCTGCGACGATCCACGAGTCGTTCGACGCGTGGATCGTCGGAACATGCACACGCCCGAGCGACGATGTCGACGTCGTACGACATCGGCGGTGTCGCTCCCGCTCGGCCGCAACAGTTGCACACGCGCAGATGCGACGAGGTCGCTGTCGTCCGACAGCGACCTCGTCGTTCGGCATCAGCGAGCGAGCGCCCGCACCAACTACTCCGCCGAGTGCCGCCCGTGCGCGTGCGCATCGCCAGCGTCGTCAGCGTCCGTCCGGGAGGCCCGGCTCGCCTCCGCCGCGTCGGCTCCGGCCCCGGGGGCGTCCGGCTCCACGACCGCAGCCGCGTGGGCAGCCCGGGTCCGGATGGCACCGGTCGTCGTCGGTGGCTCGTCGACCGGCGCAGCCGCCGAGTGCGCACCGTGCGTCGTGGCGTTCGGCAGCGGCGCGCGGGTGTCGTCGACCCCGTGCGGTAGCACCGAGACGTCCGACGCTCCCGCGGCCCGGGCGGACCGCGGCTGCACGTCCGGCGACGTCGGAACGTCGGGCGAGGTCGGGACTTCGGCGGACGCCGCCCCCGACGGCACCGGACCGGCCCCGGGCGCCGCGGCGGCAGCGGCTGCGGCGGCACTCCCGTCCGATCCCGCACCGGCAGCGGTGCGTGCAGCGTCCGCCTGCTCCTGCAGCGCCGAGGTCTTGCGGAGCGGCGGCACCCGGAAGAACCACGTCAGCACGAACGCGATCAGGATCACCGCGAGGCCGACGTAGTAGACGCGGACTGCCGAGTCGCTGAACCCGACCAGGAACGGACGGCTGAGCCGGGGGTCCGCGCCGTTCAGGAACGACGTGTCGCTCGTCGCCGAATCGGTGGACGAGCTCGCGGCCGAGTCGCCGCTCTTCAGCTGCTTGATGAGCGTCGGGGCGACCTGGTCGACGACGTTCTCCCGCTGCCCCTTGTCCGAGTAGTCGATCTGCAGCTTGCCGTCGACGACCGAGGCGTTCGCCTTCGTGGCTGCCGTCTCGAGCGCCTGCTGCTCGGCTGCTGGCTTCGCGTCGTCGACCTGCTGGGCGATGATCGTGTCCGCTGCGGCGGCGGGGACCGTGCCCGCGGCGACCTGCCGCTGCACGGCTGCGGTCACCTGCTTGGTCACGGCAGCGTCGGCGGCCTGCTTCGCCTGCGCGGTGCCCTGGTCGAGACCGTCCTGCACGTTCTTCTGCACCGGGTCGACGATCTTCGTCCAGATCTCGTCCATCACGCCCTGGTTCTTCGAGGCGTTCGCGACCGAGGGGGTCATCGCGGCGTTGAGCGCGCTCTTCAGGTCGGACTCGTTCTGCATCGCGGCGCTGATGTTCGTCGGCATCAGGGTGAACAGCACGGAGAGCAGGACGGCGGTACCCATGGTGCCGCCGATCTGGCGGAAGAACGTCGCGGCGCTCGTGGCGACACCGATGTCCCGCGGCGAGACCGAGTTCTGCGCGGCGAGGGTCAGCGTCTGCATGAGCTGCCCGAGTCCGAGCCCGATGCCGAACATGCCGAGCATCAGGAACCACAGGGGCCGGTCGGCGGTCAGGAACGTCAGGACCGTGAATCCGAGCGCCGTGAACGCCGTTCCGGTGATCGGGAAGACCTGGTAGTTGCCGGTCCGGGAGATGATCTGGCCGGAGGCGATCGACGAGATCATCAGGCCGAGCACCATCGGCAGCATGGCGAAGCCGGACTCGGTCGGGGTCACGCCCTTGACGATCTGCAGGTAGAGCGGGATCGTCAGCATCGCGCCGAACATGCCGAAGCCGACGAGCACGGACAGGATCGCGGACATCGAGAACACCCGTGACCCGAACAGCTTCATCGGCAGGATCGCGTCGTCGCCCATGGCCCGTTCGACGATGATGAACGCGATCAGGCCGAGGGCACCGATGGCGTAGCAGGCGAAGGCGGCGGGGGAGTCCCAGCCCCACTCACGGCCCTGCTCGGCGATGAGCAGCAGCGGCACGAGCGTGACGATGACGAGCGTGGCACCCCACCAGTCGATGCGGGGCTTGCCCCGGTCGCCGAACTTCGGCAGGTGCAGGAACGTCAGCACCATGAACAGGGCGATGATGCCGATCGGCACGTTGATCAGGAACACCCAGCGCCAGCCGGCGATGAACAGCAGCTGGTCCGCGCCGGCGAAGACGCCACCGACGAGCGGCCCGATGACGGACGAGATGCCGAAGACCGCCAGGAAGTAGCCCTGGTACTTCGCCCGCTCGCGTGGGGCGAGCATGTCGCCCATGATCGCCAGCGGCAGGGACATCAGACCACCGGCACCCAGGCCCTGCAGCGCACGGAACCCGGCGAGCATGAGCATCGAGTCGGAGAACGACGCCGCGAACGAACCGACGATGAAGATGCCGATCGCGGTGATGAAGAGCGGCCGACGTCCGAAGATGTCGGAGAGCTTGCCGTAGATCGGGGTCGTCACCGTCGACGCGATGAGGTACCCGGTGGTGACCCAGGCCTGCTGGTCGAGCCCGTGCAGGTCGTCACCGATGGTGCGGATCGCGGTGCCGACGATCGTCTGGTCGAGGGCGCCGAGGAACATGCCGGCCATCAGGCCGTAGATCACCAACAGGATCTGTCGGTGGTTCATCACGACGTTGGACGCCGTGGTGGGGGCCGCGGGTGCGGTCGCCGTCTGGGTCATGAGCAGGGTCTCCCGGGTACCGATGCGCTGGCAGAACAATTTTTGCGCTGCCTGCAAAGTTACAACTGCCGCAAGTGCTCGGTCGCACCGAGACGGCTTCCTGAGTGGATCGGCAGTCACGGTGCGCCCAGTGGGCCCCGGTGGCACACGGCCTGGAGGCCCGGCTCGGTTCCGGCGGACGGGCTGCGGTGTCCGAGACCCGTAGCCCGTCCGACGAGGGCGCTACGCGCCCAGTGCTGCGTCGACGATCTCCTTGGCCTCGCGCTGCACCTGCTCGAGGTGCTCCTGCCCGACGAAGCTCTCCGCGTAGATCTTGTAGACGTCCTCGGTGCCCGACGGGCGCGCGGCGAACCACGCCTTGTCGGTGACGACCTTCACGCCGCCGACGGCTGCGTCGTTGCCCGGGGCCTTCGACAGCTTCGCGGTGATCGGGTCACCGGCCAAGGTGTCCGCGGTGATGGCGTCGCCGTCGAGCTTGCCGAGGCGGGCCTTCTGCTCCTTCGAGGCCGCGGCGTCGACGCGCTGGTAGACCGGCGCACCGAAGCGCTCGGTCAGCTCGGCGTAGAGCTGCGACGGGGTCTTGCCGGTGACGGCGACGATCTCGGACGCCAGGAGCGCCAGGATGATGCCGTCCTTGTCGGTGGTCCACGCGGTGCCGTCGGTGCGCAGGAACGACGCACCCGCGGACTCTTCGCCGCCGAAGGCCACCGAGCCGTCGATCAGGCCGGGGACGAACCACTTGAAGCCGACCGGGACCTCCCACAGGCGACGGCCCAGGGACTCGGCGACCCGGTCGATGATGCTCGACGACACCAGCGTCTTGCCGATCGCGGCGTCGTCGCGCCACTCGGGCCGGTGCGCGTAGAGGTACTCGATCGCGACCGCGAGGTAGTGGTTCGGGTTCATCAGTCCGCCGTCGGGCGTGACGATGCCGTGCCGGTCAGAGTCGGCGTCGTTGCCGGTCAGCACGTCGAAGTCGTCCTTGCGAGCGAGCACCGAGGCCATCGCCGAGGGGCTCGACGGGTCCATCCGGATCTTGCCGTCCCAGTCGAGCGTCATGAACGCCCACGTGGGGTCGACCTCGGGGTTCACGACGGTCAGGTCGAGTCCGTAGTGGTCGCGGATGGCGTTCCAGTACGGCAGCGAGGCGCCACCGAGCGGGTCGGCACCGATCTTCACGCCGGCACGCTTGATCGCGGCGATGTCGATGATGTTCTCGAGGTCGGCGACGTACGTGTTCAGGAAGTCGTAGCGCTCGGGCTCGGCGTCCTCGGTGCGCTGCACCTCGACGTTGCCGCCCTCGATGATCGCGTTCGCCCGGTTCGCAATCCAGCTCGTGGCGTCGCTGTCGGCGGGACCACCGTGCGGCGGGTTGTACTTGAAGCCGCCGTCGCGGGGCGGGTTGTGGCTCGGCGTGATGACGATGCCGTCGGCCGTGTCCGGGTTGCCGGCGCGGTTGTAACGGATGATCGCGTGGCTCAGCGCGGGCGTCGGCACGAAGCCGTCCTCGCTGTCGGCGAGCACGCGGACGCCGTTGGCGGCGAGGACCTGCAGCGCGGTCTGCTCGGCGGGGGCCGAGAGGGCGTGGGTGTCGCGGCCGATGAAGAGCGGCCCGTCGGTGCCCTGGTCGCGGCGGTACTCCACGATCGCCTGCGCGATGGCGGCGATGTGGGTGTCGTTGAAGGCGGTGTCGAGCGACGACCCGCGGTGTCCGGACGTGCCGAACACGACCTTCTGCTCGGGGACCGAGACGTCGGGCACTCGGTCGTGGTAGGCGGCGAGGAGCTCGTCGAGGTCGACGAGGTCGTCTGCGGTCGCTGGGGTGCCGGCGCGGTCGTTCATGCGTCCATCCTGGCATCGGCCGCCCTGGCGCGTTCGGGGGAAGTGCACCAGAGGCCGGGAACGCGAGCGAGCGGCCGCCCCACCCGGGTTGAGGGGGGACCCCCGGGGTGGACGACCGCTCGCGGTCTGTGGAGGCAGGTGCCTCAGGCGGTGCGGAACGAACCCGTCGCCGTGCGGAACGAACCGGTCACGGTGCGCGTCGAGGACGTCGCGGTGCCGGGACGGCGGAACTGCGTGTCGACGAAGCGGCCGAGTGCGCGGCCGGTGCCGGTACCGGTGTAGCTGCCGATCGGGCTGCGGGTCGCGTCGCCGGTGAAGGTGCCGATCTCGGCGCGGGACTCGAGGCCGGTCACGTAGGCGCCGCCCAGGGGGTTCTGACGGTTCTGCATGGGTGCTCCTCGTCGTCGTGCCGAGGTCCGCAGGTCACCGAGCCGGCGACCGCGACGCCGTCGGCTGGATGACCACTACTCTACGCGCTTGTCTTGCATCGTGCAAAACAAGGATGCGTTCTGCGGTCAGACCCACCCTCGGTCCCAGGCCACGGCGGCGGCTGCGACGCGGTTGTCGACGTGCAGCTTCGCGATCGCCGACGACAGGTGGTTCCGGACCGTGCCGTGCGCGAGCGAGAGCTCCCGGGCGATCTGCTTCGTCGCGAGCCCGTCACGGGTGCAGCGCAGGACGTCGGCCTCGCGCGGGGTGAGCGGGCTCTCGTCCTCGGTGAGCGCGGCCGCCGCGAGACCGGCGTCGATGTACCGCTCGCCCGCCGCCACGTCACGGATGATCTCGGCCAGCCGGGCGGCCGGCGTGGACTTCGGGACGAAGCCGCGGACCCCGGCGGACAGGGCACGCCGGAGGGTCCCCGGCCGCGCATGGCGGGTGACGATCACGGTGGGCATCGCGTCCGACAGTGCACGGGCGGCCTCGATGCCGTCGAGGACGGGCATCTCGAGGTCGAGCAGGACGACGTCCGGCCGGTGCGTCCGGGCCCCGGTGACCGCTGCTGCACCGTCGGCGACGTCGGCGACGACCTCGAGGTCGGGTTCCAGGCTGAGCAGGGCGACGAGCGCGCCACGGATGAGTTCCTCGTCGTCGGCGATGACGATCCTGATCACGGGCGCACCGCCGCTCGTGCAGGTACCGGGATGCGCACGAGGAGGGCGAACCGGTCCTCGCTCCGGTCGACGTCGACCGTCCCGCCGTGCGTCGCGACCCGCTGTCGGAGCCCGTCGATGCCGGTGCCGGTACCGTGTCGTCCGGACGACCGCGGTGCGTCGTTCGCCACCGTGAGTCGCCAGGCGTCGCCGTCGGGCAGCAGCTCGATCGACGCGGTGCTGGCGTGGCTGTGCCGGATGGTGTTCGTCGCTGCCTCGCGGATCGCGACGGCGAACAGTGCGCCGACCGCGTCGGGCATGCCGGCGGTCTCGAGCTGCACCCGGCAGCTGACCCCCGCCGACCGCAGGACGGCTGCGGCGTTCCGGGCCTCGACCGCCACCGTCACGGTGCGGTATCCGCCGACGAGCGCGCGGGTGTCCTCGAGTGCCTCCTGTGCCACGGTCCGGATGTCGGACAGCTCACTCCGGGCACGCTCGGGGTCGGCGTCGAGCAGCCGTTCGGCGAGCTCGCTCTTCAGGGCGATGACCTGCAGGTGGTGGCCCTGGATGTCGTGCAGGTCGGTCGCGAAGCGGAGCCGTTCCTCGGCGACTGCGAGGTCGGACGCGGTGCGACGAGCGGCTTCGAGCCGGAGCACGACGCGGTGGATCCACACGACGCTCAGCGGCATCAGGGCGAAGAGCGCGAGGGTCCCGACCAGGACCAGTTCGGATGGCTCGGCACGGGCGTCGGCCGCCCCGACGAGCAGGACGACGGTGCCGGCGAGCACGGTGACCCGAGCCCACCCGCGCAGCATGCAGCCGACCGTGCCGCCCGCGATCGCCAGGGTGAACGACCACGCGGAGCCGGTCGCCGACGGAACCAGCGCGACCACCCACGTGGCGACCGCGAGCACCAGCAGGGCGAGCACGGCCGGGTGGCGTGCCGACGCCGCACCGGCGGGACGGAGCAGCAGTGGGATCGATGCGAGCGCCGCCACCATCGCGGCGACGGTGAGCACGACGAGCACGGGGGTGCGCGCTGTCGGCGGACCGTCGGTCCCGATCAGGACCTGCGCGCCGCCGCCCACCAGCACCACGAGCCACAGCGACGCGACCGAGGACCAGCGGACCACCCGGACGTCGGCGTCGGCGCGGGGCCGCTCCTGCCCGGGATGCGTCACGCGCCCAGGGTAGCGAGGGTCGCGTCGGTGTCCCTGGCGATCCGTTCGGACAGCGTGTGGTGCAGGTAGTGGTCGCCGACCAGCCCGATCACCCGGCCGTGGTCCACGCTCGCGGCCTGGCGCTCGTGCAACCGGACCCAGTTCGGCACGTCGTTGTCGTTCGTCCGCACGAACAACAGCACCGGCAGGTCCGCGGGGAACCGCGAGTCCTCGACGGACCGGAAGTTCTCCGGCGCGTGCCGCATCTCGTCGATGATCGTCGGGGCGGCACCGTTCTTCGCCGAGAGCAGCTGCATCTGGCGCCTCGTCGCGTCGTCGTAGGCATCGCCGTACGTGTCCGAGGACGCTCCACCGAGAGCGCGCAGCAGACCGAGTCGGTCGAGGGCGACGATCGCGCCGGTCGGGATCGGCTCGTCCCAGCTCGACTGTCGCGGCACACTGCTGTCGATGCCGACGAAGGCGGTCACCTCGTCGCGGTACGCCTTCGTGTAGGGCAGGGCGTAGATGCCCGCGACCGAGTGGCCCATCAGCACGTACCGGTCGACGTGCAGGTGCTGCAGGGCCTCGTGGACCTCGCGGGTGATGTTCGCGGCGGTCCGCGGGACGTCGGTCTGGTCGCTCAGCCCGGTGCCGAACGGTTCGACGGCGACGACCCGGTGTGTCCGGGCGAGCTGGTCGATGAGCGGCCCGAAGTCGAGTCCGGGGGCGGCGGTGCCGAGCCCGGGCAGGAGCACGATCGTGCCGGTGTCGGACGTGTTGCCGGTGCCGCGGACGACGACGTTCATCCGCTTGCCGTCCACGGGAACACGCTCGCCGTAGTCGTCGATCTCGGACGCTTCGACGTGGGTCGCGACGACGTTGACGACCGTCGTCGTCGCCAGGGCGAGGACCGGGACCGCCACCAGTGCGCCGAGGGTGATCAGGGTGATGCGCAGGGACTTCCGCACGGTGCTCGTCTCGATCGGGCCGCGCAGGGTGCGCGCGGCGGGTCCGATCAGTCAAACGGCGCGGGGCGCCGCGCGGATGTGCCCCGGTGTCACGATCGACCGTGACGGATGTCATGGTCGATCGTGCCGCGGCCAGCTCAGGCGAGCAGCTCGCAGAAGTTCCGGCCCTCGGCCGTCCAGCTCTGCCGCGCGACCAGTCCGGCTTCCGCCGCGTGCCGGTGCAGGGCATCGAGGCCGACCTCGGCCCACGGGAACCCGGCGCTCTCGTTGCCGTCGGCGTCCACCACCCGCGCGGTGTACACGCGGTCGGCCGTGACCTCGGGGTTCGTCTCCACGATGACCCGGCCGCCGGCTCGTACGATCTCGCGGCAGCGGGCGAGCAGGGCTGTCGGGTCGCCGCCGATTCCGATGTTGCCGTCGATCACGAGCGCGGTGTCCCAGTGGCCCTCGTCGGGCACGGCGTCGAACACGGAACCCTGCAGGGCGGTGCCGCCGGAGCGCTGCGCGATGGCGACGGCCTCGGCGGAGACGTCCACGCCGAGCGCCGGGATGCCCCGGGAGCGTGCGGCGACGAGCATCCGGCCCGGGCCGCAGCCGATGTCGATGACGCCGCCGTCGACGTCGTCGAGCAGCGAGCGGTCGACACGGTCGGCGGCGGCGCTCCAGCGGCCGACGTCCATCGTGGTGACGGCGTCGGGACGGTCGGCGTCGGTCAGGCGCAGGTGGCCGTCGGTGCGGAGCGCACGGGCGTACGGCTCGCCGCCGCCGGCACCGAACGAGACGGGTGCGTGCATGGTCATCGGGTGCTCCCCACGGTCTCGGCACGGAGTGCCCGGGTGAAGTCGGAGTCGGGTGCGAGGTCGGCGACCCGCTCGGCGTCCGGCATGGTGTCGACGTCGAGCAATTCGCCGAGCACGCCCACGTCGAGTCCGGCGTCGGTCAGGCGTGCGAGCTGCACGGCTCCGGTGTCGTCGCGCGACATGGGGACGCCGCGCAGCAGATCGCCGGTGGGCTGTCGGAGGTACAGCGACCAGAAGCCGCCGTCCTCGGCCGGGCCGAACCAGGCGTCGCGCTCGGCGTCGTCGAACACCGGTGCGAGGTCCGCGGTGGACACCTGCGGGGTGTCCATGCCGACGAGCAGCAGCGGACCGTCGACGGCGTCGAACAGGAACCCGAGGCGCTCGTCCAGGCCGCCACCGGGCTGGTGCAGCACCTCGAACCCGTCGGCCGCGGCGGGCACGACGTCGCCGTCGAAGAACAGGACCCGGCGTGCCGCGGGCAGTGCGCGGACGGTCGCCAGGGTGTCGCCGAGGCTCGCGGACGCGACGCGCGCGGCGCCCTCGGGGGAGAGCGCCGGCGTCAGCCGGGTCTTCACCTTGCCGGGCAGGCACTCCTTCGCCACGACGGCGACGGTGACGTCGGTGCGCGAAGCGTCGCTGGCGTTGGTGGCGGTCACGAGCGGGCCTCCTCGACCACGGGGGTGGACTCGGCCGCCTGGCGGAGCGGTCCCGGCGCGACGACCCGGACACGGGCCTCCCGGCGGTACGCACGGAGCAGACGGGACATGTCCCGCACCGCGTTGATCGTGCCGCGGAGCGTGCCGGTGACCTTGCTGTCGCCGATGCGCTGCGCGTACCCGATGTCGGACTCGTCGACGCGCCAGCCGGCGGCGTGCGCGGCCAGGACCATCTCGAGCGGGTAGCCGCTGCGGCGGTCGCGCAGGTCGAGGGACACGAGGTCCTCGCGGCGCATCACGCGCATCGGGCCGAGGTCGCGCAGGCGGTAGCCGGTCGCGCGGTGCATGAGGACGGCGAGGACGCGGTTCGCGAAGCGTGCGTGCGGAGCCCACGCACCGCGGCCGGTCGGGACGCGGCGGCCGAGTGCGAGGTCGACGCGGCCGCTGGCCACGCGGTCGACCAGGGGCGGGAGCTCGGCGGGGTCCATCGAGGCGTCGGCGTCGCAGAACGCGACGAAGTCGGCGGTCGCCGCGGCGACGCCGGCGGCGCAGGCCGAGCCGAATCCCTTGACCGGTTCCGTCACCACGAGGGCGCCGTGGGCGCGGGCGACGTCGGCCGATCCGTCGGTCGATCCGTTGTCGACGACGATGGCCCGGTAGCCCGTGGGGAGCCGTGCGATGACCTTCGGCAGGGCGTCCGCCTCGTCGAGGCACGGCAGGATCACGTCGACAGTCATGTCCGTCATTCGGTGCGGTCGGTCGGATCGACGGGTCTGTCCTGGCATGCACTCGACACAACACGACGACGCGCGGCGGGGTACAGGAAACTGCCGGGTCCTGGTCGTTCAGCGCGTCTGGTTCGCGGACGGTCCCCAGAACGGGGGACAGGGTGCGTGTGTGGGTCCGCGAGTGGTTGCGCAAGACGACGTCGTGTCGTCGAGACGCCGCCGAATGCGGCGGCGTCTCGCGAACCTGGGGGCGTGGTGCCGACACGACGGCGTCTTGCGTGGCCCTGGGGGCGGGGACTGCGGACGGGAGGCGCGGGGCGGCGCCGTCACGGGCCTCCCGTCCGGTGGCTGGTCGCGCTCTCAGGCACGGCCAGCGGTGCGCCGCTCGCGCACGCGTTCCGGCTAGCGGACGGCGCTGCGGAGCGGAGCCGTCGCGAAGTCGCGCATGCCGGCCTCGAAGTCGACCTCGGCGTGCCAGCCGAGCTCGGCGGCGATGCGTGCCGAACTCGCGGTGACGTGGCGGACGTCGCCCAGGCGGTACTCGCCGGTGACGACCGGCTGCGGGCCGTCGGGTCCGGCGATCGCGGCGGCCATGTCTCCGATGGTGTGCACGGTGCCGGAGCCGACGTTGTACGCGCGGAACGTGTCCGACGGCAGGTCGGCGGTCGCCGCGATGGAGGCAGCGTTCGCGCCGGCGACGTCGTCGACGTGCACGAAGTCGCGTCGCTGGGCGCCGTCCTCGAAGACGCGGGGTGCCTCGCCGCGGGCCAGTGCCGAGCGGAACAGGGAGGCGACACCGGCGTAGGGGGTGTTCGCGGGCATGCCCGGTCCGTAGACGTTGTGGTACCGGAGCGCGATCGCGCGGCCGCCCGTGGCACGGGCCCAGCTCGAGGCGAGGTGCTCCTGCGCGACCTTCGTCTGCGCGTAGACGTTGCGGGGGTCGAGCGCGGCGGACTCGTCGATCAGGCCGGGCAGCAGGGGCTGACCGTCGGGGCCGATCGGGTCGAAGCGGCCGGCGTCGAGGTCCTCGCGGCGGCGGGCCGGCGGACGGGTGGGTTCGCCGGAGGCGGTGGTGTACGCGCCCTCGCCGTAGACGACCATCGAACTGGCGACGACGAGCCGGCCGATGTCGTGCCGGTCCATGCCGGCGAGGACGTGGGCGGTGCCGGCGTCGTTCGACGAGACGTAGTCGGGGGCGTCTTGGAAGTCCACGCCGAGGCCGACCTTGGCCGCCTGGTGGCACACGACGTCGATGCCGTCGAGGGCGGCGTCGAGGGCGACCCGGTCGCGGACGTCGCCGTGCACGAACGCGATGCCCTGCTGCTGGTGGGCGCGGATGACCTCGGCGGGGTCGCCGTGCACGTCGTCGCGCAGGGAGTCGAGGACGCGGACCTCGTGGCCGTCGGCCAGGGCGCGGCGGACGATCGCGGAGCCGATGAAGCCGGCGCCGCCGGTGACGAGGAGGCGGCTCATGCGGTGGCGCCCGTGGTGGCGGTGGCGGCGGACTGGGCCTTCGTGGCGGTGACACCCGTGGTCGGCTGGGCCTGCATGATGCTTGCGCTCGCGCTGGTCGGGACGAGTTCGCGCGGGGTGAAGTCGGCGGGGATCGCGGCGACGATCTGGCCGATGGCGCGGACGATGACCTCGTTGGCGCGGGCGAGGCGTTCCATGACGAGCGCGTGGGTGACGACGGCTCCGGCGTCGTCGACGTCGGGGCCGCTGGCTGCGGCTGCGGCGGCGGCCTCGTCCTCGGTCGGGGCCAGGCCGGCGTCGGCGTCGGTCACGAACGACAGGTTCACGGTGGCGATGCCGAGTTCGGCGGCGAGCGGGACCTCGGGCGTCATCGTCATGTTGACGGTGTGGCCGCCGGCCTGGCGGAGCCAGACGGACTCCGCGCGGGTGGAGAACCGGGGGCCCTGGATGACGACGCAGGTGCCGGTCGGACGGAACGGCACGTCGAGTCCGGCGACGGCGTCGATCGCCGCGCGCCGGAGCGTCGGGTCGAACGGGTCGGCGAAGGACAGGTGCTGCACGTCGTCCTCGAAGAACGTGTCGGCGCGGCCCCAGGTGCGGTCGATGAGCTGGTCGGTCACGACGAAGGTGCCCGGGGCGTAGTCGGGGTGCAGGCCGCCGACGGCGCTCGAGGACACGATCGCGCGGACGCCGAGCGAACGGAGCGCCCAGACGTTCGCACGGTGGTTGATGCGGTGTGGGGCGACGGAGTGCTCACGGCCGTGGCGGGTCAGGAACGCGACCCGTCGTCCGGCCATCGTGCCGATGCTGATCGGGCTCGACGTCGGGCCGAACGGGGTCGGGACGTCGAGCTCGTCGGCGGTGCCCTCCTCGAACAGCTGGTAGAGGCCGGAGCCTCCGATGACACCGATCGTCACGGCTTCGTCGTTCTCCACAGGTCCTCCGGTTGGTCGTCGGCGCGGGCTGCGCGCTGGCTACGCTACTGACGGCGCCACCGGGCGAACCGGGAGCGGCGCCACCAACCCCCTGTTCGGAGGCACCTGTGCGAACGATCGGTCAGCACCGCGACGACCTGGCGGCGTTGCTCGCGCCGGTGGTGGCGGGCCTCGGAGCAGAAGAACTGCCGCTCGACGAACTCGCCGATGCCGGTGCCGGGTTCGCTCACCGCGTGCTCGCGGCGGCCGTCCTCTCGCCCGTTCCGCTGCCGCCGTTCGACAACAGTCAGATGGACGGGTTCGCCGTGCAGGCCGCGGACGCGGGGCAGGCCGTCCGGGTCGTCGCACCCATCCCGGCCGGCGTGGTGCCCGAACCGCTCGAGCCCGGCACGGCCGCGCCGATCATGACCGGTGCACGGATCCCGACCGGCGCCGACGCGGTGTTCCCGGTCGAGGCGACCGAGCCCGGTGCGTTCCCGGCGGCGCTCGAGCTGCCACGGGTGACGGTGCCCGCCGACCTGACCGCCGGCACCTTCGTGCGGGTGACCGGCAGCGACCTGCCCGCCGGTGCCGAGCTCGCTCCGGCCGGTTCCGCCGTCACGCCGGCGCTGCTCGGCGCGCTGGCTGCTGCGGGGGTGACGACCGTGTCGGTGCGCCGACCACTGCGGGTCCTCGTCGTGTCGACCGGGTCCGAGCTGCAGGGTGCCGACACGGATGCGGCGACCATCGGCGACGCGAACGGCATCGCGCTGCGGGCAGCCCTCGCCCAGGTCGGTGCGGACTCACGGGCCGTCCGGGTGCCCGACGACGTCGATGCCTTCGACCGGGCGCTCGATGCAGCCGTGGGGGACTGGGCCGACCTCGTGCTGACCACCGGGGGCATCAGCGCCGGGGCGTACGAGGTCGTGCGACAGGCGCTCGAACCCCGGAGGCTCGCGGTGACGCCGGTCGCGATGCAACCGGGTGGGCCGCAGGCGTTCGGCAGCGTCGTGTTCGGTGCCGGTCGCGCCGTGCCGGTCGTGTCCTTCCCCGGCAACCCGGTGTCGGCGCTCGTCTCGTTCGAGGTGTTCCTGCGCCCGCTGCTCGCTGCCGCCGTCGGGCTCGTGCCGGACCGGCCCACGCAGGTCCTGCCGGCGGCGTCCGCTGCCGGTTCACCCGTCGGCAAGCACCAGGTCCGTCGCGGCCGGGTGCAGGACGGTGCCGTGCACTTCGTCGGTGGCCCGAGTTCGCACCTGCTCGTCCACTACGCCGCCGCCACCCACCTGGTGCACGTCCCCGTGGGGGTCGACGCCGTCGAGGTCGGCGACCCCCTGACCGTCTGGAGCCTCCGATGACCGACCCGTCCGCTGACCAGATGCGGTCCGAACCGACGCCGACCGACGAGTTGTCGCACGTCCGCGCTGACGGCACCGCGCACATGGTCGACGTCTCCGCGAAGGACGTCACCGACCGGTCAGCCACCGCCACCGCCACCGTCGTCACCCGTCCCGACATCGTCGTACGCATCCTCGACGGCTCGCTGCCCAAGGGCGAGGTCGTCGGCACCGCCCGCATCGCCGCGATCATGGCGGTGAAGAAGACCTCCGACCTCATCCCGCTGTGCCACCCGCTGCCGATCGCCGGCGTGCAGGTCGACATCACCGGCACCGACGACCGCGTGCTGATCGAGGTGTCGGTCCGCACGACCTCCCGCACCGGCGTCGAGATGGAAGCCCTGACCGGGGCGAGCGTCGCCGCCCTGACGGTGTACGACATGGTGAAGGCCGTCGACCGGGCGGCCGTGATCACGGACGTGCGCGTGCTCGAGAAGCACGGCGGGCGCTCCGGGGACTGGAGCAACCGATGACCGCCGAGCCGACCAGGGGCCGGGCCGCCGTCGTCGTGGTGTCCACGCAGGCCGCCGCCGACCCTGCACTCGACCGCACCGGATCCGTCATCGCCGACTGGCTGCGCGACCACGGGTTCACCACGAGCGACCCGATCATCGTCCCCGACGGCGGCGCGATCACCGAGACCATCACCGCGGAACTCCTGGCCGACGCCCGGGTCGTCATCACCACCGGCGGCACCGGGGTCACCCCGACCGACCGGACCCCCGAGGCGGTGGCGGGGCTGATCGACCTCGAACTGCCCGGCATCACCGAGGAGATCCGTCGACGCGGACTCGCGGGTGCCGGCCCCACCGCCCTGCTCACCCGCGGCGTCGCCGGGGTCACGAACGCCGGCTGTCTGCTCGTCACCCTGCCCGGGTCGCGCGGTGGGGTGTCCGACGGACTCGCCGTGCTCGACGGAGTACTCGACCACGTGGTCGCACAGGTGCACGGCGAGGGCCACGCCCCGCGGAGCGCCTCGTGAGCACCACCGAGGCCGCCGCACGGGTCGTGCTGGCCGACGTCGTCGACCGCGACATCAGCGTCGACGAGGTCGCAGCCGTGGTGGCCACCGAGCAGGACGGCGCCGTGGTGACCTTCGCCGGCATCGTCCGTGACCACGACGGTGGCAAGGGCGTCACCACGCTCGACTACGAAGGGCATCCGAGTGCCGGCGAGGTCATCACCGAGGTCGCCCGGACCATCGCCGAGGACCACCCCGACGTCCGGATCGCCGTGCTGCACCGGGTCGGGGCGCTCGGCATCGGGGACGTCGCGCTCGCCGCAGCGGTGTCGTCGTCGCACCGGGCGCAGGCGTTCGCCGCGTGCGGTGCCCTGGTCGACCTCGTGAAGGAGCGCGTGCCGATCTGGAAGCACCAGCGGTTCACCGACGGGACGGACGAGTGGGTCGCGGCGCTGTGACGTCTGCCGAACGGTCGAATGTCGAATGTCGAACCGACGGTGGTGGAACGCCGGTGGGCCGAGTCCGAGCAACGTGCTCGCGCCGTCTCGGCGCAGCCCCCGGGTGCTGTCCTGCAGGTGCGTTGGTTCGTCCTGGCGATC
Organism: Curtobacterium sp. MCSS17_016; assembly: GCF_003234255.2. Classification (NCBI taxonomy): domain Bacteria; kingdom Bacillati; phylum Actinomycetota; class Actinomycetes; order Micrococcales; family Microbacteriaceae; genus Curtobacterium; species Curtobacterium sp. MCSS17_016. The sequence continues at coordinate 797,394 of NZ_CP126254.1, forward strand.
GTGCTGGTGTTGGTGGTGCTCGGCGTCGGGGCGATCGTCCTGCCCGCCGGCTCCGACGCTCGTTTCACGCTCTCGGCCGTGGTCGCTGGACTGGGCTTCGTGGCCGGTCTCAGTGAAGCCGTCCAGGTCAGCATCCGCCGGAGACGGAACGGCGTGGCTGCTCGGCCGGTGGCGGTGCTCGCGCCGTTGCAGCAACGCGAGCAACGGGCGGTGACCGCGGCCGCGACCGGGCGGCGCGCTGCCCCCACCGACCGGCTGGCGATCGTGCGGGCTCGGGCCGTCGAACTCACCGACGGCACCGGGATCCAGCTGACCGCGGGCCTCGTGGTCGTGTGGGCGGCCGTCGCGTTCTCCGGCGTCACGCTCTGGCCCGTCTACCTGGCGGGTGGCATCGCCGCCGCGGGGCAGTTCGCATGGACGGCACGGTCCGCGGTGCTCGCCCGCCGGTACCTCGACGCCCACCCTGTGCACCTTCGCAACCGGGACGCTCGTTCGGGGCATGGTGAGACTCCAGGCGGATCCATAGAATCGCGAACATGAGCGTCTTGCTGCCCGGGATCACCGTCATCCTGCTGGTCTTCGCCCTGATCGACATCCTGACGAAGACGGATGACCAGATCCGCGGCCTGCCGAAGATCGCGTGGGTGATCCTCGTGATCCTGGTGCCCGTCGTCGGCAGCATCGTCTGGTTCGCCATCGGCCACGACTGGGCTCCGGGCGAACGGAACCACGGTCGCTACATCGAGCCGACCCGCCACGAGGACCGGTACGCGACCCTCGGCGACGCCCGCAGTGCCCACGGCGCCAAGCGCGTCACCGGTACCGAGCAGGAGCTCGCCGAGCTCGAGCGCGAGATCGAGTACTGGGAGGCGCAGGCCCGCCTGAAGCGTGCCAAGGAGGCCGCGGGCGAGGGTGACACCGCCCCCGCGAGCTGACCCGGGCCTCCAGGCCGAAGCGCCAGCGCGCCGACGAACCGTCGCACCGGGCGCGGTCTGTCGACTGGTGCGAGGTTGCGCGCTCCGTGTGCCGCTACAGGCTCGCACCGAGCGGGCAACCTCGCACCACTCGAACAAGCGCGCACCGTGCGACCAGAGCCGGCCGGCCGAACACCCGAACCACCCGCCCCGCACCCACCACCCCGCCGCGACACCTACCCTTGACGCGTGGCACATCTCCTCGGCGCCGAGAACCTGCATCTCGAGTTCCCCACCAAGGTCGTCTTCGACAACGTCACCCTCGGCATCGACGAGGGCGACCGGATCGGCGTCGTCGGCCGGAACGGCGACGGCAAGTCGACCCTCCTCGCACTGCTGTCCCAGCGCCTCGAGCCGGACGGCGGCCGCGTCACGCACCGCCGCGGGCTGACCATCGGCTACCTGGACCAGCGCGACATCCTGCCCGAGGGCGCGACCGTCGGCAGCACCGTCGTCGGCGACCTCGAGGAGCACGAGTGGGCCGGTGACCCGAAGATCCGCGACATCATCGGCGGTCTGGTCTCGGACATCCCGTGGGACGTCAGCGTCGACGAGCTGTCCGGTGGGCAGCGTCGTCGTGTGGCACTCGCGCGGCTGCTGGTCGGCGACTGGGACGTCCTGTTCCTGGACGAGCCGACCAACCACCTGGACGTCGAGGGCATCGAGTGGCTCGCCGGGCACATCAACCGCCGCTGGTCGTCGAACCAGGGCGGCATGGTCGTCGTGACGCACGACCGGTGGTTCCTCGACGCCGTGTCGACCGACACGTGGGAGGTCCACGACGGCGTCGTCGACCCCTTCGAAGGTGGCTACGCCGCGTACATCCTGCAGCGCGTCGAGCGTGACCGGCAGGCCGCCACGATCGAGCAGCGCCGGCAGAACCTGGCCCGCAAGGAGCTCGCGTGGCTCCGCCGCGGTGCCCCGGCCCGCACGAGCAAGCCGAAGTTCCGCATCGACGCGGCGAACGCCCTGATCGACGACGTCCCGCCGATCCGCGACACGGTCGCGCTGTCCCGGACGGCGACCGCGCGCCTCGGCAAGGACGTCGTCGACCTGCTCGACGTGAGCGTCTCGTTCGACGGCACGCAGATCCTCGACCGCATCGAGTGGCGCATCGCACCGGGGGAGCGGACCGGCATCCTCGGCCCGAACGGCGCCGGCAAGTCCACGCTGCTCAACCTGGTCTCCGGCCGGCTGCAGCCGACGAGCGGGCGGGTGAAGACCGGCAAGACGGTGCAGGTCGCGGTGCTCGACCAGCAGCTCGCCGACCTGCAGCAGTTCGCAGACGACCGCGTGCGCGAGGTCGTGGCCCGCAAGAAGACGAGCTACGTCGCCGACGGCAAGGAGATGACGCCGTCGCAGCTGCTCGAGCGGCTCGGTTTCACCTCGGAGCAGCTCTCCACGCCGGTCAAGGACCTGTCCGGTGGGCAGAAGCGGCGCCTGCAGCTCATGCTCATCCTGCTCGACGAGCCGAACGTGCTCATCCTCGACGAGCCCACCAACGACCTCGACACCGACATGCTCGCCGCCATGGAGGACCTGCTCGACACCTGGCCCGGCACCCTGCTGGTCGTCAGCCACGACCGGTACCTGCTCGAGCGCGTCACCGACCAGCAGTACGCCGTGCTCGGCGGGCACCTGCGCCACCTGCCCGGCGGCGTCGACGAGTACATGCGTCTGCGCGAGGCCGGCACCGGTGGCGGGACCGCCTCTGCGGCTGCCGCCGCATCTGCCGGGAGGCCCGACACCGTCGGCGGGACCGGTTCGGCCGGTGCCGTGGCCGGGTCCACGGCCGCTGGTGCGTCCGCCCTGTCGGGAGCGGACCGGCGGACGGCTGAGAAGGAGATGTCGGCGCTCGACCGGAAGATCGCGAAGGTCGGCGCGGACCGCAAGAAGCTGCTCGACCAGTTCGCGACGCACGACCAGTCCGACTACGCCGGGCTCGGCGAACTGCAGGCGAAGCTCGGTGCGCTCGAGGCCGAAGTCGAGCAGCTCGAGGAGCGCTGGCTCGAGGTCGCGGAGTTGCTCGGGGTCTGAGGCGGTCTAGTCGACGGACGCGGGGTCGACCGCATCCTGGCCGCTGTCCGTCGGCGTGGCGTCCTCGGGGGCTCCACCGCCGGGGTTCGCCACGACCTCCCACAGGTGCCCGTCCGGGTCCTGGAAGAAGCCGGACCACATGCCCCACGGGCGCGTGTACGGCGGTTCCGGCATCGTGGCACCCGCTGCCTGCGCCCGCTCGAGGAACGCCTCGGCCTCGGCCTGACTGCTCGTGAAGTGCCCGATCGTGCTGCTCGGTGCCGCGGCCAGCGGCACGCCGGAGTCCTTCGCCATGTCGTCCCGGCCGTAGACGCTGACGATCAGGCCGTCGTCGAGGGTGAACATCGCCGTGGTGCCGCCGGCCTGCGTCTCGGTGGCGGGGTACTCGGTGCCGATCACCCCGCTGCCCTCGATGCCGAGCAGGGCGCGGTAGAAATCGGCCGATCGAGCGACGTCGGCGACGGCGAGGGTGATGGCGTGCATGCGCCGCACGCTACGCCGGGGCCGCTCGGCCCGTGCCACGCCTTCGGTCAGTCCCCGAGACCCAGGATGAGCCGGCGGAGCAGCCCGGCCAACTGGCCCTGCTCGTCGGCGGAGACCCCGGACAGGATGTCGCGCTCGGCGGCCAGCAGGTCCGCGATCGCCGCGTCCACCGCCACCCGGCCCTTGCCCGTCAGCGAGACGAGGATGCCGCGGCCGTCCTTCGGGTCGGTCCGTCGCCCCACGAAGCCGCGGGCCGCAAGACGGTCCACGCGGTTCGTCATCGTGCCGCTCGACACCAGGGTCTGCTGCAGCAGGGTCTTCGGGCTCAGCTCGTACGGCTCACCTGCGCGCCGCAGGGCCGACAGGACGTCGAACTCCCACGGCTCCATGTCGCTCGCGTCGAACGCGGTCCGTCTGGCACGGTCCAGGTGCCGGGCGAGCCGGTCCACGCGGGACAGCACCTCGAGCGGGCCGAAGTCGAGGTCGGCACGCTCACGACCCCACGCCGCGACGATGCGATCGACCTCGTCCTCATGCGGCATCCCACCATCTTGGCCGAACCCGGAGCGGACAGCCAGCCTCGTCGGTCGTGGGAGGATGGAGGAGCACCTCCGGGTGCGTTCCGCCTTGGTGTAATGGCAGCACGACGGCCTTTGGTGCCGTTAGGTCCGGGTTCGAATCCTGGAGGCGGAGCAACTCCGCGCTGACCGGTCGCATCTTCGCTGCTCAATTCGAGCGACCCGACCGCAGGGGCGAGTGCGCTGCATCTGTCCGGGGATTGCCCGGAAGTGGTTCCTTCTGGTTGCTTCCCATCACTATAGTGATGTACGCGTCACTATAGTGATGCTGGATGACCGAGGTGAGGAGGGTGTCGTGCAGCTGCAGAGCCCGTTCGCGGCGTTGTCGAGCGGCCTCGATGGTGACGTTCTGATGGTGCTGAGCGGCCTGTCGGACCGACCCTTCACGGTGTCCGCGGTCCAGCGGCTCGTGCCCGGAGGCCGTTCGCGAAACGGCGTGAAGAAGGTGCTTGACCGTCTGACGGAGCAGGGCATCGTTGTGTTCGACGACATCGGCGGCGTGAGCACGTACGCGCTCAACCGAGACCATCTCCTCGCGTCGGCGGTCCTCGAGGTCGCCGGAGCTCGTACCCGCTTCCTCGACAGGGTCCGCGGGGAGATCGCATCGATGCCGGTCCGCTATGCAGCGTTGTTCGGCTCGGCCGCGCGAGGTGCGATGCGACCGGACAGCGACATCGATCTGTTCTTCGCCGTGGACGCCGTTTCGCGGACGGATGCTGAGGACCGCATCTACGACCTCACCATTGCCGTTCACCGGTGGACCGGCAACCAGGTGAACCCCATCGTGTACGACGTCTCGGGGGTCGGCCCCGATGACCCGCTCATCGGTTCCATCGCGAGTGAGGGTATTCCCCTCGTGGAAGACCGCCGATGGCTCCAAGCCCACCTCAGGAAGGCCGCACGTTGACTCCACCGAAACTGCCGTCGACCACTGACGGCGACAACGCTTTCATGCGCGGTCGGCTCGAGAAGGCCAAGGGCTTCCTCGAGTCAGCCGAGACGCTGTTCGAGCTCGGTGCCGAGGACGGGATCCTGGTTCCGACGTCCCCTCATGCCGACTCCTTCGTCGACCTGTGCGTCGATGCAGGGAACGCCGCGGCAGACGCCATCTGCATCGGCAAGACCGGAAGGTACAGCAGTGGGGCGAGCCACAACGACGGCGTCTCGATCCTGCAGGATGCGACAGACCGGCCAACCGCGAAGCACCTCGAGACGCTCGTTCGGGTCAAGAACAAGGCGGCCTACAGTGCCAGGTCAGTAGACGCATCGGACATCCACAATGCCGGTGCGGCCGCCCGCGCACTCGTTGCCGTCGCGGAGGATCTGGTCTGACAGCTCACCGATCGACGCGGACCCGAAAGCGTCTTCTCTGTGGAGTGTTATCGCTGTGAAGGTATAGTGCTCGTGGGGCGGCACTCTCCGCCCCACGAGCAGAGGACCACCCATGGCGACCACGCCGCACCACCGCCCACGCGTCCTGATCACCGGCGCGAGCATCGCGGGCCCCGCGCTGGCGTGGGGACTCGACCGATCGGGCTTCGATGTCACGCTGCTCGAGCGGTCGCCGGAGCAGCGGACCACCGGCCAGAACATCGACGTCCGGGGACTCGGGCGCGAGGTCCTCGAGCGCATGGGCCTCCGCGACACGGTGATGCAGCACCTCACCGGCGAAGCGGGCACACGGTACGTGGACGAGCACGGCACCCCGTACGCCACGTTTCCGAAGACCGAGGGCCAGGACGGTCCGACTGCCGAGATCGAGATCCTGCGGGGCACGTTCGCCGGGATCCTCGTGGACGCCCTGCCGGACTCGATCGACCGCCGCTACGGCGACTTCATCACCGGGGCGGAGCAGGACGATGCCGGGGTGAGCGTCCGCTACGACAGTGGCGCTCCGGAGCGGTTCGACCTGGTCGTCGTCGCCGAGGGCCGCAGCTCGCGCACCCGTCGGATCCTGTTCGCCGACGAGACGGAGTACCGCGACCACGGCGTCAGCATCGCCTACGGCACGCTCGACCGGATCGGCAGCGACACCGACCACTGGGACTGGTACACGGCGCCGCGTGGACGTGTCGCGTCGATCCGGCCCGACAACGAGGGGACGATCCGGGCCAGTGTGTCCTTCGAGTCGGAGCCGATGGGCTTCGAGCAGCTCCCCGTCGACGTGCAGCTGCGGATCCTGCGCGAGCGCTTCCGGGGCGCAGGGTGGCAGACGGAGCGGATCCTCGACGGGTTCAGCGAGCGGTCCGACGAGTTCTACACGCAGCGGATGGAACAGGTCGTGGTGTCGCGATGGAGCAAGGGTCGGATCGCGCTGCTCGGTGACGCAGCCTGGGGCTCCGGGCCGACCGGCATGGGCACGACGCTGTCCCTGGTCGGCGCGCACATCCTGGCCGGGGAGCTCGCACGGACCATCGAGCCGGCCGCCGGCGCTGGTCACGGGTACTCGATCCCGGATGCCTTCGCGAGCTACGAGGAGATGCTCCGCGGGTACGCCGACAGCGCCCAGGGGCTTCCGCGCGGCGGTGCGCGCCTGCTGCACCCGTCGTCGAAGGCGGGCGTCCGCGCGGTGCGGGCGGCGCTCCGGGTGGCGTCGCTCGGTCCGGTCCGCGGCTTCGCCCAGAAGTACCTACTGACGAGCGAGAAGCACGTCCCCGTCCTGCCGCACTACCCGACACTGCAGGGGGCCCGGAAGGCGGCAGAATTGATCGCATGACCGACCTGCGCTCCCAGACCCTCGAGGCGCTCCGCCACTACGCCGTCCGGTACCAGGAGTCGGCGCTCCACTTCGCAGCATGGATGGAGCTGCCGACCTCGGACGGCGTCGCGCTGGGGGAGATCCTCTGGGCGGAGACCGAGGGCGAGCCGATGACGGGCACGCGGCTCGCCCGGCGGATCGGGATGACCTCGGGGGCGGCGAACGCGTTGGTCAACCGACTGGAGGAGCGTGGCTTGATCGTGCGGAGCCGCGAGAGCGCGGACCGTCGGGTCGTCACCCTCCGCGTCGCCGATCTCACCCGGGAACGCAGCAGTGGGTTCCTCGGGTCACGTGCCGCGGAGCTCGACGAGGCGATCGGTTCGTACGACGACGACACGTTGATGGTGGTGCGCGACTTCCTGCTCCGCTTCGCCGCGGTCCTGCCGCAGGAGACGGCTCCGTCGAAAAGCTGACTAAACCGGTCCGGTCAGCCGCTCGTCACCACGAACTCGGCGCGTAGTCCTTCAGGAAGACACCGAACACGTCCTCGCCCGCTTCGCCCCGGACGATCGGGTCGTAGACGCGGGCTGCCCCGTCGACCAGGTCGAGCGGCGCGTGGAAGCCCTCTTCGGCGAGCCGGACCTTCGTGGGGTGCGGCCGTTCGTCGGTGATCCACCCGGTGTCGACGCTCGTCATCAGGATGTTGTCGGTCTCGAACATCTCCTGCGCGCTCGTGCGGGTGAGCATGTTCACGGCGGCCTTCGCCATGTTCGTGTGCGGGTGACCCGGCCCCTTGTAGGCGCGGCCGAACACCCCCTCCATGGCGCTGACGTTCACCACGTAGGTGCGACGTCCTGTGCTCGCGGCCATCGCGGGGCGGAGCTTCGAGATGAGGATGAACGGCGCCGTGGTGTTGGCCAGCTGGACCTCGAGCATCTCGAGGGGGTCGACCTCGTCGACCTGCTGGGTCCACGAGTTCTCGTCGTGCAGGTCGGGGACCAGGCCGCCGGCGTCGATGGCGGTGCCCAGGGCGAGCCGTTCGAGCGAGCTCGATCCGGGCGCCATCGCCTGTTCGGTCAGCTCGTCGGCTCGGGCTGCGGCGGCCGCGAGGATCGGGTGCGCGGCCACCGAGCGGGCGAGCGCCAGCGGGTGCTGGTCGTTCGTGTGCCCGAAGGTCACGAGTTCGGGCAGCGGTCCGTCGGGCAGCGGCGCGAGTTCCGCGTCGACCAGCGGCTGGTAGGCCCCGGTCGACCGGCGCACGGTCTGCGTGGCGTTGTTGATCAGGATGTCGAGGGGGCCGGACGCGGCGACGTCCTCGGCGAGCCCGATCACCTGGGCGGGGTCACGCAGGTCGATGCCGACGACCTTCAGGCGGTCCATCCAGTCGGCGGAGTCGGGCAGGCTCGCGAACCGGCGCACCGCGTCGCGGGGGAACCGCGTGGTGATGGTGGTGTGGGCCCCGTCGCGCAGCAGCCGGAGGGCGATGTACATGCCGATCTTCGCGCGACCGCCCGTGAGCAACGCCCGCTTGCCGGTCAGGTCCGTCCGGGCGTCGCGCTTCGCGTGGCTCATGCGAGCGCACGCCGGGCAGAGCTGATGGTAGAACGCGTCGACGACCGTGTAGTGCTGCTTGCACATGTAGCAGGGCCGTGACTTCAGCAGCGTGCCCGCGGTCGTCGACGCGGTCGAGGCGCTGATCAGGACGCCGCGGGTCTCGTCATCGATCCGGTCGGCGGCCCCGGTGGCGGTGGCGGCGATCACCCGGCGGTCGGCCTCGGCGATGACGCCGCGCTTCTCGAGACGGTGCGCACGCTTGACGGCCTTGAACATCTTCGCGGTGGCCTGGCGGACCCGGATGAAGTCCGGGTGCGTCTCGTCGATCGACGGCAGCTGCTCGAGCACCCGGAGCGCGACGGCCAGGTCGTCGGGGTCGATGCCGCTGGGTTCGGGGTGCTCGGAGCTCACACGCGATCCTACGTCGGGACCGGGCACCGGTCAGACGAGCTGCTGTTCCATGCACACGCTCGTCGGGTCGTCGACGTACGGGCCGAACCGGGGGATGTCCGCGTACCCGGCCTTCCGGTACAGCGCGATGGCCGCGGCCTGCGGCAGGCCGGTCTCGAGCCGGACGGTCCCGATGCCGACCGCGCGGGCCCGGTCGTGCAGGGCGTCGAGCAGCCGCGTCCCCACGCCGAGCCCACGCGCGGCATCGCTCACGAACATGCGCTTCACCTCGCCGGTGCCGTCGCCGGCGTCGACGAGCGCCACCGTGCCGAGGGCGGTGCCGTCCTCACGCGCCACCAGGAACGTGACGTCGGGCTGGTCCAGGTCGTCGACGTCGAGGGCGTGGTAGTTCTCGGCCGGGTAGAGGCTCAGTCCGTAGTCGTCGCCCTGCTGCAGCAGGTGCAGGACGTCGTCCTGCCGGGGGCTCTCGATCCGCACGCTCAGCACCGTCACACAGTAGCGAGGACAACGCCGACACTGAGCAGACGAGGCCCCCGGCTGACCACGATCAGGCCAGGAGCCCCTCGCTGACCTCCCACAGCCGCCGGGCATCGTCTGCGTCGAGCATCGCCGAGTTCGCGTCCGACGGGATGCGGTCCGCGGTCAGGGGCAGGACCCGGTCGTCGATCACGGCGACGTCGCTGTCCTTGAGGTAGACCCCGCCGACGCCGTCGAGCAGCGGGCTCGCGGCACCGAACACGAGCGTCGCGGCGCCCTGCTCGACGGTCTTCTTGCCGACCTCGGGGTCGATGAGGGTCTCCCCGTGGTCGTCCACCAGTCCCTGCTCGCGGTACGAAGCGATCTGCGAAGCGTCGTGCGGGCCGGGTCCGATGATGACGCCCGGGTGCGCGGCGAAGGCGCGGATGCCCTGGTCGGCGTACCGCCGGTCGAGCTCCACCGTGAACAGGACGTTGGCGCGCTTCGACTGGCCGTACGCGGTGACCGGGTCGTACCCGTGGGCGAACGTCAGGTCGTCCCACCGGATCTGCCCGAACCGCGCCGCACCGGAGGTGACGGTCAGGACCCGCGCACCACGGGCCTCCAGGAGGGCGGGCAGGAGCGCCCGCGTGAGCTGGAAGTGCCCGAGGTGCGTCGTCGAGAACGCCAGTTCGTTGCCGCGGCCGTCGAGTCGGCGGTCCGGGGTGAAGAGCATCGCGGCACTGTTCACGAGCATGTGCAGCGGGCGGCCGGAGGCCGACCAGCGCGCGGCGAAGGCGTCGACCGACGACGGGTCGGTGAGGTCGAGGGCCTCGACGTGGATGCCCGGGATGCCCGCGACGGCGGCTGATGCACGGTCGACGTCACGGGAGGCGACGGTGACGTCGGCGCCGGCCGCCGCGAGGGCGCGGCTGGTCTCGCGGCCGAGGCGGCTGTGTCCGCCGGTCACGACGACGTTCCGCCCGGTCAGGTCGACGCCGCGCAGGACGTCGGCGGCGGTCGACGCGGCGGTGAAGCCGCTGGGCAGGGGGTGCTGGTGGGTGATCACGAGTGGTATTCCTTCGATTCGATGTGGCCGACGGCGGCAGCAGGGCTGGCCGCGACGGCGGCAGCAGGGCTGGCCGCGTCGGCGGTGGCGGGGCCGACGGCGTCGGCGATCGCCGACCACGCGTCGGGGTCGAGGCCGAGCTCGGTCCGGAGGAACGCCGTCGTGGTGTGGCGGACGAGGTCCACACGCTCGGGGCTCTCGTCCGTGGTGGCGGTCGACTCGTAGTCCTGGATCCCGCCGAGCAGGTGCTCCCCGCCGTGGACGGTCACCAGGTGCCGCGCGCCGGGGCTCAGGTGGTAGACGTCGGTGAACCAGTCCGGGCCTCGCGTCGAGAGCTGGGACTGGTCGTGGTCGCCGGCGACGACGAGCGACGGGGTGAGCAGCTGGCTGAAGTCGGGGCTCATGAACGCGAAGTGCTCCTGCGCGAACGGCACGAGGTCGCCTCGCGCGATCCCGGTGGTGGACAGCAGGACCCCGGCGCGCACGCGGTGGTCGGTGCGGTCCTCGCCCGGCCGCCCGTCGGTGTCCAGGACGCGTGCCCCGAGCAGCATGCCCACGGACTGTCCGCCCCACGAGTGTCCGACCGCGGCGATGCGCGCGGTGTCGACGCGCCCGCTCAGACCGGGGACCGCGTCGATGAGCTGGTCGAGGTCGTCGAGCACCCGCTCGAGATCGTCGACCCGCGTCTGCCAGATGGTCGGGTAGCGCGGGTCCTCGAGCGTCAGCCCGTAGGCCTTCGCGTCGAGGAACGTCGGCTGGACGACGACGAAGCCGTTCGCGGTCCAGTGGTCGACCAGGGGGTCGCCGCCGGTCATGGACTGGCCGAAGCCGTGGGCGAAGACGATGACGGGCAGGTCGGTGCCGGTCGTCGGTGCGGTGATCCGGACCTCGAGGTCCTGACCGCGCGAGGGTGCGGGAAGCGTGACGGGGCGCACGCTGATGACCTGCGGTCGAGGTGCTGTGGGTGCCATGTGGGCCTTTCCGGGATGCGGTGTCGCCCGTGTCGGAGCGATCGTCGTCCGAAACGGAGCGACGTTCCGGGACGATACGGAACAACGATCCGGATTGCAAGAGGAAGCGGAGCGCTGTTCCGCATCGCGTCGGTGTCGTGCGATGATCGACACATGAGCACCCCGTCGCCCGACCCCGCGCCGCGTCGCCGTCGCGACGTCGAGCGCAACGAGCGCACGATCCTCGACGCCGCTGCCGCGGTCTTCACGGCCTCGGGCGTCGGCGCACCGGTGCGCGAGGTCGCCACCGCCGCGGGGGTCGGGGTCGGCACGCTCTACCGGCACTTCCCGACCCGTTCGGACCTGGTCGTTGCCGTCTACCGGCACCAGATCGAGGCCCTGGTCGACGCGGGGCCGGCGCTGCTCGGCTCGGAGCCGACGCCGTTCGCCGCCCTGCTGCGCTGGGTGCACCAGTTCGTCGACTTCCTCGGCACCAAGCACGGTCTGGCGCGCGTCTGGGAGGGCGACGCCGACGGCTTCACGGCGCTGCACACCCTGTTCGTCGACGAGCTCGTGCCCGTGCTCGGCCGGCTGCTCGACGCCGCGCGGGCGTCCGGCGAGGTGGCCGCGCCGACCCCGCCGTACCAGCTGCTCCGGGCCGTCGGCGACCTGGTGGCGTGGAGCCCCCAGGACCCCGACTACGACGTCCGGACGATCGTGACCCTCCTGGTCACCGGGCTGCGGCAGGCGCAGCCGACGGTGACCGACAGCGCGTAGCCGGCCACGTGCACTGGTCGCGACCGGCACCGGACTGGAGGCGCGGTGCGGGCCCGTCACGCGCCTCCCGTCCGGCATCGTGACCGTCTCGGGCCGCACCAGCGCCGTCGGGGCCGGTCCGGGCCCTACGATCGTCCCGACGAAGGGGGACCACCATGACGGAACTGGCGGACTGGGAGACCGAGGGGGCCAGGGCTCGTCCGGCTCGACCGGGTGACCACGAACCGGCGCCGGCCGCGCTGCGGGCCGTGACGATCATCGGGGTGTTGTTCCTGATCGCCGCGGGCTGCGTGTTCGTCGCGACGGCGTTCCTCCCCACGTCCGACGAGACGGCCGTGCCGGACAGCCTTCGACTGCTGATGGCGACGGTCGTGTCGGTCGGCATCGCCGTGGTCGGCGTGGTCGCCCTGCTGCTCCGACTCGTCGCCGGGGTGCTCGTCCGCCGCTGACGGCCGGCTCAGCGTCGGCCCGGCTCCGCGGGGTCGGACTCGGTGTCCCCGTGCTCCGGCAGCACGTCGACGTCGGTGACCGTGTACCCGAGCGGCACCTGGCCCAGCGCGAGCAGGAGCGCCGTCCGCCGGTCGTCGTGCTCGGTCTCGATCACCCGTCGCTCGGTCGGGACGACGACGAGTCGGACCCGGTGCGTCACGGGTGCCCCCATGCGGCGGTGCCGCGCAGGCGTCGCCCGGCGTGCTGACCACGTCGCCGACGCAGCAGCAGGTGGCGGACCGCGAGCAGGTGCGGGAACTCGACGAGCATGCCGACGACGATCGCCGTGGTGACCAGCGGCTGGTGGGGGAGTGCGGCGCTCGTCAGCCCGATCATCAGGGGTGCGTTGCGGGCCGCCGTCGTCATCGCGAGCAGCGCCGACCGCGGGTACGACAGGGCGGCGAGGCGTGACGCCCACTCGGCTGCGATGAACATCACGGCGAAGAAGACCACCGCGCACCCCAGCACGGCGACGAACACCGGCAGGTTCGCCAGCAGCAGCCCGATGTGCGAGGCGAAGAGCCCGGCGACCATCGCGCCCACGATCCAGGGGACCGCGCGGCCGGGCAGGGCGGCGGCGCGGGCTCGAGCGGCGTCCGGCAGGAGCGCGATCCCGAGGCGGATCACCACGGCGATCGCGGTGGGCAGGACGAACCACTGCAGCAGGGTGCCGATGGTGCCCACGACATCGATGCCGGCGTTGCCGCCCAGGACCGTGATCCACACCGGGAACAGCAGCAGCTGGGTGACCATGTTGATCGGCAGCATGGTCGCCCCCACGGCGGTGTCCCCGTCGCTCAGGCGGGTGAACGCCAGGAACCAGTCGGTGCAGGGCGCCAGGAAGTACAGCATCACGCCGAGCTGGACGGCCGGGTGTCCGGGCAGGGCCACGCGGGTGAGCAGGAACGCGACGAGCGGGGCGAGCAGGAAGTTCATGCTCCAGGCGATGCCGATGACCTTCCAGGCGTCGGGCGTCCGTGGCAGGCGGTGCAGGGGGACGTCGACGAACAGGGCGACGACCAGGGTGATCACCAACGCGTCCACCACCGAGCCCATCGCGTCGCCGGCCGAGGGTGAGGCGCCGCCGATCACCGACCCGACCAGGATGGCGCCGCCGACGATCGCGGGGGTGGCCCAGAGTCGTGCACCGGCGGGGCGGGCAGGCCGCTGTGCCGGCATCAGCACGCGCATTCGACACCACAGCAGCTCAGGTCGTCGGTGAGCATCCCGGCGTCGTCCCACTCCTGCAGGGCACTGAAGTCGCGTCCGGCCCGTTCGCCGATGACACGGGCGACGTGGGCGAACCGCTGCCGGAACTTGTACACGAAGCAGAACTGCAGCGCGCCGTGCCGGAGCGCGGTGCCGGCCAGGAACAGCCCGGGCGTGGTGGTCGACTCGTCGTCCTCGGTGAGCAGCGGCCAGCCGTCCGCGCGGGTGTCGAACAGTCTTGCGACCGGCCCGAGCCCCGGGCCGTACCCGGTGGCGAGGATCGGTGGCGCGTCCGCCACCAGGGCGGTCCGTCCGGCGACGCCGACGGTGAACCCGTCTCCGGACCGTTTGATGCCGGTGACCTGGCCGTCGTCGACCAGGGTGAAGCGTCCACTGGCCCGCGCGGCCGCGAGCCGTTGACGGGTCCGCGGGGCGAGGCGGAACGACGGGTCCGACCCGCTGCCGGCGTCCCAGGGGTGGGACGGGTCGACGACCGTCACCGTCGCCCCTTGTTCGACGTGGTGGCACGCCAGGTCGATGCCGGACTCGAAGCCCCCCACGACGACCACGTGGCCGGGCCGTGCGACCCAGGCGGCCTCGGCGGACGCGTGCACCCCGAGCGAGGTGCCCGCGCAACGGGGCAGGATCGGGTCGGAGAACTCGCCGCCGGCCCAGACCACGTTCCGGGTGATGACGGGGCCGCGGCTCGTGGTCACGCGGAAGCCGTCGTCGTCCGGCTCGATGCGCTCGACCTCGGTGTCGAGCAGGGTCGGCAGGTGGAAGGCCGCGACGACGCCCCGCAGGTACCGGGCGTACTCGGGCCCCGAGGGGTAGTCGGTCCCCAGGCTGTAGGCGGGTGAGGTGCGCGGGTGGACCGCGTTGAGGTCGGTGGCCCCGAACCCGTTGCCGGTGAAGGACGGCGTCAGGAACCGCTGGTGCTCCGGCCACCGACGGAACGTGTCTCCGACGACGCCGCGTTCGACGACGCCGAACAGCAGGCCGTCGACGGCGTGGAGTGCCAGGCCGGTGCCGACGCCGGCCGGTCCGGCTCCGACCACGAGGGCGTCGAGGGTCTCGGTGGGGTGTGGTGCTGGCATGGGGTCGGTCTTCCCAGCAGCTGCGGCTGCGTCGATGGAACGGCCACCGTGGTGTGGTCGCTGCACACCATCTTAGTGAGAACCGTTATCAACATGCCATTGCGGCATCAACCGACCGGCGTCGAGTACAGGACCGCCAGGGTCGCCACCAGTCCGACGACCACGATGCCGAGGTCGAGCAGGGCCAGGGTGACGAGTCGGGTGCGCTGCGGCCGGACGGCGGCCCGCACCACGACCATCGTCACGAACAACACGATGACGAGCACCAGCGCCGGCCAGCCGATCGCCGGCGCTCGGATCGCCATGAGGACCATCACCGCGGCGACGATCACGGCCGTGACGGCTCCCCACAGGAGCCAGTTCGAGCCCGACGCCGTCCGGAGTGCGGGCTGGTCGCCGACGCGGGTGGGATCGGGGCGGCGGGGCTGTTCGTCGGACACGAGCCGGACGGTACGCGGCGGTCCCTGCTCGTGCCCGCAGCCGCGCGGCCACGAGAGGATGGGGTTGTGCACACCGCCGCGACCATCCTCGACGCCGTCGTCCGGCACATCGACACCACCGGGTTCGCCGCACACGGCATCCACGTGCGCACGCGGACTGCGGCTCCGGGCGCCGAGAGCACCGCGGGCGACGTCGCCGAGCACCACTGGACCCCCGACGTCCGACGCGAGATCCACTCCGCCGCGAAGGGCGTCTGCGTCCTGACCACCGGCATCGCCGCCGACAACGGCCTGGTCGACGTCGACGAACCGATCGCGACGTCCCTGGTCGGCACCGGCCTCGGTACGGCGACCGGGCTCGCGCTCGGCGACGGCGTCGACCGGGTCACCCTCCGGCACCTGCTCACCATGACCAGCGGGATCGACATGCCCTGGTCGGCGACCGAGCTGACGGACTGGCCGGACCTGGCGGCCGAGTTCCTCCGGCGACCGTCCCGCGGCCGGGTGTTCCAGTACGCGAACGCCAGCACCTACACGGCGATGCGCGTGCTCGAGACCCGGGTCGGCGACGTCGGCGCGTTCGTCACCGAGCGGCTGTTCGCGCCGCTCGGCATCCAGGACGTCGAGTGGCAACGCTGCCCGAACGGGTTCGTCGCAGCGGGCGAGGGACTGTCGCTCCGCACCGAGGAGCTCGCCCGCATCGGACGCCTGATCCGCGACCGCGGGATCGTCGACGGACAGCGGATCGTCAGCGCGCGGTGGTGCGACGCGATGCACACCGACTGGGTCGAGCGCGAGGGCACCGGCCCCGGCTACGAGCGGTACGCGATGGCCGGGTGGGGTGGTCCCGGCCGACTCTGGCGGCTGCACGGTGCGTACGGTCAGATGCTGCTGTTCGACGAGACCGAGGCGAGCAACGACTCCGGCACCGTCGTCACCATCACCGCCGACGACCACTTCGGCGCCGACGCGCTCGCCGCCTTCGTCGCCGACGAGCTGGCCCGCCAGGACCCCCGCCGCTAGCACCGTCGACGATCCGACCTGCACGTCCGCGCGCGTCCGGCGTGGGAGGATCGATCAGTGCAGCAGCAACCCGTCGCGATCATCATCGCGGCCATGAGCGAAGAGGTCTCGGCCTTCGCCGACCTCTTCGGCGGTGTCCCGGTCCTCGACGGCCCAGTCGGTGGCCACGACCCGCACCAGCTGCTCGACATCGGCGGCGCCACGGTCGTCGTGCGCCGCAGCGGCATCGGTTTCACGAACGCCACGGCCGCGGTCGCCCACGGCTTCCACGACTTCGGCCCGGGCATCCCGGTGATCAGCGTCGGGACCGCCGGCGGGCTCATGCACGGTGTCGCCATCGGTGACGTCGTGGTCGGCGACCGGTACGTCAACCTCAACGCCGACGCCACCGCGTTCGGCTACGCACTGGGCCAGGTCCCCGGCATGCCGACCGGCTACGCGCCGGACGCCCGGCTCGTCGAGCTCGCTATGGGCGCCGACATCGCGTGGCCCCTGCAGTCGGCGACGATCGGCTCGAGCGAGGTCTTCGTGACCGAGGGTCGTGCCCGCGCACTCCGGGTCGCGTTCCCCGAGGTGGCCGCGGTCGACATGGAGTCGGCCGCGATCGCGCAGTTCGCCCACGTGCACGACATGCCGTTCGTGTCGGTCCGGTGCATCAGCGACCTCTGCGCCCCGGACGGCGCCGAGTTCCGCGAGCACCTGGACGACGCCGCGGCGCGCGCAGCGCGCGTGGTCCACGACCTGGTGCTCGGCCTGCGTTCCTGAGTCCGCCCGGCTCCGGCCTGGAGGCGCGACTCGCCGCCGCCGGTCCGGCGGCGGTGATCCGGGCCTCCCGTCCGACCCCGCCTGGTCGCGGGCGCTGCGCTCCGCGGCCATTCAACGAGCGGAATTGCGTTCCACGGACGTTCCGGGACGGATCACGAACCGGTATGAAAACCGCTCGCTAGCCTCCATTTCGGGGGGCCAAGGAACCACGGCCAATCACACAGGGAGATCAGCCATGAGCGCCTACACGAGCGACGAGAACGTCGAACCTGCACGCATCACCACCTTCAAGCGCGTCCGCAAGCAGTGGCGTCGGACGGGTGAGGTCGGCTACACGCACAGTGGTAGCGACTTCTTCCGCGACGACGCCCCGGAAGCGGTCCAGCGGTAACCAGCGGCAGCCACGAAGTGCCCGTCAGGAGCGATCCCGGCGGGCACTTCTGCGTCAGCGACCGAGCTGGTCCCGCAGGTACGGGGCGGTCCGGCTGGTGGTCGAGGCGGCG
Source organism: Curtobacterium sp. MCSS17_016 (assembly GCF_003234255.2). Lineage (NCBI taxonomy): Bacteria > Bacillati > Actinomycetota > Actinomycetes > Micrococcales > Microbacteriaceae > Curtobacterium > Curtobacterium sp. MCSS17_016. The sequence goes on from NZ_CP126254.1 coordinate 814,907, forward strand.
ACCTCGGCTGGCGTGCCGGAGGCGACCACCTGGCCACCCTCGACACCGCCGGACGGACCCATGTCGATGACGTGGTCGGCGCTCGCGACGACGTCCATGGCGTGCTCGACAACGACGACGGTGTTGCCCGCGTCGGTCAGTCGGGCGAGCTGGGCGGTGAGCAGCTCGACGTCGGCCGGGTGCAGGCCGGTGGTGGGCTCGTCGAGCAGGTACAGGGTGTGGCCGGTCCGCGCGCGCTGCAGTTCCGTGGCGAGCTTGATGCGCTGTGCCTCGCCGCCGGACAGCTCCGGAGCGGGCTGGCCGAGTCGCAGGTAGCCGAGACCGACCTCGCGCAGGGTCTCGAGTCCGCGTCCGGCTGCGGGCAGGGACGCCAGGAACGGCGCCGCTTCGTCGACGGTCATGCCGAGGACGTCGGCGATGGACGCCCCGTTCCACCGGACCTCGAGCGTGTCGGCGGTGTAGCGGGAGCCGTGGCACTCGGGGCACGGGGCCCAGCTGCCGGGCAGGAAGAGGAGTTCGACGGACACCGACCCCTCGCCCTGGCAGACCTCGCACCGGCCGCCGGCGACGTTGAAGGAGAACCGCCCGGCGCCCCAACCGCGGGCCTTGGCCTCGTCGGTCTGGGCGAAGGCTGCCCGGACCGCGTCGAACAGGCCGGTGTAGGTGGCGAGGTTCGAGCGGGGCGTCCGGCCGATCGGCTTCTGGTCGACCTGCACGACGCGGTCGATGAGCGGGTGCGACGTCGCGACGCCGGGCAGCACGCCACCGACGAGTGACGACTTGCCGGACCCGCTGACCCCGGTGACCGCGGTGAGGACACCGAGCGGCAGGTCGACGTCGAGCCCACGCAGGTTGTGCAGGGTGAGGTCGCGGAGTTGGAGGGTGCCGATCGGGGTCCGGACGGCACGGTCGGCGGTCGGCTGCCGGGGCTCCAGGAAGCGCCGGGTGACAGACGCCTCGACCTCGGCCAGTCCGGCGACCGGTCCGCTGTACAGGACCGTGCCGCCACCGGTGCCCGCGCGGGGGCCGACGTCGACGATCCAGTCGGCTCGGCGCACGATGCTCATGTCGTGCTCGACGACGAAGACGCTGTTGCCGCCGGCACGCAGGTCGTCGAGGACGTCGACGAGGGACTCGGCATCGGCGGGGTGCAGGCCGGCGCTCGGTTCGTCGAGCACGTAGACGACGCCGAACAGGCCGGAGCGGAGCTGCGTCGCGATCCGCAGCCGCTGACTCTCGCCGGGGGAGAGCGTCGGGGTGGCGCGGTCGAGCGCGAGGTAGCCGAGACCCAGGCCGACCAGGACCTCGACGCGGGTGAGCAGGTCGCGGGAGATCGCCACGGCGACCTCGGTGTGCTCGCCGGACGATGCTCGCGACGTCGCCGCTGCCGCATCCGTGATCGCCGCGATCGGGCGCAGGACGTCAGCCAGGCCGGTCAGCGGCAGCGCGTTCAGCTCGGCGATCGAGTGACCGCCGATCGTCACGGCGAGGGCGGCCCGGGTCAGGCCGGTGCCGCCGCAGAGCCCGCACGGGCCGGACTCGACGAACTGCAGCACCTTCTTGCGCTGGGTCTCGCTCTGCGAGTCGGCGAGGGTGTGCAGGACGAACTGGCGGGCGCTCCAGAACCGGCCCTTGTAGGGCTTGGCCACTCGGTCGCGCTTCGGCTGCACCTGCACGACGGGCTGTTCCTCGGTGAAGAGGAGCCAGTCGCGGTCCTTGCGCGACAGCTCGCGCCACGGGCGGTCGATGTCGTAGCCGAGCACGGCGGTGACGTCGCGCAGGTTCTTGCCCTGCCATGCCCCGGGCCAGGCGGTGATCGCGCCGTCGCGGATGCTCAGCGACGGATCGTGCACGGCCGATGCCTCGGTGACCTCGTGCGCGGTCCCGATGCCGTGGCACCGGGGGCAGGCGCCGGCGACGGTGTTCGGCGAGAAGGAGTCCGACTCGAGCCGGTCGGCGCCGGACGGGTACGTGCCGGCGCGCGAGTAGAGCATGCGCATCGAGTTCGACAGCGTGGTCATGGTGCCGACGGTGGAACGGGAGCTCGGGGCGCCGCGACGCTGCTGCAGGGCGACGGCGGGCGGCAGTCCGGTGATCGAGTCGACGTGCGGGGTGGAACCCTGCGCGATCAGCCGCCGCGCGTACGGGGCGACGGACTCGAGGAACCGGCGCTGGGCCTCGGCGAAGACGGTGCCGAAGGCGAGTGAGGACTTGCCGGAGCCGGAGACGCCGGTGAACGCGACGATCCGGTCGCGGGGGATGTCCACGTCGACGTCGCGCAGGTTGTTCTCGCGGGCGCCACGGACGCGGATGAAGTCGTCCGGCCCGGGTCGGTCGTCGGTCTGGGTCGAGCGAGGAGCGGGCATTCGCTCGATCGTAGGCTCGGCCACTGGGAGAAGCGGTACCGCCGGCGGTACCGCGAACGACGAAGAGCCGCTCCGCCCTGATCGGCGGAGCGACTCTTCGCGTCGTGCGGTGGTGCTCGTGGTGCGGTGTTGCGGCAGGTGTTACTTGATCTGTGCGGTGATGGTGGCGGTGCCGACGAGGAGGCCGCGCTTGACGGCGTCGGTGCCGAAGGTCTTGTTCAGCAGGCCGGCGGCGTCTTCGGAGATGTGGACGGTGGTGCCGGTGAGGATGGCGTTGTCGCCCTCGAGCTGGAGGGGCTTGAGGGAGCCGCCGTGCAGCTCGAACAGGAACGCGTTGGCCGCGGCGACCTTGCCGTTGACGAGGACGTCGCCGTAGAGCTTGGACGAGCCCGGGTTCACGACGAAGTTCTCCAGCGTGACGGTGGTGTCGCCGGCCTTCAGGGTCAGACCCGAGTCGTCGTGGTTCAGCAGGCCCTGCACGTACGGGCGGTAGTTGCCATCCGGCGACCAGTAGGTGACCGACCCGGCGGTGATCGGGAACGACACCGACCCGTCAGCCAGGGTCGCATCTCCCGAGACGCCGGGGGTGAGCTTCAGGGCGGTGAGGGCGTCGGTGAAGCCGGAGTCGAGCTTCACGGCGGTGGAGCCACCGAGGACCTCGGGGACCGAGGCGACGGGTGCGGGGATCTTCGACTCGGACGACGAGGACACCGTGTGCACGTTCGGGGTCGCGGCCTGGGCGGAGGAGATCCCGAACGCGGCACCGCCGAGGACGAGGGCGCCGGTCGTGGCGAGGGTGATGGAGGTCTTGAGGCTCTTACGCATCGTGATCAGTCCTTTGCTGTTGTCGCGCTCGGCGCGGCTGCTGTGCGCGCCGAACACACCCTTGGATGGGGTGGAGAACCAGCGATGTGCGGCTGGTGAGCGCTCCGGGTGTTTCCCGGTCGTTGCAGGTGATTCGGCACCCTGCCGCGAAGGGTTTGGACCGATCTGCCGTCGTTACCGCTCTGTGACCTTCGGGCACATCCGGACAGCGGTCACGCCCGCAAGTACGTTCTCTGAGAGGCCGCTGAACGTGGTCCATCGAGAAAGGCACTCCCCATGGCATCGACGTCCAGTCGTCCCACGTCCGTCACCGTCGCGTTCGTCATCTGGCTGGTGGTGGTCCTGGCGAACATCCTGCAGGGCATCATCAACCTCACGTCGGGCTCCTCCGCCGACGTCGCTGACAGTGTCGGCACGGCCCCGCTCGTCGGCGGCGCGATCTTCGCGTTCATCCTCGCCGTGATCGAGCTCATCATCGTCTTCAAGATGCGCGACGGCCGCAACTGGGCCCGCATCGTGCTGACGGTCCTCGCGGTCCTGCAGCTCATCGGTGTCGGCGTCGGCGCGGCCTCGGGTGGCAACGCCTTCGGCTGGATCGGTGGCGTCGCGGTGCTCATCGCGACGATCCTGATGTACGTCGGCGGCGCGAACGGGTACTTCCGTCGCCACTGAGCGCGCGTGCGTGCAGATGCGCTCCTGCGTGACGCACACCGGTCGCTGAACGCGACCACCTGACGGACGGGAGGCCCGGTGCCAGCTGGCACCGGGCCTCCCGTCCGTCGTCTGGCCGGGTCAGAACGCCTTGCCCGGGTTCAGGGTCCCCGCCGGATCGAGCGCGTCCTTGACGGAGCGGTGCATCGCGAGCACGCGGTCGCCGAGTTCGACGCGAAGGCCCGGCAGCTTCAGCAGCCCGACGCCGTGCTCACCGGTCACGGTCCCACCGAGCGCCAGGCAGTCCGCCACGATCTGGTCGAACGCGGTCTTCGCGCGGGCCTTCGCGGCGTCGTCGCCCTCGGGCGCGATGATCAGCGGGTGCAGGTTGCCGTCGCCGGCGTGCGCGATGTTGGCGATCGTGACGTCCTGTGCGTCCGCGGTCACCTGGATCCGCCGGAGCATCTCGGGCACCGCGCTCCGCGGCACGCAGATGTCCTCGGTCAGCACCGGGCCGAGCCGTTCGAGCGCCGGGTAGGCGAGTCGGCGGGCCTGGAACAGCCGGTCGATGTCCCCGGGGTCGGTGGCCCGCTCGACGTCCGTGCCACCGGCCTCGGCGAAGACGTCCGCGACCTGGTCGGCGATCTCGTCGCCGGCCGCACCGCGCTCGTCGACCCGGGCGAGCAGCAGGGTGTCGACGTCCGCCGGCAGCCCGAGGTGCATCCAGTCGTCGACGGCCCGCAGGCAGGTGCGGTCGACGATCTCGAGTGCCGCGGGGATGATCCCCGCCCGCGAGATCGCGGCCACGGCGTCGCCCGCCGCGGTCAGCGAGGGGAAGTACCCGATCACCGCCCGTTCGTCACGGCCCGCCAGGGGGAGCAGCTGCACCGTGACCGACACGACGATGCCGAGCGTGCCCTCGGAGCCGACCATCAGCCCCGTGAGGTCGTACCCGGCGACGCCCTTCGCGGTCCGGCGGCCGAGCTCGACCACCGATCCGTCGGCCAGCACGACGGTCATGCCGAGCACGTAGTCGCGGGTGACCCCGTACTTGACGCAGCAGATGCCCCCGGCGTTCGTCGCGACGTTGCCGCCGATCGTCGAGATCGCAGAGCTCGCGGGGTCCGGCGGGTACCAGAGGCCGTGCTCGGCGACCGCGGCGCGGAGTGCGTCGTTGATGACGCCGGGTTCGGTCACCGCGTACCGCTCGTCGGTGTTCACCTCGAGCACCCGGTTCATCCGCTCGAGCGACACGACGATCGAGTCGGCCATCGCGTTGGCGCCACCGGACAAGCCGGTGCCGGCACCGCGGGGGACGACCCGGAGGCCGGCGGCGGCTGCCCACCGGACGGCGGTGACGACGTCGTCGGGGCTGCGTGCCAGGACCACGGCGAGCGGTGCCGTGGAGTCGGCCCACTCGGCGTCGTCGTGGCGGTAGCGCTCGAGGGACTCCGGGTCGCGGAGGACCTGGTCGGACCCCAGCAGGTGTTCGAGGGCGGTGGCGTCGGCTGCGGTGGCGGATGCGGCGGTGACGGTCATGCGGGGTGGGGGTCCTTCCGTGGCGCGGCGGTGCGGGCCGGGTCCGTCGACGATACGCCGGTCAGTCCAGGCAGAACTCGTTGCCCTCGACGTCCTGCAGGACGATGCACGACTCGTTCACCTGGTCCGCCGTCATCCGACGGACCTGGGTGGCGCCGAGCCCGACCAGACGGGCGCTCTCGGCGTCGAGGGCCGCGAGCCGTTCGGCGCCGACCATCCCGGTGCCGACCCGGACGTCCAGGTGCACGCGGTTCTTGACCGTCTTGCCCTCGGGGACGCGCTGGAAGAACAGGCGGGGGCCGGCACCGGTCGGGTCGACGCACGCGAAGGCCGAGCCCTGGTGCTCCGGCGGCAGCGACCGGTCGAACGCGTCCCAGTCGGCGAACCCCGGTGGGGGCGGCGGTACCACGTACCCGAGGACCTCGCACCAGAACCGGGCGACACGCTCCGGCTCGGCGCAGTCGAAACGTCACCTGGACCTGTCGCACCGTTGCCATGGCGCCGAGGATACGACGATGCGCGACCGGCGTCCGCCCGGCGTTCGCCCCGCGTCCGCCCGGCGTCCGCCCCGCGTCCGCCCGCGTCCGCTCAGCCGAGCTGGGTGGCGGCGGCTCGGAGCTCGGCGAGCGCGGCCGTGGCGTGGTCGGCCAGTCGGTCGTCGTCGGCGCGCCCCACACCCGACCACCGCTCGAAGCCCTGCTTGAAGGCGAGGACACCCATCTCGGCGGCCAGTCGAGCGGGCGCGTCGGGGACACCGCGGCCGACCAGGGCGTCGGTCATGGCCGCGGCCATCCCGACGCTCTTCAGGGCGTCGCGCTCCTGCAGTTCGGCGCTGGCGGCGACTGCCGCTCGCAGTCGTGGTCCGAGCTCGCGGTTCAGCGGTCCCATCTCGTCCGAGGCCCGTTCCAGACCCGCGGCGACGGCGTCGAGCGGGGTGGCGTCGGCCGGTGCGTCGGTGATGCCCTCGGCGAGCAGCCGGCTCAGGGTCTCCTGCCCGGCGACGAGCAGTTCGCGCTTGTCCGGGAAGTGCCGGAAGAACGTGCTCTTGGTGACACCGGCGCGCTCGGTGATCTGCGCGACGGTCGTCTCGTCGTAGCCCTGCTCGGAGAACAGGTCGACCGCGGCCAGGACCAGTCGTTCCCGGGCCCCGGGTTCCCATCGCACCATGGGACGATCATACGCGACGGGACAATTGTCCCATCACGGGTGTACGGTGACGGTACAAAAGTCCCATCACTTGTGAGGAGCACCCATGCACGTCTTCGTCACCGGCGGCACCGGCACCATCGGCACCGCCGTCGTCACCGAACTCATCACCGCCGGGCACGCCGTCACGGCCCTGGCCCGCTCGGACCGGTCGGCCGCTGCCCTCGTCGCCGCGGGGGCGACCCCCGCCCGCGGTGCGCTCACCGACCTCGACGTGCTGCGCGACGGCGCCCGCTCCGCCGACGGGGTCATCAGCCTCGCGTTCTCGAACGACTTCAGTTCGGCGGAGGCGCTCGAGCGGGGGATCGCCGAGGAAGGCGCCGCCATGGCCGCACTCGGCGAGGCACTCGTCGGCACCGACCGCCCGTTCGTCGTCGTCTCCGGCACGCCGTGGGAGCCCGGTCGGGCCTCGGTCGAGACCGACCCGCTCCCGCTCGAGGGGCCGGTCGCGGGTCGAGCCCGATCGGTCCTCGCCGCCCTCGACCTGGCGGCACGGGGCGTTCGGGTCTCGGCGATCCGGCTGCCGCGCACCGTGCACGCGGACGGCACGGGCGGGTTCGCCGGCATCCTGACGGAGACGGCCCGACAGGCAGGGGTGGCGGGCTACCCCGGCGACGGCGAGCAGCGGTGGCCCGCCGTGCACGCCGCGGACGCCGCGGTGCTGTTCCGGCTCGCGCTCGAAGGTGCTCCGGCGGGGACCGTCTGGCACGCGGTCGCCGACGAGGGGGACCGGGTGCGTGACCTGGCCGAGGTCATCGGTCGGCGGCTCGGCCTGCCGGTCGAGCGGGTGGCCGACGAGACGTTCGGCGCGTTCGCGCCGATCTTCGCGATGGACCAGCCGTCGTCGAGTGCCCACACGCGCGAAGCGCTCGGCTGGGTGCCGACGCACCCGAGCCTGCTCGAGGACCTGGAGAACGTGCAGCGCTGAGCGCTGAGCGCTGAGCGCTGAGCGCTGAGCGCTGAGCGGTGAGCGCTGAGCGCTGAGCGCTGAGCGCTGCCAGTGCACGGTGCGGCGTGCGCGATGCGGTGCGGCGTTGATGGCGTGGTGCGCGCCTGTGGCGCGTCACGGGGCGGTCAGGCGCGCACCGGTCGGCGTTGCGCGCACGGTGCGCCGGTCGGGAGGTGCGGTGCCGGGCCGCCCCGGGCCTCCTGGCTGTGCGGTGGGCGCTGCCAGTGCACGGTGCGGCGTGCGCGATGCGGTGCGGCGTTGATGGCGTGGTGCGCGCCTGTGGCGCGTCACGGGGCGGTCAGGCGCGCACCGGTCGGCGTTGCGCACGGTGCCAGGCCGCCACGGGCCTCCCGTCCGTCGCGCAGCCGCGTCAGTGCGGCGTGCCGCGCAGGCGGCCGATGCCCAGCACGATGCCGACGACGACCATGCCCAGCGCGAGGCCGGCCACGGCCGAGACGGCGGTGTCGGCGATCCAGACGACGACGGGGCCTGCGGCCTCGAGCGCGTGCTCGATCACGTGCAGCAGGTCGTAGGGCCCGTGCCAGACGGTCTCGGCGAGGTTCGCGATGACCAGGTGTCCGCCGACCCAGAGCATCGCGACCGTGCCGATGACGCTGATGAACCGGAAGACCATCGGCATCGCGCGGACGATGCGGGCACCGATCCGACGGGTGCGGCGGACCGAGTTCTTCATCATCTGCAGGCCGATGTCGTCGACCTTCACGAGCAGTGCCACGGCACCGTAGACGACGGCCGTCATGACCAGACCGATCACGATCAGGGCGCCGAGCGTCGGCCAGAGCCCCAGGTCGGGGTCGAGGCCCGCCAGCGCGATGAGCATGATCTCGGTGCTCAGGATGAGGTCGGTGCGGATGGCGCCGAAGACGAGCTTCGGTTCGGTGACGGCCTCGTCGGACCCGCCGTCGTGGTGGACGCCGAACCACTCGGTGACCTTCTCGGCGCCCTCGAAGCACAGGTACGTGCCGCCGAGCAGCAGCAGCCACGGCAGCACCCCGGGTGCGAACGCCGTGAGCAGCAACGCCAGCGGGATGATGATGATGAACTTGTTGAACAGGCTGCCGAGGGCGATGCGCCCGACGACGGGGAGTTCACGAGCGGGCTCGAGGCCCTGCACGTACTGGGGCGTGACGGCGGCGTCGTCGATGACGACCCCGGCGGTCTTCGCGCTGGCCTTGAGGGCTGCGGAGAGGATGTCGTCCACCACGGCGAGCAATCCGACTGACAATGCGTTCTCCACTCGTCTGACCTGTGACCGTGCACAGCGTAGTGGCCGCGGAGCATCCTGAACGCCAGCCGCGGGGCGTCCGTAGGCTCGCGGCATGGCTGACTTCACCGCATCCCAGGCCGCCGTCGTCCGGATCGAGCGTTCCGAGCAGGGGCGCTGGGACCTCTCCGTCATCAGCGACGCCGGTGTCGCGATGGGGCACGGCGTGTACCTGTTCGACGCGGAGCACGACGACGCCGAGGACGAGCAGGCCGCGGCCCTCGACTTCGTGCGCGACTACGGGTTCCGGTTCGAGCGCGACGCGGTGCAGGCCGACGGTCCCGACGCCTTCTGGGCACCGCTGCTGCCGTCCGACCAGCAGTAGGCGCTGCAGCGCGCGGGACTCAGCGCGCCGAGTCCTCGAACCCGATCAGCCAGGTGACGCCGTACGCGTCGCGGACGGTGCCGTCCCAGTCGCCCCACGGGCGCTGCTGCAGCGGGTCGATCACTGTGCCGCCCTCGGCGAGCTGGTCGAACCACCGACGCAGGACGTCCGGTTCCGCAGCGCCGAGCAGTGAGAAGAGCAGCCCGGTCGCCGCGAACGGGGTGTCGCCCTCGCTCGCGTCCGCGGCGAACAGCTGCAGCTCGCCGGTGAGCTGGCCGTGCGCGACGGCGTCGGCCGGGCCGTCCGTGCGGGAGAAGTCCGCGTAGGTCGCGATCTGCACCTCGCCGCCGAACACCCGCTGCCAGTGCTCGAGGGCCTGCCTGGCGGTGCCGGCGAACTGGAAGTACGGCGCGGGTCCGGTCGTGTGCATGCCCGGCAAGGTACTCCGGAGTGCGGCGTGCGGGAACCCCGGGGCTCGTCAGTCGAGCAGCGCGAGTGCCCGCTCCAGGACGTCCTCCGGTCGTCCGTCGCCGTGCAGTGCCCACCAGGTCAGTGCGGCGCTCGCGGCGGCGGCCAGCGTGTGGGCGCGCACGGCGACGGCGAGGTCGTCGGCGGTGACCCCGTCCCGCTCGGCCACGTACCGCAGGATCTCGTCGGTCAGGGCCGTGACCGTGGCAGCGCCGACGTGCTCGAGCGACGGGTTCGCGCGGATGACCCGGAGCCGGTGTCGGGTGACCTCGACGGCGTCGTCCGGGAACGTCGCACCGATCCGGTAGGCCGCCCGGAGCGCCACCGCCGAGGGCTCGTCGGCCGGCCGTGACCGCAGGGCCTCGCGGAACCGTGCGGCGAACTCGTCGAGGCCGCCCCAGACCAGCGCCGCCTTGTTCGGGAACAGCCGGAAGAGCGACCGGCGACTGACCCCGGCCGCCGCGGCGACGTCGTCCATCGACACCGCGTCGAAGCCCTGGTCGTCGAACAGCCGGAGTGCGACGAGGGACACGGCGTCGGGGTCGATGGTGCGCGGGCGCCCCGTCGGACGGTCGTTCGTCGAGCTCATGGAGACCTTTCGGCACTGAGTGCTATAACCGGGTGTGGCGCAGCGAGCGCCTCTCATTGAGGAGACCACATGACCGACACCACCGCCGGACGGTTCACCGGCAGGACCATCATCGTCACCGGAGCGGGTTCCGGCATCGGACGCGCCACGGCGACACGCATCGCGAACGAGGGCGGCCGCGTCATCGCGACCGACGTCGTGGCTGATCGGCTCGATGCACTGCGCACGGAGCTCGAGGGCCTCGCAGTGGAGACCGTCGTCGGCGACGTCGCCGCGAGGGAGACCATCGACGCACTCATCGCCGCCGCCGGCGACCGGGTGGACGGGCTCGCCAACGTCGCCGGCATCATGGACGCGTTCCTGCCGCCGGACGAGGTCGACGACGCCACCTGGGAGCGTGTCTTCAGCGTCAACGTCACCGGCCCGATGCGCCTGACCCGCGCGGTGCTGCCGCTGATGATCGCCGCCGGCAAGGGATCGGTCGTGAACGTCGCGTCCGAGGCTGCGTTGAAGGCCTCGGCTGCCGGTGCTGCCTACACCTCGTCGAAGCACGCGATCGCCGGGTACACCAAGAGCGTCGCGTTCTTCCACGGGCCGCAGGGCATCCGGGCGAACGCCGTGGCGCCGGGTGCGGTCGCCACGAACATCGAGGCGCCGATGCGCAGCGAGTACGCGGCTCGCCGGGTCGGTCCGATCATGCAGACCACCATCCCGCCGGTCGCCCAGCCCGAGCAGCTCGCCGCCGCCATCACCTGGCTGCTGAGCGACGACTCGGCGAACGTCAACGGTGCGGTGCTGCCGAGCGACGGTGGCTGGTCCGTGGTCTGACGGATTTGCTCAGATACGAGTAGAAATCTACCTGGAGTGGTAGATTTCTACTCGATCTGATCGGACCTCTCCATGCAGTTGCAATCTCCCCTCGCGACGGTCACCACCTCCGTGGACGGCGATGTCCTCGCGGTGTTGGCACTGGCCCCCGGACCCCTGACGATCGCGGGAATCTGCAGCCTGGTGCCCGACCGGTCGTACGCCGGGGTCCGGAACAGTGCGGATCGGCTGGTCGAGCAGGGCCTCGTCGACGGGCATCGGACCGGACGGACGAAGTCCTTCACCCTGAACCGAGAGCACCTCGCCGCCGACGCGGTCACCGCCCTGGCCGACCTCCGGCGTGCCCTGCTCGAACGACTCCGCTCCGGCTGTCGGTCGATCCCCCTCCGGTACGCCGCGCTCTTCGGATCCGGGGCCCGCGGTGCGATGCGCCCGGACAGCGATCTCGATCTCTGCTTCGTCGTCACTCGCGGCCGACGCCCGGACGCCGAGGACCAGATCCACGCCTTGTGCCGCGCAGCCGGTCGTTGGACCGGCAACGCCGTGCGGCCGGTCGTCTTCGACGAGGACGAGATCGAGGGCACCGATCCGCTCCTCGCGTCGGTTGCTCGGGACGGGATTCCCATCGCAGGTGACGGTCGTTGGCTGTCTCGGAAGCTCCGTACGCTGACCGGATGACCCCGCGAACCGGCACCACCGCACCGGGCGACGATTCGTTCCGGAGGGGCCGGCTCGCCAAGGCGACGGAGTTCCTCGACGCTGCTGACGTCCTCCGCGCGTTGGGTGGTGACGGAGGGGTGTTCAGCGCGGGTCACAGTTCGCGAACGCGTTCGTCACACAGTGCGTCCTCAGCGGCATCGCTGCGGCTGATGCGATCTGCGTGGCTCGGACCGGCAGGTACTCGCGATCGGGAGCGCACGACGAGGCCGTGCCCGTGCTCCGCGCAGCTGCCGGGCCGGCGGTCGCGAAGCACCTCGAGGTGCTCTTGGCTGTGAAGACCAAGGCCGAGTACAACGCGAGGTCGGTCAGCGACGGCGACATCGTGCGCGCCGGCGAAGCCGCCGAGGCACTCGAGGCGGCCGCGCGGTCGGTCTGACGGGCTGGTCGAGCGGGCGACCACGACATCGTCGTGCTGCGGGTGGTCCGGTTCGCCCGCGACCGCTCGCGTGAGGCACTCGTGTGGCACCGGCCGGCGCGGCGGCGTCAGGGCGTCTCCACCTGACGGACGGGAGGCCCGTGGCGACGCCGCCACGGGCCTCCCGTCCGCCCTTCGCTCGCGTCGACGACGCGCGGTTCCTTCCCAGAGCACGTGCGCTGGAAAGCGGAATCGGGCATACCTGGCAGGAAGTTCCTGCCGGGTACGCCCGATTCGACCAGGTACGCCCGAAGGGCCCCGCTACCCCCGCCTCAGGAGACGAGCGCCGCCATCTCGCGCACGACGGCACGGAGCCGGTCCGCGAGCTCGTCGTTGCTCCGCACGGTCTCGCGGTGCGCCACCTCGCTGAGCGCCGACATCACCAGGGTCACCGCGGTGCGGGCGGTCTGTGCGTCCGTGCGGGTGCCGACGACGCTGAGCAGGGACTGGCGCGACTCGGCCATCCACTGCATCACCATCGAGGACATCTCCGGCCGGAGCACGAGCAGCTCCTTCATGCGACGGCGGTCCTGCGAGAGCGGGACGGTGGCCGCGACCAGGGCGCACAGGTCGTCGACCAGGGCACCGTCGGCCTCGGCGAACCAGGCCGCTGAGCGCTCCGGGACCTCGACCGAGTCGAGTCCGAGCGCCGCGTGCGCCTTCGACGAGAAGTAGTTGAAGAAGGTGCGGGGGGAGACGTCGGCGTCGGCGCAGATCTGCTCGACCGTGACGCCGTCGAGCCCGTGCGCGGACACCAGCGTGAGCGCTGCGTCGTGCAGTGCCTGCCGGGTCTGCTGCTTCTTCCGTTCACGCAGCGTGCACGGCTCCGTTGCCGCAGCCGCTGCCGGGGTGGTGATCACGTGGACTCCTGGTGGGTTGGTGTGTGTGGGAGGGGCGCCCGCCCGGAAAGGGGGCACGGACGGACGCCCCGGTCGGTCACCGACGGTGCGTCGGCGTGGATCCGGTCGAACCCGAGCCCGTCGAACCCGAACCGGTCGGCACGGACCCGGTCATCGGGCCCGTGAACGAGCCGGCCTCGGCTGCGGCGGCGCCCGCCTCGGCCTCGAGCTGCGCCTCGGCGGACATGTCGGCCTGCTCCTGCAGCGCGGAACGCTGGCGCAGCGGCGGCACCCGGAAGAACCAGGTCAGCACGAACGCGAGCAGGATGACGCCGAGACCGACCCAGTAGATCGTCACGGACGAGGCGTTGAAGCCCGCCATGAACGGCCGGGTCAGGCGGCTGTCGGCACCGGTCAGGAACGAGGTGTCGTTCGTGCTGGTGGCGCTGTCGCTCGTGGTGTTGCCGTCGTCGATCTTCTTCGCCAGCTCCGGGGTGAGCTCGTCGACCCAGTAGGAGCGCTGGTCGGCGTCCGCCCAGTCGACGGACACGGTGCCGTCCTGGACGCTGGCGTGCGCCTGTTCGGCGACCTGCTCGAGTGCGGACTGTTCGGCGGCCGGCGTGGCCGCGGCGACCTGCTGGTCGATGACGGTCTGCGCTGCTGCTGCGGGCACGGCACCGGCGGTGACCTGCTGCTGCACGGCCGCGGTGACCTGCTCGGTGACCGCGGCGTCGGCGGCCTGCTTCGCCTTCGCCGAGGCGGCGTCGAGCTGCGACTGCACGGTCTTCGTCAGCGGGGTGACGACGGGCGTCCAGATCTTGTCCATGGCGCCCTGGTTCGCCTTCGCGCTGGCGACGGTCGGGTTGAGCGCGGCGTCGAGCGCCGGACCGAGGTCCTTCTGGTTCGCGGTCGCGGTCAGGATGTTCGCCGGCATCACCGAGAACAGGATGGACAGCAGCACGGCGGTGCCGAGCGTGCCACCGATCTGGCGGAAGAACGTGGCGGACGACGTGGCGACGCCCATGTCACGGGCCTCGACGGAGCCCTGCGACGCCAGGGTCAGCGACTGCATGACCGAGCCGAGACCGAGACCGATGAGGAACATGCCGATCATCAGGAACCAGAGCGGCTTGTCGATCGACATGAACGTCAGGACGACGTAGCCGGCGGAGACGAGCGCGGTGCCGATGACCGGGAAGATCCGGTACCGGCCGACGCGGGCGACGATCTGCCCGCTCGTGATCGAGGCGATCATCAGGCCGCCGACCAGCGGCAGCGTCGCGAAGCCGGACTCGGTCGGGGTCAGGCCGACGACGATCTGCAGGTAGAGCGGGATGGTGAGCATCGCGCCGAACATCGCGAAGCCGACCAGGAACCCGATGACGGTCGCCATCGAGAACGTGCCCGAGCGGAACAGCTTGAGCGGGATGATCGCCGCGTCGCCCATCTTCGACTCGATGAGCAGCAGGCCGATCAGGCCGACGACACCGACGACGTAGCAGGCGATGGCGGCGGGGGAGCCCCAGCCCCAGATGCGGCCCTGTTCGGCGACGAGCAGGAGCGGCACGAGGGTGACGATGACGGCGGTCGCGCCCCACCAGTCGACCTTCGGCTTCGCGTCGCCGGCGCCGTGCACCTTCGGCAGGTGCAGGAACACGATGACCATGAGGAGCGCCGCGACGCCGATCGGCACGTTGATCAGGAGCACCCAGCGCCAGCCCGTGATCCACAGGATCTCGGAGGAACCGGCGAGCAGACCACCGATGAGCGGGCCGATCACGGACGAGATGCCGAACACGGCGAGGAAGTACCCCTGGTACTTGGCACGCTCACGCGGGGCGAGGATGTCGCCCATGATCGCGAGCGGCAGCGACATCAGCGCGCCGGCACCGATGCCCTGCACCGCGCGGAAGGCGGCGAGCATGAGCATCGAGGTGGACATCGACGACAGGACGGCGCCGAGGATGAAGACGACGATGCCGAAGATGTACAGCGGGCGGCGGCCGAAGATGTCGGAGAGCTTGCCGTAGATCGGCGTCGCGATCGTCGAGGTGATGAGGTACGCGGTCGTCACCCAGGCCTGCTGGTCGAGCCCGTGCAGGTCGTCGCCGATCGTGCGGATCGCCGTGCCGAACACCGTCTGGCCGAGCGAGGACAGGAACATGCCCGCCATCAGGCCGTAGATCACCAGGAGGATCTGACGGTGGGTCATCAGCGGCTGCTGGCCGGCGCCCCCGGAGGCCGCGGGGGCCTCGGCGGTGTGCCGGCCGTGCTGCACCGGGACGGGTGCGGTGGCGGTCATCGAACTCCTTTTTCTGGCTGTGAAACTTTGCAGACCGCGCAACGATACATCTGTTGCTTCCGGCAAGCAACTAAATGTGCCCGCTACGCTGAGCGCGTGACCGACGACCGGCGTGCCGCCGAGCGACTCCTGCGATCCCAGCTCGACCGGCTGTGGGTCCGGCAGACCCTGCGCTCCTCGCTCATCGAGTCCCGAGGCGGCCTCGACCCGACGGCCCGCGTGATCCTGCGAGCCGTCGCCGGGCACGGGCCGGTCCGGGCGACCGCGATCGCCGACGCGACGGGGTTGTCGCGCCCGGTGATCAGCCGCCGGGTCGCCTCGCTGATCGAGGCCGAGCACCTGATCGGATCGCCGGACCCCGCGGACGGCCGCGCCACGCTCGTCACGCTCGCGCCCGCCGGCCGACGGCTGCTCGACGAGCTGGACGCCGCCGGCGCCGAGGTGTTCGACGACCTGACGGAGGAGTTCGCCTCGGACGAGCTGCGCTCGCTCGCCGAGATGCTGACGCGACTGAACGACCGGGCGGACGCGGTCCTGGGGATCGGCACCACGCGCTCCTGACGTGACCAACACGGCGGACGGGAGGCCCGTGGCGGCGCCGCCACGGGCCTCCCGTCCCTGCGGAGCGCGCATTCGAGATACCGTTGGTGGTATGAGCACGGACACCACCCCCACCACTGAGACCCTCGACGACGGGCCCGTGGTGACGTTCGCCGATCTCGGCCTGAGCGACGCTGTGCTCAAGGCCGTCAAGGACATCGGTTACGAGACCCCTTCCGCCATCCAGGAAGCCACCATCCCCACCCTCCTCGCCGGGCGCGACGTCGTCGGCCTGGCGCAGACCGGTACCGGCAAGACCGCGGCCTTCGCGCTGCCGATCCTGTCCCGCATGGAGTCCGGCAGCAAGAAGCCCCAGGCGCTCGTGCTGTCCCCGACGCGCGAGCTCGCCCTGCAGGTGTGCGAGGCGTTCGAGCAGTTCGCGTCCCACATGAAGAACGTCCACGTCCTGCCGGTCTACGGCGGCCAGGCGTACGGCGTGCAGCTCTCCGCCCTGCGCCGCGGCGTCGACGTCATCGTCGGCACCCCCGGCCGCATCATGGACCACCTGGCGAAGGGCACGCTCGACCTGTCCGAGCTGAAGTACCTGGTGCTCGACGAGGCCGACGAGATGCTCAAGATGGGCTTCGCCGAGGACGTCGAGACGATCCTCGCCGACACCCCCGACGACAAGCAGGTCGCGCTCTTCTCGGCGACCATGCCCGCGCAGATCCGCCGCATCTCGCAGCAGTACCTGACCGACCCGGCCGAGATCACCGTCAAGACCAAGACGAAGACCGCCGCGAACATCACGCAGCGCTACCTGATGGTCTCGTACCCGCAGAAGGTCGACGCGCTCACCCGCATCCTCGAGGTCGAGGACTTCGAGGGCATGATCATCTTCGTCCGCACCAAGAGCGAGACCGAGACCCTGGCCGAGAAGCTCCGTGCCCGCGGGTACGCCGCCGCCGCGATCAGCGGTGACGTCGCCCAGGCCCAGCGTGAGCGCACGGTCAACCAGCTGAAGTCGGGCAAGCTCGACATCCTGGTCGCCACCGACGTCGCCGCCCGTGGCCTCGACGTCGACCGCATCACGCACGTCGTGAACTTCGACATCCCGGTCGACATCGAGTCCTACGTGCACCGCATCGGTCGTACCGGCCGCGCCGGTCGCTCGGGTGACTCGATCAGCTTCGTCACCCCGCGTGAGCGTCGCCTGCTGTCCGCGATCGAGCGCCACACCAAGCAGCCGCTCACGCAGATGCAGCTGCCGACCATCGACGACGTCAACGAGACGCGCCTGACCCGCTTCGACGACGCCATCACCGCGGCGCTCGAGGACCAGGGCCGGATCGCCGCCTTCCGCGACGTCATCGCGCACTACGTCGAGCACCACGACGTCCCCTCGGACGACGTCGCCGCTGCCCTGGCCGTCGTGGCGCAGGGCGACTCGCCGCTGCTCCTCACCGCAGCCGACGACGCCCTCCGCAGCCAGATGGAGCGCGACGCCCGCCGCAGCGAGCGCGACGAGCGTGGTGCCCGCGACGACCGTGGCGGCCGCAACGACCGCGGCGACCGTGGTGGCGACCGCGACCGTGGTGACCGCGGCGACCGTGGCCCGCGCCGTTCGCAGCCGATGTCCCCGTACCGCATCGAGGTCGGCCGTCGTCACCGCGTCGAGCCGCGCCAGATCGTCGGTGCACTCGCGAACGAGGGTGGCCTGCGCCGCGACGACTTCGGAGCGATCCAGATCCGACCGGACTTCTCGATCGTCGAACTGCCGGCCGACATGGACCCCGGTGTTCTCGACCGCCTGACCGACACCCGGATCAGCGGCAAGCTCATCGAGATCCGTGCGGACCGCCGTGGTGCTGGCCGCCGCGACGACCGCGACGACCGTCCGGAGCGCAAGCCGCGCTACTGAGACGAGCCGCGTCCGAGACGCGACCCCCTTCTGACGGGAGGCCCGGTGCCAGCTGGCACCGGGCCTCCCGTCCGTCGTCGGTGCGGGTCCCGTGCCCGCGAGACGCCGTCGTGTCGGCTCCACGCCGCCGAGTCGGCGAGACGCCGCCGAGTCGGCGAGACGCCGTCGGATTCGGCGGCGTCTCGGGAACACGACGGCGTCTGCCGGTCCGGCCATGCGGCATCTTGCGGTGCGGGGAACCGCAGATCCGACCCGCAAGCGTTCCCCTGGGGTCAGCGCGGTGCTGTGATACGTGGAGCCGTGACGCAGGGAGCCGCGGGGAAGGCAGGGGAACCATCGTGTACCGAGCACTCATCACCGCGGTCGCCGCCGCGGCGCTCGTCTTCGGAGGTGCGGTGCCGGCGACGGCGCACACCTCTCCGTCGGTGCCGGGTGCACCGACCGCCGTCCGCGTCACCGGCGACGCGGACAGTGCCACGCTGACGTGGCGTGGCCCGAAGCACGGCGCGAAGGTGACCGGCTGGAAGGTCGCGGTCGCCGCCGTCGCGAACCGGCACGACCGTCAGGTCGACCGACTCCACCCGCGTGCCCGCTCCGACCGCTTCGACGAGCTCTCGCCCGCGACCACGTACCGGTTCTCGGTGCGTGCCCTCGGACACCGGGGGACCGGACGCACGATCACGCTGCGCTGGACGTCACCGTCGGTGCCCGAGCCGGAGACGACGCAGTCGCTGTTCGCGCTCGACGGCAACGGTGACGTCGTGCGGTTCGCGGACTCCGGCAGCGGTGCGGAGACCGTCGTCGCGACGGACGGCGAAGGCTTCACCGCGAACGCCGACGGTGACGTGTTCACCCCGTCGGCGGACGGCACCGAGATCCTGCGGGACCCGGCCGACGGCAGCGGGGTCTCGATCATCGCGTCCGGCCTGCACCTGACCCCGGACCTGCGCTCCGACGCCGAGGGCAACCTGTACTGGGTGGACTCGGTGACCGGTGCGGTGCAGAAGCTGTCCGTCGGCACCTCGACCCCGAAGGTCGTGCTGGACCTGGGCGGCAAGGCCGTCGGGAGCGATGAGCGTTTCTGGACGGTCACCCCGGACGGCAAGGTCGTCGTGCTCGGCGGAACGGTCAGCCGGCCGTACGTCAAGGGCACCGGCATCGCGCCCCGCACGTTCACCGGGCCCGGCGGCTCGACCGTCGGCTACCCCGCCGGTGTGCTCGCGGACTCGCAGGGCAACGTCTACGTCGACATCCGCTCGCCCGGTGCCGCCGGGTCGTGGATCTGGTACCAGCTCAAGCCCGGGGCGACCGAACTGACGAAGATCGAACCGCGGTACGCGTTCGAGTACGCCGCCGCGAACGCGGACGGCTTCTCGCTCCTGCAGTCGGCCGAGTTCTGCCCCGCCCCGTCGGAGTACCCGACCAGCCCGACCGGTTGCAAGATCGACCGCGGCATCCCGGACAAGCTCGTGGTCGGCAGCGGCGGGACGTCCACCGTGCCGGTGACCGGGCTGACCGCCGGGTCGCGTGGCGAGCACCTGGGTGCCGCCTCCGCCGACGGGGACGTGTTCGTCTCCGTCGACAGCGGCCCCTCGGTCGGGCTGTGGAAGGTCCCCGCCGCGGGTGGAGCTGCGCAGCAGCTCGACGCGGCGCAGTACTCGAGGCTGCTGGTGATCTGACCGGCGGTGCGAGGCGGAAGGGGGGCAGGGCGCAACGGCGCGTCCTGTCCCCCTTCCGTGTGCGGCGGCGGCTGGCGGCGGGTGTTCTGGCGGCGTCGGGTTGCAGCGGCTGGCGGCGGCGGCGGCGTCGGCGGTGGTGGTGGTTCAGCCTGCGCCGCCGGCCGTCCGGCGGCACACCTCGTCCCACGGGGTCGGTTCGATGCCGAAGTGCGCCCGGCTCTCGCGGTCGTCGACCACGTACGGCGCGGTCCACTGGTAGGTCAGGTCGGCCAGCTCGCGGAGCATCGGCGACACGAGCCCGCCGACACGGAACAGGGCCGCAGGCATCCGGCGCACCGGCACCGCGGGCTTCCCCGCCGCCGTGAGGACGTCGGTGAGGGCCTGGCGCTGCGTCCGCGGCGCGTTGCTCGGCACCATCCACGTGCGGCCGTGCGCGCCCTGGTCCTCGGCAGCGGCGACGAGGGTCCGAGCGACGTCGAGCACGTCCGTGAAGGTGTGCGGCAGGTCCGTGCGACCGACCATCGACACCGCCCGTCCGCGCAGCGCCGCCGGCAGCACGCGCGTGACGTGCCCGTTCGCGCCGATCCCGGGGCCGAGGTAGTCCGAGGCGCGGACCTCGACGGCCCGGACACGGCCGGCGTCGTGCGCGGCGAGGGCATCCGCCCACAGCGTCGCCCGGAGCACCCCCTTGTGGTCTGTGGCGGCGTCCGGCAGTCCCTCGTGCATCGGCCCGTCGACCGGGCCGTACGGGTACAGGTTCCCGGTGATGGCGTAGGTCGCCCCGGTGCGTTCGGCCGCGGTGAGCAGTGCTGCGGCGAGCGGGGGCCAGGTGCGCTCCCACTGCGTGTAGTCGCCGGGGTTCGCGCAGTTGTAGAGGGTGGCTGCTCCCTCGGTGGCGCGGGAGAGGGCGTCGGCATCGGAGGCGTCGAGCGCGAGGTGCTCGACACCGGCGATGCCCGTGCTGCGACCGGAGCGGGAGACGACGGTGACGCGGTCGCCCCGGACGGTCAACAGCTCCGCGACGTGCCGGCCGACGGGGCCGGCGCCGACGATGAGGTGGTGGGGCATGGGCTCCTGCTTCCTGGTTGATCGCTTCTTGGTCGATCGCTTCGTGGTCGTTGCGAGAGCACCGCTCTCGGAATCGAGCATGACGGCTCGCCGACGCGAAAGCAAGAGCAGTGCTCTCCTTTGTGTGCGCTGCTCTCTCGTGCCAGGATCGTCGGATGGCACCCACCGCCCGAGCACTGGCACGGCAGACGGTCACCGCGGACATCCTGGCCGCGGCACGCACCCGCCTGACCGAAGAGGGTCCGGCCGCCCTCAGCCTGCGTGCCGTCGCCCGTGACGTCGGGATGGTCTCGTCGGCCGTGTACCGGTACTTCCCGAGCCGCGACGACCTGCTGACGGCCCTGCTCATCACCGACTACGACGAACTCGGCGCCGCGGTCGAGGCCGCCGGTGCCGCGGCCGGACCGGCTCCCGGTGCACGCTGGGTCGCGATGTGCCGGTCGATCCGCGACTGGTCGATCGCGCACCCGGGGGACTTCGCGCTGCTGTTCGGTTCGCCCGTGCCCGGCTACGCGGCGCCGCGCGAGACCGTCGTGCCCGCGACGCGGACGACGCTGGCGCTGGTGCACGTGGTCGCGGACGCCGTCGGGTCCGGTATGTCCGATGCGCCCGGTGCGCCTGCTGCGGCGGGCTCGTCCGTCACGTCGACGCCGGGGGCGGCCGGGAGGCCCGGATCACCCACCGCGCCCACGGCGGCTCCCGGGGTGGCCGGTCCCGCCGTCGCGGACGGGGTCGCCACCCTGCGCTCGTTCGGCATCACCCTGCCCGACGAGGTCCTCGTCCGCACCCTGATGGCCTGGACGACGGTGTTCGGGACGATCTCGTTCGAGCTCTTCGGGCACTTCGTCGGTTCCGTGTCCGACCCGGCCGCCTACTTCGACCAGGTCATCGTGCGTCTGGCGGATGACCTGGGGTTCACCGCCACGTTCTGACGCGCGTGCTGTCCCCAGATCGGGTGCGCAGCCTGACACAGGCCCCGCCCGTGCGGTAGACAGGTCGTCACGCCGAGGTCGTGCCCGATGACCGAAAGCGGACGACCGGCACGGTGCCCTCCGGGTCAGCTGCCGGACGGAACCACACTCGGGCGTGTGCGACGCGGCCGGGGCCCGCGCGGGGATCAGGAGGAACGCTTGCGACGCAGCACGTCCGGCGACGCCGCGGACGGGGAGACCCGGTGACCGCGCTCGACGTCAGCCGACAGGACCGCCGCCGCCTGAGCACCGGCACCGCCCGCCGACGCCTGGTGACCGTGCGGACGGTGGCGCTCCTGGCGTCCCTCGCCGGGGTCAACTACATCGTGTGGCGCTGGGCGGCCTCGGTGAACTGGCACTCGTGGTGGATCGCGGTGCCGCTGATCCTCGCCGAGACCTACAGCGTCATCGACTCCCTGCTCTTCGCCCTCGGGGCCTGGCGGCTCCGGGAGCGCGGCGAACCACCGGCGAAGCCGTCCACCGACGTCACCGTCGACGTCTTCATCACGACCTACAACGAGCCGATCGACCTGGTCGAGCGCACCGCCCGGGCGGCGAAGGCGATCACGCACCCGCACACCACCTGGATCCTCGACGACGGCAACCGCCCCGAGATGCGTGCGGCGGCCGACGCGCTCGGCATCGGCGTCATCACCCGCGGTGCCGACTGGGTGGACCGACCCCGGCACGCCAAGGCCGGCAACCTCAACAACGCCCTGCTCGCGACCCAGGGCGAGTTCCTGCTCATCCTCGACGCCGACCAGGTGCCCGACCCGGCGATCCTCGACCGCACCCTCGGCTACTTCAAGGACCCGAAGATGGCGCTCGTGCAGACGCCACAGTGGTTCGAGAACGTGCCGGACGACGACCCCCTCGGCAGCCAGGCGCCGCTGTTCTACGGTCCGATCCAGCAGTCGAAGGACGGCTGGAACGCCGCGTTCTTCTGCGGGTCGAACGCCATCCTGCGACGCGAAGCGCTCATGCAGCTGGGCATCTCGCGCTACGTGGCCGAGGTCGAGGCGTCCGTGCAGCGCACCCTCGCGACCTCGCGCAAGCTCCTCGCCCGCTCCCGCGAGACCGAGACCGACCCGCGCGTGCTCGCCGCCCTCGACGACGCCGAGGCCGTGGTGGACCAGGCGCGTGAACAGGTCCGCGCCGGTGAGCCCCTCGGTGACGTGACGTACGGGTTCCAGCGGGGGATCGACGCCATCGCCTTCCGGTTCGCCGCCGCCGACCTCGAGTCCGTGCGGAACGACCTGCAGGAGCTCGCGGCGATGTCGACCGACGCCAACACCTTCGCCGGTCTCGACGACGCCGCGCTCGACGTGCTCGGCCGGCGCGAGGCTTCACCGGTCGCCGCCATCGAGTCCATCGCGGTGCTCGCCCGTGCCCTCGACGTCAACCGCGACGACGAGGCGCAGCCGATCATGCCGCTGGCGACGATCTCGGTGACCGAGGACATGGCCACGGCGATGCGCCTGCACGGCCTCGGCTGGAAGTCGGCGTACCACGACGAGATCCTGGCGAAGGGGCTGGCCCCCGAGGACCTGCCGACGATGCTCGTGCAGCGACTCCGCTGGGCGCAGGGCACCATGCAGGTGTTCTTCCGCGAGAACCCCCTGGTGCAGAAGGGGCTGTCGTGGGGGCAGCGGCTCATGTACTTCTCGACGATGTGGAGCTACCTGTCGGGGTTCGCCGCGATCGTCTACATCGCCGCCCCGGTGCTCTGCCTGTCGTTCGGGGTCGTCCCGGTGCAGGCCTACAGCGTCGACTTCTTCGCCCGGCTCATCCCGTTCCTGGTGTGCAACCAGCTGCTGTTCTGGGTGGTGGCCGCCGGCAGACCGACCTGGCGCGGGCAGCAGTACTCGCTCGCCTTGTTCCCGGTCTGGATCGAGTCGGTGACCAGCGCGTTCCAGAACGTCTACCGGGGCAAGCCGCTCGGGTTCCGCGTCACCCCGAAGGTGCGCGACGAGACCGAGCAGAAGCCGCGGTGGGACCTGGTCAAGCCGCAGCTGTACGCCATGGGTGCCCTGGTCGCCGCCCTGGTCATGATCGGCATCCGGTACCTGACCGGCCAGGCCGAGGGGATCGCACCGCTCGTGAACACCGCGTGGGTCGTCTTCGACCTGTTCATCTTCAGCATCGTGATCCGGGCCGTCCGGTACCGCGGCCCGGCCACCCCAGCCCAGTCCGAACACGAGTCGAGCACCGCCGGAGGACCCCTGTGAGCACCGAGACCACGTTCGAGGTCGCCGCGACGCCCGACTCCCTCGACGAGGTGCAGGACCGGTTCGCCGCGTGGTGGGACGGCCTCGGCATCGACGACGTGCGGCTCCGGTTCGCACTCGAGACCGCGTTGGCCGAGGTCGCCGCGAACATCGTCGAGCACACCGTCCGTGCCGACCGGGGGACCGGGCGCCGGTACTCCGTGCGCCTCGAGGCCACCGACCGGGCCCTGACCGCGGTGCTGACCGACAACGGGATGCCCGTCGACATCGACCTGAGTGCCGTGACGATGGCGGACGTCGAGCAGGAGAGCGGTCGCGGTCTGGCCCTCGCGATCGCCGCGCTCGACCGCCTCGAGCACCGGCACGAGCCCGGCCACAACGTCTGGACGCTCGCGTGCGACCGGTGAAGCAGCCGGTGGTCCGCGCGGTCGCCCTCCTCGTCACGATCGCCACGCTCCTGCTCGGTGGTGCGCTGCCGGCGTCCGCGGCGTCCGCCGCGTCCGCGCAGACTGCCGCGGCCGTGCAGCCGGCCGAGGGCTCGACGTGGTTCGGCCCCGACCTCGACTGGGCCGGCGATTCGCCCGAGGGGTACGAGGGACGGCTCGGTGCGACGCCGTCGATGTACGGGGTCTCCGTCGACTACCCGCTCGACCGCACCGCGAAGCAGGAACTCCTCCGCTCCGCGCGTGCGGCCGCGACCCAGGGTGCGGTGCTCGTCGTGAGCCTCGAACCCGACCGCGAACTCCGGACGCTCGACACCGCGGACACCCGCGCCGCCAACACCGTGTTCGAGGACCTGCACGACCAGTACGACACCCAGGTGCTCGTCCGGTTCGCGCCGCAGATGAACGGCACGTGGGTCCGCTGGGGCCAGCAGCCCACGCAGTTCGTCCGGGTGTTCCGGGCGCTCGCCGCGACCGTGCACGCGGGCACGTCGGACGCGCTCATGGTCTGGTCGCCGGGGTACGGCGCCGGCTACCCGTTCGGCGAGTCCGCCGGGCGGCTGCGGAACCTGTCCCCGGTCGACGTCGCGAAGGCGGACACGAACGGCGACGGAGCGCTCACCGGTGCCGACGACCCGTACGGGCCGTACTGGCCGGGAGCCGAGGCCGTCGACTGGGTCGGGCTCTCGATGTTCTCGTACGGCAAGGGCGACCCGACCGAGGCCGCCGGTCGCGCCGTGCCGCTCACCCGCAGCGGTGAGGTCGAGTCCCGGTTCGACGAGGACTGGGGCTACGACCAGCCGCAGTCGGGCACGTTCTACGACCGGTTCGCGGTGGCCGACGACCGTCCGATGCTGCTCGACACGGGTGCCCTGTACAACCGCGAGCTGCAGGGTGACGCCGAACTCCAGGTCAAGCGGAGCTGGTGGCGGCAGGTGCTCGCCGCAGTGCAGGAGCGTCCGCTGATCCGGGGCATGACCGTGCTCGAGGCGGAACGACGCGAGCCCGAGGCCGGCAACCGCGTGGCCGACTGGCGGCTCACCGCGGACCCGGACGTCGCGGAGGCCTTCCGCGCCGATCTCGAGCGGTCCGGTGACTTCGCCTTCGGCCCGGTCACCGATCGTGTGACCGTGCAGCAGGGCAACGCCGCGATCTCCCAGGAGTACGAGACCGGCGGCGACCAGATGGCGTGGATCGTCTGGATGGCCGCCGGCCTGGCGATCGTGTTCCTGCTGAGCGGGGTGTTCGGTCGGCTGCTGCCGAGCTGGCGCTACCCGGACGACGGCAAGCCCGGCCGTGACCTGCGCCTCGACCTGTTCCGCGGGTTCATCATCCTCGCCGTGGTGATCACCCACATCGAGATCGGCGGGCCGTACTCGTACCTCACGCTGCACGCCGTCGGGGCGATCACCGGCGCCGAGATGTTCGTGTTCCTGTCCGGCATGGTCCTCGGCATGACGTACCCGTTCGCCGTGAAGAAGTTCGGCGAGTGGGCGGCCGCGATCGGGGCGTGGAAGCGCGCCCGCAAGCAGTACATCGTCACGCTCGTGGTGATCCTGGTGGTCTTCGCGCTGAGCTTCGTCCCGTTCCTGAACACCGACGCCATCACCACGTTCACCGACCGCGGCACGGGGACCGGCGGTGTCGATGCCGAGGGCCGGGTCTACGACCTGTACCCGAACGCGATGCAGCTGCTCGCCTACCCGCCACCCTGGTACGCGATCCGGCAGTTCCTGCTGCTCGAGATGGGGCCGTGGCCGTTCAACATCATGGGCTTGTTCGTGGTGCTGAGCCTGTTCATCCCGGCGTTCATCTGGGTGATCCGCCGCGGGTTCTGGTGGGCACTGCTCGCCGCCAGCTGGGCGCTGTACGTGTTCCAGGCGCTCAACCCCGACTTCCGTCCGCTGAACTCCCAGTTCGAGGCGGTGTTCCCCCTGTTCACCTGGCAGGTCGTGTTCACCCACGGGCTCGTGCTCGGGTACTACCGGCGGCAGATCGTCGGCGCGCTCACCGGGCGTCTCGGCAAGGTCCTGGTCGGCATCGCCGTCGGTGGGTACGCGGCGTTCCTGGTCTACGTGTGGGCCGGCGACCACTTCGGGTTCACCCCGGTGCCGTTCCCGGCGACGATGTACGAGTCCCTGTACAACACGGCGTACCAGCGGGTGGACCTGCAGTGGGGCCGCCTGGTGGACATCGCGTTCTTCGCGATCGTGTCCTACGCGATCCTCACCGTGTTCTGGAAGCCCATCGCCGCCGCCATCGGCTGGCTCTGGATCCCGCTCGGGCAGGCGAGCCTGTACGTGTTCGTCTGGCAGGTGTTCTTCGCCCTGGCGATCGCCTCGATCCCCGGTGTGCCGTGGGGCGACTTCTGGATCGGGTTCGTGGTGCACACGGCGCTGATCCTGCTGGCCTGGTACATGGTCCGCAAGAAGTTCCTGTTCTCCGTCATCCCGCGCTGACCGCGCGCACGGATGGTGAGCAGGAATGGTCGGGTCCGACGTGCGGACCCGACCATTCCTGCTCACGAAGCGAGGGCGGACGGACGGGAGGCCCGTGGCGGTGTCGCCACGGGCCTCCCGTCCGTCCTGCGGTCGCGTCTCACGAAGCGGGCAGCCGCTCGCGCAGGGCGCCGCGGACCGACTCCCACCCGGCCAGTCGGTCGCGGATCGCGTCGTCCTGCTCGGCGGCCAGGGCGTCCCGGTGCGCCTGTTCGAGCACCTCGTCGATGACCACCCGGCGCCCGCTGCGCGCCGACGTGATGGCCGCGTCGACCATGGTCAGGCTCATCACGTTGCCGTGCACCTCGCCGTCCGGCACCTCGCCGGAGCGGATCGCCCGGACGAAGGACGCCAGTGACCCGGCGATCTCGTGTCCGACCGACGGCGCAGCGGCAGGGGAGCCGGGGGTGCCGTCGAGGTCGCTCGACGGGTCGTGGTCGCCGTCCCAGAGTGCCGTGCCGGCCGCTCCGGAAGCACGCCAGTCGCCGTTCCACGAGGTCTCGGCACCCGGCGCGCACCACGAGCCGTCGTAGACGTAGCGGACGTCGTCCTCGAACGTGAAGACGGCCGCGGCGGCCGCGTCGCCCCGGTACCAGGACCACGACGGGTTCCACGACTCGCAGTACACCGACACCGGGTCGCGTTCGAGCACGTACCGGGCGGAGTCGAAGGCGTGGATGGCCATGTCGAGCAGCAGGACGTCGTCCATCTCCTCGCGGAACCCACCGAAGTGCGGCGCCTTCGCGAACCGGGTGCTCAGCCCGCCCACGGCACCGAGGTCGCGGACGTGCTGCCGGAACGCGACGAGCTGGTCGTTGTACCGGCGGGACTGCGACACCATGAACAGCTTGCCCGTGGCCTCGGCGGCGGCGGCGAGCGACAGCGCTTCGGCGACGGTCTGCGCTGCCGGCTTCTCGCCGAGCACGGGGAGCCCGGCACGGAGCGCCTGCAGGGTGACCGGGTGGTGCGCGACCGGCACGGTGATGTCGAGGACGGCCTCGGCACCGGTCTCGGCGGCCAGCGCGGTCAGGTCCGTGCCGACCGGGATCGACGGGTCGCCGGCGTGCTCGGCCCCGGCGCGGGCGGCGTCGAGGTCGAGGTCGACGATGCCGACCAGCTCGACCTCGGGGTCGGCGGCGACGGTGGCGAGCCAGGCCCGCCCCATCCCGCCGGCGCCGACCTGCAGGACGCGGAGGGGGCTCACGCCTGTGCCCCGTCGCGCTCGGCCACGGGCTCGGCCCCGTCGCGCTCGGCCACGGGCTTGGCCCCGTCGCGCTCGGCTGCCGGTTCGGCGGTCTCGGGCTCGGCGTCGTCGAACGGGCCGCGGTAGTGCTGCCCGTCGAAGTACTCGCCCAGGTCGTAGCGGCGGAGCGTCGGGATCTCCCGCTCCCGCTCGGGCCGCGCCCACTCGGCACCGTTCGCGATCACGCGGCGGACGTCCGGGTGGTGGTAGACGGGGAAGTCCTGGTCACCGGGGGAGAAGTAGAAGATCTTCCCGAGGCCGCGGCGGTAGGTCATGCCGCTCCGGAACACCTCGCCGCCCCTGAAGCCCGAGATGAACACGAGCTCGTCGGGCGTCGGGACGTCGAAGTACTCGCCGTACATCTCCTGCTCGGGGATGACGATCGGGTTCGGCACCCCGCGGGTGATCGGGTGCTGCGGGTTGACGGTCCAGACGAGCTCCTGGTCGTGCTCGCTGCGCCAGCGGAGGGTGCAGGTGGTGCCCATCAGCTTGCCGAAGATCTTCGACCAGTGGCCGGAGTGCAGGACGAGCAGCCCCATGCCGGAGAGCACGTGCCGGTGCACCCGGTCGACCACGGCGTCGTCGACGTCCTGGTGTGCGGCGTGCCCCCACCAGGTGAGGACGTCGGTGTTCGCGAGGACCTCGTCGGTGAGGCCGTGCTCGGGCTCCTGCATGGTGGCGGTCCGGACGACGGCCTCGGGCAGGTGCTCGCGGATGCCGTCCGCGATCGCGCCGTGCATGCCGTCGGGGTACCGCTCGGCGACGTGCTGCTCGACCTGTTCGTGGACGTTCTCGCCCCAGACGGTGATGCGGAGCGGGGTGGTGGTCATGGTGTGTGCCTTTCGGGGGTGGTGGGACCCGGTCACTTGACTGCGCCGCCGGTGGCCCCGGCGGCGATGAACTTCTGCGCCACGAGCAGCAGCACGATGGCGGGGATCGAGGCCATCACCGCGGCGGCCATGACGGTCGACCAGTCGGCGGTGAAGGTGCCGATGTAGTTGTAGATGCCGAGGGTGATCGGCCGGACGTCCTCGGTGGTGGTGAGGGTCAGGGCGAACAGGAAGTCGCTCCAGGTGAACAGGAACGTGAACAGCCCGGCGGTGATCAGGGCGTTGGCGCTGATCGGCACGACGACCGAGCGGAAGGCCCGGAAGTTGCCGGCACCGTCGACCTTGGCGGCCTCGATGATCGACGGCGGGATGTTCTGCATGAACGCCCGCATGATCAGGATCGCGAAGGGCACGCCCGCGGTGCTGTCGGCCAGGATCAGCCCGGGCACGGTGTTGAGCAGGCCGAGGTCGTTGTACGCGGCGTACAGGGCGTTCGCGACGACGATGCCCGGGATCATCTGCGAGATGAGGATGCCGAACAGCACCGCGTTGATGCCCTTGACCTTGAACTGGGCGAGCGCGTAGGACGCCGGCGTCGCGATGAGCAGGCTGACGACGACGCTGCCCAGGGCGATCACCAGGCTCGTGACCAGGGCGCCGCCCTGGTCGGCGATGGCCTGCGCGTAACCGCCGAGCTGCGCGTTGATCGGGAACCAGGCGGCCTCGATCGCAGAGCCGGCCGGCTGCAGCGAGATGTTGATCATCCAGTAGACGGGGAACAGCATCACGGCGAGGATCAGGATCCCGACGCCGGACAGCACCCACTGCTTCGCGCTCGTGGGACGGACGGGCCGCCGGGCACCGCGGGTGACCACCGCGCGGGTCCGGAGGGCGTCGGTGGTGGAAGCTGCGTCAGTCATCGACGGCCTTCCTGTTGAGGCGGAGGTAGACGATCGCGAACAGGGCGGAGATCACGATGAGGATGTTGCTCAGCGCGGCGCCCTGCCCGAAGTCGAACTGCTTGAACGACAGGTCGTAGGACTGGGTCGCGATGGTCTGGGTGGCGTTCGCCGGCCCGCCGTTCGTCAACCCGAGGATGATGTCGAGCACCTTGATCGTGTAGACGACGCCGAGCACGAGCGTGACGCTCACGACGGGTCGCAGCATCGGCCAGGTGATCGCCCAGAAGGCCTTCCACCCGGTCGCACCGTCGAGTGCCGCTGCCTCGTACAGCTCGGTGGGGATGTCCTGCAGACCGCCGTACAGGATCGTGGTGTTGAACGGGATCCCGATCCAGATGTTCACCGCGATGACGGTGATGAGCGCCACGGCGGGACTCGTCAGCCACGGGACCGACGGGACGCCGAAGGTGCCGAGGAACTGGTTGACGACGCCCGAGTCTTGGTCGAGCATCCACTTCCAGACCGCGCTCGAGACGATGAGCGGCAGCAGCCAGGGCAGCAGGAGCAGCGAGCGCAGGAGGCCGGACAGCGGGAAGTTCCGTCGGAAGAACAGGGCGAGCAGCAGGCCGAGGACGAACTGGCCGACGATCGACCCGATCGTGAACAGCGCCGTGTTGAGCATCGCCGTGCCGAACAGCTGGGACGACACGACCGAGGCGTAGTTCGCCAGGCCGACCCACGGTGCCTCGCCCGTGTAGAACGTCGACGTCGTGTACGCCTGGAAGCTCATGACGATGTTCTTGACCACCGGGTAGCCGAAGAACAGCAGCAGGAACAGGACGGCCGGCAGCAGGAACAGCAGCTGCGCGATCCGTTCGAAGCGCAGCGAGCGGCCTGGGCGGGGCCGCCGGGACGGAGCGGGTGCTCCGTCCCCGGCGGCCCGCCGTGGGGCGACGGGGGTCGCGGTGCTCGTCATGCTCAGTTGCTCGACTGCGCGTTCTGCAGGGCGTCGGCCGGGGAGTCCTGCCCGGTCAGCGCCGACTGCACGGCCGTGTAGATCTTCGTCGCGGCCTTGGGCCAGTCGGCACCGAGCTCGCCGGTGCGGGCACGGGCGTCGGCGACGAGGTCGACGAACACCTGCTCCTCGGGGACGTCCTTGCCGAACTGCTGGGCGACGTCGGTCTTCGAGGGGATCGTGTAGCGCAGCTTCGCCATCGCGAGCTGGTTCGCGTCGCTGTTCATGCAGTCGACGATCTTCGCCGCGACGGCCTGCTTCGCCTTGTCACCGGTGTTCGGGACGGTCCAGACCTCGCCACCGAGCGGGGCCACGGCCTTGTCGCTGGCGGACTGCACGGGGATCTGGGCGATCCCGTAGTCGACCTTCGACTCCTTCAGCCCGGGGATCTGCCACGGGCCGTTGATCATCATCGCGGCCTTGCCGGCCATGAACTGGTCGTTCACGTCGGCCTGGGTCCAGTTCACGACGCTCTTCGACATCGAGCCGTCGTCGACCAGGCCCTTCCAGAGCGACAGTGCTTCCTCGGTCTCCGGGGTCGCGATGTCCTTCTCGTCGCCGCCGTTCGACCACATGAACGGCAGGAACTGCCAGGTGCCCTCGTACGTGGCGTTGGCGTCGACGGCGAACCCGTACTGGTCGCCCTTGGTCAGCTTCGCCGCGGCGGACTGCAGCTCGTCCCACGTCTTCGGCGGGGTGACACCGGCCTCGGACAGCACCTTCTTGTTGTAGAAGAGCGCGATGGTGTTCACGGTGGGGGCGAGGCCGTAGACCTTGTCCTCGTAGGTGCCGGCCTGCAGCACGCCCTTGGCGTAGCCGTCGGTCGAGATGTCGTAGTCGGACAGCGGCGACAGCGCACCGGTCTCGGCGATCTGCTGCAGATCCGGGTTGTCGAGCATCAGGACGTCCGGCAGGGTCTTCGACGACGCCTGCTGCAGGACCTTCTGGATGAGCGACGAGCCGGGCACCAGGCTGCGCTTGATGGTGACGTCGTTCTCGGCCCCGCACTTGTCGAGGTACTCGCCGATGACCTTCTTGTCGTTGCCCTGGTTGTAGTAGTCGAGCACGGTGATGGAGTCCACCTTGCCGCCGGAGCTCGCGGACGAGCCGCCGGAACAGCCGGCGAGGACGAGGGGGACGGTCGCCAGCATGGCGACCGCGCTGAGGACCGGGGCGATCCTGCGGTGTCGAGGCTTCATTGCTTCGCTCTTCTCTGGATGGTTGCCGGACACGAGTCGAACGTGTCGCTCGTGGATCGGGGACGACCGGACCAGAACCGCTCCGTCGCGTCCCGAGTGGGGTCGAAGTTAGCATCGAAGCGGTTAGATGGTAAAGCGCTTAGACGAACTTTTTCGGGCAGCGCCCCCGCTACAGTGAGCGGGACAGGGTGAGGGAGCGGCATGGCGACGATGCAGCAGGTCGCCGACCGGGCGGGCGTCTCGATCGCGACGGTGTCCTTCGTCGTGAACGGCAACAAGCGCGTGTCCGCCGACACCCGTGCCCGGGTCACGGCGGCGATGCGCGAGCTCGGCTACCGGAACAACGTGGTCGCCCGGGCACTGGCATCGCGCCGCACCCGGATCCTCGCGCTCGTGTTCCCGGTGCTCGAGCACCGGCTCGGCCAGACCGCGCTGCAGTTCTTCACGAGTGCCGCGAGCCGCGCCTCGGAGCTCGGGTACCACCTGGTGCTCTGGCCGGCGGTGACGACGGCGGACGACGTGCAGGAGCTCATCTCGGGCGGCCTCGCCGACGGGGTCGTGGTGATGGAGGTCACCATGCACGACCCCCGGATCGCCCGTCTGACCGAGCTCGAGGTCCCGTTCGTCGCGATCGGCCGCACCGCCGACCCCTCGGGCATCTCGTACGTCGACATCGACTTCGAGCGCACCGTCGAGGACGCCCTCGACCACCTCACCGGGCTCGGGCACCGGCGGATCGGCCTCGTCGTCGAGGACCTCGACGGCACCACCATGGCCGACTACGGGCCGAAGGTCCGCTCCGAGGCGGCGTTCCACGCCGGCATCGAGCGCCGGGGGCTCACCGGCACCGTGGTCGCCGCCGGTGCCTCGGCCGAGGGCGGTCGTCGTGCGGCGGCGGACCTGCTGGCGCACGACCCCGACATCACGGCCGCGATCATCATGAAGGACGACTCGAACTTCGGGCTCGTCAGCGGGTTGCGGGCCGGCGGTCGGCGGGTGCCCGAGGACGTCTCGGTCATCGCGATCGTGTCCTCCGACGGCGCCGGCGCCGCGACAGAACCGGTGCTCACGACACTGAACGCCCCCGGCCCGGAGCTCGGCCGCCTGGCGGTCGAATCGCTGGTCGACCGCCTCGAGGGCGGCAGCACCGAGCGCACCCACACGCTCATCCCGTGCGCCCTGCACCTGGCCGAGTCGACGGCCCCCGCCCCCGCCTGACCCCCTGCCGGACTGGAGGCGCGGGTCGGCCCCATCTGCGAAAGCGACAGATCTCCGCCAACGGTTCGCGGCACACTGTCGCTTTCGCGGGGACTGACGGGTTCGGCCGTGCGGGTTCTGTCGCTTTCGCGACCACCTGGCGGCCTGGAGGCGCGGGTCGGCCCCGCCACGCGCCTCCAGGCCGCCGCCCCGCGGGCCCACGCCCCCACCCGCGAAAGCGACAGATCCCTGCGGACGTTCCGCGGCAGGGTGTCGCTTTCGCGACAGCGACAGCGACAGCGACGGCGACCGCGCCGCCGCCTGGCGGACAGACCAGGCTCCGCCTGGTTGTGTGGACGTACAGGTTCGCAGCACCACACGTCGAGGAGGACGGATGGCAATCGACCGGAGGACGTTCATGCTCGGGGGAGCGGGGGTGCTGCTGCTCGCCGGCTGCTCCACCCGACCCGAGCGCACGCGGGTCGAGGACTGGCCCACCGAACCGCCCGAGGGCGAGGCGACGATCAGCTGGTGGGCCGGCCAGGTCGCCTCGAAGGACGGCGGTGACCTGCGCCGCCGGCTCATCGCGGAGTTCCAGAAGGAGCACCCGAACATCCGCGTCCGGATCGTCAGTGCCCCGAGCGACACCGACACGAACCGCACCAGCCTGACGACCCAGATCGCGGCCGGCAGCAGCACGCCGGACGTCTACCTGGGCGACGTCGCCTGGCCCGGGCAGTTCGCGAAGAACAAGCTCGCGACCCCCGTGAACCAGCTCGTCGGCGAGGACTTCTTCGACCAGTTCCCCGAGGGCCTGCGACTGGCGGCGAGTGTCGACGGCACGTACTACATGTTCCCGCTCTACATCGACGAGTCGTTCTTCCTGTACCGGAAGGACCTGCTCGCGAAGCACTCCCTGCAGGTGCCGGGGTCGTGGGAGGAAGTGCGCGAGACCGCCGCGAAGCTCGTGGACACCGGCGACGTGTCGTACGGGTTCGCGTTCCAGGGCGACGTGTACGAGGGACTGACCTGCAACGTCACCGAGTTCGTCGCCGACGCGGGCGGGTCGTTGCTCAACGACGACCTCACGAAGCCCGAGACGACGAGCTCCGAGACCAAGCGCGCGTTCGAGTTCATGCGGTCGCTGGTCACGTCGGGGGCGTCGCCACGGGCCACCCTGACGTACCAGGAGCAGGACACCAACGACGCCTTCTCCGGCGGCCGCGCGGCGTTCCTCCGCAACTGGTCGTACGCGTGGGGGATCGCGAACGGCCCGGACAGCAAGGTCGCCGGCAAGGTGGGGCTCGCCGCCCGGCCGACGTTCGACGGCATGGACGAGCACCACTCGACGATCGGCGGGTGGGGGAACTACATCAACCCGCACACCCAGGAGCCCGCGGCGGCACTGACCTTCGCGCGCTGGATGTCGAGCGAGACCGCGCAGCAGTTCCTGACCCGCGAGGGCGGGGTCCTGCCGGCCCGAAGCGCCTCGCTCGTGAGCGAGGACGCGAAGCGGCAGGAGCGCCCGACCTACGACACGGCGGCGGGCATCACGCTCGTGCCCCGCCCGACCTCGACGGCCTACTACCCGAAGGTCTCGCAGGGCGTCTACCAGAACGGCAACAGCATCCTCGGCGGGCAGGCGTCCGTCGACGGTGGCACCAGCGCGATGGCCTCCGCCATCTCGCTCGCCCTGCAGGGAGCAGCGCTGTGAGCGCCGGCACGGCGACACGACCGGCACGGCCTGGAGGCACGGGTCGCGTCGATCCGCCGCCCCGGCCGACGGGGCGGTCGCGTCTCGACCGCATCCGCTCGCGGGGCGCGTGGGGCTTCGCGGCACCGGCGCTCCTGGTGGTCGCGGCGGTGACGATCTTCCCGGTCGTGTACTCGGTGGTCCTGAGCTTCGCGGACGTGGAGGTCGGCTACGAGGGCTTCACGATCCAGTCGTTCGGGTTCGACAACTACGCGGCCCTGCTGCAGAGCGCCGACTGGTACCGGGCGCTGGGCTTCACGGTGCTCTACACGGTGGTGACGGTGTCGGTCGAGCTGGTGCTCGGCATGCTCGTCGCACTGGTGCTCGAGCGGCTCGGGGCCACCCGCGGCTGGATGCTCGCGCTCATGCTCATCCCGTGGTCGCTCGTGACCATCGTCAACGCGCAGCTGTGGAAGTACGTCTACGACAGCACCTACGGCGTCGCGACGTGGTTCTTCGGGTTGTTCGGGGACGCTCCGGTGATCCTCGGCGAACCGGTGCCCGCGATCACGGGGCTGATGGTCGCGGACATCTGGAAGACGACGCCGTTCGTCGCGATCATCCTGCTCGCCGGGCTCGTGCAGATCTCGGAGGACCACTACGAGGCCGCCGAGCTCGACGGCGCGAGCACCTGGCAGACGTTCTGGCGCGTGGTGCTGCCACAGCTCACCCCGACCCTGACGATCGCGGTGCTGTTCCGCATCCTGCAGGCGTTCGGCGTCTTCGACCTGCCGTTCGTGCTGACGAACGGCGGACCGGGCACCGCCACCCAGTCGCTCGCGATCATGGGGTACAAGGTGCTCTTCCAGGACATCAACATCGGACCGGGCGCGGCGATCGCGACCTCCACCGCGGTCATCGTCGCGGCCGGGTGTCTGCTGTTCCTCCGGGCGTTCCGGAACCAGGCGAAGGGAGGGGACGACTGATGCCCCGTCAACGTGTGCGCAAGGGTTGGCGCAAGTGGGTCAACACCGTCAACGTCAGCGGTGTCGTCATCGCGGTGCTCACCGCGCTGCCGCTCTACTGGCTCGTCACGACGTCGCTCAAGCCGGCGTCCGAGATCGGGCAGTCGCCGCCCACCGTCTGGCCGCAGTCGTTCACCTTCGACAACTTCGTGGTGGCCTTCCGCGACAACGCGCTCGGCCAGTACATGGTGAACAGCGTCATCGTGTCGGTGTCGACCACGGTGATCGTGCTCGCGCTGGCGTTCCTCGCCGGGTACGCCCTGGCCGGTCGGTTCATCCGGGGGCGGACGGCGATCATGACCTCGCTGCTCATGCTGTCGGTGTTCCCGGCGATCGCGGTGCTGACGCCGCTGTACCTGCTCGAGCGCAACCTCGGGCTGCTCAACTCGTACCCGGGCCTGATCGTGCCGTACGTGGCGTTCAACCTGCCGTTCGCCATCTGGATCATGCGGAACTACCTGCAGGGGATCCCGTCGACGATCGAGGAGGCGTCCGAGATC
Organism: Curtobacterium sp. MCSS17_016; assembly: GCF_003234255.2. Taxonomy (NCBI): domain Bacteria; kingdom Bacillati; phylum Actinomycetota; class Actinomycetes; order Micrococcales; family Microbacteriaceae; genus Curtobacterium; species Curtobacterium sp. MCSS17_016. The sequence continues at coordinate 851,166 of NZ_CP126254.1, forward strand.
GACGGCGCCGGGGCGTGGCGGACCGTGCTGTCGGTGATCCTGCCGATGGCCAAGCCGGGCCTGTTCACGGTCGGCGTCTTCACCTTCACGGCCTCGTGGAGCGAGTTCCTGATGGCACTGACCTTCAACAGCGAGAACTCGTTCCGGACGATCCCGGTCGGCATCGCGCTCTTCGGGACGCAGTTCACGGTGCCGTTCGCGCAGATCTTCGCCGCGAGCGTCGCTGCGACGGTGCCGATCGTCATCCTGGTGCTCGTGTTCCGCCGCTCGATCGTGTCCGGTCTGACCTCCGGCGCCGTCAAGGGGTGACCGGTGTCCGGCATGCGGAGATAGGTAGGGAACTTACCTAGCTGCGCATGCTGGACATTCGTCCGGACGTCGACCTGACCGCCCGTACCCTGCCGTCAGGGGCTCGGTGCGCCGAGATCGACGGCTGCGACGATGCGGTCGATGATCCGCACGAACCTGGCCCGCTCCCGTTCCGAGAAGGAGGCCATCAGGTCGTGCAGGTGCTTGTTCGTGCCGTCCATCGCGCGCGCGTAGTCGCGGCGGGCAGCATCGGTCAGCTCGATGTACCGGCTGCGGCCGTCGTCGGGGTTCGGGACACGACTGATGTGTCCGCTGTGCTCGAGGCGGTCCACCATGCCGGTGACCGCCGGGCCGGTGAGCCCCAGGTGCTTCGACAGGTCCTTCACGCGCACCGTCCGACCCGCTTCCTCGGCACGCGAGACGAACTGCAGCAGCGTCAGGTCTCCGCCGGAGACGCCGAGTTCGTCGCGCAGTCGGCCGCGCAGTTCGGAGACCGCGGCCTCGAGCCGGGTCAGCGCCGCGTCCAGGTCGACATCGCTCACGACAACGCCCCCTCTGAACGGGTCTCGTCCGGGTCACGATACGCCGCAGTCACCGCCCCAGCGTATCCACATAACGCGGAGCGTGGAACGGTGCGGGTGACGGCATCGGGAGCGAGGCGCTGTGGCTGACCCCGTCCCGACCCCACAGGGCGCCGAACGCGCCGGTGAACCGGTGCGTTTCGAGGTCTCCGGCGGTGACCCCGACTCGGCCGAGCGCGACCTCGCCGCCGTCCACGGCGCCGATCGGTGGTCCGTCCGGCGCATCGACGACGACTTCTCGTACCGGTACACGGCCGTCGGGGACTCCGACGTGAGCATCCGGCGTTCGCAGCTCCGCGGTGCCGTGCGCGGCTCGGTGCCCGTCGGTGCCGACTACGTGGTGACGTGGATCACCAGCGGGACCGCGCACCTGGACTCCGGGCGCGTCCGGATGGAGCTGCGCCGGGACGTCCCCGTGCTCCTGCCGCCCGAGGACGACTTCGTGTTCACGGCCGAGGACCACGACCAGCGGCTGGTGCACTTCGGGCGGGAGTACGTGCACCGCGTCGCGTTCGAACACCTGGAGGTCGACGCCACACCACTGCGGTTCGACCCCACCCGCGCGCCGGAACCCGACACGGCGGAGCGCTGGCAGGGGGCACTCGTGGCGCTGTCCCGGGCACTGCGCGCCGAGGGGCCCGACTCCGACGCGTGGCACGAGGCCAAGCGGTCGGCGGCCACCGCGTTCCTGGACACCTTCCCGCCGCAGGCGAACGACCTGCCCGCGGTGCTCGGCCTGCCGCGGAACGCCCGGCTGCGGGCCGCCGTGGAGTACATCCACGCGCACGCCGCCGAGTCCGTCACGGTCCAGGAGCTGTCCGAGGTCGCCGGCCTGAGCGTGCGGTCGGTGCAGGAGTCCTTCCGCCGGGTCTTCGACGTGTCACCGCTGACCTACCTGCGCGAGGTCCGGCTCGACCGGGTGCGCGGAGAACTGCTCGAGCTCGACCCGCAGGCCGGGATCGTCGGCGACGTCGCGCGGCGGTGGGGGTTCGCCCACCTCGGCCGGTTCTCGGCGGCCTACGCGGCCCGGTTCGGCGAGTACCCGAAGCAGACCCTGCGCCGCTGACGGCGGCGGGTGCTCAGCGGCCGGGCGTCGGTCTCGGCGCGGGGCCCGTGCTCGCCCGAACCCGCAGGGTCGTGGGGAGCCGGACGTGGTCCGTGGTCGGTTCGCCACGGAGCATCGTCAGGAGCATCTGCACGGCGTGCGACCCGAGTTCGGCGAGCGGCTGCGACACCGTGGTGAGCGGCGGGGTCGTGGTGGACGCTTGCGGCACGTCGTCGAAGCCCACGACGGACAGGTCCTGGGGGACGCGGAGCCCGACCTCGGCCGCGGCGCGGAGCACACCGATCGCCGACGAGTCGTTCGCGGCGAACACCGCGGTGGGGCGGTCGGCGAGGGTCAGGAGCTCGCGGGCGACGGCCGCGGACTGGTCCTCCTGGTAGCCGCCGTCACGCAGCAGGCACTCGTCGACCGTGATGCCCGCGGCGGTCAGGGCCGAGCGGTACCCGGCCGCGCGCAGCTGGGCGGAGGCCAGGTCGGCGCGTCCCTGCAGGTGCGCGATGCGGGTGTGTCCGAGTGACAGCAGGTGTTCGACGGCCTGCACCGCGCCGGCCTCGTTGTCGGCGTCGACGGTGGCGTGCCCCTCCGGCCCGGTGTGCGGGTCGATCGCCACGACGGGGATCGACGAGCTCGACAGTGCCGTGGTCGGGGTGACGACGATCGCGCCGTCGATCAGGGTGCCGGACAGGCGGGACAGCGACCGGCGCTCCCACCCGGGTCGGTCGGCGCCGGTCATCAGGCCGGCGTAGGCGAGGAGCTCGTAGCCGGTGCCGGTGGCCGCCCGCGAGATGCCGCGGAGCAGCTCGGTCGAGAACGGCTCGAACTCGGGCACCAGGATGCCGACGACCCCGGTCCGCGAACTCCGCAGGCTCCGGGCGACCAGTGAGGTCTCGTACCCCAGGTCGTCGACCACCTGCTGCACGCGGAGCATCGTGGCGGGTGCGACCCCGTCGCGCTGGTTGATCACCTTGGACACCGTCGGGATCGAGACCCCGGCCACCCGCGCCACGTCGCCGATCGTCACCCGGCCGGCACCGGGACGCGCGCCGAGTGCCGAGTCCATGTGCACACCGTACCGCTGCGGCACCATGACATCGGGTAAGAAAACGTTATCGATATCGATTGACATGGGCCTGGAGCAGCAGGCATGCTCTCCGCAGCGGCAGTCGATGTCGCGCATGTCAACGACGACACTTCAGGAGTTCCACGATGACGAGGAAGATCCGTGCCGCGGCAGCCATCGCGCTGATCGGGGCCACAGCACTGGTGGCCAGTGGGTGCTCGGCGGGCAGCGATGCCTCCGAGGACGGCGGGAAGGTCACGATGACCTTCTGGCACAACTCGACCACCGGACCGGGCAAGGCCTACTGGGCCTCGACGGTCAAGGCGTTCGAGGAGAAGTACCCGAACGTCACCATCAAGACCCAGGCGATCCAGAACGAGGACCTGGACGGCAAGCTCCAGACCGCCCTCAACTCCGGCGACGCCCCCGACGTGTTCCTGCAGCGCGGCGGCGGCAAGATGGACGCGATGATCGCTGCCGGGCAGCTCATGGACATCTCCGACTCCATCAGCGCCGACGCGAAGAAGTCCATCAGCGCGGGCACGTTCGCCGGGTACGAGAAGGACGGCAAGACCTACGCCATGCCGGGCGCGGTGCTCCCCGAGGGCATCTGGTACTCGAAGGACCTGTTCAAGGAAGCCGGCATCGAGGGCACGCCCACGACCATGGACGAGCTGAACGACGCGATCACGAAGCTCAAGGCCAAGGACATCGACCCGGTCGCCGTCGGCGCGAAGGACGCGTGGCCGGCCGCCCACTGGTACTACAACTTCGCGCTCCGCGAGTGCAGCCAGAAGACCCTCGAGGACACGGCGAAGTCGCTGAAGTTCGACAACGCCTGCTGGACGAAGGCCGGCGAGCAGCTCGAGGACTTCAACGCCACCAAGCCCTTCAACAACGGCTTCCTGACCACCGCAGCCCAGCAGGGCGCCGGCAGCTCCGCCGGTCTCCTCGCCAACCACAAGGCCGCCATGGAGCTCATGGGCGCGTGGGACCCGGGCGTGATCGCGTCGCTGACGCCGGACGCCAAGCCGCTGCCCGACCTCGGCTGGTTCCCGTTCCCCGCGATCGACGGTGGCAAGGGTGACCCGAAGTCGATGATGGGTGGTGTCGACGGCAACTCCTGCTCGGCGCAGGCCCCGAAGAAGGCGTGCACCGACTTCCTGAACTTCATCGTGCAGAAGGACAACCAGGAGGGCTACTACAAGGCCTTCAACGCCATCCCGGTGAACAAGGAAGCCCAGTCGGTCGTCGACTCGGACTACCTGAAGTCGGCCCTGGCCGCCTACCAGGAGGCCCCGTTCGTCTCGCAGTACCTCGACACCCTGTACGGCCAGAACGTCGGCAACGCGCTGAACACCAGCGTCGTCGACCTGCTCGCCGACAAGGGCAGCGCGAAGGACATCGTCGAGACCACCAACCAGGCTGCGGCCAAGGGCTGAGCATGACCCTCGACACCTCGCTCGGTACGACTCCGGCCACCGGGTCGGACACGGCCGCGGGGACGTCCCCGGCGGGGAGCGGTTCGCCGTTCCCCGCCGGTCGGCGGACCAAGCGCCGCATCGCGGACTGGCGGAAGCGCGTCGAGATCGCGGTCCTCGCCGGACCCGCGGTCATCGTCTTCGTCACGTTCGTGATCCTGCCCGTGGCGCTCGCCGCCTACTACGGGTTCTTCAAGTGGCAGGGCTACGGCCCGCCCACCGACTTCGTCGGGCTGCAGAACTACCTGATCATCTTCCAGGACAAGGCGTTCCACGCGGTCCTGATGCACAACGGCTTCATCGTCGTGCTCTCGCTGGTGCTGCAGGGGCCGATCGCGATCGTGCTCGCACTGCTGCTCAACCAGAAGATGCACGGCCGCGGGCTCGTCCGCGTGCTCGTCTTCGTGCCGTACGTCATCTCCGAGGTGATCGTCGGCACCGGGTGGAGCCTGATGCTCCAGTCGAACGGCGCCGTGAACGACCTGTTCCAGAGCATCGGCCTGGGCGGGCTCCGTGCGGACTGGCTGTCGAACCCCGACATCGCCATCTGGACGCTGCTCGTGATCATCTCGTGGAAGTACATCGGCTTCGCGGTGATCCTGTTCCTCGCCGGCCTGCAGAGCATCCCCGAGGAACTGTTCGAGGCCGCCGCCATCGACGGCGCCGGCTACTGGCAGATCCAGCGGCGCATCACGCTGCCGCTGCTCGGTCCGACCATCCGCATCTGGGCGTTCCTGTCGATCATCGGCTCGCTGCAGCTGTTCGACCTCGTCTACATCATCTGGGGGCAGTACATCGCGTCGACCGCGGGCACCTCGACGATGGCGACGTACATGGTCGCCAACGGCCGGACCTCGGGCAACTTCGGCTTCGGCAGCGCCGTCGCGGTCGTGATGTTCGTGATCTCGCTCGTGGTCGCCCTGATCTACCAGCGCTTCGTGCTCCGCCGCGACACCGCGGGTGCACTCACCGAGAGGAAGAACTGATGGCCACCACGAGCATCGTCGCCCCCGGGCGCCGGGCCGTGCGGGAGCGCCGGTCCAGTGCCGCGATCGGACGCGCGAACCCGCTGACGTACGTCGTCGCGATCCTGTTCGTCGCCGCCAACCTGGCACCCGTGCTCTACATCGTGCTGGGCGGCTTCCGGACCAACTCGCAGATCACCACGAGCCCCGCCGGACTGCCGGCACCGTTCGAGTTCGGCAACTACGGGTCCGTGCTGTCCAGCGGCATCTTCTGGCAGCAGCTCGGCAACTCCACGATCAGCGCCGTCACGACCACCCTCGGGGTCGTCGTGCTCGGGCTGATGGTGAGCTTCGTGCTCGCCCGCTACCGGTTCGCCGGCCGCGGGGCGCTCTACGCCCTGTTCGCCGCGGGTCTGATGTTCCCGATCACCGTCGCGATCACCCCGCTGTACCTGCTCGTCAAGGACCTCGGTCTGACGAACAGCCTGGCCGGCGTGATCCTGCCGCAGATCGCGTTCGCGCTGCCGACCACCGTCATCATCCTGGTGCCGTTCCTGCGGGCGATCCCCGACGAGCTCGAGGAGGCCGCGTCGATCGACGGAGCGAGCCGTCTCGGGTTCTTCTTCCGGATGGTCGTGCCGCTGTCGCTGCCCGGGGTCGTCACCGTCGGCATCCTGGCGTTCATCGCCAGCTGGAACAGCTACATCCTGCCGCTGTTCATCCTGAACAACGAGGCCGCGTACACGCTGCCGCTCGGGGTCCAGTCGTTCTCGTCGCAGTACTCCGTCGACACCGCCAAGGTGCTCGCGTTCACCTCGATGTCGATGATCCCGGCGCTCGTGTTCTTCACGATCTTCCAGCGCCGCATCGTCGGCGGCCTGACCGGGGCGGTGAAGGGGTGACCGCGACCGACGCGACGCAGACCGCCGGACGCGACCCGCGCCTCCAGGCCGACAGCACAACGGACGCGACGACCGCGACGGACGCGACCGCGACGGGCGCGACCGCGACCGCAACCGACGCGACCGCGACCACCGCCGGACCCCGCGCCGACGCCCTGCTCGCCGTGATGACCCTCGACGAGAAGGTCGCCCAGCTCGTCGGCTACTGGCTCGACCAGAACGGCGTCGTCGCCCCCATGCAGGGCGAGATGGCGGCCGTGCAGCAGGGCAGCACCCTGGCGGACATCACCCGCGACGGCATCGGGCAGTTCACCCGCGTCTACGGCACCCGCCCCGTCGAACCCGACGAACGTGCCGCCTGGCTCTGGGCCGAACAGCGCCGCCTGCAGCGCGAGACCCGGCTCGGGATCCCGGCGCTCGTCCACGAGGAGTGCCTGACCGGGCTCGCCGCGTGGAAGGCCGCGACGTTCCCGACCCCGCTGGCGTGGGGCGCGTCGTTCGACCCGGAGCTCGTCGAGCAGGTCGGCGCCGCGATCGGTGCGTCCATGCGCCAGCTCGGCGTCCACCAGGGGCTCGCACCGGTGCTCGACGTGATCCGCGACCCGCGTTGGGGGCGGGTCGACGAGTGCATCGCCGAGGACCCGTACCTGGTCGGCACGGTCGGCACCGCGTACGTGCGCGGGCTGCAGTCGGCCGGGGTCGACGCGACCCTGAAGCACTTCCTCGGCTACTCGGCGTCGCAGTCGGGGCGGAACCACGCCCCCGTGCACGCCGGGGCCCGCGAGGTCGCCGACGTGTACCTGCCGCCGTTCGAGATGGCGCTGCGCGACGGCGGCGCCCGGAGCGTCATGAACTCGTACGCCGAGATCGACGGCGTGCCCGTCGCGGCGAACGGCGAGCTGCTCACCGACCTGCTCCGCGACCGGCTCGGCTTCGACGGCACCGTCGTCGCGGACTACTTCTCGGTGGCGTTCCTCGAGGTCATGCACGGCATCGCCGCCGACCGTGGCGAGGCCGCGGCGCTGGCGCTCGAGGCCGGCATCGACGTCGAGCTCCCGACCGGTGACGCGTACCTCGCGCCGCTGGTCGAGCGGGTCCGCAGCGGGCAGGTGGACGAGGCACTCGTCGACCGCGCCGTGCTCCGGGTGCTCCGGCAGAAGGAGCGGCTCGGCCTGCTCGAACCGGACGCGTTCGCCGAGGACGCCCCGACCGGGATCGACCTCGACACCCCGCTGCACCAGGCACTCGCACGCCAGCTGGCGGCGAAGTCGCTCGTGCTGCTGTCGAACGACAGCGGCAGCGCCAACAGTGGCACCGCCGACAGCGGCACCGCCGACGGTGGCACCGTCGACAGCACCACCCCCGTCCTCCCGCTCGCACCGGGGGCCTCCGTCGCCGTCATCGGCCCGAACGCCGACCGCGCCGAGGCCCTGCAGGGCTGCTACGCGTTCGCCAACCACGTGCTCGCCTCGCACCCCGACCTGCCGCTCGGCTTCGCGATCCCGACCGTCCGCGAAGCCGTCGCCCGGGCCCTCGGCCCGGCAGCGGTCCGCTTCGCAGCGGGCTGCGCCGTCACGGGCGACGACCGGGCCGGTTTCGCCGACGCGGTCGCCGTGGCCTCCGCCTCGGACGTCGCGGTGGTCGTCGTCGGCGACCAGGCCGGGCTCTTCGGCCGCGGCACGGTCGGCGAGGGCAACGACACCGAGTCGCTCGACCTGCCCGGCGTGCAGCGTGAGCTGGTCGAGGCCGTCGTCGCGACCGGCACCCCCACCGTGATGGTGCTGCTCACCGGCCGGCCGTACGCGATCGGCTGGGCGCTCGACGGCGACCAGCCGCGTCCGGCCGCGGTCGTGCAGGCGTTCTTCCCGGGCGAGGGCGGCGGGCTGGCGATCGCCGACCTGCTCACCGGCGCGGCCTCGCCCTCGGGCCGCCTGCCGCTGTCCCTGCCCCGGTCCGCCGGCGCGCAGCCGTTCACGTACCTGCACCCGCGGCTCGGCGGTCCGTCCGATGTCACGGCCGCCGACTCGACGCCGGTGCGACCGTTCGGCTTCGGCCTCGGCTACACCGACTTCGCCCACGACGAGCTCGTCGTCGACCCGGACGTCCGCTCCGACGGCGTCTTCACCGCGTCGGTGACGGTCCGGAACACCGGGTCCCGTGCCGGCGAGGACGTCGTGCAGCTCTACGGGCACGACGTGCACGGCAGCGTCACCAGGCCCGAGGTGCAGCTCCTCGGCTACGCGCGGGTCGCGCTCGCCGCGGGGGAGTCCGCGCGGGTCCGCTTCCGCGTCCCGGTGCAGCGCTTCGCGTTCACCGACCGTCGGATGCGCAAGGTGGTCGAACCCGGCGACGTGCAGGTCTGGGTCGCGTCGCACGCGGCGGCGTCCCGGCCGGGAGGCCCGGTGGCAGCGGGTGGGATCATCGCCTCGGGCGACGGGCCGGTCCGACACCCCGTCCCCGGCACCGCCACGGAGCGCGCCACCGTCGCGGTCACCGGCTCGGTCCACGAGGTCACCCTCGACGACCCCCGCCTGGTGGAGTGGTCGCTCGTCTGACCTGGTGACGGACCACGCGCCCTGGGCGTGACCGGGTGACGGACGGGAGGCGCGGTGCGGGCTCGCACCGCGCCTCCTGTCCGTCAGCGGGTCGGGATCACCCGACCGGTTCGATCCGGTCGGACAGGTCCAGCGACCAGACGGCGACGCCCGTCAGGCCGAGCCGCTCCGCCAGGGCGACCCGTTCGCGCAGCGAGCGTGCGTCGGACCACCAGAGCACCTCACCGCTCGGCAGGGTCGCGGTCCACTCGCCGACCGTCGCGTCCCAGCGGGCGGTCGCGCCCGCCTTCCGGACCCGGAGCCGGGCCTGGGCGTCGGAGAGCTGACCGGCCGGGCGCGTGCCCTTCCAGTGGTAGCCGTACCCGGCGACACCGAGCACGATCTGGTCGGCGGGAGCGAGGGTCGCGAGCGCACGGGCGGCCTTCGACGACCACGCGAGCGACCCGACCGGACCGGGTGTGTCTGGCTCCCAGGGGCCGTGCTGGTCGTAGGCCATGAGCGTCAGGTGGTCGAGCGGGGCGCGGAGGGCGCGGACGTCGTAGCCGAGGCGGGCGTACCCGGCGGCGGTGGTCGACGCGGACAGGGCGATGTCGAGCCGGACGTCGTCGCCGACGGCGGCCCGGAGCTCCCGGGCGAAGGCGGTGAGACCGGGCTTCTCCGCCGGGGTCAGCGCCTCGAGGTCGATCATGACCGAGTCCCAGCCGCCCGTGGCCACGTCGGCGGCGAGTGATCGGACGACCCGGGCGCGGTTCGCGGGCGAGGTGAGCAGCTTCCTCGCGATCGGCTCACTGAAGTCCCCGTCGGCCTCGGAGTAGTTGCTGACGAGCAGCTGCGCGGTGAGGCCGTTCGCGTGCGCCCGGTTGCGCTGGGCCTTGGCGGCGCGCGACGGGGCGGTGACCTTCGTGCCCGTGCGGTTCAGCAGCAGGCCGTCGACGCCGACCACGTCCATCGCGGCGGCGTTCGCGTCCACCAAGGCGGTGTCGGCGTTCTCGGGCTGGAAGCCGGTCACGTCGAACCCCTCAGCGTGGGCGGCGGTCGGGGCCGTGCAGCCGGCGAGTGCGAGTCCGGCGGTGAGCGCGGCGGCGAGCAGCGCGGAGCGGCGTCGACGCGGGGTGGTGGTCACGGGGAGGGGCATCCTGTCGTTCGTGCCCGGTCGGGGCGCGTCGTCAGCGCTCCGGTCAGGAGGCGCTGATGGTCGTGGTGGGTCGTGCCGGTGGGGCGCCGGCGACGTCGTCGGCGGAGACCGGGCCCTCTGCGTCCGTCGGTTCCGGGCTCAGGACGAGGCCGGAGCCGCTCGCCGCGCTGGCGTAGAGCTCGTCGAGCCACGAGCGGTTCACGCTCGGGGACTTGCCGCCGGCGAACTTGAAGTGCAGTCCACAGTACGGGTGGATCCAGATGCTGCTGCGGCCCCCGCCGACGGCGGGGTCGTCCTTCCACGAGAACACGAAGCTCTCCCCGCGGCGGATGAGGTTCACGATGACGATCTGCAGGTGCGTGAGCGCACGGTCGTCGAGGCGGAGCTCGAGGGGTTGCGAGTCGTAGATGAGCTGGCCCATGGCGCTGCCTTCCGTTTGCCGGGGCCCGCCGCACGTGCCGGGCCCGCGAGGTCCATCCTCCCCCGGTTCCTCGACCCCTGGCGCTTTTCGTCCATCGACGGCGCGATCAGTCCCGTTCCGTGCCGGTGGCCGACGGTGGGACGGCCGGTGCCGACCACGGCGGGAGCTCGGCCGACGGGTACCCGCCGTGCTCGTCCGGCGCCCGCAGCATCGGGTTGACCGCACGCAGCCGGATGCCGGAGGTGTCCCCGGCGGCCCCGCGGACGGCGTTCGCCAGCAGGAACGCGACGACGTCCGCCGTGCTGCCGTCGGGGTCGTAGCCGTGCCAGGGGCGGTCGTCGCCCTGGGCACGGCGCAGGGCATGGGCGAAGGTCGCGTCGGCGTCGTCGACCTCCACCTCGCAGTCGAGCACGATCCGGAAGCGTGATCCCTCGCCCGGGGACCCGGCGAGGTCCGACGTGGCGCGGGGGTCCGGGTCCTCCGGGTCGAACGACCGGAGCGCCGCCGACGGTGCGGTGCCGAACGCGGCGCGGTACTCCGCCGCCATCCGACCGGCGTTGCTGAAGTGCCAGTGCTTGGCGACGTCCGCGATGGTGCGACGGTCGGCCGGTGTCATCGACAGCAGGTCGCGGCGGACGCCCTCGAGCCGCACCCCGCGCAGGTACGACGCGGGTGAGGTCTGCAGCTCCCGCCGGAACGCGCTCTGCAGGCCGCGGGTCGACAGGTGTGCGGCGGCGGCGATGTCCGGTACGGAGATCGCTTCGCGGGCGTGGGCGTGCACGAACCGCAGCGCCTCGTGCACGGTGCGCGACAGCCGTGCTCCGCCGTGCTCGGGACCACTCGCCGTGGTCGGTGCCTGGTCCATACGTGGAGGGTACGAGTCGGTCGGGCCGATCGGCCTCCGACGCCACGACGCCGCCGTTATCCGGCGTGCGCGGATGTGGATCGCACCCGTTCGGGGGCCATTGTGGACCCCGGTGAGGGCGCTTATCGTCCAAGAGGTACTCAAACTGTCCCCCTCCGAACAGGGTCGGAGGTACGGGGACAGATCGGAGGATCTGATGAGTGGTTACGAGCGTGCACCGGGGGTCGCCCCGGTCCACATCACCTCCTACCGGGCTCGGGCACGCGCTGCCCGACGCGGGTGGATCGTGCAGTCCGAGGACGACGTCGACCGCGAGCGGTTCACCTTCGCGGACCTCCGCGCCCGGCGAGGATCGGGCCAGTGAGCAGCGACACCGTCCCGCGGGTCGCCGTCGGCAACGCGCCCCGGACCGCCGAGCGGTGCGGCCGGACCACCGCGGACGCCGTCCGGACGGTGCGTGCCGTGTACGACGGTCGCGACGTCCGGTTCGCCCCCACCGACCGGTTCGCGTTCCGCCACCGGACGGTGCGCCACCACAACGTCGCGCTGCTGTCGTCGGCGGTGTCGACCGCCGCCGCCGCCTCGTTCACGCCGGACGGCACGCCGGTGCTGGCGTGGTCGACCGCGGGGTGCCTGCGGGTCGACGACGACGCGCCCGCCCGGCCCGGTGTGCCGGTGCTCCTGCCGACGGACCGGCCGTTCACGCTGCTCGTGCCGGCGGGGACCGTCCAGGTCCTGCGGGTCGACCGCGGATTCCTCGACGCCGTCAACGGGGTCGTGTTCGACCACCGCTTCGCCGGCCGACTGCGATCCCGCCCGGCCGAGGCCGAGGTGTCCCACCTGCTCGCCCGCATCGACGCGGTCGCCGTCAACGCACTGCACCCCGACCGCAACCCGGGCGGGCACCTGTCGGCACAGGTGCTGCTGGCCGAGTCGGTGCTGCGGGCCTTCTGCGGGACGGACGCCGAACCCGACGGATCGCCGGTCCGCCGGACGGTGAACACCGTGCAGCTCGCACAGGCCTGGCTCGCGGAGCACTGCGACCGGCCGCTCCAGCTCGCGGACGTCTGCGGGGCCGTCGGGGTCAGCTCCCGCACGCTGCAGGAGAACTTCGTGCAGCACGTCGGCGTGAGCCCCATGACGTACCTGCTGCAGGTCCGCCTCGACCGGGTGCGGATCGCGCTGCAGCTCGCCGACTGTGCGCAGACGACGGTGGCCGAGGTCGCGCACCGGTGGGGGTTCCGCCACATGGGGCGGTTCTCGAGCACGTACTTCCAGCGCTTCGACGAGTACCCGAAGAAGACGCTCCAGACGAGCACCTGAGCGCCGATCCGTGCGTACCCGACAACAGCGGCTGATCGGGCTGGCGGAGCGGGTCCTGCTCCACCAGCCGGACGTCGTGCCGGACAGCATCCTGTTCGAGTGGGGCGATCACCGCGGCGACTGGGAGCAGACCCTCACCGTGCACTACGACGTCGGTGGCGGGAGCGCCGGCCCCCACCACCGGCACCACTACTTCATCTGACGGAGTGCTGCAGCCGGTCCGCCAGGAACGCCGCCTGACGCTCCCAGTGCCGGAAGCCCCCGCCCTCGTGCCCGTTGTACGGGTACACGACGATCTCGCGGTCGGTGGAGCCGAGGGCGTTGAACGCGGCGAAGGTCGTGCGCGGCGGCACGACGTCGTCCATCAGCGCGACTGAGAACAGCGCCGGGGCGGTGACGCCGGCGGCGTGGTTGACCCCGTCCAGGTACGCGGCGGTCGCCCACACGGTGTCGGCCGCGTCGCGGTGGACGGCGAGGTACTGCGCGAGCTCCAGGTACGGCCCGCCGACCGCGACGTCGGTGCCGTTCCGCCAGTCGGCCAGGAACGCCACGTCGGGCAGCACCGCGGCGACCGGTCCGACGTGTGCCTCGACCAGGGCCGCTGCGGCGATCGTGATGCCGCCGCCCTGGCTGCCGCCGGTCAGGGCGATGCGCTCGGGGTCGATCCCGGGCAGCGTGCGCACCGCCTCGACGAGTCGCACGGCGTCGGTGTAGACGCGGCGGTAGTAGTGGTCGGCGGGCGAGCCGATGCCGCTCGTCATCCAGCCGCTGGCGTGCGGTGCGGAGCCGTGCGGGTCCGGGGAGTCGCCGCCGGCCCACCCGGAGCCCTGGCCGCGGGTGTCCATCACCACGTGCACGTACCCGGCGAGGGCCCAGTGCACGCGCTCGCCCGGCCGACCACGGCCACCGCCGTAGCCGAGGAACTCGACGACGACCGGCAGCGCGCCCGGGTCGTCCGTCACGGGACGGTTGACCCACGCCCGCACCGGGTCACCGGCGAACCCGGGGAACGTCAGGTCCTCGACGACGAGCCCGGTCACCGGGGTCTCGGCCGGCACGAGGGTCACCTCGACGCCCTCGCCCGCGGTCCGGGCGGCGGCGATCGTGTCCGCCCAGAAGGCGTCGAAGTCAGCGGGACGACGGACGTCCGAGCGGTGGGCGCGGAGCGCGTCGAGGGGCAGGTCGGTCAGTGGCATGGGTGTCCTCCGGGGACGATGATGCCCCCGGCGCCCTGGTGGAGGGCGCCGGGGGCGGGGAGTGTCGGATCCGGTGCGTCGGTCAGCGCGCCGCGGCGCGGTACTGCTCGAGCACCTCGGGGTGCGGGTCGGACGGCACGGTGGTCGTCGCGGTGTCCCACGTCGGCAGGGCACCGGTGAGCGCCCACGCGGCCTGCTTCGCAGCACCCGCGGCGACGTACTCGCCGGGCTCCGGCACCAGGACGTCACGGCCGAACACCTGCGCGGCGACGGCGCGGACCGCCGGGTTCCGCGCAGCGCCGCCGATGAGCAGCAACCGCTCGACGGTCACCCCGGTGTCCTGCACCGCGGCCAGTCCGTCGGCGAGGGCGCAGAGCATCCCCTCGACGGCCGCCCGGGCCAGGTGCGCCCGGTCGGTGGTCGCCGGCGTCATGCCGAGCAGCGATGCGGTCGCGTCCGGCCGGTTGGGCGTGCGCTCGCCGACGAAGTACGGCACCAGGACGAGGCCGTCGGCCCCGGCCGGCGCCTGCAGCGCCAGTTCGCCGAGTGCGTCGTGGTCGACGCCGAGCAGGCCGCCGATCACCTCGAGCACGCGGGCCGCGTTGAGCGTCGTGACGATCGGGAGGCGCGACCCGGTCCCGTCGGCGAAGCCCGCCACGGTCCCGCTCGGGTCACGCACCTCGGCGTCGCTGACCCCGAAGACCGTGCCGCTCGTGCCGAGGGACACCGCGACGTCACCCGGGCCGAGACCCAGGCCGAGCGCCGCCCCGGCGTTGTCGCCGAGTCCGGCACCGACGACGAGGCCGGACCGGGCGACCGCGCCGCCGGGCAGCTCGACGTCGGTGGACAGGGTGCCCATCGCCTCGTCGGGAGCGACCACGCGCGGCACGACCACGGCGTCGTCGTCACCCATCGACGCCGGACGCATCGGCCGCCCGAGCGCGAGCTCGAACAGCTCCGGGTCGTACTCGCGGCGCACCGGGTCCCAGTACCCCGTGCCGCTGGCGTCGGACGCATCCGTCGCCAGGGCGTCGAGGTCGGGGCCGAGCGGGCTCTCGTCCGCCGGTCCGTACCCGCGGAGCCGCCACGACAGCCAGTCGTGGGGGAGCGCCACGGCCGCGACGCGGGCCGCGTTCTCGGGCTCCGCGTCGCGGAGCCACCGCAGCTTGGTACCGGTGAACGACGCGACCGGCACCAGCCCCGTCCGGGCGACCCACGCCTCCTGGCCGAGCTCGTCGACCATCTGCGCGGCCGCGTCCGCACTGCGGACGTCGTTCCAGAGCAGGGCGTCGCGGACCACGCGGCCGTCGGCGTCGAGCGCGACCATGCCGTGCTGCTGCCCGGCGATGGCGACGGCACCGACATCGTCGAGGCCACCGGCGTCCGCGACGGCGGCACCGAGGGCGTCCCACCAGTGGCGGGGGTCGACGGCGGTGCCGTCCGGGTGGGACGCGCGTCCCTCGCGGACGACCGCACCGGTCGCGGCGTCGCGGATGGTGACCTTGCAGGACTGGGTCGACGAGTCGACGCCGGCGACGAGCTGGCGCTCGTCCGTGTTCTCAGCCACTTCGGCGGCAGGCCGCCTCAGCGCGCGGGATGCAGCCGCTGGCGCGTCTGCCGTCAATTCCGCGCGCCCATCAGGTGCTCCATCGCGAGCTGCTGCAGGCGGACGAAGCCGAAGCCCTTGCCGCCGAAGTAGGCGTCGGCGTCGAAGTCCTCGTAGGCGGAACGGTCGGCGAGGAACGTGTCGTACGACTCGCCGTCGTTCAGCGTCGGCGTCGACAGCTCGCCGACCTTGGAGGCCTCGAGCGCTGCCTGCACCTCGGGGTCGGCGCGGAACGCCTGCGCACGCTCCTTGAGGAGCAGGTACATGCGCATGTTGGCCGACGCGGAGTCCCAGACGCCGGTGATGTCCTCGGTGCGGCTCGGCTTGTAGTCGAAGTGGCGCGGGCCGTCGTACGCCGGGCCGCCCTGCGGGGCGCCGTGCTCGAGCAGGTCGACGAGCGAGAACGCGTTCTGCAGGTCGCCGTGACCGAACACCAGGTCCTGGTCGTACTTGATGCCGCGCTGGCCGTTGAGGTCGATGTGGAAGAGCTTGCCCTGGTAGAGCGCCTGGGCGATGCCGGCGGTGAAGTTCAGGCCCGCCATCTGCTCGTGGCCGACCTCGGGGTTGATGCCGAACAGCTCCGGGCGCTCGAGCGTCTCGGTGAAGGCGATCGCGTGGCCGAGGGTCGGCAGGAGGATGTCGCCGCGGGGCTCGTTCGGCTTCGGCTCGATGGCGAACCGGATGCCGTAGCCCTTGTCGGTGACGTACTGGGCGAGCAGGTTGACGGCCTCGCGGTAGCGCTCGAGCGCGGCCTGCACGTCCTTGGCGCTGTCGTACTCGGAGCCTTCGCGGCCACCCCACATCACGAACGTCGACGCGCCGAGCTCGGCGGCGAGGTCGATGTTGCGGAGCACCTTGCGGAGCGCGAAGCGGCGGACCTGCCGGTCGTTCGAGGTGAAGCCGCCGTCCTTGAAGACCGGGGCGGAGAACAGGTTCGTCGTGACCATCGGCACGACGAGCCCGGTCGACTCGAGCGCGCCCTTGAGGCGGTCGATCTGGGTCTGGCGTTCGGCGTCGGTGGAACCGAACGCGAACAGGTCGTCGTCGTGGAAGGTCAGGCCGTAGGCCCCGAGCTCGTCGAGCTTCTCGACCGCCTCGACCACGTCGAGGGCGGGTCGGGTCGGCCCGCCGAAGGGGTCGGAGCCGTTGTAGCCGATGGTCCAGAGACCGAAGGAGAACTTGTCTGCACGGGTGGGCGTCGTTGCCATGGTGGTCACCGTTCGTCGTCGAAACAAAATGTTGCCGCGCCCAACATAAGCGGTAGTGTTGGCTGTGGCAAGCACGTGATCGCAAAGGAGCGAGCGGATGGCAAGTGAGTCGACGGTGCAGCAACGACTGCGGGTCGCGATGGTGGGGCACGGCTTCATGGGAGCCGCACACTCACAGGCGTGGCGGACCGCCCCCAGGTTCTTCGACCTCGGAGCCGAGCCGGAGATGGCGGTGATCGTCGGGCGTGATCCCGGACGCACCGAGGCCGCTCGGCAGCAGTACGGCTGGCAGGCGGCGTCCACCGACTGGCGTGCCGTCGTCGCCGATCCGGACATCGACGTCGTCGACGTCGTTTCCCCGGGGTCCTCGCACGTCGAGATCGCGATCGCCGCGCTCCAGGCCGGCAAGCACGTCCTGTGCGAGAAGCCGCTCGCGAACACCGTCGCCGAGGCCGAGGCGATGACCGCCGCCGCCGACAGCGCCCGTGCACAGGGTGTCCGGGCGATGGTCGGGTTCAGCTACCGCCGGGTGCCGGCCATCGCGTTCGCGCGGCAGCTGGTGCAGGACGGACGGATCGGCACCGTGCGCCAGGTCCGCGCGCTCTACCTGCAGGACTGGTTGGCGGACGAGGACGGCCCGATGACCTGGCGCCTCGACAAGTCGCTCGCCGGCTCCGGTGCGCTCGGTGACATCGGCGCGCACGCCATCGACCTGGTCGAGCACGTCACGGGCGCGTCGCTCGCCACCGTGTCCGGCACGCTCGAGACCTTCGTGACCGAGCGTCCGCTGATGGCCGAGGGGGTCGGGCTCTCCGGCACCGCGTCGAGCGAGCGCGGGCAGGTCACCGTCGACGACGCCGCGTTCTTCACCGCCCGCCTGGGTGGTGGCGCGGCCGACGGTGCGATCGGCACGTTCGAGGCCACGCGCTACGCGACCGGGCGGAAGAACGGTCTGACGCTCGAGATCAGCGGGTCCGAGGGCGCGATCCAGTTCGACCTCGAGGCGATGAACGAGCTCCGGCTGTACGAGTCGAACGCCCCGGCGGGGGAGCAGGGGTTCCGCCGCATCCTCGTCACCGAGCCCGAGCACCCCTACATGGCCGCGTGGTGGCCGACCGGGCACCTCATCGGGTACGAGCACACCTTCAGCCACCAGGTGAAGGACTTCGTCGACGCGATCGTCGCCGGCACCGACCCGTCGCCGTCGTTCGCCGACGGCCTGCACGTGCAGCGGGTCCTCGACGCGGTCGAACGCAGCGCCGCAACCGGCAGCACCTGGACGGCGACCTCGTGAGCGCCGCCGAGCAGACCCGCCAGGCGCTCGTCGTCCGCGGCGGGTGGGACGGCCACCAGCCCGTCGAGACCACCGACCTGTTCGTCCCGTTCCTGCGCGAGAACGGGTTCGAGGTCCGGATGTCGGACTCGACGGCCGTCTACGCCGACGCCGCCGTCATGGACGAGGTCGACCTGATCGTGCAGGTCGTCACGATGTCGACCATCGCCGACGACGAGTTCGCCGGGCTGCAGCGCGCGGTCCTGGGCGGCGCCGGACTGGCCGGCTGGCACGGCGGCATCGCGGACGCGTTCCGGAACACCGCCGACTACCTGCACATGATCGGCGGGCAGTTCGCGCACCACGCCGGCAAGCACCCCGACGAGCGCGTCGGGGAACAGTCCGACAACTACATCCCCTACACGGTGCACCTCACCGACCTCGGGCACGAACACCCGATCACGCAGGGCATCGAGGACTTCGACCTCGTCACCGAGCAGTACTGGGTGCTGTCCGACGAGTACAACGACGTCCTCGCGACCACCACCCAGGACGCGCGCGACTTCGACGCCTGGAACCGCCCGGTCACCGCACCGGCGATCTGGACACGGCAGTGGGGCGAGGGCCGCGTGTTCGTCTCCGCACCAGGGCACCGCCTCGAGGTCGTCGAGTCGCAGCCACTCCGCACCATCATCGAACGGGGACTCCTGTGGGCAGCACGGTGAACGAACGAGCACTGCGGGTCGGCGTCGTCGGCGTGGGCGTGATCAGCCAGCAGTACTTCGAGCACTTCCCGGCGCTGCCCGGGCTGTCGCTCGTGGCGGTCGCCGACCTCGACGTCGCCCGCGCCCAGCAGGTCGGTGCAGCTCAGGGCATTCGCGGCACCACCGTGGACGACCTGCTCGCCGCCGACGACGTCGACGTGGTGCTCAACCTGACGATCCCGGCCGCGCACGCCGACATCGCCACCCGGGCCCTCGCCGCCGGCAAGCACGTCTACGGCGAGAAGCCGCTCGCGATGTCCACCGCCGAGGCCGCACCGGTGCTCGAGGCCGCCCGCGCCGCCGGCCTGCGCGTCGGCAGCGCCCCGGACACCGTCCTCGGCACGGGCATCCAGACCGCACGGGCCGCCCTCGACGACGGTGCGATCGGCACCCCGGTCGGTGCCGCCGTCGCCTGGAGCGCCCCCGGGCACGAGCTCTGGCACCCCGCGCCCGCGTTCTACTACCAGCCGGGCGGCGGACCGCTCCTCGACATGGGGCCGTACTACCTGACCAGCCTCGTCACGTTCTTCGGGCCGGTCGTCCGGGTCAGCGGCAGCGCGACCCGCTCCACCCGCGAACGGACGATCGCGACCGGACCGAACGCCGGCACGTCGATCCCGGTCGACATCGACACGCACGTCGTCGCGATCCTCGAGCACGAGAACGGCGTGGTCTCCACCGTCACCGTCTCGTTCGAGGTGTGGGCCACCCGCGCCCCGCTGTTCGAGGTGTACGGCACCGCCGGCACCCTCGGCGTCCCGGACCCGAACCGGTTCTCGGACACCGTGTCGATCGCCACCGCCGACGACCGCTCGTGGCGCGACCTGCCGGTCGCCGCCGGGTACGCCGACGCCGGCCGCGGCTACGGTCTCGCCGACATGGCCCACGCGATCGCGACGGACCGGCCGCACCGAGCCTCCGGCGACCTCGCGTTCCACGTGCTCGAGGTCATGGAGGCGGTCTCCGCCGCCGCCCGAGCCCACTCGGTCGTCGACGTGCACTCGCGCGTCGAGCGACCCGCCACCGTCCCCGCCGGGTCCGCACCCGGATCCTGGTGACGGAACCCGACCACCGCGAAGAAGGACGACGACGATGACGACGACGGACGCGAGCGACACGACGGAGACGACCCGGGCCTCCCGGCCGGTCACCCTGTTCACCGGACAGTGGGCCGACCTGCCCTTCGAGGAGGTCGCCCGGCTCGCCGGCGAGTGGGGCTACGACGGGCTGGAGATCGCCTGCTGGGGTGACCACCTGGACGTCCGGCGCGCCGCGACGGACCCCTCGTACGTCGCCGAGCGCAAGGCGATCCTGGAACGCAACGGGCTGCAGGTCTGGACGATCGCCAACCACCTGGTCGGCCAGGCCGTGTGCGACGACCCCATCGACCAGCGGCACGAGGACATCGTCCCGCCGCACGTGTGGGGCGACGGCGACCCCGAGGGCGTGCGGCAGCGTGCGGCCGAGGAGCTGCAGTGGACCGCCCGTGCCGCCGCGGCGCTCGGCGTGGACACCGTCACCGGCTTCTCCGGCTCGTCGATCTGGAAGACCGTCGCCGGGTTCCCGCCCGTGCCCCCGGGGATGATCGACGCCGGGTACCAGGACTTCCACGACCGCTGGTCACCGATCCTCGACGTCTTCGAGGAGGTCGGGGTCCGGTTCGCGCTCGAGGTGCACCCGTCCGAGATCGCCTACGACTACTGGACCGCTGCGCGGACCCTCGAGGTGTTCCGCGACCGACCGGCGTTCGGGTTCAACTTCGACCCGTCGCACTTCGTCTGGCAGGACCTCGACCCCGCGGCGTTCCTGCTCGACTTCGCCGACCGGGTGTACCACGTGCACTGCAAGGAGTCGGTGAAGCAGCTCGACGGGCGCAACGGTCGGCTGTCCTCGCACCTGCCGTGGGGCGACCCCCGGCGCGGGTGGGACTTCGTCACCGCCGGCCACGGAGACGTGCCGTGGGAGCGGGTGTTCCGCGTGCTGAACCACATCGGGTACGCCGGCCCGACCAGCGTCGAGTGGGAGGACGCCGGCATGGACCGGCTCGTCGGCGGGCCCGAGGCGCTGGCGTTCGTCCGGCAGCTCGGTACCATCGCGCCGCCGGACGCTTCGTTCGACGCCGCGTTCTCGCAGTCGCGCTGACCGGCCGACCACGACCCCACCCACCACCGAGGAGGACCCATGGCACGGCAGCCCACGGCGACGCCGGGCAACGCCGCGCGCGTCCTCCGGCTCGTCCACGAGGACGGCCCCGTCACCCGCGCCGAGCTCACCCGGCGCACCGGCCTGAACCGCTCGACGATCCTCGCGCTCGTCGGGGAACTCGTCGACGCCGGGCTCGTGCACGAGGAGACGCCGGCCGCGGGGACCCCGGGTGCCGGTGTCGGACGGCCGAGCGGGGTCGTCCGGGCGTCCGCCGACGTCCTCGCCGCCGCGGTCACGGTCGAGATCGACGCCGTCGGGGTCGCCCTCGTCGGCCTCGACGGCACCGTCCGCGACCGGCTGGTCGAGCCGCAGACCACCGTGCCGACCGCGGCGCAGGCGATCGACGCCGTCGCCCGGGTCCTCGCAGCACTCCTCGCCCGCACCGCACCGGCGGCCCGGATCGTCGGGGTCGGCGTCGCCGTGCCCGGCATCGTGCGGGTCGAGGACGGCACCGTGCGCGACGCCCCGCACCTCGGCTGGCGTGACGAACCCCTCGCCGCACCGCTCGCGGAACGCCTGGGGCTGCCGGTCCGGGCCGCGAACGACGCCAACCTCGGTGCCTGGGCGGAACGGCTGTACGGCAGCGCCCGCGGCGTCGACGACCTCGTCTACCTGAACGGTGGCGCGAGCGGCATCGGTGGCGGGATCGTCAGTGCCGGTCGACCCTTCAGCGGCGCCGACGGGTACGCGGGCGAGCTCGGGCACACCTTCGTCGCGGCGAACGGGATCCGCTGCCACTGCGGTGCGGTCGGCTGCCTGGAGACCGAGGCCTCACGCTCCGCCCTCACCGCGGTGACCGGGACCCCGCCGGACGACCTCGATGCGCTCGCCGCGGCGCTCGCCGAGGGCCGCCCCGAGGTCGAGCGGGTCGTCGACCGACAGGTCACCGCACTCGCGACCGCACTGCGGAACGCCATCCACACCGTCGACCCCGAGGTCGTCGTGCTCGGCGGGTTCCTCGGTGCGCTGCTCGGACACGTCGGTGACCGGGTCGAGACCGACGTCCGGGCGCAGACGATGGCCGCCATGACCGATCGGCTCCGGATCGTCCCGGCGGCACTCGGCCGTGACGTCCTGGTCCGTGGCGCCGCTGAGATCGGCTTCGCGGAACTGCTGCGCGACGCCACGATGCCGGCCACACCGGCACCGGCACCAGCGACAGCGACCACGACCGCGGCGTCCGCCGCCCCCTCCACCACCCACACGTCCGGCCGCGACGACGCGACCGAGGAAGCGAGAACCGCATGACCTCCACCCAGCGCACCAGCGTCCTGCTCGGCACCCAGGACCTCACCGTCGAGGACCGCCCCGTCCCCGCTGTCGACCCCGGCGACGTGCTCGTCCGGGTCGCCGCCGTGGGTGTCTGCGGCTCCGACGTGCACTACTACCGCCATGGCCGCATCGGCGACTTCGTCGTCGAGGAGCCCCTCGTCCTCGGGCACGAGCTGTCCGGAACGATCGAGGCCGTGGGCGAGGGCGTGGACCCGTCCCGCGTGGGGGAGCGCGTGGCCATCGAGCCGCAGCGCCCCTGCCACCGCTGCGCGCAGTGCCTGGCTGGCCGCTACAACCTCTGCCCGCACATGCGCTTCTACGCGACGCCGCCGGTCGACGGGGCCTTCACCGAGTTCGTCACCATCGAGGCCGAGTTCGCGCACGTCCTGCCCGACGCCGTCTCGTTCGAGGCCGGCGCGCTCCTCGAGCCCCTGTCCGTCGGCATCGCCGCCGTCCGCAAGGCGGGCATCGTGCCCGGTTCGTCGGTGCTCATCGCCGGCGCCGGTCCCATCGGCATCATCTGCGCCCAGGTCGCGAAGGCCTTCGGTGCCTCGCGCATCGTCGTCAGCGACCTCGTACCGGAGCGCCGTGCGCGGGCCCTGGAGTACGGCGCCACCGAGGTCGTCGACCCCACCGCCGTGTCCGTTGCGTCCGACATCGTCCCCGTCGACGCGTTCATCGACGCCAGCGGTGCACCCCGTGCGGTGTCGGACGGCATCAAGGCGGTCGGTCCGGCGGGTGCCGCGGTGCTGGTCGGGCTCGGCAACTCCGAGATGACGCTGCCGGTCGAGCACATCCAGAACCTCGAGGTCACGGTCACCGGGATCTTCCGGTACACGAACACGTGGCCGGTCGCCATCGAGCTGGTCGCGTCCGGGCAGGTCGACCTCGACTCGCTCGTCACCGGTCGCTTCGGGCTCGACGACGTCCGCGAGGCCCTCGAGAGCGACACCGACCCGGAGTCGCTCAAGTCCGTCGTCTACCCCGGCGGCGTCCCCGCCTGAGCGGGCACGGTGCGGGCTTCGCCGGCCCGGGCCGCGTTGCGCGCCTGGTGCGGCGTTGCAGCCGGGCACGGTGCGTGGAAGCTCGCACGGGGTGGCGACGCACGCACGGTGCGGACTGGAGGCGCGGGGCCGGGCCGCCCCGCGCCTCCCGTCCGGCACGGTGCGCGGCCTGTCGGACGGTGCGGGCTGAGCCGCCTGGTGCGGCGTTGCAGCCGGGC
The DNA here is from genome assembly GCF_003234255.2 of Curtobacterium sp. MCSS17_016. Lineage (NCBI taxonomy): Bacteria > Bacillati > Actinomycetota > Actinomycetes > Micrococcales > Microbacteriaceae > Curtobacterium > Curtobacterium sp. MCSS17_016. Next base: position 874,572 of record NZ_CP126254.1, read on the forward strand.
ACGGTGCGTGGAAGCTCGCACCGGGTGGCGACGCACGCACGGTGCGGACTGGAGGCGCGGGGCCGGGCCGCCCCGCGCCTCCCGTCCCGCACGGTGCGCGGCCTGTCGGATGGTGCGGTGTCGGCCGCCTGGTGCGGCGTTGCAGCCGGGCACGGCTCGTGGAAGCTCGCACGGGGTGGCGACGCACGCACGGTGCGGACTGGAGGCGCGGGGCCGGGCCGCCCCGCGCCTCCCGTCCGGCACGTGACCCGGAACGGGGCCACCGCCGCGTCACCGGCACGCGCTACGGTTCGCGCATGACCGCTTCACCGGCCGCCGTCGTGCCGCAGCGCACCGACCGGCGCGCGCTCGTCTCCTGGGCGCTCTGGGACTGGGGTTCCGCCGCGTTCAACGCGGTCGTCACCACCTTCGTGTTCAGCACGTACCTGGCCAGCCGGGCGTTCGTGGACCCGGCGCTCGTCGGCGACACGTCCGCGGCCGGCAAGGCGATCGTCGAACGCGAGCTCGCACACAACGCGGCCGTCGTGTCCACCGCACTGACCATCGCGGGGATCGTCGTGGCCCTGGTGGCACCGGCCATGGGGCGGCTCGCGGACTCGTCCGGACACCGCCGCCGGTCGGTCCTCATCGCCACGATCGGCGTCGCGCTGTCGATCGGGGGCATGGTCTTCGTCGCGCCGAGCCAGCCGTACCTGCTGCTCGGAGCGGCCCTGCTCGGCATCGGCACCGTCGCCTACGAGATCGCGAGCGTCGGCTACAACGCCATGATCGGGCAGGTCGCCTCCGGGGAACGCACCGGCCGCGTCTCCGCCATCGGGTGGGCGGCCGGGTACTTCGGCGGGATCGTGCTGCTCGTCCTGCTGCTCGTGCTCTGCATCCAGGACTTCCGGGGCGACGGGGTCGTCGGCGGGCTCCTGCAGTTGCCGGCGACGGTCGCCACCGGGCAGTGGGACGTCCGCGTCGCGATCGGCATCGCCGCCGTCTGGCTGGCCGTCAGCTCGATCCCGCTGTTCCTCACCGTGCCCGAGGCGGTGCCCGACCGCACCCGCGGCGGCGGCGTGTTCAGTGCCTACGCGGACCTCGGCCGGGACATCGCGCGGCTGTGGCGCGAGCGCCGCAACGTCCTCGCGTTCCTGCTCGCCAGCGCGGTGTTCCGCGACGGCGTCGGGGCCGTCTTCACGTTCGGCGGGATCGTCGCCGCGCAGGTGTTCGGGTTCACGCCGTCGCAGGTCATCCTGTTCGCCATCGCCGCGAACGTCGTGGCCGGCATCGCGACGTTCGTCTCCGGACGCCTCGACGACCGGTTCGGGTCGCGTGCGCTCATCATGGTCTCGCTCGTCGGCCTCGCCGTGTGCGGGGTCGGGGTCTTCGCCGCCGGCAACGAGACGCAGTGGTTCTGGGTGCTCGGGCTGACCCTCGCCGTGTTCGTCGGCCCGGTGCAGTCGTCGTCCCGCGCGTACCTGGCGCGGCTGACGACCCCCGGCCGCGAGGGCGAGCTCTTCGGCCTCTACGCCACCACCGGCCGGGCCGCGTCGTTCCTCGCGCCGGCGCTGTTCGGCGTGGCGGTGACCGTCGGTGGGTCGACCCGGTTCGGGATCCTCGGCGTGGTCGTCGTGCTCGTCGCGGGGCTGGTGCTGATGGCGTTCGTCAAGCGGGAACCGCAGGGCGCGCGGGCCTGATCCACGGCGGGCCGTCGGCGCGGCCTGGAGGCGCGGTGCCGGTCCGTCCACAGGCTGCGGTTCTGCGCACGGTTCCGCACAGTGCCGTGGTCGCGTCGGGCGGCCCGGGCTGCGGTGCGCCAAGATGGGTGCATGACCGACCAGCGCATCGCCGTCGTCGTCCTCGCCGCCGGGCAGGGCACGCGCATGAAGTCGTCCACGCCCAAGGTGCTGCACCGGCTCGCCGGACTGCCGCTCATCGGGCACGTCCTGCGCACGGCGTCGTCACTCAGCCCCGAGCACGTCGCCGTCGTCGTGCGGCACGAGCGTGACCTCGTCGCGGCCGAGGTCGTCGAGCGCGCCCCCGACGCGATCGTCGTCGACCAGGACGACGTCCCCGGCACCGGCCGTGCGGTCGAGGTGGCGGTCGAAGCACTGCCCGCCGACTTCGACGGCGCCGTCGTGGTGCTGTCCGGCGACGTCCCGCTGCTCGACGCCGCATCGCTCCGGCTCCTCGTCGACGCCCACGTCGGCGGCGGCAACGGCGCGACCTTCGTGAGTGCCATCGCCCCGGATCCGACCGGCCTCGGACGGATCGTGCGGGATACCTCCGGCGCCTTCGTCAGCGTCGTCGAGCACAAGGACGCGACGGCCGAGCAGCTGACCATCACCGAGGCGAACGCGGGCATCTACGCGTTCGACGTGGCACGACTCCGCGCCGCCCTGCCGTCGCTCACCACGGCGAACGCCCAGGGCGAGAAGTACATCACCGACGCTCCCGCGCTGATCAGCGAGCGCGGCGGGCGCATCGACGTGGTCACCCTGACCGACCCGTGGCTCGTCGCCGGCATCAACGACCGTGCCCAGCTCTCCGACGCCGCGCGGGAACTCAACGCCCGCATCGTCCGCCGCCACCAGCTCGCCGGCGTCACCGTGCAGGACCCCGCGTCCACCTGGATCGACCTCGACGTCACGATCGAGCCCGACGCCGAGGTCCTGCCCGGCACCCAGCTCATCGGTGCCACCGCGATCGCCGCCGGTGCCGTCGTCGGACCGGACACCACGCTCCGCGACACCGAGGTCGGGGCCCGCGCCACCGTGAACCGCGTCGACGCCACCCTCGCCGTGATCGGGGACGGTGCCTCGGTCGGCCCGTTCGCCTACCTGCGGCCGGGCACGATCCTCGGTGACGACGGCAAGATCGGCACCTTCGTCGAGACGAAGAACGCCCGGATCGGCCGAGGCAGCAAGGTCCCGCACCTGTCCTACATCGGCGACGCGGAGGTGGGCGAGGACTCGAACATCGGCGCGAACACCATCACCGCGAACTACGACGGCGTGCACAAGCACCGCACCGAGGTCGGCTCGAACGTCCGTACAGGCTCGCACAACGTGTTCGTCGCCCCCGTTAGGATTGGTGACGGTGCGTACACCGGTGCCGGGACCACCGTCCGCAAGGACGTTCCGGCAGGATCGCTCGCGATCAGCTACGCCCCACAGCGCAACACCGACGGATGGGTCGAGGAACACCGACCCGGCACACCGGCGGCCGAGGCTGCTCGGCTCGCGAACGGCGAATAGATCCCGGCGACCACCCGTCGCCGACATCGACCCCTCGTGGGTCAGGGAGTGAGCACCGCACTTGTCCGGAATCAAGACAACCGGCCAGAAACGACTCGTCCTCGTCTCGGGGCGAGCACACCCGGCGCTCTCTGCCGAGATCGCGGAGGAGCTCGGGGTCGACCTCGTGCCGACCGATGCCCGGACCTTCGCGAACGGTGAGCTCTACGCCCGCTTCGACGAGTCGGTCCGTGGCTGCGACGCCTTCGTCATCCAGTCGCACACCGCGCCGATCAACGAGTGGCTCATGGAGCAGCTCATCATGGTCGACGCACTGAAGCGTGCCTCGGCGAAGCGCATCACGGTCGTGGCGCCGTTCTACCCGTACGCCCGTCAGGACAAGAAGGGCCGCGGCCGCGAGCCGATCTCGGCCCGCCTCGTCGCCGACCTGTTCAAGGCCGCCGGCGCACACCGCATCATGAGCGTCGACCTGCACGCCGCGCAGATCCAGGGCTTCTTCGACGGCCCCGTCGACCACCTGTTCGCCATGCCGGTGCTGCTCGAGCGCTTCCGCCAGATCCTCGACCCGAAGACGCTCACCGTCGTGTCGCCCGACATGGGCCGCGTTCGTGTCGCCGACATCTGGTCCGAGAAGCTCGGCGCCCCGCTCGCCATCATCCACAAGCGCCGCGACCCGCTCGTGCCGAACCAGGTCTCGGTGCACGAGATCGTCGGTGACGTCAGCGGCCGCGTGTGCCTGCTCGTCGACGACCTCATCGACACCGGCCGCACGATCGCCAAGGCTGCCGAGGCGCTCAAGAACGCCGGCGCCACGGGAGTCGTCGTCGCCGCGACCCACGCCGTGTTCTCCGACCCGGCCACCGAGCTGCTGCAGAGCGAGTTCATCGACCGCGTGGTCGTGACGGACACCCTGCCCCTGCCGATGGACAAGCGCTGGGACCGCCTCGAGGTCCTGCCGATCGCCCCGCTCATCGCCCGTGCCATCCACGAGGTCTTCGACGACGGTTCCGTGACGTCGATGTTCGACGGCGCCGCTTGACACATCCCGCGCGTGACGCCCTCGCGGCCCGGCTCCGGGCCGCGGGGAGCGTCTTCGCCGAGGACGAAGCCGACCTGCTGCTCGAGGCCGGTGACGGTGAGCCGATGCGACTCCGGAGCCTCGTGCAGCGTCGGCTGGCCGGTGAGCCGCTCGAGTACGTGCTCGGCTGGGCCGCCTTCGACGGGCATCGCATCCGGGTGACCCCCGGGGTCTTCGTGCCGCGAGCCCGCACCACCGTCGTCGTCGAGCAGGCAGCGCGTCGGCTGCAGCGCTACGACCGCGTGGTCGACCTGTGCTGCGGTGCCGGCGCGATCTCGGTCGCCCTGTTCGGCCGCGTCGGCGCGCTCGACCTCGTCGCCACCGACATCGACCCGGACGCCGTCGACGTCGCAGCCGAGAACATCGGCGACCGCGGCATCGTCGTCGCCGGAGACCTGTTCGCGCCGCTGCCCGATCGGTTCCGCGGGGCCGTGACGGTCATCGCGGTGAACGCCCCCTACGTGCCGACGGCCTCGATCGAGCTCATGCCGGCCGAGGCCCGCGAGCACGAACACCGCGTCGCCCTCGACGGAGGTGTGGACGGCCTCGACCTGCACCGCCGGATCGCAGCGGGTGCGGGGGAGTGGCTCCGTCCCGGTGGTGCCGTCGTCATCGAGGTGTCCGAGGCCCAGGCCGAGGCATCCGCCGCTGCGTTCACGGCCGCCGGCTTCTCCGCCGTGGTCGAGCGGGACGCCGAGGTCGACGGCACCTGCGTCGTCGCGACCCTGCCCGCCTGACCAGGTCTGTACGCCTGGCCCGGTCTGTCTGCCTGCCTGGTCCTGGTGCCGAGTGGTCACGACATGCCGCTCAGGTTCGCCGAGGCGGCACGAAGTGTCGCCTGCGCGTCCGCGAACCGACACCTTCTGCACCCCCGGCGTGACGCACGTGGCGTGTCGCGCGACCGGGGCGAGGGGCGGGGCGGGCCGGCACCGGGCCTCCAGGCCGTCGGGTGACCGGAGCGCGCCGGCGCCGAGCGGTCACGACATGCCGCTCAGGTTCGCCGAGGTGGCACGAAGTGTCGCCCGCGCGCCCACGAACCGACGCTTTCTGCCACCTCGACGGCAGTCAGCGGGCGTGTCGCGCGATCCTGCGCCGGAGCGTCAGCGCGCGTCGACCGTCACCGTGTGCCAGCCCGTCGCACCGTTGGGCGCCGGCGGCCGGTCCACGCTCGTCTGCACCTCGCCGTCCGCACTGGTCGCGCGCACTTCGATGCGGTGCGAGCCGGCGGTCGGCGTCCACCGCACCACCCACTGCCGCCAGGTGTCCGCGGAGACCGAGTCGGCGAGTTCGGCGCGCTGCCAGTCGCCGCCTCCGACGCGGACCTCGACGGCCTTCACGCCCCTGTGCGGCTGCCACGCGACCCCGGCGATCGCCACGGGCTTGCCAGCGGTCACCGTCGACCCGTTCCGCGGGGTGTCGATGCGGGACTCGAGCTTGACCGGGCCACGCTCCGACCAACCACGCGGTGTCCAGTAGCCCTGCGCGTCGGCGAACCGGGTGACCTCGAGCTCGGTGACCCACTTCGTCGCCGAGACGTACCCGAACAGGCCCGGCACGACCATCCGCACCGGGAACCCGTGCTCGGTCGGCAGGGGCTCGCCGTTCATCCCGACCGCGAGCAGCGCCGCGGTGCCGTCGTCCTGCAGTACGTCGAGCGGGGTGCCGGCGGAGAACCCGTCGATGCTCCGTGAGAGCACCATGTCGGCGTCGCCCGTCGGACGCGCCCGGGCGAGGAGCTTCCGGATGGGGTAGCCCAGCCAGCGGGCCGTGCCGATGAGGTCACCGCCGACCTCGTTCGACACGCAGCTCAGGGTGGCCACGTGCTCCTCGAGTGGCAGTGCGAGCAGCTCGTCCCACGTCAGCGTGATCTCGTTCTCGACCGCGCCGTGGATGCGGAGCGACCAGTCGGCGGGGTCGACCTGCGGTACCCGCAGGGCCGTGTCGATCCGGTAGAAGTCGGCGTTCGGCGTGATGTAGGGGGTGATGCCGTCGACGTCGAGCGACGCACCCGCGGGGACCGCCGGTGCAGCGGTCGCCGCGGCGGGCAGCCGGATGGCCCGCCGGGCAGCAGCGGCCGCCTGCATCGCGGAGGACCCCAGCCGGGAGGCGGTGCCCACCACGATCGCGACGGTCGCCGTCGCGACGCCCCAGACCAGGAACGTGCGGCGCTCCGCCGAGGCGGGTCGCGGCGCCGCCGTCGGCACGGTCGCCGCGGCCTCCCACCGGCGCAACCGCTGGAGCAGCAGACGCAGGACGACCACCGCTGCCGCGATGCCGAGGACCGTCGGGGCGCCGTCGAGCGTCCCGCTGCCCGAGCGGGTGCTGACGGCAAGCAGCGCCAGCACGCCACCGGCGGCGAACACGAGGGCACCGAAGGGTGGTCGTGCACGTTCGAGGACACCGGCACCGGCGCTGATCGCGATGACGATCACCGTCATGAGCACGAACAGGGCGACCTTGTCCCCGGTGCCGAACACGGCGACCATGAAGTCCTTCGCACCCGGGGGAGCGAGGTCGATGACGGCGGATCCGACGGCGACCAGGGGGCTGCCCGCTCCGCCGAGCAGCAGCGCGCCGAACTCGGCGACACCGAGGAACGCGGCGGCTGCCACGACGCCGACTATCGCGGCGATCAGCGTCCAACGTCGGGTCGAAGGGGCATCGGGCCCGCCCGGGCCGTCCGACGGACCCGCCGTCGGTTGGCCGATCGGTTCGTCCGTCGTCTCGGTGGTCACCGCCCGAGCGTAGGTCGCCCGGCCGCTCGTGGGCTGTGTGTGCGCGCTTCCCCGCGCGTTCATCGGGTTCGGCCAGCAGGTGGCGGGCGGCTCGTGGGAGGATCGGACCGTGCTGCAGCGTCCGGATGGTGTCCCGCGGTCCGGTCGTGCCCGCGGTGCACGGCGGACACCGATGTCTCCAGCACGTCGACTCGCCACCCTGCGCTGGGTCATCGTCGCCGTCTGGCTGGTCCTCCTGATCACCCGGATCGTCGTCGTCTCGACGGCGCCGGGCGTCGACCTCTCCTGGTACGGCATCGTCGAGTTCGGCGCGATCGCGCTCGGCGTCGTGGTCATCGTGGTCGCCGTCGTGCGGGCCGCGACGGCACGGCGGCGGCAGGCGGACGAGGCCCTCGCGCTCGCCATCCGGCGGATCGACCCGACGGTGTGGCTCGTCCCGGCGGCGCCGACACCGGAACTCCGTGGCATCGTCGACGAAGTCCGTCCGGACACCCACCTCGGTTCGCGCGTGACCTGGGCCTTCGGTGCCACCGAGGCCTCCCTGTGGGAACTCGACGAACGGCGGGCGACCCGGCTGCTCGTGATCCGGTGGAGTCGTGTCGTGCACGTCAGACTGGAAGACGTGGCGGACGGCGTCGACGGCTCGGACGGCTCGGGGCGAGACGGTGGCTCCGAGCGCCCTGGCGGTTCCGCTGGTGCTCGCCGCGCGTGTGCGGTGGCGATCCACCACGTACGACCGGACGACACCCCCGCGGTGGCGACGTTCTTCGTCCGGACCGCCCCCGGTTCGCGTCGGCTGCTCGGGCGCGGTCCACGGCTGGACCGGCTCGTCGCCGACCTGGCACGGGAACGCATCGTCGCCTGACGCAGCGGAGGGCCCCGGGTTCAGCGAGGCCCTCCTTGCCGAACCCGCACCGACCTCCGTGGTCGGCAGCGGGTGCGGTCGTCAGTGCGTGGACGGCTCCTGCTCGACCTCGCGGCGGTCGTCGTCGGACCACAGCGTGTGGAAGGTGCCGTCCTTGTCGATGCGCTGGTAGGTGTGTGCGCCGAAGAAGTCGCGCTGGCCCTGGATCAGCGACGCCGGCAGACGGTCGGACGCGAGCGAGTCGAAGTACGACAGCGCGGACGAGAAGCCCGGAGCGGGGACGCCCGACGCGGCCGCGATGCCGACGATGCGGCGCCAGGCGGCTTCGCCCTCGGCGACCGCGTTCGCGAAGTACGGGTCGACCAGCAGCGACTCGAGCTTCGGGTTCTCGGCGTACGCCTCGACGATGCGGTTCAGGAACTGGGCCCGGATGATGCAGCCACCCCGCCAGATCTTCGCGACGTTGCCGAGATCGATGTCCCAGCCGTACTCCTTCGCCCCGGCGATGATGAGGTCGAATCCCTGTGCGTACGCGACGACCTTCGAGGCGTAGAGCGCCGCACGGACGTCGTCGGCGAAGGTGTCCGGAACCTCGGCGATCTGCGGACGGTTCTTGACCGACTGCTGCACGGCGGCACGCTGCGTCGGCTTCGACGACACGGCGCGGGCGAACACGGCTTCGCCGATGCCCGAGACGGGGATGCCCAGGCCCACAGCGTTCTGCACGGTCCAGACGCCGGTGCCCTTCGAGCCGGCCGCGTCACGGATGACGTCGACGAGCGGCTTGCCGGTGTCGGCGTCGCGCTGCTTGAGGACCTCGCCGGTGATCTCGATCAGGTAGGACTCGAGGTCGCCCTTGTTCCACTCGTCGAAGACCTGCACCAGGTCCTCCACCGAGAGCCCGCCGACGCGACGGAGCAGGTCGTACGACTCGGCGATGAGCTGCATGTCGGCGTACTCGATGCCGTTGTGCACCATCTTGACGAAGTGCCCGGCGCCGTCGGTGCCGATGTGGGTCACGCACGGTTCACCTTCGGCCACCGCGGCGATCGACTTCAGGATCGGCCCGAGCGTCTCCCAGGCCTCCTTCGAGCCACCGGGCATGATCGACGGACCCTTGAGGGCGCCCTCTTCGCCGCCGGAGATGCCGGTACCGACGAAGTTCAGGCCCTTCTCGCGCAGGTCGTGCTCACGTCGGATGGTGTCGTGGAAGTTCGCGTTGCCGCCGTCGACGATGATGTCGCCCGGTTCGAAGCGTTCGGCGAGCTGTCCGATCACGGCGTCGGTACCCTTGCCGGCCTGCACCATGATGATGGCGGTCCGGGGCTTCGACAGCGAGGCGACGAACCCGTCGATGTCCTCGGACGCGATGAACCCGGCGTCACCGTGCTCCTGGAGCAGCTCCTCGGTGCGGGCGTACGTGCGGTTGTAGACCGCCACCGTGTTGCCTTCGCGCGATGCGAGGTTGCGGGCGAGGTTCGAGCCCATCACTGCGAGTCCGACGACTCCGATGTTCGCCTGACCGTTGTTGTCTGCCACGGGGGCCTCCTTTGTCCTGACGTTGGCGCCCAACCTACGACCGGCGGTCTGGGATCGCACAGGTGTTGCGGGAACTGGGGACCAGAGTTCACCGGATCAATACTGTGGAGGGATGAGCGAGCTCGCTGTCCACCCGCCCGTCCTCGTGATGGGGGTCTCCGGCTCCGGCAAGTCCACCATCGGCCAGGCGCTCACCGACGCCCTGGTCGCGCAGGGCGAACCGTGCGTCTTCGTCGACGCCGACGACCTGCACCCGGTCGCCAACAAGGAGAAGATGCGGCAGGGGATCCCGCTCACCGACGAGGACCGCTGGCCGTGGCTCGACGCCTGCGCCGAGCGGATCGCCGCGGTCGAATCGGACGGCTCCCGGTGCGTGATGGCGAACTCGGCGCTCAAGCGTGCCTACCGGGACCGTCTGCGCGAGTCGGCGCCGGGTCTCGTCATCGCCTTCCTCGACGGGTCGCGCGACCTGATCGCCGAACGGCAGTCCCACCGCCAGCACGAGTACATGCCGACGACGCTGCTCGACTCGCAGTTCGCGACCCTCGAGCGGCCGCAGCCCGACGAGGCCGCCGTCGCGGTGTCGATCGACGGATCGGTCGACGACACCGTGCGGGAGATCCTCGCCGCGCTCGCGGTCACCACCGCCTGACGAACGTCGACGACCTGCGACGGATCCGGGCAGTTCCTCCACAGGGCGCAGCGCGGCCGTCGCCGTCCCCAACCGATCCCCGGTCCCGTCCGCGTCGAGGGGGACGCTCGTACCGTCGCTCCATGACCACGATCACTGCCGCGCGTTCAGATACCACTCTTGATACCATCGACCCCATGGCCATGACCCTGCGACTCGACGACGACGAGGCAGCGGCGTTGCGCAAGCGTGCTGACCTCGAGGAGCGCTCGATGCAGGACGTCGCGCGCACCGCCATCCGCGAGTACGTCGAGCAGCACAGCCGCAGCGATCTGATCGACGGCATCCTCGATCGAGAACTCCCGCGCTACGCCGAGGCGCTCGAACGACTCGGCAAGTGATCCACCTCACGACCGACGAGGCGTTGCACGTCGCTCGTCGGACCCTGGGAGCTGACTACGCGATCCGCGACGTCGGACTGCTCGAGGCGGCGGTCGCGCGACCCGCCGCGTCGGTGGGCGGGAACGACGCCTACCCGACGCTGGTCGAGAAGGCGGCGGCGCTCGTCCACTCCGCCGTCCGGAACCACGCCCTGGTCGACGGCAACAAGCGCCTCGGGCTCATGCTGCTCGTGGTCTTCCTCGGCGTGAACGGCGTCCGGCTCCACGCCTCGAACGACCAGGCGTACGACTTCATCGTCGCGATCGCCGAGGGGGAACTCGATTCCGTGCCAGAGATCGCTGCTGCTCTGACCTCGATGGTCTCGGACGCCTGATCGACAGCGCGGCGCCCGTCAGCCGTCGGCGATCAGCGGCGCACCGCACTGATCGCCCCGTGCGGCCGGTGCTCCGGAGCCGTGCGGGTGTGGACGTCCACGACGTCGAAGCCCGCTCCGTCCAGCAGCGCCGCCAGGGACGCGACCGGCCAGCGGTAGGCGGTGACGACGGCGTGGTCGAAGGCCTCGACCGCGGCGCCCTCGAAGAACCCGAGCAGCAGCCCACCGCCGGGGGTGAGCACCCGACGGAACTCGGCGAGTGCCCCACCGATCCGCGACGGTTCGTGGTGGATCACCGAGTACCAGGCCAGGACCCCGTCGACGCTGCCGTCCGCGAGCGGGAGCGCGTCGAGCGACGCGACCCGGAAGTCGATGTCCGCGTCCACGGCGCCGTGCGTCCGTCGTGCGTGCTCGACGAACTCAGGCGCCGCGTCGATGCCGCTGACACGGTGCCACTGCCGTGCGAGGTGCGCCGTCCAGTGACCGGGGCCGCACCCGGCGTCGACCAGGGGACCGCTGCGACCGGCTGCCCAGGCGTCGACGAGGGCTCGGTCGTCGGGGTGGACGGTGTCCATCGACCCGAGCAGCGCCGCGTACTCGTCGGCCCGAGCGCCGTACGCCGCCGTCACCCGCTCCGTCATGCGCCCGACCGTACCGCCGTACCGCCGCAGCGCCGAACCGTGCGAGGTTCCGTGTTCCGTGCGACCCGGCGCCCCTCGCACCAGGCACGGAACCTCGCACCACGCGGCAGCGCGGCGCCCGCCAGCGTCAGAGCTTGAACGTCGCCTTCGGGATGTCGGACACGATGCGGCGGGCGGTGCGGACGGCGTCCTCCTCGGAGACCTGGTGCGTGACCACGAGCGACGCCAGGTACGCCGCGTCTGCCCGCCGCGCCATGTCGTGCCGCGCGGGGATGGAGCAGTACGCGCGGGTGTCGTCGATGAACCCGGAGGTCTTGGTGAACGACGCGGAGTCGGTGACGGCCGACCGGTAGCGCCCGATGGCCGCCGGGGTGTCGATGAACCACCACGGCGCGCCCGCGTACACGGCGGGGTAGAAGCCCGCGAGCGGCCCGATCTCGCGCGAGAAGACGGTCTCGTCGACGGTGAAGAGCACGAGGTGGAACCCGGGAGCGGTGCCGAAGGACTCGAGGAGCGGCCGGAGCGGCTCGGTGAAGGACCCGACGGCCGGCAGGTCGTGCCCGGTGTCCGGCCCGAAGCGCTCGAGCGTCGGGGTGTGGTGGTTCCGGATCACCCCGGGGTGCAGCTGCATGACGAGGCCGTCCTCGACGCTCATCTCCGCCCAGCGGTAGAGCATGTCGTGCCGGTACGCCGTCGCCTCGGCCTCGGTGACCGAGGACGCATCGCGCAGCGCCGCCGCGTGGATGCGCTCCCGCTCGTTCGACGGCAGGGGAGCGGAGCCCGCGTCGAGCACCCCGGTGTCCGTGGCGGTCGCACCGTGCTCGATGAAGTAGTGGCGACGTGCGCGGAGAGCCGCCAGCAGCCCTGCGTGGGTGCCCGTGTCGATGCCGGCGGCCTCGCCGATCGACGCGACCACGGGCCTCCAGTCCGACCGCGTCGGGTCGAACACGGCGTCCGCGCGGAACGTGGGGAGCACCCGGCCGGTGAAGCCGGGGTCCGCGGCGAGCTGCGCGTGCGCAGCGAGGTCGTCCGCCGGGCCGTCCGTGGTGGCGAGGACCTCGATGCCGAAGGCGTCGAAGAGCGCGCGTGGCCGGAAGGCGGGCGACGCCAGCAGGCCGGCGAGGTGGTCGTACTGGTCGTCCGCGTTCGCCGCGGACGGCGCCTGGTCGAGCCCGAACACGTCGTGCAGCTCCGTCTCGAACCAGTAGCGCACGGGGGTCCCGAGGAAGTCGTCCCAGTGCTCCGCCAGCTGCCGCCAGATGGCACGGCCTGGAGGAACGGGTTGCGTTCCCGACAGGTCCGCGCGTCCCAGCGCGGCCAGGTTCACCCCGTTCGCGTGCAGCAGGCGGAGCACGTAGTGGTCGGGCGTGATGAGCAGCGACGCAGGGTCGCTGAACGGCTGGTCCGAGGCGATCAGCGCAGCGTCGACGTGCCCGTGCGGCGAGATGATCGGGGCGTCCTTGACCGCCTCGTACACGGTGCGTGCCACGGCTCGCGCTCCGGGATCGGCGGGGAACAGCCGGTCGGGGTGCGGTGCGAGCCGGGTGGGGGTGCTGGTGCGGGTCATCATCGACTCCTTCGGGGACGGCGAGTTCGGGTGGTGCGAGTGTGGGGCGGCGGGATTTCCGGATCAGGCGGTTCCGGCACGGGGTGCCGGTCCGGTCGACTCGCGCACGGTCAGGTGGGTGGGCAGGGCGACGGCGCCGGACATGTGCTCCCCGGGCAGTTCGTCGGCGGGCAGGGCGCCGAGCCGTCCGAGCAGCATCCGGATCGCGACCCGGCCGGCACGTTCGATCGGCGAGGTCATCGTGGTGAGCGGCGGGTTGCAGAAGTCAGCGCCGAAGATGTCGTCGCAACCGACGATGCTCATGTCCTCGGGGACGCGGACTCCGCGCTCCCGCAGCCGGGCGAGCATCCCGATGGCGATCAGGTCGTTGAAGGCGATGCACGCGGTCGCACCGGCGTGCACGGCGGCGTCGGCGGCCGCGGCGCCGGAGTCGACGAAGGGTGCGTGCGGCCCGACCCGGGCGACGCGGATCCCCAGGCGCTTGGCGACCTGCACGAGCGCGCGCCAGCGACGCTCGTTCGACCACGAGCTGTCCGGCCCGGCGACGTACAGGATCTCCCGGTGTCCCAGCGACACCAGGTGCTGCACCGCCTGCTCCACCCCGCCGGGGGTGTCGATGAGCACCGATGGCACGCCGGTGGGTCGGCGGTTCACCACGACCAGGGGGATCCGCTCGGCGAACCGTGCGATCTGCGCGTCGGACAGTCGTGACGCCGTGAGCACGACCCCGTCGGCCTTCGCCCCCACGGCGGTGAGTGCGGCCATCTCGGCGTCGGCGGACTCCTCGGTGTCGACGAGCAGCTGCGTCCAGCCGGCCCCGGCGAGCTGGTGCTGGGTGCCGCGGATGACGTCGAAGTAGAAGGGGTTCGTGATGTCGGACACGAGCACGGCGACGGCGCGGGTGCGGCCGGAGGTCAGTGCCCGGGCCTGCGAGTTGGCGACGTAGCCGAGCTCGCGGGCCGCCCGCTGGATGCGCTCCTGGGTGACGGGGTTGACCCGGTCGGGCAGGGACAGGGCGCGGGAGACGGTGGACGCGGCGACCCCGGTGGCGTCGGCGATGTCGCGGATGGTGACGCGACGCGCGGCACCAGCGGCGGTGCCGGCAGCGCGAGCACCAGCGGCGGCAGCGCGAGCACCAGCGGCGCTACCAGCAGCGCCCGCGGCACCGCCCGTGCGCCCGCCGCCGTCCGTCGAGAGGTCCTTCACGAGGCCGAACGTATTCGCGTCTGGCAACAAGTGGCAACCGGTTGCCGCATGTTGCCAACGGCGGAACAGTGGTGCCACCGAGCAGCGCCGCTCGGAGGAGGTCTCGAGGAGGAAACCCCCGTGAAGACGCGAAGACTGCAAGTCCGCACCCTCGTCGGTGCCGTCGCCGTGGTCGCCCTCACCGCACTGTCCCTGCAGGGATGTGCCGTGGTGAACGGCAGCGGCGACGACCCGAACACCCTCCGCGTGATGATGGGCGCGGACACCACCTACCCCAAGGAACGCAAGCAGTGGCAGCGGGAGACCGCCGCCGAGTTCAAGCGCACGACCGGTGCGGACATCCAGTGGGAGACCTACTCGTCCGCGCAGGAGGAACTGACCGCGATCCAGACGAGCGTCATCTCCGGGCAGGGCCCCGACGTCTACGCGATCGGCACCACCTTCACCCCGACCGCGTACGCCACCGGTGCCTTCGTCGAGATGGGCACGAAGGAGTGGGACGCGATCGGCGGCAAGGACCAGTTCGACCCCGCGTCGTTCGGCATCTCCGGTCCGAGTGCGTCGAAGCAGATCGGGATCCCGTTCGCCAGCCGTCCGTTCGTGATGGCGGTGAACAAGGACCTGCTCGCCAAGGCGGGGATCACCGACATGCCCACGACGTGGGACGAGCTCACCGCCGACGCGAAGGCCACCACGGGTGACGGTCGCCACGGGATGGCGATCGCCTACGCCGACGGCTTCGACCCCTGGAAGTTCGTGTGGGGGATGGCCCAGAACGCCGGCAACACGATCGTCGACGATTCGAAGGCCGAGATCGACAGCGAGGCCGTCGAGAACGCCTACCGCACCTACTTCGACTGGGTCACGAAGGACGGTGTCGTCGACCCGGCCGCGATCGGTTGGAACAACGCCCAGGCCCTCGCGCAGTTCACCGAGGGCAAGGCCGCGTTCTTCCCGATGACCACCACCACCGCCATCAACTCCTTCACGGACACCAAGGTCGACGGCAAGTACGAGTTCGCCCTGCTGCCCACCGTCCCGCCGGGGGCGTCCGAGCGGCCGTCCGACGGGATCGAGGCCGCCAGCATCCTGTCCGGCGACAACTGGGTCGTCGCCGACTACGGCACCAAGCAGGAGCTGTCGTTCGCGTTCGTCAAGCAGCTCAGCGCCCCGAAGGCCCAGCTCGAGTACTACGACCTGTTCGGCAACCTGCCGACCAACGCGTCGGCCGCCGCCGACCTGGCAGCCGACAACCCGCAGCTCAAGCCGATCATCGACGCCGGCCGCCTGTCCAAGCCGACCGCGTTCACCGGCGCCTGGTCCGACATCCAGCTCGCCCTGGTCGACGTGGTCGTGCAGTCGATCCCGTCGCTGAAGTCCGGCGAGGTCACCGACGACCAGCTCCGCAAGCGACTGCAGGACGCCCAGAAGGACGCCCAGGCCACCCTCGACCGTCAGAAGAACGGAGGTCTGTGATGACCAGCACGCAGACCAGGCCCCGCACCGACGCGGCGCCGCCCCGGCCGGTCCGCCCGGCCGGCAAGACGCCCCTCTACAAACGCGAGCGCCCGCTGTGGATGCTCCTGCCCGGCGGGGTCCTCATGCTCGCCGTCATCGTGGTGCCGCTCCTGGTGGGCTTCTGGATCGCGATGCTCGACCTCGACCAGTACACGCTCCGCCAGTGGTTCAGCGCTCCGTTCGTCGGGTTCGCCAACTTCACCGAGGCGTTCACGAACTCGCCGCTGCTGCACTCCATCTGGATCTCGGTGTCGCTGTCGGTGCTCGTCACCGCGGTGACCGTGCCGATCGGGGTCGCCGCCGCGATCTCGACGCAGAACCGGTTCCCCGGTCGCGGGCTCGTCCGATCGATCTACCTGATCCCGTACGTGCTCCCGGCATTCGTCGTCGGCACGTTCTTCCGCACGATGCTCCAGCCGCAGGGGGTCGTGAACTCGATCCTGCACACCGACGTGCTGTGGCTGAACGGCTCGGCGTCGTACTGGGCGCTCGCCGGCGTGATGATCTGGACGAGCTGGCCCTTCGTCTACCTGCTGTCCCTGGCCGGACTGCAGGCCGTGGACAACGAGGTGCACGAGGCCGCCGCGCTCGACGGGGTGACCTGGTGGGCGAAGCTGCGGTACATCATCTTCCCGTACCTGCGCGGACCCCTCAGCCTCGCGGTGATCATCTCGATCCTGCACAACATCAACAACTTCACGCTGCCGTTCGTGCTGTTCGGCATCCCGCTGCCGTCCAGCGTCGAGGTGATGCCCGTCCTGACGTACATCGCGAGCTTCCAGTCGTTCCGCTTCGGCCTGTCCGCAGCGATGGCGATCTGCTCGCTCGTGATCGTGGCGATCCCGCTGTTCGTCTACCTGCGGGCGGTCAAGCTCGACACCGGCGACGACGCCGGCCCCAACCGGAAGCAGCGTCGCGCCGACCGCGCCACGCTCGCCGCCGCCCCGACCGCCGCCGACATCGACGGAGCACGCGCATGACCACCCCGAGCACGTCCTTCAGCACCCGCACCCGCCCCACCGCGACGCTCACCGAGAGCATCACGACCGGCAGCGGCGGCCGACGGAGCAAGCGTCCCTACGACACCGACGTCACCCGGCTGCTGCCGCGCTGGCTGCTCGTCACCGTCATCGCGGTGATCATCGCGTTCATCGCCGTCCCGGTGCTCTACATCCTGTTCGGCTCGGTCAACTCCGACGTCGCGGTCGCCCGCGGCGAGTACTTCCCGTCCGAGTTCACGCTGTCGAACTACGTGGACATCTGGTCGACGGTCGCCCTCGGCGAGGGACTGGTGAACTCGATGCTCACCGCCGGTGCCGTCGCCGTCGCGAGTGCCGCGCTCGCCGTGTCCACGGCCTACGTGCTCGTCCGGTTCCGGTTCCTCGGGCGGCTGACGATCCTGCGTGGGCTCCTCGCCCTGCAGTCGATCCCCGGCACGCTCCTGCTCCTGCCGGTCTTCGTGGTGTTCTCGAACATCGCCAGCGCCACCGGCGTGCAGATCATCGGCACCCGCTGGGGCCTGTTCGTCACCTACCTGACGTTCGCCCTGCCGTTCTCGACGTGGGTCATGGTCACCTACCTGCGCGGCCTGCCGAAGGAGCTCGAGGAAGCGGCGCGCATCGACGGCGCCAGCTCGACGAAGATCCTGACGAAGATCGTCCTCCCGCTGTCGTGGCCCGGCATCGTCGTGTCCGCGATCTTCGCCTTCCTGCTCGGCTGGAACGACGTCCTGTTCTCCACGATCATGACGACCCCGAACACCCGGACGGTCGCCGTGGTCCTGCAGGTGCTCGGCACCACCCAGGAGGGCGGCGCCGTCCCGATCTACGGCCAGATGATGGCCGCCTCGATCGTCTGCGCCGTCCCCGTCGTCGCCCTGTACCTGATCTTCCAGCGCTACCTGGTCGGCGGGCTCACCGCCGGCTCCGTCAAGTAGCGCTGTGCAGTCTGCCGACTTGTCCACAGACTGCCTGGAGGCGCGGTGCCAGCCCGCCCCGCGCCTCCAGTCTGGTCGCATGAAGGGAATGCAATGACCCAGCCCAGTTGGGAACTCTCCGGTTTCGGCGACGAGATCGACGCCGATCCGGTCGTCCAGGTCGCGGTCCTCCAGGCGCTCGGCGCGAGCGCCATCGAGGTCCGCAGCGCCTGGGGCGTCAACGTCGTCGACCTCGACGAGGACCAGCTCGCCGGACTCCACCGGCTGCTCGACGAGCGCGGGCAGACCGTGTCCGCGATCGCCTCGCCGATCGGCAAGGTGCCCGTCGACGAACCCGTCGAGCACGAGGTGTCACGGCTCGCCCGTGCGATCCGTGCCGCGCACGCCCTCGGCACGACGAACATCCGGATCTTCTCGTTCTACTTCGAGGGCCGCAGCCCCGAGGACGTCCGCGACGACGTCCTCGTCCGGATGCGGGCGCTGGCCGACCTCGCCGAGCGTGAGGGCGTGACCCTGCTGCACGAGAACGAGAAGGACATCTACGGCGACGTCCCCGCGCGGGTGCTCGACATCGTCGAGAGCGTCGGTTCGTCCGCGCTCCGCCTGGCCTGGGACAACGCGAACTACGTGCAGTGCGGCGTCCGGCCCTTCACCGACGGCTGGGAGCAGCTCGCCCCGTACGTCGACTACCTGCAGGTCAAGGACGCCCTCGCCGCCGACTCGTCGGTGGTCCCCGCGGGCGAGGGTGACGGCGAACTGCTCCAGACCCTCACCGCGCTCCGCGACGCCCGCTACTCCGGGTACGCCTCGCTCGAACCGCACCTCAGCGATTTCACCTCCCTCGGCGGGTTCTCCGGCCCCGCGGCCTTCGGTCGTGCCGGCCGGGCCTTCCGCACCCTCACCGACCAGATCGGAGTCACCCTGCGATGACCGAACCCACCAACCCGCTCCGCCTCGCCGTCGTCGGCGCCGGTGTCATCGGCCGCCACCACGCCACCGTCGCCGTCCAGCACCCCGACCTGCAGGTCGTCGCCCTCGTCGACGCCGTGCCCGAAGCCGCCACGAGCGCAGCCGACGCAATCGAGGCGATGGGCGTCGCCCGCCCGATCACGACGTCCACCATCGAGGAGGCGATCGAACAGACCGACATCGACGTCGTCGCGATCTGCTCGCCGTCCGGCATGCACGTGCAGCTCGCCGAGGCCGCCCTGGCCGCCGGCAAGCACGTCGTCATCGAGAAGCCGCTCGACACCACGATGCCCCGGGCCCGGCAGATCGCGGCGCTCGCCGCAGACGCTCGTGACCGCGGGCTCGTCACGAGCGTCATCAGCCAGCACCGCTTCGACCCGGCGTCGGCAGCCGTCGCCCGGGCCGCGCACGACGGCGGGTTCGGCACCGTGACCTCGGGGCTCGCGAGCGTCGCGTGGTACCGGTCGCAGGGGTACTACGACTCCGGTGACTGGCGCGGCACCTGGGCGCTCGACGGCGGCGGCGCGGTGATGAACCAGGGCGTGCACACCGTCGACCTGCTCGTCTGGGCGCTCGGTCGTCCGGTCGAGATCTCCGCGCAGACCGGCCTGCTCGCGCACGACCGGATCGAGGTCGAGGACACCGCCGTCGCCACCGTCCGGTTCGCCGGCGGGGCGCTCGGGGTCGTCCACTGCACGACCGCCGCGTACCCGGGGCTCTCCGCCCGGTACGCCGTGTACGGCACGCACGGCTCCGCCATCGTCGACGACGACCGGCTCGCGTACTTCCACATCGCCCCGGACACCGCCACGCTCGAGTCCGCGTCCACCACGTCGAACGCCACCGCGGTCGCCGGTGCGGTCGACCAGAAGGACCAGATCGTCCCGCCCGAGCACGTCGTCGGCGGCCCGGCCGAACCCGGCCACTTCGCCGCGGGGCACGCTCGGCAGTACACGGACATCGTCGACGCGATCCGGCAGGGCCGCGAACCGGGTGTCACCGTCGATGCGGCCCTCGTGTCGCTCGCCACCGTCCGCGGGCTCTACGTCAGCGCGACGCTCGGACACCCCGTGCGCATCGACGACGTGATCGAGGGGAAGTACGACGATGTGGTGCCGGTCGTCGGCACACCCGCCACCGCCAGCGCGACCGAAGGAGCCACCCGATGAAGTTCTCCGTGTTCACCGCCTCCACCCCCGACTGGACCCCGTCCGAAGCCGCCGAGACCCTGGCCGCACAGGGCTGGGACGGCATCGAGTGGCGCATCGTCGACGACCGCCCGGCCGACGGCGCCGAGGTCCCCGCCGAGCGGTCGTTCTGGGCGGGCAACAACTCGACGTGGCAGTACACCGGCATCCGCGACCGGGTCGGCGAGATCGCCCGGGTCACCGACGCAGCCGGGCTCGAGTACTCGGGCATCGGCGGCTACCAGCCGGCTGCCGACCACGACGGCGTCGAGACCATGCTGCGCGTGACCAGCGAACTCGGCGCCCGGCAGGTCCGCGTCACGATGCCGCACTACCGTGCCGAGCAGGAACGCACCGGCGAGACCTACCCGCAGCTCTTCGACCGCACCCGCGCCGACCTCGAGTGGGTCGCGTCGCGTGCGTCGGAGCTCGGCGTGAAAGCACTCGTCGAGCTGCACCACATGACGATCACGCCGTCGGCCTCCGCGGCACTGCGACTGATCGACGGTCTCGACCCCGCACACGTCGGCGTCATCCACGACCTCGGCAACCTCGTGATCGAGGGGTACGAGGACCACCTCGCCGCGTTCGAACTGCTCGGGCCGTACCTGGCACACGCCCACGTGAAGAACGCCCGCTGGGTGGACACCGGCGACACCCGTGCCGACGGCAGTTCGATCTGGCAGCACGAGTGGGCACCCCTGCGCACCGGCCAGGCGTCGGTGTCCGAGTACCTCGACGCGCTCCGCCAGGTCGGGTACGACGGGTGGGTCACCATCGAGGACTTCTCCACCGACCTCCCGCTCGAGACCCGCACCGCCGACAACCTGGCGTACCTCCGCTCCCTCGTGCCGGTGTCGGCATGACCGATCGGCGTCCGGGCATCGTCCACCTGGGGGTGGGCGCGTTCGCTCGTGCCCACCTCGCCTGGTACACCGCCCACACCACGGGGGAGCCGTGGGGCATCACCGCCTTCACCGGCCGCTCGCCCGCGGCCGCGGATGCGTTGGCCGCGCAGGACTGCCGGTACACGCTCGTCACCCGAGCCGCGTCCGGCGACGGAGCCGAGGTGGTCGACACGATCGTGGCCGCCCACCCGGGCAGCGACGACACGGCCTGGAGGCACGTGGTCGCGTCCCCCGAGACGACCATCGTCACGCTGACGGTCACCGAGCAGGGCTACCGGCCCGGTTCCGACGTGCCGTCGCGGCTGGTCGCGGGGCTCGACGCCCGCCGTGCCGCCGGCTCCGGGCGCATCGCGCTGGTCAGTCTCGACAACCTGACGCACAACGGGGCGGTCCTGCGGGACGCCGTGCTCGACGCCGTCACCGACGACGCCCTGCGCGACTGGATCGAGGCGAACGTCACGTTCCCGAGCTCGATGGTCGACCGGATCACCCCGGCCACCACCGACGACGACGTCGTGCGCCTCTCGGAACTGCCGGGTGCGCTCGCCGGAGACCGGGTCCCCGTCGTCACCGAGCCGTTCGCCGAGTGGGTGCTCGAGGACGCCTTCGACGGGATCGACCGCCCCGCGTGGGAGACCGCCGGGGTGCGCATCGTCGACGACGTCACCCCGTACGAGCAGCGGAAGCTCTGGCTGCTGAACGGCTCGCACTCGCTCCTCGCCTACCTGGGATTGCAGCTCGGCCACGACACCGTGGCCGAGGCGATGGACGACCCGGTCTGCCGCAGCGCCGTCGAGCAGCTCTGGGACGAAGCCGCGCTCGAGCTCCCGCTGCCCGAGGCCGAGGTCAGAGAAGCCCGCACGGCCCTGGTCGAACGGTTCGCCAACCCGCGCATCCGGCACACGCTTCGGCAGATCGCGTCCGGCGGCTCGCAGAAGCTGCCCGTCCGTGTCGTCGACGTCGTGCGGCACCGGCTCGCCCGCGACCCCTCGGCCGGCATCGGCACCGGAGCGGCCACCGCCCTCGCCGCGTGGTGGTTGCACGTCACCGAGCGACCCGACCTGGTGGACGACCCCGGTGCCCCCGGGCCAGACTCGGACGTGCACGACGTCCTGGCCGTCGTCGCGCCCGAACTCGACACCACCCCCGTGGTCGCCGCCGTGACGGCGGCGGCCGACCGCATCCGCACCGCCGCGGCACGCGCCCGCGAACGCTCCAACGGAGGAGTCCACGCATGACCGACACGAACACCACGAACCCCGCGGCCCCGGTCCCCGGTGCCACCGACAGCGGGCCGGCCGAGACCACCGCCGGCCGTCCGGACACCTGGGCTTCGGCGGACCGCGGCCAGCTGATCGAGCGGGCCGAGGTCATCGTGACCAGCCCGAACCGGAACTTCGTGACGCTCAAGCTCACCACGGCCGACGGCGTCACCGGGCTCGGCGACGCCACCCTGAACGGCCGCGAGCTCGCGGTCTCCGCCTACATGTCCGAGCACGTCGTCCCGCTGCTCGTCGGCCGTGACGCCAGCCGCATCGAGGACGCCTGGCAGTTCCTCTACCGGTCCTCGTACTGGCGCCGTGGTCCGGTCACGATGGCCGCGATCGCCGCCGTCGACATGGCCCTCTGGGACATCAAGGCGAAGGTCGCCGGGATGCCGCTCTACCAGCTGCTCGGCGGGGCATCGCGCACCGGGCTCATGGCGTACGGCCACGCCTCGGGCAAGGAGCTGCCGGAGCTGTTCGACTCCATCCGCGAGCACCAGGAAGAGGGCTACCGCTCGATCCGGGTGCAGACCGGTGTCCCCGGCCTCGAGTCCATCTACGGCATCGCCTCGAACAGGACCACCGAGGGCAACGCCGGCGTCCGCTACGACTTCGAGCCCGCCCAGCGCGGGGCGTACCCGGCGATGGAGGACTGGGACACCCGCGCCTACCTGCGCCACGTGCCCACCGTGTTCGAGGCCGTCCGCAACGAGTTCGGCCCCGAACTGCCGCTGCTGCACGACGGCCACCACCGGATGACCCCGCTGCAGGCCGCCAAGCTCGGCAAGTCGCTCGAGCCCTACGATCTGTTCTGGCTCGAGGACTGCACCCCCGCCGAGAACCAGGAGGCCCTGAAGCTCGTCCGGCAGCACACCACGACGCCGCTGGCGATCGGGGAGGTCTTCAACACCATCTGGGACTTCAAGGACATCATCCGCGACCAGCTCATCGACTACGTCCGCGGTGCCGTCACGCACATGGGCGGCGTCACCCCGCTCAAGAAGACGATGGAGTACGCGGCGCTGTACCAGGTCAAGTCCGGCTTCCACGGGCCGACCGACATCTCCCCGGTGGGCCTTGCCGCGCAGATGCACCTCGGGCTCGCGATCCACAACTTCGGCATCCAGGAGTACATGCAGCACGGACCGCAGACCAACCAGGTGTTCCACCAGACGTTCACGTTCACCGACGGCTACCTGCACCCGGGGGACGAGCCGGGCCTCGGGGTCAGCCTCGACGTCGACGAGGCCGGCAAGTACCCCTACGAGCAGGCGTACCTGCCGTTCAACCGCCTAGCCGACGGCACCGTCCACGACTGGTAGTACCCGGCATCCTGGCTGGCACAGTGGTCGCATGGAGTTCGCCGACGTCGCCAGGGAGCTGCTGCTCGTCGCGCCGCAGGACTTCGTCGCCGAGCGCACCGCACGGCAGCGCGCGGTGCGGAAGGACGATCGCGCCCTCGCTACGGCGATCGGGAAGCTCCGGAAGCCCTCACCGGCCGCCTGGGTGATCGACCTGCTCGCCCACGACGGTGCCCTCGACGACGCCGTCGACCTCGGACCGGCGCTCCGGAAGGCGCAGGCCGACGCCGACCCCGACGCGATCCGGACCCTCCGTCGGCAGCGCGCCGAGGTCGTCGACGCCCTCGCGCAGGCCGGTGCGGACCTGGCGTCCGACGCCGGACATCCCGTCACCCCGGCGGTGCTCGAGCAGGTCCGGTCGACGATCGAGGCGGCGATGGCGGATCCGCACGCCGGCGCGGCCGTCCGGTCGGGGCTGCTCGTGACGGCGCTCGAGAGCGTGGGGTTCGACGCGGTTGACCTCGACGGGGCGCTCGCGGATCCGGACGCGGTGCCCGATGCCTGGTCCGGCAGCGATGCCCCACCCATCCCCATCTCCCAGGCGAGGGGTGCGCGGAAGGCGAGCCGTGCCTCCAGGCCCGCGCAGCGTGACGCTCCGGAACCGGACGCCGAACCCGAACCCGAACCCGAACCCGAACCGAAGCGCGACCCGGCCGCCGACCGGAAGGCCGCGCGCCAGGCCGAGACCGCAGCGCGCACGGAGTCCCGCGATGCCGACGCAGCACTCGACACCGCCGAGGCCGATCTCGAACAGGCGGAGGAGCGCCGCGCGGAGCTCCAGCGTGCCCTCGAGCAGGCCGAGGCCGAGATCACCCGGCTCGAGGCAGCCCGCGACGACGCTGAGGCGGCGAGCGACCGGGCGCGCGACGTCCTCCACGCCGCGCAGGAGCACCGGCGGGAGGTCGGCCGCTGAGCCGTCCGGCGCGACCTCATCACCTCGGATGAAAAGCGGCCGCACGGCTCGGTCCCCGTCCGGCGAGGCCCATACGCTCGCGTCATGACCTCCTTCCTCCGCCGGTACCGGCACCTGCTGGCTCCCGCCGCCGGCGCCGTGTACCTCGTGCTCTGGATCGTCGCCGAAGCCGGACGCGCGGGGCTCGCCGACCACGTCGTCGTCGTGTCGGCCTTCGCCGTCGCCATCGGCCTCGCCGCGTGGATGCCCGCGACCGCGCTCGGACTGGTCGTCGGCATCCCGCTCCTGCAGACGGCCCGGCTGCTCACCCGGCCGACCGACACGACCTGGCCGGAGTACCTGGCGATCGCGATCGTCGTCGGCATCGTCGGCGCCGGTCGGTCCGACCTGCTCCGCTACGTGGCGGTCCCCGTGCTCCTGCTCGCGAGTGCGGCAGCCGCCTGGGCGATGGCGGTCCCGACCGCTGCCGACCAGGACGTCTGGGGCAGCTGGGTGGGGAACTCCGGCGGGACCCGGTCCGACCTCGTCACGATCACCTTCGCGTTCGTCGGGGTCAGCGGTGTCGCCTGGGCGGTCGGCGTGGCCATCGGTGCCGCGTGGCGGATCGGCCTCGCCCGGGTCCGGGTGGTCGAGGCTCAACGCCGCACCGAGGTGACCACCACCGAACTCCGGGCCGAGCAGGACCGCGCGCGGATCGCCCGCGACGTGCACGACTCGCTCGCCCACTCACTGGCCGTCGTCGTGTCCCAGGCCCAGGGTGCCGCGGCCATCGCCGTGCGGGACGAACACGCCGCCCGGGCGCTGCAGGACATCGCCGACGTGAGCCGCTCGGCGCTGGGGGACGTCCGGGCCCTGGTGGAACGCATCCAGGCGAGCGACGACGCCGACCGTCACGGGCTGCTCGACGTCCCCGACCTGGTCGAGGACATGCGGGAGCTCGGGATGACCGCGACGTTCGAGGAGCACGGCGCTGGGTTGCTGTCCGCGGGCAGCGCCAGCGCGGTCCACCGGATCGTGCAGGAGAGCCTGACGAACGTGCTGAAGCACCAGGGCCGGACAGCGACGGCCCGGGTGGCGCTGGACTGGCGCGGCCCGGGGCTCGGCGTCGTCGTGACGTCACGGGGGACCGAACCCCTCGTCGAGCTCGACGGTGTCGGGTCCGGTGTCGCCGGGATGCAGGAGCGTGCCCGACTGGCCGGCGGCTGGCTGCGTGCCGGTGCCGGCGACACCCCGGACGAGTGGGTCGTCACCGCGTGGCTGCCGACGACCGCCGCGGTGCCGACCACGGCGACGGCGGACACCGACACGGACACCGAGGCCGGCACCGACACCGAGGCCGTCCAGCCGGAGCACGTCCGATGAGCGCCGTCCGCGTCGCCGTCGCCGACGACCAGCGGCTGTTCGCCACCGGGATGCAGATGCTCGTCGATGCCCAGGACGACATGACCTGCGTCGGGACCGCCGGCGACGGTGCCGCCGCCCTCGAGCTCTGCGCCGCCGAACACCCCGACGTGCTGCTGCTCGACCTGCGGATGCCGGTCATGAACGGCATCGAGACCCTGACGCGGCTCGCTGCCTCCACCCAGGACCGCCCGCGGGTCGTCGCGCTCACGACCATCCGCCGCGACGACGCCGTCCTCGCAGCACTCCGCGCCGGAGCCGCCGCGTTCCTGACGAAGGACGCCCTGCCCGACGTCGTCACCGCGACCATCCGCGACGTGCACGCGGGCCGACCGGCCCCGACCGAAGCCGAGGCGCTGGACCTGCTGCGCGCCCAGGGCACCCCGGCCGTCACCGATCGGCGCGACGAGGTCCTCGACGCGTTGACTGCCCGCGAGCGCGAGGTCTTCCTGCTCGTCGCGAAGGGGCTCAGCAACGCCGAGATCGCCGAGTCGGTCTTCCTGAGTGCCGCCACCGTGAAGACCCACGTCCGCGCCGTCCTGACGAAGCTCGGACTCCGGAACCGGATCCAGGTCGTCATCACCGCACACGAACGCGGCCTCGTCCGCGCCTAGGGGGAACCATGCAGATCACGAACCGCGTCGCGAAGACCGGCACCCTCGTCGTCGTCCTCGCCGGACTGGCCACCGCCGTCGTCCACGGCCTGCCCGAGCGTGCCGACGTCGCGGTCGCACCCACCGTCGAACAGGACAGCACGGCGTGGGCGATGCCGCTCGACGCCTTCGTCGCACCGGCCTCGTCGAAGACCACGTACGCGGAGGACCTCGTGGCCGAGCCCTGCCTGCGGAAGGCCGGCATCGACGACCCGGCTCCCTGGGCGACCGCGGCCGGGCTGCAGGCCGACGACGACGCGGCCGACACCGCCGCCCGGGCGAACCCCGCACCCGCACTCGCGACCACCCGGCCCCTCACCACGGCGCTCGCCGAGGCCCGCGGCTACCACGGGCCGTCCGCCGCCGGTGCGAACCAGGAGGGCCTGCGGAAGTGGGGGTACGACCCGGACCGCCAGGCCGCGTTCGCCGCGCTCCCGGACGACGTGGCCGCCCGCTGCTGGAAGGCAGCCCGGAAGACGCTCGGCACCACGCTGCGCGGCACCGAGCAGACCGCGTCCGAACTGGCCCAGCACCTGACGTACCTGGCGGCGCTGGACGCACGCCAGGACGACCCGGTCCGCACGGCCGCGGCCGGGTGGCGCACCTGCATGGCGCCGTCCGGTGTGCCGGACCTGCCGGAGGGTCCGGAGGGCATGCCGACCCCCTCGATGCACGTCAGCGCCCGTGACGGCGACCATGTCGTCCTGTTCTCGGACGATCCGGGGAAGGCCGAGGTCGCCGTCGCCGAACGGGACGTCGCGTGCCAGGAGTCATCCGGCTACCGCAGCGCGCTGTACGCGGCGGAGTGGGAACGGCTGCTGCACGTCACCGCGACCGACGCGGCCGTGCTCCGGAAGGGTTCGACGCGGCAGCCGCAGGTGGACGCCCGCCTCGACCGGGTGATCGCGCGGCTCGCGCCGGCAGCACCGACGGTCGTCGACTGACGCGGCGGTCGCGGGGAGCGGTCGTGGGGGGAGCGCCCCGCGCGCGCCGCGTGGGGACGACGGACGGGAGGCCCGTGGCAGGACCGCCACGGGCCTCCCGTCCGTCCCGGTGTGCGTCCGGATCGTGACGCGCGACACGCCCGGACGGCCCTGCTAGACTCAGTCCCTGACTTCGGCGAGGGCTGCGTACGCGCGGCCGTGATCGACGCGGTGGGATACCCGGCAAGACCCTGGGATCGTTCCTCACGCGTGCACGCGTTCGAGTTGCAACACCACAGACCCCCACGATGCCGGCACCCCGGCGTCGTCCCCGACACCAGGAGGCACCATGGCCGACTACACCAAGCTCGCAGCGGAAGTCCGCACCAAGTTCGGCAAGGGCGCTGCTCGCAAGCTCCGCGCGGCCGACAAGATCCCCGCGGTCGTCTACGGCCACGGCACCGAGCCGAAGCACATCTCGCTGCCCGGTCACGAGACCATGCTGCTCGTCCGTACCGCCAACGCGGTCGTCGACCTCGACATCGAGGGTGCTGCGCAGCTCGCCCTCGTCAAGGACGTCCAGCGTGACCCGGTGCGCCAGATCATCGAGCACATCGACCTCGTGGTCCTCCGCCGCGGCGAGAAGGTCACGGTCGACGTGCCCGTCGTCATCGAGGGCGAGTCCTTCTCCGGCACCATCCACGTGCAGGACCTCAACACGATCTCGCTGCTCGTGCTCGCCACCGACATCCCGGAGCACGTCTCCGTGAACGTCGAGGGCCTCGAGGACGGCGTGCAGATCCACGCCGCGCAGCTCGAGCTCCCCGAGGGCGCCGAGCTCGAGACCGACCCCGAGGCGCTGGTCGTCGCGATCGTCACCCCGCGTGGCACCGCTGACGACGACGCTGCGGACGAGGCCTCGGCCGAGGCCGGCGCCGAGTCGGGTGCCGAAGGCGCCGCGGACTCCGAGTAACACCCCTTCGAAGACATCTGGTCGACGCTGTGACGGATCACATCCTCGTGGTGGTCGGGCTCGGGAACCCCGGGCCCGACTACGCCGGCAACCGCCACAACGTCGGCCAGATGGTCCTCGACGAACTCGCCTCCCGCATGGGAGCGACGTTCAAGAAGCACAAGACGCCGAACCAGGTCGCCGAGGGGCGCCTGGTGCCCGGCGGCACACGACTCGTGCTGGCGAAGCCCGGGTCGTTCATGAACACCTCGGGCGGGCCGGTCTCCTCGGTGCTCGGGTTCTACAGCGCCACCCCGGCCGACCTCGTCGTCGTGCACGACGAGCTCGACCTGCCGTTCGACACCGTCCGCCTGAAGGGCAGTGGCGGGCACGGCGGGCACAACGGGCTGCGCGACATCATCAAGGCCACCGGCACGAACGAGTTCATGCGCGTCCGGGTCGGCATCGGGCGTCCCCCCGGTCGGCAGGACCCGGCCGACTACGTGCTGCGTGACTTCTCCGCAGCCGAGAAGAAGACGCTGCCGATCCTGCTGGCCGACGCCGCGGACGCGGTACAGGCGATCGCCGAGGTCGGGCTGCTCGCCGCACAGCAGCGCGTGCACGCTCCGTCCTGAACACTCGGCACTGTTCGCCCGTCGCGCACGTCGCGGCCGGTGTCGGTGGCGGCCGGTACCATCTCCTGAGTGACGATCTCGGGCATCATCCCTGCGCTCTCGCGCGCCTCCGCCTTCGATCGCGTGCTGCGCGCCGCACCGCGCGACGCCGACTTCTCCGTCGTGGACGGCCTGCGCGTGCCGCTGCTCGGCGCGCTGCTCGCCGAGCGCAACGGTCCGCAGTGCGTCCTCGTCATCACGGCGACCGGGCGTGAAGCCGAGGCGGTCCGCGAAGCGTTCGGCAGCTACGTCCCCGACGCCGACGTGCTCGAGTTCCCGGCGTGGGAGACCCTGCCGCACGAACGCCTCAGCCCGAGTGCGCAGACCGTCGGCACCCGCATCGCGACGCTCCGGAAGCTCGCGGCGTGGCAGGCGGCGGACCCGACCGAGCGTCGCCAGACCATCGTCGTCGCGAGCGTCCGCGCCGCGCTGCAGCCGATCGCGAGCAACCTGACGTCCCTGGCGCCGGTGGTGCTGCGGACCGACTCGCGGGGCAACGACCTGGCGGCGATCGCGTCCCAGCTGGTGGACCTCGCCTACTCCCGCGTCGACCTCGTCACCCGCCGTGGTGAGTTCGCGGTGCGCGGTGGCATCCTCGACGTCTTCCCGCCGACGGCCGACCACCCGGCACGCGTCGACTTCTTCGGTGACGAGATCGAGGCGATCAAGGCGTTCTCCGTCGCCGACCAGCGCACGACAGAGGACGACCTCGGCTCGGTCGAGCTCACCGCCTCGCGCGAACTCCTGCTCAGCGACGACGTCCGGCAGCGGGCGCGCGAGATGCTGCACGAGTTCCCGAACCTGTCCCAGATGCTCGCGAAGATCGCCGAGGGCATCCCGGTCGAGGGCATGGAGTCCCTCGCTCCGGCACTCGTGCAGGACCTCGTGCCGATGACCTCCTACCTGCCGGACGACGCCACCGTCGCGGTGTTCTCGCCCGAGCGGGTGAACGGCCGCGCGAACAGCCTCGCCGAGACGAACACCGAGTTCCTGCAGGCGGCCTGGAGTGCAGCGGTCGCCGGTGCCCAGGCCCCGATCGACCTCGACGCGGGCAACTTCCTGACCGTGCAGCAGCTCAAGAACACCCGCGGGCAGCGCACCTGGTGGACGGTGTCGCCGTTCGACTCCGGCCTCGACGAAGGGGACACCGAGCGCGTCCTCACCGACGCCGAGGCCGCTGCCGAGGCCGGCGAGTACATCCGCGTCCGGGCCGAGGCGGTGCCGAGCTTCGCCGGCAGCGCCGACGGGGCGATCGCGCACGTCAAGTCGCTGACCGACGACGGGTGGGCCGTCGTGGTGACCGCGCAGGGCCAGGGCCTCGTCGAGCGTGCGGTGCAGGTGCTCGCCGACGCCGGGGTCGCCGCCCGTGCCGCAGCGGTCGACGCGCCGCCCGAGCCGGGGTTCGCCGTCGTGACGACCGCGACCGTCGAGCACGGCTTCGCGATCCCCGACCCCCGCATCGCGGTCCTGAGCGAGGCGGAGTTCTACGGCCGCAGCGTCCAGCAGGGCGCCCGCACCGTCAAGAAGCTCGCGAGCCGCCGCAAGAACGTCGTCGACCCGCTGCAGCTCAAGCCGGGCGACGTCGTCGTGCACGCGACCCACGGCATCGGCAAGTTCGTCGAGCTCGTCAGCCGCGAGGTCTCCAGCGGCGGCCGCAACGCCGTGAAGACGCAGCGCGAGTACCTCGTGCTCGAGTACGCGCCGTCGAAGCGCAACTACCCGGGCGACAAGCTCTTCGTGCCGACCGACCAGCTCGACCAGCTGTCGCGGTACGTCGGTGGCGAGTCCCCGACCCTGTCGAAGATGGGCGGCTCGGACTGGTCCGCCGCCAAGTCGAAGGCCCGCAAGGCCGTCCGCGACATCGCCGTCGACCTGGTGAAGCTGTACTCGGCGCGGATGGCGTCGAAGGGGCACGCGTTCGGCCCGGACACCCCGTGGCAGCGCGAGCTGGAAGAGGCGTTCCCGTTCGCCGAGACCGCCGACCAGCTCACCACGATCGACGAGATCAAGCGCGACATGGAACGCCCGATCCCGATGGACCGCCTGCTGTCCGGTGACGTCGGCTACGGCAAGACCGAGGTCGCGATCCGTGCCGCGTTCAAGGCCGTGCAGGACGGCAAGCAGGTCGTCATGCTCGTCCCGACGACCCTGCTCGTCCGCCAGCACATGGAGACGTTCCAGGAGCGCTTCGCCGGGTTTCCCGTGCACCTGCGCGCCCTGAGCCGGTTCCAGACCGAGAAGGAGTCGAAGGAGACGATCGCCGGGCTCGCCGACGGCACGGTCGACATCGTCATCGCGACCCACCGGATCCTGTCGCAGGGCATCACCTTCAAGGACGTCGGGCTCGTCATCATCGACGAGGAACAGCGGTTCGGGGTCGAGCACAAGGACCAGCTCAAGAAGTTCAAGACGAACGTCGACGTCCTGGCGATGTCGGCGACCCCGATCCCGCGCTCGCTCGAGATGGCGGTCACGGGCATCCGCGAGATGTCGACCCTGGCCACCCCGCCCGAGGACCGCCACCCGATCCTGACCTTCGTCGGCCCGCAGTCCGACCTGCAGGTGGCGGCGGCGATCCGCCGCGAGCTGCTGCGCGAGGGCCAGGTGTTCTACGTGCACAACCGCGTGAAGGACATCCAGTCGGTCGCAGCGCACCTGGCCGAGATCGTGCCGGACGCCCGCATCGCCGTGGCGCACGGGCAGATGTCGGAGACCGCCCTCGAGCAGGTCATGGTCGACTTCTGGGAGCGCCGCTTCGACGTCCTCGTCTCGACGACGATCATCGAGACCGGCCTGGACATCGCGAACGCGAACACGCTCATCATCGACAAGGCGGACAAGTACGGCCTGTCGCAGCTGCACCAGCTGCGCGGTCGTGTCGGCCGTGGGCGGGAGCGCGGGTACGCGTACTTCCTCTACGACTCCGACAAGCCGCTCTCCGAGACCGCCCAGGACCGCCTCGAGACCATCGCCGCGAACAACGAGCTCGGCGCGGGCATGCAGGTCGCCATGAAGGACCTCGAGATCCGCGGGGCCGGCAACCTGCTCGGCGGGGAGCAGTCCGGCCACATCGCGGGCGTCGGGTTCGACCTGTACCTGCGGATGATCGGCGAGGCGGTGTCGCAGTTCCGTGGCGACGTCGCCGAGGGGCAGACCGAGCTCCGGCTCGAGATCCCCGTCGACGCGCACATCCCCGAGGACTACGTCGAGTCCGAGCGACTCCGGCTCGAGGCGTACCAGAAGCTGTCGGCGGCCTCGGCCCCGACGGCGCAGCCGAACGCGATCGACATGGTGCTCGACGAGCTCACCGACCGCTACGGGCAGCCGCCGCAGGCTGTTCAGACCCTGCTCGAGGTCTCCCGCCTCCGTCGTATGGCGCAGCAGGTCGGCCTGTCCGACGTCGTGGTGATGGGCTCGAACCTGCGGGTCGCCGGCAAGGAACTCGCCGACTCGTCGCAGGTGCGCCTGAAGCGCATGTTCCCGGGTGCGCGCTGGTTCCCGCAGCAGAACGCGACGAGCATCCCGATGCCGCGTCCGCACGACCAGGCGCTGCCGGACGATGCCCTCATCCAGTGGGTGGAGAGCATCCTCACCGCCGTCTACGGGGCGACGACCCCCGCAGAGGCGCCGGCCGCGTAGACGCGAGCGGAGACGGACAGGAGGCACGGTGCGGGCCCGCACCGTGCCTCCAGGCCGTCCGTGGCCACGTCCACAGCGCGCGCGCCGTTCGCGACGATCCACGCGTCGAACGACGCGTGCCCTGTCGCGGAACGGGTGTGAACCCCGGCCCGCGACCCGCTACTCGGTGTCCTCGGCCTCGGACAGCTCGCGGCGCGCGCGGTACGCCCGCGCTCGCAGGGTGACGACGACCGCCGACGCGACGATGGCGATGCCCGAGCCGACGAGCACGGCGAGGACGCCCTCGTCGAGGATCTCCTCGTTGCGGGCGAACGCCAGCTCGTTCATGAGCAGGGACACCGTGAACCCGATGCCGCCGAGCACGCCGACGGTGATGATCGAGAAGAACGACAGCGACGAGCGGCCGGGCGAGCGGAAGATCCGCGTGGCGATCGTGCCGAACAGCGTGATGCCGATCACCTTGCCGACCGGCAGCGCGAGGACGACCGCCCAGAACGTGGGGGAGAGCTCGCTGATGCCGACCGAGGGGATGATGACGGCAGCCGACGCGAACGCGAACACCGGCAGCACGATGGCGTTCGACCACGGCTCGACGTTCTCGTGCAGGGTGTGGCCCGGGCGGCGGGGCAGCACGAGCCCGAGGGCGACGCCGGCGATGGTGGCGTGCACACCGGAGTGGTAGACGAGCCACCAGGTCAGGAGCCCGACCACGACCATCGCCACGATGATCAACGTCTGCCCGCTGCGCCCCGGACGGAGCATCCGGCCGAGCAGCCAGAACACCGCGAGGGTGACGACAGCGCCCGCGAGGGCCAGGAAGTCGGTGTCGTGCGCGAACACCACGGCGATGATGATGATCGCGATGAGGTCGTCGAGCACGGCCAGCGCGAGCAGGAACACCCGGATGCCGCTCGGCAGCCCGCGACCGAACATGGCGAGCACCCCGAGCGCGAACGCGATGTCCGTCGCCGTCGGGATCGGCCAACCGTGCGTGTACTGCGTGCCCGCGGTGACGAGCAGGAAGATGCCGGCCGGGACGAGCACGCCGCCGACCGCCGCGATGGCGGGGATGATCGCGGTCTTGGGGTTCGACAGCTCGCCGTCGACGAGTTCCTGCTTGAGCTCGATCGCGACGAGCAGGAAGAAGACCGCGAGCAGCCCGTCGCTGATCCAGTGCGCGATCGACAGGTCGAGGCCGAGGGCACCGAGCGGCAGGTGCGCGTCGAGCAGCCGTTCGAGGCCGGGGCCGATCGGGGAGTTCGCCACGACCAGGCCGAGCACGGCGGCGGTGAGGAGCGCGATGGCGCTGAAGCGGGGGGAGCGGACGAGGGACGACATGGATCTCCGTCTCGAGGGGTCGGGTGAGTGTCCGTCGACCAGACTTCCCGACACACCACGACCAGTCTACGCGGGTGGCACGATGACCTGATGACCGCCGTACCGGACCTCGTGACCGTCGTCGACCGCCTGCTCGCCGAGGACGGCGGGTGCGTCTGGAACCGGGCGCAGACCCACGCCTCGCTTGCCCGCTACGCCGTCGAGGAGTCGTACGAACTCGTCGACGCCATCGACGACGGCGACCCGGACGACGTCCGCGAGGAACTCGGCGACCTGCTCTACCAGGTGGTCCTGCACGCGGGGATCGCTGCCCGCGCGGGGGACTTCACCCTCGAGGACGTCGCCGCCGGGGTCCGGGACAAGATGACCAGGCGGCACCCGCACGTGTTCGGCGACGAGACGGCGGACACCGTCGAGGACGTCGTGCGGGTCTGGCGTGCGGCCAAGGCGGCCGAGAAGGCGAGCCGGCGGAGTGCGTTCGACGGGGTGCCGCGGGCGATGCCGCCGCTGGAGCGCGCGGTGAAGCTGCTGGAACGCCTGGAGGAACGTGGGGACGCCGACGCGGTCGTCGCGTCCGTCGTCGGGGCTGGGGCCGAGGCCGAGGCCGGGGCCGGGGCCGGGTTCGGTGCCGGCTCCGGTTCCGGCGTCGGCCTGGAGGCCCGTGGTGCGTCCGCAGCGCCGGCTGCGGACGACGGGGTGGGGGCGGTCGACGCCGAGTGGGGGCGAGCGGTGCTCGGCGAGGTCGCGGCTGCGGCAGGACGCGGGGTGGACCCGGTCGCGAGTCTGCGGGCCGCGGTGGCGGCGCTGGAGGAGGCCGGTCGGGCCGTGGAGTGATCCCCGGTCGGGAGAACGCTCCGGGCAGGGGAGAACGGGCGCCCTCCCAACCCGAAAAAGAGAGGGCGCCCGTGAGCGGGCGTCGGCTCCACCAGGGAGAGGGGCCGACAGGGAAGCCCGCTCGAACCGCGGGACGCACTGCAGCACGTCGCCCCGCGAATCGGTCCGGAGCGTGGATCAGGCACGATCCGGACCGAGGTTCTGCATGCAGTATGCCAGTGGGTCGGCAGGCGCGCAAGCCGGAGACGCCCGTCTGCCAGAATTGACCGCATGGCAACGACCGTGACGGCACCCCGTGGCATGCGTGACTTCCTCCCGGCG
Organism: Curtobacterium sp. MCSS17_016; assembly: GCF_003234255.2. Classification (NCBI taxonomy): domain Bacteria; kingdom Bacillati; phylum Actinomycetota; class Actinomycetes; order Micrococcales; family Microbacteriaceae; genus Curtobacterium; species Curtobacterium sp. MCSS17_016. The sequence continues at coordinate 909,640 of NZ_CP126254.1, forward strand.
GACAAGGCCCGGCGCGAGCACGTGCTCGGTGTCGTGCGGGACGTCTACTCGCGGCACGGTTTCGACGAGATCGAGACCCCGGTGGTGGAGGATGCTGCGCGGCTGCACTCCGGGCTCGGCGGCGACAACGAGAAGCTGGCGTTCGCGGTGATGAAGCGCGGCCTCACCACCGAGGACCTGCAGGCGGCCGAAGCGCCGCTGGACCTCGCCGACCTCGGTCTCCGGTTCGACCTGACGGTCCCGCTCGCCCGGTTCTACGCCTCGCACCGTGCGGAGCTGCCGTCGGTGTTCCGATCCGTGCAGATCGCGCCGGTCTGGCGTGCCGAGCGCCCGCAGAAGGGCCGCTACCGCCAGTTCGTGCAGTGCGACATCGACATCCTGGGGGAGCCCGGGCAGCTCGCCGAGATCGAGCTCATCCGCGCGACGACCGCGGCCCTCGACGCCCTCGGGGTCCGCGGCACGACGATCCGGATCAACGACCGCCGGATCCTGCTGGCGCTCCTCGCGTCGTGGGGGATCACCGAGCCGGCCGCCGCGGACCGCGCGCTCATCACGATCGACAAGCTCGACAAGATCGGTGCGGACGGCGTCGCGGCGGAGCTCCGCAGCACCGTGGGTGCCGACCTGCCCGGGCTCGAGGACACCATCCGCGCGCTCGAGGCCGCCGACTGGACGTCGGTCGAGGGGGCGCCGTGGCTCGACGCCGAGGCCTTCGCCGACCTGCTCCGCCTGCGCGAGGCGCTGCCCGGGGTGGACCTGCGCTTCGACCCGACGCTCGTGCGCGGCATGGGCTACTACACGGGCACGATCTTCGAGGTCGCGCACCCCGACTTCGGCTACAGCCTCGGTGGCGGCGGCCGGTACGACGGCATGATCGGCCGGTTCCTCGGGCAGGACGTCCCCGCGGTCGGGTTCTCGCTCGGGTTCGAGCGGCTCGTCGACCTCGTGACCCTCCCGGAGTCCGCCGAGGCCGACGCCGTCGTGCTCGTGTACGACAAGGACGTCGACCCGGTCCGGCTCGCCGCGCTGAAGACCGAGGCGCTGGCGTCCCACCGACGCGTCCGGCTCGAGCGCCGCACGAAGAACACCAAGAACCTGCTCGCCGGCCTCGCTGCCCAGGGCTTCACGGCGTTCGCGACCGTCTCGGCGGACACCGCGTCGCTCGAGGGCGTCGAGTTCCGCCCGCTCGACTGAGCACCCAGTCCTCGTTCCAGCACGGACTCGTCCACAGCGGGGCGTCACGGCCGACGTCGTGTTCACCTCCGCTCGCTAGGATCGACACCGCAATCACCACAACCAATGTGTAGGGAGTACCCCGTGGCCCTGATCGATGCCGTAGGCGCACGCGAAGTCCTCGATTCCCGAGGCAACCCGACGGTCGAGGTCGAGGTCCTCCTCGACGACGGCGTCGTGTCCCGCGCGCTCGTCCCGTCCGGTGCATCCACCGGCGCGTTCGAGGCGTACGAGCTGCGCGACGGCGACGCCTCGCGCTACGGCGGCAAGGGCGTCCTCAAGGCCGTCGACGCCGTCCTCGACGAGATCGGCCCGGCGCTCGAGGGCTTCGACGCCACCGACCAGCGCCTCGTCGACGCCGCGCTCATCGAGCTCGACGGCACCGAGAACAAGTCCCGCCTCGGCGCGAACGCGATCCTCGGCGCCTCGCTCGCCGTGGCCCGTGCCGCAGCCGACTCGGTCGACCTGCCGCTCTTCCGCTACCTCGGCGGCCCGAACGCGCACACGCTGCCCGTCCCGCTGATGAACGTCGTCAACGGTGGTGCCCACGCGGACACCAACGTCGACATCCAGGAGTTCTTCCTGGTGCCCTACGGCGCCGAGTCCTTCTCCGAGGCACTCCGCTGGGGCGTCGAGACCTACCACGCCCTCAAGGGCGAGCTGAAGAAGCAGGGCCTGGCCACCGGCCTCGGCGACGAGGGCGGCTTCGCGCCGGAGCTCGCGTCGAACCGCGCGGCGCTCGACTTCCTGCTCACCGCGATCGAGAAGGCCGGCTACACGCCCGGCAAGGACATCGCCGTCGGCCTCGACGTCGCGTCCACTGAGTTCTTCTCGGACGGCAAGTACCAGTTCGAGGGCAAGCAGCTCTCGAGCCAGGAGTTCACCTCCTACTTCGCCGAGCTCGTCGCGAACTACCCCCTCGTCACCATCGAGGACCCGCTGGCCGAGGACGACTGGGAGGGCTGGTCGCACCTGACCGCCGAGCTCGGCGACAAGGTCCAGATCGTCGGCGACGACCTGTTCGTCACCAACCCGAAGCGTCTGCAGCGGGGCATCGACGAGAAGGCCGCGAACTCGATCCTCGTCAAGGTCAACCAGATCGGCACGCTCACCGAGACGCTCGACGCGGTCTCGCTCGCGCACCGTCACGGCCTGACCTCGATCCTGTCGCACCGCTCCGGCGAGACCGAGGACACCACGATCGCGGACATCGCGGTCGCGGTCGACGGTGGTCAGATCAAGACCGGCGCCCCGGCCCGCTCGGACCGCGTCGCGAAGTACAACCAGCTGCTCCGCATCGAGGAAGAGCTCGGCGACGCCGCGGTGTACGCCGGTCGCTCGGCCTTCCCGCGCGCCGCGTCGCTGTAACCAGTCGCTCAGCAGTACCCGCACCACCGAGACGCCGTCCTCCTCCAGGAGGGCGGCGTCTCGTCGTCTGTGCCGCCCCGGAGCGCCGAGCGGTCGGGACGTGCCGCGCGCGCTGCGTCGAGTGGTCGCGAGTCGTCGGCTGGCCCGGGCCCGGCCGACAGGACGTGACCACCGGACGTGCGCCGGGCGGTGTGTGGTGACCACTCCGGGTGCGGGGCGGACGGACGGGCCGGAGCCGTGCCTCCCGGCTGCCTCGATCGGACCCGGACCCGCCCGCCGTCGGCGTGACGCCGTCGTGTCAGCCTGACGCCGCGAAGTCCGTGAGACGCCGCCGAATCCGGAGGCGTCTCGAGGAGACGACGGCGTCTTCTGCTGGGCAGCACCGTGGGACGCGAGACGCTGAGAGGGCGCCGAACGGCCGCGTGCCGGGCGGCCCGACCGACCGTGCCGGGTTATCGTCGGACCGTGCCCAGCCAGAAGCCCCGCGTCCGCCGCGTCCCCGTGGCGATGCCCGACGGCAGCACACCCGCGCAGCCCTGGTACCGCTCGATCCACTTCTCCGGGTTCAGCTTGCTCATGCTCGCGATCATCGTGCTCTTCGTGGTGGTGCTCGCGCCGTCGCTCCGGACGCTCATCCAGCAGCAGGAGCAGATCGCCCAGCAGCAGCAGGAGGTCGCGAGCCAGAAGGCCGACGTCACGCAGAAGAAGAAGGACGTCGCACGCTGGGACGACCCGGCGTACATCGAGGCGCAGGCTCGTGACCGGCTGCTCTACGTGTACCCGGGCGAGGAGAGCTACCTCGTGATGGGTACCGAGGACAAGCGGACCGAGAAGACCCCCACCACCGACTCCGGCACCCCCGTGAGCGCGAAGGTGCAGACGCCCAAGGTCGACTGGGTGCAGGCCATGCTCTCGTCGGTGCTGCAGTCCGGGCTCACCGACGAGCGGGCAGCCGACCTCGTCGCCCCCGACGTCTCCGGCACGGGCGACAGCAAGTAGTCCGAACCGCGCGGCGCGGAGCCGTCCGGCCCGACGGTGCGAGGGGTTCCGCTTCTCCGGTAGGCTCACGTTCCCGTGACGACCCCTCCCTTCGACCCGCCCTCCGACCGCGACGTCCAGGTCGTGTCGGCGCAGCTCGGCCGACCGGCGCGTGACGTCATCGGGATCGCGGCACGCTGCGTCTGTGGCAACCCCACCGTCGTCTCCACGAAGCCCCGGCTGTCGAACGGCACCCCGTTCCCGACGTTCTACTACCTGTGCCACCCCGCGGCCACCGCTGCGGTCAGCACCCTCGAGGCCAACCAGGTGATGCCCGAGCTGGCAGCCCTGCTCGAGGACCCCGAAGTCGCCGCGCAGTACCGCGCGGCCCACGAGTCCTACCTGGCCGATCGCGAGTCGATCGAACACGTCGACGAGATCGACGGCATCAGCGCCGGTGGCATGCCCACCCGCGTGAAGTGCCTGCACGCCCTCGTCGGCCACGCCCTCGCCGCCGGACCCGGCGTCAACCCCATCGGCGACCTCGCGCTCGAGCGCGCGGACTGGTCGCCCTCCCGGTGTGAGTGCCGGGCGTATGATGACGGTGCAGACGCTGGAGTCGGGGCGGGTGGCGGCGAAGTCTGACCCGACTCCCGCACACCCCCATCCAAGGAGATCATCCCCCGTGCCCAAGATCCTCGTCGTCGGCGGCGGTTACGCCGGTTTCTACACCGCATGGAAGCTCGAGAAGCACCTTCGCCAGGGCGAAGCCGAGGTCGTCATGGTGGACCCGCTGCCGTACATGACGTACCAGCCGTTCCTGCCCGAGGTCGCCGCCGGTTCCATCGAGCCGCGTCACGCGGTCGTCGCGCACCGTCGTCACCTCAAGAAGACCCGCGTCGTCACGGCGAAGGTCACCAAGGTCGACCACGCCACCAAGACGGCGACGATCACCCCGACCGAGGGCGAGGCGTGGGAGGAGTCCTACGACCAGATCGTCATGACCGCCGGCGCGGTGTCCCGAACGTTCCCGATCCCGGGCGTCGCCGACGAGGCCATCGGCCTGAAGACCATCGAGGAAGCCGCGTCGATCCGTGACCGCATCCTCAGCAACTTCCACAAGGCGGCGAACCTGCCGGCCGGTCCCGAGCGCGACCGCCTGCTCACCGTCGTCGTCGTCGGTGGTGGCTTCGCCGGCATCGAGGTGTTCGCCGAGCTCCGCTCCTTCGTCACCGACCTGCTGAAGAGCCACCCGCAGCTGTCCTTCGACGACACGCACTTCCACCTGGTCGAGGCGATGGGCCGCATCATGCCCGAGGTCTCGCTCGAGACCTCGCACTGGGTGCTCAAGAACCTCGCCGAGCGTGGCGCGACCGTGCACCTCGAGACCCAGCTGGCCTCGGCCGTGGGTGGCGTCTGCGAGCTCAAGACGAGCGACGGCGCGATCGAGACGATCCCGTCCGACCTCATCATCTGGACCGCCGGCGTCATGGCGAACCCGATGGTCAAGGGCACCGACTTCCCGCTCGAGCAGCGTGGCCGCATCCGCGTCCAGCCCGACCTGCGCGTGGTCGACGACAACGGCGTGATCGCCGACGCATGGGCCTGCGGCGACGTCGCAGCCGTGCCGGACCTGACCGGTGGGGGTGTCGGCGGGTTCTGCGTGCCGAACGCCCAGCACGCCGTGCGCCAGGCCAAGCAGCTCGCGAAGAACGTCGTCGCGACCATCCGTGGCGAGGCGACGACCGACTACAAGCACGAGAACCTCGGTGCCGTCGCGGGTCTCGGCCTCGGCACCGGTGTGTTCCAGTCCGGCAAGTTCGCCATGAAGGGCTTCCTGGCCTGGGGCGCGCACCGCGGCTACCACGGCCTGGCCATGCCGTCGTGGGAGCGCAAGTGGCGCGTCATCGGCGACTGGGTCGGTGGCTTCTTCCTGGGCCGCGACATCGTGTCGCTCGACGACCGCGAGACCCCGCGCGCCGCGTTCGAGGCGTTCGCGTCCCGTCCGAAGCCCGCCGCCGAGGCCCCGGCCGCGCCCGCCGCAGCACCGGCTCCGGAAGAGGGCAAGGTCGCCGGTGCCGCCGGTCCCGTCTACGGCGAGCCCGCGAAGGACGTCTCCAACGCCCCCGAGCCGGTGACGGCCCCGGCCGACGCCAAGTAGCACCACTCGTCACGAAGGCGGTCACCTGCGAAGGGTGGCCGCCTTCGTGCATCGGTAGGCTGTTGCGGCCCGCCCCCGTGGCCCAATCGGTAGAGGCACGCGACTTAAAATCGCTGAGTTGTGGGTTCGAGTCCCACCGGGGGTACCGCCGAGGCTCTGCCGCGGCGCCCGCCGCGTGCCGCTGCGAAAGCGACAGAACTCTGCGAACAGTTCGCGTCGTTCTGTCGCTCCGGCCGCACAGTCCGAGCGATGGTCCTGCCATCTGTCGCTTCGACGGTGGGATCGGGTCGCCCTGGGCATCGGACTGGAGGCGCGGGACCGGCCCGCCACGTGCCTCCCGGCCCGCGGACCGTCGCCTTCCCGCGAAGACGGCGCGACTGCACGACCGGCTCGCCGCCCAGTAGCATCGACGATCGTGGTCGGACTCGGAAGCGCACTCGCCAACCTGCAGAACGCCCTCCGCCGACCGGAGGCCCACGTCGAGGTCGTCGACGGCGAGAGCGTCCCGGTCGGCATGCTCCTCGGCACCCTCGGAGCCCTGCTCCTGGACGCCGGCAGCTCCGTCACCGACGTCCGGTCGGCGCTCGAGAAGGCCCGGGACGCCGCCGGGGTCGGACCGACGCTCGCGATCGGCGTCCTGCCCGCCCTGGTGATGGTGAGCGAGGTCTCGACGGGCGCCGCCACCATCGTCAACGCCGAGGGCGTCGAACTGTCGTCCCGCCAGGCCGCCCGCGCCAACCGCGTCGTGCTCGGGCTCGAGAGCGGCTCCATCGCCCTCGCCGAGATCCCCGCCCGCGTCCGGGCCATCCGGGCCGGCACCGTCCCACCGCCCGCGCTGCCGTGGATCCTCGGCAACGCCCTGACCTCGGCCGGCCTGGCCGTCGTCTTCCGCTGCCCCTGGTGGGCGATCGTCCTGGCGCTCGTCGTCGGCGGCCTGGTCGGCGTGATCGGACTGGTCCTCCGGCGCTTCCGCGAAGCCGTGGCGATCATCCCGTTCCTGGCCGCGTTCGTGTCGACGGCGATCGTCGGCCTGGTCGCCGCGGGCACCGGGTTCGAGCAGGTCCCGCTCTTCGCGGTCTGCGCCCCGGTGGCGGTGTTCGTCCCGGGCGCGCTCATCACCAACGCCTTGCTCGAACTCACCGCCGCCGACATCGTCACCGGGTCGTCGCGACTGGTGCAGGGGCTCATCATGCTCGGCTTCATGGCCGCCGGCATCGCGTCCGGCAGCGCCCTGACCGGGTTGCACGTCGACCCGTCGTCGGCCGCGCTCGTCGGTGAGGTCGCGGGGGTCGGCACCGACCTGGCCGGCTGGGAGTCCGTGCCCGCGTACTGGGTGTCGTGGGTGGCCGTCGTGGTGCTCGCGGTCGGGCTCGGTCTGGTGTTCCGGTCCGGGTGGCGCCTGACGCTCGTGTCGGTGGCGGTCATGGTCACCGCCTACGCCGTGGTGAGCACGACGACGCCGCTCTGGGGCAGTGTCGTCGCGACCGGCGCCGCAGCGGCGCTGCTGTTCGTCGCGACCCGGTTGCTCGAGCGGCTCGTGCCGGCGATCCCGGCGACGGTGTCGTTCTTCCCGGCGTTCCTGCTGCTCGTGCCGGGGACGGTCGGGCTGGTGGCGGTGGCCACCTTCGATCCCGAGGCGCTCGCGACCCCGCTCGCGACCTTCGTCAGCCTGTGCATCGGGACGAAGATCGGCGGGCTCCTGCCCGGCCTCTTCGCCCGCAACGCGCCCCGGCGCGCGGTGGACGCGACCAGCTGACGGACGGGAGGCCCGTGGCGGCGCCGCCACGGGCCTCCAGGCCGTCACCGGCGGGATACCGGGCCCGCTACGGCTCGATCAGCCGGCCCGCTGCCTGGTCCGCCGCGGCCGTGTCCTTCGCCAGGTAGTGCACCTTCTTGCCGGTGGCGTTGTAGGGGACGTCCGTGACGAAGCGGTACCGCCGCGGGCGCTTGTACCGGGCGAGGCCCGGGTGGGAGCCGGTCCACTCCTCGAGCACGGCCGCTGCCTCGGCGTCGTCGGTCGGCAGCCGGTCGCCGGCACGGACGACGTACGCGGTGACGACCTCGCCCCACCGCGGGTCCGGCACGCCCACCACGATGGAGTCGGCGACCCCGGGGTGCTCCTGCAGCACCGCCTCGACCTGGACGGGGTGCACGTTCTCGCCGCCGGAGATGACCATGTCGTCCTTGCGGCCCACGATCGTCACCCGCTCGTGCTCGTCCCACGTGGCGAGGTCGCCCGGGTAGAACCAGCCGTTCGCGAACTTCTCGGCCTCGAGCCCGGGGTTCCGGTACGAGTAGCCGGACTTCACGGTGCGGACGGCGAACTCGCCGATCTCGGTGCCGTCCTTCGCCACCGTGTCGGTGGGGTCGGCCAGACGGTCCTCGTGCACGCGGACGACGGCGACGTCGTCGTCGGTCGATGCGCGACCGGTGGAACCGGCGCCGTCCGGGAAGTCCTCGGGGCGCAGGAACGTGTTCCAGAAGGTCTCGGTGGTGCCGTAGCCGTTGAAGATCCGGGGCGACAGCAGCTCCTGGTACCGCAGTGCCGCGGCGCGGTCGAGCGGTGCGCCCATCGTGACGATGCCGTTGAGGCTCGACAGGTCCCGCGCCCGGCGTTCCTGCGCGTCGGCGAGCTGCACCAGGTTCGGCGGGGCCCCGATCAGGAACGTCAGGCGCTCGGACTCGACCAGGTCGAGCACCCGGTCGGCGTCGAAGTGCCGCAGCGTCGTGAGTTCCGCGCCGACGTAGAACACCGGGTTCGGGCCGCCGGAGTACAGGCCGCCACGGTGGAACAGCGGTGACATGTTGAGCGTCTTGTCGAACGGACTGAGCGGGAAGTGCATGACCACGTCGTGCGCGCTGAGCACCTCGACCAGGCTCGGCAGCGGGACGGGCTTCGGCCGACCGGTGGTGCCCGAGGTGTAGAGCCGGGTGGACTCGTCGTAGGTGCTGCGCGGGCCGATCGCCGCGAGTTCCTCGGGGGAGACGGGATCGGACGCGAGCAGCTCGGCGAACCGGTCGTGGTCGCCGCCGACCGGGACGACGTGGTCCGGCCGGTGCGGCGAGGACTCGATCGCGGCGGCGACCGCACTCGTCCGCTCGGTGTCGTGCACGAGGACGGCGGGCGCGGAGTCCTCGATGATGAACGCGACCTCGTCGGGGGCGAGCCGGAAGTTCGTCGGCGAGAACACGGCGCCGATGCGGTGGCAGGCCAGGTAGAGCATCGCGAACTCGGGTGTGTTGAACAGCTCGACCATCACGACGGAACCCCGTCCGCCACCGTGCCGGATGAGCCACCCGGCGATCCGGTCGACGGTGTCGCCGAGCTCGGCGTAGGTCCACGAGCGGTCCGTCCCCGGCTCGCGCAGCGCGGGTCGGCCGGCGAAGCGGTGGGTGTTGCGGGCGAAGCCGTTCGCGTAGGTGAAGCTGCCCTCGAACACCTCGCGGAAGCGCGTCGCGTCGTAGTCGGACCGGGTGTCGGTGTGGGGTTCCGGGTCGGACCGGGTGTCTGCGTGGGGTTCCGGATCGGGTCGGGTGTCGGTGTGGGGTTCCGGGTCGGGTCGGGTGTCGGTCATCATCGCTCCTGCCGCGGTCGTGCGGTGCACACCGTCGATGCTGCGCGGGCACCGGTCGCGCGGCACTGCTGCACCGCTGGTCCGGTGCGGCGTCGGCCGTCCGTGCGGGACGGCGAACGTCCTCCGTGCGGTGCGACCAGCACCGTTCGTCACACTAGCCCGCTGTCCGCGAACCGGCCCGGAAGTGCGTCTTCTGTCCCGGGCGCGGTGCGGTGCGCCGCTCTGGAGGCCCGGCTCGGGTCAGACGCGGGCCGCGCGCCGGTCGGTGCGCAGCCAGACCAGGGCCGCGATCGCGGCCGCCACGCAGGCCGCGGCGATGCCGACGAGCAGGGCCGGTGCGGCGTGCGTGCCGGTCGTCCCCGAGTAGACCGCGGTGGTCAGCGCGACGGCGACCACCGCGAGCGCGACGTACCGACCGCGGGAGGCGGCGAGCAGCGCGCTGCCGGCGGACCCCGCGACGGGCAGCAGGGTCACGACCACGGCACCGAGGCCACCGACGCACAGTGTGATGGCGAACTCCGACCCGAGCGACACCCAGAAGCCCCCGCCGGCGAGCAGACTGTGCAGCACCCAGCCCGCCGCGGCGAGTCCGAGCAGGGCCAGCACCCGCCAGGTCGCACCCCGGGCGCTCGCAGCGATCCCGGTGCCGAGGCGGAGCGGGCCGGTCCCCAGTCCGGGGCGGCCGGACGGCACGAGGACGACACCGACGATGAGGGCGGGGGAGAGGTCGGCCGCACGGGTGATGCCGCACGCCACGAGCGCTGCGAGCACGAGCCACGGCGACACCCGGAACCCGACGGTGCGGTGATCGCTGCCGGCTGCCCACCGCGTGGCGAACACGACGGCGGCGGTCAGGACCCCGGTCCCGGCGAGGACGGCGATCGCCAGACGGGCGTAGCGGGCCTCGAGCTCGACGCCGACCCCGAGCAGGGTGCACAGCGCCGCGACGGACACCGCGATGGTGATCGACGCCCAGGTCGGCAGGACGTCGTCGCCGCCGGTGCGGTCCGACCGCGAGCGGTTGCGTCCGAGCAGCCCGGCGAACGGCGAGCGGAGGCGACCCCGGGTGACCGCGGCCACGAGGGCGAGCGGCGCCGCGATCAGCAGGAGGAACCCGGCGGCGACGGCGGTGGCGACCAGGACGGTCCGCCACGAGAACGCGCCCTGGATGGTCGGGACGGTGCGGTCGTACGTCGTCGCCGCGGTCCAGTCGCCGGCGGGGCCGGACCAGTCGGGGTGGCCTCCGGCGCTGCCGACGCCGGCCGGGGTGCTGCCGGTGCCGTCGCTGGGGCCGTTGCCGGTGCCTGCTGCGCCGCCGCTTTCGTTGCCGTTGCCGCCGTCGCCCCCGTGACCGGCGGCGTTCGTGCCGATACCGGTTCCACCGTGGCCGGTCGCGCCGGGGGTGCCCGTCGTCGCGCCGGATCCCGGCGTCGACGTGCCCGGAGTCCCCGGGGTGTCCGTGGCGCCCGGGGTCGGTGTGGCGGTCGGGGCCGTGGTGGTGGACCACACCGTGACCCGGACGGCGGCCGACGACCGGGAGTAGTTGCCAGCGACGTCGTGCTGCGTCGCGGTGAGCTGGTGCCCGCCGGCGCGCAGCGTCGACCCCGCGGTGGAGCACGACCACGAGGCGTCCGGCGCGACCACCACGCCGCACACCGGCGCACGGTCGACGTACACGGTCACGCGGGCGCCCGGCTCACCGGTCCCGGCGACCGTCGTCGAGCGGGTGCCGATCCGTTGGCCGTCGTCCGGTGTCGTGATGCGCGGGGCAGCGGGCGCCGTGCGGTCGACCGTGATCGTCACGGGAGCGGAGGCCGCGCTCCGCAGGTCCGACCGGTAGCCGCGCGCCGTGCTGGCGGTCTGCGACGCGGTGACGGTGAACCGGCCGTCGGCGAGCGACCCGAGGGCGGCCACCCACCGGCCGTCCGCACCGACCCGGGCGGTCTGCTGGGCCGAGGAGCCGGACACCGACAGCAGCACCGTCGATCCGGGGTACCCCGTACCGGAGACCGTTCCGCCGGTGGGCCCGGCGGCCGCCAGGGTCGGCGGGACGATGACGTCCGAGGCCGGTGCACTCGCGACGGGCAGTGCGGCGACGAGGTCGCGCACCGTGAAGACCTGTTGCGGGCCCGAGCGGACGGTGCCGAGGCAGGCCCAGGAACCGTTCGGGTCCACCCGGGTCGTGCACCCGGACGAACCCGTCGCGGCCGGGCCGGTCACCCGGACGGTGTGCCCGGGGGTGCCGGTGCCGTGGAAGCGCGTCGTCCCCGTCGTGACGTCACCCGGGTCGGCGATGGTGGGCCGAACGGCGGGACGCGTGGGGGTGGGCGTCGGGGCGCCCGGCCGGCCGGGGCTCGGCGGAGCGATCTCGCTCGGCTCGGGGGTGGCGGTGGGGGTGGCGGCTGCCCAGGCGGCGGGGGCTGCCGGGGCGTCCGCAGCGGCAGCGTCGACCGACGTGCCGTCCGCGGCGACCGCGATGGCCGGGGCTGCCGCGGCGCCGAGCAGGGCGGCGACGAGGACCGTCGTCGCAGCTGCGAGCAGGGCGAAGCGGGGACGACGACGAGGGCTGTCGCCCCCGACAGCCCTCTCGTCCACGTTCTCCCCGGTCGTGTTCACCGGACCCATCCCACGGGATCGGCGGCCTCCGGTCAATACACCTCGCGGATGAGGTTCGGGATCGGGCCGCAGTCCGGGAACCCGGTGTGCGTGACTCGGGAATCGGCCGTGAACACTGCTCACGGAACGGAGCATGCTCAGCGCGTCGATAGACTTCACGATGGCCGTTCAGGCCAACGCAGCACCGCGGATCCCGACGCGCAAAGGAGGACGCCCGCATGGACACCGGACTCGTCACGACGCTCATCGTCGTCGGAGTGGTGGTGGTCGTCCTGGTGATCATCGGGATCTACCTCTGGGTGACGTACAACTCCCTCGTCACGCTCAAGGTCCGGGTCGACGAGGCCTGGAGCGACATCTCGGTGCAGCTGAAGCGCCGCGCCGACCTGATCCCCACCATCGTGGACACGGTCAAGGGGTACGCCACGCACGAGAAGGCGGTCTTCGACGACGTGACGAAGGCCCGCGCCGAGACGCTGTCCGCCGGTGACGCCGACACGGCCTCCACCGCCGAGGGGCACATGCAGAAGGCGCTCAAGAGCGTGTTCGCGGTGGCCGAGGGATACCCGCAGCTGCAGTCGAGCCAGAACTTCCTGCAGCTGCAGTCCGAGCTCGTCGACACCGAGGACAAGATCCAGGCCGCCCGCCGCTTCTACAACGGTGGTGTGCGTGAGCTGAACACGAAGATCCGGGTGTTCCCGAACTCCACGTTCGCGAAGAACCGCGGTTTCTCCGAGGCCCCGTTCTTCGAGACGAACGAGCCGGCGGCCATCGCCGAGCCGCCGCGCGTCCAGTTCTGACCCCAGCGTCGGATCCGACGTGTACAGCGCCATCGCGCGGAACAAGCGCAACACCGTCCTCATCGTCCTGGTGTTCCTGCTGATCATCGGCGCGCTCGGGTTCCTCGGCGGGTACATGGCCGGCAACGTCTCGATCGGCTTCATCGTCCTCGTGGTGGCTTTCGGGTACGCGGTCCTGCAGTACTTCCTGGCGGCACGACAGGCCACCGCGATCGCCGGCGGGGTCGAGATCGACCGCGTCTCGGAACCGCGGCTGTGGCGCACCGTCGAGAACCTGGCCATCGCGACCGGCATGCCGATGCCCCGGGTGTTCGTCATACCCGATCCCGCGCCGAACGCCTTCGCCACCGGGCGTGACCCGGAGCACGCGGTGGTGGCGGCGACGACCGGGCTGCTCGAGCTCATGGACGACCAGGAGCTGCAGGGCGTGATGGCCCACGAGCTCGGACACGTCCGGAACTACGACATCCGGGTGTCGACGATGGTCTTCGGACTCGTCGTGGCCGTCGGCCTCATCGCCGACGTCCTACTCCGCATCTCGATCTTCAGCGGCCTGTCCGGCGGGCGGAACCGCAACTCGGACAACGGCGGCAGCGCCAACCCGGTGCTGCTCATCGCCGGGATCGTCGCCGTCATCGTGGCCCCGATCGCGGCGGCCGGCGTCCAGGCGGCGGTGTCCCGGCAGCGCGAGTACCTGGCCGACGCGACGGGTGCGATGACGACCCGGCACCCGGAGGGCCTGGCCCGGGCCCTCGAGAAGCTCGGCGCGTACGGCCGACCGATGCAGACGCAGAACTCCTCGATGGCACACCTGTGGATCGCCGACCCGATGCGCCCCGGTGTGATGGACCGACTGTTCTCGACGCACCCGCCGCTGCCCGACCGCATCGCGCGGCTGCGGGCGAACGCCGACCGGTTCTGACGGGTCAGCCGATGCCGTCGGCGGCCGTGTCGTCGGCCGTCTCGACCCGTTCGGGGGTGTCCGCGTCGTCAGCGGACTCGTGCGGCACCAGGGGCACTCCGAGCGCCCCGGCGACGGCCGCAGCAGCGGTTCCTCGGTCGGTCACCTCGATCGCGCCGAGGCCCTGCCAGCTCGCGGTCCGTCGCAGTGTGTCGACGAGCCGCTCGGGGTCCAGGTGCTCGCCGGGTTCCTGCCACGCGGTCCGGACGCGGAGCACCCCGCGCTGCCGGTCGCTCTTCAGGTCGATCCGCCCGACGAGCCGGTCGTCCTGCAGCACCGGCAGCACGTAGTAGCCGAACACCCGCTTCGGGGCCGGCGTGTAGATCTCGATCCGGTAGTGGAAGCCGTACATCCGCTCGGCCCGTCGCCGGAACCAGACGACCGGGTCGAAGGGGCTCAGCACCGCGTCCGCCGTCAGCTGCCGGGGGAACCGAGCCCCCGCGTGCAGCCAGGCGCGCTCGCCCCAGCCCTCGACCCGCACCGGCAGGAGCTCGCCGGCGTCGGTGAGCTCGGCGATCGCGGTGGCCGTGTCGTCGGAGCGCAGCCGGTAGTAGTCCGCGATGTCCGCTCGGGTGCCGATGCCGAGCGCCCGTGTGGCCTGGCGCACGAGCTCGAGCACGGCGTCGGCACGCGGCGGGGCGGTCTCGAGGAAGCCCGCGGGCAGCACCTGCTCGGGCAGGGCGTACACCCGCTCGAACCCGGCTCGTCCGGCACTCACCGCCTCGCCCCAGCGGAACATCTGCTCGAGCCCGAGCTTCACGTCGCTCCACCCCCACCAGGGGCCGCGTCGCACGTTCGACTCGTGCTCCACCGCGCTCGCCCGCATCGGCCCCTCGGCCCGGAGCAGGGCGTGCAGTTCGCGCCGGACGGCAGCGGTCCGAGTGACGCCGTCGACCCGGGTCGGGCCGGCGTCCCGCTCCCGCAGGGCGTCCATCCGCCACCGGAACAGCCGCAGGTCGTCGCGGGGGATGAACGCCGCCTCGTGCGCCCAGTACTCGGTGTACGGCCCCGAGCGTCCGAGCGTCAGCCGGTCGAGCGTCGACCGGTCGTAGGCGCCGAGCCGGGCGAAGAGCGGCAGGTAGTGGCTGCGTTCGAACACGTTGACGGAGTCGATCTGCAGCAACCCGAGCCGGCCGAACGCGGCGTTCAGCGCCCGCGTCGAGACCGGCTCGGTGGGCGGCCGTCCGAACCCCTGCGCGGCGAGTGCGACTCGGCGGGCCTCGGCGGCGGAGAGCGTCGACCTGGGCATGCCGCGACGCTACCGAACCCCGCCGACATGAGCGTCCACGAACGTATGCCGTATCTGGCACCTGACGGGAAGCACATCGCTACACTCGGGCCCATGGCATGGGGAAGCAAGCAGACACACCCCGACCCCGTGGTCGAGGAATCCGTCCCGGTCGGCGTGCGCATCGCCGGCGCGTGGTCGTGGCGGGCGCTGGTCGTCGTGGGCGTGATCGCCGTCTTCATCTGGCTCGTCACGGTCTTCAGCGAGATCCTCATCCCGTTCCTGGTCGGCATCGTGGTCTCGGCGCTCCTCGTGCCGATCTCCAACTGGCTGCAGCGGCACCACGTGCCGAAGTGGCTCGCCGTCGTGATGAGCCTGCTCGGCGGCATCGCGGCGCTCGGTGGCCTGATCTGGCTCGTCGTCGACCAGATCATCGCGTCGTACCCGTCCCTGCGTGACCGGACGGTCGACCAGTACGCGAACATCAAGGACTTCGTCCTGAGCTCCGGGTTCGGCATCAGCCAGTCCGACGTGAACGGCTGGCTCGACGACGGCACGAAGTGGCTGCAGGACAACTCCGCGTCGATCCTGTCCGGAGTGGCCAGCGCGGGTTCGGGTGCCACGCACGCCTTCGAGGCGCTCTTCATCATCCTGTTCACCACGATCTTCCTGCTGATCGACGGCAAGAACGTCTGGCGCTGGTCCGTGCGGCTGTTCCCGAAGAAGGCGCGCGCAGCGGTGGACGGCGCGGGTGTCGCCGGTTGGATCACCCTGACGAGCTTCATCCGGGTGCAGATCTTCGTCGCCTTCGTCGACGCGGTCGGCATCGGACTGGGGTCCTTCATCGTCGGGCTCTTCTTCGGCGGCATGCCGCTGGTGATCCCGATCGCCGCCTTCGTGTTCCTCGGCGCCTTCATCCCGGTCGTCGGCGCCATCGTCACCGGCTTCCTGGCGGTGTTCGTCGCGCTGATCTTCAACGGTCCCCTCGCGGCGGTCCTGGTGCTCGGGGTCGTGCTGCTGGTCCAGCAGATCGAGGGCCACATCCTGCAGCCGCTCGTCATGGGCAACGCGGTCAAGGTCCACCCGCTGGCGGTCGTCCTCGGGGTCACCGCGGCCTCCGGGCTCGCCGGCATTGCCGGAGCCTTCTTCGCCGTGCCCCTGATCGCGACGTTGAACGCCATGGTCACCACCATCGCGAGCGGACGCTGGCGACGGCTCGACTCCGACCACGTCCTCGAAGCGACGCCCAAGCGCGGGCAGCACGGGCAGATCCAGTTGCTCCGACGACGTCGGCACAAGGTCGGGGACGACGTCCCGGCGCCGGGCGTCGACTCCGGTCCCTCGGCCGAAGAAGACACCGCCAGCACCAACTGAGCGTCACACGAGTTCGCCGCGGGGCCCCGGAACGACGATGATGGGGGAGTGACCGACACCAGCGCCTCCCCGCACACGCTCGCCGCGATCCCGACCCTCGCGGACATCGAGGCGGCGCGCGAGACCATCAAGGGCGTCGCACGCGTCACCCCGATGGAGACGTCGCAGTTCCTCGCCGAGCTGCTCGGGTCGCCGGTGCACCTGAAGTGCGAGAACCTGCAGCGCACGGGTGCCTACAAGGTGCGCGGTGCCTACAACCGACTCTCGACCCTGTCCGCCGAGCAGCGCGCCAAGGGCGTCGTCGCCGCGAGCGCCGGCAACCACGCGCAGGGTGTCGCCCTCGCCGCCCGCGAACTCGGCATCCCCGCGACGATCTTCACGCCGGTCGGGGTCGCCCTGCCCAAGCTGCAGGCCACCCGCCACTACGGCGCCGACGTCGTACTGCGGGGCCACTCCGTGGAAGAGGCGCTGAGCGCCGCGAAGGACTTCGCCGCCCACACCGGCGCCGTGTTCATCCCGCCGTTCGACCACCCGGCCGTGATCGCCGGGCAGGGCACGCTCGGCCTCGAGATCATCGACCAGGTGCCCGACGTCGACACCGTCGTCGTGCCGATCGGTGGCGGCGGCGTCATCTCCGGCATCGCGCTCGCGGTGAAGGGCATGGCCGAACGGCTCGGACGGCCGATCCGGGTCATCGGCGTGCAGGCCGAGAACGCTGCGGCCTACCCGTCGTCGATCACCGCAGGCGAGCCCGTCACCATCACCACGAAGCCGACCATCTCCGACGGCATCGCGGTGGCGCGCCCCGGCGACCTGAACTTCCCGATCATCCGCGACCTGGTCGACGACATCGTCACCGTCTCGGACGACGACACCGCCCGCGCCCTGCTCGTCCTGCTCGAGCGCGCCAAGCTCGTGGTCGAGGCAGCGGGGGCCGTCGGCGTCGCCGCGATCATGTCCGGTGCCGTCCGCGACACCGGCCGCACCGTGGTGCTGCTGAGCGGCGGCAACATCGACCCGCTCATGATGGAGCGCGTGATCACCCGCGGGCTCGTCGCGGCCTCGCGCTACATCGGCATCCGCATCATGCTGCCGGACCGCCCGGGTCAGCTCGCCCGCGTCGCGCAGGTCATCTCGGACGCCGGCGCGAACGTGGTCGAGGTGCTGCACACCCGCCACGGGCAGGGCCTGGTCATCAACGAGGTCGCGCTGGACCTGTCGATCGAGGCGCGCGGCCCGGAGCACGCGCAGGAGGTCATCCAGCGCCTCCACGAGGTCGGCTTCCGCCCGGAGCTGCTCGAGCACTAGTCCGCGACGATCCACGAGTCGTTCGACGCGTGGACTGTCGGAAGTACGGCGCGCGCTCTGGGCGCGACCAGCAGACAGACGGGAGGCCCGTGGCGGTGTCGCCACGGGCCTCCTGTCTGCAGTGGGCCGGGTCTACGGCTCGTAGCGCTCGATCTTGACGACCTCGACGGCGATCTCCTTGCCGTTCGGCGCCGTGTACGTGGCCTTGTCGCCGGCCTTGAGGCCGACGATGGCCGCGCCGACGGGGCTGACGGGGCTGTAGACCGTCAGGTCCGAGCCCTCGGCGACGATCTCGCGGCTGCCGACCAGGAAGGTGGACTCGTCGCCGGCGATGACCGCCGTGACGACGGTGCCCGGCTCGACGGTGCCGTCGAACTCGGCTTCGCTGACGGTGGCGTGCTTCAGGAGCTCGGTGAGGACGCGGATGCGGGCCTCGATCTTGCCCTGCTCGTCCTTCGCGGCGTGGTAGCCGCCGTTCTCCTTGAGGTCGCCCTCTTCGCGAGCGGCCTCGATGCGGCGCGCGATCTCGGCACGGCCCTCGCCGCTCAGCTCGTCGAGCTCCGCCTTGAGACGGTCGTGCGCCTCCTGGGTCAGCCAGGTGACCTGCGTGTCGTTGCTCATGTTCTGTCCCTTCGACCATGAAAAAACGAGACCGGCCGAGTGGTCGGTCTCGAGAGGCGAATCAGGACAGTCTAGGGAATCCAGCAGTCGTGGATCAAGCCGGTCACGCCCCGCGTCGTCGTGGTGACCTGCGTGGAGATGCTCCGGCTGCGCTGTTCGGACGCCGGCACGGTGATCTCCTTCCAGCCCACGATCGAGTAGCTCTTGTCGAGGACCTGCACCGCGCACTTCGCCTCGACACCCGGGTCGACGGACACCTGCGAGTGGACGACGGTGCTGTGCTCGGACAGCACCTCGTACCCGATGACGTCCTGGTCGAGGCCGCGGTCGGACTGGTCGAGCCCGGCCCAGATCACCCACGCACCGAAGACCACGACGACCGCGATGGCCGCGACGATCGCGAAGAGGCGGCTGCGGCGCTTGCGGGCCGGGGTGCGGCCGTAGCGCTCGTCGAGGGTGGCGGTCTGGGTCTGTTCGGACAGTTCGGGGCTCCCGGGGTGGATATCCTGATCCCAGGGTAGTTCACGCGATGCTGTGCGCTGCCCGCGTCCGACGCCGCTCACCCGCAGTGAGGAACCCCACGTGCCCTACCGTCTGCTGGCCGTCCACGCCCACCCCGACGACGAGTCGAGCAAGGGTGCCGCGACCGCCGCGAAGTACGTGGCCGACGGGCACCAGGTGCTCGTCGTGTCCTGCACCGGTGGCGAGGCCGGCGACATCCTGAACGACCAACTCGGCGAGCCGGCCACGAGCCGTGCCCACCGTGACATGGCCGGGTACCGCCGCACCGAGATGGCCGCGGCGCAGCAGGCGCTCGGCATCGACCACGTGTGGCTCGGCTACCACGACTCGGGGCTGCCCGACGCCGAGAAGGGCGAGACGGTCCGGCCGGGCACGTTCTCCACGGTGCCGCTCGAGTACAGCACCGAGGCCCTCGTCCGCGTGATCCGCCGGTTCCGCCCGCACGTACTCGTCACCTACGACGAGAACGGCGGCTACCCGCACCCCGACCACATCCGCACGCACGAGGTGTCGATGGCCGCGTGGTCCGCCGCCGCCGACCCGTCCGCGTACCCGTCCGCCGGTGCCCCGTGGTCGATCGCGAAGCTCTACTACGAGCGCACGATGAACCCGCGCCGCTTCAGCACGATCTTCGAAGCCCTGCAGGAGCGCGACCCGGACAGCCCCGCGATCGAGCAGCTGCGCGAGTGGGTCGAGCGGTTCGCCGACCGGCCCGACCTCGCCACCACCCACGTCGACGTGCACGAGTACTTCGACCAGCGTGACGCCGCACTCCGCGCGCACGCCAGCCAGGTCGCACCGGACAGTGCCTTCTTCTACTGGCCGAACGATCTCCTCGCGACGGTGTGGCCGACCGAGGACTACCAGCTCGTGGAGGCACGCGTGCCGACCGAGCTCCCGGAGACCGACCTGTTCGCCGGGATCCCAGCCGACAAGGAACCGACCTCGTGAGCACCATCGCGGCGGCACTCGCCGCCACTCCCAGCCCCAGCCCCTCGGTCGTCCCCGACGTCGACGTCACCCCGGGTGTCGTCGGGTTCATCGCGATCGCACTCGTCGCGATCGTGACGATCCTGCTCGCGGTGGACATGACCCGACGCATCCGTCGGACCCGCTACCGCGCCGAGGTGCGTGAGCGGCTCGAGGCCGAGGCGAACGGCACCGCGGGTGACGGCACCGCGACGGACGAGCCGGAGCGGCGGGCGGCCGAGGACGGCCGAGCCGACGTCGGCGACGACACCGAGCGCGGCTGACGCGACTACAGGGCGGCTGACGCGACTACAAGGCGGACTGGAGGCCCGTGGCGGTATCGCCACGGGCCTCCAGTCCGCCTTGTGCGCGCCTACCGGAACCGGGCGTACCTGGTCGAACCGGGCGTACCTGGTCGGAACTTCCGGGTGAGTACGCCCGGAACCACCAGGCATCGCACCCGTTCTGGGAAGGAACGTGCGACGGTCAGCGCACCGGGTCCAGCGCGACGATGAGCACGCCGACCCACTGCGCACCGAAGGCCACCACGGTCAGGGCGTGGAACACCTCGTGGAACCCGAACTGCGTCGGCACCGGGTTGGGCCGCTTGAAGCCGTAGACCAGCGCGCCGATGATGTACGCGACGCCGCCGGACAGGATGAGCACGGTCATCGGGACGCTCGCCGCGAAGAACTGCGGCAGGAGCCCGAGGGCAGCGCACCCGAGCACCAGGTAGATCGGCACGTACAGCCATCGGGGCGCGTTGATCCAGAGCAACCGGAACGCGATGCCGAGCGCGGCGCCCGACCACATCACCCACAGCACGACGACCATGAGCGTGTGCGGCAGGGCGCAGATCGCGACGGGTGTGTAGGTGCCGGCGATGAGCAGCAGGATGTTGGTGTGGTCGATGCGCTTCAGCACGGCCTTCACCTTCGGCCCCCACGGGAACCGGTGGTAGGTCGCGGAGACGCCGAACATCGCGAGCGACGTCGCCATGAACACCGCGCTGCCGACCTTCGCCGCGGTGCTGTCGGCGAGGGTGATCAGGACGATCCCCATCGCGATCGCGAACGGGAACGCACCGAGGTGGATCCAGCCGCGCCAGGCCGGACGGGGTTCGGCGGCGGTCGCGGTCGCCGACGCCTCTTCCGTGAACGGGACGTGGGGGAGTGTTCCGGTCTCGTGCTCGTCCTGCATGGTCCCGACCATAGGGCCTGACCCCGAACGACAGCCACGTGTCCGCAGAGCGGGAGCCTCAGGGATCCGGTGTCGGTGGTGCACTACGCTCGGTGCGTGACCGGGACGGCGGGATGGACAGGGCGAGGGATCCTCTACCGCGCCTACCAGCGCCGGATCCGCCGCCAGCTCGAGGGTGCAGCGAAGCCCAAGCACGTCGCCATGATCGTGGACGGCAACCGTCGCTGGGCGAAGCAGCTCGGGCTCGAGTCCGCCGCACACGGCCACCGCGCCGGCGCCGCGAAGATCCCGGAGTTCCTGACGTGGTGCGACGACCTCGGCATCGAGGTCGTGACGCTGTACCTGCTGTCGGCCGACAACCTGACGGGTCGTGGCGGCGAGGAGCTCGAGGAACTCGTCGGCATCATCGCCGACCTCGCCGGGGTCCTGGCCGACAACCGCGACTGGCGCGTGCAGCACGTCGGGTCGAACGAGGGGCTGCCGGACAACCTGGTGACCGCGCTCGAACAGGCCGAGCAGCGCACCGCCGGCCGCACTGGGCTGCACGTCAACCTGGCCGTCGGCTACGGCGGCCGTCGTGAGATCGCGGACGCCATGCGCAGCATCGTGCAGGCGCACGGCGCGGGTGGCGGCACCATCGACACCCTGGCCGAGGTGCTGACGCCGGAACTCATCGGTGACCACCTGTACACGCAGGGCCAGCCCGACCCCGACCTGGTGATCCGGACCTCGGGCGAGCAGCGGCTCTCCGACTTCATGCTGTGGCAGAGCGCGCACAGCGAGTTCTACTTCGTCGAGGCGTTCTACCCGGACCTGCGCGAGGTCGACTTCCTCCGCGCGGTCCGCGACTTCGGGCTCCGGTCGCGTCGCTTCGGCGGCTGAGCAGCCACCTCCCGCACCGGGTTCGTCGGCGGAGCCGCGTCCCAGTAGGCTCTCAGGGTTCAACCCTGTGAAAGGTGCACCACCTGTGAACATCGACGAGTACGCCGCCGGCTTCTCCGAAGACCCCGGTTACCTCGACCACGCTGCGTTCGGCCCCGTGCAGACCGCCGTGCTCGAGGAGCAGCGTGTGCTCGGCACCATCCAGGCACACATGCGCTTCGGCGCCATGGAGACCCTCGACGAGCAGGACGCCCGCGTCCGCACCGTCGCCGCCCGCCTGGTCGGCCGCCGCGAGGACCAGGTCGTCTCGCAGGCCGCGACGACCCCGGGCCTGCTGCACACCGCGTTCGGTCTGACCGGGGGTGTGCTCGTGTCCGCCGACGAATACCCGTCGCTGCCGCTCGCACTGGCCAGCGCCGCCTCGGCCACCGGTGGACGGGTACAGCCCGTCGTCATCGAGTCGGGTGCCGGCTGGGTGACCCCCGAGCTGATCCGTGAGCGCCTGTCCGACGAGGTGACCGCCGTCGCGGTGTCCCTGGTCGACTGGCGCACCGGCTACCTGACCGACCTCGCCGCCATCCGCGAGGTCATCGGCGACCGCCTGCTCATCGTCGATGCGATCCAGGGCTTCGGCGTCGTCGACGCCCCGTACGAGGTCGCCGACGTCGTCGCCACCGGCGGGCAGAAGTGGCTGCACGCCGGGTGGGGCACCGGGTTCGTGGCGTTCAGCGACCGTGCGCTGAACCGGATCCGTCCGGCGCTGTCCGGCCCGCACGGCACGGCCGGCTGGCCCACCGAGGTCCCCGCGGTGCGTCCGGGGGCCGCCGGGTTCCAGATGTCCCGCATCGACCCGGTCGCACAGGCCCGGCTCGCGGTGTCGCTCGAGCGCCTCACCGCGGTCGGCGTCGCCGCCGTGCAGGAGCGGGTCACCGACCGCGTCGAGCGTGTGTTCGCCATCGCCGACGAGTTCGGACTCGAGGTCGAGTCCAGCCGCGACCCCGCCGAGCGCGCCGGCATCGTGGTGCTCCGGCCGACGCAGGGTCGCGTGACGGCCCTGTCCGCCGCGATGCACAACCACGGCGTCACCGCGACCACGCGGCTCGGCGTCGCGCGGGTGTCCGTGTTCCCGTCGACCACTGACGAGACCCTGGACATGTTCCGCGACGCCTGCGTCTCGTACGCCACGATGCAGTAGCAGCGGCGCGTGTCGACCGTCCGCGTCCCGCGAGCGGTCAGGACACCCCGCTCACGTCCGCCGAGTGGTCACCACCTGTCGCCTGGCGCCGTCGCACCCGACGGTTCGTGACCACTCGGCGCTGCGCGCGCGACGATTCGCGACCAACGGACGGCCTGGAGGCGCGGTGCCAGGCCGCCACGGGCCTCCCGTCCGCGTCCCGCGAGCGGTCACGGCACCCCGCTCACGTCCGCCGAGTGGTCGCCACCTGTCGGCCGGCGCCGCCGCACCCGTCGGTTCGTGACCACTCGACGCCACCGCCGCGCGCGGCGTCGCGAGCCACGCTCGCGTTGTTCACGCGACCGTAACTCCGGAAACCGCGTGTCGCTGTCGGGGTGTCGGGGGCCGGACGTACGTTGTCCCCATCGGGCACCGCGCCCGATCGAAGCGGCCACAGTCGGTGCTTCGGGACCCGCTCCGTGGCCGCGTTCGAGGACAGGACCGGGCCCGTCGCGGCCCGGGGATGGAGTGGTCGTGACCTCTCAGAACGTCTCTCGCGGAGCACAGCAGCAGCACACCGCGGACTCGTCCACATCGGTCGCCCAGCGCACGTACGTGCTCGACACATCGGTGCTCCTCAGCGATCCGCGGGCCTTGTTCCGCTTCGCCGAGCACGCCGTGGTCCTGCCCGTGGTGGTCGTCAGCGAACTCGAGTCGAAGCGCAACGACCCGGAGATCGGGTACTTCGCCCGGCAGGCCCTCCGGCTGCTCGACGAACTGCGCATCGAGCACGAGCGGCTCGACTTCCCGATCGCGATCGGCGACGGCGGCTCGTTCCGCGTCGAACTGAACCACTCCAACCAGTCCGTCCTGCCGTCGGGCCTGCAGCTCGGCGACAACGACTCCCGCATCCTCGCCGTCGCGTCGAACCTGAAGAACGACGGGCTCGACGTCGTCGTCGTGTCGAAGGACCTGCCGCTCCGGGTCAAGGCGTCCTCGATCGGCATGGCGGCGGAGGAGTACCGCGCCGAACTCGCGGTCGACTCGGGCTACACCGGCATCGCCGACCTGCAGGTCTCCGGCGAGCAGATGTCCGACCTGTACGAGAAGGAGGAGATCCGGTCCTCGAAGCTCGACGGCGTCCCGGTGAACACCGGCGTCGTCATCCACTCCGAACGCGGATCGGCCCTCGGCCGCGTGCACGTCGCCGGTGCCGTCGCCCTGGTGCGCGGCGACCGCGAGGTCTTCGGCCTCCGCGGACGCTCGGCCGAGCAGCGGCTCGCCATCGACGCCCTGCTCGACTCCGAGATCGGCATCGTCTCGCTCGGCGGCAGCGCCGGCACCGGCAAGTCGGCGCTCGCCCTGTGCGCCGGACTCGAGGCGGTGCTCGAACGGCAGCAGCACAAGAAGATCATGGTGTTCCGGCCGCTGTACGCGGTGGGCGGGCAGGACCTCGGCTTCCTGCCCGGCGACGCCGGCGAGAAGATGAACCCGTGGGCGCAGGCCGTCTACGACACCCTCGGTTCGGTGGTGTCGGACAACGTCCTCGACGAGGTGGTCGAGCGCGGCCTGATCGAGGTGCTGCCCCTGACCCACATCCGCGGCCGCTCCCTGCACGACGCCTTCGTGATCGTCGACGAGGCGCAGTCGCTCGAACGGAACGTGCTGCTCACGATGCTCTCGCGCATCGGCCAGAACTCGCGGGTCGTGCTCACCCACGACGTCGCGCAGCGCGACAACCTGCGGGTCGGTCGGCACGACGGGATCGCGTCGGTCATCGAGCGGCTCAAGGGGCACCCGCTGTTCGCGCACGTCACGCTGACGCGGTCCGAGCGCTCCGCGATCGCCGCCCTGGTCACGGACCTGCTCGACTCGCCGGACCTGGTGTAGCGCGCGTCGAGCCGCCACCTGACGGACGGGAGGCCCGGTGCCAGCTGGCACCGGGCCTCCCGTCCGTCCTGGGGGTGCGTCAGGAGCGTCGCGTCAGTTCGGGTGGGTCATGCTCAGGACGTCGAGCGCCTCGTCGAGCTGCGCCTCGGTGACCTCGCCGCGCTCGACGTGGCCGAGGGCCACGACGGCTTCGCGCACGGTGATGCCCTCGGCGACGGCGTACTTCGCGACCTTCGCCGCAGCCTCGTAGCCGATGACCCGGTTGAGCGGGGTGACGATCGACGGTGAGGACTCCGCGAAGGCGCGGGCACGCTCGAGGTTTGCCTGCAGGCCGTCGATGGTCTTGTCCGCGAGCACGCGCGAGCTGTTCGCCAGCAGGCGGATCGACTCGAGCAGCGCCGTGCCCATCACCGGGATGGCGACGTTGAGCTCGAACGCACCCGAGGCCCCGGCCCAGGCGATGGTGGCGTCGTTGCCGATGACCCGGGCACCGACCATCAGGGTGGCCTCGGGGATCACCGGGTTCACCTTGCCGGGCATGATCGAGGAGCCGGGCTGCAGGTCGGGGATGTGCAGCTCGCCCAGGCCGGTGTTCGGACCGGAGCCCATCCAGCGCAGGTCGTTGTTGATCTTCGTCAGGCTGACGGCGAGCACCTTGAGCGCACCGGAGGCCTCGACCAGGGCGTCACGCGCGCCCTGCGCCTCGAAGTGGTCGACGGCCTCGGTGATCGGCAGGTCGGTGTCGCTCGCGAGCTGGGCGATGACCCGCTGCGGGAACCCCTTGGGCGTGTTGATGCCCGTGCCGACCGCGGTGCCGCCGAGCGGGACCTCGGCGACGCGGGGGAGCGTCGCCTGCACACGCTCGATGCCCAGGCGGATCTGGCGTGCGTAGCCGCCGAACTCCTGCCCGAGGGTGACGGGCGTGGCGTCCATCAGGTGTGTCCGGCCGGACTTCACGGCGTCGGCCCAGAGCGTGGCCTTCGCTTCGAGTGATTCGGCGAGGTGCTCGAGGGCGGGCACGAGGGTGCGGAGGAGCGCCTCGGTCACGGCGACGTGCACCGAGGTGGGGAAGACGTCGTTCGACGACTGCGAGGCGTTGACGTGGTCGTTCGGGTGCACCGCCGAGCCCGCGATGTCGGACGCCAGTGTCGCGAGCACCTCGTTCATGTTCATGTTCGACGACGTGCCGCTGCCGGTCTGGTAGACGTCGACCGGGAACTGGTCGTGGTGCTGCCCGCCGATGATCAGGTCGGCCGCGCCGGCGATGGCGTCGGCGACGGCGGGCTCGACGATGCCGAGTTCACCGTTCACGATGGCCGCCGCCCGCTTGATCCGCGCGAGCGCCACGATCTGCGCCGACTCGAGCCCGGTGCCCGAGATGGGGAAGTTCTCGACGGCGCGCTGGGTCTGGGCACGGTAGAGCGCCGACTTCGGCACCCGTACCTCGCCCATGGTGTCGTGCTCGATGCGGAACTCGGTCGGGGTGGTGTCGGTCACGTCGTCGTGGTCCTTCCTGGGGTGCTCGCCGGTCGCGGTCGCGCCGGCCCGTGCCTGCGCCCCGGTGTCGCCGGGGCGGTCGTCGTCGGAGTCGCTCTTCGTCTGGCTCGGTCGTCGTCGGGTCGGTCAGACCTGGCCGACGACGGTGTCGATGGTGACTTCTCCGGTGGCGAGGTCGTACGTCGCCCCGACGACGGCCAATCTACCCTCGGCCACGGCGTCGGAGACCGCGCCGGAGCGCTCGATCACCTGGCGGAGGGTGGCTTCGAGGTGCGCGGCGCCGACGGCTTCCTGCGGGAGCTCGGCGTCGGTGAGCCGGACCTTCTCGACGCTCGGGGCGATCGCGTCGACGAGGGCCTGCAGGTGCGGAGCGGGGACGGGCTCACCGGAGCGTGCTGCAGCGACCGCACCGCACCGGGTGTGCCGGAGCACGACGACCAGCGGTGTGCCCAGGGCGACGACCGCGAACTCGATCGAGCCGAGCACGACGTCGTCGACGATCTGGCCGGCGTTGCGGATGGCGAACAGGTCACCGATGCCGGCGTCGAAGACGTGCTCGAACGGCACCCGCGAGTCCGAGCAGCCGAGGACGGTCGCGAACGGCGACTGCGATCCTTCGAGCTCGGTGCGGCGGTCCGGGTCCACGCGGCCCATCCGGCGCTTGTCGGCGGCGAAGCGGGCGTTGCCGTCGACCAGCAGGCGCAGGGCGTCGGACGGGGTGGAGGCGGCGCGGTCGGGCATGGGACTCCTCGGTTCGGGTGGGACGGGGTGGTGACTGGCGGGGCGGTGCCCGTCGTCTACTCGGTCAGTTCTCGGGAGACGGCGGTCGCGACGGTCCGGAACGCCTTGTCGTCGGCGGTGCCGGAGAGCACGATCGTGTTCTTGCCGAACGTCGAGACGAGCGAGAACGCGTGGTTGCCGGCATCGGTGCCCTCGGCGCGGCGGTCGTAGACGGTCCACTCCGTGTCGCCGATGGTGCGGTCACCGGTGGACGGGCGCTGGTCGAGCTGGTTCGACACCCACGAGGCGTTGGCGTCGATGCCCTGCTGCAGACCGAGGTACTGCTTGTCCGGCGTCACGAAGCCGACGGTCCAGACGTCCACGCCGTCGGTGGTCTTGCTGGCGAAGTCCGCGCGGTTGGCGCTGTAGCCGTCGGGCAGCGGCGGCGCCACCAGGGTGACGTCGTCGACGTTCGCCTTCGCCGCGATCTGCTGGTAGTCGACGGTGCGGTCCACCGTGGTGTCGGGCCGGACGACGACCGCCACCAGGAACAGCACGATGCCGAGCGAGGCGATGAGCGCGATGACCAGGTTGAACGCGGTCTGGTGCTGTCGGC
This sequence comes from Curtobacterium sp. MCSS17_016, assembly GCF_003234255.2. Taxonomy (NCBI): domain Bacteria; kingdom Bacillati; phylum Actinomycetota; class Actinomycetes; order Micrococcales; family Microbacteriaceae; genus Curtobacterium; species Curtobacterium sp. MCSS17_016. Next base: position 937,333 of record NZ_CP126254.1, read on the forward strand.
GGGCGGTCCGGGCGGCGTCCTTGCGGGCCCACGTCTCCTCTGCCGTCTCGGGGCGACCGAGCTCGGCGACGATCGGGCGGCCGTCGGCGTCGGTCATCGGCCGGAGCCGTCCTGGGCGTCGCTGGCGGCACGGGCCGCGTCGAGCCGAGCGCGGGCGCCGACGAGCCACTCTTCGCACCGGGCGGCGAGGGCTTCGCCCCGCTCCCAGAGCGCCAGCGAACGCTCGAGGGTCGCGGAGCCCTGTTCGAGCTCGCTCACGACGCGCACGAGTTCGTCGCGGGCCGCTTCGTAGCTCAGCGACTGGACGTCGGTCTGCTCGGGTTCCTGCTGGGATGGCACGGGTCGATCCTACCGAGCGTCCACCGACGATCCGTCGCCCGGACCCACGCTGTGGAGAACACCCGCGGTGGTCAGGAGCCGTCCGGGCCGGGGCCGTCCGGTTCGAGCGTGCCCGTGGCCGTGCCGGCACCGAGCGTGACGTGCACCGGCGTCGCTCCGGACAGGTCGTCGGTGCCGCGGACCACACCGCCGTCGGCACGCTGCACGATGGCGTACCCGCGGCGCAGGGTGTCGCGCGGCGAGAGTGCCCGGAGCCGCGCGGTCAGGTGCCCGACCTCGGAGTGCCCGCGCTCCAGTCGGCGGTCGAGCAGTTCGCGGGCGCGGGACAGGTCGCGGGCGACCTCTTCCGCACGGGTGTCGACGAGCCACCCGGTCGACGCCAGGGCCGGGCGCGACCGCAGCGCGGCGAGCCGGTCGGCCTCGACCGACAGCGTGTGCGAGAGCCGGAGCCCGAGCCGAGCGCGGGCTGCCCGCACGTTGGCGAGCTCCTCGGCGACGTCGGGCACGACCCGCTTGGCGGCGTCCGTCGGGGTCGAGGCACGGAGGTCGGCGACCTCGTCGAGGATGGGGCGGTCGGCCTCGTGGCCGATCGCCGAGACGATCGGGGTCGACGCCGCGGCCGCCGCACGGACGAGCCCTTCGTCGCTGAAGCCGAGCAGGTTCTGGAAGTCGCCGCCGCCGCGCGCGATGATGATGACGTCGACCTCGGGGTCGGCGTCGAGCTCGAGGATCGCCGCCGTGACCTCGCCCACGGTCCGTTCGCCCTGCACGGCGGTGTGCACGGTGCGGAACTCCACCTGGGGCCACCGCAGCTGCGCGTTCCGCTTGACGTCCTTCTCGGCGTCGGAGTCCTTGCCGGTGATGAGGCCGATGCGGTGCGGCAGGAACGGCAGACGCTGTTTCCGGGACGGGTCGAACAGCCCTTCCTCGGCGAGGGTGCGGCGGAGGCGCTCGAGGCGTTCGAGCAGGTCACCGAGCCCGACGTGCTTCATCTCGACGACCTGCATGGTCAGCGAGCCGCCCTTGACCCAGTAGTTCGGCTTGAGTGCGGCGACGACCCGGTCGCCCTGCTTGATGTCCGCCGGCACCCGGGAGCGCACGCTCGACCAGATGGAGAACGACACGGTGGCGTCGACCTCGACGTCCTTGAGCTTGCCGTACACGTTGCCGCCGGCGACGTTCCACTGCGTGATCTCGCCCTCGACCCACGCGGTGCCGAGTCGGTCGATCCAGTCGCGGAGCTTCGCGCCGAGGAGCGCCACCGGCCATGGGTTGTCGGCCGTCGGCGGGCCCTGTTCGATCGCCATGTCGCTCCTCGTCCTGCTGGGACGTCCATCGTGCCCGAGACCGGTGACAGGCGACGCACGTCGTGTTCTCCACAGGCACTCCGCGCGCCCAGGTCGCGTGCGTGCCGCTCACCTATCATCGGGGACGTGACGATCACCAACGGCCACACGGTCCCGCTCGCCCCGCCGCGTGTGCACGCGGCACGGGGTCGACTGCGTGACGAACCGGTCGCCGGCCCCAAGAAGGTGCTGCTCGCGGCCCCCCGTGGTTACTGCGCCGGGGTGGACCGTGCGGTCGTCGCTGTCGAGAAGGCGTTGGAGCAGTACGGCGAGCCCGTCTACGTCCGCAAGCAGATCGTCCACAACGTGCACGTGGTCTCGACGCTCGAGCAGCGCGGTGCCGTCTTCGTCGACGACGTGGCCGAGGTCCCCCGGGGTTCGCACGTCGTCTTCAGCGCGCACGGGGTGTCGCCGGCCGTCGTCGCGGGTGCCGCCGAGCGCGACCTGCACGCCATCGACGCCACCTGCCCCCTCGTCACCAAGGTCCACCGCGAAGCCACCCGGTTCGCCAAGGCCGAGCGCACCATCATCCTGATCGGGCACGCCGGCCACGAAGAGGTCGAGGGCACGATGGGGCACGCCCCGGACCGCACGATCCTGGTGAACGGCCCGGACGACGTCGCCGCCCTGTCGGTCCAAGACCCGGACAACCTCGTCTGGCTGTCGCAGACCACGCTCAGCGTCGACGAGACGATGGAGACCGTGCGGCTGCTGCGCGAGAAGTTCCCGGCGATCCAGGACCCCCCGTCGGACGACATCTGCTACGCCACCCAGAACCGCCAGGTCGCGATCAAGAAGGTCGCGCCCGGTGCCGACCTGGTGATCGTGGTCGGCTCCGCGAACTCGTCGAACAGCGTCCGACTGGTCGAGGTCGCGCTCGAGCACGGTGCGCGGGCCGCCCACCGTGTCGACTACGCGGAAGAGATCCAGCAGGAGTGGCTCGACGGTGTCGAGACGGTCGGCGTGACGAGCGGTGCGTCCGTTCCGGAAGAACTCGTGGCCGAGGTGCTCGAACAGCTCGCCGACGCCGGCTACGCCGCCGTCGAAGAGGTCGTCACCGCACACGAGGACCTGATGTTCTCGCTCCCCAAGGAGCTCCGCACCGACGCCTCGGGCAACCCGACGCGCGCGCTCGGCGGGCGTCGGGCATGAGCGGCTCGGACGGCTGGTCCTCGGTCCCGCGTCGCGACCCGGCGAACCACGGCGACGCCGGCGCTGGTACCGGCCAGGAGGCCCGGGGTGCGTCCGCGACGTCGGCCGCCGGTCCCGCGAACGGTCGGCCCCAGGGCCGTCCCGCCCCCGGGTACGGCGAGTACGCACCAGAGGGTTGGGTGAACCCGGTCCTCGTCGAGCAGGAACGCCAGGAGCGGGAGCGTCAGGCACGGGAGCGGCAGGACCAGGCCCCCGCCACCAGCGTGCGCGACGCTGCTCCGAGCGACGGCGTCCGCGGCGACCGCGCCGGTGCGGACGCTCGCTCCGGTGCAGTCCCTGCCGGGGCGCAGCGGTCGATGGCCCGCAGCCGGTTCGGTCGCACACCGGCGGACTTCGTGCTCACCGTCGGGCTGCTCGCCTTCGGACTGGTCTCCGTGGTGCAGTCCCTGTCCGTGGGCGAGGTCGCCTCCACCGTGCGGCGCACCCTCGAGACCCAGTACACGGCGCTGAACGACCCGAGCGCCCTGAGCACGGCGGCCGCCATCGCCGCGATCACCAACGTGGTCGTCTTCGCCCTGGTCGCCTGGTGGTCCATCCGTCGGCTCCGCGCACGGAAGCGGACGTTCTGGGTGCCGCTGGTCGGCGCGGTCGTCGCCACGGCGATCAGCACGATCGCGTTCGTCGTCGTGGTCATGCAGGACCAGGCCTTCGTCGACTTCATGCTGCGACAGTCCGGCGCCTGACCGCCTGACCGCCTGACCGTCGGGCTGCTCGCGGCGCCGGTCTCCGCGCGTCGTCGGGCTGCTCGCGGCGCCGAGTGGTCGCAACACGCCGCGGCCCCGCCGTCGAGTGGTCACGAAGTGTCGTCTGGCGCCGGCGCAATCGACAGTTCGTGACCCCTCGGCCCTGCGCGTGCGGGGAGTCGCGACCTCTCGGCAGCCCCTCCCTCGGCCAGCCGCGGTGCCGGTGTGCCTCCGGCGAGCTTCGTCAGCCTCGCGGGCGCGCGCAGCGCCCACCGCCGAGTGGTCGCAACACGCCGCGGGCCCGCCGTCGAGTGGTCGCGAAGTGTCGTCTGGCACCGGCGCGACCGACACTTCGTGACCCATCGACCCTGCGCGTGCGGGGAGTCGTGACCACCCCAGCCCGCCGACGCCAGCCGGAGGTCAGCCGGCCAGGAACGCCGCGACCGCTCCGTGCAGGGCAGCCAGGTCGTCGACGTGCACGAGCTCCCGGATCGAGTGCATCGAGAGCAGCCCGACGCCGATGTCGATCGTCGGGATTCCGAGCCGGGTCGCCGCGATCGGGCCGATGGTCGAGCCGCCGGGGATCGTGTTGACGTTGACGAACGGCTGCCACGGCACACCGGCGGTCTCGCAGGCGGCGGACCAGACGGCCTCGCCCTTCGCCTCGGTCATGTAGCGCTGGTTCGCGCTGATCTTCAGCAGCGGGCCGGCTCCGGGGCGCGGACGGTTCGTCGGGTCGTGCTTCTCCGGTTGGTTCGGGTGCACCAGGTGCCCGGCGTCGCTCGACAGCAGCCACGACGCACGGAATGCGCGGGCCGCTTCGGAGCGGGTGGCGCCGAGTCCCTCCTGCACACGGCCGAGGACGTCCTCGAGGAACGGACCCCCGGCACCGGACGGCGTCGACGACCCGATCTCCTCGTGGTCGAACGCCGCGAACACCGGGATGTGGTCACCGTCGGTGGGAGCGTCGACGATGCCCCGGAGTCCGGCGTGCACGCTCGTCAGGTTGTCCATCCGGCCGGACGCCAGGAACTCCCGCTCGATGCCGATCCGGGCCGGCGCCTGGGTGTCGGCGAGGAACAGGTCCCACGACACGGCGCCCTCGCCGAGCCGGGCGAGCAGCCACTCCACGACGGAGGTCCCACCTGCGTCGCCGTCGACCCCGACGATCGGCAGGGTGTGCCGCTGGCGGTCGATCTCCTTGCCGTCGTTCACCCCGCGGTCGAGGTGGATGGCCAGGTTGGGGATGCGGGCGACGGCATCGGTGCTGACGAGCCGCAGGCTGCCGTCGGCGTCGACGACCCGGCCGGCGATCCGCAGGTCGCGGTCGAACCAGGTCGACAGGAGCGCGCCGCCGTAGACCTCGACGTTGAGCTGCTCCCAGCCCCCGGTGCGCACGCCGGGGTTCGGCTTCACGCGGAAGCCGGGGGAGTCGGTGTGGGCGCCGAGGATCCGGAACGGCGTCGTCGGGACGGCACCGTCGGGCAGGCGCCACGCGATGACGGCGCCGTCGCGGACCACCACGTACGCACCGGGTTCGGTCGGCCAGGCGTCGAGCTCGGACAGCTCGGTGAACCCGGCTGCGACGAGACGGTCACGGGTCGCCGCCGCCGCGTGGAACGCGGTGGGCGACTCGGTGACGAACTGGGCGAACTCGGAGGCGATGGCGTCGACGGTCACCCGCCCATCGTGGCACGGGGTGGAGGCGACCCGACGCAGAACGGGGTGCGTCCGTCGGACGCACCCCGTTCCTCCAGGCCGGTGGACCCGACCGGACGGACCTGCTCAGCCCTTGGCGTGACCGGCCGAGCCGAGGACCTTCGCGGCCTCGACGACGCGAGCCGCCATGGCGGTTTCGGCGACCTTGCCCCAGGCGCGGGGGTCGTACTGCTTCTTGTTGCCGACCTCGCCGTCGATCTTCAGGACACCCTCGTAGTTGCGGAACATCGAGTCCGCGATCGAGCGGGTGAACGCGTACTGCGTGTCCGTGTCGATGTTCATCTTGATGACGCCGTTGCGGACGGCCTCGTGGATCTCGTCGTCGGTCGAGCCGGAGCCGCCGTGGAAGACGAGGTCGAGGGGGTTCTCGCCGGTGCCGTGCTTCGCCGCGACGGACGCCTGGATCTCGCCGAGGAGCTCGGGACGGAGCTTGACGTTGCCCGGCTTGTAGACGCCGTGCACGTTGCCGAAGGTGAGCGCCGCGATCCAGCGGCCCTTGTCGCCGAGGCCGAGCGCGTCGACGACCTTCTCGACGTCGTTCGGGGTCGTGTAGAGCGCGTCGTTCGTGCCCTCGTGCTGGACGCCGTCCTCTTCGCCGCCGACGACGCCGATCTCGACCTCGAGGATCGCGTTGATGTTCCGCGTCTTCTCGATCATGGTCTTCGCGATCTCGATGTTCTCGTCGAGCGGCACGGCCGAACCGTCCCACATGTGCGACTGGAAGATCGGGTTGCGACCCTGCCGGACCTCTTCCTCGCTCGCCGCGATGAGCGGCAGGACGAAGCCGTCGAGGGCGTCCTTCGGGCAGTGGTCGGTGTGCAGGGCGACCGTGATGTCGTAGTTCTTGGCGACCTCGTGGGCGAACTTCGCCATCGCGAGGGCACCCGCTGCGCGGTTCTTGATGGTGTGGCCGGCGAAGTAGTCGGCACCGCCCGTCGTGACCTGGAGGATGCCGTCGGAACCGGCCTCCTGCAGGCCCTGGAGGACCGCGTTGATGGTCTGCGAGGAGGAGACGTTGACCGCGGGGTACGCGAACTTGCCCGCCTTCGCGCGTTCGATCATCTCGGCGTACTGTTCCGGCGTTGCGATGGGCACGTGGATCTCCTTCGACTTCAGTGATGTCCCCGCCGATCGTAGTCAGAAGCTCTGGAGGCGCGGTCCGGGTTACGCGGTCGGCTCACGTCCGGCGTGCACATGCGTGCACGGGCCCGGTGTCCGGACCGTCGGTCGGCCGCCGGTCGGTAGGCTCGGGTCGTGACTCCCACGACTGAGACCGGCTCCCTGTTCCTCCAGCCCGACCGCAACCTCGCGCTCGAGCTCGTGCGTGCGACGGAGGCCGCCGCGATCCGTGCGCAGCCGTGGGTCGGGCGTGGTGAGAAGAACCTCGCCGACGGTGCCGCGGTCGACGCGATGCGCAAGTTCCTCGGCACCGTGAACTTCGACGGTGTCGTCGTCATCGGCGAGGGCGAGAAGGACAACGCCCCGATGCTCTACAACGGCGAGCATGTCGGCAACGGTCACGGCCCGGCCTGCGACATCGCCGTCGACCCGATCGACGGCACCTCGCTCACCGCCGCAGGCCGCCAGAACGCCATCTCCGTCATGGCCGTCTCGGACCGTGGCTCGATGTACGACCCCTCTGCTGTCTTCTACATGGACAAGATCGCTGCCGGCCCCGAGGGTCGCGGTGTCCTGGACCTCGAGAAGCCGATCGGTGACAACATCCGCGCGCTGGCGAAGGCCAAGGGCAAGGACCTCGAGGACATGGTCGTCGCCGTGCTCGACCGCCCGCGCCACGACGAGCTGATCCGCGCCATCCGCGCGACCGGTGCCGGCACGCGACTGCTGCTCGACGGTGACGTCGCCGGTGGCATCGCCGCCGCCCTGCCCGGCTCGACGATCGACATGTGCGTCGGTGTCGGCGGCACCCCCGAGGGCATCATCACGGCGTGCGCGATCAAGGCGCTCGGCGGCGTGATCCTCGGCAAGCTCCAGCCGAAGGACGACGAGGAGCGCGAGCGCGCCATCGCCGCCGGCCACGACCTGGACAAGGTCCTCGACCAGGACGACCTGGTCACGGGTGACAACACGTTCTTCGTCGCCACCGGCGTCACCGACGGCGTCCTGGTCGACGGTGTCCGCCGTTCGCGCGGCGTCATCCACACCGACTCGCTCGTGCTCCGCTCGCGCTCGAACACGATCCGCCGCATCCAGGCGGACCACCGTGCGGAGAAGTGGTTCTAGGCCGGACGATCGTCCGCCGCTTCGGGGCGTCGCCGGTCTTCCGGCGGCGCCCCGTTGTACGAGCCCTTGCGTAGGCTCGACGCATGACTGCGACAACGGCACGGATCGTCGGACTGGACACCGCGGGCATCCGCACGCTGCACGCGGAGGCGGACGGCACGGCCGACCGGCTGCCGCACGTCGTGCCGGTGGCGCCCGACCTCGGCGTGATCCTGGCGGACGAGGACGGCGCGATCCTCACCGCGCCGGCGCTCGCCGAGATGGGCTGGGCGGACGACGACGTCCTGCGTGCAGCCGTCGCCGCCGCGCAGGAGCAGGCCGGAGGCGACGTGGCGGTGATCCAGCCCGGCACGATCGTCATCCAGGACCCCGACCTCGCCGTGGTGCTCGTGCTCGCACCGCAGGCGTTCCAGGGGATCGAGTTCCGCGGCAGCGCAGTGGTCTTCCCGGTTGCGCCGACGACGTTCATCGTCACCGGCGACCAGGACGAGGACGGGCTCCAGGTCGCGGCCGGTGTCGCCCAGCAGATCCTGGCCGACGACGAGGGCGAGGTCCTGAGTGGACCGCCCATGGTGCTGCGCGGTGACGGGTGGGTCCGGTTCGAGCACCCGTCGCTCGACGGCGAGCTCCGGACGATCCGCGCGCTCTGGACGGCGACCGCCGCGAACCTGCAGCAGGACGCCCTGCAGGAGTCGTTCGACCGGCGGGGCGAGGACGTCCACGTCGGTGCGGTCTCGGTCGCCCGGCTGGCCGAGGACGACCCGGCCTTCTCGTACTCGTCGTGGACGGAGGACGTCGAGACCGTCGTCGCCGCGGTCGACACGATCGTGCTCGTGACCCTCGACGGGCAGACGCAGCCCGTGCCGTTCGGTCGGCTGCGGGAGCTGGCCTCCGGGTTGATCGAGGAACTCGAGGTCCGCCCGACGCGCTACCGGCTCCGCGGTTTCCCGGATCTCGAGTCGGTCCGCGCGGCCCTCTGACGGGTCGACCCCGGTCGGTGGCACTCGTCCCCGTCGCTGCCCCCTGATATGGTCACACTCGCGCGCTTGTGGACAACGGCGCGAGAGATCGGACCTGGGGAGGAATGATGGGGCGACCGTCGGGGTGGGACGTTGTCGATCAGGGTGATGATCCGGTCAAGGGTGATCCGTCGACGTTGCGGATGATGGCGCGGGAGTACCAGCGCATCTCCGACGCGGCCGACGACGCCTCGACGCGGCTGCAGTCGGTGAAGGGCTCCGGGTGGCTGACCGACTGGGAGGGTGAAGCCGCTGATGTGTTCGTCGACGCGATCGAGGACACCCCGTCGGACCTGACCAAGCTCGTCGATTCGTACGAACTCGCCGCGACGGCGTTGTCGGGGTGGGCTGACACGGTCGATGACACCCAGTACCGGGCCGATGGTGCGTTGGCGGATGCGAAGGACGCCACCGGGGACCTCGCCGCGGCGCAGGACCGGTTGGCGGATGCGCAGTCGACGTTGTCGCACTACGAGTCGGCGTCGAAGGACCTGTCGAAGGTCGCGGACAAGTACCCGGCAGGTTCCGACGTGCCGGACGGGGTGGATGTTCCCTCGCCGGCACAGTTGCGGGCAGCGTCCGACAACGCGTCCGTCGCGCAGGGTTCCGTGTCGTCGGCGCAGGGGGACGTCTCGGCGGCGCAGTCGCGGATCGATGCGGCGAAGCGGCTCGTGGCGGATGCGAAGGGTGATTGGCAGGACGCGGAGCAGCGGACCGCGACGAAGATCGGTGACGCTGCGGACGCGGGCCTCGGGAAGCAGTCCACGTGGGACAAGATCTTCGGGTCCGAGGCGTGGGAGACCATCGTGTCGGTGGCGAAGGTCGTCGTCGCGGTGGGTGGGATCATCGCGATGATCATCCCGGGGCCGTGGACGTTGGTCATCGCGGCGATCGCGCTCGTGGTGTTGGCGGACACGTTGTACAAGATGAGCAAGGGCGAAGCCGACGGGTGGGACCTCGCGTTCTCCCTGCTCGACTGCGTCCCGTTGGCCAGCGGTCTGGGACGAACCGCGGCGATCGCGCGGGTAGCTGGCAAGCTCGCAAGCGCTCCGAAGGTGGTCGCCGCCTCGACGAAGGCTGTCGAGACAGGCACGAAGATCAGGAGAACGCTGCGGGACGTCTCCCCAGAACTAGCCGCGCGTGTGCGCGCCAACCCGGCCGTCCGGAGCAGAGTTCAGCTGCGGAAAGACACCAAGTTGGCGATCATCCGGGACGCAGAGCGGACCCCCGACGGTGACATCCTTTCCGGTACCGGTACCGGTACCGGTACCGTCATCCCGATCAAACGGACGCCGGAGGGGCACCCTGTGCTGCATGATCCGAAGACGGGTCGTCCGTCTGACACCGGCATGACTGTGCCGGAGGCCGGAGCGGTGCATTACGGGCACCGCCCTGGCCACGAGTGGAGCGAGACCCGCATTCATGCCACGGAGAACGGGTGGAGTCGACGGCGCGTCATCGAACACGAGAACGATCCGAAGAAGTTCCGACTCGAGGATCCTGACGAGAACATGTCACATGCGCACGAGGCCGGACGCGGAAGCGCTGGATAGAATCAACCGATGAGCACTGCAACCGACAGTTCTGCTTTCTGGGACGCGATCACGGCCGACGATCCGAGGGCGATCGCGAGGACAGCAGCTGAAGGTTTCGAAGCGTCGGCAGCGTCACGAGTGAACCCGGATGCCATCACGCCGCTCCACTTCGCCGCTCAGAACGGTGCGGTGCAAGCGATGCGAGCGCTCTTGGACCTCGGGGTGGAGGTAGACGCGCGGGATCGATGGGGGTCGACGGCTCTGCAACTCGCAGTAGCCAACTCGGGTGACGGCGGAATCGATCCGGTGACCCTCTTGCTCGCTGCCGGAGCCGATCCCTGCTCCGTCAACGACCTTGGCGCGACCCCGCTGAGCTACGCTCGAATCCTTGCGGACGCGCCCGCCGGTCTCATCACCGCGCTGCACCGAGATCGGGCGGTCGATGAGGACGAGGGGGATGGATCAGTCGTGTTTGAGGCCGCTGCGCGCGGGTCACTCGCCGATATTCAAGCGGCGGTTCGAGCCGATCCGGCCGTGCTTAACTCGACGGTAGATGGGGAGACCCCGCTTCGTCTCCTCGTCCAACGTGCTCTTCCTGTGCGACCAAATCGACCCAACCCGCACCCGCTCGCTGTGGGCGACGCGGTGTCGGGTGCAAATGCGATGTTGAGTGCCGGAGCCAAAGCCCGCAAGGTTGGTGCAGACGGCTTCACCGCTCAAGGGTTCGCGCGAGCATTCCTGGCGCCGAAGCCCCTGATCAAGACCCTTGACGCAGCGGCCAAGAAGGAGCGTGCATGACCCTGCCACGTGTTGTGCAAGACGTAGGATGGATTGCCTCGTTCCTCGGAGCCGACGTCGGTGCTGCGCAGCAGGTCGGCGAGGTCGATGGGATCGACCTTCTGGCGATCTCCGGCCCCAAGGAACCGTTCGTCGTGGTGATGTCCGCGGGATTGGCTGAGCGTCCGATCGCAAGCATGTTTCCCCAAGAACTCCTCGTGACAGTGCAAGCTGACCACTGGGAAGGCGCGCTCATTCTGCTGCAGACCGCGTTGGAAGTCGCCCTTGAACGCGGGCGCGGGTTCAGCTACGGCGATCTGGTCGGAAACAGCGAACCGCTTCTCATCGGAACGCGCATCTCGGGCTTGATCGCCGATGTCAACCCGTGGCTCCCGGCAGAGTCAGCGACGCGTCGTGATGGCCGTGAAGTGCAGACCACGTTCGTCTCGATGCTCCCGCTGACTGACGAAGAGCTCGAGACGCTCACGCGCACACCAGAGACTGAGCGCGATTCGGAGCTCGGGAAACTCGATGATCGGGATCTCTTGAACCTCAAGCGCTGATGAACTTCGGGAAGCCGGAGCGGCCGAGGTTTGGACAGTGCGCTGAGGTACGAACTGGTCGAAAGCGAAGCCAGCCGGGTCTCACGACCTCCCGAAGCTCACCGGAGGGCCACAGTGAGGGAACGTCGACTAACAACCGTTGAGGAACGGCAAGTCGAGGTGCTCTTGATTGCGCCCGAGGGATTTCAGTACCCCGAGCGCTTCCAACGTGCCCTTGCACAAGACCCGCTTCCCGACATCGATCCCTTCATGTGGACGTCTGAGGACGAGAACCAAACAAAAAACTGGGTTGACATCGTTGGGGAGCAGTATCCGGCCCGTTCCCTCGTTCCCTTCGCAAAGCAGCAGGACACAGACGATGTGTTCTGCTTTGACGGTGGCGACCATTCGGGCAACCCTCCCGTGCTGATCATCCACACGTTCGCTTCACCCGGGACGGAGTACCGGGGTCAGTGGACATCCTTCGACGTCTGGTGGGAGGAGATGGAGGAGCATCGGGCAGCGTGGCTCACGGAGCAGGAAGAGGACTGAGACATGCCTCGTACGGACACGTCGATCAGCAAGGCGATGTCGCACGCGTTGCGGCACGAACCGGGTGCGTACGGACTGGAGCTCGACGCTGACGGGAGCGTCCCGCTCGCAGACCTCGTGGACGCCTTGCAGCGGGCGGGCGTGGCAGCGTCCGAGGACGATGTTCACCGTGTGGTGGTCGAATCCGACAAGCAGCGCTTCGCCGTCGAAGGCACCCGGATCCGTGCCCAGTGCGGGCACTCGATCGACGAGCGCATCGTGAAGCAATCGATCGTTCCGCAGCCGGTGCTCTGGCACGCAACTTCCCCCGCTGCGGCTGAGTCGATCCTGCGCGACGGGCTCTTGCCGATGGGGCGCCAGTACGCGCATCTGACGACCGATAGCGAGCTGGCTCTGCAGGCTGGGCGGCGCAAGTCCACCGCTCCCGTCCTGTTGCGAATCGATGCAGCTCGCGCCCACCTGGAGGGCGTGGAGTTCTCGGAGGGGCACGACCGGGTGACCCTGGCCTTGTTCGTTCCCGCTCAGTACATCTCGGCGGAAACCTCCCGATCCTGATGCCGCTGTTCCGACGGAATGCTGGGCTGCGCCAGCGGGCGAGCGAGTTCAACGGTCGCTACTGGCGGAGTGCCATCCAAGTCACCTCAACCAACTGGGAGGGGCGCAGGGCAGCGGTGCACCGAGCAACGGATCCGGAGAAGCGACTGAGGGCGTTGCGCGGCGAATGGCACATGGGCCTCAAGCATTTGGTCGTGCAGTACTCCGCAGGTGTCAGCGTCGATGAGATCGGCGATGTAGCCGAGTCCGTCGCGGCCTCGTACCGTGCTTGGGTCACTTGCGCGCTCTCCGATGCCGGTCCTTCGCCCCGCCTCAGCGACGGGAACGAGTACTACATCAGCATCTTGCAACTTCTCGGGATCACGACGGGCTGTGGTCGGGACGACAGCGCGCGGACGATACTCGAGTCCGTGATCAGGCAGGGCGCGGATCCGTTGTTCTCGGCTCTTGCTTCTGCACACCGGCTGGCCCTCCCCAGCGGATCCCCTGCGGCTTCGACGCCCAGGGTTGCGCGGCCTCTGCTGGAGGTTCTTCAACGGCCCGAAGAAGCGGACCGCACGATCCAGACCTATCTGACGGACTGGCCAACGCGTATGAAGTCGATGAGCTGGATGGGGTCCCTGGAACGGGTCAGACCCGGTGACTCGTACGGTCAAGGTTTCATCGGGTACTGGGCGATGGAACTGCCTGCGGTGGCCAGTGCCATCGATGCGCACCTCGACGACGTTCTGTCGCCCTTCCTCCCAGCGGATCTCTTGTGAAGTTCGACAGATCTTTGGTCGGGCAGCCCAGGTGAGGCAACGATAGGAACGAGTGTCGACGGGGCAATCGCGTGCACTCCTCCCAGCGAGACTCTCGGTGAAGGCGGTCAACTGGCGGTCGAGCAGTGCCCTGTCGCTGCGAAGGCTCCTGGTCGCGACACGAACGAAGGTGGTTCAAGGTGATCGACGTCGAAGTGCTCCGCACAGCGCTCGATCCGTCCTCGATGGACGTTCCGAAGCAGGTCCGGAACGCCTTCGAGAAGGCGGCTCGGGTGAAGTCGCTCGTCACGGTTCCGGGCGGGGCTGCGCTGATCTGGGGATCGGTGTTGATCGCGGTCTACGTGGACGCTCCCCGTGTGAGCACGGCGGCACGCGCGCTGCGCGTCCCTGACGAGGGTGTGTCCCACACCCAATGGACGAGGCAGCGTGGTGCCGACGCGGCGGTGGCATTCGCAGCCGCTCGCGACTCCGACCCACCATCGGTTGCGGCACGGACTGCCGGATGGACGGTGAGAGAGCCGTTGATGCAAGGGAAGGCGCTTCGGCACCACATCGACCGGTCCGCCGAGGAATGGGAGATGGACGAGTTCATGCCGGTTTCGGGGCACCTCGCCGCCTTCGCATCGGACATGGTGATCCTGGGGACCATGTGGCTGTTCGGCGGGTCTGACGCGTGGCCGATCGGGCGGATCGCAGCGGAGTGGGACCGCAACGCCGAGGCCGTGCGCGCGCTCCCCGGGTACTCCGACGCATGAGCAGTCGCCCCGAGGGTGATCCTGTCGTGGTCAGGAGACCGACGCGTCGTCCTCGTCCGCCCACAGCGGGTCGCTGACGGTCCGGGGCAGCAGCGCCCCCGGCGACGCCGGCCACGGCAGCCGCGTGACCGGCCAGTTCGAGGCGAAGAGCTCACGCCGCCCGGCATCGAACTCCTGCACCGTCTTGAGCTCGTCGTAGACCAGGGCGTACGCGGCCCGCAGGCTGTCGAAGTAGTCGTCCCACGAGTCGAACAGGGTGAAGGCGACATCGGAGACCAGGTCGATCGACGACCACGCGTCGTCCTCGCTCAGGAGCCCGGCGGCGTACGCACCTCGGACGGCGGTGACCGCGTTCTTGACGTCCATCGACCAGAGCAGCTTCGGCGGTCGGTCCGCTCGGCGTTCGAGCAGGCTCGAGCCTGCCCACGGGTCGGTGCCGAGCAGTGAGGACAGCCGGGTGAGCCTGGTCTCACCCTCGGCGGATCGGCTCAACGCGAGGAACTGCCACGACACGCTCTTCGGACCGAGCAGGTCGACGGCGAAGGCCTGTGCGTCCCGCCCGCTGGCGATCTTGTAGGTCCCGTCGAGTTCGCGGCGCAGGAACGTCAGCGGGGGCAGGGGGATGGTCACGAAGGGCGACGGCGTGGTGTCCTGCAGGTACTCGCCGCCGAGCTCCACCCGCGAACCGTACGGGGCGAGCGACGCCGGCCACCATCCGTCGTGGAAGTCGCCGAACGAGGCGAGGGCCAGCTGCTGCAGTCGGCGGCCGGGCAGCTCGCGGGCACCGGTGCGCTCCCGGTACCGCCGCTGTTCCCGCACCGGCAGCCCGATGTCACGGAGCGAGGTGATGAAGGTCAGCACGAACCACACGACGACGGCGATCAGGAAGCAGCGCCACACCGCCTGGATGCCGTACCCGAAGTGCGCCCGGACGTCGTACGGACCGGCTGTGGCGGCGACGAGGGCGACGAAGAATGCCACGATCGCGATCGCCATGGTGATCCACGCTGCGGCGCGGTCCCGTCGTCGCCCGGTCTGCTTCCGCGCCTTGGCGACCATCGCCCGGTGCCGCCAGCGTGGACGGACCGGGAACTCGCGGTCGCCGGGATGGTTCTGCAGTGCTTCCCCCATGACGATCGATCGTAGCGAGCGGCTCAGTCCTCGTCGACGGCGCCGACGAGCTCCGGCGCCGTGAGCAGCCGCGGCTCGTCCTCGATCGACGACGGGTCGGCGATGACCTTCGACTCGTCGAGCAGCGACAGCCGACGGGCGCTCGGCAGCACCTGGCGCTCGAGGGACCCGACGAACCGGTTGTAGTCGACGACGGAGCCCCGGATCGAGCGGCCGAGCTTGTCGACGTGCCCGGCCATCGTGGACAGCCGGCCGTAGAGCTCGCGGGAGACCTTGAAGAGCTCGTGGGCCTCTTGCGAGACGACGTCCTGCTGCCACGAGAACGCCACGGTCTTGAGCACGGACCACAGGGTCACGGGTGAAGCGAGCGCGATGCGCTTGCGGAAGGCGTGGTCGAGCAGGCCGGGATCGGCGGCGAGGGCGCTCGAGATGAGGGACTCGGACGGGATGAAGGCGACGGTGAGCTCGGGGGAGGCGTCGTAGCCGGTCCAGTACTCCCGTGCGGCGAGGGCGTCGACGTGCGCTCGGAGCGCCTTGACGTGCTGGGCGATGAGCTGGTCGCGTCGGGCTGCCTCGGCACCGGTGGCGGTCGCCGGGATCTCGGCGGCCTGCAGGTAGGCGCTGAACGGCACCTTGGCGTCGACGGCGATGGTCTTGCCGCCGGGCAGGTGCACGACCATGTCCGGGCGGGCGGAGCCGACGGCGGTGGTGACGGAGGACTGCACGTCGAAGTCGACGCGTTCGAGCAGCCCGGCGGCCTCGACCACGTTGCGCAGCTGCGTCTCGCCCCAGACGCCGCGCGTGCTGTTCGACGACAGGGCGCTGGCCAGGGTGTCGGCAGTGGCGCGCAGGCGCTCTTCGGACTCGGCGGCCGACCGGAGCTGCGCCGACAGCGCGCCGTACTGCTCGCTCCGCGACTGCTCGAGCTCGGCGATCTTCGTGCGCATCACGTCGAGCGTCTGCGCCACGGGGCTGAGCGCGGAGAGCACCTTGGACTCGTTCTGGTTCCGTGCCGCGTCGACGCCGTGCATGCGCTGCACCAGGTGCTCGAGCTCGGCGGAGCGCCGGTCGAGCGAGTCGACCTGGCGGCGGTACTGCGTGTCCTGGGCGTCGAGGCGTTCCTCGGCGTCGCGCCGCACTGCCTCGAGCTGGCCGCGGAGTGCCTCGGCCGTCGCGCGGGACGACGCGGCGTCGACGCCCGCGCGCGAGCGGGCGAGCGACCAGGCGACGACCGCACCGGCGGCGATGCCGATCACGAGACCGATGACCAGGGCGAGGATCTGCATGTCGCGACCCTGGCAGAACCCACCGACACCGCGCCTCCCGGCACTCCGGCGCGCCCCGCAGAACGAGCGTGACCAGCGCCACGGGACCAACGTGACGGACCACGGAATCCATGTCATGACATTAGGGCAAACAGGGTGTACAGTCGTGATCGTCCGCCGATGAAGCCGCACGGAAGGTCCACCGCGTCGCATGACGAACCAAGCTCCCCACGCCTACGACGTGATCACGATGGGACGCGTCAGCGTCGACATCTACCCGCAGCAGACCGGCCCGCTCGAGGACGTCTCGACCTTCTCGAAGTCCGTCGGCGGCAGCGCCACGAACGTCGCCATCGCCGCTGCTCGACACGGCGCGGACGCCGCGGTCATCACCCGGACGGGCAACGACCCCTTCGGCCGGTACATCGCCCGCACGCTGCCCGAGTACGGGGTCGCGAACGCCTTCGTCGAGACGGTGGAGGGGCTGAACACCCCCGTCGCCTTCTGCGAGATCTTCCCGCCGGACGACTTCCCGCTCTACTTCTACCGGGCCCCGAAGGCGCCCGACCTGATGATCACGGCGAAGTCCCTGCCGCTGCACGAGATCGAGCGCGCGAAGATCTTCTGGACCACGGTGACCGGGCTCAGCGAGGAGCCGAGCCGACAGGCGCACCACGTGGCGTACGAAGCCCGGTCCGCCGCGCAGAACAGCACGAAGACCCACACCGTCTTGGACCTGGACTACCGGTCGATGTTCTGGTCGAGCCCCGAGGCCGCGACGCGCGAGGTCGCGATCGCCCTCGAGCACGCCACCGTCGCCGTCGGCAACCGCGAGGAGTGCGAGGTCGCGGTGGGGGAGACCGACCCGGTCCGCGCCGCCGACGCGCTGCTCGACCGCGGTGTCGAGATCGCGATCGTCAAGCAGGGGCCGAAGGGCGTGCTGGCGAAGACCCGCGACGAGTTCGTCG
Source organism: Curtobacterium sp. MCSS17_016 (assembly GCF_003234255.2). Lineage (NCBI taxonomy): Bacteria > Bacillati > Actinomycetota > Actinomycetes > Micrococcales > Microbacteriaceae > Curtobacterium > Curtobacterium sp. MCSS17_016. The sequence continues at coordinate 954,736 of NZ_CP126254.1, forward strand.
AGTTCCGTCCGCACCACATCGACGTCGTGAACGGGCTCGGCTCGGGCGACGGCTTCGGCGGCGCGCTGACGCACGGGCTGCTGCAGGGCTGGAGCCTCGAGCGGATCCTGGCGTTCTGCAACGCCGCCGGCGCGATCGTCGCGACGCGGTTCGAGTGCTCGACGGCGATGCCGACGAGCGACGAGATCGAGCAGTTCCTGACCGACAACCCGGCCGAGGGCACGACGCACACGGGTGCGACGCACACGGGTGAGACGCACACCGAGGAGAAGACCCATGCCTGAGCTCAGCCCCGCTGACTTCCAGCGCCTCCGCGACATCCGTGCCGGCCAGCCGGACCTGGTGCGTGCCACGCTCGACGCCCGCCGCAAGCGCTCCCTGCTCGCCGACGACGGCAAGCTCTTCATCGTCGCCGCCGACCACCCCGCACGCGGTGCGCTGGCGGTGCGCGACGACGAGTCCGCGATGGCGGACCGCTACGACCTGCTCGAGCGGCTCGTCACGGCCCTCGGCCGGCCGGGGGTCGACGGCGTGCTCGGCACCCCCGACATCCTCGAGGACCTCGCGCTGCTCGGCGCCCTCGACGGCAAGGTCGTCGTCGGGTCGATGAACCGCGGTGGACTCCGCGGCGCGACGTTCGAGATGGACGACCGGTACACGGCGTACTCGGCGCAGGCCATCAAGGACTCCGGGCTCGACTTCGCCAAGCTGCTGGTGCGCATCGCCCTGGAGGACTCGGGCACCGCGCCGACGCTCGAGGCCACAGCCCGCGCCGTCAGCGAGGCCGCGGCGCTCCAGCTGCCGATCATGCTCGAGCCGTTCATGTCCGAGTGGCGGGACGGCCGGGTCGTCAACGACCTGTCGGCCGACGCCGTGATCACCTCGATGGCGATCGCTGCGGGACTCGGCGAATCCAGCGCCTACAGCTGGCTCAAGATCCCCGTCGTCGACGACATGGAGCGCGTGATGGCCGCGACGACGCTGCCGACGCTGCTGCTCGGCGGCGACCCGGCTTCGCGCCCGCTGGAGACGTACGCCAAGTGGGCTGACGCCCTGGCCCTGCCCGGCGTCCGCGGCCTGGTCGTCGGACGCACCCTGCTCTACCCCTCGGACGGCGACGTCGCCGCCGCCGTGGACGTGGCCGCCGGTCTCGTCCACAGCCAGGAGGCCCGGGGCGGGTTCTCCACAGATGCCCACGACCCAGCCGCTCGGCTCGCGGGCGCCACCACCATGGACTCGTCCATCTCGGAAGGAAGCAACGCATGACGCTCACCGACACGACCACCACCACCGTCGGGCACTGGATCGACGGCAAGCGCGTCGAATCCGCGTCGGGCAACACCGCCCCCGTGTACGACCCGGCGCTCGGCGTCGCAACCAAGCAGGTCGCGCTGGCCGACGAGTCCGAGATCCAGGCGGCCATCGGCAGCGCCAAGGCGGCGTTCCCCGGCTGGAGCAACCTCTCCCTGGCCAAGCGCCAGGCGATCCTGTTCTCGTTCCGCGAGATCCTGAACCGCGACAAGGCCGAGCTGGCCGAGATCATCACGAGCGAGCACGGCAAGGTCATCGACGACGCCATGGGCGAGATCGCCCGTGGGCAAGAGGTCGTGGAGCTCGCCACCAACATCCCGAGCCTGATGAAGGGCGAGTTCTCCGACCAGGTCTCGACCGGCATCGACGTCTACTCGATCCGCCAGCCGCTCGGCGTCGTGGGCATCATCAGCCCCTTCAACTTCCCGGCGATGGTGCCGCTCTGGTTCCTGCCGATCGCGATCGCCGCGGGTAACACCGTCGTGCTGAAGCCGAGCGAGAAGGACCCGTCGGCCGCCATCTGGCTCGCCGAGAAGTTCAAGGAGGCCGGGCTGCCCGACGGCGTCTTCAACGTGCTCAACGGCGACAAGCTGTCCGTCGACGGCCTGCTCACCAGCGACGACGTCGAGTCGATCTCGTTCGTCGGCTCCACGCCCATCGCGCAGTACGTCTACGAGACCGGTACCAAGCACGGCAAGCGCGTGCAGGCCCTCGGTGGCGCGAAGAACCACATGCTCGTCCTGCCGGACGCCGACCTCGACCTGGTCGCCGACAACGCGATCAACGCCGGCTTCGGTTCTGCCGGTGAACGCTGCATGGCGATCTCGGTCGTCGTCGCCGTCGAGCCGGTGGCCGACGAGCTCATCCAGAAGATCAAGGACCGCGCGGCGACCCTGCGCATCGGCGACGGTCGTCGCGGGTGCGACATGGGCCCGCTCGTCACGAAGCAGCACCGTGACAAGGTCGCCTCGTACATCGAGGTCGCAGAGCAGGACGGTGCGGTGGTTGTGGTGGACGGCCGCACCGTCCGACCCGACGGCGACGAGAACGGCTTCTGGCTGGGCCCGACGCTGATCGACCAGGTGCCCACCACCAGCCGCGTCTACACCGAGGAGATCTTCGGTCCGGTGCTGAGCGTCGTGCGGGTCGCCACCTACGAAGAGGGCCTCGAGCTCATCAACTCCGGCGCGTACGGCAACGGCACCGCCATCTTCACGAACGACGGTGGCGCCGCCCGACGGTTCCAGCGCGACGTGCAGGTCGGCATGATCGGCATCAACGTCCCGATCCCGGTGCCCGTCGCCTACTACTCGTTCGGTGGCTGGAAGAACTCGCTGTTCGGTGACCACAAGGCGTACGGGGCCGACGGCGTGAGCTTCTTCACCCGCCAGAAGGCGATCACGAGCCGCTGGCTCGACCCGTCGCACGGCGGCATCAACCTCGGCTTCCCGTCGAACAACTGACCCGCGGCATGGCGAACGAACAGCACCAGCACGACCAGTGGTTCATCCCGGCGGGCTCCCGGCCCGAGGCGGGCTGGACCGACGTGGTCGACGGTCGCATCGAGGGGTGGGCGCACACCGGACTCCGGACCGGCGCGCTGACCGACGGGGGCGAGCTGCGCCTCCCGGCCGACGCCGTGGAGCGCATCGTCGTGCCGCTCGCGGGGTCGTTCCACGTGACCCACTCGAGCGCTGCCGGCGACGGCGAGCAGACCCTGCAGGGGCGGGGGAGCGTCTTCGACGGCCCCACCGACGTCCTGTACCTGGGATCGGGCTCCACGGCCACCATCACCGGCAGCGGCCGGTTCGCCGTCGCGGAAGCCCCCACCGACACCGTCAAGCCGACCACCTACGTGGCCCGGCCGGACGTGCCCGTGGAACTCCGCGGCGCCGGGCAGTCGAGCCGCCAGGTGCACAACTTCGGCACCCCGGCCGCGCTCGACGCTGTCAAGTTCATCGTGTGCGAAGTGATCACGCCGGCCGGCAACTGGTCGTCGTACCCGCCCCACAAGCACGACACGAACGTGCCCGGTTCTGAGTCGAACCTCGAGGAGATCTACTACTACGAGGCGGCGGTGTCCCGTGGGCTCGAGTCGATCGCGCCCGAGGCCGCCGACCCGTTCGCCCTGCACCGCACGTACGCCTCGGACGACCGCGCCATCGACGAGTTCCGGCAGGTCCGGACCGGCGACGTCGCCCTGGTGCCGTACGGCTGGCACGGTCCGGCGGTCGCCGCTCCGGGCTACGACATGTACTACCTGAACGTGATGGCCGGGCCCGACCCGGAGCGCGTCTGGAACATCACCGACGACCCCGCCCACGGGTGGGTCCGGCAGGCGTGGGCATCGGAATCGATCGACCCACGACTGCCCTACGAAAGGAAGCAGGCGTGACCACCACCACGCGGAAGATGACGGTCGGCCAGGCACTCGTCGAGTTCCTGGCCAACCAGTGGACCGTCGACGGCGACGTCCGCGAACGCACCATCCCGGGGATCTTCGGCATCTTCGGGCACGGCAACGTCGCCGGGGTCGGTCAGGCCATCAAGCAGCTCCACGTCGAGCAGCCCGGGTTGCTGCCGTACCACCAGGCCCGCAACGAGCAGGCGATGGTGCACGAGGCCGTCGGCTTCGCCCGCATGCACCGCCGCCGTGCGACCTACGCATCCACCGCGTCGGTCGGCCCAGGTGCCGCCAACATGCTGACCGCCGCGGCGCTCGCCACCACGAACCGGCTGCCGGCACTGCTGCTGCCGTCGGACACCTTCGCCACGCGCACCACCGACCCGGTGCTCCAGCAGATCGAGCTGCCGCACGACACGTCGTTGCAGGTCACCGACGCCTTCCGTCCGCTCTCGCGCTACTTCGACCGGGTGGAGCGTCCGGAGCAGCTGTTCTCGATCGCCCTCGCCGCGATGCGGGTGCTGACCGACCCGGCCGAGACCGGTGCGGTGACGATCGCCCTGCCCGAGGACGTCCAGGCCGAGGAGTTCGACGTGCCCGTCGCGTTCCTGCAGCCGCGCGAGTGGCACATCCGCCGTCCGTTGCCCGAGCGCGGCCCGCTCGAGCGTGCCGTGGCCGCGATCCGTGCCGGCCGGCGTCCGGTCATCGTGGCCGGCGGCGGGGTGCTGTACTCCGACGCCGCCGACGAGCTCCGCGCCTTCGTCGAGGCCACCGGCATCCCGGTCGGCACGTCGCAGGCTGGCGGCGGATCCCTGGTCTGGGACCACCCGCAGTACCTCGGCGGCATCGGCGCGACCGGCACCGCGGCCGCCAACGCGATCGCCGCCCAGGCCGACGTCGTCATCGGGATCGGCACCCGCTACAGCGACTTCACCACGGCGTCGCGGACGGCGTTCCAGAACCCCGACGTCACGTTCGTCAACGTCAACGTGGCCGCGTTCGACGCCTACAAGCACGGTTCGCAGCTGCCGCTGGTCGCGGACGCCCGGGAGGCCCTGGTCGCCCTGACCGAGTCGCTCACCTCGGACACGGCGTACGTCGTCGAGCCCGGCTACGCGTCCGAGGTCGCCTCGCTGAAGGCGGCGTGGGACGCCGCGGTCGACGGCGCGTTCGCGCCGTCCGGCGCGGATCTGCCCGGTCAGCCCGAGATCATCGGCGCCGTGCAGTCGGTCTCTGACCCGCGCGACGTCGTGATCCAGGCGGCGGGATCGCTGCCCGGCGACCTGCACAAGCTCTGGCGGGTGCGCGACGAGCTCGGGTACCACGTCGAGTACGCGTTCTCGTGCATGGGCTACGAGATCGCCGGTGGCATCGGTGTCCGCCGCGGAGCTCCGGACCGCGACGCGATCGTGATGGTCGGTGACGGCAGCTACCTCATGCTGCACACCGAGCTCGTCACCGCCGTGGCCGAGGGCATCAAGATCATCGTCGTGCTCATCCAGAACCACGGGTACGCATCGATCGGGCACCTGTCGGAGACCGTCGGCTCCGAGCGCTTCGGCACGAAGTACCGGTACCTCGACGAGACCGAGTCGTTCGAGAACGGCGAGCCCCTGCCCGTCGACCTCGCCGCCAACGCCCGCTCCTACGGCGTCGACGTCATCGAGGTGCAGCCCGGCCCCGACAGCATCGAGGACCTGAAGGCCGCACTGCGTCAGGCGAAGGCGAACGACCACACCACCCTGGTGCACATCAACTCCGACCCGCTGGTCTACGCCCCCGAGGGCGACGGTTGGTGGGACGTGCCGGTCGCGCAGACCTCCACCCTCCCCAGCACCCAGGCCGCCCGCGCCGAGTACGAGCAGCAGGTCGCCACGCAGCGTCCGCTGCTCGGCTGAACCGTTCACGAGACAGAAAGCGACAGCGACGTCATGACCGACACCGCCACCCCCATCGGCAGCCCCGCCACCGACGCGGCGCCCGCCTCGATCCGCATCGGCACCGCCCCGGACTCGTGGGGCGTCTGGTTCCCGGACGACCCGAAGCAGGTGCCGTGGCAGCGCTTCCTCGACGAGGCGTCCGCCGCCGGGTACGAGTGGATCGAGCTCGGCCCGTACGGGTACCTGCCGACCGACCCGTCGCAGCTGTCCGACGAGCTCGAGTCCCGCGGGCTCAAGCTGTCGGCGGGCACGGTCTTCACCGGGTTCCACAAGGGCGAGGACCAGTTCCAGCGTGCGTGGGACCAGGCCGTCGCGGTCGCCGGTCTGGCAGCGAAGCTCGGCGCCGAGCACCTGGTGACGATCCCCGACCTGTGGCGCTCGGACGCCACCGAAGAGGTGCTCGAGGCGCGCACGCTCACCGACGAGCAGTGGGAGCGTCTCGGCAAGGGCCACGACCAGCTCGGCAAGGCGCTGCTCGAGGAGTACGGCGTCCACCAGCAGTTCCACACCCACGCGGACAGCCACGTGGGCACCTACAAGGAGACCGTGCGGTTCCTCGAGGTCACGAACCCCGAGTACACCAACCTCTGCCTCGACACCGGCCACTTCGCCTACTACGGCGGCGACAACCTCAAGCTCATCGCCGCCCACCCGGAGCGCATCGGCTACCTGCACCTCAAGCAGGTCGACACCGACCTGCTGTTCGACGTGCTCAAGAACGACGTGCCGTTCGCCACCGCCGTGTCGCAGGGCATCATGACCGAGCCGCCGCACGGCACCCCGGAGCTCGCCCCGATCATCGAGGCCGTCGCCGCGATCAACCCGGACATCTTCGGCATCGTCGAGCAGGACATGTACGGCTGCTCCGTCGACGCCCCCGGCCCGATCGCCGAGCGCACCTTCCAGCACATCTTCGGCTCGACCTCGGCCGCCCGCGCCTCCTGACGCGCCGTCCACGCAGCGTCAACAACCACCAGGAGAACACCACCATGACCACCACGCAGAACCTCCGCGTCGCCGTCGTCGGCGCCGGCATGATGGGCGCCGACCACGTCCGCCGCATCACCGCCAAGATCTCGAACGCCGACGTCGTCGCCGTCGTCGAGCCCGACCAGGCCCGTGCCGCTGCGGCAGCCGCCCTGGCGCCCGGCGCGATCACCGCCGCGTCCTTCGACGAGGCGCTCGAGCAGACCGAGATCGACGCCGTCATCATCGCGACGCCCGGTTTCCTGCACGAGCCGATCCTGGTGACCGCGCTCGAGCGCGGACTCACCGTCCTGTGCGAGAAGCCGCTGACGACCAGCGCCGAGGACTCGCTGCGCATCGTCGAGCTCGAGCAGCAGCACGCCGCCCGGCCCGTCATCCAGGTCGGTTTCATGCGCCGGTTCGACGCCGGGTACCAGGAGCTCAAGGCCCTGCGCGAGTCGGGGGCGAACGGCGCCCTGCTCGCCCTGCACCACGCGCACCGCAACCCGACGACGCCGCCGAACTTCAGCGAGTCGATGCTCATCCACGACTCGGTGATCCACGAGATCGACATCATCCCGTTCCTCACCGGCGAAGCGATCACGAGCGTCGAGGTGAAGAAGCCGCGCAAGAACTCCCTGGCGCCGGCCGACCTGCCCGAGCCGCAGTTCGTCCTGTTCACCACGGAGTCCGGCACCATGGCGATCGTCGAGATCAACGTCAACGCCCAGTTCGGCTACCAGGTCACCACCGACGCCGTGTTCGAGTCCGGCGTCGCCTACATCGGCCGCGACACCTCGCTCTCGCTCGCCGCAGCCGGGGCGACCTCGCAGGGCGTCACGCCGTCGTTCAAGGAGCGGTTCGCCGCCGCCTACGACGAAGAGGTCCAGCGCTGGGTCGACGCGGCCCGGACCGGCGGCATCGACGGGCCGAGTGCCTGGGACGGCTACACCGCCTCCGTCGTCGCCGAGGTCGCGGTCCGGGCCCAGCAGTCCGGCGCGCACGAAGTGGTCGAGTACGCGGTCACGAAGCCGGCGTTCTACGACGAGACGAGCGACGCGACGAGCGACGCGACCGCCGCGCTCGCCGGGGCCTGATCGATGCCGAAGATCGCGCTCGACCCGACCCCGTTCCACCACGACCTGTCGCTGCTCGAGTTCCCGCGCAAGGTCGCGGAGCTCGGCTACGAGTACCTGCAGCTCACCCCGCACAAGGACTTCATCCCCTTCTACCGGCACCCCAAGGCCGACGATGACCTGGTCGACGCGTTCGCCGCGGCCTGCCGTGACGCCGGGGTCCAGGTGGCGAGCGTGCTGCCGGTGCTGCGTTGGTCGGGTCCGGACGAGGACGCCCGACAGGCTGCGGTGCGGAAGTGGAAGCGGGTCATCGAGATCACGAAGCGCCTCGGCGTGGACACCATCAACACGGAGTTCTCCGGCCGCCCCGAGCGTGCCGAGGAGTCCGAGGACCAGTTCTACCGGTCGATGGAGGAACTGCTGCCGATCATCGAGGACGCCGGCATCCGTGTGCTCATCGATCCCCACCCCGACGACTTCGTCGAGGACGGGCTCGAGGCGCTCCGGGTGATCCGCGGCCTGAACTCGAAGCACGTCGGCTTCGTGTACGTCGCCTGCCACACGTTCCACTACGGCGGCAACATGGACGAGATCATCGACGCGGCGGGTGACTCGCTGCAGCTGGTCCACGTCGCCGACGCGTACGACCACCGTCGCTCGCACGGCCTGCGCTACATCACGAACCCGCCCGGCAACCCGGTCCGCGTGCACCAGCACCTGCCGGTCGGCCAGGCGGACGTCGACTTCGACGCCTTCTGGGCGGCACTCGACCGGGTCGGTTTCTCGGCGCGCGAGGACACCGTCGCGGTCTCGAGCGTCTTCGCCGAGGACGAGAACGCCGACGCGGTGTCGCGGTTCCAGCTCGACACGATCACGAAGGGACTCCACCGATGACCACCACACTCGAGACGCAGGCGTCCACCGACGCCGACTCCCGACCCGTCACCCTGCAGGCCGCGGAACAGACCCCGACCGCCCTGTGGAACGACTCCGCCGACCCGCGCGAACTGTCGACCGCCATCCACGAGTACGGTGCCGTCGGTGCGACCTGCAACCCGGTGATCGCGTACACCTGCATCCAGCAGGACCCGGAGACCTGGGTCCCGCGCATCCGCGAGATCGCCGAGGAGCACCCGACGGCGGGGGAGTCCTGGATCGGCTGGAAGGCCGTCGAGGAGCTCTCCATCGCCGCCGCGGCGCAGCTGCTGCCCGCGTTCGAGGCGTCCGGCGGCCGGAACGGTCGACTGTCCATGCAGACCGACCCCCGGTTCCACCGCGATGCCGACGCGCTCGTCGAGCAGGCCGTCCGGTTCTCGCAGCTCGCGCCGAACATCATCGTGAAGATCCCCGCCACCAAGGTCGGCATCGCCGCGATCGAGGAAGCCGCCTACCGCGGGGTCTCCATCAACGCGACGGTGTCGTTCACCGTGCCGCAGGTCGTCGCCGTGGGCGAGGCCATCGAGCGCGCCCTCGACCGCCGTGCTGCCGAGGGCCTGCCGGAGCAGGAGTTCGGTCATGTCGTCACCCTGATGGCCGGCCGCTTCGACGACTGGCTGAAGACCGTCGTCAAGCGCGACCACGTGATGGTGGACCCGGGCATCCTCGAGTGGGCCGGTGTCGCCGCGGTGAAGAACGCCTACCGCGTCTTCCAGGAGCGTGGGTTCCGGTCGCGCGTGCTGGTCGCCGCGTTCCGCAACGCACTGCAGTGGTCGGAGTTCCAGGGCGGGGACCTGGTGGTGTCGCCGCCGTTCCAGTGGACGAAGGACATCAACGACAACGCGTTCCCGTTCCGTCCGCACGCCATCGACGACGAGGTCCCCGTGCACGTCATCGAGGCGCTCCGGGCCGCGACGCCGGAGTTCGCCCGCGGTTACGACGTGGACGGCATGACGATCGACGAGTTCGACCGCTTCGGTGCGACCGTGACGACGCTCCGGCAGTTCCTGGACGCCGACGCGAAGCTCGACGCCCTGGTCCGCGACATCATCGTCCCCGCGATCTGAAACGCGGTCTGAGACGCGGTCTGAGACGCGATCTGATGCGCGGTGCGATCCGCAGTCGGAACCACGGGTCGCGCCCCGCGCGCTGACGCACCAGCCTGGAGGCCCGGTGCCGGTCCCCGAGACCGGCACCGGGCCTCCAGGCGGTTGCGTCATGTGCTGACAAAGTCCGCCGCATCGGCTACGCTCGTTGTCGCGCTCCAATGCGCGTCACCTGAACGAAGGAGTTCTCCATGGACAGCATCGGCGTCGGGCTGATCTCGGTCGGCTGGATGGGGCGGTTGCACTCGCGTGCCTACCGAGCGTTGCCGGACCACTTCCCGGAGCTCGGCGTCCAGCCGCGGCTCGTCGTCGCGGCCGACCCGATCGAGGCGGCACGCGACCAGGCGGTGACGCGGCTCGGGTACGAGCGGGCCGTCGCCGACTACCACGAGGTCCTCGCCGACCCGGCGGTCGACGTCGTGTCGATCTGTTCGCCGAACTTCCTGCACCGCGAGATGGCCGTCGCCGCGGCCGAGGCGGGCAAGCCGTTCTGGATCGAGAAGCCCATGGGGCGGTACGCCAGCGACTCGCGCTCCATCCACCAGGCGGTGCAGCGGGCCGGCGTCATCACGAGCGTCGGCTTCAACTACCGGCACGCCCCGGCGATCGAGCGCGCCCGTGAACTCGTCCGCAGCGGGCGGCTCGGGCGCATCACGAACGTGCGCGGATCGTTGCTCGCCGACTACTCGTCCGACCCGGCGGCACCGCTGACCTGGCGCTTCGAGCGTGAGCGTGCCGGATCGGGTGTGCTCGGCGACCTGCTGTCGCACGGACTCGACCTGGCGCAGTACGTGGTCGGACGGATCGCCTCCGTCAGTGCGCTCGCCGAGACGTTCATCGAGTCGCGTCCCCGCCCGGGTGCCGGCATCGTCGACCGCAGCGCGGCGGCGACCGGCGAGCTCGGTGCCGTCGAGAACGAGGACTACGCCGCCCTGCTGTTCCGGTTCGAGGACGGTGCGGTCGGCACGATGGACTCGAGTCGGGTCATGCGTGGGCCGCATGCCGAGTACACGCTCGAGATCTACGGCACCCGCGGTTCGGTCCGGTGGGACTTCCAACGCCTCAACGAGCTCGAGGTGTACCTGGACGGGCAAGAGATCGACGGGTACGCGACGCACTACGTCGCTCCCGGGGACGGTGACTTCGGTCGCTTCCAGCCCGGCGCCGGGACCGCGATGGGCTACGACGACCTGAAGACGATCGAGGCGGCGCAGTTCATTGCGAGCGTGCAGCGCGGGGAGCAGCTCGCACCCTCGATCGCCGACGGGCTGGCCGCGGCGTCGATCGTCGAGGCGGCGGAGGCCTCGCTGGTCGACGGCGCGTGGCACGACGTCGCTCGTGTCGACGGGCCGCTGACGTACGGGGCACCGACGCCGAGGTTCTAGACACGTGGCCGCGTCTGCTTGTTAGTATGTAAGGACAAAGTCCGAGCAACCAGGAGGCACCATGCCGCTCGTCCGTATCGACCTCGCCACCGGCCGCACGCCGGAGGCCGTCCGTGGCATCGCCGACGCCATCCACCAGGCCATCGTCGACGTGTACGGGATCCCGGTGCGTGACCGGTTCCAGGTGATCACCGAGCACCCGGCGCAGCAGATCATCGCCGAGGACGCCGGCCTGGGGTTCGAGCGCACCGAGGGCGTCATCGTCATCCAGGTGTTCACGCAGCGCGGTCGGACCGACGAGGCGAAGGCTGCGCTGTACCGGGCGATCCACGACGCCCTCGCAGCGATCGGTGTCGCGTCCGAGGACGTCTTCATCGGCTACGTCGAGAACGGGCCGCAGGACTGGTCGTTCGGCTTCGGACGGGCCCAGTACGTCACCGGTGAGCTCGGGGTGCCCGCGCTCGGTTGAGGCCGTGCGTTCGCGGGGTGGTCACGACACCCCGCTCAGTTCGGCCGAGTGGTCACGAACTGTCGGTTGCCGGGCGTCCGGGCGACAGTTCGTGACCACTCGGCGCATCGCTGACAGCGTGTCGCAACCCCTCGACGGGCGACCTACTTGTCGACGAGCGTGACCTCGAACGAGTACCGGTCGGGGCGGTAGCAGTGCACGCCGTACTCGACCGCACGGCCCGAGGCGTCGTACGCGGTGCGGCTCATCGTCAGCACCGGGTCGCCGTCCTCGATCTCGAGCAGGCCGGCCTCTTCGTCGGTGACCGCGCGGGCCCCGATCCGCTGCTTCGCCACCCGCATCGTCACGCCGCGGCCGCGCAGCAGCTGGTACAGCCCGTACGCCTGCAGGTCCTCGTCGGTCAGGTCGAGGAACTCCGGCGGCAGGTAGTTCTCGAGGATCGCCATCGGGACGTCCTCGGCGAACCGCACCCGCCGGATGTGCGCGACGGTCGTACCGGGCTCGATGCTGAGCGCCGCGGCGACCTCGTCGGACGCGGGGACGTCGTTGCGCTGCAGGAGCTTCGTCGCCGGAGCCTGCGCACCCTGCGCCAGGTCGTCGTACAGGCTCGTCAGCTCCACCTTGCGGGTCACCGGCCCGTGCACGACCTGGGTCCCGATGCCGCGGCGGCGCACCAGCAGACCCTTGTCGACGAGGTCCTGGATCGCGCGACGGATCGTCGGCCGCGACAGACCGAGACGCTCACCGAGGGCGATCTCGTTCTCGAGCCGGGCCCCTGGTGGCATCGCGCCGGAGCGGATCGACTCCTCGATGCGCGAGGCGACCTGGAAGTAGAGGGGCATGGGACCCGACCGGTCCAGGTCCATGAACAGGTCGGACGGCAGCTGGCCTTCGTTGGTCATCGCGGTCCTTCACACGTGCGGAGATGCCGGCGTCGGTGCCGACGGCATTGTCGTGACAATACCACCGGGGATGTGACGCCCCGGCCGCGCGCAGCGGGCGTTGCGTCAGTCGGCGAACACCGTCAGTCAGCGAACACCATCGGCCGGTTCGACAGCCGCGGCTGGTTCGCGGCCTTCGGCTTCTCGGCACGAGCGCGGACCGGGGCGATCGTCACCCGGGTCACCGCGCCGAGCGCCTCGACCGTCTCGACCCCGTGGTGCCCGGCTGCGTGCACGACGATCGCGGCGCAGGCCTCGGCGTCGGCGGCGGCGTCGTGGTGCTGGAAGCCCTCGAACCCGGCGGCCATCGCGGCGACCGGCAGACGGTACGAGTCGAGCGTGTAGGTCTTGCGGGCGACCGCCAGGGAGCACAGCGAGTGGTGCTCGGCCAGGTCGATGCCCGTTGCGGAGCAGCCACCGGCGATGACGCCCATGTCGAAGCGGGCGTTGTGGGCCACCAGGACGTCGCCCTCGGCGAAGGCCACCAGGTCGGGGTACTGCTGCTCCCACGTCTTGGCGTGCGTGACGTCCTCGGCGACGATGCCGTGGATCCGCGTGTTCCACTCCAGGAACGCGTCGTGCCCGAACGGCGGGCGGATGAACCACGACGCCCGATCGACGACCCGGCCGGCTCGGACCTTCACGAGCCCGACGGAGCAGGCGCTGGCGGGCGAGCTGTTGGCGGTCTCGAAGTCGATCGCGGTGAAGTTCAACGGCACGGTCCCGATCGTCGCACGGGGTTCCGACATCGACCTCCGTTCCCCTCGGCGTTGCGTGTGGCTACTCTCGGCGCATGGGGAACGAGGCCGACCGCCGTCCGCTCGTCCTGGTGCTCGCCGGTGCCGGCTACGGGCAGCAGGCGCCGCTGCTGTGGTGGACGAGCGAGATCGCCGCCGCGGCCGGGTGCGAGGTCGTCGCGCCTCGATGGCAGGTCGACGACGCTGCCGGTGCCGATCCGGTCGGGTTCGTCGAGACCGCTGTCGCCGCGGCGCTGGGGGACCGGCTGCCCGACCTCGTCGTCGCGAAGTCGTTCGGCTGCTTCGCCCTGCCGTGGGCGATCCGCCACGAGGTGCCCGGCGTCTGGCTGACGCCGGTCCTCACCCACGATGACGTCGCGGCAGCACTCGCCGCCGCCACCGACGTGCACGTCGCGATCGGGGGTGGCGACGACACCATGTGGCGCCCCGAGCGGGTCTCGGGGACTGCTGCGCGCCTCCAGACCGTCGACCGTGCCGACCACTCGCTCCAGGTGGCCGGCGACTGGCGGCGCTCGCAGCGGCTGCAGGCCGACGTCTTCGACGTCGTCGAGCGGCGCGTCACGACCCTGCGGCCCCGGACGGGCGGGTCGCGTCCCCTGGTCTGACGGACGGACTGGAGGCCCGGGTCGGCTCCGACAGGCCGCCGCCGGTAGGCTGTGCTCCCGTGGCTCTCACCATCGGAATCGTCGGTCTCCCGAACGTCGGCAAGTCGACCCTGTTCAACGCCCTGACCAAGAACCAGGTCCTCGCCGCGAACTACCCGTTCGCGACCATCGAGCCGAACGTCGGGGTGGTGAACCTGCCCGACTCGCGGCTCGACCAGCTCGCCGAGCTCTTCCACTCGGAGAAGACCGTGCCGGCGCCGGTGTCGTTCGTCGACATCGCGGGCATCGTCAAGGGCGCGAGCGAGGGCGAAGGCCTGGGCAACAAGTTCCTCGCCAACATCCGCGAGGCCGACGCCATCGCGCAGGTCGTCCGCGGCTTCACCGACGACGACGTCGTGCACGTCGCGAACAAGGTCTCCCCGAAGGACGACCTCGAGGTCATCAACACCGAGCTGATCCTCGCCGACATGGAGACCATCGACAAGGCGCTCCCGCGGTACGAGAAGACCGTGAAGCTCAAGCAGACCGAGCCGATCGTGCTCGAGACCGCTCGCGAAGCCCGTGCCGCGCTCGAGCAGGGCACGCTGCTGTCCGCCACGAAGATCGACCTGTCGCCGATCGCCGAGCTCGGCCTGCTCAGCGCCAAGCCCTTCATCTTCGTCTTCAACGTCGACGAGGCGATCCTGACCGACGAGTCCCGCAAGGCCGAACTGGCCGCGCTCGTCGCCCCGGCGCAGGCCGTGTTCCTCGACGCCCAGGTCGAGTCGGAGCTCATCGACCTCGACCCAGCGGACGCCGCCGAACTGCTCGAGTCGACCGGTCAGACCGAGTCGGGCCTCGACCAGCTCGCCCGCATCGGGTTCGACACCCTCGGGCTGCAGACCTACCTGACGGCCGGTCCGAAGGAAGCCCGTGCGTGGACGATCGGCAAGGGGTGGAAGGCTCCCCAGGCTGCCGGCGTCATCCACACCGACTTCGAGAAGGGCTTCATCAAGGCCGAGGTCATCTCGTTCGACGACCTGATGGAAGCCGGCTCCATCGCCGAGGCCCGCGCTGCCGGCAAGGCCCGGATCGAGGGCAAGGACTACGTCATGCAGGACGGCGACGTGGTGGAGTTCCGCTTCAACAACTAGGTCGGGGGACGCATGAGTCAACAGTTCGCCTTCTGGCGCACGAGCAAGCGACTCGATTCCGCGCAGGTGTACGAGCGCCTGGTGGAGGGTGAGCACGTCCCCGAACTCGAGGCCATCGACCACGAGGCCGTCGAGGCTGTGCTCATCGCCGCCTTCCCGGACTGGGCCGTCGAGAGGACCCGCGCTGACGGTGCAGACCAGACGATGCTCGCCGGGCCGGGGGACCGCGGCGCGGTCGACGTGAGCTACAGCCCGCAGATGGTGACCACGACCTGCTACGGCATGGAGCCGGACCAGTGGAACGTCGTCATCTCGGCGGTGGTCGACCTGGGTTTGCCGCTGTACGACCCACAGATCAGCTACCGCTTCGACGGGTACGAGTGAAGCCGACCGATGGAGTCGGCATCGGGCCGGGCATGATCAGTCGACGAGCGCGAGGATGACCGCGGGGATGCGGTGCTCGATCGCGTCCCAGACGATCTCCTTCCGCGCCTTCCGGTAGTCGTGGGACAGGATGTTGCGGGTCTTCCGGACCGCCGCGAGTGACAGGTCGGACGGAAGTCGTGCCTCCCGGTCCGGGGGGATGCGACCGAGCAGGTCGTCGAAGTGGATGATGACCGCTTCGGCTGCCCGGTAGGTGAGGCTGCGGGCCGCGTCGAACTCGCTCCGCCCGTGCTCGACGATCATGGAGCACTCGGCGAGCAGGTCGAGGAAGCTGGCCTGCAGCGACGGCCACCGCTCGTCGAGGGCAGCAGGGTCACGGTCGTTGCGGGGCCGAGGCGTGAACCGGGGAGCCGGCATCACAGCGGCACGGCTTCGTCGAGGACGTGGGCGAGGTGCTCGTCGTCCTCGAGGTCGTCGGTGAGGACGTCGACCTCGAAACCGGTGATGCGCTCGACCTCGTGCGCGAATCCACCGAGATCGAACAGCGATGCCGCGGGGGTCAGGTGGACCAGCAGGTCGATGTCACTGTGTTCGGTGTCCTGCCCGTGCACCGCGGAGCCGAAGACGCGGACGTCGTCGAGGTGGAAGCGCTTCGCCTCGTCGAGGATCGCGTCGGCGTAGACGGCGAGCGGGATGCTCGGGCGGGTGTGCGCCGCTTCGAGGATCCGCCGGAGCGACTCCGGGCGCGGCCGCTTCCGTCCGCTCTCGTACGCCGAGATGGTGGGCTGCTGCATGCCGGCGGCGGCAGCGAGACCGGTCTGCGAGAGACCGAGGTCTTCGCGGGCAGCGCGGATGAGTTCCGCGGCACGTTCGACCCGCATGGCGACCTCCCTATAGCTCCCGACTATAAGGGACTCGCCCTTGCGGATGAAGTGGCATGGGGGACTAGATTCGGCTCGTCCAGTGCCCGAGGAGGCCCCCATGCCGTACGTCGTCGACTTCGTGAACGTCTCCACGGTAGGGCTCGAGACCTCGCCGGTGGTGGATGCGCTCGCCGGACTCCGTGCGAACGAGGCCCGCTACTTCAAGAACAAGTACGACCACGACCTCACCACACGTCCTGCCGTCGAGGCTCCCGAGCTGGTCGAGTACGTCGCCCGCGTGCTCGTGGAGGAGCGGGGGCTCGTGATCGCGTCCCCGCCGCTCGAGGCCACGGAAGCGCTGGTCGACGGCGTCCGCTGGACCTACGTCTTCTACGAGTCCGGCCTGGCCATCAACGTGCTCTACACGCTCGAACCGGGCGGCAAGCGTGCGGTCGGGTTCAAGCTCTCCGACGGGATGGAAGTGCCGGAGGAACTCGCCGACAAGTTCAAGTTCGCCCGGCAGCGGTCGAAGCTCGCGGGCACGATCCGCGGCTCGTTCTTCGTGATCAAGGGCGAGTACTGACGCGTCGCACCGAGGCTTCCCCCGGCAACGACGAAGCGCCGCCGAGCAGGTGCTCGGCGGCGCTTCGTGGTGGTGCTGGTCGGACCTAGGCCGCGAGGGCCATCTCGCCCGCCTGCACGGACTGTGCCTGCAGCAGGGTGCGGCTGGCCTCGCCCGCCCAGGAGCGGCCAGGGACGGTCCAGCCGGCCTCGCCGACGGCGTCGAGCCGGGTGCCCCGGGTGACGAAGGTCCCCAGGTCGTCGGCTGCGATGCGGACGAGGTACTCGCGCTGCGAGCGGTCGTCGCGCACCGGGAACTCGGCGATGCGGTCGGGGGTGATCGTCGGGGCCGCGAGTGCGGTCCCGAACACGGTGATTCGTTCGTTGCTGGTCATGGTGCTGTACTTCCTGGTCATTCGGCGCCAGGGCGACTCGGTGTCGGCGGACGTCTCAGTCCAGCGCGACGCATCGAGTGCGGGGCGCGCACGTCGAGTTTCAACGTGCAGCTCGTCCGTTCGGATCGAGCGGTGTCTCGAGTGGAATGCGACTCGGGTGAGTCGGTGTCGAGAGGTTGGTGTGCGCGAGTCAGATGGGTTCGCTGCAGTGCACCAACCAGAGACTATACGCCCACCCCGCCGAGAAGTCCAGCAAGCGACCGGACCGAGCGTCAGGACGCCAGGAACGCTGCCCAGCGCTCCCCGCCGGCGGCGACGTTGCCCGAGCCGTCGAGGCGGGCGGCCGCGGACGACGGCTTGCGGTCAGCCTGCTCGTGGATCAGCCCGTCGAACGTCGCCGAGAAGTCCAGACGGGGCAGCGCGGCCGTGACGTCCCGCAGGTCGTCCGACGACCACCTGTCGAAGCCGACTCCGGAGACGTCGAGCGAGGTCGCGACCTCGAGCAGGTGCCCCTCGGCGTCGAACTCCGGGTCGACGGACCGCCACATGTGCCGCTCGATGATCTCCCCGACCCGACGGGCTCGCACGGCGTCCCACCCGGCACCGAGCGCGAAGACCGAACCGACCGCGCCGCCGGCGTCCTCGAAGGGCACACGGTGGGCGTCGAACGACGGGGTCACGCCGAGGTCGTGCAGCATCGTCGCGACGAAGAGCAGCTCGGGGTCCGGTTCGAGGTCGACCGTCGGGGCGAGCAGGACGGCCCATGCCCACGAGCGCAGGCAGTGGTTGACGAGGGCGGGTTCCGACCACGCCCGGACAACCTCCAGCGCGCGTGCCGCGACGGGGGAGGGCGGGGTGAGCAGGGCTTCGACGTCGAGCGACATGGCACGACAGTAGCGGCAGGGACGAGCCGTAACGGGGCGGAAACGTGCCGGGCCAGAACCGGAAACAGCGCCCCGTTAGCTTTCGGTTCACTGAGTACCCGCTCAGCACCCCTCCACCCCACCCGAAGGAACTGCGCCCATGCAGCACCGACCACGGCTGCGCCCACGCGCGACGATCGTCTCCTCGACGCTCGTCGCCGCCGGGGCGTTCGGCCTCGCCGTCCTGACGGCCGCTCCGGCCCAGGCAGCGCCCACCGCGACCACCGCCACCGTCGACGCCCCGGCGACCGTGACCGTCGGCACGGCGTTCGACGTCGACCTGACGATCCCGGACACCGCCGACGTCTACGCGTACGAGATCACCCTCGAGGCCGACTCGGTGCAGTACCGGGACGACAGCGTCACCGGCCCGGACGGTGGCTTCGACAGCGTCGAGCAGGACGGCGACGCCCTGACGATCGTGCACACCCGCCTCGGCACCTCACCGGCACTCGACGGCGACCTGGCCACCTCGATCTCGCTGACCCCGACGGCGGTCGGCAGCGTCGACCTCGACGTCACGAGCATCACCCTCGTCGGCTCCGACGGCACGTCGACCACCCTCGACGACCCGGCGAGCACCACCGTCGTGGTCGCCGCGGCCGCGACCACCGCCCCGACGGCCACACCGACGCCGGGTGCGACCACGCAGCCCGGCGCCGGTGGCGGCACGGGTGCCCCCGCCGGCCCCGGCGACCCGACGGCACCGGGCGCCGATCCGACCGACGGCGCCACCGCCGTGGCAGGAGCCGGGGACGACCGTCCGACCGGAGGCGACCTCGCCTGGACCGGCGCCGACGTCGCGCCCTGGATCGCCGCGTCCATCGCCCTGCTCGCAGCCGGCGGCACCCTGATCACCCTGCGGGCCCGTCGTGCCCGCCGCGACCGCACCGGAGCCTCCGCATGACCGCCACGAAGCAGGCCGCCACGAAGCGGGCCTCCAGCAAGAAGCGCACCACCGTCGCCGGCGCATCGCTGATCGCCCTCGTCGGCACCGTCCTCGCCGCGACCCCCGCGATCACGGCCGCCGCAGCACCCGCAGCTGTCGACGCCAGCCCCGCCGCCATGCTCGCGCCGTACTACACGGACCTCGACCTGACCGGCGACGACCAGGTGACGAAGGCCGACCTCGCCGTGCTCACCGACCACCTCGGTGCGACGACCGCGAGCACCGACTGGGCGACGGTCAGCGCCGCGGACACCGACGCCGACGGCACCATCACCGTCGCGGACCTGGCCGGGTTGTCCCAGCGGATGATCTACGACGACGGCCCCTTCCAGCTCGTCGAGGCATCGACCATCGACATGCAGGCCGCGATGAACGCCGGGGTCACCACGTCGGTCGCGATCACGCAGGACTACCTCGACCGCATCGCCGCGTACGACCGCACGAAGGTCGACACCGCGTCGACCGGGCGCGCGCTCAACTCGATCGTCACCACCAACGCCGACGCCCTGGCCGCCGCGAAGACCGCGGACGCCGAGCGCGCCGAGGACGGGATGACGAGCATGCTGCTCGGCGTGCCGATCGCGGTGAAGGACAACTACGACACGAAGGACATGCCGACCACCGGTGGTTGCGGCTGCTGGGACGACAACCAGACCGACACCGACGCCGCGATGGTCACCGGCCTGCGCGACGCCGGCGCCGTGATCCTGGCGAAGGCCAGTCTCGACGAGTTCGCCTTCGGCTTCGTCTCCGAGTTCTCGTCGAACCAGCCCGCCGGCTCGTCGCTCCTGGTCGCCAGCCCGTACAACACGGCGCAGACGGCCGGTGGCTCGAGCGGCGGCACCGGTGCGGCGATCTCCGCGAACCTCGCGGGCATCGGCTTCGGCACCGACACCGGCGGCTCGATCCGCGTGCCGTCGACGTACAACCAGCTCGTCGGCATCCGACCCACGGTCGGTCTGACCAGCCGTGACGGGATCATCCCCCTCGCCCTGTCGCAAGACACCGGCGGCCCGATCACCCGCTCGGTCACCGACGCGGCGGTCGCGCTCGACGCCGTCACCGGCGTGGACGCGGCGGACCCGGCGACGAGTGCGCAGGCCGGCAAGGTGCCGACGTCGTACACGTCGTCGCTCGACGCCGACTCCCTCCGCGGTGCCCGCATCGGCTACGTGACGAGCATGGTCGGCACGAACGCCACGACGAAGCGCCTGTTCGACGCCTCCGTCGCCAAGCTCGAGGCCGCCGGTGCCACCGTCGTCCCGATCACCGCGACGACGGCCTTCAACCGGGTCCTGTCCGAGGGCAGCGGCAGCACGAACGAGTTCAAGCACGACCTGGACGAGTACGTCGCCAAGCACCTCGACCCCGATGTCACCGCGCGTTCCCTGCAGGGGATCCTGGCCTCGGGTGAGTACGTTCCGAGCCGCAAGACCACCTACCAGTCGCGCGACCTGATCACCGACACGCAGTACCAGGCGTGGGCCGGACCGACGGGGACGCACACGACACAGCTCGCCACCGGCAAGCAGCTCGTGACGCAGATGCTCGACGACCAGGACCTCGACGCGCTCGTCTACCCGTCGGGCACGCCGTACGGCACGCAGTCGACGAACATGCGCCTCAGCCCGAACACCGGCATGCCGGCGATCACCGTCCCGATGGGCCAGGCGACGGCTGCCGACAACACCATCACCGGTGCCGGCGTGAACCTGGAGTTCCTCGGCCGCTCGTTCGACGAGAGCACGGTCATCGGCCTCGGCTACGCCTTCGAGCAGGAGACGCACGCGCGCACCACGCCCGCGCTGTACCCGGCGCTCGGCTGAGCTGAGCGGGTCGCGATCGCGACCATGTGATGGACGGGAGGCCCGGTGCCAGCTGGCACCGGGCCTCCCGTCTGCACTGGGCTCAGTTCAGGGTCGGGGTGTCCTCCGGCACGACGCCGTCGGCGTACAGGTCGGTCGCCAGGTCGCGGAGCGCGCGCAGCGCGACCCGCTGCGTGAGCGGGCCGTAGGAGATGCGGGCGACGCCGAGCGCCTCGTACTCGGCGGCGGGCAGGGCGCCGGGCAGGCCGATGACCGAGAGCTTGCCGCGGCCCAGACCGGCGACGAGCCGCTCGACCACCGAACGCTCGATCGCGCCGGGCACGAAGACCAGGGCGGCGCCGTTGTCCAGGAACGCCTTGCCGCGGGCGATCGCGTCCTCGATGCTCTCGTCGATCGGGCGCTCGCCGCCGCGCACGATCGCGTCGGTGCGCGCGTTCAGCTGGAAGTCGACGCCCTCGGCCTCTGCCGCTGCGGTGATCGCGGCGACGCGGG
This sequence comes from Curtobacterium sp. MCSS17_016, assembly GCF_003234255.2. Classification (NCBI taxonomy): domain Bacteria; kingdom Bacillati; phylum Actinomycetota; class Actinomycetes; order Micrococcales; family Microbacteriaceae; genus Curtobacterium; species Curtobacterium sp. MCSS17_016. The sequence goes on from NZ_CP126254.1 coordinate 976,159, forward strand.
CGACCGCCTCGTCGAAGGGACGCAGCCGGTCCTCGACGTTGGCGCCCACGATGCCGGAGCCGATGGCGCGGCGGATCGTCTCGGCGGGGTCCTCGTAGCCGTCGTCCAGGTCGGCGGTGACCGGCAGGTCCGTGGCTGCGGCGACGATCGCGGCTCCGGACAGGGCGAGGTCGAGGGGCATGCCGCCGTCCTCGTACCCGTACGACGCGGCGATCGAGTGCCCGGCGGTGGCGATCGCCTTCGTGCCGGGCAGGTCGCTGACGACCTTGGCGGTGATCGCGTCCCACACGTTCACGACGCGCAGGATCTCGGGGGCTTCGTGCAGCTGCTTCAGGGTGACGGCCTTGTCGGCGGTGCTCGTGCTCATGCTGCCGACAGTAGGCCGACGGGGCGGCCCCCGGCCGTCACCCCACCCGAAGACGACGTGGGATGACGTCGGGAGTCGCGCCGGGCCTCCTGGCAGGGGCATGCTGGGACGCATGGCGAGCGACGAGCAGGACCCGGTCGGCACGCTCCGCGGGGTCCGGACGAGCATCAAGTGGACGCGGTACGCGCCCGACGTGCTGCCCCTGTTCGTCGCCGAGATGGACCACGACGTCGCGCCGGCGATCCGGCAGGCCCTGATCGAACGGGTCTCGCAGTCCGACCTCGGGTACCTCGACGGCCCCGGTCCGCTCGCTCCCGCGTTCGCGCAGTTCGCGCTGGACCGCTGGGGCTGGCAGATCGATCCGTCGCGGATCCACCTGGCCACCGACGTCAGCGTCGGGATCGTCGAGTCGCTCCGGCTCGCGCTGCCTGACGGCGGCCGAGTCGCGATCACACCGCCGGTGTACCCGCCGTTCTTCGAGCTCGTCGAAGAGGCCCGATGTCAGGTCGAGGAGGTCCCGCTGCTCGAGCAGTGGGGGCAGTACCGGCTCGACCTGGAGGGCCTCGAGCGGGCGTTCGCCGGCGGGGTCGGCGTCTTCCTGCTCTGCAACCCGCACAACCCGGTCGGGCTCGTGCACGACCGGGCCGACCTCGTCGCGATCGCCGAACTCGCTGCGAAGTACGACGTCCTCGTCATCAGCGACGAGATCCACGCACCCCTGACCCACCCCGGCGTGCAGTTCACCCCGTTCGCCGCCGTCGCCGAGCCGCTCGGTGCCCGGAGCGTGTGCGTGACCTCGGCGAGCAAGGGCTGGAACCTCGCCGGTGTGAAGTGCTCGGTCATCGTCGCCGGCGATCCCCGGACCGCCGCGCTCCTCGACACCCTGTGGGAGGAGGTCGCCTGCCGCACGAGCATCCTCGGGCTGCACGCGAATCTGGCGGCGTTCACCCTGGCGACGGACTGGCTGGACGACGTCGTGGCGCGCATCGTGGCGAACGACCGGCTGCTCGCCAAGCTGCTCGCCGAGCACCTGCCCGGGGTCGTCTACACGCGGCCGCGCGCCGGGTACCTGGCGTGGCTCGACTTCCGCGGCATCGGCCTCGGCGACGACCCGGCGGTGCCGCTGCGCGAGAACGCGTACGTCGCGCTCAACTCCGGGCTGGGGTTCGGGTCCGAGGGGCGCGGGTTCGTCCGGCTCAACCTGGCGTGCTCACCGGAGACCCTGCGCGAGGCCGTGTTCCGGATCGCCTCGGCGTACCCGTCGAGCGCGCAGGAAGGGCTGGTCTGGCACGTCGCCTGACCTGCTCCTGACCCAGCCGAGAGGTCTTGTCTACTTCGAGTAGACAGCTTTGCCCAATCCCGATTGGACGCGTAGCGTGAAGCGCGCGGAACTCGTGGACCGGTTTACGCGATCGGCCGAGTCAACGACGGGGAGAAGGCCGGGAATGAGCCGACACACTGTTCGCGCCGAGCGCGACGGGAAGTACTGGGTGATCTGGATCGACGGCGTCATCCGGACGCAGGCGAAGCGCGAACGAGAGATCGAGCTGATGGCCCGCGACTGGCTCTCGCTGATGAACGACGACCGCGATCCGGAGTCCTTCGAACTCGTCGTCGAGGTGGCGATGCCCGAAGCGGCGCAGGCGCACCTGGATCGGGCGGTCGCGCTCCGCGAGGAGTCCGAGCGCGCACGCATCGAGGCGGCAAAGGAGACGGCCGCCGCGGCGTTGGTCCTGCACGAGTCCGGGCTCACGGTGCGTGAGATCGGACCACTGCTCCACGTCTCGCACCAGCGAGCACAACAGCTGGTCGCCGCGGCTCGCTGACCGACCTGGTCATCGCGCTCCGCTGCGGTCAGGCCACGTACTGGTTGCGGCCGACGACGCGGATGCGCAGGTCGTCGTCACGGTCCATCGCGAGGAGCTCGCGGGCCACGAACCCGACGGACGGCCACCGGGACACCTCGGTCACCATGAAGCCGTCGATGAAGACCTGCCACGCGCCGGCCTCGCGGACCGCCTGCACCTCGTACGTCGCCATGCCGCGAGCGTACCGGGACCGGGCCGCCGTCAGTGCGGGTCGAACGGCGGTGCAGGTCGAACGTCAGTGCAGGTCGAGGGTCATGTGCACGTCGGCTCGCGCGTACGGACTCGGGGCGACCTCGTCCTCGCGCAGGTGCCGGAACCCGAACGCCTCGTACAGGTGCACGGCGCTGGCGAGCTGTGCGTTGCTCTCCAGGTCGATGCGGCGTGCGCCGAGTTCGCGCGCCCGGTCGAGCGCAGCGGTGATGAGCTTCCGCCCGGTGCCGTGCCCCTGGTGGTCGGGGGAGACCGCCATCTTCACGAGCTCGAACACGCCGGGGGTGGTGGGCACGACCCCGATGCACCCGACGACCTGGTCGTCGAGCCGGGCGACCAGGACGGCCCCGCCCCGTTCCACGACGCGGCCGACGGGATCGGAGAGGAACACGCGGTCCTCGTCCTCGAGGGTGAAGTACCGGGTGATCCACGCCTCGTTGAGCGTGCGGAAGGCCTCGGCGTCCGCGTGGGTGGCGAGGTCGGCGATGGTGACGGTGGAGGTCGCTTCGGGCATGCAACCATCCTCGGGCGGCGATGCAGTCACGTCCAATACTCGTTCGCGCTGATCGATACGCTGTGTGCATGGATCGCGAACCGGACGTCGACCTCCGGCAGCTGCGGGCGTTCCTGGCCGTCGCCGACGAGCTGCACTTCGGCCGTGCTGCCGAGCAGCTGCGGATCGCCCAACCCGCGCTGTCCCAGCAGATCCGGCGCACCGAACGCGCGCTCGGGGTCGACCTGTTCGTCCGGACCAGCCGCAGCGTCGCCCTGACCGCCGCCGGCCGGGTGCTGCAGGGCCGGGCGCGGTCGTTGCTCGGGCAGGTGCGACGGGACCTCCACGAGACGGTGCGGGTCGGTCGGGGCGAGGTCGGTCGGCTCGACGTCGGGTTCGTCGTCTCCGCGCTGCCCCTCGGTCCGATCGAACGCGTGCAGGCGTTCCGGGAGCGCTACCCGCTGGTCCGGGTGGAACTGACCGAGGGGTACTCGTCGACCCTGCTCGCCCGGATCGTCCGTGGCGAACTCGACCTCGCCGTCGTCCGCGATGCCGACCCGGACCCCGCCGTGCGGCTGTTGCCGTTCCGGTCCGAGGCCTTCGTGGCCGCCGTGCCGCGCGGCCACCGCTTGGCGGATCGGGACCACATCCGCGGCACCGAACTGGTCGACGAGCCGTTCGTGTTCTTCCCGGCCGTCGCGGGGGGCCTGGCGACCGAGCGCAACCTCGCACCGGTCACCGCCGGTGGCCGCCGCCCGGTCATCGTGCAGGAGGCCACGACCTGGGCGACCGTGCTCCACCTGGTCGGGGTGGGCCTCGGTGTCACGGTGGTGCCGGAGAGTGCTGCGCTCGCCGCACCCGACACGGTGGCGCTCCTGCCCCTCGAGGGCAGCGACCACCGCAGCGAGCTCGCCTGGGCGATGCGCGCCGACGACGACCGCGAGATCCTGCGCAACTTCGTCGCCGCGGACTGACCGAGCGGGCCGGGTGCGCGAGCGGACGCCGGTCGGGCGTCCTCGCTCAGCCGAGCGACAGCACGGGCGCCCGGTGGTCACCGAGTTCGTCGATGCGCCACGGCCGAGCCCCGCGCAGTGTCAAGCCGAGCTGGACGAGCACGAACCCGACGTGCGGCTCGACGTCGGGGTCCCACGGCCCCTCGACGCCCAGACCGAACGCGCCGAGTTCGTCGTCGGCCTCGTCCCGCAGCGTCAGCCGCCACCGTCCGTCGCCGAGTTCCTCGACCACGGCCCAGCGGGCGGTGCCGAACCGGCTCACGCCGTCTTGGTGATGTCCGCGGTGAAGTTCTGCACGCGCTGCAGCAGGGAGGCACCACGCATCGCGATGGTCGCGGGCGGGTTCAGGTGCGGGGGCGCGGTGCGGATCAGCATCGGGCATCCGAGGTCTTCGCAGATGTACGTGCCGATCGTGTTGCCGTTGCGCCCGGACTCACCGGCACGCGCGGCGGAGAACAGCCGGACCTGGGTCGCGGGCTGCGGCGAGTGGCAGAACGAGCACATCGCGGCGATGCCGGGGCGCAGCGAGCCACCGGCGGACCGGACGACGATGCCCACGGGGCGCTCGTCGATCCAGGACACGATGTACCCGCGGCGGGCGGCCTGCGGGTCGCGCCAGCCCAGGAACTCGCGTTCGTCCCAGAGTGTCTCGTGCAGGCCCGGGATGGGCAGCTGTGCGAGTTCGTCGGGGGTGGCGTTCACGAACGACGATCGGATATCGGCTTCGGTCAGTGGCTTCACGGTGCTGACACCCTATTCCTCGCCTCCGACAGGGGCGCTACGACAGCCTGGAGGCGCGGATCGCCCCGAGCGCGCTGCTCCCGTCCGCCACCAGCACCGCCCGGCGCAGGGCGTCGCGTCCGACGCGACGGGCCGCCGCGTCGTCCGCGGCGAACTCCACGAGCACACGCGTCGACCGCGCCATGGCGCGCGCACCGGGCACCCACGGGACCGCACGCTCGATCGATTCCGCGACCGCGACCGCAGCCGCGTGGTGCTGGGTCAGGTGGGCGCGTTCGTGGGCGACCACGGCCTCCAGTTCGTCGGTGCGCAACCGGTCTGCCAAGCCGGTGCTGACGAGGACGCCACCGCTCCGACCCGGCACGGCGCATGCCAGTGCGTGGTCGGCCTCGACGACGGCGACGGGGGTGCCGTCGATCTCGCGGTGCGGGGCGACGCCGGAACGCATCGCCTGGCGGACGGCCTCGTGTTCCGGGCCGGGGCGCACCCGGACCGCGACGACGAACGCGACGACCGCGAGGAGCGCGACGCCGACGTTGAAGCCGTGCGTGGGGGAGCCGTCCCCGCCGAACAGCTCGGTGACCGGACGGTCGGCGAGCACCACGAGGGTGATGCCGGCCACGAAGCCGACGACGCCGAGCAGGACCGCGACCGACCAGCAGACCAGCGCGGTGCGGGGCAGGTCGATCGTCCAGGCGGAGCGGGTCAGGACCCGGGGCGCGAACACCACCACCGCGAGTGCGAGGACGATGAGCGCGATGCCGGCGACGACCACGGTGCGCAGCCGGTCAGGAGCGGGCGCGGGCGTCGAGGGCGCGGCGCAGGGCCTCGAGGTCGTCCGAGGCGAGCGAGCCGGTGAACTGCAGCAGTGCGGCCTCGCGGTCGGACGACGCGGCCAGTGCGCTCGACATCAGCGACGCGGTCTGCTCGTCACGACTGTGCACGGCGCGGAACGTCAGGGGAGCGTCGTCGTGTTGTTCCCGTTCCACCTGGCCCTTGCGGCCGAGGCGGTCGAGCACGGTGAGGACGGTCGTCAGCGCGGGGCGGGGCTCCGGGAACGCGTCGAGCACCTGGCGTGCGGTGCGCCCGGAGTCGGCGGAGCGGAGGGCGTCGAGCACCGCCTGCTCCAGCTGCCCGCGGGGGCGCGATCGTTGTCCGGCCATCCCCGCATTCTACGAGATGTCGAAGGCTCGCTCGCGACACACGCTCGAAACGCGGCCTCGGTATGCTCGTCGCGGACAACTGAACACACCGGCCGTTCATCCGTCGCGGGAGACGCCGTGCACGTACCCCCGGGTACGTCGTGCTTCTGGGTACATCGTGCCCTCGGGCGCACGCACGGCACCGAAGGAGCAATCCCCCCGTCAATCTCTCAGGTCCCACACCGCAGCGGACAGGCCACTCTGAAAAGCAGACGCTCGGTCGTCTCGCCCACGGTGAAAGCCGCCGGACCTCACGGGCCGCGGTGAAACTCTCAGGCCCATGACAGAGGGGGAGTTCCACCCGGCGATCGTCGCCGGGCCCTGCCGATGCCAGGAGAACTCCGCCATGAGTCCGTCCCCACTGCCCACGCCGGGTCAGCGTTCGTCGCCGCTCGAAGCCGTGCACGAGGCCGCCGGTGCGACCTTCACCGACTTCGCCGGGTACCGCATGCCCGTGCGCTACTCGTCGGACCTCGCCGAGCACCACGCCGTGCGCCAGGCCGCCGGCGTCTTCGACCTGTCGCACATGGCCGAGATCGGGGTGACCGGCAGCGATGCCGTCGCCTTCCTCGACCACGCGCTCGCCGGCTCCTTCGGCACGATGCCCATCGGCCGCGCCAAGTACTCGCTGCTGCTCGCCGAGGACGGCGGGATCCTCGACGACCTCGTCGTGTACCGGACCGACGACGACGTCTTCCTCGTCGTCGCGAACGCGTCCAACCGCGACGTTGCCGTCACCGCGCTCACCGCCCGGGCCGACGGCTTCGACGTCGAGGTCTCCGACGACTCCGACACGACGGCCCTCGTCGCGATCCAGGGCCCCGCGGCTGCCGGCACGCTCGACGCGCTCGTCGTCGCCGACCGCCTGCAGCCCGAGACCCCGCTCGACGAACTCGGCTACTACCGCGTGCTGCACGCGCTGTTCGACGGTGCCGACGTGCTCGTCGCGCGGACCGGGTACACCGGCGAGGACGGCTTCGAGGTCTACACGGACCCGGACACCGCCCCGGTGCTCTGGGACGCCCTGCTCGAGGCCGGTGCCGACCGCGGCGTCGTCCCCGCCGGGCTCGCCGCGCGCGACACCCTGCGACTCGAGGCCGGCATGCCCCTCTACGGGCACGAGCTCGGCACCGACGTCCGTCCGGCCCAGGCCGGCCTCGGCCGCGTCGTCGCCAAGGACGGCGACTTCGTCGGTGCGTCCGGCGTCACCCCGTCCGCGGACGCCCGCGTGCTCGTCGGCCTGGTGACCGAGGGCCGCCGTGCTCCCCGCGCGGGCTACGACGTCGTGCTCGACGGCACGGTCGTCGGCACCGTGACCTCGGGCGCGCTCTCGCCGACGCTCGGCCACCCCGTCGCGATGGCCTTCGTCGACCCGGCCGCGCTCGCCGCCGTGTCGGACGGGGCACAGGTCCTCCACATCGACGTCCGCGGGACTGCCGTCCCCAGCACGGTCTCCGCGTTCCCCTTCTACCGCCGCGCCTCGAAAGGCTGACCCCATGACCGACCAGACCGCACTCCAGTACACGGCCGACCACGAGTGGCTGCTCGTCGAGGGCGACACCGTCACCGTCGGCATCACCGACCACGCCGCCGAGCAGCTCGGTGACGTCGTCTACGTCGAGCTCCCCGCCGTCGGCACCGCCACCACCGCTGGCGACCAGATCGGCGAGATCGAGTCGACCAAGAGCGTCGGCGAGCTCTTCGCCCCGATCGAGGGCGAGGTCGTCGAGGTCAACGACGCCGTCGTCGACACCCCCGACACCGTCAACCAGGACCCGTTCGGCGCCGGCTGGCTCGTGAAGATCAAGGTCGACGGCACCTCGTTCCCCGAGGACCTGATGGACCACGACGCGTACCGGGCCTCCATCGCATGACCGCGTTCGAGAACCTCCAGACGTCCTTCGCCGACCGCCACATCGGCACCACCCCGGCCGACCAGCAGGCCATGCTCGACGTCGTCGGACAGCCGTCGCTCGACGCGCTGGTCCGTGCCGCGATCCCGGAGGCCATCCACGTCGGCCCCGTCGCCGACTCGGTGATCCCGGCCGCCGTCGGCGAGACCGAGGCGCTCGCCGAACTCCGCGCGAAGGCCGGCCGCAACACCGTCCGCCGCGCCATGATCGGCCTCGGCTACCACGGCACCCACACGCCCGCTGTGATCCAGCGCAACGTGCTCGAGAACCCGAGCTGGTACACGGCGTACACGCCCTACCAGCCGGAGATCTCGCAGGGCCGCCTCGAAGCACTCATCAACTTCCAGACGATGGTGTCCGACCTGACCGGCATGGCCACCGCCGGCGCCTCGATGCTCGACGAGGGCACCGCCGTGGTCGAGGGCATGCTCCTCGCCCGCCGCGCGTCCAAGGTCAAGGGCGACGCGTTCCTCGTCGACGCCGACCTGCTGCCGCAGACCCGTGCACTGCTCGACCACCGTGCCGACGCCGTGGGCATCACGCTGCGCGCGTTCGACGCTGCCGACGGCCCGAGCGACGACCAGCTCGACGGCGCGTTCGGCGTCATCCTGCAGTACCCGGGCGCCTCGGGCCGCATCGTCGACCCGTCGTCCGTCATCGAGCGGGTCCACGCCGGTGGCGGCATCGCCGTCGTCGCGGCCGACCTGCTCGCGATGACCCTGCTCGCCAGCCCCGGCGACCTGGGTGCCGACGTGGCCGTCGGGACGAGCCAGCGCTTCGGCGTCCCGCTCGGCTTCGGCGGCCCGCACGCCGGCTACCTCGCGGTGCGCGCCGGCCTCGAGCGCCAGCTCCCCGGTCGCCTGGTCGGGGTGTCCTTCGATGCCGACGGTCAGATGGCCTACCGCCTCAGCCTGCAGACCCGCGAGCAGCACATCCGCCGCGAGAAGGCGACGAGCAACATCTGCACCGCGCAGGTCCTGCTCGCCGTGATGGCCTCGATGTACGCGGTGTACCACGGGCCCGAGGGCCTGCGGTTCATCGCCGGTCGGGTCGCGCGGACCACCGGTGCACTCGCCGCCGTGGCGCGTGACGCCGGGGTCGAGGTCGTGCACGACGCCTTCTTCGACACGCTCACCCTGCGGGCCGTCGGTCGCGCCGAGGCGATCGTCGCGGCAGCGCAGGACGCCGGCTACCTGCTGCACGTCGTGGACGCCGACACGTTCCAGCTGTCCGTCGACGAGACGACCACGCCCGACGACGTCGTGGCGCTGGCGAACGTGCTCGGGGCGGTGGACGTGACCGTCCCCGCGACCGAGACCGCCGTGCGCGACGCGGCCACGGGCCTCCCGGCCGCCCTGCAGCGCGAGAGCGACTACCTGACGCACCCCGTGTTCAGCGCACACCGCAGTGAGACCCGCATGATGCGGTACCTCAAGCACCTGTCCGACAAGGACTACGCGCTCGACCGCGGCATGATCCCGCTCGGCAGCTGCACGATGAAGCTCAACGCGGCGACCGAGATGGCCGCCGTGACCTGGCCGGAGTTCGCGAACATCCACCCGTTCGCACCGCGCGAGGACGTCGAGGGGTACCTCGACATGATCGGCGACCTCGAGTCGTGGCTCGCCGAGGTCACTGGCTACGACACCGTGTCCCTACAGCCGAACGCCGGCAGCCAGGGCGAGCTCGCCGGCCTGCTGGCCATCCGTGGGTACCACCAGGCTCGTGGCGACGAGGACCGGACGGTCTGCCTCATCCCGTCGAGCGCGCACGGCACGAACGCGGCGTCCGCGGTGCTCGCCGGCATGAAGGTCGTCGTGGTGGCCTGCGACGAGAACGGCAACGTCGACCTCGAGGACCTCCGGGCCCGTGTCGCCGCCAACGCCGACACCCTCGCGGCCCTGATGATCACGTACCCGTCCACCCACGGCGTCTACGAGCACGACATCCGCGAGATCTGCGACGCCGTGCACGACGCCGGCGGCCAGGTCTACGTCGACGGCGCGAACCTCAACGCGCTGCTCGGCCACGCCCGCTTCGGCGACTTCGGGGGCGACGTGTCGCACCTCAACCTGCACAAGACCTTCTGCATCCCGCACGGCGGTGGCGGCCCCGGCGTGGGACCCGTCGCCGCGAAGGCACACCTGGCACCGTTCCTGCCCGGCCACCCGTTCGCGCAGCAGGCCGACCGGCGCTCCGGCGCGACCGCCGCCGAGGCGGACGACCGCCTGGCCCACGCCGGTGGCCCGGTCAGTGCGGCGCCGTACGGCAGCCCGAGCATCCTGCCGATCACGTGGACGTACGTCCGGATGATGGGGCTCGAGGGCCTCACCCGTGCGACCGAGGCCGCGGTCCTCGGGGCGAACTACATCGCGGCCCGTCTGCGTGATGCGTTCCCCGTGCTGTACACGGGCGACGACGGACTGGTCGCGCACGAGTGCATCCTCGACCTCCGCCCGCTGCGCGACACCACCGGCATCACGGTCGACGACGTCGCGAAGCGCCTGGTCGACTACGGGTTCCACGCGCCGACGATGTCGTTCCCGGTGGCGGGCACGCTCATGGTCGAACCGACCGAGAGCGAGGACCTCGCCGAGCTCGACCGCTTCGTCGACGCCATGCTCGCGATCCGGGCCGAAGCTGCAGCGGTCGAGCGCGGGGAGTGGCCGGCGGACGACAACCCGCTCGTGCACGCGCCGCACACCGCCTCGTCGGTGATCTCGGGGGAGTGGGCGCACGCCTACACCCGCGAGCAGGCCGTCTACCCGCTGCCGGGCATCAGCGGCCGGAAGTACTGGCCGCCGGTGCGTCGCATCGACCAGGCGTACGGGGATCGCAACCTGGTGTGCGCCTGCCCGCCGATCGAGGCGTTCGCCTGATCCCGACCAGCGCCGACACCCTCGTCGTCGCCGTGCGCTCCGTGCCCCGTCCGGTCCTCCGGGCGGGGCACGGTCGTGTCCCGGCTGGTCACGGCACCCCGCTCAGTTCCGCCGAGCGGTCACGAACCGTCGTCCGGACCCGCTCCCACCGACAGTTCGTGACCACTCGGCGCGCCACCCACGGCATGTCCTGACCGCTCGACGCACCCCCTCAGCCGTACCCCTGAGCGATGCTCGGCCGTCCACCGACTTGCACAGAAGTGTGACGGAGTGCAATGGATTTCATGCGGATGCAACAAAAACGCACCCTTCACCGGCACGCGCGCGAATGTTGCATCTTCTCGCAAGGATCGTGCAAGTTGGTTACCGGCGTGTAACCGTTCGCCCCTGGGTTTGGACGCCGCTGTTCACCTTGCCTACGCTGCAAAGGTCAAACGCGCCCGGGCGACACCGCTGTGCCCTGCGCGTCCCATGCACCAGGAGGAACCTTGATCAAGAAGCGCGCCGGGCTTTCCGCCCTCGCCGTGCTCGGGGCCACAGCACTCGCCCTGACCGCCTGCTCCAGCAACAGCTCCGACGGGGGTGGCTCGGGCTCGGCGAACGCGTCCGGGATCGTCACCACCAACGGCAGCGAACCCCAGAACCCGCTGATCCCGTCGAACACCACCGAGACCGGTGGCGGCAAGATCATCGACTCGCTCTTCGAGGGCCTCGTCTCGTACGACGCCGACGGCAAGCCGGTCAACGAGGTCGCCAAGAGCATCGACACCGATGACTCGAAGACGTTCGACATCACGCTGAACACCGGCTACACCTTCACCAACGGCGAGAAGGTCACGGCCGAGTCGTTCACCAAGGCGTGGAACTGGGCAGCCCAGAAGTCGAACGCCCAGGGCGCCAGCTACTTCTTCGAGAACATCGAGGGCTACAACGCCGACAAGGACTCCGAGCTCACCGGCCTCAAGGTCGTGGACGACGACGAGTTCACCGTCACGCTGAAGTCGGCGCAGTCCGACTTCCCGCTGTCGCTCGGCTACTCGGCGTTCGTGCCGCTCCCGTCGGCGTTCTACGACGACACCAAGGCCTTCGGTGAGAACCCGATCGGCAACGGTCCGTACAAGCTCGACGGCAAGAAGGCCTGGACCCACAACCAGTCCATCAAGCTCGTCACCAACAAGGACTACGAGGGCAAGCGCAAGCCGAAGAACGGTGGTCTCACGATCACGTTCTACGCCTCGCAGGACACCGCGTACTCCGACGCCCAGGGCGGCAACCTCGACGTCCTCGACGCCGTGCCGGACAGCGCGTTCAAGACCTACAAGTCCGACTTCCCGGACTCGAACGTCAACCAGCCCGCCGCGATCTTCCAGGCGATCTACCTGCCCTACTACCTCGACCACTGGAAGGGTGAAGAGGGCAAGCTGCGTCGCGAGGCCGTCTCGATGGCGATCAACCGCAAGCAGATCACCGACAAGATCTTCGACGGCACCCGCACCCCGGCCAAGGACTTCACCTCCCCGGTGATCGCCGGCTGGAACGACGACCTCGACGGTTCGGACGTCCTGGACTACGACGAGTCCGAGGCCAAGAAGCTCTGGGCCGAGGCCGACAAGATCTCGAAGTACGACGACACGCTCACCATCACGTACAACGCCGATGGTGGCCACGAGGCCTGGGTGACCGCGGTCACGAACTCGATCTCGAACACGCTCGGCATCAAGGCCGAGGGCAACGCGATCCCGACGTTCCAGGAAGCCCTGGACCTCCAGACGAACGACAAGCTCACGGGCGGCAGCCGCACCGGTTGGCAGGCCGACTACCCGTCGCTGTACAACTTCCTCGGCCCGACCATGGGTGAGGGCTCGTCGAACAACTACTCGCGGTACGACTCCAAGGAGTACAACGAGCTGCTCGCCAAGGGCCGTTCGGCTGCGACCGTCGAAGAGGGCAACAAGTCCTTCGACCAGGCACAGGAACTCCTGTTCGAGGACCTGCCCGAGATCCCGCTCTGGTACTCCAACGTGACCGGTGTCTGGAACGCGGACAACGTGTCGAACGTCAAGTTCGGCTGGAACTCGGTGCCGCTGTACTACGACATCGAGGTCAAGAACTGATCCAGGTCTCCTAGAGACCGAAGCGCGAGCAGGTATCCTGCTTCGCGATCACCGGACGGGGGTTCGGGGACCGCACAGGTCCCCGAACCCCCGTACCACGGTGGCAACACCCCCACACAGCGGGCGCCCTCCCGCACCGGACATCCGTGCCGACCCTCGGACCGTCCACCCCTCACCACAATGAACCTGATCGACATCGCTCCGGACCGGGCAGTGATCTGATGCTCTGGTACCTCGGCAAGCGCCTCCTGCAACTCATCCCCGTGTTCTTCGGGGCCACGTTCCTCATCTACTTCCTGGTCTTCTCGCTGCCCGGCGACCCGATCGCCGCGCTGTTCGGCGACCGGCAGCCGTCGCCGCAGGTCATCGAGACGCTGCGTCAGCAGTACAACCTCGACAAGCCGTTCATCGTGCAGTACCTGCTCTGGATCGGCGGCGTGTTCCGCGGCGACCTCGGCGTGACCTACTCGGGTCTGCCGGTCAGCCAGCAGCTCGCATCGGCCTTCCCGATCACCGCGCGCCTGGCGATCCTCGCGCTCGTGTTCGAGGCCGTCGCCGGCATCGTCGTCGGCGTCATCGCGGGTCTGCGCAAGGGCAAGCTGTTCGACGCCACCGCGCTCGTCGTGTCGCTCCTGCTCATCTCGGTGCCGACCTTCGTCGTCGGGTTCGTGCTGCAGTACGTCTTCGGCATCAAGCTCGGGCTGTTCCGGGTCACGGTGTCCGGCGAGGCCCCGTGGAGTGAACTCGTCCTGCCGGCGATCGTCCTCGCTTCGGTCTCGTTCGCGTACATCGTGCGACTGACCCGGGCCAGCGTCGCCGAGAACATGAGCGCCGACTTCGTGCGCACCGCCACGGCCAAGGGCCTGCCCCGTCGTCGTGTCGTCGGCGTGCACATCTTCCGGAACTCGCTCATCCCCGTGGTGACCTACCTGGGTGTCGACATCGGCAACCTGATGGTCGGCGCGATCGTGACCGAGGGCATCTTCAACATCAACGGTGTCGGCGGCACGGTGTTCCGCGCCGTCAAGCTCGGCGAAGGCCCGACGGTGGTCTCCTTCGTCGCCGTGATGGTCATCATCTTCATGCTCGCCAACCTCCTGGTGGACCTGCTCTACGCCGTCCTGGACCCGAGGATCCGCTATGCCAAGTAACGCCGCACCCCGCTCGGCGACGCACTACGTCGCCCCGCTCGAAGAAACCCCCCTGCAGGCGGTCGACCAGGTCAACGAGGACGAGAAGACCCGTTCCCTGTGGACCGACGCCTGGGAGTCCATGCGGACCCGCCCGACGTTCTGGATCTCCTCGATCCTGATCCTGCTGATCATCGTCGTCGCGGTCTTCCCGGGGCTCTTCGCCCACGTCGACCCGCGCGCGTCGAACCTCGACAACAGCGACGGCGGACCCGAGGCCGGGCACATCCTCGGCTTCACGCGTCAGGGCTCGGACGTCTACGCCCGCGTGATCTGGGGAGCCCAGAACTCGCTCATCGTCGGCATCGTCGCGACGATCCTGGTGTCGATCGTCGGCATCGTGATCGGTTCCCTGGCCGGCTTCTACGGCGGCTGGCTCGACACGATCGTGTCCCGCATCGGTGACATCTTCTTCTCGATCCCCACCGTCCTCGGGGCGATCGTGATCATGTCGGTCATCCCCGCGCGGAACGCGATCACCGTCGCGCTCGTCCTCGCTGCGTTCGCGTGGCCGCAGATCGCCCGCATCATGCGTGGCGCCGTGCTGAGCGCCAAGCAGGCGGACTACGTCATGGCGTCGGCGGCGCTCGGTGTCAACCGGTTCCGGACGCTCGTGCGCCACGTCATCCCGAACTCGCTGGCTCCGGTCATCGTGGTCGCGACCGTGTCGCTCGGCACGTTCATCGTCGCCGAGGCGACGCTGTCGTTCCTCGGCATCGGGCTGCCGCCGTCGGCCCTGAGCTGGGGCCTCGACATCGGCACCGCCCAGACGTCGATCCGCACCAACCCGTCGACGATCTTCTGGCCGTCGGCAGCCCTGTCCATCACCGTGCTCGCGTTCCTGCTCCTCGGTGACGTGGTGCGCGACGCGCTCGACCCGAAGGCGAGGGCCCGCCGATGAGCGAGACACTGACCCAGACGAACAGCAGCCGCACCGGCGGTTCCGGCGCCCCGCTGCTCGAGATCACCGACCTGCAGGTCGGCTTCAAGACCCAGAGCGGCCTCGTGCAGGCCGTCCGCGGCGTCAACCTCACCCTCGAGCAGGGCGAGCGCCTGGCCATCGTCGGCGAGTCCGGTTCGGGCAAGTCGACGAGCGCCCAGGCGATCATCAAGCTGCTCCCCGGCACCGGTGAGGTCACCGGTGGCTCGATCAAGTTCAACGGGCGCGAGCTCGTCGGGCTGAGCGACAAGGAGATGTCGGAGATCCGCGGGAAGGAGATCGGCTACGTCCCCCAGGACCCGATGTCGAACCTCAACCCGCTGTGGTCGATCGGCTTCCAGGTCGAAGAGGCGATCCGTGCGAACGGCATGGCGACCGGCAAGAAGGCCGTCCGTGACCGTGCCGTCGAGGTCCTGCAGGAAGCCGGCCTCGGTGACGCCTCGACCCGCCTGAAGCAGTACCCGCACGAGTTCTCCGGCGGCATGCGCCAGCGCGTGCTCATCGGCATCGGTCTGTCGAGCCGCCCGCAGCTGCTCATCGCCGACGAGCCGACGAGTGCGCTCGACGTCACCGTCCAGCGCGTCATCCTCGACCACCTCGAGAGCCTGACCCGCGACTTCGGCACCTCGGTGCTGTTCATCACGCACGACCTCGGCCTCGCCGCCGAGCGTGCCGAGAAGCTCGTCGTGATGTACAAGGGCCAGGTCGTCGAGGCCGGTCCCTCGAAGGAGATCCTGGCCAACCCGCAGCACCCGTACACGCAGCGGCTCGTCGCGGCGGCCCCGTCGCTGGCCAGCCGTCGCATCCAGTCGAAGGTGCAGCACGCACGCGTCGACATCGCCGACGCCGGCAACGACGACGCCGAGCTGATCGCCCGGGCCCAGGAGCGCGAGCACCGTCCGGCCGAGGACCTCATCGTGGTGAAGAACCTCGAGAAGGTCTACAAGCTGCGCGGCAAGAGCCTCGCCACCCGCGAGCTCAAGGCCGTCGACGACGTGTCGTTCTCGATCCAGAAGGGCACCACCACGGCGCTCGTCGGCGAGTCCGGTTCGGGCAAGTCGACCGTCGCCAAGCTGGTGCTGCAGCTCGAGAGCATCACGAGCGGCACCGTGCAGTTCGACGGCATCGACATCGGCGCGCTGAAGGGCAAGGACCTCTTCGACTTCCGCCGCCGCGTGCAGCCGGTGTTCCAGGACCCGTACGGCTCCCTGGACCCGATGTACAACGTCGGGAACACGATCGCCGAGCCGCTCGCCACGCACAAGGTGGGCGACAAGGCCTCGCGTCGCGCCCGGGTGCTCGAGCTGCTCGACCAGGTCGCGCTGCCGAAGTCGATGGTGAACCGCTACCCGAACGAGCTGTCCGGTGGCCAGCGACAGCGCATCGCCGTCGCCCGCGCGCTGGCGCTCAAGCCGGAGGTCATCGTCCTCGACGAGGCCGTCTCCGCGCTCGACGTGCTCGTGCAGGGGCAGATCCTCGACCTGCTCACCGAGCTGCAGACCGAGCTCGGCCTGACGTACCTGTTCATCACGCACGACCTCGCGGTCGTCCGCCTCGTCGCGGACAACGTGTGCGTCATGCGCCGTGGGCAGATCGTCGAGAAGGCGACGACCGACGAGGTCTTCGCCGCCCCGAAGGAGCAGTACACGAAGGACCTCCTGGCCGCCATCCCCGGCGCCGGGTTCGAGTTCGGACGCTGATCCACCTGGAGACGAACGAGGCCGGACGCCCCGTCGTCCTCCGCGCTGGTCGCGGGGGCGCGGTGGCGTCCGGCCTCGTCGCCGTCCTGGGCCTGTTCCTGCTCGGCGATGCGGCGTTCCGGGGGAGCTGGGACGTCGTCCTCCGTGCCGCCGGCCCGATCGCCGTGCTCGTCTGGGCGCTCTGGGTCCTGACCTACCGTCCGTGCATCGTCATCGACGAGCGCGCGGTCACCGTGGTCAACCCGCTCCGCCGCACCGTGGTGCCGTGGCACGCCGTCGCCGACGTCCGGCTCCGCTGGCAGATCGTGATCGAGACGGTCGCCGGCCGGAAGGTGCAGTGCTGGGGCGGTCCGTCGCTGCCGCGGCCGAAGCCGGCCCGGCGCGGTGAGCGGGCCGTCCTGCGACAGCCCGACGAGATGACGGTGCTGCTCGACCGCTGGTCCGAGCACCGCGACGGCACCGGCGCCGGCGACCCCGTGCGCGGCTGGGACGTGCCGGCCCTGGCGGTCGGCGCAGCGGCGCTGGCGCTGCTCGCCGCTTCGCTGCTCAGCCTGTGGCTGGGAGCCTGACGCGGCTCACGATCGCGACCACACGACGGACGGGAGGCCCGGTACCAGCTGGTACCGGGCCTCCCGTCCGTCTGCTGGTCACGTCCACGGCGTGACCGGCGTCGTCAGACGACCGCGCCGACCCGCTCGGTGAGCAGGTGCTCCTGGTCGGTCTGGATGCAGGCGACACCGCGGCCGTGCACGGGCTCGAGACCCGGGTCGATCGTGCGGCACTGCTCCTGCCGGCCCTCGTCGAGGAGCTGGTAGAGCGGGCAGCGCGTGCGGAACCGGCAGCCGTCGATGCGCTCCGTGGGGGAGGGCAGGTCGCCGTCGAGCAGGATGCGCCCGCGGGCGGCCTCGGCCATGGGGTCCGGCACCGGCACGGCCGACAGCAGGGCCCGTGTGTACGGGTGCTGCGGGTCCGAGAAGACCGCGTCGCCGTCGCCGTACTCGACGATGCGGCCGAGGTACATGACCGCGACGTCGTCGGCGATGTGCCGGACGACGGACAGGTCGTGCGCCACGAACAGGTAGGACAGCCCGAGGCGGTGCTTGAGGTCCTCGAGCAGGTTGATCACACCGGCCTGCACCGAGACGTCGAGCGCGGAGACCGGCTCGTCGAGCACCAGGATCTTCGGCTCGACGATGAGCGCACGGGCGATGCCGATGCGCTGCCGCTGGCCGCCGGAGAACTCGTGCGGGTACCGGTCGATGTAGCTCGGCTCGAGCCCGACCAGCTCGAGGACCTCGCGCACCCGCCGGCGGATCTCGTCCTTCGCGACGCCGTGCACGGTGAGGGGTTCACCGATCACCGAGCCGATGTCGAGGCGCGGGTCGATCGACGCCATCGGGTCCTGGAACACGACCTGGATGTCGCGGCGCAGGGCCAGACGGTCCTTCTTGGACAGCGAGGCGGTGTCGACGCCGTTCACCCGGATGGTGCCGTGCTGGGCACCGGCGAGCTCGAGGATCTCCATGATGGTGGTCGTCTTGCCGCAGCCGGACTCGCCGACCAGACCGAGCACCTGGCCGCGCTTGAGCGTCAGGGAGATGCCGTCCACCGCGTGCACCTCGCCGATCTGCCGGCGGAAGAGCGCGCCCTTGGTGAGCGGGAACGTCTTGACGACGTCCTGCAGCTCGAGCACGACCTCGTCGCCGTGGTCGACCGCTGCCTCGGGGACGTCCTCGGGGCGGGGGAAGATCTCCGAGCGCTCGAGGGTGCCCGCGGCGATCTCGTCGCGACGGATGCACGCGGCGGTGTGGTCGTCGAGCAGGGTGCCGTTGCCGATCGTCTGGACGGCACCGGTCAGGACCGGGTTGTCGGCGCTCTGCGGCACCGTCGGTGCGACGAGGGCGGGTTCGCCGTCGCGGCACGCGTCGATGACGGCGGGGCAGCGGTCGGCGAACGGGCAGCCGGTCGGCTTCTGCGTGAGCAGGGGCGGGCGGCCGTCGAGCGGGACGAGCCGCTCGGTGCGGGCGGACGTCATGTTCGGCATCGAGCGGAGCAGCCCGATCGTGTACGGCATCACCGGTTCACGGAACAGGGGGAGCACCGGCGCCGTCTCGACGATCCGGCCGGCGTACATCACGGCGACGCGGTCGGCGTTGCCGGCGACGACGCCGAGGTCGTGCGTGATGAGCACGACGGCCGCACCGGTCATGTCCTTGGCGGTCTGCAGCACGTCGAGGATCTGCGCCTGGATCGTCACGTCGAGCGCCGTGGTGGGCTCGTCCGCGATGATCAGCTTCGGGTCGTTCGCGATGGCGATGGCGATCATCGCGCGCTGGCGCATGCCGCCGGAGAACTCGTGCGGGAACGCGTCGAGTCGTCGCGCCGGGTTCGGGATGCCGACGATGCGCAGGAGTTCCTCGGCGCGGGTGCGTGCGGCGTGCTGGGTGAGGGAGCGGTCGTGCAGGCGCAGGCCCTCGATGATCTGCTGGCCGATCGTGTACACCGGCGTCAATGCGGACAGCGGGTCCTGGAACACCATCGCGATGTCCCGGCCGCGCAGCGCCGACATCTCGCGATCGTTCCTGCCGACGAGCTCCTGCCCGTCGAACCGGATGCTGCCCTGCACCTGGGCGGAGGACGGCAGCAGGCCCATCACGGCCATCGAGGACACCGACTTGCCGGAACCCGACTCGCCCACGATGCCGAGGAACTCACCGGGGGCCACCGAGTAGTCGACACCCCGGACCGCGTAGACGGGCTTGGTCTTCGGGTTGAACGTGACCGACAGGTCGGACACGGTGAGCAGCGGCTCAGTCACGGTTGGCTCCGGAGGTGGGGTCGATGGCGTCGCGCAGGGCGTCGCCGAGCAGGCTGGTCGAGAGCACGGTCGCGACGAGCGTCGCGGCGGGCAGGACGAACAGCCACGGGCGGGTGACGGCGGACTGGCTGCCGGCGGCGAGCAGGGTGCCGAGCGACACGTCGGGGATCTGGATGCCGAAGCCGAAGAAGCTCAGCGAGCTCTCCGCCAGGATCGCGGCGCCGACGCCGAGCGTGGCGTCGATGATGAGCAGCGACGCCACGTTCGGCAGGATGTGCCGACGGATGATCGTGAACGCCGGGACGCCCATGAACCGGGCGGCCTTGACGTAGTCGCGTTCGCGGAGCGACATCGTCTGACCGCGGATCACCCGGGCCATCACCATCCAGCTGAACACCGCGAGGCCGACGATGAGGGCCACCCACGTCAGGTTCTTGAACACCGGGCTGAGCAGCACGAGCGCGTAGAACGACGGGATCACGAGCAGCAGGTCGATGACCCACACGAGCAGCCGGTCGGTGAGGCCGCCGAAGTAACCGGCGATCGCGCCGACGATGCCGGCGATCAGGGTCGCTGCCGGACCGGCGATCAGGCCGATGAGCAGCGACTTCTGCAGGCCGACCAGGGTCTGCGCGTAGATGTCCTGGCCGATGTCGTTCGTGCCGAACCAGTGCGCGGCGCTCGGCGGCATGCCGAACGCCAGTCCGTCGGAGTCGACGGCGTTCCAGTGGTACAGGTACGGGCCGAGGAACGCCCAGAGGATGATGAGGAGCAGGGCGCTGCCACCGATGCGTGCGCGCCAGGTGCCGAACACCTTGCGCCAGAGCGGGGTGCGGCCGCCCTTCACCTCGATGACGTGCGCCGGCGTCCCGGCGTTGCCGTCGCCGGGGTCACCGGCGGTGGTCGTGGTCGTGGGGTCGAGAACAGACACGGGTCACACCCTCACTCGCGGGTCGAGCGCGGCGTACAGCAGGTCCGCGAGGGTCCCTGCGATGAGCACGAGGATCGCCGTGAAGAGGATCGTGCCCGACGCCGCGTTGATGTCGTTGTTGCTGATGCTCTGGACGAAGTACTCGCCCATGCCGTGCCAGCTGAAGACCAGCTCGGTGATGCTCGCGCCGGTCAGGATGAGTCCGAACGAGTACGCGAAGAAGGTCGACATCGGGATGAGGGCGACCCGCACACCGTGGCGCATGATCGCCGAGCCGCGGGTGCGGCCCTTCGACCGTGCGGTGCGGATGAAGTCGTTCGACAGCACGTCGAGCATCGCCGAGCGCTGGTAGCGCGAGTAGGTGGCGACGGCGCCGATGGTCAGCGAGATCGTCGGTAACAACAGGTGCACGAGCCGGTCGCCGAGCACCGGGAAGAACCCGGTCACCCCCGGCGTGTACTCGCCGGTGAACCGGATCACCTGCGTCCCCACGCCCTGGTTGAGCGTGGTCGCGAGGATCATCAGCACGACCGCGATGACGAAGGTCGGGGTGGCGAGCACAGCGAACGACAGGTACGTCGACACCTGGTCGGAGGTGCGGTACTGCCGGACCGCGTTCCAGACGCCGAGGAGCACCCCGAGGATCGCGCCGAGCAGTGTGCCGATCACGAGCAGCCGCAGGCTCGTCCCGGAGCGGGCGATGATGTCGGCCGTCACCTCGGTGCCGCGGGTGCTCATGCCCAGCGAGCCGTGCGTCACCAGCCCGACCCACCAGTCCCAGGTGCGGACGAGGAGCGGGGTGTCCGGATCGGCGCCGAGCTTGCGGAGCGACGCCTGGATGGTGCCCGGCGGCACGGCCGGGTTGCGCCCCAGGAACCGGGCTGCCGGGTTGAGCGTCGTGCTGGCGAGGATGTACCCGAGCGTGGTCGCCACGATCGTCAGGACGATGTAGTTGACGATCCGCTTTGCGATGAAGGCGAGCATGTGGTTCGTGACCTCTGGGTGCGGCCGTCCGACCGGACGGCGTTGTCGGTGGCGACAGGCTAGCCGTTCGAGCGACTGGGTGGGACAACGGAAGTGACGCTATGCAACATTCGTTACGAGCGTGTTTCGATTCATCGCACAGACCCTTGTGCCGCCTTCGGATGTGGCTAGGGTTCTCAACCAACAGGCGCGACGGCGGGGGCCGCCGCGGTCCAGCGCGATCTGCGCGAACCACAACGAAAGGGAATCCTCGCCATGCGAAAGAGGATCAAGGGCATCGCCGTCCTGGCCACCGCTGCGGCTGCTGCCGTCGTGCTGGCCGGCTGCTCCGGCGGCGGAGAAGCGGGCGGCGACAACTCCGCGGTCGCCGAGTCGTCGCTGAAGTCGACCGGCTGGACCGTCGCGGACCGCGCGGACGTCAAGGACGGCGGGTCGATCACCCTGCCGATCGACAGCGCACCGGCGAACTTCCAGATCAACAACCTCGACTCCGGAACCGTCGACGACCAGACGATCTCCGGGGCCTACCTGCCCGGCTTCATCCAGTTCAAGGAGAACGGCGAGTGGGAGGCGAACAAGGACTACGCGACCTCGGTCGAGCTGACCAAGGACTCGCCCCAGACCGTCGAGATCAAGATCAACCCGAAGGCCGTGTGGTCGGACGGCACCCCCATCAGCGCGAAGGACGTCATCGCGAACTGGAAGGCGCTGAACGGCACGAACAAGGCCTTCGCACCCCTCGCCACCAACGTGTGGGAGGACGTGGACTCGGTCAAGCAGGGCTCCGACGAGCGTGACGTCATCATGACGTTCTCGAAGACCAACGCCGACTGGGCGAGTGTCCTGGGGTCCATCTACCCGTACTGGGCCGTCGACACCCCGGACCACTTCAACAAGGCCTGGGCCAAGGGCCCGTACGCAGCCGACGGCAAGACCTACGTGTCCGGTGGCCCGTACATCGTGAAGTCCTTCGACGCCAACGGCGGCGTGCTCACGTTCGAGAAGAACCCGAAGTGGTGGGGTGACGAGGGCAAGCTCGACACGATCGTCTTCAAGACGGTCTCGCGTGACGGCGTCGCCCAGGCGTACGGCAACAAGGAGCTCGACGCGTTCAACCTGAACGGCAGCGCCGACAACCTCAAGACGGCGAACTCGCGCTCCGACTCGAAGATCGAGCGCTCGCTCGGCACCACGCAGCGCCAGATCACGCTGAACGGCACCTCGGACGTCTTCAAGGACCAGGACGTGCGCCAGGCGTTCGCACAGGCGATCAACCGCAAGGTGATCGCCCAGGCGATCCTGTCGCCGGTGAAGAGCCCGGGCGACGTGCTCAACAACCTGACGTACCTGCCCGGTCAGGAGGGCTACCAGGACGACGTGTCGAGCGTCTACGGCTACAGCACCGACAAGGCGAAGTCGAAGCTCGAGGACGCCGGCTGGAAGATCGGTTCGGATGGCTACGCGACCAAGGGCGGCAAGGAACTCGACGTCCGCTTCGTGATCCCGTCGGACAACCCGAACTCGGCGAACGTCGCGCAGCTCGTGCAGCAGCAGACCAAGCTCGCCGGCTTCAAGGTGACCATCGACACCGTGCCCACCGACGACTTCTTCACGAAGTACATCACCACGACGACGCGTGACTTCGACGCCACGTACTTCGCGTGGCAGGGCACGCCGTTCCCGATCTCGTCGCTGAAGTCGATCTACTACCCCGCCGACGCCGGCCAGAACTACTCCGGCGTGACGGACGACTCGCTCGGTGCCGCGTGGGACAAGGCGAACGGCGAGCTCGACCCGGATGCCCGCATCAAGGACGCGCAGGCCATCGACAAGAAGATCGTCGCGGTCGCCGGCACCATCCCGCTGTTCGCCGAGCCGTACGCCTGGGGTGTGCGCAAGGACCTGGTGAACTACGGTCCGGCGCAGTTCCAGCAGTCCTCGGTCAAGTGGCAGGACGTCGGCTACACGAAGTAGTCGCCGCCCCGTTCACGAACGACACCCCCGACGTCGCACGACGTCGGGGGTGTCGTTCTGCTGCGTGACCGCTAGAACCGTGCCGCCGCCAGCGACGCCGCGACGCCGAGGACGACCATCGCCAGGATCGTCCAGCCGTGGGTGCGGTGCGTGATCGGCGCAGCCGTCACGGTCGACGGAGGTGGGCCGTCCTGCTCGGCCGGGGCGGGCACGTGGGCCAGCATCTGCGCGGCCGCAGCATCGACGTCCAGGTGATCCGGGCCTCCCGGCTGGTCACCGCTGTGTGCGGCGAGACGCGCCGTCGGGCGGGTCGCGATCCAGACGCGGCGGACGCCCTCGCTGGTGACCACCTCGATGCCGTACTTCGTGCGCACCTCGCTGATGCGGGACCAGGTGTAGGTGCTGGTCCGCCGGACGTCCACGATGCGCAGGTGCTCCGGCGTCAGCTCGATCCGGGGACGCCACAGCGCTGCCCAGGCGACGAACGCGACGGCGATGCTCGGGATCGGCACGAGCCAGGGGGCGCCGCCGCCGAGCAGGGCCAGTGGGACGAGCACGACGGCCACGACCCAGAGGACGACGGCGAGGGCGCGCAGGCCGGGGGCGACGATGGTGGTGGGCACCGGACGAGGGTACGAGATGCCTCCCCGGAGACGCCCGGGGAGCGGGTGTGACACACCGGCGCGTATCTCCGGACGACCCGATTCCCCGGGGAGGCAGATCCTGGACGGACCCTCGTGCCGTCAATGGTCGTCGCCCCCAGTTGGGGTGTCAATACCCCATCGCGACGCATTCAGGGGAATCCCACGCCGGGGGCTAGGAAACGAGCAGTTCGATCTGTTCGCGGATGGTCTCGGCCTTCGGGAACCGCAGGCCGACCAGGCCGACGTGTCGCCACCGGACCACGCCGTCGGGGCCGATCACGAAGACCGACCGACGCAGGCCGATGCCCGGTGCCTGCACCCCGTAGGCGCGGATCACCGAGCCCGCGGTGTCGCTGAGCAACGGGAACGCGAGCGAGGACCCGCGGGCGAACCCCTCGTGCGAGTCGAGTGCCTGCGGGCTGATGCCCCACACCGTCGCGCCGAGGTCGGTGAACTCGTCGAGTTCGGCCTGGTAGCTGCAGAGCTGGGCCGTGCAGACCGCCGTCGCGTCGCCCGGGTAGAAGGCCAGCACCACGGTGCGGCCGATCTCGGCGGACAGGTCGTACTCGTCGTCCGAGCGGACGCCGCCGCGCACGACCATCCCCGGCAGGGTGAACGACGGGGCGGACTCGCCGATCGCGGGGATGCTCATGGGTCTCACGGTAGGGCGGGCCGGCGGTGGTTGCCCCTCGGCGCGCTGTGCGGGGGCTGTGGATGCGCTCCGCGGCCTACGAGAACAACTGCGGGAACGCGTGCGCCACCCAGGGGTACCCGACGAAGACCACCGCGTCGAGCAGGGCGTGCGTGATGACGAGCGGCAGGAGTCGGCCCCACCTCGTGTAGATCCAGCCGAACACGATGCCCATCACCGCGTTGCCGATGAACGCGCCGAACCCCTGGTACAGGTGGTAGCTGCCGCGCAGCAGGGCGGTCGACAAGATCATCTGCCAGCGGCCCCACCCGAGGTCGCCGAGACGGGCGTAGAGGTACCCGATCACGATCACCTCTTCCTGCAGGCCCGAGCGGATCGCGGACAGCAGCAGGACCGGGACCGTCCACCAGTACGAGTTCAGCGCGGCGGGGTCGACCGCGACCGTGATGCCGAGCGCCCGCCCCGCGAAGTACAGCGCGAGCCCCGGGATCCCGATGCACAGGGCGATGAGCGCCGGGCCGCCCAGGTCCGGCTTCGCCCGGAACCGGTCGATCCCGAGCCGGCCCAGGTGCGGTCGCGACGTGCTCCACAGGAGGTAGCAGACGAGCGCCACCGGGGCCAGGTCCACCGCGATGCCGAGGAGCTGCCGGGCGAGGTCGACGTACTGCACCGTCGTCGACGAGGTGTTCAGCGCCGTCGACTGCTCGCCGAGCGGGGTCGTCTGGGACA
Organism: Curtobacterium sp. MCSS17_016; assembly: GCF_003234255.2. Classification (NCBI taxonomy): domain Bacteria; kingdom Bacillati; phylum Actinomycetota; class Actinomycetes; order Micrococcales; family Microbacteriaceae; genus Curtobacterium; species Curtobacterium sp. MCSS17_016. Next base: position 1,001,521 of record NZ_CP126254.1, read on the forward strand.
GGTCGTCGATGATCTGCAGGATCGAGTAGAGGGCGCTGGCGCCGAGCGAGAGCAGCAGGACGATGGCGATCTCGACCCACGTTCGCCGACGGCTCATGCGCTGTACTCCTGTCGCTTGCGAACTACCGGTAGACTGGCGTGTCGGGCGTTCTGCCCACGGGTGCGGTGCTGTGAAAACACTGGCCCGACACTCTCCCAGAAATTGAAGGATGTCCTGTATGGCGCTCGCCACCCGGTCCGACCTGCGCAACGTCGCCATCGTGGCACACGTCGACCACGGCAAGACCACCCTCGTCGACGCGATGCTCACGCAGACCAACTCGTTCGACGCCCACTTCGAGGGCGAAGACCGCATGATGGACTCGAACGACCTCGAGCGCGAGAAGGGCATCACGATCCTCGCGAAGAACACGTCGGTGCTCTACAACGGCAAGCACGCGACCGAGTTCGGCGCGGACGGCCCCATCACCATCAACGTGATCGACACGCCCGGCCACGCCGACTTCGGTGGTGAGGTCGAGCGCGGCCTCTCCATGGTCGACGGTGTCGTGCTGCTCGTCGACGCCTCCGAAGGTCCCCTGCCCCAGACCCGCTTCGTGCTGCGCAAGGCGCTCGCCGCGAAGCTCCCGGTGATCCTGCTCGTCAACAAGACGGACCGGCCCGACTCCCGCATCGACGAGGTCGTCTCCGAGTCCCAGGACCTGCTCCTCGGCCTCGCCTCCGACCTGTCGGACGAGGTCGACGACCTCGACCTCGACGCGATCCTCGACGTCCCGGTGGTCTACGCCTCGGGTCGCAACGGCGCCGCGTCGCGCAACAAGCCGAACGACGGCGAGCTGCCCGACAACGACGACCTCGAGCCGCTGTTCGAAGCGATCCTCCAGCACGTCCCGGCCCCGAAGTACGACGACGAGCACCCGCTGCAGGCGCACGTCACGAACCTCGACGCCTCCCCGTTCCTCGGTCGCCTGGCGCTCCTGCGCATCTTCCACGGCACCATGAAGAAGGGCCAGACGGTCGCGTGGGTCAAGCACGACGGCACCGTCGTCAACGCCCGCATCACCGAGCTCCTCATCACGAAGGCGCTCGACCGCTACCCGGCCGAGTCGGCGGGCCCCGGTGACATCGTCGCCGTCGCCGGCTTCGACACGATCACCATCGGCGAGACCCTGACCGACCCCGAGGACGTCCGCCCGCTGCCGACCATCACGGTCGACGACCCGGCGATCTCGATGACGATCGGCACGAACACCAGCCCGCTCGTCGGCAAGGTCAAGGGCCACAAGCTGACCGCCCGCATGGTCAAGGAGCGCCTCGACCGCGAGCTCGTCGGCAACGTCTCGCTCAAGGTCCTCGACATCGGCCGCCCCGACGCGTGGGAGGTCCAGGGTCGTGGTGAGCTCGCACTCGCCATCCTGGTCGAGCAGATGCGTCGCGAGGGCTTCGAGCTCACCGTCGGCAAGCCGCAGGTGGTCACGAAGCGTGACGAGAACGGCAAGCTGCAGGAGCCGTACGAGCACATGACGATCGACACGCCGGAGGAGTACCTCGGCGCGATCACGCAGCTCATGGCCGCTCGCAAGGGCCGCATGGAGAACATGACGAACCACGGCACGGGCTGGGTTCGCATGGAGTTCATCGTCCCGTCGCGCGGCCTGATCGGCTTCCGCACGTCCTTCCTCACCGAGACCCGCGGCACCGGCATCGCCAACGCGATCTTCCACGGCTACGACGAGTGGGCCGGCGCGATCCAGACCCGCATCAACGGCTCGATCGTCTCCGACCGCTCCGGTGTGGTGACGCCGTTCGCCATCACGAACCTCCAGGAGCGGATGTCGTTCTTCGTCAACCCGACCGAAGAGGTCTACGAGGGCATGGTCATCGGCGAGAACTCGCGCGCCGACGACATGGACGTGAACATCACCAAGGAGAAGAAGCTCACCAACATGCGGTCGGCGAACGCCGACACGTTCGAGTCGATGACGCCGTCGCGTCAGCTCTCGTTGGAGGAGTGCCTCGAGTTCGCCCGTGAGGACGAGTGCGTCGAGGTCACCCCCGCCGCCGTGCGCATCCGCAAGGTCGAGCTGGACGCGTCGGCTCGCCAGCGCTCCTACGCGCGTCTCAAGCGCCAGGACGCGTAAGCACCAGCAGCAACACCCGCGGAGGCCCGTCCTCCGTCCGACGGCCCGGTCACCTGCAACAGGTGGCCGGGCCGTTCGCGGTTGTACCGTGGTCAGCGTGACTCTCGACCTGCTCTCGATCTACCAGGACCTGCACGCCCACCCGGAGCTCGGCTTCCAGGAGCACCGCACCGCCGGTGTCATCACTGCGAAGCTCGCCGAGATCGGCGGGATCGAGGTGACGACGGGCGTCGGCGGCACCGGCGTCGTCGGTGTCGTGTCGAACGGCGAGGGACCGGTGGTCTGGCTCCGCGCCGACATGGACGGCCTGCCCGTGCAGGAACGCACCGGCCTGTCCTACGCCAGCGAGCACGTCGGCACCGACGACGAGGGCCGCGAGGTCCCGACCATGCACGCCTGCGGCCACGACATCCACGTCACGTGGCTGCTCGGCACGCTGGAGCGCCTGGTCGCCACCACGGGGGACTGGCGCGGCACGGTCGTCGCCGTCTTCCAGCCTGCTGAAGAGGTCATCTCCGGCGCCCGCGCGATGGTCGAGGACGGCCTGGTCGAGCGGTTCCCGAAGCCGGACGTCGTGCTCGGGCAGCACTCCGCACCCGCACCGGTCGGCATCGTCGCGGTCGGCACCGGCCCCGTGATGGCGTCGAGCGACCGGCTGACGGTGACCTTCAACGGCCGTGGGGCGCACGGTTCTGCGCCGCAGGCCTCGCTCGACCCGGTCGTCACCGCGGCCTCGGCCGTCGTGCGGCTGCAGACGGTCGTCGCCCGCGAGGTCTCGCCGAGCGACGCGGGGGTCGTCACCGTCGGCAGCTTCCACGCCGGCACGCGGGCGAACATCATCCCCGACGAGGCCGTGATCGAGATCTCGACCCGGGCCCGCAATGAGGAGACCCGCCAGCGCATCATCGCCTCGATCGAGCGCATCGTCCGGGCCGAGAGCACGGCCGGAGGCCTGTCCGAGCCGACGATCGTGCGCGCGCCGGGTGCCGAGGTCACCGTGAACGACGCCGAGGCCGCCGCCACCGTGCTCGAGGCCATCCGCGCCGAGGTGCCGGGAGCCCGCGACCTCGAGATCGGGCTCGCCATGGCGTCGGAGGACGTCGGCCAGCTCGCCACCGCCGCCGGAGCGCCGCTCGTGTACTGGTTCACGGGCATCACCGACCCGGAGCGCTTCCGCCGCGGCGAGGAGATCCCGAGCAACCACTCGCCGTTCTACGCGCCGCAGGCCGAGACCGCGATCCCGGTCGGCGTCGACGCCCTGGTCGCGGCGACGCGCGCCTACGTCGCCTGAACCGTCCGTCGGGAAGGAGGCCCGGGGCGGCCCCGCCGCGCACGTGACCGCCCCGGGGACGGCACGTTCACAGCCAACTCGCGCCGGGCCTCCCGGCTCGTCCGTTACGGTCGCGCCATGCGTTCCCTCCGTACCCCGCTGATCGCCGCCGTCGCTGCAGGCATCGCCCTGGCCGGACTCACCGGCTGCTCGACCCAGGCCGTGCAGCAGGCCACCGACCTCGGGTCCTCCGTCGCGTCGAACGTCGCCGACGGGGTCGCGGGCATCGACGGCAAGGCGATCCAGGACGGCATGTCCTCGGTCGCCGGTGGCATCGACGGCGCGCTCGACACGGCGCTCAAGGGCGCGGACGTCACCTCCGACGGGAAGGTGCCGGACGGGTTCCCGTCGGCCGACGTCCCGCTCGTCGACGGCACCGTGCTCGGCGGGGGAGCCGGCCCGAACGGCTCCGGGTGGGTCGCGCAGGTCCGGGCGGCCTCGGTCGACGACTTCCAGGCCGCCGTGCAACAGCTCACCGACGCCGGGTACACCGAGTCGGCGAAGCGTGCGGACTCGTCGAGCGCGTTCGGCATGTTCCGGAGCGACGCCTACCGCGTCGTCCTGACCTTCTCGGAGACCAAGGACAGCGGCGGCGTCACGGCGACCTACATCGTCACGCCCCGCTAGTCCCGTACCCTTGGGGACGATGTCGAAGGCCCCCGCCACGCGCCCGGAGCGCGTCCTGATCGTGCACGCCCACCCCGACGACGAGACGCTCTCGTCGGGCGGGACCATCGCGACCCTGCTCGAGCGCGGCGCCGAGGTGACCGTGCTCACCGCGACCCGGGGCGAGCGCGGCGAGATGCTCACGGAGCAGCTGGCCCCGCTGGCCGGGGACCCCGCGCGGGTGGCACGGCACCGGGAGACCGAGATCTCCGCGGCCCTCGCCGCCCTCGGCGGGCCGCGGCACCTGTGGCTCGGCGGGCGCGGTGCCCGGCCGACCGACCTGCCGGAGCGTCGCTACGTCGACTCGGGCATGCAGTGGGGACCGGACGGCCGGGCCATCGCCGCGGAGGACGCCCCGGCCGACTCGCTGACAGCGGCGGACCTGGGCGAGGTCGTGGACGACGTCCGTGCCGCGATCCGCTCCACCGGTGCCGACGCCGTGATCAGCTACGCCGACGACGGCGGCTACGGGCATCCCGACCACGTGCGGATGCACCACGCGGCGCAGTACGCGGCCCGTGCCGAAGAGGTCCCGTTCTCGATGATCGTCGACCCCGCCAGCGGTCAGGCCGACGTCACGGTCGACGTCATGCCGGTCCGGGCGAAGGTGCGGGCGGCCGTCGAGCAGTACCGCTCCCAGGTCGCTGTCGACCCCGTGGACCCCGCCGACCCGAGTGCCCTGTCGTGGGTGATGCCGCACGGCGTCCGGCAGCACGCCCCGGCGGTCGAGGCGTTCCGGCACGACGCGGCCCCGCAGCCGGCGGCCCCGCAGACCTACGCGGAGATGTCCGGCCAGGGCAAGGCCGCGGCGGTCGTCGTCTCGCTGCTGCTCGGGCTGCTCGCCGGCGGGCTCGGGACGGTCACGCACCAGCAGACGCTCGGCGCGTTCCCGGTCGGACTCGTCATCACCACCCTCATCGTGCTCGGCCTGACCGTGGGCGTGCGGCTCGTCTACCGCTCGCGGACGATGGTCGCCGCGATCGGCATCGGGATCCTCGTCGCGACGCAGGTGCTCGTGTCGGTCGGCGGGGAGAGCTCGCCGCTCGTCCTCGCCAACGCGGCCGGGTACGTGTGGACGTTCGCCCCCGCGGTGATCGCCGCCCTGGTCCTCGCGTGGCCGGACCTGTCGGGGCTGCGGTCCCGGACGGCCCCGGGCCGCGAGTAGACTCGAACCCGCTCGTCGAAGGGAGCACCCGAACCGTGACCTACGTGATCGCCCAGCCCTGTGTCGACGTCAAGGACCGTGCCTGCATCGACGAATGCCCGGTCGACTGCATCTACGAGGGTGACCGCTCGCTCTACATCCACCCCGACGAGTGCGTCGACTGCGGTGCGTGTGAGCCGGTCTGCCCCGTCGAGGCCATCTACTACGAGGACGACCTGCCCGACCAGTGGGCCGACTACTACAAGGCCAACGTCGAGTTCTTCGACGAGGTCGGGTCGCCCGGTGGCGCTGCGAAGGTCGGCGTGATCCACAAGGACCACCCCGTCGTCGCGGCCGAGCCCGTCCGCGGCTGACCGGACCCCTCGTGGCGCTCGACCTCCCCGACTTCCCCTGGGACCAGCTCGTCCCGTTCAAGCAGCGCGCCGCGGCGTACGAGGGCGGCATCGTCGACCTCAGCGTCGGATCGCCCGTCGACCCCACGCCCGAGGTCGTCCGCACCGCCCTGGCCACCGCGACCGACGCGCACGCCTACCCGCAGGTCGCCGGCACCCCGGCGCTGCGGCAGGCCATCGCCGACTGGTACGGCCGCCGGCACAGCGTCGCCCTGACCGAGGCGAACGCGCTGCCGACGATCGGCTCGAAGGAGTTCATCGCGGGCCTGGCGCTCTGGCTCGGCATCGGGCCCGGTGACACCGTGGTGTTCCCGGCCGCCGCGTACCCGACGTACGAGCTCGGCGCCGCACTGGTCCGCGCCGATGCCCTGGCCTCGGACGACCCGGCAGCGTGGCCGTCGACCACGAAGCTGGTGTGGCTGAACTCCCCGGGCAACCCGGACGGCCGCGTGCTGACGATCGACGAGCTCCGTGCCGCCGTGGTGCGCGCCCGCGAGCTCGGAGCCGTCATCGTCGGCGACGAGTGCTACGCCGAGCTCGGGTGGGAGCCGGAGTACGCCACCACGCCGACGCCCACGATCCTCGACCCCCGGGTCGTCGGCGACTCGCTCGACGGCGTGCTGAGCGTGTACTCGCTGTCGAAGCAGTCGAACCTCGCCGGCTACCGTGCGGCCTTCGTCGCCGGTGACGCCGCGATCCTGGCCGACGTCCTGGCCGTCCGGAAGCACGCCGGGCTCATGCCGCCGCTGCCTGTGCAGCAGGCCATGGTCGTCGCGCTCCAGGACGAGACCCACGTGCAGCAGCAGAAGGCCCGCTACCGCGCGCGACGGAACATGCTCCGGCGAGCACTCGAGGATGCCGGGTTCCGGATCGACCACAGCGAGGCCGGGCTCTACCTCTGGGCCACCCGGGGCGAACCCGCACTCGACACCGTGGCCTGGCTCGCCGACCGCGGGATCCTCGTCGCACCGGGCACGTTCTACGGCGCAGCGGGGGGCGAGCACGTCCGCGTGGCCCTGACGGCGACCGACGAGCGCATCGCCGCAGCGTCGCAGCGACTGGCGAGCAGCCGTCGCCTCGGCACCGCGTAGCACGGACACGAGTCGTTCCGGTGGTGCCCGCAATCCCTGGGAACCACCAAATCGTCACCTGGGATGTGTGCACGACCGACAGGTGCCGCGATTAGGCTGTCCTCGTGACTGACACTGCCAATGACGCTCAGAAGACGGCCACACCGCCCACCACGCCCGTCCCCGTGAGTCCCGCCGCCGAACAGCAGGGCGCGACCGCGACGCTGACGTTCCCGGGTGGCACGGCGGAGTTCCCGATCCTGCAGAGCGTCGACGGCGCGTCCGCGATCGACATCTCGACCTTCAAGAAGCAGACCGGGATGAACACGCTCGACTACGGGTTCGTGAACACCGGTGCGACGAAGAGCGCGATCACCTACATCGACGGCGACCAGGGGATCCTGCGCTACCGCGGGTACCCGATCGACCAGATCGCCGGGAACTGCACGTTCCTCGAGGTCGCGTGGCTCCTGATCTACGGCGAGCTGCCGACCGCCACCGAGCTCGAGCAGTTCGACGCCCGCATCCGTCGGCACACCCTGCTGCATGAAGACCTCCGCCGCCTGTTCGACGCCCTGCCGCACTCGGCGCACCCGATGTCCGTGCTCTCGAGCGCCGTCAGCGCCCTGTCCACGTACTACGAGGACGACATGGACGTGGACGACCCCGAGAAGGTCGAGCTGCAGACCGTCCGGCTCCTCGCCAAGCTCCCGGTCATCGCGGCGTACGCCCACAAGAAGGCCATCGGGCAGGCGTTCCTGTACCCGGACAACTCGCTGTCGTTCGTCGACAACTTCCTGCGGCTGAACTTCGGCACCATGGCCGAGACCTACAAGCCCAACCCGGTGCTCTCGAAGGCGCTCGAGCGGCTCCTCATCCTGCACGAGGACCACGAGCAGAACGCCTCGACCTCGACGGTGCGCATGGTCGGCTCGACGAAGGCGAACATGTTCGCCTCGATCTCGGCCGGCATCAACGCCCTGTACGGCCCGCTGCACGGCGGTGCGAACGAGGCCGTGCTCGAGATGCTCCAGCAGATCAAGGACTCGGGCGAGCCCGTCACGCGCTTCGTCGAGCGGGTGAAGAACAAGGAGCAGGGCGTCAAGCTCATGGGCTTCGGGCACCGCGTCTACAAGAACTACGACCCGCGCGCGAAGCTCGTCAAGGAGTCCGCGCACGAGGTCCTCGAGTCCCTCGGCGTGCAGGACGACCTGCTGGACATCGCGATGGAACTCGAGCAGATCGCGCTCGAGGACGAGTACTTCGTCAGCCGCAAGCTCTACCCGAACGTCGACTTCTACACCGGCATCATCTACAAGGCAATGGGCTTCCCGCCGCGGATGTTCACCGTCCTGTTCGCCATCGGTCGCCTGCCGGGCTGGATCGCCCAGTGGCGCGAGCTGAACAACGACCCGCTCAACAAGATCGGTCGCCCGCAGCAGCTCTACGTGGGTGCACCCGAGCGCGACGTCCCCGGGAACGACAGCTAGCGCGCTTGGTGAGCAGCAATGGTCGGGTCCTGCGAGAGGACCCGACCACTGCTGCTCACCAAGTCACGGAAAGGAGGCCCGGTGCCGGTCTCGCGGACCGGCACCGGGCCTCCAGGCATCGTTTCAGGGCCGCTTCCGGTGATGCCGGATCGCGGTCCCGGTGATCAGGATCGCTGCGAAGAGCGCGACCGTCCCCAGAGCGTTGCTCGTCCACAGTCCTGCCGTCGCTGGAGACGTCGTGACGACGACGGCGAACGCCACCAGGCAGATGCTGACGGCGGTCGCGACGAGTACCTGCATCAGCTGACTCCGACCGGTCGTGGCCTCACACACATCGGGGATTCCGTGAGCCGTTGAAGGGGTAGATACGGAGGGACTTCGATCCGCATCGGATCCCGTTGGTGGTCACTGCCCACGTCGCGGCGGCGATGATCGCTCCGGCCACCACGCAGAACGTCCCGGCGCTGATGGCGCAGACACCTGCGCCCAGCGCCCAGCCAGCACCGCTGATGATCGCGGACTGATCAGTGGCGTTGAAGGAGACGTAGGTTCCGTACTTGTCGCTGCCCGCACCGAGACGAGCTCGAGGATCGCCCTGCACGATGTCGAACGAGAAGCCGTCTCCCAGCTCGATGGTGGTCGTGCGCGCGCCGTCACGCCCGATCTGCTCGTCGATGACGTACCCGCTGGCGCGGGCTTCAGCGACGGCGACGTCCAGTTGCTCCGGCGTGACGTCCGTCTGCGGTTGTGCTGTCGACTGACCGGCCGCGCTGCTGGGCGCGGACCGGTCGACTGCTTGCGCGGACGGCGCGACGAGCACGCTCGACGCGATGATCGCGACGGTCGCCCCGAGCGTGATGCCGGTGGTGCGAAGTGACATGTTCTCCCCTTGGCTCGTAGCGCCGCGACAGTGCACGCTGACCTCACCGTACCGAGGTGAAACGTGACGTGCAAGAAAAGAAATATCAGGCAGGGGAGCCCTCGGGTGCTACGCGTGCAGCGCGGTGTTCAGCTGGATGCCCTCGCCCTTGCGCTGCAGTGCCTCGACGGCGCCGCTGATGCTATTGCGGCGGAACAGGATGTTCGGGGTGCCGGAGAGCTCCGCGGCCTTGACGGTCTTCGGGGTGCCGTCGGGGTTCGGTGCCGCGCCGACCAGCACCACCTTCGTGCCGGCCGTGACGTAGAGACCGGCCTCGATGACGGAGTCGTCACCGAGCGAGATGCCGAGGCCCGCGTTCGCGCCGAGCAGCGCGCGCTCGCCGAGCGAGACACGGTGCGTGCCGCCGCCGGAGAGCGTGCCCATGATCGAGGCGCCGCCGCCGATGTCGGTGCCGTTGCCGACGACGACGCCCTGCGAGACGCGGCCCTCGATCATGGCGTCACCGAGGGTGCCGGCGTTGAAGTTGACGAAGCCCTCGTGCATGACGGTGGTGCCCGGCGCCAGGTGTGCGCCGAGGCGGACGCGGTTGGCGTCGCCGATGCGGACGCGGTCCGGCACGACGTAGTCGAGCAGGCGCGGGAACTTGTCGATGGCGTGCACGGCGATGCCGGCGCGCTGCAGGGACGGGCGCAGGCGCGTCAGGGACTCGGGGTGCACCGGGCCGGCGTTCGTCCACGCGACGATCGGCAGGTGGCCGAAGACGCCGTCGAGGGAGACCTCGTTCGGGCGGACCCGCAGGTGGCTCAGCAGGTGCAGGCGGAGGTACGCGTCCGGGGTGCTCGTCGGAGCGGCGTCGATCGTGATCTCGGTGGTGACGGCCTCGATCCGGACCTCACGGCGGGGGTCGTCCCCGACGTGCGCCTGCAGCTCGGCGGGGAACACGGCGCCGGCGGGCAGCGCCCCGAGGTGCGTCTCCGGGTACCAGGTGTCGAGCGTCGTGCCGTCGGCGGCGATCGTCGCGAGGCCGTGGCCCCAGGCGTGGGTCGGGCGGTCGGTGGCAGTCGTGTCGGTCACGGCTCCAGGGTACCGAGCGGCCGTCGGCGGGCACCGTCCGGCCGGACGGCCTGGGCGGTGGGGTCGCCGACCGTCCCGACTGCCGGGGCGGTTGGGTTCCCGACCGTCCGGACTGCCGGGGCGGTGCGAGGGGCGGCCGGTAGGCTGCCCGCATGCCGGAGCACCTCGACCTCACCGCCTCGTCCATCGACATCACCCGTGCCATCTGCGACATCGAGTCGGTGTCCGGGAACGAGCAGGCCCTCGCCGACGCGATCGAGGCCGTGCTCGCACCGCTGCCGCACCTCGAGGTGATCCGCGACGGCGACGCGATCGTGGCGCGGACGAACCTGGGCCGTGACCGCCGGGTCGTCATCGCCGGTCACATCGACACGGTGCCGCTCAACGACAACCTGCCGACCGAGTTCCGGACCACCGAGGACGGCACCGAGATCCTCTGGGGCCGCGGCACCGTCGACATGAAGGCCGGCTGCGCGGTGCAGCTCAAGCTGGCGTACGACCTGGTCGACCCCTCGGTCGACGTCACGTGGGTCTGGTACGACCACGAGGAGGTCAGCGACGCCCTGAACGGCCTCGGCCGCCTGGCCCGGACGCGACCCGAACTCCTCACCGCCGACTTCGCGATCCTGGGCGAGCCGTCCGGGGCGCAGATCGAGGGCGGGTGCAACGGCAACCTCCGCGCCGAGATCCGCACGTTCGGCAAGCGATCGCACAGCGCCCGGAGCTGGATCGGTGACAACGCGATCCACAAGACCGCCCCGATCCTGGCCACCCTGGCCGCCTACGAGCCCCGCACCGTCACGGTCGACGGGCTCGAGTACCGCGAAGGCCTGAACGCGGTCGGCATCAGCGGCGGCATCGCGGGCAACATCATCCCCGACGAGGCGATGGTGCACGTGAACTACCGGTTCGCCCCCTCGCGCTCGGCCGACGAAGCCGTCGCCCACATCCGCGAGCTGTTCGACGGGTACGAGGTCACGATCGTCGACCTCGCCGCCGGTGCCCGCCCCGGACTCGACGCCCCGCTCGCGCAGGACTTCGTCGCGGCCGTCGGCGGACCGGAGCCCCGTCCGAAGTACGGCTGGACCGACGTCGCACGCTTCTCGGCGCTCGGGGTCCCCGCGGTCAACTACGGCCCCGGCGAGCCGGTCTTCGCCCACCACGACGACGAGCAGGTCCCGGTCGCGCAGATCACCGCGGTCGAGGCCGGGCTGCGTCGGTGGCTGACGGCCTGACGACGGCGGGGGCCACCCGGAGGACCCCTGCCCGGAATCGCTGGCGGGCCCGGTACCGGGTCGTCCCGTGGTGGGTGCGCATCACGGTCGTGTACGTGCTGGCGCGGCTCGTCACGGGCGCCATGATGCTCGCGTTGGCCCGCGTGCAGGCGGCGAACTCGTTCACCGTGCAGAGCCCGGGCTACCTGTCGTTCGCGTCGATCTGGGACGGCGCCTGGTACCGCGTGATCGCCACGGGCGGGTACCCGTCGACGCTGCCCGTCGACGCCGCCGGACACGTGACCGAGAACGCGTGGGCGTTCATGCCCGCATACCCGTTCCTGGTGCGCGCGCTCACGCTGCTCACCGGAGCGTCGTTCGAGTTCGTCGCGGTCTCGGTGTCGTTGCTCGCCGGACTCGGGGCCGCGCTGGTGTTCCGCCGCCTCATGGGACGGTTCCTCGACCCCGCACGGGCGACGTTCGCCACGGTGCTGTTCTGTGTCGCACCGGTGTCGGCGATGTTCCAGGTGGCCTACGCGGAGTCGATGGGCCTGTTCCTGCTGCTCGTCGCGCTGCTGCTCATGGTGGATCGACGGTGGTGGGCGATGCTGCCCGTCGTGCTCCTGCTCGGCATGACCCGACCGACGGGGCTCGCCTTCGCGTTCCTGGTGGTGCTCTTCGTGGCCGCGTGGGCGATCCTCCCGGCGTGGGTGCGCTCGTCGGAACCGCTGACCCTCCGCCGGCTCGTCCCACCCGCGGTGGTCGCCACGGTGTCGGGTCTGGTCGGTCTGGCATGGCCGGCGATCGCGTGGGCGGTGACCGGGGTGCCGAAGGCCTACACGGACACCGAGCTCGCCTGGCGGTCGTCGTACATCGGGTGGAAGGAACTCGTGCCGTTCGCGCCGTGGGTGCAGGGGTTCGGGTGGTGGTTCGGGCAGCCGGCCGGCACGGTGCTGCTCGTCGTCGTGCTCGTCGGGTTCGCGGCGTTCGTGTGCATGCCGGCCGCACGCCGGATCGGCATCGAGCTCCGACTCTGGGGCGTGGCGTACCTGGTGTACCTGCTCGCGGTGTTCTTCCCGCAGTCGAGCACCTGGCGCATCCTCGTGCCGATCGCACCGCTGCTCGGCATCGTGGCGCTGCCGCGGTCGCGGGTGTACCGCGTGGCCGTCGTCGTCGCGTTCGTCGGGTTGCAGTGGGTCTGGCTGTACTACACGTGGTGGATCGACGGCTACGACTGGACCCCGCCGTGATCGATGCGGGGCGCCGGAGGCCCGTGGAACCGCGTTCTGCGGAGCATCCGGACGGGGCATCCGACACCCCCAACCTGGGCGGTTTCGCAGTTGCCCCCTCCATACGGGATAATGGGGCTGCATTTACTGCACGAAAGGGGACATCTGATGGCAGCCATGAAGCCGAGGACCGGTGACGGGCCGATGGAGGCTGTTAAGGAGGGTCGACTCATCATCGTGCGGGTTCCGCTCGAAGGTGGAGGCCGCCTGGTCGTCTCGGTCAACGATGCCGAGGCCAAGGAACTCCACGACGCACTCGCTGAGGTCGTCTCGGCCTAGTACGTCGAAGCACCAGAACGGAAGGCCCGGAGCGTGTACGCTCCGGGCCTTCCGTCTGCCCGCCGGTAGGGGGCGCCCACACGCGGTGTCGGTCGGCTCCGGCAGGATGGGGCCGTGCCGAGGACGAGACTGCCGATCCGCCGCGTCGAGGAGTACGCGCCCGACCCGATGCCGCGCAGCGTCTGGCCGGCCACGCTCGCGCCCGTACGGCAGCTGCTCGACGACGGGCTCGACCTCGCTCCGGTGACGGTGCTGGTCGGCGAGAACGGCGCCGGCAAGTCCACCCTGGTCGAGGCGATGGCGCTCGCCTTCGGGATGGGGCCCGAGGGTGGTTCGACGAAGTCCGGGCACAGCACCCGCCCGAGCGAATCGCAGCTCTGGGAACACATCGCCCTGCATCGGGAGCCCGGAGCGGTGCGGTCCGGCTTCTTCCTGCGCGCGGAGACCATGCACGGGGTCTTCACCTACCTCGAACAGCACCCCGGGGGAGCCGAGCCCCTGTTCCACGAGCGGAGCCACGGTGAGTCGTTCCTCGACTTCGTGATCCACCGGTCGCAGTGGCCCGGGCTCTGGATCCTCGACGAGCCGGAGTCCGCCCTGTCGTTCTCGGGGTGCCTGGCGCTCATCGGGCTCCTGCAGTCCATCGTCGAGACGGGTGTCGGCCAGGTCGTGCTCTCGACCCACTCACCCGTGCTCGCCGCGTTCCCCGGGGCCGAGATCCACGAGGTCGGCGAGTGGGGCCTGCGGCGCACCGAGTGGCACGACCTCGAGCTGGTGCGGAACGAGCGTGCGTTCCTCGAGTCGCCCGAGCGGTACCTGCGGCACCTGGACTGACCTGCGCGAGCGCCGGCGGGTCGAGCGCTAGTTGGTGACCTTCGTCAACTGCAGCAGCCCGTCACCGGCGGGCGACAGCGCGCTGCGCACCGCACCCGAGGTCGACACCTCGGTCAGGAGCAGCCGGAAGTCCGTGGTGGCGCGGTCGCGCTTCACCGGGTCGGCCACGCGTCCGCGCCAGAGGGCGTGCGGCACCAGGACGGTGCCACCCAGGCGGGCGAGCCGGAGACCGTGCTCGACGTACTCGATGACGTGCTCGGGGTCGGCGTCGACGAGCACGACGTCGTACGAGGCCTCGTTCATGCGGGGGAGCACCTGGTTCGCCCGACCGGGGATGAGCCGGATCCGTGCGGGAGCGGTGCCGGCGCTGATGTAGGCGTCGCGGGCGAACTGCTGGTGGTCGACCTCGACGTCGATCGTCGTCAGGGTCGCGTTCGGGGCGCCGGCGAGCAGGTACAGGCCGGAGACCCCGAGGCCGGTGCCGATCTCGATGATGCTCGTGGCTCGCGAGGCTGCGGCGATCACCCCGATCTGCGCACCGATCGCGGGCGAGATCGCTTCGACTCCGAGTTCCAGGGAGTGCTCACGAGCACGGGCGATCGCCTCGGTCTCCGAGACGATGTCCTCGGCGAACTTCCAGTTCGACTCTTTCTCTGACACGCACACTCCGTTCGGGAGACAACTCTAGAGGTGCAACGCAGCAGCACGCGTTAGGCTCGCTCGCGTGGACATCCCGCTCGACAAGATCCTGATCATCGGGGTCATCGGCGTCCTCTTGCTCGGGCCGCAGCGCCTGCCGATGTACGCCCAGAAGCTGGCCGAGTTCGTCAAGGCCGTCCGTCGGTTCGCCGACACCGCGAAGGAGCGGATGCGCGACGAGATGGGCCCCGAGTTCGACGACATCGAGTGGCAGAAACTCGACCCGCGCCAGTACGACCCGCGCCGCATCATCCGCGACGCCCTGCTCGACTCCGGCACGAGTGCCGCAGCCGTCCAGACCGCGCAGGTGACGGCCTCCAAGGTTCGCGCGACGGCTCCCGTCGTGCCCCTGGCCGCCGGTGAACCGGCACCCTTCGACGCCGAGGCGACCTGACGCCCGTCACGTCCCCACCTGACGGACTGGAGGCCCGGTGCCAGCTGGCACCGGGCCTCCCGTCCATCAGGGGGTCGCGTCGCGACCCCCGGTCCTTCCCTACTTGAGGGCCGCCAGGAAGCGGTCGGTCCAGGCGAGGGCCGTGGTGCCGGCCACCGAGCTGCAGGTGGGTGACGCGGTGCTCTGCGCCGTCGGGCAGGGGGTGTCGCGGTCGAGCGACCAGGTGTGCACGCCCGCGAGCCCGTGGGACTTGGCGTACGCGGCGACGGTGTCGGCATCCGCGAGGGTGAAGACCTCGTCAGAGGTGTCGTTGACGCCGATCATCGGGGTGACCTCGATCTTCGACGAGGCGATCCCGTAGGTGTGCTGCAGGTTCGTGACCGCCTGGATCGTGGACTGCCCCATCTGACACGTCGACCCGACGATCACGCAGTTGGCCGTGGTCGCGCGTCCGAAGTCCATCGTCATGAGGTTGATCGTGTAGTTCGTGAGCGCCGAGGCCTTGATCGCCTTGACGGTGGCGTCGCCGGTGCTGTTCAGTCCACCGAACGAGCCGTCGGACGCCGCCAGCGTGGCGAGCGTGAACGAGAAGCGCAGGCCGGGGTACTTCGCCTGCGCCAGGGCCGCTGCGCTCACCAGGTTCTGCACGTCCGCGGCCGATTGCCCGCTCTCGATGTCGAAGTCGACGCCGATCATGTGCGGCGAAGCGTAGCGGGCGATGAAGGACTGCAGCGCGGTGCCGGAACACTTGAACGAGCCTGCGGCGCCACCGGTGCTGACGATGTAGTTCACGCCGGCAGCGTCGAGCTTCGCGATGTTGGCGCTGGCGAACGCGTCGGCGGCCACCCCGCCCCAGTTCTCGCTGCCGCAGGTACCGGTGGCGAAGGCGAGCGTGATGGCCTTGAGGCCGGGCTCCCGCGTCGACACGAGGCTGTTGCTCGACCCGACGACCGGGATCCGCGTGCCGGTGACCGCGGTGTTCATGACGTTCGTGTTCCAGTCGAGGTTCACGGTGATGTCCTTGTACGGGCTGAAGACCAGACCGCTCGCGGTGCCGGTGCTGCCGTTGCCGGGCGTGGTGGTCCCACCGCCGCCAGGGGTGGTGGTCCCGCCGCCGGTGCCGCCACCGGTGCAGGTGCCGGACGACGTCCACGGCTGGCCGCTGCCGGTCGCACCGGAGTGGGTCGCCGGTTCGTCGCCCTGGGTCCACCAGTTCGCGGTGTAGTTCGAACCGTTCTCGCTGACGGTGGCTCCGCCGTTGTAGGCGGTGCCGGCGCTCCAGGCGGTCGCGCAGGTCGTCGCGGCGAGGGCTGGCGCCGCTGTGAGCGAGCCCCCTGCGACGATGACGGCGGCGATGGTGGCCACGAGGCCCGATCGCACGCGGGTGTTCTGGTTCACACGGTTCTCCTGTCCTCGGTCGGACGTCGTCGTCCGGCGGGTGGAGCCCTCACGTCACATTCCGCAAGGGCATTGTGTAATGCCCTTGCATAATGCGCCGGGGTAGAACGCCCTGTCCATGAACGAACGCACAGGATGCGCCGAACGGACCAGGTCAGTCGCGGGTGGCGACGATCGTGAAGGTCGTGGGGATCCGGTCGCGGTCGTGTTCCGGCCAGGCCCACGAGCCGGTGTCGGTCTCGACCATGCGGGAGCTGAAGCGCCACGGCAGGGTCCGGCCCTCGTCGAGTCGTCGGAGCCGCAGCCCGGCACCGAGCAGGGCGTTCACGATCTCGGACAGCGGGTGCGGCCACTCGAAGGTGCGGGCGTTCGCCACCGTGCCGTCGCCGGCGTAGGTGCCGGCGTCGTCCCACTGCTGCGCGGTGCCGTCCGGGAAGTACCGGTACCGGGTGACGAGCTCGTCGGCGTCCTCGTCGAGGGCGTACAGCGCCGGGTGTCCGTCGCGGATGAAGAACACCCCGCCGGGGCGCAGCAGGCCGGCGACCTGCGCAGCCCAGCGGTCGAGGTCGGGGAGCCAGCAGATCGTGCCGATGCTCGTGTACACGACGTCGAAGTCGCCGGTGACGGCGGCCCGGGCATCGAGGACGTCGGTCTCGACCCAGGTGACGTCGAGCCCGAGGCGCGATGCGAGTCCGGCGGCCGAGGCGAGGGCGGCGGGGGAGAAGTCGACGCCGGTCAGTCGGGCACCCTCGCGGGCGAGTGACACCGTGTCGGTGCCGATGTGGCACTGCAGGTGACAGACGCCGAGGCCCGCGAGCGAGCCGTTCGGCAACCAGGGCGTCAGGGCCGGC
The DNA here is from genome assembly GCF_003234255.2 of Curtobacterium sp. MCSS17_016. NCBI lineage: Bacteria > Bacillati > Actinomycetota > Actinomycetes > Micrococcales > Microbacteriaceae > Curtobacterium > Curtobacterium sp. MCSS17_016. The sequence goes on from NZ_CP126254.1 coordinate 1,018,687, forward strand.
AGGTCCTCGCGGACGACGTCCGAGCGGTGGCCGGGGTCGGCGAGGGCGTCGATCGCGTAGGCGCCCTCGTGGATCGGCACCCGGTCGTCCCAGTTCGCGCGGTTGATGGCGCGTGCGTGGTCCCAGTCGACATCGACGTGATCGGTGCTCATGCCCCGAGCCTAGGACAGCGACAACCCGAGCTTCCGGCCGGCGAGCCCGCGTCCCATCGTGGTGATCCGGTCGGCGATCGCCGTCAGGGCCACGGCGGACGGGTCCTCCGGGGCACCGAGCACCACGGGCACGCCTGCGTCGCCGCCCTCGCGTAGCGGCACGGACAGCGGCACGGTGCCGAGCACCGGGACGGGGGCGTCCTGCCCGCGGGACAGCCGTGCGGCGGTCTCGGCGCCACCACCCTCGCCGAACAGGTGCAGCACCGAGCCGTCGGGCTGCAGGAGCCCCGCCATGTTCTCGACCACGCCGATGACCCGCTGTCCGGTCTGCCGGGCGACGATCCCGCTGCGCTCGGCGACGTCGGCCGCGGCGGCCTGCGGGGTCGTGACCACCAGGACCTCGGCGTGCGGCAGCAGCTGCCCCACCGAGATCGCGACGTCGCCGGTTCCCGGGGGCAGGTCGAGCAGCAGGACGTCGAGGTCGCCGAAGAACACGTCCGTCAGGAACTGGTTCACGGTGCGGTGCAGCATCGGTCCGCGCCACGACACCGCGGTCGAGACGTCGTCGACGAACATGCCGATCGACACGACCTTCACGTCGTGCGCCACCGGCGGCAGGATCATGCTGTCCACGCGGGTCGGGCGGGGTGCGACCCCGTGCTCGTCGGTCAGACCCATCAGGCCGGGGACGCTGAAGCCGTGCACGTCGACGTCGACGACCCCGACCCGCAGACCCCGGCGGGCTAGCGCGACGGCGAGGTTCACGGTGACGGTGGACTTGCCGACGCCACCCTTGCCGCTCGTGACGGCGATGACGCGCGTGAGCGAGTCCGCGGTGAACTGGATGCCCTTGGGACGGCCGGCTCGCAGCCGCTCGGTCAGCGCGGCACGAGTGGCCGGGTCCATCACGGACACGTCGACCTCGACGGCGGCGACCCCCGGGACGGACCCGGCGGCGACGCGGACGTCGCGCTCGATGGTGTCGGCGGCGGGGCACCCCACGATCGTGAGCTGCAGGTCGACGCGCACCGCGCCTCCTGGCTGCACGTCGACACCACGGATCATGTCGAGCTCCGTGACGGGGCGGCGGATCTCGGGGTCGATGACGCGGCCGAGCGCAGCGAGGACCGCCGTGCCGAGCTGTTCGTCGGTGGGGACGGCGTCAGCCACGGGTGGAGCTGTCGTGTTCGTCCGCGTAGCCGGCCTCGTCGGCGTCGCGGCGGTCGAGCTCCTCGAGCAGGGAGCGGAGCTCGGCGCGGATGAAGTCCTTCGACGCCATGTCCCGCATCGCCAGGCGCAGGGCCACGACCTCGCGGGCCAGGTACTCGGTGTCGGCCAGGTTGCGTTCGGCGCGCTGGCGGTCCTGCTCGAACTGCACGCGGTCACGGTCGTCCTGCCGGTTCTGCGCGAGCAGGATCAGCGGGGCGGCGTACGAGGCCTGCAGCGAGAGCACGAGCGTCAGAGCCGTGAAGCCGATCGCCGCCGAGTCGAACTGCCACGGCTTCGGCGCCAGGGTGTTGTAGCCCATCCAGACCACGCAGAACAGCGTGAGACCGATGAGGAACCACGGCGTGCCCATCCCGCGGGCGATGCCCTCGGTCGCACGACCGAAGGTGTCCCCGCGACCACGGCGGCGGCTGGGGAGCACACGCGTGCGCATGCCCTTCGGGGAGTCGAGCCGGACCTCTTGGCGGTCACGGTCGCGACGGTTGTCATCCGTTCGGGCCACGGGTGGTCCTCCTTCCCGTCGTCACGGGTGTCCTGCGCGGGCGTTGGCGTGGAAGCGGTGAGGGTTCCCCCTCGCCCTGACTTCGCCAGTCGTCCGGCAGGACGTGGTCGAGGACATCGTCGATCGTCACCACCCCGACGAGACGGTGGGCGTCGTCGACCACGGGGACGGACAGCAGGTTGTAGGTCGCCATGATGCGGGTGACCTCGGCGGCGCTCGCGTCGACCCGGACCGGTTCGGTCTGCTGGTCGATGAGCGTGCCGAGCCGCTCGTTCGGCGGGTAGCGGAGCATCCGCTGGAAGTGCACGAGTCCGAGGAACCGACCGGTCGGCGGCTCGTACGGCGGCAGGGTGACGCAGACGGCGGCGCCGAGCACCGGAGCGAGCTCGTGGCGGCGGACCAGCGCCAGGCCCTCGGCCACGGTGGCGTCGGCCGAGACGATCACCGGTTCGGTGGTCATCAGACCACCGGCGGTGTCCGGCTCGTACTCCAGGAGCATGCGGACGTCCTGCGCCTCTTCCGGCTCCATGAGCTGCAGGAGGGCTTCACTCCGCTCGTCGGAGAACTGGGCGAGGACGTCGGCCGCGTCGTCCGGCTGCATCTGGTCGAGGACGTCGGCGGCGCGGGCATCCACCAGCCGGGTGAGGATCTCGATGCGCTCCTGGTCGGGCATCTCCTCGAGCACGTCGGCGAGGCGGTCGTCGGGAAGTTCCTCGGCGACCTCGAACCGGCGCTCAGCGGGCAGGTCGAGCAGCGTCGACGCGAGGTCGGCGGGCAGCAGGTCGGAGTAGGCGGCGATGACGTGCTCGGCGGACTGGGCCTCGCCGGGGAGCTCGTCCTCGGTGACCTCGTTCCACGTCGCGAACGTCGTCGGACCCTTGCCGAACGGTGACGGCGTCGTCTTCGGCTTGCGGAGGAAGAGCTGCGCGACCTCCCAGTCGCCCTGCCCGCGGTCCTCGATCGCGACGTCCTCGATGGTGGCGCGGATCCGCTGGTTCTTGATGAGCACCTTGCGGCCGAGCATCTCGGCGATGACGCGGACCTCGCCGCCACGCTGCTCGAAGCGGCGCATGTTCACGAGGCCGGTCGTGATGACCTGCCCGGCACCGATGGAGGTGATGCGGCCGATGCTCACGAAGATGCGGCGCTTGCCGGGCACCTCGACGATGAGCCCGACGACGTGCGGGGGATCGGCCCGGCGGTAGACGACCAGGACGTCCCGAACTCTGCCGACGCGGTCGCCCGCGGGGTCGAAGACGGAGCACCCGGCGAGGCGGGCGACGAAGACCTTCGTGGCGCTCACCCGACCCAGCGTAGTCGCTCGGGTGTGCGCGTTCGCTCGCGCCGCCGACGGCACCGGTCGACGGCTTGCGATCGGCTGCTTCCCTGAGAGTGCACGTGCGATTGCAAGGTGTGCGGTGAATGATGGCTGTGTGAGCAATCAGAGCCCCTTCGCCGGCAGGACCGCCCAGGCGTTCCCGACGCTGCCCAAGGGCGACGTCCTGGGAACGTACGACAGCTACCCCGACGCGCAGCGCGTGGTGGCGAAGCTGGCCGAGGCCGACTTCCCCGTCAACCAGCTCTCGATCGTCGGCAACGACCTGAAGACGGTCGAGCGGGTCACCGGCAAGATGACCTACGGCCGTGCCGCCATCGCCGGCGCGCTGTCCGGCCTGTGGCTCGGCATCTTCTTCGGCATCGTGCTCACGCTCTTCTCGCCGAGCGCCGGCGGCCTGATCCTGGCTGCTGCGATCATCGGTGCCGCGTTCGGCATGCTCTACGGCATCGTCTCGTTCGCGATCACGAAGCGGCAGCGCGACTTCACGAGCGTGCACCAGGTGCTCGCCACGAACTACCAGATCGTCGTCAACCCGCAGCTGACCGGGCAGGCGCAGCGCATCCTCGGTGAGCACGGGGCGACCCCGTCCACCCACTGGAATGACGCTCCCCAGCAGCAGCAGCAGCAGCAGTGGCGTCCGGGCCCCGGTGGGGTCCCGCCGCAGCAGCAGTCGCCGTACGGCGGGCACGCCACACCGCACCAGCAGCCGGGAGGCCCGCACCACCCCGGTACGTCGGCCCCCGGCGCGCAGACGGGTGCGCCTTCGGGCCCACCGCGCTACGGCACGAACGACGGACCCCGGTACGGGGAGACCCCCGAGACGGCTGCCGCCCCCGCGGCCCCGCCGGTGCCGGAGCGTCGACCCGAGGAGCCGCCGCGCTACGGCGAGCGGGTCGCCGGTGCCACGCCGCCGGAGCCCTCGTCCTCGCCGGACGCCCAGCGCGACGGCGACGGGGACAGCGACCGCCGCTAGCCGGGCTCCGGCCGGCGCGATCGGGCTTCGTCCTCGGGTCGTGCGAGATCGGGTCGCGCGAGATCGGGTCGCGCGAGGTCGGGTCGTGCGAGATCGCTCGACACGCCGTTCGCGTTCGCCGAGGTCGCACGAACTGTCGCCGCCGAGCTGCGCGGGCGGCACTTCGTGCGACCTCGGCGGCGTCCGGGTGGTCCGGGCGGTCGCAACACCCCGCGCGCACGGCCTCGAGCGGTCAGAGATCGTCGTTCGGCGCCGGCCCAGACGACGGTTCGTGACCGCTCGACCTCGGGCAGACGGCACGTCGTGACCGAGAGCCGAGCGGGCTCGGGCGCGCGCGAGCCGGGCTTGCGCGCGGCGCGGTCCGGGCAGGCTCGGGCGGGCTAGAGGACCTTCGAGAAGCAGACCGACAGGGGCGCCCCGACGTAGGGCCCGAAGTTCGCGATCCGCCGGAACCCCTCGCGCTGGTAGAACCCGACGGCGCGCTGCTGCTCCGTGCCCGTCTCGAGGACGAGCGCCGGGGACCCGAGGTCGAGCGCCGCTTCTTCCAGCCGGCGCAGCAACGCAGCCGCGGCGCCGGAGCCGCGGGACTCCGGTCGGACGTACATCCGCTTGATCTCGGCGATGCCGTCGTCGACGATGCGCAGGCCCCCGCACCCGAGTGGAGTCCCGGACTCGTCGCGTGCGACGAAGAACACCGCGATCGACTCGGCGGTCGGCTTCTCACCCGGTTCGGTGTCGCCGCCGTGCGCCCGGTCGATCTCCAGGCGCTGGGCGGCGCGGAGTCGCTGGGCGTCGGGGGAGTCGAAGTGCTCGACCTCGATCGAGATGGTGTTCGGGGAGGCCTCGGGCATGGTCACCCGATCAGGCTAGCGGCCCGAGCGGGCGATCCACCCCTCCACTTCCGAGGGGGTCCGGGGGATGCCGACCGACAGGTTCTCGGCGCCGTCCTCGGTCACCAGGATGTCGTCCTCGATGCGGACACCGATGCCGCGGAACTCCTCCGGCACGGTCAGGTCGTCCTGCTGGAAGTACAGCCCGGGCTCGATCGTGAAGACCATGCCGGCCTGCACGGTGCCGTCGAGGTACATCTCACGACGGGCCTTCGCGCAGTCGTGCACGTCGAGTCCCAGGTGGTGGCTCGTGCCGTGCACCATGTAACGACGGTGGAACTGGTTGTCCGGCTCGAGCGACTCGGCGGCCGAGACCGGCAGGAAGCCCCACTCGGCGGTCTTGCGCGCGATGACCTCCATCGCGGTGGCGTGCACCTGGCGGAACGTGATGCCCGGCTTGACGATCGCGAACGCGGCGTCGGCGGCCTCGAGCACGGCTTCGTAGACCATCCGCTGCACGGGGGAGAACGTGCCGCTCACCGGGAGCGTGCGGGTGATGTCGGCGGTGTAGAACGAGTCGACCTCGACCCCGGCGTCGATGAGGATGAGGTCGCCCGGCTGCACGGCGCCGTCGTTGCGGGTCCAGTGCAGGATGCAGGCGTGGTGGCCGGAGGCGGCGATGGTGTCGTAGCCCACGGTGTTGCCGTCGGCGCGCGCCCGGCGGTTGAACGTGCCCTCGACGATGCGCTCACCGCGCGGGTGCGCGAGCACGGCGTCGAAGTCGCCGATGACGTCGTCGAACCCGTGCTTCGTGGCGTCGACGGCCTTGCGGAGCTCACGGACCTCGTACGCGTCCTTGACCAGTCGCAGCTCGGACAGGTCGCGGGCGAGCAGGTCGTCGGTGGCTGGCGACCCCTCGGTCTCGTCCGCGCCACCGATCGCTGCGCCGATGCGGGCGTCGAGCGAACGGGTCAGGTCGTCGTCGGCTTCACGGACGAGCAGCGCCGACGCGTCGAGTGCGTCGGCGACGGCCGTGAACGCCCCGAGGTCGGCCGTGGCCAGCCCGAGGTCGGCGGCGACGGCGTCGAGCGAGGGGCGCGGACCGACCCAGAACTCCCCGATCTCGGGGTTGGCGTAGAACTCTTCCGAGTCGCGGCCCGCGGTGGCGCGGAAGTACAGCGTGGCGTCGTGGCCGGAGCCGTTCGGCGTCATCACGAGCACGGAGCCGACGACGGTGTCGGTGCCCCAACCGGTCAGGTGCGCGAAGGTGGAGTGCGGGCGGAACGGGTAGTCGCAGTCGTTCGAGCGGACCTTGGCCTGCCCGGCCGGCACCACGATCGTGCGGCCCGGGTGCAGCTCGGAGACGCGCGCGCGACGCTCGGCGGCGAACGCGGCCTGCTCGCGGGGCTCGGGCTGCGCTTCCGAGCGCTCGGCCCACTGCGACCCGATGAAGTCCTTGAAGGTCGAGGACCCGGGGGTCGTGGATCGGTTGCTCGTCGCGCGGGGAGTCGTGTCGGCCATGCGTCCATCATCGCACCGCCGGGCGACACCCGGCCTGTGCGGCCGCTCACCTGTGGATAGCATTGGCCACGTGCCAGACCCGTTCATCGACCTGCACGCGCACTCCAGTGTCTCCGACGGCACCGAGCGGCCAGCGGAGCTCGTCCGAGCGGCCGCGGCCGCCGGACTCGACGCCGTCGCGCTGACCGACCACGACACGACCGCGGGGTGGGCGGACGCCACGGCCACGGCGCACGAGCTGCCCCTGACCCTGCTGCCGGGCCTCGAGCTGAGCACCCGCATCGGCTACCGCAGCGTGCACGTGCTCGGCTACCTGGTGGACCCCGAGCACCCCGGACTGGTCGAGGAGACGACCCGGATCCGCGACGGCCGGCTCTCCCGCGCGCACCGCATGGTCGACCGCATCGCCGAGGACCACCCGATCACCTGGGCGGACGTCCTGGCCCAGTCCAGCCCCGGTGCCACGATCGGCCGCCCGCACATCGCCGACGCCCTGGTCGCCCGCGGGCTCGAGTCCGACCGGTCCGCGGCGTTCCGCGGCATCCTGCACCCGGCGTCCGGCTACTACGAACCCCACGAGGCACCGTCGCCCCTGCGCGGCGTCGAACTCATCCGGCAGGCCGGCGGCGTGCCCGTCATCGCGCACCCCGCGGCGTCCTCGCGCGGGATCGTCATCGACGAGCCGATGCTCCGCGACCTGGTCGACGCCGGGCTCGGCGGGCTCGAGGTCGACCACCGCGAGAACCTGGCACACGGCAAGCGCACCCTGCTCGACTGGGCGACGCGCTACGGCCTGTTCGTCACCGGTTCGAGCGACTACCACGGCACCGGCAAGCCGAACCGGCTGGGGGAACACCGCACCGCACGCGTCTCGTTCGACGCGATCGTGTCCGAGGCGACGGGCAGCGCTCCCGTCGTCGGACCCGGCTCGCGCCTGTCCTGACGCGTCGCGCCGTCCCACCGAAGCGACAGAACTCGGTCGGCGCGGCTTGACCCATCCGCGAAAGCGACAGATCCCCGCCGACAGTTGGCGGCGATCTGTCGCCCTCGCGGGGCAGTCGGCGGGCGGGGACGACGAAGGGCCCGTCGCGTCAGCGACGGGCCCTTCGGTCTGGAGGCGCTACTCGCCGTCCGACGTACCCTGCGGTGCCGAGGCGGTCGCCGAGGCATCGCCGGTGCCGGCTCCGCGACGGCGGCGACGGCGACGACGCTTCGCGGCGCCGTCCGTGGTGGTACCACCTTCGACGGCTGAGCCGTCCTCGGTGCCGGCCGCGGCGGTGGGGGCGACCGACTCGGTGGCCGGAGCCTGCGGGGCGGACTGCTCCGAGCCTCCCGACCGGGTGCGGCTGCGCGACCGCGAACGCGACGCGTCACGCGAACCCGAACCCGAACCCGAGGCCGGGCGGTCGCTGCTGCGCTTCTCGACGGGGGCGCCAGCCGAGGCTGCGTGCGACGACGAGCCGGGCAGACGGCCCTTGGTGCCCTTGGGGATGTCGAGTTCCTCGAACAGGTGGGGCGACGACGAGTAGGTCTCGACGGGCTCGGGGATGCCGAACTCGAGGGCCTTGTCGATCAGCGTCCACTTGTGCAGGTCGTCCCAGTCGACGAACGTGACCGCGATACCGGTCTTGCCGGCGCGGCCCGTGCGGCCGGCGCGGTGCAGGTACGTGTCCGGGTCGTCCGGGATCGTGTGGTTGATCACGTGCGTGACGTCGTCCACGTCGATGCCGCGGGCGGCGACGTCGGTGGCGATGAGCACGTCGCGCTTGCCGGCCTTGAACGCCGCCATCGCGCGCTCGCGCTGCTCCTGGTTGAGGTCGCCGTGCACCGCTGCGGCGTTGAACCCGCGGTCCTTCAGTTCCTCGACGAGCTTCGCCGCGGCACGCTTGGTGCGGGTGAAGATCACGGTCTTGCCGCGGCCCTCGGCCTGGAGGATGCGGGCGATGACCTCGTCCTTGTCCAGGGAGTGCGCACGGTAGATGAGGTGCTTGATGTTGGCCTGCATGAGGCCCTCGTCCGGGTCGGTCGCCCGGATGTGCACCGGACGGCTCATGAACCGGCGGGCGAGGGCGACGATCGGCGCGGGCATCGTCGCCGAGAACAGCATCGTGTGCCGCACCTCGGGGACGGCCTGGAAGATGCGCTCGATGTCCGACAGGAACCCGAGGTCGAGCATGCGGTCGGCCTCGTCGAGCACGACCTCCTGCACGTGGGAGAGGTCGAGCAGACGCTGCCGCTGCAGGTCGATGAGCCGCCCGGGCGTGCCGACGACGATCTGGGCACCGGCCTTGAGCTGCTCCACCTGGCCCTCGTAGGCCTTGCCGCCGTAGATCGAGACGACCGTGGTCGGGCGGTTCGAGGCCGCGAGCTCGAGGTCCTCGGTGACCTGGACCGCGAGTTCACGGGTCGGGACGACGACGAGCGCCTTCACGCCGTGCGCCGGATCGGCGCCGAGTCGCTGGATCAGCGGCAGGCCGAAGCCGAGCGTCTTGCCGGTACCCGTCTTGGCCTGGCCGATGATGTCCTGGCCGGTCAGGCCGAGCGGGATGGTCTGTTCCTGGATCGGGAAGGGCTCGATGATGCCCTTGCCGGCCAGTGCATCGACGATGTCCTGGTCGATGTTGAGGTCTGAGAAAGTCAAAGAATCACCTTAGTTCTGGTGGAAGTCCGGGCCAGTCTACCGACGGGCGAGTGGTCCGGGGTGCTCCGGGGTGCTCCGGGGTGCTCAGGGGTGCGTCGAGGCGTCCGGGCGGGCGACCGGCGGGTGCCACGGGACTCGCCCTCTATGCTGGTCGGGTGGTCTCGTGGTGGAACCGGAAGCGCGCGGCGCAGCTCGCTGCCGCTTGGCTCGCGTCGCGGAACCCGCGCGGAGCCGCGCAGGTCAAGCGCCTCGCGCTCGACGACGTCACCCCGGAGCTCGACGTCTACCTCGGGCAGGCCGCGTACCTGCAGCTCTCCGTCTACGAGACGATGGGACGAGCCGGTGCTTCGGCCCCGACGCTCTCCGGCCGTCTGGTCACCGGGGTCCTCGCGACCACGGCGCTCGAGCGGCACCGCACGATCGTGGCCGAGATCGAGCGCAGCGGTGGCGACCCGGCGGCGCTGATGGCCCCGCACCGCGAGGCGATCGACCTGTTCCTCGAACGGACGAGCGGCGCCGACTGGTACGAGTCGATGCTGACCGGCTACGTGACCGCCGGCATCCTGAACGACCTGTTCGGCAACCTGCTCCGCTCGCTGCCGACGGACGTGCGGCAGCGGCTGCGGTCGGTGTTCGACGCGCGCGAGGAAGCGGCGGTCGTCGAGGAGCTGACGGCTCACATCGAGGACGACCCGCAGATCGGTTCGCGTCTGGCGATGTGGGGACGACGTCTGGTGGGCGACACCCTGCTCGTCGCACGGTCGGCGCTGGCGTCGCACGCCCGCGAGGACCAGGAACGGCTCGAGCCGGTCTGGACCGAGCTCATCGCCGCGCACACCCGACGCATGGACGCGCTCGGGCTGACGGCCTGAGCGGTCGAGCGTCAGGCGCCGCGCGTCTGAGTTGCTCGAGCGTCAGGCGCCGCGCGTCTGAGTTGCTCGAGCGTCAGGCGCCGCGGGTCTTGAGCTGCTCGTAGTACTCGGCGTCGCGCTTGTCGCGCTGCGTGCCGAGGAGCCACTCGACGACGAGGACGACCACGCCGGACCCCACGAGGGCCACGACCCAGATCCAGGTGCCGTCGTACCGCCACCCGGCCCAGGTCAGCGCTTCCCAGAGCACTGCTGCGGCGATGCCGCCGACCGCTGGGCCGACGAGCACGCCACGGTTCGACCGCCACGGCAGGATCACGTGCGCGACCGCACCGATGATGACGCCGCCGAGGACGGCGAAGAGCAGTTCCACGTCGTCAGGCGACGAAGCCGATGCGCCGTGCCTCTTCCGCGCCGACCTCGACGTACGCCAGGGCCGAGACGGGGACGATGAAGCGACGGCCCTTGTCGTCCTGGAGCGACAGGTGCGTCGACTTGGCGGTGAGCGCCTCGGACACGGCCTTCTCGACCTCGTCCGCGGTCTGGGCGGTCTCGAAGGCGATCTCGCGGGGGCTGTTGATGATGCCGATCTTGATGTCCACGAGCACAGCGTATCCGAGCGGTCCCGTGCGGCATCGGGCGTTCGCCGCGGGCGCACTCGACGGCGTGACGACCGGTGCCCCGCGCGTCCGCAGCGGTGCTGTCGGCGGTCCTGGGTACCGTACGAGCGTGCCGCAGACCACGCTGATGCCCGCTCCCGACGACACCGGGTTCGCGCGCGCACTGGTCGACGACCCCTCGCAGGCCGCGGTGCTCGCGTTGCCGGACGGCCGTCACGCCGCGGTGATCGGTGCGCCGGGCAGCGGCAAGACGACCACGCTCGCGCGGCTCGTCGCCGACCGGCTGACCCGACCCGACGCGATCACCCCCGACGGCCACGCGACGGTGCTCGCCCTGACCTCGGCGCGGACGGCCGCGACGGCGCTGCGTGACCGGCTCGCTCGGGCGGTCGACCGGGTCGTGCCGGGTGCACTCGCCCGCACCGTGAACTCGCTGGCGTTCCAGATCGTCACCGACGCGGCGTCGGTGCAGGGGCAGGAACCCCCGACGCTGCTGACCGGTGGGGAGCAGGACCGGATCATCGCCGAGCTGCTCGCCGGCCACGAACTCGACGGAGCCGGACCGACCTGGCCCGACCCGATCACCGCCGTCGTCCGGGAGCGAGCGGGGTTCCGCACCGCCCTGCGCGACGTCATGATGCGTGCGGTGGCGGCCGGCGTCGAGCCCGACGACATGCGGGAACTCGGCGACGAGCTCGGACGGCCCGAGTGGCGGGCCGTCGGGGACTTCGTGGACGACTACCGGGCATCGGTCACCGCGTTCCGGCCGACCGGGCTCGACTCCGGCGAACTCGTGGCGTACGCCACCGCCGCGGTGCTGCGGCACGAGCTCCCCGCGAGCATCGCCGCCCTGCGCCTGGTCGTGGTCGACGACACGCAGGAACTGGTGGAGGGTGAGATCGCGCTGCTCGGGGCACTCGCGCGCTCCGGCGTGCAGGTCGTGGCCTTCGGCGACCCGGACATCGCCGCCTCGGCGTTCCGCGGCGCCGAACCGGACGTGCTCGGTCGGCTGGCCGTGCGCCTCGGGGTGGACCGCGTCGACGAGCTGTTCCTCGGCGCGGTCCACCGGCACCCCGCCCCGATCCGCGCCCTGGTCACCGGCGTCACGGGTCGCATCGGCACCGCGGCGGCCGGCCGGCAGCGCAGCGCCTCGGCGGGCGACCAGGATGCGCGGTCCGACGCCGTCGTGCACCTCGAGGCCGCCAGCCGGTCCGCGCTCGTCGTGGCGATCGCCCGTCGACTGCGCGAACACCGCCTGCTCGACGGTGTGCCGTGGCACCGGATGGCCGTGGTCACCCGCAGCGGTGCTGCCATCCCCGAACTCGTCCGGGCACTCTCCGTGGCCGAGGTCCCGGCGACCGCCGGTGCCGCGCCCGTCCGCCCGCGCGACGACTCCGCGGCGCGGGCGCTGCTCGACGCGGCTGCGGTGGCGCTCGACGTCCTGCCGCTCGACGCCGCCCTGGCCACCGCGTTCGCCACCGGGCCCCTCGGGGGCCTCGACACCCTGGCGATGCGTCGGCTCCGGCTCGCCCTGCGGCGCGAGGAACTCGCGGGCGACGGCAGCCGCACCGCCGACGAACTGCTGGTCGATGCCCTGGGCGCACCGGAGCGCCTGGTGACGGTGGACGCCGGGTTCGCGCGCCGGGCGACCCGGCTGGCCCGGAGCCTGGTGCAGGCGCGTGCCGACGCCCAGGCAGGATCGAGCATCGAGGAGATCCTCTGGGGCCTCTGGGAACGCAGCGGTCTTGCAAAGTCGTGGGGCGCCCAGTCCGCCGCCGGTGGGGTCGGCGCCGGGGAAGCCGACCGGCACCTGGACGCCGTCGTCGGCCTGTTCACCGCCGCCAAGCGCTTCGTCGAGCGCACGCCGGACGCCCCCGCGCGGGTCTTCGTCGACGACCTGCTCGGCGCCGACCTGCCAGAGGACTCGATCGGCCCGGACCGGACCGCCGGCCGGGTGCGGGTCCTGACGCCGTCGGCGACGATCGGGCTCGAGTGCGACGTGGTCGTCGTGCTCGGTCTGCAGGACGGCGTCTGGCCCAACACCCGGGTGCGCGGCAGTCTGCTCGACCCGGACGGCCTGGTCCGCGCTGCCGCCGGGGTCGAGCGTTCGCCCATCGACGACCGTGCCGCCGTGGTCGCCGACGAACTCCGGCTGTTCGCCCGGGCCGTCTCGCGCGCCACCACCCAGGTCGTCATCGGCACGGTCGCGAACGACGACGAGTCGCCGTCACCCTTCGTCCGGCTCGTCCCGGTGCCGCCTGACCGTCAGCCGACCGTCCACCCACTGTCCCTGCGTGGGCTCGCCGGCTCGCTGCGCCGCCGGGTGGTGGGCTCCGGCGACCACGAGGCCGCGTCCGCCCTGGCCCGCCTGGCCGAGGCCGAGGTCCCCGGTGCGGCTCCGGACGAGTGGTACGGGCTCGCCGAACCGACCACGGACGACCCCCTGGTCGACCTCGACGCCGAGCCCGCGCCCGAGGTCGAGGGCGGCGAGCCCGTCTCCCCGGCCGTGTCGGTGTCGCCGTCGCGGATCGGCACCTTCGAGGAGTGCCCGGTGCACTGGTTCGCGCAGACCTTCGGCGGCGGTGCCCCGAGCCCGGCGATGGGCATCGGCACGATCGTCCACGAAGCGATGGAGCACGCCACCGAGATCGACGTCGAGTCGCTGTGGGAGCGGGTCGAGGCGCGGTGGGACGAGCTCACGTTCGAGTCGCCCTGGGTCGCCGACCGCGAACGTGCCCGGACCCGGCGGATGATCGAGGGGCTGAGCGACTACCTCCGCACCTTCGCCAGCGCCGGCCGTCGACTGCTCGGCGCCGAGACCTCGTTCGCGCTCGTGACCGGGCCCGCCCGGATCCGGGGGAGCATCGACCGCATCGAGGTCGACCCCGAGGGGCGGGTGAGCGTCGTCGACCTGAAGACCGGCCGTTCGATGCCCAGCGAGAAGAACGACATGCCGGAACACCCGCAGCTCGGGGCCTACCAACTCGCGGTCGAGGACGGCGCGGTCGAGGGCGTGCCGGCGGGGTCTCCGATGACCGACGCCCGGCTGGTCTTCGTCCAGAACCCCCGCGGCGGACAGGCGTACTCCGAGCGGACCCAGCACGCGTTCGACGCCGAGGCGCGCGAGGCCTACCGCGAGCGGTTGCACGGAGTGGCGCGGGCCATGGCCGGACGCACGTTCGTGGCGAACGTGGACGACCACTGCGAGAAGGCCCGGACCGGGGTCGAGTGCCGGATCCACGTGGTGGCGGAGGTGACCTGGTGAGCGACACGGCGGACACGACCGGCACGGCGGACACGACCGGCACGGCGGACACGACCGGCACGGCTGCTGCTGCTGCTGCGGACGGCACGGTTGCCGCTGCACCGCCCGTCATCCGGCACGGCGCCGACGCCATCGCCGACGCTCTCGGCCGCCCCCGTCCCACCGCCCAGCAGCGCGCCGTCATCGAGTCACCGCTCGTGCCGGCGCTGGTCGTCGCCGGTGCCGGCAGCGGGAAGACCGAGACGATGGCCTCGCGCGTCGTCTGGCTGCTGGCCAACGGACTCGTCCGCCCCGACGAGGTCCTCGGCCTGACCTTCACCCGCAAGGCCGCCGGCGAGCTCTCCGTCCGCATCAACGACCGCATCCGTGCGCTCGAGGACGTGGGCTTGATCACCCCCGGGGACGCCTTCGAGGCACCCACGGTCTCGACGTACAACGCCTTCGCCAACGCGGTCTTCCGCGAGAACGCCCTGCTCGTCGGGCGTGACGGCGAGTCCCAGGTGCTGACCGAACCGTCGGCCTGGCAGCTCGCCCGTCGGGTGGTGGTGGCCGCCCGCGACGACCGGCTCGCCGGACTCGACCGCGACGTCGACACCCTGACCGCAGCCGTGGTCGCGCTCGCCGGTGCCACCTCGGAACACCTCGTCGAGCCAGAGGACCTGCGCCGGTTCGCGATCGAGTTCTCGGAGCTGCTCGAACTCCCCGGCAACCGCGGCAAGCCGTACAAGGCGATCACCGACGCGGTCGCCGCGATCGGCGCCCTCGAACCCCTGGCCGACCTGGTCGCCGAGTTCCGACGACAGAAGGTCGACCGCGGGTTCGTGGAGTTCTCCGACCAGATCGCCCTGGCGCTCGCCGCGGCCGAGTCGGCCCCACGCGTCGTCACGGACCTGCGGAGCCGGTACGGCGTGGTGCTCCTCGACGAGTACCAGGACACCTCGGTCGTGCAGACCCGGTTCCTCGCCCGGCTGTTCCGCGGGCACTCGGTGATGGCGGTCGGCGACCCGCACCAGTCGATCTACGGGTTCCGTGGTGCGAGCGCCGCGAACCTCGCCCGGTTCCCGCACGACTTCGGCGGCGACGAACCCGGCGTGGCCGAACCCGTCACCTTCGCGCTGTCGACCAGCTGGCGGAACCCGGTGGACGTGCTCGCGGGGGCGAACGCGATCGTGTCGCCGCTGTCCGAGGCGTCCGAGGTCGACGTCGAACGGCTCTCGCCCCGGCCGGGTGCGGACGCCGGCACCGTGCGGGTGGTGTTCCCCGAGACCCTGCCGGAAGAGGCCGACGAGGTCGCGGCGTGGTTCCAGGACCACCGCAGGCAGAACCCCGCGGGCTCGATGGCGCTGCTGCTGCGGGCTCGGAAGGACCTCGCGGCGTTCACGGCGGCGCTCGGTTCCCGTGGGGTGCCGTACCACGTGCTCGGCACGGGCGGACTGCTCCAGCGTCCGGAGATCGTCGACCTGGTGGCGTGCCTGCGCGTGCTGCACGACCCGGCGGCCGGCAACGACCTGATCCGGCTGCTCGCGGGTGCACGGTGGCGGGTCGGGGCGGCGGACATCGTCGCCCTGCACCAGCTCGCCCGGTGGCTGTTCCAACGTGATCACACCCAGCAACGCCTCGACGACGACCTGACCGCGGCCTTCCGGGCCTCGGTGGCCGCCGGGGAGCACGGGTCGATCGTCGACGCGCTCGACTTCGTCGCGACCGCACCCGACGAGCACGGCGCGCTCGAGGGCATCACCCCCGCGGGTCGCAGCCGGATGCGTGCGCTCGGCGGGCAGCTCGCGATGCTCCGCTCACGCGCGGGGAGCGACCTGGTCGACTTCGTGACGCTCGTCGTGCAGGAGATGCGACTCGACATCGAGGTCGCCGCGCACGAACAGGGCAGCGGCGCGTACCTCGACGCCTTCATCGACGAGCTCGCCGGTTTCGTGTCGACCGACGACCGCGCCGACCTCGGTTCGTTCCTCGGGTGGATCGACGCCGCAGCCCGACGGGACGACATGGGCCCGCGGTCCGAGGAGCCTGAGGCCGGCACCGTGCAGATCCTGACGATCCACGGGTCCAAGGGGCTCGAGTGGGACGCCGTCGCAGTGCCCCGGATGGTCGAGGGCGGCCTGCCGGCGCGTCCGCAGGAGGGCTCGTCCGGCTGGCTCGGGTTCGGCCGGCTGCCGTACGAGTTCCGCGGGGACGCCGCCGAGCTGCCGCGACTCGCATGGCGCGGGCAGGAGACCCAGAAGGACGTCACCACGGCGATCGACGCCTTCAAGGAACAGGTGAAGGCCCGCAACGAGGACGAGGAACGCCGGCTCACCTACGTCGCCCTGACCCGTGCGAAGCACGACCTGCTGGTGTCCGGCTCGTTCTGGGCCGGCGGGGTCCGACCCACCGAGCCGAGCCGTTACCTGCGCGACCTGGTGGACGCCGGCGTCATCGACGGTGCGGCGATCCCGGAGACGACGGTGCACGACGAGAACCCGATGGGGGAGAGCGGCGCGACCCAGACCTGGCCGCACGTGCCGTTCGGGCAGCGTGCGCCGCGGGTCCTGGCTGCCGCCGAGCGGGTGCGGAACGCGAACCCCGGTGCTGCGGGGCGCTTCGCCGCCGACATCGACCTGCTGCTCGCCGAACGGCACGCCACCCGGAACGCGAAGCACGCGGTCGCCGTCCCGCACCGGGTCCCGGCGTCGGGCTTCAAGGACTACCTGACCGAACCCGACTCCGTGGCCGAGCGGCTCCGCCGGCCGATGCCGGAGCGCCCGTACCGGGCCACACGGCTCGGCACGCTCTTCCACCAGTGGGTGGAACAGCGGGCACGGAGCGGCGGCGCGCTCGAGACGCTCGACGTGTGGGACGGCGAGCTCGACCTCGATGCCGACGACCTCGCCGATTCGTCGCCGGACGCCGTGGTCACCGACGACGATGCCCGTCGCCTCGCGGACTTCCAGGCGACGTTCGCCGGCTCACGGTGGGCCGGGCTGACGCCGATCGAGGTCGAGCGCGAGATCCACATCCCGTTCCTCGGCCACAGCGTCGTCTGCAAGCTCGACGCCGTGTACGAGATCGACGGGCGCGCCGAGGTGGTCGACTGGAAGACGGGCAAGGCGCCGTCGGGGGCGGACGACCTGGCCCGCCGCACCCTGCAGCTCGCGTTGTACCGCGTCGCCTACGCCGAGTTCACCGGGCGGCCGCTCGACCAGGTCGACGCGGTGTTCTACTTCGTCGCCGACGACCTCGAGGTCCGTCCGACCGAGCTGCTCGACCGAGCCGGACTCGAGCGCGCGTGGTCCGAGGCCGTCGGCTGACGTCCTGCGGGCGCGCTGCGGCCGTGTCGCGCTCCGCCCGTGTCGCGCTCCGCCCGTGTCGCGCTCCGCCCTGGAGGCCCGGTGCCGGTCCGCCGGACCCGCGCCGGGCCTCCAGGCGGTCGCGTCCACGACTCCTGCCGCACTTCGTGAGCAGAAATGGTCGGGTGCGCCGCAGCGACCCGACCATTCCTGCTCACGAAGCGTCAGCCGTGGCGGCGTTCGGTGGAGGACAACAGCTGCTCCACCTCGCCGATCTCCATCGTCTCGGGTGACACGGACTGCAGTGGTTCCGCACTCGGGGCGTGCACCGCGTCGACCAGGCGGTGCATCATCGCGACGGCGTCGTCGACGACCTCGGTGCTCTTCGCCTGGACGCCGTGCAGCAGCCAGTGCGCCGTCTCGAGTTCGTGGTGCACGCGTGCACGCTGTGCGAGCTGGCGGTCGCGTCCGCCGCCGTTCGCCTCGTAGGCGCTGAGGACGGTGTCGAAGGCATCGCGGCGGCCGGCGAGCACCCAGGCGAGGTCCTTCGCCGGGTCGCCGAGCCGCAGCTCGCCCCAGTCGAGGATCCCGGTCACCGCGTCGCCGTCGACGAGCAGGGCGCCGGTGCCGAGCGAACCGTGCACGACGGTCGGCGTGAACTGCCAGAGCTGCTGGTCGCGGGCGGCACCCTCCCAGCGTTCGACGAGCGCGGCGGGGACGAGCTTGGTCGCCACGGCGCGGTCCATCACCGAGACGGCGGACCGGAGCACCTCGAACGGCGTGAGCGACGGCAGGCCGGCGTCGGAGACGAAGCTCGTCGGCAGCTGGTGGATCGAGGCGAGGGCACGGCCGACGCTGGTGGCGAGGTCGGGGCGCTCGACGAGCGACGCGAGGGTCGGGTGAGCTCCGGCCAGCCGCGTCGTGACGATGGCGCGCGTCGACCCGATCGGCGCCTGGCCGCGGTACTCGGCGACGCCGAACGGCAGGCGTGTGCGGATGCCGGCGCTCAGCGCGCGGATGGCGACGAGGTCGGCCGACTGCCGCGCCTCGGCGCGCTGGTTCCGGGGGCGGCGGATGACGATCTCGGCGCCGTCGGCGTCGCGGAGGAGCGCCGACTCGTAGTCGCCGGCCGCGGCCGAGCCGAGCGTGCGCGTGCCCGTGACGAGGAGACCTGGAACGGCCGTCGTCGCCAACGCGGCTAGAGTGAACTGGGATCCCGCCATGCCCCTCAGGGTAGGCGCGTGACGCGTGCACGGCTGCACGCCACGCTGTTCGGCGGCCCGCACGCCCACCGCACGTCTCCTGCACGTCCGCACCCGATCCGAGGAGCTCTCCCGCCGTGACCGTCGAGTTCGCCGCCCGGCTCCCGCTCTCCCGCAACGAACTCGACCGCGACGCCGAGTTCCGCACGACCGACGACGTCGAGCGCGTCCTGCGCGAGGACGAGCACACCCGGTACCTGCCGGTGCGTGGTGCCGAGATGCTCCGGAACGCCGACGGCACCCTGCGCTTCGTGACCGCGGCGGAGATCCCGGCCGACACCGTGACCCTGTACCTCGGCCGCGCGGTGTCGGACGCCGTCGATGCTCCGGCGGGTACCCGCTTCGTCGCCGCCCTGATCGACAGCGCGACGGCGACCGCCATCGAACCCGACGACGACGCCTGGCAGAGCCTCCGGATGTTCGGCACCGAGCTCTCGCCGCGCGACCAGGGCCTGGCGGTCGAAGCCGTCGCGATGGCCAACTGGCACGCCGTGCACGGCTTCTCGCCGCGCACCGGCTCACCCACCGCCGTCGTCAGTGGCGGATGGGTCCGCCGCGATCCCGAGGGGCACGACCTCTTCCCGCGCACGGACGCGGCGATCATCGTCGGGGTCGTCGACGCCGACGACCGGATCCTGCTCGGTTCCAACGCCGCGTGGGACGCCGACCGGTACTCGCTGCTGGCCGGGTTCGTCGAGCCGGGGGAGTCGCTCGAGGACGCCGTCCGCCGCGAGGTCTGGGAAGAGTCCGGCGTCCGTGTCGAGGAGCCCGAGTACCTCGGCTCGCAGCCGTGGCCGTTCCCGGCGTCGCTGATGGTGGGCTTCCGTGCCCGCGCAGCCGGCGGTGACCCGACGACCGCCCGCCCCGACGGCGTGGAGATCCTGGACGTCCGGTGGTTCTCGCGCGACGAGATCCGCGAGCGGGCCGGCGACACCCTGCTGCTGCCGGGACGCACCTCGATCGCCCGCGCCATCATCGAGGAGTGGTACGGCGGGCCGCTGGACCTGCCGTGAGCGTCACCGGTCCGCGCGGTGCAACGGGTGCCGGGGCAGTCGAGCCCCGGCCGCCGTCGCCCGACGAACTGCTCGCCGCGCTCGACGCCGAGCAGCGGACGGTCGCCCGCACCCTGCTCGGTCCGGTCGCCGTGCTCGCCGGCGCCGGGACGGGCAAGACCCGCGCGATCACGCACCGGATCGCCTACGGCGTCGCCACCGGGACCTACGCGCCGAACCACGTCCTCGCGCTGACCTTCACGACCCGTGCCGCAGGCGAACTGCGGTCGCGCCTGCGCGCGCTCGGGGCCGGGACGGTCCAGGCGCGCACCTTCCACGCCGCGGCGATGGCGCAGCTCAGCTACTTCTGGCCGGACACCGTCGGCGGGCACGCCCCCAAGATCGTCGAGTCCAAGGGGCGGATGATCGCCCACGCCGCGGACACGGTCGGCATGAACGTCGACACCCCGGTGCTCCGCGACCTGGCCGCCGAGGTCGAGTGGCGCAAGGTGCAGATGCTCTCGCTCGACGAGTACGAGGCCGCCGCCGCCGACCGGGTGATGCCGCGCGACACCACGCCGCGCCGGGTCATCGACCTGATGAAGGCGTACGAGCGACTGAAGGACGACCGGCGGCAGTTGGACTTCGAGGACGTCCTGCTGGCGACCCTCGGCATGGTCGAGTCCGAGCCCCGCGTGGCGTCGTACGTGCGGCAGCAGTACCGGTTCTTCGTCGTCGACGAGTACCAGGACGTCTCGCCCGTGCAGCACGACCTGCTGCGGGCCTGGCTGGGCGGCCGTGACGACCTGTGCGTCGTCGGCGACGCCAGTCAGACCATCTACTCGTTCGCCGGCGCCTCGAGCGACTACCTGCTCGGGTTCGGGTCGGAGTTCCCGCGCGGGTCGGTCTTGCGCCTCGAGCGGAACTACCGCTCCACCCGCGAGGTCGTGTCCGCGGCCAACACGCTGATGCGCGGCCAGCCCGGCGCGCTCGACCTGGTGGCCCAGAGCCAGGAACCGGGCCCGGAACCGGTGGTGCTGGCCTGCGTCCACGACGGTGACGAGGCACAGACCATCGCCCGGCGCATCGCCGAGCTCGTCGGGGCCGGAGCGTCCTACGGGGACTGCGCCGTGCTCTTCCGCGTCGGAGCGCAGTCCGCTGCGCTCGAGTCCGCGCTCGGCCGGAACGGCATCCCCTACCGCGTGCAGGGCGGGACCCGGTTCTTCAACCGCCCGGAGGTCAAGCTCGCCGTCCACCACATGCGCGGCGAGGCGATCCGGCAGACCGACGACGAGTTGACCCGACGGGTCCGGCTGGTGCTGCAGGTCAGCGGCTGGACGGAGACGCCGCCGGAGGGCACCGGCGCAGTCCGTGAGCAGTGGGAAGCGCTGCAGGCGATCATGGGCCTGGCCGAGGACGCCCCCGCCGGCACGACGATGCAGCAGTTCACCCAGGACCTGGTGGACCGTGCGGCGACGCACCACGAGCCCGAGGTCGATGCTGTCACGCTCGCGACGCTGCACTCGTCGAAGGGTCTGGAGTGGCCGCACGTGGTCATCGCCGGCGCCGCCGAGGGGCTCCTGCCGATCTCGCACGCGTCGACCGACACCGAGGTGGACGAGGAACGACGCCTGTTCTACGTCGGGCTGACGCGCGCCCGCCGTTCGGTCACGATCACGTGGTCGCAACAGGGCTCCACGCGTGGGGGAGCCCGGGCTCCGAGTCGGTTCCTGGCAGCGCTCGGCACGCGCACCGCGGATGGGGCCGGACCGGCGAACGGCTGACCGACAGGTCGTCGCGCTCGAAGACGAGCTGGTCGGGCTCGGCTCGTTGCGTCCGGAGCGGGAGCCGTTCCAGCAGCATCCGCGTCGTGGCGGCGGCCACCGCCGCCGCCCGCCACGGTGACAGCGGTGCCGGGTGCCGCCCCCACACCTGAGCGGCGATGGCCGGCCAGGCCGGGTCGTCGTCGACGCGTGCGTACTCAGCGCACTGGAGGCACGGCCCGGCCCCCGGCACGACGAACGGACCGAGACGGACGCGTCCGTCGCCGACGACGACCGCCAGGTGCGGCACGCCCCGGCGGGTCCACGCGGCGCGGAGCGCCGGGTCGACGACGTGGTCGGCCACCACCACGGCGAGGCGCGGTTCGGGCTCGGGCAGTACGATCGGGCCCCCGGCGGGCGCGGTGGTGCGGCTGACCGTCACGCCCTCGCCGGACAGGAACGTCGCCACGGTGTCGGCGAGGACACCGGCGCCGTGCACCTCGATGCGTTCGAGCGGCTCGGGCAGGACCTCGACCACCGCGGGCGACGCGGCACCGAGCACACCGGCAGCACGTTCCGGCGAGCACCCCGACGCGGCCGCCAGGCCTGCCAGCACGTCGTGGCCGGTCTCGCGTCGCAGACCGTTGAGGAACCGTTCTTCCCCCGTGGTGGGCACCGCGACGACGGCGCGTGGAGGATCGACCCCGAGCTGGACCGTGGCGGGGTCACGCCAGACGAACTCGAGCGTCGGATCGATGCGGATGCCCATGACCCCACGGTGCCGGAGTACGCGGCACGCGTGGGGTCACCAGGGGGATCTGTGGAGAACTCAGCGGGGCTGATCGCCCGTGTCGTTCCCGGGCTCGTCGCCCGCTCCACCCTCGGGGTCGTCGGCCACGCGGCCGGACTCGTCCTCGTGCGGACGCGCACCGGTCGAGTCGTTCAGCAGGTCCTCGAGGGCCTTGTCGAACGCGTCGTCCTCGTCGGTCTGGGACGGGTTCCGCAGCCGTGCGACGAGGGCGTCGGGTGCGTCGACGTCGTCCGAGGTCGGCACCAGGTCGAAGTGCGACCAGAGGGCGTCACGCTCTTCGGCGCCGAGCTCGTCGGTCACCCGCTGCCACATCGCGGCGGCTTCACGTAGACGACGCGGACGCAGCTCGAGGCCGACGAGTGTCGCGAACGCCGACTCGGCCGGGCCGCCGGCCGCACGGCGACGGCGCACCATCTCGGCGATCGCTCCGGCCTTGGGGAGACGGACGGTGGCCGCGGCGGTGACCGTGTCCACCCAGCCCTCGACCAGGGCGAGCATCGTCTCGAGCCGGGCGAGCGCGGCGTCCTGCTCGGCGGTCCGCGGCGGGATGAGGGCACCCGAGGCGAGTGCGTCGCGCAGCTGCTCCTGGTTGGTCGGGTCGATGTCGGCCGCGAGTTCCTCGACGCGGTCGAAGGGGATGTGGATGCCCCGCGCGTAGTCCGTGATGGACGAGATGATGTGCAGCCGGAGCCACCGTGCCGACCGGAAGAGCCGGGCGTGGGCGAGTTCGCGGACCGCGAGGTAGATGCGGACCTCGTCCTCGGAGACGTCGAGGCCCTCGGCGAACTCGGCGACGTTCTGGGGCAGGAGTGCTGCGACCTGCTCGTCGAGGAGCGGTACGCCGACGTCACCGCCGGAGACGACCTCCTTCGACAGCTGCCCGACGACCTGGCCGAGCTGGATCGCGAACAGCGCCCCGCCGATGCCGCGCATCGCCTTCGAGACGTCGCCGAGCATCGCCTTGAGCTGCTCGGGAGCACGCTGGTCGATCGCCTCGGTCAGGGCATCGGCGATGCTGAAGGCCACCGGCTCGGCGATCTGCGTCCACACCGGGACGGTCGCCTTGGCCCACTGCTCACGCGTGTAGAGGCTCGGGGTCGCGGTCAGCTCGGCGACCGTCGTGACCTCGTCGAGCCACAGCGCGGCGACCTGGAACGCCTGGTCTGCCGCCTGCGAGGTTGCCGGATCGACGGGGTGGCCGCCGTCCCGAGCGATCGCGGTGGCGCGTTCGGCGGTGGCCGAGAAGTCGATGCCGTCACCGCCGGACTGCGCGGCACGCTGGAGCTGGCTCATCAGGTTCGCCACGGAGGCCGGGTCGTTCGGCAGACCGGCGGCACCGGCGAGCTGCGACGGGTCGATCTGCCCCTCGCCCGAGAGCAGCTTGCGCAGCATCTCCTGGAAGTCGTCGTCCGGCCCCGGCTGTGGTTCATCAGGCATGCCGACTACGCTAATCGCTGCTCACGGGGCCGCACCTGGGATGCCCCCGTGGGAACGCCCGAAGCGCTGCGCCCAGGGCGAACAGCCCCGTCGTGAGACGCGGGCGACCACCCTGCCGCCAGGCGCGGGTGCCCACCTCGGAAGGACCCCGCGTGACCCTCTTCGCCCCCGCGCCCCGTCGTCGCTCGCGTGCCCGGACCGTCGGGTGGGCGTTCCTGATCGGTGCGGTCGTGCTGGGACTGCTGGCGAGCCTGCTGCCCAGTCCGTACCTCATCGAGGTCCCCGGGCCGGTCTACAACACCATCGGCACGCAGGAGCAGGGGACGGGCAAGGACGCGAAGGACGTCAAGCTCATCCAGGTGTCCGGCCACGAGACGTACCCGACGGCCGGCGCCCTCGACATGCTCACCGTCGGCATCCAGGGCGACGCCACGAACCGCCCGTCGTGGACCAGCGTGATCCGCGCGATCTTCACCAGGTCGCAGGCGGTGATCCCGGTCGAGGCGATCTACCCGAGCGGCACCACGACCGAGCAGGTGAACGAGCGGGACTCCGCCGACATGCAGGCGTCGCAGCAGTCAGCCGTCGCCGCCGCGCTCATCCAGCAGGGGAACGACCTGCCCACCGAACTCGAGGTCAGCGCCGTACAGGAGGGCTCAGCGGCCGACGGCACGATCGAGAAGGGCGACGTCATCACAGCGTTCGACGGCAAGTCGCTCACGACCAACGCCGACGCGGTGAGCCTGCGCGAAGCCGTCGCGCAGCACGGCACCTCGAGCCCCGCGACCGTCACCGTCGAACGGGACGGCGCGACGAAGGACGTCCGGGTGACGCCCCGCAGTGAGCAGGGCACG
The DNA here is from genome assembly GCF_003234255.2 of Curtobacterium sp. MCSS17_016. Taxonomy (NCBI): domain Bacteria; kingdom Bacillati; phylum Actinomycetota; class Actinomycetes; order Micrococcales; family Microbacteriaceae; genus Curtobacterium; species Curtobacterium sp. MCSS17_016. The sequence continues at coordinate 1,043,029 of NZ_CP126254.1, forward strand.
GCGCTGCTCGGGGTCGGCGTCACCGAGCGCTACGAGTTCCCCTTCAAGGTGTCGATCCGCCTGCAGGACGTCGGCGGTCCGTCCGCCGGCATGATGTTCGCGCTCGGGATCATCGACGAGATCACGCCGGGCAAGCTCAACGGCGGCAAGCACGTCGCGGGCACCGGCACGATCACGGCAGACGGCGAGGTCGGGCCCATCGGCGGGATCCGGCAGAAGCTCTACGGCGCCGCGGACGCGGGCGCCACGGTGTTCCTCGCCCCCGCGGACAACTGCGACGAGGTCGTCGGGCACGTGCCGGACGGGCTCGACGTCTACAGCGTCTCCACGCTCGACCAGGCCGTCACCGACCTGCAGACGATCGCCGACGGCGGGAGCACCGCGAAGCTCGCCCGCTGCGGGTCCTGACCCGGTCCTGAGTCCCCGTACAGGTTCACGCTCGGTCCGGTCCCATAGGATCAGTGTCACTGACGGCCCGCCGCGAGCCGGGCCCGCCGGTCCGACACGTCTGGAGCACATCAAGTGACGACAACCTCGTCCACCTCGGGGCGGCGTTCGCCGCGGGTCCCCATCGTGGTCACGATCATCGTGCTGGCCGCACTGGTGATCGCCTTCTTCATCTTCGCCAGCCTGTACACCGACTACGCGTGGTTCGCGCAGCTCGGGTTCCAGCAGGTCCTCACCGCCCGGTGGATCGCCGGGACCCTGATGTTCCTGGCGGGCTTCCTCGGCATGGCGGTCCCGGTCTTCGTGAGCATCGCGCTCGCGTTCCGGTTCCGGCCGGTCTACGCGAAGCTCAACTCGCAGCTCGACCGCTACCAGCAGGTCATCGAGCCGCTGCGGCGCGCCGTGATGATCGGCATCCCCGTGGTCCTCGGCATCTTCGCGGGGCTCTCGACCGCGGGTCGCTGGAGCATGGTCCTCGAGTACTTCAACCGCACGCCGTTCGGCAAGACCGACCCGCAGTTCGGACTGGACATCGGGTTCTACGTGTTCGAGCTGCCGTTCTGGCGCTCGATCGTGGCCTACTCGTCGGCCGTCGTCCTCATCGCCGGCCTCGCCGCGCTCGCTGCGAGCTACCTCTACGGCGCGCTCCGCTTCGGTGGTCGCGAGGTCCGGATCTCCCGTGCTGCGCGAATCCAGCTGGCGGTCACAGCGGCGCTCTACATCGCCCTGCAGGCCGTCAGCCTCTGGCTCGACCAGTACGCGGCGCTGACGAAGTCGAACTCGCTCATCACCGGTGCCCAGTACACCGACGTCAACGCGGTCATCCCGGGCCGCGAGATCATGGCGGGCATCGCGGCGATCGTCGCGCTGCTCTTCATCGTCACGGCGGTCATCGGTCGCTGGCGCATCTCGATCGTCGGCACGGGCCTGCTGCTCGTCGCCGCGATCGTCGTCGGCGGCATCTACCCGTGGGTCGTCCAGCGTCTGCAGGTGAAGCCCTCGGAGCGCACCTTCGAGTCCGCCTACATCGAGCGGAACATCAAGGCCACGCGAGACGCCTACGGTGTCGCCGGTGTCGAGGAACAGAACTACGACGCCACGACCGAGACGAGCTCGGGTGCGCTCGCGAAGGACGCGCAGACCACGGCCAACATCCGTCTCATCGACCCGAAGATCGTCTCCGACACGTTCAGCCAGCTGCAGCAGTACCGGCAGTACTACCAGTTCCCGAAGGAGCTTGACGTCGACCGCTACGACGTCAAGGGCGAGACCGAGGACACCGTCATCGCGGTCCGCGACATCGACCTCGCCGGGCTCAGCTCGGCCGCGAACACCCAGTACAACCGGGCGTTCGTCTACACCCACGGCTACGGCGTCACCGCGGCCTACGGCAACCAGCGCGCGAGCGACGGCAAGCCGGTGTTCCTCGAGTCCGGGATCCCGTCGAACGGTGCACTGGGCGACTTCCAGCAGCGCGTGTACTTCGGTGAGACCTCGCCGCCTTACTCGATCGTGGGTGCGCCGAAGGGCACGAAGGACGTGGAGCTCGACTACCCGTCCGGTTCCGACGACGACAACGGCGGCAACGCGACCACCACCTACGCCGGTGACGGCGGTCCGAGCCTCGGCAACTTCTTCAACCGGCTCGTCTACGCCGCGAAGTTCCAGTCGGAGCAGATCCTGCTCTCGAACGCGGTGAACAAGGACTCGCAGATCCTCTACGACCGCGACCCGATCACCCGCGTGCAGAAGGCGGCGCCGTACCTGACCGTCGACAGCGACGCCTACCCGGCGATCGTCGACCACCGCATCCAGTGGGTGGTGGACGGATACACCACGAGCGACGCGTACCCGTACTCGCAGAGCCAGAGCCTGTCGGACAGCATCGCCGGCGCCGAGTCCTCGACGTACCGCACCGACCAGGTGAACTACATCCGGAACTCGGTGAAGGCCACCGTCGACGCCTACACGGGCAAGGTGACGCTGTACACGTGGGACACGAAGGACCCGGTCCTGAAGACGTGGCAGAAGATCTTCCCGACGTCGATGAAGCCGGTGTCGAGCATGAGCGCCGAGCTCCTCGACCACGTGCGGTACCCGACGGACCTGTTCAAGGTGCAGCGCTCGATCCTCGGTACGTACCACGTGACCAACGCCAACTCGTTCTACTCGGGTGACGACGCGTGGAACACCCCGCAGGAACCGACCAGCACGGCGACGTCGGACAGTGACGCCGACACCGCGGCGACGTCGACGAACGCGCTCGGCGCGCAGACGACGACGACCGCCAACAGGGCGAACCTGCAGGACCCGTACTACCTGACGATGAAGGTGCCGGGGCAGGGGACGGCGTACTCGCTGTACACGACCTACATCCCGCAGCAGTCGGCCGGGGCGAACAACCGCAACGTGCTGACCGGCTACCTGGCGGTGAACTCCGACGCGGGTGGTGCCGGCAAGGGCGAGAAGGCGTCGGGCTACGGCAAACTCACGCTGTTGACGATGCCGAAGACCGACAACATCCCGGGCCCCGGGCAGGTGCAGAGCCTCTTCAACGGTGACTCGACCGTGTCGCAGGAGCTGAACATCCTGAAGCGGGGCAACTCGACCGTGAAGCAGGGCAACCTGCTCACGCTGCCGGTCGGCGGTGGGTTCCTCTACGTGCAGCCCGTCTACGTCCAGTCGACCTCGAGTGGTTCGTACCCGTTGCTGCAGAAGGTCCTCGTGGCCTTCGGCGACAAGATCGCGTTCGAGGACACCCTCGACGAAGCGCTGAACTCGCTGTTCGGCGGCGACTCCGGTGCGGCGGCCGGCGACTCCGGCGCAAGCGGCAGCGACAGCGGTTCCGGTTCCGGTTCCGGTTCCGACAGTGGATCCGGTTCCGACACGGGGTCCGGTTCCGACACGGGTTCCTCGGGCTCCGGCTCGACCGGCTCGACCGGCTCGACGGGTTCCGGCTCGACCGACAACGACGCTCTGCAAGAAGCCCTGGCCGACGCCAAGGCAGCCCTGCAGGACCGCCAGGAGGCCTACGCCGACAACGACCTGGTGGCCGCGGCGGAAGCCGATCAGCGCCTCCAGGACGCGATCGAGGCCGCCACGGCAGCCGAGAACGGCAACTGACACACCGTGGCGGGGCACTCGATTTGTGTCCCGCCACGGCCCCGTGTAGGCTTCTAAACGTGCCGCGGGGTGGAGCAGTTCGGTAGCTCGCTGGGCTCATAACCCAGAGGTCGTAGGTTCAAATCCTGCCCCCGCAACCAAGCGTCACACGAAGGCCCCGGTCCAGCAGGACCGGGGCCTTCTTCGTGTCCCCGGCGCGAGTCGCCCGGCGCAGGACGCCCGGCGCAGGACCCCCCGCCGCAGGCCCGCCCGCCGCAGACCCCCGGGTACGCTCACCCCATGGCCACCCTCACGATCGCGGCGGCGCAGTTCGCCCCCGTGGACGACCCCGTCGCCAACCTCGACACCGTGCGCACCGCCGCCGTCGACGCGGCGGCCCGTGGCGCCGATCTCCTCATCACGCCGGAGTACACCTCGTACTTCGCCGCCGACATCGACGATCGGTTCGTGGCGGCCGCGCAGCCCCTGGACGGTCCGTTCGTCTCCGGCCTGCGTGAAATCGCCCGCGAGACGGGCATCGCCCTGATCGTCGGGGTCGCCGAGTCGGCGGACAGGCCGGAGCGCTTCCGGAACACCCTGGTCGCGGTGCTCCCGTCGGGCGACCTGGCGGCGACGTACCGGAAGGTCCACCTCTACGACGCCTTCGGCTCGCGGGAGTCGGACCGCATCGAGTCCGGCGACCCGGAGCAGCTGCCGGTCTTCGAACTCGGCGGAGTCCGCGTCGGGCTCGAGACCTGTTACGACCTGCGCTTCCCCGAGGTCACCCGACGGCTCGCCGCCCCCGAGACCGGAGCGGCCGACGTCGTCGTCCTCCCTGCGGAGTGGGTGCGCGGCCCCGGCAAGGAGCACCACTGGCGCACGCTCCTCACCGCCCGCGCGATCGAGAACACCGTCTGGGTCGTCGGTGTCGGGCAGACGCCGCCCATCGGGATCGGCGGCTCGGTCGTCCTCGACCCGTCGGGCGTGGCGGTCGCCTCGGCTGGCGCTTCGCCGACCACGCTCACCGCCACGATCGACACCACCGTCACCGACGCCGTCCGACGGGTGAACCCGTCGCTGTCGCTGCGGCGCTACGACGTCGCACCGCGCACCCTGCCTGGAGGCCCGGGGCAGCCCTGACGCGTCGGTCGCGTCCCTGACGCGGTCGCGTCTCAGGCGCGGGGGCGCGCTCCGAGGGTCGCCAGGCGTGCGGCGGCGTCCTCCAGCACACTCCGGCGCTTGCAGAACGCGAAGCGCACCAGGGACCGGTAGCCGGAGACCCGGTCCGGGCGGACGAACGCCGAGACCGGCACGCCCGCGACACCGGCCAACGCGGGCAGTTCGAGGCAGAACGCACGGGCGTCGTCGTACCCGAGCGGTGCGGCGTCGGCGAGCACGAAGTACCCGCCGTCGGGTCGCATCACGTCGAAGCCCGCCGCCGTCAGTCCGTCGGCGAGCAGTTCGTGCTTCGCGCGCAGGTCGGCGGCGATGCCGGTGAAGACCGCGTCGGGCAGACGGAGTCCCACGGCGACGGCCGGTTGGAAGGGCGCGCCGTTCACGAAGGTCAGGTACTGCTTCACCGTCGTGATCGCGTCGACGAGTGCCGGGGGAGCGGTGAGCCAGCCGACCTTCCACCCGGTCGTGTTGAAGGTCTTGCCGGCGCTCGAGACCGACACCGTCCGCTCGGCAGCGCCGGGCAGGGTCGCGATGGGCGTGTGCGGGACGTCGAACGTCAGGTGTTCGTAGACCTCGTCCGTGATGATCACCGCGTCGCGCTCGGTGGCCAGGTCGACGATCGTCTGCAGCACCTCGGTGGGCAGGACCCGGCCGGTCGGGTTGTGCGGGGTGTTCACGAGCACGGCGCGGGTGCGGTCGGTGAAGGCCGCGCGGAGCGTGCGCTCGTCGGGCAGGAAGTCGGGCGCGGTGAGCGGGACCGTGACGTGCACCCCGCCGGCCAGCCGGATGAGCGCGCCGTAGGCGTCGTAGAACGGCTCGAAGGTGATCACCTCGTCACCGGGTTCGACCAGCGCGAGGATCGTGGCGGCCAGCCCCTCGGTGGCGCCGGCGGTGACGAGGACCTCGCGGTCGGGGTCCACCTCGAGCCCGTACCACCGCTGCTGGTGCTCGGCGATCGCCGACCGCAGGTCAGGGGTGCCCCGGCCCGGCGGGTACTGGTTCACGCCGTCGCGGATCGCCTGCACCGCGGCCTCGAGCACCTCGGCCGGCCCGTCCTCGTCGGGGAAGCCCTGCCCCAGGTTGACCGCGCCGGTGCTGGCGGCGAGGGCGCTCATCTCGGCGAACACCGTCGGTGCGGGGACCCCGTCCGGTCCCAGCAGCATCGCTCCGTCGGCGGCCCGCAGCCACGGTCCTGCCTGGCGCATGTGGTTCCCTCCCGTGCGGGCGACGACGTGTCGCGCTGAACGGACCCCAACCTAGCTGTCCGTCCCGCGGCGGACCGGGCCACCGTGTACAGCGCACGCATAAGATCGCCAGGGGTGGCTCGCAGCCTCGCCAGAAGGACCGCTCAGGTGCTTGCGACAGACTGCACGAGCTTGAAAGGAGCACGTCCAGCATGACCGACACCACGCCCAGCGGGCAGGGCGACGACCGCCGTCCGGACGATGCGGCTCCGCCTGCCGCCAGTGAGGACGCCGCAGCAGCGGCCACGAGAGGGAACAAGTCGATGCCGAACGACTCCGACCAGCCGGACGAGACCCCTCGCCCGAACCAGAACCAGAACCAGAACCAGAACCAGAACCAGAACGACGAGACGACCCCGGACCACACGGACGTGATCCCGTCGTCGACGGACCACCCGACTGACCGCTACACCGCGCCGTACCCCGCCGTCTCCGGCGACTCCTCGGGGGCGCAGCAGGGCGGCTACGGCCAGCAGACGTCGCCGTACGGCCAGCAGTCGCAGCAGAGCCAGAACCCGTACGGGCAGCAGCCCCCGCAGAGCCAGAACCCGTACGGCCAGCAGCCGCAGTACGGCCAGCAGACGCCGCAGGCCCAGAACCCGTACGGCCAGCAGAGCCAGTACGGCCAGCAGTCCCAGAACCCCTACGGGCAGCAGAGCCAGTACGGCCAGCAGCCCCAGAACCCGTACGGCCAGCAGTCCCAGTACGGCCAGCCGGGCGGCGAACGCCCCCGCTACGGCGAGTACGCCCAGCCGACGTCCTCGACCGCTCCGAGCTCGTCCTCCGAGTACGCGAACGCGTCCGCGCAGGCTCCGCAGTCGGCCACGAGCGGCTTCGGTGACGTCGACGGCGCGAACCAGCGCAACGGTCACTACTTCAGCGACGACGCCTCGGGCGCCGCGGCGACCACGACGACCAAGGACCGCTCGGGCCGCAACCGGCTGCTCCTGCCGGTCATCGCCGCGGTCATCGCCGGTGGTCTGGTCGGCGGCGGTGCCGGTTGGGCCGTCTCCTCGGGCAACGACGGTGGCAGCGTGGTGTCCTCCGGTTCGTCGCAGGGCGGCAACCTGACCGTCAACGACTACGACTCCGCCACCGTGGTCACGGCCGTCGCGGCACAGGCGACCCCGTCCGTCGTCACCATCAACGTGTCCGCGAGCAACGAGGCCGGCACCGGTTCCGGCGTGGTGATGAGCAAGGACGGCTACATCGTCACGAACACCCACGTGGTCACCCTCGACGGCGACAGCTCGAACGGCCGGATCACCGTCACGACCTCGAACGGCAAGATCTACGCGGGCAAGCTGATCGGTACCGACCCGACGGTCGACCTCGCGGTCATCAAGATCGATGCGACGGACCTCAAGCCGATGGAGTTCGCGGACTCGTCCAAGCTCAACGTGGGCGACACCGCGGTCGCGATCGGCGCGCCCCTGGGCCTGTCGAACACCGTCACCGACGGCATCGTCTCGACGCTGAACCGCAGCATCCAGGTCACCTCGAGCGCGCCCAGCGAGGGCGGCGACTCGAACGAGGGCGGCAACGGCGGCTCGGGTCCCTTCGACTTCTGGGGCAACGGGGACAACGGCAGCAGCTCGTCCGCGAACACCACCGTCTCGCTCCCGGTCATCCAGACCGACGCATCGATCAACCCGGGCAACTCCGGCGGTGCGCTGCTCGACTCGAAGGGCCGACTGATCGGCATCAACGTGGCGATCGCCTCGGCCGGCAGCTCGTCGTCGTCGGAGTCGGCCGCCGGCAGCATCGGCGTCGGCTTCTCGATCCCGGCCAACCTGGTCAAGCGGGTCGCGAACGAGATCAAGGACAACGGCTCGGCGACCCACGGTCTCCTCGGCGCAACGGTCGGCGACGCCACCGAGGACGCCAGCGCCACCCAGGTCGGCGCCCTCATCAAGTCGGTGTCCAACGGCGGTGCCGCGGCGAAGGCCGGTCTGCAGAAGGGCGACGTCGTCACGAAGATCGGTTCGGCGTCGGTCTCCGACGCCACCGACCTGACCGCGCAGGTGCGCTTCTTCGCGGGTGGCGCCTCGACGACGATCAGCTTCGTCCGCGACGGCCAGACCCGCCAGGCCGACGTGAAGCTGGGGACGTTCGACAGCAAGGGCTGACGCCACCACACGACGGACAGGAGGCCCGGGGCACGACGTGCGCCGGGCCTCCAGTCCGTCACGGGGCGCGTCCCGCGCCGGCGCAGGTGGGCGGTTCGGCCTCTTGATAGGCTCATGGTCGCTCTGCGGGGCGGCACCGCCCCGGTGCGTCCCGTGCCGCCAGCCAGCACCCCGAGGTACGCATGCAGTCAGACGGACAGCCCCTGCCGGGCGTCTCGTACGTGATGCCCGTGCTCAACGAGGTCACCGAGGTCCGGGCCGCCGTCGGCAGCCTGCTCGACCAGGACTACACGGGCCCGTTCGAGGTCATCCTCGCGCTCGGGCCGTCGATCGACGGCACGAACGAGCTCGTCGCCGAGATGAGCGCTGCCGACCCCCGGATCCGCGCGATCGACAACCCTGTCGGGTCGACGCCCGCCGGGCTGAACGTCGCGATCCGTGCGTCCGTGCACCCCGTCGTCATCCGGGTCGACGCGCACTCGGTCCTGCCCACCGACTACACGCGCATCGCGGTGCGCACGCTCCTCGAGTCCGGTGCAGACAACGTCGGCGGCATCATGCGCGCCGAGGGCCGGACCCCCTTCGAGCGGGCCGTCGCCCTGGCCTACGGCAGCCGTGTCGGGCTGGGTGGCACGCCGCACCACGTCGGCGGCACCGCGGGCCCGGCCGAAACCGCCTACCTCGGTGTGTTCCGACGCGAGCGGCTGTTCGACGTCGGACTCTTCGACGAGGGCATCAAGCGCGGACAGGACTGGGAACTCAACCGGCGGCTGCGCCAGACCGGCGGGACCGTCTGGTTCACGCCGGAACTCGTCGTCACGTACCGCCCGCGGCCGAGCCTGAAGCGCCTGGTGCGGCAGTTCGTCGCCACCGGGCTCTGGCGCGGCGAGCTCGCGCGTCGGTTCCCGGCGAACAACGGCCTGCGCTACTTCGTGCCGCCGGCCATGGTGGCGGCGATGGCGCTGGGCATCGTCGCCGGGCTCGTCGGCGTCGTGGGCGCCGTGCTCGGCACCCCGCTCGCCTGGGCGCTGCTCGGGTTCGTGGTGCCCGTCGTCTACCTGCTCTTCGTCGTCCTCGGGTCGATCGCCGTGGCGCGCCGCTCCGGGCTGCCGACGCTCCTCTGGCTGCTCGTCGTGCTGCCCTGCATCCACGTGGGCTGGGGGCTCGGGTTCATCATCGGGTTCCTGACCCGCACGTCCGAGCTGACCACCCACACGGGACGGTGACCGAATGACCGACCAGCCCACGACCGGCCGCGGATCCGCACGGCCGACCTCGATCGCCGAGCTCCGGGCCGTCGCCCAGCCGGACGAGGTCCGTGCCCGCGCCAACGCCGAGCACTGGACGGCCTCGCTGTACCTGCGCGACGTCTCGCCGTACCTGACCTGGGTGCTCCTGAAGACCCGCGTCAGCGCGAACCAGGTCACCGGCCTGATGATCCTGGTGGGCTGGAGCGTCGCCGCCGCCCTGCTCATCCCCGGCATCTGGGGCGCCGCGCTGGCGCTCGTGCTCGGCCAGCTGCAGATGCTCGTCGACTGCTCCGACGGCGAGGTCGCCCGGTGGCGCGGCACCAAGTCGCCCGCCGGGGTGTTCCTCGACAAGGTGGGGCACTACACGACCGAGGGCCTGATCCCGGTCGCGCTCGGCATCCGGGCAGCCACCTGGCCGATCCACGACGCCGACTGGATGTGGACCACGATCGGCTGCGCACTCGGCCTGGTCATCGTGCTGAACAAGGCCCTCAACGACATGGTGCACGTGGCCCGCGCGAACGCCGGGCTCGACAAGCTCGTCGACCGGCGGGACGCCTCCACCGCGCCGTCGGGTCGGAAGCTCGCATCGCTCCGCCGTCTGGCGAAGTTCCTGCCGTTCCACCGCCTGTACCACTCGGTCGAGCTGAGCATGCTCGCGTTCGTCTTCGCCCTGCTCGCCCTGGTGATCGGCGACCCGCTCGCCAGCCGGATCCTGGTCGGTGCGTTGTTGCCGCTCGCGGTGCTCGCGACGGTCGGGCACTTCCTGGCGATCATCGCCTCGAAGCGGGTCAAGGCGTGACCGAGGACACGACCGTGCCCGGAACGCTGCGCCGCCACGCGGTGGTGCACCGCGGACGACCGCGCGTCGCCGTCGTGAGCCTGTCGCAGGGCACCCGGCCGGACGACCTGCGCCGCGGGCTGGACAGCGTGCTCGCGCAGCAGAAGGTCGAGCTCGACGTCGTCTGCGTCGGCAACGGCTGGGCGCCGACCGGACTGCCGGACGGCGTTCGGGCGCTGGCCCTGCCCGAGAACGTCGGGATCCCGGCCGGGCGCAACGCCGGGGCCGAGGTCGTCGACGGCGACTACGTGTTCTTCCTCGACGACGATGCGTCGGTGCCGTCGCCGACGTTCCTGCGCGACGCGATCGCGGTGTTCGAGCACGATCCGTCGCTCGGCCTCGTGCAGCCGCGGGTCGTCGACCCCACTGGCGCCGCGAACCCCCGCCGGTGGGTCCCGCGGATCCGGAAGGGCGAGCCGGACCACTCGTCGCCGGTCTTCTCGGTCTGGGAAGGCGCCGTCGTGCTGCCGATGGACGTGTACCGGGCCGTCGGCGGCTGGGGTGCCGAGTACTTCTACGCCCACGAGGGCATCGAGCTCGCCTGGCGCGTCTGGGACGCCGGCCGTCGGACCTGGTACGCCGGGGACCTCGTCGCGCACCACCCCGCGATCGACCCGGCGCGGCACACCGAGTACTACCGGTTGAACGCCCGGAACCGGGTGTGGCTCGCTCGGCGCAACCTGCCGGCGGTGCTGCGACCGCTGTACGTGGGGTCGTGGGCCGCGATCCAGATCGCGCGCTGGTGGCGTCACCCCCGCCGACTGGCCACCTGGTTCGGTGGGATCCGTGAAGGATGGACGACCGACTGCGGTCCGGTCCGCCCGATGGGCTGGCTCACAGTCGCACGGATGACCATCGCAGGGCGGCCGCCGGTCGTCTGACCCGCCCGCCCCGTACCGCCCGAGCAGACCCGGAGAAGGACCATGTCGATCATCAGCGACCTGCGGACCGCACTGCGGCTCGTCGAGCGACTCCTGACGTCGCGCCGGAGCCGGCGGCAGCTCGCACAGCGACTGCCGTCCGCGCCGAAGCCGACGCCCGGTTCGGTCGAGATCGCCGTGTACTTCGCCGACGGTCCGGTCAACATGTACCAGGTGCGCCAGTGGTACGCGCCGCTGGCCGAACTCGCGAAGACGCACCCGGTGGCGATCGTCTCGCGGAGTCCGGGCACCATGCTGACCCTGCTCGACGAGTCGCCCGTGCCCGCGGTCTACGCCCGGCAGGTGATCGACCTCGAGCACTTCGTCGACACCCAGGCGCCGAAGGTGGTGCTGTACGTCAACCAGAACGCCCGCAACTTCCAGATGATGCGGTACGGGCGGATGTGGCACGTCTTCGTCAACCACGGCGAGAGCGACAAGATGTACATGACCACGAACCAGTTCAAGGCGTACGACTACGCGCTCATCGCGGGGGACGCAGCACGCGATCGTCTGGCCGAGGCGCTGTGGGACTACGACCTGGACGCCCGGACCATCGCGATCGGACGCCCCCAGGCCGACCACTTCGCCGGAGCGGCCCCGTACCCGGACGACGACCGGACCGTCGTGCTCTACGCCCCGACGTGGGAGGGCGACCGCGGTGCAGCGGCGTACGGGTCGATCGCGTCGCACGGCACGGTCATCGCCGAGCAGGTGCTGGCGTCGCCTCGCCACCGCCTGGTCTACCGCCCGCACCCGCGCAGCGGTGTGCTCGACCCGGCGTACCGCGCGGCGCACGAGCGGATCGTGGCGGCGATCAGTGCGGCCAACGCCGCCGACCCCGCCGCGCACCACCTGTACGACGACGGCGGTGACCTCGGCTGGCAGCTGGCGGACGCCGACGTGGCGATCACGGACATCAGCGCGATGATCTACGACCGGCTGGCGGTCGGCAAGCCGCTCATCGTCACGCGACCGGTCTCGCCCGAGGCCGACGTCGACGAGCGGGGCTACCTGAGCGACGCGAACTGGCTGACCGCGGCCGACGCCCCGTCGGTGCTCGCCCGTGTCGACGCGGCCGCGAGCGACGCCGAGGAGCTCGCGCGCCTGCAGCACTGGGTCGCGCGGTACTTCGGCGACACGACCCCGGGTGCCGCCACGGAGCGGTTCCACGAGGCCGTGGAGTGGCTGCTCGAGCGGTGGCGGACCGTCGCCGCCGAACGCGACGGGCGCTGACGGCCGGTCGTCACCCCGGGTGTTCCGTGGAGCAGGTCGGCGCAGGGTCACGGCTGGAGCCCCGGCCCGACGAGTGACATCCGCCAGAGGTACTCGGACCGGTCGGGCCGGCGCCACCGCACGATGACGACCCCCGTGTCCTCGGGGTCGGCGCCGAACACCGCCAGCGACAACGACCTGCCCGGGTCGAGGCGGCGCACCGCGAGCGGCGGGCAGTAGCCGTTGCCCAGATGGGTGAGGGAGAGCCCGTCGACCGGCTCGGGGCCGGTGTTGACGAGGTCGTACCGACGCGGTGCGTGCGATCGGTCGACGGCGAACGGGACGGCGTACGCGGTTGGTGGGTGGTGCATGGGGGGAACGCTAGGGGAGGGTCCGACGGCGGGACCCCGGGGGCGCACACGAGGGCCGGGGCTGTGGAGGGAGCCAGCGATACCGGTGTTGGTGCAGGGGGAGTACCCCGGCCGGTCAGGAGCCGTAGTCGGCCGCGTACCGGGCCAGCGCGGCCTCGATGGTGCCGTCGAGCTGCAGACGACCCTTGTCGAGGTACAGCCCCCGGTCACAGAAGCGGCGGAGGTCCTTGTCGCTGTGGGACACGAAGAACAGTGTCCGGCCGCCGGCCAGGAGCTGCTCGATCCGCTTGTAGCACTTCTCGCGGAAGGCCTTGTCGCCCACCGCCAGCACCTCGTCGACCAGGATGACCGGTTCGTCGAGCCGCGAGATCACCGCGAACGCGATACGGACCTTCATGCCGCTCGACAGGTGCTTGTAGGGGGTGTCCACGAAGTCGGCGATCTCGGCGAAGTCGATGATCTCGTCGAAGGCGTCGCGGATCTCGGCCCGTGACATGCCGTGCAGACCCGCCGTCAGGTACACGTTGTCGCGCACCGTGAGGTCCCCGACGAAGCCACCGGTGATCTCGATGAGCGGGGCGACGCCGGCACCCACGTCGACGCGGCCCTCGTCGGGCAGCATGACCTGCGCCACGAGCTTCAGCAGGGTCGACTTGCCCTGGCCGTTCCGTCCCACGACGCCGATCGCCTCGCCCGGGCGGACGTCGAACGACACGTTGCGGAGCGCCCAGAACTCATCGGCACGCTTGCGGCGCCCGCGTCCGGCGAACAGGTCCTTGAAGTTCCGGCTCGCGCGACGGTTGCGCTTGAAGCAGATGCCGGCGTCGCGCACCGAGATGACCGGTGCGACGGTCTCGGTGCGACGGGTCTGGTCGGTCGCGGTCATCACAGCTCCTTCAGCACGCGGTGCTCGCTGCGGCGGAACACCGCGAAGCCGATCACCAGGACGATGCCGGTCACGACCACCGAGGCGCCGACCTCGAGCCAGTCGAGCTGGCCGGGGAAGAACGCCGCGCGGTACATGCCGAAGATGCCGGTGAGCGGGTTGATCGCGGCGATGTCGCGCAGGGCGGAGGGCAGCGCGTGCGTGCCGTAGATGATCGGGGACGCGTAGAACAGGAACCGCAGCACGAGCTTGGTGGCGCGCTCGAGGTCACGGAAGAAGACCACGAGCGGTGCGACGATGAGGCCCAGACCGTAGACCAGCGCGCACTGCAGCACGATCGCCAGCGGGAAGAACACGACCTGCCAGTGCAGGTGGGCACCCGTGGCGATCGCGAAGGCAGCCAGGACCGGCAGGCTCAGCAGGAACTCGATGCCCTTCGACGCGATGATCCGTGCCACCCAGATGGTGCGGGGGATGGTGGTCGAGCGGATGAGCTTCGATTCCTTGATGAACGCCCGGGTGGAGTCGGAGACGCCGCCGGTGAACCACATCCACGGCAGCAGCGCGGACAGCAGGAACACGATGTACGGATCCTCACCGACCGAGCCGCGGTGGAAGACCTGCGTGAAGACGAACCAGTAGATCCCCGACATCACGAGCGGGTCGAGGATCGACCACACGTAGCCGAGCGCCGACGTCGAGTAGCGGACCCGGAGGTCGCGGACGGTCAGCAACCACAGGGCCTGACGATAGCGCCGACCGGCGCTCCGGGCCTTCGCAGGTGCGGGAGCCACGGGCGCGGTCGGCGCACTCGCTGTCGTCACGGTTTCCCTCCGGGCGGAACCGCCGAGGGGGTCCTGACGGTGGTTCAGGCGAACAGGTTGTTCGCGCGCTCGAGGTCCTCGGCGAAGTCGATCTCGACCGCGTACAGGTCGGAGATGTCGATCGGCGTCCAGCGTAGCCCGTCCTCGGCGATGGCAGCCTCGATGCCGCCCTCGAAGTACTCCTGGTCGTCGACGCGCCCGAGCTGGCGGATGAGGGCCTGCTTGTCGGCGGCGGAGACGTAGTTGATGCCGACGGCTTCGCCGAGACCCCCGACGACCTGCTTGGAGAGCTTGTGGATGAAGCCCTCGGCGTCGACGGTGTACTTGACCTCTTCGTCGGAGACCTTGTCGGTGTTGACGCTGACGAAGGAACGGCCCTCGTCGATCATGTCGGCCGCACGGACGAGCGCCATCGGGTCGAAGACCACGTCGCCGTTCATCCAGAGGACACCGCTCTTGCCGGTGGCCTTGAGGGCACGCAGCAGGCTCTTCGAGGTGTTGGTGGAGTCGTAGGACTCGTTGTAGACGAAGTTCGCGTCGGGGAACGCCTCGACGATGTGCTCCGACTTGTAGCCGACGACGATCGTCACGCGGGCGCTCGAACCGAACGCGGCGCGGATGTTGTCGAACTGCTGCTGCATGATGGTGCGGCCGTCACTGAGCTCCGTGAGCGGCTTCGGCAGGCTGCGGCCGAGACGGCTGCCCATCCCCGCTGCGAGGATCACGATCTGCGTGGTCATGCTGGTCCCTTCTGGTGTCCGCCCGCGCACCCTGGGGTACGGGCGGGCCTCGTCGAGTCTGCGCTTCCAACGTCCGAGTTGCCCGAGAACCGGTCGCGTCGACGTGGTCGTCGCAGCGAGGAGGCTGCCGGGATCGCCTGCTGGAGCAGGTTTCCAAGTGGTGAACACTCCTTCGTGCCCTGGTGAATGATACGGAAACACCCCCTCGCGGGGTACGGGTCTGCGTGCTTCGTACTCAATTCGTGACCCTGGCCGAGACGGTTCCCGACGGTCGGAGAGCGTTGGTACGGTGGGTCGATGCCAGCGCGAGCAGAGAACGAGGACGTGTACGCCACGGCCGACGCTGCCTGGATGACCGAGGCGGGGGACGCCGACGACGCGGACACCGCCGCGGCTGCTGAGGACGACGCAGCCGACGACGACACGGGGGACACTGATGCGGACGACGCCGCCACTGATGACGCGATGACCGACGGGACGGCCGTCCGCACCGACGCGACGACGGAGAACCACTCGGACGACGCGACGACCGGCACCGACGCGACGCCCGGCACCGACGCGACGACCGAGACCCGCACGGACGACGCGACGACGGACAACCGCACCGACGACGCGACGGCCGCAGCGCCCCGCCCCGCGAAGGCGCGCAACGGCAAGGGACGCACCAAGCGCCCGACGAAGGCCGCCCCGCGGACCGACGCCGCGCCTCCCGTCCCGACCGACGCGGACGACGCGACGGACGTCGCCGACCGGGCGAGCACCGCCGCGCCCGCGGCGAAGAAGCGTGCGCCCCGCACCGCCGCCCCGAAGCAGCCGCAGACGCTCCAGCCCGTGGTGCTCGCAGCGAGCGGCCTGGTCAAGCGGTACGGGCAGACCCTGGC
Organism: Curtobacterium sp. MCSS17_016; assembly: GCF_003234255.2. Taxonomy (NCBI): domain Bacteria; kingdom Bacillati; phylum Actinomycetota; class Actinomycetes; order Micrococcales; family Microbacteriaceae; genus Curtobacterium; species Curtobacterium sp. MCSS17_016. Next base: position 1,059,055 of record NZ_CP126254.1, read on the forward strand.
CGTCGACGAGGTCGACCTCGAGATCCGGCAGGGCTCCATCTTCGGCGTGGTCGGCCCGAACGGCGCCGGCAAGACGACGACCCTCTCCATGATCACCGGACTGCTGCGCCCCGACGCCGGCTCGGTGACGGTGCTCGACCACGACGTCTGGGCCGACCCGACGGCGGCGAAGCGCAGTCTCGGTGTGCTGCCGGACCGGCTCCGCCTGTTCGACCGGCTGACCGGCGCGCAGCTCCTCTACTACTCGGCCACGCTCCGTGGGCTCGACGGTGCCACCGCCCGGAAGCGCAGCGCCGACCTCGCCGAGGCCTTCGGGCTGGGCGAGGCGCTCGGCCGCCAGGTCGCCGACTACTCCGTCGGCATGGCGAAGAAGATCGCCCTGGCCGCGACCCTGATCCACTCGCCGCGGGTGCTCGTGCTCGACGAACCGTTCGAGTCGGTCGACCCGGTGAGTGCGGCGACGATCACGGACATCCTGCGCCGGTACACCCGGGGTGGCGGCACGGTCGTGCTGTCCAGCCACTCGATGGAGCTCGTGCAGCGCACCTGTGACTCGGTCGCCATCATCGTCGGCGGCAAGGTCCTGGCGTCCGGCACCATGGCCCAGGTCCGCGGGCGCAAGAGCCTCGAGGACAAGTTCGTCGAACTCGCTGGCGGTCGTGTCGTCGCGGAGAGCATGGAATGGTTGCACAGCTTCTCCGGCTGAGGGCGGACCTGCTCGCGGGCGAGGTCCGCGGCACCGCCCGCCGGTCCGTCGCCGTCGTGCTCGGGAGCCTCGCCGGGCTCCTCGCCGCCGTGTTCGTCGCGTCGCAGACCATCGCCCTCGGTGACGCCGACCCGGACGTCGCACGTGCCGTCATCGTGCCTGTCGGTACCCTGATCACCTTCGGGTTCACGGTCGTGCCGCTCGTCGTCGGCCGGAGTGACCAGCTCCACCCGCGGCGTTTCGCGGTGTTCGGCATCGAGCGCCGTCGCCTGGCGATCGGACTCGTCGTCGCCGGCCTCGTCGGCATCCCGGTGATCGGTGTGGTCGTCGTCGCGGTCGGCCAGGTCGTCGCCTGGGCTCGCGACCCCGGTCTCGGGCTGCTCGCGGTGCTCGGCGGGCTGCTCGGCGTCGCCACGTGCGCGCTCCTCATCCGGGTCTGCTGCACCGTCGGCTCCCGGCTGATCGGGCCGGACCGCTCCCGCGACGCCGGGTGGCTGGTGGCCCTGGTCATCATCGCGCTCTCGATCCCGACGGTGGCGCTGCTGCTGCGCGTCGACTGGCTCGACCCGCAGGGCGCCGAGATGCAGCGCGTCGCGGACGTCGCCGGGTGGACCCCGTGGGGTGCCGCGTGGGCCGTGCCCGCCGAGGTCGCGAGCGGCCACGTCGGTGCCGGTGTCCTGAAGCTCCTCGTCGCGGTCGTCGTCGTCGCGCTCCTCGCCTGGGCGTGGTGGGCACTCGTCGGCCGTGCGCTCGAGACCGTCGACGACCGCGCCCGCACCCGCCGCTACCAGGGCCTGGGCTGGTTCGACCGGTTCGGTTCGGCCCCGGTGTCGGCCGTCGCCGCCCGGGCGCTCACCTACTGGGTCCGCGACCCGCGGTACCGCACGTCGTACCTGATCATCCTGCTCGTGCCGATCGTCGTCATCCCGCTCGGTGTCGCCGGGGTGCCGTGGCAGTGGACCGCGCTCGTGCCCCTGCCGCTGATGGCGCTGATCGCCGGGTTCCTGCCGCACAACGACGTCTCGTACGACAACACCGCCGTGTGGCTGCACGTCGCCTCGGGTGCGCCCGGGTGGAGCGACCGGCTCGGTCGTGTCGTGCCCGTGCTGGTCGTGGGGGCGCCCGCGATCGTCGCCGGGGCCGCGCTGTCCGCCCGGCTGTTCGGAGACTGGGCCGCGTTCCCGCTGCTCATCGGCGTGAGTGCGAGCGCGCTGTTGTCCGGGCTCGGGTTGTCGAGCGTCCTGTCCGTGCTCATGCCCTACCCGACGGTGCGGCCGGGCGACCACCCCTTCCAGCAGCCCCAGGCCGCCGGCGTCACCGCCACGGTCGCGCAGGCGTCCATGGTGATCGGCATCGTGCTCTGCACGGTCCCGGCAGCCTGCCTCGCGGTGCTGGCCGTCGTGCAGGGTCCGGAGCCCTGGTCGGTGCTGACGCTCCTGGTGGGCATCGGGGTCGGTGCCGTCGTGCTCGTGATCGGGGTCTCCGCCGGCGGACGCCTGTTCGACCGTCGCGGCCCCGACCTGCTCGCCGCGGCACAGCGCAACTAGCGGCACAGCGCAACGAGCGGCGCAGCGCACCGAGCGAATCCGCGCGACGATCGCCCAGCGCGGACGAGCGGCGCGCCCGATGGCGGACCGTCGTACCCTGGACCCATGAGCATGACGGAACCAGGCGGCGGCCTCGACGTGATGGACCGGGAGCTCGAGAAGCTCCTCGAAGACGAAGCGATCGAACCCGGTGACCACGAGCGGTTCTCGCACTACGTCAAGAAGGACAAGATCCTGCAGTCGGCCCTGTCCGGCAAGCCGGTCAAGGCCCTGTGCGGCAAGAAGTGGATCCCGGGTCGCGACCCGGAGAAGTTCCCGGTCTGCCCGGACTGCAAGGCCATCTACGAGAAGATGAAGGCCGAGTAGACGCGACCAACAGACGGACGGGAGGCCCGTGGCGACGCCGCCACGGGCCTCCCGTCCGTCATTCAGTCGCTTCGTGAGCAGCAATGGTCGGGTCCGTCACGCAGACCCGGCCATTGCTGCTCACGAAGCGGCGACGGGGCGCGCGAGGTGACGCGCACGCGTGCGCGCGCCCTAGATCACCAGGGTGGGGATGGCGGGGTCGCCGCGCCCGATGCGCGACGCGTCGGCGGGCAGCTCCGCCTTCGCGCGCTTGTGGTGCGCGCGTGCGGCCTCGACGCCCTGCGTGCCGAGGAACGCCGGGTCGACCTCGCCGCCGGTGACCACGGGGACCAGCAGTGGCCGCTCGTCCGGCCCGACCTGCGCACCCGTGAGCACGATCTCGGCGGTGGCGACGCCGTTGCGGAGTCGTCGGCCCGCTTCCTTCCGGCCGCCGATCGACGCCTTGTCGGCCGACTTCTTGGCGACGGGGACCCAGTCGCCGCCGTCCGTGTCCCGGTGCGCGACGAGCTTGAACACCATGCCGGCGGCCGGGTGCCCTGAGCCGGAGACGACCGAGGTGCCGACGCCGTACGAGTCGACCGGGGCGGCTCGGAGCGCGGCGATCGTGTACTCGTCGAGGTCGTTCGTCACCGTGATCTTCGTGCCCGTCGCGCCGAGGCGGTCGAGCTGCGCACGCACGGCGGCGACGACGGACGGCAGGTCACCGCTGTCGATCCGGACGCCGCCGAGCTTGCCGTCGGTGAGCCGGACGGCCGTCTCGACCGCGGCCTCGATGTCGTAGGTGTCGACGAGCAGGGTCGTGCCGCTGCCGAGCGCGTCGAGCTGCGACCGGAACGCCTGCTCCTCGGAGTCGTGCAGCAGCGTGAAGGCGTGCGCGGCGGTGCCCATCGTGGGGATGCCCCAGGTGCGCCCGGCCTCGAGGTTGCTCGTCGCACCGAAGCCGGCGATGTACGCGGCACGAGCGGCGGCAACGGCGTTCCACTCACCGGTGCGGCGGGAGCCCATCTCGGCGAGTGGTCGGCCGTCGGCGGCGGACACCATCCGGGCCGCGGCCGAAGCGATCGCGGAGTCCGCGTTGAAGATGCTCAGGGCGAGGGTCTCGAGCACGACGGCCTCGGCGAAGGTGCCCTCGATCTGCAGGATGGGGGAGTTCGGGAAGTAGACCTCGCCCTCCCGGTAGGCGCGGACGTCACCGCTGAACCGGTAGTCGGCGAGCCACGCGGCGGTGCCGGCGTCGATGACGCCGCGGTCGCGCAGGAACCCGATCTCCTCGTCGCCGAAGCGGAAGTCGCTGAGGGCGGTGAGGAAGCGTCCGAGCCCGGCCGCGACGCCGTAGCGGCGGCCGTCCGGCAGCCGCCGGGCGAACACCTCGAAGACGCATCGGCGGTCGGCGGTGCCGTCCTTCAGGGCGGCGTCCACCATGGTGAGCTCGTACTGGTCGGTGAGGAGCGCGCTGGTCACGTCTCCGACACTAGTGACGTACCGGTGGGGAGGCCCGGATCACCCCGTGCGCCCGGCCTGCGTGGCGCGCGTGGTCGCGTCGGTGCTGGTCGGCCTGCGTCGGTACGCTGGTGCCGTGACGGATGCACCGATCGGAGTCTTCGACAGCGGGGTCGGCGGCCTCACCGTGGCCCGCGCCATCATCGACCAGCTCCCGCGCGAGAGCATCCGGTACGTCGGCGACACCGTGCACTCGCCCTACGGCCCGAAGCCCATCGCCGACGTCCGCCGCTACGCGCTCGAGGTCATGGACGACCTGGTCGAGCAGGGCGTGAAGGCGCTCGTGATCGCGTGCAACACCGCTTCGTCCGCCGTGCTCCGCGACGCCCGCGAACGGTACGAGCAGGCGTACGGCATCCCCGTGGTCGAGGTCATCCAGCCCGCGGCCCGCGCCGCCGTCAAGCAGACCCGCACCGGCCGCATCGGGGTCATCGGCACCGTCGGCACCATCGCGTCGCGCGCCTACGAGGACGCCTTCGCGGTCGCCGCCGACGTCACGCTGACCACCGCCGCGTGCCCCCGGTTCGTCGAGTTCGTCGAGGCCGGGGACACCTCGTCGCCGTCGCTGCGCGAGATCGCGGCCGGCTACCTCGACCCGATCCGTGCCGCCGACGTCGACACCCTCGTGCTCGGCTGCACCCACTACCCGCTCATGTCCGCCGCGATCCAGTTCGTCATGGGTCCGGAGGTCACGCTCGTCTCCAGCGCCGAGGAGACCGCGAACGACGTCTACCGCCGGCTCGTGGAGCACGGGCTCGAGCGCACCGCGACCACCGCCCCGACGTACTCGTTCGAGGCGACGGGCGACGACAAGAACGGCTTCATCCGGCTCGCCCGGCGCTTCCTCGGTCCCGAGGTCTCGAGCGTCGGCCACCTCCAGACGGGGGCCATCACGCTGCCCCGCACCGAAAGGACCCCATGACCGACAACCTCCGCGTCGACGGCCGCACCGCCACCGACCACCGTCCCGTCACCATCGAGCGAGGGTGGAGCACGCAGGCCGAGGGCAGCGCGCTCATCTCCTTCGGCAACACCAAGGTGCTCTGCACCGCGTCCTTCACCAACGGCGTGCCCCGCTGGCTCGCCGGCAAGGGCACCGGCTGGGTCACCGCCGAGTACTCGATGCTGCCGCGGTCGACGAACGAGCGCATGCAGCGCGAGTCCATCAAGGGCAAGGTCGGCGGCCGCACCCACGAGATCTCCCGCCTCATCGGCCGTTCGCTCCGCGCGGTCGTCGACACGAAGGCCCTGGGTGAGAACACCCTCGTCATCGACTGCGACGTGCTGCAGGCCGACGGCGGCACCCGCACGGCGTCGATCACGGGCGCGTACGTGGCGATGGCTGACGCGATCGAGTGGGGCCGCGCCAAGGGCTTCATCGCGAAGAAGGCCACCCCGCTCACCGACAGCGTGCAGGCGATCTCGGTCGGCATCGTCAAGGGGGAGCCGATGCTCGACCTCGCCTACACCGAGGACTCCGCCGCCGACACCGACATGAACATCGTCACGACGGGGTCGGGAAAGTTCATCGAGGTGCAGGGCACCGCCGAGCACGCGCCGTTCGACCGTGACGAGCTGAACGTCCTGCTCGACCTCGGCCTGGCCGGCAACCAGTCGCTCGCGGCGATCCAGCGTTCGGTCCTGGGTCTGGCGTGACGTCCCGCGAGGTGGTGCTGGCCACCCACAACCAGGGCAAGGTCGTCGAGCTGCGCGAGATCCTCGGGTCGGCGCTGGGCGAGGGAGTCGAACTCGTCGGCTACGACGGCCCCGAGCCGGTCGAGGACGGCGACAGCTACGCGGCGAACGCCCTGATCAAGGCGCGTGCCGCCGTCGCACGCACGGGGCTGCCGGCGCTCGCCGACGACTCCGGGATCGCCGTCGACGCCCTCGGGGGCGCACCGGGCATCCACTCGGCCCGCTACGCCGGTACCCGCTCGGACGCCGACAACATCGCGCTGCTGCTCACGAACCTGCAGGGTGTCGTCGAGCGGACCGCCGCGTTCGTGTGCGCAGCGGCCTTCGTGACGCCCGACGGTCAGGAGCACGTCGTCGAGGCGGTCTGGAACGGCGAGGTGCTGACCGAGCCCGTCGGTGACGGCGGCCACGGCTACGACCCGGTGTTCCGGCCGGACGACGCCGACCGCTCGTCGGCGGAGCTCACCCGCGACGAGAAGAACGCCCTGTCGCACCGCAGCAAGGCGTTCCGGGGCATCGCGCCGATCGTGCGGGAGCACTTCGGCGTCTGAGCACCGGCGCGCTCGTCGTCCCGCACAACCGAAGTCGCCCCGAACCACGTGATCGCGTGGTTCGGGGCGACTTCGGTTGTGCGCCGGTGCTGCGGCTAGAGCGTCGGGTCGACCGTCGGGGCCGTGGTGGCCTCGGCCTCGTTCGTGTGCTTCGCCTTGCGGGCGTTGCGCAGGTACGTCAGCGCCATCGGTACGACGGTCACGACGACCGCGGCGAGCAGGATGATGTCGATGTACTCGCGGACGATGTGCGCCACGAACGGGATGTGCCCGATGAAGTACCCGAGGAACGTCACGCCGACGCCCCAGACCACGGCGCCGATCGCGTTGTAGAGCGAGTACTTCTTGTAGTCCATCCGGCCGACGCCCGCGGCGATCGGGGCGAAGGTGCGGACGACCGGCACGAAGCGCGCCAGGATGACGGCCAGCGGGCCGAAGCGGTGGAAGAACGCGTTGGTGCGCTCGACGTTCGCCTTCGAGAAGAGCCCGCTGTCCTTCCGCTCGAAGATCGGTGGCCCGGCCTTCTTGCCGATGTAGTACCCGAGCTCACCGCCGAGGAACGCGGCCGCGCCGATCATCAGCGCCGCGACCCAGATCGGGATGCCCCCGATCTCGCCACCGCGGTCGAAGGCGAACAGGCCGGTGATGACCAGCAGGCTGTCGCCCGGGAAGATGAAGCCGATGAGCAGACCGGTCTCGGCGAACACGATCGCGCAGACCACGAGCACGGCGATGGCCCCGAAGTGGTCGAGGATGTACTGCGGATCGAGCCACGGGATCAGGGCGAGTGCGACGGAGTGCATGGTTCTTCCGGTCGTGGAGCGGGAGTCACGGGGAGGACTCCCGCGGGATGAGGGTACCGCCCGGAAGTGACCGGGCCATCCCTCGCAGGGTTGACCTGCACGAGGCGTGCGGATGACCGCAACGGTGCGCCAGGAGGGACTCGGTGCGGAAGGAGGGACTCGAACCCTCACGCCTGGGGCACAGGAACCTAAATCCTGCGTGTCTACCGATTCCACCACTCCCGCGAGCAGCGGCAGTCTACCGAGCGCGGGGTGCGGGGCGGACGTGCGCCGGGCCTCCAGGCCGTGGGACGCACCGTGCGCGGGACGTGACGTGGTGCGAGGAACCGGACGTGGTGCGGGGTGGGCCGAGTGTCACCGAGTACGGAACCTCGCACGGGACGGCAGCGCGTCAGCGCAGCGGGCGCGGCAGGTACCGGGGCACGTACCGGAGCAGGATGCCCGCGCCGACCAGGCCGAGCACGCCCATCACCCCGCTCGCGACGGCGATGGACGCGACGGCGGTCACGCCGGAGATGAGGAGCGGCGCGGCCGCCGACCCGAAGTCGCCGGTGAACCGCCACGCCCCCAGGAACGGTGCCGGGGCGTCGCGCGGTGCGAGGTCCGCGCCCAGCGTCATGAGGATGCCGGAACCGACCCCGTTCGCCAGGGACATGCCCATCGCGATCGCGACGAACCAGCCGACCCGGGCGTCCAGGTGGCCGCTCCAGGCGAGGAGGAAGTAGCTGATGCTCAGGCCGAGCATGCAGGGCAGGGCGCTCGCGAGCCGTCCCCACCGGTCCATGATCTGCCCGCTCGTGTAGAACAGCGCGAAGTCGACGGCTCCGGCGATGCCGATCACGAGGGCCGCGGTCGAGTCGTCGAGACCGACGCTCACCGCCCAGAGCGGCAGGATCACCTGCCGTCCGGCGCGCATCGCACCGATCAGGCCGGCGCCGCTGCCGAGCCGCAGCAGGACCGCCGCGTTCGCGCGGATGGTGCGGAAGAGGCCCTGCGCCTCCTGCTGGACGAACTGCGCCCCGGTGTCGGCGGGCGGTTCGGTCGCGTGGTCGCTCGCGTCCGTCGCGTGGTCGGTCGACAGCCGGGAGGCCCGTGGCGGCAACCGCAGGCCGCGTGTGCCCGTCGCGGGGTCGCGCAGCACCAGGAGCACGGTCGCCGCCGCCAGGCAGCAGACGACGTGGATCCAGAAGGCGCTGCTGGTGGTGCCGGTCAGGTGGATGACGCCGGCGGCGATGAACGGGCCGACGAAGTAGCCGAAGCGGAAGACGCCGCCGAGGCTCGACAATGCTCGGGCCCGGATCCGCAGGGGGATCGCGGTGGTCATGTAGGCGTGCCGGGCGAGGGCGAACACCGCGGTGGAGACACCGACCAGGAACACCCCGAGCGCCAGGACCCAGGCGTTCGCGGCCGTCGTGGCGACCACGAGCCCGACCACGGACACGAGCGCGGCGCCGATCATGGCGTTCCGCTCGCCGATGCGGGCGACGACGATGCCGGACGGCACGTCGCCGATGAGCTCGCCGACCAGGATGAGCGAGGCGACGAAGCCCGCGAACGCCAGGCTGGCACCGAGCGAGTCGGCCGCGATCGGGATGATCGGGATGATCGCGCCCTCACCGATCGCGAAGAGCGCAGCGGGCAGGAACCCGGACAGCAGGACGGACCGGAAGTCGAATGAGTCGTTCCCCGTCGTGGCCATCGCCCGACCAACGGTACGCCAGCGGTACCGCTTCGTCGGCGGGTTACCCTGGACGCATGCGTGTTCTTGCGGCGATGAGCGGTGGTGTCGACTCGGCGGTGGCCGCAGCCCGGGCGGTCGACGCCGGCCACGACGTGGTGGGTGTGCACCTGGCCCTGAGCCGGATGCCCGGCACCCTGCGCACCGGCAGCCGCGGGTGCTGCACCATCGAGGACTCGATGGACGCCCAGCGCGCCGCGTCGGCCCTCGGGATCCCGTACTACGTGTGGGACTTCTCGGCCCGGTTCAAGGAGGACGTCGTCGACGACTTCGTGGCCGAGTACCAGGCCGGCCGCACCCCGAACCCCTGCATGCGCTGCAACGAGCGGATCAAGTTCGCGGCGCTGCTCGAGAAGGCACTGGCCCTGGGCTTCGACGCCGTCGCGACCGGGCACTACGCGTCGATCGTCACCGGTCCGGACGGCTCCCGCGAGCTGCACCGGTCGGCCGCGTGGGCGAAGGACCAGTCGTACGTGCTCGGCGTCCTGACCGCCGAGCAGCTGCAGCACGCGATGTTCCCGCTCGGCGCGACGCCGTCGAAGGACGAGGTCCGGGCCGAGGCCGCCGAGCGCGGGCTGACGGTCGCCCAGAAGCCGGACTCCTACGACATCTGCTTCATTCCGGACGGCGACACCCGCGGCTGGCTGGCGGACCGCGTCGGCACCGCCCCCGGCGAGGTCGTCGAGCGTGACGGCACGGTCGTCGGCTCGCACGAGGGCGCCACCGGCTACACCGTCGGACAGCGCCGCGGCCTGGCCCTCGGTCGCCCGGCACCGGACGGCAAGCCCCGGTTCGTGCTCGAGATCCGCCCGAAGGACAACACCGTCGTCGTCGGCCCGAAGGAAGCCCTCGCCGTCACCTCGATGTCCGGCTCACGGTTCACCTGGGCGGGCACGGCGCCAGCCGACCCCGCGACGCCGTTCGCCTGCGACGTGCAGATCCGCGCGCACGCCGACCCGGTGCCCGCGACGGCTCGGGTGCAGGACGACGTGCTCGTGATCGACGTCGACGAGCCGCTGCACGGGGTCGCTCCCGGGCAGACGGCTGTGGTCTACGTCGGCACACGGGTGCTCGGCCAGTGCACGATCGACACCACGGTCAGCGCCGTCCCCGTCGACGCCTGACCCCGCCGCTCCCGGGGCACACGCTCGCTGCACGCCGCGTCGGTGGTGCACGGTAGAACTGATGCCATGAGCGAGACCGACGCGACGTTCGAGACCATCGACCCCGACGGGCTCGACGCCGCCCAGGCCGCGCGCGAGGTCGACCGGTTGCGCGCCCGCGTCACCGAGCTGCGCCACGACTACTACGAGGGCAACGCCTCGCCCCTGTCGGACGCCGACTACGACGCCCTGGTGCACCGCCTCGACGCGATCGAACGGCGGTTCCCGGAACTCCTGACGCCTGACAGCCCGACGCAGACCGTGGGTGGGCAGGCGCAGACGACGCAGTTCGCACCGGTCGAGCACGCCGAGCGCATGCTCTCGCTCGACAACGTCTTCAGCCCCGACGAGCTGACCGAGTGGGCCCTCAAGGTGCAGCGGGACGCCGGTGCCGAGCGGGTGCGGTTCCTGACCGAGCTGAAGATCGACGGCCTGGCGATCAACCTGCGGTACGAGCACGGTCGGCTCGTCTCCGCCGCCACCCGCGGTGACGGCGTGGTCGGCGAGGACGTCACCGGCAACGTCCGCACGATGGGCACGATCCCGGACCGCCTGTCCGGCACCGGTCACCCGCCCCTGGTCGAGGTCCGGGGCGAGATCTTCTTCCCGGTCGCCGAGTTCGACGAGCTCAACGCCAACCAGCGCGAGGCGGGGGAGCGCGTGTTCGCCAACCCGCGCAACGCCGCCGCCGGGTCCCTCCGCCAGAAGGAAGAGGGCAAGTCCGAGGCGAAGCGGGCACTGATGGTCGACCGGCTGCGGCGTCTGCGGATGCTCGTGCACGGCATCGGGGCGTGGCCCGTCCGTGAACTCGAGCAGGGCACCGACGTCCGCAGCCAGTCCGAGGTGTACGAGCTGCTGCAGACCTGGGGCCTCCCGACGAGCAGCCACTACCGGGTGTTCGACACCATCGACGAGGTCAACGGCTTCGTCCGGACCACGGGGGAGCGCCGTTCGTCGGTCGAGCACCAGATCGACGGCGTCGTCGTGAAGGCCGACGACCTCGCCCTGCACGAGGAACTCGGGTCGACGTCGCGGGCGCCGCGGTGGGCGATCGCCTACAAGTACCCGCCGGAAGAAGTGCACACGACGCTCACCGACATCGTGGTCAGCGTCGGCCGCACCGGCCGTGCCACCCCGTTCGCGGTGATGGCCCCGGCCGAGGTCGCCGGGTCCGTCGTCCGCCAGGCCACATTGCACAACCAGCAGGTCGTCAAGGCGAAGGGCGTGCTGATCGGCGACACGGTCGTGCTGCGGAAGGCCGGCGACGTCATCCCCGAGGTGCTCGGCCCGGTGGTCGAGCTCCGTGACGGCTCCGAGCGCGAGTTCGTGATGCCGACCAACTGCCCCGAGTGCGGCACTGAGCTCGCCCCCGCGAAGGAAGGCGACATCGACCTGCGCTGCCCGAACGCGAAGAGCTGCCCGGCGCAGGTGCGCGGTCGGGTCGAGCACATCGCTTCGCGCGGGTCGCTCGACATCGAGGGGCTCGGCGAGGTCGCGGCCGCGGCGCTCACGCAGCCCCTTCGCCCGGAGACCCCGCCGCTCGTCACCGAGGCCGGACTGTTCGACCTGACGATGCAGGACATCGTCCCGATCGAGGTCATCGTCCGCGACGCCGAGACCGGCATGGAGAAGGTCGACGACGACGGCACCCCGAAGCGCGTCACGCCGTTCAGTCGGGCGCGCAAGAAGACCGACCCGCCGTTCGACCCCGAGGCACGCGGCGCCGACTACACCGGTGAGCCGAGCCGCTACCCGTCGAAGAACGCGTTCGAGATGCTCGCGAACATCGACGCGGCGAAGACGAAGCCCCTGTGGCGGATCCTGGTCGGCCTGAGCATCCGCCACGTCGGACCCGTCGCCGCCCGGGCCCTGGCGAACCACTTCGGGTCCCTCGACGCGATCCGGTCGGCATCGCGCGAGGACCTCGCCGCCGTCGACGGGGTCGGCGGGATCATCGCCGACGCCCTGCTCGCCTGGTTCGATGTCGACTGGCACCGCGAGATCATCGACCGCTGGACCACGGCCGGCGTGCAGTTCACCACCCCGGGCCACCCCGGCCCGGGCAGCGCCGACGTCGAGGGCGGCGTGCTGAGCGGCGTCACCGTCGTCGCGACCGGGTCACTCGAGGGCTACACGCGCGAAGGTGCGCTGGAGGCGATCATCACCGCCGGTGGCAAGGCTGCCTCGAGCGTGAGCAAGAAGACCGACTTCGTGGCGGCCGGTCCGGGTGCCGGTTCGAAGCTCACGAAGGCCGAGCAGCTGGGCGTCCGGATCATCGACGCCGAGCAGTTCCACCTGCTCGTGACCGAGGGGCCCGCGGCGCTCGCCGAACCGGAAGCGCCCACGACCGAGGACTGAGGACCGACCGGGGCACACAGCACGCCCGGTCGCATCCGCTGAGCGCGGCGCGCCGTCGAACGCGCCCAGTTCGGGGGACAAGTTGCATCGCGCATGGATGATCCGCGGACATCTCCATAGACTCGACCGAGCATCACCCGTCGTCTGCAGGGGGACGTCGGGACGGCCTTCCCGGGGGAGACCCGAATGCTGCTCATCGCTGCGGCTCTGCTCACCGCCTCGGTGCACTCGCTCGGAGTGATCGAGGCCCCAGGCATGCCCCCGGCGCACCAGGTCACGGTCGCCAGCACCGCCACGACCCGCATCGTCCCGGTCGACGACGTGCTCTCGTCGGCGTCGGCGTCGGCTCCCGTGGCGGCACCGCTGGCTGCAGCGGCGTCGTCCACGACAGCGGTGCGGGTCGACGACCTCGCCGCCGCGCACGGACGCGCCTTCGTCGAGGACCTCGGTGCGCTCGGTGCCGCAGACCTGCGGAGCGCGGCCACCGACCGCGGCGTCGTGGCGACGGTGCAGGACGACCCGCCGCCCGCGCAGACCGTCGCGCAGTGGTGGTCGCACCTGCCCGCCGACGAGCAGGACCGCCTCCTCGTGCACGCGCCCGCCCTGGTCGGGAACCTCGAGGGCGTGCCGTACGCGGTCCGTGACCAGGCCAACCGCGCGACGCTGACGTCCGGCCTCGCCGACGCCGACCTCGGAGCAGCCCGGGCCGCGATGCTCGGGCAGGTCCGGGACTCCCTGGTGCAGCAACCCGGCGACCCGCGGCGCTTCCTGGTGGCGCTCGACACCCGGGGGTCGGGCCGTGCCGCGATCAGCATCGGCGACCTCGACACCGCGGCCGACGTCACCGTCGTGGTGCCGGGCATGTTCTTCACGGTCACCGGGCAGATGACCGACTTCACGAACACCGCCAACGACCTGTCCCGTGAGCAGGCCACCCTGGCGCCGCTCGCCGCCGCGGGCAACGGGTCGGGAGCCGCCGTCGTCGCGTGGATGGGGTACCGCACGCCGGACCTGTCCAACATCCTGTCGCTCGGGCTCGCACGGACCGGGGCCGAGCGGCTCGAACGGACCGTCGCAGGGCTTCGCGTGATCCGGGCGGGCGACCAACCGCGCGTGAACATCGTCGCGCACTCGTACGGGTCGACCACGGCGATGACGGCCCTGGCGTCGGGGCGGATGACCGCCGACACCCTGACCGTGCTCGGGTCGCCGGGCAGCGACGTCCGGACGGCGGACGACCTCGCCGTCGCCACCGGGCAGGTCTTCGTCGGCGGTGCGCACAGCGACCCCATCGCGGGCTCCGGGTACTTCGGCACCGACCCGGGCGGGGCGTCGTTCGGGTCGACCGTGCTCGACCTGGCCGGGGGCGCCGATGCGCTGTCGGCCGGTGACGTGTTCCGCCGCCCCGTGGGCCACAACGACTACCTCAAGCCGGGCACGGCATCGCTGCACGACGTCGCCCTGATCGGCATCGGCCGCGGCGACCTGGTGCGCGAGCAGGTCCGACGCGGCAAGTCGGGTGGTGACGGCATCGTCGGCGCCTCGCCGGACATGTACCTCGTGCGCCCGCAGGACCTGCAGCCCCGTGACTGACCGGCCGTGACCGACGGACGGTGGGCGGCCGGCCCTGACCGACCCGGCGGACCCACCGGTCGTGGCGACGCGGTGGACGTGACCCGATCGTGACCGGCGTCCGACGTGGCGGAGTCGTTGCGGGCCTCCCGGCCGGATCGGTGCGCCCGCGCGGATCGCGACGCGTCCTCGGAACCGCCTGGGTGGCAACCTGAGCGCGACCGCAGCCTGCACTCGTTCCAGGGCAGAACCAGTACAGCCCTGCTGCCTACGGTGCCGTCATGCGTGTGGTGCGATGGCCTGGTGCTCTCCTGATGTTCGTGGTGATGTCCGTGCTCGCCGGCATGCTCGTCGCCGTCGCGGTGACCCCGGCGGTCGCCGTCGCGGGTGAGGGGACGTCCGGGGCAGTCTCGTTCTTCGAGGACCTGCCGACCTACCTCGACGTGCAGACCCCGCAGCAGGTGTCGTCCGTGTACGCGGAGCAGGGCGGGAAGCAGGTCAAGATCGCCTCGTTCTACGCCGAGAACCGCACGAACGTGACGGCCGACCAGATGGCGGACTCGCTCAAGCAGGCGGCGATCGACACCGAGGACCCGCGCTACTACGACGAGGGCGGCATCGACGTGCTCGGAACGCTCCGCGGGGTCGCCGCGACCGTCGTCGGCGGGGACGTGCAGGGCGGCTCGAGCATCACGCAGCAGTACGTCAAGAACGTCCTGGTGCAGCAGTGCGAGGAGCTCACGGGCAAGGACCAGGCCGCCACCGAGAAGAAGGTCGAAGCCTGCTACGAGGACGCGGCCGGCGTCACGCCGCAGCGCAAGCTGCAGGAGATGCGGTACGCGATCGCGGTGAACAAGAAGTACTCGAAGGACGAGATCCTGACCGGGTACCTCAACATCGTCGGGCTCGGCGGGCGGGTCTACGGGGCCGAGGCCGGGGCCGAGTACTACTTCGGCGTGCACGCGAAGGACCTGTCGCTCATGCAGTCGGCCACGCTCGTCGCGATCCTCAACAACCCGTCGAACCTGCGCATCGACGTGCCGAGCGACAAGGACAACGGCAAGGCCAACGGGTACGAGCTGACGAAGGAGCGCCGCGACTACGTGCTCCGCCGGATGCAGGCGCACGGGTCGATCACGAAGGCACAGATGACGAAGGCGATCGCGACGCCGGTCACGCCGAAGATCACCGAGACCGCCAACGGGTGCTCGACCGCCGCGACGCACTACGACGCCGGGTACTTCTGCGACTACGTCCGCGACCAGGTGCTGCAGGACCCCGCGTTCGGCAAGACCGCGGCGGCACGCATCGCCACACTCGACACCAAGGGCCTGCAGATCCACACCTCGCTCGACCTCGACCTGCAGGGCCAGGCACAGTCCGCCCTGTCCACCTACGTGCCGGCCACGATGGCCGGCGTCGACGTCGGCGGCTCGAACGTCACCGTGGAGCCCGGCACCGGCCGGATCATGTCGATGGTCCAGAACACCACGTACACGCAGGGGGACAACGCCGCCGCCGGGGCCACGGCGGTGAACTACAGCGCCGACTCCGGGTACGGCAACTCGGGCGGGTTCCAGACCGGCTCGACCTACAAGGTGTTCACCCTGGCTGAGTGGCTCGCCAGCGGGCACACCCTGTCCGACTCGGTCACCACCTCGGAGCACCAGTTCGCGAACGCCGAGTTCACCAACAGCTGCCAGAACGTCGCGGGTGGCACCTGGAACGTCGCCAACGCCGAGAGCGTGCCGTCGTCGATGTCGGTCGAGGCGGCGACGGTCGAGTCGATCAACACGGCGTACGCCCAGATGGGCAAGCAGCTCGACCTGTGCAAGATCGCCCAGCTCGCGCAGTCGATGGGCATCCACCGCGCCGACGGCGGTGACCTGACGCAGACGCCGTCGTCGATCCTCGGCGTGAACGAGCTGTCGCCGATCGACCTGGCCGAGGCCTACGCGGGCTTCGCCAACGGCGGCATCGTGTGCACGCCCACCGCGATCGACTCGGTGACCGAGGCGGACGGCACGAAGATCACCCCGACGCCGTCGTCCTGCACGCAGGGCGTCTCGGCGGACGTCGCGGGCACGGTCGACTACGCGCTGCAGGGCGTGCTGTCCGGGTCGGGGACGGCCGCGAGCGCGAACCCTGGGGACAGCGTGGCGAAGTTCGCGAAGACCGGCACCACCGACGGCGACGTGCAGAACTGGCTGGTCGCGTCGTCGACGAAGTACACGAACGCCACCTGGGTCGGCAACGTGCAGGGGAGCGTGAGCCTGGCGAACTGGCCGTTCCTGCAGGGCACCACCGGGTACAGCGCGAAGTTCGGGGTCGGGAAGTCGATGATGGCGTACCTGGACCAGACCGTCGGCGGGGGAGCGCTGCCGGCGCCGAGCCAGGCGATGATCGGGCAGGCGAGCAAGTCGTCGTCATCGTCGTCTTCGTCTTCGTCTTCGTCGTCGTCGTCGGGGACTTCGTCCGGGCAGGGGACTGCGCAGGACGACCAGACGACGCCGACGGCTGCTCCGGCTGCACCTGCCGCTCCGGCTGCACCCGCTGCCCCGGCTGCGCCGGCGCCCGCCGCCACGGTGGCCCCGGCGGCACCGGCGGCGGGGGACCAGAACGGGAAGTGACCGTCTGACCCCCTGGAGGCCCGGTGCCGGTCCGGCGGACCGGCACCGGGCCTCCAAAGGGGTTGTCCACAGCCGCGCCTGCGCGCTCGACGCAGCCAATAGACTGTGGGGCATTCCACGAACCGATCGACGGAGCACCATGCCTGACATCACGAGCGAGCAGGTCGCACACCTGGCGAACCTCGCACGTATCGCACTCACGCCCGACGAGATCGAGAAGCTGACCGGGGAGCTGTCGCACATCGTCGAGAGCGTCGCCAAGGTCGCCGAGGTCGCGACCGACGACGTCCCCGCGACGAGCCACCCCGTGCCGCTCGGCAACGTCACCCGACCCGACGTGGTCGGCACGACGCTGACGCAGGAGCAGGCGCTCTCCGGGGCGCCCGACTCCGACGGCGAACGGTTCCGCGTGACCGCCATCCTCGGCGAAGAACAGTAGGGCGAAGAACAGTGACTGACGACATCACGAAGCTGAGCGCCGCGGCGCTCGCCGACGCCCTCGTGGCGCGCGACGTCTCGAGCGTCGAGGCCACCCAGGCCCACCTCGACCGGATCGCCGCCGTCGACGGCGACGTGCACGCGTTCCTGCACGTCAACCAGAACGCCCTGGCAGTGGCGAAGTCGATCGACTCCCGCCGTGCCGCGGGCGACGACCTCGGGCCGCTCGCCGGTGTGCCGATCGCCGTCAAGGACGTCCTGTGCACGCAGGACATGCCCACGACCGCCGGGTCCAGGATCCTCGAGGGCTGGGTGCCGCCGTACGATGCCACCCCCGTCGCGAAGCTCCGCGCCGCCGGCCTCGTGCCGCTCGGCAAGACCAACATGGACGAGTTCGCGATGGGCTCGACCACCGAGTTCTCGGCGTACGGTCCGACCCGCAACCCGTGGGACCTCGACCGGATCCCCGGCGGCTCCGGCGGTGGCTCGGCCGCTGCGGTCGCCGCGCACGAAGCACCCTTCGCCCTCGGTTCGGACACGGGTGGCTCCATCCGTCAGCCGGGTGCGGTGACGGGCACGGTCGGTGTGAAGCCGACCTACGGCGGGGTGAGCCGCTACGGCGCCATCGCCCTGGCGTCCAGCCTCGACCAGATCGGCCCGGTGTCCCGCACCGTCCTCGACGCCGCGCTCCTGCACGACGTCATCGGCGGGCACGACCCGAAGGACTCCACGTCCATCCCGGACGCCTGGCCCTCGATGGCCGCCGCCGCACGCGAAGGGCTGCAGGCGGACACCCTCCGCGGCCTGCGCGTCGGCGTGGTGAAGGAACTCGCCGGGGGCGACGGGTTCCAGGCCGGGGTCACCCAGCGCTTCCAGGAGACGGTCGCGCTGCTCGAGTCGGCCGGCGCGGTCGTCGTCGAGATCGACGCCCCGTCGTTCGCGTACGCGATCAGCGCGTACTACCTGATCCTCCCGGCCGAGGCGTCGTCGAACCTCGCCAAGTTCGACTCGGTGCGCTTCGGCCTCCGGGTCACGCCCGAGAACGGTGCCACCGTCGAGGACGTCATGGCCGCCACGCGTGAAGCCGGCTTCGGGCCCGAGGTCAAGCGGCGCATCATCCTCGGCACCTACGCCCTGAGCGCCGGCTACTACGACGCCTACTACGGCTCGGCGCAGAAGGTCCGCACGCTCGTGCAGCGGGACTTCCAGGCCGCCTTCGAGCAGGTCGACCTGCTCGTCAGCCCGTCGGCCCCGACGACCGCGTTCCCGATCGGTGAGCGCATCGACGACCCGCTGGCGATGTACCTCAACGACCTCACCACGATCCCGGCGAACCTCGCCGGCGTTCCCGGCATGAGCATCCCGAACGGCCTCGCGCCCGAGGACGGCCTGCCCGTCGGTGTGCAGCTGATGGCGCCCCAGCGTGAGGACGCCCGGCTGTACCGCTACGGTGCCGCCCTCGAGCGTCTGCTCGAACAGCAGTGGGGCGCGCCGCTCATCGCGTCCGTCCCGGACCTCGACCAGAGTCAGCAGTCCGCTGCGCAGGAAGGTGTGATCTGATGGCGCAGAAGGACGCGCTGATGGACTTCGACGAGGCGCTCGAGCGCTACGAGCCGGTGCTCGGCTTCGAGGTCCACGTCGAACTCGCGACGAAGACCAAGATGTTCTCGGACGCCCCGAACTTCTTCGGCGGCGAACCCAACACGAACGTCACCCCGGTCGACCTCGGGCTGCCCGGGTCGCTGCCGGTCGTGAACGCACAGGCCGTGCGGTACTCGATCCAGCTCGGGCTCGCGCTCGGCTGCTCGATCGCCGAGTCCTCGCGGTTCGCCCGGAAGAACTACTTCTACCCGGACAACCCGAAGAACTACCAGGTCTCGCAGTACGACGAGCCCATCGCCTACGAGGGCGAGGTCGAGGTCGAGCTCGCCGACGGGACGATCTACAACATCCCGATCGAGCGCGCCCACATGGAAGAGGACGCCGGCAAGCTGACGCACGTCGGTGGTGCCACCGGCCGGATCCAGGGCGCCGAGTACTCGCTCGTCGACTACAACCGCGCCGGTGTGCCCCTGGTCGAGATCGTCACGAAGCCGATCTTCGGCGCTGAGCACCGTGCCCCCGAGCTCGGAGCCGCCTACGTGCAGGTCATCCGCGACCTCGTCCGGGCGCTCGGTGTCTCCGAAGCCCGCATGGAGCGCGGCAACCTGCGGTGCGACGCGAACATCTCGCTGCGCCCTCGCGGGCAGGAGAAGCTCGGCACCCGCACCGAGACCAAGAACGTCAACTCGTTCCGCGCCGTCGAGCGTGCGATCCGCTACGAGATCCAGCGTCAGGCCGCGATCCTCGCCGCCGGTGGCACGATCACGCAGGAGACCCGCCACTGGCACGAGGACACCGGTCGTACGTCGGCCGGTCGACCGAAGTCGGACGCCGACGACTACCGGTACTTCCCGGAGCCCGACCTGCTGCCCGTCGTGCCGGACCCCGCCGTCATCGCGGAGCTCCGTGCCTCGCTGCCCGAGGCCCCCGTCGCACGCCGCCGTCGCCTGAAGGGTGACTGGGGCTTCGCCGACCTGGAGTTCCAGGACGTCGTGAACGGCGGGCTGCTCGACGAGGTCGAGGGCACCGTCGCCGCCGGCGCCGCACCCCAGGCTGCCCGCAAGTGGTGGACCGGCGAGATCAGCCGCGTCGCCAACGCGCAGGACGCCGCCCCCGGTGACCTGGTGTCGCCGAAGCACGTCGCCGAGGTCATCGCGCTCGTCGAGTCCGGCGACCTGACCGACCGCCTGGCACGCCAGGTGCTCGAGGGTGTCATCGCGGGCGAGGGCTCGCCGGCGCAGGTCGTCGAGGCCCGTGGGCTCAAGGTCGTCTCGGACGACTCCGCCCTGACGGCCGCGGTCGACGAAGCACTCGCGGCGCAGCCCGACGTGCTGGCGAAGATCCAGGACGGCAAGGTCCAGGCAGCCGGCGCGATCATCGGTGCGGTCATGAAAGCCATGAAGGGCCAGGCCGACGCCGCCCGCGTGCGGGAACTCGTGCTGGAGCGCGCACAGCAGTCGTAGGCAGTCCCACCACGGAGGGCACGGCACCGGTCGGTGCCGTGCCCTCCGTGGGTCCCGGTCGCCGTGGGCATCCTGGGGACACGTCAGCGATCGGGTGACAGGATGAGTCGTGTCCGCAACGATCCGCGCCATCGGAACCGCCGTCCCCGAGACGACCCTCGACCAGCCCCGGGTGCGTGACCTGTTCTCCGCCCAACCCGACCTCGGGCGGCTCGGCAAACGGCTCGTCCCCGCCGCGTTCGACGGGTCTGCGGTCGACCAGCGGCACACCGTCCTCGAGGAACTCGACTCCGCGCGTGCCGGTGGTGCGTTCCGTGACGACGACGGCACCCTGCGCTCGCCGTCCACCGGTTCGCGCAACGACCGGTACCGCGAACTCGCACCGCCGCTGTTCGTCGCCGCCGCCCGCGACGCCGTGGAACGTGCCGGCATCGCGCCGGAGGCCGTCACACACCTGGTGACCGTGTCGTGCACCGGGTTCACGCAGCCCGGGCCCGACATCGACGTCGTCGAGCAGCTCGGGCTCCCGGGTGGCGTCTTCCGGCACCACATCGGCTTCATGGGCTGCTGCGCCGCGTTCCCCGCGCTCCGGATCGCCGCGGCGTTCGTCGACCAGGACCCGGACGCCGTCGTGCTCGTGGTCTGCGGCGAACTCTGCACCCTGCACGTCCGCGCCTCGAACGACCCCGACCAGATCGTCGCGAACAGCGTCTTCGGCGACGGTGCGGCCGCCGCGGTCGTCGCCCGGGACGGAGCCGGTCTGCGCTTCGACGACTTCACGACGGCCGTGGTGCCCGAGGGGGCGTCCGAGATGGCGTGGAACATCGGGGACGAGGGCTTCGAGATGGTCCTGTCCACCGCCGTGCCGAAGCTCGTCGGCCTGCACGTCCCGAGCGCCGTGCAACCGCTGCTCGACGGTGGGCCGGCCTCGGACGTGCCGGTGTGGGCGGTGCATCCGGGCGGCCGGGCCATCCTCGACCGCACCCAGGAGTCGCTCGGCCTGCCCGACAGCGCCATGGAGTCGAGCCGGCGGGTGCTGCGGGAACACGGCAACATGTCGAGCGCCACGGTGCTCTTCGTGCTGCGGGACGCCGTCGACGCCGGCCTCGAGGACGGCAGCGCCGTCGTCGCGCTCGCCTTCGGCCCCGGACTCACCGTCGAGAGCGCACGGCTCACCACGGTGCGGACCGAGGCGTCGCCCGCGGCAGAACCCGCGAAGTCGCCCGCGGCAGAACCCGTGAAGTCGCCCGCGGCAGAACCCACTGTCGCACCCGCCCGCGTGCCCGTCGCGACCACGGGCGCGGCGTGAGCCGTCAGGGCGGCGGCACCACGGGCCTCCCGGCCGTCGACCTGCGCACCCGCGCGCTCGACCTGACCGAACTGATGGACGACCCGGACTGCGACCCGCGCGCCCTCGCACGCACGTTCCGGCGCTTCGCCGTCGTGAACGCGCTCGTGGGCGGTTGGCGCGCGGCCTGGCGGTCCCACGTCGTGCCGGCCCTGCCCGCCAGCGGCCGCGGTCGGGTGCTCGACCTCGGCTGCGGGGGTGGCGACCTGGCCCGCTCGCTGGTGCGGTGGGCGGCGGGCGACGGCTTCGACCTCGAGGTCGTCGGGGTCGACCCGGACGAACGAGCCATCGCCGCGGCACGGCGGTCGTCCCCGACCGGTGTGACGTTCCGGCAGCAGTCGAGCGGTGACCTGGTCGCGGCGGGTGAACGGTTCGACGTCGTCGTGTCGAACCACGTCCTGCACCACCTGGGCGACGAGGAGCGGCGGGGGTTCCTGGCCGACTCCGAGCTGCTCGCGAGCGGGCGCAGCCTGCACTCCGACATCCGGCGGTCGCCGGCGGCCTACCGGGCGTACGCGCTGGCGTCACCGCTCGTGGCGGCGGGGACGTTCATCCGGGTCGACGGCCTGCGGTCGATCCGACGGAGCTTCACGGTGCCCGAACTCCGCGACGTGCTGCCCGGCGGGTGGCGAGCCGAGGCGGCTGCGCCGCACCGGGTGCTGGCGATCCGCGACGCGTGAGCGGGCGGGCCGCCGGTTGTCGACTCGACCAGACGACGGACGGGAGGCCCGTGGCGACGCCGCCACGGGCCTCCCGTCCGTCTGCCGGTGCGTCCACGACGCGCGCCGCTACGGGCGCAGCAGCACCTTGATGGCCCGGCGCTCGTCCATCGCGCGGTAGGCCTCGGCGGCCTCGTCGAGCGGCAGCTCGAGGTCGAAGACGCGACCGGGGTCGATCGCGCCGGACAGCACGTCGGGGAGCAGCTCGGGGATGTACTTCCGGGCCGGGGCCATGCCGCCCGCGATGGCGATGTTCGTGTCGAACAGGTAGCGCGTGCCGATGGTCGGCACCCCGTGCGGGACCCCGACGAAACCGACGTTGCCGCCGGGGCGGACCGAGTGCAGCGCCTGGTCCATGCTCTCCTCGGTGCCGACGGCCTCCACGGCGCAGTCGGCCAGGTCGCCGCCGAGCAGCGCGCGGACCGCCGCGACTCCCTCGTCGCCGCGCTCCGCCACGATGTCGGTGGCACCGAACTCGCGAGCGAGCGCCTGACGGTCGGCGTGCCGGCTCATCGCGATGATGCGGTCCGCACCGAGCCGCTTCGAGGCGAGCACCGCGGACAGGCCGACCGCGCCGTCGCCGACCACGACGACGGTCTTGCCGGGGCCGACCGCTGCCGACACGGCGGCGTGGTGGCCGGTCGAGAAGACGTCGGACAGGGTGAGCAGCGACGGCACCAGGGCCGGGTCGACCGGACCAGGGACCGCGACGAGCGTGGCATCGGCGTCCGGGATCCGCACGTACTCGGCCTGTGCGCCGCCGACGGGGTCGCCGTACGCGTCCGTGCTGCCGAACCCGGACAGGTGGTCGCAGCCGGTGGTCATGCCGTTGCGGCAGGCCTGGCAGGTGCCGTCGTTCATGGTGAAGGGGGAGATGACGAAGTCGCCCTCGTGCAGGCCGGTGACGTCGTCACCGACGGCGACGACCTCGCCGACGAGCTCGTGGCCGATCGGCCGCGGCTGCTTCGTCTCGGTGACGCCACGGTAGGGCCAGAGGTCCGAGCCGCAGACGCAGGCCGCGAGGACCTTGACGACGACGTCCCTGCCGGACAGGAGCCCGGGTCGATCGCACTCCTCGACGCGGATGTCGTTCGGGGCGTGGATGATCGCTGCGCGCACGGGCGGGCCTTCCGTCGAGATGATGGGGAACCGGCGCGGTCGACGTCGTCCGGGCCGTCGTCGACAGTACCCTCGTGCGGGTGGACGACGACCGGTACGGCGGCGATGTGCTCTCGGGGGACTGGCGCTCGCGCGGGGTGAAGAAGGTGCGGCAGGTGCCGCTCGAACGGGACATGGTGCTCGAGGACCCGGACTCCGGGTGGGCCGGTGCCGTGGTGGGACTCGAGGCCGGCAACATCGCGCTCGAGGACTGGAAGGGCCGCACGCGTTCCTTCCCCTTCACCGGGCAGTTCCTGCTCGAGGGTGAGCTGGTGACGCTGGGGCGGCCGTCGGCGCCGGTCGGGCGGTCGGCCGCGGCTGCTGCCGGGGCTGGCGCTGCTGGTTCCGCTGGCGGTGCGGGTTCCGCTGGTTCCGTCGGTTCCGTCCATGCGGACTGGAGGCCCGGGGGCGCGCCCGCCGTGCGGCAGGCGTCCGACGGTGGTCGCCTCCGCACCGCGTCCGGATCGTTCGCTGTGGAGTCGCAGCGTGCTCGGGTGGCGCTCCCCAGCCGCATCATGGTCGAGGGCAAGCACGACGCGGAACTCGTCGAGAAGGTCTGGGGTGCCGACCTGCGCGTCGAGGGCGTCGTGGTCGAAGAGCTCTCCGGCGTCGACAACCTGGCCGCGGTGCTCGACGAGTTCCAGCCGACACGGGAGCGCCGGGTCGGGGTCCTGGTCGACCACCTGGTGCCCGGGTCGAAGGAGTCCCGCTTCGCCGACGCCGTGATGCGCGGCAAGTGGGGCGCGCACGTGCTCGTCGTCGGGCACCCGTTCGTCGACGTCTGGCAGTCGGTGAAGCCTGCTCGGGTCGGGCTGCGGGCGTGGCCGACGATCCCGCGCTCGATCGAGTGGAAGGCGGGCATCTGCCAGGCGCTCGGCTGGCCGCACGCCGAGCAGGCCGACATCGCCAGGGCATGGCAGCGGATCCTCGGGCAGGTGCGCACCTTCGCGGACCTCGAGCCGGAGCTGCTCGGCCGTGTCGAGGAGCTGATCGACTTCGTGACGGAACCACAGGCCTGAGAACCGGTGGATTGCCCGACCGGCGCGGTGTGCCGGGGGTGATCCGCGCCTCCAGGCCTACTGTTGAGGGATGGACGGCATCGACGGTCGCGTGCGGGGCGCGGTCGACCTGTGGCTGCGCTGGCTGCCGCGCTGGCAGATCGGTACCGCCCGCCCGCGCACGCGCATCTGCCGGAAGTGCACCGGGTCCCCGATCGCCGCGGCCGCGGGGTTCGGACCCGACGTGCCGCACGCCGTCCAGCACGCGCTGATCGGGCGGATCTCGACCATCGTCGAGGACGCCGTCGACGACTACACGGCGAAGAACCTGCCGCTGCTGCAGCGCGAACTGGAGCGGGCGGCGGCCCGGAAGCGGCACGCGGGGTACCAGCCGGCCGAGGGGTTGTCGCCGGAGTTCCAGGGCCTCGACGTGGACCCCGAGCCGTCGCCGGGGTCGCCGTTCCTGTTCACCCTCGGCGAGCTGGCCGGCACCGGTGCGGGGGAGCAGACGCCGCGCGAGCCGCTGTCCGACGAGGCGAAGGCCGCGCTCCGGCACGAGATCGCGCTGTCCGACGAGTGTGCGCGGTCGACCGGTACCGCGGTGTGCCTGGCGCTCATCGACCACCGGCCGCGGATCGCCGAGGCGGTCGAACGCCTGGTGGAGCCGCAGATCGAGGCGCTGGTGTCGGACATGTTCCGCGGGTTCGACGGGCCCGAGGACGGGCCGCGCAGCGGGTTGTTCTAGGCGCGGGCGCGGGCGCGGGTGCGCGTGTGCGGTTGTGGCTGCGGTTGTGGCTGCGGCCGTGGGTCGAAGCCGCACGGTGCTGTCTGTGTCGGCCCGTGCGAGGTTGACCGCTCGGTGCACGCTTGTAGCGCCGCACCGAGCCACCACGGTGGCACCGCTCGACGGACCTCGCACCGTGCGTGCTTCTCGAGCCTCGCACGGCATCACGAATCGTGCGCGGTTTGAGCGACCTCGCACCGTGCGCCAGGCCCGGAGCCTGCACGGGTTGAGTCGACGCGCACCGTGCGAGGTCGGCGGGTCGGCGGGTCAGGGGATCGGCGTCAGCGGGGGAGCAGGGTGCGGCCGGGGATCACGGTGCCGCGCAGTGAGCGGTGCTCGACCGGGCGCGTGGGGTCGTCGATGCGGCCGATGACGAGGTCGATGGCCTCGCGGCCGATGCGCTCGATCGGTTGCTCGAGTGTCGTGAAGCCGATCCAGTCGCTCGCCAGTGGGTAGACGCCGTCGAACCCGGTGACGGAGAGGTCACGCGGGACCTCGACACCGCGGCGGGCGAGCGCCTCGCACACGTCGAGCATGAGCCGGTCGGTCGGGCACATCACCGCGGTCACGCCCGACTCCTGCACGGCGTCCACCAGGTCGGCGGCGAGGTCGTCGGGTGGCCGCACGAAGCTCGCGTCGATGTCGATCACCCGGACACCACGTGCTCGGAGCCGCTCGAGCATCGCCGACGACCGCGCGTGCTGCGTGATCGCGTTGTCGAGCGGGACCGTGAACACCGCGGCCGTGGTGTGGCCGGCATCGGCGACGGCGTCCGCGATGGAGGCCCCACCGTCGACCTCGTCGCAGTAGACGCTCGAGAGCGCCGGGTGCAGCTCGGGCCGACCCGCGACGACGGTGGCGATGCGGGGCGCGAACTCGGCGATGTCGGCGGACGGCATCAGGCCGCTGCACACGACGAGCCCGTCGACGCGCATGGACACGAGTGCGGCGAGGGCGGACTTCTCGTCCTCGACCCGACCGACGCCCGTCGTGGTGACGACGCGGTAGCCGAGCTCCGATGCGCGGCGCTCCATCACGGCGTGCAGTGCGGTGTAGACCATCGACGATGCATCCCGGACGAGCATCCCGATCGTGTTCGTCCGCCCGCTGACCAGCCCGCGAGCCATCGCGTTCGCGACGTACCCGAGCTCGGCTGCCGCGCGTTCGACGCGCTCGCGGGTCTCGTCCGAGAACCGTCCGGTCCCGGAGAGCACCCGGCTCACCGCCGACTTCGAGACCCCCGCACGTGCGGCGACGTCGAGGATCGTCGGTTGGGAACCGCGGCTGCCGTTCACGCGTCGGACGCTGCGGCGTCCCGTCGCGACCGCGACGCGGTGAACCGGAGCACACCGCGGGCGATCGCGCGCCAGCCGAGCAGGAACACCCCGAGCACGATGGTCGCGACGATGACGAACGAGATCGGCAGCGGGTTGCCGTCGACGTCCCCCTGCCCGGTGGCGACGCGGATGGCCAGACCGACGAAGACCGTGAGGACCCAGACCACGACACCGGTCGGCCAGAAGCGCAGCGGTCGAGCCCAGGCACCGCTCGTCACGTACCCGATCGCCCAACCGGCCAGGAACGGGTAGGCGGTGGTCCAGAGCGCCAGCGCCGTGTTGGCCTCACCGTGCGACGAGCGCCCGATGAGCGCGAAGACGACGATGAGGACGACGTCGATGACGGCTGCGAGCCAACCCCAGGTGCGTGCGTTCACCCGCTCATTCTCGCAGGCCCCGGGCTGCTCGCTCATTCCTCCACAAGGTGCTCGGCGCGGCTGGTCCTCCACAGCACGCCCATGCGGTGCTGCTCCGAAGGCGGAGGATCCGGAGCATCACGAGTATGTCGATGAACCTCAAGCTCGCACCGGTCCCCGAAGTCCTCACGTTCCGAACCTCCGCCCAGCGCCCCGACGAGTCCGATGTCATCAGACGTCGGGCCGCTGCGGGCGAGCTCACACGGGTAGCACGCGGACTGTACGCGGAGTCTGCGGGATGGGCCGCGCTCCGCCCAAGTGAGCAGCACCACGTCCGGCTGCGCTCGTTCGCCGACCGGATCCGCCCCGGAGACCTGATCTCACACGTCTCCGCCGCCGTCGTCTTCGGTGTGCCCCTGCTCACCCCACCACCGACACGGATCCACGTGACCTCACGCGGTGCCGACCGGCGCACCACGAACGCGACCTTCGTGGTGCACGCCGACCTCGACGCCGAACGGAACGAGCGTCCGGTCGCCACGCCCGACGGGTTGCTGGTGTGCGGACTCGATCGGCTGGCGACCGACCTCGCACTCACACTGCCGTTCACCGACGCAGTCGTGTCCCTCGATGCGCTCCTCCGTCGCGAGGTCGAGCGCGAAGACGTCCGGTCGGCGATCGAGCGGCGCGGGCAGAAGGGACGACGTCGCGCGCTCCGGGCGATCGGGTTCGCCGATGCCGCATCGGACTCACCGGGGGAGTCGTACGCACGAGCGCGGTTCGACCAGTTCGGGACACCACCGCCGGTCCTCCAGCACCGCTTCCGAGCGCTCGGCGAGCCGGACATCGTCGTGGACTTCTGGTTCCCGGATGCCGGGGTCGTGGTCGAGTTCGACGGAGCCGTGAAGTACCGGAGCAGTGCGTACCTGCGGGGACGGACGCCGGAGGAAGCGCTGTTCGACGAGAAGATCCGAGAAGACCGACTCCGCGCGTTCCCCGAGGTACGAACCGTGGTGCGGCTCACCTGGTCGGACCTGCGCAACGAGTGGGTCTTCCGCGCGAAGCTCCGCCAGGCCGGAGTCCGCATGTCGCGCTGAGGGGTGTCAGCCACGCACCGTGCGAGTTTGTTCGGCCTCTTGCCGGTGCGCACGGTGCGCGGTTCGTCGCCCACCGTCGACCTGGCTGCTCGGTGCGGGGTCGTCGGCAGCGAACGGGGCCGCGCACCGTGCATCCTTCGCCGGTCGGGGGCGAGCAGCCCGCTCCGTGCAGGGTTGTAGCCGGGCACGAAGCGGTCAACCTCGCACGGGGCGGCGGAACTCGCACCGTGCGCCGTCACCGCATCGGACGCGCAGCACCGCGCCCGCCGCCCGCACCGCACCCGGAGTTCACCCGGCGGCGACGCCGGCGGCACCCGGAGTTCACCCGGCGGCGACGCCGGAGGCACCCGGAGTTCACCCGGCGGCGACGCCGGCGGCACCCGGAGTTCACCCGGCAGCGCCACACTCGACCCCGGCGCGGGAACGTTCCCACACGGCCCGCCCGCACGAACCCCGCACACCCGCACGCCCCACCCCCGCACACCCCACGCACCACGGAACAGGGAGAACCCACGTGAAGACCCGAGTCCTCGCCGGCCTCGCCATCGCGGCAGCCGCGACCGTCGCACTCTCCGGCTGCGTCCAGAGCGCCAACGCCTCGAACGCCTCCGACACCGACGGCACCACCGACCTCACCGTGTTCATCAGCGGCGACACCAACGTCCAGGACCTCTGGGACAAGTCGCTCATCCCCGCCTTCGAGAAGGCGAACCCGAAGATCCACGTCAGCACGAGCATCGACCTGCACGGCGAGCACGACGCCCAGACCCAGGCGAACCTCGCCACCGCGGTCAAGGCCGGCAAGTCCGTCGCGTACGACCTCGTCGACGCCGGCTTCGTCACCACCGCCGGCAAGGCCGGGCTGATGGCACCGGTCAGCGACAGCACGATCCCGAACCTGAAGGACGTCCCGGACGCCACGAAGCAGCAGGGCGGCGACAGCGCCATCCCGTACCGCGCCTCGAGCGTGCTGCTGGCGTACGACGCGAAGAAGGTCACGGACCCGCCGAAGACCCTCGACGACCTGCTCGCCTGGATCAAGGCCAACCCGGGCGAGTTCGCCTACAACTCCCCGTCGTCCGGCGGTTCGGGTGGCTCGTTCGTGGCCACGGTGCTCGCGAAGTACCTGACGCCCGCCGAGCAGGAGACGATGCAGACGAAGTACGACAAGTCCCTCGAGTCGAAGTGGGACAAGGGCTTCGCGGCCCTGAAGGACCTCGGTCCGTCGACGTACCAGAAGGGCGTCTACCCGAACGGCAACGACCAGGTCGTGCAGTTGCTCGGCAGCGGCCAGATCGCGATGGCCCCGGTCTGGAGCGACCAGTTCATCACCTCGCAGAAGACCGGCATCATCCCGAAGACCGTCAAGGCCGTGCAGATCGACGACCCGTCGTTCACCGGCAGCGCGAGCTTCCTCGGCATCCCCAAGACCGAGCCGAAGGCCAAGAAGGCGGCAGCCGAGAAGCTCGCCGACTTCGTGCTCAGCGCGAAGGGGCAGCAGCTCGTGGCGAGCGCCGTCTCCGGCTACCCGGTGATCCCGCTCGACAGCCTGCCGAAGTCGGTCGCCGAGCAGTTCGCCGACGCGAACCCCTCGCAGCTCCGCCTCGGGTTCCAGAGCGACTTCGCCGCCGACATGAACGCGGCGTGGGACGCGAAGGTCCCGCAGTGACCCAGACCGCCCAGGACGGCCCGGCAACCGGCCGGGAGGCCCGTGGCGACTCCGAGCTCGCAGGCTCGCTCGGCGCGTCCCGCGCGTCGCTGGCGCGCCGCCGCTCAGCGGGACGCGCGGGCCTCCCGCCCGTCCCGCCCCGCGCCCAGGGCCCGGCGCACCCTTCCGGCGGGCGCACGACGCAGGAGCGGCTGGCCCGCCGCCGGCGGTGGCAGGGCCTCGCCCTCGTCGCCGCCCCGGTGCTGGTCGTCGTCCTGTTCGTCGGCGTCCCGGTGGTGAACGCCGCGCTGTTCAGCCTCGGGTTCACCGGCGGCCTGAACCAGGCGCTCGCCGACATCGGTGGCGACACCGTGCGCGGCTTCTCGTTCGCGGTCTACGCGACCCTGCTCGGCAACGCCACGTTCCTGCGCGACCTGGTCGCGACGCTCGGGGTCACCGCGCTGTCGACCGGCCTGACTGTGGGGCTCGCCGTCGTCGTCGCGGTGATCCTGCGGCTCCGCGGAGGCTTCCTCGGCAAGACCCTCAGTGTCCTCGCCGTGGTGCCGATCTTCGTGCCGGTGGTCATCGCGAGCTGGTCGATCCTGACCTTCACCGACGCGCAGGGGTTCCTCCGGAGCCTCGGTGCGCAGTTCGGCCTCGACGTCCCGGTGTGGGGCTACACCCTCGTCGCCGTGGTGTTCGGCAGCGTCTGGACCAGCCTGCCGTTCGCGGTGCTGATGATCGCCGGGGCGCTGCAGGGCACCCCGGACGCCCTGGTCGAGGCCGCGAAGGACGCCGGGGCGAGCACCTGGCGCGTCGTCTGGCAGGTGCTCCTGCCGATGGCCGCGACCCCGCTCGTCATCGCGACGACGTTCACCGTGATCGGGGTGCTCGGTTCGTTCACCGTGCCGTACTTCACCGGTCCGAACGCGCCGACGATGCTCGGCGTCGACATCTCGAAGTACTTCCAGGCCTACAACCGTCCGCAGCAGTCGACGGCGATGGCGTTCATCGTGTTCGCGTTCGCCGCGGCCGCGAGCGTCTTCTACCTCCGCTCGACGGTCCGCTCGAACGCGGGCGAGCTCGACGAGAAGCGTCAGGAGCAGCAGTGATCAAGCGTCTGACCGGCAACGCCCTCGTCTGGGCGACGGCGATCGTGCTGGCCGTGTTCATCCTCGGGCCGCTCGTCTGGCTGGCGGCCCGGGCCTTCGCCACGACGTGGACCTACCCGAACCTGCTGCCCGACGGCTGGACCCTGCAGTGGTGGGGCACCGTGTTCGAGGACCGCAGCCTGGCCGTCGCGGTGCAGAACTCGCTCGTCCTCGCCCCGCTCACGGTCCTCATCGCCGCGGTGGTCTGCCTGCCCGCCGCGTGGGCGATCAGCCGCATCGAGTTCCCGGGGCGGCGCCTCGTGCTCGTCGGGCTGTTCGCGACGAACGCGTTCCCGAAGATGGGCCTCTTCGTCACGATGTCGGCGATGTTCACCGCGCTGAACCTCATGAACACGGTCACCGGCATCCTGATCGTGCACGTCCTGGGCTGCGTCGTGTTCATGACCTGGCTGCCCGCCGCAGCGTTCTCGGCCGTGCCGCGGTCCCTCGAGGAAGCCGCCCGCGACGCCGGGGCCAGCCGCTGGCGCACCTTCTGGAAGGTGACGTTCCCGATCGCCTGGCCCGGGATCCTCGTCGCGATGGTGATGTCGTTCCTGGCGTCCTTCGACGAGGCGCAGGGCACGTACCTGGTCGGCGCCCCGACGTACATGACGATGCCGACGGCGATGTACTCGCTCGTCCTGAACTCCCCGCGCCAGGTCTCGGCGGTGTTCGCGATCGCGCTGAGCATCCCGTCCGTGGTCCTGCTGCTGCTCGCCCGGAAGCACATCATGGGCGGCCGACTGGCGGACGGCTTCCAGATCCGATGACCCGGCCGCGACCGACCGGGCCGACACCCGGACAGACGCCCGGACCGACACCGATGACCCACACCAGCACGAAAGGCGACCAGATGACGGACAAGGCGCTCGTCGCGGAACGCGCACCGGGCCTCCAGGCCGACGGCAGCACGGCGGACCGGACCCGCTCCGGCGGCCTCACCATCCGCGGACTGCGCAAGACGCTCGGTGGGCGCGACGTCGTCGCCGGCATCGACCTCGACGTCGCGAAGGGCGAGCTCGTCTCGCTCCTCGGGCCGTCCGGCTGCGGCAAGACCACGACGCTCCGCATGGTGGCAGGGTTCCTGCCCGCCGACGGCGGCGTCGTGACCATGGGGGACCGCGATGTCACGTCGCTCGGCCCGGAGCGCCGGCCGAGCGCCATGGTGTTCCAGAACTACGCGCTCTGGCCGCACATGACGGTGACGCAGAACGTCGCGTTCCCGCTGCGGACCCGACGGGTGCCGAAGCAGCGCGTCGCCGAGCGGGTGCGCGACGCGCTCGAGCTCGTCGGCCTGGGCCACCACGCCGGCTCGAAGCCGACCGCGATCTCGGGCGGTGAGCAGCAGCGCGTCGCCCTGGCCCGCGCCATCGTGCAGGAGCCGGACGTCCTGCTCCTCGACGAGCCGCTGTCGAACCTGGACGCGAAGCTCCGCGTGAGCGTCCGCGACGAGATCCGGCGCATCCAGCAGCGACTCGGCATCACGACCGTGATCGTGACGCACGACCAGGACGAAGCGCTCAGCATCTCGGACCGGATCGCCGTGATGCACGACGGCCGCATCGAGCAGATCGCGACCCCGACCGAGCTCTACGCCCGCCCAGCCACGAGCTTCGTGGCGTCGTTCATCGGGTCGACGAGCGTCGTCACCGGACGGTTCCTCGCCGGCACCTCGGTCAGCCCGACGGCGGCCGACACGGTGCTGGTCCGCCCCGAGCAGGTCGCGCTCACCGACGACTCGCCGATCCGTGCGACGGTCGCGCGGGTGCTCATGCGGGGGCACTTCGCCGAGGTCGTGCTCAGCACCGACGGCGCGGAGCTCCGCGCCTACGTCACCGGGCCACCGCCGGCGGTCGGCACCGAGACCGGGGTGCGTCTGGGTGAAGTGCTCGTCCACCGCGACGGCGTGCTGCTCGAGGTCGCCCGATGAGCGCCGCCGTGTCGGCGGTCTCCGCTGCGGCTGCGGTCGACCGTGTGGTCGCCACCAGCCCGGACGGGAGGCCCGGCGTGCGCCCGCCACGCCTCGTCGCCCACCGCGGTGCGCCGCGCGTCCGGCGTGAGAACACCCTGCCCGCCATCGCGGTCGCCGAGGCGCTCGGCGCCGAGGTGATCGAGGTCGACGTCCGCCGCACCGCCGACGGCGTCGCCGTCCTGCTGCACGACGAGACCCTCGGCCGGATGTGGGGCGACGCACGCCGGGTGTCCGACGTCGACTGGTGCGACGTCGCCCGGCTCGGCAACGGCCTCGACCGGATCCCGCGGCTCGACGGCGCGCTCGAACGCCTCGACGGCTGCCGGTCGACCCTGCTCGTCGACCTGACCGACGCCGAGGACGCCCTGGTCGCGGCCCGCACCGTCGCGGGCTTCACCGGCTCCACCGCGGTGGCCTGGTGCGGGGCGCCGGCGGCGATGGCGGCCGTCCGCTCCGTGCTGCCCGACGCCGACGTCTGGCTGGCGTGGGAGTCGCTCGACCCGCCCGTGTCGGCGGACCTCGAGGCGCTCGAGCCGTCGACGCTCAACCTCGACGTCGCGTTCCTCACCCCGCGCACGGTCGAGGTCGCGCACGCCCTGGGCCTGCGCGTCGCCGTCTGGACCATCGACGACGTCGAGCCCGCCATCTGGGCAGCCCGGCTCGGTGTCGACTCGATCACCACGAACGACGTCGGGTCCATCGGAGCAGCCCTGTCGGCGGCCGAGCGCGACGGCTGGCCCGAGCGCGACCGCGAGCCCACCGAGACCGAGGTCGCCTCGCGCGCCCAGGCCCTGGCCCACCGCATCGCCCACGAGGTCATCGCCTACACGCGCGAGCACCCGGTCAGCGAGGTCCACACCAAGGCGAACCCCGCCGACCTGGTCACCGACGTCGACCGCCTGGTGGAGCAGCACGTCCGCTCCCGCGTGCGGATGGTGTTCCCGACGCACGGGTTCACTGGCGAGGAGTACGGCGAGGCCCCCGGCGACCGGCACCGCTGGTTCCTCGACCCCGTCGACGGCACCACCAACCTGGCCAACGGCGTGCCGTGGACCTCGATGTCGCTCTGCCTGACCCGCGGCGGCCGTCCGCTCGTCGGCGTCGTCGCGGACCCCTGGCGCGGCGAGGTGCTCGAGGCCCGACGTGGCCGCGGCGCCACCCTGCGCGACCGCCAGCTCCGACTCGACGACGCACCCCGGCCGCTCGCCGGCGCCGTCGTCGGCACCGAGCTCGACGGACACCGCCCGTGGCCGGGGTTCGGGGCGTTCCTCGACGCCCTGGCTGACCGGTCGTGCACGCTCCGGGTGCAGGGATCGGGCACGTTGACGATCGCCCAGGTCGCGGCCGGGCGGGGGATCGGCGGCTGCGTCTCGGCGTTCAACCCGGTCGACCACGGTGCCGCGGTGCTGCTCGTGCACGAGGCCGGGGGCGTCGTGCTGACGCGGTCCGGCCCCGTCGAGGGCTTCCCGCCCGTGGGGGAGCCGTTCCTCGTGGCGCACCCGGGGGCCGCGGACGAGCTGCACGCGGTGTGGACGGCGGCGCTCGCCGCAGGGTGAGCCACGCGGCGCACACCGGAGGCACGGTGCTGGGTCTGCGATCCGGTGCGGGGTTGGCTGCTGGGTGCGGCGCTGCAAGCGTGCACGGGGCTGGGAACCGCGCACGGGGTGCGTAGGTGCGCACGGTGCGGACGGGAGGTGCGGTGCCAGCCCGGCACGCGCCTCCCGGCCGGTGGGTGGTGGGCACGGTGCGGGGTTGGCGATGCGGTGCGGGGTTGGCTGCTGGGTGCGGCGCTGCAAGCGTGCACGGGGCTGGGAACCGTGCACGGGGTGTGCAGGTGCGCACGGTGCGGACGGGAGGCGCGGTGCCAGGCCGACACGCGCCTCCCGGCCGGTGGGTGGTGGGCACGGTGCGGGGTTGGCGATGCGGTGCGGGGTTGGCTGCTGGGTGCGGCGCTGCAAGCGCGCACGGGGCTGGGAACGGTGCACGGGGTGTGCAGGTGGGCACGGTGCGGTGTCTGCGATTCGGTGCGGGGTCGGCGATCCGGTGCGGGGTTGGCTGCCGGGTGCGGCGCTGCAAGCGCGCACGGGGCTGGGAACGGCGCACGGGGTGCGGAGGTGCGCACGGTGCGGACTGGAGGCGCGGTGCCAGCCCGGCACGCGCCTCCCGGCCGGTGGATGGTGCGCACGGTGCGGGGTCGGCGATCCGGTGCGGGGTTGGCTGCCGGGTGCGGCGCTGCAAGCGCGCACGGGGCTGGGAACCGCGCACGGGGTGCGCAGGTGCGCACGGTGCGGACCGGGGGCGCGGTGCCAGCCCGGCACGCGCCTCCCGGCCGACTCTGAGCGGGCGCTCAGTCATCCGACGCCGGGGGTTCGTAGTGTTGCAGTCCACGACGGGTCCGACCGGACCCGCCGTGCACCCGAAGGAGCATCGACCATGGGATTCCTCGACCGCCTGCTCGGACGTCCGGAGCGAGACCGATCCGCCGACGCACAGCAGAACCAGTGGGGGCAGCCGCCGCAGCAGCAGGGCTACCGGTACGGCCAGCAGTCGTACCAGCAGCCCGCACCGCCCGCGCCGCAAGGCGGAGGCGACCAGTACGGCGTCCCGCAGTGGGGCGGTGCACCGACGCAGCAGCAGGGCGCGACGACCGACGACGAGCGTGCGGTCGAGCGCTACCGCTACCTGCTCCGCACGGCACCGCCGGAGCGCATCGAAGAGGTCCACGCCGAGGCCTTCGCCAAGCTGACCGACGAGCAGCGCCGCATGGTCTACGACGAGTTCACCCGGACCGCGCCTCCCGGTGAGGCACCCCGTGGTGACGACCCGCGCTCGCTCGCCCAGTCGGCGACCCGCTCCGAGATCCGCCAGCCGGGCTTCATGGAGCGCTCGCTCGGCGGCGTCGGCGGTGGCGGCGGACGTTTCGGCGGTCAGCGCGGCGGTCCGTCGTTCGGCAGCATGATCGGCGCCTCGATCCTCGGGACGGTGGCCGGCTACGTCATCGGTTCGGCGATCATGAGCGCGTTCCTGCCGGACCCCGGTTCGTTCGATGGCGGTACCGACGCTGCGGGTGACGGTGGTTCGGAGGACACTGGTGCTGAATCCGGCGATGCCGGGGCGTCCGACGGCGGCGCATCCGACGGCGGCGGCTTCGACAATGCGGGCTGGGGCGACAGCGGATCCGACTTCGGCGGTGGCTTCAGCGACTTCGGTGGTGGTGACTTCGACGTCTGAGTGACGTCCGTCGCTCCACCGGACCCCCGGGTACCCACCGTGTCCGACGAAGGAGCGACATGGCCATCATCGAAGCCTCCGGGCTGACCAAGACCTACAAGTCGAAGTCCGGGCCGGTGCACGCGCTGGCCGGACTCGACCTGTCCGTGCCGCAGGGCACCGTGAAGGCGCTGCTCGGGCCGAACGGCGCGGGCAAGACCACGGTGGTGAAGGTGCTGACCACCCTCATCACGCCCGACTCCGGCACCGCGACGATCGACGGCATCGACGTGATCGCCGACCCGCAGGCCACCCGCCGGTCCATCGGTGTGTCCGGGCAGTACGCGGCGGTCGACGAGAACCTGACCGGGTTCGAGAACCTCGAGATGATCGGGCGGCTCTACCACCTCGGCCGCCGGACAGCGCGCGATCGTGCCCGGGAGCTCATCGACGTCTTCGACCTGTCCGAGGCGGGGGACCGCCCGGTGAAGGGCTTCTCCGGCGGCATGCGGCGCCGCATCGACCTCGCCGGGGCGCTGGTGATGAACCCGCGCGTGCTGTTCCTCGACGAACCGACGACGGGCCTCGACCCCCGGAGCCGTCTGGCGCTCTGGGGCATCATCGAGGACCTCGTGGCCGAGGGCGCGACGGTGCTCCTCACCACCCAGTACCTGGAAGAAGCCGATCGGCTGGCCGACGACATCGCGGTCATCGACGACGGGGCCGTCATCGCCGAGGGCACCGCGGACCAGCTCAAGGCGCAGGTCGGCGGGCACCGCGTGGTCGTGACCCTGGTCGACGAGGCCGACGGCGACGCGGCGACCACGGTGCTGCGCCGCTACGGGGTCGGCGAGGTCGAGACCTCGGGCGACGGCCGCACCCGTGCCATCGCGGTGGAGGCCGGTCCGGCCGCCCTGCAGCGCGTGCTCGCCGACCTCGGCGAGGCCGGCATCGAACTCCACGACGCCGGCATGCGACGCCCGACCCTCGACGACGTCTTCCTCCGCCTGACCGGACACGCCGCGACGGACGACGACGCCGACGAACCCGCGGCCACCAAGCAGAAGGAGACGGCACGATGACCACCACGTCCCTCGCGCCGGGCCGCCAGCTGCCCGTCGTCGTCACCTCGCCGCTCGCCGTCTGGGTCGAGGACGGCTGGACCGTCACCAAGCGGAACCTCATCAAGCTCAAGCGGTCGCCGGACATGCTCGTGTTCGCCGTGCTGCAGCCGATCATGTTCGTGCTGCTGTTCAGCCAGGTCTACGGCGGCGCCATCCAGGTGCAGGGGACCGACTACACGCAGTTCCTGATGGCGGGGATCTTCGCGCAGACCGTGGTGTTCGGTGCGACGTTCTCCGGGTCGGCGATGGCGCAGGACCTGAAGGAGGGGCTGATCGACCGGTTCCGGACGCTGCCGATGTCGGCGTCCGCGGTCCTTGTCGGGCGCACCAACTCCGACCTCGTCCTCAACTCGATCTCGATGGCGATCATGATGCTCACCGGGCTCGCGGTCGGGTGGCGGGTGAACTCGTCGCCGCTCGAGTTCCTGGCCGGCATCGCCCTGCTGCTGCTGTTCAGCTACGCGTTCAGCTGGGTCATGGCGCTGCTCGGCATGAGCGTCAAGACGCCGGAGGTCATCAACAACGCCTCGTTCATGATCCTGTTCCCGCTGACGTTCATCTCGAACGCGTTCGTGCCGAGCGACACCCTGCCGCTGGTGCTGCGCGTGTTCGCGGAGTGGAACCCGGTGTCGTCGCTCGTGCAGGCCGCGCGAGAGCTCTTCGGCAACGTCGGGTCCGCCCCGGTGCCGGACATCTGGACGATGCAGCACCCCGTGCTGACCGTCCTGATCGGGATCGCCGTGATGCTCGTGGTCTTCGTCCCGTGGGCGGTCAACAAGTACACCCGCATCAGCGCGAAGTGACGCCGGCGTGGGCGCTCAGAGCAGCTTGCGCTGCAGCGCCCACGCCGTCAGCTCGTGCCGGTTCGACAGCTGGAGCTTTCGCAGGACCTTCGACACGTGTGTCTCGACGGTCTTCACCGAGATGAACAGCTCCGTCGCGACCTCCTTGTAGGCGTACCCGCG
Source organism: Curtobacterium sp. MCSS17_016 (assembly GCF_003234255.2). Lineage (NCBI taxonomy): Bacteria > Bacillati > Actinomycetota > Actinomycetes > Micrococcales > Microbacteriaceae > Curtobacterium > Curtobacterium sp. MCSS17_016. The sequence continues at coordinate 1,097,054 of NZ_CP126254.1, forward strand.
CGCGATGAGCCGCATGACCTCCTGCTCGCGCGCGGACAGGCGGTCCAGCTCGGCGTCGTGCTGCGCCGTCTCGCCGCTGACCGCTCCGAACGCGTCGAGCACGAAACCGGCCAGGCGCGGCGAGAACACTGCGTCCCCGTCCGCCACGCGGGCCACGGCCTCGGCGACCTCGGCACTCGACGAGCTCTTCGTGATGTACCCGCGGGCGCCGGCGCGGATGACCCGCACCACGTCGTCGGCGGCGTCCGACACGCTCAGCGCGAGGAATCGGGTGTCCGGGTTCTCCGGTGCGGACCGCGTGATGACCTCGGCGCCACCGCCGCCGGCGCCGCCCGGCAGGTGCACGTCGAGCAGGACGACCCGCGGGCGGGTGGCCGCGACGAGCGTCACGGCTTCGTCGACGGTCGCCGCCTCACCCACGACCTGGAGGCCCGGTGGCAGTCCGGCGCGCACGCCGGCTCGGAAGATGGAGTGGTCGTCGACGATCGCGACGGTCAACGGGGCGGGCTCGGTCATGCGTGCTCCTCGTCGTGGGCCGCGGGTGCGAGCGGCAGGGTCAGCCGGACCTCGGTGCCGGTGTGCCCCGGCCCCGGCGCGATGGTCGCGTGGCCGCCGAGGCGCTGCATCCGGCCGACGATCGACTCGCGGACGCCGTACCGGCCCGCGGGCACCGCGTCGACGTCGAACCCCGGCCCGCGGTCGCGGATGCTGAGCTCGACCCGGTCGCCGGCGGTCTCGGCGTACACGCTCACGGTCCCACCGGCGTGGCGGGCGGCGTTGAGCATCGCCTCGCGGGCGGCGGCGACGAGCCCGTCCGGCAGGTCGCTGCGGGCGGGCCCGACCGCGATGACCTCGATGCGGGCGGGGTACTCGGCCTCGATGTCCACGGCGGCGTCCCGCAGCTGCGCGCCGAGGTCGCGCGCCGGTTCCGCCTGTTCGGTGAAGAGCCAGGACCGCAGCTCGCGCTCCTGCGCCCGCGCCAACCGCGCCGCGTCCGAACCCGGCTCGGCCTTCTGCTGGATGAGGGCGAGGGTCTGCAGCACCGAGTCGTGCAGGTGTGCCGCGAACTCGGCGCGCTCGAGGTCGCGGACGCGGGCGGCGCGTTCCTCGGCGAGGTCGCGGACGAGCCGGACCACCCACGGGGCGACCACGACGGCGACCCCGACCAGGACGGCCACCGCGGCGGTGAGCACGGTCCAGACGTTCGGGCGGCTGCTCGTCGTGAAGAACAGCAGGATGCCGAGGACGACGAGCACCAGGGCCCCGAGCGCCCGGACGACGAGGGCGGAGGACCCGGCCGTGCGGACGTTGCGGAGCGCGTCGAACTGCCGCCAGGCGAGCGCGGCGCCGGTGACGACCACGACGCCGGGGACGATGAACTCGAGGGGGACGGCCACCCCCATCCGCGCTGCGACCACCGCGCCGGCGGCGGCGAGCAGGGCCACGCCGAGCAGGATCTCGACGATCGGGGCACGGCGGGCGGACGCGGTGGTCTCGTCCTGGTCGACGACGGCGGCAGCGGTCAGCACGGACTTGAGCGGTGCGCGTCCGGCGGTTGCCCCGGCGGCGGCGCTCGGCACGGTCGCCCAGAGCCAGGCGTAGAGCAGCAGCCCGGCGCCACCGCAGACCACCAGGACCGCGGTGGCGAGCCGGACGGCCCCGACCGGCAGCCCGGTGTGCGCCGCGAACCCGCTGCAGACCCCGCCGACGACCCTGGGGGTCGGGCGCGTCATCGTCGCGGTGGCCATGGGGCAATCCTGGCACCCGGACGGTGGTCGCAGCAGGGTTCGGGGCCGGGATCAGGGACCGGTCAGGGGGAACCCCGATGGTGTCGGCGCAGCACTGCCGGGATGCTGGTGGCCATGACCGATCACCAGCACGACTCCGCTCCCGGCACCGCCGCCGGCAGCGCCGACTCGACGACCCGGTTCTTCGACTGGGTCCGCGGCCTCGGCATCGCGCGCACCGACGACCGCTGGCTCGCCGGCGTGTGCGGTGCCGTCGCCCGCCGCACCGGGCTCGACCCCCTCGTGGTCCGCGGCGTGACGATCGTCGTCGCGCTGCTGGGCGGGCCGGTCTTCCTCGCCTACGCCGCCGGTTGGGCACTGCTGCCCGACACCGCCGGACGCATCCACGTCGAGCGGATGATCCGGGGGGTCCTCGACCCGGCGCTCATCGCGATCGGTGCTTTCGTGGCGCTCACCTTCGTGCCCGCCGCCCGCGGCCTCTGGTGGCAGGGGGTCCCGGACGCCTGGGGGATGCCCGGCTGGCTCGAGGCGACCCTGGCCACCGCGTGGAGCATCGTGCTCGTCGGCGGCATCGTCTGGCTCATCGTGGTCCTGGCGCGACGCGGGGTGGGCGATGAGCGGACCGCGAGCACCGGCACCGGCACCGGCACCGGCACTGACCCGACCGCTGCCCCGCGGGGCGACTTCTGGACCAGCCCCGAGGAGCCGCGCCCGGCCCGGAACGCGTGGACCGCGGACGCGACCGGCGCGACGGACGCGGGACGGGCCTCCTGGCAGTGGGGTGCACCCGCGAGCCCCGAGGACCGGCGACGGCAGCACGAGGAGCGGATGCGCGCGGAACGGGAGCGGATCGCCGAACGGCGGGCCGAGCGGGTGGAGCGGCGACCCGGGGCGGCGTACGTCGCCGTGTCCCTCGGACTCGCACTCGTCGCCGGAGCCGGGGTCGCGTTCTGGGCGCAGCAGGCCGGGTGGTCCGTCCCGGTCCTCGGGATCGCTGCCGCGCTCGCGGTGCTGGCGATCGCGACGATCGTCGCCGGGATCCGCGGCCGCGACGACGACGTGCTCGGACTGTTCTCGACGGTCGCCGCGGTGGCCCTGGTGGTCACCGGGGTCCTGCCCGCCGGCACCCAGGTCTCGCTGATCGGCGGCACCACGTGGCAGGTGGAACGTGCCGCCCCGGGCACCGAACGGAACTTCGCGATGCTGGCCGGCGGTCCGACGCTGGACCTCCGCGAGCTCGAACCGTCGGCGGTCGGGGGCGACGTGAACCTCTGGCTGGGCGCCGGCGGAGCCGAGGTGCTGCTGCCGACCGACCTGCCGGTGCGGGTCGAGGTGAGCGGTGTCGGCTACGGGGTCGACACCGGCGGAGGCGACGACGACGGCACCGGTGGGGTGCTCCGGACCACCACGCTCGAGAACCGTGCGGCACGCACGGCCGATGCGGACGAGACGACGACGGTGCACCTGTGGATCCTCGGCGGCGGCGTCGACGTGCCACGGGCGATCACGGTCGGCGAGTGAGGAACGGGACGATGACGAACGACGGAACGACCAACGACGAGACGACTCCGCCGATGGCTCCACCGGCCACTCTCGACGGGCCCGTCCGGCGGCCCGCACGCCGTGGCGCACGGTTCGGCACGATCCTGTGGGGTGTCCTGATGCTCGTGTTCGCCGGGGCGATGGCCGTGAGTGCGCTGCCGATGTTCTCAGTGGACACCACGACCCTGCTGCTCGCCGCCTGCATCGCCGCCGGTGTGCTGCTGGTCGTGGCCGGGATCGTGGCGACACTGTCCCGCACACGGCGGTAGTGGGAGCGCCCCGTCCACAGGACCGTCCGGGTGTGCACGGGGGTCACCCGGACGGCTTAGCATCATCCACGTGACCGCGACAGACGCCGAGCGGGCCGCCCAGCGCGACGCCACCGAGCAGCCCCTCGACCGCAGCACCCGCCTGCGCCGGTGGATGCTGCACGGGGCCGACCAGGGAGCCTCCCACCAGGGCCCGCACCAGGTCGAGGTCGAGAAGACCCACCCGTGGTGGCGGGTCATGTGCCTGACCGGCGTCGACTACTTCTCCACCCTCGGGTACCAGCCCGCCATCGCTGCGCTCGCCGCGGGTCTGCTGTCGCCGATCGCGACGATCGTCCTCGTGCTCGTCACGCTGTTCGGGGCGCTGCCGGTCTACCGCCGGATCGCCCACGACAGCTTCCGGGGCGCCGGGTCGATCATGATGCTCGAGAAGCTCCTGCCGTGGTGGGCGGGCAAGCTGCTCGTGCTGGTGCTGCTCGGGTTCGCCGTGACGGACTTCATGATCACGATGACCCTGTCGGCGGCCGACGCCACGGCGCACATCGCCGAGAACCCGTACACGCCGCACTGGTTCACCGAGATCCCGGTGCCGCTCACCCTGGCGCTGCTGCTCCTGCTCGGCATCGTGTTCCTGCGCGGGTTCAAGGAGGCCATCGGCATCGCGGTCGGCCTCGTCGCGGTGTTCCTCGCCCTGAACGCCGTCGTCATCATCGTCGCCCTCTGGCACGTGTTCGAGAACCCGATGGTGGCGAGTGACTGGTGGTCCGGGCTGACGGCGCAGCACAGCAACCCGCTCGTGATGGTCGGCATCGCCCTGATCGTGTTCCCGAAGCTCGCGCTCGGGCTCTCCGGGTTCGAGACCGGTGTCGCGGTGATGCCACAGGTCCGCGGCGACGCCACCGACGACACCAGCGACCGACCCGAGGGCCGGATCCGTGGCACCAAGCGCCTGCTGACCGTCGCGGCGCTCATCATGAGCTCGTTCCTCATCACGTCGTCGATCGTGACGACGTTCCTCATCCCGCAGCGTGAGTTCCAGCCGGGCGGCGGTGCGAACGGGCGCGCCCTGGCCTACCTCGCGCACGAGTACATGGGCGGCGTGTTCGGGTCGATCTACGACTTCTCGACCGTCGCCATCCTGTGGTTCGCCGGCGCGAGCGCGATGGCGGGGCTCCTCAACCTGGTGCCGCGATTCCTGCCCCGTTACGGCATGGCACCGCAGTGGGCGCGTGCGGTGCGTCCGCTCGTGATCATCTTCACGCTCATCGCGTTCGTCATCACGATCATCTTCCAGGCCGACGTCGACGCGCAGGGCGGCGCCTACGCCACCGGCGTGCTCGTGCTCATCACGAGCGCCGCGGTCGCGGTGACGCTGTCCGCGCGCCGCAAGCAGCAGCGCAAGCGCACCATCGCGTTCGGCGTGATCTCGGTGGTGTTCGTCTACACCACCGTCGCGAACGTGATCGAGCGGCCCGACGGCGTGCGGATCGCGGCGATCTTCATCATCGCGATCGTCGTGGTCTCGCTCATCTCGCGCGTGCGGCGTTCGTTCGAGCTCCGGGCGTCGTCGATCGAGCTCGACGCGACCGCCCGCCAGTTCGTCGAGGCCGACGCCGACCAGTTCAGCTCGGTCTGCATCATCGCCAACGAACCCGGTGCCGGCACGGCCGAGGCGTACAGGGCGAAGGGGCGCGAGGAACGCCGCGACTCCGGCATCCCGGCCCGCGTGCCGACGATGTTCCTCGAGGTCCTGCCCGCCGACTCCTCCGACTTCGAAGAGGACCTGGTGGTCGAAGGCCACGTCATCCACGGGTTCCGCGTGCTCAAGGTCCGTTCCGGCAACGTCCCGAACACCATCGCGTCGACGCTCCTCGCCATCCGCGACCTCGCCGGGGTGGTGCCGAGCATCTACTTCGAGTGGAACGAGGGCAGCCCCATCCGCAACGCCCTGCGCTTCGTGTTCACCGGTGCCGGCGACGTCGCCCCCGTCACGCGCGAGGTCCTGCGCGAAGCGGAACCCGAAGTGAACCGACGGCCGAGCGTCCACGTCTCGTGAGCCACGGACCGGGCGCGGGGCGTGCCTCCAGGCCCGTCGGCGGCCTGGCGGCGATCGCGGTCGCCGCGGCGGTCTGGGGCACCACCGGGACCGCGACGCACTTCGCGCCCGGTGTGCCGGCGTTCGTGTTCGGTGCGGTGACCTTCGGGCTCGGCGGACTCGTGCTCGCCGCGACCGCTGGTCGGGGCACGCTGCGTGCCGTCACGCAGCGCCGGACCCGCGGCTGGGCACTGCTCGGGGCCGCATCGCTCGTGGTCTACGCGGTCGCGTTCTACGCGGCCCTCGCCGACGCCGGGGTCGCGCTCGGCACGACCCTGGCCATCGGCTCGTCGCCCGTCTTCGCCGGCCTGGTCGAGTGGGTCGCCGACCGGAGGCGCGTCACCCGGCGGTGGGTCGTCGCCACCCTGGTGAGCGTGGTCGGCATGGTCGTCGTCACCCTCGCGCGCTCCGAGCACGACGGTGGCGGGCGGTCACTCGCGGTCGGCGTCGGCAGCGCCCTGGTCGCCGGTCTGACGTACGCGCTGTACTCGTGGGCGGTGGCGCGGGGGATGCACGCCGCGACGAGCCGGATGCCGATCGCCGTCGGTCGCGCGGAGTCCGACAGCATGCCGGTCGGTGGGGACGTCGGGGTCGCAGCCGCACGGGCTGCCCGCGGGCCGAACGAACGCGGGCTCGTCGGCGCGGTGTTCGGGGTGGCCGCGGTGCCGCTCGTCGTGCTCGCCGTGGTGGCGGGCGGGCCGTTCCTGACCGACGCCGGCAACTGGCCGGTGTTCCTGTACCTGGCGCTGGTGCCGACGGTGATCGGGCACTCGCTGTACGCGCTCGGGCTCCGGACGGTGACGGCGTCGGTCGCGACGCTGCTGTCCCTGCTCGAGCCCGTCGTGGCCGCGGTGCTCGCGGTGCTCGTGGTGGGGGAGCGCCTGGGGCTCGGCGGATGGGCCGGCATCGTGCTGGTGGTCGCCGGGCTGTCCGTGCTGGCGCTGCCTGCGCGGCGCGCCGGCTGACCAGCAGCGGCGCGCCGGCTGACCAGCAGCGGCGCCCGCGCGTCAGCGGGAGCGGCGCCGCCCCGGGAGTGCCCGTCAGCCGTCCAGGATCTGGTCCCGCACCTTCCGCCGCAGCACCTTGCCGATCATCGAGCGCGGCAGGTCCTCGACCACGACGACCCGGCGCGGCACCTTGTACGCCGCCAGGTGCTCGCGCGACCAGGCCCGGAGCGCGGCCGCGTCGAACGTCGAGGGGTCCTTCGGCACGACAGCGGCGACGACCTGCTCGTTGCCGCCCTGCGTGATGCCGACGACCGCGACCTCCTTGACGCTGGGGTGCTTGAGCAGGGTGTCCTCGACCTCGGACGGCGACACGTTGAAGCCGCCGGTGATGATGAGTTCCTTGAGGCGGTCGACGATCCGGACGTACCCGTCGGCGTCGATGGCCACGATGTCACCGGTGCGGAACCAGCCGTCGGGCGTGAAGACCTCGTCGGTGGCCTCGGCCTTGCCCCAGTAGCCGCGGAACACCTGCGGGCCACGGACCTGCAGTTCGCCGGGCTCGTCGATGCCGAGCACCTTCGTGTCGTCGTCGGGGTCGACCACGCGCGCCTCGGTGGAGGACAGCGGCAGGCCGATCGACCCGAGTCGACGCTCGGGGGAGACCGGGTTGGCCATCAGGACCGGGGAGCACTCGGACAGGCCGTAGCCCTCGACCAGGTAGCCGTCGGTCCGGGCCTCCCACGGTTCGACGATGTCCTGCGACAGCGGCATGGCGCCGGAGATGCCGATCTCGATGCCCTTGAGCGACACCTTCGCCGAGTCGGCCGCGTGCTGCAGCCGGGCGTAGATCGGCGGCACGGCCGGCAGGAACGTCGGTGGGTGGCGCTTGATCGCCGTCAGGACGAGGGCGGGGTCGAACGCGGGGAAGAGCACGAGCCGCGAGGCCATGCTCATCGCGAAGGTCAGGCAGAGCGTCAGGCCGTAGGCGTGGAACATCGGCAGCACCGCGTACACGACGTTGTCGCCGCGGCGGATCTGCGGCACCCACGCCCGGGCCTGCGCGGCGTTCGCCAGCAGGTTCCGGTGGCTCAGCACCGCGCCCTTCGGCGTCCCGGTGGTGCCTGACGTGTACTGGATCAGCGCGACGTCGTCGGTTCCCGGCCGCGGGTGCCGCTTCGACAGCTTGCGCGTGTCGGCGAGGTCGTCCCACTTGACCGTGCCGCGCACCTTCGCCGTCAGCTTCGCCCGGGACTCCCGGGCCTTCGCGACCGGCAGCGACAGCGCGAGCCGGGTGCTCCGGGGCATGGCCCGGGTGATGTCGACCGAGACGATCGCGTCGAGGTGCACGTCGGCCGGGAAGTCCTGCAGCGTCGCGACGGACTTGTCCCACGCGATGGCGACCTTGGCGCCGTGGTCCTCGAACTGGTGGCGGAGTTCCCGCGGCGTGTACAGCGGGTTGTGCTCGACCACGATCGCGCCGAGCCGCAGCACCGCGTAGAACGCCACGATGTGCTGCGGGCAGTTCGGCAGGACGATGGCGACGCGGTCACCCGCGCCCACGCCGAGCTTCCGCAGGCCGTTCGCCGCGCGGAGGATCTGCTCCTCGAGGTCGGCGTAGCTCGTGGTGCGCTTGAAGAACTCGAGGGCGACCTGCCTGGGGAACTTCCGGGCCGACTGCTCGACCAGGTCGTACAGGGAACCACTCTGTTCCTCGATGTCGTGCGGGACCCCCGGGGCGTACGAGGCAAGCCAGGGACGAGGCGTGTCGATGCTCACCCGACCCAACCTAGTGGGCCGCCCCCGTGCACGCTGGGAGGGCCACTTTGCGCGATGCCACCCCCGCGCCCAGGTGACGGACGGAACATGACGACATGTCCACTGTCTCCGACGTCTTCCGGTCCCGCCTCAACCAGACGTTCACGGGTGGTTCGACCGGCACGGAAGCCTGGATGGACGACCTGGAACACGGCACCGACGCGGGCTTCTTCGGTCCGGGCTCGGCCACGTGGGCGGTGCACGGTGGGAGCCACGGCATCGTCGCCGGCGTGCGGGCACTGCTCGTCCAGGCGCTGCACCCCGGCGCGCTCGCCGGCGTCGCCGACCACTCCCGGTACCGCGAGGACCCGTTCGGCCGTCTGGCCGGCACCAGCCGGTGGATCGCGACGGTCACGTACGGCGACCGGCAGACCGCCCGCAGCGGCAGCGACTGGGTGCTCCGGCTCCACGAGCGGGTCCGCGGGCAGTACGTCGACGCGCACGGCACCACCCGCCCCTACGCGGCGAACGACCCAGACCTGGCGCGCTGGGTGCACCTCGCCTTCACCGACGCGTTCCTCCGCGCCGCCCAGCGGTGGGGAGGCCCGATCCCCGGCGGCGCCGACGCCTACGTGCGGGAGTGGGCCGAGGCCGGGCGCCTCATGCGCATCGTCGACCCGCCCGAGTCCGAGGCGGAGCTCCGTGCCCAGATGAACGGGTACCTCGACCGCGGCGAACTCCTGGTCGACTCGCGCACCCGCGACGTCGTCCGGTTCATCAAGGACCCGCCGCTCTCCCGCCTGCTGCGACCCGGCTACCGCGCCGTGTTCCAGGGAGCGGTGTCCACGCTCGACCCGCGGCACCGCTCGCTCCTCGGCCTCCGTGCGCCGATCGTCGGCCCGGTGGAGCTGCCGGTGGTCCGCACCACGAAGCTCGTGCTCGACGGGATCGGTGCGGTGCTCGACGACCAGACCGGTTCCGAACGAGCCGCGCGGCGGCGCATCGCGCGCCTGCAGCGCGCTGACGGCAGCGCGGTCGCCTGACCACGGCGGTCACCGTGACCACCTGACGGACGGGAGGCACGGTGCCAGCTGGCACCGTGCCTCCCGTCCGCTCGTGGGGGCGTCAGAAACCCGACGGCACCCGGGGCGTGTACGCGGACTCGAGTCGCGTGACCTCGTCGTCGGTGAGCGTCAGCGACGCTGCGGCCACCGCGTCGTCGATGTGGTGCTCCTTCGTCGCGCCGACGATGGGCGCGGAGACCGCGGGCTTGCCGGCGACCCAGGCCAGGGCGACCTGCGCCATCGGGACGCCGCGCTCGGTGGCGACGGCCTCGACCGCGTCGACGATCGCGCGGTTGGCGTCCTCGTCCTGCTTGTAGAGGGTCTTGCCGAACTCGTCGGTCTGCGCGCGTGAGCCCGAACCGGAGGCGTCCCAGGGGCGGGTGACGCGGCCGCGGGCGAGGGGGCTCCACGGGATCACGCCGACGCCGGTGTGCTCGCAGAAGGGGAGCATCTCGCGCTCCTCCTCGCGTTCGAGCAGGTTGTACTGGTCCTGCATGCTCACGAACTTCGTCCAGCCGTGGCGCTCCGCGGTGTGCTGCATCTCGGCGAACTGCCACGCCCACATGCTGCTCGCGCCGATGTAGCGGGCCTTGCCGGCCTTGACGACGTCGTGGAGGGCCTCCATGGTCTCCTCGATCGGCGTCACCGGGTCGAAGCGGTGGATCTGGTACAGGTCGACGTAGTCCGTGCCCAGGCGGGTCAGGGACGCGTCGATCTCGTGCATGATCGCCGCGCGGGACAGCCCGGCGCCGTTCCGGCCGGGCCGCATCCGGTTGAAGACCTTCGTGAAGACCTGGACGTCCTCGCGCGGAGCCAGCTCGGCGAGGAGCGTGCCGGTGATCTCCTCGCTGCTGCCGTCCGAGTAGACGTTCGCGGTGTCGAAGGTCGTGATGCCGGCCTCGAACGCGCGACGGACGAACGGGCGGGCGTCGTCGATGCCGACGCTCCAGGCGTGCGAGCCGCGGTCCGGGTCGCCGTACGACATCATGCCGAGGACGACGTTGCTGATCTCGAGCCCCGAGTTGCCGAGGCGCTTCGTGTCGGTGGTCATGCTGTTCGTCTCCGTGGTGGTGCCGCTCGTGTCGGTGGTCATGCTGTCACTCTGGCATCACGGCCTGTGACCGCGAGCAGGCGGACCTGGAGCGGGGAGTCCTCGGTGACGTCGACCGGGGGTGCGTACAGGCCGGTGGCGGCGAGGTCCTCGATCTGCGGCTCGAAGTACTCCCACACGGCGCGGACGAGCTCGTCGGGCAGGGACTCCTCGGTGCCGGTCGCCCGGGCGAGGTCCCACGTGTGGATCGTGATGTCGCTCGTCTGCTCGGTGAGGTACTGCGCGGCGGGGACGACGTCGGTGCTGAGGTGCACGGGGGTGTCCTGCGGGGCGTTCCGCCAGGCGTCGCTGGCCGCCGTGGCGAACCGGTGCCACTCGGCCACCAGGTCGTCGCCGATCGGCTCGAGGTCGGCCTGGGCCTGGGCGTAGTCGCACCCGGTCAGGAGCTTCGGGATCCAGCGCTGCTCGTCGACGACGTGGGCGACGAGGTCGCGGGTGGTCCACTCGGAGTCGGGGGTGGGGGCGTCCCAGTCGGTGACGGCGGCGACGCGGCGGCCGAACTCGGCTGCCGCGAGGGCCTGCATCGCGATCCAGTCGGTGGCCATGGTGGTGCTCCTGTTCGTCGTGCGGGCGTGCTCGTGGTTGGTGCTTCTCGTGCAACTCGGGGTCCGGCGCGCGGATTCCCCTCGGTGCCGTCGCACGTGCCAACGTTACGCGGGGGCGGGGGCGGGGGCGGGCGCTCGGGTGCTCGGGTGCTCGGGCGCTCGTGCGCTCGTCCGCTCGTGCCCGCTGCCTCCCTGTCCCGGGCGTGCTCGCGCCTCGTTGCGCGAGCGGGCGAAATGTCCGGCCTGCCACGGGGATCTTCACGGTCTTTCGCCCGCTCGTGGGCGTGGGCGTGCGCACGGGCGCCGGCGTGGGCGTGATTGCGGGGATCAGCGTCGACTTCGGCGCCCGGCATCGTCGAGCGGGCGGAATGCCTGACGTGACAGGACGAAGGGCCAGGGTGTTTCGCCCGCTCGTGGTCGGGGGAGCGGTGCCGACAACGAAGAACGCCCCGACTCCGTGCGGAGTCGGGGCGTTCTTCTCGGGTTCGGGGAGTGCCGCTCGGTGCCCTCAGTCGGGCGTTGAGTCAGAGGTGGCTCAGGCCGCCTGGAGGACGAACTGGACGTCGAGGTTGATCGTGACGTCGTTGCCGAGCGTGAAGCCACCGGCCTCGAGCGCCGCGTTCCAGTTCACACCGAACTCGGTGCGGTCGATCTTCGTGGTCGCCTCGGCACCGAACTTGACCTGGCCGTAGCCGTCCGTGGTGAAGCCACCGAGCTCGGCCTTGAGGACGACCGGCTTGGTGACGCCGCGCAGGGTCAGGTCGCCCGCAATGTGCAGGTCGTCGCCCTTCGCCTCGATGCTCGTCGAGCGGAAGGTCAGCTGCGGGTGCTCCTCGGTGAGGAAGAAGTCGCTCGTCTTGAGGTGCTGGTCGCGCTGCTCCTGGCCGGTGTTGATCGACGCGACGTCGATGTTGGCCTCGACGGTCGACTCGAGCGGGTTCTCGGCGGTAACGACGGTGGCGTCGAACGTCTCGAACTTGCCCTTGACCTTGCTGATGGCGAGGTGGCGGACCGAGAAGGTGACCTCGGAGTGGGTCGGGTCGATCTTCCAGATGCCGGTCTTGTAGCCGGGAACGGTGTCAGCGGTGAGCGTCATGGTGGTCCTTCTTCCGAACGAGAGTCTGCGGTGCGACGCGTTCCATGCGCCTGCATCGAGTTGATACTACGACAGTGTGCACCGTTTTGGTTGAAGCGTCAACCATTGTTCACCCAAGTGTCGCAAACCGCGTGTCGTGGGCACCTCTGGCGCCGACCTCGAGCAGCTGACGGATGCGGTGCACGAAACGGTCGACACCATGCGCGACGTCGTCTGCTGTTGCTCTGACGAGCCACCAGTCGACGTCCTTGAGGTGCTCCCCGCGCGTCAGGTCCTTCCGGAAGGTGGCTGGATCAGTGCGGTGCAGATCGCTCTCGTACTCGATCGCAACCCTGGCATCGGGGTAGGCGAGGTCCACACATGCAATCCACTGCCCGTCGACGACGACATCGTGGTTGAGCGCCGGTTCCGGGAGTCCGCAGCGGACGAGTGCCAGCCGCGTCCGGGTCTCTCCGGGAGACCGAGATCCCCTCCGGATCTCATCGAGCGCGAGGCGGAGCTTCACGATGCCGCGAATGCCGCGTCGTCGTCGGACGGCCTGGGCGAGTTCGTCGAGCGTCGCCCAGCCGAGCCACCCCACGAGCGCGTCGCCCGCGACGATGAGTTCGTCGAGCGTCAGCATCGAGCCCAGTGCGACGAACGTGTCGGCCGGAGTGGTCAGCGGCACTCCTCGTGCGATCGTCGCGCGGACCGATCCGTACCGAGCTCGGTGGCCGACCGTGCCGCGAACCCGGAGCGCTTGGTCGGTACCGATCGTCGTGACGTGCAACCGCTGATCGCGTTCGAGACGGCGGGGGAGCGGGACGCCGATGATCGCTGCCGCAGTGACGTGACTGAAGACCTGATCGGGGCGGAGTCGAGGAGTGAGCGCCCTTGCTCGTTCATCCACGGACTCCGGTGGGAACGCTGATCGGACGCCGTGGAACGGGCGGACGAGATCTCGAGCGTCGAGTCGGCCACGCGAAACGCCTCGGTGCAGCGCATCCCGTACCCGGAACGAAGCGTCGCGGAGTGCCATCGGGAGTCGGCGTCTTGCGGTCATCTCCACAGCGTGACGGCGAGCCGACCCCGAGGACGGGATTCGGGCCTCCTCTGTGGACGGCTTGCCCGCTCTCGCCCATGTGGAGGGACGGTTGCCCCCGTGAGCGGGCGAAACACCGCGCCCGCCGCCGACCGCACCGCGGTGTTTCGCCCGTTCGCGGGGTGGAGGCGACGGCAGGGAGCACGGAAGCCGCAGCCCGGGGTCATCCGGGCGAGCGGGCGAAATGTGTGGGTGGGCTGGCAAGAGCACCGTGGCATTTCGCCCGCTCGCGTATCCCGGTCCCGACCACCGACCACCGACCACCGACCACCGACCACCGACCCCGACCCGACCCCGACCTGACCCTGACCTGACCTCGGACCCACCCACCCAAGCGCACGCCCCCACGCCACCCACCCCGACAGGCACTCGCGGGACCCCTCACGTGCGCGCTCACTCCAGTAGCGTCGGGACCATGGAATTCAGGTACCTGGGCAACTCCGGACTCAAGATCTCCGAGATCACCTACGGCAACTGGCTGACGCACGGCTCGCAGGTCGAGAACGACGTCGCCACCCAGTGCGTGCGGGCAGCGCTCGACGCCGGCATCACCACGTTCGACACCGCGGACACGTACGCCAACACTGCCGCCGAGACCGTCCTCGGCGAGGCGCTCAAGGGCGAGCGGCGCCAGTCGCTCGAGGTCTTCACGAAGGTCTACTGGCCGACCGGCCCGAAGGGACACAACGACGTCGGCCTCAGCCGCAAGCACATCATGGAGTCGATCGACGGCTCGCTCGAGCGACTGCAGACCGACTACGTCGACCTCTACCAGGCACACCGCTACGACTACGAGACCCCCCTCGAAGAGACGATGCAGGCCTTCGCCGACGTCGTCCGCCAGGGCAAGGCGCTCTACATCGGCGTCAGCGAGTGGTCCGCCGAGCAGATCCGCGCCGGTGCCGCACTCGCCAAGGAGCTCGGCTTCCAGCTCATCTCGAACCAGCCGCAGTACTCGATGCTGTGGCGGGTCATCGAGGGCGAGGTCGTCCCCGCCTCGAAGCAGCTCGGCCTGTCGCAGATCGTCTGGTCGCCCATCGCGCAGGGCGTCCTGACCGGCAAGTACAAGCCGGGTCAGCCCCTGCCCGAGGGTTCGCGTGCCACGGACGAGAAGGGCGGCGCGGACATGATCAAGCGGTTCATGCGCGACGAGGTCCTCGAAGCCGTGCAGCGCCTGCAGCCCGTCGCCGACCAGGCCGGCCTCACGCTCGCACAGCTCGCGATCGCGTGGACCCTGCAGAACGAGAACGTCGCGAGCGCCATCGTCGGCGCCTCGCGTCCGCAGCAGGTCACCGACAACGTGAAGGCCGCCGGCGTCAAGCTCGACGCGGACGCCCTCGCGGCGATCGACGAGGCACTCGGCGACATCCCGGAACGGGACGCGTCGAAGAACGTGTCCCCGTCGTCGCGCCCCGCGTAGACGCAACCGACCGACGGACGGGAGGCCCGGTGCCAGCTGGCACCGGGCCTCCCGTCCGTCTCGGTGCGTGTCCACCCCGCCCACGTCCAGGCGAGGACCGGTCACGCTGACCGTGTTCGCAGCGCGCTCCGCGGAGGAGCGCAGCCACGGCCCGGTACATTCGGGTGGAGCACGAGGAGCACCATGAGCGAGACCCTGGTCATCATCCCGACCTACGACGAAGCCGAGAACGTCCGGCCGATCGTCGAGCGCACGTTGGCCGCGACCGACGACTCCGTGCACGTGCTCGTCGTCGACGACAACTCACCCGACGGTACCGGTGACATCGCGGACGCCATCGCCCGCGAGACCGACCGGGTGCACGTCATGCACCGCACCGTCAAGGACGGCCTGGGCGGCGCGTACCTGTCCGGCTTCGCGTGGGGCCTGGAACACGGCTACGCCAAGCTCGTCGAGATGGACGCCGACGGCTCCCACCACCCCGAGTACCTGCCGTGGATGCTCGAGCTCGCCGACTCGAACGACCTGGTGCTCGGCTCCCGGTGGATCAAGGGCGGCAAGGTCGAGAACTGGCCCTGGTACCGGCTCCTGCTCTCCCGCGGGGGCAACCTGTACACCCGCCTCGCCCTGGGCATCGCGGTGCGCGATGCGACCGGCGGGTTCCGGGTCTTCACGTCGCGCGCGTTCGAGCGGATCGACCTCGCCGGGGTCGCGTCGAAGGGGTACTGCTTCCAGGTGGACCTGTGCTGGCGTGCCCTCGAGGCTGGGCTGCGGGTCGTGGAGACCCCGATCACGTTCACCGAGCGGGAGTTCGGCGTCTCGAAGATGAGCGGCAACATCGTGCGCGAGAGCCTGGCGCTCGTGACGAAGTGGGGCATCGACCGCCGGATCCGCGAGACCCGCTCCCTGGTGAAGGACCACCGCAAGCTGCCGTCCGTGCGGAAGAACGCGCACGCGGTGGCCGACCACGCGGGCTGACGCCGGGGACACGCGAGCGCCTGAACACACGAACGGCGACGGACCCAGTGGGTTCGTCGCCGTTCGTGTGTGCTGCCAGCGGGTGGCTCGCGCAGCCCGCGGTCGGCTAGCGCAGCACGACCACGCCGCGGCCGCGGAACCGGACGACGCCAGCATCGACCTCTGTCGCGCCGAAGCCGTAGAGCTCTTCGCCCACGGCGTCGGGCACCGGGACCTCGGCTGCGTCGTCGGCGAAGTTCACCACGACGTGCACCGGCGCCACGTCGGGGCCGAGCAGCCCGCGCGTGAGCACGAGCCAGCGGCGGTCCTCGCTGAAGCGGACGGCGTTCGCCTCGTAGCGGTGGTCGACGAACGCCTGGTCGGTGCGCCGCAGGGCGATGAGCACCCGGTAGGCACGCAGGATCGCCGCGCCCCGCTCCGAGCTGACGTCGGCCCAGTCGAGCTTGGAGTTGGTGAACGTCGTCGGGTCCTGCGGGTCCGGCACCGCTGACTCGTCCCACCCGTGCTCGGCGAACTCCGCGATGCGCCCTTCTGCGGTGGCCTTGCCGAGCTCGGGCTCCGGGTGCGAGGTGAAGAACTGCCACGGCGTCGAGGCCGCGAACTCCTCACCCATGAACAGCATCGGCGTGAACGGCCCGAGCAGGGTCAGGGCCGCGGCGATCACGAGCCCCTCGTCGTCGAGCGTCGCGGCGAGCCGGTCGCCGGCGGCGCGGTTGCCGATCTGGTCGTGGTTCTGGTTCGCGACGACCAGGGCCGTCACGGGGGAGGTGCCACGGTCGATCGGCCGGCCGTGCCGCTTGCCGCGGAACGACGACCACGTGCCGTCGTGGAAGAAGCCGTCCTCGAACACCTTCGCCAGCGCCGACAGCGGAGCGAAGTCGGCGTAGTAGCCGTTCGTCTCGCCGGTGAGCGCCACGTGCACGGCGTGGTGGAAGTCGTCCGACCACTGCCCGGCGAGGCCGTACCCGGCGGCCTCGCGCGGCCGGAACATCACCGGGTCGTTGAGGTCGGACTCCGCGATGAGCGACAGCGGACGCCCGATGAACGACGAGTAGGCGTCGGTCTCGTCGGCCATCGACGCCAGCACGTGCGGGCGGGTGGTGTCGCGGATCGCGTGCACGGCGTCGAGCCGGAGCCCGTCGACGTGGTGGTCGCGGAACCACATGCGCACGTTGTCGAGCACGTACCGACGGACCTCGGGGTGCTCGACGTTCACCGAGTCACCCCAGGTGTTGCCGAGCCCGGCCAGCAGGTACGGGCCGTACAGCGGCAGGTAGTTGCCGCTCGGTCCGAGGTGGTTGTAGACGACGTCCTGGATGACCCCGAGCCCCAGCGCGTGCGCCGTGTCGACGAACCGGTCGTAGGCGTCCGGGCCGCCGTACGGGGCGTGCACGGAGAACCAGCCGACACCGTCGTAGCCCCAGTTCCACTCGCCGTTCACGGCGTTGACGGGGAGCAGCTCGACGAACTCGACCCCGAGCTCGACCAGGTGGTCCAGCTTCTGGGCGGCGGCGTCGAGCGTGCCCTCGGGCGTGTAGGTGCCGATGTGCATCTCGTAGATCACGGCACCGCGGGCCGGGCGTCCGGTCCACGACTCGTCGGTCCACGCGAACCGTGCGGGGTCGACGACCTCGGACGGGCCGTGCACGCCCTCGGGCTGGTAGCGGCTGCGCGGGTCCGGTCGGACCGCGTCGTCGTCGCCGATGCGGAACCCGTAGCGTGCGCCGACGACCGGCATCACGGCGTCGGCGGACCACCAGTCGTCGTCGCCCTTGGTGAGCGGGTACTCGACGTCGTCGACGACGAGCCGGACCCGGTCCGGCTCGGGCGCCCAGACGGCGTAACGGTCGGGTGCGGTCATGCGTGACCCTCCAGGATGTCGATCTCGGCCTGCGCGTCGGTCTCGGTGGCGTCCGTCGTGCGGTCGGCGGCGGGCCGGGAGGCACCGCTCGCGTCGGACACGGCGGTCACCGCGTCGGCGTGGCCGGCTGCACCGACCGCGTCGGCGGGCACGAGCAGCGCGACCGGGTAGGTGGTGAGCAGGTCGGCCAGCGCGATCCCGCGGTCGGCGGGGACGTGTCGGCCGGTGAGCAGGTCGATGCGCTCGACGGGGACGGCGTGCACCAGCGTGTCGCCCCAGCCGCCGACCCGGTCGAGGCCGATCGGCAGACGCGTCGCGATCGTCACGGCACCGCCGCGGTCGAACGCGATGACGTGGTCGGCCGCGCTGCCGGTGGCCTCGAGCTCCAGGTACCGGGTGAACAGCTCCGGGTGGTCCCGACGGATGCGCAGTGCACGGGTCGTGACCAGGAGCTTCGCGGCACCGTCGATGCCGATGGCCGGCAGGTCCTCGGGGCCGTCGTCGTCCGGGCCGTCGAGTTCGGCGAGCACGTGGCGCCGCTCGGCGTAGTCGACCGGACGACGGTTGTCGGGGTCGACGAGCGAGCGGTCCCAGAACTCGGTGCCCTGGTAGACGTCGGGGACGCCCGGGGCGGTGAGCTGGACGAGTTTCTGGGCGAGACCGTTCGACCACCCGGCGGCGTCGATCTGCTCGTCGAGGGCGTCGAGTACGGCGACCACGTCCGGGTTGTCGAACGCGGCGTCGACGATCGCGTGCATCTGCTGCTCGAACGCCTCGTCGGGCTCGGTCCAGGTTGTGCTGTCACCGGCTTCGCGGGAGGCCTTCTCGGCGTAGGCGTGCAGACGCTCCCGGCTGGCGGGCCGGGCGCCGACGATCGCCTGCCAGAGCAGGTCGGCGAACACACGGTCCTGCAACGGCACGAGCGACTGCAGACGCTCGAGCGTGGCGGCCCACTCCTCGCCGAGCTCGGCCAGCACGGCGATGCGGGCGCGGGTGTCCTCGCTGCGCTTGGTGTCGTGGGTGGTGAGCGTCGTCATGGTGTGCGGCCAGCTGCCGAGCCGTTCGCGCTGTGCCTGGTGGAAGTCCGCCACCGAGACCGCGAAGACGCTCGGGTCGCCGCCCACCTCGCTCAGGGACGACAGGCGCGAGGTGCGGTAGAACGCCGTGTCCTCGACGCCCTTCGCCATCACCATGCCGCTGGTCTGCTGCAGTCGGACCGCCGCCGCGTTCGTCGGGTCGACGAGTGCCGGTGCGATCCGGTCGATGACGTCGTCGAGGTCCGGTCGGGCCTCGGCGGCACGCTCGAGCGCGGTGATGAGGTGGTGGGCGCCCTCGGGCAGGTACGTGCGGTACACGTCGAACGAGGCCACGATCTCGGCGACCGCGTCGACGAGCCGCTCGTGCGTGATCGTTTCCGTCACGGCGCTCGGCGCGAGCAGGCGTGCGAGCCGCTCGACCTCGCTGCCGAGGATGCCGTCCGCGATGCCCCGTCGGGTGTCGTGCGTGAGCTGCTGCCAGTCGGTCGGTTCGGCGCCCGACGCCGCGGTCAGCGCCTGTTCACCCGCGGGGTCGATGAACACGCGGTCGAGCACCCCGAGGGCGTCGTACCCGGTGGTGCCGTCGACCGGCCACGAGCTCGGCAGCTGTTCGCCGGGCTCGAGGATCTTCTCGACGAGGGTGTAGGCCCCGCCGGTCAGCTCCGCCAGGTCCTGCAGGTAGCCCGCCGGGTCGTACAGCCCGTCCGGGTGGTCGATGCGCAGTCCGTCGACGAGTCCGTCGCGGAACCAGCCACCGATGACCCCGTGCGAGGCCGCGAAGACCTCGGGCTCCTCGACGCGGATCGCCGCGAGGGTGTTCACCGCGAAGAACCGGCGGTAGTTCAGGTCGTGGTCGGCACGCTTCCAGTGCACGAACGCGTAGTGCTGGCGGTCGTGCACGGTCTCGACGGTGTCGCCGTCGTGCACCGTTCCGGGTGCGGTGGGGTAGGCGGTCTCGCCGACGCGGAGCACCGGACGCTCGGCGTCGGACGTGTCCAGCGTGATCGCGTCGAGCAGCCGGTCGTCGAGCACGGGGACCCGGAGCCTGCCGTCGCCGGCTTCCCAGTCCACGTCGAAGGCCCAGGCCACGGGCGAGCCCTGCCCGAGTTCGAGCAGGGACCACCACCACGGGTTCGACTCGGGGGTCGCGACGCCGACGTGGTTCGGCACCACGTCGACGATGACCCCGAGGCCGACGGCGTGCGCGGCCTCGGCCAACGCCCGCATCGCCTGGTCGCCTCCGCGGTCGGTGTCGACCCGCGTGTGGTCGACCACGTCGTAGCCGTGGTTCGACCCGGACTCGGCCTGCAGCACCGGCGACAGGTACAGCCAGTCGGCGCCGAGGTCGTGCACGTAGTCCACCAGGTCGCGTGCGGCGTCGAGGTCGAAGTCGGCCGAGACCTGCAGCCGGTACGTCGACGCGGGGACGCGGTTCGCGGCGCCGGGCGTTCCGGCGGTCATCGGGCGGTTCCGCTCGGTGCGGTGGAACCGGCCGGGTTCACCGGGGTGACGGCGTCCTGCGGGGCGTCCGGTTCGGGGGCGCCGTCCTGCTCGGCGTCGACCGGGGTGCTCGTGACCTCGTGGTCGGGCTCCGCACGCAGCACGATCATCGACCGGGCGGGGACGTCGAGCGGGGTGCCCGCGTCGAGCACCTCGTCGCGGGCGCCGGGGTCGGCGGTGTCGATCCGGACGGTCCAGCCGGGGGAGTACTCCTCGGGCGGGAGCGTGAACGTCACGACGTCGTCGTGGGCGTTGAAGTACGTGATGAAGCCGACATCGGTGACGCGCTCACCACGGGCGTCGCGTCCGCGGATGCCCTCGCCGTTCAGGTACATGCCGACGCTCTTGCCGAAGCCGGAGTCCCAGTCCTCGGGGTCCATGGCGTCACCCGAGGGGGTCAGCCAGACCACGTCGGGCAGCGGCTCGCCTTCGCCACGACGAACCGGACGGCCGTTGAAGTACCGGGTCCGGCGGAACGTGGGGTGGTCGTGCCGCAGCTTCACCACGTCGGCGGTGAACTGGATGAGGTCTTCGTCCGCGCTGTCCCAGTCGATCCAGCTGAGCTCGGAGTCCTGCGCGTAGACGTTGTTGTTGCCGGACTGCGACCGGCCGAGCTCGTCGCCGTGCGCGATCATCGGCACACCCTGGCTCAGGAGCAGGGTCGCCAGGAAGTTCCGGCGACGCTGCAGCCGCAGGGCGTTCACGGACTCGTCGTCGGTCGGGCCCTCGGCGCCGGAGTTCCACGACCGGTTGTGGCTCTCGCCGTCGTTGTTGTCCTCGCCGTTGGCCTCGTTGTGCTTCTCGTTGTAGGCCACCAGGTCGTACAGCGTGAAGCCGTCGTGCGCGGTGATGAAGTTGATGCTCGCCTTGGGCGTGCGGCCGTCGTGCTCGTACAGGTCGGCCGAGCCGGAGATCCGGGAGGCGAACTCGCCGAGCGTCGACGATTCGCCGCGCCAGAAGTCACGGACGGTGTCGCGGTACTTGCCGTTCCACTCGGACCACTGGGGCGGGAAGTTGCCGACCTGGTAGCCACCGGGGCCGACGTCCCACGGCTCGGCGATGAGCTTGACCTGCGACACGATCGGGTCCTGCTGCACCAGTTCGAAGAAGGCCGACAGCCGGTCGACCTCGTAGAACTCGCGGGCCAGCGCCGAGGCGAGGTCGAAGCGGAACCCGTCGACGTGCATCTCGGTCACCCAGTAGCGGAGCGAGTCGAGGATGAGCTGCAGCGAGTGCGGGTGCCCGACGTTGAGCGAGTTCCCCGTGCCCGTGTAGTCCATGTAGAACTTCTTGTCGTCGTCGACCAGGCGGTAGTAGGCCGCGTTGTCGATGCCGCGGAACGACAGCGTCGGGCCGAGGTGGTTGCCCTCGGCGGTGTGGTTGTAGACGACGTCGAGGACGACCTCGATGCCGGCGCGGTGCAGCTCGCGCACCATCGTCTTGAACTCCTGGACCTGCTGGCCCTGGTCGCCCGACGACGAGTACGCCGAGTGCGGCGCGAAGAAACCGATGGTGTTGTAGCCCCAGTAGTTCGACAGCCCCTTGTCCTGCAGGGTCGAGTCGTTCACGAACTGGTGCACCGGCATGAGCTCGAGCGTGGTGATGCCGAGGCGCTGCAGGTGCTCGATGACCGCGGGGTGGGCGACGCCGGCGTAGGTGCCGCGCTGCTCTTCCGGCACGTCCGGGTGGGTCTCCGTGAGCCCCTTGACGTGCGCTTCGTAGATGACGGTCTCGCCGTACGGCGTGCGCGGCGGGCGATCACCCTGCCAGTCGAAGAAGGGGTTGATCACGACGCCCTTCATCATGTGCGACGCGGAGTCCTCGTCGTTGGTCGAGTCCGGGTCGCCGAACGTGTACGAGAAGAGCGACTGGTCCCAGTCGATCTCGCCGCTCGTCGCCTTGGCGTACGGGTCGAGCAGGAGCTTCGACGGGTTGCAGCGCGCGCCGGAGTCCGGGTCGTACGAGCCGTGCACGCGGAAGCCGTACTCCTGCCCGGGGCCGATGTTGGGGAGGTACGCGTGCCAGACGTAGGCGTCCACCTCGAGCAGGCGGACGCATTCTTCGTTGCCGTCGGAATCGAACAGACAGAGTTCGACGCGCTCGGCGACCTCGGAGAACAGCGCGAAGTTCGTGCCGCTCCCGTCGTAGGTCGCCCCGAGCGGGTACGGGTTTCCGGGCCAGGTGTGCAAACGGTCCTCCAGGTGTGGGTGCGGCCAACATATCGGTGGCGCTCGTCCGCGTCCGCAGACAAGCCCCAGCTGTGGATGCGTGATGCGCCCCGCGGCCTGTGGAGGAACGGACGAGTAGCGTCGCGCGCATGGCCAACATCGTCTCGAAGATCGCAGACCAGGTCCGCCCGCTCGGGGTCTCCACGAACTACGGAGAACCCGTCGAGGTCGGCGACCAGACCCTCATCCCCGTGTCCGTCAGCTGGTTCGGCTTCGGTGGCGGTGGGGACGACGAGAACGGTGGCGGCGGTGGCGGCGGCCTGTCGGCCCCCGTCGGCGCCTACGTCCGCCGTCCGGGCAAGGACCTCGTGTTCGAGCCGAACCCGATCTCGCTGATCGTCGTGGGCATCCCCTTCGTGTGGGTGGCCGGGCGTGTCCTCCGCAAGCTGGTGCGCGCGCTCAAGAAGTGACCACCTGACGGACGGGAGGCCCGTGGCGACGCCGCCACGGGCCTCCCGTCCGTCACGCGGTCGCGACCGCGTCTAGACTGCTGGCACACACACGGGAGTCCGGGACCGCCGGGCTGAGAGGGAGCGATCGGCGCTCCGACCGTCGAACCTGATCCGGATCATGCCGGCGCAGGGAGGAGTCAGCAGCATGCCTTCAGGCACGTCCACAACCGTCACCACCGCCCCACGGCGATCGCTGCGTTGGCGGGTCGTCGACATCGTCGTCGCGAGTGTCCTCGCGGTGGCCCTCGGAGTCGTCTTCCGGCTCTGGGAGTTCGGCTACGAACCCATCAGCGCCGTCATGGACCTCGTGCTTCCCGGCACGAAGGCCCTGTTCGGCGGGGTCTGGCTGCTCGCCGGCCCGATCGTCGCGATCGTCGTCCGCAAGCCCGGCGCCGTGCTCTACGGCGAGATGGTCGCCGCCTCGGTCGAGGCGTTGTTCGGCACCCAGTGGGGATGGCTCACGCTCGAGGCCGGACTCGTCCAGGGTCTCGGCGCCGAGATCGTCCTCGCGCTGTTCCTGTACCGCGTCTACCGCCTGCCGGTCGTCGTGCTCGCCGGTGCCGCGGCCGGACTCGCGCTCGGCATCAACGACACCGTCCTCTGGTACCCGGGGCTCGACGTCGCCTTCAAGGTCGTGTACGTGATCTGTGCGGTCATCTCCGGTGCGGTGATCGCGGGGGCGGGCTCGTGGCTCATCGTCCGGGCACTCGCCCGCACCGGGGTGCTGTCGTCCTTCGCGGCCGGCCGCGAGCACAGCCGTCGCGAACCCCGCGCCCTGGTGTGACCGTGCCCGCTCCGTCGGCGACGTCCCCTTCCACCGGCGGCGACGCCGGCGCAGGTGCCGGCGTCCGCGGGGCGCGCATCGTGTTCCGCGGCTGGGGCTGGCGGTACCCGGAGCGCGACGCCTGGGCCGTCCGTGACGTCGACCTGACCGTCTCGCCGGGGGAGCGGGTCGCCGTCGTCGGGCCGTCCGGTGCCGGCAAGTCGACCCTCCTGCGAGCCGTCGCCGGCGTGCTCCCCGACGAGCCCGACGCCTCGGACGACACCGCTGCTTCGGTGCAGGGGACACTCCTGGTCGACGAGGCCGACCCCCGCGCGGTCCGCGGGCGTGTCGGTCTCGTCATGCAGGACCCCGAGGCACACACGGTGATGTCCCGCGTCGGCGACGACGTGGCCTTCGGCTGCGAGAACGCAGGCGTCCCCCGCGACGAGACCTGGGACCGGGTGCGGACGGCGCTCGACGTCGTCGGCCTCGACCTGCCGCTCGACCGCTCCACCGCGCAGCTGTCCGGTGGGCAGCGGCAGCGGTTGGCGCTCGCGGGCGTGCTCGCGATGCGGCCGGGTGCGCTCGTGCTCGACGAACCCTGCGCCAACCTCGACCCGGACGGCGTGGCGCAGGTGCACGACGCCGTCCGGGCACTGCTCGACGAGACCGGGGCGACGTTGCTCGTGGTGGAGCACCGGATCGGCACCTGGCTGGACCTGGTCGATCGGCTCGTGCTGCTCGAACCGGGCGGCGGCGTGGTCGCGGACGGTCCGCCGGCCCGGGTGCTGGCGGACTACGGCGAGGTGCTCACGGCGGCCGGGGTCTGGGTGCCCGGTGCCGAGCCGGCGCGTGGTTCTGCCCGGCGGCGGCGCGCGCGCGGACGAGCGGGCGAAATGCCCGGGGCGTCCGGCGGAGCGACCGCGGCATTCCGCCCGCTCGGCGAGGGGGAGCCCGGCGAGGAGGCGCGTGAAAGAACGTCGGCCGGACGAGCGGGCGAAATGCCCGGGGCGTCCGGTGGGGTGACCGCGGCATTCCGCCCGCTCGGCGAGGGGGAACCTGGCGAGGGGGTCGGCGCGGGGGAGCGTGACCAGGGGGCAGCGGTACTGCTCGACGCCCGGGGGCTCGGCACGGCACGGGGGAAGCAACCGGTCGGGAACGGCATCGACCTCGGGCTCCGGGCCGGGCAGGTCCTCGCCGTCACCGGACCGAACGGCGTCGGCAAGTCGACGCTCGGGCTGACCCTCGCGGGCTTGCTCCCACCGGCAGCCGGTGAGCTCCACGCCACGGACGCCCTCGCCGACGGCATCGGCGCAGCGCCCCACGCCTGGACGAGCCGTCAACTCGCCGCCCGGATCGGCACGGTGTTCCAGGACCCCGAGCACCAGTTCGTCGCCCGCTCCGTCCGCGAGGAGATCGAGGCCGGACCCCGAGCACTCGGTGCGCCGGACGCCGCCGAACGAGCCACCGCGCTGCTCGATGAGTTCGGGCTCGCACACCTGGCCGACGCCAACCCCTTCACGCTGTCCGGGGGCGAACAACGACGACTCGCGATCGCCTCGGTCATCGCGGCCCGGCCGCCGGTCGTCGTGCTCGACGAGCCGACCTCCGGGCAGGACCGTGCCACGTGGCAGGCCGTCGTCGGGCGGCTCGGGGCCCTCGCCGACGCCGGCACCGCGGTGGTGGCGGTCACCCACGACCGCGACCTCGTCCGGGCACTCGACGCCGACGAGGTCGTGCTCGGGCCGGACGGCGCCCGGTCCGTCGGGAGCGACCAGGGGCCGTCGAACGCGACCATCCCGGAGACCGGGCCGACAGTCGGAAGCCGCCCCGGGCCTCCAGACCGGACCGACACGGCCGACCGCACGACCGACCGCACGGACGCGTCGGACGCGGCGGACCGACCCGCCCGGACGAACCCCGTGCGACGACCGCTGCCGGCCCGCGCGACCGGCATCCCCGGTGTCCAGCCGGTCGCGTCGCTGATCGGTGTGCTCGCCCTCGGCGTCTGCCTGGTGCTCAGCCTCGACGTCGTCTCCGCCGCCGTCGCCCTGGCGCTCGAACTCGCACTCCTGCCGCTCCTGCGCCTGCCGGTCCGGACCCTGCTGCTCCGACTCGCACCGGTGCTCCTCGCGGTGCCGCTGACGGCGGTGAGCATCGCGCTGTACGGCAGACCCTCGGGTCGGGAGTGGTTCGACCTCGGGTTCGCGCACGTCACCGACGGGTCACTGACGCTCGCGTTGGCGACGGCGCTCCGGGTCCTCGCGGTGGGGGTGCCAGCCATCGCGCTCTTCGTGCGGGTCGACCCGACCGACCTGGCCGACGGGCTCGCGCAGGTGCTCCGGCTGCCCGCGCGCTTCGTGCTCGGCGCGCTCGCCGCTGTCCGGATGATGACCTTGCTCGTCGACGACTGGCGACAGCTCGCGATGGCGCGACGTGCCCGAGGGCTGGCCGACTCCGGACGGCTGCGACGCGGGGCGACGATGGCGTTCGCGCTGCTCGTGCTCGCGTTGCGCCGGGCGACGACGTTGGCGGTGGCGATGGAGTCGCGGGGGTTCGGTGCTCCTGGACGGCGGACCTGGGCGCGGGTCGCACGGTTCGCCGGGCCGGAGTGGGCGATGGTGGCGGTGCTGGTCGGCATCGGTGTGGTGTCGATCGCGGTCGCGGTGAGCGTGGGGACGTGGCGTGCCTGACACGGAGCGCGCAGCCGGCACGACGGGCACCGACCGGCCGACGGAGACGTCGGCCGGCGACGGCGCGACGGCCGCGACGGGCGCGACGGGCACGACGGGCGCGATAGGCGCGACGGCCACGTCGGGCCCGACGGCCACGACGGGCCCGACGGGCACGACCGCCGGTGACCTCGCCCCCGGTCTGGCCGCTGCTGCTGCCGGAGTCGCCGGTGCCACGGGCCGGCGCGCCGTCGTGCTCATCGACGGCCGGTCCGGCACGGGCAAGACCACCCTCGGAGCACAGGTCGCGGAGCAGCTCGGCGCGCAGCTCGTGCACCTGGACGACGTGTACCCGGGGTGGGACGGCCTGCGTGCGGCTGCCGATGCCGTGGTGACCGACGTCCTCGGAGCGCCGAGCGGGTACCGACGCTGGGACTGGGCGGCCGATGCGCCCGCGGGCTGGGCGTCGGTGGACCCCGACCTGGCGATCGTGGTCGAGGGGTGCGGGGCGTTGTCGCAGGCGTCGGCACCGCTGGCGTCGTTGCGGGTGTGGCTCGAGGCCGACGACGCCGTGCGGTGGGACCGGGCGATCGGCCGCGACGGCGAGGTCTTCGCGCGCGAGTGGGACCGCTGGGCCGCGCAGGAGCAGGCCTTCATCGCCGCCGAGGACCCGGCCGCCCTGGCCGACGTGGTCCTGCGGACGTAGCGCGCCGCGGGCCCGCGGCGCCCCGCACCGCCCCGCGGCGGCACGTGGCGGCACGCGGCGGCACGTGGCGGCACGTGGCGGCACCGAGGATTCGCGCTGAGCGACACCGCACGGCCTCCGGAAGGCGAGAACTGTCGCCCAGCGCGAAACCTCAGCCCGCCGTGCCCGCGCCCGCACCGCCCGCCCCGCCCGCGCCGCCCGCGCCCGCGCCCGCCCCCGCGCCCGCCCGCGCCTCCCGCCGCGCCACCGCCCGCGGATCCACCGCGAACACCGCCGCCACGATCGTCAGCACCGCGTACACCCCGAGGTACCCGCACAGGATCCACGGCGAGCCACCCCCGAGCTGCACGAACACCGCGGCCAGCAGCGGCGTCAGCCCCACCGAGAAGATCGACCCGATCTGGTACCCGAGCGACATCCCCGAGTACCGCCGCCCGGTCGGGAACTGCTCCGCGAACCACGCCGCCTGCGGCCCGTAGATGCTGTCGTGGAACACGCACATCCCGATCAGCGCCACGAGCGGCAGCAGCACGAGCGGCCCGGCGTCGAGGAACGCGAAGAACGGCCAGATGAGCACCGCGATGCCCACCGCCGACCAGATCGTCAGCACCCGCCGCCCGACCCGGTCCGACAGCCACCCCCAGAACGGCGTCGACACGAGCGACACCGCCGAGATCACGAGCACGGCCTGCAGCCCCGCGTCCGAGCCCGATGGCCCCCGCACGTTGCCGAGGTAGGTCAGCGAGTACGTCGTCAGGATCGAGTACAGCGCCGGCTGCACGAGGCGCAGGCCCGCCGTCACCAGGATCGACCGCGGGTGCTGCCGGATCGCCTGCCACACCGGGAACCGTTCGACCCCACCGGAGGCGCGCAGCTCCTGGAACACCGGGGCGTCCTGCACACCGAGCCGGATGACGAGCCCGACCGCCACGATCACCGCCGAGAACAGGAACGGCAGCCGCCAGCCCCAGGCCAGGAACGCCTCGGTGCCGAGCAGGGACCGCACGAGCGTGAAGACCCCGGTCGCCAGGAGCATCCCACCGGCCGACCCCATCTGCGTGAACGCCCCGAACAGCCCCCGGTGCCGTTCCGGCGCGTGTTCGACGGACAGCAGCGCCGAGCCGCCCCACTCCGCACCGGCCGCGACGCCCTGCAGCAGCCGCAGGAACACGAGCGCCACGACGGCGCCGACCCCGATGGTCGCGGCGGACGGGATGACCCCGATCAACGTGGACGCGATGCCCATCAGCACCAGCGACGCGACGAGCAGCTTCTTCCGCCCGATCCGGTCGCCCAGGTGGCCGGCGATCACACCGCCGAGCGGCCGCGCCACGAACCCGACGCCGTAGGTCGCGAACGACGCGATGACCCCGACGGCCGGCGTCACGGACGGGAAGAACGTCGGAGCGAACACCAGCGCCGAGGCCGTCGCGTAGAGGTAGAAGTCGTAGTACTCGACGGTCGTCCCGACGAACGACGCGAGGGCGACCCGACGACGGGTCGCGCTGGTCGACGGTGCGGCGGGACGGCCTGGAGGCGCGGTGACGGTGGTCTGGCTCGGCATGCCTCAGGAGCATGGTCGCGTCCAGGGCCGCGGGGAACACCGCGCGTAACGGGAGGTCACGTCGCTGTCGTCGGGCGGTGCCCGCCGACCACGATGGGACACATGAGCGATGCACCGAACCGCCCGCTGCGCTTCGCGGCCTTCGTCATGAACACGACCTCGCACATCCAGCACGGCCTGTGGCGGCACCCCGACGCCCGGCAGGCGGACTTCGACGACGTGACGCTGTGGACCGACCTGGCGAGGACCCTCGAGCGCGGCAAGTTCGACGCCATGTTCTTCGCCGACGTCGTCGGGACCTACGGCCCCGGTCGCGGCGACTACTCGACCAACCTGCGCGAGGGACTGCAGATCCCCTCGAACGACCCCTCCGTGCTGCTCTCCGCGCTCGCGGTGTCGACCGAGCACCTCGGGCTCGCGTTCACCTCGAGTGTCATCCAGGCGCACCCGTTCGACTTCGCGCGCAAGGTCTCCACGCTCGACCACATCACCCGGGGCCGCATCGGCTGGAACGTCGTCACGAGCGCCCTCGACAGCGCCGCCCGGAACTTCGGCGCCGACCGGCTCGAGGAGCACGACGAGCGCTACGTCTGGGCCGAGGAGTACCTCGAGGTCTGCGCGAAGCTCTGGGAGGGCTCGTGGGAGGACGGCGCCGTGCTGAAGGACCCGGTCCGTGGCTACGCCGACCCCGACAGGGTGCACCGCATCGACCACCACGGCAAGCGCTACGACGTGCAGGGCCCGCACCTGTCGGCACCGTCGCCGCAGCGGACCCCGGTGCTGTTCCAGGCCGGGTCGTCGCCGGCCGGCCGTGCCTTCGCCGCGCGGAACGCCGAGGCCCAGTTCATCCTGACCTCGAACCGGGACGCCACCGAACAGCTCATCCGCGAGACCCGCGACCTGGCCGAGGCAGCCGGCCGGCAGCGGGACGACATCGCCTTCTTCCTCGGCCTGACCTTCGTCACCGGCTCCACCGAGGCCGAAGCAAGGGCCAAGGAAGCGGAGATCGACGAGTACCTGGCCGCCGACGGGTTCCTGGTGCACTCGAACCTCGGCTTCGACCCGGACACCGGCGAGCCCCTCGACCCGGACACCCCGCTCTCCGAGGTCCGCACCCGCGCCGGACAGTCGCACCTGCAGTGGCTCCGCGAGGCCGCCGGGGACCGCGAACCGACCATCGCCGACCTCGCCCGGCTGTCCGCCAAGCTCCGCGCCCGGGTCGTCGGCACGCCGGAGCAGATCGCCGACGAGCTCGCCGACTGGCAGCGGGTGGGCGTCGACGGCGTCAACGTCATCAACTGGACGCTGCCCGGCTCGTACGAGGAGTTCGTCGACCACATCGCGCCGACCCTGCAGGAGCGCGGACTGATGCAGTCCGAGTACCGCGAGGGCACCCTGCGCGAGAAGCTCTTCGGCCACGCACAGCTGCCGGACTCGCACCCCGCCCGGCAGTGGCGCGGGGCGTTCTCGGGCGGTGCCGGCGCGACCGCGACCCACCCGGACGACGCGACCCGTGCGGTGGAGGTGCCCGCATGACGGCCGCGATGATGACCGACGGAGCCGTGACGGGCCTCCCGGCCGACCGTCTGGCGACCCTGCGCGAACGCTTCGCGCCCGTGTTCGCGACCATCCGTGACGGCGCGGTCGAGCGTGAGCTCGCGTCCGGGAAGCCCGGCGACCGGCCGCTGCCGCACGCCGAGGTCCGGGCGCTCGCCGACGCGGGGTTCGGGCGGTTGCGGGTGCCGGAGGACCGCGGGGGCTTCGGCGTGACGCTGGTCGAACTCGCGCACCTGGTGGCGGACCTGGCGGCGGCGGACTCGAACATCGCGCACCTGTGGCGGGGACACTTCGGGTACACCGAACTGGTGCTGCTGCGGCCATCGTCCGCCGGCCGGGACGAGTGGCTCCAGCGCATCGTCGACGGAGCGATCGTCGGCAACGCGACCTCCGAGCGGACCGGGACGACCCTGGCCGACATCTCGACGACGGTGACGCCGGCTGGTGGTTCCCTCCGCCTCGACGGGCGGAAGTACTACTCGACCGGCACGCTCTACGCGGACTGGATCTACCTGGCGGCGGACCGCGACGGGGAGCGCGTGACGTTCGCCGTCGACGCCTCCGCGCCGGGCGTGACGAGCATCGACGACTGGGACGGGTTCGGGCAGCGGTTGACCGCGTCCGGCACGACCGTGTTCGACGGGGTGTCGGTCGACCCGTCGGTGGTGTCGGCGTACCGGGACGCTCCGCTGTCGCACATCCAGGCCTTCTACCAGCTGTACCTGCTGGCGGTCCTCGCCGGGATCGGGCAGGCCGTGTCCGACGATGCCGTGACCTTCGTGCGACCACGGACCCGCACGTACATCCACGCCAACGCGGCCGTGCCGGGGGAGGACCCGCAGGTGCTCTCGGTGCTCGGGCGGCTGTCGGCCGGGGCGTTCACCGCCCGGTCACTCGTCGTCGCCGCCGCCGGGCTGCTCGACGGGGTCGTCGCGACGAACGAGCCCGGGGTCGGTGTCGACCGCGTGCT
The DNA here is from genome assembly GCF_003234255.2 of Curtobacterium sp. MCSS17_016. Classification (NCBI taxonomy): domain Bacteria; kingdom Bacillati; phylum Actinomycetota; class Actinomycetes; order Micrococcales; family Microbacteriaceae; genus Curtobacterium; species Curtobacterium sp. MCSS17_016. The sequence goes on from NZ_CP126254.1 coordinate 1,128,015, forward strand.
GCTCGACGCGGCCGAGCACGCCGTGTATCAGGCGCAGGTCGAGATCGGGCCGCGGGTGGTGCGGTCGGCGTCCGAGCTCTTCGAGGTCGGCGGGGCGTCCGCTGCCGACCGGACGCGTGCGCTGGACCGGCACTGGCGGAACGCCCGGGTGGTGGCGTCGCACAACCCGGCGGTCTACAAGGAGCGGATGGTGGGGGAGTACGCGCTGCACGGGCGGGGGCCGGTGGGGGCGTGGGAGCAGTACCACGAGGTGGGGCCGACGCGGTTCTGAGGGGCGTGGGCGGGTGCGCGGGCGCGTCGCTGGCCGCTACGCCCAGCCGAGCTCGTGCAGCCGCTCGTCGTCGATGCCGTAGAAGTGGCCGATCTCGTGCACGAGGGTGGTGTGCACCTCGTCCTTGAGCTCCTCGACGGTGTCGCACTCGGCCAGGTGCTGCTTGCGGAACACCACGATGCGGTCGGGCAGCTCGCCGAAGCCGTACTGCCCTCGCTCGGTGGCCGCGATGCCGTCGTACACGCCGAAGAGCTCTTCGCCGTTCTCCGGTTCGTCCTCGACGACGAACACCACGTTGTCGAGCCCGTCGACCATCTCGTCGGGGAGCAGGTCGAGTTCGTCGGTCACGAGTTGCTCGAACGCGTCGGCGGACATCTCCATCACGGGTGGATCGTCCCACACCGCGCTGACCACTCGCGGCTCACCACTCGCGGCGAAGCCGCTCGGCGCCGGAGGCGCCCTGACAAACACTGAGGGAGAGCCCCGGTTGCGTCACACGCAACAGGACTCTCCCTCGACTGGGGTGAATAACGGGTCTCGAACCCGCGACCTCCTAGACCACAACCAGGCGCTCTACCAACTGAGCTATATCCACCATGTTCGAACCGACGGACCGGCGCGACCACTCAATAGTAGTACATGCGGGACGGGGTGCGGACCACCCGTGTCGCTACTCGGCCGCGGGCTGCGCCAGCCGCGACTCCCACTTCGCCACGACGTCGGCCTGCACGGCCCGCACGTCGTCGGTGCTCGGGCCGGGCTCGGCGACGAAGCCGGCGCGGCGGTAGTACTCGAGCTCGCGGATCGACTCGAGGATGTCCGCGAGGGCCCGGTGCCCACCGTGCTTCTCCGGCGCGTTGAAGTACACGCGGGGGAACCAGCGGCGGCAGAGCTCCTTGATGCTCGACACGTCGACGCTGCGGTAGTGCAGGTGCCCGTCGACCCGCGGCATGTACTTCGACAGGAACGCACGGTCGGTGCCGATGGTGTTGCCGGCGAGGGGGGCGGAGCCCTCGGCGGGGACGTGCTGGAGGATGTACTCGAGCACCTGGTACTCGGCGTCCGCCAGGCTCACGCCGTTCGGGATCTCGTCGATGAGCCCCGAGGTGACGTGCATGTTCGTCACGAACTCGTTCATGTTGTCGAGCGCCGACTGGTCCGGCTTGATGACGATGTCGAAGCCGGGGTGCACTGGCTCGAGGTCGAAGTCGGTGATGACCACGGCCACCTCGACGAGTTCGTCGACCTCGAGGTCGAGGCCGGTCATCTCGCAGTCGATCCAGACGAGGCGGTCATTCGCGGTTGCCATGTCCTCGATCCTATTCCCGCCCCGCGTGCCTCCCGTACGTGCCGCTGCATCGTCCCACCCGTGCCCGACCGTGTCCGCCCGTTCCGCGAGCGGGCGAAATGCCGCGGTCGCCCTGCGGAGGCACCCGGACGTTCCGCCCGCTCGTCCGGGACGCGAGCCGCATGCGGTGCAGGCGACCGCCAGGAGGCCCGTGGCGACCCCGGCAGGCCGCCCCGCGCCTCCAGGCGGTCGCCCTTCACCCCGCCTGCCGCGCCGATCCCGCCCGCTCCCGCCTCCTCACCACGAGCGGGCGAAATGCCGCGGTCGCCCTGCGGACGGACCGCGGTATTCCGCCCGCTCGCCGACGGCGCCTTGCGGTCGTGGCTCCGCCCGCCCGCGTCCAGCCGAGCGGGCGAAATGCCGCGGTTGCCCTGCGGGCGCACCCGGATGTTTCGCCCGCTCGTCCGCGACGCGAGCCGCATGCAGTGCAGGCGACCGCCTGGAGGCCCGTGGTGACCCCGGCAGGCCGCCCCGCGCCTCCAGGCGGTCGCTCTCTACCCCGCCTGCCGCACGGTTCTGGCCAGCCCCGCGCGAGCGGGCGAAATGCCGGGGTCCCTCTGCGGTCGAGGCCGGGCATTTCGCCCGCTCGCGGGTGGAGCGTGCAACAGGGGGCGAGCGAGCCCCCGCGCGGACGCACGAACGGGCGAAATGCCGGGGTGCCCACGGGGGACACTCCGGCATTTCGCCCGTTCGTGGAGAAGTGGGGAAGGGGGAAGGCCCCCCGCACCCCGGCGGCTAGGCCATTTCGCCGGCGGTGATGGCCTCGGCCTCGATGCGCTCCGGCTCGGGACCGTCGTCGACGCGGCGCAGGACCCTGGTGGTGCAGAGGATCACGACGAAGGCGACCGCGACGGATGCACCCGCGAAGACGTAGGCGGCCGAGGGGGAGTACGCGTCGGCGAGCAGGGTCGCGACGGGCGGGGCGATGGCGCCGCCGATGAAGCGGACGGCGGAGTAGGCGCTCGAAGCGACGGAGCGGGGGAGGTCGGTGGCCTCCATGACGCACTCGGTGAGCACGGTGTTCAGGACGCCGAGCACGAGGCCACCGATGACGACGCAGATGATCAGCCCGACCTGGGAGCGCACGACGAGGGCCGCGGCGAACAGGTCGAGCGCGAGCAGGGGCAGCGCGACCTTCAGCACGGTGGTGCGACGCATGCGGGCGGTGAGCATCGGGGCGACCCACACCGAGGTGATCGCGAGACCGACACCCCAGCCGAAGAACGTGAACCCGATGCCGAGCGCGCCGAAGCCGAGCGGGAACGGCGTGTACGCCAGCAGGACGAAGAAGCCGATGTTGTAGAACAGCGCGGTCGCGGCGAGGGCGGCGAGTGCCGGACGGGTCAGGGCGCGGAAGGGTGCGGAGAGCTTCGTCGGCGTGGGCTTCTCGAGGCTGCCGGTCTTCAGCAGGGCGACGATGGCGATGAACGCGACGGCCATCAGGGTCGTGACGCCGAAGAACGGGCCGCGCCAGCTCACCGAGCCGAGCAGGCCTCCGACCAGGGGACCGACGGCGATGCCGAGGCCGAGCGCTGCCTCGTACAGGATGATCGCCGAGGCGGTGCCGCCCGACGCTGCCCCGACGATGGTCGCGAGCGCGGTGGAGATGAAGAGCGCGTTGCCGAGGCCCCAGCCGGCACGGAAGTCGATGATGCTCCACACGCTGTTCGACGTCGCCGCGAGCACCGAGAAGAGCACGATCAGGGCGAGTCCGATGAGCAGGGTGCGCTTCGCGCCGATGCGGCTGGAGACCCAGCTGGTGAAGAACATCGCGACCCCGGTGACGGCGAGGTAGCTCGTGAAGAGCAGTTCGGTCTGCGCGGGGGTCGCCTTGAGGGACGCCGCGATCGCCGGGAGGATCGGGTCGACGAGCCCGATGCCCATGAACGCGACGACGCAGGCGAAGGCGATCGCCCAGACCGCGGACGACTGCTTGAGGATGGAGCCGGACTGGCCGGCGGGTGCGTGGGCGTTCACGCGGGGATCTCCGTTCCGTTGGGGGTTGTCCGGGTGCGCTGGGCGATCAGGTTCGCCGCGTGGTGCAGGACGTCCCAGTCGTCGTCGGTCAGGTCGGCGAACAACGGACCGACCGTGCTGGTGAGGGTGGAACGCCAGGAAGCGAGCCGTTCGCGTCCGGCCTCGGTGAGTTCGATGAGCTGCCCGCGGGAGTCGTCCGGGTCGACGCTGCGGCTGACCAGGCCGTCGGCGAGCATGCCGGCGACGAGTCGCGTCATGGTGGGCTGCGCCACACGGGAGGCGGTGGCCAGTTCACCGAGTCGCAGGGGTTCGTCGGTCTCGAGGATGCCGAGCGTGCGCCAGACCGCGGTGGACGTGGTGTTGCCCGTCGACTGGACGGCGCTGCGGATCAGGCGGTTGACGGAGACGAGGAGGGTCTCGATCGTCTGCTCACGCGGTGTTTCCATAGCTGAACTATATAGCCGTGCTATGAATAGCGCAACGACGGGCTGGACAGACTGCACCAGCCGCCGCCTGGTAGAAGGGAGGCATGAGCGACATCACCATCCACGAAGGCGACGAGTACACCGCGATCTTCCACGGCGGCCCCTTCGACGGCACGACCGACACCCGCACCGCCACGAGCGACGCGCTGGACGACGAGGTCACGGTGTTCGCCGACGTCGAGGGCCTGCAGACGGCCTTCACCTACCGCGCCACCAAGTCCCGCCAGGTCCTCGACCAGATCTCGGTCGAGTTCACCTACGAGCCCGGCGAGTCCGACCCGGTCGACGACCTGCAGGACCGCGGCGACCGCAGCGGCGAGTTCGACCGGGAGTAGAACCCCCACCCGCCGCGTTGCAGGACCACATGCAGCTCGACCTCTGGACGTCCGCCTTCTGTGCGCCGTGCGCCGCCGCCCGCCGGGTGTCGGCCGAGGCCTCGGCGCTCGTCCCCGGGCTCACCGTGACCGAACGCGACGTGGCGGCACACCCCGACGACGCGGAAGACCTCGGTATCCGGTCCACGCCCACGATCATCGTGCGGCAGGACGACGGCACCGAGGTCTTCCGTTCACCCGGCGTCCCGACCCGTGACCAACTCCTGCTCGCGGTGGCCAAGGCGCTCTGAACGAGCCGCCGCCGCGGCCGGCGCAGCCGCCGCCGCAGCCGTCCCAGCGGTGGCCCCCGGCGCGGGCACAGCGGCCCGCGCCCCCGCACGCTGCGACGTCGGCGCCGCCACCACCACGGGTTCCGGCGGATCGACCAGTGCCCGCACGCGTCGTGCCAGACGCTTCGCGCCCCGGATCGGCGCCCCGATTCCCAGTGCCACCAGTCCGAGCGGGCTGCGATCGGCCCCACCGAGGGCGTTCTTCCGCTCCCACGCACGGCGCAGCACCCCACCGCGACTCCGCCGTGCCGGTGCCCGATCCACCAACGTGCCGGCGTCCCGTCGGGCCATCAGCTCCACGAGCCGGTGCTGCCAGTCGTCCTCCGAGGCCGGGTGGAAGTAGTTGTCCCGCATCCACTCCGGCCGGACGACGCCGAACCGTCCGTCGACCAGGTCGACGGCGTCACCCTCGAGGCCGCTCCCCACGAACACCTCGTTGATCAGGTGCCGGCCGATCCCGAAGTCGGTCAGCGTGAGCGCGGGCACGCCTCGCGCCGCCGCCTCGAGCACCGCGGTCGAGCTGATCGTCACGAGCGCCACCGCACGGTCGAGGTGCTCAGCCATCGGCCCGCTCTCCACCACGAGGTTGGTCGGCGCGTCCGCGGGCACCAGGTCCGGGTACGGGTGCTCCTCGCGGTGTGTCTGGTGCTCGCCGGCCGCAGCGCGCGTCTTGATGACGACGCGCCACTCCGGGTGCGCCCGCGCCGTCTCGACGAGCCACCGCACGACGAGTGCCCGGTCGGCCCGCTCGAACGGCACACTCGGCTGCGCAGCGAAGACGACGGAGTCACGGCCCGTCGAGTCCGCACCATCGCTTGCGCCGGCACCGCTGGTCGCGCCGGCACCCCGCGCGAAGGGCAGCGTGGCGAGCGCGAAGTGCGGCTCGACGCCGCCCTGGCGCGCCATCTCCTCGTACGCGCGGACCTCACGGTGGCTGTGCAGCACGAACAGGTCGGCCCGGGCGCGGAAGAAGATGCCCTTCCACTTCGACGGGAACGAGATCCCCGGCAGCCCCGAGACCAGCACCGGCCGGTCCGGGATCCGCCGGTGCACCTCGTCGATCACGAGCTCGGCCACCGGTCCGATCAACGACACCAGGACGGCGTCCGGCGGGTCCTGTCGGAGCTCCTCGACGACGGCGTCGACGTCCTTCGGCGCGGGCGGTTCGCGGTGCAGGTGGGCGAGGCGCCGGTCCAGCCCGCGGAACGCCGACCGCAGCTGCTTCGGGCTCGCCGACCGCGGGGTCGCCACGGTGCGCAGCTCCAGGTCCCAGTCCGCCGGGGCGCTCGCCAGCAGGTGGGCGCCCCACTTCGCGAACGAGTCGGTGTCGACCAGGCCGACCACGCGTCGGACGCGTGGTGACGCGTCGGACGGGAGGCGCGCCTCCAGTCCGACTGTCGACCCGCTGCCGTCAGCCGGCGCTTCCAAGGCGCGGGTCCCGTCGACCGGGCCGGTCACGTGTGCGCCGCCCACGCCCGCTCCGCTCACGCGCCGACGCGACGCAGCTTCGCGAGCGGTGCCTGCTCGCCGGCGGTCGGATGGGGACTGCATCCGCTCACGCGCCGACGCGACGCAGCTTCGCGAGCGGTGCCTGCTCGCCGGGGAAGATCCTCTTGACGCCGTCGCCGAGGGCGGTTTCGATGATGCGGATGTCGCGGGCGAGCGTCTTCAGGCCGTGCGGCTCGAGCGATGCCGCGTGGTCGGAGCCCCACATCGTGCGGTCGAGCGTGATGTGGCGCTCGACGGCCGTGGCGCCGAGGGCGACCGCGGCGATGGAGATCTGCAACCCGGGCTCGTGGCCGGAGTAGCCGACGGGGACGCCCGCGTAACGGTGGGCGAGGGTGTCGATCATGCGGAGGTTCGCCTCCTCGGCCGGCAGCGGGTAGGTCGACGTCGCGTGCATGAGGACGAGGCGGTCGGTGCCGAGGGCCTCGACGGCGGCGTCGATCTGCTCGAGCGTGGACATGCCGGTCGACAGGATGACGGGCTTGCCGGTCGCGGCGACGGCGGCGAGCATGCCGAGGTCGGTGACGGACGCCGAGGCGATCTTGTAGGCAACGACGTTGAGGTCCTCGAGGAAGTCGACCGACGGCTCGTCCCACGGCGACGCGAACCAGTCGAGCCCGCGGAGGGTCGCGTGGTCACCGATCTCGATGTACTGGTCGCGGTCGAACTCGACTCGGTAGCGGTACTCCAGGTAGGTCATGTCGCCCCACGGGGTGCTGCGCGGGGTGTTCTTCATGTGCTCCGGCGTGGAGATCGCGGGGGTGCGCTTCTGGAACTTCACGGCCTGCAGGCCCGCGTCGGCAGCGACGTCGATGAGCTGCTTCGCGATGTCGACGTCGCCGTTGTGGTTGAGGCCGATCTCGCCGATGAGGTACGCGGGGTGGCCCGCGCCGATCGTGGACGTACCGATGGTGACGGTCATGGTGCTCCGTTCGGTGCGGGGGTGGCCCGCGTCGGGGATGGGTCTCGGGTCGTGGTGGGTGCTGGGGCCGGGTCGCCGACGCGTGCGTCGGTCAGCGCGCCGGGCGCGCCCGGCGCTTCGGCGAGGGCTTCGGCGAGGGCCAGGTCGGCCTCGTCGTCGATGTCGATCGCGCCGGCGCCGTCGACGACGGCCAGCTCGACGCGGCCGTGGAACCGGTGCCGGTTCTCGAGGAACCCCGCCGTCCGCATCACGTAGAAGGCGCCGGTCTCGCGGTACTCGGGCTCGCGGTCCTGCCGGCGGGGCCTGGTCGCAGCGTCGTGGTTCACCGCGACCGCGGTGCCGTCCGGGGCGGTCCGCCACAGGAACGCGTGCGACGGCGTGGCGGCGAACACTGCGTCGGCGTGCCCGTCGATCACACGCGCGACGGCGGCGTCGAGGTCGGCCGGGTCGATGAACGGCGAAGTCGCCTGCAGGAAGACGAGGACCTCGGGCAACGGGGTGCTGATCGCGTCGAGGACGTGCAGCAGGGCGGACTCCGAGGACGCCTCGTCACCGGCGAGCTCGGCCGGACGGCGGACCACGGCGGCACCGGCGGCGACCGCCTCGGCAGCGATGGCGTCACCGTCGGTCGTGACGACGACCTCGTCGATGCGCGTGGCACGTCGTGCCGACTCGACCGCCCGACGGACCAGCGAACGGCCCGCGACCGTGCGGAGGTTCTTGCCGGGGATCCCCTTCGACCCGGCACGTGCGGGCACGACGGCGAGGACGGAACCGGTGGTGCGCATGCTCCGGACGCTACGAAGCGCGGGTGTCGCGGAGGGGAACGGGCGGCAGACGGCGGCCGACCGTTGGGCGACCGCCGGGTCCTGTCACGGCGACGCGGCGGGGCGCGCATCGAGCGTCCGGTGGCCGCTCGCCGCTACAATCGACGCTGCTCGCCTCCGTAGCTCAGTGGATAGAGCAGGTGGTTTCTACCCACCGTGCCGCGGGTTCGATTCCTGCCGGGGGCGCCGAAGACGAACAGGGCCGCCATCCTCTCCGGATGGCGGCCCTGTTCTCGTCGTGGGGTGGTTACTCGTCGTCGTCCGCGGCGCGGCGTCGGAGTTCGGCGGCGCTGATCGGCTGCGTGTACGGCGCCTCCGACGTCTCGTTCGCGTCCGCGGGCTCGGCGGGGGCCTGGTTCAGACGCGTCGGGACGGACGTGGTGTTCGTCGCGCCGGGGGAGTCGACCCGGGGTGCCGATGCGGGCGGGACGTCGTTCGCGGGCGCCCGGTTGACGTGGGCGTCGGCCGCGGTGGGCGTCGCGACGGGGCGGTCGGACGAGGACGGACGGTCGTTCCGCGGAGCGCGGTCGGAGTCACCGAAGGCGCGGGTGGCGCTGGCGTCGCCGGACGCGCGAGTGGCGCTCGCATCGCCGAAGGCCCGCGTGGCGCGGTCGTCGTCCACGACCTCGGTGTCGTCCGTGCCGCGGCCCTGGACGGAGCGGGCGGGCGAAGTCGGGGTGCCGAGCGCTGGACGGACCGGGGGTGCAGCCTCGTCGTCGTCGCCGTAGACGCGGGTGGTGTTGTCACCGAAGGAGCGCGTGGCGTTCTGGTCGGCGCTGCCGCGGTTCGGGTTCGTGGCGGCACCACGGTTCACGGAGAATGACGGGGTCGACCCGCCGGCGGCCCCGGCAGACGCAGCGGGCGCGGCAGCACCGGCTGCGGCAGCGGCAGCGGTCGGCGCCGGAGGGGTCGAGGGTGCGGACGCGGGGCGCTGCGCCGGACGCAGCGAGGTCGTCGTCGGGGTGGGACGCTCGACGGGAGCAGCCGCAGACGCAGCCGGAGCCGTTGCCGGAGCCTGCGCGCGCGGGGGCTCGGCCTGGTCGGCGTTCCAGTCCTGCTGGCGCTTGATCAGGTCGGCGTCGGGGTCCGGGGACTCGAACTTCCAGCGCTCGAGGTCGGCCTTGAAGAGCTTGCGCGCACGGCTCGGTCGCGCCTGCCAGTCGAGCAGGCGGTCACGGAACTCGGCGAGGGACTGGTCGGCCTGGAAGCTGAACGTCGACGAGTTCTTCTTGATGTCGGCGATCTCGTGTTGGGCCCAGTTGGCGGCCAGCGGCGCACCCTGCACGGGGAGCAGGCGCAGCCGGATGTCGGCGTCCTCGGCGAGGTGGTCCGCGTACGCACGCTCGTCGTGTCCGAGCGATCCCCACGCCGCTGCCTTGCGCGCAGCCGTCAGGATCGCGGCGACGGCCGCGTTCTTCGATTCCCGCTCCTGGAGCGCCACGACCCGCTTGGTCGCGCTGCGCCCGATGAGCGCCGCGATGACGCCCGCCACGACGATGGCGACGAAGGGGATCACAGCGCCCGAGAGCACCCGCCAACCCGTGTCGGACGAAGTCCAGTCGGTCAGGTCGTTCCACCAGTCCATGCGCGCACGATACCCACGGAACGGTCAGGCATCGGGGAGGCCGGACGGCGTTCCGTGCATCCCGGTGCAGATGATTCCAATGTGGAACATCATGACCAGCGCAGGGTGTCCACGGCGTCGTCGGCGGACCACACGCTCGGCAGCTCGACGAACCGGCGCTCGGTCGCGACGTACCGGCGGGCACGGTAGGCGGTGTCACCGGCGACGTCGATGCGGTCGACGTACCCGACGATCTCTCCGTTGGCCCGGGTGACCCGGCTCAGGTCGTCGCGGACGTCGAGGATGCGGTAGTCGCCCCGGGCGCGGGCCAGCGGGACGGTGCGGATCCGCAGTGCGGGTTCGGTGATGGTCTGCATCGCTGGCCTCCTGGTCGGTGTGGTGCCGACGCTACGGGGGACCACCGACACGCCGAGGGGCAACGTCCGATCTGGGGAACAGGGTCTCCGCGCACACTGTTGTGGAGGAACGACGGGGCTGCACGGGCAGCCCGGAGAGAGGTTGTGCCCATGACCACGTTCGTGCTCGCAGGTGGATGTTTCTGGTGTCTCGACGCCGTGTACCGCACGCTCCAGGGTGTGCAGGACGTGGTGTCCGGCTACGTCGGCGGACAGGTCGAGGAGCCCTCGTACGAACTGGTGTGCACCGGGACGACGGGGCACGCCGAGGCGGTCGCGGTGACGTTCGACGAGTCGGTGATCCCGGCCGACGTGATCCTCGACGTCTTCTTCACGCTGCACGACCCCCGGCAGCTGAACCGCCAGGGGGCCGACGTCGGCACGCAGTACCGCTCCGCGATGTTCCCGGCCGACGACACGCAGCGCGAGCTGTTCGAGCGCGCGATCGAGCGGGCGTCGGACATCTGGGACGGCGGGATCGTCACCACCATCGAGCCGCTCTCGACGTTCTACACGGCAGAGGAGTACCACCAGGACTTCTTCGCGAAGAACCCCGGACAGGGCTACTGCCTCGCAGTCGCGCTGCCCAAGGTGAACAAGGTGCGGAAGGCCTACAGTCAGTACATCCTGGCGTCCTGACCCCGGGGCGGCAGGGCCACAAGGAGGTGGTTCGAACATGACGGACAACACGGGAACCTGGGTCGCGATCGGTCCGGCCGGAGCGGTGGGCAGCATCCACCGCGCGGCGGACGGGTTCCAGGTCGAGCTCTACGGGCGACGACGGGCGGGCGGGCCGTACCCGTCCCTCGAGTCCGCGAAGGGCGCGGTCCACGCCGCGCTCGGACCGTTGGCCGCCCGGCCCGAGTTCCGAGCGCACTGACCGGGTCCGGACAGGAGGCCCGGGGGACTCGTCCTCCACAGGTCGCCTGATCGGGTCCACACGCCACAGATCGAGCCCGGGGTCGCTGACGCGGCCCCGGGCTCCGTGACGATCGACGCATGAACGACATCATCACCGTCTGCGGAATCGTCGCCACCGAGCCCCGGCACCTCGTCACCGAGACCGGCATCGCCATCACGAGTCTCCGACTCGCCTCACCCTCTCGCCGCTGGGACCGGGCCACCGCCGCCTGGGTCAACGGCGCCACCAACTGGTACACCGTCACGGCGTTCCGGTCGCTCGCGTCGAACGTGTACAAGTCGCTGAAGAAGGGCGACCGGATCGTCGTCGCCGGCCGGGTCCGCATCCGCACGTGGGAACGCGACGGTCGCGGCGGGACCTCGGTCGAGATCGACGCCGACGGCATCGGCCACGACCTGGCGTGGGGGATCAGCAACTGGCTGCGGGTGCCGCGGCAGGTCGGCGACGGCGCCTCGGGGCAGGGTGGTCTGCGCGGGGTGGACCCCCGCACCGGCGAGGTCCGCGACCCCGTGGGGCACGGCGCCGCTCACGGCTCCGACCACGGGGCGGAGCCGGACGGTCCGCACGACCACGCACCGGCGACCGAGCACGGTCCGGACGGTGACGGTGACGGTGACGGCGACGTCGACGGGGTGCACGGGGCACCGCCGCCCGGCGACGGCGAGGAGCCCGCGGGGCCGTCCGAGCACGTCCTCGAACAGGACGCCGCCCCCTGGGACCCCGCGCCGCCCCTCGACGACGACGCCCACGACGCCGAAGCGGCCTGACCCGCACGCCGACCGGAGTCGGGGTGCGGGTCAGGCCGCCGGGGACGCGTGCGGTTCACCGCGTCGCGTCGGTCACCACTTCTGGGCGATCATCCCGATGCCGGAGACCTGGGCGGTGTCCCAGTTGCCGCCCCGGGGCAGCCCGGTCACGCGGCCGTCGATCTTGAAGCTGGCGCCCTGCACCCGCGGGCTGTTCGTCTGCTTCGCCTTCAGTCCGTGGAACGAGAAGCTCGTGTCCCACTTGCCGTTCAGGCCGGTGTTCGACTTGCGGTCGCCGACCGTGATGCGGGTGTTCTGCACCGTCGAGTGCACGACGTCACCGTTCAGGCGGGCGTTGGCCTCGGCGTTGAAGAACAGGCGACCGTCGAGGTTGAGCTTGAGGGTGCCGATCGTCTTGTGGTTCACGATCATCGTCGCGACGTCGTTCTTGTACCAGCGCATGCCGATGGGGGTGAGCTTGTTGGTGGCCAGGCCCAGGTAGCCGTAGGTGAACTTGCCGTTCTGCACGCGCTCCCAGATGTAACGCGGCTTGCCCTTGCTCTGCGGGGAGCCCTTGTCCGACTGGATCCCGAACGAGTACGCGTTGTTGTGGGCGTCGTGCACGTTGATGTACGACGAGTAGCCGGTGCCCGTGCCGTTGGCACTGATGCTCGCCGTGTACAGCAGGTACGGGCTGCCCTTCGGCACGGCACCGGCGGCCGATGCCGGCGACACCGGGGCGATGAGCGCGACGGTGAGTGCGATCGCTCCGACGAAGGGGAGTGCGAGGCGGCGGAGCCGCGACGGGGTCGTGGTCGTGTGCGTGGTCATGGTCCTCGTCCTGTCCGTGGTCCTGATCCTGGTCCTCGTCGTGGTGGGCGACGGGCCCGAGGTAGCGGGGTGAGGCCAAGCTACGTCGTCCGTGCCACGAACAACAGGCCTGTTCGTACAGGTGCGGGAAGCGGCGATCCGGCGTCGGGCGAGCGGTGCTCCGGCGGTGTCACTACACTTGGGGCCGATATGGCTGAGTACATCTACCAGATGGTCCGCGCCCGCAAGGCGGTCGGCGACAAGCTGATCCTCGACGACGTCACGATGTCGTTCCTCCCCGGTGCCAAGATCGGCGTCGTCGGACCGAACGGTGCTGGCAAGTCGACGATCCTGAAGATCATGGCGGGTCTCGACCAGCCGTCCAACGGCGAGGCGAAGCTCACGCCGGGCTTCAGCGTCGGCATCCTCATGCAGGAGCCGGAGCTCGACGAGAGCAAGACCGTGCTCGAGAACGTGCAGGAAGGCGTGGGCGAGATCCACGGCAAGCTCGCACGCTTCAACGAGATCTCGGCGCTCATGGCCGAGCCGGACGCCGACTTCGACGCGCTCCTGGCCGAGATGGGCACCCTGCAGGAGGACATCGACGCCGCCGACGCGTGGGACCTCGACTCCCAGCTCGAGCAGGCCATGGCCGCGCTGCAGTGCCCCCCGGGGGACGAACTCGTCACCCACCTGTCCGGTGGTGAGAAGCGCCGCGTCGCGCTCTGCAAGCTGCTGCTCCAGAAGCCCGACCTGCTCCTCCTCGACGAGCCCACCAACCACCTCGACGCCGAGAGCGTGCTCTGGCTCGAGCAGCACCTGCAGCAGTACCACGGTGCCGTCCTCGCCGTGACCCACGACCGGTACTTCCTGGACCACGTCGCCCAGTGGATCGCCGAGGTCGACCGCGGCCGCCTGTACCCGTACGAGGGCAACTACTCGACCTACCTCGAGAAGAAGCGTGCTCGCCTCGAGGTCCAGGGCAAGAAGGACGCCAAGCTCGCGAAGCGCCTGTCGTCCGAGCTCGACTGGGTCCGGAGCAACACCAAGGGTCGCCAGGCGAAGTCGAAGGCCCGTCTCGCCCGGTACGAGGAGATGGTCACCGAGGCCGAGCGCACCCGCAAGCTCGACTTCGAGGAGATCGTGATCCCGGTCGGCCCGCGTCTGGGTTCGCAGGTCATCGACGCCGAGCACCTGCGCAAGCAGTTCGGTGAGCGCGTCATCATCGGCGACCTGTCGTTCACGCTGCCCCGCAACGGCATCGTCGGCGTCATCGGCCCGAACGGTGTCGGCAAGACCACGCTCTTCAAGACGATCGTCGGCCTCGAGCCCCTCGACGGCGGGACGCTGAAGATCGGCGACACCGTCCAGATCTCCTACGTCGATCAGACCCGCGGCGGTATCGACCCGAACAAGAACCTGTGGGAGGTCGTGTCCGACGGACTCGACTACATCCAGGTCGGCAAGACCGAGATCCCGTCCCGCGCCTACGTGTCGCAGTTCGGCTTCAAGGGCCCGGACCAGCAGAAGCGCGCCGGCATCCTGTCCGGTGGTGAGCGCAACCGTCTGAACCTGGCGCTGACGCTCAAGCAGGGCGGCAACCTGCTCCTCCTCGACGAGCCGACCAACGACCTGGACGTCGAGACGCTCGGCAGCCTCGAGAACGCCCTGCTCGAGTACCCCGGTTGCGCCGTGGTCATCACCCACGACCGGTGGTTCCTCGACCGCATCGCCACGCACATCCTGGCGTGGGAGGGTCTCAACGAGGACGGCACGCCGAACTGGTACTGGTTCGAGGGCAACTTCGAGGCCTACGAGGAGAACAAGATCGAGCGCCTCGGTGCCGATGCCGCGAAGCCCGGTCGCGCGACGTACCGCAAGCTCACCCGCGACTGATCCTCGTGGCGAGACTGCACGCTCCCATCCGCATGCGGTGGAGCGACATCGACGCCTACGGTCACGTCAACAACTCCGCGATGCTGCGCCTCCTGGAGGAGGCGCGCATCGTGGGGTTCTGGGGTGCCGATCCCGGTGAGGACCCCGACGGCGACCTGCCCGAGCCGATCATCGACGGCCGGCCGGGTTCCGGCACCATGACGGTGATCGCCGGCCAGCGCCTGGAGTACCTGGCGTCGATCCCGTACCTCCGCCAACCGCTCGACATCCAGATGTGGATCGGGCGGCTCGGGGGCGCGAGCATCGACGTCTCGTACGAGGTCTGGTCACCGGTGGGGCAGCACCCCGCCGTCCTGTACACCCGGGCGACGACGGCACTCGTGATGGTCGACGCGGCGACGAACCGTCCGCGTCGGCTGACCGACACCGAGCGTGCCGCGTGCGAGCGCTACCTCGAGGAACCCGTGCAGTTCAGCCGGCCGTAGGCACCCGCATCATGCCCTCCTGGGCGACGGTGGCCAGCAGCTGACCGTCACGGGAGAACATCCGGCCGAACGCGAGTCCCCGTCCGCCCTGTGCGCTCGGGGACTCCTGCGTGTACAGGATCCACTCGTCGGCGCGACCGTCACGGTGCCACCACATGGCGTGGTCGAGGCTCGCGCTCTTGACCCCCGGGGTGCCCCAGGCGACGCCGTGCCGCCGCATGATCGGCTCGAGGATCGACAGGTCGCTCGCGTACCCGAGCACCGCGCGGTGGAGCGCCGGGTCGTCCGGCAGGTCGCCCTGCACGCGGAACCAGACCGCCTGGTGCGGCACGTGCTCGCCCTGCACGTCGACGAACACCGGGCCCTCGACGTGTCGCAGGTCGATGGACCGCGCGGCCCAGGCACGTGCGACCGGGTGGTCGATCGCGGACAGGATCGACGCGGCCGACGGCAGGGACTCCGGGTCCGGGGTGTCCACCGGGTACGGGTCCTGGTGCTCGATGCCGGTGTCGGGCACCTGGAACGACGCGATCATCGAGAAGATCGGGACACCGCGCTGGTAGGCCTGCACGCGACGGGCCGCGAACGACCGGCCGTCGTGGATGCGCTCGACGCCGAAGGTGATCGGCACGTCGATGTCGCCGGGCCGCAGGAAGTAGCCGTGCATCGAGTGGACGTCGCGTCCCTCGATCGTGCGCTGCGCGGCGACGATGCACTGCGCCAGCACCTGCCCGCCGAACACCCGTCCGCCGGGGGACCAGTGGCTGGCACCGGTCAGGATCGTCTCGCCCGTGCTCGCGCCGGTGTCCTCGAGTCGCAGGGTCCGCAGGAAGTCGGGTTCGCCGTTCACGCTGTGCAGTCTACGAACGGCTGCCCGCCGCCGTCGCAGGTCGTCGCGCTCAGGTGCCGCGGCGTCGACGGCCGGTAGGATCGGGGACGACATGGGCAACTCGTTCACGCTTCCCGACGCCGCCTCACTCGGTGACCTCCGCACGTACCTCGGACGTGCCGCTCGGATCGAGGACGGCTCGGTCCGGCTCATCGCCGACTCCGGCGTCCTGGCCGTCTACACGGCGATCCTCTACCCGCTCGGGCTGCTCGACGAACTGCCGACGGTGCTCGGCCTCCGCACGTTCTCGCTCACCGAGCCGGCGTCGATCGACACCGTGGTCCCGCTGCAGTCGCTCCTCGAACGCCTCCGCCTGCTGGCCGAGGCGCAGGACGCCGAACACGCCGAGGGGGCCGACCCCACGCGGGCCACCCCGATCGAGGTCGAGCTGCCGCACGAGGTGCACACCGTGACGTGGGCAGCCATCTCGCCGCCCCGCGGTGGCTGGGTCCCGCTGCCGGACGTCTCACCGGAACTCCTCCGCCGCGCCACCCGCGACGGCATCGCCGAGGTCGCCGACGCCGTGCCGTCCAACGCGGGCGAGGCAATCGTCCGGCGAATCCGCGCCGAGGTCTGGGGCCGACCGGTTCCCGGCGTCGAGCACCTGCCCGCCGGTGCGGGCTTCGCGGGCGAGAGCCTCGGGTTCCTCGGGCACGACCCGGTCCGCCTGTTCGAGACGGGTCCGTGGAGCCGACTCACGACCTCGCGCGGCCACGTGCTCGTCAAGCGCCGCGCCTGGACCCTGAGCTCCTAACGACGACGACGACCGCGACGCCGCGGTCGACGAGGACGCCGACCACGCCGCCCGGGTGCCGTGGTTGGCTGGCCGCATGCACGTCTTCCTCACCGGTGCGTCCGGGTACATCGGCTCCTCAGTCCTCCGCTCCCTCGTGGCCCACGGCGACGAGGTCACCGCGCTCGTCCGGTCCGACGAGAAGGCCCAGCACGTCCGTGACGCCGGTGGCCGGGCCCTGGTCGGCGACGTCACCGACACCGACGTCGTCGAACGCCTGCTGCACGAGAGCGAGGGCGTCGTCCACACGGCATCGGCTCCGGGCGTCGACCCGGACTTCATCCGCACCGCGATCGGTGCCCTGGCCGGCACACCGAAGCCCTTCGTGCACACCGGCGGGATCTTCACCTTCGGTGACTCGACGGACATCTCCGAGCAGTCGCCGATCGACCCGCCGGCGTTGACCGCCTGGCGCGGACCGAACGAGGCCCTGCTGCGGGGGAGCGACGTGCGGAGCACCATCGTCGCCCCCGGCATCGTGTACGGGCGCGGCGCCGGCATCCCGGCGATCTTCGTCAGCGACGGCGAGCAGCCGGTGCGGCTGGTGGGCGACGGCTCGCAGCGGTGGACGACGGTGCACGTCGACGACCTCGGCGAGCTCTACGTCCTCGCGCTGCACCGCGGCGATCCCGACGGGTACATCGTCGCCGCGACCGGCGACAACCCGACCGTCCGAGCGGTCGCCGAGGCCGGGGCCCACGGTGCACCGGTCGTCGCCGAGAGCGTGGACGCGACCCGCGAACGGCTCGGGCGGGACTACGCCGACGCCCTGCTGCTGCACCAGGAGGCGTCCGGCGCACACGCCCGGTCGGCCTTCGGCTGGCGGCCGTCGCGGCCGTCCCTGGTCGAGGACCTCGCCTCCGGCTCATACGTGCGCTGACCGCGCTGAGACGCGCTGCCCGAAGACGCCGGCGTCCCGCGAACACGAGAACGTGCGGACAGTCGGACGGGAGGCCCGTGGCGGCGCCGCCACGGGCCTCCCGTCCGCCGCTCGCGACGATCACTGCACGCCGGCGTCAGCGGAAGACGCCTCGGGAGCGTCGAGACGCCGCCGGATTCGGCGGCGTCTCGACGACACGACGGCGTGTGCCGCGCGCGTCAGTCGAAGGTGTTCGTCATCGCGTGGGCAGCGCGGTCGAGGTAGCCCCAGAGTTCGGCTTCGTCGAGGGGTGCGAGCTCGAGCGACTCGACCGCCTCGTGCATGTGGTGAAGCCATCGTTCCCGGGCCTCGGACGTGATGCGGAAGGGGTTGTGCCGCATCCGCAGGCGGGGGTGGCCGCGCTGTTCGCTGTAGGTGCCCGGGCCGCCCCAGTACTGCTGCAGGAAGGCGGAGAGGCGCCAGATCGCACCCTCGAGGTCGTCGGCCGGGTACATCGGCCAGATGACCTCGTCCTGCTGCACGCCCTCGTAGAAGCGCCGGACGAGCCGGTCGAATGTCGGTGCGCCGCCGATCCGCTCGTACAGCGACCCGGTGGCCGAGGCGCCGTGCTCCCCGACCCGCAGGGTGATCGGCTGCGCCGGGACGCCGACCGAGCCTGGCATGCCGGGGGAGCCGGGCATGCCGAGCGAGCCGCGTGCTCCGGGCCCGCCCGTGCCGCTCTGGGGTGTGGGGTCGGTCATCGGGGGTCCTTCCCGCTGTCGGGGTCGTCCGTGCGGATCGGCTGTCCGAGGATGTTGCGCTTGGGGCGCCGGGGCTTCGTGGGTGCCGGCGTCGGCTGGGTCCGGACGGTGCGCAGGCCGTTGATCGAGGTCGCGTTCTCCCAGCCCTCGGGCATGATCATCGCCATCGCCGGAAGGGTGATGCCGAGTTCGTCGACGGCGTGCTTCAGGCGGGTGCGGAGCTCCCGGCCGACGACGTCGAGCTCGGACGCCCGGGTCTTCACGACCAGGCGGAAGACCATGCCGGCGTCGGTGATCGACTGCAGGCCCCAGATCTCGGGCTTCTCGACGATCCGCTGCCGCCAGCGGGACTCCTGCGACATCGTGACGGCGGCCTTGAGCAAGGCGTCCTGCACGGCGTCGATGTCGGTGTCGTAGGGCACGGTGATGTCGACGAGCACGCGGGACCAGCCCTGCGACAGGTTGCCGACGCGCAGGATCTGGCCGTTCGGCACGAACCACAGGATCCCGTTCACGTCGCGGATCTGCATGACGCGCAGCCCGACGTTCTCGACGACGCCGGTGGCCTGCCCGGTGTCGACGACGTCACCGACGCCGGCCTGGTCCTCGAGGATCATGAAGATGCCGGACAGCAGGTCCTTCACGATCGACTGGGCACCGACTGCGAGACCGGCTGCGACGAGGGACGCACCACCGACGATGCCGACCGCGGCGTTCGGCAGGACCTGCGGGATGATCACCGCCAGCGCGATGATCACGACGGCGACCGTCGCCAGGTTCTCGAGCACGCTGCCGAGCGTGCGGGTGCGCTGCACGACACGGGCTGCCTGCACCGGCGAGGTGATCAGGGCCTGGGTGTCATCGGCTCCCTGACGCTTCTTCACGCCGGTGACGATGCGGTTGACGATCTGCTTGATCGTGCGCCGCAGGATGAGTCGAATGACGATCGCGACGAGGACGGTCACCACGATGACGATCGGCACCCGCCAGACCGTGACGAAGTCGGTGAAGGAGTTCGACACCCACTTGGACGCGTCGTCGGTCGAAGCAGCGAGGAAGATCATCCGGACGATCGTAAGGGGCGGGGCCTCGGCATCCCTGGAGGAACACCAAGACCCCGCCGGATCAGAGCAGGGGTCAGGCGTCGGCGGCCTGGACCCGGAGCGCGCGCTCGGTGCCCGCGAGGCTCTCGGACACGATGCGGCGCAATGCCGGCGTCTCCGGGTGCTCCTCGAGCCACGCGGCGGCGGCGTCACGGAGCTCGGCCGACGCGAGCGGCGCCGGGTAGAGGCCCGAGACGATCGTGTCCGCCATGTGGTAGCTGCGCTCGGCCCAGATGCGCGTGAGCACCTCGAAGTACTTCGGTACGAGCCCCTCGAGCAGCACCGGGCTGTTCACGTGCTGGAACCCGACCGTGGTCTGGCGCACGATGGCGTTCGGCAGCTCGGACGAGTCGACCAGCGACGAGAACGCCGCCAGCTTGCCCTCGGCCGTGGGGATCGTCGCCCGGGCGCGGGCCGCGGCCTGCTCGCCCGACGCGGTCTTGTCCGCGGCGAGCTCGGCGTCGATCTCGGCGTTGTCCGCGGCACCCGCGAGCACGAGGCCCTCGAGCAGCTCCCAGCGCAGGTCGGTGTCGATCTCGAGGCCCTGCAGCGTGACCGTTCCGTCGCGGAGGCCCTGCAGGGTCGCGACGTGCTCGGGCGTGGACGGGACCTGCGCGAAGAACTTCACGAACTGGAACTGCGCGTCCGAACCGGCCTCGGCCGAGGACGCGAGCTGCCAGAGCGTGTCGCCGACGGTGCGGACCGTGGCCTCGACCGAGCCCGGCGCCACGTAGTTGCGTGCGGTGAGCAGCAGCTGCGAGAGCGTCGTGCGGATGGTCGTCGACTCGGTCTCGGTCGCGATGTTGCCGAGCACGAGGCGGACGTAGTCGCTGGCCGGGGACTCGGCGTCGCGCGTGGCGTCCCACACGGAACTCCAGACGATCGAGCGGGCGAGCGGGTTCGCGATCGACGCGAGGTGCTCGATCGCGGTGCGCCGGGAGTGCTCGTCGAGACGGATCTTGGCGTAGGCCAGGTCGTCGTCGTTCAGCAGCACGAGGTCGCCGCGCTGGACGCCGACGAGCTCGGGCACCTCGGTGCGGGCACCGTCGACGTCGATCTCGACGCGGTGGACCCGCTCGAGCTTGCCGCCGGCGGAGGCCGTGTCGGCGCCGAACGGCGCGGACTCGTCGTTCCGGAAGGCGTACACCCCGATCGCCAGACGGTGCGGGCGCAGCGTCGGGTAGTCGGCGGGGGCTTCCTGCAGGACGGTGAACGACGTGATGACACCGGAGTCGTCGGTCTCGATCTCGGGACGCAGGGTGTTCACGCCCGCGGTCTCGAGCCAGAGCTTCGACCACTCGGTCAGCTCACGGCCGCTCGTCGCCTCGAGCTCGACGAGCAGGTCGCGGAGCTCGGTGTTCGAGTGGTGGTGCTTCTTGAAGTACGCGGAGACACCGGCGAAGAACGCGTCGATGCCGACCCAGGCGACGAGCTGCTTGAGGACCGAGCCGCCCTTCGCGTAGGTGATGCCGTCGAAGTTGACCTGGACGTCCTCGAGGTCGTTGATCGTCGCGACGATCGGGTGCGTCGAGGGGAGCTGGTCCTGGCGGTAGGCCCAGGACTTCTCCATGGCCTGGAACGTGGTCCAGGCCTCGGTCCACTCGGTGGCCTCGGCCGTGGCGATCGTGGAGGCCCACTCGGCGAAGGACTCGTTGAGCCACAGGTCGTTCCACCACTTCATGGTGACCAGGTCGCCGAACCACATGTGGGCGAGCTCGTGCAGGATCGTGACGACCCGGCGCTCCTTGATGGCGTCGGTGACCTTCGACCGGAACACGTAGGTCTCGGTGAAGGTGACCGCGCCGGCGTTCTCCATCGCACCGGCGTTGAACTCCGGCACGAACAGCTGGTCGTACTTGTCGAAGGGGTAGGCGACGTCGAACTTCTCCTCGAAGTACGCGAAGCCCTTCTTCGTGATGTCGAACACGTACTCGGGGTCGAGGTACGAGGCGAGCGACTTGCGCGCGAACACACCGAGCGGGATCGTCCGGCCGTCGCGGCTGGTCAGCTCGTCGCGCACGACCTCGTACGGGCCGGCGACGAGCGCGGTGATGTAGCTCGAGATGCGCGCGGTGGGCGGGAAGGCCCAGGTCGCGACGTCGCCGTCGACGTGCGGCTCCGGGGTGGGGGAGTTCGAGACGACCTGCCACCGCGACGGCGCCGTCACGGTGAAGGAGAACTCGGCCTTCAGGTCGGGCTGCTCGAACACCGCGAACATGCGGCGGGAGTCGGGGACCTCGAACTGGGAGTACAGGTACACCTCGTCGTCCACCGGGTCGACGAAGCGGTGCAGGCCTTCACCGGTGTTCGTGTACAGCGCGTCGCTGACGACCACGAGCTCGTTCTGCTCCTGCAGGTCGTCGAGCTGGATGCGCACGCCGTCGTTGACTGCCGCGACGTCGAGCGCCGTGCCGTTCAGCGTGATCGAGTGCACGGTCTTCGTGATGGCGTCGATGAAGGTCGATGCGCCGGCGGTGGCGGTGAAGCGCACCCGCGTGGTGCTGCCGAAGCTGTCGGCGCCGCGGGTCAGGTCGAGCTCGACGTCGTACGTCTGCACGGCGACGACGGCCGCGCGCTCCTGGGCTTCGATTCGGGTGAGGTTCTCTCCGGGCACGCAACGCTCCATCTTCGCTGGGGACGCGGACGATCGGTGTCCGCGTACGGGGCCCCGGACGGCGTCGTGCGCCGGCGGGACGATGGGTTCCAGCCTAGCGACGCCGCGTACGCTCGGATCGTGACCGAGACGACTGTGGACAACCCGACCGACCCCACCACCGAGCGCACCGCCGTGGAGTTCTGGTTCGACCCGAACTGCCCGTGGGCCTGGATGACGAGCCGCTGGGTGGGTGAGGTCGCCGAGCACCGCGACCTCGACGTGACCTGGAACGTGATGAGCCTGTTCGTCCTCAACGAGGACCAGGACGTGCCGGACAGCTACAAGGAGCGCCTGCACGCCGGCCAGGTCTACCCGCGCATCGTCACGGCGGCGCGGCTCCGGCTCGGGCAGGACGTCGTGAAGCCGCTCTACGACGCCCTCGGCGAGCACATCCACCACCGCCAGGAGTCCGACCCGGAGCAGGTCGTCCCCGCCGTGCTCGCGGAGCTCGGCCTCGACGCCGACCTGCTCGAGTACGCCTGGACGGACGAGGTCGACGCCGCCGTGCGCGCCAGCCACCAGGACGGCATCGACCGCGTCGGACAGGACGTCGGCACGCCGGTCATCGCCGTCGAGGGCACCGCGTTCTTCGGACCGGTCATCTCCCCGGCGCCCAAGGGCCAGGAGGCGCTCGACCTGTGGGACGGCGTCGTCGCCGTCGCGAAGTACCCGGGCTTCTTCGAGCTCAAGCGCTCGCGCACCGTCGGCCCGATCTTCGACACCACCGACTGACGCTCCGGAACCAGGTTCCGGACACAGCACCGCGGGATCGCGTGGTTCCGTGTCCGGAACCAGGCTCCGTTCGTCGACGGGCGGCCGGGAGGCCCGTGGTGCGCCCGCCCCGAGCGTCGCGTCAGACGAGCGGCAGGCGCATGAGCGTCAGGTCGAGCCAGCGGTCGAACTTGCGTCCGACCTCGGGCACGACCGCGACCGTGGTGAACCCCAGGCGTTCGTGCAGGGCGATCGACCCGGTGTTCGTGCTGCAGATCCCGGCCATCATGACGTGCCGGCCCTCGGCGGTGGCCCGCGCGACCAACTCGGCCATCAGGGTCGTCGCGATGCCCCGGCCGCGGAACGTCTCGACCACGTAGACGCTGTGCTCGACGGTCTGCCGGTACCCGTCCGGTTGCCGCCACTGCGAGTACGTGGCGTACCCGGCCACGACGCCGTCGACCTCGGCCACGACCACCGGGTACCCGCCGCCCTGCCGCTCGGCGAGCCACCCGTCGAAGTACGCACGCGGGTGCGGGGTGTCCTGCCAGATGGCGGTGGAGTGCAGCACCGCATCGACGTGCAGGGCGTGCACGACGTCGAGGTCGGTCGGGGAGCAGTCGCGGATCACGACCCCGTTCGTCGCATATGCTGTCATCATGTCTCACATCGTAGACGACGCATACGCCGATCCCGCAACCGGCGCCGACGACACCTCGGTCGCCGAGCAGCGGGCGCTCGGTGAACGCCTCCAGCGACTCCGCACCGAGCGGAAGTGGAGCCTCACCGAGCTCGCCGAGGAGTCCGGCGTCTCCCGCGCGATGATCAACCGGGTCGAACGCGGGGTCTCCAGCCCCACCGCGACGATCCTCGGTCGCCTGTCGGGTGCCTTCGGTCTGACGATCTCGCAGCTCCTCGACGATGCCCTGGAGCACGAGGTGCCCAGGGTGACGGACCCCGACGAGGCGCGCGGGGTCCAGCGCGGCGCGACCGCCGATTCCTGGACCGATCCCGACACCGGGTACCGCCGCCGTCCGGTCTCGAGCGCGGCGTTCCCCGCTGACGTCACCGAGGTGCGCCTCCCGGCCGGCCGCGAGGTGGCCTACCCGGCGTCCGCCTACGCATTCCTGCGGCACTGCATCTGGGTCGTCGAGGGCGTGCTCGAGGTCGTCGTCGGCGGCGAGCCGACGCGTCTGGCGGCGGGGGACCGGATCGAGCTCGGCGACCCCGCCGACGTCGTCTACCGCAACCCGGGCGAGGACCCCACCCGGTACCTCGTCGTGGTGGTCCGCGCGCCGTAGTCCGTGGTGGTCCGGGCCCCGGAGCCGCAGGAATATGATCGGTTCCATGCGCATCCACCTCGGAACGGACCACGCCGGCCTCGAGTTCAACAAGACCCTCGCAACCCACCTGACCGAAGCCGGGCACGAGGTGGTGGACCACGGTCCGACCGAGTACGACGCGCTCGACGACTACCCCTCGTTCTGCATCAACGCCGCGCACGCCGTGGTGCAGGACCAGCGCGCCGGCGTCCAGGCCCTCGGCGTCGTCTTCGGCGGTTCCGGCAACGGTGAGCAGATCGCCGCCAACAAGGTCGAGGGCATCCGCGCCGCGCTCGTCTGGAACGAGTCGACCGCGCTGCTCGCCCGGCAGCACAACGACGCCAACGTCATCTCCATCGGCGCACGCCAGCACACCGAGGACGAGGCGATCCGGTTCGTCGACCTGTTCATCGCCGAGCCGTTCTCCGGCGAGGAGCGCCACGCCCGTCGCATCGCCCAGCTCGCCGAGTACGAGACCACCGGGCTGATCGCCGGCCGCCAGATCGACGCGTAGTCCGACCCGTCAGGGGTACCGGGTAGAACGGTAGTCATGCCCGAGGGTCACTCTGTCCACCGCATCGCCAACCAGTTCACCCGGCACTTCGTCGGCAAGCGCTGCGAGGTGTCGAGCCCCCAGGGTCGCTTCGCCGCCGGGGCCGCGCAGCTCGACGGCAAGCGCATGATCGCCGCGCGTGCGGTGGCGAAGCAGATGTTCCTGGAGTTCGAGGACGACCTGTTCCTCCGCGTCCACCTCGGGCTGTACGGGGCGTGGGACTTCGCGGGAGTGATCTCCACCGCCGAGGCGCTGTCCGACGACGACCGCGAAGAGTCGCTCAGCTCGATCGGCGCCCCGCGGCTCGCCCGCTACCGGATGGCCGAGCAGGAGAAGGCGGAGGACCCGATCGAGTCCTTCCCGCCGGACCCGGTGGGCCAGGTCCGGGTGCGGATCCTCACCGATGACACCGTCGCCGACCTGCGTGGCCCGACCGCGTGCGTCGTGGAGACCCCGGCCGAGGTGCAGCGCGCGCTCGACAAGCTCGGCCCCGACCCGATGAACGACGACGGGCCCGAGGCCGAGAAGACCTTCGTCGACAACGTCCGCCGTCGGAACGTCGCGATCGGGCAGCTGCTCATGGACCAGTCCGTCGTGGCCGGCATCGGCAACATCTACCGCGCCGAGCTGCTGTTCCGGCAGCGCATCGACCCGTACAAGCCGGGCAAGAAGATCACCGTCAAGCAGGCCAAGGCGCTCTGGGCCGACTGGTCGAAGCTGCTGCACGACGGCGTCCGCGACGGTCTGATGATGACGATGGACGACCTGTCCGAGGCCGACCACAAGAAGGCCCTGCGTTCACGCAAGGACCGCCACTGGGTGTACCACCGGCAGGGCGAGCCGTGCCGGGTGTGCGGCACCGAGATCCGGATGGCCGACATGGCCGGCCGGAAGCTCTACTGGTGCCCGAAGGACCAGAAGTAGCCCACGGGGCACGGGCACACCCGCCCGCTCACAGCTCCCGGTACGTGAACCGTCCGGCGACGGCCGTCCCGAGCACCCGCATGCCACGCAGTGCGGCGGACGAGGACGCGGCCAGCGGGTCGGTCTCGACGAGCACCAGGTCCGCCACGTCGCCGACGGACACCCCGACGCGCCCGTCGGTCGACCCCTGCCACGCGACGAGTGCCGAGAGCCGTTCGGCGGGGTGCCACGGGTCCCGCCCGTCGCGGTCCCGCCCGACGGCCGCCGCCATCGACACCCACGGGTCGAGCGGCGCCACCGGGGCGTCCGAGCCGAGCAGCAGGCGCGCGCCGGCCCGTGCGAGCGACGCGAACGCGAACGCACGGTCGGTGGACCCCGCCCAGTGCCGGTCGGCGATGTCTCGGTCGTCCATCGCGTGCTCGGGCTGCACCGACGCGGCGACCCCGAGCCGGGCGAACCGGTCGACGTCGGTGTCGACGAGCAACTGCGCGTGCTCGATCGTGCCGCGGGCCCCGACGGACTCGAAGACGTCGAGCGCCAGGGTGTTCGCACGGTCGCCGATCGCGTGGATCGCGGGGACGAGTCCGGCGTCGACGGCACGGCGGGTGATCGCGACGAGCTCCTCGAACGGCCAGGCGAGCACGCCGGAGCCGTCGGTCATGGCGGCGGTCCGGGTGCCGAGCGACCCGTCCGTGACCACCTTGAACGGCCCCATCGTGAGCAGGCCCCGCGTGCCGTCGACCACGTCGCCGGTGCGCAGTCCCCGGGCGATGGCCTCGTCGAGCTCGGCCGGGTACACCCCGGACGCGACCCGGATCGCGTCGGTGCCTGCGTGGATCCGGCGGCGCCAGCGGTCGAGCCCGAAGCGCATCTCGAGGTCGACCACGCCCGTCACCCCGCGGGCTGCCGCAGCCTCGGCAGCGTCCGCCACGTAGGCGTCGAGCAGGTCGTCCGGCACCTGCGACAGCGCTCCGGTCACGTCGAACGCGTCCTGCTCGCGCAGGACCCCGTCCTCACCCGCCTCGAGCGGGCGGCCGACAGCAGCCGAGAAGTGCGCGAGCGCGAGGGCGTTGCACCACACCGCGTGCAGGTCCGCGCTGATCACGACGACCGGGAGGCCCGGTGCGGCCTGGTCGAGCAGCTCGCGTCGCGCAGGGCGCGGCCACATCCCGTCGCGGTAGCCGTGTCCGACCAGGACGCGGTCCGTCACGCCCGCCCGCGCGACGGCGGCGAGCAGGTCGGCGGTCGCCTCGGCGGAGTCGCAGCCGGTGACGTCGACGCGGCGGCGGACGAGCGCCCACTGGTCGAAGTGCGTGTGGTGGTCGCGGAGCCCCGGGCCGAGCCAGGCGCCGGCGGCCTCCACCACGTCGGTGTCGACGCTCGTGGGTTCGAGGGTGCCGGTCGGCGCGATCTCGGTGACGCGACCGTCGACGATGCGGACGTCGGCAGGGGCTCCGGAGGTGCCCACCCGCCGGACGGTGCGGAGCAGGACGTCCGTCACGACGC
Source organism: Curtobacterium sp. MCSS17_016 (assembly GCF_003234255.2). Classification (NCBI taxonomy): domain Bacteria; kingdom Bacillati; phylum Actinomycetota; class Actinomycetes; order Micrococcales; family Microbacteriaceae; genus Curtobacterium; species Curtobacterium sp. MCSS17_016. The sequence goes on from NZ_CP126254.1 coordinate 1,154,931, forward strand.
CTCCCGGCCGTTCGCCGGGGACGGGACGGGCCGGACCCGCTCGACCTCGTCGGCGAGCGCCGGCGACGCGTAGGGGCCGTCGCCCCGCAGCCCGGCGACGATGCGGTCGATCACCTCGGGAGCCTTGTTCTGCGACAGCTTGGCGCGGGCGTCGAACCGGGTGACGCGGATCCGGATGCCGACGGTGCCCTTGGCCATCCGGCGAGCGGTCTCCTCGTCGATCTGCAACGACACGGGCGAGGGCATGACCCGCTCGAAGTGGTCGACGAGTTCGCCGAGCACCCGGAAGTTCTCGTCGTCGGACAGGATCTCGGGGGTGCCCCAGACGTGGGCGGTGACGTGGTTCCAGGTGGGCACGAACTGCTCCGGCGGGTACCAGGCGGGGGAGACGTAGCCGTGCGGGCCCTGGAACACGACGAGGACCTCGTGCCGTCCGAGTTCGTGCGCGACCTCGTCGGGGCGGCCGACGTGGGACACCAGCACGAGGGCGTCCGGGTCGTCGTCGGGGCCGGGGGTCTCGAGCAGCACCGGGTAGTGCGACGCCACCAGCCCGGCCGCGGTGTGCGACACGATCGTCGCCCACGGGTTCCCGGTGATGAGGCGTCGGACCTCGTCGACGTGGGTCATCAGGAAGTGCGGTGTGTGGCGCATGTTCCGAGCGTGGCACAACGGGCCCGGTCGCGCGACGGGTGTCGTTTCGTCAGTGTTTCTGCGCGGTAAAACTCTCAGAGCGCATTGAAAGAAGTCTTGTGGTCGGGATTCGAACCGTCCTAGCTTTCCCACCACGACGACCGGGCAGGGATCCGGCCGCACCCGATCGAGGAGAGATCATGCGACGCAGGACGATCGCCGCGCTGGCCGCGGCGGCAACCTTGGCACTGGTGGCGACCGGCTGTTCGGCGGGCGGCGCGGCTGACGACGACGCTCCCTCGAGCCTGGTCTACGCGACCGGCGAGCCCGATCACCTGACCCCGGGCCGGCAGACCGTGGCCTTCGACCAGGTGATGAGCGTGTTCGCGCCGCTCACCCAGACCGACGCCGACGGTGACCTGCGGTACGTCGCGGCGAAGAGCGTCGAGAGCGACGACGCCACCACGTGGACGATCACGCTGCGGGACGGCTGGACGTTCCAGAACGGCGAGGCCGTCACGCCGGAGAGCTACGTGAAGGCCTGGAACCACGTGGCCTACGGCCCGAACGCGTGGGAGAACAGCGGTCAGCTCGCCGGGATCGTCGGGTACACCGACCTCAACCCGGCGAAGGGCACCCCGAAGACCAAGGAGATGTCGGGGCTGAAGGTCACCGGCAAGGACACCTTCACGGTCACGCTCACCCACGCGGACAGCCAGTTCCCCCTGCAGCTCAGCCAGGCCCAGACGGCGTTCTACCCGATGCCCGAGGCCGCGTACGACGACCTGAAGGCGTACGACAAGAAGCCGATCGGCAACGGCCCGTACGAGATGACGAAGGCGTGGAAGGCGGACCAGGAGTTCACCGTCACGGCCTGGAAGGACTACGAGGGCACGAAGCCCGCCACCGACGAGGTGACCTTCCGCAGCTACTCCGACATGAACACCGCGTACACCGACGTCCTGGCCGGCAACGCCGACGTGCTGTTCCTGCCGACCGACAAGATGACGAGCGCGAAGGCCGACTTCGGCGACCGCCTGCACTCCTTCGACGCCCCCGGCATCGACTACCTCGGGTTCCCGCTGTGGGAGGACCGGTACTCCGACCCCGACGTGCGCCGCGCGATCTCGATGTCGATCGACCGTGACGAGGTCAACGACGCGATCTACGGCGGCCTGTACGACCCGGCCACCGCGCTGACCCCACCGTCGATGTCCGGCACCGAGGAGGGCATCTGCGGCGACGCCTGCGAGTTCGACCCGGCAGCGGCGAAGAAGCTCCTCGCCAGCGCCGGCGGCTTCGACGGCACCATGACGCTCGTCTACCCGGGCGGCACCGGCCTCGACTCCCTGTACGAGGCGTACGCCAACCAGATCCGGCAGAACCTGGGCGTCGACGCCGAGGCGAAGGCCACCACCGACTGGGCGTCCTACTACTCGGAGCTCACGGACAAGACCGTCGCCGGCCCGCACTTCGGCCACTGGGGCGCGCTGTACATCAGCCAGCAGAACACGCTCCGTGCGCTGTTCACCACGGCCGGCGGCTGCTCCCCGTGCACCGGCTACTACCAGTCCGACGACGTCGACTCGCTGCTCGAGAAGGCCGACTCCGCCGGGTCGCAGGACGAGGCGAACGGGTACTACACGAAGACGCAGCAGGCCGTCCTGAAGGACTTCCCGATCGTCCCGACCTTCTTCGACAAGTACTCGTACGTCACGAGCGACAAGATCGCGAAGCTGCCGGCGGTGGCGGGCAGCCCCGTGATCGCGCAGATCGCCGTGAAGTAGGGCGGGGCATGGAGCAGCACACCGTCCTCGACCTGGTCCGCGACGTCCCCGACCGCGACGGCTTCCCGCTCGTCGACGACCTGCACGCCCGGTTCGCCGCGCTCGCCGCGGCGCACCCCGACCGGGTCACGGTCACCCGGATCGGCACGAGCCGCCTCGGCGAACCCCTGCACAGTTACCGCATCGGCACCGGGTCGCACGCGGCCGTCGTGGTCGGCGGGGTGCACCCGAACGAGCCGATCGGTTCGTGGACGGCACTGCACCTCGCCGAGACGGCCCTCGGTGACGAGCGGGTGCAGGCGCTCGACGTCACCTGGCACATCGTCCCGACGATCGACCCGGACGGCATGCGGCTCAACGAGGCGTGGTTCCACGACCCGCACGACCGGGTCTTCTACTCGCGGCACTTCTACCGGCCCGCTCCGGACAGCCAGGTCGAGTGGACGTTCCCGAACAGCTACAAGTCGGTGTACTTCGACCAGGTGCTGCCCGAGACGCTCGCGTTCATGCGGCTCATCGACGACACCGAGCCGGACCTGCTCGTGAGCCTGCACAACGGTGAGATGGGCGGGGTCTACTACTACCTGTCCGAGGACCTGCCCGCCGTCGTCGACACCCTGCACGCGGTGCCGGCCGCACTCGGGCTGCCGCTCGACACCGGGGAGCCGGAGTCCCCGTACCTGCGGGAGCTCGCCCCGGCGGTGTTCGCGATGGACGGGATCGAGACGGCGTACGCCTACCTCGAGGAACTCGGCGTCGACCCCGGCGAGCACATCCACGGCGGATCGAGCGCGGCGTGGGCGATGCGGCACGGCGCCCTCTGCATGGTGGCCGAGCTGCCGTACTGGAGCCACCCCGACGCCGACGACCAGACCCCGACCGGCGAGCCGTACGCCGACCTGCTGCGCCGGTGCGCGGACGAGCTCGGTGCCTCGGGTGCGGAGCTGCAGGCATTCCTCGACGAGGCGTCGCCGATGCTCTCGATCCCGTCCCCGTTCGTCGAGGCCTCCCGTGCGTTCGTCCCGATGCTCGCCGGGATCGCGGACACCGACCGCCGCCGTGCCGAACGGGAACCGGCCGACCGGACGGCCACCGTCGCGGAGCGCTTCGGATGCGAGGACCTCGTCCGCTGCTTCCGCCTGCGCTACGGCGGCACGCTCCTGCGCGCCGTCGAGGCGGAGACGACCGCCGGCACGGCGTCTGCGCCGCTCCGGCGGCTCCGCGACCGCCTGGCCGAGCGCTACGCGCGCTGGCAGGCGGACGCGTCGACGGGTGCGCAGCCGATCCCGGTGGGGAAGCTCGTGGGCGTGCAGTACGGGGCGATCCTCGCCTGCGCGGCGCACGTGGCGGACCCGACCCGCGCCTCCCGTCCGGTGTCGGCGGCCGTGTCGGGAGGCGCGTGATGCGTCCGACGCTCGCCGTCGGTCGCCGACTCGGCGGCCTGGTCATCGTGTTCCTCGGGGTGACCTTCCTCATCTACGCGATGACGTTCGCGCTGCCCGGCGACCCCATCAAGGCGCTCGGCGGTGAGCGCCCCCTCACCGACTCGGTCGTGCGGGCGCTGCGGGCGGAGTACCACCTGGACCAGCCGCTGTGGCTGCAGTACGTGCAGTACCTGGGCGGCCTGTTCCGGGGTGACTTCGGCACCGACTTCAACGGGCAGTCCGTCGGCGAGCAGATGGCCTCGCGGTGGCCCGTGACGATCACGCTGGCGCTCAGCGCCTGGGCGCTCGAGATCGTCCTCGGCATCGGGCTCGGCGTGGTCTCGGCGCTCAGGCGCGGCACCGTGCTCGACAAGACGGTGCTCGTCGGCACCATCGTCGTCGGAGCCGTCCCCGTGTTCGTGCTCGGCGTGGCCCTGCAGCTGGTGTTCTCGGTGCGGCTCCACTGGTTCCCGGTCGCGGGCGTCAGCGCCGGGTGGCCGACCGCGTACGTCCTGCCGGCGTTCGTGATCGCCCTGTTCGGCCTGGCCGCGGTGTCCCGGCTCACCCGGACGTCGATGATCGAGACGCTCGACGCCGACTACGTCCGGACGGCCCGCGCCAAGGGGCTCGCGCCGGGCCGGATCGTCGGCGTGCACGTGCTGCGGAACTCGCTCATCCCGACCGCCACCTACCTGGCGACCGACCTCGGGTACCTGATGGGCGGCACCGTCATCATCGAGGGCATCTTCAACCTGCCGGGCGTCGGGAACCTGCTGTTCCAGGGCATCCGCTCGCACGAGGGTGCCGTCGTCGTCGGCATCTCGACCGCCCTCATCCTGGTGTTCCTCGTCACGAGCGTGCTCGTCGACCTGCTGCACGCCGCCCTCGACCCGCGCGTCCGGACAGGAGCCTCCCGATGACCACCGAAGCCCTCGGCGCCACCGTCGACCCCGTCGTCGGGGTCCGGCGTCGGCCACTGCTCGCCGCCGCACGGACGCCGGGGTTCTGGGTGCCCGCGTCGGTGCTCGTGGTGGTCCTGCTCATCGCGGCGTTCCCGCAGCTGTTCGCCGGGCTGTTCGGCCACGGCGACCCCCGGGTGTGCGACCTCGGCCGGAGCGGGGCGTCAGCGACCGCCGGGCACCCGTTCGGCTTCGACCTGCAGGGCTGCGACGTGTACGCGAACGTCATCTGGGGCACCCGGTCGTCGATCGCCGTCGCGGTGCTCACGACCCTGCTCGCCGGCATGGTCGCGGTCGTCGTCGGGACCGTCGCGGGCATGGTCGGCGGATGGGTGGACGCCGTCCTCGCCCGGCTCACCGACGTGTTCCTCGGGTTCCCGTTCCTGCTCGGCGCCGTCGTCGTGCTGAACAGCGTGGGGGAGCGGTCGGTGCTCACCGTGTCGCTCGTGCTCGCCCTGTTCGGGTGGCCGACGATGGCCCGGCTCGTGCGGTCGAGCGTCCGCAGCGTCCGGGGCGCCGAGTTCGTGCTCGCCGCCCGGACGATGGGGTTGTCGACGTGGCGGATCACCACCCGGTACGTGTTGCCGTCGTCGATCTCGCCGCTGCTCGTGCTCGCCACCATCACCGTCGGTGGGGTCATCGTGTCCGAGTCGTCGCTGACCTACCTCGGCATCGGGCTGGAGCGTCCGGCGATCTCGTGGGGGCTGCAGCTGTCCGCGGCGACGTCGCAGTTCCTCCGGGCCCCGCACATGCTCATCGCGCCGGCGGCGTTCCTCGCCGTGACCGTGCTCGCCGTCATCGCGCTCGGCGACACGCTGCGCGCCGCACTCGACCCGCGTCGGCGCTGACGTGCGTCGCGGCGGGCACCGTCGCGACCGACGCGCCAGACTCGAACCACCGCCCTTCGAAAGGACCACCGTGACCGACACCCTCTCCGCGTACCGGAAGACCCTGCCCTACATCCGCGAGTGGGTGTCGTACAAGGTGTGGCAGTTGCGGGTGCCCGGCGTGCAGGTCGCCGTCGGCTTCGGCGGCGAGGTCCTGTTCGACGAGGCCTGGGGCTACGCCGACGTCGAGGCCGGGCGCCGCCTGACCACCTCCGACCTGTTCCGCATCGCCTCGCACTCGAAGACCTTCACCGCGACGGCCCTGCTGCAGCTCGCCGAGCGCGGGTCGCTCCGGCTCGACGACACCGTCGGCACGTACGTCCCGGCCCTGGTCGACGGCGGCTCGCCGCTCGCCGACGCCACCCTGCGCGAGCTCATGGAGATGGGCGCCGGCGTCATCCGCGACGGACACGACGGCGACTACTGGTCCCTGCTCCGCCCGTTCCCCGACGAGCAGGAACTCCTGGCGCTCGTGCTCGACCGGGGCCAGAAGGTGCCGACCGGCTCGTCGTTCAACTACTCGAACCTCGGCTACTCCCTGCTCGGCCTGGTCATCGCCGCGGTGTCCGGGCAGTCGTACAACGACTTCGTGCGCGAGTCGATCACCGAACCCCTGGGCCTGCGGAACACCGGCCCCGACTGGGACCCCGCACGCGCCGACGACTTCGTGGTCGGGTACACCGGCTTCCACACCGCCCGGCACCGGCAGCGCATCGACCACGTCGACACCCGCGCGATGGCCGCCGCCACCGGCTTCCACGGCACCGCGTCCGACCTGGTCCGCTACTTCTCGCAGCACGTGATCGGGCAGGGCACCCTGCTCGACGACCACTCCAAGCGCCTCGCGCAGCGGAAGGCCTGGAGCGCCACCGACGACCCCGCGGCCCGCGGCTACGGTGCCGGGTTCATCGTCGACCGGATCGACGGACGCGAGATCCGCGGCCACTCGGGTGGGTTCCCCGGCCACATCACCCAGTCGATGTTCGACCCGGCGTCCGGGCTCGTCGTGTCCGTGCTCACGAGTGCCGCCGCCGGACCCGCCACGCTCGTCGCCACCGCGGTCATCGCCATGCTCGACGCCGCGGCCGACGCCGACGCCCCGGGGACCCCGGTACCCGACGACGTCGACACCGCCACGTTCACCGGACGCTTCGCCAACCCGTGGGGCGTCACCGACGTCGCCCGGATCGGTGACCGGCTCGTCGAGGTCGACCCGTCCGGCGCCGAGCCGATGGACACCCCCACCCGACTCGAGGTCGTCGACGCCGACACCCTGCGGATGACCCACGGCAACCGCTTCGGCTCGGTCGACGAGGACATCACCTACACCCGCGACGAGGACGGCACCGTGCGGGCGATCCGTGGCGGTGGCGGCATGTCGCAGGAGCCGTGGTCGATCCCGGACGAGCGACCCGAGGTGGCCGCCGGGCTGGCCTCGTGACGGACGACAGGGGCGCCGACGGCACCGACGGCGCCCGCACCGACGCCGACGACGACCGGCTGCTCGGACCGGAGCGCCAGGCGTTCGTCGAGGAGTTCGCCCTGATGCTCAACGACGGCGCGGGCATGCCCCTCACCGACGCCCGGGTGCTCGGCTACCTGATGATGACCCGCGCACCGCACTCGTCGTCGTCGGACCTGCAGGCAGCGCTCGGTGCCAGCTCGGGGTCGGTGTCGATGGCCACCCGACGGCTCGTCGACTCCGGGTTCGTGAAGCGCCACATCGTCCCCGGCGAGCGCAGTCACTACTTCCGCGCCGAGGCCGACGTCTGGGGCTCCTGGCTCGCCAGCGAACGGAAGTACCTCGACCGGCAGCGCGACATCATCGGCCGCGGGCTCGCCGTCGTCGAGGGCGCCGGCCGTACCGGCACGGGCGACGTGGACGCCGAGGTCCGCGAGCGTCTGCTCAACGGTCGCGACTACATGCAGTGGCTGCAGGGATACCACCGCAAGATGCTCGAGGAGTGGGAGGCCTTCAAGGCCGCCCGCGACGACACCGACCCCCCGGAGACCCCATGAGCGGCACCACCGACGTCCTGACCGTCGAGCACCTCACCGTCACCTTCGACGTGGACGGCGAGGTGGTCCGCGCCGTCGACGACGCCTCGTTCACCGTGGCCCGGGGCGAGGTCGTCGCGGTCGTGGGGGAGTCCGGCTCCGGCAAGAGCATGACCGCGATGACCGCGATGGGCATCGCCCCCGACGGTGCGCGCGCCTCGGGGAGCATCCGGCTCGGCGACCTCGAGGTCATCGGCACCGACGAGCGCACCCTCCGGTCGGTCCGGGGCCGCAGCGTGTCGATGATCTTCCAGGACCCGTCCGCGGCGCTGAACCCGGTGTTCACCATCGGGTTCCAGCTCGCCGAGGCCGTCCGACGCACCAACGGCCAGCACGACCGCGCCGCCGTCCGGGAGCGCTCGCTCGAGCTGCTCCGCGCCGTGGAGGTCCCCGAACCCGAACGCCGCCTGGGCCAGTACCCGCACGAACTCTCCGGCGGGCAGGCCCAGCGCGTGATGATCGCGATGGCGCTCGCCGCCGACCCGGACCTGCTCATCGCGGACGAGCCGACGACCGCCCTCGACGTCACCGTGCAGGCCGAGGTGCTCGACGTCCTCCGCGCGCTGCGCGAGCGCACCGGCACCGCGATCCTGCTCATCACCCACGACATGGGCGTCGTCGCGGACCTCGCCGACCGCGTGGTCGTGATGCGCCGAGGCCGCGTCGTCGAGACCGGCACCGCCGAGGCGGTCTTCGCCGCACCGTCCGCCGACTACACGCGCGAACTCCTCGCTGCGGTCCCGCGCATGGGCACCGGGTCCGGTCTGGAGGCCCGGCTCGGCTCCGCCACGGAGCCCCCGGCCGCCGTCCTGGACGTCCGGCACCTCGTGGTCGAGTACGGCGGCGCCCTGCGCGGGCGCTTCCGTGCCGTCGACGACGTGTCGTTCACCGTCGGCCGTGGCGAGATCGTCGGCCTGGTGGGGGAGTCCGGCAGTGGCAAGACCACCATCGGCCGGGCCGCGGTGGGCCTCGCGCCGATCACCTCGGGCTCGGTGGTCGTCGACGGCACCGACGTCGCCGGCGCACGACGAGCCGCCCGCCGGCAGATGCGCCAGCACGTCGGCGTGGTGTTCCAGAACCCGCTCCGGTCGCTCAACCCCCGGTACACCGTCGGGCAGACCGTCGCCGAGCCGCTCCGCCAGATCCTCCGGCTGTCGGCGGTGCAGGTCGAGGAGCGTGTCGAACGGCTCCTCGCCGACGTCGGTCTCGACGGCGGGTACGCCGAGCGCTACCCGCACGAACTCTCCGGCGGCCAACGGCAACGCGTCGCGATCGCCCGCGCGGTGGCGCTCGACCCCGCGCTCCTGATCGCCGACGAGCCGACGAGCGCACTCGACGTGTCGGTGCAGGCCCGCGTGCTCGACGTGTTCCGCGAGCTGCAGGAGCGCCTCGGGTTCGCGTGCCTGTTCGTCACGCACGACCTCGCCGTGGTCGACACCCTGTGCGACCGGGTCGTCGTGCTGCACGGTGGCCGGGTCGCCGAACACGGCACGCGCGACGCCATCCTGCGCTCGCCCCAGGACCCGTACACACGACGGCTCATCCAGGCCGCCCCGGTGCCGGACCCCGGGGAGCAGGCACGCCGACGCTCCGAGCGTCTGGCGGCCCGCGCGGGCTGAGCCGGAGCCGGAGTGTGCGTCGACTCCCGCTGCTCTGCCCGGCGAGGGACGGACGTTCGTGTCCGCGCGATGACGGTTCCGGTTCGCGCCGCCCGGGGATCGTGAACCAGAACCGTCAACGAGGTGGGAACGCGTGCCCATCCGCCCCGGCTCGCCGCTCGCCGACGACACGCCCGTCCGACGCCAGGTCGTCGTCCAGACGGCGCGGTCGACTTGACTGTCGTTCGAACACACGTTCGAATACCGTCGTGGGACGGCGTCGCGAGAACCGGTGGCAGCCCCCGGAGCACCCGGAGGTCGAGCGTCCGCGCGCGTACTCCCTGTCCGAGGACGCCCGCGGCGGCGACGTCTGCCACGCCGTCACCCCGAAGCCGGTCTGGGCGTGGATCCAGTTCCCGACCTTCCACGTCCGGGTGAAGGCCTTCGCCAAGAGCTGGACCCGCGACGCCGTGCTGGTGGAGTGGGCGCAGTTCGGGCAGCAGGCCGAGGCATGGGTGTGGCGCTCCGCGGTGAAGCACCGCACGCTCCGTGCCGACCGGGACAGCGCGAACCGGAGTCCACAGAACGCACTGCGTTGACTTCCACCCGCACCCCGAGGATGGTTTAGCGAACGCGGGTTCAGCAAGTAACTCACCGATCGAGGCAATCGATCCGGACCCGTACCCACGAAGGAGGCACCATGAAGAACGCAGCGGTGCCGTCCTGGGTCGCCCACGTGCTCACCCCGCCCGAGGTCATCAGCGCCTACGTCGAGCGTCGGATCAACGATCCGTCCCTCCTGTCGGGTGAGCAGTCGGAACCCACGTACGCAGACTTCCTGCGCGACGAGTAGACGGTCTTCTCAGGAGGCCCGGATCACGCACCGCCGTCGGCGGACGTGATCCGGGCCTCCTCTTCGTTCACCCCGTGCTTCCGCCGCGTCGGCGACGGGCCGACAGCGTCACGCCGACGCTCGCGGCGGTGACGCACGCCAGGGCGACCGTCTCGAGCACCGACAGCCCCTCGGCCAGCACCACCAGGCCGGCCAGGGCGGCGATCGCCGGGCCGAGGCTCTGCAGCACCCCGAACACCCGTGTCGGCATCCGGCGGAGCGCGAGCATCTCGAGGGCGTACGGCAGCACGCTGGACAGCACGGCGACGGCGCCGAAGACGAGCAGGAGCGTCGGTTCGCGCAGGACGCCGTCCACCGCGGACCGGAGCCCGAACGGCAACGACACGAGCATCCCGACCACCATCGACACGACGAGCCCGTCGACGCCGGGGATCGCGGCGCCGACGTGCCGGTTCATCACGATGTAGCCCGCCCAGCACGCGGCAGCGAGGACCGCCCAGACGACCCCGCCCACCTCGGTCACCGCGGTCGGGCCGACGCCGAGCAGCACGACCCCCGCGAGCGCCAGCACGGCCCACAGTGCATCGCGCCAGCGCCGGGTGTGCACGAGCGACAGGGCGAGCGGCCCGAGGAACTCGATCGTCACGGCGACACCGATCGGGATGCTCGCGAACGACAGGTAGATGAAGACGTTCATGCCGCCGAGCGCCAGGCCGAGGCCGACCGCACCGAGCCACTGCGCCCGCGTCCAGTGCCGGACGCGGGGACGGACCACCAGGGCGAGCACGACGGCGCCGATGACGAGCCGCAGCGTGGCGGCACCGACCGCGCCGACGTCGTCGAAGTGGGTCTTCGCGATCGCGGCGCCGAGCTGGACGGACACCATCGCGGTGAGGGCCAGCAGGGGTGCGGGGACCCGGTTCATCCTCGGGCTCGGCTCATCCGAGGTAGGCGAGGACGGCGAGGACGCGGCGGTGGTCCTCTCCGGTGTCCTCGAGCGCGAGCTTGCCGAAGATGCTCGACACGTGCTTCTCGACGGCTCCGGTGCCGATCACCAGGGCGCGGGCGATCGCGGCGTTCGTGCGGCCCTCGGCCATCAGCCCGAGCACGTCGCGCTCGCGCGGGGTCAGGGCTGCGAGCGGGTCGCGGCGGCGGCTCATCAGCTGCGTGACGACCTCGGGGTCGAGCACGGTGCCCCCGGCGGCGATGCGGCGGACGGCGTCGTCGATCTCCTCGAGCCGGGTGACGCGGTCCTTGAGCAGGTAGCCGATGCCGGTCGCGCCGGCCGCGAGGACGTCCTCGGCGTAGGTGGCCTCGACGTACTGGGAGAGCAGGAGCACACCCGTCCGTGGAGCGATCCGGCGGGTCTCGACGGCGGCGCGGACACCCTCGTCGGTGAAGGTCGGCGGCATCCGCACGTCCATCACCACGACGTCGGGTGCACCCTCGGGCAGCGTCGCCAGGAAGGCCCGGGCGTCGGAGTACTGCCCGATGACGTCGATGCCGGCCTCGTCGAGCACGCGGGCCAGGCCCTCGCGCAGCAGGACGGCGTCGTCGACGACGACGGCCCGGATGCGTGCTGCATCCGGGCCGTCTGTCATGCCGACCAGCCTAGTGGGAGCGCGGGCGCCCCCGTGGGGTCACGACCGCTGGTTCGCCGCCGTCGGGACGCCGTTCAGGGCACCGAGGGGGATCCGGGCGGTGGCCTCGGTCGGGCCACCCTCGGGGCTCGAGACGACCAGGTCGCCGTCGAGGGCCCGCATGCGGCCGATCAGGCCCTCGATCCCGTGGCCCTGCTGCGGTCGGGCACCGCCCCGGCCGTCGTCGGTGACGCTGACCGTCAGGTACCAGAGGCCCGAGGCGTCGACGACCAGGCCGAGGTACACCCCGGCGGTGGTGGCGCCGGCGTGCTTCATGGTGTTCGTCAGCAGCTCGCTCACCGTGAAGTACACGTTGCGCTGGATCTCCGTGGCGAGCTCCAGGCCCTCGGGCAGCCGGACGTCCAGGCCCACCGGGATCGGGGTGCGGGCGACCAGTGCCTCGAGCGCCGCGACGAGTCCGCGGTCGAGCAGGATCGGCGGAGCGAAGCCGCGGGACAGGGCGCGCAGTTCGTCGAGGGCGTCCTGGGCGTGCTCGGACGCCTCACCGATGAGCTGCTTGGCCTTCTCGGGGTCCTTCTCGAAGGCGCGCTCGGCGGCGGACAGGTCCATGCGGAGTCGCACCAGCCGCTGCTGCGGGCCGTCGTGCAGGTCGCGCTCGATCTGGCGGAGTGCCTGCCCCTCGGCGGTGACGGCACCGGCGCGGGAGGCCTGCAGGCCGGCGACGCGCTGCTCGAGCTGCTCGGCGCGGAAGCCGCCCAGCAGGCCGAAGTCGACCCAGTAGTGCGCCAGGACGGATCCGCGGGCCCAGAGCGGGAAGAGCACGACCGAGGCGGCCATCGACAGCAGGCCGAGGGCGCCGACGCCGGTCACGAACCCGACGCTGTCCGTGAAGTAGCCGACCCGGACGTTGTTCGCGAAGTACAGTCCGCCCACGACGATCGGCCAGGCGAAGCCGACGAGCAGCAGTGCACCGGTCCCGACGGTCACGACCGCGACGAGCGGGTAGACGACCGCGGCGTGCAGCAGGTAGAGCCAGTAGTGCGGGTTGGCGACGGCCGAGCCGGTACGGGTCCACCAGTTCTGCTGCCACCGGGGCGTCCAGTCCACCGGGCGGATCGGGCGTCGGTCGGCCCAGCTCATGCGGAGCTTCTCGAACTGTCCGAGCCACCGCGCCACGAACAGCGCGATGAAGAACATGAGCAGGACGAAGGGGTTGAAGAGGTCGCGGAACCCGCCACCGAAGATCGCCGTCGGGAACGCGAAGTACAGCGTGCAGAGCAGCACGGCGGTGAGCGCCATGTAGCCGAAGTCCCGCGGCAGGCGCCTCCACGCGTCGCGGTAGAACTGCCCGGCGGTCATGCCGGACCCGCGACCGGAACCACCGACCGGACCGGACCCGACCCGCGGGGTGGCGCTCCACGACGCCGGCGGGGACTGCGGGGCGTCCTGGGGGTCCTGCTGGTGCTGGCGCGGGTACTGGGGCATCGGCTTGGTGGCTCCAGGGGGCACGGAGTCGCCCAGCGGGACGGTCTGGGCCTGGTCGGGCGAAGGCGTGACGTCGTCCAGCGGGACGGTTCGCGCCTGGTCGAGGCGGTCGGTGTCGGTCATGCATCCAGCCTCGCGATCGCGGAGCCGTTCCCCCATCCTGCCCTCTCCCCACCCCGGGTGGGGTTATCCCCCCTCTTCCACAGGTCGCCCGATCCACGCCCACGCGTCCTGCCCGTGGATCACGCTCGTCGGATGGCTGATGCGCTCCGAGCACTGATCGACGCCGTCGGGCTCCAGGTGGGGCCGGGCACCGAGGTGCGGTCCGACGACGAGGCGTGGACGCTCGACGTCGAACCGACGGGCACCCACGTCTGGGTGGCGACGCGGTCCCGTTCCGTGTGGATCCGGCGCGGAGACGACATCGCGATCGTCGACGCCGGCACCGCCGCCCTCGTCGAAGGGCACGCGACGATCACGATCGGCACGGGCCCCGAGCGCTCCGGCCCGCCCCGCGTCGCGGAGACGTACGCGTTCCCGCACGAGGCACTCTTCGCGCTGACCGGTGTCCTCCTCGGAGCCGCAACGCTCGGCCCGCTCGCCGACGAGGTCCTCGCACTCCCACCCGTCGCGACCACCGGTCCGCCCGGGGCTCCCTCGCCCGACGTCGGCCTCGCGCTGCGCCACGTCGGGCACCTCGACGGCGGGAGGTGGCACGGCGCGCAGCAGCAGGCCCTCGCCCGGCTCGTCGTCACGACGGTGCTCCGCGACAACCCGCCCCCGATGCTCGGCGACAACGGTCTCGCGCGGATCCTCGACCGCTTGTTCGATCCGGCTGGTCCGTCGTCTCTGCAGGGCATCCTCGTCGGTGTCCGGATGTCGGAGCGCACCCTCGAGCGCCGGTGCGCCGCAGCAACGGGATGCTCGCCCGCGCAGCTCGGCCGCTGGTACCGCAGTCTCGCCGTCCGCAGCGCACTCACCCGTGGCGACCGCCCGTCCGACGTCGCGACACGCTTCGGCTTCAGCACGACGTCGTCCAGGTGGCGAGCCCTCGAGCGGGTCCGACCCCCGACGACCCGCCGGTGACCGTCGACCGCGGGGAAGGAGGTTCCGATCCGCATCGATGACGGTTCTGGTTCACGATCCTCGGGTTTCGTGAACCAGAACCGTCACGGCGCGGAGAAGACCACGTCGTCCCGCGTCGGTGCAGTGCAGTGCGGTGCGTGCGCCAGTTGCAGGCAGCCGCGCCGCGCTGCGGGAGGGGGAGCGGCGGCAGCGGGAGCGGGAGGGGGAGCGGCGGCAGCGGGAGGGGGAGCGGTGGGAGCGGGAGCGGCGGCAGCGGGAGCCGGACCGGCGAGCACGGCGGGCGCCTGAGCGCGCGGAATCAGCGGCGGGAGCGGGAGCGGGTCGTCGGCGCCGACGTCCGGAGCGGGTCAGGCGGGGGCGCGGCCGGTGGACTCGCGGACGCTCAGGGTGAGCGAGGGGCCCGGGCGTGAGGGGAGCGGGGCGCTGGCGTCGATCTGCGCGCGCAGCAGGGTCGCTGCACGCTGTCCGAGCTCGACGGTGTCGCGGGTGAGCGAGGTGATCGCCGGGCGGACGAGCCGGATCATCGCCGAGTCGTCGAAGGACACGATCGAGACGTCGCCGGGCACCGCGACGCCCATCTCGCTCGCCACGCCCAGCCCGGCGACGGCGAGCACGTCGTTGTCGTAGACGATCGCGGTCGGTCGGATGCTCCTCGACAGCAGGGTGCGGGTGGCGCTGGCGCCGGCCTCGGCCGAGTAGTCCGTCGGCACCGAGACCGTGTCGTCGAGCCCCTCGTCGGCAGCGAACGCCCGGAGCCGGTCCATGCGCATGGCGGTGTGCTCGAACTCGGGCCGGCCGGCGACGTGCGCGATGCGTCGGTGCCCGAGGGCGTGCAGGTACCGCAGAACGGTGTCGGTGGCGTCCGAGTCGTCGATCCAGACCGTGGGGGCTGCGCCGCCGGGGGAGGGGTGCGAGCCGACGACGACGGTGGGCAGGCCGAGGTCGGCGAGCAGGGCGAGCCGGGCGTCGTCGCGACGAGGGTCGATCACGATCACGCCGTCGACACGGTGTCCGCGCCACCAGTCCCGGTAGGTCTCGAGTTCTTCCTCGGCATCGCGCGCGACGAGCAGGTTCATGCCGACGTGGGTGCCGGC
Source organism: Curtobacterium sp. MCSS17_016 (assembly GCF_003234255.2). Lineage (NCBI taxonomy): Bacteria > Bacillati > Actinomycetota > Actinomycetes > Micrococcales > Microbacteriaceae > Curtobacterium > Curtobacterium sp. MCSS17_016. The sequence goes on from NZ_CP126254.1 coordinate 1,170,393, forward strand.
GAGCCCGAGCTGGATGCCGGAGATCAGGTCGCCGAAGAACGACTCCGTGCCCAGGGTTCGGGCCGGGCGGTTCAGCACGAAGCCGATGGAACCGGCCTTCGCGCCGCCGAGTGCCCGGGCCGCGGTGTGCGGCTGCCAGTCGAGCTCGCGGGCGATCTCGCGCACGCGGCGACGGGTCTCGTCGGAGACGCCGGGGCGGTCGTTCAACGCGAACGACACCGCGCTGATGGACACACCGGCCCGCGCGGCGATGTCGGCGATCGTCGTTCGACGCTTGGTGGCCACGGGGTTGACTATAGCGCTTTAGTCATCCACAGTGGCTGCCACACACGGGTTCGGTGACTGCTGCTGAACCGGTTCAGCTATGACGAGGGAGTCAGACGCCATGAGGACCACCACACGCATGACGAGGGGCCGCGCCACCGCGCTGCTCGCGACGGCCGCCGCCACGGCGCTCGTCCTGACCGGCTGCTCGAGCGGCGGGAACGCGGCCGACAACGGCGGCGGCGAGATCAGCGGCACCATCACCCTGCAGACCTGGGCGCTCACGCCGACCTACACGGGGTACCTCAACGGGGTCATCAAGGACTTCGAGCAGGCCCACCCGGACGCGAAGGTGAAGCTGCAGGACCAGCCCGGCGACGGGTACGCCGACAAGGTGCTCAGCCAGGCCTCGTCGAACAGCCTGCCCGACGTGATCAACCTGCCGCCGGACATCGCCCTGCCTCTCGCGAAGCGCGGGTTCCTGCAGGACGTCGCGAAGGACGACTCGAAGCTCGCCAGCACGTACGTCGCCGGCGCGTTGGACTCGTACAAGTACAAGGGCGTCGACGGCACGTTCGGGTACCCCTGGTACCTCAACACCGACGTGAACTACTGGAACTCGACGATGTTCGCCAAGTGCGGCCTCGACGCGAAGAACCCGCCGAAGACCACCGACGAGCTGTTCACGCAGGCGAAGACCATGCACGACAACTGCCCGACCGACTACCTGATGAGCCGGAAGCCCGGCCTCGGCGACTTCACGCTCGCCGGCGTCAAGGTGCTCAACGCCGACGGCACGAAGTTCACCTTCGCCGACTCGTCGAAGGCCGCCGACCTGATCGACCGCTACAAGGACGCGTACCAGGACGGCTACATGCCCTCCAACGTGCTGAACAGCGACTACCTCGGCAACTCCACCCTGTTCACGCAGGCCAAGGTCGCCTGGACCACCGGTGGTGCCACCTCGCTCGCCGACTTCGAGAAGAACAACCCGTCGCTCAAGGGCAAGGTCACCGTCAGCCCCGCACTCGACACCCCGCCGCTCTACGTGCAGGGCCTGTCGGTCTCGAGCAAGTCGAAGCACCTCGCCACCGCCGAGGCCTTCGCGAAGTTCATGACGAACGCGGAGAACCAGGAGGCGTTCGCCCACAAGGTCAACATCTTCCCGTCCACCACGTCGTCGCAGTCCGACCCGTACTTCTCGAAGGACGACGGCACCGTGAACGGCGAGGCCCGGGTCCTCGCGAACGAGGCCCTGAAGACGGCGAAGGTCATCAACCCGGTCGAGGCGAACTCCGCGATGACGGACTTCCTCGACCAGCAGATCGCCCTCGCGATGAAGGGCCAGGTGGCGCCGAAGCAGGCGCTCGAGACCGCCCAGACCAAGATGAACAGCCTGCTGGCCAACGGCTGATCCGGCCCCGGAGAAGGAAGAGGGAGGATCGTCATGCGTGCGAACCGCTGGTACACGCCCTGGTTGCTCGTCCTGCCGGCACTGATCTGGCTCGTCGCGTTCAGCCTGTGGCCCTCGATCAACACGGTCCGGTTGTCGTTCACGAACGCCAGCCCGCTCGGCGGCGTCAGCCAGTGGGTCGGGGTCCAGAACTTCGAGACCCTGCTCGCCGATCCGCAGGTGTGGGAGGCGCTGCTCAACAGCGTCATCTACATGGCGGTGTGCCTGCCGCTGCTGACGGTCCTCCCGCTCCTCATCGCGGTGCTCGTGCAGCAGAAGCTGCCCGGGATCGCGTTCTTCCGCACCGCGTTCTACACGCCGGTCATCGCGTCCGCGGTCGTCGTCGGGCTCATCTGGACGTGGATCCTCGACGACCGCGGCGTCATCAACGAGATGGCGCAGGCCCTCGGCGTCGTGCAGGGCAGCGTCCCGTTCCTGACCGACCGGTGGCTGCTGCTCCTCAGTGCCATCAGCCTGACGGTGTGGAAGGGGCTCGGCTACTACATGATCATCTTCCTGGCCGCCCTCGGGAACGTCGGCAAGGACCTGCACGAGGCCGCCGCCCTCGACGGTGCCGGCGCCGTCCGACGCTTCTGGTCGGTCACGATGCCCGGGGTCCGCGGCACCATGACACTCGTCGGGATCCTGGTGTGCGTCTCCGCGCTCCGGGTGTTCAGCGAGCTCTACATCCTCACCAACGGCACCGGCGGACCCGGCGGGCAGGACAACTCGCTCGTCATGCTCATCCAGCAGTACGCCCGCGGCTTCACCGGCAACCTCGGCTACGCGTCCGCCCTGAGCCTCCTGCTCTTCGTCGTGACGCTCGTGCCGATGCTCGCCCTCGCCCGGATGAACAGCAAGGCGGACAAGTGACGAACACGACCAGCACGACCGAACCCGTCATCGGCGGCGCGCAGGGCGCAGCCAGCCCGACGCCGGACGTGACCGGCGCGACGGGCGCTGGACGGGCCTCCAGGCAGAACGGACGCGACGGACGCAAGCGGCGCCGCGCGGTCTGGGGCGTCATGTCCACCCGCGAGAAGGTCGTCCGCTACGTCCTGCTCATCGTGGTGCTCTTCATCACGATCGGCCCGTTCCTCTGGCAGCTGTCCACGTCGCTCAAGGGCGCCGGTGAGGACATCTACACGGCGAACCCGTCGTTCATCCCGTCCGAACCGACCATCGAGAACTACCTGAAGGTCGCCGCCGCGATCCCGGTGTGGCGGTACATCGGCAACTCTCTGCTCGTCGCCGCGATCGACGTGCTCGGCAACATCGTGTTCGCGACCCTGGCCGGCTTCGCCCTCGCCCGTCTGCAGTGGCGGCACCGGAAGCTCGTGCTCGGCCTGTTCCTCGGCACCCTCGTGCTGCCCGGCGAGGCGACGATCATCTCGCAGTTCGTCACCGTGAAGGACCTCGGCCTCGCCGACAACCTGGTCGGTGTCGCCCTGCCCGGCATGATCGCGGCGCTCAACGTCCTGCTGATGTTCAACGCGTTCCGGCAGATCCCCGAGGAGATCGACCAGGCAGCGGTGATGGACGGTGCGAACGCGATGCAGCGCCTCCGCTACATCTCGCTGCCCGCCGTGCAGGGGACCATCGCGGTCATCGCGATCTTCTCGTTCATCGGCGCGTGGGACGACTTCCTCTGGCCGCTCATCGTGCTGCAGTCGCCCGAGAACCTCACCCTGACCGTCGGGTTGCAGTACCTGCAGGGCACGTTCGCCACCGACCAGCGGATGATCGCGGCCGGCACCATGATCGCCTTCATCCCGATCGCCGTGATCTTCGCCGTCCTGCAGCGCTTCTTCTTCAAGGGCGTCGAAGAGGGCGGTGTGAAGGGCTGATGCGGTTCGGGGTCAACTACACGCCCTCGGTCGGCTGGTTCCACTCGTGGCTCGACTTCTCGCGGTCGGACACCGCCAGGGACCTCGAGGCCATCGCGTCGATCGGCGCCGACCACGTGCGGATCTTCCCGCTCTGGCCGGTCGTCCAGCCGAACCGGACGCTCATCCGGCAGCAGGCCCTCGACGACGTCGCGACGGTCGTCGACCTCGCCGGCTCGTTCGGACTCGACGTCAACGTGGACGCGCTGCAGGGGCACCTGTCGAGCTTCGACTTCGTGCCGTCCTGGCTGGACAGCTGGCACCGCCGCAACATGTTCACCGACCCGGACGTGGTCGCGTCGACCGCCGCGTACGTCCGGGCGCTCGCCGGAGCCGTCGCCGACAAGCCCAACCTGCTCGGCATCACCATCGGCAACGAGGTCAACCAGTTCGCACACGCGCCGCACCCCGCACCGCACACGATCACGGGGGAGCAGGGGCACGCGTGGGCGGCGGCGATGGTCGCGGCGGCGCGGGCGGGGCTGTCGGACGGGTCGTCGGCGTCGGCCGCTTCGTCCGTGTCGGTCGGCCTGGAGGCGCGGCTCGACCCCGCCTCGTCGGGCCCGCCCGCCACCGGGTCGCGTCCCGGGCCACTGGTCACCGTCGCGCAGTACGACGCGGCCTGGTACGACGACGCCCAGCCCTTCGGCCCCGAGCACGCGGCGGACCACGGTGACGCCACCGTCACGCACTCGTGGGTGTTCAACGGCTCGGCGGCCCTGCACGGCGCCCTCGGAGCCGGGTCGGTGCGGCACGGGGAGTACCTGCTCCAGCTCGCGGCGGCCTGGAACCGCGACGCCGCCCGACCGAACTGGCTGCAGGAGGTCGGCGCCCCCACCAACGTCGTCGACCCCGCCGACGCCGCCGCGTTCACCGAGCAGACCATCCGGCACGTCCTCGACGCGCAGCAGGTGCTCGGGGTGACGTGGTGGTGCTCCCACGACGTCGCCCGGTCGCTCGCCGACTTCCCGGAGCTCGAGTACGACCTCGGGCTGTTCACGAACGACGGACGCCTGAAGCCCGCCGGCGAGGCGTTCGCCGCCCTCGCGCGCGCCGAGCACACCCGGGCCGATCGTGCCGCACCGCCGACCACCGCGCTCGTCCTCGACGACGTGCTGTCCGACGGCACCGACCGGCACGGCACCCGCGCCGACTGCGCCCCTGGCGGCCGGTTCGCCGCCGCCTGGCTCGCCCTGGCCGAAGCCGCACCGGACGGCCGCGGGCCCCAGGTCGTCCTGCGCTCCCGACTGTCGGACACCGCGCTGCTGGCCGACCGCGGCATCGACCGCTGCGTCGACGTGCCCTCCGACCTCGACACCACCACCGTCCGCGTCGCCCACCCGGCGACGACGCCCTGACCCCGGAAGGCCCCATGCACGACGACATCCCCCTCACCACCGGACGCGCCCGACGGGTGCTCGACGAGCGGATCACCCCCGCGGTGCACGCGACCACGACGGCCCTCCAGGCCGCCTGGCACGAGCTGCCGGGGGAGCCGGTCCCGCCGACCGAGGGGCTCGCGCTCACGTTCGAGCCCTACGAGGTCGGCACCCCGTGGGGTGCGGCCTGGGGCACGACGTGGTTCCGGTTGACCGGGACCGTGCCGACCGAGTGGGCCGGACGCCGGGTGGAGGCCGTGATCGACCTCGGCTTCGACAAGAACATGCCCGGGTTCCAGTGCGAGGGACTCGTCTACCTGGCCGACGGCACCCCCGTGAAGTCGATCAACCCGCGCAACCAGTGGGTCCTGGTCACCGAGCGGGCCGAGGGCGGCGAGACCGTCGAACTGTTCGTCGAGGCCGCGTCGAACCCCGTCCTGCTCGACTACCACCCCTTCCTGCCGACGCAGGAGGGCGACGTGCAGACCGCGTCCTCGAAGCGCCTCTACGCCACCCGCCGGATGGAGCTCGCCGTCTTCGAGTCCGAGGTGCACGAACTCGCCCTGGACATCGACGTCCTGCTCGAACTGCAGGCCGAGCTGCCCGCCGGACCCCGACGCATGCGGATCCTGCAGGCCCTCGACGACGCCCTCGACGCGCTCGACCTGCAGCACATCCCGGAGACCGCCGGGGACGCCCGTGCGGCGCTCGCCGAGGTGCTGGCCGCTCCCGCCGAGGCCTCGGCGCACACGATCTCGGCCGTCGGGCACGCCCACATCGACTCCGCCTGGCTCTGGCCCGTGCGCGAGACCATCCGTAAGGTCGCCCGCACCACGTCGACCATGACCGAGCTCATCGACCAGACCGACGACTTCCTGTACGGCATGTCGAGCGCGCAGCAGTACGCGTGGATCAAGGAGCACCGCCCCGAGGTCTACGCCCGCGTCAAGGCCGCGGTCCAGGCCGGCCGGTTCCTGCCGATCGGCGGCATGTGGGTCGAGTCCGACACCGTGATGCCGACCGGCGAGAGCATCGTCCGGCAGTTCTCGCAGGGACAGCGGTTCTTCGAGCGCGAGTTCGGCATCCGGCCCAAGGGCGTCTGGCTGCCGGACAGCTTCGGGTACTCGCCGGCGCTGCCGCAGCTGATGCGCCGCGCGGGCTTCGAGTGGTTCTTCACGCAGAAGATCTCGTGGAACCAGGTGAACAAGTTCCCGCACCACACGTTCCTGTGGGAGGGCATCGACGGGTCGCGGGTGTTCTCGCACTTCCCGTCGATGGACACCTACAACTCGCGATTGTCCGGCAGCGAGGTCGCGAAGGCCTCCCGCCAGTTCCGCGAGAACCGGCTCGCCAGCGGCTCGATCGCCCCGGTCGGTTGGGGCGACGGCGGCGGTGGCACCACCCGCGAGATGACCGGCACCGCCGCACGGTTGGCCGACCTCGAGGGCAGCGCGAAGGTCCGCTGGGAGCACCCGGACACGTTCTTCGACCGGGCGAAGTCCGAACTGACCGATCCGCCCGTGTGGGTGGGGGAGCTGTACCTCGAGCTGCACCGGGCCACGCTCACGTCGCAGCACGGCACGAAGCAGGGCAACCGCCGGTGCGAGCAGCTGCTCATCGAGGCCGAGCTCTGGGCAGCGACCGCCGCCGCCCGCACCGACTTCGCCTACCCGTACGACGAGCTCGACGCCCTGTGGCAGCAGGTCCTGCTCCAGCAGTTCCACGACATCCTGCCGGGCACCTCGATCGCGTGGGTGCACCGCGAAGCGGTCGAGCGGTACGCCGAGACGGCCGCGGCGCTGACCGCGATCATCGACCAGGCGCTCTCGGCGCTCGCCGGCACCGGGGACGCGGCCGTCGTCGTGAACCCGGCCCCGTTCCTCCAGGCCGGTGCACCCGCGCAGGGCGCTGTCGTGGCGACCGACGTGGCGGCAGCGACCGACGTGTCCCTGTCGCAGCAGGACGGCGGGTACGTGCTGGCGAACGACCTGGTGCGGGTCGTGGTCGACGCGCAAGGGCTCGTGATGAGCGCCGTCGACCTGGCGAGCGGGCGCGAGGCGATAGCGGCCGGGCAAGCGGCGAACCTGCTGCAGCTGCACCAGGACTTCCCGAACATGTGGGACGCGTGGGACGTCGACCGGTACTACCGCAACCGCGTCGAGGACCTCGTGTCGACCACCGGGCTGACCGCGTCGATCGACGACACCGGGGCCGCACGGGTCGTCGTGTCCCGGGCGTTCGGTGACTCGACGGTGACGCAGGAGATCGTCCTGGCGCCGGGGTCCCGCACCCTGGAGTTCGACCAGGTGACCGACTGGCACGAGACCGAGAAGTTCCTCAAGGTGGCCTTCCCGCTCGACGTCCGCGCCGAGCACACCGTCGCCGAGACGCAGTTCGGCGCGCAGAAGCGGGTGACCCACACCAACACCTCGTGGGAGGCCGCGAAGTTCGAGACCTCGATGCACCGCTACGTGCTGGTGTCCGAGCCGGGCTTCGGTGTCGCGCTCGTGAACGACTCGATCCACGGCTTCGACACCACGCGCGACGCCGTCGACGGGCACGTCACCACCACCGTGCGGCTGTCGCTGCTGCGGGCACCGCGGTTCCCGGACCCCGAGACCGACCAGGGCGTGCAGACGCACCGGTACGGCATCGTCATCGGCACCGACCAGCTCGGAGCCACGTCGGCCGGCGTGCGGATGAACGCGGGCGCGCGGACCATCACGGGCGCGCACGGCTTCGAGCCGCTGGTGCAGGTGTCCGGCGACGTCGTGCTGTCGAGTGTCAAGCTCGCCGACGACCGGTCGGGCGACCTGGTCGTGCGCGTCTACGAGCCGTCCGGGCAGCGGGGGACCGGGGGCATCGCGGTCTCGGCCGACGAGGCGACCTTCGGCGCTGCCGTCGAGGTGACCCTGCTCGAAGAACCGCTGGCCTCGGCCGGCACCGTCGACGCGTCCTCGTTCGCCGTCGACGCCTACGAGGTCCGCACCTTCCGCTTCCCACGCAACTGACCGACCGCCCGTCCCACCCAAGGAGGAACCACATGAAGCAGTCCACGAAGTTCAGCATCGCGACCGCACTGGTCGCCATGCTCGCGGCACCACTGGTGCCCGCCGCAGCATCCGCGGCGCCCTCCTCGTCGGGGTCCAGCCACGGGCACGGACACGGTTCGTCCCACGGCGGCGGGCATGGTCATGGTCATAGACACGGGCACCACGCTGCGCCCACCAAGTCGGGGCCGACGAGCATCGCCTACGTCGAGGTGAACAACGACGAGCTCGCCAACGTCGGGCGGTACACGCTGGAGAACGGCGCGAACGCGTTCGACGTGGCGATCATCTTCGCCGCGAACATCAACTACGAGGACGGCAAGGCGGTCCTGTACAACAACGAGAACGTGCAGCGGACCCTCGACCAGGCGGCCACGCAGATCCGCCCGCTGCAGGCCAAGGGCATCAAGGTGACGCTCTCGGTGCTCGGCAACCACCAGGGCGCCGGCCTGGCGAACTTCCCGACGAAGGCCGCGGCACGGGACTTCGCGGCGCAGGTCTCCGCGACGGTCAAGAAGTACGGACTCGACGGCGTCGACCTGGACGACGAGTACTCGGACTACGGCGTGAACGGCACCCCGCAGCCGAACCAGCAGTCCATCGGCTGGCTCATCAGCGCCCTGCGTGCGGACATGCCGGGCAAGATCATCTCGTTCTACGACATCGGCCCGTCCTCCGATGCCCTGAAGACCGCGAACCCGTCGATCGGCGGCAAGCTCGACTACGCCTGGAACCCGTACTACGGCACCTACACGGCGCCGACGATCTCGGGCCTGCCGAAGTCGAAGATCTCCGCCGCCGCGGTCGACATCCAGAACACCCCGCAGGCCACGGCAGTGTCGCTCGCGCAGCGCACGAAGGCCGACGGCTACGGCGTCTTCATGACGTACAACCTGCCGGGAGGCGACGAGTCCTCCTACGTCTCCTCCTTCACGAAGGTGCTGTACGGACAGGCCGCGTCGTACCGCTGACGCGTCCGTCCTGACGGCGACTCGCGCCCCGTGCTCCCCGGCTCCGGCTTGGAGGCGCGGGGCGCGTCCGTCGTCCGGGTCCCGCTGGTCCGAGGGGAGGCACCAGTTCTTCCTCGCCCTTGACGGTTCCGGTTCGCAGACCCCGGCGATCGTGAACCGGAACCGTCATACACCGGAAACGAAGCCCCGCCCGGCGCGCTGGATGCCGCGGCCGTACGATCGCCGCATGGAGCTCGAGTTCCGCGGCGAGGTGATCGAGTGGCGAGGCCCGTCACCGTTCTTCTTCGCCGTCGTGCCACCGGACGCCGCCGAGGTCATCGCGGACCTCGCGCCGGTGCTCACCTACGGGTGGGGTGTGATCCCGGCGCGCGTGACGATCGGCTCGGTGACGTGGACGACGTCGCTGTTCCCGAAGGACGGCGGGTACCTCGTGCCGTTGCGTGCGGCGGAGCGGAAGCGTGCCCGGGTGGATCTCGGCGACTCCCCGGAGATCACCCTGGAGTTCGCCGACCCCTGACGTTCCTACCACCGACCGTCAGTCCTCCACAGATCCGTCGATCGCGAGACCTTCCCACAGCGACCGCCAGCTGCCCTCGCCGTCGCTGTCGGGCTCGTTGCCCCTGGTACGTTTTGCATCTGAAGTATCGGCTCGCGGAAACGGGCTGCGAGGACAGGAGAACGTGATGACGAACTACCTCGTGCGGCTCGAGTGCGTGGCGCAACTCGGGGCAGCGGACGATCCGCGCGCAGCCCTCTCGGCGGACTTCGACGCCATCGCAGAAGCACTCTTCGACCTCGACGACGTCCACGACCAGGACCTGACCGCTGACCTGTCAACCGGCACGCTCACCTTCTCGATCGGTGTCGACGCGGACGACGAGCCCGGTGCGCTCGACCGTGCGCTCGGTGCCGTCCGGACCGCGCTGCACGTTGCTGGACGCGGCACTCCCGGTTGGGAGCAGCACTACCGGATGCTGCGGCAGGAAGTCGGAGAAGCGCCGCTCGGAGCGCTCTGAGACGATCGGCTGGTGGGCATCCGTCGTCGGAGTCACACCGTGCAGACGGATCGGTCCCGTGCTACTTGCAGAGCTTCAGGCCCGCGTCGAGCACGGGCGAGATGTCGAGCCTCAACCCGTCGACGTGAGGATTCGGTGCCCAGATGGGGTCGATTTCCGGGTACGACGTGTGGTCCTGTTCGGTGCCGTTGACCGCGTAGCGGGTGCCGTCGGGAGCCTTGAGTGTCACGACGTTCAGATCCATGCCGCCCGCGGTGATGTTCTTGCAGCGCACGACCGCGTAGGGCACCGTCAGCGGCCACTCGTCTCCGAACTTGGTGCTGACCAGCAGGCCCCTCTTCTTCTCGAGCTTCTTCGGAATGTGGACCTTGGCCGCCGGAGCAGGGGGCGCGTAGTCGGCGCAGAACCCGTCTTGCGGGTGGCCGAGCTTCACCTTGCCGCTCTTCTTCTTGGGGAACTTGACGACGACGTACCCGGCGTTGCCGCCCTTGTCGTCCGGTCCTCCGCCCGGAGCCCACGTGCGGTCTACGCAGATCACACGCTTGCTGACCTTGACCCCGTTGACCTTCAGGCCCTCCCAGATCGGCGCATCGGGCAGTTCAGCGAGGACCCGCTTCTCGGCCTTCTTGATTCGCTTCGACTTCTTCGCGGTCGCCGTGGGCGTCCGTTCGCCGGTCGCGGTGGTCCGGGTAGGGGCAGCGGACGCCGCGCCCGCCGGCATCGCTGCCGTGCTCGCGACGATGCTGACTGCCGCGAGCGTCATGACGGCGAAGGAGAGGTGCTTGTTCACCCGAACGAGAGTATGGCTCAGAGTCAGCTCTCGATAGCCCTCGTCCGCGGGTCTCGGAGCGCCAGATCTAGTTACGGTGCTTGTCCGGCGTGCGGTTGCTGCATCTTGAACAGCAGCGACCCCCGACGCTGTTCTGGGAAGCAGCAACGGCTCTCGTCAGCTTGACTGATCCCGGAACACAGTACGCGCCTACTACCTCGTGCCTGCCGTCCAGCAGGGGGGTGTGGTGAAGCACATGCGCTTCCACGACCTGCGCCACGCGTGTGGCTCACTCATGCTCGCGGCGCGCTTCAAACCGTACGAGATCAGCCGCTCGATGGAGCACACATCGGTCTCTGTGACGGACACCGCCTAGGGGTGCCTCTAGGTGAGTTCAAAAGATTGCTTGGCGTAACCGCCTCGGGTTGCGGTAGGTTCTAATCAGCCAACACGGTTGGTTAGGCTAGGTGTCGAGCTTTGACGCATCACGCGGTTGAGACCGATTCTCCCGAGGAATTGGTTGTGGGAACGTACTTTCACCTCGGCCCAGCCGCCCTCCGACTCTAGGATGCGCATGAAAATCAGTGCTGCGGACCTGCTTGCCGAGAGCGACAAGCTCATACGGAAACATCAGCGGTACATGCGTCAGATGCGTATCGACGACGAACGTCGACGCCGACGTGGATCTGTTCCCGCTCGGGCGACTCTGTTGAGGCCGACGTATTGGTCGGTCGACCGAGGATTCGACCCTTACCATGTGCGTAAGAATGCTTCCGCGATTGCGCGGGCTATCAATCTCGCCCTCAAGGCTGGCTCGTATTCGCCTAAGTCTCCCGTCGCACACTCCATCGCAAAGCCTAGTGGTGGTGAACGCGAGCTTTCTATCTTCCAAATTGCCGATTCAGTCGTTTCACGTGCAATCTATCGGTCGCTCTTGGTGAAGAATAGGGCGTTGCTCAGCGCGCGGTCGTATGCCTACCGGGATGACTTGTCCACCCACGATGCTATCCAGTACATCGCGAGCGAGTTTGCGACAGACGAGCGCATTTTTATTGCCGAGTACGACTTCAGTGCATACTTTGATTCGATCGGCCATTCCTACGTGCTTTCTACACTCGAGGACAATGGTTTCTTGATCACCGCAGCCGAACTGCGCGTCCTCAAAGCGTTCATGGGGCTGGGCGCAAAACTTGAGGGGTCATACAACGATCCAGCCATTTCGGGAGAGCGCACGGTAGGGATTCCCCAGGGGACATCGGTGTCCCTGTTCCTTGCGAACGTTGCAGCTTGGCGTACTGATCGAGAGCTTGAGCGTATTGGTGTTGGCTTCGCGCGGTATGCAGACGATACACTAATCTGGTCGAGAGATTATCAGCAGATTACTAGCGCGGTGAATTTCGTGAAGGCCGAAGCTGCCTCGATTGGCGCGACCTTGAACAAGAAGAAGTCGCAAGGGATCCGACTTTTCGTTGAACAGGGCGAGAATACCGAGATCAGAAGTACTAGCGAGGTAGAATTCGTCGGCTACAGGTTCAAGCGAGGAACTATCGGACTGAAGCAGCCAGTCGTTGAGCGCATGAAAACCCGCGTCCGATACCTAATCTGGTCAAACCTGCTGGAACCTTTGCAGTCCGGGACTGGAACGTCTGACAGAGTGCGGCCGCCCGTCGACCGCGATTACGTCGTCACGCTCCTTCAAATTCGCAGGTACTTGTACGGCAACTTCTCCGAAGCAAAGTTGCGAGAGTTGGAAAGAGGTGCCGCTCGTCGCATTCGCTTTCCTGGGGTGTTGGCCTACTTTCCTTTGGCGTCCGACCTCGACCAGTTGAAGGATTTTGACGGTTGGTTGCTCTCGACGTTAGAACAGGCTTTGCGTAAGCGAGCCATGCTGCTCGGTCGGAGCAACTCGGCGCTCCCGGTGCCTTTCGGGCTGCGAGGCCAGGCGCTTGCGTCGGCGTGGGGAGAAACGAGCGCTGGCGATCCTATTGACCTGAGAGTGCCGTCGGTGGCGCGGTTCATGTCCGTTCTTCGGCGGGCTGCAACAGTTTATGGTGCAAACTTCGTTAGTCGGGGTACGGGCGCGGAAGAGTACCAGTACAGCTTCTCTTCGTCTGAGGAGAACTGACAAGACTGACAAAGGAGTACTCCCGTGGTTACTTCAAGCGCGAGGAGTACCGCTACAGCAGAGTGTCGTTGAACAGCTGGTCGATCAGCCCGATGGACTCTGGCTTCTGGACGAAGAGAGGGCGCCCCGGTTGGCGCTCGATCTTGCCGCGAGCGATCACCGCTCGATGATCCCGCGCCCATTCGTAGGCCTTATGGATGGTCTTCTCGTCCACTGTGACGGAGATGTCCACAACCCGGTTCCTGCGCTCCGTGCGGATCGCAACCTCTCCGTATGGGTCGCCCTGAACGTAGTGAATCCGAACGATCTGGCCCGTAACGGAGGCGTCTGGCTCTGCGCGCAGCTGATCTAGCTGGCGAACGACCTGCCCCAGCACCGGAGCCGCCTCGTCCTGGATTACGACGCGCCTTGGGGCATTCGTTGGCTCGCCCAAGCCAGGTGACCAGGTGAACGTCGCATCGAAAGCCTGCACTCCGGCGCTGACGGCGATACTCCGGACCGCGGCCACCAGCTCCTTGCTCACACCGCTCTGCACGAGGTCACGGATATCGTCCGGGCGCGGCGAGCGGTCGGGGCGAACGGCCACTGTGTCGAGAGCGGCAAGGGCCGTGGCGAGAGTACGGGTCACTCCGCGCTCGCCGGGCTCGATTTTGATGGAAGTCATGCCTGGTTCTTCTTCCGCAGGCGGGACGGGCATGACCACCGGGAGGATGAACGAACCGTGTCTCGTGTGTGAGAGTCGAGCACGGCGAGCAAGTTCGTCTCCCGGGTTGCTGAACCCGGTACCGATGCGGGCACGGGGCTTGCGCGCCGTTGTGGCAGCGGCGCGCATCAGGCGTCGGGCAGAGTCCAACACGGTGGCCGCGCCGTCGAGCATCGCGGTCTGCTCGACGAGGTATCGGTCTGCGATGCGGTAGTCCTGACCGTCCAAAAACTCTCGTTCGACGGCGGCCGAGAGCTCACTTACGGGCATCTGCTTCTGTCGCGCGATGCGGCTGACGACCGACACGTACTCGAACGAGTCGACCTCAATATACCAAGGAACAGCGAGGATCAGCGGCTCAGCGCGGTCCATGAAACCAAGGGCTTGCGTATCGCGCAGTGCCCACAGCTGTCCGGCGACACCATCCTGCTCTGCTTGCCAGCCGTGTCGCACGAGATAGCTCGCGACGTTGGCGCGCATGTCCTTCTCGTTCGACATCATGCTCCGAAGACACTGAGTAGGTCGGACTCCCACTGCGGGAGTGTGGCGGCAGACAGCCGCTGGGCTCGTGGGACTTGGATCTTGTTGGCGGCCCGGATGCTCTCAACGTCAATCCGCGTCCAGTACGCGGCTGTCGCGACCATCTTGGTGCCGCTGGAATCGTGATCCAACCATGAGCCACTGTCGCTGGGCACCGTAACGACCACGAAGTACGCCGGTACGCGCAACTTCGCCCACTTGTCGAGCCAGTTCGCCTCGGGGTAGTAGGTAATGTTCGGGCCGCCCGACATTGCATGGCTTTGGGTGGTCTTCACCTGGATGTACACGTCACCAGCCTGGAAGCCGAGCTTGAGGTCGATGGACTGCACGTCTTCGCCTGACCCCACCTCTTCCAGACCGCACCCCGCCTGACCAGCGAGGGCGCGAACGTAGACGACGCCGTAGCGCCCCTTCCGCTGAGTCAGATTGAGAAGAGGATCGGACAGGAAGTCCACGCCAGCGGACGGCGCAGTAGATGGCATGAAGTCGACACTAGATGAAACAACCTCGGCACCCGCGTAGCCAGAACGAGGGGTCTGGGAGGGGCTCGGCCTGAGCGTCCGTCGCCCGGGCGGGCCTCCTTCTCAGTAGCCACAAGGGAGGGGATGACGGGAATCGAACCCGCGTAGCCAGTTTGGAAGACTGGGGCTCTACCATTGAGCTACATCCCCGCGCCTGCGCACCAGGCGCAGCCCGACCATCGTAGCGGACGAACGAGCACCGACATGCCGACGCGCGTCATCCCGAAGCCGGACGGCGGTGCCGAGCGCACCATCCGCTGGTCGCGGGTGGTCTCGTACGTACTGGTGGTCCTCGCCGCCGCGGTGCTGTCCCTGCGTCCCGACCTGTTCGGTGACCCGCAGTCGCAGCCCGCGCACGCACTGCTGCACGTCGGGCGGATCGTCGTCGGGCTGCTGCTGGCGGTGGCTGCCCTCGGGGTCCAGGTGGCCGTCGGGATCCGGTGGCGGCGGGGTCTGCGACGCGCCGCGGAGGACGACTGAGCAACCCCCGGGAACAGCGCGCCGTCGGACCGCTAGACTCACCGGGGTCGCATGCGCCCCTCGGCGTGCGCGGCTGATCCCTGGCACGAAGCAACGGGGCGTAGCTCAGCTTGGTAGAGCGCCCGCTTTGGGAGCGGGAGGTCGCAGGTTCAAATCCTGTCGCCCCGACCAGGTCCTCCGAGCACCACCGACCACACGAACGTCAACCAACAGGAGAACATCCCTTGGCCACCAGCACCGTCGACAAGGTGAGCGACACCCGCGTCAAGCTCACCGTGAACGTGACGCCGGACGATCTCAAGCCGAGCATCGACCACGCCTACAAGCACATCGCCGAGCAGATCAACATCCCCGGCTTCCGCAAGGGCAAGGTCCCGCCGGCGATCGTCGACCAGCGCGTCGGCCGCGGCGAGGTCCTGAACCACGCCGTCGGTGACGCCATCGACAACTTCTACCGCCAGGCGGTCGAAGAGCAGGAGCTGCGCATCCTCGGCCGTGCCGAGGCCGACGTCGCCGAACTGCCGAACGTCGCGGACTTCACCGGCGACCTCGTCCTCACCTTCGAGGTCGACGTCCGCCCCGAGTTCGACCTGCCGGACTACTCCTCGTACGAGCTCACCGTCGACGCCGTCGAGGTGTCGGACGACGAGATCGAAGAGGAACTGCAGAACCTCCGCACCCGCTTCGGCACGCTCGTGACGGTCGACCGTCCGGCGAAGACCGGCGACTTCGCGCAGATCGACCTCACCGCCAGCATCGGCGACGACGAGGTCGACTCGGCCACCGGCGTCTCCTACGAGATCGGCTCCGGCGACCTGCTCGAGGGCATCGACGAGGCGCTCGAGTCCCTGACCGCCGGTGAGTCGACGACCTTCGAGTCGAAGCTCGTCGGTGGCGACCGCGAGGGCGAGACCGCTCAGATCGCCGTCACCGTCACCGCCGTCAAGGAGCGCGAGCTCCCCGAGGCCGACGACGAGTTCGCCCAGATCGCCAGCCAGTTCGACACGATCGACGAGCTCAAGGCCGACCTGAAGGAGCAGATCGCGAAGTCCAAGACCTTCGGTCAGGGCGCCGCGGCTCGCGACAAGCTCGTCGAGAAGCTCACCGAGGACGTCAACATCCCGATCTCGGAGCAGCTCATCGCCGACGAGGTGCACCGTCACCTCGAGCAGGAGAACCGCCTCGAGGACGAGGAGCACCGCAAGGAGGTCTCCGAGTCCAGCGAGACCGCCTTCCGCTCGCAGATCCTCCTCGACGCGATCGCCGAGAAGGAAGAGATCCAGGTCTCGCAGGAGGAACTGACCCAGTACCTCATCCAGGCCGCCGCGCAGTACGGCATGGAGCCGGCCGAGTTCATCAAGGTCATCGACCAGAACGGCCAGATCCCCGGCATGGTCGGCGAGGTCGCTCGTTCGAAGGCGGTCGCGACCGTCCTGTCCAAGGTGACCGTCAAGGACACCAACGGCGACGCCGTCGACCTCTCCGCCTTCACGGCGGGCGTCGCGCAGGAGCCGGCAGGGGACGCCGAGTAACGATCTCGACGCCACCAGTACGACAGACGGGAGGCGCGGTGCCAGCTGGCACCGCGCCTCCCGTCCGTATTTCCGCACCACCGCATTGCTGTCGGCGAACAGACGAGAACTGGTGCGTTGCACCCGATAAGTTCGACAACAAGCGACAACTGAACGGGAGCTTTTCCATGGCCGAAGCAACACTGAACCCCAGTGTTTTTGACCGCCTTCTGAGAGACCGGATCGTGTGGCTCGGCTCCGAGGTCCGCGACGACAACTCGAACGAGATCGCAGCCAAGCTGCTGCTGCTCGCCGCCGAGGACCCTGAGAAGGACATCTACCTCTACATCAACTCGCCCGGTGGTTCGATCACCGCCGGCATGGCGATCTACGACACGATGCAGTTCGTCCCGAACGACATCGTCACCGTGGGCATCGGCCTCGCCGCGTCGATGGGGCAGTTCCTGCTGTCCTCCGGCACGCCCGGCAAGCGCTACATCA
Source organism: Curtobacterium sp. MCSS17_016 (assembly GCF_003234255.2). NCBI lineage: Bacteria > Bacillati > Actinomycetota > Actinomycetes > Micrococcales > Microbacteriaceae > Curtobacterium > Curtobacterium sp. MCSS17_016. The sequence goes on from NZ_CP126254.1 coordinate 1,187,562, forward strand.
CGCCGAACGCGCGCGTGCTGCTCCACCAGCCGTCCGGTGGCTTCGGCGGCACCGCTGCCGACATCCAGACGCAGGCCAAGGTCATCCTCGACATGAAGCAGCGCATGGCGGAGCTCACGGCTGAGCAGACCGGCAAGTCGGTCGAGCAGGTCCTCAAGGACAACGACCGCGACAACTGGTTCACGGCGCAGGAAGCGCTCGAGTACGGCTTCGTCGACCACCTCCGCGCCTCGAGCGCCGAGGTCATCGGCGGTGGTGGCACCGTCGGCGACGGCGAGACGCCCACCAGCGCAGCCGAGCCCGACGCCCAGTCCTGATCACCACCGAAGAAAAGGAAACGAGAATGCATCTCCCCATGCTCGGTGGCGCGCAGAACGTCCCGGCTCCGTCCAATCGGTACATCCTGCCGAGCTTCGAAGAGCGCACGGCCTACGGCTACAAGCGCCAGGATCCGTACGCCAAGCTGTTCGAGGACCGCATCGTGTTCCTCGGCGTGCAGGTCGACGACGCGTCGGCTGACGACGTCATGGCCCAGCTGCTCGTGCTCGAGTCGATGGACCCCGACCGCGACATCGTGATGTACATCAACTCGCCCGGTGGCTCGTTCACCGCGATGACGGCGATCTACGACACGATGCAGTACATCCGTCCGCAGATCCAGACGGTCTGCCTCGGACAGGCTGCCTCGGCCGCGTCGGTGCTGCTCGCCGGTGGCACCCCCGGCAAGCGCCTCGCGCTGCCGAACGCCCGTGTGCTGATCCACCAGCCCGCGACCCAGCAGGGTGGCGGTCAGGCGTCCGACATCGAGATCCAGGCAGCGGAGATCCTCCGCATGCGTACCTGGCTCGAGGAGACGCTGTCGAAGCACTCCAACAAGACGCCGGAGGAGATCAACCACGACATCGAGCGCGACAAGATCATGTCCGCGCAGGAAGCCGTGGAGTACGGCCTGATCGACCAGGTCCTCACCAGCCGCAAGAACCTGCCGGCGCTCGTCAAGTAGCACCAGCAGGAACGACGAAGGCCCCGCACCGAACGGTGCGGGGCCTTCGTCGTTGCGCGGTGGTCAGTCCTCGTTGTCGTCGGACTCCGGGGCCGGCTTGCGGCGCAGGAGCAGCAGCACCGCGACGACCACGCCGACCAGCACGACGCCACCGGCGCCGATCCAGATCGCGTCGGACGCCGCCGAGTCGCTCGATCCCGAGGCGGTGCCGGTGGTGGTGTCCGAGCCGGCGTCGTCGTCACCAGCGGTGGCGCAGGTCGGGGGCTTCGCCGCACCCGAGGCCGGGGTGAAGCCCGACGGCGCCTTCCACGTGAAGGGGTACTCGTCGGACACGGTGTGCCCGTCGGCGGAGACGATCTGCCACTCGACGGTGTACTTGCCCGAGTCGCCGAGGGCTGCGGCCGTGGTCATCGACGGCCCCTCGACGTCGACGCAGCCGTCCTCGTAGTACTTGCCGTCCGGGCCGACGATGCGGAACGCGAAGCCCGACCCCGAGTCGCCGATGTCGAGCAGCTTGTCGTTCGTCGTGATGTCGAACGTCTTCGGCAGTTCGGTCAGGGTGCCGCCGACCTCCGGGTCGGACGAGATCAGGTAGTTGTGTGCGCTGGCCGGACCGGCGAGCCCGAGGACCGCACCACCGGCGATCGCGACGGCCGCGGCTGTCCCGGCCACGAGCCTCCAGGCAGAGGACCGAGGCCGGGACCGACGCGAGCCGCGCTGCGTCACTTGGCGGAGCTCCGACGACGCGTGCCGGCGACGGCGACGACCAGGGCGACGGCGCCGAGCACCAGGCCGCCGAGGCCGAGGAAGCGACCGACCAGGTCGGGGTCGTTCGAGGCGGTCGAGCCGGCGGCCTCGGCCGTCGGGGTGGCGGCGATCGGGTCGCCGTCGTCGTCCGTCGCCTCGGCGGCGGTCAGCGTGATCGAGGGTGCCGGGTGCTCGGGCTCGGCTTCGCCGGCCTTCTGTTCCTGGTTCCACTCGACGCTGCCCTTCTCGCAGGTCTGGATCGCGGGGAACTCGACCAGGTCACCGACCTTGCCGTCCGGCAGCGAGAACGAGAGCGCGAAGGTGTCGCGCTCGTCGGCGGGCAGGGGGGTCTTCGCGGTGTACGTGACGCTGGTGACGCGCTCGGCGGCCGTCTCGGCGTGGTCCTCGTCGGATGCCGACGCCGACGGGTCGGTGTAGGGCTCGGTCGCCTTCGTGATCGTCCAGTTCGGGTTCACGGTGGGCGTGACCTCGATGACGGACTCCGGCACCTGGAACTGGATCTTCGTCGTGGGGGAGCCGTCGCAGCCGTGCGGGACCGAGAAGGTCGCCGTGGTGTACGAGTTCGCTGCGGTCGACGTGGCCGTGGCGGACACGTGTGCGCTGGCCGCCGTGGCGCTGCCGAGGACGATGACGGCTGCGACACCGAGGGTGACGGCGCCGCCGGCGGCGAGACGCTTCTGCATGGGGTTCCTTCCGGGGTGGTTCTGCACCTGCTGTTCTACAAGATGTAGAGAAGTCCGGATCACCGTAGCAGGCTCGCACGCCCTGGGCGAACGCGCGGGCGGATTCCGGAGGGGCATCGCGGTCGGTGTCACCGGTTGCGGTTAGGCTCGTGTCCACGACGAGGTGCCCACCAGCAGCGGTGCACCAGCGGTGGTGCGACAGCGCGGCCGGCATGTCCAATCAGGGAGGCACGGGAATGGCACGCATCGGAGAGAGCGGCGATCTCCTCAAGTGCTCGTTCTGCGGCAAGAGCCAGAAGCAGGTCCAGCAGCTCATCGCCGGACCGGGCGTCTACATCTGCGACGAGTGCGTCGAGCTCTGCAACGAGATCATCGAGGAACGTCTGGCCGAAGCCGGCGAGGACACCTCGAGCGGGGACTTCGAACTGCCCAAGCCGCGGGAGATCTTCGACTTCCTGCAGGAGTACGTCATCGGGCAGGACCCGGCGAAGCGCGCCCTCGCCGTGGCCGTCTACAACCACTACAAGCGCATCCGGGCGCAGGGGCAGATCACCGCCGCCGAAGACCGCGACGACATCGAGATCGCCAAGTCGAACATCCTGCTCATCGGCCCGACCGGCTGCGGCAAGACGTACCTGGCGCAGACCCTGGCCAAGCGCCTCAACGTCCCGTTCGCCGTCGCGGACGCCACAGCCCTGACCGAGGCCGGCTACGTCGGCGAGGACGTCGAGAACATCCTCCTCAAGCTCATCCAGGCCGCCGACTACGACGTGAAGCGTGCCGAGACCGGCATCATCTACATCGACGAGGTCGACAAGATCGCCCGCAAGGCCGAGAACCCGTCGATCACCCGCGACGTCTCGGGCGAAGGCGTGCAGCAGGCGCTGCTCAAGATCCTCGAGGGCACGGTGGCCTCGGTCCCGCCGCAGGGCGGCCGGAAGCACCCGCACCAGGAGTTCATCCAGATCGACACGACGAACGTGCTGTTCATCGTGGCGGGTGCGTTCGCCGGGCTCGAGGACATCGTGTCCTCGCGCGTCGGCAAGCGCGGGATCGGCTTCGGGGCACCCCTCCACAGCGCGACCGACCACCAGGACCTGTACTCCGAGGTGCTGCCGGAAGACCTGCACAAGTTCGGTCTGATCCCCGAGTTCATCGGTCGTCTGCCCGTCGTCACCACGGTGTCGCAGCTCGACCAGGCGGCGCTCATGCAGATCCTGACCGAGCCGAAGAACGCGCTGGTCAAGCAGTACCAGCGGATGTTCCAGATCGACGGCGTGGAGCTCGAGTTCGACCAGGGTGCGCTCGAGGCCATCGCGGACCTCGCGGTGCTGCGCCAGACGGGTGCCCGCGGGCTCCGGGCGATCCTCGAGGAGGTCCTCGGCCCGGTGATGTTCGACGTCCCGTCCGACGACGACGTCGCCCGAGTGGTGATCACCCGCGAGTCCGTGCTCGAGAACGCGGCGCCGACGATCGTGCCGCGGCCTCGGGCCAAGCGCGTCGAGAAGTCGGCGTAGCCCTCCGGAACCAGCGAACGGACACAGCACCACGGGATTCCGTGGTGCTGTGTCCGTTTCGTGGTGCGGTGCGGTGCGGTGCGACGGCGCTCGGCGGCCTGCGCCGGCGCGCCTACTCGAGCCCGCGGCGCCGCAGCAGCGGGCCGACCTCGGCGTCGCGGCCGCGGAAGTCCCGGTACGCCTCGAGCGGGTCCTTCGCCCCGCCGACCCCGAGCAGACGCTCGGCGAACCGCCTGCCGGCTGCACGGTCCAACCCGCCGTTGTCGCGGAACCACTCCACCGTGTCGGCGTCGAGCACCTCGGACCAGATGTACCCGTAGTAACCGGCGTCGTACCCGCCCGAGAACGTGTGTGCGAAGTACGTCGACGAGTAGCGCGGCGGCACGGCCTCGACCGCGATGCCGGCGGCGGCCAGGGCGTCCCGCTCGAAGTCCTCGACGGACGTCACCGCCGCGGCGTCGGCCGCCGAGAGCCGGTGCCACGCCTGGTCGAGCAGTGCGGCGGCGAGGTACTCGGTCGTGCCGAAGCCCTCGTTGAACCCCTCGGACTCGCTGAGCCCCAGGACGAGCTCGGGCGGCAGGGGTGCTCCGGTCTCGTGGTGCTTCGCGTAGTTCGCCAGCACGGACGGCCACGACAGCCACATCTCGTTCACCTGGCTCGGGAACTCGACGAAGTCCCGCTCGACGTTCGTGCCGGAGAACCGCGGGTAGGTGGTGCGGGCGATGAGGCCGTGCAGGGCGTGGCCGAACTCGTGGAAGAGCGTCTCGACCTCGTCCTGGATGAGCAGGGTGGGGGAGCCGGCGGACGGCTTCGCGACGTTGAGGTTGTTGACCACGACGGGCAGGGTGCCGAGCAGCTCGGACTGCTCGACGACCGGGTTCATCCACGCGCCGCCGCGCTTGCCGTCACGTGTGTAGAGGTCGAGCAGGTACAGCCCCACGGGCTCGCCGTCGTCGGCGGTGACCTCGAAGACCCGGACCTCGTCGTTGTAGCCGCGCAGGTCCGGGCGCTCGGTGAAGGTCAGGCCGTACAGGGCGCCGGCGGCGTGGAAGACCCCGTCGTGCAGGACCCGGTCGGCCTCGAAGTACGGGCGGAGCGCGGTGCTGTCCGCGGCGAACTGCTCGCCGCGCAGGATCTCGGTGGCGTACGCCCAGTCCCACGACTCGATGTCGAACCCGACCGTGCGCGACCGGACAGCGCGCTCGTCGTCGGCGTTCCGTGCCGCGGCGCCGACGAGCGAGGACAGCAGCCCGTCGACGGCCTCGGGGGTCTTCGCCGTTTCGTCGGCGGTCACCACGGCGGCGTGGTTCGGGAACCCGAGCAGCTCGGCGCGCTCGGCCCGCAGCCGGACGATGCGGAGCAGCACCTCGCGGTTGTCGTACTCGTTGCCGCGACGACCGCGGGCGAGCGAGGCGCGCATGATCCGCTCACGCAGGTCGCGGTTCGCCAGCGAGGACAGCCACGGGTGTCCGGTGTAGAGCGGCAGCGTGATGAGCCAGCCGTCGAGGCCCCGGTCGGCGGCAGCGGCGGCCGCGGCGGACTTCGCCCCGTCGTCGAGCCCCTCGAGCTCGTCCTCGCTCGTCACGTGCACGGCGGAGTCGTTGGTGTCCTCGAGCAGGTTCCGCTCGAAGGTCGTCGTCAGGGTCGAGAGCTCCTGGTTGATCGCGGTCAGACGCTCCTTGCCCGCGTCGTCGAGGCCCGCGCCCGCCAGGGTCATCTCGGCGTGGGTCCGCTCGACCAGGCGCAGCGCCTCACCGGTCAGCCCGGCGGCTTCGGCACCGTCGAGCACCTCCTGCACGCGGGCGTACAGGCGGGAGTCGAGCGTGATCGCGTCACGGTGGGCGGCGAGGAGCGGGGAGACCTCGGCCTCGAGGTCGTGCAGCTCCGGCGTCGAGTCGGCCGACGACAGCGTGAAGAACACGTGGCTGACGCGGGTCAGCAGCTGCCCGGATCGCTCGAGTGCGACCAGGGTGTTCTCGACCGTCGGGGCGTGCGGGTCGGTGGCGATGGCCTCGACCTCGGCGCGCTGCTCGGCCATGCCGGCCTCGAACGCCGGTCGGTAGTGCTCGAGTCGCACGTCGCCGAAGGGCGGCAGGGCGTAGGGGAGGGTGCTCGGGACGTCGAACGGGGTTGCCATCTGCCCACCCTATGCACGGGTGCTGGAGTCCGTTCCTTCCCATGACGCCCGGACTGGGAAGCGGGATCGGGCGTCCCTGGTCGAAAGAACCGACCAGGTACGCCCGGAACGACCAGGGACGCCCGGAACGACCCGGCACGCGCACCCGCGCCCGGCGCGACCAGCGGACGGACGGGAGGCCCGTGGCGGCGCCGCCACGGGCCTCCCGTCCGCTCGCTGGTCGCGTGTCAGCGCATCGCGGCGTCGATCAGGGTCACCGCGGCACGACGCGCGTGCGCGGCCGGCGCCGTGGTGCCGGCGATCGCCGCGGTGGTCTGCGCGCCCTCGGCCAGCAGCGCGAGCTGCGCAGCGAGTTCCTCGGCGTGCTCGGGGTCGGCGACGACCTCGGCGGTGAGCTGCTGCACGAACCGCTGGAACGAGTCCTTGTGCTCGCGCGCGATCTCGGCGACCGCGGGCGAGGTCGCACCGAGCTCGCCGAACGCGTTGATGAACCCGCAGCCGCGGAACGTGTCGTCGCCGAACCAGGACTCGAGGAAGTCGTAGACCGCCAGGAGCTTGTCGCGCGGGCTGGTCGCAGCCTCGACCGCGCCGTGCACACCCTGCTCCCACATGTCGTGGCGGCCGGCGAGCACCGCGGCGATGAGCTGCTCCTTGCCGGGGAACGCCGCGTACAGCTTCTTGAGGGAGACCCCGGCGCCCGTGCGGATCTCGTCCATCCCCACCGACTGGATCCCGCGCGTGTAGAACAGCTGGTCCGCGACCTCGACGATGTGTGCTCGGACGTCCGGCTCGACGGTGCTGGTGGCCATGTGTGTACCCCGTTCCCTGAGTGTTCACCGTTCTCGAGTTGCGCTGGGAACGGGCGTTCTCTACTGTAGTCCACATCGGCGGAGAACGATCGTTCTCCGCGATACTCAGGGAAGGAACGATCATGGGTGCCATCAACGTCGGAACCGAGAACAGCGTCGACATCGAACTCCACTACGAGGACAAGGGCCAGGGGCAGCCGATCGTGCTGATCCACGGCTTCCCCCTCGACGGCAACTCGTGGGAGGGGCAGGTCCCGATGCTCCTCGAGGCCGGCTACCGCGTCATCACGTACGACCGCCGTGGCTTCGGCCAGTCCTCGCAGCCGTCCACCGGCTACGACTACGACACCTTCGCCGACGACCTGCACACGGTCCTCGAGACCCTCGACCTGCGCGACGTGATCCTCGTCGGCTTCTCGATGGGCACCGGCGAGATCGCCCGCTACATCGGCCGCCACGGTGAGGACCGGATCGCGAAGGTCGCGTTCCTCGCCTCGCTCGAGCCGTTCCTCGCCATCACCGACGACAACCCCGACGGCGCCGGCCCGATGTCGTTCTTCGAGGGCATCGCCGCCGACGTGGCGAAGGACCGTTACGCGTACTTCACGAACTTCTACCAGGACTTCTTCAACCTGTCGGAGAACCTCGGCACCCGCATCTCCGAGGAGCAGGTCCGCAACGCCTGGAACATCGCGGCCGGCTCCGGCTCGATCGCGTCCGCGGCCGCACCCCTGACCTGGCCGACCGACTTCCGTCAGGACATCCCGAAGGTCACCGTCCCCGCACTGATCGTGCACGGCACGTCGGACAACATCCTCCCGATCGACGCCACCGGACGACGCTTCACCCAGGCGCTGCCCGCGGCGAAGTACGTCGAGATCGAGGGTGCCCCGCACGGCCTGCTCACCACGCACACCGCCGAGGTGAACGAGGTCCTGCGCACCTGGCTCGCCGAGTCCTGATCCCTCGGCGATCACGCGGGCGCTCCCCGGCGGGGGCGCCCGCATCGTGAGCACAAATGGTCGGGTCCCCACCGGGGACCCGACCATTTCTGCACTCCAAGCGCCGCGCAGCGAGCAGCGCGCAGCGCGCCCCCGCGCAGCGCGCCCGCGCGCAGCGCGCCCGCGCGCAGCGCGCCCCCGCGCAGCGCGCCCGCGCGCAGCGCGCGCTAGTCCTCTTCGCCCGCGTCGTCCGGGTTCGTCACCTGGGCGTGCCCGAGCGCGTCGAGGTGGATCGAGGTGCCGTCGTCGAGCTCGACGATCGGCTTGCCCTCGAGGAAGGTCAGGGTCCAGCCCCACGTCGCCGTGTCGACGGACTCCGCCGCGAGCTCGTCCTCGACCCCGCGCACGGCGACGACCATCGTCTCGGGCAGTCGCGCAGGCGGCTCCCCACCCAGGTTCCAGCGTGTGCCCAACTGCATCCGTGCCTCCAGTCCGGTGGTGGACGGGCCGGGTCACCAAGGCGACCCGGCCCGGACAGGCGACGTTACGCCTGCTGCTCCGCGAGCTCGATCTCGGTGACGGCGAGCTCGTCGCCGTCGACGAACGACAGGTTCTCGATGCGGCCGACGGCCGCCAGGTCGACCGCCGCGCGCTCGATGAGCACCCGCGTCTCGGCGGGCGCCGCGACGACCGCACGCGTCACGGGCGTCTTCTGCGACGCCTTCGCCGCCGTCTTCGCCCCGCGGATCCCGATCAGCGCCTGTCCGACGGCCGCGAGCAGCCCGGTGGGGGCCGCGTCGGTCGGCAGGTCGGCCGCGGTCGGCCAGGAGGCCCGGTGCACGCTGGAGTCGTGGGTCCAGGCCCACACCTCTTCCGTCGCGTACGGGAGGAACGGTGCCAGCAGTCGGAGCAGCACGTCGATCGCGCCGCGCAGCGCCAGGACCGCGCTCGCCTGCGTCTCGTGCGTCGCGTCGGACGCGGTGCCGTAGGCGCGCTCCTTCACGAGCTCGAGGTAGTCATCGCAGAACGTCCAGAAGAAACGCTCGGTGATCTCGAGGGCCCGGGCATGGTCGAACCCGTCGAACGCCGCGGTGGCCTGCTCGACGACGGCACCGAGCTCGGCGAGCATGTCGACGTCGAGCGCCTCGGTGACGCTCGTGGCGCCCTCGGGCAGCGGGAAGCCGTAGACGAACTTCGCCGCGTTGAGCACCTTGATCGCCAGACGACGGCCGACCTTGATCTGCTTCGGGTTCTGCGGGTCGAACGCCGCGTCGGTGCCGAGCTTGGACGAGGCCGCCCAGTAGCGGACCGCATCGGCGCCGTGCTGCTCGAGGATCGACAGCGGCGTGACGACGTTGCCCTTCGACTTCGACATCTTCTTGCGGTCGGGGTCCACGATGAAGCCGGAGATGGAGGCGTGCTTCCACGGCACCACGTCGGCCTCGAGCTGGCTGCGGAGCACGGTCGTGAACAGCCACGTGCGGATGATGTCCTGCGCCTGCGGGCGGACGTCGTACGGGTACACCAGGTCGTAGAGCGCCGGGTCGGTCTCCCACTTGCCCGCGAGCTGCGGCGTGAGCGACGAGGTGGCCCAGGTGTCCATGACGTCGAGCTCGCCCTGGAACCCGCCGGGCACGCCGCGCTGGTCCTCGGTGAAGCCGGGGGCGGGCTCGGAGGCCGGGTCGACGGGCAGCTGCGCCTCGGTCGGCACGATCGGCTGGTCGAACACCGGGTTGCCGTCGGCGTCGAGCGGGTACCAGACGGGCAGCGGCACGCCGAAGAAGCGCTGGCGCGAGATGAGCCAGTCGCCGGACAGGCCACCGACCCAGTTGTCGTAGCGCACGCGCATGAAGTCCGGGTGGAACGCGATCTCCTCGCCGCGCTGGCGGAGCGTGCTCTTCAGCTGCTCGTCGCGCGCACCGTTGACGATGTACCACTGGCGGGTCGACACGATCTCGAGGGGCTTGTCGCCCTTCTCGAAGAACTTCACCGGGTGCTGGATGGTCTTGACGTCACCGATCAGCTCGCCGGACGCGGTCAGGGCGTCGACGACGACCTTCTTGGCCGAGAACACGGTCTTGCCGGCCATCTCGGCGTAGAGCTCCCGGCCCGTCGCCGACTCGATCCAGGCGGGCTCGTCCGAGCGCACGCGGCCGTCGAAGCCGATGATCGCGCGGTTCGGCAGCTGCAGCTCCCGCCACCACACGACGTCGGTGGTGTCACCGAAGGTGCAGACCATCGCGATGCCGGCACCCTTGTCCTTCTGCGCCAGGTGGTGTGCGAGCACCGGGACCTCGACGTCGAACAGGGGGGAGCGGACCGTGGTGCCGAAGAGGTCCTGGAACCGCTCGTCGTCCGGGTGGGCCACCAGGGCGACGCAGGCGGGCAGGAGCTCGGGGCGGGTGGTCTGGATGACGACGTCGTCGCCACCGTCGGTGCGGTGGAAGGCGATGCCGTGGTACGCGCCGGGCATCTCCTTGTCCTCGAGCTCGGCCTGCGCGACCGCGGTGCGGAAGGTGACGTCCCACAGGGTCGGGGCGTCGGCCTGGTAGGCCTCGCCGCGCTCGAGGTTGCGCAGGAACGCGCGCTGGGCGCTCGCCCGCGAGGTGTCGTCGATGGTGCGGTACGACTGGGTCCAGTCGACCGACAGCCCGAGCGTGCGGAAGAGCTCCTCGAACTGCTGCTCGTCCTGCACGGTCAGGCGCTCGCACAGCTCGATGAAGTTGCGGCGCGACACGGGCAGCTGGTCGGCGGCCTTCGAGGACTTGCCGTCCCCGCCCTCGAACGGCGGCGTGAAGTCGGGGTCGTACGGCAGCGTCGGGTCGCAGCGGACGCCGTAGTAGTTCTGCACACGGCGCTCGGTGGGCAGACCGTTGTCGTCCCAGCCCATCGGGTAGAAGACGTGCTTGCCGCGCATGCGCTCGAACCGGGCCTTGAGGTCGGTGTGCGTGTACGAGAACACGTGCCCGATGTGCAGCGAGCCGGAGGCGGTGGGCGGCGGGGTGTCGATCGACCAGACGGCGTCGCGGTGACCGGCGGCGTCGCGGTCGAAGCGGTAGGTGCCGTCCTGCTCCCAGACCGGCCCCCAGACCTGCTCCAGTCCGTCGACGCTCGGCTTCTCGGGCATGGGCTTGGTCATGGGTGTGCCTTCCGTACGTGTGTGCGGCACCGAGTCCGTGATGAGGTGCCTGAGTGTTCCGCGCCTGACGCGCGGTGCCCCAATCGTAGCGGCCGTGCACGCGTACGAAGGCGGACGAACCGGTCGGACGCGGCCATCACCGAGCAGCGCCTAGCACACCGAACTGTCGGACACGCCCGGAGCCTGCTAGTCTTCCTGGGTTTGTCCGGCGAGCGCAGGGTTCGCAGGAGCTGCAACGTCGCCGTCCGCCGGACGCCCGAAGGAAGCACCGCACCCCGGAGGAACGACTTGGCACCGAACAACGCACCCCACCCGCACGGCGATCGGCCGTTGCGCACGAAGGGCGCCGCGAAGCGCGCTCGTCGCGATCTGACGAAGGACGACGTCACCGTCGTCGAGGAGTCACTGCTCAAGCGTGCCGTCGCGGCTGCCGCGCTCGGCAACGCCATGGAGTGGTTCGACTTCGGCATCTTCGCGTACCTGACGGTCACCATCTCGCAGGTGTTCCTGCCGCAGGGCGACCCGGCCGCGAACATCGTCGCCACGTTCGGCTTCTTCGCCGCCGCGTTCATCGTGCGCCCGATCGGTGGTGCCGTGTTCGGCCCGATCGGCGACAAGATCGGCCGCCAGAAGGTCCTCGCGCTGACGATGATCCTGATGGCCGCCGGCACGCTCATGATCGGCCTGATCCCGTCGTACGACACGATCGGCTTCTGGGCCCCGGTCCTGCTGCTCGTCGCCCGCTTCGTGCAGGGCTTCTCGACCGGTGGTGAGTACGGGGGTGCCGCGACCTTCATCGCCGAGTACTCGCCCGACAAGCGCCGCGGCTTCATGGGCTCGTGGCTCGAGTTCGGCACCCTCGCCGGCTACGTGCTCGGCGCCTCGATCGTCACGGGCCTGCAGTTCGGCCTGTCCGAGGACGCCCTGCTCAGCTGGGGCTGGCGCATCCCGTTCATCGTCGCGGGCCCCCTCGGCCTGATCGGCCTCTACCTGCGCCTCAAGCTCGAGGAGACCCCGGCGTTCCAGAAGCAGCAGGAGCAGGCCGCCGAGCGCGAGGGCCAGAAGACCCCGTTCCTCAAGCTCTTCGCCGAGAACTGGCGCTCGCTCATCATCTGCATCGGCCTGGTCCTGGTCTTCAACGTGACCGACTACATGCTGCTGTCGTACATGCCGACCTACCTCGAGCAGAACCTCGGCCAGAACGCCACGTTCGGCCTGATCCTCATCGTCATCGTGATGCTGCTCATGATGGTCGTCATCACGTTCGGCGGTCGGCTGTCCGACAAGTTCGGGCGTCGTCCGGTGCTCGCCGCCGGCTGCATCGGCTTCATCCTGCTGTCCTGGCCGGCCCTCAAGCTGGTCCAGACCGGCACCGGCGTCGGCGTCTTCGCCGGCCTGCTGATCCTCGGCGTCGTACTGGTCACGTTCACCTCGACCATGCCGTCGACGCTGCCCGCGCTGTTCCCGACGATCATCCGCTACGGCGCCCTGGCGATCGCGTTCAACGTGTCGGTGTCGCTCTTCGGCGGGACCACCCCGCTCGCGACCGCTGCGCTCATCAACGCCGCGAAGGACGCCGGGTACGGCTGGGCCGAGGACATCCCCGCGTTCTACCTGATGCTCGCCGCCGTGATCGGCCTGGTCGCGGTGTACTTCACCAAGGAGACCGCCGCGAGCCCGCTCATGGGCTCCGGCCCGACGGTCGGCTCCGAGGACGAGATCGCCGGCGTCATCGAGGACTACAACGACCCGACGTCGGAGCTCGCGCAGTCCGACTGGGCGAAGGACTTCTCGACGAGCGAGATCCCGATCATCTCGGCCGACGCCGCCCAGAAGGAACCCTCCGGTTCCTGACCACGGGGCCGCCCCGCGGCAACCCGGCCAGGAGGCCCGGTGCACGTCCGTCACGGACGCGCACCGGGCCTCCTGGCCGTTCAGGGCCGTCGGTGACGTCACGCGCGCAGCGACAGTCCACGGGTGCGAGTGCGCGTGGACGGTCGCTCAGCCCGTGGGGCCGGCTGCGGTCCCTGCGGCGGGGCCCGCTGCCAGCCGCTCCGCGGCGTGCAGCAGCCGCGCGGTCACCGGGTGCGCCGGGCGCGCGAAGACCTCGGCGGCGGGGCCGTGCTCGACGACCGCGCCCCGGTGCACCACGAGCACGTCGTCCGCCATCCGCCGGACCGCCCGCAGGTCGTGCGAGACGAACACCATCGCCACCCCGGTCTCGTCGCGGAGCCGTTCGAGCAGCCGCAGCACGGCGTCCTGCACCGTGGCGTCGAGGGCGGTCACCGGCTCGTCGAGCACGATCACCTCGGGGTCGGTCGCCAGCGCACGGGCGATCGCGAGCCGCTGGCGTTGCCCGCCGGACAGGGTGCGGGGGGAGCGGGACCGCAGCACGGGGTCGAGGTCGACCTGTCGCAGTGCCGCGTCGACCCGTTCGCCGAGCGCACCGCGTGCCCGCCGTTCGTCACCTCGTGAGAACGCGTCGGCGAGGACGCGCTCGACGTTCCACCGTTCGTCGAACGTCGCGCCGGGGTCCTGGACGACGGCCGCGACCCGGTGCCGTCGGGGGCGGCGCTCGCGCTCGGGCAGCGGGACCCAGGGTTCGTCGTCGAGCGTGACCGCGCCGGCGTCGGGCGTCTCGAGCCCGAGGAGCATCCGCGCCAGCGTCGTCTTGCCCGAGCCCGAGGCGCCGATCACCCCGAGCACCCGGCCGCGCTCGAGCCCGAACGACACGTCGTCCACCGCGAGCACCCCGTCGTACTCCCGCGAGAGCCCCTGCGACGCGAGCACGTCCCTCGCACCGTGCGAGGTTGCCCGCTCGGTGCCGCGGCTGCCGATCGGCGCACGGTGCGGAGTCGTGCGGTCGGTGCGAGGTTGGCCGCTCGGTGCATCGTCAGAGGGCTGCACGGAGCCATCGACCTCGCACCGGTCTGCGAGATCGGCACCGTGCGCCGGCGCGGGCGCCGCCGCGGCAGCACCGGCCGCGCGCACCAGCGCCCGGGTCGCGGGGTGCTGCGGCGCCGCGAAGACCTCGGCGACCGGGCCCTGCTCGACGATCCGGCCCTCGTGCACGACGGCGACCCGGTCGGCCCACCCCGCGACGAGCCCCAGGTCGTGCGTGATGACGAGCAGTCCGGCACCCCGGGTCTGCGCCGCCCGCAGCTGTTCCATCACGGTGACGGCGACCCCGGCGTCGAGGGCCGTCGTCGGTTCGTCGGCGACCAGCAGCGCGGGGGACCCGACGGTCGCCGCGGCGATGAGGGCCCGCTGTCGCATCCCGCCCGACAGTGTCCCGGCGAGCCGGCCGTCGGTCGCGATGTCCGGGTCGAGGCCCACCGCGGCCAGTGCGTCGCGCACGGCGTCCACGCGCTCGGCCGCACGCATCTCGGTGTGCAGGCGGAGGCTGTCGGCGACCTCGCGCCCGACGGGGCGCAGCGGGTCCAACGCGCCCAGGGCCTCCTGGCCGACGTAGCCGACCCGCGATCCCCGAAGCCGACGCCACCGCCGGTCCGTGTACCCGCCGACGTCGACGCCGTCGACCGTGAACACGTCGGCGTGCACGGCGGCGCCGGGCGCGGACAGGCCGAGCACGGCGCGGGCGGTGACGGTCTTGCCGGAGCCGGACGCCCCGACCAGGGCGACGCACTCGCCGGCGTCGACGCGCAGGCCGACACCGTGCACGATCGGGGTGCCGCCGATGGCGACGGTGAGCCCGCGGACGTCGAGGACGGCGCTCACCGCGCGGCCCCGGTCCGTCGGATCGCCCGGCCGAGCACGGTGACGGCGGTCGCGAGCACCACGATCGCGAGTCCGGGGAAGGTGCTCATCCACGGCGCGGTCTGCAGGTACGTGCGACCGTCGGCGAGCATCGCGCCCCACTCCGGCGCGGGCGGGGGCGTGCCGACGCCGAGGTAGCTCAGCGCCGAGGCCCACACGACCGCCTGCCCGACCCCGAGCGTGGCGACGGCGACGACGGGCCAGAGCGCCGTCGGCAGCACGTGCCTGACTACGGTGCGGGCGGGGGAGCGGCCGAGCAGCACCGCCGTCTCGACCACCTGCGAACTCCGGGCGGCCCGGACCAGGCCGCGCACGATCCGGGCGTAGCCGGGAGCGGTCGCGAACCCGACGGCGAGCACCGCCGGCACCGGACCCGGACCGGTCACGGCGATGACGACCAGGGCGACGAGCAGCAGCGGCAGGGCGAACGCGACCTCGGTGACGCGGCCGATGACGGCGTCGAGCAGTCGTCCGAGTCGTCCGGCCCCGGCACCGAGACCGGCGGCGACGCCGAGCAGGACGCCCACGCCGCCGCCGATCAGGGTCGCGGCGACGCCGACGACGAGCGATGCCCGGGTCCCCGCGACCACCCGCGCCAGGACGTCGCGTCCGGACTCGTCGGTGCCGAACGGGTGCGCGCCGCTCGGGGCGGCCAGGGCATCTGCGGGGTGCACCGCGAGTGGGTCCCCGCCGCCGAGCAGGGCGGGCCACACCGCCGCCACGACGGCGACCAGGACGACCACCCCCGCGGCGATGCCGCCGGCGCCGAGCGTCCCCCCACGGACGCGCTCGGTGCCGACGGCGGTCTGGTGGCCGGGCGCTCCGGTCTGGAGGCCCGGGTCGGCGATCCCGCTCACCGCGCGCCCGCCGGACGGCCGGGCCCACGGCGTCGCGCAGCACCGGGGCGCAGGGCCGCGTTCCGTGCGGCGCTGCGCGGGTCGACGGCACGTTCGACCAGGTCGGCCACGGCCAGCACGACCACGTACGCGGCCGCCGACACCATCGCGATGCCGGCGACGAGCGGCATGTCCCGCTGGGTGACCGCGGTGACCAAGGCACGGCCGATGCCGGGCAGGGCGAACACGGACTCGACGACCACGGCCCCGGAGACGAGCGACCCGAAGGCCCACGCGGACAGCGCGATCCCGGGCAGGGCGGCGTGCCGGAGCAGGTGCCGTCCGAACAGGCCGAGGCGGGTCTCGCCCCGACCCCGGGCGGCGAGTGCGAAGGCCGAGCGCTGCGCGTCGACCACGCCGTCGCGCACGGTCTCGGCCAGGTACCCGGCGACCGGCACGGCCACGGTCAGTACCGGCAGCACCCAGCCGCGCGCGGTGCCGTCACTGACCGCCGGCACCCACCCCAGGGACGTGGCGAACACCACGATGAGCACGCTGCCGAGCCAGAAGTGCGGCATCACGCTCGCGGTGACGCTCAGGGCGCTGGTGAGCCCGGCGGCGATCCGGCCGCGTTGCGTCGAGGCCCACGCGGCGACGATCGCGAGCACCCAGGCGACGACGAGGCCGGCGACCGCGAGCGTCAGCGTGACGGGCAGCTGCTGGGCGAGGAGCGTCGCGACCGGGGTGCGGAAGGCGTACGAGTCGCCGAGCTGCCCGGATGCCAGGCGTCCGAGGAACACCGCGTACTGCACCAGGACCGGCTGGTCGAGGCCGTACTCGTGGCGGACCTGGGCGACGGCCTCGGCCGAGGCCTGCGACCCCGGTCCGCCCAGGATCGCGAGCGCCGGGTCACCGGGGATGAGCCGGATCGCGACGAAGACGATCGTCGCGACGGCCCAGAGCACGCCGATGCCCCCGGCGAGCCGCCGGACGGCCCACCAGACCCACCGCATCCGGGTCAGCGGTCGATCCAGGCGGTGCCGAACCACGGCGTCGAGACCGGGGTGGTCCGGATGCCGTGCACGGCCGAGCGCACCAGGAAGTGGTTCTGCTGGTCGTACAGGGGGAGCACGGTGTCGCGCGCCAGGATCGCCTTCTGCGCCTGCTCGTACAGGTCGGCACGGTCGTCGGCGTCCGAGGTGCGGGCGGCCTGCTCGAGCAGCCGGTCGACGGCGGGGTCGTCGAGCTGGGCCAGGTTCGCGAAGTAGCCCGACGGTGCCGGTTCGATGCTCGCGCTGTCGTACAGGATGCGCAGGACGTCGGGGCCGACCTTCGTGTACGGGGCGCTGACGACGTCGTACTCGTTCGCGGCGAGGGCGGCGTACCAGCTGGACAGGTCGAGTTCGTCGAGCACGACCTTGAACCCGACGGCCTTCTCGGACGCCTGGATCTGCTGGAACAGGCTGCGCTCGGCCGGCACCGACTGGTTCGTCGAGACGGGGAACGTCACGGTGAGCTGCTGGCCGTCCTTCTCGCGGATGCCGTCGGACCCGACCTTCCACCCGGCGTCGTCGAGGAGCTGCTTCGCCTTGGTGGGGGAGTAGTCGAACCGGCTCTTCTCCGAGTACGCGAGCGGCTCCGCGCTCGAGAGCACCGAGTACGAGCGCTTCGCGGTGCCGAGGAACAGCGACTGCAGGCCGGGGTCGATCTCGGCACCGGCGATGAAGGCCTGGCGCACCGCTTCGTCGCGGAACACCCCGTGCCCGGAGTTCAGCTCGAGCCGGTTCGAGGCGCCGGGGCGCGGGGCGTCGAGGTCGCGGATGGCGCCCTTCGCCGACGCGGCCTTGAGCTGGTCGGGCTGGGCGTTGTCGATCACGTCGACCTGACCGGACTGCAGCGCGGCGTAGCGCGAGGTCGAGTCCGGCAGGAACCGCCACGTGATGCCGGACAGGCGCGGCTTCGTCGCGCCCCAGTAGTCGGTGTTCTTCGTCAGGGTGACGCGGTCGCCGTGCTTCCAACCGGTGACCTCGAAGGGGCCGGTGCCGACGGGGGACTCGCAGTTCGTCGCCTGCTTCCGTTCGAGCGCCTTCGGGGACTCCATGCCCACCCAGGGCTGCGAGAAGGACTCGAGCAGCGCGCTGTCCGGTCGGCTCAGCGTCAGCGTGACGGTGTGCTCGTCGGTGGCGGTCGCCTTCGTGATGGACTGCAGCGCCAGGTAGCCGGTGCTCGAGGCGGTGGCCGGGTCCTGCACGTGCTCGATGTTCGCCACGACCGCGGCGGCGTCGAACGGGGTGCCGTCGGTGAAGGAGACGTCGTCACGCAGGGTGAACGTCAGGGTCTTCCCGTCGTCGCTCGTGCTCCACTTCGTCGCGAGCTCCGGCGTGGGATTGCCGTCCTCGAGCCCGACCAGCTCCTCGATGTACTGCGTCGCCAGGAGCGCCTGCGGGTAGTTGCCGCCGACGTGCGGGTCGAGGCAGGTCGGTTCGGCGTCGCCGGAGGCGTAGGTGAGCGTGCCGCCGGCGACCGGGGTGCTGCTCCCGGTGCTCGTGCCCGGTCCGCTGCAGGCAGCCAGGACGAGCAGGACCGCCGAGGCGCCCGCGACGGCGGTGAGGGTTTTCTGTACTGAGTCCAAGATCATGGCTGACCGAGTCTAGCGGTTTACTGGGGCCCATGGACGAACCGATCCGCCGCGGTGGCCGACCCCGACGCTCGAGCGCCGAGGTGCTCGCGGACGCCGCCGCCGAGCTCTTCCTCGAGCAGGGGTACGGACGCACCACGGTCGACCAGATCGCCGCCCGCGCCGGGGTCAGCCGTGCGACGTTCTTCAACTACTTCCCGGCGAAGGCCGACGTGATGTGGCTCGAACTCGACGCCGCCGTCGCCGGGCTGCCCGGGTACCTCGCCGCCTCGACCGAGCCGAGCGTCGTCCGGGCCGTCGAGCAGGCGCTGCTCGCAGCAGCCCGTGCCCACGACCCCGAGCGGGTGCCGTGGGCCGTTGCGCAGGCCGAGGTCATGGGCATCGGGCCCGAGCTGGTGGCGGGCGTCGCGGTCCGGGTGACGGCGCAGCACGAGGCCGTCGCCGCCTTCGTCGCGGGCCGCACGGGGGAGCAGGCGCGCTCACTCTGGCCGCAGACGGTGTCCGGCGCGATGCTCGGTGCCGCCGCCGCGGCGTTCGGGGTGTGGGTCACCGACGGGGTCGGCCGCCGTGCGCTCGTCGAGTACGTCGCGGCGGCACTCACCCCGGTGGTCGCGGGCCTCGACGCCCGCTGACGCGCCGGCGTCTTTGCGCGACGCCGCCTCGCCCGCGTGACGCCGCCGAATCCGGCGGCGTCTCGAGCACATGGCGGCGTCAGACGGACACGCCGGCGTCTTGCGACACGAACCCCGCCGCCGGCCACCCACCCAGTCGACGCTCACTCCGTGCGCAGGGTCCCCGCGCCACCGGACGCCACGTCCGAAGCCGTGCCGTCCCGCACGACCTCGGGCACGTCGCCGTCGGTCGGCACCAGCGAATCGTCGCCCGGGTAGCTCAGGGTGAGGACGGCCTCCTCGATGTAGGGGCTGTCCTCGAGCGACTGCTCCACCTCGCGCAACCGCACCGCCACGTGTTCCTCGGTCTCGTTCCCCGTCAGGTCGACGGCCGCGACGAGGTACACCCGCGACGGCCCCACGAACTCCAGGTGCAGGTAGGTGACCCGCTCGACCTGCGACCGGCCCAGCAGCTCGACGAGCACGGCGTTCTCGAGCTCCGGGGACGTGCTCTGGCCGAGCAGGAACCGGCGGTTGCGATCGATCAGGACGATCGCGACGATCCCGAGCAGCACACCGATCGCGATGGAGCCGAGTGCGTCGAAGACCGCCAGCCCGGTGACCTGGTGCAGGAACACCCCGAGGAACGCCACGACCAGGCCGATCAGCGCCGCCGCGTCCTCGGCGAACACCGCACGGAGCGTCGGGTTCGACGACTGCAGCACGTGCCGCAGCACCGGGACCTTGCGCTTCGTCGCGGCACCGTGCGCCTGCCGGTACGCCTGCAGGAAGCTCGTGCCCTCGAGCAGGAACGCGACCCCGAGCACGACGTAGTTGAGGACGACGTCCTCGGCCGGCCCGGTGTCCCCGAACTCCGAGATGCCGTGGTAGACCGACACGATCGCACCGGCCGTGAACAGCCCGAACGCCGCGAACATCGACCAGATGTAGGTCTCGCGTCCGTACCCGAGCGGGTGTGCGGTGTCCCGCTTCCTGCCGCCCCGTCGTTCCGCGACGAGCAGGAACACCTCGTTGCCGGTGTCCGCCCAGGAGTGCGCCGCCTCGGCCACCATCGAGGCCGAACCCGACACGAGCGAGGCGATCGTCTTCGCGATCGCGACGAGCAGGTTCGCCCCGAACGCGATCAAGACGGTGACGAGTGACTCCGGGCGTTCTTCTGCGGGCATCGCTCAAGCATGCTCCCGTCCGGTAAAGTCGTGTTCCACGAGCATCGATCCGGCCATCACCGGGGAGCTTCCGGAAGAACGCGGAGCGCACCAGCGCCTCCGTCAGTAGAACCGGGCGGGTTCGGGACCGTCACCATCCCCGACACAGAGTGGTCGCACAGCGCACGTTGGGCGGCAAACGAGGTGGTACCGCGGAACCTGTTTCCGTCCTCGTGGAGATCGAGCGAACCCACAAGGAGTCCCGGTGCCGTACCCGTTGAACGCCGATGCCGATGGCGTCGTCCCCTCGCCGAGCTTCCCCGCCGTCGAGCGGGGCATCCTCGCCTTCTGGAAGCGCGACGACACCTTCCAGGCGTCCATCGACGCGCGACAGGGCTGCCCGGAGTGGACCTTCTACGACGGGCCGCCCTTCGCCAACGGTCTGCCGCACTACGGGCACCTGCTGACCGGCTACGCCAAGGACGTCTTCCCGCGCTACCAGACCATGCGCGGCAAGCAGGTGCACCGCCGCTTCGGCTGGGACACCCACGGCCTGCCCGCCGAGCTCGAGGCGATGCGCCAGCTCGGCATCACCGAGAAGCACGAGATCGACGCCATGGGCATCGACGTCTTCAACGCGGCCGCCAAGAAGTCCGTGCTGCAGTACACCGACGAGTGGCAGGAGTACGTCACCCGCCAGGCGCGCTGGGTCGACTTCGAGGACGACTACAAGACCCTCGACGTCACCTTCATGGAGAGCGTGCTCTGGGCGTGGAAGCAGCTCTGGGACAAGGGCCTCGCCTACGAGGGCTTCCGGGTCCTGCCGTACTGCTGGAACGACCAGACGCCGCTGTCCAACCACGAGCTGCGCATGGACGACGACGTCTACAAGATGCGCCAGGACCAGTCCGTCACCGTCTCGTTCCCGCTGCACGGCGACCGCGCTTCCGCGCTCGACCTGACCGGTGTGCGCGCGCTCGCCTGGACGACGACCCCCTGGACCCTCCCGACGAACGCCGCGTTGGCAGTCGGACCGGCGATCGCCTACGCGGTCGTCCCGGCAGGGCCTGGAGGCGCGGCTGACGGTGCCGACGCCGGTTCCGTCTCCTACCTGCTCGCGTCCGACACCGTGGCCGCGCACGCGAAGGAGCTCGGCTACGCCTCGGGTGACGAGGCGCTCGCCGCCGTCGCGCGCACGCTGACGGGCGCCGAGCTCGACGGCGTCGAGTACGAGCGGCTGTTCGACTTCCTAGCCGACCAGGAAGGGTACGAGAACGCTTGGCGAGTACTGGTCGCCGAGTACGTCGAGACCGGTGAGGGCACCGGCATCGTGCACCAGGCCCCGGCGTACGGTGCCGACGACCAGGAGGTCTGCGCCGCGGCCGGCATCCCCGTCGTGCTGTCGCTGGACGAGGGCGGCGTCTTCACGTCGCAGTTCGGCGAGGTCGCCGGCCTGCTCTGGTCGGACGCGAACAAGCCACTGACCAAGGCCGTCCGCGACGCCGGGCGACTGCTCCGCCAGGCGTCCTACGAGCACAGCTACCCGCACTGCTGGCGGTGCCGGAAGCCCCTCATCTACAAGGCCGTCTCGTCGTGGTTCGTCCGCGTCACCGAGCTCCGCGACCGCATGGGCCAGCTCAACCAGGACATCAACTGGGTGCCGGACAACGTCAAGGACGGCCAGTTCGGCAAGTGGGTCGGCAACGCCATCGACTGGTCGGTCTCGCGCAACCGTTACTTCGGCACGCCGATCCCGGTGTGGCAGTCCGACGACCCCGAGTACCCGCGCACCGACGTGTACGGCTCGCTCGCCGACATCGAGCGCGACTTCGGTCGCCTGCCGGTGAACGCCGAGGGCGAAGTGGACCTGCACCGGCCGTTCATCGACGACCTGACGCGGCCGAACCCCGACGACCCCACGGGCAACTCGACGATGCGCCGGATCACCGACGTGTTCGACGTGTGGTTCGACTCCGGCTCGATGCCGTACGCCCAGGTGCACTACCCGTTCGAGAACGCTGCGTGGTTCGAGTCGCACAGCCCGGCCGACTTCATCGTCGAGTACATCGGGCAGACGCGCGGCTGGTTCTACGTGATGCACGTGCTCTCCACCGCGCTGTTCGACCGGCCGGCGTTCCAGAACGTCATCAGCCACGGCATCGTCCTCGGCTCGGACGGCCAGAAGATGTCGAAGTCGCTCCGGAACTACCCGGACGTCTCCGAGGTCTTCGACCGCGACGGTGCCGACGCCATGCGCTGGTTCCTGATGTCCTCGTCGGTGATCCGCGGCGGCAACCTCGTCGTCACCGAGGAGGGCATCCGCCAGGGCGTCCGCGAGTTCATGCTGCCGCTGTGGTCGACGTACTACTTCTTCACCCTGTACGCGAACGCCTCGGGTCCCGACGGGTACCGGGCCCAGCGCCGGACCGACTCGACCGACGTGCTCGACCGGTACCTGCTCGCGAAGACCCGGGTCCTCGTCACCGACGTCCGGACGCACCTCGACGCGCTCGACACCCCGCTCGCAGCCCAGGCCGTCCGCGACTTCGCCGACGTGCTCACGAACTGGTACGTCCGCCGCTCGCGCGACAAGTTCTGGACCGGGGCCGACGCGGACGCCGGCGCCGAGACCCGTGCGGCGTTCGACACGCTGTACACCGTGCTCGAGACCCTGACCCGGGTCGCCGCCCCGCTCGCGCCGCTCGTCACCGAGGAGATCTGGAAGGCCCTGACCGGCGGACGCAGCGTCCACCTGACGGACTTCCCGGACCCCGACGAGTTCCCCGCCGACGACGCCCTCGTCGACGCGATGGACCGCGTGCGCGACGTCGCCTCGAAGGGCCTGGCGCTCCGCAAGGCCACCGGCAAGCGCGTCCGCCTGCCCCTGGCCACGCTGACCCTGGTGGTGCCGGACCCGGCCGCGGTCGAACCGTTCGCCGACATCCTGCGCGACGAGCTCAACGTCAAGCGCGTGGTGCTCGAGGCCCAGGCCGAGGAATCGCTGGCGCAGTACGGCATCGAGCGGAAGCTCACCGTGAACGCCCGCGTCGCCGGTCCCCGCATCGGCAAGCAGGTGCAGCAGGTGATCCCGGCCGCCAAGAAGGGCGACTGGACCGCGACCGACTCCGGCGTGACCGTCGGTGGCGTCGACCTGATCGAGGGCGAGTACTCACTCGACCTCACCGTGGCCGACGCCTCGGTGGCCGTGGCGTTCCTCGACGAGGGCGGTTTCGTGGTGCTCGACACCGTGACGACGCCCGAGCTCGAGGCCGAGGGGCTCGCCCGTGACGTCGTCCGCGCCGTCCAGCAGGCCCGCCGCGACGCCGACCTCGACGTCAGTGACCGCATCGCCCTGACCCTCCGGGTGGACGACACGGCCGACGGCGCGGTCCGCGCGCACCAGGAGCTCATCGCGGGGGAGACCCTGGCGACGAGCGTCGAGATCGTGCCCCTCGGGGCGGACGACACCACCACCGACGTCGGTGACGGTGCGAAGGTATCCGTGGAGGTAGCACGCGCATGAGTGACCACGACCAGTACGACGACCACGAGGCGAACGAGGAGTTCGTCGGACACGACGAGCTCGACGGTCACGGTGTTGATGGGCGCAGTGAGGACGGCATCCGGATCCCGGTCGGCCCCTCCGGCGACGCTCCAGCCGACGCCGTGCCCTACGGCGGCGACGACGACGAGGTCCGCCGCGTCGAGGCCGCCCTGTACGCCCGCATCGGCGAACAGGCCCCCGAGCGCCGGCTGACCGCCACGCGCCGCGCCGTCGAGCTGCTCGGCGACCCGCACCTGGCGTACCCGGTGATCCACGTGACGGGCACGAACGGCAAGACGTCGACCGCGCGCACCATCGAGAGCATCGTCCGGGCCCACGGCCTGCGCACCGGCCTGATGACGAGCCCGCACCTGGTGTCGATCCGGGAGCGCATCGTGGTCGACGGTCAGCCGATCGCGGCGGACCGGTTCGTCGAGAACTGGGACGACATCGCCCCGGTGCTCGAGATCACCGACCGCGAGCTCGCCGACAAGGGCGAACTCCCGCTGACCTTCTTCGAGGCGCTCACGGTCCTCGCCCTGGCGTGCTTCGCCGAGGCCCCGGTGGACGTCGCCGTGATCGAGGTCGGCATGGGCGGCGAGTGGGACTCCACCAACGTCGTGCAGAGCCAGGTGTCGGTGTTCACGCCGATCGCCATCGACCACACGAAGCAGCTCGGTGCCACCGTGGCCGAGATCGCCCGCACCAAGTCGGGCATCGTCAAGCCGTCGTCCGCCGTGGTCTCGAGTCGGCAGGTCCCCGAGGCCCTCGCCGAACTCGAGCGTGCCGCCGAGCTCACCGAGTCCACCCTGGCTGTTGAAGGCATGGGCCCCTTCGAGCCGGTCACTGACCGTCGCGGAGCGGCGGGCAGTCCGAGCTTGCAGGGAGGATTCAGCGTCGTCGATGTCACCCCGGCCGTGGGAGGACAGCTCATCACCGTGCAGGGCATCGCCGGCCGCTACGACGACCTGTTCCTCCCGCTGTTCGGCCGGCACCAGGCCGAGAACGCCGCCGTGGCGATCGCGGCGGTCGAGTCGTTCCTCGGTCGCGGGGCCCAGGCCCTCGACGAGGACGTCCTGTCCGAGGGCATCGCCGGCACGACCAGCCCCGGCCGCCTTCAGCCCATCGCGACCGACCCGACCGTCGTCGTCGACGCCGCGCACAACCCGCACGGTGCGAAGGCCCTGGCCGATGCCCTGCCGGTGGCGTTCCCGTCCGAGCACGTCGTCGGCGTCGTCGGGATCCTCGGCGACAAGGACGCCCGCGGGTTCGTCCGCGCGCTCAAGGACACCGTCGCGACGTTCGTCGTGACGCAGCCGCCGGGGGAGCGAGCGCTCGACGCGGACGAGTTCGCCCGGGTCGTCGTCGACGAGGTCGGCGAGGACCGCGTCGTCGTCGAGCCGTCCCTGGCGTCCGCACTGCAGGAAGCGCGCAGCCTGGCCGACGAGGCCGACGCCGAGGACGCCCTCGTGCTCGTCGCGGGCTCCATCGTGATGGTGGGCGCGGTCATGGACCTCGTGCACCGCGAAGGCGAGGCGAAGTGACGGACGCACCAGGGGCCTCCCGGCCGGGCCGCGCACCGCGCACCCGGAAGCCGCGCCGCGAACGCGGGGCGCAGGAGAGCCTGCTCTCGATCACGCTCGTGCTCGAGGCGATCATGTTCTTCTTCCCCATGCTCGTCGTCTTCGGCAAGGGCACGCTGCCGCCCGCCGCGGCCTTCGGCGGGGGCATCGGCGCGATCATCGTCCTCGCAGCTGCCTCACGTCTGACGGGCAACCGGGCCGGTGTATGGTTCGGGTGGCTGCTGCAGGCGGCCATCCTCGCCACCGGGTTCATCGAACCGTTCATGTTCGCGGTCGCCGTGGTGTTCCTGGCGCTGTGGGTCTTCTGCTTCGTCAAGGGCGGTCAACTGGACCGTCAGAACGCCGCGCGCCGAGCGGCCATGGGCGAGGACTGACCACCACATTCGACCCCGAACACAGGGAGTACTGCGTGTCCGACTTCGAAGAGACCCTCGTCCTCGTCAAGCCCGACGGCGTCGCCCGCCAGCTGACCGGTGAGATCCTCCGCCGGATCGAGGCGAAGGGCTACGAGCTCGTCGACCTGAAGATGCTCACCGCACCGCGCGACCTGCTCGACGCGCACTACGAGGAGCACCAGGGCAAGCCGTTCTTCGAGCCGCTCGTCGAGTTCATGCAGTCCGGTCCCGTCGTCGCCGTGCGCGTCGCCGGCAACGGTGCGATCGCGGGCTTCCGCTCGCTCGCCGGCACCACCGACCCGACCTCGGCCGCGCCCGGCACCATCCGTGGTGACCTGGGCCGCGACTGGGGCCTCAAGGTGCAGCAGAACCTGGTCCACGGTTCGGACAGCCCTGAGTCGGCCGCGCGCGAGCTCGCGCTCTGGTTCGCCTGAGCGACGGGGACGACGTGACGAACAACGACCGACCCACCAAGAACGAGCGGCGTCAGCACGCCCGAGAGGTCGCACGCCAGCGCGCGGACGCCGAGAAGCGCCGCAAGCGCCGCAACAAGTGGTTCCTGCAGGGCGGCATCGGCCTGGGCATCGTGGCGATCGCCGCGATCATCGCGATCGTCGTGGTGAACGTGAACAACGCGCCCGTGGTGTCCGCAGCCGGGCCGAAGAACATGGCCACCGGCGCGATCCAGTTCACCGGCCAGGACGGCAAGGTCACCCCGGTGACCACGCCGGCCGTCTCCCCGACGGGCTCGGCCTCGCCGGTCCCGACGGCGAACAGCGACGGTGCCGTGACGGTCACCGAGTACGTCGACTGGGCCTGCCCGGTCTGCAAGCAGTTCGAGGCGGCCTACTCCGACCAGATCCTCGACAAGGTGAAGTCGGGTGACGCGACCCTGGCGATCCAGCCGGTGTCGATCCTGGACCGCAGCTACGCGGGCTCCCGCTACGCCAGCCGTGCCGCGAACGCCGCCATGTGCGTGGCGAACTACGCACCGGACAAGTTCCTCGACGTGCAGACGCAGTTCTTCGAGAACCAGCCGGCCGAGGGCACCAAGGGCCTGACCAACTCCGAGATCGCGAAGCTCGTCAAGGCGGGCGGCGCGACCGGTTCGGACCTGTCCCAGTGCCTGTCGTCCGAGCAGTTCAAGGGCTGGGTGACGAAGTCGACGCAGGCCGTCACCACGAACGAGGCGCTCGCGGGCACGCAGGGCTTCGGCACGCCGACGATCGTCGTCGACGGCAAGCGCCTGGACGACCTGAGCACCGTCATCACCGCGATCGACGCCGCGGCGAAGTAGCACTCCCCGCACGACCGACGGCCCTCGCTCCCATCCGGGAGCGGAGGCCGTTCGTCGTGAGGGGGGCTAGGACGTTTCGCCGTGCTCCCGGACGAAGGCCGCGAACGCGTCGACGTCGGCGAGGGACGCCGCGCCGTCCGCGTTGTACTGCTCGCCGTCGACGATGATCGTCGGCGTGCTCGTGATCCCGTCGAGCGACGAGTTCGGCACCGGGTCGTTCATCGCCCGGTTCGTGGCGTCGGCGACCCACCCGACGAAGTCCTGCCGGGTGATGCACGGTGTCACGGCTGGGTCCGTCGCTCCGGCTTCGCGCGCGAGCGACGCCAGCTCGTCGTTCGTGAGTCCGCGCGTGCTCTCCGAGGGCTGGTGGTCGTAGAGCGAGCTGTTGAAGGCCAGGAACGCGTCCGGGTCGTGGTCCGCGACGCACGCGGCAGCCGCAGCGGAGCGGGTCGAGTACCGCGATCCGAGCGACACGCGGTCGAGCAGCCCGAGCGGATGCAGCTCGAGGGTGGCGGTGCCGTCCTCGACCCACTGCCGGATCCGGGGCATCTGGGCCGTCTCGAACTGGTTGCAGTACGGGCACATGTAGTCCGCGTAGATCGTGATCGCGGTCTTCGAGCCGTCCTGCTCGGTCGGCGTCGGGGTCCCGCCGTCGGGCACCGCGCGCGTCTCGACGGGCACGATCCTGCCGTGCACCCCGGTGAGCAGGACGCCGTCGCTCGCCGCGTTCCGCGGACCCGGCCCGGCGGGCTGCACGGAGTTCGCGATGACCAGGACGACCACCGCGACCACCGCGAGGCCCCCGACGATGATCCCGCTGATGCCGAGGGTGCGGAGGCGACGACGGCGCGACTGCTCCGCCGCCCGTGCCGCTCGCGCACGTTCCCGTGCGGCGTCCCGGCGCGCCCTGCTGCTCTCGATCTCGCTCATCGATCCCGAGCGTAGGGGCAGCGGGGACGGCTCAGAAGCTGGTGAGGACCGCGGGGAACTTGATGATGATCGTGACGATGATGACCAGGTAGTTCGCCAGCGCGAACGCCCAGCTGAAGGGCAGGAGCGACCGCCCGACACGCTGTGCCCCGGCGCCGAAGCGACCCTGGGCGGCGTTCCAGATCGTGAACACCCAGAACATCGGGATCGTCATCGACCAGACGAGCATGCACCACGGGCACAGCGCGCCGATGACGAACACGGTCTGCGTGAACAGCCAGGTCACGAACACCCACGCCAGGAAGACCCCGGCGTTGAAGACGATCCAGAACCAGCGCGAACCGTTCCGGAACCCGGCGAGCAGCAGCACGGCGACCGCGATCGGGGCGACGAACCCCATGACGCCGAGCAGCGGGTTCGGGAACCCGAACAGGTGCCCCTGCCAGCTGGCCATCACGTCGGAGCAGTTGATGAACGGGTTCACGTCACAGCTCAGGACGGCCTTCGGGTTCTCGTACTTCGTGAACTCGTCGAGGACGAGCCGGAACGATCCGAACAGGCCGACGATCCCGGTGACGAGCAGGAAGACCGCCATCGCGATCGGACGACGGGGGGCAGGTGCAGACGCGGTCACGCGGTCATCATCGCATGCGGGTTCCGGTGCTTTCCGGGTGCGGCATGCGATAATGCCTGGAGGTCGTGCGGCCAACCGCACACCGAAGAGAGCTTTCCGAGTGACGCCCCACCGGGCCGAACCCGGACGATCCGGTGCGGTGAGAGCGCACTGTGGTCGGGCAGCGTCACTCCGATGCCGAGCCGGAACGGGCCGGGTGCCCGGACCGGAACGGGCGCGGACGCAACGAGAAGTTGACGCGGACCGATCACGAGACAGCGAGCGCGGGGGCGTCGACGCCGCCCGCCACGACACAGAATTCCCGCCACCCGAAAGGGTGCGAGTGGGGCCGAGGAGTGCACCAGTCCATGGTGGAGCAGAACAACGACAACACGACCAACGACGAGAACGCGCCGAAGCGCCGGAGCCGCCTGTTCGGCGGTCGCCGCGCCCGGTCGTCCGGCCAGGAGGCCCGTGGGGGCGCCGAGCAGGCACCCCACGCCGACGAGACCCTCGCGCTGACGGGCGGCGCTGACGCCCGTCCCGCGGCCAGCGTCGCGTCGGCCGGTTCGCCGGACTCTCCCGATTCGCCGGACTCGCCCGACTCCCCGGCGTCGCCCGTCGAGCCGACCGACACCGGGGCGGTCTCCGTCGCGGTCGAGGCCGTCGCCGACAGCGGTGCCGAGCCGCACGACGTGAGCACGCTGACCGGCGACCTGCCGGTCGTGACGGGCGACCGGTCGGCCACCGCGACCGACGGGGCGGACGCGGACCGCGCCTCCCGTCCGGCCGACGCCGCACCGACGGCCGAGGTGAGCGGCGACGCCGCACCCGCCGACGAGCCGTTCGTGCCGAAGGCCACGAGCACGCTCAGCCTGATCTTCCACGCGCCGGTGCTGCCGGAGCTGCCGCAGCGCGCGCCCCGGTTCGAGCGTGACCGCGACCGTGACCGCGACGAGGACGACCGCTACGACCGCGAGGACCGCTTCGACCGCGACCGTGA
The DNA here is from genome assembly GCF_003234255.2 of Curtobacterium sp. MCSS17_016. Classification (NCBI taxonomy): domain Bacteria; kingdom Bacillati; phylum Actinomycetota; class Actinomycetes; order Micrococcales; family Microbacteriaceae; genus Curtobacterium; species Curtobacterium sp. MCSS17_016. The sequence continues at coordinate 1,216,952 of NZ_CP126254.1, forward strand.
CGACCGCGACGACCAGGGCGGCTCGCGCCGTCGCTCGCGTCGCCGTGGTTCGAGCGCCGACCGCGAGGCCCGCGAGCCGCGCGACCACCAGGAGCCGCGCCGCCGCGAGCCGGAGCTCATCACCGAGCCGCAGCGCATCAAGGGCTCGACCCGGCTCGAGGCGAAGAAGCAGCGCCGTCGTGACGGCCGCGACGCCGGACGCCGCCGCCAGGTGGTCAGCGAGGACGAGTTCCTCGCCCGCCGCGAGAGCGTCGACCGCCAGATGATCGTCCGCTCCAGCTCGTCGACGATCGAGATCGGCGTGCTCGAGGACGGCATCCTCGCCGAGCACTACATCACCAAGTCCGAGAACGTGTCGCTCATCGGCAACGTCTACCTCGGCAAGGTGCAGAACGTCCTGCCCTCGATGGAGGCGGCGTTCGTCGACATCGGTCGTGGCCGGAACGCCGTGCTCTACGCCGGTGAGGTCGACTGGAACTCCGTCGAGACCGGCAACCACGGTCGCCGGATCGAAGCAGCACTCAAGCCGGGCGACAAGGTCCTCGTGCAGGTCACGAAGGACCCGGTCGGCCACAAGGGTGCCCGCCTCACCAGCCAGATCTCGCTGCCGGGTCGCTACCTGGTCTACGTGCCGAACGGCTCGATGAACGGGATCTCGCGCAAGCTGCCGGACACCGAGCGTGCCCGACTGAAGAAGATCCTGAAGGAGGTCCTGCCGGAGCACGCGGGCGTCATCGTGCGCACCGCCGCCGAGGGCGCGACCGAGGAGCAGCTCACCCGCGACGTGCAGCGCCTGACCAGCCAGTGGGAGGCCATCCAGAAGAAGGTCGCCGGTGGTCACGCACCGGTCATGCTGCACTCCGAGCCGGACCTGCTCATCAAGATCGTCCGTGACGTCTTCAACGAGGACTTCACGAAGCTGATCATCGACGGCGAGGCCGCCGGCGGCACCATCGACGAGTACCTGTCGGCCGTGGCCCCGGACCTCAAGGACCGCGTCGTCCGCTACGAGGGCCCGGACTCCTTCGAGGAGTTCCGCCTCAACGAGCAGATCGACAAGGCGCTCGACCGCAAGGTCTGGCTGCCCTCCGGTGGTTCGCTCGTCATCGACCGCACCGAGGCCATGACGGTCGTCGACGTCAACACGGGCAAGTTCGTCGGCTCCGGCGGCAACCTCGAGGAGACGGTCACGAAGAACAACCTCGAAGCCGCCGAGGAGCTCGTCCGCCAGCTCCGCCTGCGCGACATCGGCGGCATCATCGTCGTCGACTTCATCGACATGGTGCTCGAGGAGAACCGCGACCTCGTGCTCCGCCGCCTGGTCGAGTGCCTGAGCCGCGACCGCACGAAGCACCAGGTCGCCGAGATCACCTCGCTCGGCCTCGTGCAGATGACCCGCAAGAAGATCGGTGTCGGCCTGCGCGAGTCCCTCGACGAGGTCAACGCGAAGATCAACGACAACAACGCCGACCCGGGCCCGAGCAAGGGCCGTCGCAAGGGCCGCGGCGGGAACGGCAACGAGAACGGCCGATCCGACAACGGCAACGGCAACGGTGGCAAGGGGAACTCCGGTTCCTCGGGGCAGTCGAACGGTGCCTCCGGCCAGGCGCACCAGATCACCGACGACGTGAAGAACGCGCTGTCGCGGATCGCCGCCTCGACCCTCTCGCACGACGAACAAGAGGCCGCAGCAGCTGCCGTGACCGCGACCGCGACGGAGGCCACGGCACCGTCGTCGGCCGACGCGTCGACCGGCCCGGACAGCACGGGTGGCGAGCAGCCGACCGGTTCGAAGCGTCGTCGCCGTGGCCGTGGCGGCCGCGGGGCAGAGCAGCAGAGCGGAGACCAGCAGGGCGGCGACCAGCAGGCCGCTGCCGACGCTCGGGCCACCGATGCACTGCAGGCACCCGCTGCCGAGCAGTCGGACCCGTCTGGGTCGTCGGTCACCGCTGAGCCCGCCGTGATCGTCGAGCCCGAGGCGCGCGCGCCGAAGGTCGCTGCTCCGGCCGTCACCGAGCCCGCAGCCGCACCGAAGGCGAAGGCCCCGGCCCGCCGTCGCGTGAGCTCGAGCGCCACCGTGACGCCGACCGACAACACCGTGGCGATCCTGGACATCCCGATCGCCGCGGCGCCCAAGCGCGAGCCCCGCGCGGTCGCCCCGGACGCCGAGTCCCTGCTCGACTCGGTGCTCCAGGCGCTCCCGGAGCCGAAGCAGCCCGGACAGGGGCGCTCGCGCTCCCGCCGGGTCTCGTCGCCGAGCATCAGCGCTCCCGCCACGCCGACGGAGGAGTCGACCGACGACGCCGACGGCTCCGACGGCTCCGTGATCCTGGGGAACTGACGTGTCGAACCCGGGCGACCCGCAGCAGCAGCGTGGGTACTACGGTGCGGGCTGGTCCCAGCCCGCACCGCCCGGCCCGGGTGCCCAGCAGCCCGGCGGCCCGGTGCCGCCGCAGCAGGGCGGCGTGCCGCAGTACGGGCGTCAGCCCGGTGCCGGCGCGCCGTACGCCCCGCCGCGGCCGCCCCGTGCCCCGGCCGACCCCCGCCGGGCCTTCGCGCCCGGCGCCTCGGTGACGAACACGGCCGGTGCGCTCATCGCCGTGGTGGCCCTGGTGCTCGTCGAGTTCGTGTCCGGGCTCTTCGGGCTGCTCGGCACCTCGCTCGTGGTCAGTCCGTTCCGGCACTACGGCGCCGGCACGAGCCTGCTCGGCAGCTTCACGACCGGGGTCTTCGTGGCTCCGTTCCCGTACTACGTCGGCGCGTTCCTGGCCCTGGCGTTCCTGACGCCGATCGACCGCCGCAGCCCGCTGCCGAGGCTCCTGCTCCGCGTGGTCCTCGCCGGCGCCGCGGGCACGGTGGCCCTGATGCTCGTCGGGGTCTTCACCGGCTCGTTCGGAGCGGCCACCGCCGGCGGCTCCCAGCTCGTCATCGACGTGCTCACGCGACCGCTGCAGAACGGTCTGCCGTTCACCGTGATGCTCCTGGCGACCGCCACGGCAGCTTGGCTCTGGCTCGGTCGGCCGCGCCGCGGACGTGGCTCGTCGACGACCCCGGGGATGCCGGGCACCGTCCGACCCGCCGACGCGGTCCCACCCTCGACGATCCAGCCGCAGGCACCACAGCAGCCACAGCAGCAGCAGCCGGCACCGTACGGGCAGGGGCGCGTGCAGCCCGACCCCCACGGCCAGTACGGCGGCCAGTACGGCGCCGGGCCACGCCCAGACCAGCAGCAGCCCCCGGCGAACCCCTGGGGCGGTCCAGCGCCCCGCTGAGCCCGTTCGCGCGGCCCTGCGAGCCGGCGGCGCACCGTGCGCGGTGCCGGGCGGGGCGGACGCACGCCGCGCCTCCCGGGCGTCCGGACGGGCGGTCAGAGACCGCGCTTGTCCCGCTGCGCCACGCGCAGCCCACTGCGGATCAACCGCAGCACGAGCTCGCGACCGGTCACGGCCGAGGCGCCAGCGGCCACCAGTTCGTCGTACCGCGAGAGCGGGACGTCGTAGTGGTCGTGGTCGAACGCACGGCGCGGCACACCGGCCCGCGCAGCGAACGCGTGGAGTTCCGCGTAGGATTCATCACTGACGAGGTGCGACCACAGTGTGTCGTGGGCGGGCCACGTCGGTGGGTCGATCAACACGGTCACCGTGCAATCGTACGGGTGTCGCCGTTTGACCGGACCCAGGGTGATCGAGTATTCTCGGTCCCTGGTGTCAGCGGGCCGTTCTGCCTGCGTCGCCGATCGGGCCCGGCCTTCCGGGAGCCGCTCGTGCAGAAGTGGGCACCCGAGACTTCCCTCAAGCAGAGTTACGTAAGGATTTCCACGTGGTTTACGCAGTAGTGCGCGCCGGCGGCCGTCAGGAGAAGGTCGAGGTCGGCACCATCCTGACCATCGACCGTGCCAAGGCGGACGACAAGGGCAACATCGACCTCGCCCCCGTGCTCCTCGTGGACGGTGACAAGATCACGTCGGCGGCTTCCGAGCTCGCGAACGTGACCGTCACCGCCGAGGTGCTCGACGACCTCCGTGGTCCCAAGGTCATCATCCAGAAGTTCAAGAACAAGACCGGGTACAAGAAGCGCCAGGGTTTCCGCGCTGAGCTGACCCGCGTCAAGATCACCAAGATCGCGTAAGGGAGTCAACTCATGGCACACAAGAAGGGTGCGAGTTCCACTCGCAACGGTCGTGACTCGAACGCACAGCGCCTCGGCGTGAAGCGCTTCGGTGGCGAGGTCGTCAACGCCGGCGAGATCATCGTCCGCCAGCGCGGCACGCACTTCCACCCGGGCGCCAACGTCGGCCGCGGTGGCGACGACACGCTGTTCGCCCTCTCGTCCGGTTCGGTCGAGTTCGGCACCAAGGGTGGCCGCAAGGTCATCAACATCGTCAACGCGTAGTCGTTCGAGCGACTGCAGCTGGAGGGGCGGGCCGAGTGCCCGCCCCTCCTTCGCTTTTCCCGCCGACGATCCCGTCGGCACAACGAAACACCTGGAGTGGACCCATGGCGACCTTCGTCGACCGCGTGACCCTGCACCTCAGCGCGGGGCACGGCGGCAACGGCTGCGTGTCGGTCCGCCGTGAGAAGTTCAAGCCCCTCGCCGGGCCCGACGGCGGCAACGGCGGTGACGGTGGCGACATCGTGCTCGTGGCCGACCCGCAGGTGACGACGCTGCTCGGCTACCACCGTTCGCCGCACCGCTCGTCGAAGAACGGGCAGCCCGGCATGGGTGATCACCGCAGCGGTGTCAGCGGCGAGGTCCTCGAACTCCCGATGCCCGTCGGCACCGTGGTGTACGACGAGTCCGGCGAGGTCATCGCCGACCTCACCGAGCCCGGCATGCGCGTCGTCGTGGCCCCTGGTGGACAGGGCGGCCTCGGCAACGCGGCGCTCTCCACCACGAAGCGCAAGGCCCCCGGCTTCGCGCTGCTCGGCACCGAGGGCTGGGCGGGGGACATCAGCCTCGAGCTGAAGACCATCGCCGACGTGGCCCTCGTCGGGTTCCCGAGCGCCGGCAAGTCCTCGCTGATCGCGGCCGTCTCCGCCGCCAAGCCGAAGATCGCGGACTACCCCTTCACGACCCTCACCCCGAACCTCGGTGTCGTCGAGTCCGGTGACACCCGCTTCACCGTCGCCGACGTCCCCGGTCTGATCGAGGGCGCGTCCGAGGGCAAGGGCCTGGGGCTCGAGTTCCTGCGCCACGTCGAGCGGTGCGAGGCGCTGCTCCACGTCATCGACTGCGCCACGCTCGACCCGGGCCGCGACCCGATCAGCGACCTCGACGTCATCCTCGGCGAGCTCGAGCGCTACCCGGTCCCCGAGGGCCAGGTGCCGCTGCTCGAGCGCCCGCAGCTCATCGCCCTGAACAAGATCGACGTGCCCGAGGCGCAGGAGCTCGCCGAGTTCGTCACCGCCGAGCTCGAGGGCCGGGGCTACCGGGTCTTCCCGATCTCCACGGCGTCCCGCAAGGGGCTCCGCGAGCTGACGTTCGCCCTGGCCGACATCGTCGAGCAGGCCCGCGCCGCCCGTGCGGCCGAGCCGGTCCCGGAGCGCATCGTGCTCCGCCCCCGCTCGGTCAACGAGAAGCCGTTCACCGTGCGCGCCGAGGGCGGCGAGGAGCACCGCTTCTACCGCGTCCGCGGCGCCAAGCCGGAGCGCTGGGTCCAGCAGACCGACTTCACCAACGAAGAGGCGATCGGCTACCTGGCCGACCGGCTCGCGAAGCTCGGCGTCGAGGACGGCCTGTTCAAGGCCGGAGCCGTCGCCGGCTCCACCGTCGTCATCGGTGGCGACGGCGGCATGGTGTTCGACTGGGAGCCCACGCTCACGTCGACCGCGGAGCTCATCACGAGCGCCCGTGGCACCGACGCGCGCATCGGTGCGACGTCGCGTCCGACCCGCAACGAGCGGCGCGAAGAGTACTTCGAGCGGATGGACGCCAAGGCGGCCGCCCGTGCCGAGCTCGAGCAGGAGCGCGTCTCCGGGCTCTGGGTGGACGACGAGGTGGTGACCAGCGACCAGCTCGGCACCGGCGACCAGTTCGACGCCGACCAGGTCGAGACCAGCGACCAGAAGGACTGACCGCGGCATGACCGACACGACCGCCCGCACCGACCTCGGACCCGTCACACGGCGCGAGGACATCCCGCGTGCGCGGCGGATCGTGGTCAAGGTCGGCTCGTCCTCGGTCAGCGGTGACGCCGCCGGCCAGATCGGCCCCCTGGTGGACGCGCTGGCTGCCGCCTACGGCCGGGGGACCGAGGTCGTGCTCGTGTCGTCCGGTGCGATCGCGACCGGGTTCCCGTTCCTCGGACTCGAGGGCCGTCCTGACGACCTCGCCACGCAGCAGGCTGCGGCCGCCACCGGGCAGAACGTCCTGATGTTCCGGTACCAGAAGGAACTCGACCGGCACGGTGTCGTCGCGGCGCAGATCCTGCTCACCGCGGGTGACCTGCAGAACCCCACGCACCGGGTGAACGCCCAGCGCGCCATCGACCGCTTGCTCGCGCTGCGGGTGCTGCCGATCGTGAACGAGAACGACACCGTCGCCACGCACGAGATCCGCTTCGGCGACAACGATCGGCTCGCGGCCCTGGTGGCTCGGCTGCTCGGCGCCGATGCCCTCGTGCTGCTCTCCGACGTCGAGGCGCTCTACACGGCACCCCCGGAGCAGCCCGGCGCGACCCGCATCGACGAGGTGCCGTTCGGCGACGAGCTCGCCGGGGTCACCTTCGGCTCGATCGGCACCGCCGGCGTCGGCACCGGGGGAGCGGGGACCAAGGTCGCCGCCGCACGGCTCGCGGCCGAGGCGGGCACCGCGGTGCTCGTGACCGACACGGCGCTGGTCGACCGCGCGCTGGCGGGCGAACACCTCGGTACCTGGTTCCACGCCGCACCGCATTCCTGACGCAGCCCGCACCGCGCCCGGAGCGGCGGCAGCGAGTGGTCACGACTCCCCGTCGGGACGGTGCCGACTGGTCGGAGACCGTCGGTGTGGGCGTCGCCGAGCGACGGTCTGTGACCGCTCGCGTGGCGCAGGACGACGTGTCGTGACCGGTCGGTGGGGTGGACGCGACCGCCTGGAGGCCCGGCGCCGGTCCCGGAGACCGGTGCCGGGCCTCCAGGCGGTCACGGCTCACCGACGGGACGCGGTTGTGTGGTCGGGAACCGTCGGCGCGGGCGTCACGGAGCGACGATCGGTGACCGCTCGGCAGGCGGGTGACGACGTGTCGTGACCGGTCGGTGGGGCGGACCGGGCCTGGAGGCACGGCGAGCGTCCCGCACGCCCGTCACGAACCGAGGGGCGGACCTACAATCGGTCCATGTCGTCGATCGCGCCCGCCCCGACCCTCACCGACAAACTCGTGGCGGCACGGGCCGCCTCGTCGGCGCTCGCGACCGCGACGACCGCCGTCAAGGACGCCGCCCTCGGCGCGATCGCCTCGGCGGTGCGTGCCGCGACCGACGAGATCGTCGCCGCGAACCACGACGACCTCGTCGCCGGCGAGGACGGCGGGCTCTCGTCCGGGCTGCTCGACCGGCTGCGACTCGACCCCGTCCGGATCGAGGCCCTCGCCGCCGCGGTCGAACACGTCGTCGGGCTGACCGACCCCGTGGGGGAGCACGTGCGCGGGTCGCAGCTGCCGAACGGACTCCAGCTCACCCAGGTGCGCGTGCCGTTCGGTGTCGTCGGGGCGATCTACGAGGCACGCCCGAACGTCACCGTCGACATCGCCTCGCTCGCGCTCAAGTCGGGCAACGCCGTCGTGCTCCGTGGCGGATCGGCGGCCCAGCACACGAACGCCGTGCTCGTCGCCCGGATCCAGGACGCGGTCGAGTCGGTCGGCCTGCCCCGCGACCTGGTGCAGACCATCGACGAGTTCGGCCGCGCCGGTGCCACCGAGCTCATGCGGGCACGGGGCCTGGTCGACGTGCTGATCCCGCGGGGGAGCGCCGCACTCATCCAGACCGTCGTCACCGAGTCGCAGGTGCCCGTCATCGAGACCGGTGCGGGCGTCGTGCACGTGTTCCTCGACGCGTCCGCGCCCGAGCAGCGTGCGGTCGACATCGTCCTGAACAGCAAGGTGCAGCGGCCGAGCGTGTGCAACGCCCTCGAGACCCTCCTGGTGCACGAGGCCGCGGCCGAACGGCTCCTGCCGCTGCTGGCCGACCGGCTGCGGGCGTCCGGTGTCACGCTGCGCGGTGACGACGCCACGCGGGCGATCGTGCCCGGGGTGCTCCGCGCCACCGACGACGACTGGGCGACCGAGTCGATGGACCTCGACCTGTCGATCCGCGTCGTGACCGACGTCGACGCGGCGACGGCGCACATCGCCCGGTGGTCGACGCACCACACGGAGTCGATCGTGACGAACGACGTCGACACCGCCGAACGGTTCCTGGCGACCGTCGACTCGGCGGTCGTGATGGTGAACGCCTCGACCCGGTTCACCGACGGCGGCGAGTTCGGTTTCGGGGCAGAGGTCGGCATCTCGACGCAGAAGCTGCACGCGCGCGGTCCGATGGGCCTGCCGGAGCTGACGAGCACGAAGTGGATCGTGCGCGGCTCCGGGCAGATCCGCGGCTAGACTGAACGGCGTCTTTCCCCGACCGAACGGAGCACGAACGATGACCCTCCTCGCAGAAGCTGCTGAGCACGCCTCCGGGGCGCCCGCGTTCGTGTTCCCCATGGTCGGCGCCCTCTTCTTCATCTTCCTCGGCTTCGTGACCTGGAGCTTCCGCGACGTGGCCTACCGCCACTCTCAGAAGTTCGAGGCCACCCGCCACCACGAGACGGGTGTCGACGAGTTCGGTCACACCAAGATCTGACCGACCACTCGATGCTCGAGACCACCGGACGGCCACGCATCGGCGTGATGGGTGGCACGTTCGACCCCATCCACCACGGGCACCTGGTCGCGGCGTCCGAGGTGGCGCGGGCGTTCGACCTCGACGAGGTCGTCTTCGTCCCCACCGGACAGCCGTACATGAAGTCCGACGTCACCGACGCCGAGCACCGGTACCTGATGACCGTGATCGCCACCGCGTCGAACCCGATGTTCACCGTCAGCCGCGTGGACATCGACCGCCCGGGGCCGACGTACACCGTCGACACCCTGCGGGACCTGCACGAACAACGGCCGGATGCCCAGCTCGTCTTCATCTCGGGCGCAGACGCCGTTCAGCAGATCGTCGACTGGAAAGACCATGATGGTCTCTGGGACCTCGCGCACTTCGTGGCCGTGACGCGTCCGGGACACGCCTTGAGCCTCACCGGATTGCCCGAGCGGGACGTAAGCTTGCTCGAAGTCCCTGCACTGGCCATATCCTCGACGGATTGCCGTGACCGGGTTCGACGGGGGTTCCCCGTCTGGTACTTGGTTCCCGACGGTGTCGTCCAGTACATCTCCAAGCACCATCTGTATCGGAGCGTTGCATGAGTTCGTCCGACGCGCAGCCGCCCCTGTCGCGGCGCCAGGCGCGCGAGCGGGAGCGTGCCGCCGCGGCCGGTTCGCAGCCCGCGACGCCGCCCCCGACCGTCGCCGCACCCGCCGCCGAGACCCCCGAGTCCCGTCGTCGCCCCGGGTCGCACGTCGCCCCGGCCCCCGGTGGCCCCGCCCAGTCGTCCGCACCGGCATCGGCGCAGACTCACCCCGGGTCCGCCCCGTCCGTCCCGGCGTCGGCACCCGCGGCCGGTGTGCCGCCGTTCCCGCCTGCTTCGGCGACCGAGATCGTCCCCGGCAGCGGCGGGCTCACCCGACGGCAGATCCGGCAGCTGCGTGCCGCCGAGCGTCAGGCGGTCCTGCCGGTCCCGCTGCAGAACCCCACGCCCCAGTCGTCCGACCGCACCGTCGAGGACGTCCTCGGGTCGGTGGACACGATCGACCCCTCCGCCGCGCCGCAGAGCGCTCCGGACGCCGAGGCCGCGCACGACGAGCAGCCCGCTGCCCCGACGGTCCTCGACCAGGCCGCGGTCGCCCAGGCCACCGAGGCCGACGGGTCCCCGGACGCGCTCGAGCCCCTCGAGGAGGCCGCTGCGCACGCCGAGGAGCCCCGCCGCCACCGGTCGACGTGGTCGCCGCCCGCCGACGTCACCGAGTCCGACGCGTCCGCGACCGACGTCCCGGAGTCTGGAGCGCCGGAGACCGACGCCCCGGCGGGCGACGTCCCCGAGTCCGACGCTCCTGCGGACGAGACGACCGACGTCGCACCGGCGGACGAGTCGTCCGAGGACGCTCCGGCCCGGTCTGCCGACGACGCTCCCGCTCCCGCTGCCGGGTCGCAGCCCGCCGTCACGCCGGTCCCGATCCCGACGAACGCCGCCGCAGCGACCCCCGCGGTGTTCCCGCTCTCGCTCGACGCCGAGGACGACGACACCAACGAGGTGCCGCTGCCCGAGCCCGCGACCGAGGCCCCGAAGGTCCCCGCGGCGTTCCAGCGTCCGACCGAGCCGAAGCCGGTGACCACGGCCTTCGCGCCGCCCGCCGGCCACTGGTCGCAGCAGGCGCACGACTCGAACGACTCCGAGGTGCACGACGCCGAGACGGGCACCCGCCGCGTCGCGGTGACGAACACGAACGCGATCATCCTGCCGAACTCGGCCCTGGCCGACCCCACCGGTGCGCTCAACGCGACGGGCGAGGTGATCCTGACCGGGTCGATCGACCTGCCGGCGTCGCTGTCGTCGACGGGGTCGCACCGGCCGATCGACGGCGCCGAGGTCGACCGCCTGCTCGAGCAGCAGGACGAGCAGCCCGAGACCGACGCCAGCCCGGTGCGGGCCAGCCGCGCGGTGTCCAGCCACACCTCGACCCGTCAGGTCGTGCTCGCCGCCGCCAAGCCGAAGGAGTCGCGTACGCCGCTGATCCTCGGTGTGACGGTCGGCGCGGTCGGGTTGGCCGCGGCCGGCGTCATCATCACCGCACTGCTCACCACCCACGCGTTCGGCGGCTGACCGCTGCCGTCCTCGACGTCCGTTCTCCACCACCCCGCCGACCCTGGCCTGGCCGCTGTCGGCGGGGTGGCTTATGATCGTGACCCATCAAGCGAACCGGCTGCCCGTCGGTTCGACGACCGGAAGGAATCCGTGACCGCCTCCACTCGCGCACTGGAACTCGTGCAGGCCGCAGCACTCGCGGCCGACGCCAAGCAGGCCGAGGACCTCGTCGCTCTCGACGTGACCGGGCCGTTGCAGCTCACGGACGTGTTCCTGCTCGCAACCGGTCGGAACGAGCGCAACGTGCAGTCCATCGCCGATGCCGTCGAGGAACGCCTCCTCGAGCTCGGTGCCAAGACGCTCCGCCGCGAAGGCCGTACCGAGGGCCGTTGGGTCCTGATCGACTTCGGCGAGATCATCGTGCACGTCTTCCACGACGAAGACCGCCAGTACTACTCACTCGAGCGTCTCTGGGCCGACTGCCCGACGATCCCGCTCGAGCTCCCGGTGGACCACACCGCCTGATCAGCGACGCGCCCGGGTGACGGCTTCGATTTCGTTGCCCGGCGTTCGCATGGTGTACGCTTCTATGGTGCCTCCGGGGAACCGGTTGGTACGGAAGCAGCACGATCTGGGTCTGTGGCGCAGCTGGTAGCGCACCTGCATGGCATGCAGGGGGTCAGGGGTTCGAGTCCCCTCAGATCCACCCTCAACCCCGTCGTTCCTCGGAACGGCGGGGTTTTTCGTGCGCCCGGCGGGACTCGGTGGCCCGATACGCTGAGCCCATGAGCAACGACGCGCCGCTGTCCGGGTCCCCGCTGACGATCGCCTCCGCCGGGTACACGGCCGACATCGCCACGGTCGGAGCGACACTGCGGACCCTGCGGCACGAGGGCCGAGACCTGGTCGTCCCGTTCGACGCCGACGAGGTCCGCCCGGTCTTCCGCGGTGCCGTCCTGGCCCCGTGGCCGAACCGGATCGTCGACGGCGAGTACTCGTTCGGCGGCGTCGATCACGAACTGGCCCTCACCGAGCCCGCACGGCACCACGCCCTGCACGGACTCGTCGCGTGGACGGACTTCCGCGTGCAGGAGCAGGCGGACGACCGCGTGGTGCTCGCCACGACCGTCCAGGCGCAGCAGGGCTACCCGTACCGCGTCGAGGTCACCGTGGAGTACCGGCTCGACGCCGAGGGGCTGCACACGACGATCACCGGGACGAACACCGGAGCCGAGGACGCACCGTGGGGGACCGGCCCGCACCCGTACCTCGTCGCGGGTACCGGCACCGTCGACGACTGGACCCTGACGCTCCCCGCCGCCCAGGTGCTCGAGGTGACGCCGGACCGGCTCGTCCCGACCGACCTGGTCCCCGTGCACGACGAGTTCGACCTGCGCACGCCCACGCTGATCGGCGACCGGTTCATCGACCACGCCTTCACCGGCTTCGATCGCGACACCGCCGGCCTCGCCACCATCGCGGTCACGGCGGCGGACGGTCGCGGGGTCCGTGCGACCTTCGGGCCGGAGTGCGGCTGGGCGCAGGTGCACACCGCCGACCACGTCGTCCCCGAGTACCACCGCGCCGGTCTCGCCGTCGAGCCGATGACGTGCGCCCCCGACGCCTTCAACGACGGCGAGGACCGCGGCCTCCTGGTGCTCGCGCCCGGTGCCTCGCACGCCGCCGCATGGACGATCGCCGCGATCTGAGCACCCCCGACCCCGGCGTCCGCGTCGAGGTCCGCCGACTCGACCCGGTCCCCGACCTCGCGGCCCTGGCGGCGCAGGTCCCCGGGGACCTGGTGTGGCTCGACTCCGGCCTGCCCGACGGTGCCCCCGCCACGGCTCGACCCCGGGCACGGTGGTCCGTGCTGGCGTGGACGGACGGGCCGTTCGCCGCCCGGTTCCGGCACCAGGACCGTCGCGCGCACCTGACGGTCGCCGCGCCCGCCGAGGGGTGGTTCGGGCCCGCCCGATCCGAGGAGCGTCCGGCCTTCGCGGTGCTGGCGGACCTGCTCCGACGCACGCCCCGCCTGCCCGAGCCGGTCGTCGGGTGCGGGTTCGCGCTGGGCTGGGTCGGGTTCCTCGGCTACGAGCTCGGCCGCGAGTCCGGCGGCCCGGACCGCACCGCCGACGGGTACGCCGACGCCGACCTGCGGTTCGTCGACCGCGCCGTCGTCGTCGACCACACCGGTGGCGCCTGGGCGCTCGCGCTCGTCGCCGACGCGGAACCGGCGGCCAGCACGCGGAACCGCGCGTGGCTCGAGGAGCTCACCATCCCCACGACGTCGGCCGGCGTCGTGGACGCGGCCACGGGCCTCCCTGCCGGGGTGTCCACGGCGACCGGACGCGTCACGCGCGCCGCCTACGAGCGGGCGGTCGACGCGTGCCGCGCGGAGATCCGCGAGGGGAACGCGTTCCAGGTCTGCCTCACCACCGCCTTCGCGGTCGGACTGGAGGCCCGTGGCGGCCCCGGTACGGACCCGCACCTGGACGAGTACCTGCGGATGCGGGCGGCCGATCCCGTCCCGTTCGGTGCGTTCCTGCGGCTCGGCGCGCTGCGCGTGGCGAGCCGGTCACCGGAGCGGTTCCTGCGGATCGACGCGGCCGGAGCGGTGCTCGCGGAGCCGATCAAGGGCACGCGGCGGCGGCTTACCGACGCGGTGGCGGACGCGGCCGCGCGGGACGACCTGGCGGCGAGCCCGAAGGACCGCGCCGAGAACGTGATGATCGTCGACCTGCTGCGGAACGACCTGCTGCGGACCGCGGTGCCCGGGTCGGTGCACGTCGAGCGGCTGTGCGCCGTCGAGACGTACGCCAGCGTGCACCAGCTGGTCTCGACGATCGGGGCGGTGCTGCCGCCGGGGACGTCGCGGGCCGACGTGGTGCACGCGGCGTTCCCGCCGGGGTCGATGACCGGGGCGCCGAAGAGCAGTGCCACGGCGATCGCGGACCGGCTCGAGGGGGCGCCGCGCGGGGTGTACTCGGGCGCGATCGGGTACTTCTCGGCGAGCGGGGCGGTCGACCTGTCGGTGGCGATCCGTAGCCTCGTGACCGTGCTCGACGAGTCGGGTGCGGTGCGTTCCCGGACCCTCGGAGCCGGGGGAGCGGTGACCTGGTCGTCGGTGCCCGCGGACGAGGCGGACGAGGTCGAGACCAAGACGCGGTCGGTGCTCGGCGGGGTCGGGGCGGTCGCCAGCTGGTGAGCTGATGCCCTGATCCGAACACGTGTTCGACCAGGACTGTCCACGGATGTCGGACGCGATTGACATCATCGAACACATGTTCGAATATGAGGGCATGCAGACGGCGGCGGCACTCCGGTCGCCCACCCCGGACCGGGGCGGGCGGAGCGGTGCTGCACGCGGCGGCAGCGGTGCGGGCGGTGGCGGTGCGCGCCGTGGGCCGGACCACCTGAGCGATGCCCGGGCCGCGCTCGACCGCATCACGTCCCTGCGGTCCCGGGTGGCCGACATGGAGTCCACCCGGGTCGACACCGCCGGGCTCCCCACCGCCCCGGCGCTCGAACCCCTGCTGCCCGGTGGCGCGATCCGGGTCGGTGGCACCTACGCCGTCCCCGAGTCGGTGCTGCTCGCGATCACGATGCTGCAGGCGGCCTCGGCGGCCGGGGCGTGGTGTGCGGTCGTCGGGGTGCCGTCCTTCGGGATCGAAGCCGCCGCCGCCGCGGGGATCGACCTCGAACGGCTCGTGCTCGTCCCCGATCCGGGTGACCAGTGGCTCGCCGTGACGGCGGCGATGGCCGACGTCGCCCAGATCGTCCTCACCCGACCGCTCAGCCGGGTCGTGCCGGGCGACGTGGCACGGCTGTCGGCCCGCCTGCGACAGCGCGGTGGCGCACTCGTCGCGCTCGGCTCCTGGCCCGGGGCGGACGTCACGCTGCGGGTCACGTCCTCGACGTGGAGCGGCATCGGTCAGGGCCACGGCCACCTGACGGAGCGCCGGGCCACCGTGACCGCGACCGGGCGTGCCGGCGCGGTGCGTCCGGCGACCGCCGAGCTGCTCCTGCCCGCGGCCGACGGTGCGGTCCGGGCCGCCACACCGGTGCCGATGGTGGGCTCCGGGGACACCCGCGTGCTGCGGCCCGTGGCGGTGGCGTCGTGATCGCCTCCGGGCGCGTCCGGACCGACGCGATCACGCGGGGAGCGGCACTGCCCGAACCACCCCCGACCCGGACGATCGTGCTCTGGTGCCCGGACTGGCCGGTCATCGCGGCGGCTCGGGCCGGTGGCACCCCGCCGGAGCAGCCCCTCGCCCTGACCGCGAAGGGGCTCGTGTTCGCGAGCTCCGCGTCCGCGCGTGAGCAGGGTGTCGTGCGGGGGCTCCGCGTGCGTGAGGCGCAGGCGCGGTGCCCCGAGCTCCTCGTGCAGCCCTACGACGACGCCCTCGACCACCGCGCGTTCGAGCCCGTCATCCGTGCGGTCGAGGCGGCGGTCCCGGGGGTCGAGGTGCTGCGGCCGGGCACCCTCGCGCTCCGCGCCCGCGGGCCGGCCCGGTACTACGGCGGTGAGCGCGCGGCGGCGGCGACCCTCGCCGGCATCGCCGCCGACCACGGCGCCCCCGCGGTGCGGGCCGGGGTGGCCGACACCCCGTTCGCGGCGGACCAGGCCGCCCGGGCCCGTCCGGTGCGTCCCGGCGAACGGGTGCGGCTCGTGCCCGTCGGGGGATCGGCGGACTTCCTCGCGCACCTGCCGCTCGGCGTGCTCGGCGACCCCGACCTCACGACGGTGCTCGACCGGCTCGGCATCACCACGCTCGGCGACTTCGCGGCACTCGGCGACGAGCAGGTGCGGGACCGCTTCGGCGTGGCCGGGGCGTTCCTGCACCGGTTGGCCGGGGGCCGCGACCCCCGCGAGATCGCGGCGCGTGAGATCCCGCCGGAACTCCGGGTCGAGGCGTCGTTCGAACCCCCGCTGGACCGTGCCGACCAGATCGCGTTCGCGTTCCGGCGTTCCGCCGACGACTTCGCCGAGCGACTCCGGGCCGCGGGGCTCGTGGCGACGACCATCCGTGTGGGGATCGTCGACGAGCGCGACATCCTGCTCGAACGGACCTGGGCGCACCCGCGCTGGTTCGACGCCGCCGACGTGGTCGACCGGGTGCGGTGGCAGCTCGCCGGTGGGGTGGCCCCCAGCGGGCTCGAGGCGCCGGTCACCTCGGTCGTGCTCGAGCCGGTCGCCGTCGACGACATGGCGAACCACGAGCGCGGGCTGTGGGGCTCCGGCCCGGACGAGCGCGTGCACCACGGCCTCGCCCGGATCCAGGGCATGGTCGGCCACGACGGTGTGGTGAGTCCGCGCATCGGTGGTGGCCGCACCCTGTCCGAGCGCGTGGTGCTCGTGCCGTGGGGTGACGCGCCCGCCGGTGGTGAGCGTGCCCTGGCGACCGTCCGCGACCGACCGTGGCCCGGCAAGCTGCCCGGCCCGCCACCAGCCACCGTGCTCGAGCGTCCCCGAGCGGTCGACGTCGTCGCCGTCGGCGGTGCGAGCGTCGACGTCGACGAGCGCGGCGTGCTGTCCGGCGTACCCGACCGGTTCCGCGCCGAGGGCGACCGGGGCGGCGGGTTCTCCGCCGTGACGGCCTGGGCGGGGCCGTGGCCGCTCGTCGTCCGGTGGTGGGAGTCCGGCGGCCGACGCCTGCACCGGCTCCAGCTCGTCGACGCCGAGGGGCGCGCCTGGTACCTGGTGCTGGCGGACCACCGCTGGTGGGCAGAGGCGATCGCGACGTGACCCCGACCACCACCACCGACAGGAGCGTGACCTGATGGGCTACAGCAACCCACCCATCCCGTGGTCGCAGTTCGAGCGTGCCCTGTCCGACAAGCGGAGCCCGGGCACGGCCCACGACGGCGACGGCGGCGACAGCCCGGCGTGGTCGCGGAAGCGCGAGCCGTACGTCCCGTCACCGCTCGACACCGACGGCGGGCCCGTGGTGCCGTACGCCGAACTGCACGCGCACTCGGCCTTCAGCTTCCTCGACGGCGCCAGTCAGCCCGAGCACCTGTTCGAGGAAGCCGCTCGGCTCCGGCTGCACGCCCTCGCGCTCACCGACCACGACGGTTTCTACGGGGCCGCCCGGATGGCCGAGGTCGCCGAGTCGTACCCGCAGGTCGGCACCGTCTTCGGCACCGAGCTGTCCCTGGGGCTGACCGAACCGCAGAACGGTGTGCCCGACCCCGAGGGTTCGCACCTGCTCCTGCTCGCCGACGGCCAGGACGGCTACCACCGGCTCGCCGGCGCGGTGACGAGCGCACACCTGGCCGCCGGGTCCGAGAAGGGCAGCCCGCAGTACGACCTCGACGACCTCGCCGCGCGGGCGGACGGGCACTGGCGTGTCCTCACCGGGTGCCGGAAGGGCTCCGTGCGGCAGGCCCTCGAGCAGGGTGGCGAGTCCGCCGCCGAGACCGCACTCCGGGTGCTGCTCGACCGGTTCGGCAGCCGCAACGTCGTCGTGGAGCTGCTCGACCACGGCGACCCGCTCGACAGCGCCCGCAACGACGCCCTGGCCACCATCGCCGCGAAGCACGCGCTGCCCCTGGTCGCCACCGGCAACGTGCACTACGCCACCCCCGACCGGTTCCCGGTGGCGACCGCACTCGCGGCGGTGCGTGCCCGCCGCAGCCTCGACGAGATCGACGGCTGGCTGCCGGCCGCCGACACCGCCCACCTGCGCTCCGGCGCCGAGATGGCCAGACGGTTCGGGCGCTACCCCGGCGCGATCGAGCGGACCGTGGAGCTCGCCGACGAGCTCGGGTTCCGGCTGAAGACCGTGCAGCCCGGGCTGCCCGACCTCGACGTCCCGGACGGGCACACCGCGATGTCGTGGCTCCGCGAGCTCACGTGGACGGGTGCCCGGAGGTTCTACCCCGGCAGCGCCGACGGCGTCGACCCCCGCAAGCGGGAGCGCATCGAGCGTGAGCTGTCCGTGATCGAGGAGAAGAACTTCCCGGGGTACTTCCTGATCGTGCGCGACATGGTGCAGTACGCCCGCGGTCGGGGCATCCTCTGCCAGGGGCGGGGCTCGGCGGCGAACTCGGCGGTCTGCTACCTGCTCGAGATCACCGCGGTGGACTCGATCCGGTACGGGCTGCCGTTCGAGCGGTTCCTGTCGGCGATGCGCGACGAGGAACCCGACATCGACGTCGACTTCGACTCGGACCGCCGCGAAGAGGTGATCCAGTACGTGTACGCCAAGTACGGCCGGCACAACGCCGCCCAGGTCGCGAACGTCATCACCTACCGGCCCAAGGGCGCGGTGCGCGACATGGCGAAGGCGCTCGGTCACAGCCCCGGGCAGCAGGACGCCTGGTCGAAGCAGGTCGAGCGGTGGGGGTCGGTGACCGAGAGCCAGGACCACGACATCCCGCCGGCGGTCGTCGGGCTCGCGAGCGACGTCCTCGGGTTCCCGCGGCACCTCGGCATCCACTCCGGCGGCATGGTGCTGACCGACCGCCCGGTGGGCGAGGTCGTGCCGATCGAGCACGCCCGGATGGACGGCCGCACCGTGCTGCAGTGGGACAAGGACGACTGCGCGTACATGGGGCTCGTGAAGTTCGACATGCTCGGGCTCGGCATGCTCGCGGCGCTGCAGTACTCGTTCGACCTGGCGGCAGAGCACTGCGGGGAGCGCTGGGAGATGCACTCCATCCCGAAGGAGGAACAGGGGGTCTACGACCAGCTCTGCCGCGCGGACACGATCGGGGTGTTCCAGGTGGAGTCCCGTGCGCAGATGGGCACCCTGCCCCGACTGCTCCCGCGGCGGTTCTACGACCTGGTGATCGAGGTCGCACTCGTCCGCCCCGGGCCCATCCAGGGCGGCGCGGTGCACCCGTACATCCGCCGGCGCACGGGCGAGGAACCGATCACCTACATGCACCCGGCGCTCGAACCCGTGCTCGAACGCACCCTCGGGGTCCCGCTGTTCCAGGAACAGCTGATGCAGATGGCGATCGCGGTCGGCAACTGCTCCGGTGACGACGCCGACCTGCTGCGACGGGCGATGGGGTCGAAGCGCGGGCACGAGAAGATCGACCGGCTGCGCGACAAGCTCTACACGGGGATGGCGGACAACGGCATCCACGGTGCCGACGCCGACGCGATCTACGCGAAGATCCAGGCGTTCGCGAACTTCGGCTTCGCGGAGAGCCACTCGATCAGCTTCGCCCTCATCGTCTACGCGAGCGCGTGGATGCGGCTGCACTACCCGGGGGCGTTCCTGGCGGCACTGCTCCGGGCGCAGCCGATGGGGTTCTACTCACCGCAGACCCTGGTCGCCGACGCCCGGCGGCACGGCGTCCGCGTACTGCGACCGGACATCCTGCGGTCCGGGGTCGACGCCACGCTCGAACCGCTGCCGGACGGGGACGCCCCTGCCGGTGACGACGCGTGCCTGGCCACCGAGCAGCCACCGGTGCTGCCCTTCGACAAGGCGCTCCCCGACGACACCGCGAGCCACCGACGCGACGGTGCCTTCGCCGTGCGGCTCGGGCTCGCCGAGGTCGCGTCGCTCAGCCGGAAGAGCGCCGAGAAGATCGTCGCGGAGCGGGACGCGAACGGCCCCTTCCGCGACATGTCGGACCTGGCCCGCCGGGTCGGGCTCACCACGCCGCAGCTCGAGGCCCTCGCCGCCGCCGACGCCTTCGCCCCGTTCGACATCGACCGCCGCGGTGCGATGTGGTCGGCTGCCCAGGCAGCCGCCGAGCGTCCGGACCAGTTGCCGGACACGCAGGTGTTCGTGCAGCCGCCGCTGTTCGGGCAGATGACGAGCGGGGACGTGCTCATCGCCGACATGTGGTCGACGGGCATGACGACCGACGACCACCCCGTCCGGCACGTGCGCGACCGGCTCGCAGCCCGCCGGGTGCTCAGCGTGCAGGACACCGCGACCGCCGAGACCGGACGACGGGTCGAGGTCGGCGGGATCGTGACGCACCGGCAGCGTCCGGCGACGGCCTCCGGCATCACGTTCCTGAACGTCGAGGACGAGACCGGGCTGGTCAACGTCATCTGCAGCGTCGGGGTCTGGGGGCGCTTCCGCCGGGTGGCGCGGGAGTCCCCGGCGGTGATCGTCCGGGGCATCCTCGAGCGCTCGCCCGACGGGGTCGTCAACCTGGTGGCGGACCGCATCGAGCACCTGTCGCTGTCCGTCCGCACCCGCTCGCGGGACTTCCAGTGAGCGGTCTGCTCGACTGAGCGGACGTGCCCGAGTGAGCGGACGTGCCCAGGCGAGCCGTCGTGCTCAGCGCACCTCGGGCAGGCGGATCGTGACCTCGAGCCCACCGGCGGGCACGTTGCGGAGCGACGCCGTGCCTCCCGCCCGTTCCGCCACCGCACGCACGATCGCGAGTCCCAGCCCCGAGCCGCCGGGCAGGGCGCCGGCACCGGTCGACGGGTCCGGGTTCGGGCGGGACGTCCGGGCCTCGTCCGGACGGGTGAAGCGGTCGAACGCCACCGGGATGAAGGACTCGGGCACGCCGGGGCCGTCGTCGGTGATCTGCAGCACGCCCTCGCCGCCGGTGCTCCGCCAGGACACGAAGATGCCGCCGCCGCGGGGGAGTGCGGCCACGGCGTTGCCCGCGATGTTCGTGACGAGCTGGGCCATCCCGCCGGTGTCGATCCGGTACCGCGGTTCGACGGTGCCGCCGCCGATGCCCGGGCCGGAACCGCCGACGGCGACGGGCGGCTCGAGGTCGAAGTCGACGGTGACGTCCTTCGCCGACGCGATGAGCCGGACGCGGTCGACCGCGGCCATCACCTCGTCGCCGAGGTCCGACCAGGCGGTCTCGGGGCGCCGGTCGCCGTCCTGTTCACGGCGCTCCGACTCCTCGATCCGCGACAGGGCGAGCAGGTCGTTCGCCAGCCGCGACAACCGCGCGACGCTGTGCTTCGCGCGTTCGATGTGGGCGGCGAGGGCGGCGGCGTCGTTGCCGTCGAGCGAGGCGAGGTCGAGCTGGGTCGTCAGGATCGCCAGGGGCGTCCGGAGCTCGTGGCTGGCGTCCGACACCATCTGGCGTTCGCGCTCGGTCGCTTGCCGGGTCCGGGCGAGGAAGGCGTTGAGCGTGGTCGCCAGGGACGCCAGCTCGTCCTGGGCCGGGCCCACCGGCAGTTCGGCACGCTCCGGGGCGACGGAGAGCCGTTCGGCCTCGCGGCGCATCCGGTTCACCGGGCGCAGCGCGGTGGTCGCGAGCACCCAGGACGCCACGCCGAAGGCGAGCAGGATGGCCAGACCGGTCAGCGACAGCGTCGTCGTGAGGTCGTCGACGACGATGGCCTCGGCCTGCGAGTTGCGGGCGGCGACGACGGTCCAGCGGCCGGCCTCGTTGACGGGGTGCTCCACCACGACGCGGTACTCCGAGCCGGATGCCGTGATGATCGAGGTGCCGGCGGGGGTGGACCGCAGACTGCCGAGCGCCTGCTCGACACGGTCGGGCATCGTCGACAGCACGATCTCGCCGGACGGGGACACGACGGCGACGAGCTGCGCGTTGCCCGGCGGCGAGAGGTCGGGGTCGCTGTCGACCTCGAGCGTGGCGACGTACGGGTCGGCATCGGCGTCGAGCAGGGTGCGGGTCGCACTCGCGACGACGCTCACCACCTGGAAGCGCATCACCAGGACGAGCAGCAGGATGACGATCGCGGCGATCGCCGTCGACCCGATCGTGATCCGGGCACGCAGCGACAGCAGACGCAGCGGCCGGATCGGACCGCCGCGTCGGCGGTCCGATCGTGGGGCGTCGTCGGCCCCGCTCACGCCCCGAGCAGATCCAGGCGGTACCCGCGACCGCGGACCGTGGCGATGGCGACGGTGGCCTCGTGCGCGGTGAGCTTCTTGCGGAGGTACGAGATGTACTGCTCGACCACGTTCGGGTCGACGTGCTGCGAACCGTCCCAGACCTCTTCGAGGATCTTCGGGCGGTCGACGACACTGCCGGCGGACCGGGCGAGCAGTCGGAGCAGGGCGAACTCGGTGGGGCTCACGGCGACGCGCTGGCCCTTGATCGAGATGCGGCGGGCCTCGGAGTCGATGGAGACGTCCCCGACCTCGATCGTGCGGGGTGCCCCGGCGGACTCACGACGGCCGAGCGCACGCAGCCGAGCGGTGAGCTCGGCGAAGGCGAAGGGCTTGGTGAGGTAGTCGTCCGCGCCGGCGTCGAGCCCGAACACGCGGTCGTCGACGGCATCGCGCGCGGTCACGAGCAGGATCCGCACGGGGTCCTCGCGCTCACGGATCCGCCGGGCGAGCTCGAAGCCGGACATGCCGGGCATCATCACGTCCACGACCGCAAGGTCGAACGCCTGCTCGCCAAGGGCGATGAGCGCCTCGACACCGTTCTCGACGGCCGTGACCCGGTACCCCTCGGCCGCGAGTCCGCGTTCCATCAGGGCACGCATCTCGTCGTCGTCCTCGACCACCAACAGCCGCATAGTGGACCTCCTCGGACCCATCGTGGCATCGAACCGGCGCGGAGGGTCGTTCTCCGGGTCCGACTCGCTGAATCTCGTCACAGGTCAAAGCAGAACGGTCTGTCCCACGTTCTAGGGACGTGAGCGCCGCTTGCTTCGTTGCTAGGCTCCGGCAGCGGACAGCGCGACCCGATGCGCCGCCCGCACTGGGGGATCATGAACGACTCGATCGACCACCCGGCCATCGTGCGCCTGCGCGCCGAACTGGACGCCGCGTGGAAGGGCATCGGCGCGCTCGCGCAGCTGGAGGACGCACCGCGCGACCGCGTGGTCGCGGAACTGCGGACGGCGGTACCGGACGTGGCGAGCCGTGCTGCACGCGAGGTCGGCACCGAGGCCGTCGTCGCGGAGATCAGCCGGTACGCCGACGCCGGCATCCCGGGTGCGACCGCGACCGACGTCGTCCCGACCGCGGTGATCTGGTCGGACGTCGTGCGGACGGCGTCGGAAGCGGCCTGCGCGGCGCGCTGACGCCCAGCAGCGCGCCGACGCCCAGCAGCGCGCAAGCGCAACGTGCCGGTGTGCCGGCGCTAGTCGTTCTCCCCGAGCAGCTCGCCACGCACCCGACGGATGTCCTCGAGCAGCGCCCCGATGAGCACCCAGTGTCGGGAGTTCGGCCGGACCACCTCGAGCGGCGCGGTGAGCGCCGGCTCGGAGGCCTCCGCCCACAGCCCGACGTCCGGCCCGGAGGCAGCGGTGTCCGCTCCGCCGACCCCGTCCACCGGGTCGAGCCGTGTCGATTCCACCCGAGCGCTCAGCGCCCGGACGTCCGCACCGATCCGTGCCACCTCGGTCGCGATGCCGTGCACCACCGGGTCGTCGCGCAGGTCCGGCGCGGTGTTGTCGCGGATCGCCCGGGTCATCCCGGTGACCCGGGTCACCAGGACGCGCAGGTGGTCGGTGGTCACCACGTCGCGGTCGAGGATCGTCCGGTGCCGGCCACTGCGCGGGTTCATCGTCAGGGACTCGCGCGCCGACCCCAGGGACGCCTCGGCCTTGGCGTGCTGCTGCCGCAGTGCGCGGGCCGCGACGAGCGCCTCGTCCCAGCGCTCGCGGTCCCACCCCTCGGTCAGGCCGATCGCGATCCGCTCGAACGCCACCGCGGTGTCACGGGCGAGCCGGGCGACGGCGAGGTGCGCCGGTTCGAGCAGCACGGGCGGCACGATGAGCGCGTTCACGACCAGGGCGACGATCGCACCGATCACGGTCTCGAGGATCCGGTCGGCGGAGTAGTTCGGCGTCACGACCCCGGCGGTGAGCACGAGCATCCCGCTGATCCCCACCTGGGTGGCCGAGGTCGGGGTGAGCCGGAGTGCCCAGGCGATGAGGATCGCGAGCACGATGACGAGCAGCACGACGAACACGCCGTCGCCGAGCAGCAGGTGGAACCCGGTGGCCAGCACGACGCCGATCACCACGCCCGCGCTCCGCTCGAGCCCCTTCACGAACGACTGGTTGATGCTCGGCTGCACCACGAGCAGTGCAGCGATCGCCGCGAAGGTGGGGAACGGCCCCTGGATGACCAGGCGGCAGAGGAGCACGGCGGCGACCACCGCGACGGCGGTCTTCACGACCTGCAGGAACGGCGTGCGACTGGAGCTGCGGAGACGCGCGACCGGGTTCACACCGACCACGGTAGCCACCGGCCGCGCGCCGAGCCGTGCACGAACGCGACGAAACCCGCGCGACACGGTTGACTGATGTCGTGTGGCCCAACCATGAGCGCGTCATCCCGCAGGCCTTCGCCGGCTCCGGGACCTCCGTGGTGGCCGCGCGGGCGCACTCCGTCGAGCCCTCGGGCAACGGCTACCTGTACGGCTACGAGGTCGACACGGTGGACCGCAACGGCCAGCGCGCCACGGTCCTGACCTACGTCGACACCGGCGGCACCCACGACCAGAACAGCGCGATCGTCACCGATCCGGCGACAGGTGACCCGGTGTCGGTGTGGGCGTACCCGAACGACCCCGGCCTGCCGGTGCTGCCGCAGGTCACCTACCGCGACGCCGTCGCCGAGCTGCTGACCACGCTCGGCATGCCCGTCACCGACCCGGTGCTCACCGTGGCGGCGTACCGGCCCGGCAAGCGCGCGGTCGTCCGCGTGGACGCCCCCGAGCGCACCCTGTTCCTGAAGATCGTCCGCCCGCACCGGGTCGCGCCGATCGTGCAGTCGCACGAGCAGTTCGTCGCGGCCGGTCTGCCCGTGCCGCGTGTGCTGTCCAGCCGTGGCGACGGCCTGCTCGTGCTCGAGCGCATCCGCGGGGTGCCCGCCGGCAGTCGCATCCTCGACATCGCCGACGACCCCCGCTTCGTGGCGTCGCTCGCCGCGCTGAGCGGCCGGGTCGCCACCGTCCCGATGACCCAGCAGGCGCGCGCCGACGCGATGGACCACGCCGACTGGCACCGTCGCACGCTCATCGCCGCCCTGCCGCACGACGCCGAGGAGATCGACCGCCTGTACGACGCCATCGGCCGCCGCTCCATCGGCTGGTCGAGCTCGACCAAGCAGGTCGTGCACGGCGACCTGCACCTGGAGCAGGTCTTCGTCGACGAGGACGAGCCGTGGCGCATCTCCGGCCTGCTCGACATCGACACCGCGGGCTGGGGCTTCCCGGTCCGTGACGTCGGTGCCGTCGTCGCCCACCTCGTGGTCACCGGGCTCTGGCACCGGTCCCGAGGCGACGCCGAGCGCGGCGCCGCCGCCGAGCGCCTCGCCGACGCGATCGCCCGCGACTGGGTCGCGCGCAACCCGCGCGAGGCCGACCGCATCGGACCCGCCATCGGCGCCCAGCTGCTCGCCCACGCCGGCGGCCAGGCGACCACCGGTTCCGCCAACGGGATCCAGACCGCCCAGCAGCTCCTCGCCGCGACGCAGGCCGCCCTGGCGGACGCGGCCCCGAGCCTCCCGACCGGTGGTTCGACCCGCCCGCGGTCCGCACCGCAGGTCTGAGACGCGACGCCGCTGTCGCGAAAGCGACAGTTCTGCGCGGAACATCCGCGGCGTCCTGTCGCTTTCGCGGGGTCACCGGGGCAGGGAACCGGAGACGTGTCGCTTCGGTGGGGTGAACACGACCGAAGGACGGACTGGAGGCGCGGGTCGGGCCCGCCACGGGCCTCCCGTCCGCCGTCGCGACGCGCGCGGGCAACGCGCCGGTCGCCTCCGCCGGTGGTCCGGGAGTAAACTGAGCGCGCACGCACCGCGTTCCCGCGTGCCGCGTCGATTCCGGACGCAGCCGTCGATCACTTGATCGACGCGGGGACCGGGCCGTGACCGCCCCGAGGGGGCATCACGTGCGTGTGACGACGCCGGATCCCGGCGCGGACCGTCCGAACCTGCTCCCGGCAGGTGCTCGTGTGGAACGGCTCGCGGGAGTCCACCGGACGTCCCGATGCGGGGACCGGCGATGCGGTGGGCCACGGTGGCCCGCAGCTGAACCGGAGCCGCGCCAGGCACCGGTGCAGGACTTCCCGCCCCACGGGCGGATCGCCCCGACGTGTGGGCGGAACAGGAGGAGCGTTGGCTCGATCAGGCACCCGGCGTGCTGCCGGCGGGACGCGGACCGCGTCACGTCGCACCAGGCCGCTGGACAACGACGGCGTCATCCCCGTCCTCGCCCGCGCTGTGCGCGAGGTCGAGGCCGCGGCGCAGCGCGGACCGCTCAAGGCATCGAACCGGACGAAGTTCCAGGCGGTTGCCCTGCTCATGCGCGAAGAGCGCGCGCGGGTGAAGGCCGACACGGAGCTCACCGACGCGCAGCGCGCCGAGCAGCTCAAGCGGCTCGACGGCGTGGCCACGATCCTGGCGAAGACGGCTGCGCGCGACACCAGCGTCATCCAGCTCCTCGCCGAAGAGGTCCAGGTGTCCGAGGCGACGCGTGCGGTCAAGCGCGACATGATGATCGCCGGCGGCATGGAACTGCAGCCGGAGGACCTCGTCATCGCGTCCGAGCCCGCCGCGGTCGTCGAGACCCCGGTGCGGGCCGTCGTGCCGCAGGCGGTCGTGCAGCGCCAGCTGGCGAACCCCTTCATGCCACCGGACTTCGCCCTCGCCGACCAGCCCGTCGCGCACCCGCGTCGCCTGGCGAACTGGGAACTGTTCGGGCCGCTGTTCAAGTCGTTCGAGTACGGCGCGGGCGGGGGAGCGGCGACGATGCCGCTGCCGGAGCCCACGACGCTGCACTCGCGCTCGGGCACCACGCTCATGAAGCACCAGGCGGAACTCGTCGCCGCCGCGGCGCAGGGACACCGCACGTTCCTGCTCGCCGACGAGCCCGGCCTCGGCAAGACCGCACAGTCGCTGCTCGCCGCCGACGCCGCGAACGCGTTCCCGCTGCTCGTCGTCGTGCCGAACGTCGTCAAGACGAACTGGGCGCGTGAAGCCGAGCGCTGGGTGCCGAACCACCGCGCCACGGTGATCCACGGGGACGGCAACGACCTCGACGGGTTCGCCGACATCGTCATCGTGAACTACGAGATCCTCGACCGGCACGCCGGGTGGCTCGGCAACTTCGGGTTCAAGGGGATGGTCGTCGACGAGGCGCACTTCATCAAGAACAAGGACTCGCAGCGCGCCCGGTTCGTGCTGCAGATCGCCGAGCGCATCCGGCAGCGCACCGCCGCACCGCTGCTCATGGCGCTGACCGGTACCCCGCTGATCAACTCGGTCGAGGACTTCCGCACCATCTGGGAGTACCTCGGCTGGATCGACGACAAGAAGCCGCGCGCGAAGCTCATGAACGAGCTCGAGGAGATCGGCCTGACGCCGGCCGACCCCGGGTTCTTCGTCGAGGCCCGCCGTGCCGTCATCGACCAGGGCATCGTCCGACGCCGCAAGGTCGACGTCGCCGCGGACATCCCGGCACGCCGGATCGCCGACATCCCCGTCGAGCTCGACGGTGACGAGGGTCGCTCCATCCGCGACGCCGAGCGCGAGCTCACCGCGAAGCTCGTCCGCCGCTACCACCAGGCGCTCGACGCCCGCACCGGGCAGGACCCGGTCGTCGGCATCGACCACAAGCTGGTCCGCCAGGTCGCCCGCTGGGAGCTCGAGGACCAGGACGCCTCGTCGACCGGCGAGAACGTGTTCTCGATGGTCCGCCGCATCGGCCGTGCCAAGGCCCAGCTCGCGGCCGACTACGCGGCGCAGCTCGCCTCGAACGTCGGCAAGGTCGTCTTCTTCGCGAAGCACCTCGACGTGATGGACCAGGCGGAAGAGGTGTTCGCCCGTCGTGGCCTGCGCACCGCCACGATCCGCGGCGACCAGACCCCGACGCAGCGCACGGCCGAGATCGACTCGTTCGTGAACGACCCCGACGTCGCCGTCATCGTCTGCTCGCTGACCGCGGCCGGTGTCGGTCTGAACCTGCAGGTGTCGTCGAACGTCGTGCTCGCCGAGCTGTCGTGGACGAGCGCCGAGCAGACCCAGGCGATCGACCGCGTGCACCGCATCGGGCAGGAAGAGCCCGTCACCGCGTGGCGCATCATCGCCGCGCAGACGATCGACACCAAGATCGCCGAGCTCATCGACTCGAAGGCGTCCCTGGCCGCCCGCGCGCTCGACGGTTCGGACGAAGAGGTCGTCGACTCCGGTGACATCCAGCTCGACGCGATGGCTGCGCTGCTGACCGAGGCGCTCGGCGGCTAGCGCCGGCGCGTCCGGCGCGCGGCGCTGTCTCGGACAGCAAAACACCGGTGTTCGCACTCTGAACCGCGTCATGCGCGTGTTCGGAGCGTGAACACCGGTGTTTTGCGGAGGGCCGCCGCTCAGATGCGGGACTGCACCTCGGCCAGGGACGGGTTCGTCGCCGTCGTGCCGTCGGGGAACACGAGCGTCGGCACGGTCTGGTTGCCGCCGTTGACCTCGGCGACGAGCTCGGCGGTGCCCGGGGTCTGCTCGATGTCGACCTCGGTGAAGGGCACCCCGGCCTTCGACATCTGGTTCTTCAGCCGGGCGCAGTAGCCGCACCACGTGGTGGTGAACATCGTGACGCCGCCGGCTTCGGGCGTGAACTGCTCGCGGGTGATCGTGTCGCTCATCCCTGCAGGCTAACCCCGGGTGCGGGGAAACCCCGCAGTGCCTGGTAGACAAGAGCGTGTGAGCCACACGCACCTCGAGATCGAGCGCACCTACGACCTGCCCGAGGGCGGTGCCCTCCCCGACCTCGTCGGCGCGGGCGGCATCCTCCGCACCGAGCACCAGGAGCCGTTCGAACTGGACGCGACCTACTGGGACACCGAGCGGTACGACCTGGTGGCCGCGCGGGTGACCGTCCGCCGTCGCACGGGCGGCCCCGACGCCGGCTGGCACATCAAGCGCTCGGAGTCGGACACGGTCCGCCACGAGCAGCAGTTCCCCCTGACCGACGACGCCGACACGGTGCCCGACGAGGTCCTCGCCGCGCTCTTCACGGAGCGTCGTGGCCGCGGGCTGCGTCCCGTCGTCCGGATCACGACCACCCGCACCGTCACCCGACTGCTCGACGAGGACGGCGACCAGATCGCCGAGCTCGCCGACGACCAGGTCACCGCCCAGCGCCTCGACGACGACGCCCCCGAGACCCCGCGCACCTGGCGCGAGGTCGAGGTCGAGACCGTCGACGGCGTCGACCCGCAGATCGCCCACGAGCTGTTCGCGGCACTCGACGGACGCTTCGCGGCCGTCGGCGCCGGCCCCGCCGCCGTCGCGTCCAAGCTGGCACGCGGGCTTGCAGGAGCACCGGCACCGCGCCTCCAGACCGAGGAGAAGCCGGCCAAGGGCACGACCGCACGCATCCTGGCGAAGCGCGTCCGCAAGCTGCGCGTCGCGCTGCTCGGCCAGGAGGCCCGGCTCCGCTCCGGCGACACGGCCGACCTCCGGCAGGCGGCCGACACGACCCTCGAGATCGCCGCGATCCTGGGCGCCTACCGCCCGGCGTTCCCCGACGGCGAGGCCGTCGACCGCGCCGCCGAGGCGGCGGACGGCCTGGCGGGCGTCACCGCGCGTGCGGCGCTGGCCGAGTACTTGATCGACCGGCTGCCGCGGGCGTCGTCGCCGGCGCAGGACGACCTGGTCGACGCGATGACCCGCGAGCGCATCCTCGCTTCGACCCGGGAACGTCGCGACCAGGCGGTGCGGGACGTCGTCGCGTTCCTGCACGGCGAGCCGTTCCTCGAACTGCTCGACGCCCTCGACGACGCGGCCGAGCGACCGGCTCCGACGGCGTGGTCGCTCCGCGCACCGAAGCAGGTCGCGCAGGACGTCGGCGCCGACGTGAAGCCGCGCGTGCGCGAGCTCGTCCGGGCCGCCGTCGCCGACGACACCTCGGACACCGCTGCCGAGCGCGAGGCTGCCGACCGGACCACCACCGAGGCCGCGTGGCAGGAGACGATGCGCGCCCGGATGGCGATGGACGTGCTCGGCGACGACGCGTTCCCGCACGCGCTGTGGAAGCGGATCGGCACCGCGGCCGACGTGCTGACCGAACGGGTGCGGTCCCTGCACGCCCTCGACATCCTCCGGGCGAACGCGGCGATCGCGGAGCGCGGGGGTGAGGGCACGTTCGGGTACGGGGTGCTCGCGGGGGACCGGGTGCGCCTGGCCGAGGAGTCCTACGACGAGGCGGTGCACGCGCTCAACCGCGTGTGAGCGGGGTGCGCGCTGCGAGCGCTTCGTTCGCTTGGTGCGCTTGGTGAGCAGAAGAGGTCGGGTCCCGCGTTCGGACCCGACCTCTTCTGCTCACGAAGTGCGAGGCGTTGCTCAGCCCGCGGCGATCGGGTTGGCGGTGGCCGCGGCGGGCGTCTCGTCGGCGAGCCCGAGCACGTCGAGCAGCCAGGCGAGTTCGAACGCCCGCTCCTTCCACGACGCGTAGCGACCGCTGACACCACCGTGGCCGGCGGACATCTCGGTCTTCAGCAGCACCGGCGCGCCGACCTCGCGGAGCTTCGCGGTCCACTTCGCGGGCTCGACGTACAGCACGCGGGTGTCGTTGATCGAGGTCACGGCGAGGATCTGCGGGTACTGCACGTCGTCACGGACGTTCTCGTACGGGGTGTACTCGCTCATGTAGCGGTAGACCTCGGCGTCGTGCAGCGGGTCGCCCCACTCGTCCCACTCGATGACGGTGAGGGGCAGGTCCGGGTCGAGGATGCTCGTCAGCGCGTCGACGAACGGCACGGCGGCCAGGATGCCGGCGAACCGCTCGGGTGCGAGGTTGGCGACCGCACCCATCAGGAGCCCGCCCGCGCTGCCACCCTCGGCCACGAGCCGGTCGGCGCTCGTGCGGCCGGACTCGATCAGGTGCTCGGCGACCGCGACGAAGTCGGTGAAGGTGTTCTTCTTCGTCAGGGTCTTGCCGTTCTCGTACCAGTGCCGGCCGAGCTCACCGCCACCACGGACGTGCGCGACGGCGAAGACGACACCGCGGTCGAGCATCGACAGGCGCATGACGCTGAAGCCGGGGTCGATCGAGTGCTCGTACGAGCCGTAGCCGTAGAGGTGCAGCGGTGCCGGGGTGCCGTCCTCGACGGCGTCACGACGCCAGACGAGCGAGATCGGCACACGGGTGCCGTCCGACGCGGTCGCCCAGTCGCGCTCCTGCACGTAGTCGGCCGGGTCGTAGCCGCCGAGCACGGGCTGGCGCTTGAGGACGGTGACCTCGCCGGTGGCCAGGTCGAGGTCGCTGACCTCGGAGGGGGTCACGAACGACGTGTACCCGATGCGGAGCGTCGGCTGCTCCCACTCCGGGTTGCCGCCGAGCCCCGCCGAGAACAGTGCTTCGTCGAAGGGGACCTCGTGCGCGTCGCCGTAGCCGTCGCCCTCGATCGGGATGATCGCGACGCGGGGGAGCGCCTCGGACCGGTACTCCAGGGCGAGGTGTCCGGCGAAGGCGTCGACCGACTCGATGCGGCGCTCGGTGTGGTGCGCCACGACGACGCGGCGGTCACGCTCGGACGTCGGGTCGTCGGCGGGGACGTCGACGAGCTCGAAGTTCTCGGCGCCGTCGTTGTGCAGCACCAGGAACCGGTCGCTGCCGCCCACGATGGCGTGCTCGATCTCGTACTCGACACCCTCACGGCGGGGCCAGACGACCTGGAACTCACCGGTGGGGTCCGCAGCGTCGAGGACGTGCGCCTCGGACGTGATCTTCGAGCCGAGCTCGATGACGATGTACTGCGACGAACGGGTGACACCGACACCGACCCAGTAGCGGTCGTCGGGCTCCTCGAACACCAGGACGTCCTCGGACGCCGCGGTGCCGACCGTGTGGCGCCAGATCTTGTCCGGACGCCACGACTCGTCGACCGTGGGGTAGAAGACGTAGCGCCCGGCTGGATCGAACGTGGCGCCGGCGCCCGTGTTCGGGATGGCGTCGCCGAGGTCGGTCCCCGAGGCCAGGTCGCGTACGTGCAGGGTGTACCGCTCGTCGCCCTCGACGTCGATGCCGTAGACCAGGCGGGTGCCGTCGTCGCTGATGTCGTAGGTGCCGAGGGAGAAGAACTCGTGGCCGTCGGCCAGCGCGTTGCCGTCGAGGACCACCTGCTCGCCGGGGAGTGTCGACTCGCCCTCGACGACGGCGGGTGGCGTCCAGTCGTCGGGGCCGGCGACGGGCACGCGGCAGTGCACGCCGTACTGGCTGCCCTCGGCGGTGCGGGTGAAGTACCACCAGTCGCCCATGCGGACCGGCACCGAGAGGTCGGTCTCCTGGACGCGGCTCTTCACCTCGGCGAAGATGCGGTCGCGCAGTGGCGCGAGGTGCGCGGTGGCGGCGTCGGTGTGGGCGTTCTCGGCTTCGAGGTACGCCAGGGTGTCGGGGGATTCCTTGTCCCGCAGCCACTCGTAGTCGTCGACGAAGTCGATGCCGTGGTGGGTCCGTGTCACGGGCCGCTTGGCGGCGCTGGGCGGGGTGGATGCGGTGTGCTCGTTGCTCACCGTCCCACCCTATTCGCCCGCACCCCCGGTCAGGCCGCCGTGCGCTCGCGGCCGCCCACAGCCGCCTGCACCCGCTGCTCGAACGCCTCGAGCTCGTCGACCATGGCCGGTGCGACCCAGGCGCGGTCACGGCGTCGACCGGTGACCGGACGGAGCACTCCCGCCAGCACCAGGTCGTGGGTGACGCGCTCGACCTCGTCGGTGGTGAGCAGGGTGTCCAGGTGCGCTTCGGTCAGGACGGGGTCGTCGGCGAGCGCACGGCCGACGACGGCGTGCGGGCCCGAGGCGCAGGGGCCGACGGACCGATCGGCGTCGTGCTCGGCGAGCAGCAGGGCGCTCAGCGTCGCCTCGTCGCACACCGTCCCGATCGCCAGGGCCAGGTCGACCACGAACCCGGTGACCTTGCCGTCGCGGTACTGCTCGAGGTGCCGGAAGTACCGCCGCCGATCCGCCGCGAGCGCGGTGGCCACCGGTGCCGTGACCGTGGTCGTCACCCCGCGACGCCGGAGCAGGGCACCGATCAGCGCGCGCCCGATCCGACCGTTGCCGTCGGTGAACGGGTGGATCGACTCGAACTGCGCGTGGGCGATCGCGGCCTGGGCGATCGGGTGCAGGTCCACACGGTGCACGAACGCGAACAGGTCGGCCATCAGCGGTGCCACGAGCTCGGGCGGTGGTGGCACGTACACGGCATCGCGGGGCGTGGCACCGCCGCCGATCCAGTTCTGCACGTCGCGGTACCGGCCGGCGTACCGTCCGTCCACCGGGTCGTCGCGCATCAGCAGGCGGTGCGCCTCGAGCAGGGAGGCCTCGGTGACGGTGCCCGAGTCCGCTCCGGACACCAGGTGCTCGACGGCGCCGCCGGCCCGGACGACCGCGGTGGCACCGGCGTTCGCCCGGATGCCGACGAGGGCCCGTGCCAGGTCGTCGATCGACGCGGACTCGTCCTCGATCCGCGACGACGCCACGGCTTCGGTCCGGCCGAGCACGGACCCGAGCGGCGCGAGCCGGGAGCCGTGGTGGACGTCGAGGGCGCGCAGGGCCGTGGCGCTCCGGTCGAGCAGCGCGACGGTGTCGTCGTCGGGCGTCCACCGAGCCCTCGCGATGGACGGGGCCAGCGACACCCGCACGGTGGTCACCAGCCGGTCGTCACGGCACCCGCGGACGGTGCTCCGCCACGGTCGCTCGCTGCGTTCGTGCGTGGGCCAGGTGTCGCTCCGGTGTGCCATCCCGCGACGGTAGAGCCACCCGGACGCTCGACGCCAGGAATCGGTATTTCGCCCGCTCGCCGCCTGCCGCCGCCTGCCGCCGCGGGCCCGCCCGCGCACCGCGCCCCGCGTACCGTTGGTGCCATGAGCAACTCCTTCGCGATCACCGGTGCCCACGTCGTCCCCGTCTCCGCTCCAGCCTTCGACGGCGGCGCGGTCGTCGTCGAGGACGGCCGGATCACCGCGATCGGTCCGGACGTCTCCCCGCCCGAGGGGATGACGGTCATCGACGCCGCGGGTTCGTGGCTCGTCCCCGGCTTCGTCGAGGCACACGGCCACCTCGGCATCCACGAGGAGGCCAACGGCGAGGCCGGCAACGACACGAACGAGATGACCGCCCCGAACATGGCCGGCGTCCGCGCGATCGACGCGATCGACATCGACGACGAGGGCTTCCGGGACGCCCTGGCCGGCGGGATCACGAGCATCGTCGTCAAGCCCGGCTCCGGCAACCCGATCGGCGGTCAGAGCGTCGCCATCAAGACCTGGGGCGGCCGGACGATCGACGAGCAGCTCATCTCCGACTCGGTGAGCGTGAAGAGCGCCCTCGGCGAGAACCCGAAGCGCGTCTACGGCGGCAAGGGCCAGACGCCCTCGACCCGGCTCGGTGTCGCGAAGATCATCCGCGACGCCTTCGTGGAGGCGCAGAACTACCAGGCCGCCCGCGACGCCGCAGCCGCGAAGGACGAGCCGCTCGCCCGCGACCTGACGAAGGAGACGCTCGTCCGGGTGCTCGACGGCGAGCTCGTCTGGGACCAACACACCCACCGCCACGACGACATCGCCACCGCGATCCGCCTGTCCGAGGAGTTCGGCTACCGCCTCGTCGTGAACCACGGCACCGAGGCGCACAAGATCGCCGACGTGCTGGCCGCCAAGGACATCCCGGTCATCTACGGCCCGCTCTTCACCAGCCGCTCGAAGGTCGAGCTCCGCGACCGCGGCATCCCGAACCTCGCCACCATCGCGGCCGCCGGGGTCCGGGTCGCCATCACGACGGACGCGCCGGTCGTGCCGATCAACATGCTCGTCGACCAGGCGACCGCCGCCGTGAAGGAGGGCCTGCCCGCCCAGACCGCACTCGAGGCGCTCACCGTCAACCCGGCCGAGTTCCTCGGGTTCGGGGACCGCGTCGGTCGGCTGGCCGAGGGCTACGACGCCGACCTCGTGCTCTGGGACGGCGATCCGCTCGACGCGACCAGCCGCGCGACGCGCGTCTGGATCGACGGCAAGCCCGTCTTCACGTGGACCGACGGAGCGGGCGTCACCACCCCGCGCTGGTAGCGGGTGCAGAGCCGGGAGGCCCGGATCGCGACGTGCCTGCGGGTCGCGATCCGGGCCTCCAGGCCGTTGCGCCGGGGGCGCCGCGTGCTCAGACCTCGCGCGCCAGCAGGAAGTCGTTGATGCGCGTCGTGAGCTCGGCGTCGATCGGCCGCGCGTCGCCGTTCACCGAACGGATCGGCGCAGCCTGCCGCACGCTCGACACGAGCCAGAGCGCGTCCGCCGCCGCCAGGTCGGCGAGGGTGACGAGTTCGTAGGCGGTCTCGATGCCCTCCTGCTCGGCGAAGCGGAACACGTCGGCCTGCGTCGTGCCGGCCAGGATCCCGATGTCGGTGCGGGGCGTGACGAGCCGGTCGCCGACCTTCATGATCAGGTTGGCGCGCGTGCCCTCGAGCACGTAGCCGTCGCTCGAGACGAACAGGGCGTCGTCGGCGCCGCGGCGGACGGCTTCGCGCAGGGCGGCCATGTTGACGCCGTACGACAGCGTCTTCGCGCCCTGCAGCAGCCACGGCGAGGTGCGCTCGACGTCGTGCCGGTACCCGCGGTCCAGGACCACGACGGAGATGCCCTCGGTACGTGCGGCCGTGGAGTCGCCCGACGGCGCGGCGTAGACCCACCCGGTCGGGCGGTCGGTGCCCTCGACGCCGCGGGTCAGGACGGTCTTGGCGAAGGCCTCGCGCACCGGGTCGAGGCGGGCGCAGACGGCCTCGATGGCCTGGCGCCAGGCCTCCGGGTCCGGGGCGGGCAGGTCGAGCATCGCGGCGGAGCGGCCGAAGCGGGCGAGGTGCGCCTCGAGGGCCTGGGGCCGACCGTCGATCACCGTGATCGTCTCGAACACGCCGTCGCCGCGCGTGACGCCGAGGTCCTGCACCTGCACGTGCTCCTCGAGCGGCTTCGCCCAGGTGAAGGCGTCGGCCGCGGGGTCGTGCGGCGCGGCGTCGCGGGAGGGCTGGTTGAGGACGGCGAGCACGGTTTCGGTCATGCGTCCATCCAACCGCAGCTCAGCCGGCTTCGGGCAGCGCGCCCAGCAGCTTCCACACGGCGGGCGTCAGCTCGGGGTGCTGCAACGCGATCCGGCGCAGCCGGTGGTACTCCTCGCCCAGCCTGGTGCCCTGCCCGGACGCCGGGTGGCTCGACCACTGCGCGTGCCGCTTGCCGATCGCCTCGTCCAGGTCGACGGCGTCCGCACGCAGGATCAGCACGACCTGCTCGTCGACGGTGGGGAGCGTCGGCATGAACTCCCACGGGTCCTCGCCCTGACGGCTCCGGTGCTCGACGAGCATCGAGATCTCCTCGGCGGCCTCGGCGCGCAGCACTTCGAGGCTGCGCCCGGTCCTGCGGGGCTCAGCCATGGTGCCCCCGCAGCACGCCTGCCATGGGAAAAGCGTACGACACTCCATCGGTCACACTGGACGCGTGACCCTTCGCGACGAGAGCAAGTCCCAGCATCCCCGGGTGGTGGTCGTGTACCTGCTGCGCGACGGCGAGGCAGGCCCCGAGGTCCTGCTGGGGGAGAAGCGCCGCGGCCTCGGCACGGGCCGTCTGGTCGGCCCCGGCGGCAAGCGCGAGCCCGGCGAGTCGGCGGTCGAGACCGCCGTGCGCGAGGTGCGTGAAGAGGTCGGCCTGCGGATCGACGCGGTCGACCTGGAGGCCCGTGGCACGTTGGACTACCGGTTCCCGTACCGACCGTCCTGGTCCCAGGTCTCGGACGTCTTCGTCTGCCGCCGCTGGCAGGGAGACCCGTCGGGCTCCGACGAACTGGAGCCGCGGTGGATCCCCGTCGACACCGTGCCCTACGACGCGATGTGGGACGACGCCCGGTACTGGTTGCCGGGGGTGCTCGCCGGGGGCAGCGTCCGTGCGCGGTTCACGTTCGCCGAGGACGACGCGACGGTCGCCGGGTTCACCGGGACGGGCGTCGGCGTGGGCGTGGGTGAGTAGCTGCTTGCTGCTTGCTGCTTGCTGCTAGCGCGGCTGCTGGGTGCGGGTGCTGCCGGTGCGCGCTTCCTCGGCGGCGGCCATGACGTCGGCGTCGCCGCTCCGGCCACCCAGGGGCCGCACGAAGAAGTCGATGATGCCGACGACGATCGCGCCGATCATCGAGAACATCGCCCACCCGACGAACAGCCCGGCGGTGCCGCGGCCGTCGGCGGGCGCGAGCAGGACGCTCGCGGCGTAGAAGCCGACCGTCATCACGAGGAACACGACGACGACGGTGATGAGGACGCGGTGCCAGGTGATGCGCGGGTTCATCCGATCAGGATACGCGTCAGCGGTCGGCGTGCTTGCCGTGCTGCGCCGCCGCCGGTCGCGGTTCCTTCCGGTTCGCGGGGCGCTGCACGGCGATGCGACCGGTCGGCGTCGCATCCGGCTCCAGGCCGTCGCGACCGCCGGTGAAGACGTCACCGCCGGTGCGGTCGTCCTCCCAGTCGTCGTCCCGCAGCACGCTCAGGGTGCCGGTCTCGGTGGAGGTCAGGCCGTGGCGCTCGAGCTCGGCGTCGCGCTGCCCGCCGAGGAACTCGCGGTTGGCGGTGTTGGCGTCCTGGAACATCGTGGTCCGGCCGGTGACGATCGCGCGGATCCGTCGGCGCTCCCACCACTTCTTGCCGAAGTACATCAGCACCAGGCCGGCCGTGGCGTAGCAGGCCATCGTGATCAGGCCGCGAGCCGGACCGGGGCCGACGCCGTAGACCTGGTGCTTGATCATGTCGACCATGCTCGAGCCGACGACGACGTTGTTCAGCCAGGCGAAGGGCTCGGGCATGAACCACTTCGGGTAGGCGCCGCCGGATGACGGCATGGACAGGAAGACGAAGCAGATCATCGCGGGTGCGGCGATGAACCGGCCGACGAAGTAGCTCAGGCCGTTGACCGCCAGGCCGATC
Organism: Curtobacterium sp. MCSS17_016; assembly: GCF_003234255.2. NCBI lineage: Bacteria > Bacillati > Actinomycetota > Actinomycetes > Micrococcales > Microbacteriaceae > Curtobacterium > Curtobacterium sp. MCSS17_016. Next base: position 1,254,701 of record NZ_CP126254.1, read on the forward strand.
GCCACGATCCAGCCCCAGGCGATGAGCACGAGCTGGATCCAGTGCCCGTGGATGGCGCCGAGCACCGGCCCGGCGAGCGTGTTCGTGATGAGCGAGATGACCAGGCCGCCGACCACGATGACCGTCATCCGGGTGCGGTGCCGGAGCGGGCCGCCCATGATGCCGATGAACATCGCGACCATGTAGCCGCCGATGCACCACGCGAGCATGACGTACATCGCGACGGTGCCGTACTCGTCCCAAGCGGGCAGGGGTGCGAGCTCGGTGACCTTCGGGGTCGCCACGCCCAGGCCGGTCAGTACCGCGGTGAGGGTGGCCGGGACGAGGCTCGCGACCTGGAACTGGTGCGCGCTCGCCTTGAAGAACTCGTTCGCGGCGGGGTCGTACGCGACCGCCATGGATCCGCCGACCACGTCACGCTTCGCCTGCGCGAGCGAGTCGTACGTGTGGAACACGAACTCGCCGGGCAACGCCTGCTGCACCGCCTGCACGAACGCCGGGTCACTGCCGATCAGGGCGATCGGGACGTCGTGCGGGTGCGGGGCGTGGAACGCGAAGACGTAGCACAGGCAGAACCCGACGATGAAGAACAGCGGCATCCAGAGCTGCAGGCCGATCAGCTGGAGCGACGGGTGCAGGGTCGAGTACCACCGGCGGTAGGCACCGTGCTGCTGGGGTGCCGGCACCGGGGCCTGTCGCCGGGGTCCCGAACGCGTGTGCCCGGCGACCTTGCCACCACGACGCGGCCTGGTCCCACGTGCGGAGGGCCGGGTCCCGCGCGGCTTCGGCGGCGTGGGACGGGAACCGCCGGGGCGCTCCGGTCCGTCGTCGTTCCTGGGGACGTCGTTCCGCGGCGTGCTCACTCGGCGCTCTGCTCCTGCTCTCGATCGGAGCGCCAGGATACGCCCGGGGTGCTCAGGAGCGACTGCGCGACGCCTGCGCCGAGTCCATCGCGAGCTCTTCCGCGTCGAGGGTCACGAGCACGCGGCGCATGACCTCCTCGTCGAGGTTCCCCTTCTCCCGCTCCTCGAGCACGATCTCGCGGCGCCGGTCGAGGAGCTCGCGGCGGATGTCCTGGATCTGCGAGCCACGCAGGCGCAGTGCGACGTTCCGCCCCTCGTCCTCTTCTTCCTCGGCGTCCTGACGGAACGTCTCGGCCTGGCGCTCCAGCCGCGCCTTCAGCCGGTTCACCACCGAGTCGACGGCTTCCGAGCCGTACTGCTTCGCCCACGCCGGACGCCGTTTCTCGAGCAGCTCGATCGCGGCCTCGGTGGTCCGCTGGTTGAGCCGCATCTCGCTGCGCACGTCCTCCTCGCCCTCGGCCGGGTCCTGCACCTTGAGCGCGCGGATGACGAAGGGCAGGGTGAGTCCCTGCAGCAGCAGGGTCCCGACGGTGACGAAGAAGGCGATGATGAAGATGGTGTCCTGCGCCGGGATCTGCGTCGGGCTCGCCACGACCGACACGGCTGCGGCAAGGGTCACCACGCCGCGCATGCCCGTCCACGAGATGACGGTGAGCTCCCGCCAGTTGAGCTTCGGCTCCGCGGAACCGCGCATCCAGCGCAGCGACGGGTGCCCGCGGGACAGCTTGATCCGCAGCGGCCGGAGCCACTTCCCGTTGAACCGGTTGCGCGCGTAGGACTCGAACACGAACAGCGGCCGCACCAGGATCACCACCGCGAGCACGACGGCCGCAGCGGTGAGCGTCTGCCCGAGGCTCCGCTCGCTCTCGACCAGGTCCTGCACGACGGTGTTGAGCTGCAGGCCGATGAGCGCGAACACGAAGCCCTCGAGGATGACATCGATGCTCGTCCAGAGCGGGCGCTCCTGCAGGCGGGTGGCGTAGCCCTCCTTCGGCGAGTTGTAGCCGATGTACAGGCCGGCCGTGACGACCGCGATGACCCCGGAGCCGGACAGGTCCTCGGCGAGGATGTAGGCGACGAAGGGCAGCAGGATGCTCATGATCGTCTCGACCACGGGGTCGTTGATGCGCATCCGGATCCAGTGCACGACGACGCCGAGCACGATGCCGACGACCAGACCGACGCCGATCGCCAGGCCGAAGATGCCGAGGTCCTGCCAGATGGTCAGCGACGTGCCCGCGATGATGAGCGTGAACACCCGCACCAGGGTCAGCGAGGCCGCGTCGTTGATCAGGCTCTCGCCCGACAGCACGGTCATGACACGGCGGGGGAGTCCGAGCTTCCGGCCGATCGCGGCGGCGGACACCGCGTCCGGCGGGGCGACGATCGCGCCGAGCAGGATCGCCGCGGGCAGCGTCATGTCGGGGATGAGCAGGTACGCCACCCCGCCGACGACCAGGGCGGTGACGATCACCAGGAAGATGCCGAGCCGTCGGATCTGCTTGATCGAGCCGCGGAAGCTCTGCCACGACACGTCGAGGGCCGCCGAGTAGAGCAGCGGCGGCAGGATCACCGTGAGGATGACCTCGGAGTCGATCTCCATCGGCGGCAGCCCGGGCAGGAACGAGGCGGCCAGGGCGACCGCCGTGACGAGCAGTGGAGCGGGGAGTCCCTTGGCCCGGGCGAACCCCGTCACCGCGAGCGATCCGATCAGCAGGATGAGGAGCTCAGCGGTGTCCATGGACGCATTCTCCCATCGGCATGGTTCCGAAGCTGAACGAGTGTGAAGCTGCGGTGAACAACAGGTTGCCGATCAGGTTTGCTCGAAGGGCCGACGCCTGGGACACTTGCCCGCGGTGGACATCACACTCATAGTCGTCCTGGTCATCGCGTTGGCCCTCTTCTTCGACTTCACAAACGGTTTTCACGACACCGCCAACGCGATGGCGACCCCGATCGCGACCGGCGCCATGAAGCCCAAGGTGGCGGTCACCGTCGCTGCGGTGCTCAACCTGGTCGGTGCGTTCCTCAGCACCGCCGTGGCGACGTCGATCTCGCACGGGTTGATCAACGAGGGGCCCGGTGGCGTCGCCATCAGCCCCGAGATGATCTTCGCGGGCCTGATCGGGGCAGTCGTCTGGAACATGATCACGTGGCTCCGCGGGCTGCCGTCGTCGTCGTCGCACGCGTTGTTCGGCGGGCTCATCGGTGCCGCGATCGTCGGTGCCGGGTTCCAGTCGGTCAACTACGTCGCGCTGCTGACGGTGGTGATCATCCCGGCGTTCGCCTCGCCCGTGATCGCCGCGCTCGTGTCGTTCCTGTCGACGCGCATCGCGTACCGGATCACGAAGCGTCCGGTGTTCCCGAACGAGCGTGGCGGGTTCCGCATCGGGCAGGTCTTCACCAGCTCGATGGTGTCCCTGGCGCACGGTACCAACGACGCGCAGAAGACGATGGGTGTCATCACACTGACCCTCATCGCCTCGGGCGCGCAGTCGTCCAACCAGGGCGTGCAGTTCTGGGTCGTCGTCGCCTGTGCCCTCGCGATCGCCCTCGGTACCTACACGGGCGGTTGGCGCATCATCCGCACCCTCGGCTCGGGCATCACCGAGATCCGTGCGACGCAGGGCTTCGCCGCCGAGGCCTCGACCGCCGCGACGATCCTCGCCTCCAGCCACCTGGGCTTCGCACTGTCCACCACGCAGGTGTCCTCGGGCTCGATCATCGGTGCCGGTCTCGGCCGCCGCGGCTCGAAGATCCAGTGGTCGACCGCCGGCAAGATCGTCATCGCCTGGTTCATCACCCTGCCCGCGGCCGCCGCGGTCGGTGCGGTCGCTTCGGGCATCGCCCGCCTCGGCGTCATCGGGCTCGTGCTCGACGCCGTGATCGGCGCCGTCGTGATCCTCGGCCTGTACCTGTGGTCGCTCCGCAAGCCGCACGAGCAGGCCTCCGCGATCGAGGTCGACGTCGCCGCGAACGCGGTCCTGACCCGCAAGGAGCTGCGTGACATGCAGCGCAAGAAGCGTGCCGACGCGGTCGCCCAGCGTCGCGCCGAACTGAGCCGCGAGCGCACGCTCCGTCGCATGGCGGCCCGCAAGGGAGGCCGTCGCTGATGGGCATCGACTGGTTCGCATTCCTCACCGTGGCGCTCGTCGCCGTGGTCTCGTCGTGCTTCGTCGTCGCCGTGTACTCGGTCGGCCTCCGTCTCTGGAGTGCCGCCGACACCCGCGAAGGCAAGTTCACCGTGAAGGACGACGGAACGATCGGCCCGGCCACCGCCGGCTTCCCGAACCCCGCCGGAGCCTCGGCGGCCGCACGCGCACTCCGCGCCGCTGCCATCGCCTGCTTCGTCGTGTGCGGCGCCGTCGTGCTCTACGGCATCTACCTCATCGTCCCGCAGTTCCACTGACGGGCACGCTCACTCGTCGCGCGTTCGCCGGGCCCGCCGCGCCCGCTCGCGCGGGCGGCGCGCTTGGTGAGCAGAAGATGTCGAGTCGCCGTCCGTGACCCGACCTCTTCTGCTCACGAAGGGCGCGGGCGGACGGACGGGAGGCCCGTGGCGGCCTGGCACCGGGCCTCCAGGCCGTCGCGGGCGAGCGGGCGAAATGCCGCCGTGCGTGGCTGAAGTGGCCCCGGCATTCCGCCCGCTCGCGCGGGCGGCGCGCTTGGTGAGCAGCAGATGTCGAGTCGCCGTCCGTGACCCGACCTCTTCTGCTCATGAAGTGCGCGGGCGGGCGGACGGAAGGCCCGTGGCGGCCTGGCACCGGGCCTCCAGGCCGTCGCGGGCGAGCGGGCGAAATGCCGCCGTGCGTCGCGAAGGCGACCACTCCATTCCGCCCGCTCGCGCGGGCGGCGCGCTTGGTGAGCAGGAGATGTCGAGTCGCCGTGTGGAACCCGACCTCTTCTGCTCACGAAGTGCGCGGGGGGGCGGACGGGAGGCCCGTGGCGGCCTGGCACCGGGCCTCCCGTCCGTCGCGGGCGAGCGGGCGGAATGCCAGCGTGCGTTGCCGAGGCGACCGCGGCATTCCGCCCGCTCGCGCGGGCACGCCGCCCGCTCCGCCCAGCCCCGGCGCGTTCTCGGACCGGCCGGACGGACGGGACTAGCCTCGACGTGTGACCGGCAACGAGGAGGCACCTGTGACGACGACGACGACGCGGACCGAGAGCGACTCGCTGGGATCACGGGAGGTCCCGAACGACGCGTACTGGGGCATCAACACGTTGCGGGCACTGGAGAACTTCCCGATCACCTCCGTGCCGATCGCCGTGTACCCGGACCTCATCGAGGCGCTCGTCACCGTGAAGCAGGCGGCAGCGCGGGCGAACCGGGCGATCGGTGTCCTCGACGAGGAGCGCGCCGAGGCGATCGACCGCGCGGCGCAGGAGGTCCGTGACGGAGCGCTCCGCGAGCAGTTCGTCGTCGACGTCGTGCAGGGCGGCGCGGGCACGAGCACGAACATGAACACGAACGAAGTGCTCGCGAACCGGGCACTCGAACTCCTCGGGCGGGAGCGGGGCGACTACGCGTACCTGCACCCGATCGACCACGTGAACCGCAGCCAGTCGACGAACGACACGTACCCGACGAGCATCAAGATCGCGATGATCTTCGGGGTCCGTCGTCTGATCGTGCAGCTCGAGGAACTCTCCGCGGCGTTCGCCGAGCGGGGCCGCGCCTTCGCCGACGTGCTGAAGGTGGGCCGGACGCAGCTGCAGGACGCCGTGCCGATGACCCTCGGGCAGGAGTTCACCGGGTTCTCGCACACGATCCAAGAGGACGCAGACCTGCTCCGCAAGGTGATGCCGCTGCTCGCCGAGATGAACCTCGGCGCGACGGCGATCGGCACCGGGATCACCGCGGACCCGCTCTACCGCGACGAGGTCCGCCGGCAGCTGCAGGAGGCGAGCGGCATCGACGTCGTCACCGCCCCCGACCTCATCGAGGCGACGAGCGACGCCGGTGCGTTCATGACCCTGTCCGGCACCGTGAAGCGCAGCGCCGCGAAGCTCTCGAAGATCTGCAACGACCTGCGGCTGCTGTCGTCCGGTCCGCAGGCGGGCCTCGGCGAGATCACGTTGCCGGCTCGCCAGGCCGGCTCGTCGATCATGCCGGGCAAGGTCAACCCGGTGATCCCCGAGGTCGTGAACCAGATCGCCTACGCGGTCGCGGGGGCGGACACCACCGTGACGATGGCGGCGGAGAGCGGGCAGCTGCAGCTCAACGCCTTCGAGCCGATCATCGCCCACTCGATCCTGCAGTCGCTGCAGTGGATGTCCCGCGGCTGTGCGACCCTGCGCGAGCACTGCGTCGTCGGCATCGAGGCGAACGAGGCGAAGCTCGCAGCCCAGGTCGACACGAACGTCGGCGTCGTCACCGCGCTGACGCCGTACATCGGGTACGCGGCGGCTGCGTCGATCGCGCACACGGCGCTGACCACCTCGACGCCGATCTCGACGCTCGTCGTGGCCGCGGGCCTGATGGAGGAGGACCAGGTCATGCGCGTGCTCAGCCCGGCACGGCTGTCGGGCATCGAGCTGGCGACGGGTGCGATCCCGATCATCACCGAGGAGATGCTGGACGCCGAGGCGCGCAAGCGCTGACGCGGGGCGGGCGCGTGCAGGCACACGCGCACGCCGGCACAAGCGCGGGCACGCGCCCACGCACCCGCGACCCCGTCACGGCAGGGGGCGCTCGCCCACCCGCACCTGCTGCGCCATCGCCCGCAGGTGCTCCTCGTTCGGGGTCAGTTCGGCGTCCTCTTCCTCGGCCACCCGCGCGGCCTCGGCCCGCACGTGCTGCGCGGCCGCGATGTCCTGGTCCCGCCAGCGCGCGAGCGTGAAGTTCCGCGTGACGTCCCGCAGCGGCAGCCGGATCGACTCGTCCGCCTCGATGCCGGCGAGCAGCTGCCGCATCCGGATCACCTCGGAGTCGAGCTCCCCGCCGACCACGAGCACGAAGTTCGAGATGTACAGGTACACGAGCAGCAGGATCGCGCCACCGAGCCACCCGTAGGCGCGGTTCCCGCCACCGAGGGTCTCCACGTAGAGGGCGAACCCCACCGTGGCTATGGCCCAGGTCACGATCGCGAACGCGGCACCGGCCGACACCCACCGCAGCTGCGGGGTCTTCACGTTCGGCGTCGCGTAGTAGAGCACCGCCACCATCACGACGAGGTCGGCCGCGAGCACCGGCCACTTCACCACGTTCCACACGTCGTCGATCCAGGGCGCCCACCCGAGCTGCCGGATGACGGCCTCGGAGATCGTCGGCGTCCCGAGCAGGATGACGATGGCGACGGCGCCGCCGACCATGACGAGCAGCGTGACGAGGAGCATCATGCTGCGGAACTTCCAGATCCGCCGGCCCTCCTCGACCTCGTAGGCGGTGTTCATCGCCCGCCCGAACGCCGTCGCGTAGCCGGACAGCGACCAGAGCGTCAGCACGACGCCGATCGTGAACCCGAGCCACGGGTTGTCCAGGGTCAGCAGCTGCCGGAGCGGCCCCTCGAGGTGCTCGGCGGTCTCCGGCCGGACGATGAACCCGAGAACCTCGACGATGTCGGTCAGGCTGTCGCCCTTGCGGTCGACGATCGACAGCGCCGACACGACCGCCAGCGCGGTCGGGAACACCGTCAGCAGCGCGAAGAACGTCAGCGACGCGGCCGCGTCGACGACGCGGTGCCGGATGACCGAGTGGTAGGTGCGCCGGACGACGGCGCGGACTCCCGTCCGCTGGAGGTCGCGCGATGCGCTGTCCGGCATGTGTCGTACGGTACCCGACACGTGACGGCCTGGAGGCCCGTGGCGGGCCCGCCCCGCGCCTCCCGTCCGCCCTTCGGTCGCGTCGCGAGCTCCTGCAAGACACCGGTGTTCACGTTCCGCACCGCGGAACGCGGGTGTTCCACGCGCGAACACCGGTGTCTTGCGGACCCGCACTCGACCGCGGCCCGCGGTCAGTTGGCGTGGGGGTGCAGGGCGTCGTAGCGGCGGAACGAGGGGACCATCCGGAGCAGCAGCGCGACGAGGCCGATGATCAGCACGCCGCCGATGACCGGCGGGTACGCGATGCCGGCCGCGACGACCAGGCCGGCGTACAGGTCACCGAGCCGCGGGCCGCCCGTGACCACGACGATGAAGATGCCCTGCAGCCGACCGCGCATGCCGTCCGGCGACGCCGCCTGCAGGATCGTGTTCCGGAACACCGAGCTGACGTTGTCCGCACCGCCGGCCATGGCCAGGAACAGCGCCGCGAGCCCGAGCGCCGGCAGGATCTCGACGCCGAACGCCTCACCCGAGCGGCCGCCGAGCACGTGCGCCAACGCGATGACCACACCGAACGCCGCGATCGCCCCGCCGTACGCCGTGATGGCCCAGCCGACGGCCTCACCCTGGCGTCGGACGTGCCCGAGCGGCCCGGAGAACACGCTCGACAGCAGCGCCCCGATCGCGTACGCGGCGGTCAGGGTGCCGACGGTGATCGACCCGCCGCCGATGACGAGTGCGCCGATCGCGGGGAACAGCACGCGCGGCTGCCCGAAGGTCATCGCGATGATGTCGAGCACGAACGTCATCGTGATGTTGCGTGACCGCCGCAGGAACTTCGCGCCCTCGATGAGCGATCCGAGCCCCGGCCGCAGTGCGTCGTGGTCGGCGGCCATCCGGGGCAGCGTGAACACCCCGAGGAACGCGAACGTGAACAGCACGACGTCGATCGTGTACGTCGGCGCGAACCCGACGGTCGCGATGAGCACGCCGGCGATCGCCGGACCCACGGTGACCTGGAACCCGGACGCGATCCCGCCCAGGGCGCTCGCCGCGGGCAGCAGGTCGGTGCCGACGAGCCGCGGGACGATGGCCGAGCGGGAGGCGTTGCTGACGGTGGCGGCCACGGCGTTGACCGTCGCGAGCACGTAGAGCAGTGCGACGCTGTGCAGGTCGAGCCAGGCGTGCGTGGCGATCAGGGCGACGGCGACCCACGCGATGATCGACGACACGAGCGCGACGAGGCGTCGGTCGAAGGCATCGGCGAGCATCCCGCCGTACAGGCCGGCGACGATCATCGGCACGAGCGCGATGACACCGACCAGGGCCACGGCGAAGGTCGAGCGGGTGATCTCGTAGACCTCGAGCCCGACGGCGACGGTGGTCATCTGTGTGCCGATGCCGGCGATCGCGGTGCCGGCCCACAGCCGGGCGAAGGCGGGGGAGCGGCGGAGCGGGGTGAGGTCGGCGAGCAGGCGGCGGCGCGGCGGTGCGGGAGTCGATGGTGTCACGGTGGAACCATTCTGCGGGCTGGACGCTCGTTGCGCGTGCCCGGTGCGCGCTCTGGTTGACTGATCGGCATGACTGACCTGAACAGCAAGCCCGAGTTCGACGCCCCCGAGGGCCCCGCCCCCACCGAGCTCGTCATCACCGACATCGTCGAGGGCTCCGGCGAGGAAGCGTCCGCCGGCTCCACCGTCAAGGTCCACTACGCCGGGGTCGAGTACGAGACCGGCGAGGAGTTCGACAGCTCCTGGAACCGCGGCGAGCCCATCGACTTCCCGCTCGCGGCCCTGGTGCGCGGCTGGCAGGAGGGCATCCCCGGCATGAAGGTCGGCGGTCGCCGCAAGCTCGTCGTCCCGCCGGAGCTCGCCTACGGCCCCGCCGGTGGTGGCCACTTCCTGTCCGGCAAGACCCTCATCTTCGTGATCGACCTGCTCGGGGTCCGCTGATGCAGGTCGGCGCCCCGACGATCGAGCTGAACGACGGCCACCGGTTCCCGGAACTCGGCCTCGGCACCTACGGCCTGAACGGCGACGAGGGCGCGGCGGCGGTCGGCACCGCGATCACGAGCGGCTACCGGCTGCTCGACACGGCGCTGAACTACGGCAACGAGGACGCCGTCGGCCGCGCCGTCCGCGAGTCCGAGGTGGCACGCGAGGACCTCGTCGTCACCTCGAAGCTCCCGGGCCGGCACCACGGCTACGACGAGGCGCACCGCTCGATCGACGAGACCCTCGGCAACCTGGGGCTCGACCACGTCGACCTGTACCTGATCCACTGGCCGAACCCGTCGGTGGACCGGTTCGTCGACACCTGGAAGGCGTTCGTCGACCTGCGTGACAGCGGCAAGGTCCGCTCGATCGGCGTCTCGAACTTCACGCCCGAGCACCTGCGCCGGATCGTCGACGCCACCGGGGTCGCCCCGGCCGTCAACCAGGTGGAGCTGCACCCGTACTTCCCCCAGGCGGAACTGCGGAAGGTGCACGAGGAGCTCGGCATCGTGACCGAGAGCTGGAGCCCGCTCGCGAAGCGGTCGGAACTGCTCACCGAGCAGCCGATCGTCGACGCCGCCGCGGCGCACGGTGTGGCACCCGGCCAGGTCGTGCTGCGCTGGCACGTCCAGCTCGGTGCCGTGCCGGTGCCGAAGTCGGGTGACGCCGCCCGCCAGAAGGAGAACATCGACGTCTTCGGCTTCGAGCTGACCGACGACGAGGTGCAGGCGATCTCCGCGCTCGAGCGCGGTCGTCTGTGGGACGGCGACCCGGACACGCACGAAGAGATGTGACTCCGACGCGACCCTTCGGGGACAGCGGGGCTCCCGGTGGGCAGTACACTGGTTCCCCCTCTTCCCGAAGGGTTGCGTGTGTCCGAACCGACCGAGATCGACCGTGAACGCGGCTACGTCGACGGCCTCTTCCGTCGTCTCGACGAGCTGACCGCCGAGGCCGAACAGCGCCTCGCCGAGACCCGCCGACAGGCGGTCGGCGGGAACCACCAGAGCCGCAGCGAGCGCGACGCGTACGCGCGGCTCTACGAGGACACCGTCGCGACGCTCGAGCGGGTGGGGGACCGTCTGGTCTTCGGCCGGCTCGAGGTCGCCGAGCCCGACAGCCCAGACGACACCTTCCGGTACATCGGCCGTGTGGGGCTGCGCGACGCCGAGCACCGGCCGCTGCTGCTCGACTGGCGCGTCCCCGGTGCGAGCGCCTTCTACCAGGCCACCGCCGCGCACCCGATGGGCATGCGCTCCCGTCGGCACCTGTCCCTGCAGGGCCGTCGCGTGGTCGGCGTCGAGGACGAGGTGTTCGACGCCTCGCTCTACGACGACGAGCGGACCCACCTGCAGGGTGAAGGGGCGCTGCTCGCCGCGGTGACCGCCGAGCGCACCGGTCGGATGACCGACATCGTCGCGACGATCCAGGGCGAGCAGGACCGCATCATCCGCTCCCCGCTCGAGGGCGTGCTCATCGTGCAGGGCGGCCCCGGTACCGGCAAGACCGCCGTGGCGCTGCACCGCGCGGCCTACCTGCTCTACTCCTACCGCGAGCGGCTGCGGGGCTCCGGCGTGCTCATGGTCGGCCCGTCCCCGGCGTTCCTGACGTACATCGAGCAGGTGCTCCCGTCGCTCGGCGAGACCGGTGTCGTGATGGCGTCGCTCGGCTCGCTCTACCCGGGCGTGCACGCGACGACGCACGACACCCGCGACGTCGCCGCCGTGAAGGGCGCCGCGCAGATGGCGTCACTGCTGCGCCGGGCCGTGCGCTCGCGCCAGGTCGTGCCGACCGAGTCGGTCACGCTCGACATCGAGGGCGAGCGGCTCGTCGTGCCGCCGCAGCTCGTCGCCGACGCCATGAAGCGCGCGCAGGACCGCGGCAAGCCGCACAACGCCGCCCGCGTCACGTTCAACAAGACCGCCCTCGACGCGATGACCCGCCTGCTCGCCGAGCAGCTGCGGGAGCGCGGCACCACGGTGGACGAGGCCGACGAGAAGGTCCTGCGCGAGGACATCCGGAGCTCGTACGACGCCCGCGTGCTGCTCAACACCGCGTGGTTGCCGCTGCCGCCCGAGAAGTTCCTCGAGGACCTCTACGCCCGGCCGAACTGGCTCGCCTCGCTCACCCCCGACTGGACCCCGGAGCGCCGCGCCCTGCTGCAGCGCGCCCGCGGCACGGCCTGGACCGTCGAGGACGTCCCCCTGCTCGACGAGGCCGCCGAACTGCTCGGCCCGTTCGACCCGACCGGCGGCGCCGCCAAACGCGCGGCGAAGGCCAGCCGGAACCGCGACATCGAGAACGCCCGCCAGGCCATCGAGAACATGGGTGTCGAGGGCATCGTCAGCGCCGAGCAGGTCGCCGGCTCGTTCGCCGAGGGCGGCGACCCCCGCTCCACCGCCGAGCGCGCCGCCGACGACCGCGAGTGGACCTACGGGCACATCGTCGTCGACGAGGCGCAGGAGCTCTCGCCGATGCAGTGGCGCGTGCTCGCCCGCCGCAACCCACTGCGCTCCTTCACGATCGTCGGCGACATGGCGCAGGGCTCCTCGCCGGGTGCAGCACGCACCTGGGACGACGTCATCGGGGCGCTCGCGCGTCGCCGACGCGGCCGTGCGCCGCAGGTGCCGCTCGACCACCGCATCGAGCAGCTCACGGTGAACTACCGCACCCCGCGCTCCATCGTCGAGGCCGCCGGGGCCTTCGCGGACAGCGCCGGCCTCACGGTCACCCGCAACGAGGCCGTTCGCGACGGTGACCCCGTCGAGCGCGTCCGCGTCGCCCGGGCCGACCTGCTCGACACCGTCGTGGCGGTCGCCGACGCCGAGCGTGCCCGAATCGGCTCCGGCACCATCGGCGTCATCGTCCCCGAGGCCCAGGTCGACACGGTCCGGCAGCGGCTCGCCCGCACCGAGGCGGACGTCCGGGGCCTCGCCTCGCCGAACGCCGGCTCGCTCACGGTGCTGACGGGTGCGGACGCCAAGGGATTGGAGTTCGACGGCGTGCTGCTCGTCGACCCGGACGGCGTGGGTGCCGACGCCGCCCGCGCCGCCGCCGCGGTGTACGTCGCGATGACGCGTCCGACCCGTCGCCTGACGGTCATCGACGTCGACTGACGGTCGTGCGCGCGTCCCCGCGCGCTTCATGAGCAGGAACGGTCGGCTCCGTCGGTCCCACGCGACCGTTCCTGCGCACGATCGGTGGGTGGTGGCGTCCCCGCGGGGCGGACGGGAGGCCCGGTGCGGGCCCGCCACGGGCCTCCCGGCTCAGGTCGGGTCGCCTTCGGACCGCACCCGCGCGACCAGGTCGGCCCACGGACCGTCGAGGCGGCGACCCGGGATCGTCACGGTGGTGCGCTCGACGGTGATCGTCCAGCTGAAGTCGTCGGGGACGGGCGGTGCCGTCGGTGCCGGGGTGCGCCGCAGCGCGTCGACGACGTCGGACCACGCCGTGGGGTCGCTGCTCGTGTCGGTGTCGACCCGCCAGCGCCGTGTGGTGCCGGCGAAGCCCCCGGAGCGGCGGACCTCGATGCGCATGCCCTCGACGCTACGCCCGGGTGGCCTGCTCAGTCGAGCACGCCCACCTGCTGCCAGGCCTGACGGACCGCGGTCTGCTCGGCGGAACCGTCCCCGAACCGCCGCCCGGCCGCGTCGACGGTGACGGTCGCGAACCCCGCGAAGTCGATCGAGGCGGTCACCTCGGCCGACGTCAGGGCGTCCCACCAGACGGCGCCGGCACCCAGCCACGCGGGGCCGCCGATGGCCGTGGCCGTCAGGAAGAACGCGTGGTTCGGGATGCCGGAGTTCGTGTGGACCCCGCCGGCGTCGTCCGTGGTGACGACGAAACCGGCCATGGTCGCCGGCTGCGGGTCCTTCCCGAGCACCGGGTCGTCGTACGCGGTGCCTGGGGCCCGCATCGACCGGAGCGCGTCGCCCTGCACGGCGTCGGTGAACAGCCCCTCGCCGATGAGCCAGCTCGCCTGCTCCGCCGTCTGCCCCGCCGCGTACTGGGCGACCAGGGAACCGAAGACGTCGCTGATCGACTCGTTGAGGGCGCCCGACTGGCCCTGGTAGGTCAGGTCGGCGGTGTACTGCGTGACGCCGTGCGCGAGCTCGTGGCCGATGACGTCGAGCGCGACGGTGAAGCGGCGGAACACCTCGTCGTCGCCGTCGCCGAACACCATCCGGTTGCCGTCCCAGTAGGCGTTGTCGTAGTCCTGGCCGTAGTGCACGGTCGCGTCGAGGGGGAGTCCGGCGCCGTCGATCGACACCCGGTCGAACACCTCGAGCCAGAAGGCGTGCGTGGCGCCGAGGCCCGCGTACGCCTCGTCGACCGCGGCGTCACCGGAGTCGGCGTCGCCCTCGCGCCGGACGACGGTGCCGGGCAGCGTCGTGGTGCCGTGCGCGTCGGTGATCGTCCGCTGCGGGGAGCGGTCGACGGCGCCGCTGACGCTGCGCGGTGCGACCAGGTGCGCGTGCTTCGGCGCCTGCACGGCGTCGAGCGAGGCCAGTGCGGTGCGTGCCGCCGAGGCCGCCCGTGGGAACGCATCGGCGTCGGCGACGGCGCGGAGCAAGTAGGGCGGGACGACGGAGCGGATGCGGTCGGTCGCGGTCATGCGCACATGCAACCACCGGGCACCGACACGGCCCTGCGCGGGCCGTCTTGCGGCGTCGTCAGTCGCGCTTGCGGTGCTCGACGAGGGCCAGCGCGTACGACTCCCACCACTGGCCGGCCGCGGGGCCGCCGTTGCAGGTGCCGTCGCTGAGCCCGGGCGTCTTCACCCAGAGCAGGGCGTCGAGCCGGGTGCTGCCGCCGGTGACGTGCGGCTCCTGGCCGAGGCCGGCGCCCTCGGGGTTGCACCAGGTGCCCCGCCACCCCTGCCCGTTGCGGGAGACGTCGATGACGAAGTGCGGGTCGCCGCCGATCGCGTCGGCGAGCTCGTCGGCGTACGCGCGCTCCTGGTCGACCCGGTAGAAGTTCGACACGTTCGTGAAGAAGCCCTGCACCTCGTCGACGCCGGCCTGCCGCAGCCAGTCGGCCATGGTGGCGGTCGGCACACGGTTCTCGTTGCCGCCGTCCAGGTACACGGTGAGCCCGTGGCCGGTCAGGGCGTCGACGGCCTTCCGCAGCAGGGGCAGGCGTTCGTCGCGCAGCCGCTCGCAGTTCTGGACCTGGGCGATCGAGTCGGGTTCGACGAGCACGACCGCGTGCGAACCGGCCATCGCCCGGACGGCGGACCGGACCCACGGCAGGTAGGCGTCGTCCTCGGTGCCGCCCTTCGAGTAGCTGCCGCAGTCACGGTCCGGGATGTTGTAGAGGACGAACACGGGGGTGCCACCGCGTTGCTCGGCCGTGCTGACCACCGACCGGATCGTGGAGCGGGTCTCGGCCCGCGAGGTGTTCGTCAGCCACGTCGCGATCGGCTGGTCGGCGATCACCGCGATCTGCTCGGCGGTCTGGGTGTCACCGTCGGCACGGGCCTGGCGCTCGCGGAGGCCGGCCTGGTTCACGGCGGTCGGCTGGCGCGCGAGCCCGCCCGGGAACGCCTCGGCCGCGGACTTCCGCTCGGCGACGCTGCGGCCGCTCGGGGTACGGTCACCGTCCGGCTGGCCGCCGTTCCACGGGCCGACGACCACGAGGGTCGTGACGACCGCGGCGACGACGACGGCCGCAGCGGCGATCCACCCCCACTGCCGCAGGCCGCCGGTGCGGTTGCGGCGTGGGGTGCTGGGTGCCTCGTGCTCCGGCATGCTGCGGTGCTCCTGATCTGACCGTGCGGTGTCGGTGGTGCGGGCACCGATCGCGCCCGGACCCATGCTGACAGGTGCGGGGGAGTCCTGACCAGCGCCGATCCGCGATCGCCCAGGTGTCGCACCGACGGCTGACAGGAGCGCTCCAGCGACCGCGCAGGACCGTGCAGCACACTGTGCGGATGTTCCGTCGACTCCTCCTCCTCGCCCTGACCGCGGGCTACGCCTGGGTGATCTGGCGGATGACGCTGACCCCGCAGGTCTTCACCTCGGCCCAGAACTCCCTCGTGCTGCACGCGATCGCCTGGGTGCAGCAGCTGCCGCACGGTGCCTGGTTCACGTACGAGCGCACCGAGTTCCTCGCCAACATCGCGATGTTCGTGCCCGTGGGGATGCTCGCGGCGCTGTGGCTGCCCCGGCGCTGGTGGATCCTCGGCGCGCTCGTCGCGGTCGCCCTGTCCACGGGCATCGAGTTCGCGCAGGCCACCTACCTGCCGTACCGCGTCGCGGACCCGCGCGACGTGCTGTCGAACGGCCTCGGCGGTCTGCTCGGCGCCACGCTGGTCGGACTCGTCCGCAGTCTGCTGCCGGAGCGTCGCCGCCGACGCCGTCTGCACCCCAGGACCGCCTAGGACTCTGGTAGTCTTGTGCGGTTGCCGTCGAACGGCCGCGGACAAAGAGCGCTCGCGCATCAGGCACGGGCACCGCGCAACGGACAGGAAGGGGATCACCATGGCACTTGACGCACAGGTCAAGCAGGAGATCATCGAAGAGTACGCGACCCACCCGGGCGACACCGGATCCCCCGAGGTCCAGGTCGCCGTTCTGACGCGTCGTATCAACGACCTGAACGAGCACCTCAAGGAGCACAAGCACGACCACCACTCGCGTCGTGGCCTGCTCCTCATGGTCGGTCAGCGTCGCCGTCTCCTCGGCTACCTCTCCGACGTCGACATCGCCCGCTACCGCACGCTCATCGAGCGCCTCGGCCTGCGTCGCTAGTCGACCGACACACGCTTGACCGAACGCCCCGGTCCTCCTCGTGAGGACCGGGGCGTTCTTCGTTCCGCGGGGCGTTCGACGCTCGGCGGGGCCCCGCTCCGGCCGCACTCCGTCCTCGGTCGGTCACGACACGTCGCCCGCGCTCGTCCAGCGGTCACGACTCGTCGGCCACCACGGTCTCACGCGACACTTCGTG
Organism: Curtobacterium sp. MCSS17_016; assembly: GCF_003234255.2. Classification (NCBI taxonomy): domain Bacteria; kingdom Bacillati; phylum Actinomycetota; class Actinomycetes; order Micrococcales; family Microbacteriaceae; genus Curtobacterium; species Curtobacterium sp. MCSS17_016. The sequence continues at coordinate 1,271,268 of NZ_CP126254.1, forward strand.
ACCGCTCGGCGGTCAGCGCGCGGGGAGTCGTGACCGATCAGCACGATGCTCGACGGCGGGAATGGTTGTGGCGGCAACCCGGTTGGATGCTATGTTCATGCAAACGCATCGAAAGTCGGGAAGCATCATGACCACCATCGCCGTCGTCTCCGCCGGACTCTCCGAGCCCAGCTCCACCCGCCTGCTCGCCGACCGCCTGGGCGAGGCCGCCGTCGCGTCACTCGTCGCCGAGGGCACCCCGGCACACGTCGTGCACGTCGAACTCCGGCCGCTCGCGCACGAGATCACCGACGCGATGCTCACCGGCTTCGCGGCCCCGGCGCTCTCCGCAGCGATGGCCGCCGTGGTCGAGGCCGACGCCGTCGTGTTCGTCACGCCGATCTTCACCGCGGGCGTCAGCGGACTGGCGAAGTCGTTCCTGGACGTGCTCGACAAGGACTCGTTGGCCGACATGCCCGTCCTGCTCGGGGCCACCGGCGGGACCTCGCGGCACTCCCTCGCGATCGACCACGCCCTGCGGCCCGTCTTCGCGTACCTGCGCGCGGCGATCGTGCCCACCGGGGTCTTCGCCGCGACCGACGACTGGGGGACCGACGGTGACGCGGCCGCCCTGGACGGTCGCATCCGCCGGGCCGGAGCCGACCTGGCCTGGGCGATCCGGGCCTCCAGGCGAGCCCCGCAGGAAGCCGATGCGCTCCCCGCGACCCCGGACTTCGCGAGCCTGCTCGGCGGCCTCGGCCACTGACCCGCGTCCCGCCGCCGTCGACGGGAGCACGTGCTCTTAGACGGACCACAGGGTTCGTACGGTCGGTGCGCGGCGGGTGCGCGGCTGGCTCATCGGTGCCCTCGGGAACCTCGTCGTGACGACGAGGAGCACCGATGGACACCAGAGGCAGCGGCAGGCGATCCGCACGGATCACGAGTGCGCTCGTCAGCGTGGGCGGGCTCGTGGTGGCGATGGTCACCGGTGCGGGGCTCTGGCTCGGGCACGAGCAGGCGAGCACGAGCACGAGCAGTGACACGAGCACGAGCAGCTCCAGCAGCAGCGAGTCCAGCAGCAGCGACTCGAGCAGCAGTACCGACACGAGCACCGACTCGTCGACCCAGCCGACCGACTCCGCCACGAGCGACTCCGGGACCAGCGACTCGGACACCGGGGTGTCGCAGGGCACCACCGGCGGGACCTCCGACACCACGACGACGGGGTCGTGACCGTGCGCGCCGCCACCGAGTGGGACCTCTGGACCACGACCGCCCGGGTCGTCCTCGACCACCGGGACCGTCGGCACCTCGCGGACGCGGAGTCCTGCGTCCGGCAGGTCACCTCCGCCGTCGACGCCGCGTGCAGCCGCTTCCGCGACGACTCCGAACTCACCGCACGCGCCGACGACCTCGTGCGTGGCACCGAGGTGTCGCCGCTCCTCGCCGCACTGGTGCAGCAGGCGCTCGACGCAGCCCGGCTCTCCGACGGTGACGTCGACCCCACCCTCGGGCGCCGGATGGTCTCCCTCGGGTACGACGTCGCCTTCGCCGACGCCCAGCCGGTCCCGTCGCCCGAGGCCCTGTCGCGTGCACGCGACGACCGTCCGGCGTGGCAGCGCATCCTGCTGTCGGGCACGTTCCTGCGCATCCCCGAGGGCGTCACCCTCGACCTCGGTGCCACGGCGAAGGCCGCTGCCGCCGACATGGCCGCGGCGAGCATCACCGCACGGCTCGGCATCGGGGCGCTGGTGTCCCTCGGCGGTGACGTCGCGACCGCCGGCCCGGATCCGTCCGGCGGCTGGCAGGTGCGGGTGGAGGACCTCGAGGGTGACCCGGTCGACCACGTCCGGATCGCCTCGGGGTGGTCCGTGGCGACCTCGAGCACGCAGAAGCGCCGCTGGGAGCAGGACGGCACCGCCCGGCACCACATCCTCGACCCCCGGTGGGGTCTGCCCGCCGAGCCGGTCTGGCGCACGGTGACCGTCGTCGCCCCGTCGTGCACCACCGCCAACACGATGACGACCGCCGCCGTGGTGCGCGGTCGCACCGCCGCCGAGTGGCTCCGGCAGAGCGGACGCGCCGCCCGGCTCGTCGCCGCCGACGGCACGGTCGTACGGCTCGGGGGCTGGCCCGACGACCAGGGCACCGACGGCCAGCGCGCCGACGACGACCGATCGGCGGTCGCCTGATGGACACCGCGCTCTGGGTGATCGGCCGGGGCTTCGGGGTCACCGCCGTCCTGCTCCTCACCCTCGCAGTGCTCCTCGGCATCGTCACCAGGAGCGGACGACCGCTGCCCGGGCTGCCCCGGTTCGCCGTGCAGCTCGTGCACCGGGACGTCGCCCTCGCCGCCACCGTGTTCGTCGCGGTGCACGTGGGTTCGCTGCTGCTCGACACCGAGGCCGAGCTGCGCCTCCTCGACACGGTCGTGCCGTTCGTCAGCGCCGACCGGTGGTTCTGGCTGGGGCTCGGCACCCTGGCCGTCGACCTGCTCGTCGTGCTCGTCGTCACCGCACTGCTCCGCCGTGTGATCGGGCCGCGGGCCTTCCGCGCCGTGCACTGGGCGGCCTACGCCATGTGGCCGATCGCCCTGGCCCACGCGGTCGGCACCGGGACCGACGGCACCTCCGCGTGGTTCCTCGTGCTCGCCGGCGTCTGCACCGCGGCCGTCGTCGGCGCCGTCGTCTGGCGCTGCACCGCCCGTGTCACCGAGTTCCGTTCCGCGAAGCTGGAGGTCGTCCGATGACCCTGACCCACCCCCGCACCGTCGTCCCACCCACCGGCACCCGACGGCTCCTGGCCGCACCCGGTCCGGCCCGCACCGACCACGAGGACACCTTCGGCCCGCTGCCGCAGCTCGGCCCGTGGCTGGTCGACGAACTCGGCCGCGCCGGCGTCGACGGTCGCGGCGGAGCCGGGTTCCCGCTCGCCCGGAAGCTCGCCGCCGTGACCGCGAATGGTCGACGTCGGGGTCGGGGTGCGCCCCTCGTGGTCGCGAACGCCGCCGACGGCGAACCCGCCAGCCGCAAGGACGCCGTCCTGCTCGAGCGCGCACCGCACCTGGTACTCGACGGCATCGTCCTCGCGGCCGCCGCGATCGGTGCCTCCGAGGCGGTGCTCGCCACGAGCGACCGACTCGCCGGTCCGGTCCGCCGGGCCCTCGCGGAACGCGCCGACCGCGGCGGCGACCCCGTGCCGATCAGCCTGCGGGTCCTGCCCCACGCCTCCTTCGTCTCCGGGGAGGCCAGCGCCCTCGCCTCGGCCGTCGCCGGTGGCCGGGGTGTGCCCGAGGACCGCGTGGTGCGGCTCGCCGAACGGGGCCCGAGCGGGCGACCGACCCTGGTGTCGAACGTCGAGACCCTCGCCCAGGCAGCACTCGTCGTGCGCTTCGGGGCGGCGTGGGCCCGGGGCGTCGGCAGCCCGAGTGCCCCCGGCACCCGGCTCGTCACGGTGAGCGACGTGACGGACCCGACCACCGCGGTGGTGCTGGAGACCGCCGGGGGTGCGCCGCTCGGGGAACTGCTGCGGGCCTCCCGGCTGCCCGTGACCGATCCGGCGCACACACGCGCCGTACTGGTCGGCGGATGGGGCGGGACGTGGCTGCCGGCCGCGGCCCTCGACACGTCGTTCGACCCCGAGGGACTGGCTCGGTGGGGTGCCGCGCCCGGGGCCGGGGTGCTCGCCGTGCTCGACGACCGGACCTGCCCGATCGCGGTGACGGCACGGCTGGCGGCGGCGCTCGCCGGAGCGTCGGCCGGACGGTGCGGACCCTGCGTGAACGGACTGCCGCGGATCGCCGACGTCGTCGGGGACCTGGCCTCGGGGCGAGCAGCGGGGGACCTGGAGGGCGAGGTGCGTCGGGTGGCCGCGCTGGTGGACGGTCGTGGGGCGTGTCACCACCCGGACGGGGTGGCGCGGATGGTGCGGAGCGCGCTCGACGTGTTCCACGACGACGTGCAGGCGCACCTCGGTGGCCGGTGCCTGCTGCGGCGCGGGGGTGCGTGGTGAGCGGGGGCGCGGGCGCAGGCGCGGGTGTCGTCTCGCTGCACGTCGACTGGACGCGCTGCCGGGGCCGGGGGTTGTGCACGGAACTGTTCGCCGAGCGGCTCGAGCGCGACGAGTGGGGCTACCCGATCGCCCGGGCCGGCACCCCCGGCGCCCGGGCCGGAGGCGACCCCGGTGTCCGGGCCGGCAACCCGGGCGACCCAGGCACCCCCGGTGCCGGCACCCGCGACGTCCCGGTCCGTCCGCACGAGCGGGCCGCTGCGGCCGACGCCGTCGCGATGTGCCCCCTGCAGGCGCTCCGACTGGTGGAGCGGTGAGCAGCCGGCGACCGGCGCCCGGCCGGCCCCCTGCTCAGTACCAGTGCGGGTTGACGCTCATCTCGTGGCCCCACGCCCCGCAGGGTGATCCGTAGGCGCTCTTGATGTACGCGAGCCCCCAGTCGATCTGCGTGTTCGCGTTGGTGCGCCAGTCGGCTCCGGCGACCGCCATCTTCTCGGCCGGCAGCGACTGCGGGATGCCGTAGGCGCCGCTCGAGGCGTTCAGGGCGTTGGCCCGCCACCCGGACTCCTGCGTCCAGAGCGACACCAGGCACGAGAACTGGTCGGAGCCCCACCCGTACGACCCGAGCGCGCTCCGTGCGTAGGCCTGCGCGGCCGCGGGGTCCACGGCGACGCCCCCGGTGCTCGGGTAGGACGAGCCGGTGCCGCCGCTGGTCGCGCCGCCGCCGGAGGCGCTGCTGCCGGCGTTCGCCGCGGCCGTGTTCGCCGCCGCCTCGGCCGCCGCCGCTGCGGCCCGCTTGCGCTGCTGCTCCGCCTTCTGCGCGGCGACCCGCTGGCCGAGTTCGTACCCGGCCTCCTGCTTCGCGGTGCTGTCCTTGAGCGACGCGAGCTGCGCGTACAGCTCGTCGCTGTGCTGCTCCGTCGACTCGACGGCGGCGTCCGCCGCCTGTTCCGCCGACTTCGCTGCGGCCGAGCGATCCTCGGCCGCCTGGGCGCGCGTCGCGCGTTCCGTCTCGGCCCGCTCGGCCTGCTCGTGCAGCGACGACGCCGTGCCGGCCGCGACGGACGCGTCGTCCATGACGCCGGCCCAGGTCTCCGACAGCTGGTCGAGGGCGCCGAGCTGGTAGAGCAGCTGGTCCGGGTTCTTCGCGGTCGCGATGCGGGTGGTCATCTGGTTCATGCTGCCGTCGCGGTACAGGTTCGCGGCCAGTTGGCCGGCCCGCTGCTGGGCCCGGTCCGCCGTCTCGCTCGCGTGCTGCGCCTGGGCCTGGAGGCTCGTGGCGGCCTGGGTGGCCAACGCCAGCTCCGACTCGGCCGCGTCCGCCTTCGACGAGGCCACCAGGGCGGCCTGCGACTTCGCGGCTGCTTCGTCCTGCGCCGACTGCAGCGCCGCCTGCACCTTCTGCACCTCGGCGCGCTTCGCCGTCTCGTTGCCCTTGGCGCGCTGGACGTCCTGCCAGGTCGGGTACTCGGTGGCGTTCGCGGGGGCAGCGGTCAGGGCCGGGGCGACGAGCGCGCCGACGACCACGGCGGCCGCGACGAGCACGCCCCGCGAGGGGGTGAGGCGCATGTCGGCAGGCTACCGATGTTCACCAGGAGTCCAGCGAGCCGCGCCGCCGACAGCCTGAGGACTGGTAAAGTCCATCGTGTCCGAGGACTCATTCCCCGGACGTCACACACAACACTGCGCAGGCCGGGCACGGAGCTGGTCATCGGTGGTGGCTCGCGGGCCGGAACGGTTTCCCGAGTGCTTCTACTGCTGGCCAGACATGCGTCCGGAACGATCGGCGCGCACGCACCATCGAGTGCCGTCGCCATGGCCTGCCGGAAACACATCAAGGAGGCGCCCTTTTGGAGGGTCCCGAGATCAAGTTCGCCGAAGCCGTCATCGACAACGGCAAGTACGGCAAGCGCACCGTCCGGTTCGAGACCGGTCGGCTCGCACAGCAGGCCCAGGGCGCGGTCGCCGCGTACCTGGACGAGGAAACGATGCTCCTCTCGGCCACCAGCGCCGGCAAGCACCCGCGTGAGGGCTTCGACTTCTTCCCGCTGACCGTCGACGTCGAGGAGCGTTCCTACGCCGCCGGCAAGATCCCCGGTTCGTTCTTCCGTCGTGAAGGCCGTCCGTCGACCGAGGCCATCCTCGTCTGCCGTCTGATCGACCGGCCGCTGCGTCCGTCGTTCGTCGACGGCCTCCGCAACGAGGTGCAGATCGTCATCACCGTCCTGAGCATCGCTCCGGACGAGTTCTACGACGCGCTGGCGATCAACGCCGCGTCCGCGTCGACGCAGATCTCCGGTCTGCCGTTCTCCGGCCCGATCGCCGGTGTGCGCCTCGCGCTCATCGGCGACCAGTGGGTCGCGTTCCCGAAGGCCTCGCAGCTCGCCGACGCCGTGTTCGACCTGACCGTCGCCGGTCGTGTCGTCACGGACGAGGCGGGCAACGAGGACGTCGCGATCATGATGGTCGAGGCGGAAGCCACCGAGCACGCCTGGGACCTCATCCAGGGCGGCGCCACCAAGCCCGACGAGGCCATCGTCGCGCAGGGTCTCGAGGCGGCGAAGCCGTTCCTCAAGTCCCTCGTCGACGCGCAGGCCAAGCTCGCCGCGCAGTCGGCCAAGGAGATCCAGGACTTCCCGGTCTTCCCACCGTACGCGCCCGAGGTCTACTCGGCCGTCGAGGCCCTCGCGCTCTCCGAGCTCGGTGACGTCTACAAGATCGCCGCCAAGACCGAGCGTCAGGACGCCGACGACGCACTCAAGTCGCGCGTCAAGGCAGCCATCGCCGAGCAGGTCACCGCGGGCTCGCTGCCCGAGGTCGCCAACTCGCAGGTCGGCGCCGCGTACAAGTCGGTCACGAAGAAGGTCGTCCGCGGCCGCATCCTGACCGAGCAGATCCGCATGGACGGCCGCGGCCTCGCCGACATCCGTCCGCTCGACGCCGAGGTCGCCGTGATCCCGCGCGTCCACGGTTCGGCGATCTTCCAGCGCGGCGAGACGCAGATCCTCGGCGTCACCACGCTGAACATGCTCAAGATGGAGCAGCAGATCGACTCGCTGTCGCCCGTCACGAAGAAGCGCTACCTGCACCACTACAACTTCCCGCCCTACTCGACCGGTGAGACCGGCCGTGTGGGTTCGCCGAAGCGTCGCGAGATCGGGCACGGCTTCCTCGCCGAGCGCGCCCTCGTGCCGGTGCTCCCGTCGCGTGACGAGTTCCCGTACGCCATCCGTCAGGTCTCCGAGGCGCTCAGCTCCAACGGCTCGACCTCGATGGGTTCCGTCTGCGCCTCGACCCTCTCGCTGCTCAACGCCGGTGTGCCCCTCAAGGCCCCGGTCGCCGGCATCGCGATGGGCCTGGTCTCCGACACCGTCGACGGTCAGACCCGCTACGCGGCCCTGACCGACATCCTCGGTGCGGAAGACGCCCTCGGCGACATGGACTTCAAGGTCGCCGGTACCTCGGAGTTCGTCACCGCGATCCAGCTCGACACCAAGCTCGACGGCATCCCGTCGACGGTGCTCGACGCGGCGCTCAAGCAGGCCAAGGAGGCCCGCTCGGCCATCCTCGGTGTGCTGAACGAGGCCATCGACGCCCCAGACGAGATGGCGGACACCGCTCCTCGCGTCATCTCGGTGCAGATCCCCGTCGACAAGATCGGCGAGCTGATCGGCCCGAAGGGCAAGACGATCAACGGCATCCAGGACACCACCGGTGCCGACATCTCGATCGAGGACAACGGCACCGTCTACATCGGCGCCGTCGACGGTCCGTCGGCCGAGGCTGCTCGTGCCCAGGTCAACGCGATCGCGAACCCGACCAACCCGGAGATCGGGGACCAGTTCCTCGGCACCGTCGTGAAGATCGCCACCTTCGGTGCCTTCGTGTCGCTGCTCCCGGGCCGTGACGGTCTGCTCCACGTCTCCGAGGTGCGCAAGCTCGCCGGTGGCAAGCGTGTGGAGAACGTCGAGGACGTCCTGGGCGTCGGCCAGAAGGTCCTGGTCGAGGTCACCAAGGTGGACGACCGCGGCAAGCTGTCGCTCGCGCCGGTCGTGGCCGACGAGACCGAGGGTGACTCCACCTCGGCCGAGACGGTCCGCGCCCACGCCGAGGACCCGGCCGAGGGCTGATCCTCTTCCGCGTCCTGACGCACGAACGGCCGCCGTCCCTTCCGGGGCGGCGGCCGTTCGCCGTTGCAGGGCAGGTGCCACGCGTGCGTTGGCCTCGCGTGCTTTCGCGGTCAGCGACACCTCACGGGCACGGCTCCGCGTGAACTGTCGCTGTGCGCGAACGATCGCCGCGCCGTGCCACGTGCCGGTCAGGCCGCGGGGGTCTCCTGCGTGCCCATGAGCTGCGCGCGCCCGAGTAGGTGCCCGCGGAGCATGAAGCCCACGACCGCGGGGGTCGCGTCGGCGGGGACCTCGAGCACGGGGACGTCGAGGGCGCTCAGCGTGAAGAAGTAGCGGTGCACACCGTGGCCCGCGGGCGGAGCAGCCCCGAGGAACGTGTCCGTGCCGAACTCGTTGCGGCGGCGGAGTGCCTCGGCGGGCAGCAGGGCGTCGTCGGTGCCGGCACCTGCGGGGAGCGAGGTCGCCGAGCCCGGGATGTCCGTCAGGCTCCAGTGCCAGAAGCCGGAGCCGGTCGGGGCATCGGGGTCGTAGACGGTCAGGACGAAGCTCTTCGTGCCTTCGGGCGCGCTCGACCACTCGAGTGCGGGGGAGCGGTCCTCACCGCCGGCGTCGGAGCCGCGTGCCGAGGTGGGCAGCTCGCCTCCGTCGGTGAAGTCGGGGCTCGTCAGGGTGAAGGACGGGACGTCGGGCAGGTTCCAGTTGGGGTCGTTGGCCATGCCCCCAGCCAACACCCGCCGGCTCGGGCCGCGCTCGGTGCGCGCGCGGGGCTGTGGGAGTTCGCACGTGACGGCCTGGAGGCGCGGTGCGGGCCCGCCACGGGCCTCCCGTCCGGCCGCGGTCGCCTCGACCGCCCCACGAAAGCGACACATGTGCGTCGCGCGGGTGCGTCGGTGCCGCGAAGGCGACAGGATGCCGCGAACTGTTCGCGGTGATCTGTCGCTTTCGCGAAGGCGACAGCCGACAGCCGACGGCGACAGCGCTGGCGCGAGCCGGGCGTCAGCCCGCGAGCACCCGGTCGACCACGCGGTTGAGCGCGGCGGTGGCGGCGATCGCGTCACCGGCGTACGCGCCAGCCATCGCACCGTCGCGCGCGAGCATGAGCTCGTCGGCGCCGTCGCCGGGCAGGGGGTGTCCGGCCTCCTGCAGCAGGGTCGCGAGCCGCTCGGTGTACCAGTCGCGGTGCACGGCGACGACCTGGCGGACCGGGTCGCGCGGGTCGTGGTACTCGGCGGCGGCGTGCAGGAACGCACAGCCGCGGAACGCCGGGTCGTTGACGTCGTCGGCCAGCGCGGCGACCCACGCACGGACGGCCCGCTCGGGGGAGCCGGCGTCGGTGATGAGCTGCTCCATCCGCTCCTGCACGCGCTCGTGCTGGGTGCGGATGTAGGCCAGGATCAGGTTGTCCTTCGACCCGTAGTGCTTGTAGAACGTCGCCTTCGTGACGCTCGCCTCGGAGATGAGGCGGTCGACGCCGACGCTGTGGATGCCCTCTTCGTAGAAGAGTCGGGTGGCGGTCTCGAGGACACGGACCTTCGCGCCGCCGGAGCGGGGAGTCGGGGGGACGCTCGACCCGTCCGGCGACGCGAGGTTCGTGCTCGGGCCGGGGAGACGCTGGACGGCCGGTTGGGGGGAATCGACCGTCACAGCGTGTACTCCTCGGACTCATCGGCTCCGCGACCGGAGTGGGGGGACTCGGTGGTCGCGCAGGACTGATGTCCCGAGCCGCCGGATCGGAACTTAGGGGGGCTTTCGATCCGGCGTGGCCAACAGTAGCACAAGGAGGACAGACAGACGAGTCGGTCTGTCCACATTTTCTGTACCCCACTTCGAGTGGCATGCGACCGAGACCGGGAAACTGGGCGGGAGGCATCGACGGATCACTAGGCTCGTCTGCGATGAACCAGCCAGTGCCACTGCCGCTCGGGGCCCCGGACACGTCGTTCCTGACGTCCGGCGGGGCCTTCGTCCGTCGCACCGTGCTGCCCTCGGGCGTCCGTGTGCTGACCGAGGCGGTGCCGGGTGCCGCGTCGACGAGCATCGGGTTCTGGGTCGGCGTCGGTTCGCGTGACGAGCGCGACGGGCAGTTCGGGTCGACCCACTTCCTCGAACACCTGCTCTTCAAGGGCACCGAGACCCGATCGGCGCTCGACATCGCCATCGCGTTCGACTCGGTCGGCGGTGAGCACAACGCTGCGACCGCCAAGGAGTACACCTGCTACTACGCACGGGTCCGGGACACCGACGTCCCGATGGCCGTGAACGTCATCGGTGACATGGTCACCGGTTCGGTGCTCGAACCGGACGCCTTCGCCGTCGAGCGCGGGGTCATCCTCGAAGAACTCGCGATGGCCGCCGACGACCCGGCCGACGTCGCGGGCGAGGCGTTCTTCGCCGCGGCCTTCGGCGGACACCCCCTGGGCCGTCCGATCGGCGGGACCCCGGACAGCATCCGTGCGGTCCAGCGCGACGAGGTGCTGGCCCACTACCGCGAGCACTACGCGCCGAACGGCATCGTCGTGACCGCCGCCGGTGCTGTCGACCACGACCGGTTCTGCGAGCTCGTCGCCGGCGTCTTCCACGACGCCCCGGACGCCGAGCCGCTGCCGCGCCGCACCCCCGAGACCGTGGCCGACCCGGTCGAGGCGAAGCTGACCGTGGTGCACCGCCCGACCGAGCAGGTGAGCATGCTCCGCGGCTCGCAGGGCCTCGACCTGCGCGACGACCGCCGTCCCTCGCTCAGCGTCCTGAACGCCGTGCTCGGTGGCGGCATGAGTTCGCGTCTCTTCCAGGAAGTGCGCGAGCGCCGCGGTCTGGCCTACGCGGTGTCGTCGTTCGCCCCCGCGTACCTGGACAACGGTGCCTTCGGTGTCTACGCCGGCTGCGCGCCGGACAACGTCGCCGGAGTCATCGACATCGTCGACGCCGAGTTCCGCCGGATGGTCGACCACGGCATCACCGACGACGAGCTCCGACGTGCCAAGGGCCAGATCGAGGGCGCGCTGACGCTCTCGCTCGAGGACTCCGACGCGCGCATGACCCGGCTCGGCCGCTCCGAGCTCGGCACCGGCGAGTACACCGACCTGTCGACGGCGCTCGAGCGTGTCGACGGTGTCACGACCGACGGCGTGCTCGAACTCGCGCGCGACCTGCTGACCCGGCCGACGATCACCTCGGTCGTCGGTGCCGTGCAGCAGGACGAACTCGCCGCGGCCATCGGGATCGGCAGCTGAGCACGGACATGTCGCACTACCTGTACCTCGTCCGGCACGGCGAACACCAGGACGCCGAACACGGCCTGCGGGACGGCAAGCTCTCCGAACGCGGCAAGCGTCAGGCGACCCTGATCGCGGACCGTCTCGGCGGCGTGCCCTTCGACGGCGTGTACCACTCGCCGCTCGAGGCCCCGAGCGAGACCGCCGCGTTCCTGTCGCAGCGCCTGCCGTCGATCCAGCCCGAGCCCTCGACGCTGCTGTTCGACTGCATCCCCTCGGGCCCGACCCCGGACATGCCGCACGCCTACCAGGGCTGGTACGGCGGCATCACCGAAGAGGAGATCGTCGCCGGGCAGGCCCAGATGGGCGACGCCGTGTCGGAGTGGTTCACCCCGGCGCGCGAGGACCGGCACGACCTGCTGATCACCCACAACGCCGTGATCGGCTGGTTCGTGCGCGAGGCGTTCCAAGCCCCCGAGTGGCGCTGGATGGGCACGAACGTCGCACACACCGCGCTCACGATCATCCGGATCCGTTCGGCGAAGCCCGCCGAGGTCGTCACGCTGAACGACCTGGCCCACCTGCCGGTGGAGCTGCGCACGGGTCTGCCCGTCGACCAGCCCGTCTAGCGGCTGCCCGTCCGGTCCGCGGTGGCGCGGCCGGGAGGCTCGTGGCGGCTCAGGCGATCGGCTTGCGGTACCAGGCGGTCGCGTTCGGGTTGTCGTTGAACGGCTCGACCCGCTGGTACCCGCGGCCGCGGTACATCGCGCCGGCCGCCACGAGCGAGTCGTTCGTGTCGAGGACGATGCTCGTCGCGCCGAGGTCCGCCCCGGCCCGCTCGAGCAGGTCCATCACGGCCGTCGCCACGCCCGTGCCGCGCCCGGCCGGCGCCACGAAGACGTGCTTGACCTCGAACCGGACGTCGACGGCACCGGTCGCGTCGACCCCGTCCGCGATCCGACGGATGCCGCCGCAGCCGACCGCGACGTCTTCGTCGTACGCCACCGCGAACACCCCGTTCGGCGGCGTGAACTCGGCCGCGGGGGTGCGCTTCCGCGAGTACGTGCCCTGCGTGCTCGGGAACGTCGCCTCGCGCTCGTCCAGGTACGCGTCGAGCAGCGCGTCGACCTCGGGCAGATCGGCCGGCACGGTCCTGACCTCGACTGACATGCGTCGATCCTAGGATGGACCGCATGGTCACTCCCGTCGCCGTCGTCGGCGCCACCGGTCGTCTCGGGGGCCTCGTGGCGTCCGTCGTCGAGGAACTCCCGGAGTTCGAGCTCGTCGCCCGCCTGTCGTCGAAGGACGGCGCGCACGAGGCGCCGCCGTCGGTCTTCGGCGGCGCGGCCCTGGTGGTCGACGTGACGGTGCCGTCGCTCAGCCCGGCGATCGTGGAGAACGCGCTGTCGAGCGGCGCGAACGTGCTCGTCGGCACCTCCGGCTGGTCGCTCGACCGGCTCGCGAAGCTCCGCACCGGGCTGCGGGAACGCCCGGACCAGGGGGTGCTCGTGGTCCCGAACTTCTCGATCGGCTCCGTGCTCGGCACGCACCTGGCGACGATCGCGGCACCGTGGTTCCCGGCCGCCGAGATCGTCGAGACCCACCACGCCGGCAAGATCGACTCGCCCTCGGGCACCGCGGTGCGCACCGCCGAGCTGATGGCCGACGCGCGGCGCGAGGTCGGTCCCGTGGACGCCCCGCACGTCGACCAGCGCGCCCGCGGCCAGCAGGTCGCCAGCGTGCCCATCCACTCGCTCCGGCTCCCCGGGGTGAAGGCCGTGCAGGACGTCGTGCTGAGCGGCCCCGGTGAGACGCTGACGATCCGGCACGACACCAACGACGACGTCGCCTACGGCGCGGGCATCCGTGCGGCGCTGGCGAACGTGGCGTCGGCGCGCGGCCTCACCGTGGGCCTCGGCAGCGTCCTCGGCATCGGCTGACCGCCGTGGGTCGGATGGAGCGGGCCGGACGCACGATCCGCTCGCCGTTCTGGGGTGCAGCGCTGATGGCGGTGCTGCTCGCCCTGTACATCGTGCTCGTCGGCCAGCGCGCCGTCGCCTTCATCGCGACCGGGATCCCGATCGGCATCGGCATCGGCGTCGCGCTGTTCGTCGTCGCCGCGATCGGGGCGCTCCTGCTCGTGCTGGAGTTCCGCTTCGGCATCCGCATCACCCGGCTCGGCGCGCGGCTCGAAGCCGAGGGCGGCACCCCGGACGACGTCGTCCCGGTGCGGCCGTCGGGCCGGCCGATCCGCGACGCCGCCGACGAGCTGTTCCCGCGGTACCGCGACGCGGTCGAGCAGGACCCGGCCGACTGGCGTGCCTGGTACCGGCTCGGTGTGGTCTACGACGCCGCCGGTGACCGCAAGCGCGCACGGTCGGCGATGCGCACCGCCCTGGCGCGCGCCGCCGACCGCTGACCCCGGGGCCGGAGGCGGATCAGAAGACGGCGTCGATCGCGTCCGCCGCCTGCGTGTACCGGAACGTGTAGCCGGACTCGAGCAGCTTCGTGGGCACCATCCGCTGGCTCGACAGGAGCATGTCGTCGGCGGCGTCCCGCAGCGCCAGGCGCAGGGCGAACTCGGGGATCCGGAAGAGGTACGGGCGGTGCAGGACCTCGGCGACGTGCTTCGTGATGCGGTCGGCCACGACGGGCTCAGGGCCCGCCAGGTTCACCGGACCGGACACGTCCGGTGCCGCGGTCGCCAGGTGCACGATCGCGCCCACCTCGTCCTCGAGTGCGATCCAGGGCCAGTGCTGGCCACCGGTGCCGAGCCGGCTGCCGACGCCGAGCTTCGTCAGCGGGACGAGCGGCGCGAGCGCACCGCCGCCCTTGCCGATGACGATGCCGGTGCGGAGCGTGACGACCCGGACCCCGGCGGGAGCGGCGTTCGCGGCGGCTTCCCACGCGGTGCAGACGTCGGCGAGGAACCCCGTGCCCGCGGCGGCGTCGTCCTGCAGCACGTCGGCCGGGCGATCGCCGTACACGCCCGAGGCCGAGCCCGACAGGAACAGCGCCGGGGGAGTGGCGGCGTGCCGCATCGCTTCGACCAGGGTGTCGGTGGCGTCGATGCGCGAGCTGCGGATCTCCTTGCGGTACGCGTCCGTCCACGGCAGCTTGCCGATGTTCGCGCCGGCCAGGTTGATCACCACGTCGGCACCGTCGAGGATCGCCGGGTCGAGCGGACGCAGCCCCGGTGCCCAGCGGAACTCGGTCGCGGTGCGCGCTTCGCGGCGGACGAGCGTGGTGACGTGGTGCCCCGCCTCGCGCAGGGCGCGGACGAGGGGCGTCCCGATGAACCCGGACGAGCCGGCCACCAGGATCGAGAGCGGTTGTTCCGTCGTGTCGGGCATGCCCGCAACGCTACTCACACCGACGTAGGCTTCTGTGTGTGACCGACAGCGAGACCGTACAGCCCGACGCCTCCGTCCCGACGCCCTACGAAGACCTGCTCCGCCGGGTCCTGACCGAGGGCTCGCCGAAGGGTGACCGCACCGGCACCGGCACCCGGAGCCTGTTCGGCGCACAGCTCCGCTACGACCTGTCGAAGGGCTTCCCCCTCGTCAGCACCAAGCGCGTGCACTTCAAGTCGGTCGCGTACGAGCTCCTCTGGTTCCTCCGTGGCGAGGGCAACGCCACCTGGCTGCAGGAGCACGGCGTCCGGATCTGGAACGAGTGGGCGGACGCCGACGGCGACCTCGGCCCGGTGTACGGCGTGCAGTGGCGCTCGTGGCCGACCCCCTCGGGCGAGCACGTCGACCAGATCGCCCAGGTCATCGAGCAGATCAAGACCACCCCGGACAGCCGCCGGCTCATCGTCTCGGCGTGGAACGTCGCCGACGTGCCGGACATGGCGCTCGCCCCGTGCCACGCCTTCTTCCAGTTCTCCGTCAACGACGGCAAGCTCTCGTGCCAGCTCTACCAGCGGAGCGCCGACATGTTCCTCGGCGTCCCGTTCAACATCGCCTCGTACGCGCTGCTGACCCACATGATCGCGGCGCAGACCGGGCTCGAGGTCGGCGACTTCGTCTGGACCGGCGGCGACTGCCACATCTACGACAACCACGTCGAACAGGTCGAGGAGCAGCTGTCCCGCACGGCGTACCCGATGCCGACGCTCGAACTCGCACCGCGCGACTCGATCGACGACTACGAGTACGAGGACTTCACCGTCGTCGGCTACGAGCACCACCCGGCGATCAAGGCCGCGGTCGCCGTCTGATGATCGGCATGGTCTGGGCCCGGTCGACCACCGGCGTCATCGGTGCCGACGGCGGCATGCCCTGGCACGTGCCCGAGGACCTGGCGCACTTCAAGCAGGTCACCGGCGACGCGACCGTGCTGATGGGCCGGCGCACCTGGGAGTCCCTGCCCGAGCGCTTCCGGCCGCTGCCCGGTCGGCGCAACGTCGTGCTCACCCGGGACACGACGTGGACGGCCGACGGCGCCGAGGTCGTGCACGACCTGCAGGCCGAACTCGAGCGTGCCGAGGGCGCCGACGAGACCGTGTGGGTCATCGGCGGTGGTCAGGTCTACGCCGCCGCACTCGACGCGGCCGACCACGTCTCCGAGACGCTGATCGACGTCGACGTGCCCGGCGACACCGTCGCACCCACGCTCGACGAGGCTGCCGGCTGGACGCTCACCGACGAGGGCCCCTGGCAGGAGTCCCGGAACGACGGCACCCGCTACCGGTTCCTGGAGTGGCAGCGCCGCGCCTGAGCGCCCGCACGGGCCGGGCGTGACCGGCGGGACGGACGTGATCCGGGCCTCCCGGCCGCGCCGCAGGCGGTCCACCGTCCACACGGACGGCGGTCCTCGCGCGCATCCCCGGTACGCTGGTGCCCGTGTCCCCGCGTGAGAATCCCTTCGGTCAGGTCCTCGTCGCCCTCGTGACCCCGTTCACGGCCGACGGCGAGGTCGACTGGCCCGGCGTCGAGCAGCACATCGACGACTGCATCACCGCCGGCGCCGACGGCATCGTCGTCACCGGCACGACCGGCGAGACGTCGACGCTGACCGACCCGGAGAAGCTCCGTCTGGTCGAGGTCGGCAAGTCCGTCGCCGCCGGCCGCGCGAAGATCATCACGGGCGGTGGCTCGAACGAGACCGCGCACGCGATCCACCTGTACAAGCAGAGCGAGAAGGCCGGCGCGGACGGCGTGATGATCGTCACGCCGTACTACAACAAGCCGACGCAGTCGGGTGTCCTCACCCACTTCCGGATGATCGCGGACGCCACCGACCTGCCGGTGATCCTGTACGACATCCCGGGCCGCACCGGCATCCCGATCACGTACGACACGATCCTGCGTGCGTCCAAGCACCCGAACATCCTCGCCGTGAAGGACGCCAAGGGTGACTTCGCCGAGGTCTCGCGGGTGCTGAACAACACCGACCTCATGTACTTCTCCGGCGACGACACGAACGTGCTCCCGCACCTGTCGATCGGTGCCACCGGCCTGATCGGCGTGACCGCGAACATCACGAGCGCGCCGTACCGCACCATCGTCGATGCGGTGAACCGGGGCGACCTGGCCACCGCGACGGCCGAGCACAAGCGACTCGAGCCGCTCGTCCGCGCCGTGATGACGCACGTTCCCGGTACCGTGGCCGCCAAGTACATCCTGCACGGGCTCGGCCGCATCGGCAGCCCGCGCGTCCGACTGCCGCTCGTCGGCCCCGAGGACTCCGAGGCGTACGCCATCGAGACCTCCCTCGAAGCCGTGCGCGACGTGCCCGGCGCCGACTTCTCGAACTTCCGCCCCGACCGCAACGCGGCGGCCGGCGGTGCACTACCGAAGGTGCCAGGCACCACCCGCTAGCGAACACCGCGGCGCGCAGCACGCGCGTCGCCCGAATCCGTAGGACCGAATGCCCACACAGATCTCCGAACCGCAGCCGCTCGAAGCCGGCACCCTCCGCGTCGTCCCCATCGGGGGCCTCGGCGAGATCGGTCGCAACATGACCGTCTACGAGTACGAGGGCAAGCTGCTCATCGTCGACGCCGGCGTGCTGTTCCCCGAGGAGCACCAGCCCGGTGTCGACCTGATCCTGCCGGACTTCTCGCCGATCCGTGACCGCCTCGACGACGTCCTCGGTGTCGTGCTCACGCACGGCCACGAAGACCACATCGGTGCCGTCCCGTACCTGCTCAAGCTCCGCGACGACATCCCGCTGATCGGCTCCACGCTGACCCTCGCGCTCGTCGAGGCGAAGCTCAAGGAACACCGGATCAAGCCGTACACGCTCGTCGTGGCCGAGGACCAGACCGAGCAGATCGGCCCGTTCCACCTCGAGTTCGTCGCCGTGAACCACTCCATCCCGGACGCCCTCGCCGTCGCGATCACGACCCCCGCCGGTCGTGTGCTGCACACGGGTGACTTCAAGATGGACCAGCTCCCGCTGGACGACCGCATCACCGACCTCCGTGCGTTCGCCCGTCTGGGCGAGGCCGGCGTGGACCTGTTCCTGCCGGACTCCACGAACGCCGACGTGCCGGGCTTCACCGCTCCGGAGCGCGACATCGGCCCGGTGCTCGAGAACATCATCATGCGCGCCCGCAAGAAGGTCGTCGTGGCGAGCTTCTCGTCGCACGTGCACCGCGTGCAGCAGGTCCTCGACGCCGCCGCGGCCGCGAACCGCAAGGTCGCGTTCATGGGGCGCTCGATGATCCGCAACATGACGATCGCCGCCGACCTCGGGTACCTGCGGGTGCCGGAGAACGTGCTCATCGACACGAAGAAGGCGAAGAACGTCCCCGACGACCAGATCGTCTACATGTCGACGGGGTCGCAGGGTGAGCCGATGGCCGTCCTGGCCCGCATGGCGAACCTCGAGCACCAGATCGAGATCGGCGAGGGCGACACCGTCATCCTCGCGTCGTCGCTCATCCCGGGCAACGAGAACGCCGTGTACCGCGTCATCGACGGGCTGACCAAGCTCGGTGCGAAGGTCGTGCACAAGGGCAACGCGAAGGTGCACGTCTCCGGACACGCCTCCGCCGGCGAGCTGCTCTACTGCTACAACATCCTGCGGCCGCGCAACGTGCTCCCCGTCCACGGCGAGCACCGCCACCTGTACGCGAACGCCGACCTGGCGATCCAGACGGGTGTCCCGCCGCGCAACGTGATCCTCGGGCAGGACGGCATCGTCGTCGACCTGAAGGACGGCGTCGCGACGGTCGCCGGCCAGCTCGACATCGGCTACGTCTACGTCGACGGCTCCACCGTCGGCGAGATCACCGACGCCGACCTGAAGGACCGCCGCGTCCTGGCGGAAGAGGGCTTCATCTCGATCTTCTGCGCGGTGGACTTCACCACCGGACAGTGCGTGATCGGCCCGGAGATCCAGTCGCGTGGCTTCGCCGAGGACGACTCCGTGTTCGACGACGTCCGCCCGCAGATCGCCAAGGCGATCTCCGAGGCCGCCGCCAACGGCACGCGCGACTCGCACGCCTTCGCGCAGGTCGTCCGTCGCACGGTCGGTCGCTGGGTGAACACCAAGCACCGCCGTCGTCCGATGATCGTCCCGGTGGTCATCGAGGCGTAGGGCCCGTTCGCGGGGTGGGCGCGCGTCCGCGTTCGCGTCCGTCCGGCCCGGGAGGCCCGTCCAGCGTCCGTCACGGACGCTGCGGCGGGCCTTCCTGCGTTTGTCCTGAGCGGGCGTTAGGGTTCTGCCCATGGCCGGAGGCACCAAGTCGACCACGCGCTCGCGCGCGTCCACGTCGTCCCGTGGCAACGGGACGCGCGGTTCGTCGCGCACCCAGGCCACGACGAAGAAGCTGCCGCAGGCCGCACCCACGCCGGTGTTCCGCGAGCAGAACCCGCTCGTGACCTTCTGGCTCGCGATGGCGCACGGCGTCGGCGCGATGTTCCGGCTGCTCGGCAAGGAGACCCTCGAGAAGGACCAGCGGCGCGACGGGTTCCCGTTCCTGCTGTTCCTGCTGGCCATCGCCGGCGGGGTCGTCGAGTGGCTCAACCCGACCAACAGTGTCTCCGTCGCACTCGACGCGTACACGTTCGGCGGGCTGTTCGGCCGCCTGGCCTTCGCCCTGCCCGTCATCATGATCGTGTTCGCCGGGTGGTTGTTCCGGCACCCGGCCTCGGTGCACGACAACACCCGGATCGGCATCGGCCTGGGCATCCTGATCGTGTCGATCGCCTCGCTCTGCCACGTCTTCGGCGGCCGACCGAGCGCGGCCGACGGCATGCCCGCGCTGGCCGCCGCAGGTGGGGTGCTCGGCTGGGTGGTCATCGGCTGGCTCGTCACGATCGCGACCGCCTGGGTGGCCGTCCCCGTGGCGATCGTGCTGCTGGTGCTCTCGCTCTTCATCATCACCAAGACGCCGCCGAACAAGCTCGGGCGACGCCTGCACGAGCTCTACGCCTACCTGTTCGGCGCCCCGGCCCCCGCAGCAGAACCCGAGGCCGACGCCGCCGCCGTGGCGGAGCCCGCCGCCCGTGCCCGCACGTCGAAGCGCGGCAAGAAGGGCGACACCGACTTCCAGCTGTTCGACGACCTCGGGTTCGGTGACGAGCAGGCCGCTGCCGACGCCGAAGCCGGTGGCGACAACGTGCCGTGGTGGCGCCGGAACAAGTCCGGGCGCGAAGAGGACCCGGCGTACGACAGCCCCGTGCTGCCCCCGGCCAGCGGGGTCGCCCCGGCTGCCGCTGCCGTCGCGCCAGCTGCCCCCGTCGTGCCCGCTGCGCCCGCCGTGAGCCCGAACGCCGGTGCCGCCGCCGGGCTCGTCGACCTCACGCCGGCCGAGCCCGCGTCGGTCAACCTCAACGACTCCGTCGAGCAGGACCTGCAGGACGCCGAGCAGGCCCTCCGCGCGTTCGGCACCGACGTCCCCGCGCGGCCGGAGCCGACCGCCGACATCCGTCCCGCGGTGCCCGAGGTGCTGTCCGAGCCTGAGATCGTCGACGAGCCGGAGGACATCGACGCCGCCGCCGAGCTGAGCGCGGCCGCCGCCGGTTCCGATGACGATCCGTCGAAGCCCTACCGACTGCCCGCCGCCACGACGCTGAGTTCCGGAACGCCCTCGGTCGCGCGCAGCCAGGCGAACGACGACATCGTCGCCGCCATC
Organism: Curtobacterium sp. MCSS17_016; assembly: GCF_003234255.2. Lineage (NCBI taxonomy): Bacteria > Bacillati > Actinomycetota > Actinomycetes > Micrococcales > Microbacteriaceae > Curtobacterium > Curtobacterium sp. MCSS17_016. The sequence continues at coordinate 1,291,688 of NZ_CP126254.1, forward strand.
ACCGGGGTGCTCACCGAGTTCAAGGTCGACGCGAAGGTCACCGGGTTCTCCCGCGGGCCGACGGTGACCCGGTACGAGATCGAGCTCGGCCCCGGCGTCAAGGTCGAGCGGGTCACGGCCCTGTCGAAGAACCTGTCGTACGCGGTCGCCTCGAACGAGGTCCGCATCCTGTCGCCGATCCCGGGCAAGAGCGCCATCGGCGTCGAGATCCCGAACACCGACCGCGAGATCGTCTCGCTCGGTGACGTGCTGCGCTCGAACGCCGCCCGCAAGTCGAAGCACCCGATGACGATCGGCGTCGGCAAGGACGTCGAGGGCGGCTTCGTCGTCGCGAACCTGGCGAAGATGCCGCACCTGCTCGTCGCCGGCTCCACCGGTTCCGGCAAGTCGGTGTTCATCAACTCGATGATCACGTCGCTGCTGATGCGCGCGAAGCCGTCCGAGGTCCGCATGGTCCTGGTCGACCCGAAGCGCGTCGAGCTCTCGATCTACGCCGGTGTCCCGCACCTCATCACGCCCATCATCACGAACCCGAAGAAGGCGGCCGAAGCGCTGCAGTGGGTCGTGAAGGAGATGGACATGCGGTACGACGACCTGGCGTCGTTCGGGTTCCGCCACGTCGACGACTTCAACAAGGCGATCGAGAACAACGAGATCATCTTGCCGGCGGGCAGCGAGCGGAAGCTCAAGCCGTACCCGTACCTGCTCGTCGTCGTCGACGAGCTCGCCGACCTCATGCTCGTGGCGCCGCGTGACGTCGAGGAGTCGATCGTCCGCATCACCCAGCTCGCCCGCGCCGCCGGCATCCACCTGGTGCTCGCGACGCAGCGCCCCTCGGTCGACGTCATCACCGGCCTGATCAAGGCGAACGTGCCATCGCGCATCGCCTTCGCGGTGACGAGCGTCACGGACTCCCGCGTCATCCTCGACCAGCCCGGCGCCGACAAGCTCATCGGTCAGGGCGACGCGCTCTTCCTGCCGATGGGCTCGTCCAAGTCGCTCCGCGTGCAGGGCGCCTGGGTGCAGGAGGGCGAGGTCGCCGAGGTCGTCCAGCACGTCACGCGGCAGGCGCAGCCCGAGTACCGCCAGGACGTCCAGGCCGTGGTCGAGCGCAAGGAGATCGACGCCGACATCGGTGACGACCTCGAACTCCTGCTCGCGGCCGTCGAGCAGGTCGTGTCGACCCAGTTCGGCTCGACGTCGATGCTGCAGCGCAAGCTCCGCGTCGGCTTCGCCAAGGCCGGTCGCCTGATGGACCTGATGGAGTCGCGCGACATCGTCGGGCCGTCCGAGGGCTCGAAGGCCCGCGACGTCCTGGTGACCGCCGACCAGCTGCCCGCGGTGCTCGCGAAGCTCCGTGGCGAGGAGCCGCCCGCCGCGGCCGCTCCGGCAGCGCCGGCCCCGACGCCGTCCGGCGACGGTGACCGCTACGGAGCAGACCCCGTCGGGGACATGACCCGCGGGTACGATGAAGTCCACGACGAGCCCGATGAGGACGCGTGGGGACTGACGGGCAGGGAGTGACGGCGATGACCGCCTCGGACAGCACGAACACCACGCACGGCGCACGGTTCCCGTGGCGCGGGCGGCTGCTGCGCAAGGGCCCCGGCCCGGCGTCCACCGCGAACGTCGCGAACATCATCACGGTGGTGCGCATCCTCATGGCGCCGCTGTTCTTCGTCCTGCTGCTCACCGACGCCGGCAACGACGGGCCGCTGCGCATCTGGGCCGCGGTCGTCTTCGTCGTGGCCATCGTCACGGACAGCGCCGACGGCATCATCGCCCGTCGGCAGAACCTGGTCACGGACTTCGGCAAGCTCGTCGACCCGATCGCCGACAAGGTGCTCATCGGTGGTGCGCTCGTCGCGCTGTCGATCCTGCAGGAGCTGCCCTGGTACGTGACCGTGCTGATCATGGTGCGCGAGATCGGCATCACGGTCTTCCGGTTCGCGGTGCTCTCCGACCGGGTGATCCCGGCCAGCCGCGGCGGCAAGATCAAGACCGTGCTGCAGGCCGTGGCCCTGACGGCAGCGCTGTTCCCGTGGTGGAACCTGGTCGGCGACTGGGCGCACTGGGTCAACGGCATCCTGATGACGGCCGCGTTCCTGGCAACGATCCTGAGCGGGATCGACTACCTCTGGCAGGCATGGAAGCACAACCGCACCACCGCATGACCGGACCCGAGCGCTCGACGCAGGCCGCGCCTCCAGTCCCGGTCGCACCGGGACTCATCGCCGAACTGACGGCGCGGGGCGAGACCCTCGCCGTGGCGGAGTCGCTGACCGGCGGCCTCGTGGTCGCGACCCTCGTCGACGTGCCGGGCGCGAGCGCCGTCGTCCGCGGTGGCGTCGTGGCCTACGCGACGCCCGTGAAGCACTCCGTGCTCGGGGTCTCGGCGGAGCTGCTCGAGGCCGAGGGCGCCGTGCACCCGGAGGTCGCCCGGCAGATGGCCGCCGGTGTCCGGATCGCGCTGTCCGTCGACGGGGAACCCGCGACGTGGGGGATCAGCACGACGGGCGTCGCCGGCCCGGACCCGCAGGACGGCAAGCCCGTCGGCACCGTGTACGTGGGGATCGCCTCCGCCGCGGGGGCTGAGGCCTTCGAGCTGCACCTCGACGGTGACCGGGGAGCAATCCGGCACGCCACCGTCTCCGAACTCCTTGCACGGATGTCGTCCGAGGTCCGGGGCCGGGAATAGGTCCCGTTTCCACTGGGTTACATCTCACGAAATCTCCAGCAGTACGGCAGCCAGCCTGGCTAACATGCTGCAACCGGCAACGCTATTGTTGCTGAACCCGAACTCGATCCACCGGACCGAGCGGGCGCGGAGACGACAGAGAGGAGGAGTTCTCATGGTTCTCGTTCGTCAGGAAATCGGCGATGTGCTCCGGGACTTCCGCTTGCAGAAGGGCCGGACCCTCCGTCAGGTCGCGTCCAAGGCCAGTGTCGCGCTCGGGTACCTCAGTGAGGTCGAGCGCGGGCAGAAGGAAGCCAGCTCGGAGATCCTCGCGTCCGTCGCGGATGCTCTGGACACGCCCATCTCGACCATCATGCGCGAAGTGGGTGACCGCCTCGCGATCGTCGAGGGGCTGACCCCCGTCCCCGACACGCTCCCGGACGACCTCGTCGCCGAGTTCGACAACGACCTCGCGGTGCGCTGAGCGCACCGCACCGAACGCCCTCGCCGGTCCTTCCCGGCGGGGGCGTCCTGCGTTCCGGCCCACGACCACGCGCCTAGGCTGGTCGGATGCGCGTGAGTGAGTTCTGGCGAGCCGTCGACCAGGTGTTCGGTGAGGCCTACGGTTCCGTGGTCACCCGTGACGTCGTGCTCGAGGGGCTGGGCGGTCGCTCCGCCGTGGACGCCCTCGCGGCTGGCATCGAGGCCCGCCGGGTGTGGGACGCACTGTGCGACTCACAGGACGTCCCGATGGACCGGCGGCACGGCAAGGGCCTCGCCGAACCCCAGGACTGAGCGGGTCCCGCGGGGCGGCGCACCCGAAACTGTGTTCGGCGTGTTGCTCGAACGCGTGTTCGATCGGTGGTAGCTTCCTCCACAGCGGCGTCGCCCGGATGTTCCATCCACAGATCGCGTGACCGTCGGCAGTGATGTCGGTGGCTCGCCATAGGTTGATGGACATCGGGAACAGCCCGAAGCCTTGTCGCAGAACCATCGGCCTTGCACCACCGGCCGGCGTGGACGCGACAGCCTACAGGCGGCCGAACACGAGCACGAAGGAGCACCCCATGCCATCACCGGCAGACCGCGAGAAGGCCCTCGAGACCGCACTCGCACAGATCGACAGGCAGTTCGGCAAGGGTGCGATCATGCGCCTCGGTTCGGACGAACGCGCCCCCGTCAACGTCATCCAGACCGGGTCGGTGGCGCTGGACGTCGCGCTCGGCATCGGTGGCCTGCCCCGCGGCCGCATCGTCGAGATCTACGGCCCGGAGTCGTCGGGTAAGACGACCCTCACCATCCACGCCATCGCCAACGCCCAGCGCGCCGGTGGCATCGCGGCCTTCATCGACGCCGAGCACGCGCTCGACCCCGAGTACGCCAAGAAGCTCGGTGTCGACATCGACGCCCTGCTCGTGTCGCAGCCCGACACCGCCGAGCAGGCGCTCGAGATCGCGGACATGCTAGTCCGCTCCGGCTCCATCGACCTCATCGTCATCGACTCCGTCGCGGCCCTCGTGCCCCGTGCCGAGATCGAGGGCGAGATGGGTGACTCGCACGTCGGTCTGCAGGCCCGCCTCATGTCCCAGGCCCTGCGAAAGCTCGCCGGTGGCCTGAACCAGACGCAGACCACGATGATCTTCATCAACCAGCTGCGCGAGAAGATCGGCGTGTTCTTCGGTTCGCCGGAGACCACCTCGGGCGGTAAGGCGTTGAAGTTCTACGCGTCCGTCCGCCTCGACATCCGTCGCATCGAGACGCTCAAGAGCGGCACCGACGCGGTGGGCAACCGCACGCGTGTCAAGGTCGTCAAGAACAAGATGGCACCGCCCTTCAAGCAGGCCGAGTTCGACATCCTGTACGGCGTCGGCATCTCGCGCGAAGGCTCGCTGCTCGACTTCGGTGTCGACCACGGCATCGTCAAGAAGTCGGGTGCCTGGTACACCTACGACGGCGACCAGCTCGGGCAGGGCAAGGAGAACTCGCGTTCATTCCTGATCCAGAACCCCGAGATCGCTGCCGACATCGAAGGCAAGATCCTCGCCAAGCTCGGCGTCGGCGGCGCCAAGGCCGAGGACGCCCCGGTCGAGTCGATCGCGCCGAAGCTCGCGGAGCGCAAGGGCGCGTGAGCACCGACCACGACGACGACGGCCTCGCACCGGTCACCGACCTGTTCGGTGCGAGGTCGCGTCGCCGTGCCCCCGTCACCCCGGTGACGCCCGCGATCCCCGAGCCTCCGGTGTCACCGGACGAACCGCGCGACACCGACGGCTGGGCGCTGCTCGAGTCGGACGAAGGTCGTGCGGACGAGTTCCCCGCATCGTTCGACGCCGATTCGCCGGTGCCCCTGCACGGTGCCCGCGGACCGGCAGCATGGGTGTCGCCCGTCATCGGTGACGGCAGCGGGCGCTCGACCCGTGCGGAGCAGGACGGCTACGACTCCGAGACGGCTGACGCCACCACGGCGTCGGTGTTCTCCATCGCCGGCGGCGGGGAGATCGACCCGGCCGACGCACCCCGTCCGCTCGACGAACAGCGCGCCGACGCCGAACGGCTCAGCCTGCGTGCCCTCGGGCGCAAGGGCGTGAGCGAGTCCGAGATGCGGACCCTGCTGCTGCAGCAGGACCTCGACCCCGACGTGGTCGAGCACGAGATCGAGCGGTTGACCCGTGTCGGGCTCCTCGACGACGTCGCCCTCGCCACCGACCTGGTGGATCGACTGCACGCCCGCAAGGGCCTCGGTCGACAGGGTGTCGTGACGGAGCTCCGTCGCCGGGGGATCGACCAGGTGGCGATCGACACCGCACTCGACGAGGCCGCCGACGACGAGGACGACGAGTTCCTCCGCGCGCAGGAACTCGCCGACAAGCGGGCACCGCAGATGCGCGGACTCGACCGGGCCACTGCGGAACGCCGGCTGTCCGGCTTCCTGATGCGCAAGGGCTACAGCTCCGGTGTCGTCCGGATCGCCGTTGCGCGGGCACTCGACGGCGGCGGGAAACGGCCGCCTTCCGGCCGCGGGACCGTCCGTTTCGAGTAGCCGCTCCGACCTACACTGGGACGACCATGGCCACCGTCGAAGCGCGCCCCCGCACCTACGAAGTCCGCACCTACGGGTGCCAGATGAACGTCCACGACTCCGAGCGGTTGAGCGGGTCACTGCAGGCCGCGGGCTACACCGCGGCGGGCGGTGCGCAGGCCGACGTCGTCGTCATCAACACCTGCGCGGTGCGCGAGAACGCGGACAACCGCCTGTACGGCAACCTCGGGCAGCTCGCGGGGATCAAGCGCGAGCACCCGGGGATGCAGATCGCCGTCGGCGGGTGCCTGGCGCAGAAGGACAAGAACGTCATCCTCGAGAAGGCGCCGTGGGTCGACGTCGTCTTCGGCACGCACAACATGGGGTCGCTGCCGACCCTGCTCGAGCGGGCGCGGCACAACGACGAGGCGCAGATCGAGATCCTCGAGGCGCTCGACGTCTTCCCGTCGACGCTGCCCACCAAGCGCGACTCGACGCACAGCGGGTGGGTCTCCATCTCCGTCGGCTGCAACAACACCTGCACGTTCTGCATCGTCCCCTCGCTCCGTGGCAAGGAGAAGGACCGCCGTCCCGGTGACGTCCTGGCCGAGATCCAGGCGCTCGTCGACGACGGCGCGATCGAGGTCACGCTGCTCGGGCAGAACGTGAACTCCTACGGGGTCGAGTTCGGCGACCGTCAGGCGTTCGGCAAGCTGCTGCGGGCCACCGGGGCCATCGAGGGCCTCGAGCGCGTCCGCTTCACGAGCCCGCACCCGGCGGCGTTCACCGACGACGTCATCGACGCGATGGCCGAGACCCCGAACGTGATGCCCCAGCTGCACATGCCGCTGCAGTCGGGTTCCGACCGGGTGCTCAAGGCCATGCGCCGGAGCTACCGCAGCGAGCGGTTCCTCGGCATCCTCGACCGCGTCCGCGCGAAGATCCCGCACGCGGCGATCTCCACCGACATCATCGTCGGGTTCCCCGGCGAGACCGACGCCGACTTCGAGGACACCCTGCGCGTCGTCGAGCAGGCACGGTTCGCCTCGGCGTTCACGTTCCAGTACTCGATCCGCCCGGGCACCCCGGCCGCGACGATGGACGACCAGCTGCCGAAGCACATCGTGCAGGAGCGCTACGAGCGACTCGTCGCCCTGCAGGAACACATCACCGCGGAAGAGAACGCACTGCAGGTCGGCCGGAGCGTCGAAGTGCTCGTCGCCTCGGGCGAAGGGCGTAAGGACGACGCCACCCGCCGGCTCTCCGGTCGCGCGGAGGACTCCCGGCTCGTGCACTTCACCGTGCCCGCCGGGTCCGAGGTCCCGCGCCCGGGCGACGTGGTCACCGTCGACATCACCCGTGCCGCACCGCACTTCCTGCTCGCCGACGACGACGCTCCGCTGCGCATCCGACCCACCCGGGCCGGCGACGCCTGGGACCGCGCGCAGGCCGAGAGCTGCGGCGTGCCCACGCCCGCTGCCGCCACGGGCGACGGGCCCCGTCCGGTCTCGCTCGGGCTGCCGACGCTCCGTGTCGGGCGCTGAGCTCCCCGGGGCTGTGCCGACGAGCGCCGCGTCGCCCGCACCCGGTGACGCCGCGGACCTGATCGCAGTCGTCGGGGCGACGGGCACCGGGAAGTCCGACCTCGGCATCGCGATCGCGGAACGGCTGCGTGCTGCCAGCCGGAATGCCGAGATCATCAACGCGGACGCCATGCAGCTGTACCGGGGCATGGACATCGGCACTGCGAAGCTCCCGCCGGCCGAACGGCACGGCATCCCGCACCACCAGCTCGACGTGCTCGACGTCACCGACGAGGCGAGTGTCGCCGCCTACCAGGTCGCCGCCCGGGCCGACGTCGACCGGATCCAGGCCGACGGTGGCGTGGCCGTCCTCGTCGGCGGCAGCGGCCTGTACGTCTCCGCGGTGTTGTTCGACCTGGCGTTCCCGGGCACCGACCCCGAGCTCCGTGCGCAGCTCGAGCGCGAGCACGAGGAGCTCGGCCCGGGCATCCTGCTCGAGCGACTCCGCGCCCTCGACTCGGCGGCCGCCGCGACGATCGACGCGCGCAACCCACGGCGGTTGATCCGTGCACTCGAGATCGCGAGCCGATCCGAGGTCGTGACCCCGAGCCTCCCGGCCGCGCCCCGCGCCTGGCGACCGTCCCGGATCCTGCACCTGCGGCGTGACCGCGAGCAGCTCGTGTCGGCGCTGCACGAGCGGGCCACGCGGATGTTCGAGGCCGGACTCGTCGACGAGGTCGCGGCCCTCCGCGAGCAGGGACTCGAGCAGGGCAAGACCGCGCGGGGCGCGATCGGGTACTCGCAGGCGCTCGAGGTGCTCGCCGGCACGGCGACCCGCGAACAGGCGGTCGAGGCGACCGGCATCGCGACCCGGAAGTACGCCCGGCGGCAGGTGTCGTGGTTCCGCCGGTACGCCGAGGCCGAGACGCTCGACGTCACGGGCGCGGACCGCGGCGACCTGTCGGAACTGGCCCGTAGGATCGTGCCGTGACCGAGCTGCACTTCACCAAGGGCCAGGGGACCGGCAACGACTTCGTCCTGTTCGCCGACCCCGACGCCACCGTCGACCTGACCCCCGAGCGGATCCGCGCCATCGCGGACCGGCGCTTCGGCGTGGGCGGCGACGGCGTGATCCGCGCCGTGCGGTCCGAGGCGATCCCCGAGGGGCGGGCGCTCGTGGCCGTCGAGCCCGAGGCGACCTGGTTCATGGACTACCACAACGCTGACGGCACGGTCGCGGAGATGTGCGGCAACGGCATCCGCGTGTTCGCCCGGTACCTGACCGAGTCCGGCCTGGTCGAGCTCGCTCCCGGCGAGACGCTCACCGTCGGCAGTCGCAAGGGGCTGGTCGACATCCAGCGCACCACGAACGGTTTCGCCGCCGACCTCGGCCGCTGGGGCCTGGGCATCGAGGGCGGTGGTTCCGACGACGTGCTCGTCCGGGCGAAGAACCTCGACGGGGCGCGGCCCGGCATCGGCATCGACGTGGGCAACCCGCACGTGGTCGTCGCCGTCGAGACCGAGGACGAACTGGCGGACCTCGACCTGACCTTCCTGCCGGTGCTCGAACCGGCGCCGGAGCACGGTGCGAACGTCGAGTTCGTGCTGCCCGGCGACCCGCTCATCAGGGACGGCGTCGGCGAGATCACGATGCGGGTCCACGAGCGGGGCAGCGGTGAGACGCTGTCGTGCGGCACCGGGGCGGTCGCAGCGGCCCTCGCCACCCGTTACTGGGTCGGTGCGGGTGCGCCGGACACCTGGCGGGTGCGGGTGCCGGGTGGCCTGCTGACGGTGCGCATGACGGCGACCGAGGACGGCGAGCACGTGTCGTTGTCCGGTCCCGCCGAGCTCGTGTTCTCCGGCGACCTGACGGTCTGACGGTCTGACGCGGCGCCTCGTTGCCGCTTCGTGAGCAGAAATGGTCGGGTGCCCAGCGGCGACCCGACCATTCCTGCTCACGAAGTGCACGCACACGAAGTGCGCTCGCGCCCTACGCGCTGCGCTGCACCCGGATCACGCGAAACCCCTTCGCCGTCGACTCCCGCGTGACCGCGAACCCCGAGCCGAGCGCCCCGACGAGCCACTTCTGCAACGAGTCACCCCCGAGGTCCTTCGACACGACGAGCCAGGCGTCGCCCCCGACCTCGAGCCGGGGCAGCCACGTCAGCAGGATCTGGTGCAGCTCGTCCTTGCCGACACGGATCGGCGGGTTCGACCAGATCGTGCGGAAGCGCAGGTCGGCCGGCACGTCGTCGGGCAGCGCGACCGTGACGTTCGATGCCCCCGCAGCAGCAGCGTTGGCGCGCGCGAGCCCGAGCACCCGCTCGTTGACGTCGACACCCCACACCTGGGCGTCGGGGGACTGCAGGGCCATCGTGATCGCGATCGGGCCCCAGCCGCAGCCGATGTCGAGCAGCGCTCCGTCGGCAGCGGGTGCGGGCACCGAACCGAGCAGGACCTTCGTGCCGCGGTCGACGCCGTCGGGGCTGAAGACCCCCGCCGCGGTCGACAGGGTGAGGGGCTGACCGGCGAGCGTGACGTGCACCTGGCGCGGCCGGAGTTCGCTCTCGGGGCTGGCCGAGAAGTAGTGGTCGTTCGCCATGGATGAACCGTACCGGCAACCGAGTGTGTCGCAGGGCCTCCAGAGGTAGCCTGTGCACAGGATGACGGATACCCATCAGCAGAACCACCAGACCAACGACGACAGCGCAGACGGTGTCGTCGAGAGGGTGTTGCGCAACGCAGACCACCGCGCAGCATCGTCCATCTTCGCACCCGCCCAGGCCATCCAGACGCAGTCGGTCGACGACCGCAGCTGGACCGGCGACGGCGACCAGTACGACCGTGAGGACCGTGCGGCGCTGCGCCGTGTCGCCGGCCTCTCCACCGAGCTCGAGGACGTCACCGAGGTCGAGTACCGCCAGCTGCGGCTCGAGCAGGTCATCCTCATCGGCGTCTACCCCCAGGGCGATGCCTCGGACGCCGAGAACTCCCTCCGCGAGCTCGCGGCACTCGCCGAGACCGCGGGCGCCGTGGTGCTCGACGGGCTCCTCCAGCGTCGGCCGAACCCGGACCCGGCCACCTACCTGGGCAAGGGCAAAGCCCAGGAGCTCGCGATGGTCGTCAAGGCCACCGGCGCCGACACGGTCATCGCCGACACCGAACTGGCACCCTCGCAGCGTCGTGCGCTCGAGGACGTCGTGAAGGTGAAGGTCATCGACCGCACGGCCGTGATCCTCGACATCTTCAGCCAGCACGCGAAGACCCGCGAGGGGAAAGCGCAGGTCGAACTCGCCCAGCTGCAGTACCTGCTGCCTCGACTGCGCGGTTGGGGTGACTCGATGTCCCGGCAGGCCGGTGGCCAGGTCTCCGGAGGCGCTGGCATGGGCTCTCGTGGCCCCGGTGAGACGAAGATGGAGCTCGACCGCCGCAAGATCCACACGCGGATGGCGAAGCTCCGCCGGCAGATCGCCGGGTTCACCCCGGCCCGTGAGGCCAAGCGTGCCGAGCGCAACCGCAACGAGGTCCCCAGCGTCGCGATCGCGGGCTACACCAACGCCGGCAAGTCGTCGCTCCTCAACCGGCTGACGAGCGCGGGCGTGCTGGTGCAAAACCAGCTGTTCGCGACGCTGGACGCCACCGTCCGTCGGACCGAGAGCGCCAAGGGCCGGGAGTTCACGTTCGTCGACACGGTCGGCTTCGTGCGCAACCTGCCGCACCAGCTCGTCGAGGCCTTCCGCTCCACCCTCGAAGAGGTCGGCGACGCCGACGTCATCGTGCACGTGGTCGACGGCTCGCACCCCGACCCCGGTGCGCAGCTGTCCACCGTGCGCGAGGTCATCGGCGACGTCGGTGCGGGTGACATCCCGGAGATCGTCGTCTTCAACAAGGCCGACCTGATCGACGACGCGCAGCGCCTCGTGCTCATCGGACTCGTGCCGGACGCGGTGTTCGTGTCGGCGCGCACCGGCGAGGGCATCCCGGAGCTCCTCAGCGTCATCGAGGACCGCCTGCCGGAGCCCGACGTCGACCTGACGATCGTGGTGCCGTACGACCGCGGCGACCTGGTGTCGTCGCTGCACGACACCGGCTCGGTCGAGTCCGTCGACTACGTCGAGGACGGCACGCGCCTGCGAGTGCGCGTCTTCCAGCGGCAGGTCTCCGAGCTCGAGCCCTACGTGGTCACGCCGGTCCCGACCGTCTGACGGTCACCTCCGACAGGCGCTGGCGCTGGGGAGCGCTGCCGCGCGGCCTGGAGGCCCGTCACGGGTCCGCCGGACGCCGTCACGTCGCCGAGACGCCCCGGAACACACGAAACGCCGCCGGATCCGGCGGCGTTTCGTCGTGCATGGGGCGTCGTACGGTGACGACGGCGTCTCGCGCTGGTGCAGCGCGAGCCGCGGTCAGAGGGAGCGGAGGACCGCGACGACCTTGCCGAGCACGGAGGCGGCGTCGCCGAGGATCGGCTCGAAGGCGGAGTTGCGCGGCAGCAGCCACGTGTGACCGTCGCGCTGGCGGAAGACCTTGACCGTCGCCTCTTCGTCGAGCATGGCCGCGACGATGTCACCGTTCTCGGCGGTCTGCTGCGACCGGACGACGACCCAGTCCCCGTCGCAGATCGCGGCGTCGATCATCGACTCACCGACGACCTTGAGCATGAACAGCTCGCCGGTGCCGACGAGCTGTCGGGGGAGCGGGATGATCTCGTCGACGTGCTGCTCGGCGGTGATCGGGACACCGGCGGCGATCCGGCCGACGAGCGGCACGAGCGTGGTGGCGTCGATGTCCGGGCCGCCGACGTCGGACGACGGCTCGTCGACCAGGACCTCGAGCGCGCGCGGGCGGTTCGGGTCGCGGCGGATCCAGCCCCCGAGCTCGAGCTGGCCGAGCTGGTGGGAGACGCTGGAGAGCGAGGAGAGCCCGGCGGCGTCGCCGATCTCGCGCATGCTCGGCGGGTAGCCCCGTGAGGCGATCGACGCACGGATCGCGTCGAAGATCGCCTGCTGCTTCGGCGTCAGCGGCTTCTGGCCCCGCAGTTCGTCCACCACGTCGTCTCGCTTTCGTCGGTGCCGGTCCGGCCGCGGCGGGAATGTCGGTGGTCCCCGTCAGGCTTGTCCCAGTCGATCGAAACAGTATCCGACCAGCCAGGGCCGGACAAACACCTGTTCGAGCGTGTCGCAAGAAAACCCCGCAGAAATCCACTCCCAGGACTTGTGCGTCGTCTGATTCGAAACTATGTTCGGTACACGACTTCGGTTCCACCGAACGGGAAGGCAAGAACGACATGAGCACCATCGCCATCGCTGACATCCAGCGCACCGCGGCGCCCGCCGTGCGTACCCGCCTGCGTCTGACGCGTCGCGGCCGCATCGTCTTCACGACGCTCGCCGCGCTCCCGCTCCTCATCGTCGTCGCCCTCGGCGTGCTGAACGGCGGGCAGGCCTCCGCCGGAGACGCCACCGCCGGCGGCGCCCGCACCCAGTTCGAGACCGTGACGATCCAGCCGGGCGAGACGCTCTGGCAGCTCGCCGAGCAGACGGCGCCGAACTCGGACCCGCGTGACTTCGTGCAGGACGTCGTGAGCCTCAACGCGCTCGACGGCTCCGCGCTGCAGGCCGGCGAAGAGATCGCCATCCCCACCAAGTACACCGACGGCGAGTAGCCACTCGGGCAGCGCCGTCCAGACGGCTGGTCGTCGCACGGTGACAGCGGCCTACGATGGATCGGTGGCATTCACGCTCGAAGACCTCCCGATCCGAGACGACCTGCGCGGGCAGAGCCCGTACGGCGCTCCGCAGAAGCACGTCCGCGTGCAGCTCAACGTCAACGAGAACACGCATCCCGTTCCGGACGACGTCGCTGCCGACATCGTCGAGTCGATCCGGCAGGCCCTGCTGACGGTCAACCGGTACCCGGACCGCGAGTTCACCGAGCTCCGGCAGTCGCTCGCCGACTACCTCGGGCACGACCTGACCGCCGAGCAACTCTGGGCGGCGAACGGGTCGAACGAGGTGTTGCAGCAGCTCCTCCAGGCGTTCGGCGGACCAGGTCGCTCGGTGCTCGGGTTCCCGCCCACCTACTCGATGCACTCGATCCTCGCGTCGGGCACCGGCACCAGGTGGATCCCTGCCCAGCGCGACGACGAGTTCCGCATCTCGCCCGAGACCGTCGTGGCGGCGATCCGAGAGCACCAGCCGGACATCGTGTTCCTCTGCGGGCCGAACAACCCGACCGGCACCCCGCTCGACATCGAGACGATCGCGGCCGCCTACGACGCGACCGACGGCATCGTGATGGTGGACGAGGCGTACGCCGAGTTCATGCCGTCCGACGCCCCGAGTGCCCTCACGCTGCTGCCCGGTCGTGAGCGCCTGGTGGTCTCCCGCACGATGAGCAAGGCGTTCGCGTTCGCCGGTGCCCGGGTCGGGTACATGGCCGCGCACCCCGCCGTCGTCGACGCCGTCCGGCTGGTCCGGCTGCCGTACCACCTGTCCGCGCTGACCCAGGCGGCGGCGATCGCGGCACTCCGGCACGCCCCCGAGATGCTGGCGATGGTCGACGACATCAAGGCACAGCGCGACCGCATGGTCACCGAGCTGCGGGACATGGGGTACCGCACCTACGAGACGTGGTCGAACTTCGTCCTGTTCGGTGGTGTCGCCGACCCGAACGCCGCGTTCGAGGCGCTGCTCGAGCGCGACGTGATCGTGCGCGACCTCGGGATCCCGAACCACCTGCGGGTGAGTGCGGGGACCGAAGCCGAGACGACCGCGTTCCTCGACGCCATGCGGCAGGTCGCCGCCGAGCAGCCGCCGGTTAGGGTTGAGGCATGACCGCCCGCACCGCCTCGATCAGCCGTTCGACGAGCGAATCGAGTGTCGAACTCGAGCTCGACCTGGACGGTACCGGGACCTCGTCGATCTCGACCTCCGTCCCGTTCTTCGACCACATGCTGACCGCGTTCAGCAAGCACTCCCTGATCGACCTGCGGGTGCGGTCGACGGGCGACACCGTCATCGACGTGCACCACACGGTCGAGGACACCGGCATCGTGCTCGGTCAGGCGATCAAGCAGGCCCTCGGCGACCGCTCCGGCATCGGCCGGTACGGCGACGCCCTGGTCCCGTTGGACGAAGCGCTGGCCCAGGCCGTCGTCGACGTCTCCGGGCGTCCGTTCCTGGTGCACTCCGGCGAGCCCGCGGGCTTCGAGTTCCACCGCATCGGTGGCCACTTCACCGGTTCGATGGTCCGCCACGTGTTCGAGGCGATCACGTTCAACGCCGGCATCACCGTCCACGTCCGCGTGCTCGAGGGCCGCGACCCCCACCACATCGCCGAAGCCGAGTTCAAGGCGTTCGCCCGAGCCATGCGCAAGGCGGTCGAGCTGGACCCGCGCGTCGACGGCATCCCCTCCACGAAGGGCGCCCTGTGACAACCGCCAAGCCGAACGTCGTCGTCCTCGACTACGGGTCGGGGAACGTCCACTCCGCCGCCAAGGCACTCGAGCGCGCCGGCGCCGAGGTCACCCTGACCTCGGACAAGCAGGCGGCGCTCAAGGCCGACGGCCTGCTCGTCCCCGGCGTCGGGGCGTTCGCCGCCGTGATCGACCAGCTCGAGGGCGTGCAGGGCGGCGAGATCGTCGACCACCGTCTGGCCGGCGGGCGACCCGTGCTCGGCATCTGCGTCGGCATGCAGGTCCTGTTCTCGCGGGGCATCGAGCGTGGTGCCGATGTCGAAGGGCTCGGCCAGTGGCCGGGCACCGTGCAGGAGATCCAGGCCGAGGTGCTGCCGCACATGGGCTGGAACACCGTGCAGGCCCCCGAGGACTCCGTGCTGTTCGACGGGCTGCACGACGAGCGCTTCTACTTCGTGCACTCCTACGGCGTGACCGACTTCCCGCTCGAGGCGTACGGGCCGTTCCGCGCGCCCCGTCTGACCTGGGCCGAGCACGGGCAGCCGTTCATCGCCGCGGTCGAGAACGGGCCGCTCACCGCCACGCAGTTCCACCCCGAGAAGTCCGGCGAGCCGGGCATCCGCCTGC
Organism: Curtobacterium sp. MCSS17_016; assembly: GCF_003234255.2. Taxonomy (NCBI): domain Bacteria; kingdom Bacillati; phylum Actinomycetota; class Actinomycetes; order Micrococcales; family Microbacteriaceae; genus Curtobacterium; species Curtobacterium sp. MCSS17_016. The sequence goes on from NZ_CP126254.1 coordinate 1,306,948, forward strand.
TCTCCAACTGGGTCCGCACGCTCTGAACCCGGCCGGCACCGGGCGCGACGGCCGCGCCGGACGCGCACCGGGCCTCCCGGCTGTCCGCAGCCCCTTCTCCACCGCAACGAAACCGACAGGACCATGACCGACCTCACCGACACCCCGCCCCTCGTCCTGCTGCCGGCTGTCGACGTCGTCGACGGACAGGCCGTGCGACTCACCCAGGGCGAGGCGGGGAGCGAGACCGGCTACGGCGACCCCGTCGCCGCTGCCCGGACCTGGCGTGACCAGGGCGCCGAGTGGATCCACCTCGTCGACCTCGACGCGGCCTTCGGTCGTGGCGACAACCGCCGCGTGATCGCGCACGCCGTCCGCGAGGTCGAGGGTGTCTCGGTCGAGCTGTCCGGCGGGATCCGCGACGATGCCTCGCTCGAAGCGGCACTGGCGACCGGTGCGGCGCGCGTGAACCTCGGCACCGCGGCGCTCGAGAACCCGGACTGGGCAGCGCGGGTGATCGGTGAGTACGGCGAGCAGATCGCCGTCGGGCTGGACGTCCGCGGCACCACGCTGTCGAGCCGCGGCTGGACCGAGGACGCCGGTGACCTGTGGGAGGTGCTCGACCGGCTGGAGGCCGCCGGGTGCGCCCGCTACGTGGTGACCGACGTCACGAAGGACGGCACGCTGCAGGGGCCCAACGTCGAACTGCTCCGCCAGGTGTGCGACCGGACCGACCAGCCCGTGGTGGCCTCCGGCGGGATCTCGACGCTCGACGACCTCCGTGCGCTCCGCGAACTCGTGCCGTACGGGCTCGAGGGCGCGATCATCGGCAAGGCGCTGTACTCCGGGGCGTTCACGCTGCCGGCCGCACTCGACATCGCCTCTGAGTAGCGCCGTGGCGGGGATCTCGAACGGCCGCGGCACCGGGCCGGAGGCCGACGACGCGCACACCCCCGGTGGGGCGGCGGACTCGGCGGGCTTCTCGTGGGAAGGTCGCACGTTCGACCACCACGACACCGCGTTCGCGGACGACGACGGACTCGCCGATCCCGCGGTGGTCGCGGCCATCGGTGCGATCGCCGGGGGTGCGTCCCAGGCGGCGATCGTCGAGGCGCTCCGGACCGCCCGGCTGCTCATCCCCCTCATCGCCGAGGCGGGCGACGTGGGGGAGACCGATCAGGGCAAGCTCGTCGACAAGACCCAGGAACTCTCGATCGTGACGGTCGCCGGTCCGGACGGTCGCAGCGTGATGCCGGCGTTCACCTCGGTCGACGCCATGCACGCGTGGGACCCGGACGCGCGCCCGGTGCCGGTGGAGTCCCGCCGTGTGGCGATGGCCGCAGCGAGCGAGGACACCCAGCTCGTCGTGCTCGACCCGAAGTCCCCGACCGAGTTCGTGCTGCGTCGTCCGGCCGTGTGGGCGCTCGGGCAGGACCTGCCGTGGACCCCGTGCTTCGAGGACCCCGAGGTGGCCCGCGCCTTCGCGGCCTCGGTCGAGGGGGAGCCCAGCGTCGCCCGTGTGGAACTCGCGCCGGGCGACCCGGTCGGCCGGTTCGCCGGGCCGGAGTTGACGGTGGGCCTGGCGCTGCACCCGGGGCTCGATCGCGAGCAGGTCGGCGAGCTGGTCGGGCGGCTGCAGCAGCGGTGGTCGACCGACCCCGTGATCGCGGAGCGGGTCGACAGCATGCGCGTCGCCCTGCGCGCTGCCTGACGAGCAGCAGTGCGGCGGTGCGACCCGGCCCAGCCCGAGGTCGCCGGTACGATGACGGGGTGAGCCCGAACCCGACGACCAACCCCACCGGCGCGACCACCCACGGTCCGACGGGGCGTCCCGTCCGGGACTTCCCCGTGCCCGAGGAGCTCGACAGCACCGGCCCCGCCCGCATCATCGCGCTCTGCAACCAGAAGGGCGGCGTCGGCAAGACCACGACGGCCATCAACCTGGGCGCCGCGCTCGCCGAGTACGGCCGCAAGGTCCTGGCCGTCGACTTCGACCCGCAGGGTGCGCTGTCCGCGGGCCTCGGCGTCAGGACGCACGACATCCACACCGTGTACGACCTGCTCATGGGTGCCGTGAAGGACCCGAACCAGGTCATCCAGCCGACGAACACCCCCGGCCTCGACGTCATCCCGGCGAACATCGACCTGTCCGCCGCCGAGGTGCACCTGGTCAACGAGGTCGCCCGCGAGCAGATCCTGGCGAGCGTGCTGCGCAAGGTCGCGAACGACTACGACGTGATCCTGGTCGACTGCCAGCCGTCGCTCGGCCTGCTCACCGTGAACGCCCTGACCGCGGCGCACGGCGTGCTCATCCCGCTCGAGTGCGAGTTCTTCGCGCTCCGCGGTGTCGCGCTGCTCATCGAGACGATCGACAAGGTGCGCGACCGCCTCAACCCGGCGCTCAAACTCGACGGCATCCTGGCGACCATGTACGACTCGCGCACGCTGCACTCGCGCGAGGTCATGGAGCGGGTCGTCGACACCTTCGACGACCGCGTGCTCGACACCGTCATCGGCCGCACCGTGAAGTTCCCGGACGCCACGGTGTCCGCACGTCCGATCACGCAGACCGCGCCGGACCACCCTGCCGCCCACGCCTACCGGCAGCTCGCACGAGAGCTCGTCCAGCGTGGCGCCGTCGCCTGACGCGGGGTTCCGGGTCCGGCTCGCCAACTTCGACGGACCGTTCGACCTCCTGCTGTCGCTCATCACGAAGCACGAGCTCGACATCACCGAGGTGTCGCTCGGTGCCGTGACGGGGGAGTTCATCCAGTACGTCCGGCAGGCCGAGTCCGCCGACGAGCTCGACGAGGCCAGCGAGTTCCTGGTCGTCGCGGCGACCCTGCTCGACCTGAAGATCGTCGGGCTGTTGCCCCAGGGTGAGCTCGTGGACGCCGAGGACGTCGCCCTGCTCGAGGCCCGCGACCTGCTGTTCGCCCGACTGCTGCAGTACCGGGCATTCAAGCAGGCCGCCGACTGGTTCGGGGAGCGCTGGGGCGTCGAGTCGCGCCGGCACGTCCGCAGCGTCCGGCTCGAGGAGCGGTTCCGCGCGCGGACGCCGGAGCTCGTCTGGACCCTGTCGGTGCAGGACTTCGCCGCACTGGCCGCGCTGGCCTTCGCCCCGCGGGAGATCCCGACCGTCGGCCTCGACCACCTGCACGCCCCGCTCATCAGCATCCGCGAGCAGGCCGCGATCGTCGTCTCGATCCTCCGCACCCGCGATGGTGAGGGCGTCTCGTTCCGTGAACTGGTCGCGGGCGTCGACCAGACGGGTATCGTGGTGGCTCGCTTCCTCGCGATCCTCGAGCTGTACCGGAACGCGTCGATCTCGTTCGAGCAGCTCGAGCCGCTCGGGGAGCTGACACTGCGGTGGACCGCCGAGGACTGGTCCGACGAGAGCCTCGCGAACCTGGGAGCCGACTATGACGGATGACGTGCACGACACGTCCAGCGCCGAACCCGGCGGCGCTGACGAGATGGCCGACGCCCGCGCGATCGAGCACGAGATCCACGAGCGCACCGCATCGCAGTCCCACCCCACCATCCCCATCGACCGGCAGCTCGAGGCCATCCTGATGATCGCCGACCAGCCGCAGTCACTCGTCGCCCTCGGTGCTGCCGTCGGGTCGCCCGTCCCCGTCGTCCGCCAGGCGATCGAACGCCTGGTCGCCGACTTCGACGGCGTCGACGGCACGATCCGCCGTGGCTTCGAACTGCGCGAGGTCGGTGGCGGCTGGCGCTTCTACGTCCGCGCCGACCTGGACCCCGTGGTCGAGCAGTTCGTCGAGGCCGAGCGCCCCTCGCGGCTGTCGCAGGCCGCACTCGAGACCCTGGCGGTCGTCGCCTACAAGCAGCCGATCACCCGCTCGCAGATCGCTGCGATCCGCGCCGTCAACGTCGACGGCGTCGTCCGAACCCTGGTGGCACGCGGCCTCATCGAGGAGTCGTTCACCGACGCCGAGACCGGCGCCATCAACTACGTCACGTCCGACCTGCTCCTGCAGCAGCTCGGCATCAACTCGCTCGACGAGCTGCCGCTCATCTCGCCCCTCCTGGACGACGGTGCGGACGGCTTCGAGCAGAACGAAGGGATCCCCGATGGCAGGGTTTGACGACCGGGGGCGCGGCGCGCCCCGAGACCGAGACGACCGCAACGGACGCTCGGGAGGCCCGGATCGCTCCGGCCGCCCGGCCGGCGGACGCGGCGGGGCCGGTTCCAGTGCCGGTGGCCGCTCCGGCGGGTACGGTCGCGACGACCGCGGGGGCGCACGCCCGCCGCGTGACGACGACCGTCGTGGCGGGTACCCGTCGCGTGACGACCGCGGCGGCGACCGTGGTGGGTACCGCGGGGCTTCGGCGCCGCGTGACGACCGTGGTGGGTACCGGGGTCGTGACGACCGTGCCGGTGGTGGCGACCGTGGTGGGTACCGCGGCAACTCCGCTCCGCGCGACGATCGCGGTGGCTACCGCGGCCGCGACGACCGTGGCGCGTCCGCTCCGCGCGACGACCGCGGTGGCGACCGTGGGGGGTACCGCGGGGCTTCGGCGCCGCGTGACGACCGTGGTGGCTACCGGGGTCGTGACGACCGTTCCGGTGGTGGTGACCGCGGCGGCTACCGCGGCAACTCCGCTCCGCGTGACGACCGTGGTGGGTACCGCGGCCGGGACGACCGTGGTGCTTCGGCGCCGCGCGACGACCGTGGTGGCTATCGGGGCTCCGCTCCGCGTGACGACCGTGGTGGCTACCGGGGTCGCGACGACCGTGGGAGCTCGGCACCCCGCGACGACCGTGGTGGGTACCGCGGCAACTCCGCTCCGCGTGACGACCGTGGTGGGTACCGGGGCCGGGACGACCGTGGTGCTTCGGCACCGCGTGACGACCGAGGCGGCTACCGGGGTCGCGACGATCGATCCGGTGGCGGTGACCGTGGTGGCTACCGCGGCAACTCCGCTCCGCGCGACGACCGCGGTGGGTACCGGGGCCGCGATGACCGTGGCAGCTCCGCTCCCCGCGACGACCGTGGTGGGTACCGGGGCCGCGATGACCGTGGCAGCTCCGCTCCCCGCGACGACCGCGGTGGGTGGCGGGGTCGCGATGACCGTGGCAGCTCCGCTCCCCGCGACGACCGGCGCGACGACCGCGGCCGCGACGACCGCCGCACGCCGGACGGCCAGCAAAGCCGCGTCTGGCACAACGGCCGCCGCTACGTCGGCGGCACCACGAGCGTCCGCAACAGCGACCGCACCACGCCGAAGCCGAGCGGGCAGCGCGACGACCGGGGCAACCCGGCCGAGGGCACGCCCGAACGGCCGATCATCGAGGACTGGGACGCGGCGGACGGAACGGCTCCTGCCGGGGCCGAGCCGGGCCTCCAGGCAGAGGGTGAGCGCCTGCAGAAGGTGATCGCCGCTGCCGGCGTCGCATCCCGCCGGGTCGCGGAGAACCTGATCGTCGAGGGCCGCGTGACGGTCAACGGCGAGGTCGTGGACGCCCTCGGGCGTCGCGTCGACCCCGAGAAGGACGCGATCAGCGTCGACGGCGTGCCCGTGCAGATCGACTCGTCGCGGCGCTACATCGTGCTGAACAAGCCGACCGGTGTCGTCTCGAGCCTGCAGGACGAGCGCGGTCGCCGCGACCTGACCGAGTTCGTGGACCGCTACGAGGAGCGCCTGTTCAACGTCGGCCGTCTCGACACCGAGACCTCCGGGCTGCTCGTCCTGACGAACGACGGCGACCTGGCACACGTGCTCGCGCACCCGTCGTTCGGTGTGCAGAAGACGTACATCGCGAAGGTCCACGGCAACGTGAACCCCGCCGTGGTGCAGCGCCTGACCGAGGGCGTCGAGCTCGAGGACGGTCCGATCAAGGCCGACAAGGTGCGGTTGCTCGAGTCCTCGCGGGGTGAGTCGCTCGTCGAGATCACGCTGCACTCCGGCCGCAACCGCATCGTCCGTCGCATGCTCGAGGCCGTCGACCACCCCGTCCTCGAACTCGTCCGCCGGTCGTTCGGACCGCTGCACCTGGGCAGCCTGCCGCCGGGCAAGATGCGCGAGCTCGGTACGGTCGAGGTCGGCAAGCTGCTCAGCACCGTCCGTGACGCGAAGCCGTCCGCTCGTGACGACCGCGACGTCGCGCTCGACCAGGACGACGACGAGTACGAGGACGAGTCGGCGGACTGACCGACCCCGAGGCTCGGGCATCGACCGATGCCCGAGCCTCGATCGGTAGGCTGGCCCGGTGACCGACGTGACCCCGACCGACATCGACCGCCGTCTGCGCGGCCCGGTCCGCATCGTCGGTGCCGGGCTGCTCGGCGCCTCGATCGGTCTCGCCCTGCGCGAGAAGGGCGTGGACGTCGTCCTCGACGACGTCTCACCCGCCGCGCTGGCGCTCGCCGTGGACTACGGCGCCGGGCGTCGACCGGAGGCGGGCGACCAGCCGGAGCTCGTCGTCGTCGCGGTGCCGCCGGACGTCGTCGCGACCGTGGTGGAGCGTGAACTCGCCGCGTACCCGGACGCCGTGGTGACCGACGTCGCCAGCGTGAAGTCCGGGCCGCTCGCCGCCCTGGTGGCGGCCGGCGCCGACGTCTCCCGGTACATCGGTTCGCACCCGATGGCGGGGCGTGAGCGCAGCGGGCCGACGGCCGCCCGCGCCGACCTGTTCTTCGGGCGCCCGTGGGTGATCGCCGGGCACGACGGCATCACGTACCAGCGTGCCGCGGCGGTCGAGGACCTCGCGCTCGACCTCGGCGCCACCGTCGTGCCGATGGACCCCGAGTCGCACGATCTCGCCGTGGCGTACGTCTCGCACGCACCGCAGCTCGTGTCGACGCTGATGGCATCGCGCCTGCGGGACGCCCCCGACGGGTCGCTCGGCCTGGCCGGCGGCGGCGTGCGCGACGTCACCCGGATCGCCGCGAGCGACCCCGGGCTCTGGGTGCAGATCATCGGGGCGAACGCCGGGCACATCCGGCCGGTGCTCACCGACCTGCGCGACGACCTGTCCCGCGTGATCGACGCCCTCGGCGACCCGGACGGTGCCGGATCGCCGCGCACCATCGCCGAGACCATCGCCGACGGCAACCGCGGCGTCGAACGGCTGCCGGGCAAGCACGGCACCACCAAGCGCTTCGCCCAGGTGGTCGTCCTCGTCGACGACACCCCCGGGCAGATCGCCGCGCTCCTGACGTTCATCGGGGAGATCGGCATCAACCTCGAGGACATGCGCCTCGAGCACTCACCGGGCGCACAGATCGGCATCGTCGAGGTGTCGGTGCTGCCCGAGCAGGAACAGCGACTCGTCGAGGAACTCGAGGGGCGCGGATGGAGGATCGCAGCAGCATGGGCCTGAACGACGACACGAACGACTCCGGCGTGATCAGTGGACGCGCTCCGGCCGGTGGGACCGACGGGCCCGACTCGGGCTTGCCGACGCCGACGCCCGGTGACGGGGCACGCGGCGGCGCTGAGGGCGGTCCGCTCGGTGGTCCGGCCGGCGGCCTCGGCGAACCCGGCGGGGAGCCCGGTTCGACCAGCGCCCCGATGCCGTCCGGCCTGGCCGACGGCGCCTACGTGGCGAAGATCGTCATCGCGGTCGACGGCCCCGCCGGCAGCGGCAAGTCGAGCGTCTCCCGTGCGGCAGCCCGCGCCCTGGGCTACGGCTACCAGGACACCGGCGCCGCCTACCGTGCACTCGCGTGGCACGCCCTGCAGCAGCGGGTCGACCTCGACGACGCCGCGGCGATCCTGGCGAGCTGGGACACCTTCGACTACGCCATCGGCACCGATCCCGACGACTACTACGTCAAGGTGGGGGAGACCGACGTGACCGAGGCCATCCGCACCCCCGACGTCACCGGCGCGGTCGCCCACATCGCGAAGCTCCCGGACGTCCGGAAGCGCCTGGTCCAGCTGTTCCGGAACGTGATGCGGAAGACCGATGCCCCGGGCATCATCACCGAGGGCCGGGACATCACCACGGTCGTCGCACCCGACGCCGAGGTCCGGATCCTGCTGACGGCCGACGAGTCCGTTAGAATGGCCCGACGCTCGGCAGAGGTCACGACCCAGTCGGCCGCCGAGACCTCCGCAGCACTCGCTCGTCGCGACGCGGCGGACGCGAAGGTCGTCGACTTCATGAACGCCGCCGACGGCGTCACGACGCTCGACTCCACCGACCTCGACTTCGACCAGACCGTGCAGGCGGTCGTCGACCTGGCCCGCGCGGCCACGCACTGACGCACGACCGGACGGCCTCGGCCGCCTGGTCACACCACGGCCGGACCCCCGGCCCCGGCCGGCAACGGCCACCGACACCGCGGCCCCGGCCGCTCGCGAGGAACCCAAGATGGCTCAGCTGGACAACCCGGACAACGACGACTTCCCCCGGTACGACGACGCCCTCGGCGAGCGGCTCGCCGGACTCGACGAGGCCGAGGCCGAGCAGCGCGCGACCGCGCTCCGCGCCGGACTCGAGGAGTACGACCTCGAGGACGAGGACCTCGCCCTGCTCGAGGCCGGTCAGGTCGGCGAGGACGGCGTCCACTACCTGCCCGCCTACCCGGTGCTCGCGATCGTCGGCCGTCCGAACGTCGGCAAGTCCGCGCTCGTGAACCGCATCCTCGGTCGTCGTGAGGCCGTCGTGCAGGACGTCCCCGGCGTCACCCGCGACCGCGTCAGCTACAAGGCCGACTGGAACGACAAGCGCTTCACGCTCGTCGACACCGGCGGCTGGGAGCCCGGCGCCGAGGGCATCAACGCCTCGGTCGCCGCGCAGGCCGAGGTCGCGATCGACCTCGCCGACGCCGTCCTGTTCGTCGTGGACGTCACGGTCGGGATCACCGCCACCGACGAGCACGTCGTCAAGATGCTCCGCGGCACCGACCGCCCCGTCATCGTCGTCGCGAACAAGGCCGACGACGAGCGCCGTGAACTCGACGCCTACGAGCTCTGGAACCTCGGGCTCGGCGAGCCGCACCCGGTGTCGGCCCTGCACGGCCGCGGCGTCGCGGACCTGCTCGACCTGATCATCAAGACGCTGCCCGACACCTCGGCCGTCGCCAAGCAGGAGGTCGGCGGCCCCCGCCGCGTGGCCATCCTCGGCCGCCCGAACGTCGGCAAGAGCTCGCTGCTCAACAAGGCCGCCGGTGAAGAGCGGGTCGTCGTGAACGACATCGCCGGCACCACCCGCGACCCGGTGGACGAGCAGATCGAGCTCGGCGGCAAGGTGTGGCGCTTCGTCGACACCGCCGGCATCCGGAAGCGCGTCCACATGCAGCAGGGCGCCGACTTCTACGCGTCGCTCCGCACCACCGCCGCGCTCGAGAAGGCCGAGGTCGCCGTCGTCGTCCTCGACGTCACCGAGCCGGTGTCCGTGCAGGACCTCCGCATCATCGACCTCGTCCTCGAGTCCGGCCGTGCCCTCGTGCTGGCCTACAACAAGTGGGACCTGCTCGACGACGAGCGCCGCCGCTACCTGGAGCGCGAGATCGAGCAGGACCTGGCGCACGTCGCCTGGGCCCCGCGCGTGAACATCTCCGCCCGCACCGGCCGTCACCTCGAGAAGCTCGTGCCCGCGCTCGAGACCGCCCTCGAATCGTGGGACACCCGCATCCCGACCGGCAAGGTCAACGCCTTCATCGCCGAGCTCGTGCAGGAACACCCCCACCCCGTGCGCGGCGGCAAGCAGCCCCGCATCCTGTTCGGGACCCAGGCGTCGAGCCAGCCGCCGACCTTCGTGCTCTTCACGTCGGCGTTCCTCGACCCGCAGTACCGACGCTTCATCACGCGTCGACTCCGCGAGGTGTGGGGCTTCTCCGGCACGCCGATCAACGTCAACATGCGGGTGCGCGAGCGCCGGAAGCGCTGAGCGCTCCCACCCGTCACGCAGAACGCGCCTCGATCCGTCGGGGCGCGTTCTGCGTTCTGCGTTCTCGTTCGGCCTGGAGGCCCGCAGCCGGTCCTGCACGCCGGTGCGGCATCATGGGTGCGTGCGTACCGGGCCGTGGGCAGCGGACCGACGTCGGCTCGCCCTGGTGGGTGTCCTCGTCGGTGTGGTCGTCGTGGGTTCGGTGTCCCTGTGGACGATCTCGCACGCGCCGGACGACGGCGACTCGGTCACCCGTGCCGACTCCGTGGCCTCCGAGCCGGCGCAGTCGCCCGACGTCCGACTGCCGCCGTCCAACGGCCTCGAGGAACCGATCGAGCAGGAACCCGTCCGTCCGGTCGACGGTTCGCCCATCGACCCGTGGTGGCGCCGCGTCCCGCCGGTCTCCGGTGACATCGTCGGCATCGGGGCTGCGGCCTCCGGGCACGTCCGGATCGCCGGGAACACGGGCGACGAGACCCTCGCGGTGCAGATCGACCACCTGGAGACCGGCGGGGACGGCCCGGTCGACGTCGTGCTGTCCGCGGGGACGGTGCGCGGTGGCTCGAAGCCGGTGTGGACGCCCGCCGGGGAGTCCTACGACCTGTTCCAGGCTGCCGGGGTCGAACAGGGGCTGACCGTCGTGCTCAGCGACCCGTGGTCACTGCCCGACGAGGTCCGCTCCCTGGTCCTGCTCGACGCCGACACCGGGTCGGTGCTGGGTGGTGCGGCACTCGTCCCGTCGGACTGAGCGGGGCCGGGGTGAGGCTGGGCGGGGTTGGGGTGCGTTGCGCCGACGCAGAACGACTGTGTCGTGGTCGTCCGACGTCGACAGCGTCGTTCTGCGTCGGTGCTCGTGGCTGTGCCGCGTCCGCCGCCACCGCCGGGATGGGGCACGATGTACTGGTGACGCAGCAGAACGACGGACTCGGTGTGCTCGCCGACCGTTTGTGGTGCCGTCTGCGCCTCGACCGGTTGGCCGGAGGCCGGCAGGCCGGGTACGTGATCCGCGAGGACATGCTCGAACACCCGGACACCGTCCGCTCGTTCCGGTGGATCCGGTGGCTGCTCGTCGCGGAGACGGTCGTCGGCCTCACCGCCATCGTGGTCGCCGTGCTGCTGACCCGCGCGGGGGCGTCCCTGTCGTGGGCGGTGTGGTTCCGGTCCACCGTGGTGCTGCTCATCACCCTGACGCTCTACGTGTTCGCCTGGCGGGCGCAGCTCGGGTACTACTGGGCGTACCAGCGGCTGCGGTTGTTCAGCCGGATCTTCCCGATCGTGACGCTGATCGTCGCGGCGATCCCCGGGCTCTACCCGTTCTGGATGGTCATCGAGCAGATCCTGTTCTCGGTGCTCATGGTCGGCATCGGCGACGTGCTGACGAGCGACCACATGCGCGCCACGTTCCCGAAGCCCGCACGGCGGTAGGGCTCCGGCGGCGGGTGGACCGGCTCCGCGACAGAACACGAGTCGATCGACGCGTGGAGTGTCGCAAAACAGGTGCGGGGACGGCGCGCCCGGCTACGCCACCGTGGCCAGGGCGAACGGGAGCACGGCGGAGGCCCCGGCGCGCCGGAGCTCCCGGCCGGCGACGGTCATCGTCCACCGGCTGTCGACCAGGTCGTCCACGAGCAGCACCGGGCCCTCGTGCGACTGCAGGGCGGCGGCGAGCGACGGATCGACCACGAAGGTGTCCCACACGCCGGACAGTCGGTAGGCGCTGTTCGTCGCACCGTCGCCACGAGGGGTCCCGCCAGCGCGGCCGAGCGTGCCGAGGAACTGCAGCCGCCCGATGGTGGACAGCGCCTGGGCGAGGGACCCCACGAGCTCGGGCCGTGACCGCGAGGACATCGCCACGACGCCGGTCGGCCGGGTCTCCCACGGCCAGTCCTTGAGCGCCCTGACACAGCCGTCGACGAGCTCCCGCGAGATCGGGGCATCGGGGGTGGACGGCGAGAACAGCGCACGCAGGGGACCGCCCCAGCCGAGGTCGGTCAGACGCGCCACCGCACGGCCGGGCTGCACGAGCTCGTCCGCGCCGATCTTGCCCCGCACGGAGACCCCGAGCGACGACATCCCCGAGGGCCACTGGGCACGCGGGGCGATCTCGACGCCGACCTTGTCGAGCGCGGCCGCGGCCCCGGACGAGTCGGTGTCGGACACGGCGGTCGGGAACCAGGCACCGGCGCAGTTGTCGCACCGGCCACAGGGCTCGGCCGAGGGGTCGTCGAGGTCCTGCTGCAGCAGCTGCATGCGGCAGGCCGAGGTGGACTCGTAGTCGAGCATCGACGCTGCCTCGGCGGCACGGGCCGCTGCGACCCGCTCGTACCGGGGCGCGTCGTACTCCCACGGCTGCCCGGTCGACACCCAGCCGCCGGTGACGCGGCGGACGGCGCCGTCGACGTCGAGCACCTTGAGCAGGAGTTCGAGGGTGGAGCGCTTGATGTCGACCAGGCCCTCGAGCGCCACGGTCGACATCGCGGTGTCGGTGGACAGGGCGCCGAGCACGGCGGCGGCACGGGCCTCGGTCGGCATCGAGGCGCTGGCGAAGTACTGCCAGATCTCGCGGTCCTCACGCCCGGGCAGGAGCAGGACGTCGGCGTTGTCGGTCGCACGACCCGCACGACCGATCTGCTGGTAGTAGGCGACGGGCGACGAGGGAGCGCCGACGTGCACGACGAACCCGAGGTCGGGCTTGTCGAACCCCATGCCGAGCGCACTCGTGGCGACCAGGGCCTTGAGCTCGTTGCCCTTGAGCTGCTGTTCGAGCTGTTCGCGCTCGTCGGTGTCGGTGCGCCCCGTGTAGGCGCGGACGGCGTACCCGTTGTCGCGGAGCAGCCGGGCGATGTCCTCGGCCGCCGAGACGGTGAGCGTGTAGATGATGCCGCTGCCGGGCAGGTCGCCGAGGTGCGCGAGGAGCCAGCCGAGGCGCTGCCGGGCATCGGGCAGCGTCAGCACACCGAGGCGCAGGGACTTGCGGGCGAGCGACCCACGGATCGTGAACACCGGGTCGGCCGGGCCAGCGGTGAGCTGTTCGGCGACGTCCTCGACCACGCGCTCGTTCGCCGTCGCAGTGGTCGCCAGGACGGGGACGCCGTGGGGGAGCGACCGGATGAGCTCGGCCAGTCGGCGGTAGTCCGGCCGGAAGTCGTGGCCCCAGTCCGAGATGCAGTGCGCTTCGTCGACCACGAGCATGCCCATCCGGGCGATCAGGGTCGGCATCTGCTCGTCGCGGAACTTCGGGTTGTTCAGGCGCTCGGGGGAGACGAGGAGCACGTCGACCTCGTCACGGGCGAGGGCAGCCTGGGTCTCGCCCCACTCGTGGGCGTTCGCGGAGTTGATCGACACCGCGCGGACCCCGGCCCGCGCGGCGGCGGCGACCTGGTCGCGCATCAGGGCGAGCAGCGGCGACACCAGCACCGTCGGGCCGCCCCCGCGTCGGCGCAGCAGCAGCGTCGCCAGGAAGTACACGGCCGACTTGCCCCACCCGGTGCGCTGCACGACCAGGGCGCGCTGCCGGTGCTCGACCAGCGCCGAGATCGCCTCGAGCTGGCCGGGGTGGAACACCGCGTCGGGGCGCCCCGTGAGCGCAGCGAGCGCCTGCTGCGCCTCGGCGGCGATGTCCGCAGAGGGTGACACGGAAGACGACGCGGTGGACCCGACACCAAGACCAGACATGCCCCCATGCTGTCAGCACCGACCGACGAAACGCGGGTCGCGCCTCCCTGCTGTGGACAACCGGACCAACCGGGCCCTACTGGTAGGTGACCAACGACGGTGTCGGCTGCACGTCCTGCATCGTCTGCGCGGGCGTCAGCATGGGCGTGTCCTCGTCGGTGAAGTTCTTCCAGCCCCAGTGCAACCCCTCCGGCGCGCCCTGGTGCAGTGCCTTCCACGTCGCCTGCTTGTCCGGCTGCGACCCCTGCCCGTCGACGTGCACGAGCATGTCGAGCTCCGGGTGGGTCTGCAGTGCGGAGCGGTCCTGGATCATCGACAGCCGGAACTGGTGCAGCACGAGGGCTTTCGGCGGCAGCCCCTCCTCCTTCACGAGGGCAGCCAGCCACGAGGACACCTCGTTCACCTCGGACGCCGAGACACTCCCGATCTGCTTGAGCGGCACCTGGTCCTTCGTCAGCCGCCACTCCGGGTCGAGCGCCAGCCAGACGCCGGGCTTCTTGAGCAGCGACTCGTACTTCTTGGCCTGCGACAGGAAGTCCGACCGCCCGGGCTGCAGGTCGATGATCACCGGCATGTCCGCCTCGTGCGCGGCGTCGACGTAGGGCTCGAGCGTCGACACCGGCAGCTCGGTCGAGTAGTCGCCGTCGGCTCCGGCGTCCCCCGCGGCGACGGTCGCGATGACCTCCATCGCGGGCGTCACGAGCTCGTCGGACTCCGCCCGGTACGGCTTCGCGACCTGCTCGGCACGCTGCACGGTCTCCTTCGGCCCCTGCTCGCCGAGCACGCCCAGCGCCGGGGCCCCGGGAGCCCCGTACAGCGCGACGTACCGGTGCCCGTCGAACGGCCGCTGGCCGCCGTTCCGCAGCTGGAACCCGCCCTCGGCCGCCCGCACCGTCCACTCCGGATCCGGCAGGGCCTCGAACGCCGCACCGACCAGGACGGTCGGGTGCTTCGTCCGCTCGTGCAGCGCCGTCACCACGTCGGGTGCGGCAGCCGGGTCGGTCACGCCCTCCGGCATGGTCACGACGCGAGCGCCGGCGGCCTTCGCGGTCGCCACGGCAGCAGCGTCCGCACTCGCGTCCGCCACAACCACGGTCGCCTGCCGGGAGGCCCGGGTCGACTCCGGCGCGTCACCGCCGTCCGGCGCCTGCCGCTGTTCGACGTCCGTGTCGACCGACACGTCGCCCTCGGCCTGGTACCAGTCGGCACCGAGCCGGTCGAGCTCGCGGGCGACGGCAGCGCTCGTGTCCTTGGCCGTCACCAGCACCGGGACGTGGGCGCTCGCCGCAGCCTTCGCCGCATCGCGGATGCCGTCGGTGTCGCCGGCCCGGGCCACGACCGCTCCCGGGGCACTTGCGAACAACGCCTTGCTGACGCGGACCGACCGGGCTGCGGCGTCCGAGGCATCGGCCACCGTGACGGTGTCGGCCGAGGCCTTCGCCAGGGTCGGGCGGCTCGTGTCCGGTCCGCTCGACGTGCACCCGGCGGCTCCGAGCAGCAGGCCGGAGACCGCGATCGCGACCAGGAGACGAGGGGTGGAACGAGAACGCATCGAGCCACCATACGAGCCAGACGGAGAGGTCCCTGGGAATCCGACGGGTGTCGTCTCGTAGAAGGGAGGCATGCCCCACCACCCCGACGACCGCCCGCTCATCGGACCCGTCCGGTCGCCCGAGGTGCACTGCATGACGTTCAACGTGCGTCGCCGCGTGCCGCGACAGCCGACCCACCCCGATGCTTGGGAGCGCCGCCGCGACGCCGTGCTCGCGCTCGTCACGTCCGAAGCGCCCACCGTCCTCGCCGTCCAGGAGGACCTGCCCACGCAGGCGGACGACCTCACCGCCGGCCTGGGGTCGGGTTGGGAGCCCGTCCTGGCCGGACGGGGAGCGCGCGGCGGTGGCGAACAGGTCGGGCTGTTCCTCGACCGCTCCCGCCTCGACGTCGTCGAACGCCGTACCTGGGCGCTCTCCCGGACGCCCCACCGCCCCGGCTCGCGGTCGTGGGCCACGTCCTTCCCCCGGCACGCCGTCGGAGCCGTCGTCGACGACCGCGCGACGGGCATCCGGTTCCTGGCGATCGCCACCCACCTCGACGTCGCCTCGCCGTGGGCCCGACTGCGGTCCGCCGAACTGCTCGGCCGGATCGTCCGACAGCGCGGCCTGCCCGCCGTGGTCATGGCCGACTGGAACAGCCCCGCCGGTTCCGCACCATGGCGAGCCCTGGCGGAGGCGGGGGTCGAGGACAGCTGGGGGCGGGCCTCCAGGCAGGTGGGTGAGCCCTACGGGACGTACCCGCACTACGGGAGTCCGCGTGTCGGTGGCCGGCGGATCGACGGGGTGCTCGTGACGTCCGAGGCGGAGGTGGACCGCGTCGCGGTCGACGTGCGGCGGCCGGGCGGCGTGTGGCCGTCCGACCACGCCGCCGTGCACGCGGTCGTGCGGTGGGCGTCGTGATCGCCACGCTCGGACCGACGTTCCTGCGGCCGCGGTTCCTGGTGGCCGACGTGGTGCGGGCGCTGACGCTCCTGAGTGTCGTCGTGGCGAGTGTCGGGTGGGGCGGGACGGCGTTCCCGGTCATGGCGCTGGCGCTGCTCGGTGTCGTGGTGCCGCGGATGCTCGGGCTGCGACCGGCGTTCGACGTGGCGGTGTGCGTGCTCGTGCTCCTCGCCGGGTGGTCGAGCGTGCTCGAGTGGTACACGACGGTCTTCCTGTGGGACAAGTTCATGCACGTCGTGCTGACGGGGCTGCTCGCGGCGGTGCTCTACGTCATCGGTGCCGATCTGCGGGCGGTACCGGCCCCGCACGCCGAGCGCCGGGTGGTCGTCGCGGTGCTCGCGCTGTGTGCGGGACTCGCGGTCGGGGCGGTCTGGGAGATGGGGGAGTGGCTCGGGCACAACTTCGTCGACTCGAAGATCTTCGTCGGGTACGACGACACGATCGGGGACCTGGCGGCGGACGGGTCCGGCGGGTTGCTCGTCGGGCTCGGGTTGCCGTGGTTGGCGGCGCGGCGGGAGGTGGTGCGGCCGGGCTGAGCGTGTCGTTCGGGTCGCGTTGCTCCGACTCGCCGTGGCACGGAGGGGGTCTGACGTCCGCTATGCTGGACCGGTCGCTCGCGCTCCGGTCGGACGTGGGCGAGGATCCTCCGGGATCCTGAGTTCTTCGGAACTCGCGGGCTGTGGCGCAGCTTGGTAGCGCACTTGACTGGGGGTCAAGGGGTCGCAGGTTCAAATCCTGTCAGCCCGACCGAAACGTGTCCGACACGACGACGGAAGCCCACCGAGGATCTCGGTGGGCTTCTTCGTTCTCATGGCTGTCGTTGGGTCGTACGCATGGGGTGCCTCACTGCGACGTTTAGCGGACCACCCGTGTGCGACATGGGTCTTCTGACCCCTGCGGCCCGGTCGATTCAGACACCGCGTTGCGCGACGGGACCGGCTTACGAGACGTTCCTACCGGGGCTCGTCACCGAACGAGTGCCTTTGTCCATCGAGGCGAGTCGGACACCAGCTCATGACGGCGACGATAGATTCGCGGCATGACCCCTCGACGCGTTGTACTCGTGACGCTGGGTGCACTGGTCATCATCATCGGCTTCGTGTTGATGGCCCACTCGGACAGCAGGCTCGACCGTCTGGTGGCTTTTCTCGTCATCTTCGCCGGGTTCGCTCTAGTCGTGTTCACCACGGCTCGACCGGGCCAAGCGGCGCTCGCCCGCTACTGGAGCAAGTACGAGAAGAAGTAGCCACGACACATGTCACTCCTGCCGGACCGTTGAGCGCTCGTCATGCAGGACACGGTCAGGGCCGTCAGCCCCGCCCGGTTGTGGATCCCTATCGGCAGCCGATCCGACCTCACCTGCCGTCACTCGGCGGCCCCGGTAGAGTCGGTGCGAACGCCGAAGCGGACGAGATGGGGGATCTCGATGCGCAGGATCGTGTCGGTTGCAGTGATGGCCGTTCTCGCTTGCACCGTTGTCGGTTGCACTGACAGTTCCAAGCCTGACGTCACTCCGGCCCCATCCTCCGACCAACCGTTGGCTTCGGCATCTGCGGTCTCCGAGAGTGCTCCGGCCGAAGATCACGAGAGGACCGTGACGGCGAATGGAAGCGTCACCGGCGGTCCCTCATCATTCGTCTACACCGTGGCATCGGGGGACGCCGTGACAGGAATTGCTGCGCGTTTCGGTCTCTGCACTGCCGACATTTACCTGGCCAATGAAGACCCAGAGGTATATGGGCACGAGCTTGCGGTCGGCCAGCAGCTCACTATTCGCCGGATGGTCGGACCGGGTCATACAACGGAGCAGTGCGACCAGCCATACCCAGACGGCGTGTACTGACCATGCGAGAGCGAGACTTGCAGGGTCCGCCTACCCAGCACGGCTGGAAGTCAACACCAAGTGCGGTGTTGTTCTGGGGACTCGCGGTGGTCGGGCTGCCCATCATGGCCGGCGCGTGGTTGTGGCTCAGTCTTGCCTCGTTAGAGGAAGCTACAGAACAGCCGAAGGCCGTTGTTGCGGGCACCACGATGGCTGGCACGACGCTGCTCGTGGGCGGCAACCCGCTGGCGCTCACCCATGTCCTCGGACTGGTCGTCCTTGGCGCGGTAGCAGTCAAGGGACGGTGCCACCGGTGGACGGGAATGATCGCAACCCTGGTTGCAGTTGCTGTCGCCTCCGCGGCTGGGATCGCGTTCGTATTGATCCTGAACGGCGGGCAGCTGCTCACTCCAGTGAGTGGTTCATACGCCCCGTAGCCGCTACCGGCGCGCAACATGATGCTGAGGTCCCTCGACACGTGTGGGCCGACGAGGCCAGATGAGTTCCGGCGTCCAGTAGCGCATCGGCTACTGAGACATTTGGGCCGGTTCTATGAGCCGGTCACACTTCGTGTCATAACGATGCTGCCGTAGCGCTTACCGGGGAAGCGCACGTCGTCGACGTGCTCGAATCCCCAACGCGCGTACATGGCGACAAGGTGCTCGGCCGGTGCCGCAGTGTCGAGTCCAATCCGCGTGATACCGTTCCTCGCGGCCCACGCGCACGCGACGTCGAACAGCGTTCTGGCGACGGCGCGACCGCGCAGTTCCGGCCCGACCGCCACTTGGCACAGCCATCCGGTGCCTGGCTTCTGAGCATGCTCCGACAGTGAACGGACGTCGTCCGGTGGAGGCGCGGACATCGTCATGCTCGCTGCGACACGGCCGTCGTTCTCCACAATCCAGCAGACGCCCCCTGCCACCCGCTGACGGGTCGTCTCGACGTCCTGGGTCGCTGCGGTGAAGTTCAATCCCGCATCTTGAAGCTCTCGGTAGGCCGAGTTCAGAAGAGCCGTCAGCTCCACTGCGTCCTCAGGACGGAAAGGACGCGGCTCGACGTTGGTAGTCACCCTGCAAGCCTAGGAGGCTGCCTCACGGTAAGCCGGTCCCGCCCGCCGACGCCCGGATCGAAATCGGCTACTGGACTTCTTCTTCCTCCCCTTGAGCTGAGGGATTTGCCCTATCCGCTTGCGCGGGTGGGACGACGCACGCCTGTCGCCCTGATCTCCGCATCGCCTTTCTTGCTCGTCTCTTGACAGATCCACAGGTTGGGGTCGAAGGTGAGTGTCATGGGGACGGATCGGGGGGCTGGCGCTGAGGACCAGCCCGCGGAACGGCTTGAGCGCCTCGTTGCTGAGTCGCCCGGGTCAGTGGTTTCTGCGCCGGAGCAGGCGCAAACCTCTCGTCGAGTCCTCGGTGCGGTGGGCTTGCTTGCGGGTATCGGTGTTGTTGTGGCCGTGGGGTTGATTGCCGTTTGGAACTTCGTGTTGTCGCACGTTGTGCGTGCGGCCATGAGTCATTGGGCCGGTTAGTAGAGATCTGAGGCACGTCCAGCATGGGCAGGGCCGTGTGGGCGTCATTTGGGGGAGAGATGGCTGAGTTGTGGTTGCGTCGACGTTGGGACTGCTGCAGCTTTCGTTGACTCGTCCGTTTAGGCCGCGAGTGCGACCTGTGGGTTGATGATTGCTTCGTACTCGATGGGCGTCAACTTCCCGAGGCCCCGCTGTCGACGCTTCCGGTGGTAGGTCCCCTCGATCCAGTGCACGATCGCGACGCGCAGCTGCTCCCTGCTCGCCCACCGGCGCCGGTTCAGGACGTTCTTCTGCAGGAGCGCGAAGAAGGACTCCATCGCCGCGTTGTCGGCGCACGCGCCGACCCGACCCATCGAGCCGAGCAGTCCTGCGTCGCTGAGCGCGCGGACGAATCGCTTGGAACGAAACTGACTGCCCCTATCGGAATGAACCACTGTTCCGATCGGATTCCGTCGAGAGATCGCCATCTGCAGCGCCGCGACGGCGAGCGAGGAACGCATCCGAGAGCCGATGGAGTACCCCACGATGCGTCGGGAGCAAGCGTCTTTCACGGCGCAGAGGTACAGCTTGCCCTCGCTCGTGTTGTGTTCGGTGATGTCAGTCAGCCACAGCTTGTCGATGTCCGGCGCTGTGAACGCACGCTGCACCCGGTCGTCGTGCACGGGTGGTCCCGCCTTCCGGTTCAGACCCCGCTTCTTCGCGTGCAGAGACCAGAGTCGCTGCTGTGAGCACAGGCGCCAGACGCGCCGTTCCGACACGAGGTGGCCGGCTGCGGCGAGGTCGTCGGCGATGAACCGGTACCCGAACGTCGGGTCGTCCCGGTGCGCGTCGACGGCGGCGTTGGTCAGGTGGGCGTTCACCCAATCGCGTCTACTTACGGGGTCTTTCCGCCAGGCACAGAACGCCTGCTTTGTGAAGCCCAGCACCCGGCAGGTCACCGCGACCGGGATCCGGTCGGCGGCGAGTTCGAGGACCAGCGGGTACATCATTTTGGGAGGTGCGCTTGCGAGAGATACGCGGCCGCTCGGCGCAGGATCTCGTTCTCCTGCTCAAGCAGCCGGTTCCGTTTCCGCAGTTCTCGAAGCTCCGCGTTCTCCACGGTCGTGACGCCGGGCTTGACGCCGTCGTCGACGTCCGCGCGGCGCAACCAGTTCGTCACGGTTCCTTCGGAGATCCCAAAGTCCTTCGCGACCTGCGTCAACGGGATCTCCCCGCGACGAGCGACCGCGACCACGTCGCGTCGGAACTCCTCCGGATAGGGCCTGGGCATGATCGACATCCTTCCAGCGAGGAGCACGTCCTCACAGGTCAGGAGTCAACCGAACCTGCAGCAGCCCCGTTCGTTCCGTACCACCGCAGTGGCGGTTCTGGCGTGCGTGGCAGTGTTTGCGGGAGGTCCAGCACTGGCTGCCGCGCCGCCTGCTGCGGATCCGGACGCCTCGTTGCCGCCGGTTCAGAGCCAGGGGGATGCATCGCAGCAGGTTCCGGAAGGCGACCGGCGTCAGGCTCTTGGATCTGAGTGGGCGTCCTCGGGAGATGCCGCGTATCAGCTGGTGGGGACGGCTGACGGTCTCGCGGTGGTGCGCGGCACCGCGAAGGCGGGGTACCGCTGGGAGACGTTGGCGCAGATCACCGTTCCGGGTGTTGAGACGGACCGGTGGATTGGGAACTTCTGCCTGACCGCTGATGCGTCGCGCATGGTTGTGGTTTATGCCCCGCGGACGACGACGAACTCGGAGCAGGGGTTCGGGGAGGGTGCCTGGGCAAGTGTCGTGGACACGAAGACGGGGGAGCAGTCCTCTCTCGGCCGGGGGTACAGCATCTCGTATTCCAATCCGGGCTGTGGAGCAGGGCAACGAGTCGCTTTGATGCGGTCCGTGGACGATGCGACGTCAATTGCGAGCTTTGACGCGGTGGACAAATCGAGCCAGTGGACGGCTGACATCCCGCGGCAGCTGACATCCCCCGTGCCACTTGCCGACGGGTCAGTGCTCGGCGCCACTGCTGGGAAGATTGTTCGAGTCCGTGACGGTGGTGCGGTGGAAATGGTCGCCAAGACAACCGGTACCGCCTTTGATTTGGTCGTCGCCGGAAGTCGGCTGACGTATGCCGAGTACAAGGGTGCGACCGCCACGGTGAAGACGGGGACAGTGCCCGCGACGGGGACGGCTGCGCTCCGCTCACTTGGCTCCGGGAAACTTGAACAGGTCGGGGTTGCAGCGGATTCCCGCGGCCACACCTACGTCCTCGGCGACCTCAAGGCAGCTGGTTCGGTCCCGGATGGGATCCGTACGGCACCAGAGGTGCAGCCGGGTGCGGACATCTCGACGACGGGGCTAGTGGCGACAAGCGACGCGGCATCCCCGTCCACCCTTGGTGGTAGCGCCGCTGGTGACGCAACGATCGGGGTGCAGTCTCTCGAGACGGGGAAAGCCACAACGCTCGAAGTCCCTCCGGCGGGCGGGGACGTGACTTCTTCGCCAGTCGGTTCTCCTGCCGCATCACGGTCTCGGGTCGCCGCGGCTGCGGTGGGCTCGAAGTCGAATCCATCCGAAACGGAGCGCACGTGCGCGGTGCCCCGCAACGACCCGCGCGCACAGGCGCTGCAGCCCAAGCCGCGGCAGGTCGAGTGGGCCGTCAACCGGATCGTCTCCGGCCAGCTGACCATCTCTCGCCCCGCGAACTGGAACAGCACCGGCATGGCCGCGTACAAGCCAGCAGACCTGTTCCCGACGAAGGCGCTCTCCGGCGGCGGACGCATCCCCTCGCAGGTGCTCCTCGGGATCCTCGCGCAGGAGTCTAATTTGTGGCAAGCGTCCCGCTATACGAAGCCTGGAGCGACCGGGAACCCGCAGATTGGCGTGTTCTACGGCAACCCGCAGGCCGCAGGTGTGAATGACAACGCGTTCTGGGCGGTGGACTTCTCGAACGCCGACTGCGGCTATGGAGTCGGGCAGGTCACCGACGGGATGCGTCTCGCCGGCCGCGAGCAAGGCCGCGTTACCGCACTTCCGGTCGCGAAGCAGCAAGCCATCGCCCTCGACTACACGGTGAACATCGCTGCTGCGGCGCAGATCCTGACGGACAAGTGGAACCAGAGCCGCGCCGACGGCACCACCATCAACAACGGCGACCCGACGAAGATCGAGAACTGGTTTGCAGCGGCCTGGGCGTACAACTCCGGCTACCACGCGAAGGGAGAGCCCGAGTCGAACGGCGCGTGGGGGCTTGGCTGGCTGAACAACCCGGTCAATCCGGCCTACCCGGCGAACCGGAAGGCCTTCCTCGATGGCAACGCGGCGGACGCCGCACACCCACAGGACTGGCCCTACCCAGAGAAGATCATGGGGTTCGCGGCGAACTCGCTGACCTTAACCGAGAAGCAGACCGCCGACGCACCGCCGACCGAAGTGGGCGGGTACCGCACCGCCTGGTGGAACGGCACCGACGAGACCGCTCCGAAGAACCGCACGGCGGTGAAGCCCCCGCTGACAACCTTCTGCCAGCAGGGCGTAAACGAGTGCGCACCGATCTACACCGGCTACTGCTCCCGCTCCGACCTGCACTGCTGGTGGCATGGAAACGCGACCTGGAAGAAGGACTGCGACACCACCTGCGGCAACGAGCTCTACCGGTTCGCCCCCGCTGCCGACTACATGACCGAACAGCCCAACGGGGAAAGCTTCCCGCCTGCCTGCACCCGTACCGGTCTGCCGAGTACCGCGCGAGTCATTGACGACGTCCCGATCACGCCGGACGCGGGAACCCTCACCGCCAACCCGACGAGAGCTGGATGCTCTCGAGTAGCCACAGAGGGGTCATTCCGATTCGACTTCGGTGCTGCCGGTGCATCCGGTTCGTACCCGTCGAAGATCGACACGCACCAGCTCGGCGGCGGCTTCAACGATCACTTCTACTTCACCCACACGTGGGCATCCAACAACACCCCGGCCTCTTCCGTGACTGGCACGTGGACGCTCGGCGGCAGTCTCAAACAGTGGGGAAGAGTCTGGATCCACACCCCGGACAACGGGGCATGGGCGAAAGACGCCCGCTACGACATCAATCTTGGCGACGGACGCACCAAAACCCGTGTGCTCCCACAACGCAACTGGTCCAACAAGTGGTCATCCGTTGGGGTGTTCCAGTTCAATGGCACACCGTCGGTATCGCTGTCGAACATTACGAACGACGCCGACGACAACGCCGCACGAGACGACGTCGCGTGGGACGCCGTCGCATTCGAGCCGCTGTCCGCGAAACCGAAGGACATCGTGGTCAACATCGGCGACTCGTACTCCTCGGGCGAGGGAGCGCCAGGTGACACCCCTGGCGGCTACATCCCGGTCAGCGACACCAACGGTGATGATACCTACTACCAAAACGCATGCCACCGCTCGGTGAACTCCTGGACCAACCGGGCCGTCTTGCCCGGAGCGACAGCCACTGTGGCCAGCCGCGACAGCACACGCGACGCCACGCTGGACTACCACTCCGTGGCGTGCTCGGGCGCGCAAGCGACGAATCTGCTGACGACGAAGCAATGGGAACCACCGCAGCTGTCGCAGGGGTACCTCGATGAGAACACCACCCTGGTGACGATGTCCATCGGGGGGAACGACATCGGGTTTGGCGACATCATCCGCGGTTGCATCTTCAAGGGTGTCTGCGAAGACAAGCAGAAGCCTTCCGCATACGCGGCACTCGACATTCTCAAGGGCCGCCTCGACGCCACCTACACCGAGATCAGGCGGCAAGCACCAAACGCCAAGATCGCGGTGATGGGCTATCCGAACATTTTCGAGGACGGCGTCAAATGCGTCGCGGGGATGAAGGAAGCCGACCAGGCGTGGCTCGTACAGCTCGGCGTCGACCTGAACCAAACGATCAAGGATCGCATCACGGCGCAGAACGCGGGCGCGAAGATGGTGTTCATGGACCCGGCGCCGGTGTTCAAGGGGCACAACGTCTGCAGCGCAGACCCAGCCATCCACACAACTCTGCCGATCGTCACGAACCTTTACGGTGCCCGGCGCAGCGGCGAGAAGGCCTGGTTCAACATCCCCGTTACCGAGGGCGCAGACGCGATCTTCGCGGTGTCGCAGCAGAGCTTCCACCCGAAGGTTCTCGGTACTGGCTACGAAGCGAAGCTGCTCGAGGCAGCCCTCAAATAGCAGCCCGCCGCTTTCAGACCAGGCGCCACTCGCCGCAGCACGGGTGGACGGCCGTCACAGAATGCTGCTGTCACAAGGGGATAACTATGGAACTGACCAGCAACCGCCGCATCGTCGCGACACTGCTCGCGTTCGGACTCGCCGCCGGCGCCCTCGTCGGGGGAAGCCAGACCGCCGGCGCCAGCCCGGCTGCCGCGGCCACCACCGCCGCTGCGTGCACCGACGGAGGCGAGACAGCGGACAACTTCGTCGCGTACAACATGTACGTTGAACTTCGCCGCAGCGCCAAGTGCGGAGGCACCGCCTGGTTCCGCATCAACTACAACGGCGGCGGCATCCAAGGCAACGGCGAAGTCACGCTCCAGCTCAAGTCCCGCACCGGGACCGTCTCGTCGGTATACACGAAGGACGTCCTCAGTGCCAGCCCGTCCTGGGTGAGCCCGTACTACACCGGTTACAGCCAGGCTCGGTTGGTCTACAAGAACAAGTCCGGTGGTGTCGCCAACCGCACGGGAGGGTGGAAGTCGATCTACCAGGAAGCACGGTAGTTCGACCACTTACGACTGAACGGGCTTTGAGGCGTCCTATCTCAGGGCCCGTTCAGCGCTTCATCCGACACCCTCGGGGAACGATGCATGGCACTGATCCACCTGATGACCCGGACCCTTCACATGACGGATATCCAGCCGTTGCCCGACCGAGAGTTCCTGCCCTAGGACGTCGTCATTGCTCAGGTAGATGTCCGCAGTGCAGATGCCAAACCGCTGCGCGATCGCTATCACCGCGTCTCCTTGTGCAACCCGGTACCTGTACCCGTTCCCGTCAGCGGTGCTCGATCCCGCGGCGCCGGCACGAGATCCCAGATCAGAGGGATCCGCAGAGACAACCCCCACGGGAGTCGACGAGTCGGACGGCGTAGCCGTTGGCGACGCCGATGGGAGTGGCGACTCTCGATGCGCGGTGCAACCGGTCAACAGGACCCCGCTTACAACAGCAACGACCACTGCCGTAGTCACTCGATTCACTCTGCCCCCTTAGCTCAGTGGACCCAGCATAAGGCGCGCCTTCGACAGGGCGACTCGCCGCCCGGTGGACGACGTCTTGCATCACTTCCAGCCCGCTGACATGCTCCGAGAAGCAGCATTATCGGAACCGGGCCGCGCCGACTCGGTATCCGTGTGCGCGCATGGCGGCTTCGACGGCGGTGGTGATCAGCTTGCGCTGCTCGGTGTTGTCGCCGGCGGTGAGGGCGTCGAGTTGCACGGTGCCGATCGGCGTGGTGCTGTCAAGGATCGCGACGAGCTGCTCGAGGGGGAGCTGGCTACGGGTGTGGAGGGTGTGCAAGTGGCGGGCGATACCGTCGCGGAGATGCTGTTGGAGCTCCTTGGTGAAGGTGGCGTCGTCGGCGTGTACCCAGCCGGCCTGTCGGTAGGTTCGGCGGGTGGCATAGACAGTGCGTGCGAACGTTGCGGCCGCAGCAAGGCCCGCCAGGACCCAGGTGGCGGTCGTGCCGACGGCAGCGAGCCCAACTGTGATGATCACGCCGCTGATCAGCGCGGCGAGGATCCATGGCACGTCGGATCGTGTTGCAGCGTGCGCGATGCTACGGGCGGTGTCGGCGATCGCGGTGACTTCTGATGCTGCTGGTTTCGGGACGGGAGCGCGGCTGATGGGTTCGTAGGTGGTTGCAGTCCGTTGAAGGGGAGTCGTGGAGCGGATCCGTGTGAGGTCCTCGTCGATTGCGAGGTCACGTCCTGGGTCCTGGCCCGGTGCGGTGAGATAGCTGCGGGGGACCCCGTAGAGGTCCGCGATCGCGGCGAGGGTCTCCGGGGCGATGCGGTCGACGCCGGTCGCGTAGGCGGCAGCGTCGGGGTCGACGGGTTGTCCGCCGTGCTCGACGAGTGACCACACCAGGCGAGCTCGTGGGGGAGTGTCGGCACCGTCGAGTGTGATCGCCATCATTGCTAGCCGATGTCGGAGCGTTCTGCGCGGGTCAACGTGCCGGGTCATCAGCTCGACAGACGGAGATACCGGATGATTGTGCGCCTGGTCTTCATCCCGTGAGGGTACTGCCGGGGCGGAGACTCCTCGCGTCTACGCGTACTGTCGACGCCGCCTCTGCGACGCGCAGCCCCGGAAGAGCGACCGCACGCTCGAGTGTTCCGCTCTCACGTTGGTGTGTTCGATGCCGCCCCTGGCCTGCTCGGCGCGATGTTTCCCGGTCTCATTTACCTATAGGTTTCCGAGACACTGGCGTGAGACACATTGTGGCGTTCAGGTCGCCGCCGAAGCATCTAAGGAAGCCGAGAAGGGGGACATTCTCGGCGTCATCGGCACAGTCATCACGAACTGGCAACAGGTCCCAGAACTCGTCGGGCAGGAGTATGCGCTCCGCCGGCAGGTGCAGGCGCACAATGACAACGTCACGACGACCCTCGCAAGCATCGCCTCTGAGTTCGACGGCATCACCCCATCGACTGTGAACGCGCATCCGGTTCATCTCGCATCGACGACCTCCTCGAAGGACGCATCCGACGGCAGTGGCAACTGGTTCGAGGACGCCTGGAACACCACGAAAGCAGCGGTCGGCATCGGCGGCGCTGTTCTCGGTGCGGAAGCGGATGCGGCCTGGCCGTACGTGCAGGACGCTGCCGGAGTGGCGGGGAACATCTTTGCGTCGATGGGGAACGCGATGGTGAACCATCCAGACGAAGTCGTCGAGCTTCTCGGCGGTTTGGCATTGCTGGCCGGTGGGGCGGCGGTCGAGGGTGGTGGTGTCGCCCTCGACCTCACCGGCGTCGGGGCTGTGGCTGGGGTCCCGTTGAACGTTGCCGGTGCTGCGGTGATGGCTGCAGGGGCGGGGTTGGCTGCTTCGGGCGGAATTCCGCTCGGCGTGCACGCGATGACCGATGATCGGCTCACGCCGAACCGCACCGATCACGTGGACGCCTGGAAGAAGGAGCAGAACGAGAAGCACCCGGAGCGGAACAAGGACGGTACGTACCGGTCCGAGGGGAACAAGCAGGCTCACGCGGACGTTAAAGCTAAGGAGCGACAGGGTGTCGAGGAGGTCGCTGAGGACGCTGGCCTGCCCTACCGCACCGACCAGGTCAAAGCGCGAGTTGATGGTGCTCCGAATGGCCGGTTCTTCGACGGGCTGATGGAGAAGCCGGACGGGACGTGGGCAGGGATCGAGGTGAAGAGTGGCGGTGCGACGCGCAACGCCGAGCAGCGATCCTTCGATGGTCTGCTCACCTACAGGAACCCTACATACGCCACGATTGACGGGAAGCTCCTGAAGAGCACATCCGTCATCCTCAAGAAAGTACCCTGACTCGGTTGCGGGCAGCGCGGCCGGATCTGCGCGACTTCCGCGCATACAGAACGTGACAACGGCGGAGGCCACACCTGTTCATCAACACCACCAACAGTGAGCGAGAATCCCAGCTCACGGCGGACTTCCGACCGATCAGGGACCAGCTCCGGCGGATGCTCGGTTTGCTGGACGGGCAGAGCGATGGTCGATTCGCGTACGCTATTTGGTGGCTGCCGGACGACGCTGGTTGGCCGGATGCTCCTGACTACGAGGCCGGCGAGTACGACCTGAACTACCTCCAGGCAGGCGGCACCGCTGAGCGGATGAGCGTCGATGCGCAGATCGTCGACGGTGGGCAGATGCGTCACTTCATCGTGGGTCGCGACCACGACGTCGACGAGCCGCTGACGGAGTCGGTGACCGTTGCGGGCACCGAACACGCACGCCACCCCGCCGAGGTGTTCGACGCCGACGAGGCCACCGAACTGTTCTTTCACTACTACGAGCACCGCGGCACCGTTCCCGACGGGTACGTCCTTCGCCCCCTCGACCTCTCCTAGCTTTCGAAACTAATTCGAGGGGCCGAAGGTGTTCCTGTCGGACCGCGCTGCCTTGGAGACCTTCTACCGCCGCAACGGACTGGCCCGTCGAAGCCGATGACGCTGCCCGATAGCTGATTGCTCAAGGGTCGGAGTCGGGCCTGGCGGATGCCGCCGTGGCTAGATGCGATCCTTCCCAGCTGCAGGAGAAAGGCCGTCGATGAGCAGCTGCACCAGGCGGCTGGCCAAGGGGCGTTGACTCTCGTGGCCGGCGATGACGGTGATTGGGTCGAGTGACCGGATGCCGCGGTCCTGGTGCGCAGGGGAGGGAACGCTTGCTACCGCCCGACAGGGGTGCGCGGTGGGAAAGGGACCAATGGCACCTGTTGGAAGTGGGATGAAGAAACTCGGCTACTGGGCTGCAACGATCCTGATCAGCGACGCAGCTGCATCGGTGGTTCTGCGCTACGCGGCGATCAACGGAAACGGATAGGTCGCTGAGTACGAGGGTGAGCTGCTCGAACTCGATGGGCATGAGATCAGTGCCGTCTTCACCCATCTCGACATCCGACCACTCCTCGCGCGCGCTGGCCACGCGGCACGCCAACGCTTCGACGGGCCCGTAGCCGATGTCACCTACACCGACCCGGAGACGTTGAGCACGCTGACTCGCGCTCTGGCGCTTGTCGAGGGCGGCGAGCAGCTAGATGTGTCTTACGATCCACAGACCGAGTTCGTGCGCTCCGTTCGCAGGTTCGCTGCGGAACAGATCTGCGAGAGCGTCGAAGTGTCCGTCGACTGAGATCCGTGTCAACTGCCCATCGCCACCGAGAGCGCTCAGTCCCCTCCGGTCCCTCCCCACAGTCCAGTGGGCTCGTGCGGACCGTGCGGTGAACGATCCTTCAACGGAGCATCGCTTTGCTTGCGCCCGCGGTTGGTCGCACTTACGCTGCCCGAATGTGGTGGTGGATCGGAACCGGCTTGGTCTTGGCGGTGCTCCTCGTGCTGTGGTTCGTCATGCACCGCTACACGAACTTTGGCTCTCGGGCGGCGAAGTTCGAGGGGACTGACCCCGAAGTCGCGGAGGCCCTTCGGCAGGCCGAGGCTGACATCGCGCGGGGGCGCATGTACTTCTGACGCTCTCAAGGGCCAGCGAGCCCACGGCCGTCCGGTAGCCGATCGGCTATCGGATGGGATCAGTGCTCAGCGGGCCGTAGGCAAGAAGGCTTCCCAAAGGAGCTCGCCGTCGACCAGAGCGCTCGTGGGTGCAAGCCCGGTCCGTCGCGCCACGTGCATCGAGGCGGTGTGATCGGGATGGATGAAAGCCCTGATGTGTCGGACGTCGATCGAACGCAACCACGTCACGACGGTTGCTGCTGCCTCGACGGCGATCCCTCGACCCTGTTCCTCTGGCGTGACCAGCCAGGCGAGGTCCGCCACGAGGCCGTCCTCCTTGCGCTCGAGGGTGGCCTGCACGAATCCGATCGCCGGTCCGCCGCAGGCAGGACGGACGATCCAGTTCAGCCAACCCGCGCTGCCGTCCTCAGACTGGCCCTGGGATTGGCGGCGGTACCGTGCGCCCAGTTCGTCGAGGGTCGGTGGCTCGCCACCAGTGAACCGGTAGAGCTCTGGTGGAGCCAGGGCGGTCAGCATCTCGCTTGCGTGGTCGACGGCAAGCGGTTCCAGGGCGAGGCGATCCGACTGCAGGGGATCAGCCTTTGGCCACGACATGTCCTGAGCTTTGCAGATCGCGAACGGCGTGGAGTGCCCCATGCAACATCCACACTGACCACGGCCTGACTCCGCACCTGATCACGAGAGCGGCTGTCGCCGGATCCACACGGTCACCCCGAGGTGAGCGATGCCGGTCGCAGCGAGACAGACCATCGCCCACCCGATGACGCCGTGCCTGGTGGCGACCAAGAAGATCCCGAAGGCGAGGACGAGGCCGACCAGGAGCGCACCGGCCAGGAACAACAGCAGACTGGTCACGGGGCTGGCGTTCAAGGTGAGCTGCGCGTCACGCACCCAGGCCGGGGTCCGCACACGCTTCACGAGGATCGCGACCGTGCCCACCAGGATTGCGATGCTCGCTGCGAGCAGACCTGCTTCAGCCATGGCGAGATGGTACCGGCGAAGGTGCATGCTTCGGCTGGTCCGCGGCCTCGAACACCCCGGCTGACGCTGACAAGATGAGTTCGTGCAGATCGAAGACGTGGACGAGCGGCACTACGGCACCGAAGGCGAGCGTGACACATTCGTCGTGCACTTCTTCCATGCGCTGAGCGGCGAGATGGTCGCGCCCGACTGGGACGCCACGAGTTGGTCGGTCAGTGTGATTCGCGTCACCGACGCGACGTACCGTGCGGCGTTTGCAGAGGCCCGGCGGATCGCCGCAGGCGAGGTGTTGCCGACACTGTTCTCGGTGTCCCTCGAGACCGCGGAGCCGAGTGGTCCTGGGATCCTGCGACTGTTCGGCACCGACCTCAACATGGAGGGACTCGAGCTCGAGCCCGATTCGCATGCGGCGAAACGGGAGATGTTCACCGAGTTCTTCAGCCGCGACCGTTCTGCGCACGCGTGATCGGGGATCTGGAGCGCAACCGCTGACGGGCTGGAGGCCCGGTGCCAGCTGGCACCGTGCCTCCAGTCCGTCAGTAGTCGCGCGCGATGAGCTGCTCGTGTTGTAGCTGCAGTCGACGTCCACATCGCTGTGCAACGCGCTCACTGTGGGTGACGATCACGAACTTGGTTCCCGCTTGCTGCAGCCGGTCGAAGAGGGCGAGCACGTCGTCTTCGGTCGTCTCGTCCAGTGCGCCGGTGGGCTCATCGGCGAGGACGACGGCAGGGCGCTTCGCGATGGCTCGGGCGATGGCGACGCGCTGCGCTTCTCCTCCTGACAGTCGTCGTGGGCGCTTGGCGGCGAGGTGACTGATGCCGACCGCCTCGAGAGCGTGTGCGCTCGGTCGGCCGAGTCAGCGCGAGCAGGAACTCCGAGCCGGACGTTGTCGAGCACGCTGCGGTCGCTGAGGAGGCTGTGGTCCTGGGTGACGATGCCGATGTGTCGCAGTCGGTGTGCCGCCATCCTCCGTGCGGTGCGTTCGAGCACGTGCCCGTCGTGCTCGTAGGTCCCGCCGAAGTCGGTGTCGAGACCGGCGAGGATGCGGAGCAGCGTGCTCTTGCCCGATCCGCTCCGCCCGGTGATCGCGACTGAGTGATCCTCTTCGCGAAGGTCGAAGTCGAGTCGGTCGAACAGTGCTCGGGTCGATCCGTCGGGCTCGGTGATGGTCTTCGAGACGTCGCGCAGCACGATCATCGTGGGGTACCTCTTCGGGTTGAGTGGTCAGTTCGATGCGGACGGCTCGTCGGCCGAGTGCGCCGTCCGCCACACACCAGAGGAGCAGGGCGGTGCCGGCGCCGAGTCGAGCCATCGCACTGTCGTTGGGGAGCAGCGCGCTGGACGTGAGGAACAGCCCGAGCGCGGCGGTGTACTCGGTCAGGCGGCTTGCGCGGAACAGTCGGTTCGTGGCATCCGGGCTCCTCCCGAGGAGATGGTGCACCCGTGCCACTGGCGCTCGACGGTGGTGCAGGAGCCGGTGGAGGAACGCCGTGATGATGCCCACGCCCGTGGTGAGGACGGCGAGCAGCGCGGTGACGAGCACCAGGTTGTCCTGGATGAGCTGGCGGACGAGGGAGAGCTGCACGAGGTAGGCCGGAACTCCGAGCAACGTGTACGACCGGAAGCCGGTGTCGTCTCCGATCGCGTCGAGACGCGCGACGACGCCTCCGAAATCGAGGCGGTGATCGACGGCGAGGTCGGCGTTGAGCACCTGGAACACCAGGCGCCCGAACAGCTCGGGATCCAGTCGGTCCAGTGCTGCTCGGTCGAGTCCGGCGAGTGTCGGCGGGTAGGGCACGAGGACGGTGTCATCGAGGTAGTGGTTGGCTTCACTGCGGAAGTACAGGGCACTGTCCGGTTCGAGGAACCCGACGACCTCGAGCTCCTGCTCCTGCAGGATGACCGCTCCGGTGAGTCGCTCGCCGAGCTCGTACACGCCGCGGTACTCGTTGCCGAGCAGCACCGGGATCCGGCCGGATCCCCAGTCGACAGCGCTCCACTCGATCGGCTTGCCGTCCTGCACGGAGAGCCCCGCGAACTCGTACGCGGTCTCGTTGAGCTGGATGGACTTGATGTCCTGGACGCTTCGTCCGGACTCGTCCTGGTACTTCCCGTTGAGCGTGTACTCGGTGCCGTAACCGACGTCGAAGCGGTCGTCGCCGCGGAAGCCCTGGACGGTGACGGGCTGGTCGTACGAGGAGATGAAGTCGAATCCGGGCTCGTCATCGACGCGGTCGACGAACGAGGCGACGTCGTCGAGCGCGTGCTGGTCTCGCCGGATCGCTTCGAAAGCATCCGGGTCGAGATCGTCGACCACTGTGTAGAGGTCGACATCGGCATCAGCGGACAGGCCCTGGGCCACGGCCTGCGATGTGGACTGGGTGAACGACGCCACGTTGTACCAGCAGAGTGCGAGCAGCACGAGCAGGACGATCTTGGCGGAGATGATCGTCCAGTTGGATCGAAGATCGTTCAGCAGTTCCATCGCCGGGTTCCCTGCAAGAGCGAAGCGACGGACACGGCAAGCACGAGGGTTCCGACCGCGACGACTGCGGGAGTGACGTCGAGGTCGAGGATGGTGGTCTGCCTCACGACTGCCGCGCCCGCGAGGGCGGTCGTACAGGCGGTGGTGCCGATCACAGCGACTCTGGCGGCCGCGCTGCGCAGGGTGTTCAGCGGTCGGATCCCGGTGGTGAAGCGGACGGCGGCGGTGCGGAGTTCCCATCGTCCAGCCTGAAGACCTGCGACCACGGCGATGAGCATGACGACGAGCGCGCCGATGCCGACAAGGACCGGCGACACGGCGTCGACGTTCGTCCTGCGGTTCGTGCCGTCGTCGATCATCTCGACGCTCCTGCCGGGGAATTGTGCCCTGTAGTGGTGGGCGCTGCTCGGGCCGTCGAGGAGTAGTCGCTGTGGTGACGCCGAGAACCGCGACGGATCAGCGAGGACCACATCGTCGGACAGCAGGCTGTCGCCCCGGACGCCGAGTCGCCCCACCACGTTGTAGGTCTTGCCACCGACGGTGATGTCCTCGTCGCGGACGTCGACGGCAGCGCCGACGAGGGCCTCACCGGGACGCCCGGTCAGAGCGTGCCCGTCGTGCAGTGGGACGTCTGTCCACTGTCCGGACAGGACCGCAACAGCGCGGACACCATCCTCGAGTTCCACGAACACCTTGGTTCCCGGTTCGAACGCGCTCCGCGCACGCTCGAGATCGTCGAGCGTCGCGGTCACCCACGCGCTCTGGCCCGTACGGAGGTCATCGCCTTCCGCGGCGATGACACGTCGGCGAGCGTCGAACACCCCGATCAAGACCGTCAACAGCATGGCCAACAGGAGCAGGCCCGCGATTGCCGTGATCTGTTGCTTCGTCACGGCTTTTCCTCACTGCCCGGTGTACGACCGTTAACATGTCAGTCCGAGAGCTCTTTGTCGAGGAAGCGTGTCATCAATGGCGACCGAGCTGCGAGCGTGCGACGGAGCGGTGTCCGTCTAGGATCGGCGCATGGTCGGATCTGACGGCGAGCACGGGTCCCCTTGACGGCCAACGCCTCGCTGCTCGGCAGCTACCTCCGGGCGCGACGCGCGGCGCTCAGCCCGTCCGACGTGGGTCTTCCGGCGGACGACCGGCGCCGCGTCCGGGGCCTCCGGCGGACCGAGGTCGCGCAGCTCGCCGGCATCAGCACGGAGTACTACGTGCGGCTGGAGCAGGGCCGGGAGCACGTGCCCTCGGCCCAGGTGATCGCGGCCCTGGCGCGCGCCCTTCGACTGGATGCCGACGGGGCGGCGTACCTCAGGAGCGTGGCGGATCCGGCTCCGGCACCGGCTGCCACGGTGCGCGGCCGGCAGCTGAGCGGCGACGAACTCCGACGGCTCGTGCGCCGTTGGGACGGCACCCCGGT
Organism: Curtobacterium sp. MCSS17_016; assembly: GCF_003234255.2. Taxonomy (NCBI): domain Bacteria; kingdom Bacillati; phylum Actinomycetota; class Actinomycetes; order Micrococcales; family Microbacteriaceae; genus Curtobacterium; species Curtobacterium sp. MCSS17_016. The sequence continues at coordinate 1,341,371 of NZ_CP126254.1, forward strand.
CTTCGTCGCCGATAGGAACCTCGACATCGTCGCGTCGAACGCACTGTGCGAAGCGATCGGCGGCGGTGTCCTGAGCCGTGGGCAGAACCGGATCGAGTACGTGTTCTCCGAGGCTTGCCGCGCGAAGTACCCGGCCGAGGAATGGCGTGCGCGGGCCGCGCAGATCGTCGCCGTCTTCCGGCTCAGCGCCGACCCCGGCGACGAGCGGATGCGCGAGGTGCTCAGAGGGCTGATGACGCGCTCCGACGAGTTCGCGGACCTCTGGGAACGGCACGACGTGGCGATCCTGACCAACGGCACGTTCGTCCAGGACGTGCCGCCGTTCGGGCGGCTCGACTTCGAGTGGGAGCTCCTCGTCGTCCCGGGGACGGACGGACTCACGATCACGCCACTGTTCCCCTCCTCACCCGAGAGCGTTGCAGCGCTCGCGTTCCTCCAGGCGCAGGCGCAGACGCAGACGCATGTGGCTCCTCCGTCGCCACCGTGACGTCGCTCAACGGCGGAGCGGACGCGGCGCACGCGAACGAGCGAGCGATGCCCGCAGCCGCAGCCGCACCGCGGTCCGGTGATCGGGGATCTGCAGCGCGACCACGGACGGACGGGAGGCCCGGTGCCAGCTGGCAACGTCCCTCCAGGCACGGCCGTCACCCCGCTGGCGCGGTGCGCCGGTACCGGCTGGTGGGGCCCACCTCCCGTCCGTCCGTCATCCGCCCGTGACGGGTGACCGCTCAGGCGGGCTCAGCCACGCACTCGGCGTCGCCGACTCCGCAGCGTCCACACGAGTCCACCGGCCGCGAGCAGTGCTGCCGCCAGGAGCCCGAGGGGGAGCAGGTTCGCGCCCGTCCAGGCCAGTGCACCGCCCGGTTCGCTGCCGGCGTCCGCGCCGCCGTTGCCCGGCGCTGCCGCGCCCGGCGCACCGGATCCGTTGTCACCCGGCGTCGGAGCGCCGCTGCCCGGCGTGCCCGCACCCGGCGAGGTGGTCGGCGACGGAGCAGCCGCAGCCACCACGGTGAAAGCGGCCCGAGCCAGGGCCACACCGTCGACCGACGCGGTGACCGTCACCCGACCGAAGGCCGTGCCCGGCACCCGCAGATCGGCCGAGAACGCACCACTCGCGTCGGTGTGCGCGGTGGCGCCACCGATGCGTGGCGCGGTCGCCAGCGCCACGTCGGTGTCCGCCGGGAACCCGGTGCCGGTCAGGGTCTGCGTGTCGCCCGCGTCCACCCGAGGCGACTCGACCTGCAGGACGGGGGTCGCCGCCTCCGTGCTGCTGAAGGCGACGACCGTGCGCTTCGTCACGGACCGTTCGTCGACCGGCACGCTGATGGTGCGGGTGTCGGAGTCGTAGGTCCAGGCGGTGTCCGCGATCACCCGGCCGTCGATGGTGACGGTGCGGGGGCGGTCCGCGTTCGTGAACGTCGCCGTCCACGAGCGGTCCTGCACCTGGCCGGCGAAGGAGCCGTCGGCGGGGGCGATGGCGAGCGAGCCGCCGGTCGCCTGCTGCGTGTAGCGGACGGCGGTGGAGGCGCTGCCCGCCGTGGCCTTCGCGGACGCGGCGGCCGTGGTCATCGCGCTCGACTTCGCGGCGCCGTCAGCGGCGCTGTCCTCGCCGGCGTCTTCGTGCAGGTCGAACGAGCCGTTCGCGCCGGTCGCCACCGTCAGGGTGACGGCGTCGAGCGGTGCGGCGTCGTTCTTGACCTGCTCCGTCCGGGTGGGGACGATGCCACCGCTCTTCACGAACACGGGCATGCTGTTCAGGTCGGTCGTCACGTCGGCGGTGGTGCCTCCGGCGTACGTCTTGCCGGTGAACCAGTCCGTCCACGAGCTGCCGGCCGGGAACCAGACGGAGCGGGTCGCCTTGCCGGAATCGTCGTTCGCGGTGGTGACCGGGGCGACGAGGACGTCCGGGCCGTACAGGTACTCCGAGCCGGCCTGGGCGTAGGACTCCTGCGCCTCGGGGTACTGCAGGTAGAGCGGCTGCAGGATCGGGGTGCCCGTCTCGGTCGCCTGGGCGGCGAGCGTGTAGGTCAGGGGGACCAGGGCCTCGCGGAGGTTCAGGAACCGCTTCGCCGATGCCTCGGCAGCGGCCGGGTACTGCCACGGCAGTCGGTCGCTGTGGTTGCTGTGCAGGCGGTCGATCGGCTGGAAGGTGCCGAGCTGCACCCAGCGGGCGTAGAGGTCCTCGGGCAGCTGGGTCGTGCCCTCTTCGGCGCCCTCGATGCCGTACTGCGCACCGTTGTGGCCACCGATGTCGTGGCTGACCGAGGCCAGGCCGGTCGCGGCGGACTCACCGGGGGTGTAGCCGACCTCGGCGAGCAGCATGTCCCACGACGACGTGGTGTCGCCGGTGAAGTGCACGGTCGTGCGCTTGTCCGCCCACGGGCCGGTCGGGACCGCCTGCGGGTTGCCGTAGCCACCGGCCGTCAGCGAGCCGTACGCCCGCGAGAACGCGAGCCCGCGGCCGCCGAGTGCCTGGTCCGTGTACTTCGCGTACTGCTGGTTGATGAACGCGTCGGGGGTGACGCCGTTCGCGGAGTACTTCGAGTTCTCGCTGCAGCACCAGTCGAGCCACCACATGTCGACGCCCTTCGGCTGCAGCGAGGTGTGCAGGTCGAAGTAGGCCTTGAGCTGGTCGGGGTCGGACCAGTCGAACAGGTACCGGTCGCCGTCGCCCTTGGTGAGCTTGCCCTTCGCGGTGGCCTGCGCCTTCGCGAACTGCGGGTCCTGGCTCGAGATCGACGGGTGGATGTTGAGGGTGTTGTGGATGCCCTCGGCGTGCCAGTCGGCGAGCAGGCCGGTCATGTCCGGGATCCGGGACGGGTCGACCGACCAGCCGTTCCACTTGCTGTCGCCCTGGTTGGTGGGGCTGCCGATCTTGTAGTCGGTGTCGATCGCCATGACGTCGACGGGGACGTCCTCGTCGTCGAACTGCTTCGCGATGGCCAGGTAGTCGGCCTGTGAGCGGTCGTAGTACTCGGAGTACCAGACGCCGTACGCCCAGCGGGGGAGCAGCTTCGTCGGACCGGTCAGGACGGCGAGCTCCTGCAGGGCATGGCGGTAGTCCGAGCCGTACGCGAAGACGTAGCCGTCCTGGTAGCGCTCGCCGCCGTGGTCGCCCGCGGGGGTGATGGTGTCGGTCGCCTGGTCGTACAGCGCCGAGGCGCTGTCGTCGAGGAGCGACCAGCCGTCCTGGTAGAGCAGACCCGGGTTCGTCTTCACCGATCCGTTGGCGGTGTCGAGGTCGCGTCGGTACCCGCCGAGCGGGGCATGCGCGGCGAGGACCGGCGACGCGGTGTCGACCACGGCGACGGTGTCGAAGTTCACGTTGCAGTTGTTCGTCACGGTCGGGCACCCGATCACGACGTCGTTCGTGCCGGCGGCCAGCTGCACCGGCACAGTGGCGGTGTTCCAGTAGTCCCAGCCGCTCGTCTTCGGCAGCGGTGCAGTGGTCGACTGCTGACCGGTCGGGGCCGCGGTGAGCGTCGGCGCCCCGGCGGAGCCGTTGGCGTAACGGACCTGCAGGGCGTAGTCGCCCGCGGCCGGCACCCCGGTGACGTGGGTCGTCAGCTGCGCCCCGGCACGCTCGAACCCGGCGACGAAGCCGTCCCCGGCGAAGCCGTTGTGGTTCGTGGCAGTCGTCGCCGGAGCGGTGCGTACCGAGTCCTCGGCCTGGCACACGGTGCCGAACGCGCAGTCCTCGCCGGTGACCGTGGCCGACGGTGCCGGGTAGGCGGCGCCGGTGCCGACCAGGGCCAGGCTGTCGACGTTCACCCGGCCGGAGTCGTCCGCGGTGCGTTCGATGCGCACGCGGTGCTCGCCCGCCGTCAGGTCGAGGGTCGTGGCGGCGGTGGTCTTCCAGTCGTCCCAGTTCGCGCCGGGTGCGAGCCGGATCGTCTTCGCGGCACCGCCGTCGACGGTCACGCTGAGGGTGCGGGTGGCGACCTGGCCGTCGCCGCCCTGCGAGTTCGCGTAGCGCAGGGCGAGGTCGTACAGGCCGGCACGTTCTGCCGTGGTCGTGAAGGTCATCGCGTTGCCGACGGACTCGAAGCCCGCGGCGAACCCGGCTCCGGTGAAGCCCGTGTGGTCCGTCGCGAGGGACAGGCCGGTGAGTCCGAGCGTCTCGGCCTCGCAGAGCGACCCGATCGTGCACGAGGGGGTCGGCGTCGACACCCACGGCGTGCCGGTGACCCGCTGCCCGGACGCCGTGGTCACGGTGGTCCGCAGGGTGTCCTGCGTGAAAGCCCCCGAGCCCTCCTTGTACCGGACCGTCATCGCGCCCGTGTCGAGGGTCAGCCAGCCGTCCCGCTCGGTCTTCGTGAATGTCGTGGGTGCGAAGTCGTCGCGGCCGATGACGTTGAAGGTGCTGCCGTCGGTGAACTGCGAGTCACCCGCGTACTCGGTGCGGATCAGGGTGGGGGAGAGCACCTCGAACCGGGCCTGGCCCGAGACGACGGTGCGGTCGGCTGCGGGGTCCGCGGCGGCCGGGATCGCGGCGATCCCGAGCATGCCGAGGGCGCTCGCAGCGACGATGCCCGACGACAGCGCGCGGCGCAGCCCTCGGGAACGGAAGGAGATGGGGCGCAAGTGGGTGCTCCTCGTGGACGTCGTCGTCCATCGGGCCGTGCAACGGCCGTGACCTGCGGGCCGTCCCTGCGGCGGCCCGTTTACAACGCTGTAAACCATACGACGCGGAGGGCTCCCGAGGAAGGGGCAGCTGGGCGTCGGCTCGTTTCGCGGCTTCCGCCGCGATCGTGAGCGGCGTGGTCGCGTCGTCCGTGGCCCTGGACTCGAGACGCTGACGGACTGGAGGCACGGCGCCAGCTGGCACCGTGCCTCCAGGCTCGGCCGTCACCCCGCTGGCGCGCGCCGTTCGTGGAGGTTGCCTGCAAGTACGCTCTCGCGCGTTCCGCCTCGTGTGCTCGGCCTGGGTGACGGAGAAACATCAGCGGCGCCAGTTCGGGGAAGCCTGCGCCCGCCTCGACGAGCCCGGCGTGCGTGTTCCGCCGTGCTGCAGCGACCTGCCCGCCAGGTCGCCGGTCGCGACGGCGCTGCCGAATGGAGTTGACTCGGATCCATGGACACTCCGCACTTCGATGCCGCGGTCTCGGCGTTCACGACAGCACTTGCAGGTCGAGTCTCGCCGAGCATCGCATCGTTCCCCGACCTCTTCCGCGACGATGCCACGATCGTCGTCCCCTTCGACGGCTCGGGCGACGGGGCGCCGATCGTGGGCAAGCCGGCCATCGAGCAGATGACTCGCGACCTCGCTGGATTCCTCTGGTTCGAACACGTCACGTTCGACAGCGTTCTGCCCACTCACGACGTGAACGTCGTCGTCTGCGAGTACCAGGCGGTTCTCCGACGAGCAGACATGCCGGGAAGGCAGCGCCGCCGGTACATCTCGATCATCACCCTTCACGAGGGACGAATCAGCACGCTCCGCGAACACGGCGGGCCCTTCATGCCGATCGAGTGAGCGATGGTGGCGCCTCCGGCGCGTGCACACCTGTTCGTTGCGTGTGAAGGCTCGTCGGTGAACTCGTCGCGTTGCGCCACAACAGGCGACGGTGGATCCCTGTCCTGACCCACCCGTCGGGCGCCTGGAGGACACACGAAGCTGCTGTTGACATCCGGAGGTGCCGAGGAGCCGAGCATCCTCGCGGCGCTCGTGGATCTCCTCGGCAAGCCGATCGAGGACAGTCGCGCTACTTCGGGGATCTCACGGGGGAGGGCTGGGCATCCCTCGGCGTCCTCGATGGGCCAGCTGGGTCCGGGACGCCGACGTCTTCCTGGTCGACGGCGGCAACGCGTGGTCTCTGAGCCACTGGACACGATGATCACGGCTCGCCGACTCATGTTGCCGTCGTTGCCCGAAGCGGTCTGGGTCGGGGTGAGCGCCGGGAGCATGGGGTCGTCGACCTCTCGATCTTCCCGCAGCGTCAGAGAGTGCTACTCGCTGGGCAGGTCTCGTGTCATGACGGCGCTGTCGTAGTTCTTCCCGGGGAAGTGGATGTCGTCCACGTGTGCAAAGCCCCATCGCGTGTACATCGCGATGAGGTGCTCGGCGGAGGCAGCGGTGTCGAGTCCGATCCTCGTGATTCCGTGACTGATCGCCCATGCACAGGCCGCGTCGAACAACGTCTTCGCGACAGCGCGACCGCGCAGTTCCGGCCCGACGGCTACTTGGCACAGCCACCCTGTGTCTGACTGCTGGGCGTGCTCGGACAGCGAGCGGATGTCGTCCGGTGGAGGCACGGACATCGTCATGGTCGCTGACACCCGGCCCTGGTGTTCGACGACCCAGCAGACGCCTTCTGCCACCCGCCGTCGAGTCGTCGCGATGTCTTGCGTTGCCGCAGTGAAGTTCAACCCTGCTTCTTGCAACTCTCGGTAGGCCCGGTTCAGCAGAGTGGTCACCTCTCCGGCGTCCTCGGAGCGATAGCGTCGCGGCTCAACATCGTCGGTCACAGGGCAAGCCTAGGAGCTCCTCGAACGAAGCGACGGTCGAGCTGGTAACCGTCCGGATCAGGATCCCTTGTCGAGACCGTCCGCGAAGTCCAGTCGTACGCGCTCACCGCATCGGCGGCTATGACGACCGTCCGTCACTGCGTGAAGTGCTGCGTTGCTTCGCGTCGATCGAGCTCGGTGAGCATCGTCGTCGTGTTGCGGAGCACCCGCGGCGTGGTCACGACGGTGATGATGAAGATCGCGATGAAGAACGCTGCACCGAACCAGAAAAGTGGTTGGCCGGTGACGGCGAGCCAGATGGCGAGAGCCGTCGTCGGCAGGTAGAGCACCGGTGCCAACCATCGGAGCGGCCGGTACTGCTGTTGGCGAGATTGCAACGCTCGCCGCCAATCAGCGATGCCCACGTCCGATGGAACGGTGCCCCGACGGACAGCCTTGCTGAACTCGGGACGCTGCCCCACCCGGCCATGAGCCCGTCGTGCCCGGCCGACCCAGATCCCCATGAAGATGCCGTAGAACGCGCCGACGATGATGGACAGAAGGGCTCGAGGCCCGACGCTTAGTTCCGGCGTCGTGATGAAGGTCGCTCCGAACCATGCGCCCGCGAACATGACGGCCATGATGACGCCCGCCATCCACGTCGGCACCTGCTTCATCCACCCCATGCCCCTGAGCCTGCCATGTCCAGCCCACGGCTGGTCGGTGCACACTCCGCCAGACGTGTCCGGTAGCCCATTGGCTGTCGCACGCGAGCCTCGCCGTCGTCATTGATCTCGGGCGTCACCGTCGCCGTCGAAGTCCTGGCGGTTGCCGGCGATCACCTGCTGGTGTTCCCGCACCCAGTCGGCGAGGGCGAGCGCCACGTACTGCAGCGACCGTCCGAGGTCGGTGAGCTCGTACTCGACGCGCGGCGGCACCTCGGCGTGGACCGTCCGCGAGACGAGCCCGTCGCGCTCGAGTGCACGCAGCGTCACGGTCAGCATCCGGCGTGAGATGCCGGGGATGACCTCGGAGAGCTCGGTGAACCGCCGCCGCTCGTCACCGAGCACGCCGATCACCAACAGCGTCCACTTGTCGCCCATCCGGGACAGCAGCGACCGGAAGAGTTCCGGGTCCTCGCTCGTGCACAGCTCGGCCATCGTGGGCATCGACTGGTGGAGCCGGGCCTGCAACTGGTCCAGCGCGGTCTGGTCCGTCATGGGGTCTCCCGTGGTTACTGCCGGGTAACAGGGGATCGTTTGCGGTAACGGGAACCCGGCGGGCAGGGTTACTCATCGTAACCGAAGCCCGGGTCGTCGACTCGGGAACGATCGAAGGAGTGTCATGACACTGTTCCGCCTGGACGCCAGCATCCGCACCGAGGGCTCCACCAGCCGAGCACTCGGCGACATCGTCGAGACCGAGTGGAGTGCCGTGCACGCGGGCGCCGAGGTGACCCGCCGTCACGTCGGCACCGACCCCGTGCCCGCCGACAGTTGGGCGAACGCCGTCGCCGCCTCCGCGACGCCCGAGTCCGAGCGCACGGCGGCCCAGGTCGCCGCGGTCGCCCTGGCCGCCGAGCTGACCGACGAGCTGGCCGGTGCCGACGCCCTGCTGTTCGCCGTGCCGCTCTACAACTTCGGCGTCTCGCAGCACTTCAAGTCCTACGTCGACCTCGTGCTGACCGACCCGCGCATGGCACCCGGCGCCGTGCCCGCGACCGTGGGCAAGCCGGCCGTCCTCGTCACGGTGCAGGGTGGCAACTACTCCGCCGGCACACCCCGGGAGGGCTGGGACCACGCCACGGCCTGGATGCGACGCATCCTGGAGGACGTCTGGCAGCTCGACCTCGACGTGGTGACGCGGGAGTTCACGCTCGTCGGGGTGAACCCCGCCCTCGATCAGTTCACGGAGCTGGCCGACGAGCTGCGGGTCCGCGCCGAAGAGCAGGCGGCCCGGCACGGCCGCACGTTGGCGGCCGTGCCGAAGGCTGCGTGAAGCCGACTCCTACGACGCGAGCATCTGCGCCACCACCGCGTACAGGTCCTTGGGGTCGCCGGCGAGCATCTGCTTGATCAACGCGGCCTGCTCGTCGACGACGACCTCGTAGTCGTCACGCTCGACCCCGTCCAGGGTCGCGCGCGCCACGTCTGCAGGGTCGGTCTTGGCCATCGAGACCCCCGCGGTCATGTCGGTGTCGGCCACTCCGAGGTGCACGGACATCACCGCGGTCCCTTGTCCGGCCAGCTCGTGCCGCAACGCGTTGCCCATGTTCCACAGGGCGGCCTTCGACACCGCGTAGGCGGAGGCTCCGGGCATGGCGAGCCACGAGGCACCCGAGGCGATGTTCACGATGCTCCCACCGCCGTTCGCCGCCAGGACCGGCGCGAACGCGCGAATCACGGACAGGGTGCCCCAGACGTTCGTGTCCATGTCGGCGTGCGCTGCGTCCAGATCGCCCAGCAGGGTCGCCGTGGTCGCGATCCCGGCGTTGTTGATCAGGAGATCGACGTCGGTGGCGACCGCGGCGGCCGCTGTGACGGACGCGGGGGAGGTGATGTCGAGGGCGAGGCGCTCGACGCCCTCGAGGTCGATCAGTTCAGGGCGTCGGGCGGTGGCGTACACCTTCGCCCCGCGTGCGATCAGCTGTGCGGCGAGGTGGCGTCCGATACCGCGGTTCGTGCCGGTGACGAGGGCGGTGGCTCCAGAGAGGTTCATGCCGCTACGGTAGAACCTGACGTCAACGTGAGAATCAAGCCCGAGGGACAGAACGATGCGGATCGGCGAACTCGCAGAACGGGCCGACGTCAGCGTCCGGTCACTGCGGTACTACGAGGAACAGGGCCTCCTCGAGTCCGGGCGGACCACGGGCGGCCACCGGGAGTACGGCGAAGCCGACGTGACGCGCGTGCGCTTCATCCAGATGCTCTACGCGGCGGGCATGCCGAGTCGTCGGATCGTCGAAATCCTGCCCTTCCTCGACACCGGGGTCGCGACGCGGACGATGCTCGACCACTTCGACGAGGAGAGCGATCGCATCCGACGCCAGATCGAGGCCCTCGGTGCCACCCATGACCGCCTCGCGCGGCTCCGCGACATCGCGGCGGAGTCCGTCGCTGGGCGACCACCGGAGGAGTGCCGCTCGTCCGCGAACGCCGCCGCCGCCTGAGCCGCTCCGCCTAGTTGGCGGCGTCGGGCCTGCTGAACAGGTTGACGACGTTGCCGTCCGGGTCGCGGACCAGTGCGGAGCGGTTGCCCCACGGCATCGTGGTCGGCTCCAGGACGACGTCGTCGCTGCCGAGCTGCAGTCCGGCGAAGTCGCCGTCGACGTCGGCGACCTCGAACTCGATGAACACGGAACGGTTTGTCGCGGGCGTCAGCGCGCCGCTGAGCATGGCGACCGTGGCGGTGCTGGCGATCGCGAGGGTCCCACCCGGGCCGGTGAACTGCGCGAAGACCGGTGCGGGGCGCTCGGCCGGCTGGCCGGTGATCCGCTCGTAGAAGGCGACCATGCCCTCGAGGTCGTCGGTGATGATGCGGACGGATGCGAACGACATGGGGTTCCTCACGGTGGTGCGATTGACTCGGAGCGACCAGCTTCACCGGCCACCACGACACCGTCCTGTCGGTGTTTCCGGAAACCGACCGCGTTTCCGGAAACCGACCGCGCTAGTCGTCGAGGACCGGCCGGAGTCGTCCGTACTGGATCGCGAGGTCCTCGGATCGCAGGACGCGCTGCGCCGGCCGCTCGTCGGTGACCTCGACCGACAACATCCGGTCGCCGCGGAACGCCCGCACCCCGTCGCGGGTCCGGCACCAGGCGATCAGGTACCACTGACCGTCCTTCCCGATCGACCCCAGCGGTTCGACGTCGCGGACGGACTCCGCTCCGCCGGCATCCCGGTACCGGAGCCGCACGACTCGATCCGCACGCAGGGCAGCCGCGAACTCGGCCGGGGCGACCGTGTCCTCGTCGTCCTCCAGGAAGTGCACCCGGGACGCCAGTGCGCTGGCTCGTGCGGCGTCGCCGGCGGGCATCACCGCGAGCGTCTTCCTGGCCGCGGTCTGCGCCGCGTGCCGGAACGGACTGCGCCCCAGCGAGCCGAGCCCGATCAGCACCGCGAGGGCTTCATCCGGCGTGAAGCCCGCCGGACCGAGCGTCGCGGCCGCGTCGATGACGTACCCACCCGTCCGGCCGGGCTCCGCCCAGATGGGCACACCCGACTGCTGCAACGCGGAGATGTCCCGTTCGATGGTCCGGACCGACACCTCGAACCGCTCCGCGAGACGACGCGCGCTCCGCGGTTGCGGGGCGACGGCGCGCAACTCCTCCACGATGCCGTAGAGCCGATCGGTGCGATTCACCTCGCCATCTTCGCTGTCGTCCAGACGTTCCGTCAGATCCACGCCGTCTCGTCTGCCATGTGCTCGTGGGGCTCGCGTCCGTCGGCCTAGGCTGCGGGGGTGTCCGCAGCCCTGACCGTCGAACTCCTCCGGACGTTCGGCGTCGCTCTCGAGCCCGGGTTGTCCGAACGGGAGCTGGCCCGGGCCGAGCGTCGGTACGGCGTCCGGTTCGGCGCGGACCACCGAGCCCTGCTCTCCCTCGCGCTGCCGAGCGGGGACGGGTGGTTCGACTGGCGCGCTCGGAACGACGAACGACTGCGGCGAGCGATCCGGTGGCCGGTCGAGGGTGCCCTGTTCGACGTCCGTCACGACGCCTTCTGGCCCGGGTCGTGGGGCGAGCGACCCGGCGACGAGTCGCAGCGACTCGAGGTGGCTGAGCGACACCTGCGGCAGTGGCCGCAGCTGGTGCCGTTGTACTCGCACCGCTACCTGCCTGCCGCGCCGCTCGGCAGCGGGACGCCCGTGTTCTCGGTGCACCAGACGGACGTCGTCATCTACGGCGATGATCTCGTCGACTACGTCAAGCGGGAGTTCCGGCCGGATGGTACCGAGCGGGAGACCAGCGTCGGGATGCACGACCTGGAGCCGTGGACGCTGCTCGCCTTCGGCGAGGACGTGCCCTGAACGCAACGAGCGGATCGGGCTGCCGGCGGTCCTGAACGCGACGGCGGACGGTCTGGAGGCACGGTGCCAGCTGACACCGTGCCTCCAGTCCGTCCTGGGGTCGCGCCCAGGGCGTGTCAGGACTCCGACAGGAATCCGGCGCGAAGCGTGAGGGCTCCGTCAGGGAAGCGCGCGCGCCGTCGGCGGTCCGGCATGATCGGCAGGTTGCCCGCATGCACCACGGAACCAGGAGGACACCGGTGGCCCTCATCGACAACGGCATCTACGTCAACGGAACCCGAACGGAGTCGCCGCAGGACCTCAGCTTGACCTACGAGGCGCTCGACGCCGCGGGGAGCGGCGCGATGGCCTGGATCGGGCTGTTCCGACCGACCGCCGCCGAGCTGGCCTCGGTCGCGGACGAGTTCGGGCTGCACCCGCTCGCGGTCGAGGACGCGCACAAGGGGCACCAGCGCGCGAAGCTCGAGCGCTACGGCGACACCCTGTTCGTGGTGCTGCGACCCGCCTGGTACGACGAGGACGAGGAGACCGTCGAGTTCGGTGAGGTGCACCTGTTCACCGGGCGGGACTTCGTCGTGACCGTCCGGCATGCGGAGCAGCCGAACCTCGCCGACGTGCGGAAGCGACTCGAAGCCGATCCGGACGCCCTCGGGCGCGGGTCCGAGGCGGTGCTCTGCGCGGTCCTCGACGAGGTCATCGACAGCTACGCCCCGGTCGTCGCCGGGCTGCAGGACGACATCGACGACATCGAGGACGACCTGTTCGACGGTGAGGTCGACCCGGCGTCCTCGCGGCGGATCTACCAGCTGCTCAGCGAGGTCATCGGGTTCCAGCGCGCCATCGGCCCGCTGCCCGGGATGCTCAACGCGTTGCTGCGCGGTGCTGAGAAGTACGGCACGGACACCGAGGTGCAGAACCAGCTGCGGAACGTGCTCGACCACGCGATCCGCGTGACCGAGCGGGTCGACACGTTCCGGACGCTGCTCGAGAACGCCCTCACGTTGCACTCGACCCTGGTGACGCAGGAGCAGAACGACGCGATGCGCCGGATGACCAGCGCGAGCCTGGCACAGGGGGAGGAGAGCCGGCGGCTGGCGCGGGCGTCGATGGAGCAGGGCGAAGAGGTGAAGAAGATCTCGTCGTGGGCGGCGATCCTGTTCGCGCCCACGTTGGTCGCGTCGATCTACGGCATGAACTTCGAGCACATGCCCGAGCTGCGGTGGGTGTGGGGGTACCCCGCTGCGATCGTCGCGATGGTCCTGTTGGCGGTCGTGCTGTGGGCGGTGTTCAAGCGGCGGCACTGGCTCTGAGCGTGCGTGATGACGGACTGGAGGCGCGGTGCCAGGTGGCGCCGTGCCTCCAGTCCGCCGGTCAGTCCGTCCAGGTCTGCTGGACGAGCGCTTTCAGGAGGCCGTCGGTCGGGACGTTCGACTGCGTGATCGAGATCCAGGTGTCGCCGCGCACGAAGAACGTGTGCGTCGTCTCCACCCGGTCCGAGTAGTACATCGCCGTCTCGGTCTGCTGGCACGAACGTCCAGCGAGCGTGTCGGTGCAGGTCCAGCCCTTGCCTGCGAGCGACTGGAGCCGGGCCTGGAGGACGCCTCGGTCGACGGTGCCCATCCCGAGGAAGAGGTTGTCGACGTCCTCGGTGCTGCCGCTCGGCGACCAGTGGCAGACCAGCGTGGCGTCCGCGGTGAACGGTTCCTCCGGGTCGACGTAGTAGTCGGTCTTCCCACCGGGAACCGCGGGTCGGAGCTGGTCGAGCACCAGCGAACCGAACAAGCGGGGAGCGTCGGCGGCCGGCACAGCATCGGTGCACGCCCCGGGGATCGTCGCCGTGGTGTCGGCCGGCGCGGGGGTCGGCGTGATGCGGGCCGCGGACGGGGACGGTGACCCGGTCGGTGCCGGTGTCGGCGGTGCAGAGGACGGCGTGGGTGCGGGTGCTGCGGCGAAGGGCGTCGGAACGAGTCCGAGCGCCACCGAACCGCTCGCGGTGCCGATGCCGAGCACGGCGATCAACGCCACGATGAGGCCGACGCGACGGTGTGTGGAAGCCGGGCGTGGCTTGTCGTGCATGCCCCGGACGACCTGCTGCCGCATGCCGGCGAGCATCCGCTGCATCTCGTCGCCTCCGGGCGGCTCGTTGCTCATCGGGGACCCGTGGTCGGTTCGTCGTTCATCGTTCATCGTTCGTCACCGCCTTCTTGATCCGTGCACGGGACCGCCACACGCGCTGTGTGACGGCGCCGACGCTCATGCCGAGCAGGTCGGCGGCCTCGGCGTAGGAGCGGCCCTCGATGAGGCAGAGCTCGCACACCTGGCGATCGAGTGGTGCAAGCGCGTCGATCTCGGCGCGGACCCACCGCAGTTGCTCGCGGGCGTCGTCGTCCGGCTCGGGCGCGGCGAGCTCGTCGGGCAGGTCGACACCCTCGTGCCGTCGCTGCTGTCGCCGCAGGTTCGCGGCGTGGTTCCGGCACACGACGAGCAGCCACGGCAGGAGTGACTCCCCGGGGACCTCCACGGTGTCGGCCTTCTGCCAGAGGGTCAGGAACGCGTCCTGCACGATCTCCTCGACGTCCATGCGCCGCGTGACCAGTGCCCACGTGTAGCGGGTCATGGTCTCGGCGTGACGGTCGAACAACGCGGTGACCGCACTGCGGTCGCCGCGCGCTGCTGCCGCCACGAGCGCGCTGTCCGGCTCGGCTGATCGGTTCATGTCCACCCCCTTCACTCCGCAGTGTGCACGGAGGGGACATCCTCACAGGTCCTTCGCCGCCGGGCGTGTCGTGTGGCCGAGGGGGGCGCCCCGGAGTCGGTGGTCACAGGGGTGCCATCGCGTCGCCGGTCGCGTCAGACGTCGGTCTTCCTCTCGGCCTCCTGGAGCGGCTGGGCGACGTTCGTCGTCGTCATCGGCGTCCTGTCCGCGCTCGTCGGGTTCGTCTTCGCGCTCGTCCCGGCGGACGGCGGACGGCGGACGGCCGACGCTGACGGGCGTTGCCAGGTGGCGGGCGGAGGTCAGGAGGTCAGTGACCGGCGCCGAGGTTCCCGGCGAGGCGGCTGTGGAACGCCTGGCTGGCGTCGTTCATACCGCGGATGTCGACGCGCTTGCCGTGCTGGTGGTACTTCGTCTCGATGGCGTCGAGCGCGGCGACGGTGGAGGCGTCCCAGATGTGTGACCCGGTCATGTCGATGACGACCAGGTCGGGATCGTCGACGTAGTCGAACTGCGTGGTGAGGTCGTTGCTCGACGCGAAGAATAGTTCGCCCTCGACCGTGTAGAGCGCGTGCTGCTCACCGGTGCTGAGCGTCTCGATGCTCCGCGACACGGTGGTGAAGTGGGAAACGCGGCGTGCGAAGACGATCATCGCGGCGATCACCCCGATGATCACGCCGATGGCCAGGTTGTCCGTGGCGACGACGATCACGACGGTGAGGACCATGACGACGGTCTCGCCGACCGGCATCCGCTTGAGGGTGGAGGGCTTGATGCTGTGCCAGTCGAAGGTGCCGACGGACACCATGACCATCACGGCGACGAGTGCGGCCATCGGGATGATCGCGACCACGTCGCCGAGTCCGACGACGAGGACCAGCAGGAACACGCCGGACAGGAACGTCGAGATCCGGGTACGGGCGCCGGAGGCCTTGACGTTGATCATCGTCTGGCCGATCATCGCGCAGCCGCCCATGCCGCCGAACAGGCCGGAGGCGATGTTCGCCACCCCCTGCCCGAGGGCTTCGCGGGTCTTGCGGGAGCCGGTGTCGGTGACCTCGTCGACGAGCTTCGCCGTCATCAGCGACTCGAGCAGTCCCACCAGCGCCATCGCGAGGGCGTAGGGGGCGATGATCGTCAGCGTCTCGAGCGTCAGCGGGACGTTCGGGATGAACAGGGTCGGCAGGCTGTCCGGCAGCTTGCCCTCGTCGCCGACGGTGGGGATGGCGATCGAGGCCAGCACGCTGACGAGCGTCAGGACGACGATCGCCACGAGCGGTGCCGGGATGGCCTTGGTGACACGGGGCAGCAGCACGATGATCGCGATGCCGACGGCGCCGATCGGCCAGACGAGCCAGTCGACGCCGATGATGTTCGGCAGCTGCGCGGTGAAGATCAGGATCGCGAGGGCGTTGACGAACCCCACCATCACCGACCTCGGCACGAAGCGCATCAGCTTGGCCGCGCCGAGCCCACCGAGGACGAGCTGGAACACGCCGCCGA
This sequence comes from Curtobacterium sp. MCSS17_016, assembly GCF_003234255.2. NCBI lineage: Bacteria > Bacillati > Actinomycetota > Actinomycetes > Micrococcales > Microbacteriaceae > Curtobacterium > Curtobacterium sp. MCSS17_016. Next base: position 1,357,062 of record NZ_CP126254.1, read on the forward strand.
GCAGGACGGTGGCGATCAGGTAGTCCAAGCCGTGCTCCTTGACCACGGGGGCGACGACGAGCGCGATGGCTCCGGTGGCGCCGGTGATCATCGCGGCACGTCCGCCGACGAACGAGATGACCACGGCCATCACGAACGCCGAGAACAGCCCGACGCGGGGATCGACGCCCGCGATGATCGAGAACGAGATCGCTTCCGGGATCAGCGCGAGGGCCACGACGAGGCCGGCGAGGACCTCGCGGAGCAGGATCTTGGGGTTCCGCAGGGCGGACAGGACGGTGGGGCTTGCGTGCACCGGAGCCGGTGCGGGCGTGACGGTCGTCACGGTTCTCCTTCGCTGAGGGATGCGGACGCTCGGCGTCCGCGGGGGGAATGTCGTGGGGCGCTTCGTCGCGCGCACCGACCGAGTGCGGCCAGGGACCCGAACCTTCCGCGACGGAAGAGTTGGTCGTGTCCGACTCTAACGCAACGGAAGGGTTGCTGCGCAAGCATCGGTACGATCGGTCGGGACCGGGCAACCGGGCGGAAGGGGTCAGCAGTGACGGACGCGGCAGGAGCATCGACGATGCGGATCGGTGAACTCGCCGACCGGACCGGGCTCTCCATCCGGACCGTGCGGCACTACGACGACGTCGGGCTGCTCCACCCCACCGGCCGGACCGAGGGTGGCTTCCGGCTGTACTCCGACGACGACCTGCAACGCCTGCTCGTGATCCGCCGGATGAAGCCCCTCGGCTACTCCCTCGAGCAGATGGCCGAGCTCCTCGGCATCCTCGACGGGCTCCAGGTGGCGGACGGCACCGAGCGGGACCGGCTGCAGGCGCAGCTCGACGCGTACGTCGTGGACACCGAGGAGCGCCGGGCGAAGCTCGCCCGGAACCTCGAGTGGGCCGACGAGTTCCTCGGCATCCTGCGCCGGCACTGATCCGCTGGCACGGCCCGCAGTGCTCGTCGTCAACGACCGACGACGTCCGCTGTCTGGATCGCCCGGACCCGCAGGAAGTCGAGCTTGTCGGCGTCGGGGCCGCTCTCCGGCGTGGAGTAGACGACGAGCTTGATGTCGGAATCGGGGACGGTGACGACGTCGCAGTCCAGGACCACGTCCCCGACGATCGGGTTGTGCACCGTCTTCACGAGCGACCGGTGCGCCGCGGCTCGTCCTTCGTCCCAGTACGCGGCGAAGCGTTCGCTCTCGGCCCGGAGCCGGGCGATGAACGCGCGGAACGCTGGGTCGCCGCCGAGGACGCCGGCGGTGCGCCGGAGGTCGGCGACGAGCGCCCGCTCGAACAGTTCCGGTCCGCCGTGCGCCGTCGCGATCTCGGCGACGCTGTTGTCGATGAAGGTCTGCACGATCAGGTTCTGTTCGGGGTCCTTGCGCACGGACGGCGCGTCGAAGAGTGCCTGCCAGAGCGGCGTGGAGTGCAGCAGCGTCCAGTCGGCGGCGAACACGGCGAGCGGCAGGTCACCCATCCGGACGAGCATCCGCTGGACTCCGGGCGGGATGTGGCGGGACACCACACCGGCCCGGGGCGATGCGAGGCCGGCGGCGCGGTGGAACAGGTCCGTCTCGGCACGGTCGAGCTGGAGCGCGCGGGCGAGTGCCTGGACGACCTGCGCCGAGGGAGTGCGGGAGCGGCCCTGCTCGAGACGCATCACGTAGTCGGCGCTGACACCCGCGAGCTGCGCGAGTTCCTCACGACGGAGTCCGGGCGTCCTGCGCCGACCGTACGACTCCATGCCGACGTCTTCGGGGGTCAGCCGCCTCCGCCACGATCGGAGGAGGTCGCCGAGCGCTTCGACCTGGTCTGTGGACACCCGACCATTCTCCGCGAGTGGCCCCGCCGCTGGGTAGGACTGTCCTTCCGTGGCTGGAGATCCGGCAGCGCCGCACGCTGGTCACCTCACCACCAGCAACGAGCTCGAAGGAACACCATGACGAACACCCTCATCACCGGCGGCAACAAGGGCATCGGCCGGGAGACCGCGCGACGGCTGATCGCCGCCGGGCACACCGTGTGGATCGGCGCCCGCGACACCGATCGCGGTCGGCGAGCCGCTGACGAACTCGGCGCCTCGTTCGTGCAGCTCGACGTCACGGACGCCGCTTCCGTCGCCGCGGCCGCCGCGACGATCGGTGACCAGGCAGGGCACCTCGACGTGCTGATCAACAACGCCGGCATCCTCGGGGACGTCACCGCACCCGAGGACATGACCGTCGACCAGCTCCGCGCGGTCTACGAGACGAACGTCTTCGGCGTCGTCCGTGTGACGAACACGTTCCTACCGGTCCTCCGGCGGTCCGCTGCGCCCTCGGTGATCAACGTGACGAGCGGCCTCGGGTCGTTCACGATGATCCACGACCCCGAACGCGTGGAGTCGCAGTACCCGCTCGCGGCGTACGGGTCGTCGAAGACCGCGGTCACGATGCTGACGATGCAGTACGCGAAGACGACGCCCGACGTCCGCTTCAACGCGGTGGACCCCGGCCAGACCGCGACGGAGTTCACCGGGAACCTCGGGCACAGCGTCGAGGAGGGCGCCGACGCGGCCGTCCGGGTCGCGACCCTCGGCGCGGACACGCCGACCGGCACCGTCACGGATCGCGAGGGCACCCTGCCCTGGTGACGGCCCGGCGGTCCCCGCGCCGTGACGGACTGGAGGCGCGGTGCCAGCTTGCGCCGCGCCTCCAGTCCGTCCGCTGGTCGCGTCGCGCGACCGACGCCGGCTTGTTCACCCAACCGACGCATGCGCGTGGCAGGGTGGTCCGGGGCATCGTCGCCCGCAGCCCAGCCAGCCGCCAGCGGAGCACGATGCCAACACCCGACCTCATGATCGTCACGGACCTCGACGGGACGTTCCTCGACCACCACGACTACTCGTTCGACGCGGCCCTGCCGATGCTGGAACAGCTGCGGGCGGCCGACGTCCCCGTGGTGTTCTGCAGCAGCAAGACGCGTGCCGAGATCACGGCGCTGCAGGCGCGCACGGGGCTCGACGGGCACGCGTTCGTGGCGGAGAACGGCGCGGTCGTGGTCGGACCGGCGGGCGACGTGCTGGTCGGACCGGCGGGCGACGTGCTGGTCGGGCCGGTCGACGGCGAAGTCGAACGCCTGCGTGCCGCGCTCGACGACCTCCGAACGGTGCTGAGTCTGCAGTTCTCGACCTTCTCGGGTGTGACCGACGCCGTCGTCGCCGACTGGACCGGACTCGACGTCGCCGCTGCGGGTGCTGCCCGGGCCCGCGAAGCGTCCGAGGTGCTGCTCTGGCACGCCGAGGACGACGACCGAGCGGACGCGTTCCGCGCGGCGCTCGCCGCGGTCGGCCTCGACCTGGTGCGCGGCGGCCGGTTCTGGCACGTGCTGCCGGCCGGCCGCGACAAGGGCACGGCGGTCCGGACGTTGATCGTCGACCACGAGCGTCGGACGGGCACCGTCCCGCGCACGATCGGACTCGGTGACGGCCCGAACGACACCGCGCTGCTCGATGCGGTCGACTTCGCCGTCGTGGTCCGTGGACACGGCCCGGCACCCGGACCGCTCGCCGACGACCGCCCCGAGCGCGTCCACCGCACGACCGCCCCCGGCCCGCAGGGCTGGACCGAGGGCCTCACCCGGTTCACCACCCCGTCCGTCAGGAGCCACCGATGAGCGACTTCCACCAGAACGGCGTCATCACGACGTTCCACGACCTTGGTCGCCGCAGCACCGCGAGCCTCGAGGAGGACCTGCGGGGCTTCGCCGAGAAGCGTCCGATGAGCCTGATCCTGCCGGCGCTGTACTCCGAGCTCGAGCGTCCGGCACTGTCGCGGATCGTCGACGAGCTGGCCGAGGCGGACTGGCTCAGCGAGATCGTGATCGGGCTCGACCGCGCCGACCGCTCGCAGTTCGAGCACGCCCGCGAGTTCTTCTCGCGGCTGCCGCAGCGGCACCGGATCCTGTGGAACGACGGGCCGCGACTGCGCGAGCTCGACGCCGAACTGGAGCGCGCGGGCCTGGCGCCGGGGGAGCCCGGCAAGGGCCGGAACGTCTGGTACTGCACCGGGTACGCCCTGGCGTCGGAACGGGCGGACTGCATCGCCCTGCACGACTGCGACATCACCACCTACGAGCGGGGCATGCTCGCGCGGCTGTTCTACCCGGTCGCGAACCCCGCGTTCGACTACGAGTTCTCGAAGGGCTACTACGCCCGCGTCGCCGACGGTCGGATCAACGGCCGCGCCGCGCGGCTGCTCGTCGGGCCCCTGCTCCGCTCGCTCCGCCAGGTCTACGGAGAGTCCGAGTACCTGGAGTACCTGAGCAGCTTCCGGTACCCGCTGTCCGGCGAGTTCGCGATGCGCGCCCACGTGCTGAACGGCCTGAAGATCCCCGGCGACTGGGGACTCGAGATCGGCATGCTCTCCGAGGTCTACCGCGACTACGCGACCCGGCAGGTGTGCCAGGTGGAGATCGCCGACGCGTACGACCACAAGCACCAGCCCCTCGCCGAGGCCGACGGCACCGGAGGCCTGGCCCGGATGGGCAACGACATCGTGCAGTCGCTGCTCCGGAAGCTCGCGACGATGGGCGTCCCGCTCACGTCCGACTCGTTCCGGGTGCTCAAGGCGACCTACTACCGGAACGCGCTCGACATCGTCGAGGTCTACCGGCACGAGGCCGAGATGAGCGGGCTCGCGTTCGACCAGCACGCCGAGGAAGCCGCCGTGGAGCTCTTCACCAAGGCGATCCTCGACGCCGGTGGCGCCTTCACGGCGCGGCCGAACGACAAGCCGTTCATCCCGAGCTGGAGCCGGGTGCGCTCAGCGGTGCCGGACGTGCTCGACCGGCTGCGGGACGCGGTGGAGGCGGACCAGCAGGACTGACGGGTTCACTCGACCCGGTGACGGCCTTGAGGATGCCGTCAACGACCGGACCGGCGCAGGGCGTCGAGGGGGACCCACCCTGGCTGCGAGCGTTGCCATGATCGGAAACGGTCGATGCGAGCCTGGGCGGCCGCCACGGCAGGCCGAGCCCGTCGGATCACTCGGCCCCGCAGGACGAGGAAGCCCGAGCCCACGAGGACGAAGAAGCCCGCCAGAGCCAGCCCCGTCAGGCGGATCGGGCCGACTACCGACCAGCCGATCGCGACGCCGCCGAGCGCACACAGCACGCACCCCCAGAACAACAGTCGGCTCGCGGTGTGCCGGAAGGTCCGGACGAGCCGTTCATCGTGTTCGATCGTCGGAGTGCTGCCGGGCTCTGACTCTGCGAACCCCACCCGGAGCCGCATCACGAGCCCCAGATGACGTACGCGACGACCCCGAGTACGACCACACCGCCGATGGGGACGAAGAAGATCCAGTCGTTCCGGATCGGCGCGCTACCCGGTCGATGGTCTCGCTGGAACGGGGCGACCGGGTTGCCGCTGACCCCGGGGAGGAAGTCGGTCGAGTGCTGTCGGACCGGTTCTTCGGGACGCTGGTCGTGCATGTGACCCCCCAGAGTCGACGGGTGCTGATGACCCTCGCGTTGATCTTGCCCGACATCGAGTGCCGTGACCACCACCGGTGCAATCGGTCGACTCGTCATCCGTGCTGCGGGCCCCACGCGTCGGATCTCGGCGCCCAGCCGAGTGCCGGACCCAGCCGCTCGGCGATGTCCGTGATGATCTGCGCGTAGTCGTCGGGCTCGAACGAGAACGGGAGCGCGAAGGCGACCTCGGTGACCGCCTGGTAGCCGATGTCGGCACGCAGCCGGTCCGCGATCTCGGCCGATGTTCCCACCAGGTCGGCGGCGAAGAGCATCCCGGCGGGGCCCATCGGCACGCCGACGCGACCTGAGCGGCTGTCGACGTAGGCGCGGTAGCGGGCCTCCTGCTCGGCGGTCGCGGTGTCGGTCGGGATGACGACCAGGCCCTGCGAGACGCGGGCGGCAGCGGGGTCGGGGTGGACGTCGAGGTAGGCGTCGATCTGGGCACGCTGGTTCGTGGCGAAGTCCGTGCCGACCTCGCTGCGGGTGACGCTCGAGGTGAGCAGGTGGAAGCCGTTCTCGCCCGCCCACACGGCCGACTTCGTGCTGCCGGTGCCGTACCAGATCCGATCGGCCAGGCCGGCGCTGTGCGGCTGGACGGTGCTCGCGAACTCCTCGATGCCGCGGCGTTCGACGGTCTCGGTCGCCGTCACCGGGTCACCGCGCACGAGGTCACGGAAGCGCAGGAGCCGGTCGTTGCCGAGGTCCTCGTGCTCCAGGGTGTCGGGGTAGATCGCGTCGCGGTACAGGTCGAAGTTCATCGGCGTGCCGACCGAGAACCCGGGGTTCAGACGGCCGCCGAGCAGGACGTCGACCGTGCTGAGGTCCTCCGCGAGGCGGAACGGGTTCTCCGCGCCGATCGGGGTGACCGCGGTGCCGAGGTCGATGCGCGAGGTGCGCTGCGAGGCGGCCGCCATCACCGCGACGGGGGAGGAGATGCCGTGCTGCAGGTGCCGGTGGCGCAGCCAGGCGCTGTCCAAGCCCAGGGTCTCGGCGCGCTCGATCACGCGCAGGGTGTCCTCGTGGCCCTCGGACGGTCGGGCGGGGTCGAACGACCCGATCGTCAGGAAGCCGAGCCGGTGCAGGGGAGTTCCGTCGAGGGGCATGGGTCGATCGTGCCAGATGCGTGGTGCCGGGTCCGTCGTGCCCGGTGCGTCGCGCAGGCCCAGGCCCCGGTCCTGTGGGTCAGGGCCGGGTCTCCTTGATCAGCGCCTCGACGTTGTTGCCGTCCGGGTCGGACACGAACGCGGTGTACGCGTGGTACTCCGGCCAGTAGCGCGGCTCGTGCCGGGACACCCCGCCGGCGGCGACGGCTTCGCGGTGGAAGGCGTCGACCTCGCTCCGTGATCCGGCCTCGAACGCCAGGTGGAGTCCGCGCGTCGTCGCCTCGGGGGTCCGGGCGGTCTCGAGAGAGACGCTCGGGGTGTCGTCCCCGTGCTGCCAGAACTCGGCGACGGAGTCGGTGCGGTAGCCCGCTCCGATGCCGAGGGGCGCGAGGGCAGCGGTGTAGAACGCGTCGCTCGCGGCGAAGTCGCTGGCGAAGACGCCCAGGTGGTGGATGAGGTGACGACCCGGCATGGGACGACCCTAGGCCGCCGTCACGGCATCCGTCCGGGCAGCTTCCCGGTCCCGCTGGCAGGCTGGATCCGTGCACATCACCCTGGACTCAGCGACCGACATCGTCATCTCCGGCATCCGCTTCCCGGAGGGCAACCGCTGGCACGACGGACGGCTCTGGTACTCGGACATGCACACGGGCCAGGTCTTCTCGGTCGACCCGTCCTCGACCGACGGCCCCCGGCTCGAGGCCACCGTCGACGGGCAGTCGTCGGGGCTCGGGTGGCTGGCCGACGGACGGCTCATCATCAGCTCGATGGAGTCCCGCACGGTCGTCGCCGTCGACCCGGACGGCAGCACCTCGGTGTTCGCCGACCTGTCCACGATCGAGTCGTCGCTCGTGAACGACCTGGTCGTCGACGCTCAGACCGGCCGGACCTACATCGGTGCCTTCGGCTACGACCTGTACGCGGGCGAGGAACTGCGCCCCGGCCCGCTCTACGTGATCGACCCGGACGGCTCCGTTCGCCTCGCCGCCGAGGGCCTGGTGTTCCCGAACAGCGCCAACATCCTGCCCGGCACCCGGACCCTGGTGGTCAGCGAGACGTGGGGTGGCCGGCTCACCGCGTTCGACATCGAGGACGACGGTTCGCTGACCGGGCGGCGCGAGTGGGCAGCCCTGCCCGGTGGCGTGACCCCGGACGGCAGCACCGTCGACCGTGACGGCGCGATCTGGGTCTGCTCGGTCGACACGGGGGAGTTCCTGCGGGTCGTCGAGGGTGGCGAGGTGACGGACCGCATCGACGCACCCGGGGACTGCGCGATCGACTGTGCGCTCGGTGGCGAGGACGGTCGCACCCTCTACCTGGCGACCGCCGACAGCTACGACCCGGCCGTGACGGCGACGACGCGCGCCGGTCGGATCAGCTCGGTCCGGGTCGAGGTTCCCGGGTGGTGAACCCGAGCGACCTCGCCGAGGCGACGCGTCGTGCCGAGTACTGACGTCTGACATCCGCGGCCGGGCCAGCGGCTCGGCGTCGACGGGCGTCCGCTCGGTGCGAGGTTGCACACGTGGTGCGAGGCATCCGGGGTCGCACCACGTGTGCAACCTCGCACCAGACGGAACCGGCGCCAGGCGACCGGGGCGACACGGACGGCGCGCACCGCCCGCCACCACGCACCCCCGCGTCACCCGCACCCCTCCGGGTACGGCAGACTCAACGGACAAGCATCCAGGAGTGATCGTCATGTTCGTCGCCGCCATCGTCTTCCTCGTCATCGCGCTCGTCGCGCTCTTCTTCCGAACACGCACCTACTCCACCCCCGCACGACCGGCCACACCCGGTCGCGAGGCACGTCCCGCCGTCCCGACCCGCCGCCCGAACCTCATCGCGACGTGGACCGCGGCCGCCGCCGGCGTCCTGTTCGTCGGGCTCACGCTCGGCAGCACCCTGTACGCGCAGGACACGGGCGAGTCGAAGGTCCAGGTGGACATCTCCGGCAACATCGTCGGGCAGACCACGGACTCCGGGTTCCACTTCAAGGCACCGTGGGCCACGCTCCACACGTTCAACATCCGGAACCAGACCGTCACCTACATCAACGCGGTGAACGGCTCCGACTCGGACAACAACGGCAACGTCCGCTCCGGCCCGTACGTCACGGTGCAGGACCAGGACGGCGTCTCGTCGAACGTCAGCCTGAACCTGCAGTACAGCATCGACGCGAAGTCGGTCACCGACATCTACCGGTCGTACAAGACCGAGGAGAACTTCAAGACGCAGTTCATCGGCAACTCGGTGCGCAGCGTCGTCCGCCAGGTGCCGAACGACTTCACCACCATCGAGCTCATCACCAAGCGCGGCACCGTCGAGAAGGCGATGATCCAGGCGCTCGAGACGCGGTGGAAGGGCTCGGGTGTGCACGTCGACAACTTCGCCCTGCAGGAGATCACGCCGCCGAAGTCGGTCATCGACGCGTACGCCACCGCGCAGCAGGCGCAGATCCAGGTCACGAAGGAGCGCGCGCTCCTGGATGCCAAGAAGGTGCAGGCGCAGCAGCAGGTCGCCGAGGCGCAGGGTCAGGCCGACGCGAACGAGGTCCTCAACGAGCACCCGCTCTCCGACGCCGCGCTCAAGCAGCGCGAGATCGAGGCGCTCAAGAGCGCCGGCGACAACGGCTCGCTGATCGTCGTGCCGCAGGGCACCGACAACATCCTCAGCCTGCCGGGGACCTCGGGTTCGAAGAGCAAGTGACGGCGTCGGGCCCCTGCGCGGCGCTCAGTGCCCGAGTTCGACCAGGAACACGCCGACGATGATCAGCGCGATCCCGCCGAGCATGAGCGCCGTGAGCGGTTCCCGGAAGAGCACCCGTCCGAGGACCGCGGTCAGGGCGACGCCCGTCGCGGCCCAGATGCCGTAGGCGACCCCGATCGGCAGGCCGAGCGTCAACGCCACCGCGAGCAGGCTGAACGCGATGAGGTACCCCGCGACGACGGCGACGTACCAGATGCGTTTGCCGTCCGTCGCGAGCTTGAGGCTGATCGTCGCGCCGACCTCGGTGACGATCGCGATCGCGAGCAGGACCCACCCCATCAGCGGGCTTCCTGCTCGCGACGTGCGAGCGCCCGCTGGGACCCGATCTCGACCAGGAGCACGCCCACCGCGATGAGCGCGATCCCGATGATCATCGTGAGGGTCAGGGCCTGCCCGAACAGGACGGCGGCGAGCACCGCGGTCAGCGCGACCCCGGACGCTCCCCAGATGCCGTAGGCGACCCCGACGGCCATGCCGCTCCGGAGCACGCGGATGAGCATGACGAAGGCGGTGACGTACCCGACGGCGACGACGGCGTACCAGGCGGGTTGCTCGACGGCCGCCTGCATCGACAGGGCACCCGTGACCTCGGCGACGATCGCGATCCCGAGGAAGAGCCACTTCACGAGGCAACTCCGCCGACGAGGCTGGCGATCGCCCGAGCCGCCGTGGCGACGGTCTCGGAAGCGGCGGTGTCGTCGCGGTCAGCGAGCCACGACCCGCTGACGCCGTCGGCGGTCGCGATGAGCAGGCGAGCGACCTGCTCGACGGGTACCACCCACGTGATCCCGTCCTCGTCCGACCAGGCGTCGACGTGGATGCGGACGGCCTCGAGGTACGCCCCTTGTTCCCACGCGGCGAGCTCTGCCAGGTCGGCATCGCGACGGGAGTGCGTGACGAGTTCGACGAGGGCGAGCGCGGTCGCCGGGTCGCTCCGGGTCCGTCCGAGGTGCGCCGTCAGGCCGACGGCGATCCGCGCCCGTGGGTCGAGCCGTCTGCTCGGCGTCGCGAACGCGGCTGCCATGGCACCGCGCAGCTGCCGTTCGAGCACCGTCCGGAACAGCGCCGACTTCGAGGCGAAGCAGTAGTGGAACGCGCCGTGCGGCAGGCCGGCGGCCGTGGTGACGGCACGCGTCGTGAGCGCGGCGATCCCGCCGTCGCGCAGGACGGCGATCGCGGCGTCGACGAGTTGCTGCCGCCGCTCCTCGATGCTGCGGTGCTCTTGGTGGAGGGTCATGGACCGACCGTACTGCCGGACTTGGCCAGGTGGCCAAGTCCGGCAGTGAACTGTCAGGGACGGACGGACGGGAGGCACGGTGCCAGCTGGCGCCGTGCCTCCAGTCAGTCCGCGTGGCGGGGTCCAGGGCCCCGCTCAGGCCGCGCCGTGACTGGCGCGGCTGCGCCGCGAGAGCGAGTCGATGATGACGGCCAGCAGCAGGACCGCGCCGGTGATCATGTAGCGGATCGACGAGTCGAGGCTCAGCAGGGTGAGCCCGTTCGAGATCGACTGGATCACGATGATGCCGAGCAGTGCCGACCAGGCGCTGCCACGGCCACCGAACAGGCTGGTCCCGCCGATGACGGCTGCGGCGATCGCGTTGAGGTTCGTGTCCCCGGCGCCGGACGACAGGCTCGCCGAGTTCAGGCGGGCGGCGGCGAGGATGCCGCCAACGGTGGCGAAGAGCGAGGTCAGCATGAACACCGAGATGTAGATGCGGTTCACCCGGATGCCGGAGCGCCGTGCGGCCTCGACGTTGCCACCGACCGCGAAGACCGAACGGCCCCAGCGGGTGCGCTTCAGCACGAAGTTCATCAGCACGACCAGCACGATGAAGAACACGAACGAGGTGCCGGTGCCGAAGTCGCGCGACAGGTACCAGACCATCAGCGCGAGGCCGAGGAACAGGGCGACGGCCTTCACGACGGTCAGGGACATCGCTCCGGTCGACAGTCCGGCACGACGGCGACGGGCAGCGCGACGGACCTCGGTGAAGAAGAGTCCTCCGGCGGCCAGGACGGCGAGCAGGTACGCGAGCCACGGCGGCAGGTACGAGGCCGAGGCGAACTGCACGATCGGGGAGTCGTACGGCAGGTTGATCGAGCCGTTCGGTCCGAGGATGAGCAGCTGCAGCCCGAGGAACCCGAGCAGACCGGCGAGCGTGATGACGAAGCTCGGCACCCCGAAGCGGGTGAACAGCAGGCCGTAGAGCAGGCCGGCGGCGGCACCGACGGCCAGGGCGACGGTGAGCACGAGCCACAGCGGCCAGCCGAGCGTCGTGAGCCCCTGGCCGAGGATCGCGGCGGAGAGCCCGCTGACGCTGCCGACGGACAGGTCGATCTCGCCGAGCAGCAGCACGAGGACGATGCCGATCGCGATCGTGCCGACCGCGGCGCACTGCAGGGCGAGGTTGACCAGGTTGCCCGGGGACAGGAAGTCGGGGGAGAGCGCCTGGAACACCGCCCAGATGACGATGAGCCCGACGACCACCGGCAGCGAGCCGATGTCACCGCCGCGCACCCGGCGGACGAACGCCTTCGCCGCGCCGCCGATCCCCTGGTCGCGCAGGAGCCGCTCGTCCTGCAGGTCCGCGGCCGAGGGCGTCGGGGTCGCTGCGGTGAGGGTCTCGTCGGTCTTGCTCATGCGCTGGTCTCCTGCTCGGTCCGGGCGGCGGCGCGGCGGGTGACGGCGTTGTCGGTGGCGCCGGTGATGGCCGCGATGATCTCCTCGTAGGAGACGTCGTCGATGCGGAACGTGCCGTTGTTGCGCCCGAGCCGCAGGACCGCGACCCGGTCGGCGACGGCCTGCACGTCCGCGAGGTTGTGGCTGATGAGGACGACGCCGAGCCCGCGCTCGCGCAGGCGTTCGACGAGGTTCAGGACCTCGGCGGTCTGCGCGACGCCGAGTGCGGCGGTGGGCTCGTCGAGGACGACCACCTGCGGGTCGCCGATCAGCGAGCGGGCGATCGCCACGGTCTGCCGCTGCCCACCGGACAGCGACGCGATCGGGATCCGCACCGACGGGATCCGGGCGGCGAGCTGCTGGAGGAGCTCCCACGAGCGGCGCTCCATCTCCTCTTCGTCGAGGAAGGGGTGGGCGATCTCGCGACCGAGGAACAGGTTCGAGACCACGTCGAGGTTGTCGGCGAGGGCGAGGTCCTGGAACACCGTGGCGATGCCGAGGGTCTGGGCCGCCGCGGGGTTCGGGACGCTGACCTCGTCGCCGCCGAAGGTGATCGTGCCACCGTCCGGCGTGTAGACCCCGGCGAGGATCTTCACGAACGTCGACTTGCCGGCGCCGTTGTCGCCGACGATGGCGACCACCTCGCCCGGGTAGACGTCGAAGTCGATGTCGCTGAGGGCCTGGACGGCGCCGAACCGCTTGGTGATCCCGCGCAGGGACATCACCGGGTCGGCGGAGGGGTGTGCTGCTGGTGACGCGTTGCTCACGGGTGTCGTGCTCACGGGTGTCGTCCTCGATCGGTGAGGCCCGCCCGGTCCGCAGTCGGACCGGGCGGGCAGAGGGGGTCGGACCTACTTGATGCCGGCGCTGTCGCAGGCCGACATGTACTGCGCGGTGCAGATCTTCGACACCTCGTACAGGCCGTCCTTGACGACCGTCGACTGGACGTTGTCCGTGGTGACGGCGACCGGGTCGAGCAGCGTCGACTGGACGCTGGCGCCGCCGGCGGTGTCGACGGTGGTGTCGCCCTTCGGGGTCTCACCCTTGGCGAACTGGATCGCCAGGTCGGCGGCCTTCGACGCCTCGGGCTTGAAGGCCTTGTAGACGGTCATGTACTGCTCACCGGCGAGGATCCGCTGGATGCCCGCGAGCGAGGCGTCCTGCCCGGTGACGGGCGGGAGCTCGGTGACGCCGGCCGACTTCAGCGCCGCGATGACGCCGCCGCCGGTGTCGTCGTTCGCCGCGTAGACGCCGGTGATCTTGTCCTTGCCGAGCTTGCTGATCTGGCCGGCTGCCCAGTCCTGCGCCTTGGCGGGGTCCCACCCGGGAGTGTCGTACTCGGCGAGCACCTTGTAGCCGCTGTCGTCGATGACCGAGTGGGCGCCCTTCTTGAACTGCGAGGCGTTGTTGTCGGTGGGGGAGCCGTTCACCATGATGATGCCCGAGCCCTCCGGGACCTTCTTCGCCTTGAGGGCGTCGACGAGTGCCTGGCCCTGCAGCTCACCGACCTTCTCGTTGTCGAACGAGATGTAGTAGCTCAGGTCGGGGCTGTTGATGAGCCGGTCGTAGGAGATCACCGGCACCTTCTTGGCCTTCGCCTGCTGGACGATGGACGCTGCGGCCTCGCCGTCGAACGGGTCGAGGACCAGGACCTTGACGCCCTGCGTGAGCATCGACTGGGCCTGCTGCAGCTGCTTCGACGCGTCGCCGTCGGCGTTCGCGTAGATGACCGAGCAGCCGCTGCACTGCTTCTTCACCTCGGCGGTGAAGAGCGGGCGGTCGGCGCTGGCGTAGCGGGCGGTGACGGAGTCGGGCAGGAGCAGGCCGATCTTGGCCTTCGACGCGTCCCCGCCGCCCCCGCCGGAACCGGTCCCGGCGTCCGCGCCGTTGGAACAGCCCGCCAGGGTGGTGATCGCGAGCAGCAGGGCGCTGACGCCCAGCATCGCTCGTGTGGTGGATTTCTTCATTGAAACGTCCTCCAACAGTGGACCGCCCCCATCGGCGGTGCCCTGAGTGTGACAGCGAGCGTTCTTGGCTGCAAGAGTTGAACGCAAGGACCGCGTGCCGTGACGAAAACGTTATCCGGAGGGCGCGGGGCGGCCAGGCCAGCGGCGGGGCGGCCACGTCGGCGGGCGCGTGGGGCCCGGCAGGGAGCGTCTCCGCTCAGCGTGCGCGCGTCACGTCCACGGCTTCGATCGCCAGCGCCAGCGCGCCGGTCACCGAGGCCTTCTCGCCGAGCTGCCCCTGCACCACGTCCGGCGTGCCGTCCACGTCGACGATCAACGACGACTCGAGGGCGTGCCGCATCGGGCCGAGCAGGAGTTCCCCGGCTCGTGCGAACTCGCCCGTGACCACCACCCGCTCCGGGTCGAGGACGTTGCAGAGGCCCACCGCCGCCGAACCGATCGCGCGCCCGGCGTCCGCCACGGCACGCATGCAGACCTGGTCGCCGCCCATCGCCCGCAGGATCAGGTCCGCCAGCTTGAGGGTGCCGACCTCGTCTCGGACGCCCTCGAGCACCGCGGGCGCGCCGGCGATCGCCTCGAGGCACCCGCGGTTCCCGCACCGGCACAGGGGCCCGTTCGGCAGGACGGGGGTGTGCCCGAACTCGCCGGCGATGCCGTGGTGCCCACGGAACAGGTGCCCGCCCAGCACGAGTCCGGCGCCGATGCCGTTGCCGACGTCGAGCGTCACCACGGTGTCGCGGCCGCGGGCCGCCCCGCTCCGGTGTTCGGCCAGGGCGGCGAGGTTGGCGGAGTTGTCGACCTGCACGGGCTTGTCCATCCGCCGGGCGAGCGACTGGCCGAGCGCGACGCCGTCCCAACCCCGCAGGATCCCACCGCGCGCCGTCATCCCGGTGCGGGCGTCGATCGGGGCGGCCACGGCCAAGCCGACGGCGAGCACCTCGTCCATCGACGACTCGATCGACTCCACCATGTCCAGCACGAGCAGCGCGGTCTTGTCGAGCTCGGCGTCGGCGCGGTGGTCGCGGGCCAGGGGCATGTGCCGCTCGGCGAGGACGGCGCCGTTCAGGTCCGACAGCGCCAGCCGCAGGTGCCGCGGCGAGACGTGCACCCCGGCGACCAGCCCGAGGCCGTGCGGCAGGGTCACGCGGAGCGCCCGACGGCCGCTCGAGGTGCTCGGCGTCGCGTGCAGGGCACCGGTCGCGACGAGTTCCTTGACGATGTTCGAGACGGTCGCGGGGGAGAGTCCGGTCACCCCGGCGAGCTCGACCTGCGTCAGCCCGCCGTGCCGCTTCACCGCGCTGACGACCCGGCCCCGGTTGGCTTCACGCAGTGAAGCTTGGTTCCCCGGACTGCGGCGCGGCTCTGACACGGGGACAGCGTAACGGGCGGGTCCGGAACGCTCGCCGTGACGGCCTGGAGGCACGGTGCCAGCTGGCACCGTGCCTCCAGGCCGTGGGTGGTCGCGTCCACCGCCCGCATCCGTCGTCAGGCGCGTCGCGCCGCCCGGTCGAGGCGCGGGGTCGGGATGCCCAGGGTGGCGGCGGTCCGTCGAACGTCCTCGAGGACCGCCAGGGGTTCCGCGGCGGTCGGGTCGTCGTGCGCGGCGAGGCTCGCGCGCGCGATCGGGACGCGCGCCGTGGCCGCGGCGACGAGCGTTGCCGTCGTCCCCGGCAGTCGGACGGGCAGGGTCGTGGAGCGGTGTCGGGAGAGGTCGACGCCCCGTGCCTCCAGGACCGGCAGGAGTTCCCGACCGATCAGGAACGCCTCGCGGAGCGCCTGCCGATCCCCGACCATCGTTGCCAGGCCACCGCTCTGCAGAGCCTGTGCGAACATGCCGGCGTCGAGCACGAAGTGCAGCCACAGCCATCCGCGGATGTCGTCCTCGTCCTGCACGGTGAACCCCGCCCGCTGGAACACCGACCGCACCAGCTCCCGCCGGTCCGGAGCCGTGCCGGTCGTCCCGAGCCGGACCGAACGGAGGACGGCACCGTGCAGGACCCCGTCGGCGTCGAACCCGCCGCCGGCGCCCGGGAACCCGAACAGCACCCGGTCCGCGGCGAGCGGTGCGACCGCGGCGAGGGGTTCGTCCCACACGTTGCCGAGGACCAGCACCGTGGCGTGCCCGATGTGGGGCGCCAGGGTGGCGACGGCCTCCTGCAGCCGGTGGTGGCCGACGCTGAGGACGACGAGGTCGTACGCGTCCGCCGTGTCGACCGACTCGACCAGTCGCGTCGGCGACGTCGATCGGGTGCGCCGACCCAGGGGTCCGCGGCGACCGTCGATGACGTCGGTCTGCACGCTGTCGCCGTACTCGGCAGCACGCCCCGGCCGCACCAGGTGGTCGACCTGGTGCCCGGAGTGCTGGAAGGCCTGGCCGTAGATCGTGGCGATGACGCCCCGGCCGAGCATGAGGATTCGCATCAGGCACCTGTCCGCTAGTCTGGAGACGATCTCCACTTTGAAGATATGGAGATTGTTTCCACTTGTCAAGGAGCGCCCGTGCCGGTCGAGGAACCCCTGCCTGCCGAGAAGCCGATGCGCGCCGACGCCCGTCGGAACCGCGACGCGATCGTGGCCGCTGCCCGGACGGCGTTCGAGCGTGACGAGCAGCTCCGGTTCGACGACTTCGCCGGACGCGCGGGAGTCGGCGTCGGCACCCTCTACCGACACTTCCCGACACGCGAAGCGCTGGCGGCTGCGGTCTACCGGGGTGAGGTCGACGTCCTCTGCCGCCGTGCTCGTGACTCGACGCGACCAGCGGCCGAGAGCCTCGACGACTTCCTGCACGGGTTCGTGGAGTACGTGGTCGACCACGCGGGGCTCGCGCGCACCCTCGCCGCCGTCGTCGACGCCACCACGCAGGCCGAGGGCGGGGGAGACCTGGAGCGGACGCTCGCCGAGCTGATGGCGCGCGCTGCTGCCGACGGCACCATCCGGTCCGACGTCGCCCCCGGGATGGTGCTCATGCTGCTGCACGGCATCGGGGCCGGGATCGATCGCCCCGGGTGGGCGACGGAAGCCCGTGCTGCCGCCGACCTGATCTCCCGCGGTCTCCAGGCCCGCTGATCCGGCGCTTCAGCGCAGGTTCCGGAACGTCGCACGGACGTCGTCGACGAGCAGCTCCGGCTGTTCGAGCATCGCGAAGTGCCCGCCGCGCGCGACCTCGTTGAAGAACACCAGGTCGGTGTACCGGCGCGCTGCCCAGCGGCGCGACCGGCGGACGTACTCGCCCGGCATGATGCTCAGGCCGACGGGTAGGGTCAGTGGCTCCTCGACGGTGCCGGGGGTGGCCCAGCCGGTGCGGGTCGCCTCCCAGTAGATGCGCGCCGCGGACGCGGCGGTGTTCGGCAGCCAGTACAGCATGACGTCGTCGATGATCTCGTCGAGCGGGAAGAGCCGTTCGGCATCGCCGTGTTCGTCGTGGGAGCCGCCGACGTCCTGGAACATCGCGTAGATCCACGACGCCAGCCCGACGGGGGAGTCCGCCAACGAGTAGCCGATGGTCTGCGGGCGGGTCGACATCTGCTGCGAGTAGGCCGACAGCTCCCGCCAGTAGTGGCCGCTCTCCTGCAGCATGACCTGCTCGTCGGGAGAGGCGTTCCGGGCTTCGTCGTCGGTCGGCATGAACAGCGCCATGTTGAGGTGGATCCCGGCGAGCCCGATGTCCCCGGCGGCCTGCAGGGCTGCGAGCTCCGCGGTGACGGTGGCGCCGAGGTCGCCGCCCTGGGCGAACCAGTCCGTGTACCCGAGCCGGGACATCAGCACCGACCAGGCACTCGCGGTCCGGGCGTTGTTCCACCCGGTCGTCGTCGGCTTCCCGGAGAAGCCGAACCCGGGCAAACTCGGGATCACGACGTGGAACGCGTCCGCCGCGTCGCCGCCGTGCGCCACCGGGTCGGTGAGCGGACCGATCGCGTGGCGGAACTCCAGGACGGAACCGGGCCAGCCGTGGGTGAGCAGGAGCGGGCGGGCACCGGGGACGGCGGACCGGACGTGCAGGAAGTGGACCTCGAGCCCGTCGATGTGGGTCGTGTGCTGGCCCCAGCCGTTCAGTAGCGCCTCGGTCCGGCGCCAGTCGTACTCCGTCGTCCAGTGTTCGACGAGGGCGCGGACCTTCTCGAGTCGGGGTCCCTGCGAGGTGTCCTCGACGGTCTCGGCATCGGGCCAGCGGGTGGTCAGGAGACGCCGGCGCAGGTCGTCGAGCTCCGCCTGGGGGATGTCGAGGGTGAACGGGGTGATGGCTGCAGTGTCCGACATGGGGTCCTCGAGTGCTCGGCGTCGTGACGGCTGTCCGTCTTGATCGCAGATGATCTTTGCACAAGACGATCTTGTTCCGGTACGGTCTCCGGTATGGACAGTCCGACGCCGACCGACGCACTCCCCGAGATCGACTGGGGTGCTGAGGGCATCGAATCCGAACTCGGGTGGGCGCTGCCGCTGGCGCTCCAGGGCTTCACACGGCTGGGCAGCGAGGCGGTCGCCGACGTGCCGGGTGGTCCCCGTGGTTACCAGGTGCTCGTCGCGATCACCACCGAGGAGCCGTCGTCGCAACTCGGGCTTGCGCAGCGCCTCGGGATCGACAAGACCCAGATGACCTACATCGTCGACGCGCTCGAGGCGGGCGGGTTCGTCGAACGCAGCCCCGCCCCGACCGACCGGCGGGTGCGGCAGGTCCACCCCACCGACGCCGGCCGTGCCCTGCTCGCCCGGACGCGGTCCGCCCTGCGCGGCGCCGAGGGCGTGCTCATGCGGCACCTCGACGACGACGAACAGACGACACTGCGCCGGCTGCTGGCCCGCGTCGCGCTCACCGCCGGGCTCGGCACCGCCGGACCGGACCAGGCGGACCCCACGTTCCAACACCCCCTCGCCGTCCCGGAGCGATCCCGACGGCGCACCGCGACGACCACGTCGACCACCACTGCAGTGAGGCCCCGCCCATGACCACCACCATCCTCGTCGCCGGCGCCACCGGCGACCTCGGGCACCGCATCGTCCGCGAGCTCACCCAGCACGACGTGCGGGTCCGGGTCCTCACCCGGCCCGGCAGCAGGACCGCCGCAGAACGCTTCGGCGACGACGCCCGTGTCGACGTCGTCGCCGCCGAGTACGGCGACCACGACGCCCTGACCCGGGCCGTGAGCGGCGCCGACGTCGTGGTCTCCGCCGTGAGCGGGACCCGCCCGGTGATCGTCGACGCCCAGCGCGCGCTGCTCGCGGCGACCGTGGCGGCGGGCGTCCGGCGGTTCATCCCGTCCGACTACTCGGCTGACTACCGGCGGATCACACCCGGCACCAACCGCAACTTCGAGCTGCGGCGCGAGTTCGCCGCCGACCTCGATGCGGCCCCGGTGCAGGCGACCTCGATCCTGACCGGCATGTTCACCGACCTGCTGACCGGCGAGGCCCCGATGATCCTGTCCGGCCGTCGGCTCGTGCTGTTCTGGTCGTCGGCGGACCAGGTGCTCGACTTCACCACGAAGGACGACGTCGCGAGGGTCACGGCCCTCGCTGCCCTGGACGACGATGCTCCGCGGGTGATCGAGATGGCGGGTGACCAGGTCACCGCACGCGACGTCGCACGCACCATGAGCGAGCTGACGGGGGAGCGCTTCCGGCTGCAGTGGGCCGGCACGACCGGGACCCTGTCCGCGATGAGCGCCGTCGGCCGGCGCCTGTCGAAGAACCCTGACGAGACGTTCCCGGCATGGCAGGGGATGCAGTACTTCGTGAGCATGTTCAGCGGGCAGGCGCAGCTGCACCACGTCGACAACGACCGCTACGGCGTGCAGTCGTGGACGAGTGTCCGTGACGTGCTCCGCGCGCACCTCAGTGGGCAGGGCCACCCGGCGACGGACTGACGGGCGCGGTGTGCGGTCGTCGGCGACGGAGCAGGAACACGAGCCCGACGACGACGACCGGCACCAGCGCGAGTGCGGCGAGCCAGACGAGGACGTCCCACTCCGGTGAGAGCGGCACGCCGAGCGTGCTCGACGAGGTCCGCCAGACCTGGTCGCCGGGCCCCTCGTGCTCGTCCATCCCCGTGACCGGGAACAGCAGTGCCGTCACGACCGCCCAGCCGACCAGCACCACGACGGCGATCAATGTCCACGGGCGAGGACTTGCCGCAGGGCCTGTGCGCGTCATCGGACGGCCCTGCAAGACCGGACCGCCCGGACGATCTGCCAGCCGCAGACCGCGAGCACGACGGCGCCGGTGACAGCCGCGACCCACGTGCCGGCGACTCCGATCATCGGCGTGGTCGTGCAGGAGGTCGCGCCCGCTCCGGGGACGGCGTCGAGACAGGTGGTCGTCTGGACCAGCAGCAACATCGACACCGTCACGGTGACGACCACCGCGACCGTGGCCCACCCCACCACTCGTTCCACCGTGCGCTCCGTCCTGCCTGCCATCGGTGGCTCAACCATGCCGCACGCCGGGCCGGACCGGTGTCTCGATCCGGCAACGACTCGACCGTACCGACAGGCGGACGGGAGGACCGGTGTCAGCTGGCACCGGGCCTCCCGTCCGTCAGCCGCTCACGGTGACCGCATCGCTCGCGCCCGACTGATCGCCACCACCTGCGGGTGGTGGCGGTCAGTCGGTCAGCAGCGTGTAGACCTTCGCGATGACATCGCCCTCGATGAAGCAGATGTCCATGCCGGACACGACGGGCGGTGCTCCCTCGGGGCCGAAGTGCCAGGCGAGGTATCCCATCCCGTGGTTCTCGTAGACCGGGCCGGCCGGCGAGAACACGAACCCGGGGGCGTCGTCGAGCAGGCGCTGCGCCTTGGCGTGCAGGGCGTCGTGGCCGGTGACGACCTCGTCAGGGTCCAGGAATTCGACGTCCGGAGCGTACGTCCGCTCGATCGCGGCGCGGCGACGCTCGGGGTCCCGCTCCCCGAACACCTCGAACAGGTTCGCGTGCATGAGCGATTCGAGCGGTTGCGACATCGTGTCTCCGTCGGTTGTCGGCTGTTCGGTCGAGTGTGCGTGAAGCGGGGGCGTCAGCGCTACCGGATCTCGAGGTCGTACAGCGAGTAGCCGTACGGGGTCGCCCGTTCGACACCGTGCACGCGGACGTACCGCCACGAGCCGTCCAGGGCGTGCCGGTCGGTCCTGCCGTCACCGTCGGTCTCGGTGGCGAGGGTCGTCCACCCGTCGTCGCCCGCGTTCCGCGCCTCGATCCGGTAGGAGCGTCCGAAGGCGTCCTCCCACCGGAGCACCGCGCCGTGCAGGCGGTGCGGTGCGCCGAGGTCGACGGCGAGCCACTGGTCGTCGGTGTGCCCGCTCGCCCAGCGCGATCCCGGGTCGCCGTCCACGGCGTTCCGTGCGGGGACGCCGTCGCCCTCGTCGGCCGATGACGACACGGTCGCCCGTCGTGCCAGGTCCGGCGTCGGTTCGCCCTGCGTCGAGGTGACGCGGAGGTCCCAGAGGGAGACACCGAACGCAGTGTGCCGGCGGTCTGCGACGACCCGGACCCAGCGGCCGGTGACGTCGTCGCCCTCCAACCGGTGGATCACCTCGCCGCCGGTCCCGTGGGCTTCTTCCGCGACGGTCCGCCAGGGGGCGTCTTCGTCGTCGCGGACCTGGACGCGGTAGGCCTCGGCCCACGCGGCCTCCCAGTCGAGCTGCACCTGGTCGATCGGCACGACCTGCCCGAGGTCGACCGCCAACCACTCACCGTCGCGTGCTGCGCTGGCCCACCGGGTCCGGTCGTCGCCGTCCACCGCGTTGCCGCCGGACAGGTCGCCGCGCTCGTCCGACGAGGTGGTGACGGGCTTGCCGGCGGCCACGTCACGAGAGCGGGCGGGTGCCGTTCCGCCGTCGTCGTCACCGTCGGTCGCCTCGTCGAGGGTCGTGACGGTGGCCGTCCCGGATGCTCCTGGCACGGTGGCCGTCACCGTCGCGGTCACGCCGCCCTCGGTCGCTGCGGTGACGACGCCGTCCGGTTCGACACTTCCGCCGCCGTCGACGGCCCACTCCGGGCGGTCCGCGGCGAGCCGCCCGCCGAACCCGTGGCGGTCGAACCCGTAGGCCGCCATCCGGACCGTGTCACCGGTGCGGACGGTCGCGGTGCGCGGCGCGACGAGGACGTCCTCGACGTCGACGGTCGAGGCCGCCGGGGTGCCGGACACGTGCACCTCCCAGATGGAGTACCCGTACCCGGTGAGGCGGTCGGTCAGGTGCAGGCGCACGAACCGGGCGGTCTCGCCCACGGGCACCGTGTCCATGTCGGCCGTTGTCTTGTCGACGGTCCGCACGTCGCGCCAGGGGCCGTCGGCGGTGTCCCGGACCTGCAGCACGTACCGTGCGGCGGCGGCGTTCTCCCAGTCCACCCGCACGGTGTTGACGTCGGTCAGCCGCCCGAGGTCGATCGTGTAGTCGACCTCGTCCACACCGTGCGCGCTCTCCCACCGGGTGCTGCGGTCCCCGTCGACGGCCTTCCCGGCGACGTTCCCGCCGTCCGAGGAGCTCGCGTCGACGTCGGCACCCGCTGCGGCGTCGGGGATCGACGTCACCGAGGCGACGACCGCCGAGCCCTCGACACCGCCACCGGTCGCGACGACGTACCCGGAGCCCGCGGCGGTGGTCGTCACGGTGCCGTCGGTCCCGGCGCTTCCGGCACCGGTGTACGACCAGGTGACGTCGGCGGGCAGGGCCGCCGGGTCGCCGTACTGGTCGTGGCCGGCGGCACGGAACCGCTGTGGCGTCCCGACGACGAGCCGGTCGAAGCCGGGCGTGACGTCGAACCCGGTGAGGACCGGTGCCGGTGCGACCCGGAAGGCGTACGACCCGTGCACGCCGCCGATCGTGGCGGTGACGGTCGCCCGCTCCGCGCGCTCCGATGCACGGTGGACGCCGTCGGCGCTGATCGTGCCGGTGTCGGTCGACCAGGTGACGTCGTCCAGCGCGACGGTGGCGCCGTACTGGTCGTAGCCGGTGGCGGTGAAGGTCGTGGTCGCACCGGGGACGATCGTCTTCGGGGCGCCCTCGGTGCTGACGACCACCTCGGTGAGCCGCGCGTCCAGGTGCGACGTGATCTGCGTCTGCGCCGGGACCGCGATCTGGCCGATCACCTCGGTGCCCTCGTAGACGTCGTACGTGTGCTGCACGGTGTCGGGGTTGTCGAGCACGTAGCTGATCGTGCCGTCCGGTGCGCGGAACACCTGGCTGAGCGGGTCCGAGGTGTGGCGGTCGGTGACCTCGGTGCCGACGGTCCGGTTCGACATCGCCTGGTGGTAGACGAGGCCGGCCATCGACTGTCCGGTCACGGCCGGGTCGTCGGCGGCCCACAGTGCGGCGTGCACGTCGGCGTAGGTGTCGGGGTCGTACTGCCCGAGGAACCCGAGGACGACGTTGCCGAGGGCGTCACCCATGCCGCTGAACACCCGCGCGGCGTGCTCGGTGTCCTCGCCCGGGGTGTGGTCGGTGAGGTCGACGCCGTACAGCTGGTCGATGGTCGCGGTGTCGGCGCGGAAGTCGTCCACCAGGAACGGCATCAGCGGGGACGGCGTCGGCCAGTCCTGGGGCTTCCGGTCGGCGGTGGGACCGTCGAGCTCGGTGGGCACCAGCGAGTCGGGCAGGTTCTCCGGGGTCCAGTACCGGTCCGGGAACACCACCCGTCCGTCGTCGTCCACACTCACCAGCAGGGTGTCGGTGGCCGGGTCGTACAGGGGGTTCGCCGCGGTTCGCCGGGTGACGTACCCGGGGTGGTTCGTCTCGACCGCGCGGATCGCGTCCTGCAGCTCACCGATCGCGGCCGGGCGGTCGCGGGTGATCTTCACGTCGCCGTAGCTGCCGACGCCCCACCACTTCTTCGTGAGCATCTGGATGCGTGCCGCGTTGCCGTCGGTGACGCCGGCCTGCCCGATGGACTCCGGGCGGGCGGCCATCATCTCGCGCATCAGTGCCTTCGAGAAGCCCGGGTCCCAGCCGAAGTAGTCGAACCACGGGGCGATCGGCATCCACTGGATGCCGGAGATCCAGGCGGGGTCGCCCGAGAAGTACGTGGCGTGGGCCTGCCCGGAGTCGAACAGGATCCCCGCCTGCCCGTGCTCGTACTCGTCCGGGAACGCGCCGTTGCCGTCGTACGACGCCGAGGCGGGGTTGCCGCGGACGTTCTGCCAGTAGTCGCGGACGGCCGCGCGTTCGGTGACGTACTGCACCGCACCGGCGGCCTGCATCTCGTCGTCGCCCAGGACCGAGCCGAGCAGGAAGAGCCCCGCCTCGGACTGGATCGCCTCGGACGACGACTCCTGGTTGTTGCCGCCGGGTGACGACACACCGCCGGCGTTCGACCGGCCCTCCCAGACGCCGAACGTGCGCATGTGCGGGAACCGGGCGTCGTCGCGGTCCCAGTTCGCGTACTGCTTCGCGAGGAGTGTCGCCATGCCCTGGTACTTCGCGGCCCACTCGTGGTCGACCCGGCCGAGCATGGCGGTCGCGACGGCGAAGTACCCGTAGTGGAAGTGGTTGTCGTTGAACTGGGCCGACCCGTACGAGTCGGCGAACCCGATCAGGGCCTTCCACGTCGGGTACATCGCGAAGAAGTGCTCCGCTTCGCCGTCCGTGTACGTGTACCAGTCGGTCAGGGCGCGCTCGAGGGTGTCCTGCAGCGTCCGGGCGTCCTCGGTGGCACCGATCTGCCGCGCGATCGTCATGTACTCGGCGAGCTGCAGGACGTCCTTGCCTCCCCAGTAGGTGTCCCCGCCGTACGTCGTCTTCGCGGCGTAGTCGTGCAGGTACTCGCGCATGACCTGCTCGGAGTACGGGTCATCCCCGACCGCCTCGGGTGTGGCACCGATCGGCGTGATGCCCGTGAACGCGTAGTCCAGGGTCCAGCCGTCGTGGCCGACGGTGGTCCGCATGGTGCCGCGCGGGGTCTCGTACGTGGCGCCGGTGAAGCGCAGGTTCGTGGTGGCGTCGGCGTACTGGTGCTGCAGCCAGCCCTGCACGGTGTCGTGGTTGTCGCCCTGCAGCGGGTCGGTGCGGATCGCCCACTGCTGGCGGACGTTCGCCGCCGCCGGGTCGTACGAGTACGTCATCGTCGTGTCGCGGGGGACCGCGAAGGCGGTGCGGTGCAGGTCGTCGAGGGACAGCCCCTGCTCGGGCACCGCGCTGAGCACCAGGTAGGGCGTGCCGGATGAGGCCTCCAGCGCGTTCCCGACACGGGTGAAGGTCGTCCCGTCGGGGGCGTGCACGCCGAAGACGTGGCCGTCCTGGCGGATCTCGAACCGGTCCGTCGTCACCGGCAGGTCGAGCGGTTCGCCGTCCCCGTCGGTGATCTCGGCACCGTCCTGCAGGGTGAGGCGCGGGGTCATGCCGTGGAACTCGAACCACTCGTACGGCGAACCCTGCACGCTCGTGACGTCCATGTACTGCCCGCCCGGGCCGTCCTGCGGCATCCGCCAGCTGACGTTCCAGTCGCCCCAGCGGAGCGCATCGGCCTGCTTCGCCCGGAACGTGGTCGCGAAGCGGTCATCGAGGCCGTCCGGGGCGTCGGTGAGCAGGACCTGGTCGACCAGCACGTGTGCCCACCCGGCACGCAGGTCATCGACGATCCGCAGCTGCGCGGACTGCCCTCGGTGGGCGGAGACGTCCCAGCTGTCCCAGCGCAGCTGTTCGCTGTCCGTCCCGGTGCTGCTCGCCACGACGTCGCCGTCGACCAGGAGCTGCACGGCTTCGTGGTCGGGGTGCCGGCCACCGCCGACCAGGAACGCCAGGGTCGAACGGTCGATCGTGAACGCCGGCGAGGTGAGCGTGCCGGTCGCGCCGTCGCCGTCCTCGTCGCTGAACGAGTTCAGGAAGCGTCCGCCGAGCCACCCGGAGACCGTGCTCTGCCCGGCGGCCGTCCCCGTGGCCGTGCCGGTGAACGCGTCACCGGTCGCGGTCCAGCCGTCGGGCAGGCCGTCCTCGAAGTCGGCGAGGGCGCGGTCACTCGCGTCGGGGGTCGGCTCCACCGTCCCGCCCACCGTCACCGGGGACTCCAAGCGCATCGCTGTGCCGTCGCTGTTCCACCGCGTCGGGATCGTGAGCTTCGTGCCCGCGGCACTGTTCGACGAGACGAACGGGTACGCCCACATGTCGCCGGAGTACTTGCTGACCAGCAGGTCCGTCCACCACTGGTTCGTCGGCACCGGCTCGCCGGCCTTCGACGGGTCGATGTACAGCTCCTGGTCGAGCGTCTTCCGCACGTCCGCGATGTCGGTGATCTCGTCGGGCGGGGTCGGCGCGTAGGAGCCGGAACCCACCTGCACGCCGTCCGCGGCGGGACCGACGCGGGACGAGCCTCCAGGCTGTTCCTGTGGTGCGGCCACCGCAGCGGTCGGATCGGCCGGTGAGCGCGGGGTGTCCGAGGTCGCGGCGTGCGCCGGGGTGACGGCGAACGCGAGCAGCGTGGCGGCGGTCAGTGCGCCGGCGGTGGCGCTGACGGCCGCTCGGCGGAACGACCTGGGACGGACGGCGGGACGCGGTGAGGTCACCGGGACTCCTGTCGGAGGGGTTCAGCCGGACACGACGTCCACGGCCGAGACGGGCTGGGTCTGGTGGTGCGGGGCCTGCACACGGACAGATCGGCAGGGCCGGTCCCGCCGTCAGCAGTCCGCGTTCTGGGGATGCCCTACCGTTGGCCCCATGCCGACCATCGGACTGCGCCGGATGGTGCCGCGCGACCCCGACCAGCGACACCGGGCCGCGAGCCCCCTGGAGCTCCTGTTCGACCTGGTGTTCGTCGTCGCGGTGGGCTTCGCCGCGACGAACCTGCACGAGATCGAGCTCGAGGGACACGTCGCCTCCGCCGTCCTGGCCTACGGGCTGGTGTTCTTCTCGATCTGGTGGGCGTGGATGAACTTCACCTGGTTCGCCACGTCGTTCGACACCGACGACTGGCTCTACCGGGTGATGACCTTCGTGCAGATGGCGGGGGTGCTCGTCCTCGCCGCCGGGGTGCATGCGGCCATGGTTGAGAACGACTTCACGATCGGCGTCATCGGCTACGTCGTCATGCGGCTGGCCCTGGTCGGGCAGTGGATCCGCGCCGCCGCGTCCTCCACCCGCTACCGGCGGACCGCCACCCTGCACGCCGTTGGCATCACGGTCGTGCAGGTGCTCTGGGTGGTCTCCCTGGCCCTGCCCGACGACGTCTGGTCCTATGCGGCACCGTTCCTCGTGCTCGCCGAGCTGTCGGTGCCGATCTGGGCGCAGACCTCGACGGGGACGGCCCCGTGGCACACCCGGCACCTGGCCGAGCGGTTCTCCCTGTTCACCCTCATCGTCCTGGGCGAGGGACTGGTGGCGTCGGCCGGCGCGGTGATCGACGCCCTCGCGCACACCGAGCACCTCGGAGCCCTGCTGGCGCTCGCCGGGTGCGGGCTGGTGATCACCGTGGGCATGTGGTGGATCTACTTCTCCCGTGAGCAGCACGCACACATCCGCTCGCTGCCCACCGCGCTCGTGTTCGGCTACGGCCACTACTTCGTCTTCGCCGCCGCCGGTGCCCTGCCCGCCGGCATCGAGGTCGCCGTCAGCGCCGACGCCGGACACGTCGCGCTGTCGTCCGCCTCGGTCGCCGCGACCGTCGCGGTGCCGGTCGCGGTGTTCGTGCTGTCGATCTGGGCGCTCGCGATCCGGCCGTCGCTGTCGGCACGGGCCAACGCCATCGTGGTGGCCCTGGTGCTCGTCGTCCTCGCGTCGATCGCGGTGCCGGCGGTGTCGCTGCCGGTCACGGCGCTCGCCGTGGTGGCGGTCGTCGTGACCCTCGAGGTCGCGTCCGCACGGACCGACACCTGACGGACGACGGACGACGGACGGGAGGCACGGCGCCAGCTGGCACCGTGCCTCCCGTCCGTCAGGTGGTCGCGTCGACGGCCCGTGCGAGGTTCCGTCTCCGGTGCGAGGGCACGTTCGTCGCACCGACTACGGAACCTCGCACCACACCGCGCGCGCCGCGCGGCTCGTCAGCGCTCCGGCTGCTCCGTCGCGGGCCCGTCGTCCGCTGCCGGTCGCGCGTCGAGGCTCGGGTCGACCGCCGGGTCGGCCGAGACCGACTCGGGCCGCACCGGGAAGTCCTCGAGCGCGCCCGCGCCCACCGTCGGGGCCGCGGTTCCGCGGCCGCCGCGCACGCGGTTCTTCACCGCGGCCCAGGGGCGGCCGAGGCCGGACCGTGCCGGACGCTCGGTCGGCGCCTCGACCTCGAGGCCGTAGTAGGCGCCGACGTGCTCGAGCAACACCTCGCGCTCGGCCTTGTCGTAGGCACGGCGCTCGCGGGTGAAGGCGATGATCGTCGACCAACAGGTGAGCAGCAGGACGATGCTGAACGGCAACGCGGTCGTGATCGCCGCCGTCTTCAGGGCGTTCAGTCCACCGCTGAGCAGCAGGGCGACGGCGAGCAGTGCAGCGACACCGGCGAAGAAGACCCGCAGCCAGTTCTTCGGCTCGATGTCACCGCCCGACGCGATCATCGCCATCACGAGCGAGCCGGAGTCGGACGAGGTCACGAAGAACACGCCGATCAACAGGATCGCGCCGTAGGTCAGGACCATGCCGGCGGGCAGGTCGCCGAGGACCGCGAACAGCGACCCCTCGATGTCGACCGAGCCGTCCGAGCCGATCAGGCCACCCGAGCCGTCGGTCTGGCGGTGGATCGCGGTGCCGCCCAGGACGGCGAACCACAGGAACGTGAGCGCGGTCGGCACCAGGAGGACGCCGAACACGAACTGTCGGACCGTGCGGCCCTTGGAGATGCGGGCGATGAAGACACCGACGAACGGCGCCCACGACATCCACCAGCCCCAGTAGAAGGTGGTCCAGGCGCCCTGCCAGGCCTCGCCCTCGGCGCCCTGCTGCGCGGTGACGTTGAACGACAGACCGACGATGTTCTGCAGGTAGGAGCCGATCGACTGCACGAAGTCACGCAGCAGGAACTGCGTCGGGCCGACGATGAGCACGAACAGCAGCAGTGCGGCGGCGAGCAGCAGGTTGAAGTTCGACAGGATCTTCATGCCCTTGGTCACACCGGTGACGAGCGAGACGATCGTGACGGCGGTGATCACCGCGATGATGGCGATCTGGCTGACGATGCTGCTGTCGGCGATGCCGGCGCTCTCGAGTCCGGCGCCGATCTGGATCACCCCGAGGCCGAGCGAGGTCGCGACGCCGAACAGCGTGCCGACCAGGGCGATCACGTCGATCAGGTTGCCCCAGCCGCCGCGCACGCGGTTGCCGAGCAGCGGTTCGAGGGCCCAGCGGATCGACACCGGTCGACCCCGGCGGTGGATCGCGTACGCCAGGGCCAGGCCGAGGACGACGTAGATCGCCCACGCGTGCAGGCCCCAGTGCAGGAACGTCTGGGTCAGTGCCTGCTGCGCGAGCTCCTTCTCGTTGCCGGTGACGCCGGGGCGCGGGGAGGCGAAGTGGCTGAGGGGCTCGGAGACGCCGTAGAACACGAGGCCGATGCCCATGCCGGCGGCGAAGAGCAGTGCGAACCACGAACCGGTCGAGAACTCGGGCTCGTCCTGGTCCTTGCCGAGCTTGATGTCACCGAAACGGCTGAAGCCGACGAACAGCGAGAAGCCGACGAAGAACGCGGCGATCAGCACGTAGTACCAGCTGAAGTTCTTGACGATGCCGTCCTGCAGTCCGAGGAACATCGCCTCGGCGGTGGCGGGGGAGATCAGGGTGAACGCCACGAACCCCAGCACGATGACGGCGGCGGGCCAGAACACCCACCGCCGCAACTGCGGTGTCGTGGTCACGGGTCCGGGCAGGGGAGGAGTGGTGCTTGCCATGCAGTCCATGGTGCCTGCTCGCGATCCTGTGTGTTCGCCCAGGCGTGTCGTGGTTCAGAAATCGCGCGCGGACTCCGTGGGGTTCCCCCGGCCGACCCGGGCGAGGTGGAGCCTCCGTGACAGCCGGATCACGGGACGGATGAGCAGCTGGACGCTCCCGATCAGGAACAGCCAGGTGCCGGCCGTCGTGGTGCTCTCGGAGAAGAAGAGGACGCTGCCGACGATGAACCAGAGCGCCACCATCACGTCGTTGATGATGCTGATCGTCTCGTAGACCCCGCGGATGCGGAGCTCCTCGTGCCCCACCCGGAGTGCGATGTCCCGTTCGTCCTCAGCCATCAGACGATCCTGCCAGCTCCGTGCCGTGTCCGTCCCGGTGGGCGCGGCGCGCGGCGGTGGACGCGCTGCGCGGCGGACGGGAGGCGCGGGGCGGGCTGGCGCCGTGCCTCCCGTCCGTGGGGCGCACTGACCACTGCCACATGCGATTACAACGTTGACGTACGCTTTACAGCGCTGTAAACAGGAGCCTGCGCGACGATGCGCGACGAGGGAGAGACCCGATGGTGGGAAGCAGGACCGCAACACTCCAGGCGGCGGTGAGCCGGCGGAGGTTCCTCGCGGGCGCGGCCGGTGGCATCGCACTCGGCACGATGGCGCTCGCCGGGTGCGCGACCCCGGGGCGTGCCGCCGGTGGTGCCACGACGCTCCGCTTCTACGAGCAGAAGCAGGAGGTCATCGCGTACTTCGACAAGCTGCTGCGGCGGTTCGAGGGGGAGCACACCGGCTTGTCGGTCGTGCACGACAGCACGTCGGCCATCGCCCCGCAGTTCGTCCGCGGCGAACCGGCGGACGTCGGGTGCTTCAACGACAACCTCGAGCTCGCCCGGTACATCTCGCGCGGCGTGCTCAGCGACCTCAGCGACCTGCCGTCGGCAGCGCGGGTCCGACCGGACATCGACACCCTGACGAACCAGTACGCGAAGTTCGAGGACCGCACGAGCGTGCTGCCGTACTCGCTCGCGGCGGCCGGGGTGATCTACAACAAGCGCATCTTCGCCGAGCACGACCTGCCGGTCCCGACGACGTGGGACGAGTTCGTCGAGGTCTGCCGGACACTGCAGAAGGCTGGCGTCACGCCGATCTACGCCACCGACCGGGACACCTGGACGCTCTGGCAGGGCCTGTTCGACTACTCGGTGGGCAGCCTCGTCGACACCGGCTCGTTCTTCCGGAAGATGAAGGCCCTCGGCGCCGACGTCGGCCCGGACTCCGAGGTGTCGTTCGAGAAGGACTTCGCGGTGCCGATGGAGCGCGCGAAGACCATCTCGTCGTTCTTCAACCGCGACCACGCCACCCGGGCCTACGCCGACGGCAACCTGGCGTTCGGCAAGGGCGAGGCCGCGATGTACCTGCAGGGCCCGTGGGCGCTCGGGCAGATCGCGCTGATCGACGAGAAGCTGCCCGTCGGCACCTTCGCCCTGCCGGTGTCGAACGACCCGGCCGACCGCAAGGCCCGGGTCAACATCGACCTCGGGCTCTGGATCCCCACGGCGTCCGAGCACCCGGAGCAGGCGAAGGAGCTCGTCGAGTTCCTCATGCAGCCCGAGGTCATCGACGCCTACAACCGCGACAACCTGGCGTACTCGCCCCGCATCGACGCACCACCGCAGCAGGACGAGCGCCTCGCCGGCCTGCAGCAGTACGTCGACGACGCGGCGTTCTACCAGGGCGCCGGCACCTTCATCCCCACGTCGATCCCGCTCGGCAACTACCTGCAGTCGGCGATCCGGAGCGGGGACTTCACCTCGATGCTGCAGCGGCTCGACTCGGACTGGCGGCGGCTCGCCGGCCGTTCCGCGACGGTCTGAGCCGGACCAGGACACAGGAGTCACCATGACCATGCAGACCCCGCTCTCCCGCGACACCGACCCGGAGACCTCCGGACCGGCGACCGCGGCGTCCCGTACGCACCGCCGTGTGGGTTCCCTCCACCGGACGGAGGGCATGTACTACCTGTTCCTCGTGCCGGCCCTCGTGCTGTTCACGGCGTTCGTCGTCGCCCCCGCCTGCGTCGGCGTCTTCTACAGCTTCACCGACTACCTCGGGTTCGGGCAGTGGGACTTCATCGGCGTCGAGAACTACAAGGCGCTCGTCTCCGACCCGGCGATCCTGGCGTCGTACGGGTTCACCCTCGGCTTCGCGGCCGTCACCGTCGTCGTCACACAGGTCGTCGCGCTGTCCCTGGCGATCGCCCTGGCGAAGAAGATCCGGTTCGCCGCCGGGTTGCGATCGGTGTTCGTCATCCCGATGGTGATCTCGGGGATCATCGTCGCCTACGTGTTCAACTTCCTGTTCTCGAACACCGTGCCGGCGCTGGCCACGAGCGTCGGTTTCGGCCCGCTCGAGCAGAGCATCCTCGGCGACCCGAACCTCGCCTGGCTCGCGATCGTCATCGTGTCCGCCTGGCAGACCGTGCCCGGCGCGCTCCTCATCTACACGGCCGGCCTGACGTCCATCCCCGAGGAGCTGTACGAGGCCAGTGCGCTCGACGGCGCGACCGGCTGGAAGCAGCTCCGCTCGATCACGCTCCCGCTGCTCGGCGGCTTCATCGTCATCAACACCGTGCTCGGTGTGAAGGGCTACCTCGGCGCCTACGACGTGATCGTCGGTCTGACCAACGGCGGCCCCGGCAGCGCGACGAGCAGCGTCGCGATGACCATCTTCGGCGGCTTCACCGGCGGCGACTACGCCTACCAGATGGCGAACGCGACCGTGTTCTTCATCATCACCGTCCTCATCTCCGTGCTGCAGCTCGCGGCGACCCGCGGAAGGAACCTGCGACTCGCATGACCGCCATCGACACACGACCCCCGACCGACACCCGCGCCGTGACCACCGGCGGCACCGGTCGCTCCGGCCGCGGCCCCCGCCGACGACTGGGCGGCACGAACTGGACGCTGACCGTGGTCCTCGGCCTCGCGTCGCTGACCGTGCTCATCCCGCTGTACGTGACGCTCTCGATGGCGTTCAAGACGACCGAGCAGTCCGTCGACGGCAATGCACTCTCGCTGCCGTTCCCGTTCAACCCGGGCTCGTTCGCCGAGGCCTGGCAGCTGACCCGGTTCCCGGTGTCCTTCTCGGTGTCGCTGGGCGTCGCGGCGCTCACCGTCGTCGCCACGCTGCTGCTCAGCTCGTTCGCCTCGTACGCGATCGTCCGGAACTGGCACAAGCGGTTCTTCCGGTACTCGTTCGTCTACCTGCTCGCGGCGATGTTCCTGCCGTTCCCGGTGGTGGCGCTGCCGCAGATCAAGCTGACCGCCGAGATCGGCCTCGACAACCCGATCGGCGTCGGGATCCTGCACGCCATGTTCCAACTGTCGTTCAGCGTGCTGCTCTACTCGGCGTACCTGCGGTCGATCCCGGTCGAGCTCGAGGAGAGCGCCCGCATCGACGGGGCGTCCACGTGGCAGATCTTCTGGCGGATCATCCTGCCGCTGCTCGGCCCGATGAACGCGACGGTCGGCATCTTCGCGTTCCTGGCATCGTGGAACGACTTCATGATGCCGTCGCTCATCACGGCGGATCCGGGGTTGCAGACCCTGCCCGTGGTGCAGAACATCTTCCAGAGTCAGTTCGGCACCAACTACAACGTCGCCTTCGCCTCGTACCTGATGGCGATGGCGCCCACGATCATCGTCTACCTGTTCGCGCAGCGCTGGGTCATCAGCGGCGTGACGCAGGGCGCGGTCAAGAGCTGAGAGGCACCACGTGAGCAGCAGCAGCACCACCGGCAGCACCGACGCCGTCCTCCCCACCATCCGTCCGTTCCCGGGTTCGGACCCGGTCGCCGACCCCGAAGCCGTCGTCACCGGCGACCACTGGCGCATCACCGTGCTCGACGCCGGGGCGTTCCGCATCGAGTGGAGCGACGACGGCGGGTTCGAGGACCGCGCGTCGACCTTCGCGATGCGCCGCCGCCTGCCGGTGCCGAGGTTCACCGTGGAGCGGACAGGCGGCGGCAGCACCGACGGCGGCGTCGTCACCAGCGACACCGCCGGCGTCGTCGTCACCACGGACCGCGCCCGCCTGCGCTACGACGGCCGTCCCTTCAGCCCGAGCGGCCTGGTCGTCGAGACCACCGGTCCGGACGCCAACCGCTGGCGCTGGGGGCAGGAGCCGCGCGACCTCGGCGGCACCGGCCGCACCCTCGACGACGTCGACGGCCGGATGCCGCTCGAGCCGGGGATCCTGGCGCGCGACGGCATCACCGCGCTCGACGACAGCGAGTCGTTCCTGTTCGCCGACGACGGCTGGATCGGCACGCGGGTCCCCGGGCGCCGTGACGTCACGGTCTTCGCGTACGGCCGCGACTACGACGCCGCGCTCCGCACGTACCACGCCGTCTCCGGCCCGCCGTCGCGGATGCCGCGGTGGGCACTCGGCAACTGGTGGAGCCGGTACCACCCGTACAGCGACACCTCGTACCTCGAGCTGCTGGACCGCTTCGCCGCCGAACACCTGCCGTTCTCGGTCGCCGTCATCGACATGGACTGGCACCGGGTGGACTCGGTCCCGCCGCGCTTCGGCAACGGCTGGACGGGGTACTCCTGGGAGCCGTCGCTGTTCCCGGACCCCGAGGCCTTCCTCGCCGAGCTGCACCGCCGGGGGATGCGCACGACGCTGAACCTGCACCCGGCCGACGGCGTGCGGGCGTTCGAGGACGCCTACCCCGCGGTGGCGCGGGCGATGGGCGTCGACCCGGAGACCGAGCAGCCGATCCCGTTCGACCCGACGGACCGGCGGTTCCTGCAGGCCTACTTCGAGCAGCTGCACCGCCCGCTCGAGGAGCAGGGCGTCGACTTCTGGTGGATCGACTGGCAGCAGGGTCGTGAGACCGGGATGCCCGGGGTCGACCCGCTGTGGCTGCTCAACCACTTCCACCTGCTCGACTCGGCGCGACACGCGGCGTCGAGCGACGCAACCGCCGACACGACCGCGGACACAGACACAGACACAGACACCGACGCAACCGCGGTCCCGGCGCCCGTCGACGGCATGACCTTCTCGCGCTACGCCGGCCCCGGCAGCCACCGGTACGCCGTCGGGTTCTCCGGTGACGCCGTCGTCTCGTGGGCGTCCCTGGCGTTCCAGCCCGAGTTCACCGCCACGGCAGCGAACATCGGCTACCCCTGGTGGAGCCACGACATCGGCGGCCACACGCGCGGCGTCCGCGACGACGAGCTCGCCACCCGCTGGGTGCAGTTCGGGGTGTTCTCGCCGATCATGCGCCTGCACTCCGCGAACAACCCGTTCATCCGCAAGGAGCCGTGGGTGTTCCCGGCCGAGGCCCGTGCCGCGATGGGAGAGGCACTCCGCTTCCGTCACCGCCTGGTGCCGTACCTGCACACGATGAACCACGGCACCGCCGAGGGCACCGCGCTGGTCCGGCCGCTGTACCACCTGGAGCCGCGCCGCGACGAGGCGTACCGGGTGCCGAACACCTACGCGTTCGGTTCGGAGCTGCTCGTCGCCCCCATCGTGGCGCCGCGCGACCCGGTCAGCCGACACGGGGTCGCCCGGGCCTGGCTGCCGCCGGGCACCTGGACCGACGTCTTCTCCGGCACGGTGTACGCGGGTGACCGGTTCGTCGACCTGCACCGCACGCTCGACACGGTGCCGGTCCTGCTGCGCGCCGGAGGGATCCTGCCACTCGCGGCGGCCGATCAGCTCGACGCAACCGTCAACCCGACGGCGTTCGAGGTCCTCGTCGCACCGGGTGCGGCGGGTGACTTCACCCTGGTCGAGGACCACGAGGGCGAGGGCAGCCGCACCGCCCGGACCCGTCTGACCTGGGACCCAGAGCTCGCCGAGTTCCGGGTGCACGCCACCACCGGGGCCCTCGACGTCGTCCCCGCCCACCGCGACTGGCGGATCACGTTCCTCGCCGCACCGGCCGACGGGCAACCGACATCGGCACGCTGGGCCGACCGGTTCTCGGTCGACGTGTCCGTCGACTCGGCGTCGGGCGGATCGGTCACCTTGGTCGGCGCTCCGGTCGTCGGTGTCGACGCGCGGGAGGCCGTGCGGCGGGTCCTCGAGGGCGCGCAGGCCGGCAACCCGGAGAAGCTCGAGGCGTGGGAGGTCGTGGCGAAGGACCTGCCGCGTGCGGACCGCATCGTCGAGCTCGGCACCGTCGGGCTGCCCGACGCCCTGCGGGACGTCGTCGTCGAGCTGCTCGGCAGCGTGCACCCGGGGGAGTCGGCTCCCGCAGGCCGCTGACGGCACGCGACGGGGGGATTGCGGACGGGCGCGGCACGCTCAGCGGTGTCGCGCCAGCGACACGCGGGCCGCGCCGACCGAGCCTGCGAGGGAGGGGTGGCGGGCCCGCCACGTGACCTGGGGTCGGCCACACTTCGGACGGGAGGCCCGTGGCGGCACCGCCACGGGCCTCCCGTCTGTCGTCAGGCGCCCTGGTGCGCCGCCCGGTCGGACGTGCCGTCCGCGTACGGCGCGCTCTCCCCGACGAGCAGGCGGTGGCCGACCGTGACCAGCCGGCCCGGCACGTCGGAGCCGTCCATCCGCTCGACCAGCAGGTCGAGCGCGGTGTCGGCGAGGGCGACCGTGTCGGGCGCGACGGAGGTCAGGCTCGGCACCAGGCTCGACCCGAGTCCGACCGCGTCCCACCCGACGACGGCGACGTCTCCGGGGGCGTCCAGGCCGCGCAGGCGCATCGCCCGGAGCGCCCCGAGTGCAGCCAGATCGTCGCGGCAGAGCAGACCGTCGACCCGCAACCCGGCGTCGAGCGCGGCGCCGAAGGCGACCTCGGCACCGGCGGCGTCGCCGACCTCGCGGGGGACCAGCAACGCGTCGTCGAGCGGCAGACCCGCGGCGACGAGCCCGGCACGGTAGCCGTCCAGACGCAGTCCGGACGTGCGCGACGACGGACCGGTCTCGTGCCCGAAGAACCCGATGCGGCGGCAGCCGAGCGCCACGAGGTGTGCGACGGCCTCGGAGGCGGCCCCGGCGTTGTCGATGACGACCTGGTCGGCGTGCGGGGGCCGGACGTCCTCGCCGAGGAACACCACGGCGGTGTCCCCGCGGATCCGGTCGATGGCCTCGGGCGTGAGCACCTGCGGGTGGATCACGACCCCGTCGACCACACCGGCCTCACGTCCCCGCACCGCTGAGCGTTCACCGTCGGGGTCGCCGCCGGTCTCCTCGAGCAGGAGCTGGTAGCCGCGGTCGGCGCACACCCGCGAGAACACGTGGGCCAGTTCGGCGAAGTACGGACGCCGCAGGTCGGGGAACGCGAAGGCGAGCATGTTCGAGCGTCCGGTCGCCAGGGATCGGCCCGAGACGTTCGGGCGGTAGCCGAGCT
Organism: Curtobacterium sp. MCSS17_016; assembly: GCF_003234255.2. Lineage (NCBI taxonomy): Bacteria > Bacillati > Actinomycetota > Actinomycetes > Micrococcales > Microbacteriaceae > Curtobacterium > Curtobacterium sp. MCSS17_016. The sequence goes on from NZ_CP126254.1 coordinate 1,394,251, forward strand.
CGTCGATCGCGGCCTGCACCCGGCTGCGCATCGGGTCGCTGACGTGCTGGTAGCCACGGACGACGTTGGACACGGTCTTCATCGAGACGCCGGCGTGCGCGGCGACGTCCTGCAGCGTGACCTTGCCCATCCGCTCACCGTAGCGGGCGGAGGGGCACCGGACCCGGCGGACCGGCCGCGCTCGTCAGGGGACGAGTCGGCGCTGCACGATCGCGCGGGCGACCTCGGAGAGCTGCTCGTGGTGCTCGAGCGCGTACCCACGGATCACCGCGAAGGCGTCCTCGATCGAGACGCCGCGCAGGTACGACACGACGCCCTTGGCCTGCTCGATCACCTCGCGCGAGCCGATCGTGCGCTGCAGCTGCGCGCGGACGACCTCGTGCTCGCGCAGGGACCGTTCGTGCAGGATGCCGATCGTCGCCACGTCCGCCAGGGCGCGGGCGACGCGCAGGTCCGACTCCACGAGCGCACCGACGCCGGCCCCGAACAGGTTGAGCGTGCCGATGACGTTGCTCCCCAGCCGGAGCGGGACGGCGTGCACCGACCGGAACCCGAGCGCGAGCGCACCCGTGCGGAACATCGCCCAGTCCGCCGGGGCGACGTCGATGTCCGGGCACGTCACGAGTCGTCCGGTCGCGAACGAGGTCATGCAGGGGCCGGCCTCGGCATCGAGCTGCAGCACCTCGACGAGCCGGGTCGCCTCGGAGGTCGAGGCCACGACCTCGAGCTCCTGGTCGTCGTTCGCCAGCAGGATGCCCGCGGCGTCGATGCCGAGCACGTCGACGCACGTCTCGACCAGGGTCTGCAGCAGCTCCACGACGTCGTAGGCGTCCACCAGGGTGTCGGCGAGCGACGTGAACGTCTCGAGGATCCGGGCTTCTCGGCCTGCCGTCGTCACTGGACCTCCTCGATCAGGTCGCCTCGCTTCTCGAACCGGACCGTGCCGTCGAGGATCCCCTCCGCCACCCGCCGCATCGTCGTCCGGCGGGCGAAGGCGTGGCCCTGCAACAGCAGGTAGGCGTCCTCGGGGCTGATGTCGAGCTGCGCGAGCACGACCCCGGTGGCCTGGTGCACCACGCGCCGCGACGACGGGCTCCGATCGAGCAGGGCGTCGTCCCCGTCCGCGATGGAGCGGAGCGCCCGGCGCAGGACCCGGCGGCTGACGGCCGAGGCGAGGGTCATGGCCTGCCGCACGGTGTCGCCCTCGATCGTCGCGGGCTGCGGCACGTACACGTCGATCGCGCCGAGCGGGAACGGCCCGAAGGCGACCGGGAACGCGAAGACCGCGCCGACGGGTTCGCTCCGGACGGCTTCGTTGAATGCGGGCCACGCGGAGTTCGGTCGACGGACGACGTCGGTCTCCAGCACCGGGGCATCGGTCGCGAGCGCGGCCCAGCACGGTCCCTCGGACAGGTCGAACTGGATCTCGTCGACGCGGGTGGCGACTTCGTCCGTCGCGGACACGGTCTCGCTCGGGCAGAGGTCACCGAAGGTCGAGATCGAGACACCGCCCATCGGCAGCGCGAGCGCGAGCGGCCGACTGAGTTCGTCGTCGGCGATCTCCGCCGACCGGAGCGCACGGAGTGCACGCTCGAATGCGTCATCCATGGGCGCCTTCCCTGCCGTCTGTCGATCCTACGCGCTGGTCGGTGTCGGACGATCCGGACGGCGCAGGCACGTTCGGCGGTGGGCCGGCGCGCCAGGCCGGCAGCTCTGCGGGCGGGTACGACCCCTGCTCGTCCTGCACCCGGAGCATCGCGTCCAGGGCCACCAGCGTCACGCCGGAGGTCTCACGCACCACCGTCCGCACCGCGTTGCCGAGCAGGAACGCCATCAGGTCCTCGCTGCCGCCGTCCGGCCGGTAGTCCCGCCACGGACCGGCGCCGGCGCGTTGCAGGGCACCGGCGAGCACCGCCTTCGCGTCGTCGACGTCGACCTCGCAGTCGAGCACCAGGCGGAAGCGCCGCTGGTTCCGGTCCGACAGGCTCGGTGCGCCGTCCTCGTCGTCCTCGGGAACGAAGGACCGCAGCGCCGACGAGGGCGCGATGCCGTACGCCGCACGGAACGCCGCAGCCATCCGGCCCGCGTTGCTGAACTGCCAGCGTTCGGCGATCTCCGCGATCGTCCGCCGGTCCGGCGCACCGGAGGCTTCCTGCAGGTCGCGACGGACACCCTCCAGGCGCACGGCGCGCAGGAAGGTTCCCGGGGACTGCCCGATCTCGGCCTGGAACCGCTTCTGCAGGCTCCGCGGCGACAGCTGCACGGCCGCGGCGACGTCGGCGACGGTGATGTGGGTCGCAGCCTGCTCGTGGACGAACCGCATCGCATCCCGGACCGCACGCGAGAGTCGGGGCGGGCCGTCCTGGGTCGCGCTGCTCCCGTCGCTCATGCGCCGACCGTACGGGACCCGCCGATGGCGCGCTCCCAGGGCACCGATCGAGGCGACGGATGATCCACCTTGCGCGGTACGAAGTCAACCCCTGACATGACCGGAATCGTCCTGTCGATACTGAAAGTGTCTCGTGCATCGCGGTCGAAGCGATGCGCCACATCGAACCGACAGGGAGGGCGCGATGGGACACCGCCAGGGATCCACGACCGTGATGACCGAGGCCGCCGTCTGGCAGCAGGTCGTCCACACCGATCGGATCCGTGCGCTCGCCGCGACGGACCCGACGGACATCCGCGTCCAGCCGGTCGACGCCGGGTGCTGGCGGGTGGTCGACGCCGCAGCTGCATGGGGGGACCCCGACATGCTCCTCGGCTTCATCGAGCGCACGGTGGACGGTTTCGACTGCACGCTCATGGCGGCGCTGCATGAGCACGACCGGCGAGCGAGCCTGCAGGACGCCCGCGCCTGGTTCGAACACCGCTGCGGACAGCGCTTCGACGAGGCACCGTGCTGACCGCGGTCCACGGGACCGACGCCGCCCGGACCGTCACCGCGAGGATCGACGCGCAGCGACGCCGCACCGAACGATCCGGTACCGACCGGGCCTTCGCCGCACGCGTGCTCGCCCAGGCCGGGCACGGCCGTGACGTGCGCTTCGACGTCGAGGACGACGCCTTCCGGCTGCCGTTCCGGTTCCGCTACCGGACCCGACGGGACGGTTGCGTGAGCCTCGTCACCGCGTCGGCGACCTCCGGCTTCTCCGGGGTCTTCGAGCCCATCGACCGCATCGTCGTCGGGTGGTCGAGCACCGGAGGTGTCCACATCGCCGTCGAGGACGGCGTCGTCCTCGAGACCCGCCCGGGCACGCCCGTCCTGATGCCGACGTCCGGGGAGTTCTCGGTGCGCGCCCCGAAGGGCACGCTGCAGCTCGTGAGCATCGACCGGTCGCTCCTCGACCAGGTGCGCTCGTCGCTGGGAGCAGCGTCCGAACTGCCGACGCGGGGTGCCGAGCCCGCCGTCGCCGCCCTCGAACACCTGCGCCGGTGCGTCGAGCAGGTGGCCGTCACCGCGACGCGGGACGGGTTCACCTCCGGTGCACGGACCGGTGCGCAGGTCGCACTGGTCGAGGCCGTACTCGGAGCCTTCGGGGTCCGGACGCCCGCGGTCCTCCGCCGTGCGGTGACGCCGTCGACGGTCGAGCTCGCCGAGGCGTACCTGGACGGACACTGCGATCGGACGTTGTGCCTCGCCGACATCTGCGACGCCGTGGGCGTGAGTCCGCGGACCCTGCAGACGGCGTTCATGCGGGAGCACGGTGTCTCACCGATGACGTTCCTGCTGCGGATGCGGCTCGACCGGGTGCACGCTGTGCTGGAGTCCAGCAGCCGGCACGAGACGAGTGTGAGCGAGGCTGCGATGGCCTGGGGCTTCCGGCACCTGGGGCGGTTCTCGGGGACGTACTTCCGCCGGTTCGGGGAGTACCCGGGGCAGACGTTGCGTGCATCGTCCGGTCGGTGCGCGGACGGTCCGGAGCGCCACGCGGGCTGAGTTCGTGCATCGCGCAACGTGTTCTGGACACCACGGTGAACACGCAACTTCGGCCCCTAGGGTCGCCGCAAGCGCAATCGCGTGAACTCCCTCGAACCGGTTGAAGGACCGATCCGTACCGGAAGGCGGTCCACATGACCACCACTCCGCTCGCTCCGGGTTACACCCGCACTCGTCCCGCTACGGGGGCCCGCAAGGGCACCTCGACCTACTCCGCGCTCCTGGCGCAGGTGAAGGAGAACGGCCTCCTGCGCCGTCGTACCGGTTTCTACTGGGCACTGTTCGGCGCACTCGTCGGCAGCCTCGCCCTCACCTGGGTCGCGTTCGCGTTCCTGGGTGACTCGTGGTTCCAGCTCATCGTGGCCGGTGCGCTGGGCGTGCTGTTCACGCAGTTCGCGTTCCTGTCGCACGAGGCAGCGCACCGTCAGGTGTTCGAGTCCCAGAAGTGGAACGACCGTGCGGGCCGCTGGCTCGGCACGTTCCTGGTGGGACTCAGCTACTCGTGGTGGATGAACAAGCACACCCGCCACCACGGCAACCCGAACACCGTCGGCAAGGACCCCGACATCGCCCCCGACGGCATCCGCTTCCTGCCGGAGGACGCCGCCGCCGTCAAGGGTGGTGCGATGAAGACCTTCATGCGCTTCCAAGGCTGGCTGTTCTTCCCCCTCCTCACGCTCGAGGGCCTGAACCTGCACCGCTACGCCGTGATGTCGATCGTCACCGGCAACGGCACCAAGGCCGACAAGAAGCACCGCCTCATCGAGGGCGCCCTGCTCGTGGCGCGGTTCGCGATCTACCTGACGGTGGTGTTCTGGTTCCTGCCGTTCGGGATGGCGTGTGCGTTCCTCGGGGTGCAGCTGGCCGTGTTCGGCGTGATGATGGGGGCCTCGTTCGCCCCGAACCACAAGGGCATGCCGACCATCGCGCACGACGCGAAGGTCGACTTCTTCTCCCGCCAGGTGCGCACCTCGCGCAACATCCGTGGCGGCTGGTGGGTGTCGTTCCTGATGGGCGGGCTGAACTACCAGGTCGAGCACCACCTGTTCCCCTCGATGCCGCGTCCGGCGCTGAAGCAGGCCCGCCTGCTCGTCCGTGACCACTGCGACACCCTCGACGTGCCCTACACCGAGACCACGCTGCTGCGTTCCTACGGCATCGTCGTCCGGTACCTCAACCGCGTCGGCCTCGCCGCCCGCGACCCCTTCGCGTGCCCCATGGTCGCGCAGCTGCGCATCCACTGACGCCGTGCTGACCGCCATGCCCACGGGCACCGTCAAGTGGTTCGACCACAGCAAGGGGTTCGGCTTCATCCACCCCGACGACGGGTCCCAGGACCTGTTCGCGCACTTCTCCAGCATCGTCGCGGCGACCGGTTCCCGGCCGCTCGCCCAGGACGACCACGTGCAGTACGAGATCGGGCCCGGCAAGAAGGGCCCGCAGGCGGACAACATCTCGATCATCCGCTGATCGGCACCACCACGAGCAACGCCCCGACCGGTCCGGTCGGGGCGTTGCTCGTTGCGCGGACGTGGCCGCGGCCGCGGCTGCGGCCGACCGAGTCTCGCCCTGCCGGACACGTTGCGTGACCCGGCATCCGCAGGGTGTCCGCGGAACCGAGTCTCGGCAGGGGCCGCCGGCCCGGCGCACCACGGGACGGACGGGAGGCCCGGTGTCAGCTGGCACCGTCCCTCCCGGCACGGCCGTCGAGCCGCTGGCGAGTGACGGCGGAACCGGCGGATGGGCCCTCCCGTCTGCCTGCGCGCAGTCCACGGCTGCGGGCTGGGCTGTCTTTCGCGCTGAGCGACAGTCCACGCGGACGTGAGCCCGTGAGGTGTCGCCCAGCCCGTGACGACGGCGGCCGCCGGCCCGGCGTCCGCACCTGACGGACGGGAGGCCCGGTGCCAGCTGGCACTGGGCCTCCCGTCCGTCTGTGCGCCCGTTCTTTCCCATCGCGCGCGCGGTGGTTCGCAAGAACGGGCGTACCTGGTCGAAAGAACTCACCAGGTACGCCCGGTTCCGCCAGGTACACCCGGTTCCGCCAGGTATGCCCGGTTCCGCCAGGTACGCCCGGTACCGCTCGACGCACGAGCCGCAACGCAAGTCGGCCCGGGCCACGCTGCTGCGTGGTCCGGGCCGACTGTGGTGGTGCGGGGTGTTACTTGATCTGTGCGGTGATGGTGGCGGTGCCGACGAGCAGGCCGCGCTTGACGGCGTCGGTGCCGAAGGTCTTGTTCAGCAGGCCGGCGGCGTCTTCGGAGATGTGGACGGTGGTGCCGGTGAGGATGGCGTTGTCGCCCTCGAGCTGGAGGGGCTTGAGGGAGCCGCCGTGCAGCTCGAACAGGAACGCGTTGGCCGCGGCGACCTTGCCGTTGACGAGGACGTCGCCGTAGAGCTTGGACGAGCCGGGGTTCACGACGAAGTTCTCCAGCGTGACGGTGGTGTCGCCGGCCTTCAGGGTCAGACCCGAGTCGTCGTGGTTCAGCAGGCCCTGCACGTACGGGCGGTAGTTGCCATCCGGCGACCAGTAGGTGACCGACCCGGCGGTGATCGGGAACGACACCGACCCGTCAGCCAGGGTCGCGTCGCCCGAGACGCCGGGGGTGAGCTTCAGGGCGGTGAGGGCGTCGGTGAAGCCGGAGTCGAGCTTCACGGCGGTGGAGCCACCGAGGACCTCGGGGACCGAGGCGACGGGTGCGGGGATCTTCGACTCGGACGACGAGGACACCGTGTGCACGTTCGGGGTCGCGGCCTGGGCGGAGGAGATCCCGAACGCGGCACCGCCGAGGACGAGGGCGCCGGTCGTGGCGAGGGTGATGGAGGTCTTGAGGCTCTTACGCATCGTGATCAGTCCTTTGCTGTTGTCGCGCTCGGCGCGGCTGCTGTGTGCGCGCCGAACACACCCTTGGATGGGGTGGAGAACCAGCGATGTGCGGCTGGTGAGCGCTCCGGGTGTTTCCCGGTCGTTGCAGGTGATTCGGCGTCGTCCGCCAGTCGGATTGGAACGAGTTCTCCGGGCCTGCCACCCCTAGGCTCGGGTCATGCGGGGAACGACGATCCGACCGACCACGGAGGACGACTGGGAGTCCGTGCGGGCACTGCGCCTGGAGATGCTCCGGGACACCCCGAAGGCCTACGGGGAGCGGCTCGCCGACGCGGAGCGGCTGCAGGAGCGTGACTGGCGTCGACGCGGCCGCCGCGAGCACGACGTCGGCGGGACGACCCTCGCAGCGATCGGTGCCGACGGCCGGTGGCTCGGGACGATGGGGGTGTTCGTACCCGGCCCCCGGGTCGGGCCGCTCCTGGTCGGCGTCTACGTCGCGCCGTCGCACCGGGGTCGTACCGCCGGTGTCGCCGATGCGCTGCTCGACGAGATCGAGGTGTGGGCGGCTGCGCACGGGTCGGCCCTGCGGCTGCACGTGCACGAGGGGAACACCCGTGCGCAGGCCTTCTACGCCCGACGTGGCTACGAGCCGACGGGTGCGACCGAGGCGTACGTGCTCGATCCGAGCGAACTCGAGGTCGAGATGATCCGGCAGCTGCGGGGATCGCTGTGAGCGGCGGGACGGCCGGAGCCGCCGGGCCCGTCGTGCGGTGGCTGCTGTCCGACGTGGGCGGCGTCCTCGAGCTCGTCGACGACGCCGCCTGGCCCGGAAGCTTCCGGGCCCGGTGGGCCGAGCGTCTCGGGATGACGACGGACGACTTCTCCGCTCGCCTCGTCGCAGCGGACCTGCCCGACGCTTCCCGCCAGACCGGCGTCGTCGACCGCTACTGGGGTGCGATCGGTACGGCGCTCGGGCTGGGGGCCGACCAGCTCGCCGTCATGCGGGCCGACTTCTGGGATGCGTACTGCGGAACCCTGAACCAGCCGTTGTACGACTTCCTCGCCGGACTCCGCGGCACGATCGGCCTCGCGATCCTGTCGAACTCGGGCGATGGTGCTCGAGAGGAAGAGGAGCGGCGCTTCCGGTTCTCGGCGGTGTTCGACCCGATCTGCTACTCCCACGAGATCGGTGTGAACAAACCCGATGCCGCGGCGTTCCGGATCACGCTCGAGCGCCTCGGTGCGGACCCGGACGAGGTGTTCTTCGTGGACGACGTGCCCGAGAACATCGAGGCCGCACGTGCGCTCGGCATCGGGGCGCACCTGCACATCGACACCGACGAGACGATCCGGGTGCTCGGTGCGGTCGTGCGGGGGAGCGGCCGGCAGTGACCACCGGCATCGTGTTCTTCGACGTCGACGGAACCCTCGTCAGCCCCGGTTCCAGCAGCAGCTTCCTGGCCGCCCGGTTCGGGCACCAGGACGCGCTCGACGACGCAGAAGCCCGCTACGCCGACGGTGCGCTCACCAACCAGCAGGTCAGTGAGGTCGACGCACTCGGCTGGCGTGGCACGTCCGTCGCGACGGTCGACCGGTGGCTCGACGACCTGCCGGTGTTGCCCGGAATCGCGGCCGTCGTCGCGTGGTGCCGTGCCCACGACGTCGAACCCGTGCTCGCGTCGCTCGCGTGGCAGCCCGTGACCCGTTCCATCGCGCGGCGGTTCGGGTTCGTCCCGAACGGCGGGCCACGCGTGGGCGAGCACGGCGGCGTCCACAACGGCACCGTCGCCGAGCACTTCGACGAGTTCGACAAGCGGGACCGGGCGCTCGCGCTCGCTCGTGACCTCGGTGTACCGATCGAACACTGCTGCGCCGTCGGGGACAGCCGCTCGGACATCCCGCTCTTCCAGGCGCTCCCCAGTGCGTTGGCGCTCAATGCGAGTCCGACGGCACGCGCGGCCGCGAGTGACGTGATCGACGCGGATGACCTCTCGAGCATCATCTCCTGGCTCGACCGCTGGCTCCGGGGACTCGCCTGATCGATCGGCTCCGAGCCGGATGCGGCATGATCGGTCCGTGTCTTCTGTGAACCCGACCGACGCGTACCGTGCCGCCCGCGATCAGCTCCTCGCCGCGGACTCTCCCGAAGCGGCACGAGCCGGGTTCCGCTGGCCGGACGTCGGCGACACCTTCAACTGGGCGACCGACTGGTTCGACGTCATCGCGACCGACAACAGCCGCACGGCGCTCTGGATCGTCGAGGAGGACGGTCGAGAACAGCGGTTCAGCTACGCCGAGATGGCCGCCCGGTCCGATCGGCTCGCCGCGCGTCTGCACGGCTTCGGTGTCCAGCAGGGCGACCACGTCCTCGTCATGCTCGGCAACCAGCTCGAGCTCTGGGAGACCATGCTCGCCGTGATCAAGCTCGGTGCAGTCATCCTGCCGACGTCGACCATGCTCGACACCGCCGACCTGCAGGACCGCGTCGACCGGGGTTCGGTGGCGCACGTCGTCACGAACCGGAGCGAGACGCACAAGTACGACGACGTCCGCGGGCCCTTCACGCGCATCGTGATCGGCGGTCCCGCCGACGGGTGGACGGAGTACCCGAGCGACCTGGGCGAGCCCGCTCCCACCGACGAGGTCCGTCCCCACGTCGTCACCCGCACGACCGACCCGTGCCTGGTCTACTTCACATCCGGCACGACGTCGAAGCCGAAGATGGTCGTGCACACCCAGACGTCGTACCCGGTCGGGCACCTCAGCACGATGTACTGGCTCGGCGTCCGGCCCGGTGACGTGCACCTGACGATCAGCTCGCCCGGGTGGGGCAAGCACGCCTGGAGTTGCTTCTTCGCGCCGTGGATCGCGGAGGCAACCGTGTTCATCCACAACACCGCGCGCTTCGACCCCGCCGCACTCCTCGCGCAGCTCGAGCGGGCCGAGGTCAACACGTTCTGCGCGCCGCCGACCGCGTGGCGGATGATGCTGCAGTCCGACCTCGGCGTGAAGCCGCGCGCGCTCCGCGAGCTCATCTCGGCCGGCGAGCCGCTCAACCCCGAGGTCATCGGCCGGGTCGAAGCGGCGTGGGGGCTCACCATCCGCGACGGCTACGGGCAGACCGAGACCACGGCGATCATCGGCAACGCCCCGGGCGCCGCCGTGACGCCCGGCGCGATGGGCAAGCCGCTCCCCGGCGTGACCGTGACGCTGCTCGACCCCGTCACCGGCGAGCCTGGCGACGAGGGTGAGGTCTGCCTCGACCTCACCGAGCGGCCCGTCAACCTGATGGCCGAGTACCTCGGCGATCCCGACCGCACGGCATCGTCGATGCGCGACGGCTTCTTCCACACCGGCGACATCGCCGTCCGCGACGCCGACGGCGAGCTGACCTTCATCGGCCGCACGGACGACGTCTTCAAGTCCTCGGACTACAAGGTGTCGCCGTTCGAGGTGGAGAGCGCCCTGCTGGAGCACCCGGCCGTGGCCGAGAGCGCGGTCGTCCCGGCCCCTGACGACGCCCGTCTGAACGTCGTCAAGGCGTACGTCACGTTGGCCACCGGATGGGAGGCGTCGGCCGACACCGCCAGGCAGGTCCTGGAGTACGCACGCACGGCTCTCCCCGCCTACGCGCGCGTCCGCCGCGTCGAGTTCGCGGAGCTCCCGAAGACCATCTCGGGCAAGATCCGCCGCGTGGAGCTCCGGGAGCGCGAGGAGCAGTCGGTGAGCAACGGCACGCGCGCTGAGGGGGAGTGGCGCGACGACGAGTTCCCCGGCCTCCGAGCACCCCGCCCGCAGGCCCCGCCCGCTGCCGGCTGACCGGCTGACGGAGATCACCGATGGTCGTCGTACTGCGCCCGTGGTCGCTCGACGACGCGGCTGCGCTCTTCGCCGCCAGTCGGTCGGACCCGGACCTCGCGACGCAGTTCCCGGACGTCGGGCTCGGTGACGAGGAGCAGGCCCGCACACACATCAGGGCTGCCCTGCGGTTCGACGAGCGGGCGAGGAACTGGGCGATCGTGGAGGACGGAGTCGCGGTCGGCAACGTCGGACTCGCGGCGATCGAGTTCCGACACGCCACGGCTTGGGCGCACTACTGGTTGGCGGCCGATGCTCGCGGCCGTGGGTTCGCCGCTCGTGCGTTGACGAGTGTGTCGACCTGGGCGTTCGATGCCGGGCTCTTCCGCCTCGAACTCGGACACCGCTCGAACAACCCGGCGTCGTGTCGGGTCGCCACGATCGCCGGGTTCCGCGCGGAGGGCGTCGAACGGCAGAAGCTCCGGTACGGCTCCGAGCGATTCGACGTGGAGACGCACGCCCGACTGGCGACCGATCCGGTGCCGGACCTGCCCGGTTTCGAGGTCCGGACGACGTCCTGACGGCTGCCCCGGTCAGTCCTAGGCTCGACACGTGGAACTGATCAAAGACGCCTCACGCGGCGACTGGTTGCTGGCCCGGGCCGGCGCGTTCACCACGTTCGGCGGCGTCGCGGGCACCGGCTTCGAGGCGTACGTCCGGATCCTGCACCCGCTCCGAGCGGATCGCGAGGACCGGACGACCGTGGACGAGCACGACGAGCACCCGGTCCTCGAGTCGGCCGAGTGGCGCTGGGCCGACGTCGCCGAGCGCACCCGTCGGACGATCGACCCGCTCGTGTCGTGGCAGACGCTCAGCGGTCGGGACGACGAGTCGGACCTGCCCTTCGAGGACGGCTGGGTCGTCCATCCGCCCGAAGAGGGGTGGTACGAGCCGACGCAACTCGCCGCGCTCACCGAGCTTCTCGCCGACGCGACGTCGACCCCGGACGACCTGGTCGGGGCGGTCTGGGACGGATGGGGCGACCTGAACGGGACGTCGACGTTGGGCTTCGGGTGGCAGGGGAGCGGCGAGCCGACGGCGGCCGAGCGCGTGGATATGCAGGCGCACATGGCCCGGGCCCAGGCGCAGCACCGGCGGGAGCAGGCTGCGCTCCGGGAGTCGCTCGCGGGTCCGCGCTTCCTGTGGCCAGCCCGCGAGTGCTTCCTGCTCGCCATGTCCCTGCCGCAGCTCAGCGACCCGTCCTGGATGGACGACGCCCGCGTGGGCACGTACGTCGACTTCGGGCACACCCCGCAGATGCTCTGGCCGGAAGGGCACGAGTGGGTGCTCGCCACCGAGATCGACTGGGACTCCACGATCCTCGCCGGGTCACGGTCGCTGGTCGACGCGATCCTGGCCGACGACCGGTTCGAGGCGTACGAGGTCGACGCGGACGCTTCCCCGTCCTCGTGAGGGCCCGAACAGGAGCGGTGCAGCCTGTCCGAGACGGTATAGTCGAGCGGTGATCAGTTTCATCCGCCGCGGCGAGCGGCCAGCTGTGTCCGACACCGGACCCCAGCGGCAGCTCACCGAGCGCGCGACGCCGGAACTGTGGGGAGCGCTCGTCGGGAGTGCCGTCGCCCTGCCCGGCGTCGAAGAGGGGCACAGCCAGGTGTCGCCGGCGTCGTCACGCGCGTTGTTCCTGCGCGATCAGCGCGACCACCTCGTCCCGTGGACCTCACTGGCGCCGGATGGACGACTCGAGCCCGTGCACCTGCACGGCGTCGAGGACACCTCGGTCCACCTCTGTCTCCCGGTCGCACGGGGCGCCGAACTGACCGAGCTCGGCTGGGCGATCCCGCACCAGTACGAGGACCACGGGACCGAGTTCATGGTCTACGGCCCGCGCGACGTCGACGAGCTTGCGGTCGTGCTGTCGATCATCGAGGAGAGCCTCGCGTTCGCTCGCGACCCTGGCGACGAACGCCCGGCGCACCACCCCGCCTGATCACTTCGCGTCCAGCGACACCTCACGGCCGGCTGCGCGCGTGGACTGTCGCCCAGCGCGAAGAGCCGCGCGATCCCGCCCGCACCCGCACCCGCGCGCCGCGCCCCCGCGCCACCCCCGCGTCACCCTGTGGGAGCGCACATCTCCCCCCAGCGGCGGACGCGGCGACGCCGAGCGCTCCCGTAGCGTCGAGGCCGTGATCGAAGTCAGCCATCTCACCAAACAGTACGGTCCGAAGACCGCCGTGGACGACGTCTCCTTCGTCGTGCGTCCCGGCAGTGTGACCGGCTTCCTCGGGCCCAACGGCGCCGGGAAGTCCACCACGATGCGCATGATCATGGGGCTCGACCGGCCCACGTCGGGCACAGCCACCGTGAACGGCCAGCCCTACACGAGCTTCCGCGACCCGCTCCGGCAGGTCGGCGCCCTGCTCGAGGCGAAGGCCGTGCACTCGGGGCGCAGCGCCTACAACCACCTGCTCTCCCTCGCGGCGACCCACGGCATCCCGAAGTCCCGCGTGCACGAGGTCATCGACATGACCGGCCTCGACTCCGTCGCGAAGAAGCGCGTCGGCGGGTTCTCGCTCGGCATGGGGCAGCGCCTGGGAATCGCTGCCGCACTGCTCGGCGACCCGAAGACCCTGATCCTCGACGAGCCGGTCAACGGCCTCGACCCCGACGGCGTCGTGTGGGTGCGTCAGCTCGCCCGGCGCATGGCCGCCGACGGCCGCACGGTGTTCCTCTCCAGCCACCTGATGAGCGAGATGGCACAGACCGCCGACCGCGTGGTCGTGCTCGGCCGGGGCAAGGTCCTCGCCGACGCCCCCATCGCCGAGTTCGTCGCCGGTGGTGGCGCCGCTGCCGGCACCGATGCCGCCGTCAGCCGCGTCATCGTCCGCACGCCGGACCCGAACGGCCTGTTCAACGCCATCGGCCCGAACGCCGCGGTCACCCAGCGCGAGGACGGCTCGTTCCTCGTCGTCGGGCCCGACGCACCGACGGTCGGCAACATCGCCGCACAGGCAGGCGTCCCCCTGCACGAACTCACCCCGACCGGCGCGAGCCTGGAAGAGGCCTACATGGCCCTCACCCGCGACGACGTCGAGTACCGATCGGAGGGCACCCGATGAGCGCCACCACCTCGCCCACCACGCCGTCGACCCGGATGTCCGGCTCGACCCGCCTGTCGTTCCCGCACCTGGTGCGGAGCGAGTGGATCAAGCTGCGCAGCATCCGGTCCACGTTCTGGTGCTACGCGATCCTGGTCGTCCTCACGATCGGCATGGCGGCGCTGATCGGGGCGAACACGAACAGCGGCGGCCAGGAGCTGCCGACGGACCTCGCCAACGGCACCTTCGTGAACGCCAACGCCGTGGGTGTCCTGCTCTCGTCGCTCGTCGTCGGCGTGCTCGGCGTCCTCATCATCACCGGTGAGTACGGCACGGGCCAGGTCCGCTCGACGTTCACCGCCGACCCGCGGCGCACCGGCGTGATCCTGGCGAAGGCCACCGTCCTCGCCATCGCGACCTTCGTCGTCAGCGCCGTCGCCACCTGGATCGGCGTCCTCATCTCGCTCCCGCTGCTGGCCGGCAACGGTGTCGAGCCGGAGCTCGGGGACCCGTCGGTGTTCCTGCCGATCCTCGGTTCGTCGGTCTTCCTGACCCTGCTGGCGCTCCTCGCGTACGGCATCGGTCTGCTCGTCCGGTCGAGCGCCGGCGGCATCGCGATCACGCTCGGCCTCCTGCTGGTCGTTCCGGGGGTGCTCGCACTCATGAGCGGACTGATGAAGGTCGACTGGCCGATGGACATCGCGGCGTTCCTGCCCGACTCGGCCGGCGGCCAGCTCTACGCCTACTCGTACGACGGCGCGAGCACGGTCGACAACAGCGGGGTCGTGCTGAACGGCTGGGGCGGCTTCGGCGTCCTCGCCGCCGAGGTGCTCGTCGTCGGTGGCCTCGCCCTGACGCTCGCGCGCCGTCGCGACGTCTGACGCGACCACCCCACGGCCGGGAGGCGCGGTGCCAGCCGGCACCGCGCCTCCCGTCGTTCCGCGGGCGGGTCCACCGCGTCACTAGGCTCACAGCGTGCGTTCCGTCCCCGCCCTGCTCCTGCCCGCGATCGCTGGTGTGCTCCTGCTGGCCGGCTGCGCCGGGCCGCCGCCCGTCGACGAGGCAGCGCTGTCCGCCTGGGAGAAGCGCCAGATGGCCACCCACTCGGACCGGGATCTCGGGGCGATGTCCGCCGACGAGTCCGCCGGGCAGAGCGCGACGGGGAACGACGACGAGATCGACCGCGGCGTCACGATCACGTTCGCGCACCCGGAAACGGTCGACCACCTCGAGTTCTCGTGCTTCGGTGACGGGCACATGAGCGGTTCCGTCATGATCGTCTCCGGTGGCACCTCTCGGAACCACATCACCGAGGCGATGCCCTGCGGCGACGGAGAGCAACGCATCGACCTGCGGCGAACCTGGCGTGCCGAGGTCGACAGCGTCTCCTTCAACGGGTTCGACAGCGACCGGGACAGCGCCTGGAACGTTCGCGTGATCGGCGCAGAGCCCGTCGAGGACTGACCGAGCGAGCGCTCAGGACCGCCGGACGTCGTACCGGTGCAGGGTGACACCGTTGTCGTAGCGCTGCTGCTCAAGCAGGTCGAGCTGCACGAGCGGGCGGTGCCCCGAGCGCGGCGGATCGAACAACGGGCGGCCGGCGCCGAGCACCGACGGGTGCGTGAAGAGCATGACCTCGTCGAGCAGCCCGGCATCGAGCAGCTGACTCGCGATGCTCGGTCCGCCCACGCCGATGTCGCCCTCGCCGTCGGCACGAATCTCGGCCAGCTCGGCGATCGCGTCGCCGTCGCCACCGATGACCCGGGTGTCGTGGTCGGCGGTCGTCCGGGTGCGGGACACCAGGATCTTCGGCTGCGCGGTCCAGATCTCGCCGTACTCGCGCAGGTACTGCGGCATCGACTCGTCGTGCCGGGCATCCGGCCAGAACGGGTCCATCATGTCGCGCACCATCCGCCCCTCGACGGACAGGGTCATCGCGGCGGCGCGGGCGTTGAACTCGCGGTGCAGCGGCTCGTCGATCCGGATCCAGTCGGGCCCGTCCAGGCCGTCGTGCTCGCCGGGGGCCCGTTCGACGAACCCGTCGACGGAGACGTTGATCCAGTAGACGAACCTCGCGGGCATGGCATGACTCCTTCGTCGAGCCGAGCGTACGCTGGCGCACGTCGCCCGTCGACACCGCAGTCCCTCCAGCAGCACCTCCCTCAACGACGAGAGCAGGTCCGGCATGCGCCGATCGTCCACCGCACTCCTCGCCGTCGTGACGTTCCTCGGCGTCGCGACCACGGGCCTCCAGGCCGCACCAGCGGATGCGTCCGCGGTGCCGGGCGGGACCACCCGGGCGACCACGACCACGACCGTGGCGTCGAGTGCCGCCAGCCGGCACGGCCGCGCGGCGCCCAGCCACCAGAACCCGGTCGCGCTCAGCCTGCCCGACGGGCAGACGGCGGCGAGCTGCGCGGATCCGACCGTGATCCACGGAGCCGGACGCGACCGTAACTGGTACCTGTACTGCACCACCGACGCGCTCACCGCGACGGAGCAGAACCCGGACGGGTCCCTGGTGCAGCACGCGGTGCCCACGTACCGGTCGACCGACCTGACCCACTGGACGTACGTCAACGATGCCTTCCCGACGAAGCCCGCCTGGGTGGGCGACGCGAACGGGATCTGGGCGCCGGACGTCGTGTACCGCGCCGGAGACCGTGGCCGGGCCGGTACCTGGTACCTGTACTACGCGGCCTCGGACACCCCGTCGGCGACGGGGCCGACCGGCGGCGGCTCCGCGGTCGGGGTGGCGACGAGCTCGAGCCCGACGGGGCCGTGGAAGGACTCCGGCGGACCGGTCGTGGCGCCGCAGACCGCACCGAACGGCGACGGAGCACGGTGGGCGTTCGACCCCGAGGTCATCACCGACAAGGGGACGACCTACCTGTACTTCGGCAGCTACTTCGGCGGCGTGAACGTCCGACGCCTCAGCGCCGACGGCCTGCGCTCCGACCCGTCGACCGAGCGGCAGATCGCGATCGACAACCGCTACGAGGGTGCGTACCTGATGCGGCACGGCGGCTGGTGGTACTTCATGGGCTCCGCGACGAACTGCTGCAACGGCGCCCTGACCGGCTACGGCGTCTTCGTCGCCCGGTCGCGCAGCCCGCTCGGACCGTTCACCGACCGCGACGGCGTAGCGATCACGAGCACCCGGGTCGGCGGCACGCCCCTGCTCGCGCAGAACGGCAACCGGTGGGTCGGCACCGGCCACAACACCGTGGTCACCGACTTCGCCGGGCAGGACTGGATCATCTACCACGCGGCCGACCGCGCCGACCCGTACTACGCGGGGCAGCCGACCTACACGAAGCGGCCGGCGCTGATCGACCCGCTCGACTGGCAGGGCGGCTGGCCGGTCGTCCGCGGTGGTGCCGGGCCGTCCGACACGGTGCAGCCGGGGCCGGTCGCGCAGCCGGGGCAACGGCCGACGTACCGGGCGTCCACCGCTCCCGTCGATGTGCCGGGCCGGACGATCCGGGCACTGTCGACCTCGTTCGACGGTGCCGCGCTGCCGGGGGCGGCGCCCGGGGCAGAGCCCGGAGCGCTGCCGGCCCAGCTCGCCTGGACGCGTGAGCCCGACCCGTCCACGTGGACCGTCGCCGACGGGACGTTCCGCTGGCAGACGCAGGACGCCGACATCCACCCGCCGGCGACGCCGCTCGCATCGGTGCTGTCCGAACCGGCACCCCGTGGGGACTACGTGCTCCAGACCACGGTCGGGGTGGACACTCCGGCCACCGGCGACGGCCTGAACTACGTGCAGGGCGGCCTGATCGTCTGGGGTGACGACGGCAACTACGTCCGGCTCACGTCGAACTCGATCTTCAACACGCGCCAGACGGAGTTCGGCAAGCAGGTGTCCGGGCAACCGGCCGGGGCGCCGAGCTACGGGAACATGGTCGTCGGTCCGGTCGGGGACACCACCACGCTCCGGATCGTCCACCGCGCAGTCCGGGGTGAGGACCGGTACACGGCCTACACGAGCCTGGACGGTCGGCACTTCGTCCGGGGCGGCACCTGGACGGCGGACCTCGGCAGTGCACCCCGCGTCGGGCTCATCTCGCTCGGAGGCCCCGGCTTCACCAGCACCTTCGAGGACCTCCGCGTGAGCACGGTCGCGACGCGTCGCTGACGGGGCGGTCGGGTGGTGCCGGGATCGCAAGACACCGGTGTTCGCACGTTGAACCGCGGTCTGCGCGTGTTCGACCCGCGAACACCGGTGTCTTGCACGCCGAACGGCGCGCGTTCAGCCGGAGAACGACGTCGGCGAACGAGATACCCGTCGGGATGCGAAGATGCATCGTTGGTGCCGGAGCCGAGAACGAGGGTTGGATGATCCCGACGGAAGACCACGACGCGAGCGCGCCGCTGCTCGACGGTCGGTACCGCGTGGAGCAAGCGATCGGCCAGGGCGGCATGTCCGTCGTCTACCGGGGTGTGGACGAGAGCCTGCACCGCCCGGTCGCGATCAAGCTCTTCCACGCGGGCATCGTCGACATCGCCCGGCAAGAGGCCGAACTCGGCGTGCTGGCGTCGCTCGAGCACCACAACCTCGTCAGCCTGCTCGACGCCGGAGTCGTCACCGGGCAGGACGGCACGCAGCAGCGCTACATCGTGATGTCGCTCGTCGTCGGGCAGGACCTCGAGGAGCGCCTGGCCGTCGGCCCGCTCGCCTCGCGGCACATCGCCGAGATCGGCTACGACATGGCCGAGGCCCTCGACTACATCCACGCCCACGGCGTCGTGCACCGCGACATCAAGCCGTCGAACATCCTGCTCGTCGACTACGGCAACGGTTCCGACCGGGCCCGGGCGCGCCTGACCGACTTCGGCATCGCGCTCGCCGCCGGTGTCGAACGCCTGACCGCCGACGGTGTGACCACCGGCACCGCCGCCTACCTCAGCCCCGAGCAGGCGCGCGGCGGCGAGGTCGGCCCGCCGAGCGACGTCTACTCGCTCGGCCTCGTGCTGCTGCAGTGCTTCACCCGCCGCCGCGAGTTCCCGGGCTCCCTCGTCGAGTCCGCCGTCGCCCGGCTGTCCCGCGACCCCGTGGTTCCCGAGCCCCTGCCCGAGCACTGGAAGCACCTGCTCCGTGCCATGACCGCTCAGGACCCCGCGGCCCGTCCGCTCGGTGCCGAGCTGGTCACGATGCTCCGCGACGTCGTGATCGCCGAGACCGCCACGGCCGACCACGTGGTCGAGCCGACCGACGAGACGGCCCCGGTACCGACGCGCCCCGAGACGGACCGCCCGGCGACCCTCGACACCCTGCCCGACGAGTCGCTGCAGCGCACCACGGCGATGGCGGCCCGGCTCTTCGATGCACCGATCGCCCTGGTCGAGGTCCTCGACGAGGATCGCGAGTGGTCCCAGTCGTACATCGCCGAGGGCATCGACGAGGCGGCCCGCAGCATCAGCTTCCGCAACGGCTTCGCGCCGGTCCCCGTCCCCGTCGTGATCCCGGACGGCTCCGCGCACCCCGAGATGCGGAACAGCCCCCTGGTCACCGGTCCGCTCGGCATCCGCTTCTACGTCAGCGTTCCGCTCGTCAAGCACGACGGCTCGCCGATCGGCACGCTCGCCGTGCTCGACACCCGTCCGCGGCAGGCCACCGAGGACGACCTCGCGAACCTCCGCGACCTGGCGGCGCTCGCCGTGTCGCAGCTCGAGATCCGCCAGGAGTCCCTCCGCACGACCAGCGACTCGCTGCCGGTCCCACGGGTGGTCGGCGACCACACCGCCTGACGGGAGGCCCGGTGCCAGCCCGCACCGCGCCTCCCGACCGTGTGGTGGTCGCGCCCACCGCCGCGCCCACGCCGTCCGCCGAGCGGTCACGATCCGTCGCCCACCGCCCCGCCCACGCCGTCCGCCGAGCGGTCACGATCCGTCGCCTGGCGCGCTCCCGCGCGACGGTCAGTGACCGCACGACCACCCGCCAGCGGCGCGTCGTGACCACTCGCGGACCGATGCCCGGCTGACCGACTCCTGCCGAGCGGGCGAAATGCCGAGGTGCCTCCACGTGCCGACCCCGGTGTTCCGCCCGTTCGCGGTGGTGGGGGTTCGCGCGGGGCGGCTGGCGCTGCCGAGCGGGCGAAATGCCGGGGTGGTTCCGCGAGAGGACCGGGGCATTTCGCCCGTTCGTGGTGGTGGGGGTTCGCTCGCGTCGGCTGGCGCTGCCGAGCGGGCGAAATGCCGGGGTGCCTCCGCGTGCCGACCCGGGTGTTCCGCCCGCTCGTGGTGGTGGGGGTTCGCTCGCGTCGGCTGGCGCTGCCGAGCGGGCGGAATGCCGGGGTGCCTCCGCGCGCCGACCCGGGTGTTTCGCCCGCTCGTGCGGGGCGCGCTCAGCCGAGGCGGGTCGCGGCGAGGCCGCCGTCCACGTCGATGGTGGCGCCGTGCACGAAGGTCGCCTCGTCGGAGGCCAGCCAGCGCACGGCGAACGCGACGTCGACCGGTCGGACGGGTGCGCCGGCCGGGGTGCCGGCCGTCATCTGCGCGAGGACGTCGTGCGAGTCCGCGTTGCCCGGTGTCGCGGTGGCCCCGGGCGACACGGTCGACACCCGGACGCCGTGCGGTCCGAACTCGGCTGCCCAGGCGCGGGTCAGCTGCTCGACCGCGGCCTTCGTCGCCGGGTAGAGCGCCGTGAACGGGACGCCGACGCGGGACATCCACGAGCCGATGTTCACGACGACGCCCGAGCCGCGTTCGACCATCGCAGGAGCCAGCGCTCCGACCAGCACGTGCGGCGCGCGGACGTTCGTGGCCCACAGCGCTTCGGCGTCGTCGTCGGCGAGCAGTGCGGTCGGTCCGACCGGGTAGACACCGGCGTTGTTGACGAGGACGTCGACCCGGCCGCCGAGGGCCTCGGTGGCGCGGGCGGCGAGGTCGCGGACCGCGTCGGGGTGCGTGTTCAGGTCGCCGATCACGGCCACGGCGGCGCCTCCGGAGGCGGTGATGACGTCCACCACGGCCTGCGTGCGCTCCGGGTCGCGACCGGCGACGGCGACGGTGGCGCCGGAGGCGGCGAGGACACGGGCGACGGCTTCGCCGATGCCGCTCGAGGCGCCGGTCACCAGCGCGGTGCGGCCGGCCAGTCGGTCGTCGGTGGTCAGGGAGTCGAGGAGTGCTTCGTTGGTCTGCATGCTCCGATGCTCGGTCCCAGGTGCGTCACGGCGGTTGCCCAGGACTCCGGAGTGCTTGCCGGATCCTGCACGGGCACCCCTCGCATCAGGAGCCTCGACAGAATGGGCACATGGACGACGTCACCTCGGACCGACTGGACCGTGCGCTGCAGAGCGTCCTCGCCCATCTGGACGACACGGAGCGCGCCGGACGGCTCGGCCTCCGCCTGGCCCGGGTGGACCGTCCGACCGACCTCGGGTACCAGCGCTACACGCCGTCGATGTCGGTGGTGCTCGCTGGGCGAAAGCGCTCGATCGTGGGGGATGACGACCAGCTCTGGGGTCGCGAGCGCTTCATCATCACGCCCGTCGACCTGCCCGTGATCGCCGGGGTGGTCGAGGTCGAACCACCCGCGGGGTTCGTCGCGGTCGTCTGGCAGCTCGACCCCACGGTGGTGGGCGAAGTGGCGACGGCGATGTCCCGGCCGCACCAGGACGATGCGCCGCCCGCACGGCTCGGCAGCTGGACCCCGGCCCTGGCGGATGCGTTCGCGCGGCTCGTCGGGTTGCTCGATGCTCCGGAGGACATGGCGGTCCTCGCCCCGCTCGTGACCCGCGAGGTCGTGCTCCGCCTGCTGCAGACGGACCAGGCGCCGCGGATCCTGGCCGCAATCGGCAACCATGAGGGGGACGTGGTCGCGGCCGCCACCGCCCTGCTCACCGACCGGATGGCGGACCCGTGGTCGGTGGCGGGCCTGGCTGCGGCGGTCCGGACGAGCAAGTCGACGCTGTTCGCCCGCTTCCGGCAGGTCACCGGGATGAGCCCGGTGCAGTACCTGCGGCGGCTGCGACTCGGAGAGGCCCGTCGTCGGATGGTCGTGCTCGGTGACACCGCCGCCCAGGCTGCGGTCGCGGTGGGGTACCGGAGCGCCTCGCACTTCTCGCGCGACTACCGTGCCCTGCACGGCCGGCCACCGGCTGCCGATGCCGATCGGGCTCGTGCGCTGCTCGCGCGGGGCGAGGCCGCGATCGCCTGAGTCGCGTCAGTCCTCGGTGAGTGCCGCCGCGTAGGCACGGACGGAGCGGTGGTACCGGGGGAGCGTCGGCTCGACGGCCTCGATGGCGACGCGGAGTGCCTCGGCGGAGCGTCCCGCGCTGTGCAGGGCGAGCGCGAGGAACACCCGCGGTGCCCCACCGGTGGCGGGGTGCTCCGGGGTGTCGCGGAGCATCGCGATGGCCGCGTCGATCCGGCCGAGGTTCCGCAGCGTCGAGGCGTGCTGGACGACCATCCGTGCGGCGCGGTCCGGATCGGCGGTGTCGAGGCCGGCTGCGGTCGCGGCGGCGTACTGCACGTCGGCGTCGGCCTCGTGTCCGCCCGAGTCGAAGGCGCCGCCGAGCTCGAACGCGCCGAGTGCGGGATGCGGAGCGTCGGCGACGAGGTCGCGCATCCGGTCGATCCGCTGCTGATCGTCGATGGTCTCGTCGTCCCACAGTGCCGCGACGCGCGACTCCCAGTCCCCGGTGCTCATCCGGCGAGCGTACCGCCGTCGGTGATCGTCGCGCGGAACGAGCGGACCAGCGGAGCGCCGGGCTGCACGACGGCGGGAGTGTCCCACGCCAGGGCCGAGCCGATCGCGGGGTACTCCTCGGCGCGGACGAACCAGGGGTCGTCGTGGTCGAGGGCCTCGATCCGGATCGTCGCCGGGCCGCCGTCGAACACCGCCGACCAGGTGATCCAGGGCGCGACCGAGCCGTGCACGGCAGCCTCGCCCTCGGCGTCGGCGGTCCGGACGACGATTCCCGTGCACTCGGGGAACCGCCAGAAGAAGCCGCCGTAGCCGGCTCCGGTCCGGCCGTTGCTGCCCGGACCCCCGAGGTGCACCGGGGCATCGCCCGGGGCGCGGAACGACGACGACCAGGACAGTTCCCACCCGCTGGTGACCGCGCGCCACCCCAGGGTGCGGTCCTCGCGCAGGACCACCGTGCGGTCCGGGCCCCGCCAGACGAGCTCTTCGGCGGACGTCGTGTCGTGCTGCTCGGCGTGCACGACCTCGACCGAGCCGTGGTCGTCGCGCCACACGTAGCCGCGGCCGTGGACGTAGGTGCGGCCGCCCCAGCCGTTCACACCGTCGATGTCCGGGATCGCGACGCCGACCCCGCAGTGCCAGTCGTGGTCGCCTGGGTGGTGCGCGCTGACGACGGTGCCACCGCGGGTGCGGACCGGGTGCAGGTACGGCCGCGGGGACGACGTGGCGATCGTGCCGGCCCCGTCGCGCTCGACGGCGACCGTGACGTCGTCCACGGTCAGCACCTGCAGCGTCTCGTCGCGCACCGTGAGTGCCCACGGTGCGCCCACCTCCGAGAACAGTGCTCGTGCGTCGGCCGCGCGGTCGATCGTGTCCTCGACCTCGGTCACCACCGGGCGTCGGGTCGGACCGTCGCCCTCCCACTCCACCCAGGGGTGGTCGAGTTGCACCGGTTCGGCTGCGCGGACCGCCTCGAGCACCTCGACGAACGCGCCGGTGGAAACCAGCGGCACCAGGAGCGCATCGCCGCGGGACCGGTGGGCGAGCAGGTTCTCGAGCAGGTCGGTGCGCTGCAGGTGTTCGGTCGCGCCGTCGATCGTGACGTCGTCCGTCGTGTAGTGCAGCACACCGTCCCCCGTCGTGCCCCGCACCCGCACGGACGGCGGGACCTCGGTCGTGGCGCAGAGCGTGAGCGCGGCAGTGGCCTCGAGGCCGGCGGTCGTGGTGACCCGGACGGCCGAGGTGTCGTCGCCCTCGATCGCGTTCGCCCGGTAGAGCTCGACCTCGACCCGGGCGACTTCGGTGGCTCGGCGGCACCCGACGAGTGCCAGGGCCGTCGCCACCGCGTGGGCGAGCGGGTTGGTGACGACACCGTCGAGCACGTCGACGCCGCCGACCCGACGCCGACCTGCCCAGGGGGAGCGGTCCCAGTACGCCTGGTCGCGGGTCCAGGTGCCGACGGCGGCCGCTGACCGGACGGCACCGACGAGCGACCCGTTGCGGAACGCCGGCAGCGCGGCGGAACCGAGGCTCTGGAATCCCACCTGCACGACCCGGCCGTTGCGACGTTCGGCCTCGAGCAGCACGCCGAGGGCGCCACGTGTGGTGACCGGGGGCTTCTCGAGCAGCACGTCGGCACCGGCGTCGAGCGCATCGAGCGTGAGCGGCAGGTGGGCCGCGATCGGTGCCGCCACGACGACGACGTCCACCGGGCCGAGGAGCCGAGCCGCGGCCACGTCGGGCACCACGGGAGCGCCGGCGTCGGTGGTCGTGCCGAGTGCGGGATCGACGACGGCGGTCAGCGCGCAGGCACCTGCGGCCACGAGCCGGTCGATGTTCGCGCGGTGGTGCAGGCCGTAGCCACGGGCCCCGACGAGCACCACGCCCGGCAAGGTCATCGGCCGGTCCCGATCACGACGCGTGTGGTGCCGGGGGCTCGGCCGGTGACGTGGACGTGCTCACCCTGCGGACGGTCCGTCCCGCCGAGGAACGCGTAGTCCTGCCCGGGAGCGTAGAAGCCCGGCTGCTCGGGACCGGAGCCGTTGCCCGGGCCGAACGTCACGACGTCGGCTCCGACGCGGTAGCTGCCGGTCCCCTCGGGCAGGACGCGCTCGCCGGTGACGGTGTCGGTCTGCACGCCCGTGACGGTCCCCCCGGGGCGGAACGTCAGCTGCAGTGACCACGGCACCTCGGCCCCCGCGGTCACGACGTCGAGGACGACGGCGTCCGGTGTCACCGCGACGTCGACGGTCGTGGTGAGGGTCACCGTGTCGACGGACCGGTCGCCGAACGCCATGGCGGCGGAGAACCGTCCTTCGTCGGCGAGCGGGTAGCGGCCGTCCGGCTGGCGGCCACCGACGGGCAACGGCTGGTGGTAGCCGGCGGACACGGTCTCCACGAGCCGGTAACGCCCGTCACCGAGCGCCTCGAGCGCGGTCGGCCGGAACGGGCCGAGGCCGAAGAACTCACGCGAGAGCCGCACGTCGGACAGCACGACCGACCCGGCAACGACCCGCAGGAACGTCGGGCTGTTCGCCAACCCCGATCGGACGTGGCCCTGGGCGGGGACGTCCGACCCGGCGAAGAGCACGACGCTGCGGTCGGGCTCGCGGACGTGCACGAGCCGTGCGTCGGAGAAGGTGTGCACGGCTGGAGCCAGGGCGACGGGCTCCGGCAACGGACGCCCGAGCAGGGGATCGGTCATCGTGCGCGCGGCGACGGTGGCGGGTTGCCACATCTCGGCCACGGCTGCCCGAGCGGCGACCGCGGCGAGGTCGCCCCGGCCGTCGAGCACCGCGACGTGCCAGAGCAGCGGCGCGAAGGCTCCGATCCCGAACGGCTGAGACTGGTCCTGCCGACGGGACTGCACAGTCTCGACGGTGTCATCGGGCAGCAGGAGCGCGAGCGTGGCGTCGAGCGAGCGGCGCACCGGGTCGAGCAGGGCGGGGCGGTCGAGCACGGAGGCGAGCACCAGGAACGACGGCCCGGACACGGCGGACGCGTAGTTCGGGCTGCGCTCCGACCACAGGCCGTCGGCGTCGATGTCCGGGCCCTCGGCCAGCCACGCGTCGATGCGCTCGACGAGCGCTGCCGACGGGTGGAGCCGGTGGACCCGGGCGAGGGCGGCCGCGATCTCCCACCGGTGGTTCGGGGTGTGCACCCCTCCGGCCAGCAGCGCGGGAGTCGCCCGGTGCACGATCGCGTCGAGGGCGTCCGCCAGTCGAGCCGCTGCCGGCACCGTCGCCCGGTGCGGTGCGAGCAGTTCGAGTGCGTCGCAGACGTCGTTGACGGTGAACGCGGAGTCCGGCGGGGAGAGCACGTTGTCGCCGCCGAAGAACGTGCCGCCGGGCGACTGCCGGGCCGCGAGGTGCCGGACCCAGCCGTGCGCGGTGGCGAGGTCGTCGTCCGCGGGGTGATCCGGTCCTCCAGGCCGTTGCCGGACCCACGCACCGACCAGCGCGAGCGCACGCGCCATCAGTTCCCGGTGCTGCAGCGCGGCCGGGTCGTCGTCAGCGAGCCGCAGGCGGGCGACCTCGGCGTCGGCGGCCGGGCCAGCCAGGTCGAGGAACCCCATCAGTCCTTCAGACCCGCGTTGAGGTCGGCACCGTTCACGTACTTCTGGAACACCAGGTAGAGCAGCACGAGCGGGATGATCGAGATGACCGATGCGCCGAGCAGGACCGTCCAGTTCACGTTCTCGGCACCGACGATGCTCTGCAGGGCGATCTGGATCGTGAACTGCTTCGGGTCGTTGAGCACCAGGAGCGGCCAGATGTAGTCGTTCCACCGCCACTGGAACGAGAAGATCGCGAGCGTCAGCATGATCGGGCGCGAGATCGGCAGCATGATCCGCCAGAAGATCCCGAACTCGCTCGCCCCGTCGATGCGGGCGGCCTCGACCAGGTCGTCCGGTACGGTGATGAAGAACTGCCGGAACATGAAGATGCCGGTCGCCGTGATGACCGACGGCACGATGATGCCGGCCAGTGAGTCGTACATGCCGAGGTCGCGGATGACGATGAACGTCGGGGCGAGGATCACCTCGGTGGGGAGCATCGTCGTGGCGAGGATGCAGACGAAGAACACCTTGAGCCACCTGTTGTCGTACTTGGCTAGGGCGTACCCGGTGGCCGCGCTCGCCAACACCGTCAGCACCGTCGTGACCAGGGCGACGATCACGGTGTTGCCGAAGTACCGGGCGAAGTCGTAGCTCGACCAGGCCTCGGCGAAGCCCTCGACCGACCAGTTCTCCGGCAGCAGGGTGAGCGGGTACGAGAACAGCTCACCGCCCGGCTTGAACGCACTGAGCACGAACCACAGCACCGGGAACCCGAAGGCGATGATGAACACCCAGAGCAGGGCCGTGGCGGCGATGGCCTTGGGACGCGGGGGAGCGTCCGTGGCCGTCGAACGACCGGGACGACCGAAGCGAGCGGAACGCCCGGAGCGCCTGGTCCGCCCGGTCCGCCCGGCTCGGCGGCCGCTTCCGGTCTGGTCGGTCTCGGCGGGGAGCGTGGCGGTCATCGACGGGACTCCGTCCGGCGGTTCACGGCCAGCTGGATCAGCGCGATGGCCATGAGGATGAGCATGAGGACCATCGACGCTGCGCTCGCGTAGCCGATGTGGGCGTTCTGGAACCCGTTCGTGTAGATGTACTGCACCAGCAGGTTGTTGTCGGTGCCCGGACCACCGCCGTTGAGCGCCTGGACGGTGGCGAACTCCTTGAACGCCCCGAGTGACGACAGCAGGATCACGATGAACGACGTCGGCGCGATGCTCGGCAGGGTGATGTAGCGGAACTGGTGCCAGGCGCCGGCGCCGTCGAGCGAAGCGGCCTCGTAGTACGACTGCGGGACGTTCCGGATCGCGGCGACGAACAGCAGCATGTTGAACGCGGCGCCGGCCCACGCGGTGGCGAACACGACGACCAGGAGCGACAGGTCGGCGTTCGACTGCCACGGGACGGCCTTGCCGCCGAGGGACTCGATGACGAAGTTCGCCAGACCGAAGTTCTCGCCGAACATCCACCGCCAGATCACACCGGTGACGATCGGGGAGATCAGCCACGGCACGAAGAACACGATGCGGGCGACGCTCCGGCCCTTCGCCGCGGGGCTCGTGAGCATGAGCGCCATCGACAGCGCGAGGACGAAGCCCAGGGGGACGGCGACGATCGCGTACAGGAACGTGCGGCCGAGGGCGGCGTAGAAGGTGTCGTCAGCGAAGAGCTCGAAGTAGTTCGCGAGGCCGATGAACTTCGGGTCGACGACACCGTTGTAGTCGGTGAAGGAGTAGCCGAGGCCGATCACGGCGGGCCACACGAAGAACACCACGAACAGGACGGCGTTCACGCTGACGAACACGATCGGGGCGAGGACGGGCTTGCTGACGCCGGAGCGTCGGCGCTTCGTCGCCCTGGGGGCGCCGGGCCGTCGGGGCGGCACCGGGGTGGGCACGGCGGTCTGCACGTCGCCGGCTGCGGTGGGGATGCTCACGATGATCCTCTTCGTTCGTCGTGCGGGCGGTGTTCGGGGCGGCGGGGCCGGCGG
Source organism: Curtobacterium sp. MCSS17_016 (assembly GCF_003234255.2). Taxonomy (NCBI): domain Bacteria; kingdom Bacillati; phylum Actinomycetota; class Actinomycetes; order Micrococcales; family Microbacteriaceae; genus Curtobacterium; species Curtobacterium sp. MCSS17_016. The sequence continues at coordinate 1,422,131 of NZ_CP126254.1, forward strand.
GGCCGGAGCCCCGCCGGGGCCGGGTGGATCTGCGGCGGGCCGGGCGCTCCACGCACCCGGCCCGGACCGTCACCCCACGTGCTCCTCGTAGTACTTCGTGATCGTGTCGAGCGTCTCCTTGGCCGACTGCTGCCCGTTGATGAGCTTGCCGACCTCGGCCGTGGTCGGGTCGGTGCCGAGTTCCTTGCCCTCGACCGCCCATCCCGAGGCCGCCTTGGCGTAGGAGCTCGAGATCGGGTCGGCCGCCTCGATCTCCTTCTGGTAGAGCGCGAAGGAGTCCTTCGCGGCCTGCGACTCGAAGGGGTACTGGATGTCCAGCCCGGACTCCACCGGCAGGAACCCGTTGGTGGTCACGAGCTTCGCGTAGTTCGTCGGGTCGTACATGTAGTCGATGAACTTCTCCGCCGCGGCACCGCGGGTGTCGGAGTTCTCGAACCCGACGATGTTGCCGCCGTAGTTGATCTCGGTCGCGTGGGTCGGGTCGGCCGGGGTGGCGGCGCTGGCCCAGTCGAAGTCGGTGATGTTCGACGCGAAGTCCGACGACTGCCAGACGCCGGAGAAGTACGCGACGACCTGGCCACTCTTGAACAGGGCGTTCGGGTCCTGGCCGCTCGTCCAGACCGACTTCGGCATGACCGAGTCATCGTTCATGTCGGCGAAGTCCTGCAGCGCGTCGACGGTCTTCGCGTCGGTGGGGAAGGAGCCGTCCTTCTCCTGCTGCATGAAGTCGGTGCCCTTGGTGAACATGTACGCCCGCAGTCGTGACGGCGACGAGTCGAACACCAGGTCGTACTTGGCGCCGGTGTCGGCCTTCACATTGTCCGCGGCGTCGAGGAACTCGTCCCATGTCCACGCCTTCGCGGGGTCGGTCGGGTACGCGACGCCGGCCTTGTCGAACAACGACTTGTTCACGAACAGCCCGGCCGCGGTGACGTCGGACGGGATCGAGGTGACCTTGCCGTCCTTGTCCTTCGCGATGAGGTCCTGGTCGATCCCGTTCGCCTCGTCGTCCACGATCGATGCGAGGTCGACGGTCTTGCCGCTCCAGATCGGGTCGATGCCCGCGGCCCGCACCACGTCGGGCAGTGAGTTCGCCTGCGCCGACTCGCGGAGCTTGGTCTGCAGGCCGTCGTACGGCAGGTTCACGATCTTCACCGCGACGCCGGTCTTCTCCTCGTACGCGGTCGCGAGGTCCTGGTAGCCCTTCTCCTGCGCGGACGAGGTGGAGAGCCAGAAGGTCAGCTCGTCCACCTTGCCGCCGCCACCGGACCCGCCGGAGGCGCAGCCGCTCAGGAGCGCGAGCGCGGCGATGCCGCCGGCGAGTGCGAGCATTCTCTTGGATGACTTCATCGTCACTGCTTTCGTTCGGGACCACGTGCTTCTGCCGTGGGCGAGCGTTCGGGGTGTCTCGGCCGAGGACCCCAGGTCTACACGACACCGGCGGTTCTGGCAAGCGCTTTCCTGAGCGATGTTCTGACAATGTGACCTGCGTTGTGCACGGTGCGAGCGGCGGGGCCGCCGCCCGCCGTGTCCGGCGGGAAATCGCTATCCTCACCACAGACCGCGCACGGCGCGGACCGGACTGGAGGCACGACATGCCCGAGCGAGGCACCGTCACCCTGGCCGACGTGGCCGAGCGGGCAGGGGTGTCGCTCGCGACCGCCTCGCGGGCGCTGAACGGCAGTACGCGGAAGGTCCGGCAGGAGTCGGTGGACCGGGTGCGCGCCGCCGCCCGCGCGCTCCGCTACACCGCCAACGTGCAGGCGCAGGCCGTCGCGCGCGGGTCCACCACGACCCTCGCCCTCGTCGTCGGCGACATCGCCGACCCGTACTTCGCCGCGATCGCCGCCGGGGCCATCCGCGCTGCCGACGACGCCGGTCTCGTCGTCACGATCACGTCCACCGGCGGCGACCCGTCGCGCGAGGCCGCGGTGCTCGCCGTCGTCGCCGGGCTCCGCCCGCGAGCCGTCGTGCTGGCGGTGAGCCGTCGGCTCGGGGTCGGCTCCGGATCCGCGACGGGCTCCGGACCGTCCGAGGTCGCCGCGGCCGTCGGGGGCCTCGTCGCCGCGGGTGCCGGGGTGTCCGCGCTCGTGTCCGACCTGGACGGCGCCGCAGCGGGCGTCCCCGGCGTGCACGGCGTGGTGATCCGCAACCTCAGCGGGGCCGCCGCGCTCGCCGGTGCGCTGGTGGAACAGGGGCACGACTCGTTCGCCGTCCTCGCCGGGGACCCGGACCTCGTCACCGCGCACGCCCGTGTCGAGGGCTTCGTCGCCGGCCTCGCGGCGCACGGCCTGCGGGTGCCCGACGACGACGTGGTGCCGTCGGAGTTCACCCGGGACGGCGGGTACCGCGCCATGGTGTCGCTGCTCGACCGCGCCGCCGCGGGTGGTGCACCGGTACCGCGGTGCGTCTTCGCCGTCACCGACCTGATGGCCGTCGGGGCGGTCGCGGCGATCCGGGAGCGCGGGCTCGTGCCCGGGGTCGATGTCGGCGTGGCCGGGTTCGACGACGTGCGGATGCTCGCCGACGTCGTGCCGGCGCTGAGCACCGTGCGGCTCCCGCTCGAGGAGATCGGCGAGCGGGCCGTCCGCCGCGCGCTCGGGCTCGAGGCGGACGGGGCCGTCGACGGCGAGGTCGTCCTGCGCGCCAGCACCGCCCGCTGACCTCGTCACACCGCGCACGGCACGCACGCCGTGGTGTACGGTTCCGGCAAGCGCTTTCCAAGACGACGGACAGCGGGCCACAGCGAGCAAGGGAGCACGCGTTGACCACCACGCGCACCATCGGGATCATCATGAACGGCGTCACCGGGCGCATGGGCTACCGACAGCACCTCGTGCGGTCGATCCTGGCCATCCGGGACGACGGCGGCCTGCTGCTGCCCGACGGCACACGCGTGCAGCTCGAACCGATCCTGGTCGGCCGGAACGCCGCCAAGCTCGAGGAGATCGCGGCCCGCCACGGCCTCGAGCACTGGACGACCGACCTCGACGCCGCCCTCGCCGATCCCCGCTGGCAGGTCTTCGCCGACTTCGCGGTCACGAGCGCCCGCGCCGACGCCCTGCGCCGCGCGATCGCCGCCGGCAAGGCCGTGTACACCGAGAAGCCGACGGCCGAGACCTCCGCCGAGGCCCTCGAACTCGCCCGGCTCGCCGCCGAGGCCGGCGTCCCGAACGGCGTCGTGCACGACAAGCTCTACCTGCCGGGGCTGCGGAAGCTCCGTCGCCTGCTCGACTCCGGGTTCTTCGGCCGGGTGCTGTCTGTCCGCGGTGAGTTCGGCTACTGGGTGTTCGAGGGGGACTGGCAGTCGGCGCAGCGCCCGAGCTGGAACTACCGCCAGCAGGACGGTGGCGGCATCGTCGTCGACATGTTCCCGCACTGGAACTACGTGCTCGAGCAGCTGTTCGGCCGCGTCGAGTCCGTCTACGCCCGCGCCGTCACCCACATCGAGCAGCGCACCGACGAGCAGGGCGTGCCCTACCCGGCCACCGCCGACGACGCCGCCTACGGGGTCTTCGACCTGGCCGGCGGCATCACGGCGCAGATCAACTCGAGTTGGGCGGTGCGCGTCGACCGTGACGAACTGGTCGAGTTCCAGGTCGACGGGACCGACGGCAGCGCCGTCGTGGGTCTCTTCGGCTGCCGGATCCAGCCCCGCACGGCGACCCCGAAGCCGGTCTGGAACCCTGACCTCAAGGACGACCGCGACTACCGCGGCCAGTGGCTCGAGGTCCCCGACAACGAGGAGTACGGCAACGGCTTCCGTGCCCAGTGGGAGGACTTCCTGCAGGACCTCGTCGCGGGCCGCCCGCACCCCTACGACCTGCTGTCCGGCGCCCGCGGCGTGGCGCTGGCCGAGGCCGGCCTGCGATCCAGCGCCGAGGGTCGGCGTGTGGACCTGCCGGAGCTGACGCTGCCCGCCGGGGCCGAGCCGCGCCTCCCGGTCGAGACGCCGGAGGTCGCCCAGCGCACCGAGACCGTCGGGGCGAGCGCATGACGGACCTGACGCTGCTGGCGGCGGACGGCACCACGAGCCGTGCGCCGCTCCGCGCACCCGCGGTCGACGACACGACCGGGCCCACGGCGCCCCTCACCGAGCGTGTCGTCTACGCCGCCGCCCACGTCGTCCCGCGCACCGCCGCCGACAACACCCCCGGTGCCCCGGCCGACCTCGACTGGGACGCCACCCTCGCGTTCCGTCACCACCTGTGGTCCTGGGGACTGGGCGTCGCCGACGCGATGGACACGGCGCAGCGCAACATGGGCCTCGACCCCGTCGCCACCCGCGAGCTCATCACCCGCAGCGCGCGCGAGGCACGGTCCGTCGGCGGCCGCATCGTCGTCGGGGTGAACACCGACGACCTGCCCGACGAACCCGTCTCCGAGCAGCAGGTCGTCGACGCGTACGTCGCCCAGCTCCACCACGCCGAGGACGCCGGGGCGGGCGTGGTCCTGATGGCCAGCCGTCACCTGGCACGACTTGCGCACGACGATCCGGCTACCTACCGCCGTGTCCACGGCCGTGTCCTCGAGCACGCGAGCGCACCCGTCGTGCTGCACTGGCTCGGCGAGGCGTTCGACCCTGCCCTCGCCGGGTACTTCGGCGGGCACCGGGCCCCCGACACCGTGCTCGACATCATGCGCGACGCCGGGCCGAAGGTCTCCGGCATCAAGATGAGCCTGCTCGACGCGTCGGCCGAGGTGGCACTCCGCGCCCGCCTGCCCGAGACCGCCCGGATGTTCACGGGCGACGACTTCCACTACGTCGACCTGATCGCCGAGCAGGACGGCCGGCACTCCGACGCCCTGCTCGGCGCGTTCGCCGCCGTCGCGCCGATCGCCTCGGCCGCCGTGCGGGCCCTGCCCGACGAGTCGGCCTACCGTGCCCTGCTCGGTCCGACCGAGGCCCTGTCCCGACACCTCTTCGGTGCGCCCACGTGGCACTACAAGACCGGCATCGCGTTCCTCGCCTGGCTGAACGGACACCAGCCGGCCTTCGCCATGGTGGGCGGCCAGCACGCCGGACGGTCGCTGCCGCACCTGTCCGAGACGGTCCGGCTCGCGAACGCCTGCGGCGCCCTGCAGGACCCGGACCTCGCCGCTTCGCGCTGGCACGCCTTGCTCGCGGTCGCCGGGGTGGAGACGACCGCCGGGAGGCCCGCCCCACGCGCCGCCGACCGCAGGGTCTCCGGGGTGGTCGCGTGAGCACGCTTGCGGGCAGGGCCGTCCCGGTCGCGCCCGGACCGCCCTCGCCGCACCCGCGGCTGTCGGTCAACCAGGCGACGATCAAGCGCGCATCCCTGCCCGAGGCGCTCGACACCGTCGGTCGGGCCGGAGTCGGGGCGATCGGCACCTGGCGCGAACCCGTCGTCGAGCTGGGGCTCACCGAGGCCGTGCGGCGGGTGGCTGACTCCGGGCTCCGGGTGTCGTCGCACTGTCGTGGCGGGTTCTTCACCCTGCCCGAGGGGACCGCGCGCCAGCGGGCACTCGACGACAACCGCCGTGCGATCGAGGAGACCGCTGCCCTGGCCGCCGCGGGCGCACCCGGTTCGGCGCCCGTGCTCGTGCTCGTCGCGGGCGGTCTGCCCGACGGGTCGCGCGACCTGGCCGGTGCCCGCTCCCGGGTCGCGGACGCCCTCGACGCCCTCGTGCCGCACGCGCTCGACGCCGGTGTCCAACTCGCGGTCGAGCCGCTCCACCCGATGTACGCCGCCGACCGTGCCGTGGTGTCGACACTCGCGCAGGCCCTCGACCTGGCGGCTCCGTTCCCCGCCGCGGCCGTGGGGGTCGTCGTCGACACGTTCCACGTGTGGTGGGACCCCGCGCTCGCGACGTCGATCGCCCGCGCCGGTGCAGCCCGCCGCATCGCGTCCTACCAGGTCTGCGACTGGACGACCCCGATCGCGGCCGACCCGCTGCTGTCCCGCGGCTACCCCGGCGACGGGCACGTCGACTTCGGGCCGGTGACCGACGCCGTGGTCGCCGCCGGGTACACCGGTGACGTCGAGGTCGAGCTCTTCAACCAAGCGATCTGGGACACCCCGCCCGCCGAGGTCGTGGCCCGGGTCGTGCAGTCCTTCGCCGCGGCGGTCCCGCTCCCGCGCTGAAGCGTGGCGGGACCTCGCACCGTTCGGTGGCGTCAGCGCGTGCGCCGGGCGAGCACGACGCTGTCGAGCACCTCGTGATGACCACCCTCCGGCGTCGTCGCGGTGCGCGGCCGGACCTCGGCCACCAGGAGGTCCCACCCGTCGTCGAGTCGCAGGGCGGCCAGGTCGTCCTCCGGCGAGGGGAACCGGTACTCCCGCAGCTCGGGCGGCAGGTCGTCGTGCGGGGGAGCGGCGTGCGCGGTGACGAGCAGGTGCCCACCGCGGGCGACGAAGCCCGCGGCACGGTGCAGGATGTCGGCTCGGGGGATCTCCACCGGCCACGACTGCAGGAACGAGGCCGTCACCAGGTCGAACCGCGCGGCGGTGTCCCACCGGGCGAGGTCCGCGGCGACGAACGCCGTCTGCTCCTGGACCCCGGCGGCGACGGCGGCCCGCGAACCGCGCTGGAGCGCCGTCACGGACAGGTCGATGCCCGTCACGTCCCACCCCTGCTCGGCGAGCCACACCACGTCGCCGCCCTCGCCGCAGCCGAGGTCGAGCGCCCGCCCCACCGGCAGCCCCCAGGTCACCGAGGCGAGCACGGCGTTCACCCGGCCCGACCAGATGCCGTCGCGCTCGGCGTAGCGGGCCTCCCACCACTCCCGGGCGGACGGTGCGGTGGTGGCGTCGTTGGCTCCGGCGGCGGAGCCGTCGTGGTGGGTGTGCATGCACGTACTCCAGCGCACCTGCCGGGCCGGACCCAAGCGGTGTTGCCGACCCGGCAACACCGCACGGTGCGGGGCGGGCGTGACCCGGGCCTCCCGTCCGCCCTGATCGTGAGCAGAAGATGTCGGGTCGGCTCGACGGACCCGACCATTCCTGCTCACGAAGCGCGCGCGCACGAGCACGAGCGCGCGCACGGGCGCGCGCGCCCGCTACTCGTCGGCGGGCAACGGCTCGGCGTGCTCGATGCGGGCGCTCGCCGTGGCCATGTGTTCGTCCATCGCGCGCTGCACGGCGGGCACGTCGCGGGCCCGCAACGCCTCGAAGACGGCGCGGTGCTCGTGGAACGCGGCCTCGGTCGCCTGCCGGGTCTGCACGCGCCGCGCGACCCAGACGCTCAGCATCGAGCGCAGGCTCTGCAGCAGGTCGGCGAGCACGTCGTTGCCCGACGCCCGCGCCAGCAGGACGTGGAACCGGACGTCGGCGTCGATGAAGGCCTGCGGGTCGTCGAGCGTCGCCTCCTGCCGCACCAGGTACTCGCCGAGCTCGGTGATCTGCTCGTCGGTGGCGCGCTGCGCGGCGAGGATCGCGGCCGTGCGCTCCAGCGAGGACCGGATCTCGAGCAGCTCGCGGGTGCGGTTCGACGCGAGCATGAGGCCCCACGACAGGGTCGTCGGGAGCAGGTCCGAGGTGCCTCCGCGCAGGTAGGTGCCCGAGCCGGGGCGGATCTGCACGATGCCCAGGATCTCGAGCGCGGCGAGTGCCTCACGGACGGCCGAGCGTCCGACGCCGAGCCGCTCGGACAGGATCCGCTCCGAGGGCAGCCGTGAGCCGGGGGCCAGCTCGCCGGCGGTGAGCAGCGAGACGAGCTGTCGGGCGACCACCGAGGCGGGGGACCCGACGGGCACGGACTCGAGCTCGAGTCGGATGTTGAGGGGGTCGTCCGGGCTGAACGCGGGCATGCAGTGAGCGTACCGGTCGGTCAACCGGTTGCGGCGAGAGCAGCGCCGAGGCGACCAGCGTCGCGAAGAACGCAGCGGCGCGCGTGAAATGGTCAACCGGTTGACAAGTTGCCCGACCGCGACGCACACTGGATCAGGCGCACCGATGCGCCCGCTCTCGATCCGCGCAGCAGCACGGAGCGTCCCGGCGAAGCCGACCGGAACACCCCGGCCCAGCAGCACGGGCCATCCCGGCGCAGCCGCCAGGACGGGAGTCGTACCACCCCCACCGAGCAGGAGTCATCGTGGACATCCCCGCCACGCGAGGCATCCCCACCTCGGTCGTCGAGAAGACGGCCATCCGCAAGATCGCGATCCGCATCGTGCCGTTCGTGGCACTGATGTTCTTCATCAACTTCCTCGACCGCACCGCGATCTCCTTCGCCGCCCCCAACGGCATGGAGGCCGACCTCGGCCTGACCGCCGCCCAGTTCGGCTTCGCGTCCGGTGTGTTCTTCATCGGATACCTCGTGCTCGAGGTGCCGTCCAACCTGGCGCTGCACAAGTTCGGCGCCCGGATCTGGCTCGCCCGCATCATGATCACGTGGGGCATCGTGTCCCTGCTCTTCACGTGGGTGCAGAACTACCCGCAGCTCGTCGGCCTGCGCTTCCTGCTCGGCATCGCCGAGGCCGGCTTCTTCCCCGGCGCGATCCTGTTCCTGTCGACCTGGGTCCCGGCACGGCACCGCGGCAAGATGCTCGCGCTGTTCTACCTGGCGCAGCCGCTCACGAGCGTCATCGGTTCCCCGCTCGCCGGCTGGCTGATGACCCACGAGGGGATCCTCGGCGGCCTGGCCGGATGGCGCTTCATGTTCCTCTGCGTCTCGATCCCGGCGATCATCGTCGGCGTCCTGTGCCTCTTCGTCCTCAAGGACAAGCCGTCGCAGGCGAAGTGGCTCGACGAGGACGAGAAGGTCTGGCTGGAGACGACGCTCGCTGCCGAGAGCGCCGCGAAGGGCGGTGGCGACGGCCACGGCAAGGGCGGCCTGCGTGCGGCCTTCGGCTCCGGCCGCGTCTGGATGCTCGCCGCGGTGTACTTCGGCTTCATCTACGGCCTCTACGCGCTCAGCTTCTTCCTGCCGACGATCATCGACGGCTTCCAGGAGCAGTTCGGCACCACGTTCGACCTGTTCCAGAAGGGCCTCATCACGGCCATCCCGTACGTGCCGGCCGCGGTCGTCCTGTACTTCTGGTCGCGTGACGCCTTCCGTCGTGGCGTCCGGGTCTGGCACATCGCCGTCCCGGCCCTGGTCGGTGGCCTGAGCATCCCGGTCGCGCTCTACATGAACAGCCCGGCCGCCACCGTCGCGGTCATCGCGATCACCGCGTGTGCGATCTTCGCGGCCCTGCCGAACTTCTGGACGGTCCCGACGCAGTTCCTGACCGGTGCCGCCGCAGCCGCGGGGGTCGCCCTCATCAACACCGTCGGCAACCTCGGTGGGTTCGCCGCCCCGTACATCACGGGTGCGGTCAGCGAGTGGACCGGCGGGTACCAGGTGCCGATGTTCATCGTCGGGTTCTTCATGGTGCTGTCGAGCGTGCTCATGTTCGTGCTCGGCCGGAACACGAAGCGCAACGAAGCGGCCGCCGCGGCATCCGAAGCCGACACCGCGGTCGCTGCCACGGACGGACCGACCGCCATCGCGAAGGAGGCCGGCGCATGACCCGCCTGTTCAACGACCCGGCGGACTTCGCCGACGAGATGGTGGACGGCTTCGTCGCCGCCAACCACGCCCGGGTGCGCAAGGTGCACGGCGGGGTCGCCCGCTCCACCACCAGCCCCGAGGGCACCGTCGCGCTCGTCGTCGGCGGTGGCTCCGGCCACTACCCGGCCTTCGGCGGCCTCGTCGGGCACGGCCTGGCGGCCGGTGCCGCGATGGGCAACCTGTTCGCCAGCCCGAGCGCCCAGCAGGTCACCGCGGTCGCGAAGGCGTCCGAGCACGGCGGCGGCGTGCTGCTGAGCTACGGCAACTACGCCGGCGACGTCCTCAACTTCGACGCGGCGGCACGGGCACTCGAGGCACAGGGCATCGACGTCCGGACGGTCCGCGTGACCGACGACGTCGCGTCCGCGCCCGCCGACCAGGCACACAAGCGCCGCGGCATCGCAGGGGACCTCTGCGTGTTCAAGGTGGCCGGCGCGGCCGCGGAACGCGGCGACGACCTCGACGCGGTCACCGCGATCGCGGCCCGGGCCAACGACCGCACCCGCAGCTTCGGCGTCGCGTTCTCGGGCTGCTCCCTGCCCGGCGCCGACGAGCCGCTCTTCACCGTCCCCGAGGGGCGCATGGCCATCGGCATGGGCATCCACGGCGAACGCGGCATCGCCGAGGCCGACGTCCCCACCGCGGACGGCCTGGCCGACCTGCTCGTCGACAAACTCCTCGCCGAGCGACCCGACGGCACCGGCACCGGGACCGGCACTGGCACCGTCACCGCACCAGACACCGCAACAGCACCCGCCACCCCCCGCGTCGTCCCGATCCTCAACGGCCTCGGCTCCGTCAAGTACGAGGAACTCTTCGTCGTCTTCGGCGCCGTCCAGCGGAAGCTCACCGACGCCGGCATCGTCGTCGTGGAGCCCGAGGTCGGCGAACTCGTCACGAGCTTCGACATGGCGGGCGTCTCGCTCACCCTGTTCTGGCTTGACGACGAACTCGAGCAGCTCTGGGCCGCCCCCGCCGACGCCCCCGCGTACCGCAAGGGCGGCGCCGTCCCGCAGGAGCCGCTGCCGGCCGAGGTGCTCGAAGCCGGCGTGGTGGTGCCCGTGACGCCCGGCACCGAGGAGTCCCGGGCCGCAGCAGTCAGCGTCGCGAGCGCGATCTCAGCGATTCGCGCCACCATCGACGACCACGCCGACGAGCTCGGCCGCATCGACGCCGTCGCCGGTGACGGCGACCACGGCATCGGCATGCAGCGCGGCTCCACCGCCGCCGACCGTGCGGCACAGGACGCCGCCGCCCGTGGCGCCGGCGCCGGTTCGGTCCTCGCGATCGCCGGCGACGCGTGGTCCGACAAGGCCGGTGGGACGTCCGGTGCGATCTGGGGCGCCGCCCTGGAGGCCCTCGGTCGCGTCCTCGGGGACGAGTCCCGTCCGACACCCGCCACCGTCCAGAGCGCGGTGCACGCCGCCGCCGAAGCCGTCCTGGCCTTCGGAGCCGTCCCCGGCGACAAGACGATGGTCGACGCGCTCGTGCCGTTCGACCAGGTCTTCTCCGCCCGGGTCGACGCAGGCGACGAACTCGTCGACGCCTGGTCGGCCGCCTCGGCTGCAGCACAGACCGCGGCGGACGCCACGGCCGATCTGTTGCCCCGGATGGGCCGCGCCCGCACCCACGGCGAGGACGCCGTCGGCACCCCGGATGCCGGCGCGATCTCCTTCGCGCTCATCACCGCCGCGGTCCTGGCGGCCATCGCCGTCCCCGCCTGACCCCCACCACGAAAGGCACACCCGCATGAGTGAGCAGCAGTTCCGCATCGTCGTCGGTTCGGACGACGCCGGCTTCGACTACAAGGAAGTCATCAAGGCCGACCTCGCGAAGGACCCCCGCGTGGCCTCGGTCGTGGACGTGGGCGTGGACGCCGACGGTCACACCGCCTACCCGCACGTCGCCGTCGACGCCGCCCGTCTGGTGGCGAACGGCGAGGCCGACCGCGCGATCCTGATCTGCGGCACCGGCCTCGGTGTCGCGATCGCGGCGAACAAGGTCCCCGGCATCCGCGCCGTGACCGCGCACGACTCGTTCTCGGTGGAGCGCTCGATCCTGTCGAACGACGCCCAGGTCCTCTGCATGGGGCAGCGCGTCGTCGGGGTCGAGGTCGCGCGCCGGATGGCGAAGGAGTGGCTCGGCTACACCTTCGACCAGACGAGCGCGAGCGCCGAGAAGGTCAACGCGATCTGCGCCTACGACGGCTCCGCCCCGGTCGGGACCGCCGCCTGATGCCCGCGACCACGGCGGCCGCCCCGGTGACGATCGGGGTGTCGCTCAAGATGTACTTCTCGCACGCCCGGACGCTCGAGTGGGCGGCCGCCGTGGCCGACATCGCCCGGAGCCACCCGGCGGTGCGGTCCGGCGCGGTCGAGCTCTTCGTGGTGCCGACGTTCCCGTCGCTCGTCCCGGTGCGTGCGGTGATCGGGGACGCCCCCATGACGCTCGGCGCGCAGGACCTGGCGTGGGCGGACAGCGGCGCCTTCACCGGCGAGGTCTCCGGTGCCGAACTCCGTGAGATCGGGGTCGACCTCGTCGAGATCGCACACGCCGAGCGACGCGAACTGTTCCACGAGACGGACGACGAGATCGCCGGGAAGGTACACGCGGCGTACCGCAACCACCTGCGGCCCCTCGTCTGCATCGGCGAGACCGAGCGCGCCGCCGACGGCGACCCCGCGGCAGCAATCGCCGAGGTCACCGCGCAGCTCGACCGCTTCACCGCCACTGCGACCGCCGACGGCTTGGCCGGACCGCTCATCGCCGCGTACGAGCCGGTGTGGGCGATCGGCGCCCCGCAGCCCGCGCCCGACGAGCACATCGTCGCGGTCCTGGCCGGCATCGAGCAGCACCTGGCGACCCGGCCGGAGCTCGCCGGCTCCGCCGCGATCTACGGCGGCAGTGCCGGCCCGGGCCTGCTGACCCGCGGTGCCGGACGCATCGGCGGGCTGTTCCTCGGCCGCTTCGCCCACGACCCGGAGGCGATCCGCACGATCCTCGACGAAGCCGAGGCGCTGGACGCGACGCAGGACGGAGCACCGGCGTGACCTCCCTGCTCGGCCTCTCCACCTACGCCTACTTCTGGCGCATGTCCGACCGCGTCCCGTCGCCGATGTCCCTCGACGACGCCCTGCGCGACGCCGCGACCCACGACGGCGTCGACCTGTTCCAGATCTGCGACCACCTGCCGCTCGACACCGCGACCGACGAGCGCCTGGCCTCGATCCGGTCCCTGGCCGCCGACCTCGGTCTCACGCTCGAGGTCGGCACCCGCGGCACCCGGCCGGAGCACCTCGCCCGGTACCTGCACGTCGCACAGCAGCTCGGCGCGACCCTCGTGCGGAGCATGTGGACGAGCGGCGACGACCAGCCCGACGCGGCCGAGACCGAACGACGCCTGCGGCAGGCGCTCCCCGCCTACGAGCGCGCGGGCGTGACCCTCGCGCTGGAGACCTACGAGGTCGTCGCCACCGCCGACCTCGTCGCCGTCGTCCAGGCGATCGGCTCCGACCACCTCGGCATCTGCCTCGACCCGGCGAACACCGTCGCCCGGCTCGAACACCCGGCCGACGTCGTGGCGATGACCGCCCCGCACGTCGTCAACTGGCACGTCAAGGACTCCGCCTTCACCCGCTCACCGGGCTGGGTCGGGTTCCAGTACACCGGCGTCCGCACGGGCAGCGGGATCCTCGACTACACCGCGGTCCGCGCCGCGCTCGAGCCGGACACCCGGGGGATCAACCGCGTCATCGAGTTCTGGCTGCCGTGGCAGGACGAGCACGCCGGCGCCGAACCCCTGCCGGGGGAGCCCCCCGCACAGACCACCACCCGCATCGAAGCGGCGTGGACCGAACACACCATCGAGTACATCAGGAGCAAGGAATCATGACCGACACCGTCACCACCACCCACACCGTCGCTGCCGGATCCGGCACGGCCGACGTCACCGTCGCCGTGATCGGTGCCGGCGGCAAGATGGGCACCCGCGTCTCGAACAACTTCGCGAAGAGCGAGTACACCACCCTGTACAGCGAGGCCTCGCCCGCCGGCCAGGAGCGCATCCAGGCCCTCGGCCGCGAGATCACCGACAGCCTCGACGCGGCGAAGGCCGCCGACGTCGTCATCCTCGCCGTCCCGGACGTCCTGCTCGGCACCATCTCGGAGCAGCTCGTCCCCGTCATGAAGCCCGGCGCGTCGATCCTGACGCTCGACCCGGCCGCCGCCTACGCGGGTCTCCTCGCCAAGCGCGAGGACATCCACTACGCCGTGGCGCACCCGTGCCACCCGTCGGTGTTCCTCGAGCGCACCACCAAGGCCGAGTGGGACGACACCTTCGGTGGCATCGCCGCCCCGCAGGAGGTCATCGCGGCCTTCGATGCCTCGGAGTCGCTCGGCGACGAGGGCGACCGCGCCAAGGCCGTCGCCGAGGCCGTCATCACCACGATGTACGCCCCGGTCATCCAGGTGCACTGGGTCACGGTGAAGCAGCTGGCCGTGCTCGAGCCGACCCTGGTCGAGACCATCGCCTGCATGATCGGCGACTTCCTCAACGACGCCCTCGAGGAGACCGTCACCGGTGTCGGCGTGCCCCGCGACGCCGCCCGCGCCATGCTCTACGGCCACACGTGGATCGCGCTGACCAACGGCCTGCGCGGCTCGAACCCGTTCTCCGACGCCTGCCACATCGCGATGGGCTACGGCCGCGAGAAGCTCATCAAGGAGGACTGGAAGCAGGTCTTCGACGACAGCGAGCTCGACTCGGTCATCGCGAAGATGCTCAAGATCGACGCAGTCCGGCGCTGATCCGGACCGCCACCGACCACCGCGCCGACCCGTCAGCGCGCCCGGACCGGAACGCCCCGCCGGCCCCCTTCCGGCGGGGCGTTCCCCGTGCCGTCGGCGGCCACGAACCCGCGCGGCCCCCACGCCTCCGTCAGCGTGATCGAGGCCACGCCCGGCACCGTCAGCGCCCGCACCGCGTCGGCGAACCACCGCTCGGCGGCCGGCGTGTGCTGCGCCGGGTCGGTCGCGTCCGGAACGGTCTCCGGCCCGTACCCGTGCTCGACGGTCGCGTCCGTCACGACCCGGGTCGGCGCCGTCGCCACCGCGTTGCACCGTGGCCGCAGCGTCACCGGTCCGACGTGCAGCGCCCTGCCGGCGGCCAGCCTGGAGGCGCTGGTCACCACCCAGCGCTGCATCCGGATCGACTCGGTCACCTGTTCGGGCGACCGGTCGTGCATCTGCGGCGTCACGCTGCAGGTCAGGGGGCCGTCCCAGCCCGAGAACACCGCGATCGACCGGTTCAGCTCGGTGAAGTGGGCCCGGGTGCCGGCGACGACCTCCAGCGTGCCGACCGCTGCCACCGCTTCGCGCAGCGCCCGCTGCAGCGCCGGCGTCGTCACGTGCGACACCGGGTCGAACGCCCCGACGCGAGCCACCGGCCCGCCGTCGAGCACCGCGTCGATCGCCGCGCGCAGCAGTGCCGGGTCGTCGGTGACGAACCGGACGTCCAGGGGTGCACCACCCGCGTCCCGCCGGGCCGAGGCGAGCACCGCCTCGACGTTCGGGGCACCGAGGACCGGTTCGACCAGGATCGGGAACCCGCGGAGCAGGTCGGCGTCGTCCGGGCGCGCAGCGACCGGCGCCGAACCCGCGAGCAGCTGGAGCGTCGGCGGCGGCGTGACCACGGCACCGGGACCCGGCCCGTCGAGCGCCGCGAGGTCCGGGGCGGGGGAGGCCGCGCCTCCCGACCGGGTGCCCGGACCACCTGCCGAACCGACCGCCGTTGCACGCAGGGTGAGCCCCTGACGGACCGTCGTCCCCGGTGAGAGGGCGATCGGGAACGGCTCGGCGAGCGGCGTCGAGTACGTCTTGAACGAGGCGTCGGTCCAGTTGCGCTGGTCTTCGGTCTCGAACACGTCGCCGGTCAGGTCGAGCGACAGCGCGGTCGCGCCCACCGCCCAGTCGAGCCCGGCGACGTCGACGGCCGGCTGGTGCGGCGCGATCCAGAACGGGAACGCCGTCGCGGTGCTGCCACCGGTCGGATGCCGCACCGTGAGCGGCTGCCCGGCGAGGGTCGGCGGGTGCAGGACGACGAGCCCGACGCGGTTGCGGCGGAAGGCCCGCGTGACCGTCCCGACCGCGGCGACCCGCAGGGTGTCGTCGTCGAGCGTGACCTCGAGGACGGCGCGCGCGACCTCGACGCCGTCGTACCGTGCACTGGTCTCGATGCGGATGCGGCCCTCGTCGCCGTCCACCGTCCGTGTCGACACCGTGTCGTCGGCCGTACGCCAGTCGTGGTCGCGGACGACGAACCGGACGGCACGCAGGACGAGCACGCCCCGGAACGTGACGTCGGCGAGTTCGGCTCCGCGCAGGGCCAGACGCCAGGGCCCGACGGACACGATCTCGTCGTTCGACGTCGCAGTCATGGTGCATGCCTAGCACCGGTCAACCGGTTGGGCAATGATGGGGGCGACGGAGCAGCGCTGCTCCGAGGACGGAGTCCCACATGACCGCACGACTCGACGGCCGGACCGCACTCGTCACGGGAGCGGGGGCCGGCATCGGCCGCGCGATCGCCGACCGGTTCGTGGCCGAGGGGGCCACCGTCGTCTACGCCGACCGCGACGCCGATGCGGCC
Source organism: Curtobacterium sp. MCSS17_016 (assembly GCF_003234255.2). Classification (NCBI taxonomy): domain Bacteria; kingdom Bacillati; phylum Actinomycetota; class Actinomycetes; order Micrococcales; family Microbacteriaceae; genus Curtobacterium; species Curtobacterium sp. MCSS17_016. Next base: position 1,438,293 of record NZ_CP126254.1, read on the forward strand.
GCCGGTGCCGCCGCCGCAGCCGGCCCGACCGCGATCGGCCTGACGATGGACATCGCCGACGAGGCGAAGGTGGCCGCGGGGTTCGCCGATCTGGCCGACCGTGGTGCGAGCCCCGACGTGGTGGTCGCGAACGCCGGTGTGCAGCTGTTCGGCCACGACGCGAAGGTCGCCGACCTGTCGCTCGAGACCTGGGACCGCACGGTCGCGGTCAACCTCACCGGCACGTTCCTGACGATCAAGCACGCCGTCCGGGCGATGCTCGCGGGCGGCACCGGCGGGTCGGTCATCGCCACGGGGTCGCCGACCGGCCTGAACGGTGAGGGCGCCGACTTCGCGGCGTACTCCTCGACCAAGGGTGGCATCCACGCACTCGTCCGGGCGACCGCGATGGCCTACGCGCGGGACGGCATCCGGGTGAACACGGTGGTGCCGGGCTACACCGAGACCGGCCTCGTGTCGGCGATCTCCGGTGACCCCGAGGCCCGAGCCGCGATCGTCGCCCGCACCCCGCTCGGTCGCCCGGGCACCCCCGACGACGTCACCGGCATCATGGTCTACCTGGCCAGCCCGGAGTCGTCCTACGCCACCGGGGCGGAGTTCCTCGTCGACGGCGGCATGACGAGCCTCTGACCCGCCTCACGCCCTGCCTGTCCTGCGAAAGCGACAGTGTTCCACCGAACGTTCGCGGCACACTGTCGCCCTGACGGGACAGTCGCCGCAGCGATGACGAGGTCTGTCGCTTCCGCGGACAGGTCCCGCCCGCCGCCGAACTCGCCACACCGCCCTGGAGGCCCGGGGCGGCCCCGTCAGGCCGTGCCACGCCCGCCGTTTGGCCGCGGAACGCAGCACGTGGTTCCGCGGCTCCCGGCACGCGTACCGTCCGTCGCGATGACCGAATCACCCACCACCACCGCCCCGTCGAACTACGAGTCCGCCGACGGTGTGGACCCCCTGCACGTCACCACCTACCGACAGGTCCGCAAGGCCGCCCGTCGCGGACACGCACTGCCCGGCGACGCCGGAGAACCCTCGCTCGCCGACCTCGTGAACGCCCGGAAGAACGGCACCGCCGACTCCCGCTGACGCAAGCTCACGATCCGGTCTCGGCGAGGTCTCGATCGGGACACGACGACGCGAACGGCACCACGGCGCTGCCACGATGTCGTCCATGGTCTCCTTCCGGTCCGCACTGCCCGTCGTCGTCGTGAGCGCGGTCCTCGTGTCCGGCTCGCTCGCCGGTTGCTCGGCCGGCGCCGACGCAGCGGCGCGGCCGACGTCGACCCCGAAGGCGACCTCGGAGACCTCGGACGCCCAGCCCGCGGGCGGCGCGACGGACCCGATGGAGGAGGACAGGAGTGCTGCGGCGATCTGCGGCCAGATCAGTGCGCTGACGACCATCTCGCTGAACGCGACGGTCGGGCGGAGCCAGGGCGATCTCTCCGAGGCGCAGTACCAGGCACTGATCGCGGCGGAACGCTTCGGCTACGAGCACCTGTCGAGCAGCGACGAGGAGCTCGACGACGCGATCGACTACGCGCACGAGTACCTCGACGCGCACCCCGCACCGAAGTCTGGGCCGGCGCTCGAGATGACCCCCGAGTGGGAACTCGTCGGCCGCACCCTGAACACCGCGTGTCAGCGGGCCGGGTCGAACGTCGTGGGCACTGCCCAGTACGGCGGCTGACGACCCTGATCAGGTTCCCGTGACCGCCGTCACCAGGGCGTCGAGCGCCCGGTCGAGCTCCGGCATCGTCACGGCGCCGTAGCCGAACACGATGCCCGGCGGCGTGCTGCCGGGAGCGAGTCCGTACTCCTCGAGCGACGCCACGAGCACCCCGGCGTCCGCCATCCGACGCGCGATCTCCGCCCCGGTGGTCGGACCCGACCACGTGACCACCGCGTGCAGCCCGCCGTTCAGGGCACGGGCCTCCAGGCCGACGACGCCGCCGAGCCGAGCCGCGATCCGGGCCCGGCGGTGCGTGTAGTCGCGTCGCACCCGACCCAGGTGCCGCCGCAGCGCACCCGTCCGCAGCAGGTGCACGAGCGCGGCCTGCACCGGTTCGGCGACGACCGCGCCACGTGCCCGACGAGCGGCGAGCACCGCCTCCGTCACCGGGGAACCGGTCGCTGCGACCATCGGCAGCACGACGTACGCGCAGCGCAGCCGGGGGTCGAGGGTCTTCGAGAAGCCGCCGACGTGCAGCACCACGCCCTCGGCGTCGTGTGCGGCCAGCGCGGGCACGGGCGCGCCGCGGTGCCGGAACTCGGAGTCGTAGTCGTCCTCCACCACCACGGTGCCGGTGGTGGCGGCCCAGGCGAGGAGCCGCCGGCGCCGGGCGACGGGCATCACCGACCCGAGCGGGTACTGGTGTGTCGGGCTGACCAGGACGGCGTCGACCGGTCCGGCGGCCTCGAGTGCGTCGAGGTCGAGGCCGTCCTCGCCGACCGGGACGCCCACCAGGGACCCGCCCGCACTCGTGACCGCACGGTGTCCGGTGCGGTAGCCGGGGTCCTCGACGGCGACGACGGGAGCGCGACCCAGCAGCCCCCGCAGCGCCTCGGTGACGAGCGACAGCGCCTCCGAGGTCCCCGCGGTCACGAGCACCCGGTCGACCGACGTCGTGAACCCGCGGGTCAGGCCGAGCTGGGCGACGACCTGTGCGCGCAGGTCGGGGGAGCCGAGCGGGTCCGCGATCGCGTTCCGGAGCGGTGCCGACGCCGCTGCGTGCCAGGCTGCCCGCCAGTCCCGCTGCGGGATGGCGGTGACGGCGGGGATGCCCGGACGGCAGTCGATGAGCGAGGACGTCGGGTCCGGACCGTCCGGATCGGGGGAGCGGGCGCCGACCGGAGCCGAATCCGGCGTCATGCCCGCGTCCACCGTCACACTCGCCGCGACCCGGGCGAGGGCACCGTGCCGCGTCCGCAGGTACCCCTCGCCGTCGAGCTGCTCGTACGCCGCGACGACCGTGCCCCGGGCCACCCCGAGCTCCGCCGCCAGCGCCCGCGTCGACGGCAACGGATCGCCCTCGCGCAGGGTGCCGTCGTGCACCATCCCACGCACCCGTGCCACCACACCGGACACCTTGCTCGACTGGTCCACCGTGATCGCCCCGATCTGGTCCAGGCGCCGGACCACTGGTGACCCTAGCGTGACGACATGCCCACCTCGAGCCCCGAACCAGAACCGACCGCCGACGACCCCTCGCTCCGCGTCCGCCGCCTGCGCGACCGCCAGTCCGACGACCCCGCCGTCCTGCACGCGATCCTCGCCGAGGCCCACCTCGCCCACGTCGGCATCGTCCGCGGCGGCCACCCCGTCGTCCTGCCGTTCCTCTGCGCCGTCGGGGACCTCGGCGACGGTCCCGTCCTGCTGCTGCACGGCTCGACCGGTGGTGGGCTGTTCCTCGACGCCGGGGCCGAGGGTGTCCCGGTCGCCGCCACCGTCACCCACCTGGACGGTCTCGTCTTCGCACGGTCGACCAACGACAGCTCGGCGAACTACCGCAGCGCGATGATCGCCGGGCGCGCGACCGTGGTGCCGACCGACCTCCGCGCCGAAGCCCTCTGGCAGGTGGCGGACCACCTCATGCCGGGCCGTCGACGCGAGGTGCGCGAGATGACCGCGAAGGAGGTCCGCGCCACGCAGGTCCTCCAGCTGCCCCTCGACCGCGCGAGCGTCAAGGTCCGAGCCCACGGAGTCGGCGAGGACCCGGCGGACGGTGAGGACCACACCGTCTGGGCGGGCGTCCTGCCACTCGCGGTGCGCGCCGGTGCCCCGATCCCGGGGGACATCTCGGGGGACAGCCCGGTGGACGCGTCCGTCGTCGCGCTGTCGGCTCGCCTCGACCGCCTGGCGGCCGACCGGGAGGCCCGGATCGCCGCCGCCATGCGGGTCACGCCGGTCTGAACCCGGGTCCACCGCCGCGGCCCGGCTCCGGAACGCCCGTGCGCGCCGTCGGAGTGGCCTGCGAGCGGTGCTCGTTCCTGTGACCAGCCGCAGGAACACTCCGGCGCTGCCCAGCCGCGAGCACCGTCGTGACCAATACGTTACTTTCCGGACCGCCGAGTGGTCCCGACCCGGAAGGACCCATGGGACGCCACACCCTGCCTGCAGCAGCCGACGACCGTCAGCCCGCGCGAACGCACACGCACCCCGCGGTCGACCCCGCGCCGCTGACGCCGGACACGCAGCAGTCCCGTCCCCGTGGTCGCCGCTCGGCCCTCGGCCCCGCGGCCGCCCGCTCCACCTTCGTCGAGCACCCGAAGCCGGCCCGGACCGTGCGGATGCAGCCGCGTCCCGCCCCCGTCGCGTCGTCGGCCGGCAGTGCGGTGCTGAGCCGGACCGCCACCCTGCGTGCCGAGCGCGCCGTCGACCCGCGGCACATCCGTCGTTCCGCGAACGCGAAGCGTGCCGCGATCCTGCTCGCCCCCGCGATCGCAGTGACCTCGAGCCTGACGCTCGCCCTGCCCGCGAACGCCGACACCCTGCCCGCGGACACCCGCTCGGGCACGACCACGGCGCAGGCCGCCCAGACCTTCACGGTGGCGCACGACGTCCAGGTCCCCGTGGTCTCCACCGACGGCATGACCACCACGACGACGATCGTGTCGTACCCGACGCTCGACCTCCGCTTCGGGGTGACGACCGCGCAGGCACAGTCCGCGTTGTCCGCCGCACTCTCGGCCGGCGGCGACCGGGCCACGATCGTGCAGACCGCCCTGCAGTACATGGGGGACCCGTACGTCGAGGGCGGCGCGAGCCACGAGGGCATCGACTGCTCCGGGCTCACGATGGTCGCGTACCAGGCGGTGGGGATCCAGCTCGTGCACTACGTGCCGACGCAGGACGCCGTCGCTACCACGATCCCCGAGTCCGAGGCGCTGCCGGGCGACCTCGTCGTGTACGACGACGAGGACCACGTCGGCCTGTACCTCAGCCAGGGACTCGTCCTGCAGGCACCGCACCCGGGCGAGGTCGTCGACATCGTCCCGATGTACTCGGCGGCGCACCACTTCGCGCGTGTCCTGCCCGCCGGCAGCTGACCCGACCAGCCGTGGTGCGGCCGCGGTGGTGACCAGCAGGACCACCCGGACGGGGCGTCCCCACCGATCACGGGCCTCCCGTATCCTGGAGTGATGGCTTCCGACACCCGCACCCCGTTCGAACAGCAGCAGTCTGCTCGTCCGCAGGTGCGCCCGCGCACCGAGGGCTGGAAGCAGGCCACCGACACCGACGGTCGCCCGCTGCTGGAGTTCGCGTCCCCGAAGCGTGGCAAGCCGCCCGTGCACCTGGCCGACCTGACGGCCGAGGAACGCGAGGCCCGCGTGAAGGAACTCGGCCTGCCCGGGTTCCGCGCCAAGCAGCTCGCGACCCACTACTTCCAGCACTACACGTCCGACCCGGCCAAGATGACCGACCTGCCCGCCGCCCAGCGGGAGCAGCTCGTCGCCGGGATGCTGCCGCCGCTCCTCACCGAGACCCGGCGGCTGGCGACGGACAACGGCGACACGATCAAGTTCCTCTGGAAGCTGCACGACGGCGCCCTGGTCGAGTCGGTCCTCATGCGCTACCCGGGCCGCATCACCCTGTGCGTCTCGTCCCAGGCCGGGTGCGGCATGAACTGCCCGTTCTGCGCCACCGGCCAGGCGGGGCTGACCCGCAACATGTCCACCGCCGAGATCATCGAGCAGATCGTCCGGGCCAACGCCGCGATCGCCGCTGGTGAGCTCGGGGGTGATCCCCGCAAGGGCGGCAACGACCGCGTCGACGCCGAGCGCGTGACGAACATCGTGTTCATGGGCATGGGGGAGCCGCTCGCGAACTACAAGCGGGTGATGGACGCCGTGCGGTTGATGGTCGCGCCGCAGCCGAACGGTCTCGGCATGAGTGCCCGCGGCATCACGGTGTCGACCGTCGGACTCGTGCCGGCGATGATCAAGCTCGCGGACGAAGGGATCCCGCTCACCTTCGCGTTGTCCCTGCACGCTCCCGACGACGAGCTCCGCGACGAGCTCATCCCGGTGAACTCGCGCTGGAAGGCCGACGAGGCGATCGACGCCGCGCACAACTACTACGTCAAGACGGGCCGTCGTGTCTCGATCGAGTACGCGCTCATCAAGGACATGAACGACCACGCCTGGAGAGCCGACCTGCTCGCCGAGAAGCTCAACAAGCGCGGCAAGGGGTGGGTGCACGTCAATCCGATCCCGCTCAACCCGACGCCGGGCTCGGTGTGGACCTCGTCCGAGGTGCACGTGCAGGACGAGTTCGTCCGCCGACTCAACGCCGCCGGCATCCCGACGACCCTGCGCGACACCCGCGGCAAGGAGATCGACGGGGCGTGCGGCCAGTTGGCCGCGGCCGAGTAGGTCGGCCCGGTTCGTTCGTTCGTTCGTTCGGGAGGCACGGTGCGGGTTCGCACCGTGCCTTCCGTCGTTCCCGGGGTCGCGCTCACCCCGCCGATCGCCGGAAACCCGGGGGACACGTGCCGTTCACCCGACTGCGACACGCCCGGGAGGGGCGACGGTTGGCAGGGCCCCCGGGGCGTGTGTAAAGTAATCACTCGTTGCCGCTGAGGCGGAGAACGGAACGGCCGAGACGGTCACAGGGTGCAAGCCCTGGATGCGCAGTCCGGACGGGGTCCCGCTCAGGCAACATCCCCCCGAAGAAGTCGAAGTGATTCGACGTGTCCGACGGTGGAACAAGACGAATGCCTCTCTGGCGGAACCTTTCGGGGTCGAGCGGGGAGTGCGTCTGGTCCTTGAGAACTCAACAGCGTGCACATTGTCAATGCCAATTTATTGATTGACCTCGTGCCTGGTCGGCTTGCTGACTGGGTCATGAAGCAATTCCTTTTGGATTGAAGATTGTCAGTAGACAGTCAACAGTCAGAATCAACTCGGTCTGATGCCTTCGGGTGTTGGGTCTGTATTTTTTTACGGAGAGTTTGATCCTGGCTCAGGACGAACGCTGGCGGCGTGCTTAACACATGCAAGTCGAACGATGATGCCCAGCTTGCTGGGTGGATTAGTGGCGAACGGGTGAGTAACACGTGAGTAACCTGCCCCTGACTCTGGGATAAGCGTTGGAAACGACGTCTAATACTGGATATGATCACTGGCCGCATGGTCTGGTGGTGGAAAGATTTTTTGGTTGGGGATGGACTCGCGGCCTATCAGCTTGTTGGTGAGGTAATGGCTCACCAAGGCGACGACGGGTAGCCGGCCTGAGAGGGTGACCGGCCACACTGGGACTGAGACACGGCCCAGACTCCTACGGGAGGCAGCAGTGGGGAATATTGCACAATGGGCGAAAGCCTGATGCAGCAACGCCGCGTGAGGGATGACGGCCTTCGGGTTGTAAACCTCTTTTAGTAGGGAAGAAGCGAAAGTGACGGTACCTGCAGAAAAAGCACCGGCTAACTACGTGCCAGCAGCCGCGGTAATACGTAGGGTGCAAGCGTTGTCCGGAATTATTGGGCGTAAAGAGCTCGTAGGCGGTTTGTCGCGTCTGCTGTGAAATCCCGAGGCTCAACCTCGGGCTTGCAGTGGGTACGGGCAGACTAGAGTGCGGTAGGGGAGATTGGAATTCCTGGTGTAGCGGTGGAATGCGCAGATATCAGGAGGAACACCGATGGCGAAGGCAGATCTCTGGGCCGTAACTGACGCTGAGGAGCGAAAGCATGGGGAGCGAACAGGATTAGATACCCTGGTAGTCCATGCCGTAAACGTTGGGCGCTAGATGTAGGGACCTTTCCACGGTTTCTGTGTCGTAGCTAACGCATTAAGCGCCCCGCCTGGGGAGTACGGCCGCAAGGCTAAAACTCAAAGGAATTGACGGGGGCCCGCACAAGCGGCGGAGCATGCGGATTAATTCGATGCAACGCGAAGAACCTTACCAAGGCTTGACATACACCGGAAACGGCCAGAGATGGTCGCCCCCTTGTGGTCGGTGTACAGGTGGTGCATGGTTGTCGTCAGCTCGTGTCGTGAGATGTTGGGTTAAGTCCCGCAACGAGCGCAACCCTCGTTCTATGTTGCCAGCGGGTTATGCCGGGGACTCATAGGAGACTGCCGGGGTCAACTCGGAGGAAGGTGGGGATGACGTCAAATCATCATGCCCCTTATGTCTTGGGCTTCACGCATGCTACAATGGCCGGTACAAAGGGCTGCGATACCGTAAGGTGGAGCGAATCCCAAAAAGCCGGTCTCAGTTCGGATTGAGGTCTGCAACTCGACCTCATGAAGTCGGAGTCGCTAGTAATCGCAGATCAGCAACGCTGCGGTGAATACGTTCCCGGGCCTTGTACACACCGCCCGTCAAGTCATGAAAGTCGGTAACACCCGAAGCCGGTGGCCTAACCCTTGTGGAAGGAGCCGTCGAAGGTGGGATCGGTGATTAGGACTAAGTCGTAACAAGGTAGCCGTACCGGAAGGTGCGGCTGGATCACCTCCTTTCTAAGGAGCATCTGGTCAGTGCTGGTCGCCCATCATGGGTGGTTGGTTGCTGGTCCAGGCGCCTGTTTCGGACCGAACGTGTCCGACGGGTAGCTCATGGGTGGAACATTGACAGTGCAGTTGGGAGTGATGCTTCCGACCTCAGTACGCTCTGCTTGCAGGGTTGGGACGGGTCGTGGGTGGAGCTGCCGGCTGGTGCACGTTGTTGGGTCCTGAGGGACCAGGCTTCCTACTGTCACGTGAGTGGTGGTGGGGGTTGGGCCTACGGGTCCTTCGTCGGGCCAGGGTGAACCTACCGTTGTGGTGGGGGAGTGCTGGTGCCGATCGTATGTTGAGAACTACACAGTGGACGCGAGCATCTTTGATTCGCGTCATCCATGATCCGCCTTCGGGTTGGTGTGGTGTGACGTTGGATCGCAATTTTAATCTTTGTGGTCAAGTTTCTAAGAGCAAACGGTGGATGCCTTGGCATCTGGAGCCGATGAAGGACGTAGAAATCTGCGATAAGCCTCGGGGAGCTGATAATCGAGCTGTGATCCGAGGATTTCCGAATGGGGAAACCCCGCCAGGCGCTTTTGCGACCTGGTGACTCCCGCCTGAATATATAGGGCGGGTAGAGGGAACGTGGGGAAGTGAAACATCTCAGTACCCACAGGAAGAGAAAACAACATGTGATTCCGTGAGTAGTGGCGAGCGAAAGCGGATGAGGCTAAACCGATCATGTGTGATAGCCGGCGGGCGTTGCATGGTCGGGGTTGTGGGACACGTCACTCAGTTCTGCCGGACTGGGACGGTTACAGCGCATCATAGTCGAACCGGTTTGAAAGCCGGGCCGTAGTGGGTGCCAGCCCCGTAGACGAAATGGTGTTATGGCCGGATGTGTATCCCAAGTAGCACGGGGCCCGAGAAATCCCGTGTGAATCTGTCAGGACCACCTGATAAGCCTAAATACTCCCAGATGACCGATAGCGGACAAGTACCGTGAGGGAAAGGTGAAAAGTACCCCGGGAGGGGAGTGAAATAGTACCTGAAACCGTTTGCTTACAAACCGTCGGAGCCTCCTTAGTAGGGGTGACGGCGTGCCTTTTGAAGAATGAGCCTGCGAGTTAGTGATATGTGGCGAGGTTAACCCGTGAGGGGCAGCCGTAGCGAAAGCGAGTCTGAATAGGGCGTTTGAGTCGCATGTTCTAGACCCGAAGCGAAGTGATCTATCCATGGCCAGGTTGAAGCGACGGTAAGACGTCGTGGAGGACCGAACCCACTTCAGTTGAAAATGGAGGGGATGAGCTGTGGATAGGGGTGAAAGGCCAATCAAACTTCGTGATAGCTGGTTCTCTCCGAAATGCATTTAGGTGCAGCGTTGCGTGTTTCTCGCCGGAGGTAGAGCTACTGGATGGCCGATGGGCCTCAACAGGTTACTGACGTCAGCCAAACTCCGAATGCCGGTGAGTGAGAGCGCAGCAGTGAGACGGTGGGGGATAAGCTTCATCGTCGAGAGGGAAACAACCCAGACTACCAACTAAGGTCCCTAAGCGTGTGCTAAGTGGGAAAGGATGTGGAGTTGCACAGACAACCAGGAGGTTGGCTTAGAAGCAGCCACCCTTGAAAGAGTGCGTAATAGCTCACTGGTCAAGTGATTCCGCGCCGACAATGTAACGGGGCTCAAGCACACCACCGAAGTTGTAGATTTCGCACTATAGACAAGCCTTCGTGGTTCAGTCGTGCGGAGTGGTAGGAGAGCGTCGTGTGGCGAGTGAAGCGGCGGAGTGATCCAGCCGTGGACGCTACACGAGTGAGAATGCAGGCATGAGTAGCGAAAGACGGGTGAGAAACCCGTCCTCCGAAAGACCAAGGGTTCCAGGGCCAGGTTAATCCGCCCTGGGTAAGTCGGGACCTAAGGCGAGGCCGACAGGCGTAGTCGATGGACAACGGGTTGATATTCCCGTACCGGCGAACAACCGCCCAAGCTAATCCAGTGGTGCTAAGAGTCCTAACCCGGTACAACCGGATCCCTTCGGGGTGATGGTGGCCGGTCTAACGCTCGACCCCATGCTGGTGCGGTTAGCGTATGAACAGGTGTGACGCAGGAAGGTAGCTGAGCCAGGCGATGGTATCCGTAAGGTGAACCTGGTGTAAGGATGTAGGGCTGACGATAGGCAAATCCGTCGTCTGTATGCCTGAGATCCGACGCGTACCCGTAAGGGGAAATCAGTGATCCTATGCTGCCGAGAAAAGCATCGACGCGAGGTTGCAGCCGCCCGTACCCGAAACCGACTCAGGTGGTCAGGTAGAGAATACCAAGGAGATCGAGAGAATCGTGGTTAAGGAACTCGGCAAAATGCCCCCGTAACTTCGGGAGAAGGGGGGCCGGACACGTGACCGGATTTACTCCGTGAGCGTTGAAGGCCGCAGAGACCAGTGGGAAGCGACTGTTTACTAAAAACACAGGTCCGTGCGAAGTCGCAAGACGATGTATACGGACTGACGCCTGCCCGGTGCTGGAAGGTTAAGAGGAAGGGTTAGCCTTTGGGCGAAGCTCTGAATTTAAGCCCCAGTAAACGGCGGTGGTAACTATAACCATCCTAAGGTAGCGAAATTCCTTGTCGGGTAAGTTCCGACCTGCACGAATGGCGTAACGACTTCCCAGCTGTCTCAACCGCGAACTCGGCGAAATTGCACTACGAGTAAAGATGCTCGTTACGCGCAGCAGGACGGAAAGACCCCGTGACCTTTACTACAGTTTGGTATTGGTGTTCGGAGTGGCTTGTGTAGGATAGGTGGGAGACTGTGAAGCGGGCACGCTAGTGTTCGTGGAGTCATTGTTGAAATACCACTCTGGTCACTTTGGATGTCTAACGTAGGACCCTGATCGGGTTCATGGACAGTGCCTGATGGGTAGTTTAACTGGGGCGGTTGCCTCCCAAAGAGTAACGGAGGCGCCCAAAGGTTCCCTCAACCTGGTTGGCAATCAGGTGGCGAGTGTAAGTGCACAAGGGAGCTTGACTGTGAGACTGACAGGTCGAGCAGGGACGAAAGTCGGGACTAGTGATCCGGCAGTGGCTTGTGGAAGCGCTGTCGCTCAACGGATAAAAGGTACCTCGGGGATAACAGGCTGATCTTGCCCAAGAGTCCATATCGACGGCATGGTTTGGCACCTCGATGTCGGCTCGTCGCATCCTGGGGCTGGAGTAGGTCCCAAGGGTTGGGCTGTTCGCCCATTAAAGCGGTACGCGAGCTGGGTTTAGAACGTCGTGAGACAGTTCGGTCCCTATCCGCTGCGCGCGTTGGAAATTTGAGAAGATCTATCCCTAGTACGAGAGGACCGGGATGGACGAACCTCTGGTGTGTCAGTTGTTCTGCCAAGGGCACCGCTGATTAGCTACGTTCGGACCGGATAACCGCTGAAAGCATCTAAGCGGGAAGCCGTCTTCGAGATGAGATTTCCATGCACCTTGAGTGTGAGAGGCTCCCAGCAGACTACTGGGTTGATAGGCCGGATGTGGAAGCGGGGACTAACGACCCGTGGAGCTGACCGGTACTAATAAGCCGAAGACTTGATAACACACTGATTTCCGTGCACTTGTTGCACGGGCTCGCGTCCACTTTGTGGTTCCCGACAGACGATCGGGAATCGAAACTGAATACACCGCTCTGCCCTCTTCACGGAGGGCAGCAGCCGGGACAGATTTGAGACCAGATCATGGTCGAAGGTGTTCCGGTGGTCATAGCGAGAGGGAAACGCCCGGTCACATTCCGAACCCGGAAGCTAAGCCTCTCAGCGCCGATGGTACTGCAAGGGGGACCTTGTGGGAGAGTAGGACGCCGCCGGACTTAACGTTGCAACACCAGGGAACCCCTGACCAGTACTGGTCAGGGGTTTTCTGCGTTTGCGGCCCGTTCGGGGTCCTTGTCGACGGGGACCGGTCAGGCCGTAGGATCAGCCGACGACGGAGGAACGATGACCGAAGCCTGGCCGGCCCTGCCCGATGGTTCCCGACTGGCGCTGCGGGAGATCCTCATCCACGGGGTGCTCTCCCGCGCCGAGATCGCCCGGTCACTCGGGCTCTCGCGGGCGAGCCTCACCCGGGCCATGCGCATCCTCGTGTCACAGCGGCTCGTGGTCGAGGTCGGCACTGATGTGCGCGGCGCCACCGGTCGCCCGTCGGAGCTCCTGCAGGTGAGCAGCGGGCAGTGGGAGTTCCTCGGCATCAAGCTCACGAAGGACCGCCTGTACGCCGCGGTCACGGACCTGGGCGGACGGGTCCTCGCCCTGCACGAAGAGGCGATCGACGACACCGCCGCCGAGCCGCTCGCGGAGCAGATCACGGCGGTGCTCGGCCGACTCCGTGCTGCGCATCCAGCCATCTGCGCGATCGGGGTCTCGCTGCCCGGTGACGTCATGGTGCGCGCGGGGGAGTCCGTCGTCGCGGCGTCGGTGTTCCTCGGGTGGCACGAGGTGCCGTTCGCGCGGATGCTCGAGGAGCGGACGGGCATCGCCACGTTCACCGCGAACGACGTCCACGCGCTCACTGCGAAGGAGCACTGGTTCGGTGCGGGTGCCGGTCGCGGGTCGATGGTGCTCGTGACGGTCGGTGAGGGCCTGGGCCTCGGGCTCATCGCGAACGGGCAGGTCTCCACCGGGGAGCACGGGCGACTGGGGCGCATCGGGCACCTTCCAGTCCTCGGGGGCGGTCCGGACTGTGGCCTCGGTCACGCCGGGTGTGCCTCGAGCTACCTGCCCAGCCCGGTCATCGTGCGGAACGCCGGCCACGAGGGGAAGACGTACGACCAGGTGGTCGAGCTCGCCCGGGACGGCGACGAGGCAGCCCTCGCTGCGTTCGAGGATGCCGGCCGTGCCCTCGGGGTCCTGCTCGCCACCGCGGTGCACATCGCGGACCCCTCGGCGATCGTGCTGACGGGCGACGGGCTGCCCGTGTACGACCTGGCGCGGGCGACCGTGGACGAGTCGATGCGGGCCGCACTGGCGCCGTACACCGAGCCGGTCACGGTGGAGGTGCAGCCGTTCGAGTTCTCCGAGTGGGCACGCGCCGGGGCAGTCCTCGCCATCCGTCGGCTGCTGGGGGAGTGAGCGGCCGAGGCATCAGGCAGAGGTGTCGGCGCGTTAGTTACACACGTTGACAAACGCGGACGCAGACGGGAGGCTTGCACGGTCCACACCATCGAAGGAGATGCCGTGACCACTGCCCCCACCGTCCCGTGGCCGACCGACGGCCTGTCGTTCGGCGGCGACTACAGCCCCGAGCAGTGGCCCCGGGAGACCTGGCTCGAGGACGTCCGCCTGATGCGCGAGGCCGGGGTGAACCTGGTCACCGTCGGGGTGTTCTCGTGGGCACTGCTCGAGCGGTCGCCGGGGGACTTCACGTGGGAGTGGCTCGACGACGTCCTCGCGCTGCTGCACGAGCACGGCATCGCTGTGGACCTCGCGACGCCGACCGCTGCCCCGCCGAACTGGCTGCTGACGGCACACCCGGAGATCCTGCCCGTGGACGCCACGGAGCGGCGGGAACGACCCGGAGGGCGACTCGGGTGGTGCCCGGCCTCCGAGCTGTTCCGGGAGCACGCGCTCCGCATGGTCGATGCGCTGGCGGAGCGGTACGGCCGGCATCCCGCGGTGCGGCTCTGGCACGTGAGCAACGAGCTCGGCGGCGGCAACGGCCGGTGCTACTGCGAGGAGTCGGCAGCGGACTTCCGGCACTGGCTCGTGGCGAAGTACGGCGACGTCGAGGCCGCGAACGACGCGTGGGGCACGGCCTTCTGGGGGCACACGTACACCTCGTTCGACGAGGTCTCGCCGCCACGGGGTGTGGGCGGGGCACCGAACCCCGGGCTCGCGCTGGACTTCGAGCGGTACTCGTCCGACGCCCTGCTCCGCCAGTACGACGCCGAGAAGGCCGTCATCGAGCAGCACTCGGACGTGCCGGTCACGACGAACTTCATGGTGGGCGCCGGGTCGCAGGTCGTCGACTACGCCGGGTGGGCCAAGCACGTGGCGATCGTCGCGAACGACCACTACACGCTCGTCGACGACGCCCGCCGCGAGCAGGACCTCGCGCTGGCCGGTGACCGGATGCGCGGGATGTCGGCGGACCGTCGTCCCTGGCTGCTGATGGAGCACTCGACGGGTGGGCCGAGCTGGCAGCAGCGCAACCGCGCCAAGGAACCGGCCGAGCTCGTCCGGAACGCCCTGGCGCACGTCGCACACGGGTCCGACGGGGCGCTGTTCTTCCAGTGGCGGGCCTCCACCGCGGGCGCGGAGCAGTTCCACTCGGCGATGCTCCCGCACGCCGGCACCCGCACACGCATCTGGCGCGAGGTGCTCGCCCTCGGCCGGGCGCTGCAGGCCCTCGCACCCGTGCAGGGCACCCGCGTCGAGCCGGCCCGGGTCGCGATCGTCGTGGACGAGGCCTCCGGGTGGGCCGTGCAGTCGGGGCTCAAGCCGCACCGGGGCCTGCGCTACGGACGGGAGCTCCGCGCCTGGCACCGCGCGTTCCACGACCGGCAGGTGCTGACGGACGTGGTCCCCGCCGACGCCGACCTGGACGGCTACGACGTGGTCGTCGTGCCGACGATGCTCATCGTCGACGACGCGACCGCCGAGCGGCTGTCCGCCGTGGTGGACCGCGGGGCCACCCTGATCGTGACGTACCTGTCCGGCGTCGCCGACGAGACCGCGCGCATCCGCACCGGCGGGTACCCGGGCGCGTTCCGCCAGGTGCTGGGCGCCTGGAGCGAGGAGTTCACCCCGCTGCAGCGCGACGAACGCTGGACCCTCGACGACGGCGAGGTCGTCACCGACTGGGCCGAGGCGGTCGTGCTCGATGACGCCGAGTCCGTGCTCCGGTACACCGACGGCCCGCTCGCGGGCCGGGCCGCCGTCACGCGCCGCGCCGTCGGCGGCGGCGCCTGGTACGTGTCCGCGATGCTCGCGGACGACAGCATCCAACGGCTCGTGGACGGGGTGATCGCGGAGCGGGGGATCCTGCGGACGGTCACCGGGCCTCCCGGCCTGGAGGCGGTGCGTCGCGTCGGCGACGACGGTTCCGCCTTCCTGTTCCTCGTCAACCACCGTGCTGACGACGTCACGGTCGTCGCGTCCGGGACGGACCTGCTCGACGGGTCCGGCCACGGGCCGGACACCGTCGTGCCGGCCGGACGCGTCCGCGTGCTGCGCGAGGAGCGGGCCTCGTGACCGTCGTGGAGCGCGAGTCGACAGCCGTCGGTGCACGCGATCGACGTGTGTACGTGCTGCGATCAGCCGGGGTGTCGCTGGTGCTGGCGTCGGCGGCGGACGGGCTGCCCGAGGTGCTGCACTGGGGTCGGGACGTCGGGCCCGTCGCGCCGGACGATGCGGCCGACCTGCTGCTCGCACTCGGACGGCCGCTCGGACCGAGTGCGCTCGACGCGCGGTGGCCCCTCACGGTGCTGCCGACCGAGCGCGACGGGTGGGAGGGGCGACCGGGGATCGCGGGGCACGTGGACGGGATGCCGCTCGTGCCGCGTTGGCTCGACGTTGTGGTGATCGGTGACGACGAGCGGATCGTCGTGACCGCCGAGTCGGACTCGGTGGCGCTCCGGAGCGAGTTCGCGCTCGACTCCGCGGGGGTGCTGCGGGTGCGGCACACGGTGACGAACACCCACGCCGAGCCCGTGCACGTGCAGGCGCTCGAGGCGACGCTGCCCGTGGGGGAGCGGATCGCCGAGGTGCTCGACCTGGGCGGACGGTGGACGCGTGAGCGCACACCGCAGCGCCGGTCGGCGACGGCCGGGAGCCACGCGCGGGAGAGTCGTCGCGGGCGGACGGGCCACGACTCGCCGACGTTGCTCGTGCTCGGGACGCCCGGGTTCTCGGATGCCGAGGGTGAGCTGTGGGCGGTGCACCTGGCCTGGAGCGCGGACTCCGTGTACCGGTACGACCAGCTCGCCGAGGCGCGACCATTGCTCGGTGCCGGAGAACTGCTGCGCGCCGGCGAGGTCGTGCTCGGCGAAGGGGAGTCGTTCGCCGCCCCCGACGCCGTGTTCGTGTGGAGCGACACCGGGATCGACGGGCTGTCCGACCGCCTGCACGACTCGTTGCGCAGCCGCCCGGGGCATCCGCGACGCCCCCGGCCGGTGGTGCTGAACACATGGGAGGCCGTCTACTTCCGACAGGAGCTCGAGCCCCTGGTGGCGCTGGCGGAGACGGCGGCGGACATCGGGGTCGAGCGGTTCGTGCTCGACGACGGGTGGTTCCTCGGCCGGCGGTCGGACTCGACCTCCCTCGGGGACTGGCGCGTCGACCCGACGGTGTGGCCGGACGGGCTGGCGCCGCTCGTTGACCGGGTGCGTGCCCTCGGCATGGAGTTCGGGCTGTGGTTCGAGCCCGAGATGGTCAGCCCGGTGTCCGAGCTGGCGGAGGCACACCCCGAGTGGATGCTGCAGCGCCCCGAGGACGACGTCCGCACGTGGCGGAACCAGTACGTGCTCGACATGGCGAACCCACTGGCCCGGCACCACGTGCTCGAGAGCATGTCCCGCGTGATCGGCGAGCACCACGTCGACTTCGTGAAGTGGGACCAGAACCGGGACATCGTGCACGCGGTGCACGCGGGACGCGCCGGCATCGACGCGCACACCCGCGGCGTGTACGCGTTGATGGACGAGCTGCGTGCGCGGCACCCGTGGCTCGAGATCGAGGCGTGCGCGAGCGGCGGTGCCCGGATCGACCTCGGCGTGCTCGAGCGCACCGACCGGGTGTGGCCGTCGGACTCGAACGACGCCTTCGAGCGACTGCCGATCCAGCGCTGGACCGAGGCATTGCTCCCGCTCGAGCTGATCGGCTCGCACGTCGGGCAGGAGATCTCGCACACCACGGGCCGGCACCTCGACCTGGACTTCCGGATGGCGGTGTCGTTGTTCGGCTCGGCCGGCATCGAGACCGACATCACGAAGCTGTCGCCCGAGGAGCTCGACCGGCTCCGGGCCTGGACGGCGCTGTACCGACGGGAGCGCGGGCTGCTGCACTCCGGGCGGCTGCGGCACCTGGACCTCGGGGACCCGGGGACGGTGGCGACGTCGGTCGTGGCCACCGACCGTTCGCGGGCGCTCGTGCGGGTGGCGCGGACGGAGACGGGGCCGAGGTCGTTGCCGGTGCCGCTCCGGGTGCGCGGACTCGACCGGTCGCGGCGCTACCGGCTCGCTCCGGTGTCCGGCCTCGCTGTGCCGCGTGGGCTCGACATGGTGCCGCCGGAGTGGCTCGTGCGCGGACACCTGGAGCTGACCGGCGCCGTGCTCGAGGACGTCGGCGCACGGCTCCCGCTGCTCGCACCCGCGACCGCGATCGTGCTGGAGCTCCGCGCGATCGACTGAGCGCCGTCAGCCGCGCTCCTTCGGCGGGGGAAGCGTTCCCTGACCGGCGACGTGACGGTTCTGGTTCGCGATCCTCGGGGATTGTGAACCAGAACCGTCACGCGTCGAGAGGAAATGTCCTTCCCGGGGCGCTCGGTGTGGGGTGTCGCGCGGTGAACGAGGCGGCGGTGCGGGACGGCCCCTCCGTCCGCGGGCTGCGGTGCTGCGGGCTGCCGGGTTGCGGGTGCAGCGGAGGTGTGCGGGCGTGCTCGGGTGACGGTTCCGGTTCGCGAACCCGGGGGATCGTGAACCGGAACCGTCAGCGGCGCGAGGGAACGTCGCCGTCCCCCCCCCCTAGGGCGCCCGAGTCAGGGCAGGAGCGAACCCGCGTGGCGGAGGACGAGCGGGTGGACGAGCTCCTGTGCAGCGATGCCCGGCGCACCCGTCACCGTGAAGGTCACCGACTCGCCGGGGAGCAGGGACACCAGGCCGTCGTCGACTCGGGCGGCCGCATCCACGCGGTCGGGGAACAGCGAGACGTCGCGCGCGTACGCGGTCGCCGTCACGGTGACCGTTGCGCCGTCCTCCGTCGCCGACACCACCGTGGACAGGGGCGAGGGCTCGAGTGCCTGGTCGACGACCTCGGCGAAGTCGTGCACGGTGCGGGTGCCGGCTCCCGTGACGACGAGGACCTCGGAACCGGGGTCGCCCGGCACCGCGAGCGACGACGGCAGCTGCACCCGGTCGGCATCGGCGGGAGCGGCCGCGAGCATGAACGACGACGACTCGAGCACGGTGCCGTCGAAGGCCACGCGGGAGACCGTGACCTCGTCGGCGACCGGCGCCCCGGACGCGTCGACGAGGACGACGTCGAGACCTCCGTCGTCGTCGCCCTGGCCACCGGACGACGGCTGGACGGTGAGCAGCACGGGCTGGTAGGCCTGCCGGACGGCGTACCAGACGGGCTTCCGGATGCCGGCGTGGTCGACGAGGGCCCACGACACCACGGGCCAGTCGTCGTTGAGCTGCCAGACGATCATGCCGGTGTTGTCGGGCGTGCGGGAGCGGAACCACTCCATGCCGAAGCGGATCGCATGCGCCTGGTTGAGCTGCGCGGCGAAGTGCCAGTCCTCGATGGAGGTCGGCTCGGGCAGGTGCCCGCGCATGCCGTCGGCGAGCTTCCGGTTGCCCTGGTCGGCCTTCTGGTGCACGAGCATCTCGTGGCCGTCCGGGTCGAGGGGCTCGTCGTGCACCACCGCGGTCAGGGTCGACCACGCCGGCGGACCTTGGAACCCGAACTCGGCGACGAACCGCGGCTCCCAGTCGGCGTAGGCGCGGTAGTCGAGGCGGTTCCAGACGTCCCAGATGTGCACGCTGCCGTTCCGCTGGTCGTTCGGCGTCAGGTACTCGTCGAACGAGAACGGGCTGCCCGGCGTGTACGGCCGGGTCGGGTCCAGCTCGGCGACGACCGACGGCAGCAGGGAACGGTAGTAGCCGTTGCCCCAGGTCCGGCCGACGAGCGACGGCCGCCAGCCCCACTCGGCGTAGGCGACGAGGTTCTCGTTGTTGCCGTTCCACACCACGAGTGACGGGTGCAGGCTGAGGCGGGTGACGGCCTCGCGGACCTCGGGCTCGACCTCGTCGGCGAGCCAGGGCTCCTCGGCGTAGGCGGCACAGGCGAACAGGAAGTCCTGCCACACCAGGACGCCGAGCTCGTCGCACCGGTCGTAGAGGTCGTCGGACTCGTAGATGCCGCCGCCCCAGATGCGGAGCAGGTTCATGTTCGCGTCGATCGCGTCCTGGATCCGGTCCGCGTAGCGCTCGGGCGTCATCTCGGTCAGGTAGGCGTGGTCGGGGATCCAGTTCGCCCCGCGCACCATGACCGGACGGCCGTTGACGCGGAGCAGGAACGGCGCGCCGCCGGCGTCGGCGGCGGTGTCGAGGGTGACCGTGCGGAAGCCGACGCGGCCGGTCCACACGTCGTCGCCGACCTCGACCCGGACGTCGTACAGCGGCTGGTCGCCCTCGCCGCGGGGCCACCAGACGGCGACGTCGGGGACCTCGAGGCGGACGGTCGCGGCGCCGTCGACGACGGGACGTGCGCCGACGACCCGGCCGGCGGTGTCGGATACCGTGTGTCCTGCGGACGCGGGGTGCGGGGCCAGGGTGATCCGGGCCTCCAGGCCGGTGCCCGCGGAACCGTCCGCGGACGCGACGGGCGCGCTGCCGATGGCCTGCGAGAAGGAGCCGGTGGAGCCGGCGTGCTCGACGTCGACGTGGGCCGTCAGCACCCCGGTGGTGCCGTCGAGGTCGACGAGCGGGCGGACGGCCGCGATGCGGACGCCGCTCCAGGACTCGATGCCGATCGACTTCCAGATGCCGCTCGTGGCGACGTCGACGCCCCAGTCCCACCCGAAGTTCGACGCGTTCTTGCGGAGTGCGTTGTAGGGGTGGTGGTTGACGTGCGGCAGCTCGCCGCCGTGCAGGGCGGACAGGCGCTCGGCTGCGGGGACGGGCGCGTCGAACGTGACGACGAGCTCGTTCGTGCCCGGTCGGAGCAGGTGCCCGACGGGGAACCGGTGCGAGCGGTGCTGGTTGGCGGTGGTCGCGACGACGATGCCGTTGAGCTCGATCGTGGCGAGGGTGTCGAGGCCCTCGGCGACGAGGTCGTGGCGGGTCTCGTCCGGCGCGGTCCACTCGAACGTGCGGCGGTAGCGCCAGACGGTGTCGCCGATCCACTGCGTGGCGGCCTCGCCGTCACCGTCGAACGGGTCGGGGATCCGGCCGGCCCGCAGCAGGTCGGTGTGCACGCAGCCGGGGACCTGTGCCTCGACCGGTTCGCGGTGCTCCGCCGACTGCTCGGGCCCGGTCACCGCCTCGAGGGTCCACGTGCCGTCCAGGGTGGTCCGCTCCATTGCGTCTCCTCATCGTTACGGGGCCGTGACCCGACCCCTTGACCGCCTTAGTTTACGCGTGTAACAATCACGCTCACAACGTGGACCCTGCGACGACGCAGACCGAGAGGACAACGATGTTCAACCCAACCCGTTCACGGCTCGCCATCGGCGGCGCCGTTCTCCTCGCAGCCGGCCTCGCGCTCAGCGGCTGCAGCTCCAGCGGCACCGCCAGCACGAACGACGCCGCTGCCTCGACCCTGGTGGCGTACACCGGCCAGTCCGGCGACTACCAGATCAACTTCAACCCGTGGTCGCCGTCCAACATCGGCGGCGTCGGCACGATCTACGAGTCGCTCTTCTTCATCACCAACGTCAACACGAAGGACCCGAAGCCGCTGCTCGGCAAGTCCTACGAGTGGAACGACGACGGCACGCAGCTCGCCATCACGCTGCGCGACGGAGCCACCTGGAGCGACGGCGAGCCCTTCACCTCGAAGGACGTCGTGTTCACGCTCGACATGCTCAAGAAGCAGAAGGCCCTGAACTCGATCGGCTACGACGGCACCGCGAAGGCCGACGGCGACGACAAGGTGGTCGTCTCGTTCGACAAGCCGTCGTTCGTGCTCGGCCCGAACCTGCTCGGCAAGACCTGGATCGTGCCCGAGCACCTGTGGAAGGACATCGACCCGACCACCGACGTCGTGCGCGAGCCCGTCGGCACCGGCCCGTACACGCTCGGCACCTTCAAGGCGCAGGCGTTCACCCTCGAGGCGAACAAGAAGTACTGGGACGGCGCCCCGGCCGTGAAGACCATCCGCTACCTGTCGCTCTCCGGCAACACCGCCGGCGCCGACGCACTGAAGCAGGGGTCGATCGACTGGCAGACCGGCCCGGTGCCGAACATGGACGACATCCCCGCCAACTACAACGGCTACGACGGCATCACCGTCGGCCAGAACCAGATGGCCCTGCTGACCTGCGCGAACACCGACCTGGGCTGCGCCGGCCCGCAGACCGACCCGGCCGTCCGCCACGCGATCGCCGATGCCATCAACCGCAAGCAGCTCAACTCGCTGGCGTTCGAGAACACCGCGAGCGAGATCTCGCCGACCTTCGCGCTCACCACGACGCAGAAGGACACCATCTCGAAGGACATCGAGCCCGCCGTGATGCCGGAGACCGCCGACACCGACGCAGCCGCCTCGACCCTCGAGGACGCCGGGTGGAAGAAGGGCTCCGACGGCATCTACGCCAAGGACGGCAAGAAGCTGTCGCTCACGGTCGAGGTCGTCACCGGGTGGACCGACTACATCACCGCGATCGACACGATGACGCAGCAGCTCAAGGCCGCGGGCATCGAGCTCAAGGCGCAGCAGTCGTCGTGGAACGAGTGGACCGACAAGAAGACCAAGGGCAACTTCGAGCTCGCGATCGACTCGCTCGGCCAGGGCCCGACGGCGAACCCGTACTACCTGTACAACAACTACTTCACGACGGCGAACACCGCGAAGGTCGGTGAAGCGGCCCCGATGAACATCTCGCGGTACAGCAACCCCGACGTCGACAAGGCCATCGCGAAGCTCGCCACGATCAACCCCGAGGACACCGCGGCGACCCAGCCCGAGCTCGACACGATCCAGGAGCACATCGTCGAGGACCTGCCCTACATCCCCGTGATGACCGGCGGCACGACGAGCGAGTTCCACGCGGCGAAGTTCACCGGTTGGCCGACGGACGACGACCTGTACGCGTTCCCGGCGGTCTGGGCGAGCCCGGACAACGCCGAGATCTTCAAGGCGCTCAAGCCGGCGAAGGGCTGACACCGATGGGATCGCGACCGAGGGGCACTCGACGATGACCTACTTCCTGCGCAAGATCGGCTTCTACGTCGTCGCACTGTGGGCGGCCCTGACGCTGAACTTCATCATCCCCAGGCTCCTACCCGGCAACCCGGTGGACATCCTGCTCGCCAAGCTCCAGCAGCGCGGCGGGCAGGTGACCCCGGCGACCCGGGAGGCGTACGAGCTGCTCCTCGGTGGCGATTCCTCGGAGCCGCTCATCTCCCAGTACGGCCACTACCTGGTCAACGTGTTCCGCGGTGACCTCGGCGTGTCCGTCAGTTACTTCCCGGCACCCGTCACCGAGGTGATCGGCAGTTCGCTGCCGTGGACCATCGCCCTGGTCGGGATCGCCACCATCGTGGCCGCGATCATCGGCGTCGGCCTCGGGGCCTTCGTCGGGTGGCGGCCCGGCACCTGGCTCGACTCGTTCGTGCCGGCCACCACCCTGCTCGCCGCGGTGCCGTACTTCTGGCTCGCGCTGATCCTGGTGTACTTCTTCGCCACCGGGCTCCACCTGTTCCCGGCGCAGGGCGGCTACGACGTCATCCTGACGCCCGGGTTCAACTGGGACTTCATCGTCTCGGCGGTGCAGTACGGAGTGCTGCCGGCGGTGACGATCGTGCTCGCGTCGCTCGGCGGCTGGCTG
The DNA here is from genome assembly GCF_003234255.2 of Curtobacterium sp. MCSS17_016. Lineage (NCBI taxonomy): Bacteria > Bacillati > Actinomycetota > Actinomycetes > Micrococcales > Microbacteriaceae > Curtobacterium > Curtobacterium sp. MCSS17_016. The sequence goes on from NZ_CP126254.1 coordinate 1,461,479, forward strand.
CTCGGCATGCGCAACATGATGGTGTCGACGCTGTCCGAGGACTACATCACCACCGCGCAGGCGAAGGGCCTGTCCGACGGCAAGATCCTGCGGAACTACGCCGCCCGGAACGCCGTGCTGCCGTCCGTCGCCGGGTTCGCGATCTCCCTCGGGTTCATCGTGTCCGGCTCCGTCGTCACCGAGCAGGTGTTCTCGTACCCGGGCATCGGGTCGAAGCTGCTGTCCGCGGTGACGAACAACGACTACGCGCTCATGCAGGGCATCTTCCTGTTCATCACCCTGGCGGTCCTCGGCGCGAACCTCGTCGTCGACCTGCTGTACGGACTGATCGACCCGCGCACGCGGGCCCGGAGCTAGGGGAGGAGACGACCATGACCAACATCCAGCAGGAGACCGAGCCCACCATCGGCGCACTGACCGAGGAGGCCGACAGCACCACGTCGATCGCCACCCGGCGCGCGTCGAAGGGCGGCATCCGTCGGTTCCTCCCCACCCTCACCCCCTGGCTCGTCACGGGCATCGCGCTCGTCGCCGGCGTCACGCTGTTCGGGGTGATCGGACCGCTGCTCGTCGGCGACCCGACCACCATCCGCGACACCGGGCTGCAGGGACCGAGCGGCTCGAACGTCCTCGGCACCACCCAGACCGGTCAGGACGTCCTGGCGCAGCTCGCCTTCGCCACCCGGGGCAGCCTGCAGATCGGGCTCATCGTCGGCGTCCTCGCCACGGTGCTGTCCGCGTTCTTCGGCATCCTCGGCGCCTACCTGGGCGGGATCATGGACGAGGCGTTCTCGCTGTTCTCGAACGTGTTCCTCGTCATCCCCGGCCTGCCGCTCGTCATCGTCATCTCCGGCCTGGTGCCGCGTGAGGCCCGCGGGCTCTGGACGATCGCGGTCGTCCTGGCAATCACGTCGTGGGCCGGGTCCGCCCGGGTGCTGCGGGCGCAGACGATGTCGATCCGCAACCGCGACTACGTGTCCGCCGCCCGCGTCGCCGGCGAACGGCCCTGGCGGGTCATCGCCGTCGAGATCCTGCCGAACCTGCTGCCGGTGCTCGCGTCGCAGTTCGTGTTCGCGGTGATCGCGGCGATCCTCGGGGAGGCGGGGCTGTCGTTCCTCGGGCTCGGGGCGTCGAACTCGTCGACGCTCGGCACGATGCTCTTCTACGCCCAGAACGGCTTCGCGCTGGCGAACGGCGCCTGGTGGTGGTTCGTGCCGCCGGGCCTGCTCATCGCCCTGCTCGGCATGGGCCTGTCCCTGGTGAACTTCTCGATCGACGAGGTCATCAACCCGCGACTCGCGAACGTGCGTGCGCAGCGACGGCGCGACCGTCGTGCGAAGCGTGCGGCCCGCTCGGGAGGCCCGGCGCGCGTCGCCACCGCCGGTCACGACACGAAGGGGGTCGCCCGATGAGCGCCACCGACACCGCACGACCGGTCACCTCCGACGCCACGGGCGACGGCCGCCGGCCGGCCGTGCTGACCATCGACCACCTCGACGTCGTCTACGAGACCGAGCACCCCGTGCACGCCGTCAAGGACGTCTCGCTCACCCTGGCACCCGGCGAGATCCTCGGGCTCGCGGGGGAGTCGGGCTGCGGCAAGACGACCCTGGCGTACGCCATCACCCGGCTGCACCGGCCGCCGGCGAAGGTCACGTCGGGCAGCATCACGTTCCACGACCGGGACGGCACCGACGTCGACCTGCTCGGCCTGCCGCACGAGCAGCTCCGGGCCGTGCGGTGGTCGAAGCTGTCGATGGTGTTCCAGGGGGCGATGAACGCGCTCAACCCGGTCACCACGATCCGCGCCCAGCTCGACGACGCCCTGGTCGAACACCGCAAGGGCCTGCCCCGCAAGGAACGACGGGCCATCGCCGAGGACGCCCTGCGCCGCGTCGGCGTCGACCCGTCCCGCATCACCGCGTACCCGCACGAACTGTCGGGCGGCATGCGGCAGCGCGTGATGATCGCGATGGCGATGCTGCTCGAACCGCAGATCATGATCATGGACGAGCCCACCACCGCGCTCGACGTCGTGGTGCAGCGGGAGATCCTGCGCGAGATCGTCCGACTGCGCGACGAGCTCGGGTTCGCCGTCGTGTTCATCACGCACGACCTGCCACTGCTGCTCGAGATCAGCGACCGGATCGCGATCATGCTCCGCGGCGAGGTCGTCGAGTGCGACCGAGCCAGCGTGATCCAGCACGACCCGCAGCACCCGTACACGCGGAAGCTGCTGCAGTCGTTCCCGAGCCTGTCCGGAGCCCGCGGCGCGTTCATCCGCACCGGGGTCGAGGACGGCGCCGAACCCGAGACCGACACCCGGGCCGTCGTGGTCCAGGCAGCACAGGAGACGGACCGATGACCAGTGTGACCGTCAGCCACCTCGGCAAGGACTTCCACACCCGCAAGGGTCTGAAGCGCACCACCCTGCGGGCCGTCGACGACGTGTCGTTCGACCTGCTGCCCGGCCGGACCGTCGCGCTCGTGGGGGAGTCCGGTTCGGGCAAGTCCACCATCGCGCGGATGCTCGCCAAGCTCGAGACCCGGACGCGCGGCTCGATCGACGTGCGGCTCGAGGACGGCACCCCCGTCGAGGGCAGCATGTACCGGCGGCACGTGCAGATGGTGTTCCAGGACCCGTTCGCCTCGCTCAACCCGTTCCACTCGATCGAGCACCACATCGCCCGGCCGCTGCAGCTGCACCACCGGGCCCGCGGCGCCGACGAGACCGCCGACAAGGTGCGGGAACTGCTCGGCCGGGTGAACCTCGACGAGGACTTCGCGTCGCGGCGGCCGCACGAGCTCTCCGGCGGGCAGCGGCAGCGCGTCGCCATCGCCCGCGCACTCGCCCCGGGCGCCCAGGTGCTCATCGCCGACGAACCGGTGTCGATGCTCGACGTCTCGATCCGCCTGAGCGTGCTCAACCTGCTCGGTCGGCTGCAGCGCGAGGACGAGCTCGCCGTGCTCTACATCACGCACGACCTGGCGACCGCGCGGCACTTCTCCGACGAGATCCTCGTGCTCTACCGCGGCCGGGTCGTCGAGCGGGGACCGTCGGACGCCGTCATCCTCGACCCGCACCACGACTACACCCGGCTGCTCGCCGAGGCCGCCCCCGACCCGGAGCGCATCGAGCGCCGGATCACCGCGGGGCCGCCGCTCGACCGGACGAAGATCGACAACACCACCTGCTACGACCACACGGTCGGGGACTGGGTGTCGAGCGAGCCCGCACCGGTCGGGGCGCGATGAGCGACGGGTCGACGTTCGTCGACTGGGTCACCGACGGGTTCGCGGCACGGTTCCGGGTCGGTGCGGACCAGCCCGCGGCGCTCGTGTCGTTCGTGCCGGCCGGCGGAGCGTCGGCCGGCGGAGCGCTCGCCGGTGGCACGCTCGCTGACGGGCCGGACGACCCGCAACCGCTCGTCGAGCTGACGACGATCGGGCACGGTCGGTTCCCGGGCGGATTTCGGCACGTGGACTCCACGATCGGTGCGCGACTGCGCCCCGTGTCGCACCACGTGCACGACGACGGGACCGACCTGTGGTTCCGGATCGTGCAGGCGGACGCGGCCACGGGCCTCCAGGCCGAGTCGGTGTTCCGGGCGCGCGCCGGCGTGCCCGCGTTCCAGACGTGGACCGAGGTGTCGGCCGAGCACGGTGAGCACGTCATCGACTCCGTGTCGTCGTTCGCGACCGGGGCGTTCCTGACCGACTCGGGCGCCACCGTCGACGAGCTCGCCCTCGTGCACGCCGACAACGACTGGGCAGCGGAGAGCCGGTGGCGGACCGATCCGCTGCGATCGATCGGGCTCGCGCGCATCGACCGGGAGGCCCAGCACCACCCGCCCCGCAGCCGCGCCGTCGTGCAGAACCGCGGCTCGTGGTCGACCGGTGAGGCGCTGCCGATCGGGGTGCTGCGGGCGGAGGGCGCTGTGTCGCTTCCGTACGCACTCGTCTGGCAGGTCGAGCACAACGGGCCGTGGCTGTACGAGCTCGGCGAGACCCGGCGGCACGCGTACGTGCTGCTCAGCGGCCCCACCGACCAGGAACACCAGTGGACCACCGTCGTCACGCCGGAGCAGCCGTTCACCTCGGTGCCGGTGTCCGTCGGCATTGCCGGGTCGATCGACGACGCCTTCGGGGTGCTCACCCGGCAGCGTCGGGCGTTCCGGCACGTGCGGGAGGCCGACCGTGCCCTGCCCCTGGTGTTCAACGACTACATGAACACGCTCATGGGCGACCCGACCACCGAGAAGCTCCTGCCGCTGATCGACGCGGCCGCCGACGCCGGAGCGGACCTGTTCTGCATCGACGCCGGCTGGTACGCCGAGGGGCACTGGTGGGACACCGTCGGAGCGTGGGAAGAGGCCGCGTCGCGGTTCCCGGGCGGGCTGTCCATCGTGCTCGATCACATCCGTTCGCGCGGGATGCAGGCCGGGCTCTGGCTCGAGCCCGAGGTGATCGGGATCCACTCGCCGCTCGCGTCGTCGTTGCCGTCGTCCGCGTTCGTCGAGCACCACGGAGTCCGGGTCGCCGAGCACGGTCGGCACCTGCTCGACCTGCGCTCGCCGGAGGCCCGCGCACACCTGGACTCGGTCGTCGATCGGCTCGTCGGAGAGCTCGGCGTGACGTTCTTCAAGATGGACAACAACACCATGGCGGGGCCGTTCGCCGGGATGCTCGACCACGAGCGGGCGCTGCTCGACTGGCTCGACGCGGTGCAGGAGCGGTACCCGGCACTGCTCATCGAGAACTGCGCCTCGGGAGCGATGCGCGCCGACTGGGCCATGCTGTCCCGCCTGCACATGCAGTCGACGTCGGACCAGCAGGACCCGGTGTTGTCCGCCACGATCGCCGCCGCCGCTCCCGCTGCGATGCTGCCCGAACAGGCGGGGAACTGGGCGTACCCGGCGCCGACGATGGACCCGGAGCTGTTCACACTGTCGCTCGTGAACGGGGTGCTCGGGCGGATGTACCTGTCCGGGTACCTGAACGAGATGTCGTCGTCGCAGCGTGCGGTGGTCGGTGAGGCGATCGCTGCGCACCGGCAAGTTCTGGACGTCGTCGAGGCGTCAGCCCCGGTCTGGCCCCTCGGGCTGCCCGCCTGGGAGGACCCGTGGATCGCGCTCGGTCTGCACGCCGCCTCGGGCGACCTGTACCTGTCGGTGTGGTCGCTGCCCGGTGCGTCGGCGTCGGTGTCGTTGCCGCTGCCGGCGTTCGCCGGGCAGGCGGTGGTCGTCGAGCCGCTGTTCCCGACGGCACTCGGGTCGTGGTCCGTGGCGTGGGACGCCGCTTCGGGCTCGCTCGAGGTCACGAACGGCGGCGCGACCCCCACAGCGCGGGTGCTCCGCGTCCGGTCGCAGGAGGCGGACGCGGGGGCCTGAGCGAGCGCGCGTCGCGATGGCAGGGCGCGCGCTGGAGCGGACGGGAGGCACGGTGCGGGCAGGCACCGTGCCTCCCGTTCCGTCGGTGGTCGCGTCCACGGCGCGGGGGACGCGGGTTCGTGTCCGCGCGGTGACGGTTCTGGTTCAGGATCCTCGGGGATCGTGAACCAGAACCGTCACCGGCGCCGCAGGATGTCTGCTCCCCCGAATCACGCGGTTTCGAGAGCGGCCTTCCACATGTTCGCGCAGCGGTGACGGGCGGACTGCCACACGTAGAGCCAGACGCCGAACACGGTGAAGCCGACTGCGACGACGACCATGCTCGTCCCGAACGCCACCTTCCAGTTCTCCGAGGATGATCCGGCGGCCACCGTCAGCGCGATGGTGGTCATCAGGGCCAAAGCCGTGAGGGCGATGGCGAACATCGCGAGGATGCCGCCAGGGCCGGTCGCGGCATCAGCTCGTACGCGGTTCAGTACTCGGAGCACCGTCTCACCGTCACGGCGGTCGGCGTTGTGGAATGCGGACACGAGGTCCTGGGTCGGTGCTTCGCGACGTCGGTACGCACGGTCGAACTTCGCTTCATCGAAGCAGATCGGTGCCGGTGCGTTCTTGTCCTTGCGAGCCATCGGGGTCCGTTCCTGGTCGAGGTGATGAGCAGGCAGTGACCGGCTCATGAACTCCCATCGACCAGAGGCGTGAATTCGTAGGCGACTTCCGAAGTCGCTCGCAGGTCAGGGAAGGAGCTGGAGCTCCATCGCGCGGGTGACGGCGCGGGTGCGGTCGTTCACGCCGAGCTTCTCGAAGACGTGGCCGAGGTGGGTCTTCACGGTGGCCTCGCTCAGGAACAGCGCACGGCCGATCGCCGGGTTGCTGTTGCCCTGGGCGACGAGGCGCAGGACGTCGAGCTCGCGCGGGGTCAGCGACGGGCCGGCGGCGGCGGGGAGCGAGCCCGTCGCTCGGCGGACGAGTGCTGCGGCAGCCGAGGGGGCCAGCGCCGTCTCGCCCCGTGCGGTCGCCCGGACGCCGGCGAGGATCTCGGACTCCGGGGCGGCCTTGATCAGGTAGCCGGTGGCGCCGGCCTCGATGGCGGCGAGGATCTGGTCGTCGGACTCGTAGGTGGTCAGGATCAGGACGCGGACACCGGGTTCGGCAGCGAGGATCTCCGCGGTCGCCGCATCGCCGTCGAGCACGGGCATCCGGAGGTCCATGAGCACGACGTCGGGGCGTTCGGCCAGTGCCACCGTCACCGCGGCGCGGCCGTCGCTGGCCTGGCCGACGACCTCGATGTCGTCGGCGTCCTGCAGCAGGGCCACGATGCCCGACCGGACGATCGGGTGGTCGTCGGCGACCACGACGCGGATCACCGGGTCACCTCTGCCACGGGGTCACGATCGACGGCCGGGAGGCTCGGCTCGGGTCCGGTGGGCAGGCTCGCGTCGACGACGGTGCCCCGGCCCGGGGTGCTCGTGATCGTGCAGGCACCGCCAGAGAGCGCCAACCGTTCGTGGAGGCCCCGGAGACCGTGCCCGGCCGTCGGGACGCCGGTGTCGAATCCGACGCCGTCGTCGGTCACGCGGACGCCGACGTGATCGGGCGCGTGCCGCAGGACGACGCTGACGGAGCCGGCGTCGGCGTGCGCACGGATGTTCGCGAGGGACTCCTGGACGACCCGGAGCAGCACGACCTGGGCGTCACGGTCGAGCGGGCCGTCGGTCGCGTCGACGGTCACGGCTGTGCCGGTCTCACGGGTGTACCGCTCGGCCAGGCGGTGCAGGGCCCCGGCCAGACTGCCGCTCGTGGCACCGGCGACCCCGGCGGCGATGAGGGCGCGGGAGTCCTCGAGCGCCGCTCGTGCCGACTCCTCGAGGACCGCCAGCCGTTCGTCGAGCGCGGCACCGCGGTCGTTCGCCAGGTCCTTGCGGGCACGTTCGGTGAGCATGACGATGCCGGCGAGGTTCTGCGCGACGGTGTCGTGGATCTCGCGGGCCAGGCGCTCCCGTTCGCTCGCGACGCCCGCGCTGCGGTGGGCATCGGCCAGGGACTGCTGGGTGGCGCGGAGTTCGTCGAGGAGCTGGCGGCGCTCCTCGGACAGGCCGGCGACGCTCGAGATCCACACGCCCATCGCGCAGGCACCGATCACGCTGATGCCCTCGATGAGCAGGGTGCTGACGAGGGCGTCCGGGCCGCCGGAGACCTGCAGGCCGATGCCGCTCGCGACGCCGACCGCGACCGAGAGCAGGACGGCGGTGCGGACCCGTTCGGATTGCACCCAGACGAGCGGGAACGCGATGCACTGCACGAACGCGGTGCTCGGCACGACGGCGGGCAGCACCAGTGCGGCGACGAGGACCAGCGGCAGGAAGGCCGCGGCGGCACGGGGGCTGTCGTAGCCGCGGTGCCCGAACACGGCGTAGGCGACGACGAGCACCACGACCGCGGTGGACGCCGGCCAGCGGGCCGACCACGGCGACCACCCGAACACGGTGATCACGGCGGTGAGGAGCATCGTGCCCGCGAAGAAGACGTGCAACCACCGGTTGCGCATCCACGTCTCGCCGTTCATGTGCCCAGCATCCCACCAGCGGGGCGCCATCAGGCGTCCTTGCGGTTCCACCGGAACGTCAGCAGGCAGGCCACCGTGCCCAGGACCAGCCACGCTGCCAAGACGAGGGCTCCGAGGCCGAGGTGCCACGCGCCTCCCGGCTCACCCGACTCGAACGCGCCGGGCAGGAAGACGGACCGCATGCCGGACGCCATCCAGCGCAGGGGGAAGACGGACGCGACGTCCTGCAACCAGGTGGGGAGCTGCGTGAAGGGCAGGTAGACGCCGGAGATGAACTGCAGCACCAGCACGATCGGGACGATGGTGGCGGTGGCGCGCCGGCCCTCGCGGGGGAGCGCCGAGACCGCGATGCCGAGGACGCAGCTGGTGGCGATGCCGAGGACCATCACCCCCGCGAAGACACCCCACTTGCCCGCGTCGGTCGGCAGGTCGACGCCGAACACCAGGCTCGCGATCGCCAGCAGCAGGGCCGTCTGCACGAGCGTGGTGACGAGGACCATGCCGATCTTGCCGACGAAGTACGACAGGACCGGGAGCGGTGTGCCGCCGAGACGCTTCAGCGTGCCGTCGCTGCGCTCCGTGGCGATGTCGACGCCCAGGGACTGCGTGCCGGAGAGCAGGATGCCCGTCGCGACGAGGCCGGGCAGGTAGTAGGTGGCGTAGTCGACGCTGACGTCGGGACCGGCCTGGATGTCGGCGGCGCCGGAGAACGCCACCGAGAAGAGCGCCAGCATGATGATCGGGAACAGGAAGGTGAAGAAGACCGCGTCGGGAGCGCGGAAGTAGGTGCGGATCTCGTACGAGATGCGGCTGGTCGCTGTCTTCACTGCTGTCCCACCATGTCGAGGTAGACGTCCTCGAGGGACGGACGGATGACTTCGAGTTCGTGCATGGGTGTGGTGCTGCTGCGGATGAGCGCCGTCGGGTCGGTCGTGCGCTCGTCGTGGTGTCCGCCGTCGTCGTCACGCCAGCGGACCCGGGGCGTGCGGGCCTCGGCACCGCCGATCTCGTCGATGGGTGCGAGGTCGAGGAGCTTCCCGTCGGCGATGACCGCGGCACGGTCGGCGAGCTGGGCGGCTTCGTCGAGGTAGTGCGTGGTGAGCAGGATCGTCGTGCCCTCGTGCTGCACCTGGCGCAGGAGGTCCCAGAACTGCCGGCGGGCCTCGGGGTCGAAGCCCGTGGTCGGTTCGTCGAGGAACAGGACCTCGGGGCGGCCGATGATGCCGAGGGCGACGTCGACGCGGCGGCGCTGGCCACCAGAGAGGCGGCTGATGCGGGTGTTGCGCTGCGTCTCGAGCCCCGTCGCGGTGAGGAGCTCCTCGGTACTGCGGTGCTTCGGGTAGAGCGTCGCGAAGTGGTTGAGCTGCTCGGCGACGGTGACGTTCGGCGACTCCGCGCTGGTCTGCAGGACGATGCCGATGCGTGCGTTGTGGCTGCGGCTCGTCCGTGCGGGGTCGTGGCCGAGGACGCGGACTTCGCCGGCGGTGCGGGAGCGGTACCCCTCGAGGATCTCGACCGTCGTGGACTTGCCGGCACCGTTGGGGCCGAGGAGCGCGAAGGTCTCGCCGCGTTCGATCGTGAAGGAGACGTCGTCCACGGCACGTTTGCCGGTGGCGTACTGCTTGCCGAGGTGCTGGACCTCGATGGCGGGGGACTCGGGCATGGGTCCAGCTTCGCCGCCCGGTGGCCGTGGGGGATCGGCCGGGGCGGTGGTCTCGGCATCGTCCGATCGGGGGATGGTGCCGGCGGGGGAGGTGGTTCGGCTTCCGGCCGGTGACGGTTCTGGTTCGTGATCGACGGGGATCGTGAACCGGAACCGTCAACGGCTCAGTACTGCGGGCGGATCCAGTCCGTCGGTTGCACGAAGCGGGCGCGCGGCAGGACCTCGTCCGGCTCGGCGGTCCGCACGCTCGTGATGATCGTGTCCTCGCCGTACTCCGACAAGCGGCGGGCGATGCCGTCGCGTTCGTCGATCACCAGTGTCGCGCGGGTCGCCGGGTTCTCGCGGTGTTCGAAGGTCACCAGGATCGAGTGTTCGCCGATGTGCTGGACCAGGATCGGGTGGAAGCTCTCGGGGCCGCGGCCCCATCGGAGCATCAGGTCGGGCACGGCCATCCGGACGACGGGATCGGAGACCATGCTCCGGGCGAACGAGATCTCGTCCGGACCGTCGTCGGGGTCGTGCAGCACGCCCTCGCGGTAGGAGACCGGCTTGGCCCGCTGGCGCACGAGAGTCCAGGTCTGCGCGGCCTCGTCGATGTCGACGCGGAACTGCCAGTACTTCTGCCGGGACTCCTGGTGGACGCCCTCGAGGACGTACCGGGCGGGTCGACGGAGGGCGGCGAGCTCCTCGGCGATCGCAGGACCGTCAGACCGGGTGAGGAGTTCGTCGAGACGCACGGCGCCAGCATGGCGCACCACGTGCCGTGGACCGCACCCCCTGACGGGCGGGAGGCGCGGGGCGGGGTGGTGCCGGGCCTCCAGGCCGTGGGGTGGTCGCGTCAGGTTGCGTCAAGCAACGTGCGCGTAGACCGGGAGGATGCAGGTCGTCGGAGTCGAACAGTTCGGAGGGCCCGAGGCCCTCGCCGTCCACGAGGTGCCGGAGCCGCACGCCGGTGCGGGATCCGTGCGGATCCGGGTGCAGGCGTTCGCCGTGAACCCGACCGACACGGGGGTGCGTGCCGGGCAGCGGGACAGCTCGCAGGCCTCGCCGCCGTACGTGCCGGGGATGGACGCCGCCGGCGTCATCGACGAGGTCGGGCCCGACGTCACCGGATGGCAGGTCGGCGACGAGGTCATGGCGATGGCGCTGCCGCTCAGCGCCCACGGTGGCGCCTACGTGCAGGAGCTCGTCGCGCCGGTGGGGTCGTTCACGCGGATCCCTCGCGGGACGTCTCTTCCGCTCGCCTCCACAGTGCCGATGAACGGGCTGACGGCGTTGCAGATCCTGTCGCACGCCTCGCTCGCGCCGGGGCAGACGCTCGCCGTGACCGGGGCCGCGGGGCTGCTCGGGAACTACGTGGTGCAGCTTGCGAAGGCCGCCGGGCTGACGGTGATCGCGGATGCTGCTCCGGCGGACGAGGCTCTGGTCCGGTCGCTCGGGCCGGACCACGTGGTGCCGCGAGGTGCTTCCTTCGCCTCCGCTGTCCGTGACCTCGTACCGGACGGGGTCGATGCGCTCGCCGATGCTGCCGTGCAGCGCGACGAGGTCGTGGACGCCGTTCGCGACGGGGGAGTCTTCTTCGACGTGCGGGGGTGGCAGGGCAACGGGGCTCGGGGGATCGAGTTCGTGCAGGTGATGGTGTTCTCGGAGTACCGGTCGTTCGACAAGCTCGAGCAGCTGCGGCATGCGGTGGAGAGTGGGACGTTGACGCCGCGGGTCGCCGAGGTGCTGCCGGCTGCTCGGGCTGTGGAGGCGCATGAGCGGTTGGAGGCTGGGGGGACGCGGGGGCGGTTCGTGTTGACCTGGTGACCCTCACTGCTCACGCGACTTGAGCGAGTCCTCGTTCAGCCCAGTGCGACGCCCTTCCTGCGGTTGCACGGTCCGCAGAGCACTTGCAAGTTCTCCGGCTCGTTGCTGCCACCACGGGAGAACGGGATCACGTGGTCGAACTGGAGTTCCGACGTCGTCCCGCACCAGTTGCAGCGGCCACCGTCGCGGGCCCACACCAGCTCTTGAACGTCACGGGGAACTGCTCCGCGACGGCGTTGCACGGGCTCGGCCGGACTGTTCGCGATCGTGTGTGCACGCGCGATCGTGGCGGCTTGTCGGCGGTCCCGGGTCTCGAGGAGCGCGAAGACCTGCTCAGGCAGCAAGTTGTCGTTGTCCCAGAACCAACGGCCCCGGAACCACCAGTACTGGCGCTCCTTCACACGGCCGACCTTGACCGGCGTACGGTCAGATGAAGCGAAGACCTCGCTGATCTCGTCCTTCCGGAGCTTCGCGCCCACGTAGTAGGTCGAACGTCCAACGGTCAGTTCGACCCGGCCCTTGCGCGTGAACAGGTTCACACGGTGCCTCATCGACACGTTGTCGGCTCTGCGTAGCACGCGCTGGTCCCTTCGATCTGCCGCTGCTTTCCGCAGATCATCTTGGCGGGCTCCGACGGCCTCGGCTATCACCCTTTTGCGGAGGAGCGCCTCCGAACAACGCCAGCTCGCTTCTTCGCTAGGCGCTGCGCCGCAAGATGCTTGATGATGGCGACGACCGATGGACTGATGTCGCGCCAGATCCCGTTGACTGACGGAACGTCGGCCTTGCGCGGAGGAATCCGCTCGCAGAGTCGGACCCAGCCTTCGCCGGACTCAGAGGCCTCGCGCCGAGCCGTCGTGTCGACGATGAAGACGCCGGCGCGGCCGACGAAGACTACGACGATGTCGACCCGCAGGAGGGGTCCCGATCCTCGAGGATGACGTGCTGGGGACAGCTCTGCCGTTCCACGCAGGAGTGAAGTGTCGGGCGCTGTGTCGTCAGGTGCGCGACAGGCTGCCGCGAGCAGTTCGCGACCAGGCCACTCCCGAATTGTCACGGAACGTCAGTTCATCGACCCCGCGGCTGTCAGACGCAGTGAACGGACGCACCGGGTCGACGATCTCGCTGACAGGCTTCACGTAGTCCCACCGGAAGAATCGTCCGTCGGGCTTTCGCTGATCACGATTCGGGACGAAGTACTCACCCGGCGGAACACAGCGGAGCGTAGGAGTCTTCTCTGTGGTGAAACCGTGGCAGGTGACACGAACGTCGTACACCGGGTCATCAGAGGAATTGCGAACAACCACTCCGTAGATCGGCTCGCCGCCGTTCAGGATCTGCATCGCCGCCCACGAGCTGATCTGCGTGGCATGCAATCGGCGCGACACTTCCTTCGATTGCTCGTCGCGGGCAGACTCGATCACGTACAGCCGTTTCGCTTGTACCCCCGCGGCTACCGCGGCGATGAGCGCCCCTGCCGTTGCGAACGCGCTGACCCCGTCGAAGAAGATGCTCCACCCCATGAACGCAACCTACCGCTGTAACGCCCTTTGCAACATGGCCAAATCGGTGGGGTGCCCATCGACTGCGACACGCAATCGTCGATTGCACGGATCACACATGACCTGCAGGTTTCCGCGCTCGCTGTCCCGCCGCTCGAGACCGGCTGACGTGGTTGAACCGCGGCTCAACTGTCGCATCTGCAACCGCGGAAACGTCGCCTTCGGGGCGTCGAAACCCACTAGCCTGAGCGACGTCGAAGGTTCGTCAACTCTTCCGGAAGGTTGCTCGTGAGCGCTGGCCCTGTCCTCTTGTTCCTGCACGGTGTCGGAACAGGCGATGTTGAAGATGGCTGGCAGGTCGCACTGTCAGGGGCGCTCGTCCGGCTGGGTTACCCCGCACTTGAGCCCGAGAGATGGATCGCGCCGAAGTACGCCTATGCCCTTCGAAACGGGGACGGCAAGTACCGCGTTCCCCCGGTCACCGTGAAACAGCTAGGCAAGGACGATGCCAGGATCAATCGGCGGGAGTTCGAGCGGCGCACGAGTGCCATGGAGTACCGGCTCGGCCAGCACGAGGATCTGCCGAACTGGCCAGGCGCTGGCACCGTCGTCGACGTGGCCTTCGAGACGAACCCCTTCAAGCAGGCGCACAACTACCTGCACGACGAGCAAGCTCGTGCGCGGGTACTCACGCGGGTGCTCGACGCACTCCCCGACTCCGGAGAAGTGTTGATCGTCGGACACAGCCTCGGGTCCGTTGTCGCCGCCGATCTCGTCCGCCGGCTCCCTGCTGGGCTGAACGTGGTCGGGATGATCACGATCGGGAGTCCTCTGGCGAGCGGTTCCGTGCGCGCGACGGACCTGCGAGAGGCGATGCAGGAGCCGCCGACGAACCTTGGCTGGTGGATCAACTTCTGGAACGGTTTTGACCCGGTCGCGGCGCACCGCGGTCTGTCGTCGGTCATGCCGTGGTTGCTCGACCTCCGAGTCACGACGCCACCAACTCCTCGTGTCCACGACGCGGTCGAGTACTTGTCTGACTCGAGAGTCGCCGAGGCGATCGGGTACGCGATGCACGGCTCGCTCTCCACTGATCTCGTACGGACCGTCAACGCAGTCGACGTGCCGCTCGATGCAGACGAGCGGGTCGTTGTGCTCGCGCTCCGGTACGCGCACCTGGTGGCGACGTACCTCAAGGACGATCAGCAGGACAGGTTCACCGGAGCGCTCCGAGCAATCCAGTCGGAAGCGGTGGAGGCGATGCTGCAGCGTCGAGACGTCGAGGGAAGGCCACGTCCTGAGCTGATCGCTCGGCTCGCATTCGACCTTGCAGATCCGACCGCGGAAGCGACTCCGCCCGCACCGGGGATGTACCTCACCAAGGAGGACGCGCTTGTTCAGCTCATCGTGCTCGTGTCCGACAACTTCCTTCGCCCCTTCGACATCGGCTTCAGCGAGTCCATCAAGCGGCAGGCGATGCGGGACCTCACCGCAGAACTCGGTCTCGGAAGCGTTCTTGGCGGGGACGTCCTCGATGCGGTCGACCGAGCCGAGAAGGTCCTCGCCGGGAGCAAGGGGCCGAACTGGATCAGGATCGGCGCGATGGGTGCCGGCGCGGTCGCCCTCGTCGTCGCGACGGGTGGTATCGCACTCGCCGCCGGTGCGGGTCTTGCCGGCGCGGCCGCTCTGACGAGTGCTCTTGCAGCATTCGGACCTGGCGGGATGATCGGCGGCCTGATCACTGCCGGAACTCTCGTCACAGCGGGCGGCGGTGGGATCGCGTTCGGGCTCGCGAGTTCGGGCACGTCATCCGAAGCAGTCGAGTCGATCGTGATGCGACAGCTCGCAGCGGTCATCCTGCGTCAGAAACTCGATCTCGAGCAGGACCCCGCCGTGTGGCACCTGCTCGTCGAGACCGAGCGGCAGGTGAGGCGGGCGCATGAGCGACTGGACGAATATTCCGATCCGAAGTCGCCGGTGCTCGTCGAACTCCGCAAGAAGATCCAGCTCGTCGAGCGGGCGCTCGACTTCATGCGCGAGGAAGGCCTCGAGCCAGCAGCAGAACCGCAGACCTCCTCGGCCGCTCGCTGATCGACTGGAAGGACACGACGATCATGAGCCGATCCGACAACAGGACGAACCGCCTTCGGGCAGCCCTTCGCTACCTCGACGAACAGGGAGGCGCAGCGAGTCGGCTCGACGTCTGGAACGCAGCACGCACGGGAGTTCCGCTCGAAGGCGAAGAACTCGCACCGAACCAGAAAGGAAAGCCGCAGGGGCAGTCGGATTTCTTCTGGGGTTCCGCTGGTCTGGTGCACGCGGGATTCCTGACCACGCGACCGCCCCGTTCTGCCTCCCGCGGTGCGCGCGGGTCTGGGGAATTGCTACCCACCGAGTTATCCGCAGGTGCGATGGTTGCCCATCCGGCTCGTGGGGCCTGACAGGAGGTCAGTGATCAACGCGATCTAGGTATCGAAGGGCGCAATACGAAACGCGAAACCCCGCCTGCTTCCTTGCGAACCCATCAGCAACCCTGAGACCCGCCCAAGAGGACGGCGTCTAGTGTGACATCGCACTTGAAACTGCGACACCGGAGCTTTCACCAGTCGAAAGTAGTGCGGGATCTCCACTCAGCGATGAAACCATCTGCAAGCTTTTTTGAGGCGTTTCGGCTTTGGCCTTCTTCGCGAAACATTCTTACGATGGATCTCCGAAAAATCCCTTCCCATGCCGCCTCGAAGCCCGTTGACGGAAGCTCCACAAGTATCCTCGGCTGATCTTCGGTAGTCGTGAAGGTGGAGCCCAAACCTCCCTCGAGTAGGAACATGCTTCGCGCCCGCAGCATGTTGTCTATCGAGCCGCCGAACTTCGGGAGCTCGAACTCGATCAGAAACTCCGTAGCTACGGGCCTCTCAAACGTGAGCTGAAGGAGCACCCGGCTCGAGTCGCCAAGCGCGGTCGACCACTGGGAAACACAGTCTCCCGCGGGAGTGTGTTCGTGGGCTCGGATGAGTTCCGTGATCTCGGGATGTCCATCGGCATCGACCATTACGACAGGGATGAGCCTGCCGCCTGCTGTGTCAACGTTGGCGATGGCTGCGGAGCTAGTGGCGCGAACCACGCGCTCGCTAGAAAGCCTTTGCACCTTCATGAACCGGGCGTCCTTGCGTAAATGATCTCCACGGGTATCTCGCTTCTGTTCTCGTACGTGTCGGTGAAGATCGCCACGAAGTCCTGTGGCCTTCGCCCTTCAAGGAGCGCCGCAGCGCCGAAAAATCGAACCTCACCTTCGATGCTTGTTCCTGCGGCTACCGTCATCGGGAGGTTGAGCGTGCCGACGGCCTCCAGGCTGGGTAGGCGCAATGAGACTCGGCTGGCGGCGACTAGGTATCGGATTTCCAGTTCACCAGACGTGATCGCGTTGCTGCTCTCGGTAGGGTTCTTCGCCCTAATGCGGAAGGTGTACTCAGTTCCCAGGTCCGTTGTGATGGAAGAACTCTCAAGATAGGTGAGTACTAGTTTTGGTCGGCGGCGAGCCTCTTGGCGCCTCGTGGCGTTGAGAGAGCGGATCGCGGTGATCAAGCCACCGAGAGCGATCCCTGACGTGACCAGAGACCACATCAGTGCGAGGAAACTGATTTTGACGGCTGGTTCTGCCGCAAAGAACCAATCGACAGGGTTGAACCCGGAATTCATGCGAGCAATCCCTTTGAATCAATATGCTACGGCCGCGCTGTCATAGGCGAACCGGCCATCGGACTCTTGCAGCACCTTCGCGCGAACGTCAGCGAGCTTGAAGTCCAGCACGCGGAGCTCGCCGTCGATCCGTGAGATGGACTCGAGCCTGTGGAAGCTGTCTCCATAGACCTCGGCAAACCGGGCCATCCCATGGAGCTTCCAGATGGCGTCGGGCAGCCAGGACCCGTGCGGATCGACAATGCTCGCGCGGACGCCTGTCTCCGTATCGACGAAGAACAGGAAGTCGGGCCGCAGCGTCCGCCACTCACCATGACGGTCCTGATAAGCGATGCTCATCGAGTCACGACCGCCAACCGGGTTCCGATACCAGGCGAGCATGTCGCCGTGGCCGATCTCGGTGTCGATGACCTCGACCTCGTCCGGGTTGAGCTTGCCGACGGGGAACATGCCCTCGTCATCAGCGATCAGGTGAAGCGGTCGACGCTCGAGTAACTGCTCGGTATCCCCCACGGCTCGCTTCGTCTCTTCCTGCCGGTTCTTGGGCAGGGCCATCGAGATGAGCTGCGGATCGGTGCTCATGGCCGTGATCTCGGCGTAGAGGCTCTGCCTAGACTCCGGCAGCGACTTGATCGCGACCCTGAACTGGTTGAGCCACTCGGCCGCGATCCTGTCGGCCTCAGCATCCAATGCGGGTCGCGTCTGCGGCAGCATTGCAAGGGCCGCGACTTTGACATGCGCGTCACGGAACACGTCCTCGTCATCGGCGTCTACCGTGAGCAGCTCAATGTACGTCCGCGCCACGTCGGGCGTGATCGTCCGCGCGCCGCTGCGGTAGGAGTCCTGGATCGCGCGGTCGTCAGCGACCTCAGTGAACGACCCATCGGCACGAGTGCCGTACCTGGCCGAGCTCTGCAGGGTTGTCCCCGCGACCGTCAGGACGTCATCGACCGCCTTCGCCATGTCCTTTGCGTACTGGGCAGCGACGCCGTTCAGCACCCCATGGAGGCGCTCGTGCGCGAGCTTCCCAGCGTCCGCGAGGAGCTTGTCGGCGGCCAGAGCATGAGCGAGAGAGGTCACTCGCTTGATCGGGTTCGCGTGCTTGCGCGGCAGTGTCTCGGCCGGGAGGTTCCCGAACAGGGTCCAGACCTCGTCGGGCACCGCCGCGTTCGGCGTCATGAGCTTCGGGTCAATGAGCACCCGCTGTCCGGTGTCACCACCGAGCGTCAGGTCGTTGCCCATGATCTTCTCGATCACCAGGCTTGCCGTTGCCTTGTTGAACCTCGGCAGGATGCACTCGACGCTGTTGAGGAGGTCGTCGCCCTCGACGCGTCGGGCAAGCGGAGTGCGGATCATCCGGCCAAGGAGCTGCGCAATGTGCGTCTCGTCCTTCGCCGGTCGGAACGACACCATAACCTCTGCGCGCGGGCAGTCCCACCCCGTACTGATGGCGTCCTTGGCGAGCAGCACGCGGACGTAACTCGCGTCCTGCACTCGCTCGGGCGAAATGTAGGGGACGCTGTGGGCGCCGAACGTCTGCGGCGAGTGGTCCCCGAACACGTGGGCCACGGCGTCGAATTCGAGCTCGGGCCACTCGTCGCGGATCACGTCGATCGCGGACGCGATCTCGTCAGCCGCGGGCTTGTTCGGCACCTGGAGCAACATGAGCGGCTTGATCGCCTCGTCGCCTTGCTCTGCTGCGTACCCAGCCCAGGCGGCAGAGAGAGCCTTTACCTTACGAACCCCGCGGCGGAGCAGGACCGTGTTGAAGTCGCCGGTCTCAGCGGGAAAGTCGAGGACGATGTCGTCCTTCAGCAGGCCCGACTCCTGGATGCGCACCGGGTCGACCTGGACGGTGCCGAGGTGCACGCGGTTCGACTGGACCTCGGCCGCGGCCATCGCTTCCTCGAATCGAGTGACGGTGGCCGAGACGCCCCAGACGATCGGAACCGGAGGCACACCGCCGTGGCCGTTGATGAGCCGCTTCACGATCGTCGGTGTCTCCACAGGGCGCTTGCCCATGCCCTTGTGGGCCTCGTCGAGGACCATGTACAGGGTGCGGCCGGAGTCCTCGATGGTGTTCCGCAACGTGTCCCAGAATGTGAACGGCACGGTGTCGGGGTGTGTCGATATGCCGTCGAGCGTGTTGGAGTCGTCGTGCCCGCGCACAAGGAGGCTGTTCTTCGACAGCTTGCTCGTGTTGAGGAAGTAGACGTGCCCAGCTTGGAGCTTCGGGTACCGGAACGGGTGCTCAACGGTCACAAGCCGATTTCGGAGTCGGTCGGAGGCCTGCTCCAGCCGGTGGCGCGTCTGCTGGTTGAGCGCGGGGTCATCGCTGAACCACAGAACGACAGCACCGGGGTCCGGCGCCACGGTGTAGTCGTCGTTCCCCCAGAACAGCGCCTCGATCACAGCTGCCGCCATGACGGTCTTTCCCGCACCCATGGTCGCGGTCAGGGCGACGGATGAGACGCGCTTGCTGGCGCTGCGGTAGAAGTCCCGCGCCGAGGCGAGCTCGCGCAGGGTGTCGCCCACAGCGTCGTCCTGGTAGTCCTTCAGCGTGTAGCGCATCAGAGTTCACCCGTGCTCTCGCAGTTGCGCAGGTAGTCCTCATAGAGGCGGACGGTCTCGATCCCGCGGAGCTCGTCGGCGACCTGCTGGTAGCGGCCTTCGTCATCGGTAACGACGTAGACGATGCGGATGCCCTCGATCTTTCTGAGCGAGGTCACGAACTCCACAGCCTGGTCGAGGTCTCGGAGGATTCCGTAGGTGTTCGCAACAGCCCAGCCTCCGTCGAGGGCGTCGATTCGCTCGCCCTGCGCGCCAGCGCGTAACCAGAGCATCGGCGCGATCGCGGCGAACGCCTTGTCGTTGCTCACCATCCAAGGCGATTCGTACGTGAGGGTGAAGAAGGCAGCGTTCTCCTCGAAGCCATCGGCCATCGGGAACTCGTCGACGAACTTGTAGTCCCCTTTGACTGCTGCGCCATCAACAGCCACACCTTCGATTGAGGCACGGATTCGGGGTTTCGTGATGTAGTCGCAGATGCCCCACTGCTCCCATTCCGGGTCGCCAGGGCGGAGGCCCAGCCGGCGGCGGCTGATCTGCTCATCCGCGGAAACATCGTTATTGGTCACTGAGATACATTGGCGACGGCCGCCATCCTGTTTATTCAGCCGCATGAGCGCGTGCGCAGTCGTGCCAGAACCAGCGAAGAAGTCAAGCACCACTGCATCCGGTTTGTCGTTTATGAAGAAACGAAGCGCATCTTCGACGGCGTAGAGAGACTTCGGAAATGGGAAGCGTCGCGACGGCAAGAACTGGTCTAGGAGCCTCGAGCCGTACTGCGTCGAATCGTGAGCGGGAACCCGCCACTGGCTGCCTGGGACGAGCAAGTGATCAACTCGAGTGGTCTTTTCGAGGTCAAGCGAACCGTCGGGCCTGCGCCCGGTATTTTCGTACTCGCCGCTGAGCACTTTGGCATATTCGCCGCCCTTCAAGTAGTAGACGACAAAGCCCTTCTCTGCATTGCCCCCGAGTCGGACGCGACCCTCAGCGACGTGCCTGAGCAGCGCGGCTTGACCGAGCTGCCAGGTGCCGTGCGACCCGTCTCTCCTTATCGGCCAGAGGATCACGCGGCCTGCCGGAGCCGTAATCGCGTCATGAGATTCGCCGCGGTCAATGGAATCACCCGCGCCGACAACCTGTGGTACTGAGGGATCAATTATAAGCGGGTAAAACAGATTGGGTCTATCGCCCCTGAGGGCGTTAGTACCAGATCTACGAAGTAAGTCCCATCTCGCCTCTCCGGTAAAAGTGCGGCCTTTGGCCGAGACCCAATCGCTACCGAGCCTCACCCTCTGGGGTGTGGCGTCGCCCAGCATGACGAAGAAGCAGTACTCATCAGATCGACCGAACGCCCCGCGTCGAGCGACGTTGGCTGGGTTGATTGCGATACTGACCATTTGGATGCGAGCCTCGGGAAAGGTCTGCTCAAGGAGGAGCCCCAGACGCAGGTACTCCTTCTCGTCGATCGTGACCATGAGCACTGAGTCCTCAGGGTTGAGGAGCCGTTTGGCGATCTTCAAGCGGCGTTCCATGAACGCGAGCCACTTCGAGTGACGGTAGAGGTCGTCACCCTCGACGTAGTCGTTGTTGTACTTCCAGTCCTTTGCCCCAGTGTTGTAGGGAGGGTCGATGTAGATCGCGTCGACCGCGTGCTCATGCGTGAATGTGAGTTGCTCGAGGACGTGGAAGTTTTCGCCGTTGATCACGGTATGGAACGGCTTGTCGCCACCGCGCTCGACAGTGCCGTCAGGTCGCAGGCCAGGGTAGATGCGATCTCGGAACTCGGCGACCAGCACGAGGTCGTCGAGCGGGACCGTGGCGGTCTCCGGCTCGGCAACGTCGAGCAGGGATATTGAGGCATGCTCGCCAGCGACCGACTCGACACGCCACAGGCGCTGATCGCCCCGCTCGGTCGAGCCACGGGGCGGGAGCACGCGCACCTTGCTCATCTTGCGGATCTTCTGGCCAGGCAGCTCTACCGCTTCGGGCGCGTGGCGTTCGAAGTTCAGGCCGAACGGAAGACGCCTCTGAAGGGGCTTGAGCTCCTCTTCGAGGTCGGCGCCGAGCTGCGGATCGAGCTGCTTGGCAGCCCGCAGAAGGTCCGTAAGCCGCGACATCGCATCCCCTTTTTCGTCATAGGCAAGATCCCGCGGCCCCGCAGCAGCGGGGCGCGAGCTCTGCCAGAATCCTATCGAGCGAGGGTTCAGCACGCCAAAGGGGGCGAGGTGGCGCACACTTGTGCAGGGGACGGCCACCATCAGTCGAACCGTCGGAGCTGCACCCGTCTCGCGCGATCCGGCGGAACCTCGGCGGCTGCGGATTCGAGGCCATCATCCCGGAACCCCGCGACCAGGGGAGTACCGGAAGCGCTAGGGGTCCCGCAGCGGCAGGCCCATTCCCACGGTAGGGCGACTACGAATCCGCAACGTCATCGAGCGTGGTTTCTGCCGACTGAATCAGCGGCGGACCTGGCGACCCAGGAGGAGCCCATCGAGTCGGCTTCCTCCATGGCTGCGCAAAGTAGCAGCGGAGCGATCGTCTGGCCAATGCAAGTCGGCGGCTCGGCAAGGTCTGCTCACGTAGAAGACGCCAGTCGTGTCCTGAACCATCACGGCAGCAGTCGAGGCTGGCTTGATCAAGGTGGGTCCACGGGTCGGTAGCTCGAGGCGCCCGCCGTGTACATCCCCTTCTTTGGGTGGGGCAGGATCTGGATCCTTCGGTCGGGGTTGTTGTAGCGTTCGTCAGAGTTGGATGTCTTGAAGATCGAGGGGGATGTGTGCCTAGGGAAGTAGTTTTACGCCCTGCGGTGGAAGCGATCGAGGCGAATGATGCCTCTAGTCTGATGCTCCTGATACGGCCGCAGTGGCAGGCTAAAGGATTGATCGAGCGCGTCCGACGACTTCTGCCTGTCGATCCGAGTAGTGCTTGCCAGCGCTTGTTGAACGCTGCGATTGCGGACCTCAGGGAGAAAATCAAGATCGCGGGAATTGACATTGCGGAAGAGTCGGCCAAGGCGTTCAGTCTCCCTCCCGTTCGGAAGGCTGACGATGTAGACAATTATTCAACCGCCCGTATCATCGATCTTGCCTATCGCATGGGGTTATTGAGTCGCCCCGAGTGGCGGCGCATGACCAGGGCTTATGATATTCGACGTGACCTCGAGCATGAGGATTCCGAATATGAAGCGGGCGTTGAGGATCTGATCTACATCTTCAAAACCTGCATAGAGGCTGTCCTTGCCCGTGACCCAGTAACACTGATCAAAGTGTCTGAGGTCAAGGATCTCGTACAGGTATCCGGCCCGGCGGTCGCCGACGAACGGATGACGGAGGATTTTGAGCACGCACCTGACACCCGCCAGATCGAAATCCTCAAGTTCCTGCTTTCTCTCTCACTGAATGAGACAGAAAGCGAACTTGTGCGCGCCAACGCCTTCGCGGTGATCGGGGTTTTGGCAGATAACGCGCGCGACAGCGTCATCGTTGAGCTTGCGAAGCACATGCAGGAGAAAGTTGGGCGCCGGGGTCTAGCGGTGCTCGAAGTGCGGGTGGCGATCAAGTCGCGCGTTTATCCCTATCTGCGGAAGGCCCAAAAGAGAGCGTTTTACTCCGACCTCGCGTCCCAGCTCGAATTGATCTCTTACAACTGGCGGTCGAACGCGAGTCACGGAGACCAGTTGAGGTCGATCATTGAGCTAGGCGGGCTTGGCCCTGTGACGTCCGACCATTTGCCGCGGTTCGTGAAGTGGATGACGCTCTGCTATCTAGGCGAGCCTGGGGGCTACGGACAGGGTATCGGCCGGTCAGTGTTCTTCAGCAACGGTGGTGCGCCGCTGGTTCGGGAGTTGTTCGAAGCTGCGCCAGAAGAGGTGAGGCCGGTTCTAGTGGGCCTAGAGAACGACAAAGACGTTGCCACCGCGAAGGGTCGCTCAGCCGCCGTGTCTCGACGATTTGACGAGCTACTGGACCTGGTGGAGCCACGCTAGGTCTGCCCACCGTTTGCTCACAACCGGCTGGTTCGGGATGTGACCCTGCACGAGTCAGGTGACCGTGAAACGTCTGCACGCACTTGATCGCGTTCGGCGCTGATGAGGCCCTTGTCGAGTCGTGTGAGTTCAAATCCCACCGGAGCCAATCTGAATCGAAAGCGCCCGACTGCCTGAATTGCAGCCGTCGTTTCGCTCTGTCAGAAGCGAAGAAACTCGCCCAGGCTGGGCGAATCGACGATCCGGGGGCAGGCCCCGGAGCATGATCGCGACTTCTCCGCAGCGCCTCCCCGCCAACCGAACTGCCGGGCATCGGCGACCGACGAAGCCACGGACGACAGCGCCAGACCGGTCCACTCCCGCGGGTAGAAGTTCTGGATCAGCTCGACATCCAGGTGGGCGAACGGCGCGAGGTCGGCGGCCCGCAGCGTGCTCGCATTGAGGGCGATGGGCAGGACGGCAGCGACAGAGAGGATCTCAGGGACCGAGAACCCGAAGTTGATCCGCGCGCGAGCCACTCCGATCGACCGCAGGAACTCCCACGGTGAATCGCCGAGCAGCGGAGCGGTGTTGGGGGAGAAGTCGGCCACGACCGACAGGCCGGCGGACGCGGCAGCGAGACGATCTCGGTCGCCGCGGGTCGTGCCCCGGCGGGGGAGTCCTCCGGGATGTGCAACGAAGTGAACGCGAGCGTCGCACCCGACTCCGCTGCGGCCGAGAACGTCGGACCGGCCAGCGGACCGTGCGCCAGGTAGGTGCTCGCGTCCAACCGCATCAGCGCGCAGCTCCCACGGAGTCAGCCGGCGTGAGCGGGGCGTCAGGAGCGACGGGGTCGCCGGACGGCACTGACGACTGCGCCTCGAGATCAGCCCGCACCGACACGGAAACCCCGAACAACAACGTCGCCACAAACCCCACGACGTACGCCACCACGAGCCCCGACCCGTACCCGAGCAACGCCCACCCGTACCCGGACGACCCGTTCAGCAGGGGGATGAGTGACAGGTCCGAGGCCCCGATGGCGATCGCCCCGACGGAGTGCCCGAGCTGGTCGAACAGCCCGACGACACCGCCGCCGAACGCTCCACCGATGCACGCGGTGATGAACGGCCGGCCGAGGGGGAGTGTCACGCCGTAGATCAGGGGCTCTCCGACACCGAGGAACCCGGCCGGCAGCGCACCGCGGATGGTCCGCACCAGCGAGGCGTTCGAACGGAACCGCATCCACAGCGCGATGCACGCACCGATCTGCCCGGCACCACCCATCGCCAGGACGGGCAGCAGCACGGTCCACCCGGTCTGGTCGATCAGGGTGGTGTGGATCGGGATGAGCCCCTGGTGCATGCCGGTCATGACGAGCGGCAGGAAGAGTCCTCCGAGGACGAAGCCGGCGAAGGCCCCGCCGTTCGCGAGCAGCCAGGTCGCAGCAGTACCGATCGCGACCGAGACGACACCGGCGACGGACATCAGGATCCCCAGCGTCACCGACCCGGCGACCAGCACGGTCACGGTCGGCACGACGATGAGCGCGATGACGTCTGGCGTGACCCGGCGCATGAAGCGCTCGACGTACGCGGCGAGGATGCCGCCGGCCAGCGCACCGAGTACACCGCCCTGGCCGGGTGCCAGGGTCTCGCCGAACACGGTGACGTTCGCGACGCCGGCCGCGACGATGATGCCGCCGACCGCACCGCCGAGGATGGGCGTGCCGCCGAACTCCTTCGCGGCGTTCATCCCGACGAACACGGCGAGCAGGGACAGGAAACCGGACGAGAGCACGCCGAGGAACGGCGTCACCCCGGGCACCCACCCCAGGTTCGTCAGGATCCCGTTGATCCCGGCGATGAGCCCGCACGCGATCAGTGCGGGGATGAGCGGGATGAAGATCGCGGAGATCTTCCGGATCGCGCGCATGGTGCGGCCGTCGGAACGGGACCGCGCGGTCGCCTTGATGGACGCACCGCGAGCAGCGAGCTCCTCAGGCGACGCACCAGGCCCACCAGCCGCAGCCGGCGGGGCGGCCGCGCGCAGGGCCTCCAGGCCGTCGGCCACGCGGTCGACGAGACCCGGGCCGAGCACGATCTGCAGGTTCGAGCCGGCCGCGATGGCGGCCATGACGCCGTCGGTGGCCTTCAGGTCGTCGAGCGCAACGGAGGAGTCGGACACGACCTCCACCCGCAGGCGGGTCATGCAGTTCTCGACGTCGGCGATGTTCGCGGAACCGCCGACGGCGTCGAGGATCTGCTGGGCGAGTTGCTGGGCATCGGGCATTGCTGTGCTCCTCGGGGGAAAGGAAACGAAAGGGGAAACGGGGTCTACAGCACGGCGCGCAACGAGCCAGCAGCAGCATCGAGGCGAGCACGCACGACGGCAGCCGAGGCGCCGGTCAGGATCACGGCGATCGCGGTCTTCACCTCGCCGTCCGAGGCGTCGAGTGCGGCCTGGACCTCGGCGGAGGCAGCGCCCGTGACGTCCTGCACGAGCGAGAACGCCCGGGCGACGAGCTTCGCGTTCGTCGCGCGCACGTCGACCATGCGGTTGCCGTACGTCTTGTGGCTGCGCACCATCGCGAGCGTGGTGAGCATGTTCAGGACGAGCTTCTGCGCGGTGCCCGCCTTCAGGCGGGTCGACCCGGCGATGAACTCGGGGCCGACGACGACGTCGATGGCGATGTCTGCCTCCCGCCCCGCGGCCGAGTCCGGGTTGCACGCGACGGAGACCGACAGGGCGGAGCGGCGCCGGGCCTCCAGGATGGCTGCGATCACGTAGGGCGTCCTGCCGGACGCGCTGATCCCGACGACCACGTCGTCCGCCGTCAGGCCGAGCGCGTCGAGGTCGCGGACGGCGGCGGCTTCGTCGTCCTCCGCGCCCTCCACCGCGGTGGTCAGGGCGGGGTCGCCGCCGGCGATCACGCCGACCACCTGGCTCGGGTCGGTACCGAAGGTGGGCGGGCACTCGCTGGCGTCGAGGACGCCGAGCCGGCCCGGCGTGCCGGCGCCGACGTAGACGAGTCGGCCACCACGCGCGAACGCTGCGGCGATCGAGTCTGCCGCCAGGGCGATGGCCGGGAGGCACGGCTCCAGCGCCGCAGGCACGCTGCGGTCTCCGGCGTTCATGCGTTGAGCGGCTTCCAGGGTGGAGATCGTGTCGATGTCGTCCAGCGAGTGGTCGGTCGCCTCGGTGGTGAGGGCCGCGAGTTCGTCGCGGAGGGCGTCGTGGGTCTCGTGCCTTGTGGTCATGGTGATGCTCAGTTCCGGTGGTGGGTGCGGACGGCGTCGCGGCTGCGGGCGAGGAGCGGCTGGGAGCGCTCGTCGGTGCGCTGCGCGACGACGATGAACAGGGTGTCGACGATGGCGAGCTGGCTCATCCGGCTGCCCATGGCCGCGGGGCGCAGGGCACTCTCGGCACCGGCGACACCGAGCAGGACGTGGTCGGCGGTGGTGGCGAGCGGGGCGGACGCGTGGCCGGTGATCGCGATGATCGTGGCGTGCTGTGCTCGGGCGGCGTGGGCGACCTCGAGGGTCTCGACGGTGGAGCCCGAGTGGCTGACGAGCACCAGGACGTCGTGCTCGCCGATGACGCTCGCCAGGGTCAGGGCGTTGTGCGGGTCGTCGGCGATGGAGCTCACGATGCCGATGCGTTCGAGCTTGAGGTGCAGGTCTCGGGCGACGATGCCGCTCGCGCCGACGCCGTAGAGGACGACGCGGCGGGCGTCGCTCACGGCTGCTGCCGCTGCTTCGAGCGCGTGCGGGTCGAGTGCGGCGCGGGTGTCGGCCATCACCGCTCGGACGTCCTCGGTGACCTTCGCGATGACGGTGGCGACGTCGTCGTCGACCGCGACCCCGGCGTGGATCTCGGTGGATTCACGCTCGTGGATCCCGCGTTCGACGGCCCGCGTCATGCTGCGCTGCAGGGCGGCGAAGTTCGCGAAGCCCAGGTGCTGGGCGAAGCGAGAGACGGTCGCGGGGGAGACCCCGGCCCTGCCGGCGAGGTCGGTGGCGTTGGTGGTGGCCGCGGCTGCCGGGTCCTCGAGGACGGCGTCGGCGATGGCACGCATGCTCGACGGCATGCTCGCCGACTGGGTCCGGACGAGGGCGAAGGCGTCGGCGCGCTCGGATCGCTCGGTGATCGTCATCCCGCTATGAAAGCGCATTGCATGGATCGGCGCTAGGGCTGCAAGTTACTTTCGTGTTTCGTCGGGGTGTTGGGGGCGCGTGCGGGCGTGCGTGCGCTTCGAGCAAGTTGAGGGCGGGGCAGAGCCGTGTTCTGGAGCCGAGCACCTGTCGGACGCTGGCGGTGTGGTCGAGGCGAGGCGGGCCTCCAGGCCGGACGCTGTCAGGCGACGCCGCGCCGCGGACGGAAGACGCCCGCCCAGACCAGCCACACGTAGAGCAGGCAGCCGATGCACACGTCGAAGACAGCGTTGAGGAACGCGGCGACCAGGGCGACTGCGGCACCGATCGGGGCGGCGTACGGCACGCCGAGCAGTGCGAGGAGCAGGGCGACCGCGGTCACGAACAGGCCGACCTGCTGGGCGAAGGTCGGGGGCTCCGGGGCCTCGAGTTCGGCGGGCGGGGCGAGGCGTGGGCGGACCACCCGTCGGAAGAGTGCGCCGTAGGGGTGTCGGCGGATGCCGGCGATGCCTCCGACGGCGAACAGTACGACGATGACCGCGAGCAGCACGATGCCGGCGACCCACGTCTCGGGGATCAGCGTGAGGACGATCGTCGCGGCGAGGAGCACCGTGGTGATGGCGGCGCCGAAGCGTGGGGAGCGCGGGTCGATGCCGCGGTCGGTGTCGTTCGTGGTGGTCATCGGGACTCCTGGGTGCCGGTGGTGCCTGCGGTGCCTGTGCTGCCTGCGGTCAGGACGGCGTCGAGGGCTGCGGCGAGCTCGGGTGGGCGGGGTGGGCCTCCGAAGCGGGTGTGGACCGAGCGGTCGGCGTCGAGCAGCAGGACCGTCGGGGTCTGCATCACGTCGAAACGCCGGGCGAGCTCGGGGTGTTCGACGAGGTCCACCTCGATGCGGCGAACGCCCTCGTGCTGGTCCGTGACGACGGCGAGCTGGCGCCGGGTGGCCGGGCACCGCGCACAGGTCGGCGTGGAGAACTGGACGAACGTGGCGGCGGTGCCGTAGTCGGTGTCGAGCGCGAGACCGTCTGCGTCCTGCCTCGTCGACGAGGCGGTGCCCGTCGATCGGGCTCGACCGGTCCGGTGGCGGAGCAGGAGACCGAGGACCGTCGCGAGCGCGATGACCCCGACGAGCACGGCCACTGCGGTTCCGACGGTCACACGGCGACGGTACGCGCAGCCGACGAACTGCTGTCGAACGTGACCGGATGTGACGCCGAGCTGTGCGCGTCGCGCCGGGCTTGGCAGGTACTCAGTCCTCGGGGAGCGTGCGGACCCACTGCTCGAACGCGGCGGCGTCGTCGTCGCTGAAGACGGCGGAAGGCCGCGACTCGTCCTTCGCCGAGTGCAGGAACAGCGTGCCGTCGGCCATCCCCGGCGTCGCGTCGTCGAGGATGGACGACTTCGCAGCGACGCCCTTCCTGGTGAGGAAGGTCAGCTGTTCGCCGTTCGCCGATTCTGCGATCGCCGCTTCACCGTCGAAGAACGAGGCGAGCTCCACCACCAGGAACGCGGTGGCACCGTCCTGCGTGGTGAGGGCGACGGCTGGCTTCGTCCGACCCTTGCCGAAGGGGTGCTCGACGGCCGTGGCCGTGACTCCCGAGCCGGTCCACGGTCGCACGTCGGTCAGGGGGAGCCTGGCGGTGACCCGCGCTGCGGGTCGTTTCGGCGGGAGGGCGGCCTGGAACAGCAACGTCCCGATCACGACCGCGAGGAACCAGGCGTACGGCGAAAACGTCTTCGTCGCGATGAGGACGAGGAAGCCACCCAGGAACCCCGCCCCGACCAGGTTCGGCCACCGCCTCGACTCCTGACGCAGGCCGAGCGGCCACACCACGGCGCCGTACACGAGTCCGACGACCGTGGGGACCCAGAAGGCCGATGGGCGGATGACGCCGGCGTGGAAGTGCAGCCAGACGTCCGCGCCCGCCATGACGACCGCCATGACGACGAAGAAGACGCGCTGTGCGCGACGGTCCCGCTCGCGCGTGCTCAGTGCGGTCATGTCGTTCCCCCGTGGTGCTCGTTCCCCGTGCTGCTCAGTCAAGCAGAACGCGCGGTCATGGTCCCACCGCTCGGGCCGTACCCTCGGTCGGGTGACTGACGACGTGACCGCGGGCCGCTACCGGCACTTCAAGGGCAACGATTACGAGGTGCTGCTCGTCGCTCGTGACGTGGAAACCGAGGAGCCCGTGGTCGTGTACCAGGCGCTGTACGGCGAACGCGCACACTGGGTGCGCTCGCTCGCCGAGTTCACGGCACACGTGACACGTGACGGGTACGACGGCCCGCGGTTCGTACCCTTGACCGACTGATCGCGGAGGCCGGACTGTTTGCCGGCCCGCTGAGAGCGCTCATGTCCGGCGGTTGGCGAGGGTTCACTGTCGGCTGGACTGTTCTCGGCGCTCGGGGAACTTTGACGAGCGGGCAGACCTGACGGCGTCGCGCAGATTGGCGCCGTCCCCGACCGGGAAAAGCAGGGTGCCAAGGTGACCTACCCCGATCGAGGCGAGAACGACCACCTCGATGACGTGGGTCGCGAAGATCATCGCGGCGGCGCAACACGACGCAACCAGGAGCGGCCCGCTCACCGCGACGACGGCCTCGCGCAGAGGTGGCAAGGAGTTGCGCACAACGTGGGCGAAACCGAGCCTCGCGACGACATGGACGTGCGACCGTTGCGCCGACAGCAGGCCAATGGCGAGGAGATGACCGAGTTCATGGCAGAGATTTGAGACGAGAAACGCGAGCACCGCCAGCAACGGTCCGTACGTCGCTCCGCTGCCGAGAAGCGTCGCCATTGCGAGTGCGGTCGTCACCGTCAAAGGAAGTGCCGCAGAACCGATGACTGCCAGGACGAGGCGCACGTACACCGAGAATCTCTTCGCATCGCCAGAATCCACAAGCGCTCCCGCAGTGAATGCCGTTCTCCATCGGCTCTCGCCTCCAGCGATGAATCCGTGGTCGATCGCTGCGCGACGCCTCGCGTTCGTGTCGGTCCGGAGCGACAGTGCGAACTCTTCACATCGAACGGCAAGGCCCTCCGGACTACAGCACGGCGGCAGCAGTCGGGAGATCATCGGGACGAGGTCAGTCGGATGCACGTGGTCACCGACCCTGCTACCAGTAGGCAGATACAGCAGATACTTCCGAGCACCTTCAATGGTCCAGCGAGCTGATCCAGATAGGAGATGAGGGAGCTGCATCCCAGGTACAGCACGGTCGTCAGCATCAGGCCGACGCTGCCTGACATGGGCTGTGTGTCGCTCCACGGGACGAGGGCGCCAGCGAGTGTCGCTGACAGGAAGAGCAGCGTCGCACGGAAGACCATCCCCGGGAGCTCGTCGAATTGGACGACGCCCAGGAGGAGGGCTGCGCCGCTCAAGCCTGTCCAGGCAAGGGCAGCGGCGACGATGTGCGCCACTGCAACGGGCGCGAACCACCACGTGCGGCGACGACCGAGCGCGGTGCCGGTCCAAGCCCATGGCAGGACGCGCCCCGGGCCGAAGAGGACGAGAGCACATCCCGCCGAAGGAACCGCCATGGCCAAGCCGTCGCGTACCTCTGCTGGAACGTTCGGCGGGAGCGCCCACGCCGTTGTCGCCAACAAGCAGATTGCGCCAGCAATCGCTAGGGAAGTCTGCGGCGCACGAATCATCACCAGGAGCTGAGAGAGGAAAGGCCCCTGCGGTCCACGGAGTATCCGATCGGCAGGGAGAAGCGCGAACGCGGACGGGACCGCCTTTGAAGTCGAGATCTTGCTGACTGCCCACACGAACACAATCGTCACGACGAAGTAGCTCACGAAGACCGGCCACGCCAGATCAGGCCTCCGGCTGGTCGCGACATCGCTGATCAGCCTTGGGAGGGACAATGCGGGCGCATCATCGGTAGCCAAACCCGAGGGCACGATGACGCCGGGGCCGAAAGCGACGAGCGCAGCGCCGATCGTCACTGCGCCACTGATCGTCGACGAGACGGCGAAGGGTGTTCGGAGCCAAGACTGCATCAAGCTCCCTACTGCGTGCAGCAGGCCTTGGGCGAGCGCTTCAACGAGAGCGACGCCCGCGAGAAGCGCGACCACGTATCGCGTCGCCTCGCTGAGGTCGAGAACACGACCTGCCACGAGCATCGCCGGGACGCACAGCGCCGTCGAGCCGATTGTGGTGAGCACGGTCAGTGGAAGCGATCTGCCGATTGCTCGAGCGCTGTTCGTCACCGGTAGGAGGCACAGAAGGTGGTCGAGGGCCGAGCCCGCTGGGGCAGTGAGCGCGAGGACGACCGTCACCAGCGCCGCGCTCAGCAAAGCACCACTCGCCGCGGTCTCCACCATGAACGCTGCGATCGGTGCCGGCACTTGGCCGCTCAACGTCGAGACTGCCGTCAACCCGAGGGCAAGTCCGAGTGCAAGGATGCCTGCAACTGTGAACGCAGCGCAGAGGAGGACTCGCCGACGTGAGACGTTGAAGGCTCCAGCGAGTTCTGATATCCAGACCAACGCGGTGGCGCGCGCGACCGTGATGGTCTGACTCACGGGTGGGGGCGAGCGCGAAGGCGCAGGGCTGCGTAGCCGACCGTGATGAGAACGACCGTCACGAGAAGCCCCAACCCGTTCGGCGTGAACTCCACCGATGGCAGCCCGTTCTCCGTGCCGACTGTGGCCGAGAACACGAACGGAATCTCAGCGGGTGTCCCACTGACGGCTGAGGTGGCGATCGTGGCAGCGATGGCAAGGAAAGTGATAGCGATGCCGAGCACGAGCCCGATGAACGTCACGCTAGCGGTCTTCATGAATTTCCTTTTCGTCGGGGGTGAACAGGGCACGGAGCCGGTCGGCGCGGGTAGCCATCGACGAAGCGCTGCTGATCCGCGCGGAGAAGCACTGGCCGACCGAGCCATGGCTGGAAACGATCTCCCGGGTGCGACCTGAAGCAACAATTGCTCCGTTGTGCAGCATGGTTATGGCCTCACAATGCGTCTCGGCGCGCAACAGGTCGTGCGTCGCCATGAGGACCGCTCCGCCTGCCGCGGTGAACAAGGAGAGGCATTCTTGGAGGACTTGCGCTGTGTCCGGGTCCAACCCCCTGAACGGTTCGTCGAGGATGAGGAGCGAGGGACTGTGCGCGAGCGCACACACCAATTGAAGCTTTCGCTTCATGCCGTGGGAGTACGAGGAGATCGGCTTTGAGAGTGCGTTTCGTACCTGGAGGACACGTGCGAGGGACATTGCTCGGGACGAGTCATCGCGGCGACGGAGTGAATCATGCAGGCGCAGGTACTCGCGGCCCGTCAAAGACTGGGGAAGCGGGAGATCATCGGGTGCGAAACCGAACCGCATCCGAGCGACGGCTTGGCTGACCGTCACGCCATGGTGAAGGACTGATCCGCGGTCCGGGTCGATGATGCCCGTGATCACATGCAAGGCTGTACTCTTCCCGGAGCCGTTCGAGCCGAGGAGCCCGTGAATGCTTCCGGGGACGATGGTCATCGAGAAGTCGACCAGTGCAGGGCGCCCGCTGTACGACTTGTCGACTCCGATCACCTCCAGGACAGTATTCACGGGCTCCTCGTGCATGTTCACTTTCGGCAGTACACCTTCCATGTGCCGCCGGCACTGAAGGACGGCATGTCCATTGCCGGGTACATGCCCTTGTTCTGGCAGGTGATCCACCACGCGGTGATGAGGCCGACCGCGAGCAACAGCGCGATCGCGATGAGCACGAGCACAACGACTCGGTCCTGTTTGAGAGCGAGCCGATCACGGATCGATTCGACTCTGTCGGTGATCGCCGATTGTGAATAGAGCGCTCCGTTGAGCACGAGGTTCGACATGAACCATCCCCTTTCTGGTCGAGCGTTAACGTATCACCGACGGAATCTAGTATGTCAAGAGCGAGTTCGAAGAACCCGTCCCGTTGTCTGACGCCGCCCCTAGGCTTTCAGCGCACCGGAGAGCAAGGGGGAGCGCATGCAGATCGGCGTCGACGGGCACGTGCTGCTCAGCCCGAGTGACCTGAGCACGTGGTCGGCCTGCGAGTGGGCGTTCCTCCGCCGCCTCGACGCCAAGCTCGGCCGCGGGGAAGCCCTGCCGGACGTGCACGACGACATGCTCGAGCGCACGGCTCGGCTGGGGGACCAGCACGAGCTCGACTACCTCGACATCCTCAAGCAGACCCGCAACGTCGTCGAGTTCGACCGCCCCGCCCCGCCGGACTACGCACGCGCCGCAGCCGAAGCACGACAGGCCTTCGCCGACGGTGCCGATGTCCTGTACCAGCCGACGTTCCACGCAGCACCGACGGCAGACGCCCCCGGCTTCATCGGCTTCGCGGACTTCATCATCCGCAACGACCGCGGCGAGTACGAGGTCTACGACACCAAGCTCGCCCGCCACGCCAAGATCAGCGCCCTGCTGCAGCTCGCCGCGTACGCCGAGCAGATGCAGGCGCACGGCATCCCGACCGGGCAGCAGGTGCACCTGGTGCTCGGCGACCGGACGACCACCACGCACGACCTCGCCGACATCGCGCCGGTGTACCGCACGCAGCGCGCCGAACTGCAGCGGGTCATCGCCGAGCGCATCGCCGCCGACGAGTCGCTGCGGTGGGGCGACCCGCGCTACTCGAGCTGTGGCCGATGCGAGGTCTGCTCGACACAGGTCGCTGAGCACCGCGACCTCGTCCTCGTCGCCGGCATGCGCCTCGATCAACGAGCGAAGCTGATCAAGCACGAGGTGCGGACGATCGACGACCTGGCGGTCCGCACCCGGGCAGTACCAGGCTTGTCCCGCGCGACGCAGGATCGGCTGGTACGCCAGGCGAGCCTCCAGATCGAGTCGGAAGACGCCCGACGGGCGGGCGCCGACGGGCCGGGCCAACCCGTCAAGCCGCGCTTCGAGGTCCTCGACGCCCGTGCGCTCGACGCGATCCCGGCGCCCGACCCGGGCGACGTCTTCTTCGACTTCGAGGGAGACCCGCTGCACACCGAGGACGGCGTGCACTGGGGCCTCGACTACCTGTTCGGCCTGGTCGACGACCGCGCCGAGTTCACCGCGTTCTGGGCGCACACCATCCGCGACGAGCGAGGTGCGCTGGAGCAGTTCCTCGCGTTCATCGAGGCCCGGCGGCAGCAGTACCCGGGCATGCACATCTACCACTACGCCGCCTACGAGCGGACGCACCTGCTGTCGCTCGCCGCCCGGCACGGGGTGGGTGAAGAGGCCGTCGACGACCTGCTGCGCGCCGGCGTCCTGGTCGACCTGTACCCGATCGTCCGCAAGGCCCTGGTCGTCGGAAGCCACAGCTACTCGATCAAGAAGCTCGAACCGCTGTACATGGGCTCGGACCTGCGCGAGAGCGACGTCACGAACGCCGCGGACAGCATCACCGCCTACGTCGACGCGATCGAGGAACTCCGGAACGGTGACGCCGTCGAGGGGCAGCGGATGCTCGACCAGGTCGCCGACTACAACGCCTACGACTGCCGCTCGACCCTGCGCCTGCGCGACTGGCTCCGCACGCTGCGCACCGACGACCCCGACGCGGCCGACCCGTCGCTCGAGCTCGAGGTCCCACCGATCCCCGTCGAGCGCGAACCGAACCCGGTGTACGTCGCGCTCGCCGCGCAACTCGAGGACGTCGACGCCCTCGACCGCACCCCTGACCAGACCGCGTTGGCGCTCGCCGCAGCCGCGATCGACTACCACCGCCGCGAGGCCAAGACCTTCTGGCAGGACCATTTCGACCGCCTGCGGAACCCGGTCGACGACTGGGCCGACACGCGTGACGTCCTGGTCGTGGAGCGTGCGTCCGTCGAGCGCGACTGGGACACGCTGCCGCGTGCCCGGTCGCAGTCGCGGGAACTCCGGTTGTCGGGGACGCTCGCGCCCGGTTCGCGGCTCCGGCCGGGAGGCACGCCCCACCTGGTCTACGACGACCCGCTTCCGCCATCGGTCGCCTCACCGGGCCCCGGGTCGAAGGGCGCGTCGTCGCGCGCCGTGATCGTGGACGTCTGGGACAACGGCGATGCCGTCGAGGTCCTTGTGAAAGAGGGACTGCCCGTCGGTGGCGAACCGCACCACGAGTTCCCGGTGGCCCTCGCCCCGTCGGCACCGCCCCGCGCGAAGCCCCAGCCCGAGGCGATCGCGTGGTGGGGCCAGGCCGTGCTCGACGAGCTGCCGGCGATGCTGCCCGACCCGGCGCTCGACCTGCTGCGTCGGGTGCCCCCGCGTGGCCCGATCGTCCCGGTGCAGGGCGACGACACGGTGTCGGCCGTCGTGTCGACCCTGCTCGGCCTCGACCGGTCGTACCTGGCGGTCCAGGGCCCTCCCGGTACGGGCAAGACCTACGTCGGCTCGAACGTCGTCGCCCGGCTCGTCCGCGAGTACGGCTGGCGCGTCGGGGTCGTCGGGCAGTCCCACGCGACGTCGGAGAACTTCCTGACCTCGGTCGTGAACGCCGGTGTCCCCGCGGACCGGGTCGCGAAGGTGCCGAAGTCCGGCGCGACCGAGGACGAGCTCGATTCCGCAGCCTGGACCCCGGTGAAGAACGGCGCCGCGGTCGCCGCGTTCCTGTCCTCGTGCGAGGCCTCGGGCACCGGCGGTGTCGTCGGTGGCACGGCCTGGACGTTCGCGAACGAGTCCACGATCGAGCGCCGTTCCCTCGACCTGCTCGTGGTCGACGAGGCCGGGCAGTTCTCCCTCGCCCCGACCATCGCCTCGTCGGTCGCCGCGACCCGGCTCCTGCTGCTCGGGGATCCCCAGCAGCTGCCCCAGGTGTCGCAGGGCTCGCATCCGGAGCCCGTCGACGAGTCCGCGCTCGGCTGGCTCGCCGACGGACAGCACGTCCTGCCGCCGGAGTTCGGGTACTTCCTGGCCCGCACCCGCCGCATGGAGCCCGCGCTGACCCGATCCGTCTCGGCCCTGTCCTACGACGGGCAGCTCGCCTCGATGGTCTCCGGCCGGCACCTCGACGGCATCGACGCGGGTGTGCACCCCGTGCCGGTCGTCCACGCGGGCAACACGACGTCCTCTGCTGAGGAGGCCGCTCGGGTCGTCGCACTCGTCGGTGACGTCGTCGGCCGCACGTGGACGGACGGTTCCGACACCCGGGCCCTGACCGACGAGGACGTCATCGTGGTGGCGCCGTACAACGCGCAGGGGGCACTGATCCGGCAGGAGCTCGACCGCGCTGGCTTCACCGGCACCCAGGTCGGCACCGTCGACCTGTTCCAGGGCCGCGAGGCCGTCGTGTCGATCGTGTCCCTGGCAGCGTCGAGTGCGGCGGACATCCCACGCGGCCTCGACTTCCTACTCATGCCGAACCGGTTGAACGTGGCGATCTCGCGGGCGAAGTGGGCGGCCTACCTCGTGCACTCGCCGGCGCTGACCACCGGAC
Source organism: Curtobacterium sp. MCSS17_016 (assembly GCF_003234255.2). Taxonomy (NCBI): domain Bacteria; kingdom Bacillati; phylum Actinomycetota; class Actinomycetes; order Micrococcales; family Microbacteriaceae; genus Curtobacterium; species Curtobacterium sp. MCSS17_016. The sequence continues at coordinate 1,498,183 of NZ_CP126254.1, forward strand.
TGCCCCCGTCGATCGCGGGCCTGTCCCTGTTGTCCCGCTTCATCGAGCTCGTCGAGCCTCGCCCGCAGGCTGTCCGAGCCTGACCGCGAAGGCGAGGGACACGCTGGAGGACTGGGCGGGCCGACCCGCGCCGTGGCGCTCTCGGGCGTCGACGGCGGACCTCGTCGTGACGGTTTCACTGTTCGTCGCGACAGCGCTGGCTGGGATCGCCGCTGTGCTCATCGGGTGGGTCTTCGCCGGACTGTCGCAGTACAGCTGTGACTGGGAGACGTCGACGCGGCCGTGCACGCCGTGGGTCGCCTGGCTCCCGAGCGTGGTCGAGAGCATCGTGCTCGTCGCCGTCTTCGTCGGGGGAGCGGTGGTGGCCGCACGGGTTCGGAGGACGAGGTCGCAGGGATGGGCGGTCGCTGTCGGCACCGCGACCGTCATGGTGTTCGTGGTCTCCGTGACCTGGGTGGTCGTCGCGGAGCACGCCGGCTGAGTCAGCGCTGCGTGACGGTTCTGGTTCACGAACCCCGGGGATCGTGAACCAGAACCGTCAACGGCGCGAAACCATGGGTCCGCCCGCCGGCGCTGTGACGCCAGAACGAGGGCTGGCCGGACCAAGCGTCCTCCTGGAACACCTGCACCCGCGCTGGTCGAGGGCGAGCGTGCCACCGCCGAACGGTCTGACTCTCCGACGGAGCGGGTCAGTCGTCGCTGGTCGGGACGCCACCCTGCATCTGCGCCCGCATCTCGGCGAGGACGTCGGCGTGCAGGAAGTTCGCTTCGGCCGCACTCGTCGGGTCGACCACGATGCCGAACTCCTCGGGGAGCGCGGTCACGAGCTCGGACATCGGCACCGGACGTCCCTCGGCGTCAGGCAGGCCGGCGGCGAGTTCGCCCGGGTCGGTGAACACGGGCACGAACGGCTTGTCGCGGATCATGACGTGGGCGACGCTGCCGGCCTCCGGAGAGCCCGTCGGCTTCCAAGGGACCCACGCCGCGCTGCGCAGGAAGCCCGCGGGCGAGGCCGCCATCCTCCGTCGCAGTTCGGCGGCCGCGGTCGGCGGGGCCTTGTCGACGCCTCGGCCGAAGGCTGACCCGTTGGTCTGATCGGTACTCACACCAGCCATGCTGTCACGGTCGGCGGACACGGCGGGGCCGAGCCGCGCCTCCAGGCCGAAGCCCGGCGCACGCGGACGTGAGCCGGGCGTCAGAGGTGACGGTCTCAGTACGCGGCCGACTGCCCGCCGTCGATCGGGACGACCGTCGCGTTGACGTAGGACGCGTCGTCGGAGAGCAGGAAGGCGACGACGGCGGCGATCTCGGGAGCCTCGCCGTAGCGCTTCGTCGGGTTGACCTGGATGAACTCCTCGGCGGCCTTGCGCGGGTTCTCCGCATCGAGCTGCTTCATCGAGTTCTCGACCATGGGCGTCCAGATGGCGCCGGGGGCGATGGCGTTGATGCGGATGCCGTAGCGGCCGTACTCGACGGCCGAGTTGCGGGTGAGCCCGACGACGCCGTGCTTGGCGGCCGCGTACCCGGACTGGTTGCCGATGCCGCGGATGCCGCCGACGCTCGCGGTGTTCACGACCATGCCGGAGCCCTGCTCACGCATGACCTTGAGCACCTTCTCGAGGCCGAGGAACACGCCGCGAAGGTTGATCGACACGACGCGGTCGAACTCGGCGGCGGTGAAGGACTCGGTGGGGTTCTGCTTGCCCTCGATGCCGGCGTTGTTGAAGAAGCCGTCGATGCGGCCGAAGCGCTCGGTGGTAGCGGTGACGTAGGCGTCGACCTGGGCCTCGTCGGACACGTCGGCGACGGTCGTCAGGACCTGCGCGTCGGGGGTGGCCTCGAGCACGGCGGCCTTCGTCGCCTCGAGTCCCTGCTCGGAGACGTCGACGAGGGAGAGCGCAGCGCCCTCGGCGGCCAGGCGGACGGCGGTCGCGCGGCCGAGGCCGGAGCCACCGCCGGTGATGAGGACGACGCGGTCGGCGAAGCGGGTGGTGCCGGTGGTGGTTTCGGGCATGGTGGGAGGCCTCCTGAGGTCTTCGACGGTGAAGGGCTCGGGGTCCGCGGTGGGGCAGCGAGTCCGATCGATGCATCTGCATCGAGATACCTAGACTACACCTGTCGTCTAACGACGCAGTCAGCCGGCGTGCAGGGGCCCCGTCGCGCTGCCGACCTCAGCTCGCGGTGATCGAACCCGTCGCTGCGATGGTGCCCGCCATGATGACGACCATCGTCGCGGCCTCGATCTCCTCGAGTACGGCTTTCACCGCCGGGCTCGCCCAGGTGCCCGAGGTGATCTCCTTGACCAGGTCCTTGTCGACGGCACCGAACTGCTTGCGCAGGGTGTTCGTCGCGTCGAGCAGGCCGATGACCGCGGCGGAGAACGGCGTGGGTCCCGCCCGGCCAGCCAGCACGTCCGCGATGCCCGATCGCAGCAGCGCCTCCGGAGCTCCGTCCCGCTCCGGGTGCTTCGTGGTGGGGAAGAGGCCGAGCACCTTCCCCTGCTCGATGCTGATGACACCGCGCTCGACGAGTCCGGCGAACACGTCGTCGCGCAGCTGGCGCTTGCCGAGTCGGCTCACCCACCACTTCGCCTTGCGCGGTGCACCGGCCGCCGCGATGGAGCCGACCACGCCGTCGAGCACGGGGTCGCCCGTTGCGGCGCCGTTCACGACGGCGACGAGTCCGTCCTGCAGCGAGACGACGCCGCGCAGCGCGAGGTCGGCGAGGACCGCTCCCGCGAGACCCGTGTCGAGCGTCGAACCATCGAGAGCGTGGCGTCCGTCGGGCTCGACCTGGAGGAGCGCGAACGCCTGTGGGACCGTGAGTTGCTCAGCCATGCCCGCAGCCTGCCACGCGGGGCGGAGGTGCGCCGGGCCTCCGAGCCGACACCCAGCGGCGGCAGCCTGCCGGACGTCAGCAGGCGTCCAGCACCCGCACCATCGCGTCCCGCTCCGCCGGAGCCACCCACAGGCGGTACTTCGCCTTCACCGTGACCTGGTGCTCGATGTAGGTGCAGCGGAACGCCTTGTTCGCGGGGAGCCAGGTCGCCGCGTCGCCGGAGCCCTTCTGCGAGTTCGAGCGGCCATCGACCGCGAACAGGTTCACCGGGTCGTTCGCCAGTGCCTGCCGCTCGGTCTCGGTGAGCCGCTGCGCCCCGGTGCGCCAGGCGTTCTCGAGGGCGACGACGTGGTCGATCTGCACGAGCGTCGAGGTCGTGTTGCCGCGCACGAAGTCGACCGTCGCACCCGTGTAGGGCGAGACGAGGGTGCCGGTGAGGACCTTGCAGCGGCCCTCGCGGGTGATGCCGGCGAGGTCGCGGGCGAGGACGTCGTTCCGGGTGTCGCACCCGTTGTGGTCGACGTCGAGCCAGGCGCTGCCGAAGTCACCGGTGCGGTCGTAGCCGGTGGCCGGTGCCTTGCCCTTGACGGGCAGGTCGGCGAGCTGGGTGCGTGCGCGGACCGCGTCGGCGTCGGTTCCGCGGCTGACGGTCGGACTGGAGGCGGGGCTCGCCCCCGTCGACGCCTGCTGCGGTCCGATCGTGGTCGTCTCCCCGGCCGTGGGGCCGCCCGCAGCGTTCGTGCCCGCCGCGTCGGTGTCCGGTCCGAGGACACCGGTGGCGTCGAGCGCGTACCCGCCGACGGCGAGGGCCAGGACGAAGAGGACGGAGGTCAGGGTGATGCGGCTGCGGCGTCGGCGGGACGTCATGCGGTGGGACTCCAGTGGTGCGGGGCGGAACGTGGTGCGGGCGGAACGGTGGTACGGCGGCGGGAGGCGCCTCAGGTCAGCAGCGAGCGGATGTCGTCGGCGGTCAGGTCGTCGGCGAACAGCGCGTCGTCGTCGATCATCGTGGCGAACAGCTCGGCCTTGCGCGCGGCGAGGGCGAGGACCTTCTCCTCGATGGTGTCCTCGGCGATGAACCGCTGGACGCTGACCGACCGGGTCTGCCCGATGCGGTGCGTGCGGTCGACGGCCTGGGACTCGGCGGCGGGGTTCCACCACGGGTCGAGCACGAACACGGTGTCCGCCTCGGTCAGGGTGAGCCCGAAGCCGCCGGCCTTCAACGAGATGAGGAACGCCGGAGCGGTGCCCTGCCGGAAGCGCTCGATGACCTCCGGGCGCTTGCGGGTGGATCCGTCGAGGTACTCGTAGCCGATGCCTCGGGCGTCGAGGGCGTCGGACACCATCCGCAGGAACGAGGTGAACTGGCTGAACACCAGGGCGCGACGGCCCTCTGCCGCGAGCTGTTCGAGCTCGTCGAGCAGCAGGTCGAGCTTCGCCGAGGGGATCGGGGTCGAGCCCGACGTGACGTCCGAGTCTGACGACGACGACCCGGACGACACCAGCGCCGGCGACAGCGCGAGCATCCGCAGCAGCGTCAGCGACCGGAACACGATCATCCGGTTCTTCGACAGATCGTCGATCAGGTCGAGGACCTTCAGGCGCTCCCGGTTCAGGGTGCGCTCGTACAGCTCCCGGTGCGCCGGGTCGAGCGTGACCCGGACGACCTGTTCCTGCTTCGGCGGCAGGTCGGCCGCGACGGCCTCCTTCGTGCGGCGGAGCATGAGCGGCCGGATCCGTCGGCGCAGCCGCCCGGTGAGTTCCTGCCGGGCCTCGCCGCGGAGCTCGGGCGAGGCGAGCGGCTTCACGTAGTCGTCGCCGAACCGGGTCCAGGTGGACAGCAGCCCGGGCGCGACGACGTGGAACAGTGCCCACAGGTCGGTCAGCCCGTTCTCGAGCGGCGTGCCGGTGATCGCGAACTTCACCGGTGCCTGCAGCTCCGAGGCCACACGGTGGGTCTGGGACTGCGGGTTCTTCACGAACTGGGCCTCGTCGAGCACCAGCGCCGACCACGGCAGGTCGGTCCAGGCGCGGGCGTCGAGCCGGAGCAGTGCGTACGAGGTGACGACGATGTCCGACGCGGCGGCAGTGCGCGCGACGAGCCCCGGGTCCTTCAACGACGTCGAGGTCACCGTCGCGACCCGCAGCGACGGCACGAACTTGGCCGCCTCGGCCGCCCAGTTGCCGACGACCGAGGTCGGTGCGACGACCAGGAACGGGGGCGCGTCGGGCTCCGCGGCACGACGGGCGGCCACCATCGCGAGCACCTGCAGCGTCTTGCCGAGCCCCATGTCGTCGGCGAGCACGCCGCCGATGCCGTGCGTCACCAGGAACGACAACCACGCGTACCCGGCGTGCTGGTACGGCCGCAGGTCGGCGTGCACGGTGTCCGGCACGGGGACGTCACCCGGGGGCGTCGCCCCGAGCAGCCCCGAGGCGATCGCCTGCCACCGCTCGTCGTGCGAGGTCTCGTCGGCCAGCAGGTCGAACTCCGACCACAGCCCGGCGTGCAGGGGCGTGACGGCGATCGGCTGGTCGGGCTCCCACTCGTCCAGGTCACGGGCCTCGTCGATGAGCTCCTTGAGCCGGTCGAACGCGGGGTCGGCCAGCGACAGGTACGAGTTGTCGACGAGCTTGAGTCGTCGCTGCCGACCCGCGAGCGCGGTGAGCAGCGGCGTGAAGGGGATCTGCTTGCCGTTGACGCTGACGATGATGCCGAGGTCGAACCAGTCGTGCTTGTCCGACGGCATCGTCGTGACACGGATGTGCGGCCGCCCGCTCAACCGCTCGTAGTCGAGCCGCTCGCCCTGCACGACCGTGCGGACGCCGAGCGACGGCAGCTCGGGCAGGAACTCGTTCGCGAACACCGCGACGTCGGCCCCGTCGATGGTGCCGTCCTGGAACCAGTCCAGTCCGCCACCGGGTCCGGCAGAGCGGACCGGAGGCCCAGCCTGCGTCGCGTCGTCGGCCGTCGTCGTCGCCGTGGTCGCCTCGCCGGTGCCGGCCGGATCGTCGGCGGCGCGGAGCCCGGACAGGTCGGGGAGCGGGCCGTGCAGGGACACCGGGTCCTTCCGGCCGTCGACGTGCCAGCGCCAGTGCAGGTGCACGCGGTCGTCGGTGCGCGGGGCCCGGGCCGGCTCGAAGGTCGCGGTGAGCACGAGCTCCGGCGGGGTGCGCTCGGGTAGCTCCACCGAGCCGTCGGAGCTGACCAGGCCGAGGGCACCGCGCAGCCGGGGTGACCAGTCGGCCAGGAACTCGTCGACCTCGGCGGTCGGCACGATGATCCGGGTGCCCTCGACGAGCATGCGGCGCTGGTCCTCGGGCACCGGCGCCGGGGTCGGTGCGACGGCCACCGTGAACTCGGGGCTCTCGCGGAACACGTAGACGCCGTGGTCGCCGATCATCCGCGCGGCACCGGGCACCACGGGCCGGCCGTCGAGCACGGCACTCGCGCCGATCACCACGGTGTCGTCGTGGCGGGCGACGTCGAGCAGCACCTGTGCCTGCGTGCCGAGGACCGCTCCGCCTTCGCGCTTGCCGGTGACGAACGCGATGTCGAGCGCCGCGGCCTGCTGCAGGAGCGGCCAGAGCAGGGGACTCCGGAAGTCGTCGAGGTGCAGCCAGTCGCTCTCACCCGGCAGGCCCGCCAGCTGCCCGGCACGGTGCAGGGCGGCGAGCTGCAGGAACCAGGCGTGCTGCTCGGCACCGACGCCGAGCCGGTTCTGGGAGTAGGGGAGCGTGCCCCACGTCAGCTGCCCGCGCACCCAGTTGCCGGCGTCACTGCGGGTCACCGGCCGGACGCCGAGCCGCACGCTGCGGGACGGCGCCGGCAGGGCGCGGCCGGCGGCACGGGCGCGCGAGGCGAGCTTGGCGGGGACCGCGTCACGCAACTCGAACTGCAGTCCCATCCGGGTGCCCTGCGGGGTGGGCGCCCGCTCGTCGTCACCGGCGAGGCGGGCGAGGTCGTGCCTCCAGTCCGAGGGCGGCGGAGCCGGCGCTTCCGGGCGTGGGCCGGCGTTCGCGGCGAGGGCGCGGGCGTTGATGGTGAGGAGCGCGGCCGCGACGTGCTTGCAGTCGCCGCCGAGCGGGCAACTGCAGGTGCTGCGGACCGGGCGGACGAAGTCGCCGCGCGCCGGGGTGGTGTCGACGCGGAGTTCGTACGGGTCGTCGGCGGTGCCGGACACGACCGCGGTGACCGTGCCGTCGTCGTCGTGCCAGGTGGCGTCGTCGACCAGGCCGGCGCGGACGACGTCGCGTGCGCGACCGAAGTTCTGCGGCCCGACGAAGCGGATGACGTCGACGGCGTCGATCATCGGGGCAGCAGGCACGGGACCATCGTGCCAGTCACCACCGACGATCCGGGCCGCCACCCTGTGCGACGAACATCTGACAGGACTACCGTCCAACTCGGAGCGCGACGACAGCGGTCCACGGAATCGATTGGAACCTCATGCCGGACCGACTGCGGTGGGTACGCGACTCAGCCGACCACTGGAATGGGTTGCTCGACTCCGAGGTCGTGTGCGACATCACCCGCACTGATTCGTACACCGTCGATTCCCCGGACCACTCGTTGACCGGCGGGCACTCGTCCTTCGAGAGCGCGGCGGCACAGGTGCACGGCTGGGTTCGCTGGACCGGCCGTTAGGCCGCAGAGCGCAACCCGGTTGTACGTCCACCCGCTGCTCCCTAGCGTGAGAGGGCAGGCCGGGGTCCACCGGGAGGTGACCACACCGCTCTGCTCCAGGAGAGAGAGGTGTTCCGATGGCCGACACGACCGAGTCGCAGACGCCCGCTCCGGGGTCCGAGCCTGCTGCACGACCGGCCCCGCCGCGCTCACTCGTGGCCGTGGCCGGTCAGGACACCGACGAAGCCATCAGCTCGCTCGCCGGCATGTACGCCGGCAAGGCCTGGTACTCCCGAGCCCTCGACGAGGACTACTGGTTCAAGTACGTCGGTGTCGGTGACGAACGACTGAGCGTCCGCCGTTCCCAGATGCACGGCTACCTGCGCGGCGACGTCGCCACCGAGGGCGAGGTCGTCGTCCAGTGGCTCGAACGCGGCGAGGCCCGCGTCGACGTCGGCCGCGACGAGGTCCGCATGCAGCCCGGCGTCCCCACGCTGTTCCCCGTCGAGCGCCGGTTCGAGATGGAGTACCAGGACTGGGACCAGCGCCTGGTGCACCTGCGCCGTGACCTGGTGCTCGACGTCGCCGCCGAGGACCACCTGGTCGACGGCACCATGGCGTTCGACACCACCGCCGCGCCGAACCTCACCGCCGTCGGCCTGTGGCGGACCGCCGTGTCCGGCGCGCTCCGTGCGCTGCGCGAGGAGGGCGACGAGTCCCTAGCCTGGCACGAGGCGCAGCGTGACGTCGCCCGGGCCCTGTTCCGCATGTACCCGCTGCAGGCCGAACGGTTCCCCGCGGGCTACGGCACCCGCAGCGACGGACGGCTCCGGGCCGCGGTCGAGTTCATCCAGGCGCACGCCCACCAGCCGTTGACCGTCGCCGACATCGCCGAGGCCGCTGGACTGAGCATCCGCGGGATCCAGGAGTCGTTCCAGCGGGCGTTCGAGCGCTCGCCGATGACGTACCTGCGCGAGGTGCGGCTCGGCCGGGTGCACGAGGAACTGCGGATCCTGGACCCGCAGGCCACCTCGGTGGCGGACGTCGCCCGGCGGTGGGGCTTCGCGCACATGGGACGGTTCGCCTCGGTGTACGCGAACCGGTTCGGGGAGTACCCGCGGGAGACGTTGCGGCGCTGAGGGGCGCGGGCGCTGCCGGCGTCGGCTGCGGCGTCGGCTGTGCTCAGCGCTTCGCCGGCTCGGCCAGCTTGCTGTGCTTTCGCGAGTACCCGAAGTAGACGCCGAGCCCGATCGCGAACCAGATCGCGAACCGCACCCACGTCTCCCACTGCAGGAACGTGACGAGCCACAGCGACGCGATGACGCCGATGATCGGGATGACCGGCATGAACGGCAACCGGAACTGGCGGTCCAGGTCGGGCTGCCGGTAGCGCAGCACCACCACGGCCGAGCACACCACCACGAACGCGAGCAGGATGCCGATGTTCGTGAGCTCGGCGACGACACCGATCGGCAGCACCCCGGCCAGGATCGCCGACGCGATGCCGAGGATCCACGTCACCCGGGTCGGCACGTGCCGCTTCGGGTCGGTCTTCGCGAACCACTTCGGCATCAGGCCGTCGCGGCTCATCGAGAACCAGACTCGCGAGGCACCGAGCATGAACGTCACCAGCACCGTGACGATGCCGACGATGGCACCGATCGCGATGACGTTGGCCACACCGCCGAGCCCGACCGACGCGAACGCCGACGAGAAGCCCGACGCCGGGTCGATGTCGGTGTACTTCTGCATCCCGGTGAGCACGAGGGTCGCCAGGACGTACAGCACCATCGAGATGCCGAGGGACAGCAGGATCGCCTTCGGCATGTGCTTGCGGGCGTCGGTGGACTCCTCAGCCGCGGTGGACATGGCGTCGTAGCCGAACACGGCGAAGAACACGGTCGCGGCACCGGTCATCACGCCGCCGAAGCCGAACGGGAAGTACGGGGAGTAGTTGGCGCTGTTGATGTGGAACACGCCGAGCACGACGATGAGCACGACGAGCGCCACCTTGATGCCGACGGCGACGAACTCGAACCGGGCGGCGCTGCGGATGCCGCGCGTCAGCACGAACGCGGTGAGCAGGCACAACGCGATCGCGAAGACGTCGATCACGTGCCCGTCACCGGTGCCCGGGGCGCCGAGCATCCACGCGGGCAGGTCGATGCCGAACTGGCCGACCAGGAACCCCACGTAGCCGGAGATGCCGATCGCGACCACCGCCACGATCGCCGTGTACTCGAGCAGCAGGTCCCAGCCGATGAACCACCCGACGATCTCGCCGAGCACCGCGTAGCCGTACGTGTACGCGCTGCCGGCCTTCGGGATGAGCCCGGCGAACTCGGCGTACGACAGGGCGGCGGCGGCGCTCGCGACCCCGGCGACCAGGAAGCTGATCAGCACCGCGGGCCCGGCGACGCCGTTCGCGACGGTGCCGGCGAGCGTGAAGATGCCGGCGCCGATGATGCCGCCGATGCCGATCGCGGTGAGCTGCCACAGACCGAGGTGCCGTTTCAGGCCGCCCTCGCCCCCGGCCTCGTCATCGATCGTCTCGATGGGCTTCCGTCGGAACAGGGTGCGTGTCGTCGTCGTCACCCGCCCATGGTGCACCCGGAGGCGATTGCGCGCACGCACGCGGCTGCACCGCAGGCACCGGGCGTACACCTGGAGCATGCGCCACCCGAAGAGGATCGAGCCCGGCCCCGGCCAGGAGTCCGTCTGGGACTACCCCCGCCCACCCGCCGTCGAGCGGGTCACCGCCCGCGTCGTCGTCCGTCTGGGCGGCACGGTCGTCGCCGACACGACCGACGCCGTCCGCGTGCTCGAGACCTCGCACCCGCCGGTCTACTACCTGCCGATGGCCGACCTGGCCGAGGGCGCGCTCGTCGGGGCACCCGGCTCGAGCATGTGCGAGTTCAAGGGCCTGGCGCGCTACTTCGACGTCGTCGGCGGTGACGGGACCGTCGCGAGCCGTGCCGCCTGGAACTACCCGACGCCCGTGCCCGGCTACGAGTCGCTGCGGGAACGTGTCGCGATCTACCCGTCGGCGATGGACTCGTGCGAGGTCGGCGGCGAACGGGTCCAGGCGCAGGACGGCGACTTCTACGGCGGCTGGATCACGGCGGACATCGTCGGACCGTTCAAGGGCGCGCCCGGCACGCTCGGGTGGTGACCCGGCGCCGTCGGGCGGGGCGGCCCCGATCCGGACCGACCCGCTTCGCGCGCGACGGGGCGGACCCGACCCGGGCCTCCCGGCCGGACCGCGTCAGCGGTTGGCGTACGGCGACCAGAACGGCGGCGGGAACGCGCCCCCGGTCACGATCACGAGCACCTGCCAGACGAGCATGACGAGCCCAGCCGTCCCGATCACGATGCCGATCCACGACCACACCTGCACGGCCCGGCGACGACCGGCGATCCGGATCGCCCGCCAGCCACTGAGCACGCAGACCAGCCCGAACACCGCACCGAGCAGCACGTGCTGCACGGTCGACTGCGCGGGCACGATGATGCCGAGGTAGAACGCGACCGGTCCGAGCGCCACCGCGAAGGTCGCCGGGGCTGCCGGCGGTTCGTGGTCTCGAGCGACTGCTCCCATGGACCGCATGTTAGCGAGTGAACCTCGCTTCGAACACGTCCGAGTCGCGCAGCGCGGGCACCCGGTCGCGGGAACGGGCACCATGGAGGCATGCGTTCCTTCTTCCGCGTCCTGCTCGGCCTGGCCCTCGTCGTCGCGGGCACGAGTCACCTCACCTTCGCGCGCAAGGAGTTCACGGCGCAGGTGCCCGACTTCGTCCCCCTGGACGACGACACGACGGTGCTCGCATCGGGGGTCGCGGAGATCACGCTCGGCTCGGCCCTGGTGCTCGCCCCGAAGCCGACCCGCCGCTTCGTCGGCTCGGTCGCGGCCCTGTTCTTCACGGTGATCTTCCCCGGCAACCTGTCGCAGTGGGTCAACCGGCGCGACGCCTTCGGCCTGGACAGCGACGAGAAGCGCTTCGTCCGCCTGTTCGGTCAGCCCGTCCTCATCGCGCTCGCCCTCTGGTCGACGCGCGGCCGGCGCTCCTGATGGGCGCGCCCGCGCGGCAGAGCGGCCCGGCCCCAGGGACGGGTCCCGGGACGGGTCCTGCGTCGGGTCCGGATCCGCTCGGGTCCGGTCCGGCGCGCTTCGGTCGGGAGGCCCGGCACCCCCTGGCAGGACGCGCTCGCGTCGCGGACGTGGTCGCGTCCACCGCGCTACTCGTCGTGCTCACGGTCGGTGCGTTGGCAGCGGGGTGGGGGATCAGACTGATGTCGCTGGCGTTCGTGTCGTGCGCGGCGCCGGGGAACACCTGCAACGAGACGCTGGGGGACTCGGTCGTCGTCGTCGGACCGATCATCGTGGCGGCGGTGCTGGTCGCCACCATCGCCGTCTGCGTGCTGCGGCTCGTACGGCGTCGGCTGACCTGGCCGGTGGTGCTCGTCGGCATGGCGGCGATCGTCGCGGTGTTCTTCGCCTCGCTGCTGCTCGTCGACAGCTCGGTCACGCATGGCATCTGAGGGACTCTTCCTCCACAGGCTGGGTTCGTGGAGCGGCTCTCCACAGAACCCGGACCGCGCCTCGGGCGGTGGCTTCCGGTTCGCCACGCTGGAGCCATGCCTGACACCGAGATGCTCGACCGCCTGATCCGTGAACCCGTCCGCACCGACGACGACGTCGTCCGACTCGTCGAAGCCGTCGTCGAACGGCCGCTGCGCCGGCAGTGCTGGGTGCTGTTCCTCGACGACCGCGGGATGTCGATCCCGTTCCTGTTGCCGATCGCCGACCTGCCGTACTCCCCGGACGAACACGTCGACGACTTCGCGGCCCTGGTCGCCGACATCGTGGCGCAGCTCGGGGCCGTCGACGTCGTGCTCGTGTGGGAACGCCCCGACGCCGAGCGGCTCTACCCGGTGGACTGGGAGTGGGTCGATGCCTGCGCCTGTGCCCTCGACGAGCAGTCGGTCCGGCTCCGCGCCCAGGTCGTCGTGCACTCCGGGGGAGCCGCGATCGTCGAGTTCGACGAGGAGACGCAGGCGGTGGCCTCGTGAGCGATCAGCCCTGGGGAGCGGCGTCCGGCACGTCCTGGCCGGTGAGCTCCTCGACGATCGCCTTCGCCTGCGGCCACGACTTCGCGTAGTGGTCCGGATCGGAGTTGATCTGCACCGCGTGCGCCATCTGCGTCGGGCTCATCGTCTTCCAGCCGGGGACCTTCACGAGCTTCGTGTAGAACATCGTCGCGGCCGTGTACGGGTCCATCCGCTGCTCGTACGTGCCCCAGGCGCCGTTGTCGCGCTGCTGGAACAGGCCGCGGCTGTCCGGGCCCGCGGCGTCGCCGTGGTCCAGGTTCACCAGGCTCGACTCGCCGATCGCGGTCATCACCCCGACGGCCTGCGTGTGGGGGCCGATGCCGAGCGCCTGGGCGGCTTCGATCACGTGTGCGGCGTTCACCAGGCGGTCCTGGCAGAAACCACCGACGGGGCCGGCCGGCACGACCATCCCGCCGATCGTCTTCGAGGCGACGGCCGGGCACGCGGGCGTCGGGGTGGCGGCGCTCGACTTCGCGATGCCGGCGAGCGAGTTGACCGCGATCACCACGAGGACGACCACGCCGATGCCGACCGCCACGATCCCGGCGCCGAACACCGAGGCGAGGGTGATGCCGACACGGCGCATGACGGGACCTCTCGAGGGGCTGGGCGGGTGCTGGGCGGGCGGAGCGGGAAGAGCAGCACGAGCGTACGGGCGCCTCCTGGGAAGCCTGCGGCGGCCCGCCGTGATCGCCCGTTCGGGGGTTCGGCGTTCGGCGTTCGGCGTTCGGGGTTCGCCGCGGGTTGCTCGCCGCGGGGAAGGTGCCTCCCCGGCAACGAGTGACGGTTCTGGTTCACGAAGCGGGGGCTTCGCGAACCAGAACCGTCACGGGTCACTCGTGCGCGGCGGTCACCGGTCGCGTCGGTCGGCCCGTCGACCCCGACGCAGGCGCCAGCCTCCGGCGGACAGCGACAGCGCGGCGATCACCGCGATGACGACGGTCCAGATGACACTGGTCGCGTCCATCAGACGTCGCGGTGGTCGTGCGGCGGGCGCTGCACCTTCGTCGGCTCCGTCACGAGTCCGGTCGGGGCCTTCTCGGCCTGCTTCCGTCCGTGGGTGAACCAGGTCAGGATCCAGAGCAGCACGCCCAGGGCCAGCAGCGCGCCGGCGATCTGGTACTGCTGCGGGTCACGACCGGACGAGAACGGCAGGACGAGCCAGAGGCACGTGATGATGCCGATGACCGGGATGATGACGCCCGCGCGGAAGTGCTTGTGGTCGACCTTGTCGCGGCGCAGCACGAGCACGGTCACGTTGACGACGGCGAACACCGTCAGCAGCAACAGCGAAGTGGTGCCACCGAGGACGACGACGATGGGGGAGTCGGGGTCGAGCGAGACCCACCCGATCAGCAGCAGCGAGATGAGCGTGGTGAAGACGATCGCGGTCGACGGGGTGCGACGGGCGGGGGAGATGCGGGACAGGAAGCCCGGCAGCACGCCCTGCTTGCTCATGCCGTAGAGCAGGCGCGACGCCATCATCATGTTGATCAGGGCGGTGTTGGCGACGGCGAACATCGAGATGAAGGGCAGCAGGTCGGCGATCGGGAAGTCCGGCGCGGCGGTCTGCACGACAGTGACGAGCGGGGTCTCGTTGCCGGCGAGCTCTCCGATCGGCACCACGGCCACGGCGCAGATGGACACGAGGACGTAGATCACGGCGGTGATGCCGAGGCCGGTGAGCATGATCTTCGGGAAGATGCGCGAGGGGTCCTTGGTCTCCTCGGCCATGTTGACCGAGTCCTCGAACCCGACCATCGCGAAGAACGCCAGCGACGTCGCGGTGCTGATCGACAGCAGCAGGGACTTGTCCTCCGGCGTCTCGAACATCACGACCCGCGAGAAGTCCGCGTTGCCGCCCGCGATCGCCCAGAACCCGATCAGGATCACCATGACGAGACCGGACAGCTCGACCAGCGTCAGCACGACGTTCGTCTTGACGCTCTCGCTCACCCCGCGGAAGTTGATGAACATCACCGCGAGCATGAAGCCCATCGCGATGAGCATCACCACGCCGTTCGGCAGCTCGATGCCGAACCCGGCGCCGAGGTTCGCCGCGAACGCCCGCGATGCCGTCGACGCCGACGTGATCCCGGAACACATCACGATGAACGTCACGATGAAGGTGACGAAGTGGATGCCGAACGCCTTGTGCACGTAGAGGGCGGCACCGGCGGTCTGGGGGTACTTCGTCACGAGTTCGAGGTACGAGAAGGCCGTCAGCAGCGCGACCGCGAACGCGATGAGGAAGGGGAGCCACGCTGCCCCGCCGACCTCGGCCGCGACCTGGCCGGTGAGCGCGTAGACACCCGTGCCGAGGATGTCGCCGACGATGAAGAGCAGCAGGAGCTTGGGACCGATGACCCGGCGGAGCTCGTGCTGCTCCTGCTGTGGGCGGTCCGTCTTGGTGGTGGCCATGCGTCACCCTTGCGCGCGGAATGCCTTTCTGTCCAGTCCCACAGGAAGGTTTCTCGCGATCGCAACACGGTCGCTCGGCGACGGATACGCTCCGGCCATGGACCAGCAGTCGAACACCACCGAGGAGCCCATCGAGTTCGCGGACTTCAACGCGAAGCTCCTGGTGCTCGACGTCCTCTGCTACGACCTCGACGTCCTGGACCCCTACGACCCGGACGCCGAGGACGAGACCGACGAGGACCTCGACGTCGACGGGCAGGACGACCGGGCGCGCGAGTACTACGACGACCTCGACCTGCTGCCGTCGCACCTGTCGCTCGTCACCGAGATCACCGTGGACTCCGACCTCGAGGTCCTGCAGGACGTCCACCCCGGCTGGGACGGCTCGGACGACCGCTTCGACCCGCAGAACTGGGACGACCTGCTCGACCTGCCGGAACTCCGCACCGTGTACGCCGCCGCACCACTGCCCGCCCACGTCGCCGAGCGGCTCGCGGCCAAGGGCGTCGAGGTCCGATCCGCCTGAGCGGGACGGACCGGGCGGACCGGGCGGACCGACGGCTAGCGGTCCAGCGCTCGCAGCTGTTCGGTGAACTGCTTCGCGCCGCCCTGCGCCGGGTGCCGCACTGCGGTCGCCTCGATGCCCGCCAGGGCGAGTGCTCCCTGCGCCTTCCGACCGACGGCGACCACCCGGACCCGGTCCACGCCGCCGAGGGCCTCCAGCAGCGCGAGGGCGACGGGCGCTCCCGAGCGGACCTCGGCGGGCCGCGGCGTCCGGTTCGTCAGCCGGTCCGGTGCCACGAAGGGGTGGTGCGGGAAGATCGCCCATGCCACCGGGAGCGCACCGCGCCAGCCCTCCAGCGCGGCGTGCACGACGCGCGACGAGGCCTCCCACGGTGCCGTCGGCTCCGGTGGGACGCCGTACTCGGGTCCGAGCTCGCGCATGCTCGTGAACGGCACACCCGTGTTCGTCATGCCGCGCCACCCCGGTGCCTCGGCCACGAGCAACGTGTCAGCCCCCGGCCCGGACTGCTCCAGGTACCGCGTCAGGTTCGCTCGCCGGAGTCGTCCCTCGGGCGATCCGACGTCGTAGAGCGCCTCGGCGTCAGACTCGACGGGCACGGCGTCGAGCGCCGCCCAGAACGCGGCGAACCGGCCGCCCGTCCCGCTCACGAGCGCCCGAGCACCCGGCGGTAGACGTCCTCGAGTCCCGCGGCCGACCGCTCCCAGCTCAGGCGCTCCGCGTGCTCCCGCCCGGCAGCGGCGAGCCCGGCGGCGTACGGCGCATCCGTCAGGATCCGCTCGATCTCGGCCGCCCACTCCTGCGGGTCACGGGACTCGAGCACGACGCCCGTCTCCCCGTCGACCACGGCCTCACGCAGGCCCCCGGCAGCGGCGGCCACGACCGGCACCCCGGAAGCGGAGCCCTCGAGCGCGACGAGCCCGTACGTCTCGGAGTGTGACGGCACGAGCACGGCTGCCGCGCCACGGAACAGGAACGCCAGGTCGGCACGCGACTGCGGCCCGATGAAGGTGACGTGGTCGGCGATGCCCCGCGCGTCGGCGAGCCGACGCAGTTCGTCCACGTAGTCGCCCGCCTCACTCGAGACGTCGCCCGCGATGACCAAGGTGGGGCGGGCCTCCAGGCTGATGTCAGCGATCGCCTCGATCGCCAGGTCCAGGCCCTTGAGGGGTTGCACGCGCGCCGCCGCGACGACGTAGGGGGTGGCGGCGCGGCGCGCACCGACGGCGGCGGGGCGGAAGACGGAGCCGTCGACCCCCGGCGGCACGATCCAGATGCGGGCGTCGTCGCCGCCGAGCCGGGTGCGCACGGTCGAGGCCTCTGCCTCGGACACCACGACGACGGCGTCAGACTCGCGGGCGAGCAGTTCCTCGCCGGCGATGCGGCCCGCCGACTCGGGACGTTCGCCCTCGGACAGCGGTGTGGCCGGGTCGGCGGCGATTGAGTGGAACGACTGCACGTGGGGGATGCCGCGCTCGCGGGCGACGGGCAGCGCGGCCGCGCCGGAGAACCAGTGGTGCGAGTGCAGGACGTCGAACGGCCCGAGCTGCTCCAGCTCGTGGCGGAACGGTTCGATGAACGCGTCGTGCTCGCCCTTCGGCACCGGCTCGGCCGGCCCCGCGGACAGGAACCGCAGGCACACGCCCGGCACGAGCGACACCGAGTCCGGCTGCGTCGGGGCGGACCGGCGCGTGATGATGTCCACGTGGTGGCCCAGGTCGGCCAGCGCCTCGGCCTGGTGCCGGACGACGACGTTCATGCCGCCGACCTCGCCCGAACCGGGTTCGTCGCCGGGGGAGGTGTGCAGCGACACCAGCCCGATGTGCAGGGGTTCGGTCGTCGTGCTCACCGCTCAACCCTAGCCGCGCGGCCTCCGCTGCGACGGGCGCGCGGGCGCCACCACGACGGGCCGGCGGCCCGCCTCGTCCAGCGGGTCGGTGGGGAGGGCTGGATCACCTCCTAGGATCTGCACGCGCTGGTCGCCGTGTCGCTCCCAGAACGCCGCCGTCCACGCGCACAGGGCACCGTCGAGCAGGTCCTCGCGGTGCTTGTGGGTCGGACCGTGCAGCACCGACGGGTCGGCGAGCCGCCGCGTCAGCGGGTGCGAGTCGAGCAGCAGCGGCGGGTCGAGCGGGGTCTCGCGCAGCCGCAGCACCAGCTCGTCGAAGGCCTCGGCGCGACGGGCACGAGCCTCGGCGGCAGGGATCCGGAGGTCGAGCCGCTTGTACCGGGGTCGTTCCACGTCGTACCCGAGCTCCTCCACGCCGACCAGCGTCGTGTACGGGTAGCACTCGAACATCGCCGGACCGGTGCGTCGGCGCATCGAGTCCGTGTCGGAGACGTACCCCACGCCCAGCGCGGTCAGCCGGTCGAGCAGCGCTGCGCCGGCGCTCGCCGCCGATGCCTGGTTCGTCGGGTTCGCCGCGACCTTCCACCGGCCGTACCGCTGCCCGACCTGCCGCTCGGACTCGCGGATGCCCGTCGGGTTCGTCACGACGAGCGAGGCGTCCACGGCGATCAGGGATCGTGGCCCGAGGTGCTCGGCGATCCAGTCGGTGACGGCGTCGACCCCGCGGGCCCACCCGGCGTCGGTGAGCGTGCCGTCGTGGTCCATCGCGACCAGCCCGGTCTCGTTCGCGGCCTTCCGCTCGGAGCCGAGCCCCCACGCCAGGTCGATGCCGAGGTACGCGTTCACCCGCCCATCCTGCCGACCCTGGCCGCAAGACACCGGTGTCCGCGCGCTGAACACCGGCGTGCGCGTGTTCGACCAGGGAACACCGGTGTCTTGCGGGAGCAAGAGCGGTCCCGGCTGCGGGCGGGCGGCCGGCACGCGTGTACGGTCCGCTGCATGGCGAGCGAAGCGACGACGGTGCGGGTGCCCGGGCCCGACGGTGACCGCGAGGTCCGGATCAGCAGCCCCTCGCGGGTGCTCTGGCCCGAGGCGGGCATCACGAAGCTCGACCTCGCGGAGTACCTCGTCACGGTGGGCGACGCCTTCGTCCGGGCGAACGGCGACCGGCCGATCTCGCTGCAGCGGTTCCCCGGCGGCGTCGACGGCGAGCAGTTCTTCTCGAAGAACCCGCCGAAGGGAGCCCCCGACTACGTCCGCTCGGTGACGGTGACCTACCCGAGTGCCCGGTCGCACCCGCAGCTCGTGATCGACGAGCCGGCCGTGGCGGTGTGGGCCGCACAGATGAACACGGTGGTGTTCCACCCGTGGGCTTCTCGTGCCGAGGACAGCGACCACCCGGACCAGCTCCGCATCGACCTCGACCCGCAGCCCGGGACCGATTTCGGCGACACCGTGCCGGTGGCCGAGGAGCTGCGGAAGGTCCTCGACGAGGTCGGCCTGACCACCTGGATCAAGACGAGCGGCAACCGCGGCCTGCACGTGTTCGCGCCGATCCGCCCCGAGCACGAGTTCCTCGAGGTCCGGCACGCGGTGATCGCTGCGGCGCGCGAGCTCGAACGCCGGATGCCCGACCGGGTCACGACGGCGTGGTGGAAGGAAGAGCGAGGACAGCGGATCTTCGTCGACTTCAACCAGGCGAACCGCGACCGCACGATGGCCGGTGCCTACAGTCCCCGAGCTCTCGCACACGCCTCGGTGTCCACGCCGATCACCTGGGACGAACTGCGCACCGCGGACCCGACGACCTTCACGATCCGCACGGTGCCGGAGCGGCTGCGGACCACGGGCGACCCGTGGGAGTCGATGGGGGAGCAGCCGGGCAGCATCGCTCCGCTGCTCGAGTGGTGGGAGCGGGACCTGGCGAACGGCGAGGGTGAGCTGCCGTTCCCGCCGGACTTCCCGAAGATGCCGGGGGAGCCGCCGCGCGTGCAGCCCTCGCGGGCGAAGAAGCCGAGCTGAGGCCCAGCGGCCGAACGTCAGGCTGCGGAGGAGACGTCCCGCTGGCGGTCCGGGTCCTCGACGCGGGTGGTGTGCGTCGGCAGCCCGACGCTCGCGGTGTGCAAGCGGGTGAGCCGCGACCAGGTGCCGCGGTGCACGTCGGTGATGCCGTCGACGATCACGAGCCGAGTCCGACCGTGACGAGTGCGAGCGCCGTGGCGGTCACGCCGGCGATGGCGCTGATGACCGCGCTGAGCTGCAGGACGCGCTGGCGCCGTGCCTCTCGGACTTCTGTGAAGGGGCTCCGCCGAGGGTGGCGGACAAGCGTGCTGGTGCTCATGTCGATCCGCTCCGATCCGGGCATCCAGACTGGACGCCTCGTGCTGCTGAGATCATCCTGGCACGGCTTCGCTAGTTCGGCTAACTACTTTTCCCCGAACGTGACAGAACAGCGACAAACGGACACCGCAGTGCGTTCCGTCGTCAGGACAGCACGTCGTTCAGGTCGTACGCACTCGGCACCTCGAGCTGCTCGAACCCGCACGACGTCGCGTCGCGGTCGGGCCGCCACCGCTCGAACTGCACGGTGTGCCGGAACCGGTCGGCCTCCATCTGGTCGTACCGGACCTCGAGCACCAGCTCTGGCGCCAGCCGGACGAACGACGTGTCGCGACCCGACGAGAACCGCGACCGTTCCCCGTCACCGGTGACGGGCCTCCCGTCCGCATCGCGGAGCACGACGGGCTCGAGCTCGTCGATCAACGCGGCCCGGCGCTTGTCGGAGAAGGCGGAGACGCCGCCGACCTGGCGGAGCTCGCCGTCCGCGTCGTACAGCCCGACGAGCAGCGACCCGACGCCGGAGCCGCTCTTGTGCACGCGGTAGCCGATGGCGACGACGTCGGCGGTGCGGTGGTGCTTGATCTTGAGCATCGAGCGCTTGTTCGGTTCGTACGGCCGCGCTCGGGGCTTCGCGACGACGCCGTCGAGCCCGGCGCCCTCGAACGTGGTGAGCCACTCGCGCGCCTGCTCGACGTCGAGGGTGGTGCGGGTGACGAAGAGCGGGTCGGTCATCGCGTCGCCGAGCTGCTCCAGGCGCTCGCGGCGCTCGTCGAAGGGGCGGTCCACCAGCTCCTCGCCGTCCACCGCCAGCAGGTCGAAGGCCACGAACTGCGCCGGCGTCTCGGCGCTGAGCTTGGCGATCCGTGAGGCCGCCGGGTGGATGCGCTGCGACAGGGCATCCCAGTCGAGGCGCTCGGCACCAGGCTCGCCGGAACGCAGGATCACCTCGCCGTCCAGGACGACCGGGTGGTCGCGCCCGCCGAACTGCGCGCGGAACGCCTCGACGAGCTCGGGGAAGTACCGGGTGAGCGGCTTGGCGCCGCGGCTCCCGATCTCGACGTCGTCACCGTCGATGGTCACGATGCCGCGGAAGCCGTCCCACTTCGGTTCGTACCGCAGCCCGCCCTTCGTGCTGTCCGGGTCGGGGACGGTGGCGACGGCCTTGGCGAGCATCGGTGCGATCTCCATGGGTCCTGTCTACTCGCGAGCGTCGCGGGGGCTGTCGGCGCGGCCTGCGCCGTCTGCCTGGAGGCCCGTGCTCCGCCCGGCACGTGCGTTCGGTGAGCAGAAATGGTCGGGTCCAGTGCCCGCACCCGACCATTTCTGCTCACGATGCGTCGGGACCAGGGCCGTCGCCGGGCAGGTCGGCCAGCGTCGGTAGGGTGGCCGGCGTGACGACCGTGCCCCCGCCGGCAGCGCCGGCCCCGGAACCGATCAGCCCCGTGCAGGCCGCCGCGCTCCGCGACGGCGTCCTGCCACCCGTCGAGCAGGTCCGGCCGGGCATCTGGACCCTCGCGGTGCCGTTCCGGTTCGGGGTGCCCGACGCGACCCTCGTGTACGTCGTCGAGGGGTCGGACGGCTCGCTCGCGGTGATCGACCCCGGGTGGTCGGCCGACGGCGGGCTCGCCGAGCTGCGGGACGGGCTCGCCGCGATCGGACGGACCCTGGACGACGTGTCGCTCGTGGCCGTGACGCACCTGCACGCCGACCACCTGGGTGCCGCGGCGGCCATCCGACGGGCGACGGGTGCACGTGTGGCGATGCACGGCCTCGAGGTCCGTGCGCTCGAACGGGAACGCGCCGACGCCGAGCGGAACGACGCGGACATCGCGACGTGGGGGCTGCCCGAGCACCTGCAGGCCGGGGTCGTCGAGGCGTGGGGCAGCGGACGCCGGATCGGGATGGGCCGGATCGAGGCGCCGTACGCGGACGTGCTGCTCGGGGACGGCGACCTGCTGCCGATCCCCGGTCGGAAGATCCGCGCGCTGTGGACCCCGGGGCACACGAGCGGGCACGTGTGCTTCCTCGACGAGGCCGACGGCCTGCTGTTCTCCGGCGACCACGTGCTGCCGCGGATCAACTCCGGCATCGGACTCGGCGGCCGGACCAGGACGAACCCGCTCGGCGACTACCTGGCGTCCCTCGCGCGGCTCGACCCGTACGCCGACCTCGAGGTCTGCCCGGGGCACGAGTACCGGTTCCGCGACGTCGTCACCCGCGCGCAGACCCTGGCTCGGCACCGGGAGGAACGCTCGCGCCACGTCGCCGCGGCCCTCGACGCACTGGACCGTCCGACGCTGTTCGAGGTCGCCGCCCGGGTGCCCTTCAGCGGCGGGATCGAGTCGATGACCGGGTTCCTGCTCGCGAGCGCGCTGACGCAGACGGCCTTCCACGCGGAGCTGCTCGGGCGGGCCGACGAGGTGCGGCCCGCCTGACGAACGCCGCGGCCGCGCGGGTCAGCCGAGCGTCGTCGCCAGGCGCTCGATCGTCGTCTTCGCGTCGGCGAACTCCGCGCCGGCGTGGTCGGCCAGCGGTGCGAGGTCCGGCAGCCGGTCGGCCAGGGTCGCGCTGACGGTGATCGGGTACAGCTTCATGCCGAGCGCGGTGCCGAGCACGATGTGCAGGACGGGGGAGCCGTGGTCCCAGCCCTCGGTCGGGGTGCCAGCGTCGTAGGTCGCGCCGCGGCTCACCACGGTGACGACGGGTCGTCCGGCCAGGGGCTGCACGCCGCCGGTCAGGATGCCGGGGACGTGGATGCGGTCGATCCAGGCCTTCAGGGTCGACGGCACGGTGTAGTTGTACAGCGGCGCACCCACCACGACGACGTCGGCGGCCAGGAGCTCGTCGATGACCTCTTGACGAAGGGCCTCGGCCTCGGGCGCGACGGTCTCCTCGGCGGTGCGGTCGGCGGCGGCCCAGTGCAGCGCCGAGCTCTCCAGGTGGGGGAGCTGGTCGACGTGCAGGTCCCGTCGGACGACCGTGTACTCCGGGCCGCGGGCGCGCCAGGCGTCGGCGAAGGCCGCGGTCAGTGCGCGCGAGCGGGAGTGGGACAGGTCGGCCGAGGAGTCGATGTGCAGCAGCGTGGGCATGTCGCCAACGCTACCGGCGCGGACCCGGCCGGGCGCGGATGCGAAACGGCCCCGCCTGCTCCGGTGGAGGAGCAGGCGGGGCCGTCACGGGCCTCCCGTCCACCGCGCGGGCACGCGACGGACGGGAGACGTCTCAGGGTGTCAGCGCTGGGCGCGACGACGACGCGCGAAGCGGGCGCCGATGAGGCCGGCACCGGCGACGAGCAGGCCCAGGGCCCACGGCAGCGCGTCGGTGGTGTCCGAACCGGTGTAGGCGAGCTGGCCGCCGGTGTTGACCGGGGCGACCGGGGCCGCTGCCGGCGCGACCGGGGTCGGGTCGGCGATGCCGGCGACCGCGGTCGGCTGGACGTCCACGGCGAACGAGGTGGCGAAATCGCCGGCGGCGACGGTGAGGTTGTGGATCGAGGCGTGCGGGAACGTGACGCCGATGAAGCCGAACTCACCGATCTCGGGGTCGGCGGCGATGACGTCGGTCGAGACGTCCGACGTCACGGTGGGCGTGATCGACTCGTCGTCCTCGCCCAGGACCTCGTTGCCGAACCGATCGACGACCGTGCCGGTCACGATAAGCGTCCCGCCCTGCTTGATCGTGGGGCGACCGCCGTCGATCTCGGTGCCGACCTGGCCACCGTCGCCGTCGCCCTGCGTGACGACGGTGTAGACCTTGCCGTCCGGGTCGATGATCCAGGTGGTGCGCTTCTTGGTGTCGTTCTCGTCGAAGTCGAAGGCTCCGGCGCGGTCGGTCGTGTAGACGAACAAGCCGAGCGGCGCACCGGCCTCGACGTTGAGCGAAACGTACTGCGTGGTCGTCTCGGTGCCGCTGGTCGCCGTGACGGCGAAGGTCCAGTCCCACGCCTCGGTCGTGACGCCGCTGAGCTCACCGGTCGACGCGTCGAAGGTGAGGCCGTCGGGGAGCTGGTCCGCGGGGGACATCTCGTCCTCGGGGTACTCCTCCGCGTACTCGGCGTCGTCCTCGTCGAACCAGGCGAGGCTGTACTTCGGCTCCGGGAAGCCCTGCGCACGGAAGGTGTGCGAGAAGGCGTCACCGGCGGCGGTGCTCAGCTCGAGCGGGCTGTCCTGCGTGGCACCGGCCTTGGTGGGCTGGCCGTCCTCGCCGAGGAACGCCGGGGCCTGGGTCACGGCGGCGGTCGCCTCGGACTCGACCGTGGAGGTCTCGGTCGCGCCGGGCAGCGTGCCCGTGACGGCGACCGTGATGGTCTTGCGGACGTCGGTCGGGTCGACGACGTAGCTCGCGGCCTTCGACAGGACGTTGCCGTCCTGGTCGGTCCAGGAGTACTTGTACCCCGCCTCGTCGTCGAAGCCGGTGACGACGGCGACGAGTCGGGTGCCGACCTTGGCCGTGCCCTCGATGGTGATGGCGGCGTCGGCGGCCTTGGCCGTGACGTCCGGCTTCGGGGTCTCGGTCGGCTTCGGAGCCTCGGTGGCGGCCGGCGCGGTGGTCTCCGGCGCGGCGGGCTCGGTGGCCTCGGGGGTGGGCGCCGGGGCTTCCTCGGCCGGAGCCGGGGTCTCGGGCGCGGTCTCGACGGGCGGGTCCGTCGGCGTGGGCGTCTCGCTGCCCTCGGCCGGGGTCGGGGCCGGCGTCTCGGCGGCCACGATCGGCTGCGTGGTGTCGAGCGTCTCGGCGTTGGCGGCCGTCGCGGTCATGATGCCGAGGCCGGTGGTCAGGCCGACCAGGGCGACGGTGGTGCCGACGGCGCAGGCGCGACGGACGGTGGAGGTGCTGCGGTGCACGGGATCCCCCAGGGATTCGGTCCGGGCTCATCGCCCAGATCATGTGAATTTGCCGAGAATGTCGGCGTTCTCGGATCGTAGCGGGATGACGTTGCCGGGCTGTGACGATTCACCGGAATGTGACCCGGGTTGGGGGTGCGTGCGGGAAACCGCCGGACCCCCGAACGCCCGGCGCGCCCTGTGGGCTCGGAAGGACGGACGGGAGGCGCGGTGCGGGCCCGCACCGCGCCTCCCGTCCGTCCGGGGTCGCGTCTCAGGCGCGACGGCGACGCAGACGGTGGACCAGCAGACCGCCGCCGGCGGCGAGCAGGCCCAGCGCCCACGCGAGCGGCCCGGAGGCGTCAGCGCCCGTGTAGGCGAGGTGGCCACCGCCGCCGGCCGTCGGGGTCGTGTCGCCGACGGTCGCGACCGACGGCCGCACGTCCACGTCGAACGTGGTCGAGACGTCACCGAGGGCGACCGTGATGGTGTGCGGCGAGGCGTGCGGGAACCCGACGCGGGGCTCCCACTCGCCGTACGGCAGCGTCACTTCGTCGCTGGCCACGCTGCTCGTCACGACGGGCTGCGCGCCGTCGGACTCCTTCGTGCTGTTCCCGAAGGCGTCGAGGGCCGTCACCCGGACGACCATCGTCGCCCCCTGGGCCACCGGGACGGCGTCGACCGGGATCGACTTCGGGCTCTCCGCGAAGATCTCGCGCAGGCCCTCGGCGTCGCGGAGCCACCCCTTCGGTGACCCGATCGTGCCGACGAGCAGGCTGAGTTCCTCCGTCGCGGCGGGACGGATGGACAGGTGGACGTACTGGGTGGCAGCGCGGGACCCGTTCATCGCCATGACCTGGAAGTCGTACTCGCCGGCCACCGTCGGGGCGCCGCTCAGGACCCCGCTCGTGTCGCCGACGGCGAGGCCGAGCGGTGCGATCGGATGTTCGTTGCCGGGGACGGGGAACGCCGTCGGGCCGGTCAGCAGGACGTAGTGCAGCTCCGTCGACGACCCCGTCGCGGTGAAGGTGCGCTCGATCTGCTCGCCCGCGGTGGTCTCCATGCGGATGGGTGACTCGGGCGTCGAGGGCTCGGTGAACGTGATGGTGTCCGGGGCGGCGGGCTCGTCGGTGTCCTCGGCGCCGACGACGACCTCGAACGACGTGGAGACGCCCCCTTCGGAGACCGTCACGGTCCGGGTGCCGGTGCCGCCGAAGGTCACGGTGTTCGAGGAGTCCCCGTCGTTCCACACCGCCGAGTCGGAGTCGTCCGTGCTCGTGACGGTCGACCGGGGGTAGTCCGGACCCGGCGTGGTCCGGTTGCCGTACGCGTCGACCGCCAGCCCGGCGAGCGTGAGCGGGGTGTCCTCGGCGACGGGGATGCTCGGCACGATGCGGACGCGGCCCTGACCGGCGGCCTGTTCCCAGATCGTGCCGTCGGTCTCGACCTGCCACAGCCCGTTGTAGTCGGGGGTGGCGACGCCGAACGTCACGCCCACGGGGTCGCCGGGTGCGACCGTCAGTTCGACGTACTGCGTGATCTCGGTCGAGCCGCTCAGGGCGACGACCTGGAACCGGAAGGTCCCGGCCTCCTTCGGGTCGCCGCTCAGGACGCCGGTGTCGATGTTGACCCAGTAGTCGGAGGACGGGGCGTCCTGGATGGCGTAGCCGACGGTGCCGTCGCCGCCGGTGGTCTCGAAGGTGCGTGTGAAGGGCGTGCCGCTGGTGGCGGTGAGCTCGATCGGGTCCTCGGCGGTGGACGGTTCCGTGAAGGCGAGGTCGCTGCCGTCGTCGGCCGCGGGTGCCGCGGGTGCCGCGGGTGCCGCGGGTGCCGCAGGTGTCGCCGGTGCTGTGGGTGCCGTGGGCTCTGGTGCCGCCGTTTCCGGGACCGCAGTCGGCGTCGGGTCGGTGGACGGGCCTCCCGGCTGCTCGTCGGTGTCGACCGTCGCGACGGGCGCGGCGGGCTCGGCCGGCGTACCGGGCTCGGCCGGCGTACCGGGTGTCGCCGTGCTCGTGGCGGCCGTGGGCTCGGCCGCGACGGCGGTCGCGGCGCCGATGCCGAACGCCGACGACGCGGTGACGATGGCGACGGCTGCGCCGATGGCAGCGACCCGTCGCGTGGTGGAGGTGCAGGGCTGGTTCATGGGATCCCCCTCGGATGCCGGTCGGGGCACCGGGAGGTGCCCTCATCCAGGAGATGTCTGCGTCGACGAGATCCTGACGGATGCACAGGTCTCGATCCGGTC
The DNA here is from genome assembly GCF_003234255.2 of Curtobacterium sp. MCSS17_016. NCBI lineage: Bacteria > Bacillati > Actinomycetota > Actinomycetes > Micrococcales > Microbacteriaceae > Curtobacterium > Curtobacterium sp. MCSS17_016. The sequence goes on from NZ_CP126254.1 coordinate 1,524,955, forward strand.
ACGGCGCCGTCTCGCGTGCGCGCTGGCTGGCGTGCGTGTCGGCTGGAGTGCGCCGGATGGCGTGCGCGCCGGCGGATCAGTCGCCGACGGCCGCCGCCGCGCGCTCGAGCGCGTCACGGAGTGCGCGGACCGCCGGGGACGACGACCCCGCGGACCGCACCACGGTGAAGATCGTGCGTCGGGGACCCTCCGGCAGCTCGAGCAGCCGGCAGGTCGTCGTCCGACCGGTCCACATCAGGTCCGGCATCAGGCTCACCGCGTTGCCCGACTCGACCAGACGGATCTGCGTCTGCAGGTCCGCGGTCTCGTACCGGACGTCGGGCTCGAAACCCCAGCGCCGACAGACCTGTTCCGCGAAGTGCCGCGACGCGGTGCCGCGGGGCTCCATCACCCAGGGCATGGTGCGGGCGTCCTCGAGCGACGACACCGGGCGCAGGGCCGTGTCGAGCGGGGGCAGGGCGAGCCGGACGGCGTCGGTCGTCAGGTCGGAGCGGTCGAGCCCGGGCAGGTGCGGAGCGGCGTGCGCCGGGTACTGCTCGGCGATGACCATGTCGAAGTCACGGGCCCACGTCTCGTTCAGTGCGGTCTCCGGTTCCCGCTGGACCATCTCGACCCGGACGTCGGGGTGTTCCGTGGCCATCTCGTGCAGGGCGCTCGGCATCAGGGCGAGAGCCGCGGACTGGAACACCGCGACCCGCACACGCCCCTGCACGGACGACAGGGTGTCCTCGACCTGTGACTGCGCGTGCTCGAGGACGTCGAGCACCTGGCCCGCTGCGGCCACCAGCACCTCGGCCTGCGGGGTGAGCTGGAGCCGACGACCGGCTTTGCGGAGGAGGTGCACGCCGGCCTCCCGCTCCAGGGCGCTCAGCTGCTGCGAGACCGCCGACGGGGTGAAGTTCACGGCCTCGGCGACGGCTGCGATCGTGCCGCGGATGGACAGCTCACGGAGGAGCACGAGACGGCGGACGTCGAGCATGGTCCGACGCTAGCCGGATCAGGACCGGAACGGTAGCGGAACTGAACGGTATCCATCAGGAACGCTCACTTCCGCTACCGCATCCCCGACCTCCACACTGAACCCATGACGACGCTGCACGAGGACTCCGCCATCGACCACGACGCCCTGGCGGACCAGTCCGTCGCGCTCGTCCGACAGTGGCTCGCCGAGGCCGAGACCTACCCGGTCGACGGCTCCGCGAAGCAGCTCGCCGGCGTACTCGCCGACCCCGCCGGACTCGACTTCGCCGTCGGGTTCGTCGACGGGGTCGTGCGACCGGAAGACCTCGCCGTCGCCGCCCGCAAGCTCCGCCAGATCGCCCCCGACGCCCCCGGGTTCCTGCCCGCCGCGCTCCGCGGACTCGTCCGGCTCGGCGGCGGCATGGCCCCGATGCTGCCGAACGTCGTGGTCCCCATCGCTCGACGCGTCCTCCGCAACATGGTCGGCCACCTCATCGTCGACGCCACCGACTCCAAGCTCGGCCCGGCCATCGCCGGCATCAAGCGCGACGGCGTCCGCCTCAACGTCAACCTGCTCGGCGAGGCCGTCCTGGGCGAGCGCGAAGCCGCCCGCCGACTCGAGGGCACGCACAAGCTCCTGGCCCGCGACGACGTCGACTACGTCTCCATCAAGGTGTCCTCGACCGTGCACCCGCACTCGCCGTGGGCGTTCGGCCACGCGGTGGACGACATCGTCGAGCAGCTCCGACCGCTCTTCCAACGTGCCGCCGCCGCCACCCCGGCCAAGTTCATCAACCTCGACATGGAGGAGTACAAGGACCTCGACCTCACCATCGCGGTCTTCACGAAGCTCCTCGACGAGCCCGAGTTCCTCGGCCTCGAAGCCGGAATCGTGCTGCAGGCGTACCTGCCCGACGCGCTCGCCGCGATGCAGGAGCTACAGGAGTGGTCCGCCGCCCGCCGTGCCCGCGGTGGCGCCGGCATCAAGGTCCGTCTGGTGAAGGGCGCGAACCTGCCGATGGAGCAGGTCGAGGCCTCGGTCCACGGCTGGCCGCTCGCCACCTGGCACACCAAGCAGGACTCGGACACCAACTACAAGCGCGTGCTCGACTGGGCGCTCACCCCGTCGCGCGTCGAGAACGTCCGCGTCGGTGTCGCCGGGCACAACCTGTTCGACGTCGCCCACGCCTGGCTCCTCGCCGGTGAGCGCGGCGTGCGGGACGGCATCGAGTTCGAGATGCTGCTCGGCATGGCGCAGGGGCAGGCGTCGGCCGTGAAGAACACCGTCGGTTCGCTCCTGCTCTACACGCCGGTCGTCCACCCGGGCGAGTTCGACGTCGCGATCGCCTACCTGATCCGCCGTCTCGAAGAGGGCGCCTCGCAGGACAACTTCATGTCCGCGGTCTTCTCGCTGGTGTCCTCGCCGCCACTGTTCGCCCGCGAAGAGGAGCGCTTCCGCGCCTCCCTGGTGCCGCTCGCGACGCCCGAGGGTCTCGAAGCGCCGGCCTCCCACCGTGTCGCCGACCGCTACGCCGCCGTCGGCCGCCCCGGCCCCGGCCACTTCGAGAACACCCCGGACAGTGACCCCTCGGTCGGCGCCGTCCGCGCCTGGGGCGACGCCATCACCGCACGGGTCGCCTCGTCGACGCTCGGCGTCCGCGCCGTCCAGGAGGCCCGGGTCGACTCCGCCACGGCCCTCGACTCCGCGCTCGGCCGCGCCAGGGCCGCCGGTGCGGTCTGGGGGACCTGGTCCGGTGGTGCGCGTGGTGCCGTGCTGCACGCCGTCGGCGACGCACTCGAGGCGAACCGCGCTGCGCTCATCGAGGTCATGGCGTCGGAGACCGGCAAGACCATCGACCAGGCCGACCCCGAGGTGTCCGAGGCGATCGACTTCGCGCACTTCTACGGCACCCTGGCGTCCTCGCTCGACGACGTCGACGGCGCCACCTTCACGCCCGCTGCGCTGACCCTGGTCGCGCCGCCGTGGAACTTCCCCGTCGCGATCCCCGCCGGATCGACCCTCGCCGCGCTGGCGGCCGGGTCCGCCGTCGTGCTGAAGCCCGCGCCGCCCGCCGAGCGCTCCGGCGCCGTGCTCGCCTCGATCATCGAGACCGCGCTCGACGCCCACGGGGCCCCGGCCGACGTGCTCGCGTTCCTGCAGGTGTCGGAGAACGACCTCGGGCAGCAGCTCATCGCGTCGCCGATGGTCGACCAGGTCATCCTCACCGGTGCGTACGAGACGGCCGAGCTGTTCCGCTCGTTCCGCCCCGACCTGCCGCTGCTCGCCGAGACCTCGGGCAAGAACGCCGTGATCGTCACGCCGTCGTCCGACCTCGACCTCGCCGTGAAGGACGTCGTTGCGTCGGCGTTCGGGCACGCCGGCCAGAAGTGCTCGGCCGCGTCCCTCGTCGTCATGGTGGGCTCGGTCGCGAAGTCGAAGCGCTTCCGGAACCAGCTGCTCGACGCGGTGGCCTCGCTCACGGTGGGGTACCCGACCGACGCCGCGACGCAGATGGGTCCCGTCATCGAGCCGGCCTCGGGCAAGCTGCTCGACGGCCTGACGAAGCTCGGCGCGGGGGAGTCCTGGGCCGTCGAGCCGAAGCAGCTCGACGAGACCGGCAAGCTCTGGAGCCCGGGTGTCCGACAGGGCGTCCGCCGCGGCTCGGAGTTCCACCGCACCGAGTACTTCGGCCCGATCCTCGGCATGATGACCGCGGACTCGCTCGACGAGGCGATCGACATCGTGAACGAGGTCGACTACGGCCTGACCTCGGGCCTGCACTCGCTCGACCCGGCCGAGATCGGCACGTGGCTGTCGCGGATCCAGGCGGGCAACCTCTACGTCAACCGCGGCATCACGGGCGCCATCGTCCGCCGCCAGCCGTTCGGCGGGTGGAAGAAGTCGGCCGTGGGCGCCGGCACGAAGGCCGGTGGGCTGAACTACCTGCTCGGGCTCGGGTCGTGGACGCCCGCACCGGCGGTCGCTGCGTCCGGTGTCGCCGTGTCGGATCCGGTCTCGGCGTTCGCCCGGGCTGCCGAGGTCGCGTCGCCGATGCTCGACCGTGCGCTGGCGTCCGACGAGCAGGCGTGGTCGACGCTGTTCGGCACCGCGACCGACGTCTCGGCGCTCTCCGCCGAGCGGAACATCGCCCGGTACCTGCCGTTCCCGGCGGTGCAGGTGCGGCTGGCCGCGGTCGCCGACTCGGACACGGACGCTGACGCCTCCGTGATTGAGCTCGTCCGCGTCGTCGCCGCAGCGCTCCGTGCCGGCACGACGATCGAGGTCTCCACGGCCGCGACGCTGCCGTCGTCCGTCGCCTCGGCGATCCGTTCGCTGCCGATCGTCCGCTCGCTGTCGCAGACAGTGTCCGACGAGGCCTTCGCGAGCTCGGTCGCCTCGGGTCCGTCGACGCGGGTGCGGCTCATCGGCGGCGACACCTCGGCGCTGTACTCGGCCGTCGGTGGTCGTCCGGACGTCGCGGTCTACGGCGGCCCCGTGACCGAGGCCGGGCGGCTCGAGATCCTGCCCTTCGTCCGCGAGCAGGCGGTGTCCATCACGGCGCACCGCTTCGGCACGCCGAACCACCTGACCGACGACCTGATCTGACCCCGGACTGCGGCGCTGGCGTTCGGGTCCAGCGCCGCTTGCACAACCGAAGTGCCCCCGAACCGCGCGATCGCGTGGTTCGGGGGCACTTCGGTTGTGCGGAGGGTCCCGGTCAGTCGGCGACGGCCGGCTGCTGCGCGATCATCGAGCCGGTCACGAGCTCGCGGAGCTCGGCGGGCAGCGGGATCGGACGGCGGGCGCCTTCGCGGTCGATGATGACGTGCACGAACTCACCGGTGGCGAGCAGGGCGCCGTCGGACTGCCGGAACAGGCCGAACTCCCACGACAGGCTCGTGGTGCCGAGGTGCTTCGAGCGCATCCCGACCTCGATGACGTCCGGCCAGACGGCGGACTCGACGAACCGGCAGCTCGACGACACCAGCACGGCGATCCACTCCGACGAGAACGGGTCGAGCCCGGCGGCCTCGCGGAACCAGTACGTCGACGCGTTGTCCATCGCCGAGTAGTAGATCGTGTTGTTGACGTGCCCGAACATGTCGTTGTCGTTCCACCGGGTGGGGTAGGAGCGGCGGAACGGGTACTCGTCGATGGTCATCGGTCTCCGATCGGTGGTGCGGGTGTGGCGTGCACCGCGTCGGGCCGCAGGACGTACTCGAACGCCGCACGGGCCCGGTCGGGATCAGGGGTCTCACCGGAGATGAACTCGGCGTAGGTGAACGACTCGGAGATCCGGACGAGCAGCCGTGCGAGCTCCTCAGCCGACAACGGTGCCGGATCGAACGTACCGGACGACTCCTGCTGCTCGATGAGAGCGGTCACCCGGGTGACGAAGCGGCTCTGCACGTCGCTGTCCGAGGTGGTGAGCAGACGCATCGCCCGAGCGGGTTCGCGCGTCAGGAACGCCCGGAAGTACGGGGCGTCGATCAGGTCGGCGGTGAACCGGTCGAGCACGACGACGAGCCGGGCTGCTCCGGTCGCCCCGATCTCGTCGGCGGCGTGGGTGGCCCCGTCGAGGGTCGGGACTGCGAGGGACCACAGGATCTCGGACAGCAACCGGTCACGGTTGCCGACCCAGCGGAACAGCGACGTGCGGTCGACGCCGAGTGCGGCAGCCAACGCCCCCATGTCGATCCGCGAGCCGGCGATGAAGGTGTGACGGGCCTCCCGGAAGGCGCGCAGCGCAGAGTCTGATGTGTACACGCGATCCTCTCTTGCAACGTTTTCGAGAATGATGCATCGTGGTTCCCATGTCAACGACGATGCCCGCGACGCCCCTGCTCGAATCGGACTTCTACGGCTTCCAGCAACAGCTCACCGAGCAGGAGCGCGCGTCGCTCGGGCAGCTCCGGCAGTACCTCGAGCGCGAGGTCGCGCCCATCGCCGACGCGTACTGGGCGCGCGCCGAGTTCCCGATGCAGGTCATCGCGCCGCTCGCCGAGCTCGGCATGTACGGGCCGGGCGTCCCGCTCGTGCGGCAGTTCGAGAACTCGGCCGTGTACCGCGGCTGGGCGGCCCTCGAACTCGGACGCGTGGACGCGAGCGTCGCCACCTTCATCGGCGTGCAGTCCGGCCTGGCGATGAACTCGATCGCGGTCGCCGGCAGTGACGAACAGCAGCGCGAGTGGCTGCCCCGCATGGCTGCGGGTGAGATCGTCGGGGCGTTCGGGCTCACCGAGCCGTACTCGGGCAGCGACTCCGCGAAGGGTCTGCGCACCACCGCCCGGCGCGAGGGCGACGAGTGGGTGCTCGACGGCGAGAAGCGCTGGATCGGCAACGCCACCTTCGCCGACGTCGTCGTCATCTGGGCGAAGGACGTCGCCGACGGTCAGGTCAAGGGCTTCCTCGTCACCACCGACACCGCGGGCTTCACCGCGACCAAGATCGAGGACAAGATCGCCCTGCGCGGGGTGCAGAACGCCGACATCGTCATGCAGGACGTCCGGGTGCCCGAGTCGCGCCGGCTGCAGAACGCGACGTCGTTCCGCTCGACCGCCGAGGTGCTCCGACTGACCCGCACCGAGGTCGCCTGGCAGGCCGTCGGCATCGCGGTCGGTGCGTACGAGGCCGCGCTGGCCTACGCCCGCGAGCGGATCCAGTTCGGCAAGCCGATCGCCGCCCACCAGCTCGTGCAGGACCTGCTCGTCAAGTCGCTGTCGAACATCACGGCCTCGATCGCACTGTGCACGCAAGCCTCGGCCATGCAGGACGCCGGGGTCGGTGGTGACGAGCACTCGGCGATGGCCAAGGCGTTCGCCACCGCGAAGATGCGGGAGACCGTCGCCTGGTGCCGCGAAGTACAGGGCGGCAACGGCATCGTGCTCGACAAGGGCGTGGCCCGGTTCTTCGCCGATGCCGAGGCGATCTACTCGTACGAGGGCACGCGCGAGGTCAACACCCTGATCGTCGGGCGGGCGATCACCGGGCAGGCCGCGTTCGTCTAGCGGCCCACCCGGCTCGCCCCGGTTCGCCGGGCGGGTGCGCTACCCGAGCAGCGCCGGCCGCTCCCACTCCTGGTCGAGCACGTGCTGCCCGAGGAACGCGAACACCGTCTCGTACCAGACCACGGCGTGCTGCGGGGCGAGTACCCAGTGGTTCTCGTCCGGGAAGTACAGGAACCGGTGCGGCATCGTGCCGTCCGGTGCCGCGTGGTGCTCCGCGAGTTCGGACCAGAGCCGCAGCCCCTCGCCGATCGGCACCCGGTAGTCCTTGTCGCCGTGGATGACGAGCATCGGTGACGTGATCTCGGCCACGAACCGGTGCGGGTCGTTCGCCGCGATCCCGTCGGCGTCGAAGATCGACGACCAGTACTGCGACGAGTCCGTCGTGCCGTTGAACTGGTCGAGCGCCCACAGGCTCGCGTGGGTGACGATCGCCCGGAACCGGTCGGTGTGCCCGGCGACCCAGTTCGCCATGTACCCGCCGAACGACCCGCCCATCGCGGCGGTGCGGGTCGCGTCGATGTCCGCCCGCGCCTCGACCACGTCGGTGATCGCCATCAGGTCGGTGTACGGCGCCTGGCCCCAGGCGTTCCAGCCACGGTTCACGAAGTCGAGCCCGTAGCCGGTGGACAGCGCGGGGTCGGGCAGCAGCACGGCGTACCCGCGGGCTGCGAGCAGCATCGGGTTCCAGCGCCAGGACCACTGGTTCCACGAGTTGAGCGGTCCGCCGTGGATCCACAGGACGAGCGGGTGCGGCCCCTCACCCTCGGGCACGACCAGCCAGCCGCGCACGCGGGCGCCGTCGGCTGCGGTCGTCTCGACCTCTTCCAGGTGGGCGGGCACGTCCGGCAGGGTCGCCGGAGTCGCCAACGGGGTCACCGTGCCGTCCGTCGCGATCCGCACCGGGTGCAGCGGAGCCGCCCAGGAGGCCCGGAGCGCCACGACCACGCCCGTCGCCGCCGCCACGCGCAGGCTCGAGTACGCCCAGTCGTCGTGCGTCAGCTGCTCGACGGCGCCGCCGTCGAGGGGGATGCGGAAGACCGGCGCGCGGCCGTCCTGGTCGGCGACCGCCAGGAGCGCGCGGTCGCCGTGTTCGAACACGAGCTGGCTCGGCCAGCGGTCCCAGTCGGTCGCGACGCGGCGGGCGTCGGAGCCGTCGATGCCGGCGACCCAGACCTCCTGCTGGTTCGCGCCGGCGGGTGTGGAGCGGACGGTGCGGACCCAGGCGATCGTCCGGCCGTCGTGGCTGAGCGCCGGCATCTCGTGGTCGACGTCGACGTCGTCGAACAGCACCGTGCGGTGGCCGTTGGACAGGTCGATGGTGACGAGCGTCGAGCGGTCCCCACGGGCCTCCTGGACGCCGACGGAGGCCAGCAGGACCGAACCGTCGGGCGTGAGCGCCCCGTCGACGTGGTCGAGCGAGCGTCCGGGGGCCGGTGTGCGGTCGACGGGCTGGACGGGCTCGGCGCTGGCGCCGACGGCGTCGCTGCCGGTGTCGCTGTCGCTGTCGGCCGTGTCGAGCGTCAGCACGTGCGTCTGGGCCGGCCCGAGGTCGTGGTCCCAGTACCGGACCGGGTAGGTCTCGTGCAGGATCGCGCGGACCTGCTTGTCCTTCCGGCTCTTCCGGAGCTCCGCGTCGGCCTCGAGCACGGTCGCGGGATCGGAGCCGGCCCCCGGCAGCAGGTCGGCGGTCAGCGCCACGACGTCCGACGAGGCCGCGGTGGCCAGGACCCCACCGACGCCCCCGGCCAGGCGGGTGAGCGGACGTGCCTCGCCACCGTTCGCGGGCAGCACCCAGAGCTGGGCTGTCTCGAGGTCGGTGGCGTCGGCGTCGGGCCGGGCGGAGACGAAGAGCAGGTCGCCGGTGCGGGTGAAGGCGATGCCGCCCTCGCCCTTGGCGGAGCGCGTGAGGCGGACCGGGCGTGCGGCGGGTGTGCCGGCGTCGTCCGTGTCCTCCGCCGGGGCTGCTGGTACCTGCCAGATCGACCGGCGGTACCCGGTGCCGTCGGGGTCGAGGGCACTGACCGTCAGGGCGACGCGGGTGCCGTCGGGGCTGATGTCGATGCCGTCGACGCGGGGGAGCGCGACGTACTGGTCGAGGTCGGAGAACGGGGTGCTCATGCGTGCACGCTCGCCAGGTCCTCGGCCCAGAAGGCGGCGACCTGCTCGGCGACCGCGGTGCCCTGGGCGTGGCCGGCCTCGGCCGACGGTGCCTGGGTGGCGAGCGAGAGCGAGTTCGTGCCGAAGGCCTGCTGGGACGCGCTGTCCGCCACCACGACCTCGACCGACGATCCGCCGGCCCGCAGGGTCTCGACGGCGACGTCGAGCCAGGGCCCGCACGGTGACGGGCCCTCGGGGCCGCAGGCGATGACGAGCACGCGCTCGTACCCGGCGGCGGCGTCGGCGTTGGTGCCCGAGCGGACACCACCGTCGACGTACGGGCGGCCGTCGATGGCGACCGGCGTCCAGACGAAGGGCACCGAGCAGCTGGCCGCGACCGCACGGGGGAGCGGTACGCCGTCGGCCGCCGTCAGCAGGCGGAAGGTGCCGTCGGTGGCGTCGACCGCGGTGACGGCGAGCGGCTTCTCCGGCCACTCGGTGGACGGGAGCGTCTCGCCGAAGGTCGCCGTCCGCTCGTCGTCGCTCTGCCCGCCGACGACCTGCTGGGCGGCCTGGCCGAGTCGAGCGCGGGCGTCCTGCTCGCCGGTCGCACCCTGCAGTGCTGCGCCGATGTGCTGCTGCACGGCCTCGACGTCGATGGGGGCCGGCTCTTCGTAGGTGGTCGGCGCCGGGGTGTGCTGCTGGTCGTAGGCCTGCTGGACGGCACCGTTCCGGACGAACGCGCCGACGACGCTGCCGGCGCTGGTGCCGACGACGAGGTCGGCGGCGTCGAGGTCGACGCCGGCTTCCTGCAGGGCGACGAGGACGCCGACTTCCCACGCGATGCCGGCGACACCTCCGCCACCGAGGACGAGGGCTCTGGATCCGGGAACGGGCGTGCTGACGTCGGTCATGGGTCCTGCTTACCAGCTGCGTGCGACGGGCCGGTGGAGGCCGGTGCGTCCTGTGGAGAACCCGCCTGTGGACAACTCCGTCCGCGTCGGTGGCGTGACCTAGCGTCGTGGTCATGGGGAACCAGCGTTCAGGACGGGTCGGCACGGTCGTGTGGCCGATCGTGGTGGCTGCTGCGCCCACCGCGGCGTTCCAGCTGCCGAACCTGTTCGTCACGCCGGCGGTCCGGCTGTCGCTCGTCGCGTTCGGGCTCGTCGTGCTCGTCGGCGCCGTGACCGTGCAGGTGGTCCGGACCCGGCGCAGCGACGCCGCCCGGTCGGTGGCCGAGGACAACGCCACCGCGGCGGAGCTCGAGCAGTCGACGGCGGTCCGGTACGCGTTCGGCCAGATCGCCACCCGGCTCGTCCGGTTCACCGAGCTGCCCCGGTCCGAGCGCCACGGCGAACTCTCGGTCGTCGCCGACCGCGTCGCCGTGGCCCTGGCGTTCTACCTGCTGCCGAAGGTGCCCGACGTCCGCGCCAACGTGTACCAGCTGTCCACCGATCTGCGGGCGCTCGAGCCGATCGGTCACGGTGGCGCCGGCGACACCGCCGGGGTCTTCCGAGCGGGCACGCCCTACGGCGACCGCAACCTCGAGTGGGTGCTGGTCGGGGGATCACCCCGGATCGTCGGTGACCGCTCGGCCGACGTGGACGTCGACCAGGACCTGCCGGGCTTCGAGCCGCGGTACACCTCGTACGTCTCGGTGGTGATCCGGTCCGACCAGTACTCGTTCGGCATGCTCACCGTCGACTCCCCGGTCCCCGACGCCTTCACCGAACTCGACGCCAAGAACATCGCGATGATGGCGTCGTTCATGGCCGTCGCGTTCTCGTTGACCTACTCGTTCCCCGAGCGCGACCGCAATCCAAGGAAAGGCCCGTGATGCTCACACGCTCTGTCGGACGCTCGACGTACGATGCCCCCATGACGACCGTGAACCCTGCTCCGCCGTCGTTCGGGCGTGCCCGGATCTCCTCGCCGAACTGGAACGACACCACCACCGACGCCGACTACGAAGACCTCGACGTCATCGCCGCCAACATCGAACGCGAGCGCGCTGCAGCCCGGCTCCGGGTCACCGCAGCGATCGCCGCGCGTCTGGGTCGCTGACCCCTCCCGCATCGTCCACGACGAACGGCTCCCACGCATGCGTGGGAGCCGTTCGTCGTCTGCGAGCCCGAGCCGGAGCCGGAGCCGGCTCCGATGTCGCAGCTACGGCGCCTCGGTCACGTCGATGAGCACCTTGCCGACCGTGTCCTGCTCGACCGCGTCGTGCGCCTGGGCGGTCTGCTCGAGCGCGAAGCGGGTGAGCGGGAGCCCGGCGTCCTCGCCGACCGGCAGCACACCGTCGTGCAGCGCCTCGGTGACGTCCTCGGCCGCCGCGGACAGCGCCTCGTCGCCGATCGTGTAGAGCAGCAGGAACTGGTAGCGGGCGTTCACGCTCATGTTCGGGCGGATCGGCAGGCTCGCCTCGTCGCCGCCGTTGTTCGCGTAGATCGACACGACACCGTGGTTCGCCAGCACGTCGGCGACCAGCGCGGCGTTCTGCGGGATCGACACCTCGACGACGATGTCGACACCGTCCGGCGCGATCGCCCGGATGCGCTCGGCGGCGTCCTCCTCGCGGTAGTTCACGACGTGGTGGGCGCCGGCCGCAGTCGCCAGTGCTGCCTTCGCGTCCGAGCTGATCGTCGTGATGACGGTCGCTCCGGCCCAGCGGGCGAGCTGGATCGCGGCGTGCCCCACGGCTCCTGCGCCGCCGGCGACGAGCACGGTGAAGCCGTCGAGGGCTCCGGGGCCCAGGCGCGCGGGGCCGTCCTCGTGGGTGGTGAGGGCCCGGTGCGCCGTCATTGCGGGGACGCCGAGCGAGGCGCCGACGTCGAACGAGACGCCGTCGGGCAGCGGGACCACGCGCGACTCGGGCGCGACCGTGTACTCCTGTGCCGTGCCGGTCGGCCGTGACGCAGCCGCCATGAAGAGCCACACGCGGTCACCGACGGTCAGCCCGTCGACTCCGGGGCCGACGGCGTCGACGACACCGGCGCCGTCCTGGTTCGGCGTGATCTCGGGGAACGGCAGTCCGTCGCCGTACGTGCCGCCGGCACGGGCCTTCCAGTCGGTCGGGTTGACGCCGGAGACGACGACGCGGACGCGGACCTCACCGGCACCGGGCTCCGGGATCTCCCGCTCGACGAGTTCGAGGACGTTGCTGGCACCGGGCTTCGTGTAGACGATCGATCGCATGTCCCCAGGCAACCACTCGTCGCCGTCGGGGATTCCGAGTGCGTGGGCCGCGGGGCCACATCGTGAGCAGAAGGTGTCGCGTGCGGTCCTCGGACCCGACCGTTTCTGCTCACCAAGCGCCCAGCGCGCCCCGCGCCCGCGCACCGCCTCAGCGCGCGTCGTACCCTTCGCGCGCCACCGCGACGTCGGGCATGTGCGTGGTGGCCCAGTCCTCCAGTGGCACGAGCACCGTGCGCAGCGACCGCCCGAGCTCGGTCAGCTCGTACTCCACGTGCGGCGGGATCTCGGGGAACACCGTTCGCGTCACCATGCCGTCGCGCTCGAGGGCCCGCAGCGTCTGGGTGAGCATCTTCTGCGAGACCCCCTGCACCCGGGCCGCCACCGCCGAGTACCGTGCGGGACCGTCGGCGAGGGCGCCGATCGTCAGCACGCTCCACCGGTCGCCGATGCGGTCGAGCAGCTGCCGACTGGGGCAGTCCGCCGCGTAGGGGCTGTACTCGAGTGCTGACATGGTGTCCTCCGTCACGCACCGCCAGGTGCCTACTTACTCAAAGAGAGTAACTCTTGTACGGTGACTGTCAACGTCACCGACGCCCAGCACGTCCACGAAGGGAACACCATGACCAACATCGTCGTCTTCGGAGGCACCGGCTACGCCGGCTCCGCCATCACCCACGAGGCACTCTCCCGCGGCATCACCGTCACCGCGGTCGCCCGCGACACGAGCAAGCTCGAGCCGGCCGAGGGCCTGACCCTGGCGCAGGGTGACGCGTTCGACGCCGACTTCGTGTCCGAGGTCACCAAGGGTGCCGACGTCGTCATCGTCTCGCTCCACGCCGTGCAGGCCGACGGCAGCGAGCTGAAGGACAAGTTCCAGCACTTCGTCGACGCCGCCGCTGCAGCCGGTGCGCGGCTCGGCATCGTCGGCGGTGCCGGCTCGATGCGCGTGTCCGAGGACGGCCCCCGCCTCTTCGACACCGACGGCTTCCCGGACGCCTTCAAGGGCGAGGCGAAGAGCCACGCGCAGATCCTCGACGCCCTCCGTGCGTCGGACACCGAGGTCGACTGGTTCTACGTGAGCCCCGCCGCGGCCTTCGGTAGCTACAACCCGGGCGAGCGTCGCGGCACCTACCGCGCCTCGGACGAGGTCCTGCTCGCCGACGCCGAGGGCAACTCGGACATCTCCGGCGCCGACTACGCGATCGCGTTCGTCGACGAGATCGTCACCCCGGCGCACCACCAGACGCGTTTCGGCGTCGCCTACTGAGGCACTGCCCCTCGCAAGACACCGGTGTTCACGCAACACACCGCGGGATCCCGCGGCGTCGAGCGTGAACACCGGTGTCTTGCGTACCGCCCGACGCGACCAACGGGCGGACGGGAGGCGCGGGACGGAGCCGCCACGGGCCTCCAGGCCGGCGGGTGGTCACCGCCAGGGCCCCCGTCAGTGCGCAACGATCGCCGGCACCGGCAGGTGGTGGCGCATCCGCACCGCCAGGTGCAGGCCGCCCCGGCGGGCGAGCACGAGCGCGATCACGGCGGCGGCCGCGGCCGGCACGCCTCCGGCGACCATCATCCCCACGTGCGCACCGAAGCGGTCGACGATCTGGCCCATCAGCGGTCCGCCGATCGCCTGTCCACCGAGCAGCACGAGGACGTAGAGCGACATCACCCGGCCGCGGATCGCCACGTTCGACGACAGCTGCACGAGCGAGTTCGACGCGGTCTGGAACAGCAGCTGCGACATCCCCACCGCCACGAGCGCGACGGTGAACGGTGCGATCGCCGGGATCGACCCCGAGACGACGAGCAGCACGCCCGTCCAGAACACCCCGCCGACGATGGTGCGGAGCCGGACGACGGCCCTCCGGGTGGAGAGCAGTGCACCGACCAGGGCGCCGATCGCCACGGCGGAGTTGAACACCCCGTAGCCGCCAGCGCCGACGTCGTACACCTGTGACGCGAAGGCGGACAGCAGCACGGGCATCGTCAGCGCGAACACCGAGAAGAACGCGACGAGGATCACCGGCACGATGATCGTCGGCTTGTGCACGGCGTAGCGGAGGCCCTCCACGAGCTGCCCCTTGCCGCGGGGCGCCGGGGGTGTGCGGTGCAGTTCGGAGACCTTCAGGAACCCGAGCGTCACGACGACGGCGACGCAGGCGATCGCGTTCACGCCGAACGACCACCCCGCGCCGACCGCGACGAACAGGGCACCGGACAGTGCCGGACCGATCATGCCGCCCAGCTGGAACACCGACGAGTTCACGCTGATGGCGTTCCGCAGGTGCTTGTGCCCGACGATCTCGGTGACGAACACCTGCCGTGCCGGGTTGTCGATCACGGTGACCATGCCGACCAGGAACGCGATCACCCAGATGTGCCACGCCTCGACGACGCCGGCGAGTGTCAGGACGGCGAGCAGCGCGGACAGCACCGCGAAGGCTCCCTGCGTGATCATCATGAGCGCGCGCTTCGAGAACCGGTCGACCAGGACGCCGCCGAGCAGCCCGAACAGCAGCATCGGCGCGAACTGGCAGGCGACCGTGATGCCGACCTGCGCGACCGACCCGGTCAGCTGCAGCACGAGCCAGTCCTGCGCGATGCGCTGCATCCAGCCGGCGGTCATCGCCACCAGGTTGGTCGCCGTGAACAGCCGGAAGTTCGGCACGGACAGGGCGATGAGCGTGTGGCGCCACGGCGGTCGCGTGGCCTGGATCGGGAGCGGTTCGGTGGGCGGGGGGAGGGTCGTCGGTGACGCGCTCACGGTGCGGGGTTCTCCGGACGTCGGTGTGGATCTGGTACCCCAACGAAACTACGTGGCGCCGGGCCATTCGATACCCCTATGGTGGCTATCACTCCATTGCGATGTCGAATGAGGTCGCACCGACGGAAGGCGCGACGTGCTCGATCCGGTCCTGTTGCAGACGTTCCTGGCCGTGGCGGAGACCGGCAGCTTCACGCAGGCCGGCACCCGGCTCGGCATCAGCCAGCCGACGGTGTCCCAGCACGTCCGGCGCCTGGAGACCGCGGTGGCGCGCACCCTGGTCGCCCGGGACACCCGCGGCGTCGCCCTGACCGACAACGGGGACGCGATGGCCGGGTTCGCACGGACGATCCTCGCCGCGCACGCCACCGCCGACGCCTACTTCTCCGGCGCGGCCACCCGCGGGCGGCTGCGGTTCGGGGCGGCGGACGACCTCGCCATCACCCAGCTGCCGCGGATCCTGCGGGACTTCCGACGGCTGCACCCGCAGGTGAACCTCGAGCTCACGGTGAACCAGTCGGCACCGCTGCTCCGCCGGGTGCACGCCGGCCAGCTCGACCTGGTGTTCATCAAGCAGACGGCGGGGGAGTCCGCCGAGGGCACCCGGGTCGCCACCGACCAGATGGTGTGGATGGCGCAGGACGGCATCGCCCTGGAGCCCGGTGAACCCGTCCCGCTGATCGCGTACCAGGCGCCGAGCATCAGCCGGCAGATGGCGATCGACGCCCTCGAGGCCGCCGGCCGCACCTGGCGGATCACCTGCAACACCCGCGACGTCAACGGGGTGCTCGCCGCGGTGCGCGCGGGCATCGGCGTCGCGGTGTTCCCGCACTCGCTGATCCCGGCCGACCTGGTGAAGGTGTCCCAGCGGCTCGGGCTGCCTGACCTGCCGGCGGTGGACTACGTCCTCATCGCGAACCCGACGGTGCAGCGGGAGCCGATCGACGCGCTGACGAACGCGATCCTGTCCCGCGGGGTCGTCCGCGCCGTCTGAGCGCGTGCATCGGCGGCGAGACGCCGGCGTGTTCGGGCTGGTGCCCGCAGCGAGACGCCGGCGTGTTGTCTCGACACCGCCGAGCCGTCGAGACGCCGCGACTTTCGGGGGCGTCTCGACGTCGACGCGGCGTCCTGCCGAGACGACGGCGTCTGAGCGCTCGCGGCGCTACGGGGCGAGCGTCGGGGTCGTGCCGGTGCCGGTGACGTCCGGCAGCGTCACGCCCGCGAGCGGCAGCAGCGCCGCCGCGACCGCCCACAGCAGCACGACCGTACCGACGCCACCGAGCACGGCGCCGAGCAGCGCGACCGGCCGCTGCCACGTGGCCGTGCGGTCGCGCAGCGTCACGATCGAGAGGACCAGCGCGAGCAGTCCGAGCACCACGGCGACGCCGTGCACGGTCGCGGGAGCGGTGAACCACCAGGCCGCCAGACCGATCGTCGCGATCCCGGCGACGGCGCCGAGCACTGCGCCGGCGGTCGCACCGAGCGCACGGCGTGGCTCTGGCAGGGCGGCTGCGGCCACGGGCTGGTCGAGCAGTTCGGTCGGGAGGCCCGCCTCGCCCCCGCCGGCACCCTGCGGCACCGGGGTGGGTGCGACCAGGGCCGTGGTCGCCCGGGCTTTCGGGGTCGCGACGGCGGTGCCGCCGAGAGCGGCGGTGGTCGGCGCCGCGTGCAGCACGGCGTCGAACGACCCCGCGGCTGCGGGTGTGGGTGCTGCCGACCGTGCGGCGGCCTGCTGGTGGGCGAAGCGTCGGGGTGTCCGGTAGCCGATCGGGCCGACGGGCTCGGGTTCGGTGCCCTCGACGACCACGTGTTCGAGGCCGGGCACCGAGAACCGGGGCTGTCCGGCGACGGGCACCGCGGGTGCGGCGGTCGGCGGTGCCGGGGACGCCTCCGGCGAGGGGGTGGTGAGCGGCGCGACGAGCAGTGTCGCGTCCGCCGAGGCGGGTGCGGCGGCGACCGGGGAGACCGGCACCACGAGCCCGGAGGCGGGGACGACCGACGACGGCGGCACCGCGGGGGTCTCGAACGGCACGGTGTGCACGTTCGGCGACGTCGGGGCCGGGGGCAGCAGTTCCTGCTGCGGCGGGAAGTCGGGCACGGGGGCGTCGGCCTCGACCAGTGCGGCGATCGACGCGGGCTCGGACGTCGGTGCGTGCGCGGCCGGCACATGCGCGGCGGGCGCCTGCTCAGCCGCGGCGTTCCCTGCCGGGGCGACCGTGGTCGGTGGGACCGGCGCCGCGTGGGCGGCGCGTGACGAGGCGGGGGTGGGGCGGGCCTCCCGGCCGGAGGCGTTCACGTGACCGGCGGCGGCGACCCGCTCGGGCGCGACCTCGTCGACGGGCGGCGCGGTCACCCAGGCCGGGACGGGCCGACGGGGCCGGTCCGATTCGGGCATGCGATGCGCTGCCACTGCGGCGCTCCTTCCGTCGACTGATCCATGCTCAGTTGTAGCGGCAACCGCTGTGTGGATCGCAGCCCCAGTTCGGGGTCGCCGGTACGTTCGGGTGATGACCGGAATCGAACACCGTCCCCTGGGCCCCTCGGGGCTCGTCGTCTCCACCGTCGGCCTCGGCTGCAACAACTTCGGGCGGCGGGGAACCGCGTCCGAGTCGCAGGAGGGCACCGACGCCGTCGTCGCTGCGGCCCTGGACGCCGGGGTGACGCTCTTCGACACCGCGGACATCTACGGCGGCGTGCCGGGAATGTCCGAGGAGATGCTCGGACGCTCGATCCGCGGCCGCCGTGACGAGATCGTCCTCGCCACGAAGTTCGGCATGGACATGCAGGGCGCGAACGGCCCGGACTGGGGCGTCCGCGGGTCCCGCCGGTACGTGCGGCTCGCGGTCGAGTCGTCGCTCCGCCGCCTCGGCACGGACTGGATCGACCTGTACCAGATGCACCGGCCCGACGAGGTGACGCCGATCGAGGAGACCCTGTCGGTCCTCGACGACCTGGTCCGCGAGGGCAAGATCCGCTACGTCGGGCACTCGAACTTCGCTGGGTGGCAGATCGCCGAGGCCGAACTCACGGCGTCGATCGCCGGGACCACCGCGTTCGTGTCCGCGCAGAACGAGTACAGCCCGCTCGCCCGGGACGCCGAGGCCGAGGTCCTGCCGGCGGTGCGGGCGTACGCGCTCGGGTTCCTGCCGTTCTTCCCGCTCTACAACGGGCTGCTCACCGGCAAGTACACGAAGGCGGGCGGTCCGGCCGACGGGCGGCTGACGACCTCGAAGCCGCAGGTGCTCGAGGACGCCCCGTGGGACGTGCTCGACGACTACCAGCGGTTCTGCGACGACCGGGGTGTGACGATGCTGCAGGCGACGTTCGCGTGGTTGCTGGCGCAGCCGGGGCTCTCGAGCGTCATCGCCGGCGCCACGAAGCCGGAGCAGATCATGCAGAACGTCGAGGCGGGCACGACGTGGACGCCGACCGAGGACGACATCGCCGACATGACGACGATCTTCGACCGGGCCTGAGCGGGCCTTCGCGCCGGGTGGTTTCGCGCCCGGTTGTTTCGCGCTGAGCGACAGGTCACGGGCTGCGGAGCCCGTGGGGTGTCGCTCAGCGCGAAACGGCGTCGGCGGCGCGGTACAGCGGCGGTGCGGTGCCGCGCGGCGCTGCGGACTAGCGCGTCGCGGCGGCCAGGGCGTCGCGCAGCTCGCCGGCGGTCATCCGCGGGCCGTAGCCGGGGGTGTCTCGCTGGATGCGCCAGCCCTCGGCGAGCGGTCCGGCGTCGACGACGTCGAAGCCGAACGCGTCGATGAGCTCGGCGACGGTCTGCTTGGCGGAGTCGTCGTCGCCGGCGATGACCAGGGCACGACGATCAGGGGTGCCGGCGGGCGTCGCGTGGCCGGTCAGGTCGTCGGCGCCGATGTGGTTGAACGCCTTCACGACACGGGCGCCGGGCAGGTGGTCCTGCAGCATCTCGGCCGTGGTCGTGGACTGGTCGTCGAGGGCGGCGATGTGGCCGTCGCGCTCCCAGTAGTAGTTGTTCGTGTCGATGACGACCTTGCCGACGAGGGGCTCGACGGGGATCGTCTCGATCGCGGCGAGCGGCACCGTCACGACGACGATCTCGCCCGCTGCGGCTGCCTCGTCGCGGGTCGCTGCGCGTGCGCCGTCGCCGAGTTCCGTGACCAGGTCGGTCAGGGTCTCCGGGCGGCGGGAATTCGCGATGACGACCTGGTGGCCGTTCCGTACCGCGAGTCGTGCGACCTGGGATCCGATGTTGCCGGCGCCGATGATTCCGATGGTTGTCATGGTGTCCCTGCAACGCTGCCCGCCGTCGTGCATTCCCCGGGAGGCGCGAACGCCCCGCCGGGAGCATGATGGCGGCATGGACCACGAGTTCCGCGACGAGACCGACCAGGACCGCTACGCGATGTACGTCGGCGGCGAGCTCGTGAGCGTGCTCGACTACCGGGTGAACGGTGACGCGGTTGCCTTCCCGCACACCTACACGGTCCCGAAGCACCGCGGCCACGGCTACGCGGCGCAGCTCGTCGAGTACGCCGTCGCCGACGTCGAGTCGTCGACCACGAAGCGCATCGTCCCGATGTGCTGGTTCGTCGGCAAGTGGTTCGACGAACACCCCGAGAAAGCCGACCTGCTCAGCCGCAGCGCCGCGGACTGAGCACCGAACGAAGGGGCTCCCCGTGCCCACCATCACCCCGTTCCTCTGGTACGACGACCAGGCCGAACAGGCGGCCGAGTACTACGTCGGACTGTTCCCCGACAGCCGCGTCGACAGCGTGAGCCGGATGCCCGACGGTCGTGCCCTCGTCGTCGAGTTCACGTTGCTCGGTGCCCCGTACCGCGCGATGAACGGCGGCCCCGGGCACCCGCACACCGACGCGGTCTCGTTCCAGATCGACGTGGACACGCAGGACGAGCTCGACCGGCTGTGGGACGCCCTGCTCGCCGACGGCGGGAGCCCGACGGCGTGCGGGTGGTTGACCGACCGCTGGGGTCTGGCGTGGCAGGTGACCCCGTCGATGCTGGGGGAGTTGATGAGCGGATCGGGTGATCCGGAGGCGAATGCCCGCGTGTTCGAGGCCATGATGCAGATGGTCAAGTTGGACATCCCCGCACTGCAGGCTGCCGCGGCCGGTCGCTGACCCCACTCTCCGCGGACCCGCCGGTAGTGTGACCGGACCAGAAGACCGCCGGCCGGCGCCGGCACAGACAGGCTGGAGCCACCATGGACCACCCGAGTTCGAGGGTCCGCAACAGCGACATCAGCCGGGCGTACACCGAGCTCGCCCGCATCACCCGTCGGGCGAGCATCCGTGCCCGCGGCTCCGACCAGGTGTTGAGCGTCGTCGACCAGTCCCTCGTCGACTTCGTCGTCCAGCACCCGGGCTGCATGGCCATCGACATCGCCCGCTACCTGCGCCTGAACCGTTCGACGATCTCGCGGCAGCTGTCCGGGCTCCTCGCGACCGGACTGGTGCGGACGACCGACGGCGGCAGCGGCAACGCGAAGCCGCTCGAGGCGACCGACGCCGGCCGCGCCGCGCTCGAGCGGTCGGTGCAGCTGCACCGGGACGCGCTCGACGAACGGCTCGCCGACTGGTCGGACGACGACATCGCACTGCTCGCCGGGCTGCTGGAGCGCCTCGGCGCCTCGGACGAGGCCGGGCTCCCGATGCCGGCACCCACCGAGTCGTGACGACGTCGTTCCTCCTGCTGTCCGACACGCACCTGCCGAAGCGCGCGAAGGACCTGCCGCCCGGACTGTGGCACGACGTCGACGCGGCCGACCTCGTGGTGCACGCGGGGGACTGGGTCGACCTGGCCACCCTCGACGCCGTGCAGGCGCGGTCCAGCCGGTTCGAAGGCGTGCGGGGCAACAACGACGGTCCGGAGTTCGACGACCGGCTGCCGCTCGTCGCCCGGTTCGGTGTCGAGGACCTGCGCTTCGCCCTGGTGCACGAGACCGGGGCGTCGACCGGTCGGGAGCGCCGGATGGACGCCGAGTACCCGGACACCGACGTGCTCGTCTTCGGCCACTCGCACATCCCGTGGGACACCGTGGCGCCGTCGGGGATGCGCCTGCTGAACCCCGGTTCGCCGACCGACCGCCGTCGCCAGCCCGACCACACGTGGATGCGCGGCACGGTCAACGGCACCGACCTGTCCGTCGAACTGGTGCGGCTGCCGCCGGTCGCCGGCTAGCCCCGGTCGCCGGCCTGTGTCGGCGCGCCCCGTTCCCGAAAGCGACAGATCCCCGCGGAACTTCTCCGGACATCTGTCGCTTTCGCGGGGTGTTCGACGGCCGTCAGTGCAGCAGTGTCGCTTCGGCGGCACCGACCGCGTCGCCCGCAGCCGCGGCGGCACCGACCGCACCGCCCGCCGTGACCGCGTCGCCCGCAGCCGCGGTGGCCCCGGCACCAGCAGCCCCTGCCGTCGGCATCCGGAAGAACGCGAGCTCCCACTCCGCCGAACGCCGGAACGCCCGCGCCATCCGCCCCCGCTCGTCGGGTGTCGCCGCACGGGCTGCCTCCTCGACGAGCCGGGTCGCCTCGGCGCTCGACGCCGCGAACCCCGGGTCACCGTACGCCGTGATCCAGTCCGCGAAGGCGTGCCCGTCCGGCGCGACCCCGAGCTGCGACCCGACCCAGGCGTAGACCCGGAAGCAGGGCAGCACCGCGGCGGCGAGCACCGCACGGGAGCCGGAGTCGGCGGCCTGCTGTAGGTGCGCGAGGTACCCGGCACACGTGGGATGCACGGGATCGTCGGCGTGCGAATCGGCCAGCCGACGGTGGTGCAGGTCGCGCGCCTCGTCGGCACACCCCTGCGCAGCCGCCGCCCAGAACGCAGCACCAGCACCCGAACCAGCACCGCGCGCACCGACCCCGAGTGCCGCCAGGTGCCGCTCGTACGCCCGCAGGTAGTGGACGTCCTGCGCCAGGTAGCCCGCGAACACCTCCGGCTCGAGCGTCCCGTCCCGGAGCCCCACCAGGAACGCGCAGCCGATCGTCTCCTGCAGCACCGACGCCGCATCCGCCCACCACACGTCCGTGTACGACAGCGCCGGCAGGGCTGCCCGCGTCTGCGCTCCGTGGTCGACCGGGCCGTTGCCGCTCCCGACCGACAGTGCGTCGGCCCCGCGCAGCGCCGCCGTCAGCCACTCCTTCGCCACGCCGACCGCGAGTTCCCAGTCGCCGTGCCGCGCGGCGAGCGTCGCGATCGCACTGGAGAGCGAGCACCCGGTGCCGTGCGTGTTCGTCGTCGTGACCCGGGGACCGGTGAACACCCGCACGGTGCCGTCCGGTGCCACGAGCACGTCGTCCGAGGTCGGCCCCTCGTCGTGCCCGCCCTTCGCCAGCACCAGGACGTCCCAGCGCGCCGCCACCGCACGCGCCGCCGCCAGCGACGAAGCCGACGCCGACGCACCACGACCGGGCACACCGGACCCGGCCAGTTCCGCCAGCACCACGAGCTCGGCCCCGTTCGGCGTCACCAGGTCGGCGAGCCCGAACAGCGCACCCATCGCCGAGGCTGCGTCCTCGTCGAGCAGCCGGTCCCCGCTCGTCGCCACCATCACCGGGTCGACGACGACCACCGGCGGCCGGTGCTCCCGCAGCCAGTCCGTCACGACCCGCACGACGTCGGCGGTGCCGAGCATCCCGATCTTCACCGCGTCGACCACGACGTCGTCCGACACCGCGTCGAGCTGTTCCCGCAGGAACCCGACGTCCGGCACGTGCACCGACCGCACCCCGTGCGTGTTCTGCGCGACGAGCGCCGTCACGACCCCCATCCCGTACCCGTCGTGCGCGGCGATCGCCTTGAGGTCCGCCTGCATCCCGGCCCCGCCCGTCGGGTCGGTCCCGGCGATGGTCAGCACCCGTGGGACGCTCATGCGTCCGCCCCGTGGTGCGTGGCGTCGGCCTGGAGGGACGGATCGCCAGCATCTGACGGCCTCGCCTCCGCCCCGTGGCCGGGTCCAGGGCCCCACGCGGCCACGTACGCCGCCGCCGCGGATCCGGGGTCGGCCGCTGCGCAGATGCCGGAGACGATCGCGACGCCCGCGGCACCGGCAGCCCGGAGCGGCGCGACGTCGTCGAGGGTCACCCCACCGATCGCCACGCACGGCACGTCGGTCGCGGCGGCCAGCCGGGCGAACCCGTCGTAGCCGAGCGCCGGCGGGTGGTCCGCCTTCGTCGCGGTGGGGTGCACGACCCCGACGCCGAGCAGGTCCACGGTGCCGCGGGGGAGTCGGTCGACCGCAGCCAGGTGCGCGAGCGTGTTCGCGGTGAGACCGACGTGGGCGTCCGCTCCGAGCAGGGCACGGGCGGCGGTCACGGGGACGTCGGACTGGCCGAGGTGCACGCCCGCGACCCGGTGTCCGGCGTGCCGTGCGGCGAGGGCGACGTCGAGCCGGTCGTCGACCACCACCGTCGCACGGTCCCCGACGGCGTCGGCGACGGCCGCGGTGAGTGCCAGCAGGTCACGCGCCGAGGCGTCCTTGTCCCGCACCTGCACGATCCGGACCCCGGCGTGCACCGCGGCACGGACGACCCCGAGCACCCCGATGCCGTGCCGGTCGGCCAGGGCACCGTCGGTCACCAGGTAGACGCCGAACCCGGCGGACTCCAGGGTGCTCATGCGGACACCGCCCGGGCATCGACCGCAGGAGCCGTCTCGACCGTGATCCGGGCCTCGCGGACGACGTCGTCCGGGGTCAGCGACGCGAGCCGGTCGAGGAACAGCGGCTGGAAGGTCCCCGGCCCACCGGCATCCCGC
Organism: Curtobacterium sp. MCSS17_016; assembly: GCF_003234255.2. NCBI lineage: Bacteria > Bacillati > Actinomycetota > Actinomycetes > Micrococcales > Microbacteriaceae > Curtobacterium > Curtobacterium sp. MCSS17_016. The sequence continues at coordinate 1,548,737 of NZ_CP126254.1, forward strand.
GCCGCGAGCTCCGCGGCGATCGTGTGCACGGCGGTGGCGGCGACGGCAGCGGCACCCGCGTCCTCCGGCGCGACCGACGTGAACGCGGCGACGACCGCGCCGAGCGCACACCCGCCACCGGTGATCCGCGTCAGCAGGTCGGTCCCGTTCGCGACCCGGACCACACCGATGCCGGGCGCGACCAGCAGGTCGACCGCACCCGACACGGCCACCGCGGCCACGAGCCTCCCGTCCGAAGCGGCGACGGACGCGACCCGGGCGTCCTCCGTGCCCACCGTGCTGTCGACCCCGCGGCCACCGGCCGAGTCGCCGAGCAGGGCGAGCACCTCGGACGCGTTGCCCCGCAGCACCGTCGGGCGCAGCGCGAGCAGATCGCGCGCCAGGGCGGTCCGCACCGGCAGCGAGCCGACCGCCACCGGGTCGAGGACCCACGGGGTCCCCGCGTCACGGGCGGCGTGCACGGCCTCGAGCGCGGCGACCCGCGGTTCGGCGTGTGGGGTGCCGGTGTTCACCAGCAGGGCATCGGCGACGCGGGCGAACGGCCCCGCCTCGGTCGGCACATCGACCATCGCGGGCGAGGCCCCGAGTGCGAGCAGCACGTTCGCCGTGACGTTCTGCACCACGGTGTTCGTGATGCACTGCACCAGCGGCGCCCGGGCACGCACGGCCTCGAGCAGTTCGGCGGTTCGGTGGGCCCAGGCAGGGGAGGGCGCAGCGGTTTCCATGGACGATCCCTTCGCGAGTACGAGCTCGAGCAGGTTCGACGGGTGTGATCTCAGCCGCTGGATGCGGCACCCCGTGTCTCGAGCGACACCGTACACGACGCCCGGTGACCACTTCGAGGCCCGCTCCGGGCACCGTGTGCCAGGGTTGGACCGTGCCAGATGCAACGCCCCCCGGGCCCCCACCCGGCCCCCGCGACCCCGGCGACGCCTGGGCGGTCGGCCCCGACGGCACCAAGGCGTGGGGACGCTTCGGCGCCGCCGGCCTGCTCGTCGACGACGGCGCCGGCCGCGTGCTCCTGCAGCACCGCGTCGAGTGGAGCCACCACGGCGGCACCTGGGGCATCCCCGGCGGCGCACGGCACCAGGGCGAAGCAGCCGTGACCGCCGCCCTCCGCGAATCCGCCGAAGAGGCCGGTGTCCCCGACGACGCGATCGCCCTGCGCCACACGGCGCTGCTCGACCTGGGCTTCTGGACCTACACGACCGTCGTGGGGCGCGCCTCCCGACCCTTCGAACCCGTCATCGCCGACCGCGAGAGCCTCGCCCTGTCGTGGATCCCGATCGACCAGGTCGACGACCTGCCCCTGCACCCCGGCTTCGGCAGGTCGTGGCCGGCGCTCCGCGCCACGATCGCGACCACCCCGCACGTCGTCGTCGACGCGGCGAACGTCGTGGGCAGCGTGCCCGACGGCTGGTGGAAGGACCGAGCCGGCGCCGCATCGCGCCTGCTGGCACAGGTGTCGGCGCTCGCCGCGGGCGGGGTCGGCGCATCGTTGCTCGACCTGCCGTTCGCACGGTGGTGGCCGCGGTGGACCGTGGTGCTCGAGGGGGAGGCCCGGGCCGCTGCGGACGTGGGCGGTGCTGGTGGAGACGGCGGTGCGGACCGCGCTGTCGGCGCTGACCGCGGCGCCGCCACCGGCGCTGTCGGCGTCGTCCGTGCTCCGGCTTCCGGCGACGACGCCATCGTCGAGTCCGCGCAGGCCGCGGTGCAGGCCGGCGACGGGCCGGTCGTCGTCGTGACGGCCGACCGCGAGCTCCGCGACCGCGTCGAGGCCCTCGGCGCGGTCGTCCACGGGCCGTCCTGGTTGCGCGACCAGCTGTAGCCGCCTGGACCGCCGTGTTCCGGATGGTGACCGAGCGGCCGTCGGTCGCTGCCGGTACGCTGGCCCTGACGTCAACGGAGACGCAACACGCAGGAGGTTCCCCTTGGAGCGCATCACCAGGGCCGACGACCGAGTCCACCGCCCCGCCGGGCCGTGGACCCCCACGGTGCACCGGCTGCTCGCCCACCTGCACGAGCAGGGGTTCGTCGCAGCCCCCGAACCGATCGCCCTCGGTGACACCCTCGAGACGGTCTCGTTCGTGCCCGGTGTCGCGGGCGAGTACCCCTGGACCGAGGACATCGCCAGCGAGGCCGCCCTCGTCACCAGCGCCCGCCTGCTCCGCCAGTTCCACGACGCTGCCGCCAGCTTCCCGCGCAGCGCCACCGACGACCTCTGGTCGCAGGCCGCCCGTGCCCCCGTCGAGACGATCGTGCACGGCGACTTCGCCCCGTACAACTGCGTCTACGACGGCATCGCCGCCGTCGGCTTGATCGACTTCGACACCGCCCACCCCGGCCCCCGCGTCTGGGACGTCGCGAGTGCCGTCTACCGGTTCGCGCCGTTCACCACCGGCGCTGTCGAGGGATCGACCGCTCCCGACCTCGACGAGCGGCTTGCACGCGCCGCCGAGTTCTGCCGCGCCTACGCCCTCGACGACCGCTCCCGTGGCGTCCTGGCCGAGACGATGATCGCGTCCCTCGTCGCCCTCGTCACGACGATCGAGCACGAGGCCGCCGCCGGCAACCCGAAGTTCGTCAGCGACCTGCAGCACGGCCACGCCGACCTGTACCGCGCCGACGTCGCCTACCTGGAGCAGCACGCCGACGCCGTCACCGCCGCCGTCGCGTGACCACCAGCCCCGCGCGGCTCCGCACGGCGCGGTTCGCGGCGCAGGGCATCGCGGTGCCCGGGCTGCGCCCCACCGAGGTCGTCGAGCGGATGCTGGCGGTGCAGGGGCAGGACCTCGGCCAGGTGCTCTGGGCCATCGGGGTCCGCGCTCCCGGATCGTCGCGTGACGACGTCCGCGAGGCCTTCGACCGCGGGGAACTCGTCCGCTCGTGGCCGATGCGTGGCACCCTGCACGCCCTGCGCCCCGACGACCTGCGACTGCTGCTCTCGCTCACCGCCGAGCGGACGCTCCGCACGATCGCCCGACGCGCCGCCGAGCTCGGCATCGACGATGCCCTGCTCGGCCGGGCCCGTGGCGCGACGGTCGCGGCCCTGGTCGGCGGTCGCGCGCTGGTCCGGGACGACCTGTTCGCGGCGTACCGCGCTGCGGGCATCGACCCGGCCGGAGGCCGCGGCTACCACCTGGTCCTGCAGCTCGCGCAGGAGGGCCTCGTCGCCTGGGGTCCGACCGCCCGCGTCGGGCAGGGGCTCGTGCTGCTCGACGAGTGGGCACCCGCCACCGCTGAGCTGCCGGACCGCGACGAAGCCCTCCGCCGGGTCCTGCTCGGGTACCTGCGCGGCCGTGGCCCCGCGACCGAGGCCGACGCCGCGAGCTGGACGAAGCTGCCGCTCGGTGACCTCCGCCGAGCGCGGGCGGCGGCGGGGGACGCGGTGGAGGACCTCGGCGACGGGCTCCTCGACGTCGCCGACCGGCCGGCAGCCGCGCGCGTCCCCACCGGGCACCTGCTCCCCGGCTTCGACGAGTACCTGCTCGGGTACGCCGACCGGTCCGCGCAGCTCGACCCCGCCCACGCCGACCGGGTCGTCCCCGGGGCCAACGGCATGTTCCTGCCGATGGCCGTCGTCCGGGGTCGCGTCGTCGGCACCTGGAAGCGCACCGAGCGCCGGGCCGGGCACCTCGTCACCGTCACACCCTTCGGTGCCCTCGACGCGGCATCGGTCCGCGCGCTCGAGGCGGCGGCCGCGCGGTACGCGGCGTTCCTCGGTGCGCCCGTCGCGACCACGGTGGTCTGACGCGACCACCTGCGGACCGTGTGCCGAGGCTGCCCGGCCGCACCGCCCCTCCAGACCGCACCCAGCAACCATGCGGCGGACTCCGACACTGCCTCCGGTAATGTCGCAGGGCCATGACGGACAGCCCGGCCGACGCCACCCCCTACGAAGTCCTCGGCGTCCCCGCGACGGCTGACGACGAAGCGCTCCGCCGTGCCTACCGGCGGGCCGCCCGCGAGACGCACCCCGACCTCGGCGGCGACGCCCAGCGCTTCCGCCAGGTCCAGCTCGCATGGGAGCGCATCGGCACGCCGGCAGCCCGGCGGGCGTACGACGTCGGGTCCCGCGCGTACGGCGCGTCCGGGGCGACCGCCGGCAGGGGTGACACCGGTCGCGACGCCTACGCGCCCCCGGCAGCGCGTCGCGACACCCGCCCCCGGGCCCGGTCCCACGGACACCCCGGCGGTCGGTCGCGCGAGGTCTTCCTGCAGGCCGAACGCGAGTGGGTCGGGCTCGGCGACCCCATCGAGGACCCCTACGACCCCACGCTCATCCGCTCCGCGCCGCGGCACATCCGGCGCCTGCTCGCCGAGGCCCTGGCCGAAGAAGCGACCGCGCTGATCGTCTCCGACATGGGGATCGGCGTCACGGTGTGGCACGACCTCGACGCCGGAGCCGAGGGCAAGCTCGACCACGCCGTCCTCACCCCGAGCGGACTCTGGGCCGTCGAGTCCATCGACTGGGGCGCTCCGGTCCGCGTCGAGCACGGCGAGATCGTCGGCGAGACGCTCGCGCCGGGGGAACGACCCGTCAAGGAACTCGTCCGCGCCGCCCGTGCCGTGCAGAAGCAGACCCGGGTGCGGTTCTCCGGGCGGCTGCTCGTCGTGCCGGACGCCGCCGTCACCGAGGACGTGCAACTCGTCGGCTCGCCGAAGAAGCCCACCGCGCTCGTCGTCCGCCGGAGTGCGCTCGCCCAGGTGCTGAACGGCGTCTGGTCGCCGGCCGGTTCCGTCGACGTGTTCGAGATCCGCGACCGCCTGCAGCAGACCGTCCGCTTCGTCTGACCATGACGCCTGCGGCCTGACGCGTGGCGCTGGCCCCGGGCCCCGGGCTCCGGGCTCCGGGCTCCGGGCTCCGACCGTCACCGTCCGACGCGTCGTACGATCACGGCATGCGCGAAGAGGTCGTCGTCGTGGTCGGCGGGTGGGAGCACGACTGCTGCGGGCCCGCCTACGAACGGCAGGCCACGGCGGCGTTCACCGCGTACGGCAGGACGCCGCGGTTCGCCGAGTCCCGGCACCACGACGACCCGTTCGGCATCACGGAGTTCCGTGGTCGGGTGGCCGATCTGTTCGTCGTCGCGGAGGACGGCACCCGCATCCCCGTCCACCGCATCCCGTCCGGTCGCGCGCTGGGCGGATCCGATCCGGACGACGACGGGCACCTCGAGGTGCCCTGGACCGGAGAACGGATCGAGGTCGAGTCCGACACGTTCGAGATCGTGGTTGATGTCCACGTGCCCGGGTCCGGGCCCGCGAAACGTCAGTAGCCGCGGAGCTTCTCGAGGTCGCGGCGCTCCCGCTTGCTCGGCCGTCCGGCGCCGCGATCACGCATCGGGACGAACCCGGCCTCTTCCTTCGACAGCCGCGGCGGGGTCTTGTCCTCGAAGTGCTTCGCCGCCTCGGGGGCGCTCGTCCGCTTCAGGATGATGCCGGTCACCATGACGATCCGGTCGAAGCCGTTCTGCCGCACCCGCACCTCGTCGCCGGGGCCGATCGGCTGGGCCGGCTTCGCGCGCTCCCCGTTCACCCGGACGTGACCGGCCTTGCACGCGGCGGTGGCGGCCGACCGGGTCTTGGTGATCCGGACGGCCCAGATCCAGCTGTCGACCCGGGCCTTCTCCATGCCGACACTCTAGGCGGCCCGTACCCTGGGACGGTGCATGCGGACGAACAGGCGGCGATCGCCCGGGCCCGTGCGCTCGGGGTGCTGCACGACGCCGCGATCGGGGACCGCCTGGTGGTCCGGGCGCACCACGGGGAGGGTGCGCAGGACGCGCTCGGCGACCTGGTCGCCCGGACGCCCGACGCCGTGACGATCGCCACCCGCCGCGGCCCGGTCGAGGTCCGGCTCGCCGACGTCGTCGCCGCGAAGCCCGTCCCGCCGCCCCCGCCCGCGCGGCCCGCGCGGCGCTGACGCGCTCGGCTCGCACCGTGCGGACTTGTCGTGCTGTCGAGCCGGGGTCGCACGGTGCGGACTTCGTCGGCGGGTGCGTCGTCGGAGGCTGGGTGCGGGGTTGTGGTGCCGCACGGAGCCACCAGCCCCGCACGGTGTGGCGGAGGCGGCACGGTGCGGGATTCGCGGAGCCGGGGTCGCACGGTGCGGACTTCGTCGGCGGGTGCGTCGTCGGAGGCTGGGTGCGGGGTTGTGGTGCCGCACGGAGCCACCAGCCCCGCACCGGCTGACGAACCTCGCACCGTGCGAACCCGGCGCCCCGCCCCCGCGCGCACGCGCCCCCCCCCCCCCCCCGCACACCCCACCCCACCCGGCCGCGCATCCCGGCCCCGCCCACCCCGGCGAGCCGCAGGCCCCCGCGCCCCGCTCCCGACATACGCTCATCCCATGGCAGTCCCCGTCCCGCTCGGCACCGAGGACCGCACCGCCCGCCTCACCCTCCGCCGCCCGGACTCCTGGCGCCGCGAGGACTCAGCCCAGGCGGACTTGCGCGTCACCGGCGACGACGTCGTCCTCACTGTCCGATCCCGCCCCAGTGACCGCGCGATCGGCGACGAGAACACCGGCCTGCTCGAACGGCTGCCCGGCTCCGTCGAGGGCCTGCTGCTCGTCGGCTGCGACCCGTGGACCACCGCCGGCGCCCCGGCCCGGCTGGTCGAGTACGTCCGGCCCGACGAGCACGGCGACGTCGCCGGCACCCACCTGCTCTTCGTCACCGGTCGGCACCGCGTCGACCTGACGATCGAACGCCCGCTCGCCCGGCTGCTCGAGACCGACGACCTCGTGCTCGCCGTCCTCGAGAGCGTCCGCGCCACCGAGACGGCCCCGGTCCGCCCCGAGCGTGACCTCGAACCCCTGCCGGCCCCCGCCCCGTCGGCACCGCTCGACGGCCCACGGCTCAGCACGGACGCGATCGGCACCCTGCAGAGCCTCGCCGGACGCCGGTGGAACCCCACGCTCCTCCGCACCGCGGCGGGCCGCGAACTCATCGAGGCGGGCCTCGTCGGCCGACTCGGCACGCTGCCGGAGTCGACCCAGACCCTCCTCGAACCCTGGCAGGGCGATGCCCAGCCGGTCACGCTGGAACAGCACCTGCCCGACGGGGGCGAGTCGCGCCTCCAGGCCTGGTCGCAGACCGTCGTCGACGGGACCGACGCGGCGGGCGCCGTGGTCGCGTCCGTCACGCCGGACCGGGCCGTCGCGCTGCTGGCCGGGAGGCTCGGCATCGGTCCGACGTGGACCTTCCCGTTCCGCACGGGGTCGCTCCCAGGGCACCTGCTCGGCCGCAAGCTGGCCGGCGGTCCGGACGCACCGGACCTGCCGGAGGCCCTCGCCGAGGCGGACCCGCGCCTCGCGCGGTTCTGGGCCGCGCCGTGGACCGTCTCGTACCTGCGTCGACCCGGCAAGCCGAAGCCGATCACGATCGTGCGTGCCGAGGGGCACGGGTTCGCGCGGGTGGGCGCGACGAAGGCCGGGGAGACCGCCTTCCGGACGGACTCCCCGGCCAACGTCTACCGGTCGGTGGTGCGGGCGCTGCTGGGCTGAGCGCGCCCGGGTTCTCCCACTACGCGGCGGGGCCGGCGGTCAGGGTGATCGTGACCGTCTTCGCGGCGCCGGTGCTGTCGGTGTAGCGGACGCTCACCTTGTCGCCCACCGAGTGAGACTGCACGACCTTGGTGAGCTGGTCCGAGCTCGTGACCGCGGTGCCGTCGATGCTCGTGATCGTGTCCCCGGCGGTCAGGCCGGCGCTCGCGGCGCCGGAGCCCTCGACCGTGCCGGCGACGGCGACGCCGCCCGTGGTGCCGGAGGTGTTGCTGACCTCGACCCCGAGGAACGCGGGCAGCCCGATGGTGATCGTGCTCGAGGACTCCCCGGCGAGGATCTTCTCGGCGATCGTCTTCGCGGTGGTGATCGGGATGGCGTAGCCGGTGACGTCGGCCGTGCCGGAGGACGCTGCCGTGGCCATGCCGACGACCTCGCCCTCGCTGTCGAGCACCGGTCCGCCGGAGTCGCCGGAGACGATGTCCGCCGAGATCTCGATCAGGCCGGTCAGGGACTCGGTGCCGGTGCCGGACTCGCTCTGCACCTGGATGTCCTGGTCGGTCGCGGTGACGGTGCCCTCGGCGGCGACGAGGTTGCCGGTGCCCTCCGCGTTGCCGACGTCCTTGACGGTGTCACCGGTGCTCGGCTCGCCGTCGTCGTCGAGCGTGACCGTGGACAGCCCCGAGGCGTTCTCGAGCTTCAGGACGGCGACGTCGTTGGTGGCATCGGCCCCGACCACGTCGGCCTTGTACTCCTTGCCGGTGGTCTCGTCGGTGACGGTGATGCTCGTCGCGCCCTGGATCACGTGGTTGTTCGTCAGGATCGTGCCGTCGGAGGTCAGGACCATGCCGGTGCCGGCCGCCTGTGACGACTCGTCGTAGTTCAGGACGGTGTTGATGGTCACGACGCCCTTCTTGTCGGCGGCCGTCGCCGCGGTGGCGGGGGACTGGGTCGTGCCGGTGCCGGTGCTGCCGTCGCCGCTGGTGCCGCTGCCGCTGCCGTCGCCGGGCACCGTGAAGCCGTTCGTGCCGTCGCTGCTGCCGGTGCCGCCGGTGCCGCCGGTCCCGTCGGTGCCGTCGGTGCCGGATCCGGTGCCGGGGAGCGTGGCGGTGCCCTGCGACTGGCTCGACGTCGTGGTCGTCCCCTGCGAGGACAGGCCGAGGGCGGTGCCGCCGGCCGCACCGACGATGGCGAGTGCAGCGATGCCGGAGCCGATCATCAGTCCCAGGCGACGCGGGCGCTTCGTCCCACCGGGGTGGTTCGCGGTCGCCGCCGAGTACGCCCACGCGTGGTTCGCGCCGGCGAGGGCGGGGCTGCCGATCAGGTAGGGTCCACGGCCGTCCGGCGTGTAGGCGTAGGGGCCGGAGCCGTCCGGACCGTAGAGGTAGGGACCCGAGCCGTCGAACGCGTACGCCGGGCGCAGGGAGGCCGGGTCGGCGTGCGGCGCCTCCCAGTGCATCCCGGGAGCCTGCTGCTGCGCGGCGGGGGTGCCGTCCTCGTCGTGGTCGGCGGCTGCGGGGTTCGGGGTCTCGTTCATCGGTGCTCTCCGGTCGTCCCTCGACGACCCGGTCGGGCGTCGATGGAGACCAGTACAGGGCGCTTCCCCATGACGAGCCTATGAACGAACCCTGCGCACGCTCCGGGCTTGCTCGGGGGACGCCGAGTGGGGCTCCGGCGTTAGGGTGGCCTTACTTCCATGCCTCCGTCGACGTCCACGCCCCCGGCTCCCAGCTCCGTCCCCCGACTCGTCGGTGCGACCGTGCTGGCGGTCGTCGTCCTCGCCGTGGCGTGTGCGCTGTCGATCGCGTACGGCTCGCGGCCGATCCCGCTCGGCACCGTCCTCGACACGGTGATGCATCCCGGGCGGAGCGACGAGATCGGGCTCATCGTGCTCGGCAACCGCGTGCCCCGCACCGTCGTCGGACTGCTCGCCGGGGCCGCGCTCGGGGTGGCCGGGGCGGTCATGCAGGGCGTGACGCGGAACCCGCTCGCCGACCCGAGCGTCCTCGGCATCAACTCCGGAGCGACCCTGGCCGTGGTGGCCGGGATCGCGGTCTTCGGCGTGAGCGGCACGGCTGCCTACCTGCCGTTCGCGTTCGTCGGGGCCGCCCTCGCCGCCGTGCTCGTGTACGGGATCGCGACCGTCGCCCGACGCGGCCTCTCTCCTGTCGGGCTCGCCCTCGCCGGAGCCGTGGTCGCCGCGGCGCTGTCGTCGGTCACCACCGCGGTGCTCGTGACCGACCAGAGCCTGCTCGACCAGCTGCGGTTCTGGCAGGTCGGTGCCCTCGCCGGCAAGGACCTCGGCACGGCGGGGATCATCACGGCGCCGGTGCTCGTCGGTCTGGTGATCGCGTTCGGCCTCGGTCGGTCGCTCAACACCCTCGCGCTCGGGGACGAACTCGCGGCGTCGCTCGGGCAGCGGGTCGTGCTCGTCCGCGCCGTGGGCGGTCTGGTCGCGGTGCTGCTGGCCGGCTCCGCGGTGGCCGCCGCCGGGCCGATCGCCTTCGTCGGGCTCGCCGTGCCGCACGCCGTCCGCCGGCTGAGCGGCCCCGACCACCGCTGGACCATCCTGCTGTCGGCGATCGTCGCCCCAGCACTGCTGCTCGTCGCCGACGTGATCGGCCGCGTCGTGGCGTACCCGGGGGAGCTGCAGGTCGGCATCGTCACGGCGTTGATCGGGGCGCCGGTGTTCATCGCGCTCGTGCGGTCGAGGGCGGTGCGGGGACTGTGAGGCAGTTGTTCGGTTCCGGCCGCCCGCGGTCCGGCGGTCTGCGCCGCTCGGCCGGCCTGCGTCGTGAGGTCTCGGTGCTCGTCGCCGTGCTCGTGGTCGTCGTGGTGCTCGTCCTGGTCGGGCTCGGCGCCGGTTCGATCCCGCTCACCCCGGGCCAGGTGCTCGCCTCCCTGTTCGGCCAGGGGGACCGGATCTCTGACTTCGTGATCGGGCAGCTCCGCGGGCCGCGGGTGCTCGGTGCCGTCCTCGTCGGCGCCAGTCTCGGCGTCGCTGGCGCGATCGTGCAGAGCGTCGTGCGGAACCCGATCGCGAGCCCCGACGTCATCGGGATCACCTCGGGGGCCAGCGCCGCCGGACTCACCGCCATCGTGCTGTTCGGTGCCAGCGGTGGCACGCTCTTCTCGGTCGTGCTCGTCGGCGCCGTGGTGGTCTCGATCGTCATCGCCGGGCTCGCCTGGCGACGAGGGATCACCGGCAACCGGGTGATCCTCGTCGGGATCGGCGTCGCGGCGATCTGCCTGAGCATCACCGGCTGGATGCTCACGAGCGGCACCGTCACCCAGGCCGGCACCGCGCTGCTCTGGCTCTCCGGCAGCCTGAACGCCGTCGACCGCGACCTGGTCGGGGTGCTCGGCGTCGCGTTCGTCGTGCTCGGCGTGCTCGCGCTGCTGCAGTCCGCCCGTCTGCAGGTGCTGAGCCTCGGGGACGAGGTCGCCGCCGCACTCGGACTCCGGCCGGACCGGGCGAAGGTGCTCCTGCTCCTCACCGCCGTGTGCCTGACCGCCGCAGCCGTCGCCACCGCGGGGCCGGTCTCGTTCGTGGCGCTGATGGCCGCGCCGATCGCCCGACGCCTGGTCGGCGGTGGACGGGTGGCACTCGCGCCGGCCGCTGCCGTCGGAGCCGCGATCACGCTCGGCAGCGACCTCCTGGCACAGTTCGCCTTCCCCGGCACCGCGCTGCCGGTGGGCGTCGTGACGGGCGTCGTGGGGGCGCCGTACCTGCTCTGGTTGCTCGCGCGGGGACGGTGACGACGGGTCCCACGGGGCGCTGACGTCGGGTCCCACGGGTCGCTGACGCGGCTCGTGCGTTCGCGGATCGCGGAAGTCCCTCCACAGTCCCAGATCGGGGCTGCCGCTCGGGCCGTCGTTTCCGATACGCTGGTGGGCCAAGAGGAGGAGGTCCACCGATGCCAGATCCAGTGGTCCCGCAGCCGGGCGGTCAGAAGACCCCGGAGCAGCGGCTGGTCGACACCACGCTGACCTTCAGCATGGACATGGGCGCGGCGCTCACCGCCGAGTCCGGTGTCTCGACCGAAGAACGTGAAGCCGTCAACGCACTGCCCTCCGGGTCGGCGTTGCTCGTGGTCCGTCGCGGCCCCAACGTGGGTGCGCGGTTCCTCCTCGACTCCGACGTCACGACGGCCGGTCGACACCCCGACGCCGACATCTTCCTCGACGACGTCACCGTGTCGCGCAAGCACGCGCAGTTCCTGCGCCACGGCACGAGCTTCAGCGTCAAGGACAACGGTTCGCTGAACGGCACGTACTTCGACGGTGTCCGCATCGACGAAGCGCTGCTCACCGACGGGGCCGAGGTCCAGGTCGGCAAGTTCCGCCTGACGTTCTACGCATCTCGGGTCGACCTGGCGCGCCTGGCGAACGCGTAGTGGCCGCACGGTCCGCTGCGGCCCGGGCGGGGTCCGCGGCACCGGACCTGCTCACCATCGGGCAGGTCCTCGCTCGCCTCAAGCCCGAGTTCCCGGACCTGTCGAGCTCCAAGCTGCGGTTCCTCGAAGAGCGCGAGCTCGTCACCCCGATCCGCACGGCCAGTGGGTACCGCAAGTTCTCCGCTGGCGACCTCGAGCGGCTTCGGGTGATCCTCGGACTGCAGCGTGACCACTACCTGCCGCTCAAGGTCATCAAGGAGTACCTCGCCGACCTCGATGCCGGACGCGAACCCATCCTCCCCGGCGGAGGCGACGCGCCGAAGCCGTCGATCCTCGGTCGCGAACGCCGGTACACCCGCGACGAGACGGTCCGGGCAGCCGGAGCCTCCCCGATGCTCCTCGCCGACGCGGTCTCGGCTTCGCTGCTGCCGGCCACCGACACCTACGGTGACGACGGCGTCTCCGTGCTGAAGGCCCTGGTCGAACTGCAGCGCACGGGTATCGAGCCGCGCCACCTCCGCACGCTGCGCAGCACCGCCGAGCGCGAGGTCGGTCTCATCGAGTCCGCCCTCATGCCGGTCTCCCGCCGGGGTGACGCGACCTCGCGGGCCAAGGCCACCGAGCTCGCGCGTGAGATCGCCGGGCACCTCGAGATCATCAGGTCGAATCTCATCCGCCAGGCCATCGGTCGTCTCGACGCATGACGCCGTCCGGTGCTCCGACAGGGCTTGTGTGTCAGTGGCCGAGGCGTATCCTCGACACGCCGGACGCGCCGGGTCGGATGTCCCGCGCGGGAGCGGTCGGAGTCGCTACCGTGGACCTCGGAACAACTCTCAACCCGTCGTTGAAGCTTCGGGTGGGAGCTCGATCGTCGTGGAAGGCAAGCTCATGAGTGGGAACGACACCCCTGGCACCGAGTCTGATGTGACCCGGTACGACCTCGGGCTGCTCTTCACCGATGGTCTGCCCGAGCACGACGAGCAGAACGGCTACCGTGGCACCGTCGCCGCACGGGCAGCCGGCATCTCGTACCGCCAGCTCGACTACTGGGCCCGCACCGAACTCGTGCAGCCGACGATCCGTGGGGCCGCCGGCTCCGGATCGCAGCGCCTGTACGGGTTCCGCGACATCCTCGTGCTCAAGCTCGTGAAGCGCCTGCTCGACACCGGCATCTCGCTGCAGCAGATCCGCACCGCGGTCAACCAGCTCCGTGAGTCCGGCGTCTCCGATCTGGCGCAGACCACGCTGATGTCCGACGGCGCCTCGGTGTACCTGTGCACCTCCGACGACGAGGTCATCGACCTCGTGTCCCGCGGCCAGGGTGTCTTCGGCATCGCGGTCGGCAAGGTCTTGCGTGAGGTCGAGAGCTCCCTGGTCGAGCTCGACGCCACCGCCGCGGCCGACCCCTCCGACGAGCTCGCCGCTCGTCGCGCTTCCCGCGCTTCCTGACCTTTCGGGTTCGGGCCCGGGTTCAACGGTCGCGAACCGCCGTGTGCGCGTCGCTGAGAGGTCACGAACCGTGGCCTGCGACGCCGTCTGCCGACAGTTGGTGACCTTTCGGCGGACGTGAGCGGCATGTTGTGGCCGCTGGGCGAGCCGGGGTCGGGCGTGTCTGTCGGGGCCGGGGCGGGCCTCCCGGCAGTCGGCGCGCGGTCACGAACCGTCGTGTGCGCGTCGCCGAGGGGTCACGAACTGTCGCCTGCGACGCTGCCTGCCGACAGTTGGTGACCGCTCGGCGGATGTGAGCGGCATGTCACGCGACCGCGACCGCGAACACGCGACCGCACGAGCACCGACCTACGCGGCGCCACCCTCGGCGTACGGACCGATCTTGCCGGTGCGCATGATGCGCTCGAGCAGCTGGTCGAAGTTCTTCGCCATCTCCTGCGCGGACTCGCCGGGCCAGACGTGCAGCGGCTTCGCGGCACCCTGCGCCTGCTGCAGCGACGTGCGCTCCGGCAGCTGCGGGGAGAGCACGAGCGGGCCGAACATGTCCCGGAGTTCCTTGATGCGGAACTGGTGCTCGAGCGACTGCACCCGGGCACGGTTCACGATGATGCCGAGGGGCTGCAGGCGTGGGGAGAGGCCGCGGCGGATCTCCTCGATGGCACGCAGCGCACGGTCGGCGGCGGCGACGGAGAACAGGCCGGGCTCGGTGACGACGGTGACGCGGTCGGACGCGGCCCATGCGGTGCGCGTGAGGGCGTTGAGCGACGGCGCGCAGTCGATGAGGACGAGTTCGTAGTCCTGCTCGACGTTGGCCAGGGCCTCTTCGAGCTTCCAGATGTCGCGGATCGACGGGTGCGGCCCGTCGAAGTTGATGGCGGAGGGCGACCCGACCATGACGTCGATCTTGCCCTGCGACCCCTTCGTCCAGCCCGAGGGGGCGATCGCCTGACGGACGATCTTCTCCTTCGGGTTCTCGAGGACGTCGGCGACGTTGAGGTGGCCGGCGAGGTTGATGTCGAGGCCCGTCGAGACGTCGGACTGCGGGTCCAGATCCACCACCAGCGTGCGCAGTCCCTTGGCGAACGCGGCCGAGGTCAGGCCGAGCGTCACCGTCGTCTTGCCGACACCACCCTTGAGGGAGCTCACGCTGAGTACATGCACGTTGAGCAACGTTACCGCCACTAGGGTTGTCTCACCTCAACCCGGGCTGAAAGGGACGTCGTGTTCACGAAGATCCTCGTTGCGAACCGTGGCGAGATCGCCATCCGCGCGTTCCGTGCCGCCTACGAGTTGGGGGCCCGTACGGTGGCCGTCTACCCGTACGAAGACCGGAACTCCCTGCACCGGCTCAAGGCCGACGAGGCCTACCTGATCGGGGAGCGGGGCCACCCGGTCCGGGCGTACCTGGACGTCTCCGAGATCATCCGTGTCGCCCGCGAGTCGGGGGCCGACGCGATCTACCCGGGGTACGGGTTCCTGTCCGAGAACCCCGAGCTCGCCGCGGCAGCAGCCGCGAACGGCATCACCTTCATCGGTCCGGGCGAGCACGTGCTCGAGATGGCCGGCAACAAGGTCACCGCGAAGGAGCACGCGATCGCGGCCGGCGTCCCGGTCCTCGCGAGCACCCCGGCGAGCCGCGACATCGACGAACTGATCGCCGGGGCGGACGCGATCGGGTTCCCGGTCTTCGCCAAGGCCGTTGCCGGTGGTGGTGGCCGTGGCATGCGCCGGGTGGAGACGAAGCCCGAGCTGCGCGACGCCCTCGAAGCCGCCATGCGCGAGGCCGACAGTGCGTTCGGCGACCCGACGATGTTCCTCGAGCAGGCCGTCATCCGTCCGCGCCACATCGAGGTGCAGATCCTCGCCGACGCGACCGGCACCGACGCGGGCACGATCCACCTGTTCGAACGGGACTGCTCGGTGCAGCGGCGCAACCAGAAGGTCGTCGAGATCGCGCCGGCGCCGAACCTCGACCCCGCGATCGCACAGGCACTGCACCGTGACGCCGTGGCCTTTGCCCGGTCGATCGGGTACGTTAACGCCGGCACCGTGGAGTTCCTGCTCGACACCGAGGGCGAGCGCGAGGGGCAGCACGTCTTCATCGAGATGAACCCGCGCATCCAGGTCGAGCACACGGTCACCGAAGAGGTCACCGACGTCGACCTGGTGCAGTCGCAGATGCGCATCGCGGCGGGGGAGACCCTCGCCGACCTCGGCCTGTCGCAGGACACCGTCGCCGTGCACGGCGCCGCGCTGCAGACCCGCATCACGACCGAGGACCCGACGCAGGGCTTCCGTCCGGACACCGGCCGGATCAGCACCTACCGCAGCCCCGGCGGCGCCGGCGTCCGGCTCGACGGCGGCACGGTCGCCACCGGCGCACAGATCAGCCCGCACTTCGACTCGATGCTCGCGAAGATGACGTGCCGCGGCCGGGACTTCCCGGCGGCGGTGTCCCGGGCCAAGCGCGCCCTCGCCGAGTTCCGCATCCGCGGCGTCAGCACGAACATCCCGTTCCTGCAGGCCGTGCTCGAGGACCCGGACTTCGCCCGCGGCGACGTCTCGACGAAGTTCATCGAGGAACGTCCGCAGCTCTTCGGCGGCCACGTCTCGAAGGACCGCGGCACGAAGGTGCTCACCTGGCTCGCCGACGTCACGGTGAACAAGCCGAACGGTGAGCGGTCGCCGCTGGTCACCGACCCGGCCGACAAGCTCCCGGCCACCGACCTGACGGCGCCGGTGCCCGAGGGGCAGCGCGACCGCCTGCTGGCGATGGGTCCGGCCGAGTGGTCGAAGGCCCTGCGCGCCCAGACGGCCCTCGCGGTGACCGAGACGACGATGCGGGACGCCCACCAGTCGCTCCTCGCGACACGGGTCCGCACGAAGGACCTCGTCGCCGTCGCACCGCACGTCGCGCGGCTCACCCCGCAGCTGCTCAGCGTCGAGGCCTGGGGAGGTGCCACGTACGACGTGGCACTCCGGTTCCTCGGGGAAGACCCCTGGGAGCGCCTGTCCTCGCTGCGCGAAGCGATGCCGAACATCCCGATCCAGATGCTGCTGCGCGGCCGCAACACGGTCGGGTACACGCCGTACCCGACCGAGGTCACCGACGCCTTCGTCGACGAGGCTGCTCGGTCCGGCGTGGACGTCTTCCGCGTGTTCGACGCGCTGAACGACGTCAGCCAGCTGCGTCCAGCCCTGGAGGCCGTGCTCGCGACCGGCACGGCCGTCGCCGAGGCGGCGCTCTGCTACACCGCCGACCTCCTCGACCCCGCCGAGGACCTCTACACGCTCGACTACTACCTCCGCCTGGCGGAGCAGATGGTCGAGGCCGGCGCGCACGTCATCGGCATCAAGGACATGGCGGGGCTCCTCCGTGCCGGTGCGGCCGAGAAGCTCGTCACCGCCCTGCGCGAGCGCTTCGACCAGCCAGTGCACGTGCACACCCACGACACCGCCGGCGGCCAGCTCGCGACCCTGCTCGCAGCCTCGCGCGCCGGGGCCGACGCCGTCGACGTGGCCGCGGCACCCATGGCGGGCACGACCAGCCAGCCGAGCATGTCCGCCCTGGTCGCCGCGCTGGCCCACACCGAGCGCGACACCGGCCTGTCCCTCGACGCCGTCGGTGACCTCGAGCCGTACTGGGAGTCGGTTCGTCGCGTGTACGCCCCGTTCGAGTCCGGGCTCGCCGGTCCGACCGGGCGTGTCTACAAGCACGAGATCCCCGGCGGTCAGCTGTCGAACCTCCGGCAGCAGGCGATCGCCCTCGGCCTCGGTGACCGGTTCGAGCAGGTCGAGGACTGGTACGCCGAGGCGAACCGGATCCTCGGACGCCCCACGAAGGTCACGCCGTCGTCGAAGGTCGTCGGTGACCTCGCGCTGCAGCTCGCAGCGGTCGGTGCCGACCCGGTCGACTTCGAGCAGAACCCCGACAAGTACGACATCCCGGACTCCGTGGTCGGGTTCATGGCCGGCGAACTGGGCGACCTGCCCGGCGGCTGGCCCGAGCCGTTCCGCTCGAAGGTCCTGGCCGGGCGCGACGTCCGACTCGAGATCACCCCCGTGCCCGCGGACGAGCGCGCGCACCTCGAGACCCCCGGGCCGGCGCGCCAGCAGGCGCTCAACCGCCTGCTCTTCCCGAAGCCGACGCAGCAGTTCCAGCGCGTGCGGGAGCAGTACGGCGACCTGTCCGTCGTGCCGACCGTCGACTACCTGTACGGGCTGCGCCCCGGGCAGGAGCACAGCGTCCCGCTCGGCAAGGGCGTCGACCTGTTCGTCGGGCTCGAGGCGATCGGCGAGGTGGACGCGAAGGGCATCCGCACGGTCATGGCGACGATGAACGGGCAGCTCCGCCCGGTCGCCGTCCGCGACCGTTCGGTCGAGGTCGAGACGAAGGCGGCCGAGAAGGCCGACGCGTCCGACCCCAAGCACGTGGCCGCGCCGTTCTCCGGCGTGGTGACGCTCAAGGTCGCCGTCGGTGACGTCGTCGAGGCCGGTACGCCGGTGGCGAGCATCGAGGCGATGAAGATGGAAGCGGCCATCACGGCGCCCGTGTCGGGCACCGTCGGCCGACTCGCGATCCCGGTGACCCAGCAGGTGGACGCCGGCGACCTCCTGGTGGTGCTGCAGTAAATTGACCGTTCGTCCCATCCGCCTGTTCGGCGACCCCGTCCTCCGCTCGCCGGCCGACCCGATCCGCCCCGAACTGCTCGGGAGCGCCGGGGTCCGTGACCTCGTGCAGGACCTCATCGACACCGTCAAGGAACCCGGACGGGCCGGAGTGGCCGCGCCCCAGATCGGCGTCGGACTCCGTGCGTTCTCGTACAACGTGGACGGTGAGGTCGGCTACGTCCTCAACCCCGAGATCGTCGAGGTCTCCGGCGAGCCCGAGCTCATGGAGGAAGGCTGCCTCTCCGTCCCGGGGCTCGGCTACCCGACGCGTCGCTCCCCGTACGCGAAGGTGCGGGGTGTCGACGTCGACGGCGACGAGGTCGTCCTCGAGGGCACCGGCCTGATGGCCGAGGCGCTCCAACACGAGTGCGACCACCTCGACGGCACCGTCTACGTGATGACGCTCGACCCCGAGGTCCGCCGTCAGGCACTGCGCGACATCCGTGCGCAGGACTGGTTCCACTGAGCGCTTGCACAGTCCCGCGTTCGCCGGCTGTGAACAGTGGTGTGACACCCCCACGGGGGATTGTCGCTTTGTCCTGACGAGGGGGTACCGTGCTGCTGTCGGCCTCCCACCGACGACCATCCCATCCCCCCAGGACTCCCGCATGACCAGTCAGAACGACGAGCTCAGCTCGCACCGCACCCGCACCAACCGTCGACCAGCCGAGACCACCGTCACGACCGGTTCGACCGCCGTCCTCGACGCCCCCGCGACGGAGCAGTCGCAGGAGGCCTGAGCCCCGCAGGTGCCTCCGGCGCCCGCTGAACGGCCTGGAGGCCCGGATCACGTCCGACGGACGTGATCCGGGCCTCCAGGCCGTTGCGTCCACACCCGCGCGTACCTGGCGGAATCGGGCGTACCTGGTCGGAAGAATCGACGCGGTACGCCCGAATCGACCCGGTACGCCCGAATCGACCCGGTACGCCCGAAGCTGGTCACTCAGCGGGGCGGCCGCGCGCGTACCTGGCGGAATCGGGCGTACCTGGTCGGAAGAATCGACGCGGTACGCCCGAAACGACCAGGTATGCCCGGAGCTGGTCGCTCAGCGGGGCGGGCGCGCGCGTACCTGGCGGAATCGGGCGTGCCTGGTCGGAAGAACCGACCCGGGACGCCCGGAACGACCTGGTAAGCCCGGAACGAGCTGGTACGCCCGGAACGAGCTGGTACGCCCGAATCGACCGGGACGCCCGGAACGACCAGGTACGCCCGGAGCTGGTCGCTCAGCGGGGCGGCCGCGCGCGTACCTGGCGGAATCGGGCGTACCTGGTCGGAAGAATCGACCCGGTACGCCCGGAACGACCTGGTACGCCCGGAACGAGCTGGTACGCCCGAATCGACCGGTACGCCCGAATCGACCCGGTACGCCCGGGGCTGGTCGCTCAGCGGGGCGGCCGCGCGTGTACCTGGCGGAATCGGGCGTGCCTGGTCAGAAGAATCGACCAGGTACGCCCGGAACGACCAGGTACGCCCGAAAGCTGCCAGCCGCACGCGCGGCGACCGCCTGGAGGCCCGGTGCCAGTCCGGCGGACCGGCGCCGGGCCTCCTGGCGGTGGCGCCCACACCTGCGCGTACCTACCGGAATCGGGCGTACCTGGTCGGAAGAACCGACCCGGTACGCCCGGAACGACCAGGTACGCCCGGCGGGCGCTACGCGCGGTTGCGGCGCCGACCCTCGATCACCGGGGTCGCCGTCGTCTGCACTTTCGACCCGGAGTAGATGTGGTCGATGTCCGCGGCGAAGTCCTTGAGGATCACCGACCGCTTGATCGTGAGCTTCGGCGTGAGGTGCCCGGAGGCCTCGGTCAGGTCCGTGTCGAGGATCGTGAACGACCGGACCGACTCGGCGCGGGAGACCCGGCCGTTGGCGGCGTCGATGGCCTCCTGGACGGCGGAGAGCACGCGCTCGTCGTAGGCGGCCTCGTGCCCGCTCAGCGCCGGGGTGATGCCGCGGGACTCGCACCAGCCGGGGAGCATCTCGCGGTCGAGCGTCACGAGTGCTGCGACGAACGGCTTGCCCTCGCCGACGACCACGACCTGGCCGATGAGCGGGTGCTCGCGGATGCCGTCCTCGAGCGGTGCCGGCGCGACGTTCTTCCCGCTCGCGGTGACGATGAGCTCCTTGGCGCGTCCGGTGACCGTGAGGACCCCGTCGGCGTCGATCCGGCCGAGGTCGCCGGTGCGGAACCAGCCGTCGGCGAATGCGTGCTCGGTCGCCTCGTCGTTCCGCCAGTACCGGTCGAAGACGTCGACGCCGCGGATCAGGATCTCGCCGTCGTCGGCGATCCGGACCTCGATGCCGGGCAGCGCCCGCCCGACCGTCCCGATGCGGAGTTCCCGGGCACGGTTGACGGTGGCGGGGGCGGTGGTCTCGGTCAGGCCGTAGCCCTCGAGGATGAGCACCCCGATCGAGCGGAAGAAGTGCGAGAGCCGCGGGGAGAGGGGTGCCGAACCGCTGACGGCGTACTCGACGCGGCCGCCGAGGGCGTCGCGGAGCTTGGCGTACACGAGCCGGTCGAACAGCTTGAACTTCAGCCCGAGCAGGAACGGCACCCTGCCGGCTGCGAGGGCCTCGGAGTGGGCGACCGCGGTGTCGGCCGCCGCGCGGAAGATCCTGCCCTTGCCGCCGAGGTCGGCCTTCTGCTCGGCGGAGTTGTAGATCTTCTCGAACACCCGGGGGACTGCGAGCAGGAACGTCGGCTTGAAGGTCGACACCGCCCGCATCAGGTCCTTGGTGTCCGGCTCGTGGCCGACGAGGACGCCGGCGGACACCGACATCGCGGCGATGAACCGGGCGAAGACGTGGGCGAGCGGGATGAACAGCAGGGTCGAGGCGCCGTCGGCGACGACCTCGGGCATGGCTTCGCTCGCGCCCTCCACCGTGGCGGTGAAGTTGTCGTGCCGCAGGACGCAGCCCTTCGGTCGACCGGTGCTGCCCGAGGTGTAGATGATCGTGGCGTCGTCGTGGCCGTGCACGTTCGCGGTCCGGGCGTCGAGTTCGTCGTCGGTGACGTCCTCGCCGAGCCGGGTCAGGTCGTCGAGGCCGCCGCCGTCGATCGTCCAGTGCTGGCCCAGGGACGGCAGGTCGGGTGCGATGGAGGCGACGCGGCGCGCGTGTTCCTCTTGCTCCACGATGATCGCGACCGACTCGGAGTCGGACAGGATCCAGCGCACCTGGTCGGGGGAGCTCGTCTCGTACACGGGCACGGACACCAGGCCGGCTGTCCACACGGCGAAGTCGACCAGGGTCCACTCCAGACGGGTGCGGGACAGGATCGCGACGTGCGCGCCCGGTTCGAGCCCGGCGGCGACGAAGCCCTTCGCGATGCCGCGCACCCGGGCGAGCGTCTCCGCCGCGGTGAAGGTGGTCCAGGTGTCGCCGTGGCGCTGGGCCAGGATCGGACGGTCGGGCGTCAGCCGGACGCGGTCACCGAGGAGCCGCGCTGCCGAGCCGTGGTCCGGGGCGACGGGACCTGCGCTGGGCGGCGTGACGTGCCTCCCGGCCGACGGCGTGGTCCCGGTGGCGGCGGTGCCAACGGTGGACGTGTCGGTGGAGGCGCTGCTGCGTGCAGGACGCTGATCGTTCACGGTGACTCCCTTGTCTGCCGGTTCGACTCGAGTGCGCCTCAACACCGAGGCGACACCGCCAGCATAGGACGCGTCACCGGGCGTTCCGTGACTTCGCGGCGAACCGGTAGGCTCGTTGCTCGTGCACGCCATCGGAATCGACATCGGGGGCACCAAGATCGCGGGTGCGGTCGTGACGGAACTGGGCGAGATCGTCGTCGAGGACCGCGTGGCCACCAACGCTGCGGACCCGAACGCCATGCTCGACGACGTCGTCTCGATGGTCGAGCGACTCAGCTCGCTCCACCAGGTCGGCGCCGTGGGGGTCGCTGCCCCCGGGTTCATCGACGCCTCGCAGTCGATCGTCTACTACACGCCGAACATCCGGTGGCGGAACGAACCGCTCCGGCAGAAGCTGCAGCAGCGCCTCGGCGACCTGCACATCACGGTGGACAACGACGCGAACGCCGCCGGCTGGGCCGAGTTCCGGTTCGGCGCCGGTCGACTCGTGTCCGACATGACCATGCTGACCATCGGCACGGGCGTCGGTGGGGCCATCGTGACCGAGGACCGCCTGTTCCGCGGGGGCTTCGGCACCGGCGGCGAGATCGGCCACCTGCGCATCGTCCCGAACGGGCTGCCCTGCGGCTGCGGCGCCCGCGGCTGCATCGAGCAGTACGGCTCGGGCCGCGCCCTGCAGCGCATGGCGAACGACGTCGCCGACGCCGGTGGCATCGGTTCGGCCCTGGCCGACGCCCGCGCCGACAACGGCGGCCAGCTCGACGGCAAGATCGTCGGCGACCTGATCCTGGCCGACGACCCGGGTGCCCTCGCGGCCCTCCGTCGGCTCGGTCGACACCTCGGCGAGGCGTGCGCGTCGCTGTCCGCGGTGCTCGACCCGCAGCTCTTCGTGTTCGGCGGCGGCGTCGCCAGCGCGGGGGACCGGCTGCTCGACCCGATCAAGCAGGCGTACCTCAACAACCTGCCGGCCCGCGGGTACCACCCCGAGCCGGACTTCGTGATCGCCGAACTCGTCAACGACGCCGGCGTCGTCGGTGCCGCCGACCTCGCCCGCATCCACGCCCGCACGGCGTAGGGTCGGCGCGCACACGCGCACACACGCACACGCGCACACGCACACACGAACGACCGCCCACCCCCGGGCCGTGCACCACCCGGACCTTCTCACCACCTGGAGTCGTCGATGACCTACTGGCTGCTGAAGAACTTCGTGCTCGGCCCGCTCATCCTCACCCTGTTCCGGCCGTGGGTCGTCGGGCGTGAGCACGTCCCGACCTCGGGCCCGGTCATCTTCGCCTCGAACCACATCTCGTTCATCGACTCGGTGATCCTGCCGGCGGTGCTCGACCGTCGACTCTCGTTCCTGGCGAAGAGCGACTACTTCACCGGCCGTGGCCTGAAGGGCTGGGCGACGAAGACGTTCTTCAACGCCATCGGCCAGCTGCCGATCGACCGCTCCGGCGGCAAGGCGTCCGAGGCATCGCTCCGCACCGGCCTGCAGGTCCTGGCGCGCGGTGAGCAGCTCGGCATCTACCCCGAGGGCACCCGCAGCCCTGACGGCAAGCTCTACCGCGGCCGCACCGGCATCGCTCGGATGATCCTCGAGGGGCGCGTGCTCGTCGTCCCCGTGGCCATGGTCGGCACGCGCGAGGTGCAGCAGATCGGGCAGCGGTTCCCGAAGATCAAGCGCGTCGGGGTCGTGTTCGGCAAGCCGCTCGACTTCTCGCGGTTCCAGGGGTTCGAGACCGACCGCTTCATCCTGCGCAGCGTCACGGACGAGGTCATGCACGAGCTCGCCGGCCTGAGCCGTCAGGAGTACGTGGACGTCTACGCGACCAGCGTGAAGGAGCGGGCGAGCTCCGCGCGCGAGGCCGTCATGCGGGAACGGAAGTCGACGCCTGCACGTTAGGCTCTGATGGTCCCGGCACCCCGCCAGGACGCCCATCGACGACGCGCGGCCCGGTGCCGGTCAGCGTCGTCGGGCCGCCCGCACAGAACACCGAGGTAACGCCCTTGCCCGAGTCGACCGACTTCGTCGCCCTGCAGGATCCGGACGTCATCGAGGGGCTCGACTATTGGCGGACGCTCCCGATCAAGCAGCAGCCGACCTGGCCGGACGCCGCCGCGGCCGAGGCCGCCTCGGCCGAGATCGCCACGCTCCCGCCGCTCGTGTTCGCGGGCGAGGTCGACAAGCTGCGTGAGCGGCTCGCCGCCGCCGCCCAGGGCAAGGCGTTCCTGCTGCAGGGCGGTGACTGCGCCGAGACCTTCGCCGGTGCCACCGCCGACTCCATCCGCGACCGGGTCAAGACGATCCTGCAGATGGCCGTCGTGCTGACCTACGGTGCCTCGATGCCCGTGATCAAGATGGGGCGCATGGCCGGGCAGTTCGCCAAGCCCCGCTCGAGCGACTTCGAGACCCGCGGCGACGTCACGCTGCCCGCCTACCGCGGCGACATCGTGAACGGCTACGACTTCACGCCGGAGAGCCGGACGGCCGAACCGCGCCGCCTGGTGCAGGGGTACCACACCGCTGCTTCCACGCTGAACCTCGTCCGGGCCTTCACCCAGGGGGGCTTCGCCGACCTGCGCCAGGTGCACTCCTGGAACAAGGGCTTCGCCTCGAACCCCGCGAACGCCCGCTACGAGCACCTCGCCAAGGAGATCGACCGCGCGATCCGCTTCATGGACGCCTGCGGTGCCGACTTCGAGGCGCTCAAGCACGTCGAGTTCTACGCCTCGCACGAGGGGCTGCTGATGGACTACGAGCGCCCGATGACCCGCATCGACTCGCGCTCCGGCCTGGCGTACGACACGTCCGGGCACTTCATCTGGATCGGTGAGCGCACGCGCGACATCGACGGCGCCCACGTGGACTTCCTGTCGCGGGTGCGCAACCCGATCGGTGTGAAGCTCGGCCCGACGACGAGCGTCGACGACATGAAGGCGCTCGTCGACAAGCTCGACCCGAACCGTGAGCCGGGTCGCCTGACCTTCATCACGCGGATGGGCGCCGGCAAGATCCGCGACGAGCTGCCCAAGCTGCTCGAGGCGATCAAGGGCATGGACGCCAACCCGCTGTGGGTCACCGACCCGATGCACGGCAACGGCCTGACCACGCCGACGGGCTACAAGACCCGCCGGTTCGACGACGTCGTGGACGAGGTCCTCGGCTTCTTCGAGGCCCACCGCCAGGTCGGCACGTACCCGGGTGGCATGCACGTCGAGCTCACCGGTGACGACGTCACCGAGTGCCTCGGCGGCTCGGAGCACATCGACGAGGCCACCCTCGCCACCCGCTACGAGTCGCTGTGCGACCCGCGCCTGAACCACATGCAGTCCCTCGAGCTCGCCTTCCTGGTGGCCGAGGAACTCGGCGCGCACCAGCCCGACCGCTCGTAACGCCGGAACCGTCTCGCCGAAGCGACAGAACCCCGCGGCATGTTCGCGGGGTTCTGTCGCTTTCGCGTGTCGGACGGGAGGCCCGTGACGGCGCCGCCACGGGCCTCCCGTCCGTCCTGGGGTCGCGTCCAGGGCCGAGGGTGCGGTGTCCGCACCTACTGGTCGTAGGACAGGGTGATCGTGTCGCCGCGGTAGACGGTGGCGCCGGCGCCCGGGTCGGTGCCGGTGACGGGCAGCTTCGACTTCCAGTCGTAGAAGCCGCAGAGGATGTTCGTGCAGTCGGGCACGGACACCTTGAGGCCGAGGTCCTCGAGGGTCTTCGTCGCCTCGTTGATCGTGGGCCGCTCCGCTCCGAGGTCCGGCACGGTGATCGGCGTCGGCCCCTTCGACACGACGACGTCCACCGCCGACCCGCGCACGGCGGGGGAGTCCTGCACGGCGGCGGAGACGATCTGGCCCGAGGGCACGGTGTCGCTGTACTCCTCGGTGCGGGCGCCGAGGATCAGGCCGACCTCGTCGAGTGCGGCGGAGGCCTCGTCGACCGTCTTGCCGACCACGTCGGGAACCGGCCCGAGCGAGACGGTCAGGGTGACCGGCCCGGTCTCGCCGTAGGCCTGCACCGTCGTGAGGTCGAGGGCCTTGCCGCCGGACGCCCGACCGGTCGCCGCGACCACGGTGTCCTTCGGGGCATCGGCGGAGAACTCGTACCGGTCGTCCTGCAGCTCGAAGTCGTCGTCGAGCGCGGCCGTCACGGTGGAGAGCGGCTGGCCGACGATCGCCGGCAGCGGGATCATCCGGGGGCCGTTCGACACGACGATCTGCACCGCCGTGCCCTTCTGCACCTCGCGCTCCGCGGCCGGCTTCGTCGTGGAGACCTGCCCCTTCGCGACGACGGCGTCGAACCGTGTCCCGGTCTTCGACGCCGCCTGCAGGCCCTGTGCTTCGAGCAGCTGCCGGGCCTGCGAGACCGACTTGCCCGTGACTTCCGGGATCCGCACGTTGCCACCCGGCCCCGGGCCGAAGTACCAGCCGAAGCCGGCTCCGATCAGCGCGAGCACGACGACCACGGACAGCAGGATCCAGCCGCGCTTCCGACGCTTCGCCGACTGGTCGGCGAGCCGCTGTCCGGCGGGGGAGAGCACGCCCGGCTGGGCCCCGGTGCGACGGGGACCCGGAGCGTTGCCGCGGGCACGGGCGGGCGCTCGACCGCGGTCGCCGGTGTCCCGGTCGCCGGACCGGTCGATGATGGCGGCCTCGTCCGCACCTGCGACTCCTGCAGCCCTGACCGAGGCGGCGGCCGCTGCGGCGCCGAGCGTGCCGGCACCACCGGAGGGCAGGATCGCGGTCCCGTTCTCGGGGCGGAGCACGGCCGTGCGGTACTGGCCGGTCGCACGCTGCTGGTTGCCCGACATGTGGTCGAGCATCTCGCGGGCGTCGCGGGGGCGGTCCTCGGGGTCGCGTGCGGTCGACCAGGCGACCAGCTCGTCGAGCTCGGGCGGCACCCCGGACACGGCGGCACTCGGTGCCGGCACGGAGTCGTTGGCGTGCTGGTAGGCGATCTGCATCGGCTGCTCGCCCTTGTAGGGCTGCTCGCCGGTGAGCATCTCGTAGAGCATGATGCCGAGCGCGTAGATGTCGCTGCGCGAGTCGGCGGCGCCGCGCGTCACGAGCTCGGGGGACAGGTAGGCGATCGTGCCGAGCAGTGCCGCGCCGGTCGCCGTGTTCGCGGTCGTGGCGCGGGCCAGGCCGAAGTCGCCGAGCTTGATGCGGCCGTCGTCGGCGAGCAGGACGTTCTCGGGCTTCAGGTCGCGGTGCACGATCCCGGCGCGGTGGGCCGAGGCGAGGCCGGCCAGCACGGCGCGCAGGATGTCCGTCGCCTGCTCGGGCGTCAGGGCGTGGTGCTCCTGCAGCAGGTCCCGCAGCGTGATGCCGGCGATGTACTCCATGACGATGTAGGCGATCTCGCCCTCGGCGCCCTGGTCGTAGACGCCCACCAGGTTCGGGTGCGACAGCCGGGCGGCCGAACGGGCCTCCTGGATGAAGCGCTCACGGAACGCCTGGTCGTCGGCCAGGTGCCCGTGCATGATCTTGATCGCGACGCGTCGCTCGAGGCGCACGTCGGTCGCGAGGTAGACGGTCGCCATGCCCCCGCGCGCGATGCGGGAGCGGACGCGGTACCGCTGATCGATCATGCGACCGATCATCGGGTCCGTGGCGGCGTTGGTGGTCATCGGCGGCATTCTACGAATCGAGACCGCACTCGGACGCACCGGCGCACCGGCCGTGACCCAATCTCGATCTTCCGGATGAGGCTCAGAGGGTCGCCAGCCAGCCCTCGGCGGCGCTCGCCCAGGTGGCGTAGGCCTTCGGGTAGGCGGAGAGCTGCACGGCCTGGGCCGCGTCGGTGATGCTCATCGAGGACCAGCCGGGCACGTCGAGCAGCCCGCGGGTCTTGCCGGCGTTCGGGTTGTTCCGCCCGCCGAAGAACAGCGCGGTGGCGTGCGCCGGGTCCTGCAGCTTCGCCGCGCTGCCCCAGCCCTGGCTCGGCCGCTGCTGGAACAGGCCGACCGAGTCGCGGTCGCCGTGCGGCAGGTTCCGGAGGCTCGACTCCTGCATCGCGGCGGCGAGGGCCACGACGATGCCGCGGTCCGGGACGCCGAGCGATCGACCGACGGCGACGATGGTGGCCGCGTTCTGGCGCTGCTCGGCGCTCAGGCCTACGGCACCGCTCACCGCGGCGCTGGCAGCGACCGCGGCGGTGGCGTTCGACGACGGGATGACGAGCGTCTTGCCGGCGTAGATCGTGCTCGTGTACGACAGGCCGTTCGCCGACAGGAGCGACTTGACCGAGACGTGGTGCGCGGCGGCGATCGAGGCCACGGTGTCACCGGCGCTGATCTGCACGCTCGACTTGGTCGACGGGGCCGAGGCGGTCGACACCGACGGTGTCGACGACGAACCGTGCGGCACCCGCAGCGTCTGCCCGGGGTAGATGACGCTGCGCTGCGACAGCTGGTTCGCGCTGAGGAGCGCCGTGGTCGACACGCCGACGCGGGACGCGATGCCGGAGGCGGTGTCGCCCTGCTTCACGTGGTAGCTCGAGGTGTCCGAGCCGGAGCCGCCGGTCGACCCGGAGCTCCGCACCGCCGCGGTGGTGACGGCGGGGGTCGATGCCAGGTGGAGGGTCTGCCCGGGGTGGATGATCGTGTTCCAGCCGAGGCCGTTGCGCACGAGGATCTCCTGCGCCGACAGGCCGAAGCGGGCGGCGATGCCCGAGACCGTGTCGCCGTGGTGGACGGTGTATGTGGTGGGGGCCTTCGTGGTCGCGGCGACGGTCCGCACGACGGTCTGCGGCGGCCGGGCGACGGCGGTGCCGAACACCGGGCGGTCGGTCACGGCGCGGTCCTGGTCGACGTGGCGCTTGTGGTTCGCGTCGGCGTCGTCGTGCCGGGGCTCGGCGTGCGCGACCGGGCCGGTGAGGCCTGCGGTCACGGCGATGGTGCCCGCGAGGACGATGGGCATGGTGGCGAACCGGGCGGATCGTGCGCGCCGGGCGACTTCGTCTGCAGCGTGGTCCACGGGTTTCTCCTGATCTCGACTGAGCCGTGCGCACGCATGCGCGCACTCACAGGTGCCACAACGCTGGCATGGCCTGATTCCCAAGTCAACCAGAGAGTCAGATGGGGTGGATGTGACGAATGTGACGAACGAGGCGCATTCACTCCGGCGGTCACTCTGGCACCATGGGCGTGTGAGTGCCGCACCCGTCGACGACCTGTCCCTCTCCGAACGCTGGCTGACCGTCCCCGAGCTGGTGGACATGTTCAGCACCAGTCCCGGACGGATCCACCGACTCTTCGAGCAGAAGACCCTGCTCGCAGCCCGCGTCGGCGGTGTGCTGCGCGTGCCCGTCGAGTTCCTCGAGGACGGCGAGCCCATGCCCGAACTCCGCGGCACGCTGATCGTGCTCGGCGACAACGGCTTCACCGACGACGAGGCGGTGCGCTGGATGCTCACCGTCGACGACGCGATGGGCACCACGCCGATCGCGGCGCTGCGCGCCGGTCGCAAGGCCGAGGTGCGTCGCATCGCCCAGTCGCTGCTCTAGACGCGTTCCGGACATACCGGAGGCCCGGTGCCAGCTGGCACCGGGCCTCCCGTCTGTCCTGCGGGGTGCGTCTAGGACGACCGGCGGCTGACCGTGTCGGCCAGCGACGCGAGCTGCTCGCGTGCCGACGGTGTCAGCGGCGAGGCGTCCAGTGCCGCCTTGGCGCGCTGGACGTGCCGCTCGATCGACCGCTCCACAGCGGCGACGGCACCGGACTCGGTGAGGGTCGCACGGAGCATCTGCACCTGCTCCTCGTCGAGGTCGGGGTCGCCGAGGAGCTCGTCCAGGAGCTGCCGCGGGCCGCTCGCCAGCGTCTTGCGCGCCGAGGCGATGAGGACGGTGCGCTTGCCCTCGCGCAGGTCGTCGCCGGCCGGCTTGCCGGTGACCCCGGGGTCACCGAAGACCCCGAGCATGTCGTCGCGGAGCTGGTACGCCACGCCGAGGGGGAGTCCGAAGGCGCGGAGGCCCTCGAGCTGGGAGTCGCTCGCGCCGGCGACCAGGGCGCCGATGACCAGCGGGGCCTCGATCGAGTACTTCGCCGACTTGAAGACGATGACGCGCTGGGCGCGGAGCAGGTGCTCGGACTCGTCGATGACGGGCCAGGCGGTCTCCTCGTGCACGTCGAGGTACTGCCCCGCCGTGACGTCGAGGCGCATGGCGTGGAACTCCTGGCGGACGATGCGGGCCCGCACCGGGTCGAGGAGCGCGAGACCCTCGTCGAACACCGAGTCGCTCAGCGAGAGCAGCAGGTCGCCGAGGAGCAGCGCGGAGTTGGTGCCGTACTGCCCGCGGTCGCCGACGAAGCCGGACTCCTCGTGCAGGGACTCGAAGCGGCGGTGCGCGGCCGGACGCCCACGACGGGTGTCCGAGCGGTCCATGATGTCGTCGTGCACCAGAGCTGCGGCGTGGAAGACCTCGAGCGCTGCGGCGACCGTGACGACGGCCTCGGCGGTGGTCTGCCGGGACCCTTCGGCCAGCGGGTCGAACGAGCCCGAACGGCCCGCCACCGACTGCCATCCCCAGTAGCAGAACAGCGCCCGGAAGCGCTTGCCGCCGGACAACAGGTCTCGGGCGTACCGGTCGAACGGCGCGAGGTCGGGGCTGATCGCGAGGAGCCGTTCACGCTGCTCGTCGAGTGCCCGGTCGATACGCGCCGATACGAGGTCCACTAATCGCGTACTCTCAGCCACGATCCCTACCCTAGTGGAGTGGTCGAGGCATAGAATCGGTCCACTCAACCCGCGTTTTTCAACCCCGCGTCGATCCCAGGAACAGAGGGAACCAAGATGCCGCTCTCGGAACAGGAGCAGCGCCTTCTCGAAGAGATGGAGCGCAGCCTCTACCAGAACGATTCCGATTTCGTGGCTCGTGTCACACGTCGACAGGGTCGTCCGACGTACACAGCCATCACGCTCGGTGTCCTCGGCGCACTCGCCGGGGTCGCCATCGTCATCGTCGGCCTGGTGATCAAGGCGCCGCTGCTGGGCATCCTCGGTTTCGTCGTGATGCTCGCTGGTGTCCTGTTCGCGCTGCGCCCGGGCATGCGTGCCCCGAAGGCGAAGCCCGCTCGGCCGGGCAAGCCCGCGTCCGGTGGGTCGGCGCGTCCGTCCGCCGGTGGTGGCGGGTCCTTCATGGACCGGATGAACGAGCGCTGGGACAAGCGCAACGACCAGAGTCAGTAGCTGACGGGGGTCGCCAGGGCTCCCTCCACAGTCCTCCACGGGGTCGGCCTTCGGGTCGGCCCCGTTTCGTGTTCCCGGTGGCCTGTGGGTCGGGCGGGCCGGGGTCGTGCCGGCGCGAGTGGTCACGACATGCCGCGTGCTGGCCGCCGAGGGTGCAGGAACTGTCGGCTGGGGCCCGCGCGAGCGACAGTTCGTGACCACTCGGCGTCGCTGCGGCGGGACGTCGTGACCATGCGCTGACCGGGGGCCGGGCGTGGTGGAGCCGACCGTGCGCCCGCGTGAGCGCCGCGGCGGAGGTGGGACGGGCCTCCAGGCGGGGGAGGCCGGGCCGGACCGCCGCCGGTGCGTGCGCGAGTGGTCACGACGTGCCGCGCGGTGGACGCCGAGGGTGCAGGAACCGTCGGCTGGGGCCCGCGCGAGCGACAGTTCGTGACCACTCGGCGTCGTGGCGGAGGTACGTCGTGACCACGCGCTGACCGGCGGCCGGGCGTGGTGGAGCCGACCGTGCGCCCGCGTGAGCTCCGCGGCGGTGGTGGGACGGGCCTCCAGGCGGGGGAGGCCGGGGTGGACCGCCGCCGGTGCGTGCGCGAGTGGTCACGACATGCCGCGCGGTGGATGCCGAGGGTGCAGGAACTGTCGGCTGGGGGCCGCGCGAGCGACAGTTCGTGACCACTCGGTGTCGCGGCGGCGGTGCGTTGTGACCACGCGCTCCCCGGCGGCCGGGCGTGGTGGAGCCGCCCGTGCGCCCGCGTGAGCGCCGCGGCCGAGGTGGGACGGGCCTCCAGGCCGGGGAGGCCGGGGTGGATCGCCGCCGGTGCGTGCGCGAGTGGTCACGACATGCCGCGTGCTGGCCGCCGAGGTCGCACGAACTGTCGGCTGGGGGCTGCGCGAGCGACAGTTCGTGACCACTCGGCGTCGTGGCGGCGGCACGTCGTGACCATGCGCTGACCGGCGGCCGGGCGTAGTGGAGCCGACCGTGCCGCCCGCGTGAGCGCCGCGGCGGAGGTGGCACGGGCCTCCAGGCCGGGGTGGACCGCCGCGGGCGCGTGCGCGAGTGGTCACGACATGCCGCGTGCTGGCCGCCGAGGTCGCACGAACTGTCGGATGGGGGCTGCGCGAGCGACGGTTCGCGCCCACTCGGCGTCGTGAGCCCGCGGCGCGCCCCGAGGCGCTCCACCGGCTGCGAAAGTCCTCCACTTTCCTCCACGCCTGCTCCGGCCCTCGCGAACCGCATGGATCCGGGCATCCACGGTCATCCCCGCGGGGTGCATTCCGGCCTCGATGCCCCCAGTAGGGGTGTCGCGGGCGGAAAAGGGAGCGGATTCCTGGTCGGGGGGAGGGGAGTGGAGTAAAGTGGGGCTCGCAACGGTCCGGTGGAGCGGAGGGGAGGCCCGACGTGCTGCTCGGTACTCATGCCCCGAAGCTCGACGAGAAGGGTCGCGTGATCCTCCCCGCCAAGTTCCGGGACGAACTGTCCGGCGGGCTCGTGATGACCCGCGGCCAGGAACGCTGCGTCGTGGTCTTCAGCGCCCGGACGTTCGATGAACTCCACGAGCGCATCCGGACCGCCCCGATGACGTCGAAGCGCACCAGGGACTACATGCGTCTGTTCCTCTCGGGGGCCAGCGCCGAACAGCCCGACAAGCAGAACCGCGTGACGATCCCGCAGAACCTCCGCGAGTACGCGGGGCTCGAGCGGGACCTCACGGTCATCGGCAGCGGTGACCGTGCCGAGATCTGGTCCACCCCCGCGTGGGAGGCCTACTACGCCGAAGCCGAAGAGGCATTCGCCGACAACGACGAGGAGGTGATCCCGGGGATCTTCTGATCCGCGGATCGGGACTCCCAGCCGTGAAGCCCTGACGCCACTTCCCCGGTGTCAGGTCGCATGGATGGGGATCCGGACCCACGGCCCAGGAGACGAGGGGCTGCACATGGCCGACAACGACAACGAGACGCCACGCTTCCCGCACACGCCGGTGATGCTCCAGCGCATCGTCGACCTCTTCACGCCGACGCTCGAGGGCCCGGGCAAGGTCGTCGTCGACGCCACGCTCGGCATGGGCGGTCACTCCGAGGGCCTGCTCGAGCGGTTCCCGGAGCTGACGCTCATCGGGCTCGACCGCGACACCGACGCACTCGGCATCGCGGGGGAGCGCCTGGCCCGCTTCGGCGACCGTGTCCGGCTCGTGCACACCGTGTACGACGGCATCGTCGACGCGATCGAGGGCGAGGGCTTCACGAAGGTCGACGGCGTGCTGTTCGACCTCGGCGTGAGCTCGCTGCAGCTCGACCGGGCCGAGCGCGGGTTCGCGTACAGCCAGGACGCACCGCTCGACATGCGGATGGACCGGACCGAGGGGCAGACCGCCGCCGACGTCCTGGCCACCTACGACGAGGGCGAACTCCGCCGCATCTTCCAGCGCTACGGCGAGGAGAAGCTCGCCGGCCGCTACGCCCGAGCGATCGTCGAGCGGCGGGCGACGAAGCCGTTCGAGATGTCCGGCGACCTGGTCCAGGTGCTGCACGACGCGACCCCGGTCGCCATCCAGCGTCAGGGGCACCCGGCCAAGCGCGTCTTCCAGGCACTCCGCATCGAGGTCAACGCCGAACTCAGCGTGCTCGAGCGGGCGATCCCGGCGGCGCTCGACGCCATCGCGGTCGGCGGCCGGATCGTCGTCGAGTCGTACCAGTCCCTCGAGGACCGCATCGTCAAGCGGGCCCTGGTGGAGCGCACGAAGTCGAGCGCCCCCGCCGGCCTGCCGGTGGAGCTGCCCGAGCACGCCCCGACCTTCTCCCTGATCGTCAAGGGCGCCGAGCTGGCCGACGAGGCCGAACGCGCCGCCAACCCCCGAGCAACCCCCGTGCGCCTGCGCGCGGCCGAGCGGATCCGGAACTGACATGAGCACGAACCTCGCACTCGTCGACCCTGCGGTCGTCCCGTCGCGGGCCCCGCGCCCCGACCGTCAGCACCGCCCCGAGCTGGTCGAGGTCACCCCGACCGCGGCCCAGCGCCGGGCACGCCCCCGCATCGGGTACGCCGTGGTGGCCGTCGCCGCGCTCGGGATCCTGCTGCTGGCCCAGCTCGGCATCAGCATGGTGCTCAGCCAGGGCGCCTACACGCTCAACTCGCTGTCGGCCGAGCAGACGAACCTGTCCCGCACGCAGCAGTCGCTGTCCGAGCAGCTCCGGGTCCTCGACTCGCCGCAGAACCTGGCCCGCAACGCCCAGTCGCTCGGCATGATCGCCAACTCGACGCCGGTGTACCTCGACCCGAAGACCGGTCGGGTGTACGGCACGCCGACGCCGGCGAAGCCCGACGAGGCCACGGCGTCCACCGAGAACCAGGTGCCGAACTCGCTGCTGAACGACGTCCCGCTGGCCACGAAGCCGGGGGACACCTCCACCAGCAAGGAGACGGGCACGACGAGCACGACGGACACGTCGGGCACGTCGAGCACGAAGGAGTCGTCGGGCACCACGGGCGCAACGGGATCGACCGACAGCACCGCCACGTCTGAGAAGACGAGCGGCGCCAGCGCGTCGGACCAGGGGACGGCGAAGTCGTCCGTAGAGTCCGACGCGAACCCGCTCCAGGCGCCCTCCACCCGGTGACCGGCGGGTCCGCCGCACCCTCAGCACCGCCCGGGAAGGACCGCACCGCGTGACGAAGACGATCCGCAACCGACGCCTGCGCTACAGCATCGTGATGCTCGCCGTGATCGCCCTCGTCGGGGTGTTCGTGGTGCGGCTCGTCGACATCCAGGTCGTCCAGGCGTCCGAGCTGAACAAGGCGTCGGCCCAGAAGCGCAGCATCCCCGTGACGATCTACGGCACCCGGGGGTCGATCGTGGACCGCAACGGCACCGAACTCGCCGACAGCGTCACCCGGTACAACATCACGACCTCGCCGCGTCTGGTCAAGCAGTTCACGGGCAAGCTCGGCGGCACCCGCATCAAGAACGTCAGCGTCGGCACCGCCCTCAGCGCGTTGGCGAAGGCCTCCGGGGGCGACGTCGCGACCATGCGGAAGAACATCGCCGCGAACCCGAAGTCCGACTTCGCGTACCTGGTCAAGGGCCTCGACGTGCAGCACTACGAGGCCGTGCGGGCACTCGGCATCCCCTGGCTGTACCCGGAGCCGCAGGCGGCGCGGGTGTACCCGACGGGTGCGACCACGGGCAACCTGACCGGCTTCATGGGCACCGACGGTGCCCAGGCCGGCCTGGAGTACTCCTACAACCAGTGCCTGGCGGGCACCAACGGGTCCGAGACCTACGAGCGCGGCGAGGACGGCGTGCAGCTCCCGGGCAGCACCGTGACCACGAAGAAGGCCAAGGACGGCGGCACGCTCGAGACCACGATCGACAGCGACCTGCAGTACATGGCGCAGCAGACCATCGCGTCCGCCGCCAAGACCCTGCAGGCGGAGTCCGCTACGGCGACGGTCACGAGCGTCAAGACGGGTGAGCTGCTCGCGGTCGCCGACTACCCGACGGTGGACCCGAACGACGTCGACGCCACGACCGACAAGGGCGCCTTCGGTTCCCGTGCCCTGACGGCGTCGTACGAGCCGGGCTCCACGATCAAGGCCGCCATCGCCGCCGCGCTGCTCGACCAGGGCAAGTCGAACCCCACCGACCAGGCGGTCGTGCCCTACTCGCGCACGTTCCCCTGGGGCGGCACGATCCACGACTCGGAGTTCCACCCCACCGAGAACCTCACGCTCACCGGCATCCTGCAGAACTCGTCGAACGTCGGCATCACCGAGCTCGGCGCACGGCTGACCGCCCAGCAGCGCTTCGACTACATGAAGAAGTTCGGGCTGTTCGAGCCGGAGACGGCCATCGACTACCCGGGCCAGCCCTCGATGGACTACGGCACGAGTCCGAACTGGGACCAGCAGACGAACATCAACTCGATGTTCGGTCAGGGCATCTCGACGACGGCCGTGCAGGTCGCGAGCGTGTTCCAGACGATCGCGAACGACGGTGTCCGGATCCCGCTGCACTTCGTCAAGGGCTGCACCACGGCCGACGGCAAGACGATCGACGCGCCCGACGTGCAGAAGCAGCGGGTCGTCTCCGCAGCCGCCGCCACGCAGGTCACCGGCATGCTGCAGAGCGTCGTCACGGGTGGCACGCTGGTGGGCATGAAGCCGATCTCCGGCTACAACATCGCCGCGAAGACCGGCACCGCCGAGGTGGCCGAGGGGTCGCAGGGCTACGGCGGTCAGCGCATCACGTCGGTGGCCGGAATGGCACCCGCCGAAGACCCCCAGTATGTTGTCACGGTGACGTTCACGAAGCCGCAGACCAACAAGTGGTCCAGCGGAGCGGCTCCGGCGTTCCGCACACTCATGTCCCAGGTGCTCGAGAAGTACCGAGTAGCCCCCTCCGCGTCCGAGGCGAAGCTCTACCCGTCCACGTGGTGAGGAAGAAGGAACACTTGTCCGCACGGATCCCCCCGGTCCTCCGACCCGAACACCCGACCCCGAGGGCCGTCTCCGAACTCGCCAACGCGTTCGGTCTGCGAGTCGTCGGCTCGGTCGACAGCATCGAGACCACCGGTGTCACCCTGAGCGCCACCGAGGTGCAGCCGGGTGACCTGTTCGTCGGCGTGCACGGTGCGAACCGGCACGGCGCACAGTTCGCGACGGAGGCCGCCGAGCGCGGCGCCGTCGCCGTCCTGACCGACCAGGACGGCGTCGCACTGGTCGAGCCGTCCGGGCTGCCGGTGCTCGTCGTCGACGACCCCCGCGCCGCCCTCGGCGACGTCGCGGCGTGGGTCTACCGCACGCACCCCGACGAGGCCACCGACCTGCCGCAGCTGTTCGCCGTCACCGGCACGAACGGCAAGACGAGCACGTCCTACATCCTCGAGGGCATCCTCAAGCAGCTCGGCCTGGTCACCGGCCTGAGCTCGACCGCCGAGCGCCACATCGGTTCGCTCAGCGTGACGAGCCGCCTGACCACGCCCGAGGCCAGCGAGATGCACGCGCTCCTCGCCCGCATGCGCGAGAGCGAAGTCCGCGCGGTCGCCGTCGAGGTCAGCGCCCAGGCCCTCAGCCGGCACCGCGTCGACGGCATCGTCTTCGACGTCGCGGCCTTCACGAACCTGTCGCACGACCACCTCGACGACTACGCCGACATGGAGGAGTACTACCAGGCGAAGCTCCCGCTGTTCCAGCCCGAGCACGCCCGTCGCGGCGTCGTCTCGCTGGACACCGACTGGGGCCACCGCGTGGTGCAGGACTCCCGCATCCCGGTCACCACGATCACCGTGCACCCCGACGTCGAGGCTGAGTGGCACGTCGACATCGTCGAGGCGCACGCCGCCTACACCGAGTTCCGTCTGACCGGCCCCGAGGGCCGCGAACTGACCACCCGTGTGCCGCTGATCGGATGGCACATGGCGGCGAACGCGGCACTCGCGATCGTCATGCTCGTCGAGGGCGGCTTCGAGCTGGGTGCCATCGCGCACGCGCTGGAGAGCAACCACCGCCGCTACCCCGACGAGGACGACGCGAGCGAGCGTGACGGCGAGACCCACCGCGTCTCCGCCATCGAGTGCTACCTGCCCGGCCGCACCGAGCGTGTCTCCGGCGAGCACGGCCCGAGCGTCTACGTCGACTTCGGCCACAGCGCCGACGCCTTCGAGAACACCCTCGCCGCGGTCCGGCAGTTCACCTCCGGCAAGGTCCTCATGCTGTTCGGCGCCGACGGCGACCGCGACACCACGAAGCGCGGCGACATGGCCCGCGTGGCCGCGGCCGGCAGCGACATCCTCGTCGTCACCGACCACCACCCCCGCTTCGAGGACGCCGCGTCGATCCGGAAGACCCTGGTCGACGCCGCACGTGCGGCGTACCCCGACCACGAGATCCACGAGGTCAGCCCGCCCGAGGCCGCCATCCGCACGGCCGTGAGCCTGGTCGGCGAGGGGGACTCGATCCTCTGGGCCGGCCCTGGTCACCAGGACTACCGCGACATCCAGGGCGTCCGCACGCCGTACTCCGCCCGCGACGAGGCCCGCGTGGCCCTGCGCGAGGCCGGCTGGGAGCCGAACTCCGGTCCGGCGGAGGACGTCCGATGATCGCCATGACCCTCGCCGAGATCGCCACCGCGGTCGGCGGCGAGCTGATCGGCGGCGCGCAGGCGACCGACGTCGCCGAGCCCGGCGACCTGGTCGTCGAGGGCTCGGTCGAGACCGACTCCCGCCTGGTCCGCCCCGGCAGCGTCTTCTTCGCCCTGCCCGGTGAGGTCACCGACGGCCGACGCTTCGTGCCCGCAGCGGTCGACGCCGGTGCCGCCCTGGTGATCACGCCCGACCGCGTGGAGACCACCGCGCCGCAGATCGTCGTCGCCGACGGGTACGAAGCCCTCGCCGCGCTCGCGCACGAGGTCGTCACGCGCGTGCGGATGAGCACCGCGGACCGCGTCGACGCCGACGGTCGCCCGGCACCCCTGCGGGTCGTCGGCATCACCGGCTCGAACGGCAAGACGAGCACGAAGAACATGCTCCGCACGATCCTCGAGCAGCACGGTGCGACCGTCGCGCCCGAGGGCTCGTTCAACAACCACGTCGGCGCACCGATCTCGATGCTCCGCGTCACCTACGACACCCGGTACCTGGTGGTCGAGATGGGCGCGAGCGGCGTCGGTCACATCGCCAAGCTCGTCTCGATCGCAGAGCCCGACCTCGGCGTCGTCCTCAAGGTGGGCCTCGCGCACGCCGGCGAGTTCGGCGGCATCGAGGCGACGCAGCGCGCGAAGTCCGAGATGGTCACCGACCTGCCCGAGACCGCCACGGCGCTGCTCAACCTCGACGACGACCGCGTCGCGTCGATGCGCGACCTGACGGCCGCGCGGGTGGTGGGCTTCGGCACGTCGGCCGAGGCCGACTACCGCATCACCGGCATCGAGACGGACCGCAGCGGCACCCGCTTCACCCTCACCGCGCCTCCCCTCCGCCCCGAAGGCGACCGTCCGACGGATGCGACCCTGTCTGGAGGCCCGGATCACGTCGACGTGCGCCTCGCGATCCTGGGTGAGCACCACGCCATGAACGCGTCCGCCGCGCTCACCGTGGCCCACCTGTGGGGCGTCCCGCTCGCCGACGGCGCCGCGGCGCTCGCGTCGATGACGCGCGCCGAGCGCTGGCGCATGGAGCTGCTCCAGGGCGGCCCCGAGGGCGTCACCGTCATCAACGACGCGTACAACGCGTCGCCCGACTCCACCGCGGCGGCGCTGCGGACCCTGGCGCAGATCGTGCGCCCGGGGGAGCGGACCGTCGCCGTGCTCGGTGAGATGGCCGAGCTCGGTGAGTACTCCGTCGAGGAGCACGACCGCATCGGTCGGCTCGTCGTCCGCCTCGGTATCGGACAGCTCGTGGTCGTCGGCCGCGGCGCGATGCCCATCCACCAGGCCGCCACCCTCGAGGGATCGTGGGACGGCGAGTCCGTGTACATCGAGGACGTCGACGACGCCGTCCGTGCCATGCAGGAGATGCTCCGCCCCGGCGACGTCGTCCTCGTCAAGTCCTCGAAGTCTGCCGAACTGCGATTCCTCGGCGACCGCCTCGGAGGTGTCACCGAATGATCGCGCTCCTCATCGCCGGCGCCACGTCGCTGGTGTTCACGTTGCTGCTCACCCCGTCCTTCATCAAGCTCTTCCACCGTCTCGGGTGGGGGCAGTTCATCCGTGACGACGGTCCGCAGTCCCACCACACCAAGCGCGGGACCGCCACCATGGGCGGCATCGTGCTGATCATCGGTGCGGTGATCGGGTACTTCGTCGGCCACCTGATCGGAGGCGACTCGATCACGCTGTCCGGGCTGCTCGTGCTGTTCCTGATGGTCGGGCTCGGGTTCGTCGGCTTCATCGACGACTTCCTCAAGGTGCGCCGTCAGCGGAGCCTCGGGCTCGGCGGCTGGGCCAAGATCCTCGGCCAGGTCATCGTCGGCGTCATCTTCGCGACGATCGCCCTGGTCGTGCCCACGTCGAACGGCAAGCCGCCGGCGTCCACGATGATCTCGGCGATCCGCGACGTGCCGTGGCTCGACTTCATGGCGCTCGGCACCGTCATCGGCACCGTGCTGTTCCTGGCCTGGATCGTCCTGCTGACGGTGTCCACGTCGAACGGCGTGAACGTGGCCGACGGGCTCGACGGCCTGGCCACCGGGTCGAGCATCCTGGCGATCGGCTCGTACGTCATCATCGGCTTCTGGCAGTCGAACCAGATCTGCGGCGGGGCACGGCTCGACTCGAACACCGCACACGCCTGCTACACCGTCTCGAACCCGCTCGACCTCGCCGTGGTCGCGGCCGCGGTCTGCGGTGGGCTCATCGGGTTCCTCTGGTACAACACCTCGCCGGCGCAGATCTTCCTCGGTGACACCGGGTCGCTCGGCCTCGGCGGTGCCCTGGCCGGCCTCGCGATCCTCAGCCGCACCGAGCTGCTGCTCATCCTCATCGGTGGCCTGTTCTTCATCGTCACCGGCTCCGTCATCCTGCAGCGGGCCTACTTCAAGATCACCCACGGCAAGCGCATCTTCCTGATGAGTCCGCTGCACCACCACTTCGAACTGAAGGGGTGGGCCGAGGTGACCGTCGTCGTCCGCTTCTGGATCATCGCCGGGCTCTTCGTCGCGGCGGGGGTCGGACTCTTCTACCTCGAATGGATCGCACGCGTTGGTTGACCCGGTGTCCTCGCCGTCCCGCCTCCAGTCCCTCGACAGCTGGTACTCCGAGGGGTGGAAGGGACTCAACGTCGCCGTACTCGGCCTCGGTGCCACCGGCTTCTCGGTCGCCGACACGCTCGTGGAGCTCGGCAGCGAGGTGACGGTCTACTCGTCCGACGCCCCCGCCGACAGCGTCGAGCTGCTCGACGTGATCGGTGCCCGGTTCCTGCAGGCGCCGCTCGACACCGTGCCGGACGCCCTCGTGCAGCAGGCACCCGACGTGGTCATCGTGTCGCCGGGGCTGCCCCCGCACAACGCCACCGTGCAGTGGTCGGTGACGAACAGCACCGTCTGGGGCGACATCGAGCTCGCCTGGCGCGTGCGCGACAAGGTCGTCCGCGGCCCGGTCGCGGCCCCCTGGATCACGATCACGGGCACGAACGGCAAGACCACGACGACACAGCTCACGACCGCGATGTACGAGGCCGGCGGCCTGCGCGCCGTCGCGTGCGGGAACATCGGCGTGCCGGTGCTCGACGTCGTCCGCGACCCGGTCGGCTACGACGTGCTCGTCGTCGAGCTCTCGAGCCACCAGTTGCACTACGCGGCGACCTCCGGTGACGGCGCCGTGGTGCCGCTCGCGAGCGCCTGCCTGAACATCGCCGACGACCACCTGGAGTGGCACGGCTCCGCCGAGGCGTACCGCGCGGCGAAGGCCAAGGTCTACGAGCGCACCGTGATGGCGTGCGTCTACAACACCTCCGACGAGGCCACCCGGCAGATGGTGCAGGAGGCCGACGTGGTGGAGGGCTGCCGTGCGGTCGGCTTCACCCCCGGCGTCCCCGCTCCCGGTGACGTCGGCATCGTCGAGGACGTCCTGTGCGACCGGGCCTTCAACGAGGACCGCCGCAACAGCGCGCTCGAGCTGTCGACCATCGCCGACCTCGAGGCCGCCGGGCTCGCCAGCCCGCACATGACCATGAACGTCCTGGCCGCCGCTGCCCTGGCCCGTGCCGGCACCGTCCAGCCGAGCGCCATCCAGTCGGCCGTCCGGGCGTTCCGCGCCGACCACCACCGCACCGAGCTCGTCGCCCAGGCGGACGGCATCACCTGGGTCGACGACTCCAAGGCAACGAACCCGCACGCCGCCACCGCGTCGCTCGCGTCGTTCGACACCGTGGTGTGGATCGTCGGCGGTCTGTTCAAGGGCGTCGACGTCGACGGGCTGGTCGAGCGCTTCGGCCCCGGCGTCCGCGCCGTCGTGGTCATCGGCACCGACCGGTCCCCGGTGCTCGAGGCATTCGCGCGACACGCGTCCACGGTCCCGGTGCTCCAGGTGGAGACGACGGACACTGATCAGGTCATGCGCGAGGCGGTCCGGCATGCCGCATCGGTCGCGAGGCCGGGCGACACCGTCCTCCTCGCCCCGGCGGCGGCGTCGTTCGACCAGTTCGGCTCCTACGCCGACCGGGGGCAGCGTTTCGCGGCCGCGGTCAACGAGCACCTGGGAGGAGAAGTCGATGGCGACGACACCGACGGATCTTCCGAACAGCCGTAACGGCCGGACCGCGACGACCCCACGACGGACGAACGGCGCGATCGTCGCCGTCAAGAACGTCTTCGTCGCGGAGTCCAGCACCTTCTACACGATCCTCGGCGTCACGCTGTTCCTCGTCGTCTTCGGCGTCGTGATGGTGCTGTCCTCGTCGAGCGTCGAGGAGTACGCGGCGACCCACGACTTCTTCGGGGCGGCGTCCCGCCAGGGCCTGTACGCCGTGCTCGGCGTGCCGCTCATGCTCATCGCCAGCCGGGTCCCGACCCGGATCTGGCGGAAGTGGGCGATGCGGCTGCTCGGTGCGGCGCTCGTCTTGCAGCTGCTCGTGTTCACCCCGCTCGGCATCGACATCCAGGGCAACCGGAACTGGATCGAGCTCGGGTCGTTCACCGCGCAGCCGTCCGAGGTCGTGAAGCTCGGCCTGGTGCTCGGCATCGGCGCCATCATCTACGTCAAGCGGGACAAGCTCGACGACTGGAAAGAGGTGTTCATCCCGATCGGGATCGCCTCGATGCTCTCGCTCGGGCTCGTCGTCCTCGGCGGTGACCAGGGCACCGCGATGGTCATGCTCATCCTGGTGTTCGGCGCGCTGTACATCGGCGGCGTCCGCGCCCGGCACCTGCTCGTCGGCCTCGGTGCGTTCGCCGTGATGCTGCCCTTCGTGACGATGGCCTCGGCCTCGCGCTCGACCCGCATCAGCGCCTGGCTGTCGGGATGCACCGACACCAGCCAGTACCAGGACATCTGCTGGCAGCCCGTGCACGGCATGTGGGCGCTCGCGTCCGGCGGTGTGTTCGGCGTCGGCCTCGGCAACTCGAAGGCGAAGTGGTCGTGGCTGCCCGAGGCGGACAACGACTACATCTTCGCGATCATCGGCGAGGAGCTCGGCCTGATCGGCGCCGTCGTGGTGCTCAGCCTGTTCGTGGTGCTCGCCGTCGGCATGATCAAGATCATCCGGCAGTCCCGCGACCCCTTCGTGAAGACCGTCACCGGTGGCATCCTCGCGTGGATCATCGGCCAGGCGCTCATCAACATCGCGGTCGTCCTCGGCCTGCTGCCCGTGCTCGGTGTGCCGCTGCCACTCATCTCGGCCGGTGGTTCGGCCCTCATCATGACCCTGGTGGCGATCGGCGTCGTGCTCTCCTTCGCCCGTGACCTGCCCGGCAAGAACGACCCCGGCCTGACGAACGCCCCACTCGGCCGGACCTCCACGAACGGACCACTGCGGTGAGCAAGTACCTCTTCGCCGGCGGCGGCACCGCCGGCCACGTCAACCCCCTGCTCGCGGTCGCCGACCGGCTGACCGAGCGGGAGCCGGGCGCCGAGGTGCTCGTGCTGGGCACCGCCGAGGGCCTGGAGTCCCGTCTCGTCCCGATGCGCGGCTACGAGCTGCTGACGATCCCGCGCCTGCCGTTCCCGCGGAAGCTGAACGGAGCCGCCCTGCGCTTCCCGCAGCGGTTCGCGGCGGCGGTCAAGCGGACCGAGCAGATCATCCGCGACCACGAGATCGAGGTGGTCCTCGGTGTCGGTGGCTACGCGGCCGCTCCGGCGTACATCGCCGCCCGCCGCACCGGCACCCCGATCGTCGTGCACGAGCAGAACGCGAAGCCCGGGCTCGCGAACCGCCTCGCCGCGTTCCTCACCGAGCACGTCGGCCTCACCTTCTCGAACACCCGCCTCCGTCACGGCCGCGTCGTCGGCATGCCGCTCCGTCGCGAGATCGAGTCGCTCGACCGCCGTGCTGTCCGGGCCGAGGGGCTCGCCGAGTTCGGGCTCGACCCGGACCGTCCCGTGCTGCTCGTGACCGGTGGCTCCTCGGGCGCACGGAGCATCAACCGGACGATCAACAAGTCCGCCGCCGCGATCGTCGGAGCCGGCTGGCAGGTCCTGCACGTCGTGGGCGCCGCGTCGGACATCGGCCCGAGCGACCTCGACGGCTACCACGTGCTGCCCTACTGCGACCGGATGGACCTGGCGTACGCGGCGAGCGACTTCGTCGTGTCGCGGTCCGGTGCCGGCATGGTGTGCGAGCTGACCGCCGTCGGGCTGCCGAGTGTGCTCGTGCCGTACCCGGTGGGCAACGGTGAGCAGCGCCACAACGCGAAGGACGTCGTCGACGCCGGGGGAGCCGTCCTGGTGGCCGACGGGGAATTCGATCAGGACTGGGTGACGTTCCAGCTGCTGAGCATCCTGCAGGACCGCTCCCGCATCGCGGACATGACCGTCCGGGCGGGCAGCGTCGGCCACCGCGACGGCGCCGACCGGATGACCGACCTGGTCCTCGACGCCGCGAAGCAGGCCCCCAGCACCACGGAGGAACGATGACCATCAAGCCGGACCTGACCCAGCCGATTCCGAACGACCTGGGCACGGTGCACTTCGTCGGCATCGGCGGCGCGGGGATGAGCGGGATCGCGCGGATGTTCCTCGCCGCCGGGCACCGCGTCACGGGCAGCGACTCCCGCGAGACGGAGACGACCGTCACGATGCGCGACCTCGGGGCGACCGTGCACATCGGTCACGACGCCGCGAACGTCGGCCAGGCCGACACCATCGTCGTCACGAGTGCCCTCTGGCCCGACAACCCCGAACTCCTCGAGGCGCAGCGCCGCGGTCTGCCGGTGCTCCACCGCTCGCAGGCCCTCGCCGCCCTGATCGCCGAGCACCGCCTGGTCGCGGTCGCCGGTGCGCACGGCAAGACCACCTCGACCGGCATGATCGT
Organism: Curtobacterium sp. MCSS17_016; assembly: GCF_003234255.2. Taxonomy (NCBI): domain Bacteria; kingdom Bacillati; phylum Actinomycetota; class Actinomycetes; order Micrococcales; family Microbacteriaceae; genus Curtobacterium; species Curtobacterium sp. MCSS17_016. The sequence goes on from NZ_CP126254.1 coordinate 1,593,498, forward strand.
CACCGCGATGGTCGAGCTCGGCCTCGACCCGAGCTTCGTCAACGGCGGCGTCATCCAGTCCCTCGGCACGAGTTCGGCCCCGGGGTCCAGCGACCTGTTCGTGGTCGAGGCCGACGAGTCCGACGGCTCGTTCCTGCTCTACGACGTCGCCGTGGCACTGATCACCAACGTCGACGCCGACCACCTGGACCACTACGGCAGCGAGGAGGCCTTCACCGAGGCCTTCGTCGAGTTCGCCGCGAAGGCGAGCGAGCGCGTCGTCATCTCGAGCGACGACGCCGGCGCGAAGACGGTCACGGCCGGCATCCGCCAGCGCCCGGACGCCCCCGAGATCGTCACGTTCGGCGAGGCCGTCGACGCGGACGTCCGCATCGAGGGCATCACCGAGTCGGCGGGCGTCGAGGTCGACTTCCGCGCCGGTGGCGAGGCGTACCACCTGACCCTCCGCGTGCCCGGCCGCCACAACGCGATCAACGCCGTCGGCGCCTTCGCGGTCCTGACCGGACTCGGCGTCGCCCCGGCCGACGCGGTCCGCGGGCTCGAGGCGTTCGGTGGCACCCAGCGCCGCTTCGAGCTGCACGGCGTCGAGCGCGGCGTCTCGGTCTACGACGACTACGCGCACCACCCGACCGAGGTCGCCGCGGCGCTCAAGGCCGCCCGTAACGTCGTCGGTGACGGTCGCATCATCGCGATCCACCAGCCGCACCTGTACTCGCGCACCCGCCTGATGGCCGGCGACTTCGCCAAGGTGTACGAGGAGCTCGCCGACCACACGGTCGTGCTCGACGTCTACGGCGCCCGCGAGGACCCGGAGCCCGGCGTGACCGGTGCCCTGGTGCAGGAGCGCTTCGCCGACCAGTCGCGCGTCGAGTTCCTGCCCGACTGGGACGAAGCGGCGGCCCGCGCGGCCGCGGTCGCCCGTGACGGCGACATCATCATGACGCTCAGCTGCGGCGACGTGTACCGGATCATCCCGCAGGTGCTCGGCGCCCTGGGCACCGACGGAGCGTCGTCCCGGTGAAGCGCCCCGAGGGGTTCGACGAGGGGGACGCCCGCAGGGACGCCCCGGCCGAGGCTGCGGAAGCGCCCCGGCAGCGTCGTGGTCCCTCGAAGCCGCGGCTGCCGTTCCGCGGACGAGTCGCCGACGACCGGGAGGCCCGTCCCGCGTCCGCCCCGGACGCCCCGGTCGACGAGGCCCCGGCCTCCACCACCCCGGCCATCGCTCCGGCACCCGGTCCCTCCGGATCGCGCCCCCCAGCGGTCGATGCGCCCTCGAGCATCGGGGCGCGACGACCGTCCGCGGGCGCGGATCCGACCACCGATGCCGCCGACTCGACGCGCGACCGCGTCGGCGCCCTCGCGGGCGCGGCCGGCCGTCGCGTCGGCGCCGGCTTCGGGGCGGTCGCCGACCGCCTGCGCGAGTACACACCGGACGAGGACCACCGCGATCCGCGCCCCGACGCGGGCAACGCGCCCCGAGGAGACGGGGCGCGACGACCGTCCGGGGGCGCGGCGGGCAGTGCACGCGACCGCGACGCGACCGTGACCGACGTGCTCGACGCAGGCAGTGCCTCCCGGACCGACCAGCACGCCGAAGCGCCCATCGGGGCGCGGGTGCGCGCTGCCGAGACCGCCCGCGAGGCGCGCATCGCGAAGCGGCGCCGCCGGCTGCTCGAGCGTGCCGAGGTCCGCCGGTTCACGCGGCGCAGCCGGCACCGCCGCGCCGCGTGGATCACGGCGGCGAGCGTCGTCCTGGTGCTCGGGGTCTCGATCCTCGTCGCGGTGTTCTCCCCGCTGATGGCGCTCCGCACGATCGAGGTCAAGGGCACGAACCGTGTCGACGAGTCTGCGCTGCGCCAGGCGCTGTCCGACCAGATCGGCACGCCCCTGGCCCGGCTCGACTTCGACGCGATCAAGCGGGACGTCGCCGGGTTCCCGCTCATCGAGAGCTACGTGACCGAAGAGGCCCCGCCGCACACGCTCGTCGTCACGGTGACCGAGCGAACGCCGGTGGTCGCGGTGCGCTCCGGCAGCACCTTCGACCTCGTCGACCCCGCGGGCATCGTCGTCCAGTCGTCGCCGAAGCGCCCGGCGACCATGCCGCTCGCCGACATCGCCCGTGCGCGCCTGGGGTCCTCGAGCTTCCGCACCATGACCGAGGTCGTGCTGGCGCTGCCCTCGACGGTCCGGTCCCAGGTGACGCGCGTCGCCGGGTCGACGGCAGACGACGTCACCCTGACGCTCAAGGACGGCGGGACCGTCGTGTGGGGGAGCCCGGACGACTCGGACGCGAAGGCCGAACTGCTCGCCGCACTGGTCAAGGACCACGCGGCGCGGAACCCCGGCGTCGTCGTCGAGTACGACGTCTCGGCACCGGACAACGGCGTGATCCGCGCCGAGGACTGAATTGCCGGACCTGATCGGCGACACGCGGCGTGGCGGGGCGACACTGCGCCGAACGCACCCGTAGCGTCGGAGCCAGCACCACATCTACCAGCATTGCCCCTGAACTTCAAGTAGAGGTTGAGGGTTCTACCGGAGGCCTGACTGACGTGACCACGAACCACAACTACCTCGCCGTCATCAAGGTCGTCGGTGTCGGCGGCGGCGGCGTCAACGCCGTCAACCGCATGATCGAGCTCGGTCTCCGTGGGGTCGAGTTCATCGCGATCAACACCGACGCCCAGGCACTGCTGCTCAGCGACGCCGACGTCAAGCTCGACGTCGGCCGCGAGATCACCCGCGGCCTCGGCGCCGGCGCGGACCCCGAGGTCGGCCGTCGTGCCGCCGAGGACCACGCCGAGGAGATCGAAGAGGCCCTGGCCGGTGCCGACATGGTGTTCGTCACCGCGGGCGAGGGCGGCGGCACCGGCACCGGTGGCGCACCGGTCGTCGCGCGCATCGCGAAGTCCATCGGCGCACTGACCATCGGTGTCGTCACGAAGCCCTTCAGCTTCGAGGGCAAGCGCCGCCAGTCCCAGGCCGAGAACGGCGTCGCGGGCCTCAAGGACGAGGTGGACACGCTCATCGTCGTCCCGAACGACCGCCTGCTCGAGATCAGCGACCGCGGCATCTCCATGGTCGAGGCGTTCGCCACGGCCGACCAGGTCCTCCTGGCCGGTGTGCAGGGCATCACCGACCTCATCACGACCCCGGGCCTGATCAACCTCGACTTCGCCGACGTCAAGAGCGTCATGCAGGGTGCGGGTTCCGCGCTCATGGGCATCGGCTCCTCGCGCGGCGCCGACCGTGCGATCAAGGCGGCCGAACTCGCCGTCGCGTCGCCGCTGCTCGAGGCCTCGATCGACGGTGCGCACGGCGTGCTGCTGTCGATCCAGGGTGGCTCGAACCTCGGCATCTTCGAGATCAACGACGCCGCACGTCTGGTGCAGGAAGCCGTGCACCCCGAGGCGAACATCATCTTCGGTGCGGTCATCGACGACACCCTGGGCGACGAGGTCCGCGTGACCGTCATCGCCGCGGGCTTCGACGGCGGCGAGCCGGCCCAGCAGCAGAAGGAACGTCGCTCGAGCTACGTCGACCCGGAGTCGAGCGCAGCGGCGCCCGTCGCCGCCTCGACCGGCGCGATCGAGGACTCCACCACGTCGAGCCCCTCCTGGGCCTCGCAGGAACACCAGCCGCCGGTGCAGCGCGCCGCCGACCCGGCGTTCGACGACGACGACGAGCTCGACGTCCCCGACTTCCTGAAGTAACCCACCCTTGGTAGCCGACACGCGCCTCCAGGCCTCGTCTCACGACGGTGGACTGGAGGCGCGCGTTGCGTCCGTCAGGAGCGGCATCGCCGACGCGGCGCGAGTCGCAGGGCGGTCACCCGACGAGCTGACGCTCGTCGTCGTCACGAAGTACCACCCGGCGTCGCTCGTGCGCGAGCTCGCCGCACTCGGCGTGACGGACGTGGGGGAGAACCGCCACCAGGAGGCGCAGGCGAAGGCCGCCGAGCTGGCGGACCTCGGCCTGACCTGGCACTTCGTCGGGCAGCTGCAGTCGAAGAAGGCCCGGCAGGCCCGTCGGTACGCCCACGTCGTGCAGTCGCTCGACCGTGGCTCCGTCGTCGACGCGTTCGCCCCGACCGAAGCCGAGCCGGAGCCGCCGGTCATCGACGGCTTCGTGCAGGTCAACCTCACCGACGACCCCGGCCGTGGCGGGGTGCAGCCGGACGACGTCGAGGCGATGGTGGCGCGTGTGCTCGCCACCGGGACCATCCGACTGCGAGGTGTGATGGCGGTCGCGCCCCTCGACGAGGAGCCCCGAACCGCCTTCGCCCGGCTCCGCTCGATCTCCGAACGGGTGGTGTCGCTCGAGCCCGGCGCCACCGACATCTCGGCCGGCATGAGCGGGGACTACGCCGAGGCGATCCTCGAGGGCGCGACACACCTGCGGATCGGCACCGCAATCACGGGAAACCGGCCGCCCGCACCCTAGCCTCGTTGCAGGGCACCACGAGCACGAACCCCGGAGGAACCATGGCCAACCCGCTGAAGAAGACGATGGTCTACCTCGGCCTCGCCGATGAGGAACTCGACTACGAGGACGAGCAGCAGGCCGAGCCCGCGCGCCAGCAGGCAGCCCCTGCTCGCCAGGCCGCAGCGGCTGCTCCGGCGCCCGCCGAACCGCAGGAAGCCCCCGCCGCGGCAGCAGCCCCGACGGCCGCTCCCGCAGCGGCGCCGGCTCCCACCAAGACGCACACCCACCAGCGCGGCGCCCAGGTCACTCCGCTCCGCCGCTCGCACACGACCGCACAGAAGGCGACCCCGGTCCAGGAAATGAACGAGATCCTCACCGTCCACCCGCGCGAGTACAAGGACGCCCAGTCCATCGCCGAGAGCTTCCGCGACGGCATCCCCGTCATCATCAACCTCTCGCAGATGACCGAGGGTGACGCCCGACGCATGATCGACTTCGCCTCCGGGCTGTCGCTCGGCCTGTTCGGCAAGATCGAGCGCGTCACGAACAAGGTCTTCCTCCTGTCGCCGGCCCACGTCGCAGTGAGCGGTGAGCCCGCTGAGGTAGAGTCCGACATCGAGGCGAACTTCTTCGCCCAGTCCTGAGCCGTACCCGGCACACCCGCCCCTGAGCGTCGTCCGACGACGCTCGCCCGAGACGAGCGAGCCCCATCGTGTCCGTGATCCTAGGGATCATCTCCCTCGCGTTGCTCCTGTACTTCTTCGTGATGTGGGGGCGCTTCGCGCTCGACCTCGTGCAGAGCTTCAACCGTTCCTGGCGGCCGCGCGGGGGCATGCTCGTGGTGTCCGAGTTCGTCTACACGGTCACGGATCCGCCCATCCGAGCGGTGCGACGGGTCCTCCCGCCGCTCCGCCTCGGGCCGGTGGCGCTCGACTTCGGCTGGACGATCGTGATGCTCGTCGTCATCATCGCCCGGTTCGTGGTCGCCGCTCTGGCACGCGGTATCTGAGCGGACTCCCGTCCGCGACACGCGCCACGCCCGGCGCAGGTCACGGTTCCGCCCCATCGTCGGTGTACGGTGGTCGGGATCGATGCCCGCTCCGGTGGCGCATCCGCACCGCACGGTACGACTGGTAGATTCGGTCGCACCGCACGCGGTTCCACACGTTCAGCAGTTCTATTGAGGTGACGGCAATGGCTTTGACGCCGGAAGACGTAGTCAACAAGCGGTTCCAGCCGACGAAGTTCCGCGAGGGCTACGACCAGGACGAGGTCGACGACTTCCTCGACGAGGTCGTGGTCGAGCTCCGTCGCCTGACCGCGGAGAACGACGAGCTCCGCCAGCGCCTGCAGGCGGCCGAGTCGGCCCCGCAGCCGGCGCAGGCCGAGCAGCCCGCTCCCGCAGCCGAGCCGGAGCCCACCCCGGCCCCGGTCGAGGCAGCACCGGAGCCCGCTCCGGTCGCCGCGGCGGCTCCGGCCACGACGGTCCCCGCCGACGAGGACACCGAGGGCACCACGAACCTCCTGACCCTGGCGCGTCGTCTCCACGAGGAGCACGTCCGCGAGGGCATCGAGAAGCGCGACGCGCTCATCGCCGAGGGCACGGCCCAGGCGGCTCGCCTGGTCTCCGAGGCCGAGGCGAAGCAGCGCCAGATCATCGCCGACACCGAGAACACGAACCGTCAGCGTGTCGCGGTGCTCGAGCAGGAGCAGCGCCAGCTCGAGGGCAAGATCGACGAGCTCCGGACCTTCGAGCGCGACTACCGTGCGCAGCTCAAGAGCTACATCCAGGGTCAGCTCTCCGAGCTCGACACCTCGGGCGAGCAGTCCGGTCTCACCCCGGCGCCGGCTTCGGCGCAGGGCTTCGGCAACTGACGTTGTCACGACCAGCATCACGAGCGAAGGTCAGTGTCCGCGCAATCGCGGCACTGGCCTTCGCCGCTGTCGTGGTGGTGGCGTTCGACCAGGTCGCCAAGACGCTGGTCGTCGCGAACCTGCCGTACGGCACCCCCGTCCCGGTCCTCGGCGGGGCGTTGCAGTTCTTGTACGTCCGGAACCCGGGGGCCGCGTTCTCGTTCGCGGTGAACATGACCTGGGTGTTCTCGGTCATCTCGGCCGCGGTCGTCGTCGCGATCATCGTGTACTCGCGTCGCATCCGGTCGATGTGGTGGGCCATCGTGCTCGGCATGCTGCTCGGCGGCGCGCTGGGCAACCTGCTCGACCGGCTCTTCCGTGAGCCCGGCTTCGGTCGTGGCCACGTCGTCGACTTCATCTCGACGCCGTGGATGATGCCGGCGATCTACAACGTCGCCGACTCCTTCATCTGCATCAGCATGGTGGTCTTCGTGCTGCTGGTGATCCTCGGCGTGAACCTCGACGGCACCCGCACGCTCTCGGCCAAGCGCCAGGTGCAGCTCGACGCGGCGCAGCCGGTCGATGCGGCGGAGCCGCTCGACGGTGGGGCCGCGTTCTCGTCGACCGACGCGGTTCTCGACGAGCCGACCCGCGCATCCAGGCCGGAGGACCGCGACCGTCGCGACACGCTGGGCCACGACGCCACGTGAGCGAATCGCGTTCTCTTCCCGTGCCCGACGGGCTCGCCGGTGAGCGCGTCGACGCCGCCATCGCGAAGCTCCTCGGCTTCAGCCGGTCGTTCGCGGCCGAGGTCGTCGCCGCCGGTGGCGTCCGCGTCGACGGTGTCCCCGTCGACAAGTCGGACCGGCTGCACGCCGACTCCTGGCTCGAGGTCGAGTGGACCCCGAAGGAGCCGCCGCGCATCGTGCCGGCGGCCGTGCCGGGCATGACGATCGTGCACGACGACGAGGACATCGTCGTCGTGGACAAGCCCGTCGGTGTCGCCGCGCATCCCTCGCCGGGGTGGGACGGTCCGACCGTGCCCGGGGGCCTCGCCGCCGCCGGGTTCACGATCGCGACGTCGGGTGCCGCCGAACGCGCCGGGATCGTGCACCGCCTCGACGTCGGGACCTCGGGCCTGATGGTCGTCGCGAAGACCGAGCTGGCGTACACGCACCTGAAGCGGGCGTTCAAGGAGCGCACGGTCGAGAAGGTCTACCACGCACTCGCGCAGGGCCACCCCGACCCGACCTCGGGCACGATCGACGCCCCCATCGGCCGGCACCCGTCGAGCGACTGGAAGTTCGCGGTCACGTCGGAGGGCAAGCCGAGCGTCACCCACTACGAGACGCTCGAGGCCTTCCGCGCTGCAACTCTGCTCGAGGTGCACCTGGAGACCGGGCGCACCCACCAGATCCGGGTGCACATGGCTGCCACACGCCACCCGCTCGTCGGGGACACGATGTACGGCGCCGACCCGGTGCTGGCGGCCGAGCTCGGGCTGACGCGCCAGTGGCTCGATGCCGTCCGGCTCGGCTTCGACCACCCCCGCACGGGCGAGTGGGTGTCGTTCGAGGCGCAGTACCCGGACGACCTGCAGGCAGCGCTGGAGCAGATCCGGAGCGCGTCGCTCTGACGCGCCCGGGCGCTTGCGCCGAGGGGTCACGAACGGTCGGATGCGGCGCCGCCAGGCGACGCTTTCTGCGCCCGCGGCGGCCTGCCTGCGGCGTGTCCTGCCCTCTCGGCGGGGCGGCCCGCGGGTCCAGACCGCCGCGCCTGGGCGCTTGCGCTGAGTGGTCACGAACTGTCGACTGCGGCGCCGCCAGACGACGCCTTCTGCACCCGCGGCGGACCGCGTGCGGCGTGTCCTGCGCCCGCGGCGGCGCGCGCCGCGCGTGTCGCGACCCGATGCCGGCCTGGAGGCGCGGTGCGGGCCCCGCCCCGCGCCTCCCGTCCGCCCCGCCCGGTCTCTCGAGCCGAGGGGTCACGAAGTGTCGGCTGCGGCGCCGTCAGGCGACGCCTTCTGCACCCGCGGCGGCCCGCGTACGGCGTGTCCTGCCCCCTCGGCAGCGCGCCCCGCGCCTGTCCAGACCGCCGCGCCCGGGCGCTTGTGCCGAGGGGTCACGAACTGTCGGCTGCGGCGCCGCCAGGCGACGCTTTCTGCGCCCGCGGCGGCATGGGTGCGGCGTGTCCTGGCCTCTCGGCGTGGCGCTTCGGGCGTGTCGCGACCCGCTGCCGGTCTGGAGGCGCGGTGCGGCCCCGCCCCGTGCCTCCAGGCCGACGCGCCCGGACCGTTGCGCCGAGGGGGTACGAACTGTCGGCTGGGGCGCCGCCAGGCGACGCTTTCTGCGCCCGCGGCGGCGCGCCTGCGGCGTGTCCGGCCCGCTCGGCGGCGCGCCCCGCGCGTGTCGCGACCCGCTGCCGGACTGGAGGCGCGGTGCGGCCCCGCCCCGTGCCTCCAGTCCGCCCTGACGCGCGCGGGAATGTGGGCGGCCGCGGTTAGGCTGTTCCCACCCCGCAGCACACCGTACGAACCGGAGGTTCCGTGTCGGATTCCGACTCCTTCGTCCACCTGCACGTGCACAGCGAGTACTCGATGCTCGACGGTGCCGCCAGGCTCTCCGACCTCGTGGCGGAGACCGCCGCGCAGGGGATGCCCGCCGTGGCGGTGACCGACCACGGCAACATGTTCGGCGCGTTCGAGTTCTGGAAGGCCGCCAAGGCCGGTGGCGTCAAACCGATCATCGGGACCGAGGCGTACATCACGCCCCGCACGCACCGCTCGGACAAGACCCGTGTGCGCTGGGGTGACGGCGGGGGCGACGACGTGTCCGGCGCCGGCTCGTACACGCACATGACGATGTTCGCCGAGAACACCACGGGCATGCACAACCTGTTCCGGTTGTCGTCCAAGGCGTCGCTCGAGGGCTACTACTTCAAGCCCCGCATGGACATCGAGCTCCTGCAGGAGTACCACGAGGGCATCATCGCCACGACGGGCTGCCCCTCGGGGGAGATCCAGACGCGTCTGCGTCTCGGCCAGTACGACGAAGCGGTGCAGGCCGCCGCCGACTACCGCGACATCTTCGGCAAGGAGAACTACTTCGCCGAGGTCATGGACCACGGCCTCGAGATCGAACGTCGGATCATGAGCGACCTGATCCGTCTGGCGAAGGACCTCGACATCCCGCTGGTCGGCACCAACGACCTGCACTACACGCACGCCCACGACGCCAAGTCCCACGCGGCACTGCTCTGCGTGCAGTCCGGTTCGACGCTGAACGACCCGAACCGCTTCAAGTTCGACGCCGACGAGTTCTACCTGAAGACCCCGGCGCAGATGCGGCACGTCTTCCGCGACAACCTCGAGGCCTGCGACAACACGCTGCTCATCGCGGAACGCTGCAACGTCGAGTTCGACACCTCGGCCAACTACATGCCGAAGTTCCCGGTGCCCGAGGGCGAGACCGAGCACTCCTGGTTCGAGAAAGAGGTCGCGAAGGGGCTGGACTACCGGTACCCGGACGGCATCTCGAAAGAGGTGCAGGACCGCGCCGACTACGAGGTCGGCATCATCAACCAGATGGGGTTCCCGGGCTACTTCCTGGTGGTCGCGGACTTCATCAACTGGTCCAAGAACAACGGCATCCGCGTCGGTCCGGGTCGTGGCTCCGGCGCCGGCTCGATGGTGGCGTACGCGATGCGCATCACCGACCTCGACCCGATCCGGCACGGCCTGATCTTCGAGCGCTTCCTCAACCCGGACCGCGTCTCGATGCCCGACTTCGACGTCGACTTCGACGACCGGCGCCGCGGTGAGGCGATCAAGTACGTCACCGAGAAGTACGGGTCGGAGCGCGTCGCGCAGATCGTCACGTACGGCACGATCAAGGCGAAGCAGGCGCTCAAGGACTCCTCGCGCGTCCTCGGGTTCCCGTTCGGCATGGGCGAGAAGCTCACCAAGGCGATGCCGCCGCCCGTGATGGGCAAGGACATCCCGCTCACCGGGATCTTCGACAAGGACCACCCGCGCTACAAGGAAGCCGTCGACGTCCGTACCGTGGTCGAGACCGACCCCGAGGCGAAGACCGTCTTCGACACCGCGCTCGGGCTCGAGGGGCTGAAGCGCCAGTGGGGCGTGCACGCGGCCGGCGTCATCATGTCGAGCGACCCGCTCATCGACATCATCCCGATCATGAAGCGGGAGCAGGACGGCCAGATCGTCACGCAGTTCGACTACCCGGCAGCGGAGTCGCTCGGCCTGATCAAGATGGACTTCCTGGGGCTCCGCAACCTCACGATCATCAGTGACGCCCTCGACAACATCAAGACGAACCGGGGGACCGAGCTCGACCTCGAGAACATGGGGCTCGAGGACCCCGAGGCGTACGCGCTCCTGCAGCGCGGCGACACGCTCGGCGTGTTCCAGCTCGACGGTGGGCCGATGCGTGGCCTGCTGCGGCTGATGAAGCCCGACAACTTCGAGGACATCTCCGCGCTCATCGCCCTGTACCGCCCGGGGCCCATGGGTGCGAACTCGCACACGAACTACGCGCTCCGCAAGAACGGCGAGCAGCCGATCACGCCGATCCACCCGGAGCTCGAGGAGCCCCTCAAGGACATCATCGGCACGACCTACGGCCTGATCATCTACCAGGAGCAGGTCATGGCCATCGCGCAGAAGGTCGCCGGGTTCTCCCTCGGCCAGGCGGACATCCTCCGCCGCGCGATGGGCAAGAAGAAGAAGTCCGAGCTCGACAAGCAGTACGCGGGCTTCCAGCAGGGCATGAAGGACAACGGGTACTCCGACGCGGCGATCAAGACGCTGTGGGACATCCTGCTGCCCTTCTCCGACTACGCGTTCAACAAGGCGCACTCGGCGGCCTACGGTGTGGTGTCCTTCTGGACCGCGTACCTCAAGGCGCACTACCCGGCCGAGTACATGGCGGCGCTGCTGACGAGCGTCGGCGACGCCCGCGACAAGCTCGCGCTCTACCTGAACGAGTGCCGCCGGATGGGCATCAAGGTGATGCCGCCGGACGTCAACGAGTCGATCGGCTTCTTCGCCGCCGTCGGTGACGACATCCGCTTCGGCATGGGTGCCATTCGCAACGTCGGGTTCAACGTCGTCGACGACATCGTCAAGGCGCGGACCGAGAAGGGCGCCTTCGAGTCGTTCCACGACTTCCTGCGCAAGATCCCGATCTCGTCGGCGAACAAGCGCACGGTCGAGTCGCTCATCAAGGCCGGTGCCTTCGACGAGTTCGGCGACACCCGACGAGCCCTGGTGGAGATCCACGAGGGCGCGGTCGAGGGTGCGGTCAAGGTCAAGCGCGACGAGGCCCACGGCAACGTCGGGTTCGACTTCGATTCGCTCTTCGCCGAGGCAGCCGAGGACGCCCCGAGCGCCGCGGTGTCGCAGGTGCCGGACCGTCCGGAGTGGTCCAAGCGCGACAAGCTCGCGTTCGAGCGGGACATGCTCGGGCTCTACGTGTCCGACCATCCGCTCGCCGGGCTCGAGATCGAGCTCGCGAAGCACCAGTCGATCACCATCGCCGACCTGCTCACCGCCGACGACTCGATCGAGGGCGAGACGGTGACCGTCGCCGGCCTGCTGACGAGCGTGCAGCACCGGGTGGCGAAGACGAGCGGCAACCCGTACGGCATCGTCGACATCGAGGACTTCGGGGGCCAGATCGGCGTGATGTTCCTGGGCAAGACGTACCAGGAGTTCGGCCCGTCCCTGGTGCCCGACTCGATCGTCGTCCTGCGCGGCCGCGTCAACGTCCGCGACGACGGCAAGGCCCTGCACGCGGTGAGCATGTTCCAGCCGAACGTCGGCGACGCGATGGGCTCCGGCCCGCTCACCCTGTCGCTGCCCGAACGCCAGGCCACGACGACCACGGTGACGGAACTCGCCGCCGTGCTCGGCCGCCACCAGGGTGACACCGAGGTGCGGTTGAAGCTGCTCAAGGACGACGTCGCGCGCACCTTCGAGCTGCCGTTCCCGGTGAACCTGACCCCCGACCTGTTCGGCGAGCTCAAGAGCCTGCTCGGACCCCGCTGCCTGGTGTAGGAGCAGCGACCATGGCCGGTCACCGGATCTTCGGGACGCCCGTCGCGGACGTCTACGGGCACTACCTGGCGAAGGTGGAGCGGAAGGGCCACACGAAGGCGGAGCTCGACACCGTCATCGAGTGGTTGACCGGCTTCGACGACCGGGCGCTCGCGCAGCACCTGGCCGACCGGACCACGTTCCAGGACTTCTTCGCCAGCGCGCACCTGAACCCGAACGCCCCGCTGATCACCGGGGTGATCTGCGGGGTGCGGATCGAGGAGCTCGACGACCCGCTCATGCGGCAGATCCGGTACCTCGACAAGCTCGCCGACGAGGTCGCCAAGGGCCGGCCGATGGTGAAGATCCTGCGGACCGCGTGACCGACGGCCAGCCGGCACCACCGGACCCCGGAGTGCTCGCCGCGTTCGGTGCGGGAACAGCCACACCGGTGCCACTCGTGGGCGGCCGCGGCCGCTCCTGGCGGGCGGGCGACATCGTCCTCCGGCCCCACGACGGTGCGCTCGTGACGGACTGGCGCGCTGCGGTGCTCGCGGACCTGGGCCACACGTCGGCGTTCCGGACTCCGAGACCGGTGCCCACTCGCGCCGGTGCCTGGCGGTGCGGGGAGTGGGAGGCGTGGGAGTTCGTCGCCGGGGCAGCTGACGAGACCCGTGTCGACGACGTCATCCGAGCGGGTCGGGCCTTCCACCGCGCAGTCGCCGGCGTCGGGTGCCCCGCGTTCCTCCGGACGGCCGACCCCGAGACCGACGACCCGTGGCGTCGCGCCGACCGCATGGCCTGGGGCGAGGTACCACTGCCGACCGACCCGACCCTCGACCGCCTGGCCGCGGCGTTCCGTCCCGTCCACGCGCCGGCGCAGTTGATCCACGGGGACCTGCTGGGCAACGTCCTGTTCGCGGAGGGACTCGCGCCCGCGATCATCGACTGGCCACCGTACTGGCGTCCGGCCGGCACGGGAGCCGCGATCGCTGCGGTCGACGCGGTCTGCTGGCACGGCGTGTCCGTCGACCGCCTCGACGATCTCGGCGAGGGCGAACACCATTGGCGGCAGCTGCTCCTGCGCGCCCTCGTGTTCCGGATCGCCACGCTGCACCTGCTCGGTGCGTTCGACGTGGCCAGCATCGCGCGACACCGCGCGGTCGTCAACGCACTCGCGTGACGGACGGGAGGCCCGTGGCGGCGCCGCCACGGGCCTCCCGTCCGCTCGTCGGTCGTCGCTCAGGCGCCGCGGCCGGCGATCGCGCGGAGGCGGGCGACGATGCGCGGGTTGCGCGCACCGAACGTGAGCGCGGCGAGGCGTCGGACCGACACCGTCGCGCGGTGCACCAGGAGGCCGGTCGCTTCGGCGATGTCCGAAACCGCGTGCCAGCGAGCACGCAGGGACGCCGGGTCGATCTCGTTCGCGGCGGCTGTGCGGACGAGCCGGACGAGGTCGTCCCCGTCACGCCAGCTCGTGCTCTGGTTCTCGAAGCGGCGCAGGATGCGGTCGATCGCCGACGCACGGTGGTTCGCGACCGCGTGTGACCACCGGACGTCCTGCGACACGGGGTCGACGAGGATCCAGCGGGGAGCGTTGGCGTTGAGCGCGGAGAGCTGCGCGAACGTGGTCAGCGCACCGAGCGCGACCGCGACGTCGAAGATCTGCCGTGGCCGGCCCCCGACGGCGATCGCAGCGCCCGGGAACGCCTCACGGGCGTCCCGGATCTGCGACTTCGCGACGATGACCGTGACGACGACGTCATCCGGCGCTGCAGCGAGGGTGCTGCGGGTCCGGGCGATGACCTCGTCGGTCAGGTCGGCCGGGAGGTGCAGCGCCACGCGGACGACGTCGTCGTCGGGCAGGAACGCATCGGCGAACACGTCGACGGCGTCACGGTACCGGGCGAGGAAGAGCGCGATCGCGCCTCCGTAGAAGGGGTAGCGCTCGAGCAGGATGCGCTCGTGCTCCAGGCGGAGTGACGGGCCGCGATCCCCGCTGAAGCTCGTCGAGCCGGTGTGCAGGACGAGCGCGCGGTTCGCCAACACCGAGGTGAAGCCGTGCTCGTTGATCCGCAGGCAGAAGTCGTTCTCCTCGCCGTAGCCGGGGGAGAAGACGTCGTCGAACAACCCGAAGCGCTCGACCATCTCGCGCCGGATGAGGAAGCAGAAGCCCATCGCCACCGGGGCCACCGTGTGCCGCGGGAGCAGGTACTTCGTCCGGCCGTGCAGCTCGCGAGTGCGGCGCGGTGCGAGGCTCGCTCGCGGGTTCCGCCGCGCGTAGGGGAAGGACGCGATGGTGGCGTTGTCGCTCCTCGCACACACGACACCGATCGAGTCGTCCGAGGCCTGGACCGCGGTCATCTCGTCGAGGAACCCGGGCATCGGGACGGTGTCGCTGTTGAGGAGCAGGACGTCGTTGCCTGTGCGGTCGAGGTCGAGGACCGCTCGGTTGCAGTTGCCGACGAAGCCGAGGTTCCGGCTGTTGCGCGTGTACTCGAAGCCCTCGTGGTCACCGACGAGCTCGAGCACCCGGGCCTCGATCGTGTCGACCCGGGGACCCACGTCGTTCGCCAGGAGCACGCGGTCGACAGAGAAGTCGACCGTCTCGAGCAGTGCCTCGATGCAGCGCTCGAGACCGGGGAGGTCGTCGTAGATCGGGACGACGATCGTGACCGGACGACGGTCGCGCGTCATCGCCGAGCCAGCTTCCGGACGACGACGCCCGGCCGGGCGAGGAGTCGGCCGACGGCCCCCGAGCGGGATCGCACGCGGCTCGCGAGGAGTCCGACGGCGGCTCTGGCGCTCGTCGCACCGAGCGAGGCGTACGCGCCGGGCAGCTCGAACCAGTAGCGCGCCGCCTGGGGGAGCCGGTAGCCCTCGGTGCCAACCAGCGCGACCAACCGTGCGATGGCCGCCGCGTTGTCGTGGCCCGCACCCGTGACGGTGGCGAGGCGTTCTGGTGCAGCCGCACCGTGCCTCCTGGCCGTGTCCGGGTCGGCCGCGTACGCCGCGAGGGCGTCAGCGAGGGCGTTCGTGTCGTCGGCATCGACCAACGCGCCGGTCACACCGGGCTCCACGAGTTCCGCGCTGCCACCCTGGCGCGTGGCGACGACGGCCTTGCCTAGCGCCATGTACTCGGCGGTGGTGCGACCGAAGGCCTCGATGGTTGACGGTGTGACGCAGACGTCGGCCCTGTGGATGAAGGGCGCGGGCGTGTGCTGCTCGCCAGCGAAGACGACGTGCTCGGCGACACCGAGCGCGCGGGCGTGATTGGTGAGCCGCTGGTCCTCACCCGGGTGCTTCCAGCTCCCGACGAAGCAGACGCTCGCGGTCACGCCTCGTCGGCGCAGCGCGCCGAGCGCATCGACGACGCGGTGTTGCCCCTTGGACTCCTCGACGCGGCCGAGGACCGTGATCCGCAGGCCGGGTTCTGCCTGCGGGAAGGGGGCGACGGCAGGCGTGTCGTCCTTCGTCGCCAGGAGTCGGCTTGTGTCGACCGCCGGGTAGGCGACGGAGAGCTTGCCGGCGGGGATGTACTGGGCGAGGTGCTCGCGCATCGCCTCGGAGTTGGTGACGACGGCGCCGGACAGCAGGCCGATGTCACCGAGGACACCCGCGCGCCCGGTCTGGAACTGCAGCCCGTGGTCGAGGTCGCCGTACTCACGGACGAACCACGCCTGCGGGATCCCGAGGACCGCGGCGGCGAACGACGCCCACGGTGCGACGAGGGTGTTCGTGACCACCAGGTCCGGGCGCTGCCGCTCGTACAGACGGATGATCGCGTTCACCGCGGCGTAGTCGACGGTGGCGAACGCGGCACGTTCTGCGGCCGGAGCCGGCTGCGGGCTCGGCAGCGCCCACCCGCGGAACCGCAGCGCGTCGTAGGACCAGCCACGCTCGTCGAGGGCATCGATGAACTTGCCGCGCGGGGCCTTGGTGATGAAGGTCGGCGTCATGGCCGGGTCCTGCGCCTGCCAGTCCTCCACGAAGCGGATGAGTGACCGTTCCGCCCCGCCGAGGTTCACCGGCGCGGTGGAGTGGTTGGCGAAGCTGACGATCACCCACCAACCCTACTCAGGTTTCACCAGGTGTTCGTCTCCGCGGCACCCGCAGCGGACATGCGTCACCGAGTCGAACGTGGCAAGTGCAACCTTTGTGCGAGAATGTCTCGTCCCCGAATCCCTGTGAGGAGCGCTGCGTTGCGCCCCGGAGGAGCCTGCACCCGAAGCATGACGTACCTGAACGAGCTCATGTCGTCGCGGGAACTCCTGGCGAACCTCACCGCCCGCGAGGTCAAGGGCAAGTACCGCCGCACGGTCTTCGGGCAACTGTGGTCCCTGATCAACCCGCTCGCGACGATGCTGATCTACACGATCGTGTACTCGTTCATCTTCCGGGCGCGACTCGAGGTCGGCGACCCCAGCGGGCTCAACATCTACCCGCTCTGGCTCATGTGCGGGCTGCTGCCGTGGATCTTCGCGCGCAACGTCATCAACTCCGGCATGACGTCGATCGTCGCCAACGGCTCGCTGATCAAGAAGGTGTACTTCCCGCGGATGACGCTGCCGCTCGCGGCCGTCGGGTCCTTCGGGTTCACGTGGCTGGTGGAGATGGGGGTGCTGCTCGTCGCGCTCGCGATCGCCGGGTCGAACTTCTGGCTCTACCTGCCGCTGATCGCCCTGACGATGGTGTTCCTCGCCATGTTCTCCGCCGGCCTCGGGCTGATCCTGTCGATCATCAACGTGCACTTCCGCGACATGCAGCACCTGGTCGGCATCGCACTGCAGATGTGGATGTACCTGTCGCCCATCATCTACCCGCTGTCGCTGGTCGAGGACGCGGCGGACAAGGCCGGGCACCCGTGGATCATCCACGTGTACAAGCTGAACCCGATCGAGCGGTTCTCCGAGGTCTTCCGGAACCTCATGTACGACAACCGCCTCCCGAACTGGACCGACCTGGTCGCGTGTGCCATCGCCGGGTGCGCCTCGCTCGCGATCGGCTACGTCGTGTTCTCCCGCAACGAGAAGAAGCTGGCTGAACTCCTGTGAACGACTCCGCCGTCTCCGTCGAACACGTCTCCAAGCGCTTCCGCATGTACCACGAGCGCAACGACTCGCTGAAGAGCATGGTCATGCGCGGGAAGAAGTCGGTGCACGAGGATTTCTGGGCGCTGAAGGACGTGTCGTTCGAGGTGCCGCAGGGCAAGACCTTCGGGCTCATCGGCAAGAACGGCTCGGGCAAGTCCACGCTGCTCAAGTGCTTGGCGAAGATCCTCTGGCCCGAGGAGGGTTCGATCACCGCCCGCGGTAAGCAGGCGTCGCTGCTCGAGGTGGGCTCCGGGTTCCACCCCGAGCTCTCCGGTCGCGAGAACGTGTTCCTGAACGGCTCCATCCTCGGGATGAGTCGCAAGGAGGTCACGCGGAAGTTCGACGACATCGTCTCGTTCTCCGGTGTCGGGCACTTCATCGACCAGCCCGTGAAGAACTACTCGTCCGGCATGTACGTACGCCTCGGGTTCTCCGTCGCGGTCGCTGTCACGCCGGACATCCTGGTGGTGGACGAGGTGCTGGCTGTCGGCGACGCCACGTTCCAGAAGCGCTGTCGAGAGAAGTTCAAGGAGATGAAGCAGGAGGGCCGCACGGTCATCCTCGTCTCACACTCGATGAGCACGGTCAAGGACATGTGCGACGAGGTGGCGTGGCTCGACCAGGGCAACCTGAAGATGATCGGCAAGACGAAGGAAGTCGCCGCCGCGTACAACAAGACGGTCTGATCGCGGCCGCATGGCCGATCGAGTGCCGACCGGCCTCCGCGTCAGGAGATGACGCGTTCGAGATCAGAACGATTGACTGTGAAGTCGAAGTCCCACTCAGAGTTGTAGGCCTCGCCCGAGAATCGATCCTCGGGCTGTTCGACGTCGGGCTTCGACCAGAAGTAGTGGATCTCTTCGGTCAGCAGCGAAGCGAAGAGGTGTTCGTTCCTGCCGGTGTTGGACTCGTGAGACAGCACGATGACCTTCTCCAGGTGCTCGGCGAAGAGCATGTTGTACATCCCGCCGCCGGCGAACCCGGCCACGACCGCGGCGTTGCCGAACAGGTCGACTCGCTCTTCCACGCTGACCGCGTCGACGTCGACGACTTCGAAGCCGCGCGTAGCGAAGAACGTCTCGACTTCCGACGCGTTCCGTGGTCCTGGGGTCTCCGCCGTGCGGCCTCGCGTCACGAACAACTTCTGGGGTGTCGAAGTGGCTGGACGAACGAGAGTGCTCCGCACGCTCCGCCAAACGTCGCGGGTGACCGGATGAGCGAAGTGGCTACCTCCGTTCTGCCAACCTTGCGACGCGCTCACGAAGGTCCCAACCGAGACATTGCGGTGTTCCCAGTGGATGTCGTCCGCGGAGAGCCCGTATCCCTGGAGAACGGTTCGCTCGATGAGCGGCTCCCAATCCGGGGACGGGATGCGGTAGAAGGCTCGAAGCGATGGATCACGTTCTTTGGCTTCTCTCCATCCCCAGAGCTTCGGCAGCGATTCGGTGAAGAAGTGGGCTTCGTTGCCCGGCGCTGAGTTCGTGAGGTCGTAGTAGGTGCCGTCGAGGTGGACTGCCTCGGCGTCTCCTGATCGCACCACGGCGATGAGGTCGTTGATGTTCCGGAGTTGCGTGCTGTGCGTGCGCCATGGGTGCTTGAACGAGCTCGGGAGCACAGTCGAGGTGTTGACGGCGAGCATGCCGTCCTTGATGTCGGTACGGCCTCGGAATTCGCGAAGCGTGAGTTCCGGGTACGTCATTTTCTGGGCTGGGAGGCGCGCTTCAGATGTCGAACCGTGAGACGACGCCTGCAACGATCCAGAAGACCTTCCACCTGGGCGCGAACCGAGCAGACGAACGTTGTTCGCACCGAGTCGTGTTGGAAGGAAGGCGAGCGCATCGTCGTCCTTGATCTTGACGAGGTGTTCAACTTCCTTCACCGTGACGGAGTACTTGTCCGACTGGAAGGTGATCCCTGCCGATCGCTGGAGCTCTCGGATCTCACGAGGATTGATCCGTCGCGACGTGAGCGCCAGGACTGCCGTGTCCCACGGAGTTCGCTCGGGGAGCCTCGTGGTGACAAACGAACCCCCGGGTGCGACGTGGAAGAAGAGCCGCTGCCACCGCTGTAGCTGCTCCGGGATGGACGCCGCTTGCTCGTCGATGACCGCTGCTACCGGTCCGACAGTGGTCAGGTAATCGGCCATTTCGCTGTTCGAACTGGCCACCACCGTCGTGACGCCGTCGAACGAATCCGCGGCATCGGCCACCGAGATCACGTGGAGCCGGTACTGGAACGCCTGACGCCATCGAGGGAGCGTGCCTGACGACCCCTCCCCGGCGATGAGCACCACCGGACGCTGCATCGTTTGCAGATCCTTGATGTGGTCGTTCAGCTGAGCGTCTTTGTCGGAGTTCCGTCGTCGGTCGCGCTGGTTCTTGTTCGAGACGGTTCCAAACATGGTGACGAGGTTATCCAATGGCGTTCGAGATCATTGACGGGCGCTCCGGAGCGCCCGATGATCTGTGTGGGGAGACGAGGATCATCGTTTGAGCGCCCTCTTGAGGGAGGTCACCGCGTCGGCCACGCGAACCAGACGCCGTGATCGTTCTTCGGTCAGCTGCCGGCGAAGACTCCGAATGATCCGGCCGCGCTCGGCGATACCGGCTTCAGCGAGATCTCCACGCTCGTTCGCCAGCTTGAGTTCGTTACGGAGATCGCCCTCGGTCCGGCGCGCCGCCTCCAGTGCAGAATCTGCAGCGATGGCGGTCTCGGCAGAATGGGCGCGCTGCTCACGTCCGCGGCGCTCTTCTTCCCAAAGGCGATGGGTGACCGAGAACACGGCTTTCAACGGTGCGTTCCAGGACAGGCCCTCGGTCCAGGAAGGGACGTCTCCGGTCGGCACCAGAGTGTGACCTTCACCGCGGAGGACGTCGACGATCGCATCCCACCAGACGTTCTGCTCGGCCTTCCGGGCAGCGACCGTCGTCGACATGTGATCGGTGAATGACTGCCGATTGGCGTCGATGTCGACGAGGATGCTCTCCATGGTGCCGCTCTCGACCGCGTCCACCGGCATGGCGAACCCCTCGAGCCCGACGTTGCGGAGCGCACCGCGCATCCGAACGGAGGAGTAGTACGAGGGAACGACCGTCAGGGACGGCACGCCTGCGGACGGTCCGAAGACCGCAGGGTGGTACCGACTCGACAGCGTCAGCGTTGCACCCTTCGTGAGCGCCACCAGCTGTCGAGCTGTGATCATCGGCAGAGCTTCGAGACGGCCAGAACGCGAGCGGCGGAGGATCTCCTCGTGCGTTCCGATGTCGTGTCGTCGGCGATCGTCGTGCAGCGAACCAGCGTGCGGCACGAGCAGGACGCGGGCGTCGTACCGGTCACCGAGGCTGTCGAGTTGCATCGCCAGGAGGCGGTAGTACTCGTCGTCGTCGAGGTGCGTGCCCTTGGCATGCCCGGCGAAGCTGCCGATCACGTACCGATCGGACACGTACTGCTCGACCGCCGCATGATCGGCATCGGAGGCCGTGAGCATGAGCGCGTCATCCATGCAGTGGTGCACCTTCGAAGGGTCGACACCCAGACGCAGGAGGAGTGAGCGCGTGTCCGATTCGCGAGCACCGATGAGGACCGCGTAGTCGAGAATTTCCTGCAGTAGTGCGCGATCCCCGTCCACGATGTCCGGGCCGATCGTCTGGCTCGTGAGTGCGACTGGCTTGCCGAAGTGCTTGGCGATCCGAACCATCGACACCCGCTCGAACATGTGCTGGACATGTCTTGAGTTGAGGTTGCCACCGCCCGCGATGAGGACGGCATCCGCCCGCGAGATCGCGGTGATCGCGTCCTTGGCTTCACCGGCGTCGTCGATGAACGACGCCAACTCTTCATCGAGCTGCGCGAGCCGGGCCTCCATCCGGGCACGAGACCATCGGCCAACGAAGCCGATCCTCGAAACCGCAGGCACCTGGTAGAAGTCGGCGGCGATGTCGGGGGTGCCGCCGGTGACGGTGATGTCGGTGATTCCACGTGCCCGAAGAAGTTCGATCGCGGCGTCCGTCATGGCCTCATCGCCGAGGTGGTAAAGGTCTTTCCAGCCGATGTCGCCGACAACTACGATCTTCATTCGTCTGATCCTACTTCGTGTGTGAGTTTGCTCAGCGTGAGTGGCAGGGCTTTGGTGGCGAGCCGATCCAGGGACGAGCTACCGAGATGTTGAGCGCGGAGCGCTCTCGACGGTCGTCGGCGGCGCGTCTCCGAAACCCTTGCGGATGGCTCGTCGCAGTGCGGGTCCGCCGCGCCGCTCGACGAGGTAGTGCACTCCGATGGCGAGCGCCAATGACACGAGGGTCGCGAGAGTCGCCGCAGGCACCCATCCGAGCTGCTCAGTGTGACGGATGACCGCCCATCCGATCTGTTCGTGCAAGAGGTACAGGGGATAGGTCAGGGCGCCGGCGACGGAAAGCCATTTCCAGCTCACTCGTCGCAAGGGTGTCAGCGTCACGAGCGCAACGAGCGCGTAACAGAGGAGAACACCGCCCCATGCGGCAGTCGAGGGCACACCCGCTCCGCTGGTGCTCGAGATCCGCGCCGCGAGCTCTGGGGCGGACGATGCGAACGCCATGAGGACGTCAGCGGCGAACGCGAGCCAGAGGACGAGCGAGTGCCCCTCACGCACGATGACGAACAACAGCATCCCGCCGGCGAACAATGCGGCGTGCTGCCAGACGAGGGCGTAGGCGAGGAAGTCGAGATGCGTCGTTTCTGCGATCGCGCCGACGACTGGCCACAGGACTGCGAAGCAGATGATCCGGTTCTTGGTGATCCCGACCAGGATGAAGAGCGCCATCAGCGCGTAGAAGCGCATCTCGACCCAGAGCGTCCAGTACACACCGTCGACGTGGGGGACCGCGAAAGCAGATTGGACCATCGTCAGGTTGACGAGGACACGGCTCGTCATGAGGTTCGCGCCGTCGAGTACGAGAACCGCCGCGGTGAGCAGGACGCACACCCAGTAGGCGGGGAACAGCCGCGCGACCCGAGAGGCGGTGAAGTCTGGCAAGGAGCGGTCCCACGCCGTCATCAGGATCACGAAGCCACTGATCACGAAGAAGAGGTCGACGCCGAGGACGCCGTACTTCGTCACGTCGAAGAGTCCGGGGGCGCGCTCAGCGACCGGCACCGTCCACGCGCTCGTTTCGCGCGCCGTGTAGTGGAATGCGAGCACGACGAATGCCGCACCGAAGCGCAGACCGTCGAGGAGGCCGTACCGGTTCTTCGCTCGTCCGTTCTGGGTGCGTCGGAGCAGGGGAGGAGGGGCCGTTTCAACCATCAGCTCGGTGTGCCTCGTTCTTGTGGTGGGGTGTGATCGCACCCGTTGATCGGTGGTGTGTGCTCAGGAACGGCTCAGCGATGGGGCGTCCGGCACCGCGATCTGATCCATCGGCGATGGCAGACGCTCTCCGCCGTACACGGCCTCCATCGCGGCGATGACCCGTTCGCTGCTCCGACCGTCGCGGAGCGTGAACGTTGTGAGAACGCGCGCCCGGTACGGCTCAGCGAGCTGCCAACCCTGCTCTGCGCTTGCTTCGATCGCGGCCAATGCGGCTTCGATGTCGGTCGCGACCGGGCCGAAGCCGTCGCGGCCGTAGTCGAAGTACCCGCGCCGACCGATGTGCATGCCGTTGAAGAACTCCGCTGCGTCGAACTGGAAGTACACGACGGGCACGTGGAGGAACGAGGCTTCGAAACCGAGCGAGGAGTAGTCGGTGAGGACGAGCGACGCCCTCGCGAGCACTGTCTGGACGTCGGTGTCGTCGTAGCCGCGAAGTTCGACGTAGTCCGGGACATCGAACTCGTCGAGGTGCGGTTTCATGTTCGGGTGCGGCATGAAGATCAGCTTCTTGCCGGTCGCGGTCGCCAGCTCTCGGAGCCGCGGTGATCGGAGCAGGGCTCCGTACTGCTGTGCGTACTCACTCGTCGCGAAGTTCGTTCCCTTTGCCCGCGCGTTCGAACCCGGGATGGACGCACCGAGGAGCGTCTGGCGCCAGGTGGGCATGAACACGATCGCGTCGCGCTCCTCCTCACTTCGGTCAGCGCGCTTCGCGAGCAGCGCGTCGTGCCGAGGAAAGCCGGTCAGTACCGTCTCACGGGACGTGAACGAGAACGGGCCGTCACAGGCGATCGACTGCCATTCGGGCGGTGTCGCAGTCACGAATACGTCGATCGGCTTGATGTTCAACCAGCGCGACAGGTCGTCCTTGGTGATGCCGTGCTGCAGGAAGGTGAACTTGAAGTGCGACTTGCCGTAGCGCCAGGCCTCGAGCGGGTGGATGACGTAGTGATCGATGTGGGACGACGCGAGGTGGTCCGCGCTGAGGAGCAGCGACACCCATTCGGCGGATCGGTAGGGGACCAGCCGGAAGCCTTCGGCGGCGAGACGGTCCCAGTCCGGCGAAGCACGATCCAGGATGAACCACGAGTTGATGTCCGGACGGTGACGGGCGACGTGGCGGTACAGGTGTTCTGCATTGTCGCCAGCGTGGGTGTCCTTGTCCATGAACGCCCACGCATGCGCGAAGCGGTCGCGTGTGGAACGGCGATGCAGCGCTCGCGACGTCCGAGCATCTTCACGAGCTCGCTTCGAGAGGTACTTGCTGACATCGGCGCGGACGCGCCTAGAGAGGGCTCGGGTTCGATCCGACAGCGTCTCCTCGGGTGCCCCGAGACGACCCGCCGCTCGGCGACGCTCGTCGTGGATGATCGGCGCGAGGTCCCGGATCGTGATCGCCTGAGTGTGTCCCCACTGCTCATGCCGCACGCTGGACAGGGTCGTCCCTGCCACCCGGACCACTGTGCGGAGCCCGCGCTTCAGCCAGATGTGTCGTCGGCGAATCGTCACGCGACCGTAGAACTCGAAGTCTTCGGTCTTCGCATGCAGGGGGGAAACCTCGGCATCGTCGACGACGAACGTCTCGGGGAGGTTCGGTCCGGAGAACCAGTAGGTCAGATGGGTCTCCTGGCGGAGCTCGTCCACTTCGTTGACGCGAACGTAGTCAGGCATCGAGTCGGTGCTGCGGTAGCCCTCGAGGAACGTTCGCTTGATCGAGAACTCGACGCCCATGACATTGAACTCTCGAATAGCGTCCGCTGAGATGTACTGGAGGATCGCGGCGACGAGTTCGTGGAAGCGGGGAAGTGCATCGGCCGGAGCGGCAGCGGTGATCGACCGGATCTTGCGTTCGTTCTTGTAGTACCAGAAGAGCTCGTAGAGCAGCACGTTCTCGAGCCACCGCGGCACGGCCCCGAGCTCACGCTCCGCGAGCTCGAGCAGGGTGAGGTATCCCTGCTCGAGGAGCGTCGTGTACTTCTCGGGCTTGAGGTAACTGACCTGGACCAGGGAGCTACCGTCGGTCCTGGTCCGGTAGTGGTACTTGGCTGATGCCAGGAGCCCGAGCTTGTGCGTGTTCGACAGCATCAAGTACCGAGCGATGAAGTGCCCGTCCTCGAAGTTTGGCCGGACCTCCGGGTCGAAGGTGAGCTCCAGCTCCCGGATCAGGTCGAGACGCATGAACGACGAGTTCGCGCTCATGTGGACGAGAGGTTCGCTGTGCAGGTCAGCGATACGGCTGCCGGCCTCGAACTTCTTGCGCAACGGATGGGTGTCGTTGAGTTCGCCGGTGGCCTCGTCCCAGACGATCTGGTGGGTGCCGAGGAGGCTGAGATCAGCGCGATCGTGGAGCCGGATGAACTTGACGACCTCGGCGAAGTACGTCGGAGCAAGCTTGTCGTCGGGGTCTGGGAAGGTCACCCACGTGCCGGAAGCTCGGGACATTCCCACGTTCCGAGCGTTGGAGAGACCCGCATTTTGCTGGTCGACGACCACCACGCGGTCGCGTCCGTTCGCCCAGCGTTCGATCGCGCTGAGTGTGTCATCGGTCGATCCGTCGTTGACGAAGACGAGTTCGACATCCTCGAGTCCGTTGACCTGTTCGTCGAGTCCGCCGAGGAACTCGGGGAGGTATCGAGCGACGTTGTAGCTCGGGATGATCGCCGTGATGAGCGCATCTGACTTGCCGGGCAAGCGTGGACCTTTCGCGTTCGAGCACGCGACGAATCCCCCTCGGCGCGCGGAAAACGAGCCCTGGGGCTCAACTCACGAGAGATTATCAGGCATCCGGAGGCTCTTCGGACGTGGGTCGTTCTGTGTTGGTACCGTCTGCTGGTGTCCGATCCTCAACCGGCGTTCCCCGTACTGACCGTGATCGTCCCTGCGCGGAACAGCCGGCCGTGGATTGGCGAGCTCGTGGAGAGTGCCGTTTCCCAGCGTGGTGTCGATCTTGAGCTGATCGTGCTCGACAACGGCTCGATCGATGGAACCGCCGAGTTCGTCGAGGCACTGGCGAGCGACGACGAGCGGATCCGCCTGATCCGCTCGAGCGCATCGTCGGCAGCAGCAGCCCGGAACAAGGGTCTACTTGCTGCCCGCGGAGAGTACGTGGTGTTTGCCGATTCGGACGACTTGGTGCCTGACGGTGCGTACAACTCGATGCTCACGTCCTTGCGGGCCTCCGGCTCCGACATGGTGATCGGCAATCACCTCAAGTTCTCCGCAACGGCGACGTGGAGTCCGACGAAGCGGTGGTATGGGTTCGATGCGGCGAGGACAGCCGTTGCTCCGCGCGAGCTGCCTGCCCTGATGTCCGGCCGCGCCTGCTGGAACCGCATGTTCCGTCGCTCGTTCTTGGAGCGGGCCGAGATCCGGTTCCCCGAGATCGCGAGCGTCGAGGACATCGAACCCATGACGAAGGCGTTCATCGCGGCGCGCTCGATCGACGTCGTTCCGGACTGCGTGTACCTGTACCGCGACCGGGGCGATTCGTCGTCCTTGTCTCGCCGCTCGGACGTTGATGTCACACTCCGGTACTTCGAGCAGGAGCATCGTTGTGCACGCCTGGTACGCCACGATGAGGTGCTCGCGCGCCAGCACGCCGAGATCGTGTTCGACGCGGACGGGTGGGCGCACCTGTCTCGTTTCCTCGTGAGCGACGACGGAACCCGGGCGCCCGATCGGATCCTTCGAGCGGCGAAGGACCTGGCCGAGGAGATGCCACTCGACGTGCTCGAGACGGCTGCGCCGGAGCGGCGTGCGCTTTGGATGCTCGTCCTCAGTGGCGCGGCGTCCACCGCGGGGGATTTTGCTCGCGGGATGGCGAGCGCGTCCTCTCGCGAGCGCCTCGCGGCGTGGTTCGACGCGATCAGTGCCATCCGAACCGTCGACGAGGGCGTCGCTGCCCGGCTGACGATCGACGGTCTCGTACCGCACCTGGTGAACACCGCAAGCGAGGTCGACGAGGAGTTCATCGAAGGCCTCCTCCCGGAGGTGCGCGACCTCGACCTGCCTGCAGGCTCGTCCGAACTGCTCCGTGCGATGGCCGGCGCGATGTCCGCCGAGCGAGTGGATCTGATCATGCACGTCTCCTCGCTCGCCCACAGCTTGCCCTTCGTGGTGTCCCGGGCCGATGGCTCCCCGATCGGGCTGTCCATCGAGGGAGACTTCAACGGCCAGCCGAAGGATCTGCCCGTCCGCCTCGAGTTGTCACAGCCCGGCGGTGGACAGGTGCGCCTCCGCTCCGTCCGGACGGGGGCTCACCTGGAAGCAGAACTGCACGCAGCCGACCTCGAGGGTGGTCGGTACTCCGTGGACCTCGTGCTCGACGGAGTCTCGGAGCGCTTTCCCACAGTCACCGCGCGCATGCCCCTGCCGCCCCTCGGCGACGAGCACCCGATCCAGCCCCTCGCCGACCGCACCGACGGCTGGCGCTTCCTCATCGATCGACGGGGACCGCGTCCTAGCGGCCTCAAGCAGAAGCTGACTCGTGCCCTCCGGATGGGTCGCTGACCGGTTCTCGAACTCGACGAAACGTCATGCACACTGGTCACGTGCGTCGCCTCCTCACCACCGCGCTCTTCCTCGGGCTGCTGGCAGTGCTCTCGGCCGGCGTCATCGTCGAGCCGTCGTCGCGTGACACGGTCGGCACGCATCCCATGCCACAGGCTGCCGATCCGAGCGCTCGCTGGCGATCGCTCCGGGTTGCGATCGTCGGCGACTCACTGAGTGCAGGGCGATCGCGTTTCCTCGGGAACGGGCTCGACGACGAGACCTGGATGACGTACGCGGTCGGCGACGGCATCGAGTTCGTCGGCGGCTGGGCCCGCTCCGGAGCAACACCAGATGAAATGGCGAACGCTGTCCGACCGATCGCGGACGTCGACGTCCTCGTGATCCTGGCCGGCACGAACGCGGTTCGGATCGGGAAGAACGTTGCCGACGAAGCGGCTTCGTACGAGCAGATCGTCGAAGTGATCCAGCCCGAGCACGTCATGGTGTCATCCATCCCGCCATACGACGCCCACGGTTCTGCAGCCTTGACTTACAACGAAGATCTGCACGAGTTCACCACGCGGAAGCGATGGTCGTGGATCGACCCTTGGGACGCTGCCCGCGACGGACTCGGCTGGACTCAGGGCTTCAGCACGGACGGGATCCACCCAGCAGGCCCGAGACAGTACGCGGTGCTCGGAGGGTCGTTCCGGAAGCGCATCATCGAGGCGTCTCGACTGCCACGAGGGCTGGATGTCTGATCAACGGCAGGTCTCGTCGAGCAAATCCGCGTAGCGCCGCGACAACGCGAAGGGCGCCAAGCGCTGACTGAACTCGGCCGCGCCGTCGGCCCCGAGCGCAGGCTCGGTCAGCAGCGCGGCCAGCGACGCAGCAGGGCTGCTGGTGTCGAACCAGCGGACCCATCCCTCGGCTCCGAACTCGTCGCGGAGGTGCGTCTCGTCCGGCAGTACGGACGGCACGCCGAACGACGCCGCGAGGTGGAGACTGCCTGAGTTGAGGACGCGGCGGTACGGGAACACTGCCGTGTCCGCGGCGCGGAACCACCGTTGGACGTCGCCATCGTCGACGTGCTCGTGCTCGCGGACCGCACGCACGTCGTCGCCGAGCAGTTCGTCGATCTCGGCGCGGTCCTGTTCAGAGGTCCTCCCTGCGAGCAGGAGCACCGGTCGGGCGACTGGCTCGATCCGTCGCACGGCGTCGACGAGGACGTCGAGGCCCTTGTACGGGCGCATCTGCCCGAAGGCCAGGAGGGTCCGTTCGTCGTCCCCGAGGCCGAGGGACGCTCGGGCCTCGGCGCGCGACACGGACGACGGGTAGACGCCTTGGTAGCTGGGGTGCGGGATGTGCGTGACGCGGGAGGTTTCGAGCTCGTAGAACTCGGCGACGGCCGAAGGTGTCGCGGCGTTCATGACGTGCACTGCGTCCGCGACGTCGGCCAGGTAACGGTTGAGTTCGAGCTCGAGTTCGAGGTGCCTGGCGTCGTGGGGGAGGACGTTGTGGATGGTCCACACGAGACGTGTGCCTCGTGCGCGGGCCGCGTCGACGGAGGTCCGGAACCGGTCGAGCCGTAGTCGTGCTTCGTCGAGGTCGTCCTCGTCGCGCTGCACGATCGGTGCGGTCCAGTGCATGTGGAACACGTCACCAGCGCCGAAGCGGCCGAGGTGCTGTTCGAGGTGCTCGAGGCGCAGGCTCTCGAGGACGTTCCAGCCGCGGGCCCTCGGGGCCAGCAGCATCAGGTTGAGGTAGGGGTTGTCCCGGTAGGCGGGGAACACCAGGAGGGATCGATCGGGCACTGCCCGATCCTACGGGCCGACGTCAGTCGAGCGTCGCGACGATGTACTCGGCCTCGTGCAGGACCGAGCAGAACGCGTGTCCGTCGTGGTCGAGCGCGTCGCGCTTGCGGATGACTGCGCTGCACACCACGCACTTGGTCGTGAAGGTCGACCGCATTGCTTCCGAGAGGAGCGACATACCCGGAACTCTGCTCCGCGAAGGTGAACGCTCTGCGGCACACGACCATGAGGACGGTGAACATGTCCGAAGAATCAGCCCCGGACGCGAGGGAGCCTCGCGTCAGAGCGCACGCGCGACCTGCGCAGCATCGTCCCCGGCCTCGACGACCACCGCGAAGTCCCCTTCCGTCACGACCTGCCCGGCACCGAGCCACACGATGTTCCGGGCACCCGGCTGCGGGACCCACGAGACGGACCCGCCGTCCGCGCCGCCGCTGACCAGCACGGTGATGTCGTCGAGCCCGCTCGACCCCCGGTACCAGGACGTCGGGACGTCGACCTGCACGGTGTGTCCCGCCGTCTCGAGCGCGGACAACAACGCGGTGACGTCCGCCACCCGTGACCCGTCGTGCTTGAGAGCGACCCGAAGACCGGACGCACCGGAAGCACCAGCAGCGCCGGCGCCCGCCGAACCGGAACCACCCGCAGCACCCGCAGCATCGGAGCCGCCCCGGACGACGACCGGCCGCGACGACCGCACCATCACCCGGTGCCCCTTCGGCAGCCCCGGCTCGACACCGAGGTACCGGAGCCCGGCCGCCTCGTAGCGCTCCGCAGCGTCCGCCGCTGGGTACCGCCCCCGCCAGCGCTCGTCGAACACCCGCCGGTTGTCGACGCGGGCGTCGTCCCGACCGGGGGAGCGGCTCTCGTGGTGCACGACGACCGAGGACGGCACGACGACGAACGCCGAGCCATCCGGTGACGACGCGAGCGCCCGCAGGCACAGGTCGACGTCCTCGAGTCCGTTCGCGAACACGGGGTCGAACCCCTGCCAGCGGATCAGGTCGGCGGCCCGGAACGCCGCAGCCGCAGCCGTGATGGCGGAGAACCGCGGAAGCCCAGCAGGCCGCGTAGCCCCGCCCCCGAACGCCCGGTCGGCATCGTGCCGCGGGTGGTCGCCGAGGAAGTGCCACGGCAGCACCTTGTCCCCGCCGAACACCGTGCCCGCGGCCTGCACGACACCGTCCGGGTACAGGAGCAGCGGTTGCGCGCCGAGCACCGTCGGGTCGTCGAGCGCCGACACCAGCGGCCGCAGCCACCCGGTCGTGACCTCGGTGTCGTTGTTGAGCATGACGACGGTGCCACCGCGGGACCGGGAGAGCCCGAGGTTGCTCCCGAGCGCGAAGTTCCGGTTCCGGTCCTCCCGCTGCAGGACCACGCGGGACTCGTCGCTGAACCAGGCGCCGAGGATCGCCGAGACGGATCGCGGAGAACCGTTGTCGATGAGCACGACCTCGATGCGGTCACCGTCGTGGTCCGCCGCGGCCAGCACGGCATCGACGGCGCGCCGGGTCATCGTCCAGTCGCGGAACACCGGGACGACGACCGAGACGAGTCCGGTGTCCCGTGTCGGTGCTGCGGACGCCAGGGCGTCCCAGTCGATGCGGTGGCGGGCGAGCGCGACCTCCTGCCACGACGCGGGCTGGGCGGAGGAGACCCGTCGCTGGTCCCGCACGTTGTCGTAGTCGACGCCGATGACGGGCACGTACGCAGGCACCCCGAACCGCTGCCCGATGCGGAGCAGCCACTCCCAGTCGATCCAGCGTCGGAGCGTCTCGTCGAACGGGCCGACCCCTGCGGCGACGTCACGGCGGACCACGAGCGCGTTGAGGTCGATGAAGTTGCCGGCGAGCAGGTCGTCGAGCGTGCCGTCCTCGCCGCGGTACGTCTCGACGGGCGCGGTCCGGTCGTCCGCGTTGTTCGCGCCGACCATCCGCAGCCCCGTGTGCACGGCGGGCCCGTCGGTCTCGAGCAGAGCCGCGAGGGCCGCGGTCAGGTGTTCGGGACGCCAGGTGTTGTCGGCGTCGAGGAACGCGACGAAGTCGCCACGCACGGCCGCGAGTCCGGTGTTCCGGGCGGCGCCGGCACCGCCGTTCTCCCGCTCGAGGAGCCGGATGCGCCCGTCTTCGGCAGCGAGCCCGCGCACGACGTCGACGGTGTTGTCGCCGGACCCGTCGTCGACCACGAGGAGTTCCCAGTTCGTGTGCTGCTGCCCTCGCACCGAAGCGATCGCCGCACCGACCACGTCGGCGCGCCGGTACACCGGCATCACGATCGACACGAGCGGTTGCTCCGCGTCGCGCCGCGCGACACCGCGCGGGTACCGGCCGAGGGCCTCGGCGACCTCGGGCCCGTCCCACGTGGACCGGTAGCGCCGCCGGGTGCGGTGCTGCGCACCGGCGAACGCGCGCGCAGCGGCGACGGCTGCGTCGCGTGCGGCGGCCCAGGTGGGAGCGTCGCCACGGCGGCCTGGAGGCACGGGGAGCGTGGTCGCGTCGGTCGCGTTCCGCAGGAAGTGCCGGAGCGCATCGAGCGTGGTCGCCGGGCGGTCGGCTCCCGGCACCGAGGCGGCGTACACGCCTGCGTCGAAGAGCGGCCCGGTCTGGAAGAGCTCGGGGCCCTCCTGGTGCAGGGCGTCGTACCAGGACATCGCGGGGACGGGCTGGTGCTCGCGCATCCACTCGTGCTCGATGAGCGGGTGCAGCGAGAGCCCACGCTGCCCGTCGTTGTGCACGTAGAACGCGACGGCGTCGGCGTCGGTGTCGAACGTCCGTCCGGTCTGTGCCTCGAAGTACGCGCGGTCCAGTACCTCGAACTCGGCGATCCGCCGGGCCCAGCGGTCGAGCCGGTCGGTCACGGTCAGTGGTCGGTCCGGGCCCCGGAAGGGTCGGGCGAGGCGCCGTGCGACGCGGCCGATGCCCTTCGCCTCGGCCATCAGCGGCGCCCCGGCAGTCGTGCGGCGACCTTCGCGATCGCCTGGCCGGTGCGGAAGGACCTGCTCGCGCGCAGGCCGGTGAGCTCCCGGCGCAGGCGCACGACCTCGTCCGCTGCGCTGGCCGCGGCGACGTCGGCGGCCGTGAGGTCGAGGGGGAGCAGCGCCGCCCACCGACGTTCGAGCGCGTCGGCCGTGCCCGCGAGCGGGGCCGTCAGCGCATCCTCGATGCGTGCACGGGCGTCGGTGACCGCGCCCGGTGCGACGACCACGGCGAAGTGGTCCACGACGGCCGCGAGGGTGTCGGCGCCCGTCCGGTGCGCTCGCGACGACCACGGCACCGCGTTCTGCGCGGCCCGCACGACCACCAGGTGGAGCGCCCGCCGGTTGGCCGCGACGACGTCCGCGGGCGCCGGGTCCACGAGCACGGCGACCGTGACGAGGTCGTCCGGGCTGGGGTCTCCGGTGGTGACGGTCCACGCGGCCGGTGCCGACGTACCGGCGGGGAGCCGGGCCTCCAGGTCGAAGCCGTCCCCGAAGGCCGCGTCGACCTGGCGGACGAGCGTGTCGGCGTCCTCGACGTGCCGCAGGTCCACGGCGAGCCGCGGGCGCTGCCCCGAGGGGACGAGGACGTCGGCGAACCGCTCGGTCGCCGTCATGCCGTGCCGCTGGTACGCGGCCACTGCGTCCGGCAGGAACGGGTAGCGACCCTCGAGCACGCGCTGGTGCGCGGCGCGCAGCGCGCTGCGGTTGCCGGAGAAGCTCTTGCCGCCGGCGTGCAGGACCAGCGCGCGGTTGGCGATCTTGGCGAGCCAGCCGTGGGCGGCGATCCGGAGGCAGTAGTCGTTCTCCTCGCCGTAGCCGGGCGCGAAGGCCTCGTCGAACAGACCGTGCTCGGCGATCAGCTCGCGGCGGGTGAGGAAGCAGAAGCCCATCGCGACGGGCAGGACCTGGGACACCGGGAGCAGCGGTGCGAGCTCGCCCCAGACCCGTCGCGTGCGGTCCTCGGTGCGGGCCGTACCCCGGTTGGTCAGGCGGTAGGGGATGCTCGCGATCGTCGCGTTGTCACTGCGCGCGGTCACGACGCCGGTGCGGTCCTCGTCGAGGACCGCGAGCATCGCGTCGAGGAACCCCGCCGTCGGCACGGCGTCGCTGTTGAGGAGCAGGACGGCCTCGGTGCCGGCGTCGTCGGCGCCGCGGTCGAGTTCGTCCACGGCACGGTTGCACGTGCCGACGAACCCGAGGTTGTGGTCGTTCCGCTCGTACCGGAACCCGGGGCGGTCGCCGATCCGGTCGAGCAGCGCCCGCTCGATGGTGTCCGCCTCGGGCCCGCAGTCGTTGACGAACAGGGCGCGGTGCCGTTGGGTGTCCAGGTGCTCGAGGAGCCCGTCGACGCACCGCAGCAGGGAGTCGAGGTCGCCGTACACGGGCACGACGACGAGGGTGGAGCGGGTCATCGGTCGGACTCCTCTGCTTCGAGTGCACGTGCGAGGGCGTCCACGGCGGTCTCCAGCGGGCCACCGAGCACCCCCGCGGCCAGGGGCACGTGCCCGGTCGGGCCGTCCGCAGCTGCCTGCCGGACGGCGTCGGCGACGGCCAGGCCGAGGGAACGGGCATCGGCGGGGACCGCCTCGAGGTTCGGGTGCAGGTGCGCCCGGGTGCCGCGGAACTCGTTCGTCACGACACGTGCGCCGGACACCGCGCCGTCGAACGGTGGGTGGCTCGGGTGCGGGCTGTGCTGGAGCGACAGCACCACGTTCGTCGATGCGATGAACCGGAAGTAGTCGTCCCAGGGCATGGTGCCGTGCGAGACGAGCTTCACGTCGCCCCGGCCCCCGTCGAGCTCGACGTCGCCGTGCTGTTCACCGGCCGAGTGGAACTCGACCCGGATGCCGTCGTCGGCCAGCTCCTGCACCGCGACCCGCAGCGCGGCGACGCCGAGGCGGAACAGGTTCCGGTGCTTGCTCGGACGGCCGTAGAAGAGGACCCGGACCACGTCCTCGTGCCCCCGGGCAGCGGCCACGCGTTCGAGCAGCTCGAGGTCGAGGTGCGGTGCGAAGGTGTGCTCGGAGGGGACGTCGAGGCCCTCGACGTCGGCCAGGTACCGGCGCAGCGGCTCGGAGTTCACGAGCATCCGGAAGCCGGCGCGGTAGGTCGAGGCGGCGACCGCGTACTCGGTCGACCACGGGCTGAAGCCGGGTTCGTAGTCCTGCACCAGGTACACGACGCGGTGTCGGGGGACGACACCGGCGGTGACGGCGACGTCGATCGGGTGCGCGGTCTTCCAGTGCGTGGCGACCCAGACGTCGTCGCGGCCGAACTCGGTGTCCAGGACGTCCTCGCGCCGGACCACGCGGACGCCGGGACGTCCGTCGACCCGCGACTCCGGGAACCGGTCGGCGACGAGCGCCTCGGCTGCAGCGGCACTGTTGCCGGGTGTCGTCCACCGGACCATGACGACCCGGACCCGCCGGCCGAGCCGGTCGCCGAGCGCGAGTGCGACGGCCAGGGCGGTCTGCACCCCGGCGAAGGCGGCACCCTCGCGGAGTTCGTCGACCACGAGCACCACCTCGGGATCGCGGTCCACGGTGCGGATGCCGGCGAGCGACAGGCTCGTCTCCACCAGGCCGTCGAACGGGCGCGCGGCCAGCGGCGCACGATCGCGTTCCCGCCGAGCCACACCCACGTCGACCCGGGACACCGTCCGGCCGAGTCGCTCACGGACGTCGTTGCGGTAGTGGCCGTCGCGTGCGTACCGCTCGTTCACCCGGACGAGGTCGCTCACGAGGCGCCGTGCCTTCTCGAAGTTCATCAGCCCTCACGTTACTGGGCGTCGGCGTTCGGCTCGGTAGGATCGGACCCCTCATGATGCAGCGAATCGACCTCCGCGGCGGCCTCCCCGCCCGTGCCGAACTCCTCCGACTCATGCCCCGCGCCGCGGGTGACGTGTCGCACGCGGTCGACGCCGCGCGCGAGTTGATCGAGGACGTCCGGCACCGTGGGGCCGCTGCCCTGCACGACCAGGCCGAGCGCTTCGACGGTGGGGCCCCGGCGAACGTCCGGGTGCCCGCTGCCGAGATCACCGCAGCCGTGGCCGGGCTCACGCCCGAGGTCCGGGCAGCCCTCGACGAGGCCATCCGCCGGGTCCGGGCCGCGAGTGCCGCGCAGATCCCCGCCCCGTCCGTGACCACCCTGGCCGACGGCGCCGAGGTCCACCAGCGCTGGCAGCCGATGCGCCGCGTGGGTCTCTACGTGCCCGGTGGCAAGGCCGTCTACCCGTCCAGCGTCGTGATGAACGTCGTCGCGGCCCAGGTCGCGGGCGTGCCCTCGATCGCCCTCGTGTCGCCGCCGCAGCGTGACCACGGCGGCGCGGTGCACCCGACGATCCTCGCCGCGGCGGGGCTGCTCGGCATCGACGAGGTCTACGCGATGGGCGGCGCCGGCGCCGTCGGCGCGCTGGCGTACGGCGTCGCCGAGATCGACCTCGAGCCCGTCGACCTGGTCACCGGTCCGGGCAACAACTACGTCGCCGCCGCCAAGCGCCTGGTGCGCGGGGTGGTGGGCATCGACTCCGAGGCCGGGGCGACCGAGATCCTCGTGATCGCGGACGACACCGCGGACGCCGGGTTGGTGGCCGCCGACCTCATCAGCCAGGCCGAGCACGACGAGCAGGCCGGCAGCGTGCTGGTGACGACGTCCGCGGCGTTCGCCGACGCGGTGGAAGCCGCCATCCCGGAACGCACGGCGGTGCTCGGGACGGCTGCGCGCCTCCAGACCGCCCTGGACGGACCGCAGTCCGCGATCGTCCTGGTGGACTCGCTGACCGACGCGGCGACCGTGAGCAACGCCTACGGGCCGGAGCACCTCGAGATCCAGACGGTCGACGACGACGCCGTGCTGGCCGACATCGACGCCGCCGGTGCGGTGTTCGTCGGGCCGAGCACGCCGGTGAGCCTGGGGGACTACCTGGCCGGGTCGAACCACGTGCTGCCGACGGGCGGCCAGGCCCGGTTCGGGTCCGGGCTGTCCGCGTCGACGTTCCTGCGACCCCAGCAGATCGTCCGGTACACGCCCGAGGCCCTGGCCGAGGTCGCGCCGCACATCGTCGCCCTGTCCACCGAGGAGCAGCTCCCCGCGCACGGGGCCGCCGTGACGGAGCGCACGAACCGATAGCCTGGGGAACGACATGTTCTGCCCCTTCTGCCGCCACCCGGACTCCCGCGTCGTCGACTCACGGACGAGCGACGACGGAACCTCCATCCGCCGCCGTCGACAGTGCCCCAACTGCGGTCGACGGTTCTCGACCACCGAGACCGCATCGCTCAACGTCGTGAAGCGCAACGGTGTCACCGAGCCGTTCAGCCGCGACAAGATCGTCTCCGGCGTACGCAAGGCGTGCCAGGGGCGCCCGGTCACCGACGGTGACCTGGCCGTGCTCGCGCAGCGCGTCGAGGAGACCGTGCGGTCCTCCGGATCCAGCCAGATCGACGCGAACGACATCGGCCTCGCGATCCTCGCGCCCCTGCGGGAGCTCGACGAGGTCGCCTACCTGCGGTTCGCGAGCGTCTACCAGGCGTTCGACTCGCTCGAGGACTTCGAGGACGCCATCGGCCAGCTCCGCCGCGACCACCACGGGGCATCCGACACGGCCGCCGGGTCGTCCGCACCGTCCGGCACGCGCGCGTGAGCGGCATCGCCGAACGGATCGTGCGCGGCGGCTACCGCGTCGTGTTCCGTTCCGTGTTCGCGAACATGGACCCGGAACGTGCCCACCACCTGGCGTTCGCCGTCATCGCGGGGCTGCCTCGCGTGCCGTTCCTGAGCGGCGTCGTCGAGCGGTACTGCCGTCCCGCGGCGGCCGACGGCATCACCACGATGGGCATCCACTTCCCGTCGCGCTTCGGTCTCGCGGCCGGGTTCGACAAGGACGCCCGCGGCATCGCCGGTCTCGGCCTGCTCGGATTCGGCCACGTCGAGGTCGGCACCATCACCGCCAAGCCGCAGCCCGGCAACGAGCGCCCGCGCCTGTTCCGGCTGATCGGCGACCGCGCCCTGATCAACCGCATGGGCTTCAACAACCACGGCGCCGCAGCGGCCGCCCGACGCCTCGAGCGCGCCCGCCGGAACCCCGGCCGACCGGTCATCGGCGTGAACATCGGCAAGAGCCGGGTCGTCTCCGTCGAGGACGCCATCGACGACTACCTCGAGTCCACCCGCCGGCTCGCGACGTTCGCCGACTACCTGGCGGTCAACGTCAGCTCGCCGAACACGCCCGGTCTGCGCGGACTGCAGGAACTCGACCAGCTCCGACCGCTGCTGTCCGCGGTGCGCGACGCCGCCGGCCGGACGCCGGTGCTCGTCAAGATCGCACCGGACCTGACCGACGAGCAGATCGACGCGATAGCGGGCCTCGCGGTCGAGCTCGGGCTGTCCGGGGTGATCGCGAACAACACGACGATCTCCCGCGACGGGCTGACCGCCGATCCGTCCGACGTCGAGGCGATGGGTGCCGGGGGCCTCTCCGGTGCGCCGGTCGCCGCTCGCTCGCTCGAGGTCCTGCGTCGCGTCCGCGCCGCGGTGCCCGCCGACTTCTGCGTCATCGCCGTCGGTGGTGTGACCACCGAGCAGGACGTGCAGGACCGCATCGACGCCGGCGCGACGCTCGTGCAGGGCTACACAGCGTTCCTCTACGAGGGGCCGACCTGGGCCGGGCGCATCAACCGGCTGCGCCGTCGGCGGCTGCGTCGCGCCGCGCGGTAGACGCGACCACCTGACGGACTGGAGGCCCGTGGCGACACCGCCACGGGCCTCCAGTCCGTCCTGTGGGCGCGCCCACGGCCGCTTCGTGAGCAGGAATGGTCGGGTGCGCCGCGCCCACCCGACCATTCCTGCTCACGAAGCACGAACGGGGGAGTGGGAAGTGGGGGAGCGGGAACGACGAAGCGCCGCCCGGCAGGCCGGGCGGCGCTTCGTCGTGTGCGTGTGGCTAGAGCGTGGGGTACTGCCCACGCCGGACCTGGGGCTTCGGCAGCCGCAGGAAGCGCAGCTGCCACGCCCGCGTGAGGATGTAGAGGAACGTGCCGCGCTGGAGCTCGCCGAACTTGTTGGTGAGCTTGCGGCGGAGCGACAGCCACAGCACCACGCAGTCGATGATGAACAGCGCCACGAACGCCCACACGAGCAGGAGCGAGTAGGAGGCGATGACCGTCTGCGCGGCCGCGAACCCGACGATGAGGAACAGCACGAGCACGGGCATCATGACCTCGCCGACGTTCCAGCGGGCGTCGATCCAGTCGCGGACGAAGCGTCGCTGCTCACCGCGGTCCTTCGCCGGCAGGTAGCGCTCCTCGCCGTTGGCCATGCCGACCCGGGCACGCTCGCGCTCCGAGTTGAGGCGGGCGCGGGCGGCCTTCTTGTCGACCGGCGTGTTGCCGACGAGGGGGCGGCGGTTCGCTGCCTCTCGCTCGCGGCGGGACGGCGTGGGGCGGCCCTTGCCCTGCTCGAGGAGCTCGGCCTCGGTCGGGTTGACGGTCGTGTTGGTCTTGGGGGCTGCCTTCGCCACGGTGCGTTCCTAACGGCGGTGTGCGTGCGGGATCTCCTCTAGATTACCGGGCATGACCGACAGCGAACAGCACAGCCCCGCGACCGACCCCGCGCTCCTCGACGCCCTGCGCGAACACGTGCAGGGGGCACTGCCCACGACGATCGCCGACCTGTCCGCGCTGGTGCGCCTGCCGTCGGTGTCCTGGTCGGCCTTCGACCCGGCGAACGTGCGTGCGAGTGCCGAGGCCGTCGCGGACCTCGCCCGGTCGACCGGGGTGTTCGGCGCGGACGACGTCCGGATCGTGCGGTCCGCGGTGTCCGGGTCGACGGCCGACGTCGCGGAGGCCGACGCGGAGACCGAGCTCGGCCAGCCCGCGGTGCTCGCGGTGCGCCCGGCGCGGAACGGCAAGCCGACGGTGATGCTCTACGCCCACCACGACGTGCAGCCGCAGGGCGACGAGGCCCTGTGGGAGACGCCGCCGTTCGAGCCGACCCTCCGCGGTGACCGCCTGTACGGCCGCGGTGCCTCGGACGACAAGGCCGGCGTGATGACGCACATCGCGTCGCTCCGCGCGGTGCACGCCCAGTTCGGTGACGACCTCGACCTCGGGATCGTGCTCTTCGTCGAGGGTGAGGAGGAGTTCGGCTCCCGCTCGTTCCGCACGTTCCTGCGCGAGCAGAAGGAGCAGCTCGCCGCCGACGTCATCGTCGTGGCGGACAGCGACAACTGGTCCACCGAGGTCCCGTCGATCACGGTCTCGCTGCGCGGCAACGTCACCTTCAAGCTCACCCTGACCACGCTCGAGCACGCCAGCCACAGCGGGATGTTCGGGGGAGCAGCCCCGGACGCGATGATCCCCATGGTGCGGCTGCTCGCCTCGCTGCACGACGCCGACGGCTCGGTCGCCGTCGAGGGGCTGTCCTCGTACGAGGCCGACGTGCCGGAGCGCACCGAGGACGAACTCGCCGTCGACGCCGCGCTCGTGCCCGGTGTCCGCCCGATCGGCACCGGCGCCGTGCTGTCCCGCATGTGGTTCCAGCCGTCGATCACGGTGACCGGCATGGACGTGCCGAGCGTCGCGAACGCCTCGAACACGCTGCTGCCCACGGTCTCGGCACGGGTCTCGGTCCGCGTCGCCCCCGGTCAGGACTCCCGGCAGGCGTCCGCTGCCGTCGAGCGGCACCTGCGCGAGCACGTCCCGTTCGGCGCACGGATGGAGATCACCGAGCCGGACAGCGGCGACGGGTTCCTCGTCGACACCGCCGGCTGGGCCGTCCAGGAGGCCCGCACGGCCATGCGCGAGGGGTGGGGCGCCGAGGCGGTCGAGCAGGGCATCGGTGGGTCGATCCCGTTCGTGTCCGACCTCGCCGCGGAGTTCCCGGACGCGCAGATCCTGGTCACCGGCGTCGAGGACCCGGACACCCGCGCCCACAGCCCGAACGAGTCGCAGCACCTCGGCGTCCTGCACCGTGCCATCGCGTCGGAGACGATCCTGCTCGCCAGGCTCGCGACGCGCAGCTGAGGGTGCTTACAATCGACGCCAGGCGCGGTGACCAGCACCGCCCGGAGGGAGACGCGCGATGAGCGACACCATCACCGAAGCACCGGCGACCGAAACGCAGTCGCACGGCGTCCTCCTGAGCGACGCCGCTGCCGGCAAGGTGGCGAGCCTGCTCGAGCAGGAGGGCCGCGACGACCTGCGCCTGCGCCTCGCCGTCCAGCCCGGTGGCTGCTCGGGCCTGATCTACCAGCTCTACTTCGACGAGCGCCTGCTCGACGGTGACGTCACCGCCGAGTTCGACGGGGTCGAGGTCGTCGTCGACAAGATGAGCGTCCCGTACCTCGACGGCGCGACGATCGACTTCGAGGACACGATCCAGAAGCAGGGCTTCACGATCGACAACCCGAACGCGCAGGGCAGCTGCGCCTGTGGTGACAGCTTCCACTGATCGCCAGCGATCCGACACGCGAGCGGGGAGCGACCGGAAGGGTCGCTCCCCGCTCGCGTTCGTGTGACCGGACGTGGCGCGCCGGGGCGCGGTGCGACCGGGCGAAATCGTGCCCGCAGACGTGCGGATCGAGGCCAGAACCGTGTCGTGTGTGCGCGAGCGGTACCGAGCTGCGAGTAAGCTAGGAGTGTTCCAATCAAGCTGGGAGCCAGCCATGCGCCGCCTTCGTGCGGCTCGCCGTCGGACTCGACGGGCTGACCTCCTGAAGCTCACGTCTTTTGCGAGAGGTAACAGTGCGTTCGAATCGCCGTATACGTTGGGCGGCCGTCCCGGTGGCCGTCGGTCTGGTCATCGCACTGGCTGGCTGCACGCAGCAGCAGATGAACGGATGGCTCCCCGGCACGGAGGAGACGAAGGACGTCACCAACCACACGAGCCGCATCGTCGGCCTGTGGACCACCAGCTGGGTCGTTCTCCTCGCCGTCGGTCTCATCGTGTGGGGCCTCGTCATCTGGGCAGCGATCGTCTACCGCCGCCGGAAGGGCCAGACCGGCCTGCCCGTGCAGATGCGGTACAACATGCCGCTCGAGATCTTCTACACGATCGTGCCGCTGATCCTGGTGCTGGGCTTCTTCGCCTTCACCGCGAAGGACCAGGCCGCGATCGAGAAGCCCTTCGCCGACCCGGACGCCACCGTGCACGTGTACGGCAAGCGCTGGGCGTGGGACTTCAACTACATCAACAAGGACAACCCCGAAGAGAGCGTCTACTACCAGGGCATCCAGGCCCAGGAAGAAGAGAACGCCAACGGGGCGATCGACGAGTCGCAGCTGCCGACCCTCTACCTGCCGAAGGGCAAGAAGGTCGCGATCGAGCTCTCCTCGCGCGACGTCGACCACTCCTTCTGGGTCATCGACTTCCTGTACAAGAAGGACATGCTCCCGGGCAAGACCAACTGGGAGTACTTCATCCCGGAGAAGCTCGGCACGTACCAGGGCAAGTGCGCGGAGCTCTGTGGTGAGTACCACTCGCTGATGCTCTTCCAGGTGAAGGTCGTCACGCCGGCGCAGTACCAGGACTACCTCGACACCCTGAAGGACCAGGGCAAGGTCGGTCTGCTCGGTGACGAGTACAACACCAACACCAACGAACCGAACAACAAGGCGCCGGTCGAGGCGTCCAGCGAGAACAAGTAGGGGCTCGTCAGATGACAACGTCACTCGTCGGCCAACCGACCCAGACCTCGTCGCCGGACTTCCAGGCGTCGAAGGTGGGTCGGAAGGGCAACATCGTCGTCCGGTGGATCACCTCCACCGACCACAAGACCATCGGGTACATGTACCTGATCGCGTCGTTCATCTTCTTCCTGCTCGCAGGTGTGATGGCCCTCGTGATCCGTGCCCAGCTCTTCGAACCCGGCCTGCACGTGGTCGCGACGAAGGAGCAGTACAACCAGCTGTTCACGATGCACGGCACGATCATGCTGCTGATGTTCGCGACGCCACTGTTCTCCGGCTTCGCGAACGCGATCATGCCGCTCCAGATCGGTGCGCCCGACGTCGCCTTCCCGCGACTCAACGGCTTCGCCTTCTGGCTCTACCTGTTCGGCTCGCTCATCGCGGTCGGCGGCTTCCTCACCCCGCAGGGCGCTGCCTCGTTCGGGTGGTTCGCCTACGCGCCACTGAGTGACACGACGTTCACACCAGGGCTCGGCGGAACACTCTGGGTCTTCGGGCTCGGCATGACCGGCTTCTCGACGATCCTCGGCGCGGTGAACTTCATCACGACGATCATCACGATGCGTGCCCCGGGTCTGACCATGTTCCGCATGTCGATCTTCACGTGGAACACCCTCGTGACGGCGCTCCTCGTCCTGATGGCCTTCCCGGTCCTCGCGACGGCGCTCTTCGGCCTCGGGCTCGACCGCGTGTTCGACGCACAGATCTTCAACCCGGCCAACGGCGGAGCCCTGCTCTGGCAGCACCTGTTCTGGTTCTTCGGGCACCCCGAGGTCTACATCATCGCGCTGCCGTTCTTCGGCATCGTCTCCGAGGTCTTCCCGGTGTTCAGCCGCAAGCCGATCTTCGGGTACAAGACCCTGGTCTACGCGACCATCTCGATCGCGGCCCTCTCGGTCACGGTGTGGGCGCACCACATGTACGTCACCGGTGGCGTCCTGCTCCCGTGGTTCTCGCTCATGACGATGCTCATCGCGGTCCCGACCGGCGTGAAGATCTTCAACTGGGTCGGCACGATGTGGCGCGGTTCGGTCACGTTCGAGACCCCGCTCCTGTGGGCCCTCGGCTTCCTGATCACCTTCACCTTCGGTGGTCTGACCGGTGTCATCCTGGCGTCGCCGCCGCTCGACTTCCACGTGTCCGACTCGTACTTCGTCGTCGCGCACTTCCACTACGTGGTCTTCGGAACCGTCGTCTTCGCGATGTTCTCCGGCTTCTACTTCTGGTGGCCGAAGTGGACCGGCAAGATGCTCAACGAGCGTCTCGGCAAGATCCACTTCTGGCTCCTGTTCATCGGGTTCCACACCACGTTCCTCATCCAGCACTGGCTGGGCGTCATCGGCATGCCGCGTCGCTACGCGACCTACCTGCCGAACGACGGCTTCACCTGGATGAACCAGCTGTCGACGATCGGCTCGATGATCCTCGCGATCTCGTTCCTGCCGTTCATCTTCAACGTCTACGTGACCGCCCGGAACGCACCGAAGGTCGCCGTGAACGACCCGTGGGGCTACGGCCGCTCGCTCGAGTGGGCGACCTCCTGCCCGCCGCCGCGCCACAACTTCACGTCGATCCCGCGTATCCGTTCGGAGTCCCCGGCCTTCGACCTGAACCACCCCGAGGCCGGTGTGCCGATCGGTGTGGGTCCCGCGAAGGACGCCCCCGATGCCCCGACCTACGACGCCGCGAAGGGCGAGGTGAAGTAACGCCATGCGCGCGAACACCAACCTGTTCTGGATCCTCTTCGGGTTCTTCATCCTGACGGACGCCGCCTACACCACGTGGGCGATGATCTAC
The DNA here is from genome assembly GCF_003234255.2 of Curtobacterium sp. MCSS17_016. NCBI lineage: Bacteria > Bacillati > Actinomycetota > Actinomycetes > Micrococcales > Microbacteriaceae > Curtobacterium > Curtobacterium sp. MCSS17_016. Next base: position 1,637,031 of record NZ_CP126254.1, read on the forward strand.
TACGGCGAGCCCGAGTGGGTGGGCACCGTGGCGATCGGCCTGACCGGCCTGATGTCGGCGTTCATCGCCTTCTACCTCGGCAAGGTCATGTCGTCCCAGGGCGGGGTCCTGCCCGAGGACCGTCCCGACGCCAACATCGAGGACGGCGACGCCGAGCTCGGGCACTTCAGCCCGTGGTCCTGGTGGCCCATCCTGCTGGCCGCGGCGGTCGCCGTGTGCTTCCTCGGCGTGGCCGCCGGCCTGTGGATCGTCCCGATCGGGCTCGTCCTCGTGGCGATCACCCTGGTCGGCTGGGTCTACGAGTACTACCGCGGCAACTTCGGGCACTGACCCGGCGCTGCAGCGCACCTGACACTTCGGGCGGCACCAGTACGGTGCCGCCCGAAGTGCGTCCAGGAGACGAACTCCGGTCCCGATCCGGAACAAACGGGCCCGCCCGCGACTTGACTGGAGCGGACCTCCCACCACAGCGAAAGGAGTCACCTCAGGTGACCGACAAGCGCACCCTCATCATCTTCGGCGCGACGGGCGACCTCGCCTCCCGCCTGCTCCTGCCGGGCCTCGGCACGTTCCTGCAGAGCGGCCGTGCCGTCCCCGTGCAGCTGATCGGCACGGGCCGCAGCGAGCGCAGCCCCGAGAAGTGGAAGGACATCGTCACGCAGTCCTTCGCGTCGCAGGACGTCAAGGGGCCGGAGGTCGACGCGACCATCGAGTCGACGCAGTTCATCCAGGGCGACCCCACCGACCCGAAGCACCTCGAGGCGCTCCTGGCCGCGGCCGACTCCGAGCCGATCCTCTACTTCGCCCTCCCGCCGCAGATCGCCTCCGACATCTGTGAGGCGCTCGAGCACGTCGAGCTCCCCGAGGGCACGACCCTGGCCTTCGAGAAGCCCTTCGGCACCGACGTCGCCAGCGCCCAGGCCCTCAACGAGACGGTGCTCAAGCTCGTCCCGGAAGAGCGCGTGCACCGCACCGACCACTTCCTCGGCCGCACCACGGTCCTGAACATCATCGGTCTGCGCTTCGCGAACCGCCTGTTCGAGCCGATCTGGAACGCCGACAACATCGAGAAGGTCGACGTCTTCTACGACGAGACCCTCGGTCTCGAGAACCGCGCCCAGTACTACGACGAGGCCGGCGCGATGGTCGACATGATCCAGTCGCACCTGCTGCAGATCCTCGGCATCGTGACAATGGACGCCCCGGCGGACATCGACGCGGTCGAGTTCCGCTCGTCCCTGGCCCGGGTGCTCCGTTCGACCCAGCTCAAGGGCGGCGACCCGAAGATCGCGTCGCGTCGCGCCGTCTACACGGCCGGCACGATCGACGGCAAGGAGCTGCCGTCGTACCAGGACGAGGACGGCGTCGACAAGTCGCGGAGCACCGAGACGCTCGCCGAGATCTCGGTCGAGGTCGACACGGCCCGCTGGAAGGGCGTTCCGTTCACGCTGCGCTCCGGCAAGGCACTCGGCAACAGCCGGAAAGAGGTGCTGATCACCTTCAAGCCGGTCACCCGCTTGCCCTCCGGCCTGAGCGGTCGCCCGAAGGCGGACACGCTCCGCATCGTCCTGAACCCGGACGAGATCGAGCTGACCGTGTCGGCCAACGGCGGTGGCAACCCGTTCGAGATGGGCCAGGTCACCCTGTCGTCGTCGTTCAGCGACGGCGAGCTCACCCCGTACGGCGAGGTCCTGAACGGCATCTTCCACGACGACCCGCTGCTCTCCATCCGCGGTGACGTGGCCGAGCGCTGCTGGGAGATCGTGGAGCCGGTCGTTGCCGCCTGGAAGGCCGACGAGGTCCCGCTCGAGGAGTACCGCGCCGGTTCGCGCGGCCCGGCGGACTGGGAGTCGTCGTCCTGACGGACGCGCTGCTGACGTCCTGAACGGACGCCCTGACGGACGGGAGGCCCGGTGCCAGCTGGCACCGGGCCTCCCGTCCGTCGTGGAGTCGCGTGCAGAGCATCGCAAGACGCCGTCGTGTCATCGAGACGCCGCCAGATCCGGCGGCGTCTCGACGGCTTGGCGGCGTCGCGCGAAGACGACGGCGTCTTCAGGGGGCAGAGCGGGACGTCAGGCGGGGGAGCCGGCGCGCTCACCCTCGCCCGTCCACGACCGGGTGCCGCCGTCGTGGACGGGCAACCGCGTGCGGTGCCCGACGGTCGCGCCACGGGCGCGCTCGATGGCGTCCGCTGCCGACACGAGCGTCAGGTGCGACAGCACCTGCGGGGTGTTGCCGATGTGGTGCCCGGTGGCGACGTCGATCTCCTCGGAGAGCATGCCGACGTCGTTGGCGTACCCGACGAGCACGTCCATCAGGCGCTCCGCGTCCTCGACCCGGCCGGAGGCGGCGTACTGCTCCACCAGCCAGAACGAGCACGCCAGGAACGGGTGCTCGGCGCCGGACAGTCCGTCGAAGCCGGCCGTCGTGCGGTAGCGGAGCACGAGGCCGTCGTCCCCGACCCGCAGGTCCTCCTCGATGGCGCGCACCGTGCCCGTCATCCGGGGGTCGTCGGCGCGGCAGAACCCGACCTGCGGCAGGACGAGCAGGCTCGCGTCGACCTCGTCGGTGTCGTAGTGCTGGCGGAACGAACCGCGCTCGGCGTTCCAGCCGTGCTCCTCGATCTCGGCGCGGACGGTGTCGCGCAGGGTACGCCAGCGGTCGACGGGGCCCTCGAGGCCGAACTCCTCGACCGCGGCGACCCCGCGGTCGAACGCGGCCCAGATCATCACCCGCGAGTGCGTGAAGCTGCGCCGCGGGCCGCGCATCTCCCAGATGCCGTTGTCCGGTTCCTGCCAGTGCTCCTCGACGTAGCCGAGCAGTGCCCGCTGCAGCGCCCAGGAGTCTGCGTTCTCCTCGACCCCGAGCTCGCGGGCGTCGTGCAGTGCCGCGAGCACCTCGCCGAAGACGTCGCCCTGGTACTGCGTCGAGGCGCCGTTGCCGACGCGCACGGGCGTCGACCCGAGGTACCCGGGCAGCTCGGGCAGTTCCCGTTCGGGCAGCTCGCGTTCGCCGGCGATGCCGTACATGATCTGCACGTCGGCGGGGTCGCCCGCGACGGCGCGCAGCAGCCAGCCGCGCCAGTGCGTGGCCTCGTCGCGGTAGCCGTGGGCGATGAGCGACGCGAGCGCGAGGGAGGCGTCGCGGAGCCACACGTAGCGGTAGTCCCAGTTGCGTTCGCCGCCGGGGTCCTCCGGCAGGCCCGTGGTCGCGGCGGCGACGACGCCACCGGTCTCGCCGTGGGTCATCGCGCGGAGGAACACCAGCGACCGTCGAGCGGCGACGGCGTACCGACCGGTGGTCTGCGCGGGGGCGGTCCACGCCGTCCACCACTGCACCGTGTGGGCGAGGGCCGCGTCGACGTCGAGCGGCTCCGGCGGCTCGCGGTGCGACGGGTACCAGGTGAGCACCGTGTCGAGCACGTCGCCGTCGTGGATCGTCGTGACGGCGGTGTGCCGGTGGTCGTCGGCGCGGAACTGCGGTCCCCGCACGATCACCGAGCCAGGGCCCGCCGTCGCGAGCAGCGCCGGTTCGTCGTCGTCCCCGATCTGCCGGATCCACGGCAGGGCCCGTGCGTAGTCGAACCGGATCCGGAGCGTCTGCCGGAGTTCGACGGTGCCGCGGAGCCCGCGCACCCGGCGGACGATCGAGGGGCGGTGCGCGCCGACGGGCATGAACTCGGTGACCTCGACCACACCGTCACGGGTGGTCCACACGGTCGAGAGCACCAGGGTGTCGCCGTGGTACCGCCACTGGGCCGTGGCCTCGTCGTCGACGGGTCGCAGGGTCCAGTGGCCGTGGTCCTCGGTGCCGAGCAGCGAGGCGAAGGTGGACGAGCTGTCGAAGCGCGGCAGGCACGCCCAGTCGATCGTCCCGTCTCGGCCGACCAGGGCAGCGGTGCCGGTGTCGCCGATCAGGGCGTGGTCCTCGATGCGGTTCGGCGGTGTGTGCGGTGCGGCTGGGTGTGGTGTGGCCGGATGCGGTGGGGCTGGGTGTGGTGCGGCTGGGTGCGGTGCGGCCGGCTCGGTGCTCATGGACCGATCGAACACCCGGTGCCCGAGCGCCGCGGTCGGCCACGGGTGCTCCGGGCCGAGAACGTGATGAAGGGTCGCTCAGGCCGGGTCGGAGGCGTCGGACTCGATGATGCCGACCCGCGCGAGCTCGCTCCACAGACCGGCGCCGTCCGGTGCGTACACCCACGGCGCCGACGAGTCACGGGAGCGTTCCTGCGCCCGCGAGCGTCCACCGGCCAGGACCGCTTCGCTCGTGGACAGCTGCCGGATGGCGACGCCCGCGACGTTGTCCGGGTGCTCCCGCGAGAAGTCGCCGTAGAGGCTCTCGTCGTGCTGTCCGTCGTCGCCGACCAGGAGCCAGCGGATGTCCGGGAAGTCCTTCGCGAGCCGTCGCAGGTTCTCCTGCTTGTGCAGCTGCCCGCTGCGGAAGAACCGGTCGTGGGTGGGACCCCAGTCGGTGAGCAGGAGCGTGCCGGACGGGTACATGTTGCGGGACAGGAAGCGCTGCAGCGTCGGGGCCACGTTCCACGCCCCTGTCGACAGGTAGACCGTCGGGGAGCCGGGGTGCTGCGCGAGGATCCGCTCGTACAGCACGGACATGCCCGGCACCGGGCGGCGGGCGTGCTCGGTCAGCACGAACGAGTTCCAGGCGGCGAGCATGGGGCGGGGGAGCGAGGTCACCATGACGGTGTCGTCGATGTCGGACAGCAGCCCGAAGCGGGTGTCCGGGTGCACGACGAACACGTCGGCCTCGACGTCGCGTCCGCCGCCTGCCGACAGCCGCACCGTGCGCCAGCCGGGCTCGAGGTCGATCGGGACGATGGTGTCGACGACGCCGCCACGGTCGGTCTTCACCACGTGGGAGACACCGCCGGCGGTGACGGTGACCTCGGCGTGGTCGACGGCCACGCTCGTGAAGCTCTTCCAGCCGCGGACGCCCGCGTAGGAGACGTCGGAGGCGAGACCGCGGCGCGTCAGCAGCACACGGCACAGGATGCGCACCCAACCGGGCGCGCCGTAACCGGTGTACGGGACCACCGTCGGCACCAGTCCGCGACGGCGTGCACGGTGCTCGCGGAACTCCTGGACGGCGTCCTCGATGCGGGCCGCGCGGTGCAGGAGCGGCTCGGCCAACGACGGCTCGTGGGGCGTCGGGTCGGGCATGGCGTCATCATCCCATGTACGGCTGACGAAACCGCGCGCGGGGCGGAACTGGTGAGTCGCAGCCATGTTCCAGGCGCGTTCTGCGAAAGTTGTCCCCGTCACACCAACCAACCGCGCTGGAGCGCAAGAGGAGAACACGTGCTCGTCACCGAGGTAACGAACGCTCTGCCGGGGGGATCATCACTGCTCAGGAACGAGCCGGTCCAAGCCCGCAGTTCGGCGCGCCTCGCCGGCCTCCTCGACGCCGCAGCCGCGGTGATCGACGAGATCGGGTTCGAACGGCTCACGACCGCCATGGTCGCCGAGCGCGCGGGGGCGTCGATCGGCACCGTCTACCGGTACTTCCCGGACCGCATCGCCGTGGTCGAGGCACTCGCGATCCGCTGCACCCAGCGGCTCGCCTCCCGCTTCGTCGAGGCGCTCGACGCCAGTGGCGCCGAGACCTGGCAGGACGCCAACGACGCGCTCATCGACATGACCGCCGAGATGTACCGCACAGAGCCCGGTTTCCGGGCCATCCGCTTCGGCGACCCGGCAGACACCGGCACGGGCGACGCCGAGGACCGCATGGGCGCGCTCGGCGCGACCGTGGGCCAGATCATGCGCGACCGCTTCGGGTTGCCGGACGACGAGCACATCACCCGCGCGTGGGTCGTCCTCGCCGAGTCCGGTCACGCGGTGCTGGCACGGGCGCACCGCGACCGCGAGCACCCCGACACGGAGCTGATCGAGGAGTACCGCCGGATGAACCGTGCGCACCTGGAATCGGTGATCGCCGCTTCCTGACCGTCCCGTCGAACCGGCGCGACACGCCGGGGACCGAACCGATCCGCCCGCGCCTCCGAACACCGAGGCGCGGGCGTCGTCGTCCCCGCCGATCCCGTGGTGCCCGTCGGCATCCCCACCGGCCTGTGCACCGCCGCGGGTCCGTCACGGATCGTCACAGCGAACCGATGTCGGCACCCCCGGGTACTCTCATCCGGAGTCGGGCTACCTCCGAACAGAAGGGCACCCCATGATCGAGTTCCGCTCGGTGCGCAAGACCTACCCGGACGGCACGACTGCGGTCGAGCACTTCGATCTGGTCATCCCGTCCCGGACCACCACCGTCTTCGTCGGATCCAGCGGCTGTGGCAAGACCACGCTGCTCCGCATGATCAACCGCATGGTCGACCCCACTTCCGGAACCGTCGAGATCGACGGCTCGGACGTCGCCGGGATCAACCCCGTCGAGCTCCGTCGCCACATCGGGTACGTGATGCAGAACTCCGGGCTGCTGCCGCACCGCAAGGTCGTCGACAACATCGCGACCGTCCCGCTGCTGACCGGCGTCTCCAAGGCCGACGCCCGCAAGCGCGCCCTCGAGCTCATGGACACCGTCGGACTCGACCGTGCCTTCGCCGACCGCTACCCGTCACAGCTCTCCGGCGGCCAGCAGCAGCGCGTCGGTGTGGCCCGCGGGCTGGCCGTCGACCCGAACATCCTGCTCATGGACGAGCCGTTCGGTGCGGTGGACCCGCTGGTGCGCAACGACCTGCAAGACGAGCTCATCCGCCTGCAGCGCGAACTCGGCAAGACCGTCGTGTTCGTGACGCACGACATCGACGAGGCGTTCAAGCTCGGCGACCAGGTCGTCATCCTCAAGAAGGGCGGCGAGATCGCCCAGCAGGGGACGCCGGCCGAGATCCTCGCCGCACCCGCCGACGACTTCGTCGCCACGTTCATCGGCGCCGGCCGCGGGCGCCGCGCGCTCCGCGTCGAGCAGACCCCGACCGGTCCGATCGTCGTCGACGGTGAAGGTCGTGCAGCCGGCGTGCTGACGGGCCCCGTCGGGGTCGTCGACGCCGCCGAGGCCGTTCCGCAGTCCGACTCCCGAGCAGCAGAGGCCGGAGCGTCCCACGACGCACCGGGTGCCCCGGCGCAGGGTGGGGGCACCCGGTGAAGTGGGTGCTGGCGAACCTCGACACGATCTGGGACAACACGGTCTCCCACCTCGCGATCGCGATCCCGCCGATCATCGTCGCGTTCCTGCTGTCGATCCCGATCGGGTGGCTGGTGGTCCGGCTGCAGCGCCCCGGTGGGTCGCGCTTCGCCTCGGGTGTGGGCAGCAGCATCGTGACCCTCGCCGGTCTGCTCTACGCCATCCCGTCGCTCGCCCTGTTCGTGGCGCTGCCGAGCATCATCGGCACCGGCCTGCAGAGCCCGATCAACGTCGTCATCGGTCTGACGCTGTACGGCCTCGCTCTGATGGTCCGTTCCACGGTCGACGGGCTGACCTCGGTCGACTCCGAGACCAAGTCCGCCTCGACCGCCATGGGCTACTCGCCGGCGCAGCGGTTCTTCCGTGTTGAGCTGCCGCTCGCCGGTCCGGTCCTGCTGGCCGGGCTCCGGGTGGTCTCCGTCTCCACGATCTCGCTGACCACGGTCGGCGCGGTCCTCGGCATCCCGAGTCTCGGCCTGCTGTTCACCGACGGCCTGGGGCGCGGGATCTACGAGGAGATCCTCTCCGGCATCGTGATGGTGCTCGTGCTCGCCTTCGCCCTCGACGGCCTCCTCGTGCTGCTCGGGCGCCTGGTCATGCCGTGGACCCGGACGAACTCGGTGTCACGCCGACAGGCTCGCCGAGTCCTGCAAGCAGCGGAGGTCTCCTCGTGATCATCGGTCAGGCCTTCGCATGGGTGTTCGACCCCACGAACTACGGCGGGTACAACGGCATCCCCACGCGCCTCTGGGAGCACGTCTGGATCACCCTGCTCGCGGTGCTCATCGCCGCGGTCATCGCCGTGCCGGTCGGGTACGCGATCGGCCACACCCGCCGTGCTCGTGGCTTCTCGATCGCCGTGTCCGGCGGGGTGCGGGCGCTCCCGACGCTCGGCGTGCTCTCGCTGTTCGGTCTGCTGCTCGGCATCGGGCTGCAGGCTCCCTTGCTCGCCCTCGTCATCCTGGCGATCCCGTCGGTGCTCGCCGGTGCGTACTCCGGCATCGAGTCCGTCGACCCGGGGGTCGTCGACGCCGCGAAGGCCCAGGGCATGACCGGCTGGCAGATCCTGTGGAAGGTCGAGATCCCGCTCGGGCTCCCGCTCCTGATCGGCGGCATCCGTGCCGCTGTGCTGCAGGTCGTCGCAACGGCCACGCTCGCCGCGTACGTCGGGGCCGGTGGCCTCGGCGGGTACTTCTTCCTCGGCCTGAAGACCCAGGACTACGCCGAGATGCTCGGCGCCTCCATCCTCGTGATCGCCCTCGCGATCGCGTTCGAGATCGTGTTCGCCGTGCTGCAGCGGGCGGCGGTGCCGAAGGGCACCGCGGACCCGTCGGCCCGACAGCGTCAGGGGTCGCGTGAGCGAGCCCGCAATCCACTCCCGGAAGGAAATCCCTCGTGATCACAGCACCCAAGATCCGCGCCGGTGTCGCCGCCGCGATGGCGGTGGGCGTCGTCGCCGCCCTCGCCGGCTGCGCGTCGAGCGACCCGCTCGACAGCGGCTCCAGCGACTCGTCCGACTCGAAGACCATCGTCGTCGGCTCGCAGCAGTACTACTCGAACGAGATCATCGCCGAGCTCTACGCCCAGGTCCTCGAGAAGGACGGCTTCGACGTGAAGCGCAACTTCAACATCGGGCAGCGTGAGGTCTACATCCCGCAGCTCGAGAAGGGCGCCATCGACGTCATGCCCGAGTACAGCGGCAACCTGCTGCAGTACTTCGACAAGGACTCGGACGCGAAGACCGCCGACCAGATCGACGACGGGCTCGACACGGCCCTGCCGAAGGGCCTCCGGGTCCTCGACGAAGCCGACGCGACCGACCAGGACAGCTACACCGTCACGAAGAAGTTCTCCGAGGACAACGACGTCACGAGCCTGGCCGACCTGAAGAACGTCGACGAGAAGCTCACCGTGGGTGCCAACTCCGAGAACCAGACGCGGCCGTACGGCCCGAAGGGGCTCAAGTCGGTCTACGGCGTCGACGTCGACTTCAAGGCGATCGAGGACGGCGGCGGGGCCCTGACCGTCAAGGCGCTCAAGGACGACACCGTCCAGCTGGCCGACATCTACACCGCCGACCCGAGCATCAAGGCGAACGGCTTCGTCACGCTGAAGGACCCGGAGAACCTGATCCTGCCGCAGAACGTCGTGCCGGTCGTCTCGAAGAAGGTCAACGAGAAGGCTGCGGACGCGATCGACTCGGTCAACGAGAAGCTCACGACCGAGGCCCTGATCGAGCTCAACACCAAGAGCACGGCCGACAAGGAGAAGGCGTCCACCATCGCCGAGGACTGGCTCAAGGCCGAGGGTCTGCTGTAACCACAGCCCTCCGAACAAAGCGACAGGCGTCGGGTATCCACCCGGCGCCTGTCGTCGTTCGTGGAGCAGGCAGCGCGAACATCCGTGCCGCACGGTTGTGCCGTGCAGGGGCTGTGCACGTTTGTGCACGGAGTCGTTCTACAACTTGTCGAAGTGTGATGCAGCGCGATAGCGTTGGGGTGTCCCAAGGGCTGTGACACCTGATGTATCCGTTCCACAGGAAGCAACTGACGTGCACGAACAGCGCGCGGCCACCCGTCTCGGAATCGCCGCATGAACGACCTCCTCGATCCGCTCCTCCTGTCGCGGTGGCAGTTCGGTCTGACGACCATCTACCACTTCCTCTTCGTCCCGCTGACGATCGGCATGGCAGCCGTTGTGGCCGTGTTCCAGACCGCCTGGTACCGGACCGGCCGCGCGCACTACCTGCAGCTGACGCGGTTCTTCGGGCGGATCTTCCTGATCAACTTCGCGATGGGTGTCGTGACGGGCATCGTGCAGGAGTTCCAGTTCGGCATGAACTGGTCGAACTACTCGCGCTTCGTCGGTGACGTCTTCGGCGCACCGCTCGCGCTCGAGGGCATCCTGGCGTTCTTCTTCGAAGCGGCCTTCATCGGCATCTGGATCTTCGGCTGGGACCGCCTGCCCAAGGGCCTGCACCTGGCGAGCATCTGGTGCGTGAGCGCCGGCACGATCATGTCGGCGTACTTCATCATCGCCGCGAACGCGTTCATGCAGCACCCGGTCGGCTTCGCGATGAACGAGGCCAAGGGCCGTGCGGAGCTCACCGACATCTGGGCGGTGCTCGGCAACAAGGTCGCCCTGGCCGCGTTCCCGCACACGCTCTTCGCCTGCTTCATGGTCGCCGCGGCGGTCATCATCTCGGTCGCGGCCTACCACCTGGCCCGCAACCAGAACCTCGAGACGATGCTGCCGGCGCTGAAGTTCGGCATGTGGACCATGCTCGCGGCAGGCGCGCTGACCGTCCTGACCGGCGACCAGCTCGGCCTGACGATGGTCGACACGCAGCCGATGAAGATGGCGGCGGCCGAGGCGTTGTACAACACCGCGACCGGCAAGGACGCCTCGTTCTCGATCTTCACGCTCGGCACGCCCGACGGCGTGCACGAGCTGTTCTCGATCCGGGTGCCGTACCTGCTGTCGTTCCTGTCGACGCACACGTTCAACGGCACGGTCGAGGGCATCAACGACCTGCAGGCGCAGTACACGCAGGTGTACGGCCCCGGCGACTACAAGCCGATCATCTGGGTCACCTACTGGTCGTTCCGCTGGATGATCGCCCTCGGTGTCGGCGCGGTCATGGTCTCGCTGGTCGGGCTGTGGCTGACCCGCAAGGGCCGGTTCCCGACGCAGCGCTGGGTGTGGCGCATCGCCACCTGGACGGTGCCGCTGCCGATGGCCGCGATGATCGTCGGCTGGGTCTTCACCGAGATGGGCCGCCAGCCGTGGCTCGTGTTCGGGCTGCTCCAGACGAAGGACGGTGTGTCGCCGAACGTGACCGGACTCGAGGTCCTCATCTCGCTGCTGGTCTTCACCCTGATCTACGGCTCGCTGGCCGTCGTCGAGTTCAAGCTCATCAAGAAGGTCGCGCAAGAGGGGCCCGCCGACCCGGACGAGGTCGACGAGGAGACCGGCGAGGTCAAGCACGAAGTGACGGTCTACTAGAAATGGACGCTGCCTGATGGATCTCCCCGTTCTCTGGTTCGCGATCGTCGGCGTCTTCTTCGTCGGCTACTTCGTCCTCGACGGATTCGACTTCGGTGTCGGCATGTCCCTGCCGTTCCTCGGCAAGGACGACACCGACCGTCGGGTCCTGATCAACACCATCGGCCCGGTCTGGGACCTCAACGAGACCTGGGTCATCGTCGCCGGGGCGTGCCTGTTCGCGGCGTTCCCGGAGTGGTACGCCACGATGTTCTCCGGCTTCTACCTGGCGCTGCTGCTCATCCTCGCTGCACTCATCCTGCGAGGGGTGTCGTTCGAGTACCGGCACCAGAACAAGCACCTCGAGTGGAAGCGCCGCTTCGACCTGATGATCATCGTCGGCAGTGCCGTGCCGTCGTTCCTGTGGGGCGTCGCGTTCGGCAACGTCGTCCGTGGCATCCCGATGGACGCCGGGCACAACTACACCGGCACGATCTTCGACCTGCTCAACCCGTTCGCGCTGCTGACCGGTGCCGCGACGCTGCTGGTGTTCTTCACCCACGGGGTCGTCTTCGTCGCGCTGAAGACCGAGGGCGACATCCGCGTCCGCGCCAAGCGCCTGGCGACCCGGGCCGGCATCGTCACGATCGTCGTCGGCGCCGCGTTCCTGGTGTCGATGGCCTTCGTCCGGGCCACCCCGGCCTCGCTGGTGCTCTCCGTGGTCGCCGCCCTGGCCCTGGTGCTCGCGGTGCTCTGCAACGCCTGGGGCAAGGAGGGGCGTGCCTTCACCCTGATGGCGGTCACCATCGCCGCGATCGTGCTCGCGATGTTCACGGCGATCTTCCCGGACGTCATGCCGGCCTCGAACGACGTCGCGAACAGCCTGAACGTGTACAACGCCTCGTCCGGGTCGTACACGCTCACCGTGATGAGCTGGGTCGCGCTGATCTTCGTGCCCCTGGTCTTCGCGTACCAGGCCTGGACCTACTGGGTGTTCCGCAAGCGCGTCTCCCGCGCCCAGGTCACCGCGGCCGCGCACTAGGCGGACGACGATGAAGCCCCTCGACCCCCGACTCCTGCGGTTGTCCCGGACGGCGCGCGGCTTCATCGTCGCCGCCGCCGGCACGGGTGTCCTCCGCACGCTCGCGACCATCGCGATCGCGTGGGGGATCGCCGCGGCCGTCACCCTCGGGGTCGACGCCGCCGCCGACGGCACGGTCCCGGCGGCGTTCGGGCAGGCGCTCGCGCTGCTCGGCGCGGCGTTCGTCCTGCGTGCGGTGGCCGCGTGGGCGACCGACGACCTGGCGGCACGCGCTGCGGCGAAGGTGAAGAGCGAGATGCGCACGACGGTGCTCGCCCGTGCCGCCGAGCGCGGTCCGTCGTGGCTCGCCGGCCGGTCGAGCGCCGGCTTCGCCACCACGCTCGGTCCCGGGCTCGACGCACTCGACGCCTACTTCGGCCGGTACCTGCCGCAGCTCGCGCTCACAGCGATCGCGACGCCGATGCTCCTGGTCGCGATCGGCCTGGGCGACCTGACGAGCGGGCTGGTCATCCTCTTCGCCCTGCCGGTGATCCCCGTCTTCATGATCCTGATCGGCCTGGCGACGCAGTCGCTGCAGCGGAAGCAGTCGGACGCCCTCGCGAAGCTCGGTGGCGCCTTCACCGAAGCCGTCGAGGGGCTCGCCACGCTCAAGGTCTTCGGCCGTGCGCGCCGCCAGGTCGGTCGCATCGGGGCGGTCACCGACGAGTACCGTCGCGGCACGATCGGCGTCCTCCGGCTGTCCTTCGTGAGCGGCTTCGCGCTCGAGCTCGCCGCGAGCCTGTCCGTCGCACTGGTCGCCGTCTCGATCGGCATCCGCCTGGTGGACGGCTCCCTCGGCCTCGGCGCCGCGATGTTCGTGCTCGTGCTGGCACCGGAGGCCTTCGCCCCCATCCGCCAGGTCGGCGCCGACTTCCACGCCGCCCAGGACGGCGTCGAGGCGTCGGCCGCGGTGCTCGACGTGCTGGCCGACGCCGAGACCGTATCACCGTCCGCGACCGGCCGCAGCGGCGGCAGCGGGACCGACACGGACCCCGCAGCACCCGCCACCGCCGGGGACGTCCGGGGGCTCGACGTCCGCGGACTCACCGTCAGCCGGCCCGACGTCGTGATCGGGCCGTTCGACCTGCACGCCGAGCCCGGCACCGTCGTCGTGCTGGCCGGCCCGAGCGGTTCCGGCAAGTCGAGCATCATCGCCGCACTCCGCGGCGTCCTGCCGCACGACGGCACCGTCACCGTGCCCGGCCCGGCCGGTGCCTCCGTCGCCGAGCGCACCACCTGGGCCGACCAGCGGCCGCGTCTCGTCCGCGGGACGATCGCCGAGAACGTCGCGCTCAGCGCGACCCCCGACGACGCCGACGTGCGCACCGCCCTGGGCGACTCGGGGCTGGGACTCGACCCGGGCCTCCCGGTCGGCGCCGGTGGCAGCGGACTGTCCGGCGGCCAGGCCCAGCGTGTCGCCGTCGCACGCGCGCTGTACCGCGCGCGCCGCGCCGCCACGCCCCTCGTGCTGCTCGACGAGCCGACGTCCGCGCTGGACGCCGAGTCCGAGGAACGCGTCATCGCGGCAGCCCGAGGCCTGGTGGCCGACGGCGCCGTCGTCGTGGTCGCCAGCCACCGACCCGCGGTCGTCGCCGCGGCCGACGTCCGCGTGGACGTCGGCGTCGGCGGGTCCGTGACGGTCCGCAGGGGGGTGCGCGCATGAGCCGGGAGGCCCGTGGCGGCTCCGTCCTGCGGCTCGCGATGCCGCACGGGTCGGGTTGGGCGAAGGCGGTCGCCGCCGGGTCGCTCAGCGCGGTCTGCGCGGTCGCGCTCCTCGCCGCGAGCGGCTACCTGATCACCCGTGCCGCCGAGCACCCGCCGATCCTGTACCTGACGCTCGTGATGGTCGGGGTGCGCGCGTTCGCGCTGGGGCGTGCCGTGCTCCGGTACGTCGACCGGCTCGCCGGGCACGACGCGTCCTTCCGGCAACTGGCCGTGGTGCGGACGGAGATGTACCGGCGGCTGGCGTCGATCGCGCCCGCGGGGCTCGGGCGGACCGGACGCGGCGACCTCATGACGCGCCTGGTGACCGACACCGACCGGCTGCAGGACCTGCCGATCCGTGTCGTCGGCCCGCTCGTCTCCGCCGGGGTCGTCGCGGTGCTGTCGGTGGTCGCCGTGGCGCTGGTGTCGGTGCCGGCGGCGCTCGTCCTCGTCCTCGCGCTGGCGGTCGCGGCCCTGGTCGGCACGATCGTCACCCGGTCGATCGCCGAGCGCTCGGACCGTGAGACCGCCGCCGACCGGGGTCGCGTCGCGGACCTGGTGCTCGACACCGTCCGGACGCTCGACGTCTTCGCCGCGTACGGCACCCTCGACGAGCGGCTCGCGCACATCGCCCGGCTCGACGCCGGGGTCACCCGGGCCGTCCGGCGCCGTGGCACGGTCGAGTCGCTCGTCGGTGCACTCGTCGGCCTGGTCGGCGGCGGTGCGGTGATCGGGATCCTCGCCGTCGGTGCCCCCGCCGTGGTGTCCGGTGCGCTGGACGGTCCGCTCTGGGCACTGGCGGTCTTCGTGCCGCTCGCGCTCTTCGAGGTCGTCGGGACCGTCCCCCTCGCCGTCCTGACGCTCCGCCGGGTGCGTGCTGCGGCCGAACGGGTCGAGCAGGTCGTGCCCGCCGAGGTGCCCGTCGGCATCGTCCCCGAGCCCGACGAGGACGCCGACCCGGCGTCGCTCGTGGTCGAGGGACCGGTCACACTCGCCGTCCACGACCTCACGGTCCGCTGGCCGGGGGCGGCCGAGCCGGCGGTCGACAGGGTCTCGTTCACGCTCGCCCCCGGCGAGGTCGTCGTGCTCCAGGGGCCGAGCGGTGCCGGCAAGTCGACCCTGGTCGACGCGCTCGTCCGGTTCGTGGAGCACGAGGGCTCCTACACGCTCGACGGCGTCGAGGCGAAGGCGATGCACCCCGACGCGGTGCGGGCCCGGGTCGGCCTGATCGAACAGGACCCGTTCGTGTTCGACCAGTCGGTGCGGCAGAACCTGCTCTTCGCCCGCGAGACCGCGACCGACGACGAACTGCTCGCCGTGCTCGACCGGGTCGGCCTGGGGGAGTGGGTCGTCCGGCGGGGCGGGCTGGACGCCTCGGTCGGGGAACGCGGCGTGCTCGTGTCCGGCGGCCAGGCGCACCGGCTCGCGCTCGCCCGCGCACTGCTGCACGCGTTCCCGGTGCTGGTGCTCGACGAACCGACCGCCGACGTCGACCCGGACCTCGGTGACGCCGTGCTGCGTGACCTCGTCACCACGGCCCGCGCAGCGGGCCGGACGGTCGTCATCGTGTCGCACGTCCCGGTGGCGCCGGACCTGGTCGACCGCACCCTGCGGATGCGGGACGGACGCCTGCTCGCCGGCTGAGCCGACAGGCGGACGCGGGACGGGCCTCCCGGCTTGTATCGTTGACGACCGTGACCACCGAGCAGCACGCCGAGGACCCGAACGCCTACGACTTCCGTCGTATCCAGGAGAAGTGGCAGCCCCGCTGGGAAGAGCTCGGGCTCTTCACCACCGACCTCGACGACACCCGTCCGCGCAAGTACATCCTCGAGATGTTCCCCTACCCGTCCGGCGACCTGCACATGGGGCACGCCGAGAACTGGGCCCTCGGGGACTTCGTCGCACGCTACTGGCGCCAGCAGGGCTTCAACGTGCTGCACCCGATCGGCTGGGACTCGTTCGGGCTGCCCGCCGAGAACGCGGCGATCAAGCGCGGGGTGGACCCGAAGGACTGGACCTACGCGAACATCGAGCAGCAGAAGGCGTCCTTCAAGCGCTACGCGCCGTCGTTCGACTGGACCACCGAGATCCACACCTCGGACCCCGAGTACTACAAGTGGAACCAGTGGCTGTTCCTGAAGATGTACGAGAAGGGCCTGGCGTACCGCAAGGACAGCTGGGTCAACTGGGACCCGGTGGACCAGACCGTGCTCGCGAACGAGCAGGTCCTGCCCGACGGCACCTCGGACCGGTCCGGCGCCGTCGTCGTGAAGAAGAAGCTCACGCAGTGGTACTTCAAGATCAC
The DNA here is from genome assembly GCF_003234255.2 of Curtobacterium sp. MCSS17_016. Classification (NCBI taxonomy): domain Bacteria; kingdom Bacillati; phylum Actinomycetota; class Actinomycetes; order Micrococcales; family Microbacteriaceae; genus Curtobacterium; species Curtobacterium sp. MCSS17_016. The sequence continues at coordinate 1,653,266 of NZ_CP126254.1, forward strand.
CGAGTACGCCGACCGGCTGCTCGACGACCTGAACCAGCTCGAGGGACGGTGGCCGGCGAAGGTCATCGCGCAGCAGCGCAACTGGATCGGCCGCTCGGTCGGTGCCGACGTCGACTTCGTGATCGAGGGCCGCGACGAGCCCGTCACGGTCTTCACCACCCGCCCGGACACGATCCACGGGGCGACGTTCCTGGTCGTCGCGCCGGACTCCGACCTGGCGGCTGAGCTCGTCGCCGACCCGTCGGTGCCGGCCTCGGTCCGTGACGATTTCGACGCCTACCTGACGGCAACGCAGAAGACGTCCGAGATCGACCGGCAGAACGCCGACCGCCCGAAGACCGGCGTGCCGCTCGGCCGGTCGGCGATCCACCCCCTCACCGGGGAGCGCCTGCCCATCTGGGCCGCCGACTACGTGCTCGCCGACTACGGCCACGGCGCCGTGATGGCCGTGCCCGCGCACGACCAGCGCGACCTCGACTTCGCGCGGGCGTTCGACCTGCCCGTCAAGGTGGTCGTCGACACGAACGCCGCCGTCACCGGAGCGATCCCGGTCATCCCCGAGGGCGCGACGCTCGACGACTTCGACGTGCCGACCCTCGACCCGGTCGCCACCGGCGAAGCGCTGACCGGTCAGGGCCGGATGATCAACTCCGGGCCGCTCGACGGCATGTCGAAGCAGCACGCCATCACCGCTGCCATCGCGCTGCTCGAGGAGCGCGGCACCGGCCGTGCCGCCAAGACCTACCGCCTGCGCGACTGGCTCATCTCGCGCCAGCGCTTCTGGGGCACCCCGATCCCGATCATCCACGGCGCCGACGGCACCGAGCACCCGGTGCCCGAGGACCAGCTGCCGATCGTGCTGCCCGACACCGAGGGGCTCGACCTCAAGCCCAAGGGCACGTCCCCGCTCGGTGGCGCGACCGACTGGGTGAACGTCCCGAACCCCGTCGACGGCACGCCCGCGCTCCGCGACACCGACACGATGGACACCTTCGTCGACTCGTCGTGGTACTTCCTGCGGTTCCTGTCGGCGAACGACGACACCCAGGCGTTCGACCCGGCAGCCGCGCGCCGCTGGGCTCCGGTCGACCAGTACATCGGCGGCATCGAGCACGCGATCCTGCACCTGCTCTACGCCCGCTTCGTCACGAAGGTCCTGTTCGACCTCGGGTACCTCGACTTCACCGAGCCGTTCTCGGCACTGCTCAACCAGGGCATGGTGCTGTCCGGTGGCTCGAAGATGTCGAAGTCGAAGGGCGGCGTCTCGCTCGGTGACGAGCTCGACGCGAACGGCGTCGACGCCATCCGCCTGGTGATGGGCTTCGCGGGCCCGCCGGAGGACGACATCAACTGGGAGGACGTCTCCCCGTCCGCCTCCGCACGGTTCCTGGCGCGGGCGTACCGCCTGGCGCTCGACGTCACGTCCGCACGCGACGTCGTGTGGGCCGACGGCGACCGGGCTCTCCGCCAGGTCACGCACCGGTTCCTCGCGGACGCCCCCGGGATGATGGAGTCGTTCAAGTTCAACGTCGTGATCGCGCGACTGATGGACCTGGTCAACGTCACCCGCAAGGCGATCGACAGCGGCCCCGGTGCCGGTGACCCCGCCGTGCGCGAGGCCGTCGAGACCATCGCGCTCGGGCTGAGCGTCTTCGCGCCGTACACCGGCGAGGAGATGTGGGAGCGGCTGGGCTACGAGGCCACCGTCGCCACGTACGGCTGGCGGAAGGCCGACCCGACGCTGCTCGTGCAGGAGACCCTGACCGCCGTCGTACAGGTCAACGGCAAGGTGCGTGACTCGTTCGAGGTGTCGAAGTCGATCGAGGCGGACGACCTCGAGCAGCTCGCACGGTCGTCGGCGAACGTGCAGCGGTACATCGGTGACCGGGAGATCGTGAAGGTGATCGTCCGGGCGCCGAAGCTCGTGAACATCGCCATCAAGGGGTAGCGACCGTCGCTGGCGTCGTCCCTCACAGCAGGGGCGTTCGCGGCACCCGTCCACGGGTGTGAACTCCGGAGCCCGGCCGATCGGCCGGGCTCCGTAGCGTTCGGGCATGTCGTCCCCGTCGTCTCCCGGACCCTGGTGGTCCCGTCTCGCGTTGTCACCGCGGGCAGCCGTGGTGCTGGCGGCGGTCGTGGTGGTGGTCGCCGTCCTCGTGGTGCTCGTCGGGGCGCTGGTGTCGGGTGGTGGCGAGGGTGCCGGAGGAACGGGCGGGGTCGTCGTGCGTGGGGCGCCGACGGCCGGTGCGGCGTCGGGCGGCCCGTCGCCGTCGGCTGGTGCGTCTGCCGGTGCTGCTCCGTCCGCTCCTGGTGCCGGGCGCGTCGTGGTGCACGTGCTCGGGGCGGTGCGGCGGAGCGGCGTGGTCGAGTTGCCGGCATCGAGCCGGGTCGGTGACGCGCTCGAACGTGCTGGTGGGGCCACCGATGACGCCGACCTCGACCGGCTGAACCTGGCGCGGGTGCTGACGGACGGCGAGCGGTTGTACGTGCCGCGGGTCGGGCAACAGGAGGTGCCGGAGGCGCTCGGGCCGGTGGCGGACGGTGCTGCCGCCGGGCCGACTGCCGGGGCCGGGGCCGGGAGCGGCGGTGGCGCGGCGGGCACCGGGGGCGAGGAGTCCGCCGTCGTCGACCTGAACACCGCCGACCAGGCCGTGCTCGAGACCCTGCCCGGCATCGGACCGGGGCTCGCCGGGCGGATCATCGCCTGGCGTGACGAGCACGGCCGGTTCACCACGGTCGAGGACCTGCTCGACGTCAGCGGCATCGGCGACGTGCGGTTCGCCGAGCTCCGCGATCGTGTGCGGGTCTGAGGGGCGACGGTGCAGCTCGCGCCGAGTGCGATCGACCTGCGGGTCGCGGTGCCGGTGGCGGTCGCCTGGATCGCGACCGCCCTGCTCGTCGGCGTGCCCGACGTGGCAGCCGTGGTCGGTGGGGCCGCGGCGCTCCTCACCGGCGTCAGCGGGATCGTGCTCCGGTGGCGACGGGGCACCGGGGTCGTGCCGGTCGTCGCCGGGCTCCTGCTCGTCGCGGGGGCCCTGACGACGCTGCTCGCGGTGTCGGTCACCGTGGGGGAGTCCCGGCGGGCCCCGGAACCGCTGCGTGCGCTCGTCGCCGGGCCGGGGGCAGGGCGCGTCGACGTCGAGGCGGTGCTGACCCGCGACCTCGTGCCGGGTGACCGCTCCGTCACCGCGACGCTCGTGCGTGCGGACGACCTCGACGGGCTCCGCGTGCCGATCCGACTCGTCCCCGACCAGCACGGCGGTGCACCGGGAGCCGTGCTGGCAGCCGGTGCCCGGGTCACCGTGACCGCCGCCGTGCAGCCGGACGAACCCGGATCGGCGACCGCGTTCGTGGCGTTCCTGCGCGGGGCGCCGTCGTCGGTGCCGCCCGACGGGCTGCTCGGCGCCACCGACACCGCGCGACAGGCCTTCGTACGGGCCACTGCCGACCTGCCGCAGCCCGGAGCGGCACTGCTGCGCGGACTCGCGATCGGGGACCGCTCCGGCCTCGACCCGACGACCGAGGCAGCCATGGAGACCTCGGCGCTGACGCACCTGACGGCGGTGTCCGGGGCGAACTGCGCGGTGGTGGTCGGCCTCGTCGTGGTCCTCGGCCGTGCCTGCGGGCTCCCGAGAGGCCCCCGAGCGGCGGCGGCCGTCGGCGTGCTCCTGGTGTTCGTCGTGCTCGTGCGGCCCGACCCCTCGATCGTCCGGGCGACGGTGATGGCGATCGTGGTGCTCGTCGTGCACCTGGCCGGCCGACCGGTGCGGGGCGTCCCGCTCATCGCCCTCGCCGCGGTCGGCATGCTCGTCGTCGACCCCTGGTTCGCCCGGTCGTTCGCGTTCGCCCTGTCCGTGCTCGCCACGAGCGGGATCGTGGTGCTCGGACCGCAGCTCACCGAGCTCCTGGCGCGTCGTGTGTGGCCGCCGGTCGCCGCGGCACTCGCGATCCCCGTCGCGGCGCAGGTGGCGTGCTGGCCGGTGACGATCCCGCTGTCGGCGGCGCTCCCGACCTACGCGGTGCCGGCGAACCTGCTGGCGGAGCCGTTCGCGCCGGTCGTCACGGTGGTCGGACTCGCCGCGTGTGGCCTCGCTCCGGTGTGGCCGGTGGGTGCGCAGGGGCTCGCGGCCGTCGCCTGGGTCCCGGCCGCCGCCGTCGGGGGCATTGCACACGGGGCGGCCGCCCTGCCGTACGCCTCGGCACCCTGGCCGGCCGGGGTGCTCGGTGTGGCCGCCGCCGTGCTCGTGTGCGGCTGCATCGCGGTCGCCGTGCTGGTCCGGGGGTGGATCGGCTCCCGGCTGCTGCTCGCCGCGGGGGTCGTGGTCGTGGTCGGTGTCGCAGCGGTCACCGTCCCGGTGCTCGTCGTCCGGGGCTCGGTGCCGGGCGACTGGTCGGTCGCCGCGTGCGACGTCGGGCAGGGGGACGCCGTGCTGGTCCGCGGTGACGACGCCGTCGCGCTCGTGGACACCGGCGACGACGAGGAACGGCTCCGGGCGTGCCTGGACCTGCTCGGGGTCTCCCGGATCGACCTGCTCGTCCTGACGCACTTCGACCGCGACCACGTCGGTGCGGTGGACGCTGTGGCCGGCACCGTCGAGACCGCCCTGGTCGGACCCGTGGGCCGTGCGTCGGACGAGCGGGTGGTCGACGACCTCCGGCGTGCCGGTGTCGACGTCCGGACGGCTCAAGACCGGGTCTCCGGAACCCTCGGGCCGCTCGCCTGGCGTGTGGTGTGGCCGCTGGTCGGCAACCGTGCCGCCGGCAACGACGCGAGCATCGTGCTGGTCACGGGGCCGGCCGACGGAGACTCCTGTCCGGCGTGCCTGACCGGGGTGTTCCTCGGCGACCTGGGGGAGTCGTCGCAGCGTCGGCTCCGGAACGCCGGGGAGCTTCCGGTGGGGCCGATCGACGTCGTGAAGGTGGCGCACCACGGCTCGGCCGACCAGGACCCGCAGCTCTACCGGGGGCTCGCCGCGCGGGTCGGGCTCATCGGGGTCGGCGCGGACAACACCTACGGACACCCGACGGCATCGGCCCTCGGCATGCTCGAGGCCGCGGGCACGCTGCCGCTCCGCACCGACGAGCTCGGCACCGTGGTGCTCGCCCGGTCCGGCAGCGACGAGGTGCGGGTGTGGACGGAGCGCTCGTCGTCGGCGGCCGCCCGTAGGATCGACGGTGCACCACTCGACCCGGCACCGTCCGGGCCGGCACCACCGGAAGGACCACATGGCCGCCAAGAAGCCCGCGCGCGCCGCAGCGAAGATCGACCAGGTGCCCTGGTCGGGGATCCGTCCGGCGCCCGTCGTGCTCATCACGGGGCCCGAAGCGTTCCTCGCCGATCGCGCCCGCGGTGTGCTGAAGGACCTGCTGCAGGGCGAGGACCCCGCGCTCGAGGTGCACGACCTCGAAGCCGACCAGTACGCCCCCGGGCTCCTCGCCACCCTCGCCAGCCCGTCGCTGTTCGGCGAGCCGCGACTCGTGCAGGTCACGAACGTCGAGAAGTGCACCGACGCCTTCATCACCGAGACGATCTCGTACCTGCAAGCCCCCGCCGACGACGTCACCCTGGTGCTCCGGCACGGGGGTGGTGTGCGCGGCAAGAAGCTCCTCGACACGATCCGCAGCGGTGTCGGCGGCGGGGTCGAGGTGCTGTGCGACGAGCTCAAGCGCGAGACCGACCGCATCGACTTCGTGAACGCCGAGTTCCGCGCCGCACGACGCCGGATCGCGCCCTCCGCCGTCCGGACCCTGGTGACCGCGTTCGCCGACGACCTCGCCGAACTCGCCGCCGCCTGCCGACAGCTCCTCGCGGACGAGGCCGAGGAGATCACCGACAAGGTCGTCGACAAGTACTACGGCGGTCGCGTCGAGACGAACGCGTTCAAGGTCGCCGACATCGCGCTCGCGGGCCGGTCGGCACCGGCGATCGTCGAGCTGCGGCACGCCCTGGCCACCGGCGAGGCACCCGTGCCGATCGTCGCCGCGTTCGCGAGCAAGATCCGCACGATGGCGAAGGTCAGCGCCTTCCGGGGTCCGAGCGGGCAGGCGGCCTCGGCGCTCGGCATGGCGCCGTGGCAGGTGCAGCGCGCGCAGCGTGACGTCGCCGGCTGGAGCGAGTCCGGGTTGGCCAACGCCATCATCAGCATCGCCGAGGCCGACACCGCGGTGAAGGGTGGCTCGCGCGACGCGCACTACGCGCTCGAGGTCATGGTCCGCACCATCGCCCGACGCGGCGAGCCCCGCTGAGGCGAGTCGGGCCTCCCGGCTGTCCCGCGCCTGTCGGCCGGCACTTCGTGAGCAGAAACGGTCGGGTGCGCCCTCGCGACCCGACCGTTTCTGCTCACGAAGCGAACCCAACGCACCCCACGCCGACCACCGCACCAAACCAAAAGCCCCACGCACGACGAAGGCCCCGCACCGACGGTGCGGGGCCTTCGGACCAGAAGGGTCAGGACGTCAGAGCGACGAGACCTTCTTCGCGATAGCCGACTTGCGGTTCGCGGCCTGGTTCTTGTGGATGACACCCTTGCTCACGGCCTTGTCGAGCTTCTTCGACGCGAGGGCCAGGGCAGCAACGGCCTTGTCCTTGTCGCCGGCGGCGACGGCGTCGTTGGCACGACGGATGTGCGTCTTGAGCTCCGACTTGTACGCCTTGTTGCGCTCGGTGGCCTTGAGGTTGGTCTTGATGCGCTTGATCTGCGACTTGATGTTCGCCATGAATTGCTCCTGCTCGTCTCGTACGGGTGGGCGCGACCGCAGGGTAGAGGGGCCCTTGGTCGCATCGCGTTCCACCCGTGGGCGGGGAACGCGGAAGCCAGCCACCAACACTACCAGGCAAGCGGGCTGCCACCAAAGCACGAAACACCGCCGGATCGGCGGAAGCCCGCGGCCGACCGCGCCGAAACCCCACGGCAACACGCACCGGATACCGTGACGGACATGCCCTCCCTCGCACCGCGCATCGACACCGTGCCCGCCTCCGGCATCCGGAGGGTCTTCGAGCAGGCAGCCCTGCTGCAGTCGAGCGGCACCGACGTCACGATGCTCGTGATCGGCGAGCCGGACGTCCCGGTGGCACCGCACATCGGTGAGGCAGCCCGTCGTGCCTGGACCGAGGACCGCACCGGGTACACCCCGAACGGCGGGATCGCGCCTCTCCGCGAAGCTGTCCGCGACAAGCTCCGCCGTGAGAACCGGATCGAGGCCGACCTCGAGCAGATCTGGATGACGATCGGTGCGACGCAGGCACTGTTCCAGGCGATGACGCTGACCCTGAGCCCGGGCGACGAGGTGCTCGTGCCGGACCCCGGCTACACGACCTTCACGATGAACGCCCACATCATCGGGGCGACCCCGGTGCCGTACCGGCTGGAGCCGCAGCACGGGTTCGAACCCGACCTGCAGGCCCTCGAGGCGAGCGTCACCGAACGCACCCGGGTGATCGTCGTCAACTCGCCGTCGAACCCGCTCGGCTCGGTCTTCGGCGAGGAGACCCTGCGCGCGCTGCTGGCCTTCGCGAAGCGGCACGACCTCTGGGTCATCAGCGACGAGGTCTACGAGTACTTCACCTACGGCACCCGGCACGTCAGCCTGGCGGCGCTCGACGAGGACGACCGCGTGTTCTCGGCGTTCTCGCTCAGCAAGACGTACGCGATGACCGGCGTCCGCGTCGGCTACCTCGTCACGCCGAAGGGGCTCGGCGCGACGATGCGGACCACGCAGGAGGCCATGATCAGCTGTGTCGCCGAACCCGACCAGTACGCGGCCCTCGCGGCGATCGTGGGGGACCACTCCGCGGTGCGCGACGCCCGGGAGCACTACCGCGCGAACCTCGAGGTCGCGAAGGAGACGCTCGACGCCGCCGGCATCCGGTACCTCGACCCGCGCGGGGCGTTCTACCTGTGGGTCGACATGTCGCACGCCTCCGACGGGGACATCGCCGAGTGGGCGCTCGGGTTCCTGCAGCGCGAGCGGGTCGCCGTCGCACCGGGCAGCGCCTTCGGACGCACCGGCGAGGGGTGGATCCGCGTCTGCCTCGCAGCCACCGCGGAGGACCTCCGGCGCGGCCTCGGTGCCCTGCCGGCTCCGGTGCACGCGACCGTCTGACGCGCGGTCCACACGGCCAGGAGGCCCGGTGCCGGTCGGCAGGACGGCGCACGGTGCGTGGTCCTCCGCCTGGTGCGAGGCTGCTCGCCCCGTGCCGCGCAGCATCCGGTCACCGGGCGGTCAAGTGCGCACGGCCCCGCCGCCCTCGCACCGTGCGGGGTCCAGGACGCCGGCGCGAGGGCGCACCAAACGCGCACCGAACGCGCACCGTGCGTGGCGGACGCGCGCCGTGCCTCCAGGTCGGGTGAAGCGTGGGAGACTGTTGCGACCGTCCGACCCACCTGAGGAACCGTGAGCCCACAAGCATCCGCACCGCTGGAGCCCGCAGCGACCCCGGCCGACGCGATCCGCAACTTCTGCATCATCGCGCACATCGACCACGGCAAGTCGACGCTGGCCGACCGCATGCTGTCGATCACCGGCATCGTCGAGGACCGCGCGATGCGTGCGCAGTACCTCGACCGCATGGACATCGAGCGCGAGCGCGGCATCACGATCAAGTCGCAGGCCGTGCGCATGCCGTGGGAACTCGACGGTGAGACCTTCGCGCTGAACATGATCGACACCCCCGGGCACGTCGACTTCTCGTACGAGGTCTCGCGCTCCCTGGCCGCCTGCGAGGGCGCGATCCTGCTCGTCGACGCAGCCCAGGGCATCGAGGCGCAGACGCTCGCGAACCTGTACCTGGCGCTCGAGAACGACCTCGAGATCATCCCGGTCCTCAACAAGATCGACCTGCCGGCGGCCGAACCGGACAAGTACGCCGCCGAGCTCGCACAGCTCATCGGTGGCAAGCCCGAGGACGTCCTCCGGGTGTCCGGCAAGACGGGCGTCGGGGTGCCCGAGCTCCTCGACCTGGTCGTCCGTCGTGTTCCGGCCCCCGTCGGCGACGCCGAAGCGGCGCCCCGCGCGATGATCTTCGACTCGGTCTACGACAGCTACCGCGGCGTCGTCACCTACGTCCGCATGATCGACGGCACCATCTCGCCCCGCGAGAAGGTCCAGATGATGTCGACCAAGTCGACGCACGAGATCCTGGAGATCGGGGTCTCGAGCCCGGAGCCGAAGCCCACGAAGGGGCTGTCCGTCGGCGAGGTGGGCTACCTGATCACCGGTGTGAAGGACGTCCGCCAGTCCAAGGTCGGCGACACCGTCACGAGCGCGCAGAAGCCCGCGACCCAGGCGCTGCCCGGCTACACGGACCCGAAGCCGATGGTGTTCTCGGGCCTGTACCCGATCGACGGCAGCGACTACCCGGTGCTCCGCGAGGCGCTCGACAAGCTCAAGCTCTCCGACGCCGCACTGGTCTACGAGCCGGAGACCTCGGTCGCGCTCGGCTTCGGGTTCCGCTGCGGGTTCCTCGGGCTGCTGCACCTCGAGATCATCACCGAGCGGCTGTCCCGCGAGTTCGGCCTCGACCTCATCACCACGGCCCCGAGCGTCATCTACGAGGTCACGACCGAGGACAACGCCGTGACCGAGGTCACGAACCCCTCGGAGTTCCCGACCGGGCGCATCGTCGAGGTCCGTGAGCCGATGGTCCGCGCCGCGATCCTGGCCCCGAAGGACTACGTCGGCGCGATCATGGAGCTCTGCCAGCAGCGCCGCGGCTCCCTGCTCGGCATGGAGTACCTCGGCGAGGACCGCGTCGAGATCCGCTACGAGATGCCCCTCGGCGAGATCGTCTTCGACTTCTTCGACCAGCTGAAGAGCAAGACCCAGGGTTACGCGTCGCTCGACTACGAGCCCACCGGCGACCAGGCCGCCGACCTCGTCAAGGTCGACATCCTGCTGCAGGGCGACCAGGTCGACGCCTTCAGCGCGATCGTGCACCGCGACAAGGCGTACGCCTACGGCACGCTCATGACCGAGCGGCTCCGCAAGCTCATCCCGCGCCAGCAGTTCGAGGTGCCGATCCAGGCCGCCATCGGGGCCCGCATCATCGCCCGCGAGAGCATCCGCGCGATGCGCAAGGACGTCCTGGCGAAGTGCTACGGCGGTGACATCACCCGCAAGCGCAAGCTCCTCGAGAAGCAGAAGGAGGGCAAGAAGCGCATGAAGACCATCGGTCGGGTCGAGGTCCCGCAGGAGGCCTTCATCGCGGCGCTCTCCGGCGACGTCGAAGAGAAGAAGAAGTAGCGCCGGGTCAGCCGCTCCGGTGGGCGCGAGCCCGCAGCGCGGCCAGGCAGAGGGCCGGGAGGCTCGCTGCGGCAAGTCCCGCCAGCGCGGTCCGCAGGATGGCCCAGTGGGCAGCCGCGTCGAAGTCGGTCTGCTCGCCGGAGGCCACCCCGGCGACCACGGCGCCGACGACCATCGCGAGGGTCACGACCGCGAGGGCCACCGCCAGCCGGCGGCCGCGATCACGCCGCACCGCCGACACCAGCGAAGCACCGAACAGCAGCACCCCGGCACCGGCGCAGCTCGCCCCGACGGCGGCGATGACGTTCGCGGTGTCGAAGCCGTTCCACGACTCGGGGGCGATCGCGGCGGTCGCGTACCGCGCGGGCGACGCTGCGGCCGAGGTCGTCACGTCCACCAGCACCCGGGCGGTCGCCGCCACGCCGAACGCGACGAGCGTGAGCGCGGCGAGGACGGCGGTCCGGCGGTCGGCGGACCGCGGGCGGGCGGGGGTGGGGCGGGGCACCTGCTGACGATAGCCGCGGGGCGGGCGGTTGTCGGGCCTCCAGTTCGGGGTGCACCGAGGGTGGGCCGATCCGCCGGAGGTGAGCGCGGATCGGTTCGATCCGGGGTGGCCCGCCCAAGTACCATGGCGGCATGAGCATCCGCGGGAGCTACCGGACCGCCCTGACGTACGGCGCGGTGGGGGCGACCCAGGCGTCGGACCTCATGACCTACCCACCGGACGGCTTCACGCCGGCCGAGTCGCGCGCGCGGATCGGACACGGCGACCAGCGGTTCGAGACCGCCGTCGTGCAGGCGCTGACGTGGCAGATCCAGGAGCGCAGCGGTGTCCGCGTGCGCGTCGAGGAGCAGCCCGACGACGACGAGGTCCGGTACAACCCGGTCACCTTCGACGACGACGGTGTGCCGATCGCGCCGGCGTCCATCGGGACGCCCCGGGTCGAGAAGTTCGCCCCCGACGGCACCCCGCTGCTGACGGCGGGCACCAGCGCGACGCTGACGATCCACGCGTTCGGGCAGACCGTGCTGGCACCGGTGCGCGTCGTGTCGATCATCGACGAGCACGACCGCAAGGGGTTCGCCTACGGCACGCTCGAGGGGCACCCGCTCTCCGGCGAGGAGTCGTTCGTCGTCGAGCGCACCCCGGACGGCTCGGTGTGGCTGCAGGTCCGGCAGTTCTCGCAGCCGGCGAGCCGGAAGTGGCGCTTCGTGGCGCCGTTCGTGCGGCGGCAGCAGAAGGTCATGGCGGAGAAGTACCTGGCGGCGCTGCGAGGCGACTAGCGGTTGCTCCCGCTCCCGTTCCCGTTCCCGTTCCCGTTCCCGTTCCCGCTCCCGCTCCTCAGCGGAGCGGTGGGAGCGCGGCGATCGCGTCCTCGATGAGGGCGGCGTCCTGCTGGCAGTCGCGTGCGACGGTCACGGCGTTCGTGTGCCGCAGCGCATCGACGTCGTAGACACCCGTCGCCACGGCCAGGAAGGGGATGCCTGCGGCGTCCGCGGCCTCGCCGTCGCGCGGGGTGTCGCCGACGATGACCGCCCGGGTGCCGACCAGTTCGGCGGCGGCGCGCAGGGTGACCCCGGCCCGCTCGACCTCGGTGTCCCCGAAGTACGAGTGCTCCCAGTCGAAGACGTCGGCGTCGAACCCGGCGCCGGTGAGCTTCACCCGGGCGCGGTACTCGGAGTTGCCGGTGAGCAGGCCGTTGCGCCAGCCGAGTTCGGCGAACCGGGCCAGGAGCGCCTTCGCACCGGGGACCGGGCTGCGGTGGTCGCCGGACGCGTGCCGTTCGGCGGTGAGGTCGTGCAGGTGCCGACTGACCGAGGGGATCAGGGTGTCCTCGAACGCGTGGGCGCGCACGTGCTCGGCGATGAGCCCGGCGTCGGTCCGACCGTGCTGGTGCCCGACCCGCAGGGTGAGGTCGCGGCCCACCGCCCGTTCGAGGGCGAGGTGGTAGAGGTTGCCCGGGGACGACGCGTTCATCACGAGGGTGCCGTCGATGTCCCACAGGACCGTGGTGGGGACGGGATGGTGCTCCATGACTCCCATCATGACGGACAATGGACTCCATGCCGAGTGCTCTCCCGATCGCCGATCCAGCACCAGCGGACGGCCTGATCACCCCGTGGGCGGCAGCGGGCTCCGCTGCCGGGCCGGGGGCTGGTCCCGCCGCCGGTGACGTGCCCTTCGGCGTGTACGTGCACGTGCCGTTCTGCCGCGTGCGCTGCGGCTACTGCGACTTCAACACCTACACGGCGTCGGAGCTCCGCGGCGTCCGTCGCGACGACTACGCCGGGCACGCCGTGCGCGAGATCGAGTGGGCCGCGACCGTCCTCGATCGTTCCGGTGTGCCGCGGCGGCCGGTGTCGACCGTCTTCTTCGGCGGCGGCACCCCGACCATGCTGCCGGCGTCCGACCTGGCGATGATCCTCCGTGCGATCGACGACACCTGGGGCATCCTGCCCGGGGCAGAGGTCACCACCGAGGCGAACCCCGACTCCGTCGACGCGGCGTCGCTCGAGACCCTGCGGGCCGGCGGCTTCAACCGGATCAGCTACGGCATGCAGTCCGCCGTGCCGCACGTGCTCGCCACGCTCGACCGCACGCACGACCCGCTCCGGGTCCCCGTCGTCGTCGACCTCGCGAAGCAGCAGGGACTCGACGTCTCGCTCGACCTCATCTACTCGACGCCGGGGGAGTCCCTCGCCGACTGGCGGACCTCGCTCGACGCCGCGATCGCCTGCGAGCCCGACCACGTGTCGGCGTACTCGCTCATCGTCGAGGACGGTACCGCGATGGGTCGCATGGTCGCCCGGGGCGAGCTCCCCGCCCCCGACGACGACCTGGCCGCCGACATGTACGAGCTCGCCGACCAGGTGCTCAGCGACGCCGGCTACTCCTGGTACGAGGTGTCGAACTGGGCGCGCGGCGACGCGCACGCGAGTCGTCACAACCTGTCCTACTGGAAGGGCCACGACTGGTGGGGCGTCGGCCCCGGCGCGCACTCCGCCGTCGCCGGCACGCGCTGGTGGAACGTCAAGCACCCGGCCGCGTACGCGAACCGGGTGCTGTCGGGGGAGTCGCCGGCCGCCGGCCGCGAGACCATCGACGACGAGACGCGGTACGTCGAGCGACTGCTGCTGGCGGCGCGGGTCCGCGGGGAGCTCGCGACGAGCGAGATCCGCCAGGAGGCCCGTGGCCGGGTCGCCGGCCTCATCGCACGCGGACTCGTGGACGGGTCGGCCGCGGTGCGGGGACGGATCGACCTGACCCTGCAGGGTCGCCTGCTCGCCGACGCGGTGGTGCGGGAGCTGCTCGACTGAGGGGCGTGCGCACTGCTTGGTGCGCACTGCGTGCCGCTGCCGCTACTGCTTGATGAACTCGATCGAGAGCGGGTAGCGGTAGAACTGGCCCTGGTTCGCGGCGACCGCCGCCATGATGCTGAAGATCAGCGACACGATCGCAGCGGCGAGGATGATCAGGAACCCGACGCCGAACACCGAGGTGAGCGAACCGACGAAGTACGCGATCGCCATCGTGATGTGGAAGTTCAGGGCGACCCGGGTGTGCTCCCGGATGAAGCCGCCTCGATCGCGGAGGACCAGGTAGGCGACGAGCGGCGCGACGACGGTGAAGAAGATGCCACCGATGTGCGTCAGCGTGGCCCACAGGCGCTGGTCCTCCGGGCTCATCGGCTGGGGCGGGGTGTAGCCGGCGGGGTACTGCGGCCCGCCGGGGTACTGGGTCCCGCCGGGCTGCTGGGGGCCACCGGGGCCGTGGCCGTACGGGCCGCCGGGCTGCTCGGGTCCGGGGCCGTCGGGCTGCTGTCCGTAGGTCATGGCGGAAGCGTATCGGCCGATCGCCCGGAAGTCCCGGGCCGTCAGCGGTCGGGCGTAGGATCAGCAGTCGACACGTCCGAGTGCCAGGTCGATCGGGAAAGGAGGCGCTCGTGGTCAGTGAACGCAGCCTCGAGGTCCTCAAGGCCATCGTGCGCGACTACGTGGCGTCGCGAGAACCCGTCGGGTCGAAGACCATCGTCGAGCGGCACGCCTTCGGGGTCAGCGCCGCGACGATCCGCAACGACATGGCCCTGCTCGAGGACGAGCAGCTGATCGCCGCGCCGCACACCTCGTCTGGCCGGGTGCCGACCGACAAGGGGTACCGCGTCTTCGTGGACCACCTGGCGGGTGCCCGTCCGCTCTCCAGCGCGCAGCGGCACGCCATCGAGACCTTCCTCGGCGCCCCGAACGACCTCGACGAGGTCCTCGGGCGTACCGTCCGGCTGCTCAGCCAGCTCACCAACCAGGTCGCCCTGGTGCAGTACCCCTCGATGGTGCGCGCCCGGGTGCAGCACGTCGAGCTCGTCCGGCTCGGTGACGCCCGGTTGATGGTGGTGCTCATCACCGACACCGCCCGCGTCGAACAGCGCGTCGTCGAGACCGACGTCCCGCTCGACGAAGACTCGCTGGGCGAACTCCGCACCGTGGTGAACGGCGCGACGGTGGGGCTCCTGCTGCAGGACGTCCCGACCGCGCTCCGAGCCGTGCCGCAGCAGCTCCGCCCCGACGCCCAGACGCTCGGCGGGGTCGTCGTCGCCACGCTCATCGAGCAGGTCGCGGCGAACCGGCAGGACCGCCTGCTGATGGCCGGTGCGGCGAACCTGGCGAAGAGCGAGCAGGACTTCTCCGGCGGCCTCTTCCCGGTGCTCGAAGCGATCGAGGAACAAGTCACCCTGCTCCGGTTGTTCGGGGAGATGCAGGTGGACGACATCGCGGTGGCGGCCAGCATCGGCGTCGAGAACGCCGAGTACGGGCTCGACGCCACGAGCATCGTCGCCGGCGGCTACCTGGCCGGTGGCGAGGTGGCCCGCCTGGGCGTCCTCGGACCGACCCGCATGGACTACGGCACGAACATGGCGGCCGTCCGCGCCGTCGCCCGGTACCTGTCCAAGCTCCTGGGCGAACACTGACCAACCGACCGAACCCAACCGACTGAGGGATACGTGGCAGACCACTACGACGTCCTCGGCGTCCAGCGAGACGCCTCCGATGCCGACATCAAGAAGGCCTACCGCCGCCTGGCGCGTGAGCTCCACCCGGACGTGAACCCGGCACCCGACGCCGCCGAGCGCTTCAAGGACGTGACGCACGCGTACGACGTGCTGAGCGACCCCGAGCAGCGACGCCGGTACGACGCTGGCCCGCAGGCCGACAGCCCCTTCGGCGGTGGCGCCGGTGGCTTCAGCGACATCTTCGACGCCTTCTTCGGCGGCGGCGGTGGCGGCGGCCGTGGCTCGGGCCCGCGCAGCCGTGCCGAGCGCGGTCAGGACGCCCTGCTCCGCATCGAGGTCGACCTCGACGAGGTCGTCTTCGGCACCCACAAGGACGTCGAGGTCGACACGGCGGTGCTGTGCGAGACCTGCCACGGTTCCTGCTGCGCACCGGGCACCAGCCCGCGCACGTGCGACATCTGCGGCGGCTCGGGGCACATCCAGCGCCAGGTCCGTTCGCTCCTGGGCAACGTGGTGACGAGCGCCCCGTGCGGCACCTGCCGCGGGTACGGCACCGTCATCCCGAGCCCCTGCCCGACCTGCCAGGGTCAGGGCCGCGTCCGCGCACGTCGCACCGTGCCGGTGGACGTCCCCGCCGGCGTCGACTCCGGCCTGCGCCTGCAGATGCCCGGCCAGGGCGAGGTCGGCCCGGCCGGCGGCCCGTCCGGTGACCTGTACCTCGAGATCCGCGTGCGCCACGACGACGTCTTCAGCCGTGACGGCGACGACCTGCTGGCGACGCTCGAGGTCGGCATGACCGACGCCGTCCTCGGCACGACCACCACGATCGACGGCCTCGACGGTCCGGTCGAGCTGGAGATCCGGCCCGGCGTGCAGAGTGCCGACGTCCTCGTCATCAAGGACCGCGGCATCACGAAGCTGCGCGGGAACGGCCGCGGCGACCTGCGGGTCGGCGTGCAGGTCGTCACCCCGACCAAGCTGTCCCACAAGGAACGGCAGCTGGTCGAGCAGCTCGCGAAGTCGCACAAGACCACCGCCCCGCAGCTCGCCCGGTTCCAGCAGGGCATGTTCGGCAAGCTCCGCGACCGGTTCTTCAACCACTGATGGCGTCGCTGTACCTCGTCGACTCGCTGGACGGCGTCGCCGTCGGTGACCCGGTGTCGCTCGACGGCGCCGAGGGCCGGCACGCTGTCTCCGTCGCGCGCGTCCGGGTCGGCGAGGTCCTGCGGATCGCCGACGGTCGGGGCACCGTGGTGTCCGGGCCGGTCACCACGCTCGGCAAGGACACGCTGGAGCTCGCGGTCGAGACCGTCGAGCACCAGGATGCACCGCGCCCGTCGCTGACCCTCGTGCAGGCCCTGGCGAAGGGCGGCCGTGACGAGATGGCGGTGCAGGCCGCGACCGAGATCGGCGTCGACCGGGTCGTGCCGTGGTCAGCCGCGCGCAGCGTCTCCCGGTGGGACGGCGCGAAGGTCGAGAAGGGCCGTGCCCGGTGGGCATCGATCGCGCACGAGGCCGCGAAGCAGGCGATCCGTCCGCGCGTGCCCGTCGTCGCGCCGCTGGTGACGACCGGACAGCTCGTGTCCGCGCTCGGAGCGGGGACCGCCCTCGTCCTGCTCGACCCGACCGCGACCGTGCGACTCGCCACCTGGGAACCCCCGACGGACGCCGAGGACATCGCACTCGTCGTCGGTCCCGAAGGCGGCATCGACGGCGCGGAGCTCGACCGGCTCGAGGCCGCGGGTGCCGTGCGGGTCCGACTCGGCGACAGCGTGCTCCGAACGTCCACCGCCGGACCGGCGGCACTCGCTGTCCTGCAGGCGCGACTGGGCCGCTGGTGAGCCGGACCACGCCGTCGGTCGCGTCCTACGATGGAGCCATGAGCAGCAGCACGCCCAGCGTCTTCTCCAAGATCATCGCGCGCGAGATCCCGGCGACCATCGTCGCCGAGGACGACCGTGTGATCGCGATCGAGGACATCGCCCCGAAGGCTCCCGTCCACGTGCTCGTCGTCCCCAAGACCGAGCAGTACGTGAACGTCGGCGAACTCGCAGCGGGCGACCCCGACCTGCTGGCCCACGTCGTCGCCACCGCGCAGCGCATCGCCGACGAGCGCGCCGACGGCCAGTTCCGACTCGTCTTCAACACCGGCGAAGCCGCCGGTCAGACCGTGTTCCACGTGCACGCGCACGTACTCGCAGGTGAACTGCAGGAAGGCACCCTTGCCGGTTAACGAACCAGTACAGCCCACCGCCGCCGACGACGAGCCCGTCTCGGTCTCGCTCCAGGTCGACGGCATCGCCATGGTGCAGCTGCTCGGCCCCCAGGACCGTCTGCTCAAGACGGTCGAGCGCCAGTACCCGGGCGTCCGGGTCGTCGTCCGTGGCAACGAGGTCGCGCTGACCGGGCCGGAGCGCGACGTCGCCCGCGCGAAGGCGCTCGTCGACGAGCTCGTCGGCATGGTCAGGCGTGGGCAGGAGATCGGCCCGGCCGACATCCCGATGTCGGCACGGATCCTCGACGACGACCGCAAGCCGTCCGACACCTTCGGCACCCCGATCGTGTCGAGCCGCGGCAAGTCCGTGCGGCCGAAGACCGACGGGCAGCGTGCCTACGTCGACGCCATCGACGAGCACACCATCACGTTCGGCATCGGTCCGGCCGGTACCGGCAAGACGTACCTGGCGATGGCCAAGGCGGTGCAGGCGCTGCAGCGGCGCGAGGTCAACCGGATCATCCTCACCCGTCCCGCGGTCGAGGCCGGCGAGCGGCTCGGCTTCCTGCCAGGCACGCTCACCGACAAGATCGACCCGTACCTGCGCCCGCTGTACGACGCCCTCAACGAGATGATGGACCCGGAGCTGGTCCCGAAGCTCCTGGCGGCCGGCACCGTCGAGGTCGCCCCGCTGGCGTACATGCGCGGCCGGACGCTCAACGACTCCTTCGTGGTGCTCGACGAGGCGCAGAACACCACGCCCGAGCAGATGAAGATGTTCCTGACCCGGCTCGGGTTCGGCTCGAAGATGGTCATCACGGGCGACATCACCCAGGTCGACCTGCCGGGCAACGTCTCCGGTCTCCGGCTCGTGACCCGCATCCTCGACCAGGTCGAGGACATCCACTTCGCCCGTCTCGGCAGCGAGGACGTGGTCCGTCACACCCTCGTCGGCCGGATCGTCGACGCGTACACGGTCTACGACGAGGAGCGCCTCGCCGAGCAGGCCGGGCAGCGTCCCGGTGGCCGTGGCACCGCCCCGGTCGGCAACCCCGACGGAGCGAACCGCGCCGAACGCCGTGGGCGCCCGCCGCAGGATCGCGCACGACCCCCGTACCCCCAGAACGACGCCCGAGGAGGCACCCGGTGAGCATCGAGCTCAACAACGAGTCCGGCGTCGAGGTGGACGAGGCCGCGATCCAGCGGCTCGCCGCGTTCGCCCTGGACGCGATGCACGTCCACGCCGATGCCGAGCTCGCGATCGTGCTGGTCGACGAGGGTGCGATGGAGCAGCTGCACGTCCGGTGGATGGACGAGCCCGGACCGACGGACGTCCTGAGCTTCCCGATGGACGAACTGCGCCCCGGGACCGAGGACGACCCCACGCCGGCCGGGCTGCTGGGCGACATCGTGCTCTGCCCGCAGGTGGCCGAGGAGCAGGCGAAGACCGCCGGGCACTCGAGCACCGACGAGATGCTGCTGCTCACCTGCCACGGCATCCTGCACCTGCTCGGCTTCGACCACGCCGAGCCCGACGAGAAGGCCGAGATGTTCGGCATCCAGGGCGAGATCCTGACCGCCTTCGCCGCCCAGCACCGAGGGCGGTAGCCGGTGGTCGTCGTCGCCGGGCTCCTCGCGGTGGCGCTGGGGCTCGTCGTGCTCGGCGGACTCCTCGCCGCGAGCGACGCCGCGCTCTCCGTGGTCTCCCGTGCCGACCTCGAGGAGATCGCCAGAGGCAACAAACGCCGCCGCGCCATCGAGGCGATCGCGGACGACGTCGGGGCGCACGTCAACGCGCTGAACTTCTTCCGCGTCCTCGCCGAGACCGCGGCCGCGGTGCTCGTGACGATCGCCCTCGTGCGCGCCTTCGACAGCTGGTGGCTCGCACTCGTGCTCTCCGCCGCGATCATGACCGCGGTGTCGTTCGTGCTGGTCGGGTCGAGCCCCCGCAGCGTCGGACGCGCCCACGCCGAGCGGCTGATCGGTGCGACCGGCGGCATCGTCCGCGGGGTCCGCATCGTGCTCGGTCCGCTGGCCGGGCTGCTCGTCCGGATCGGCGACCGGGTCACCCCCGGCCGCGGCCGGAGCGCCTCCACCGTGTCGAGCGAGGAGCAGCTGCTCTCGCTCGTCGACGAGGCCACCGAGAGCAACGTGCTCGAGGACGAGGACCGCGAACTCATCCACTCGGTGTTCGAGTTCAGCGACACCCTGGTGCGCGAGGTCATGGTGCCCCGCACGGACATGCTCACCGTCGACGGTGCAGAGACGCTCGCCGCGGCCATGGAGCAGTTCCTGGCCGCCGGGGTGTCCCGGATGCCGGTGACGGGCAAGGACAGCGACGACGTGCGTGGTGTGCTCTACCTGCGCGACGTCGCGCGGTCGCTGTACGAACGACCGGCGTCCCGCAGCGAGCGGGTCAGCCGGCTGCTGCGGCCCGCCGAGTTCGTGCCGGAGTCGAAGCACGCCGACGACACCCTGCGGCACATGCAGGTCGCCAAGAACCACCTGGTGCTGGTGGTCGACGAGTACGGCGGAGTCGCCGGGCTCGTGACCATGGAGGACCTCATCGAAGAACTCGTCGGCGACATCTCCGACGAGTACGACCGCGCCGTCGTCGACCGGACCGAGGTCGAACCGGGCATCTGGCGGATCTCCGCCCGGCTGCCGATCGACGAGCTCGGCGACCTGTTCGGCATCGAGCTCGACGACGACGACGTCGACACCGCCGGTGGCCTGCTCACCAAGGAGCTCGGACACCTGGCCGTCTCCGGCGACACCGTCACCGTGTCCGGGGTCGTCCTGACCGCCGACCGGGTCGAGGGCAAGCGCCGCCACCTCATCACCGTGCTCGCCGAGCGCACCCACGCCCTGGCCGACGTCGAGGACGCCTTCGACGACGCCGAACCCACCACGACGGGAACCACGCACGCATGACCGACACCGACACCACCCAGGCCGGCTCGGACAAGCCCTACCGCGCGGGCTTCGTCTCGTTCGTCGGCCGTCCGAACGTCGGCAAGTCGACGCTGACCAACGCCCTGGTGGGCGAGAAGGTCGCCATCACCTCGTCGAAGCCGCAGACCACCCGGCGCGCGATCCGCGGGATCGTGCACCGGCCCGACGGCCAGGTGATCATCGTCGACACGCCGGGCGTGCACCGTCCGCGCACCCTGCTCGGCGAACGGCTCAACGACCTCGTGCAGTCCACCCTCGGCGACGTCGACGTGATCGGGTTCTGCGTGCCGGCGAACGAGCCCGTCGGTCCCGGTGACCGGTTCATCAACGACACGCTCGACCAGTACCCGCGGGCGAAGAAGATCGCGATCGTCACCAAGATCGACAGCGCCTCCAAGGACCGCGTCGGCGAGCAGCTGCTGGCCGTCTCGAAGCTCCGCGACTGGGACGCCGTGGTTCCGACCTCGGGCACCCGTGGCATGCAGCTCGAAGACCTGCTGGGCGTCGTCACGAGCCTGCTGCCCGAGTCGCCGCAGCTGTACGACTCGAGCGCGGTGACCGAGGAGACCGACGAGGAGCGCATCGGCGAACTCATCCGCGAGGCCGCGCTCGAAGGTGTCCGTGACGAACTGCCGCACTCGCTCGCCGTCGTCATCGAGGACATCGTCGAGCCCGACGCGGACGACGACGCCGACGGCCCGCTGCGCATCTTCGCGAACCTGTTCGTCGAGCGCGACAGCCAGAAGGCGATCGTCATCGGACACAAGGGCGAGCGCCTGAAGGACGTCGGCTCGCGAGCCCGCGTCGAGATCGAGTCGCTGCTCGGCGGCCGGCACGTCTACCTGAACATCCGCGTGAAGGTGGCCAAGGAATGGCAGCGTGACCCGAAACAGCTCGGACGCCTCGGCTTCTGACCGTCCGCCGCTCGCACCCCGGGTCATCCGGGCGAGGGACGCGGGGACGAGCGGCCCGCCGTACCGTGGACGGGTGTTCCGTCCCATGCTGCGCGCGCAGGTCATCACCGACCTGCTGATCGCCGTGCTGCTCGGCGGCCTCGTGCTGGTCGCCAGCGGGCGCGGGATCGACGGGCCGTTGTCCGTGGTCGCCGTCGTCGGGATGACCGCCGCCCTGGCACTCCGGCGCCTGTCACCCGGGCTCGCCCTGACCGTGGCGTGGGTGTTCGCGGTCTTCGAGATGGTCACCCTGCAGGTACCGGACGTGTCGAACGCGTTCATCGCCGGCGTCATGTACACGACGAGTGCGTACGGCAGCCGCCGTGTACGGCTGGCCGGGCTCGTGTCGGCGATCGTCGGGTCCGTCGCCGCGGCCGCGTACATGGGCTTCGACGACTACCAGAACCGGCTCACCTACGAGACCGCCTCCACACCACTGCAGGAGTCCCTGCAGGTCACGCTCTCGTTCTTCGCCGTCGTCCTGCTCCTGCTGCTGCTGCCGTGGCTCGCCGGACTCGTGGTCCGGACCCGTCGCTCGGCGAGCATGAGTCGCGAGGCCCAGCTGCTCGCCGAACGTGACGCCGCGCGGGCCGACCGGGCCGTCGCGGTCGAGCAGGAGCGCGTGCGGATCGCCCGCGACATGCACGACATCGTCGCGCACTCGCTCGCGGTGGTCATCGCGCAGTCCGACGGCGCCCGGTACGCCCTGAAGGCCGACCCCGCGGTGGCCGACCAGGCCCTCAGCACCATCTCGGCCACGGCCCGGCGCGCACTCGGCGACGTGCGCGAACTCCTCGGCGCGCTCCGGCACGAGCAGGGGACCGCGCCGACGCCCGAGATCGACGACATCGACCGGCTCGTCGACGAGATGCGGCAGCTCGGGCTCGACGTGCGCGTTGAACGCGAGGGCGACCCCGCCGGACTGCCCACCACCACGCAGCTCGCGGTCTACCGGATCGTGCAGGAGAGCCTGACGAACGCGTACAAGCACGGAGAGCCCGGCAGCCCGGTGCGTGCCGCTCTGACCTACCGGCCGGACACCGTCGAGATCGCCGTCGTGAACCGCCGTGCCGACGACGGCGTCCGCGGCCCCGGCACGGGCCACGGCCTGGTCGGCATGCGCGAGCGCGCCGTGATGACCGGCGGCACCATGACCGCCGGGGCCCGAGGAGACGACTTCGCGGTCGCCGTCCGGATGCCGACCGTCCCGGCCAGCGGGCAGATGCCCCGCGGCCGGATCACCCCGACCGAGCAGGAGCGCACCGCCCGATGACCACGATCCCGACCGACGAGCACCGGATCCGTGTCGCCCTCGTCGACGACCAGGCGCTGTTCCGCACCGGCATCCGGATGCTCATCGACTCGCAGCCCGACCTGCGGTTCGTCGGCGAGGCGGGCGACGGTGCCGAGGGGGTCGAACTCGTCCGACGCACCCGTCCCGACGTCGTGCTGATGGACGTCCGGATGCCCGTGATGGACGGCATCACGGCGACCGGTCACATCGTCGAGCAGTCCGGCACCGACGGTGCGAAGGTGCTCGTGCTGACCACGTTCGACTTCGACGAGGCCGCAGCCAAGGCCATCCGCGCCGGTGCGAGCGGTTTCGTGCTCAAGGACGCCGACCCCGAGTTCCTGCTCGCGGCGGTCCGGACCGTGCACGCCGGCACCGCGGTGTTCGCCGCGTCGGCCACGCGGGAGCTCCTGCGGCGGTACGACGACTCGGTCGGACGCGCCGCCGCCGTCCCCGCGGCCTTCGCCGACCTCACCCCGCGTGAGCGCGAGATCTTCGACCTGGCCGCCCGGGGGTTCAGCAACAGCGAGATCGCCCAGCACGAGTACGTCAGCGAGGCGACCGTGAAGACGCACATCTCGCGGGTCCTGACGAAGCTCGAGCTCCGCGACCGGGTGCGGCTCGTCGTCTTCGCCCACGAACACGGGCTCGTCACCAAGGCCGACTGACGCCGGGTCATCCGCGGGGATGACCCCTCCACAGGCAACCGAGCCGAGCGGACGATCCACAGGAGCCGACCGGGCGACGCGGGACAGGACCGCTGACCGCCATCGTGGATGCATGACCACGAGCCACGCCCCGATCATCCGCCTCGACCACGTGTCCAAGCACTACGGCGACGACGCCCGACGTGTGACCGCGCTCGACGACGTCAGCGTCGACATCGGCGCGGGGGAGTTCACCGCGGTGATGGGCCCGTCCGGGTCCGGCAAGTCGACGCTCATGCACGTCGCGGCCGGCCTCGACGCCGTGTCGACCGGCCGGATCCAGATCGACGGCGTCGACATCACGGCCCTGGGCGACAAGGACCTCACCGAGCTGCGTCGTCGTCGGCTGGGCTTCGTGTTCCAGTCGTTCAACCTCGTCCCGACGCTCGACGTCAGCGAGAACATCCGGCTGCCGTTCCTGCTCGGCGGGCACAAGCCCTCGCGCGAGGAGACCGCCTGGATCGACCGGCTGGTCGAGATGCTCGGGCTCGGCAACCGGCTGACGCACCGTCCGCACCAGCTCTCCGGCGGGCAGCAGCAGCGCGTCGCCATCGCACGGGCGCTCGCTTCGCGGCCGGCGGTGGTCGTCGCCGACGAACCGACCGGCGCGCTCGACTCCCGCACGGGGCGCGACGTGCTCGCGATCCTCCGCGGTGCCGTCCAGGAGTGGGGCCAGAGCGTCGTCATGGTCACGCACGACCCGGTGGCCGCCGCGAACGCCGACCGCATCCTGTTCCTGGCCGACGGCCGGATCGTCGCCGACCGCCCCGCGATGGACGCCGGCGCGATCTCCACGACGATGCTCGGGATGGAGGCAGCAGCGTGAACGGCGTCCGCTCCTTCGCCCCCACCGTCCTGGTCGCCGCCCTCGGCACCACGTTCGGTTCCGCTCTCGTCATCGCACCGGGGATCGTGACCGAGGCGCTCCGTGCCGCCGGGGTCGCCGACCTCGGCCCGATCAAGGCGATCCTGTCGGTGGTCGGGTGGCTGTTCCTCGGCATCGCGCTCTACGTCGGCGCGATCGTCACCGCGAACACCTGCGCCACCCTGATCGCCGGGCAGACCCGGATCATCGCCCTGCAGCGGTTGGTCGGCGCGACCGGTGCGACCCTGCGGGCGCGGATCACGCGCACCGGCCTGGTGGTCGGTGTGCTCGGCGGGGTCATCGGCGCCGTCGTGGGGACCGCGCTCTCGGCCCTGTTCGTCATCGTCCTGCGGGGCAACGGGGTCCTGCCCGAGACCGAGTACACGTACGTGCCGTGGGAGCTCGTCCTGCCGGTCGTGGCCGTCGTCCTCGCCACCTGGGGTGCCTTCGCTGCCGGGTCGCGCCGCGTGCTCACCGTCACCCCGCTCGAAGCGCTGTCGTCGTCCGTCGAGCCGAGCCACGACGACGTCCGGTCCGGTACGGCCCGCAAGGTCTGGGCGATCGTGCTGATGGCCGGCGGCGCGGTGCTGATGCTGCTCGGGCTCGCGGTGAGCTCGCTGTCCCCGGTCGCGGTCCTGCCGGCGGCGCTCGGCGGGTTCGTGTCCTTCGCGGGGGTCGCCGTGGGGGCGACGATCGTGATGCCGCCCGTGCTGCAGCTCATCGGCCGCATCGGCTCGCACGACCCCGTCGTCCTGCTCGCCGGACGGAACGCGATGCGGGCGCCGGGGCGGTCCTCGCGGGCGACCATCGGGCTCGTCATCGGCGTCACCCTGCTCGTCACCTTCGCGGTCGCGCTCGGCATCATGCAGCACGTGCTCGAGACCGAGATGCGCGCCATGAGCGCCGGGAGCGCCACCCCGCAGATGATCGAGGCGCAGCGGGACCTCTTCGTGCAGATCAACGCCGTCGTCAGCGTGATCGTCGGGTTCTCCGCCGTGATCGCCGCCGTCGGCGTCGTGAACGCCCTGGCGCTCGGGGTGCTCCAGCGTCGACGCGAGCTCGGGCTGCTGCGGGTGCTCGGCCTGACCGGTGCGCAGGTCCGACGGATGATCGTGACCGAGGCCGTGCAGATGGTCGTCGCGGCCGTCGTCGCGGGGCTCGCACTCGGCACGCTGTACGGCTGGGTCGGCGGGCAGACGCTCCTCGGCTCGCTCGG
Source organism: Curtobacterium sp. MCSS17_016 (assembly GCF_003234255.2). Taxonomy (NCBI): domain Bacteria; kingdom Bacillati; phylum Actinomycetota; class Actinomycetes; order Micrococcales; family Microbacteriaceae; genus Curtobacterium; species Curtobacterium sp. MCSS17_016. Next base: position 1,678,719 of record NZ_CP126254.1, read on the forward strand.
GACGCCCGTGGCGCCGGTGCTGCCGCCGCTGACCATCGGCATCGTGGTGATCGGCGCGCTGGTCCTGGCGGTCGTCGCCACCATCGCCCCGGTGCGGCGCGCGATGCGCGTCCCGCCGACCGAGGCGCTCGCGGTCGACTGACCCGTCGCCCTGGTCGCACCACGCGACGACACGGGAGGCCCGGTGCCAGCTGGCACCGGGCCTCCCGTCCGTCGTGGGGTCGCGCCGACGTGCCCTGCCCGGCCCCGCCACGCCGCTCACGTCCGCCGAGGTGTCACGAACCGTCGTCTGGACGCGGCCCGGGCGACACAACGTGACCACTCGCGACCGGCCCGCGGCAGGTCTCGACCACTCGGCACCGCACCCGGCACCGCACTCGGCGCCCCGTTCGACGGCGCCGGGCAGTCCCGCGTCACACGCTTGCGCCAGCCCGCTGCTCCGGTGCTACCGTGGGTCCCGATGTACTCGGCACTCCTCCTCCTTCGCTGCCGCGACGAGGCCTGACACTCCGGCCCACCTCGTCGCGGAGTCCGTCGTGGCCGCACCACAACAGCTCACGAACACGCGACGAAAGCGAAGAACGATGCAGAACACCCAGCAGCCCTCCGGGATGCCGATCCACAAGTACGTCCCGTTCCACGAGCAGATCAGCGTCGACCTGCCGGACCGGACCTGGCCCACGAAGCGCATCGACAAGGCGCCGCGCTGGTGTGCGGTCGACCTGCGTGACGGCAACCAGGCACTCATCGACCCGATGGACGCCGAGCGCAAGCGGGCGATGTTCGACCTCCTCGTCCGGATGGGCTACAAGGAGATCGAGGTCGGGTTCCCGAGCGCCTCGCAGACCGACTTCGACTTCGTCCGGTCGCTGATCGACGAGGGCGCGATCCCCGACGACGTCACCATCCAGGTCCTGACCCAGGCGCGCGAACACCTCATCCAGCGCACCTACGAGGCGATCGACGGCGCGAAGCAGGCCATCGTCCACCTGTACAACTCCACGAGCATCGTGCAGCGCGAGGTCGTCTTCCGCACCGACGTGCAGGGCGTGGTGGACATCGCGGTCACCGGTGCGAAGCTCTGCAAGGCGGCCGAAGCCACGCTGCAGCACGACACGACGATCTACTACGAGTACTCGCCGGAGTCCTACACGGGCACCGAACTCGAGGTCGCACTGGAGATCTGCAACGCCGTCCTCGAGGTCTTCGAGCCGACGCCCGAGCGCAAGGTCATCATCAACCTGCCCGCCACCGTCGAGATGGCCACGCCGAACGTCTACGCCGACTCGATCGAGTGGATGTCCCGCCGCCTCGCCCACCGCGAGGACGTCATCCTGTCGCTGCACCCGCACAACGACCGCGGCACCGCGGTCGCGGCCGCCGAGCTCGGCTACATGGCCGGTGCCGACCGCATCGAGGGCTGCCTGTTCGGCAACGGTGAGCGCACCGGCAACGTGGACCTGGTCGCCCTCGGGATGAACCTGTTCACGCAGGGGATCGACCCGGAGATCTCGTTCGCCGACATCGACCAGGTGAAGCGCACCGTCGAGTACTGCAACCAGCTGCCGGTGCCCGAGCGCCAGCCGTGGGCGGGCGACCTCGTGTACACGGCGTTCAGCGGCTCGCACCAGGACGCCATCAACAAGGGCTTCGAGGCGATGAAGGCCAAGGCCGCCGCCGCGGGCAAGGACATCGACGAGATCGAGTGGGCGGTGCCGTACCTGCCCGTCGACCCGAAGGACATCGGCCGCTCGTACGAGGCCGTCATCCGTGTCAACTCGCAGTCCGGCAAGGGCGGCGTCGCCTACCTGCTCAAGACCGACCACGCCCTCGACCTGCCCCGCAAGCTGCAGATCGAGTTCTCCGGAGTCGTGCAGCGGCACACCGACACCGAGGGCGGCGAGTTCTCGTCGCAGCGCATCTGGGACGTGTTCCAGGACGAGTACCTGCCCGCGTCGATCGACGACGAGAAGTGGGGCCGGTACGAGCTCACGAAGACGGCGACGTCGAGCGACTTCGAGGGCACGACCTCGCTGTCCGTGGCACTCCGGGTCGACGAGGGTGCGGTCACGGCCGAGGCCGTCGGCACCGGTCCCATCGACGCGTTCCTGAAGGTGCTCGCCGAGCAGGGCGTCCAGGTCACGCTGTACGACTACTCGGAGCACACGATGAGCGCCTCCGGTGACGCGAAGGCCGCGTCCTACGTCGAGCTCGACGTCGACGGCGTGCGCCTGTGGGGCGTCGGCATCGACGCCGACATCTCGACGGCGTCGCTCAAGGCGATCGTGTCCGCGGTGAACCGCGCGGTGCGCGCGGGTGCCGCGGCCGGCGCCGACGCGCCGGAGCTCGTCTCCGCCTGAGACGCAACCAGGCCGGGAGGCGCGGTGCGGGTCCGTCCCGCACCGCGCCTCCCGGCTGTGCGCACGTTCACTGCCTGACGCAAGACGCCGTCGTGTTGCCGAGGCGCCTCCGGAAGTCGCGGCGTCTCGACGAGTGCGCGGTGTCCGGCGAAGACGACGGCGTCTTGTCGCAGCGCCCCCACCCCGGACCGCACGCGGCTGTCGGCGGGGCGGGGGATACTGGGGGCATGCCGCTGTACCGGGACGAGTGCGTCGTGTTGCGCACCCACAAGCTCGGTGAAGCCGACCGCATCGTCACGATGCTCTCGCGGCAGCACGGCAAGATCCGCGCCGTGGCGAAGGGCGTGCGGCGGACGGCGTCGAAGTTCGGCAGCCGCCTCGAGCCGTTCATGGTCGTCGACGCCCAGTTCTACGAGGGCCGGTCGCTCGACATCGTCACCCAGGCGGAGTCCCTCGGCGCGTACGGGGCCCAGATCGTCGCCGACTACGGTGCGTACACCGCGGCCAGCGCCATGGTCGAGACCGCCGACCGACTGAGCGAGGCCGACGCCGGGCTGCAGCAGTACCTGTTGCTCGTCGGGGCGCTCCGCTCGTTGTCCCGCGGGGAGCACCAGTCCAGCGCGACCCTCGACTCGTACCTGCTCCGCGCGATGAGCATCGCGGGGTGGGCCCCCTCGTTCAGCGACTGTGCGGTGACGGGGGAGCCCGGCCCGCACTCGGCGTTCGTGGTGCAGCTCGGTGGTGTCGTCGCCGACCGTGCGGCACCCCCGGGCACGCCGCGGCTCGACCCGGCGACGCTCGGGGTGCTCGGCTCCCTGCTCGCCGGTGACTGGGCGACGGTCGACGCCACCGACGAGCGGACGCGTTCGCGGGCCTCCGGCGTGGTCGCGGCCTACGCCCAGTGGCACCTGGAACGATCGCTCCGGTCCCTGCCGCACGTCGACCGCTCCGAGCACCCGATGCCGGTGCCGCAGACCCACGGCGGACCCGAGGCGACGGCGCGCGCGGTGGCTTCGACCCCGGCACCCGCCGTGCCCGAACCCGAGCCCGAGCCCGAGCCCGAGCCCGAGCCCGAGCCCGAGCCCGAGCCCGACCCTGATCCCGCTGTCGAAGGAGCCCCCACCGCATGAGCCCCCGCCGCCCCGACGACGTCGAACCGTTCCGCCCGATCGACTGGACCGGCGAGACGCCCCCGGCGATCCCGGCCCGGTTCGTGCCGGAGCACGTGGCCATCGTCATGGACGGCAACGGCCGGTGGGCGAACGGCCGCGGCCTGACCCGGATCGAGGGGCACAAGGCGGGCGAGGCCTCGCTGCTCGACGTCGTAGCGGGCGCGATCCAGATCGGTGTCGGGCACGTGTCGGCGTACGCGTTCTCGACGGAGAACTGGAAGCGCTCCCCGGAAGAGGTCCGGTTCCTGATGGGCTTCAACCGCGACGTCATCCGCCGGCGCCGTGACCAGCTGCACCAGTGGGGCGTCAAGGTGCGGTGGGCCGGTCGGCGTCCGCGGCTGTGGCGGAGCGTCATCGACGAGCTCGAGACCGCCGAGCGGATGACGGCGGGCAACGACGTCCTCACGCTGACGATGTGCGTGAACTACGGCGGCCGGAACGAGATCGTCGACGCCGTGCGGGGCATGGCCGAGGACGTCGCAGCCGGTCGCCTGAAGCCGAGCCAGGTCACCGAGAAGGCACTCGCCAAGCGCCTGTACGTGCCCGAGATGCCCGACGTCGACCTGTTCCTCCGGAGCTCGGGGGAGCAGCGCACGAGCAACTTCCTGCTGTGGCAGTCCGCCTACGCCGAGATGGTGTTCCTCGACCGGCTCTGGCCGGACTTCCGTCGCACCGACCTGTGGGGTGCGATCGAGGAGTACGCCAGCCGTGACCGACGCTACGGCGGCGCCGTCGACACCCCGACGGCCTAGCCCAAGCCCGAGCCCAAGCCCCCGAGCCCGGCCCCTCAGCCCGGCAGCGGCCCCTCGAGCAGGTGGGCCGCGGAGCGCACCGCGTCGAGCGCCGCACGGACGCTCGGCACCCGGTCGGCACCACGGGCGACGACGACCTCGACACGCCGGGCCAGCTCGTCGTCCACGGGGTCGATCGCGACACCGGCGGGGATCACCGTCGTCGCGAGTGCCAGCCGGGGGAGCAGCGCCACCCCGAGCCCGGCGGCGACGAGTCCCACCACCGCGGCCGCGTTGTCCGTCTCCAGCACGATGTCCGGCGTGAACCCCGCGCTCGCGCACGAGGCGAGCAGGTGCCCACGGCAACGCGGGCAGCCCCCGATCCACCGGGCGTCGTGGTGGGACGCGAGGTCCACGACGGTGGAGCCGGCGGTGCGGAGTCGCTCCATGCCGCCCGGCTCGACCGGTGTCACCAGCGCGAGCGGGTCGCGACCGAGCGCCCGGGTGACGAGGCCCGGGTCCGGGGTGGTCCCGACCTCGTCGCCGACGTAGGTGAAGGTGAGGGCGACGTCGACCTCGCCACCGCGCAGCAGGTCGAGTGCCTCGGGCGGCTCGACCTCGACGTACGAGGTCGTCAGGCCGGGCGCCGTCGCGGCGAGCCGGGCGAGCACGGCGGGCACCAGGGCGGAGGACGCGCTCGGGAACCCGGCGAGTCGCACCCGGCCACGGCTGAGTCCGCCGACAGCGTCGAGGTCCTCGCGCGCCGCGGTCAGGGCGGCCTGCACGTGCAGGGCGTGGTCGGCGAGCACCTGCCCGGCGTGTGTGAGGGTCGCGCCCCGTCCGCCGCGCAGCACCAGCGCGTGCCCGAGACGCTGCTCGGCCCGGGCCAGCAGCTGGCTGACGGCCGGCTGGCTCGACCCGAGTGCGGCGGCGGCGCGGGTGATCGACCCGCCGTCGGCCACGGCGCGGAGGACCCGGAGCAACTGGGGATCGATCTCGTCCATCACCCGATGTTATCGGTGGCACAACGGATCGGCCCTGGTGTGATGGGTCGGGAACCGGGACGCTGTCCGCATGGACTCCTTCCCCGCCGGCCGCGGCTACCTGGCGGCGTGCACCGCGGGCCTGCCCACCCACGGCACCCTCGCCGCCCAGCGCGCCGACCTCGACGCGTGGTCCCGGGCCGAGACGTCGCCCGCCCGGTACGGCGCGCTGGTCGAGCAGGGACGTGCGCTCTTCGCCGCGCTGGTCGGCGTCCCGGCGGAGCGCGTCGCGACGGGCTCGCAGACCTCGGTGATGGCCGCGGTCGTCGCCGACGCGCTGCCGGACGGCGCCGAGGTGGTCGTCCCCGACGGGGACTTCAGCTCGGTCGTCTTCCCGTTCCTCGCCCAGGCACACCGCGGCGTCCGGGTCCGGAGCGTCCCGCTGGACCGGCTCGCCGCCTCGGTCGGGCCCGACACCGCCCTCGTCGCGTGGTCCGCGGTGCAGTCCGCCACCGGCGTGGTCACCGACCCCGACCCGGTCGTGGCCGCCGCCCGACGCGTCGGCGCTCTGACCCTCTGCGACCTCACGCAGGCCGCCGGCGTCCTGCCCGTCGACGCCGCCCCGTTCGACGTGACGCTCACGCACACCTACAAGTGGCTCTGCGCGCCGCGCGGCGTCGCCTTCATGACGCTCTCCGACACCGCCCTCGGCCGACTCCGCCCGGTGCAGGCCGGTTGGTACGCGGGAGCGGACGTGTGGTCCTCCTGCTACGGCCCCGCCATGCACCTGGCCGACGACGCGCGTCGCTTCGACGTCTCGCCCGCCTGGCAGGCGTGGCCCGGTGCCGTGGCCGCGCTCGAGCACGCGGTCGCGCTCGACCAGCAGGCGGTCTGGAGGCACGCCACCGGTCTCGCGGATCGGCTGTGCGACGCCCTCGGGTCGCCTCGGCAGGGCGACGGGCAGGCGATCGTGACGTTCGCGGACGCCGACGGGTCGGCCCTCCGGGCCCTCACCGCCGCGGGGCTCACCGCCTCGGGGCGTGCCGGGCGGCTGCGCATCGCGTTCCACCTGTGGAACGACGAGTCCGACGTGACCGACGTCGTGGCCGCGCTGGGCGGGGTGGGGCCGACCACGTCGGGCAGGTGAGCGGGGAGGGCGGACCCGGGGCGGGCCTCCCGGGCCGGGATCGCCGGTAGTCTTGCCCGGACCGTTTCCGCACCGAGCACCCAGCTCGGCGACCTCTGGAGCACCCTTTGGCACAGCCCTCCCGTCTCGACAGCGTCATCGCCCTGGCCAAGCGCCGCGGCTTCGTCTTCCAGTCGGGTGAGATCTACGGAGGCTCCCGCTCCGCATGGGACTACGGGCCCCTCGGTGTGGAGCTCAAGGAGAACATCAAGCGCCAGTGGTGGCAGCGATTCGTCCGCGGCCGCGGGGACATGGTCGGCCTCGACTCCGCGGTGATCCTGCCCCGCAAGGTGTGGGAGGCCTCCGGCCACGTCGCGACCTTCACCGACCCGCTGGTGGAGTGCCTGCACTGCCACCACCGGTTCCGCGAGGACCACCTGATCGAGGCGTTCGTCGCCAAGAAGGGCCGCGACCCCGAAGGCCGCATGGCCGAGATCGCCTGCCCGAACTGCGGCACCCGCGGCGAGTGGACCGAGCCCCGCGAGTTCTCCGGGATGCTCAAGACCTACCTCGGCCCGGTCGAGTCGGAAGAGGGCCTGAACTTCCTGCGCCCCGAGACCGCCCAGGGCATCTTCGTCGACTTCGCGCAGGTCGTCACGACGAGCCGCATGAAGCCTCCGTTCGGCATCGGGCAGGTCGGCAAGGCGTTCCGCAACGAGATCACGCCCGGCAACTTCATCTTCCGCACGCGCGAGTTCGAGCAGATGGAGATCGAGTACTTCGTCCCGCCGGCCTCGGCCCAGGAGCACTACGAGCAGTGGATCGCCGACTCGGTCGCGTTCTACACCGACCTCGGCATCGACCCCGAGAACCTGCGTCGATTCGATGTCCCGGACGGCGAGCGGGCGCACTACTCCGACGCCACCGCCGACATCGAGTACCGCTTCGGCTTCACCGGCTCGGAGTGGGGCGAGCTGATGGGCGTCGCGAACCGCACCGACTTCGACCTGAACAACCACATCGAGGCGTCCGGCCAGGACCTCCGGTTCTTCGACCAGGCCGCCAACGAGAAGTACGTGCCGTACGTCATCGAGCCGTCGTTCGGGCTGACCCGTGCACTCATGGCGTTCCTGCTCGACTCGTACCACGAGGACGAGGCCCCCAACGCGAAGGGCGGCGTCGACAAGCGCACGGTCCTGCGCCTCGACCCGCGCCTGGCCCCGGTGAAGGCCGCCGTCCTGCCGCTGTCGCGCAACGAGCAGCTCTCGCCCGTCGCCCGCGGCCTGGCCGACGACCTGCGCAAGAACTGGAACGTGGACTTCGACGACGCCGGTGCCATCGGACGTCGCTACCGTCGCCACGACGAGATCGGCACGCCGTTCTGCATCACGGTCGACTTCGACACGCTCGAGGACAAGGCCGTCACGGTGCGCGAGCGCGACACCATGGGCCAGGAGCGCGTCTCGCTCGACCAGCTGCAGGGGTACCTGGCGCAGCGGTTGCTCGGCGCCTAGGGGTTTCGGCTCCGCAAGACACCGGTGTTCGTGCGTTGCACACCCGCAATCGGGTGCTCGACCTGCGAACACCGGTGTCTTGCTGCCAGCGACGGGAATGCGTGCCGCACGAGCGCGTTGGGGTCAGCATGAACGACTCCGTGAAGGTCGATGTCTGGTCGGACATCGCCTGCCCCTGGTGCTACATCGGCAAGCGCAAGTTCGAGGCCGGCGTCGCCGCGTTCGGCGCCTCGACCGAGGGCCGTCCCGTCGAGGTCGAGTACCACTCCTTCGAGCTCAGCCCGGACACCCCCGTCGACTTCGAGGGCACCGAGGCCGAGTTCCTCTCCGGCCACAAGGGCATGTCCGTCGACCAGGCGCAGCAGATGCTCGACCAGGTCACGGCCATCGCCGCGGGCGTCGGCCTGGAGTACGACTTCGAGGCGATGCACCACACCAACACCGTGAAGGCCCACCAGGTCATCCACCTCGCCAAGCAGCACGGCAAGCAGCTCGAGATGGTCGAGCGCCTGTTCACCGCCTACTTCGAGCGCGGCGAGCACGTCGGACAGGAGTCCTCGCTCGCCGACCTGGCGGCGGAGATCGGTCTCGACCGCGACGAGGTCCTCAGCACCCTGCGCGACGACGCCCAGCTCGCTGCGGTCCGCGCCGACCAGTCCCAGGCGCAGGCGTACGGGATCAACGGCGTGCCGTTCTTCGTGATCGACGGCAAGTACGGCGTCTCGGGCGCCCAGGACCCCGCGGCGTTCGAGCAGGTGCTCCGCCAGGTGGTCGCGCTCCGCGAGACCACGCCGGAGGAGGTCGCCTCGGCGGCCGAGCGCGCTGCGGACGACGCGAGCGCCGACGTGGCGGTGACCCGATGACGGACATGACCATCAGCGACAAGGGCGCGGTGCGCCTCCAGGCCGTGACGTCGGTACCGTCCGTGCCGGACGCGCTCACGGGGCTGCCGGGCGTCCGCGGCTTCTCCGCCGCTTCCGGCGTTCCCAGCCTGGAGGCCCGTCCCGCGTTGCTGACGCTCGTCACGCCCGGCGGTGCGCCGGTCTGCGAGGGCGACGCCTGCCTGATCGACGCCGGCTCGTTCGCCGGGGCCGAGGGTGACTGGTCCGAGGTGCCGGACTGACGGCTGCGTCAGTCGCGCTGCGGTTCCTCGTCGGTGATGTCGGCGACGGTCGCGCCGTAGGCGGCGACGAGCGCGTCGGCGTCGACGAAGGCGCTCGCCCCGTGCCGGCCCGCACCCAGGGCGACGCGGCGTCCGACGATGCGCTCGTCGGCGTACACCGGCAGGTCGCCCGTGGCGCCGATCGGCGTGATGGTGCCGCGCTCGTAGCCGGACGCCCCGAGCGCGGTGGCGGCGTCGGGCATCGAGAGCTTGTTCACGCCGACGACCGTGCGCAGTTTCTTCCAGGCGATGCTGCGGCCGCCGGGCACCAGGGCGAGCAGGAACCCGCCGTCGTGGCGCTTCACCACCAGGGTCTTGACGATGTCGCCGGGCTCGATGCCGAGCAGTTCGGCGGCCTCGTGCAGGGAGTTCGCGGCCGGCCGCTCGACCACTTCGACCGGCAGGCCGCGGGCCTGGGCGTCGGCGTCGAACCGGGTGCTGGCGTCGGTCGTCATGTGGAGAACGCTACCGGCGCGCACCGACGTGGGAAGATGGAACAGGTATGACGATCACACAAGCACCCGCCTCGCGAGTCGGCGGCCCCCTGCGCATCGGCCCGATCGAGGTCGACGTGCCGGTCGTGCTCGCGCCGATGGCCGGGATCACGAACATGGCCTACCGCCGGCTGTGCCGCGAGTACGGCGCCGGGCTCTACGTGTGCGAGATGATCACCTCGCGTGCGCTGGTCGAACGGACCCCCGTGTCGATGCAGCTCATCCAGCACCACGAGTCCGAGACCCCCCGGTCGATCCAGCTGTACGGCGTCGAGCCGAACACCGTGGCCGAGGCGGCGTCGATCCTGGTGGGCGAGGACCGTGCCGACCACATCGACCTGAACTTCGGGTGCCCGGTGCCCAAGGTCACCCGCAAGGGCGGCGGCGCGGCCCTGCCCTGGAAGCTCGACCTGTTCCGCGAACTCGTCACCAAGACCGTGCGCGCCGCCGGCGACGTCCCCGTCACGGTGAAGATGCGCAAGGGCATCGACGAGGACCATCTGACCTACCTCGACGCCGCCCGCATCGCGCGTGACGCCGGGGTCGCCGCGGTCTCGCTGCACGCCCGCACCGCGAACGAGCACTACTCCGGGCACGCCGACTGGTCGGCGATCGCCACGCTGAAGGAGACCGTCACCGACATCCCGATCCTCGGCAACGGCGACATCTGGTCGGCCGCCGACGCGCTCCGGATGATCGACGAGACCGGCGCCGACGGCGTGGTCGTCGGGCGGGGCTGCCTCGGCCGCCCGTGGTTGTTCGGTGACCTGGCCGCGGCGTTCCGCGGCGAGGGACTGCGGTACATGCCGTCCCTGGGCGAGGTCGCCGACGGGTTCCGCCGGCACGCCGAGCTGCTCGTCGAGTTCTTCGGCGACGAAGAGCACGCCTGCCGCGACATCCGCAAGCACGTTGCCTGGTACTTCAAGGGGTACCCGATCGGCAGCGACGTCCGGGCCGGCCTGGCGATGGCGTCGAGCCTGCAGGAGATCGACGACTTCCTCGGCCAGCTCGACCACGACGCGCCCTACCCGGGTGCCGACGCCGAGGGGCCGCGCGGTCGTGCCGGACACCCGAAGCGCACCGCCCTGCCCGACCGCTGGCTCGAGAGCCGCGACGTCGACTCCGAGTTCCGCAAGGTCCTGGCCGCCGCCGAGCTGCACCACAGCGGCGGATGAGCGCCACCGCCTCGTACGGCCCGGCGGACGCGGAACGCTGGCTCCCCGAGGAGCACGGCAACCGCCGCTCGGACTTCGCCCGTGACCGCGCCCGACTGCTGCACTCCAGTGCGCTCCGGCGTCTGGCCGCCAAGACCCAGGTGCTCAGCCCGACCGCGGGCCTCGACTTCGCCCGCAACCGGCTGACGCACTCGCTCGAGGTCGCGCAGGTCGGCCGCGAACTCGCCGACTCGCTCGGACTCGACCCCGACGTGGTCGACACGGCGTGCCTGGCGCACGACATCGGCCACCCGCCGTTCGGGCACAACGGCGAGACCGCGGTGAACGCCTGGGCAACCGGCATCGGTGGCTTCGAGGGCAACGCGCAGACGCTCCGGCTGCTGACGCGGCTCGAGCCGAAGGTCTACGGCGTCCGGCCCGGCGCCGACGTCGACCGTCCGTTCGGGCTCAACCTGACCCGTGCGTCGTTGGACGCCAGCTGCAAGTACCCGTGGCCCGCTGCGCAGGGGGTGTCGGAGTCGTCGTCCGGGCGCACCAAGTTCGGCTTCTACGACGACGACCACGACGCCTTCGAGTGGCTCCGTGCCGGCGCCCCGCGTCGCCAGCGGTGCATCGAGGCGCAGGTGATGGACCTCGCCGACGACATCGCGTACTCGGTGCACGACTTCGAGGACGCCGTCGTCGCCGGGTTCATCGACGTCGCGGCCCTGGGTGACCGCGTCGGTGAGAACGACATCGTGACCGCCATGCACGCCTGGGTCGGCGACGACCTGAGCCGCGACGAGCTGCTCGAGGCGTTCGACCGCCTGCGTGCGCTGCCGCTCTGGATGACCGCGTACGACGGCTCCCGCCGGGACGCCGCACGCCTCAAGAACCTGACGTCGCAGCTGATCGGACGCTTCGCGCGCACCGCCACGACGGCCACCCGCGAGTCCTACGCCTCGGGATCGCTCGTGCGGTTCGCCGCGTCGGTCGTCACCCCGCCCGAGATCATCGGCGAGATCGCGGTGCTCAAGGGCATCGTCGCGGCCTTCGTGATGACCCAGGGCGACCGTCAGCCCGTGTACGAGGACCAGCGTCGCGTGCTCACCGAACTGCTCGACGCGCTGGCGGCGACCGGTGCGTCCGACCTCGAGCCGGGCTTCGCCGCCGACTGGCACGCCGCGGACGACGACGCCGGCCGACTGCGCGCCGTCGTCGACCAGGTCGCGAGCCTGACCGACCAGGGTGCACTCGCGTGGCACCGACGTCTGGTGGTGGGTGACCGTGACCCGGTCCACATCGCCGTCTGACCGGTCCGCCGACGTCGGTCCCACGAACTAGGATCGAGGGGTGGCTGGCAGGATCGCGCGGAACGACATCGACGAGGTCCGCTCGCGTGTCAACATCGCCGACGTCGTGGGCGACTACGTCACGCTGAAGCACGCGGGCGTCGGGTCGATGAAGGGCCTGTGCCCGTTCCACGACGAGCGTTCCCCGTCGTTCCACGTCCGGCCCCAGGTCGGCCGCTACCACTGCTTCGGCTGCGGCGAGGACGGCGACGTCTTCAGCTTCATCATGGCGCAGGACCACACCACCTTCGCCGAGGCCGTCGAGCGCATGGCCGCGAAGATCGGCTTCACCCTGCACTACGAAGAGGGCGACGGGCCGCGCACCGACTACAACACCCGTGCCCGGCTGATCGCCGCGAACGAAGCCGCACTCGAGTACTTCACGGGGCAGCTCACCACGGCCGCCGCCGACCCCGCCCGCCGGTTCCTGGGGGAGCGCGGGTTCGACCCCTCGGCCGCCCAGCACTTCGGCGTCGGGTTCGCGCCGAAGTCCTACGACATGCTCAAGGACCACCTGCGCGGGCGCGGCTTCACGATGGAAGAGCTCGTGTCCGCCGGCCTCGTCAGCCAGGGTGACCGCTCGCCGTACGACCGGTTCCGCGGGCGCCTGATGTGGCCGATCCGCGACGTCACCGGGGCCACCATCGGCTTCGGGGCGCGCCGCCTGCTCGAGGACGACAAGGGTCCCAAGTACCTCAACACGCCCGAGACCCCGATCTACCACAAGAGCCAGGTGCTCTACGGGCTCGACCTGGCCCGCCGCGACATCTCGAAGCAGAAGCAGGTCGTCATCGTCGAGGGCTACACCGACGTGATGGCGTGTCACGTCGCGGGCGTCACGACCGCGGTCGCCACCTGCGGCACGTCGTTCGGCGTCGACCACATCAAGGTGCTGCGCCCGATGCTCGGTGACCTGGCCGGCGCCGACCCGAACGCCAACGGCGAGGTCGTCTTCACGTTCGACCCCGACGAGGCCGGGCAGCGCGCAGCCTCGCGTGCCTTCGCGGAAGAACAGCGGTTCGCGGCGCAGACCTACGTCGCCGTGGCACCCGGCGGGCTCGACCCGTGCGACCTCCGGCTCGCCCGCGGTGACGACGCCATCCGCCGCCTGGTCACGAACAAGCGCCCGATGTTCGAGTTCATGATCCGCCGCACGCTCGACGGCCACGACCTCGAGACCGTCGAGGGGCGCGTCGGTGCCCTGCGTGCGGCCGCGCCCGTGCTCGCCGGCATCCGCGACCGCTCGCTGACACAGGGCTACGTCCGCGAACTCGCCGGCTGGCTCGGCATGGAGATCCCCGAGGTCCGTCGGTCGGTCGAGACCGCCCGACGCCGTGCGGGCTCCGCCGGGCAGGACGACCGGTCCGCAGGCGCCGGGCGCGACGGCCGCAACGGGAACGGCACCGACGGGGCCGACACCCCCGACGAGCCCGTCGCCGGCATCCGCTCGCTGCCGAACGACCCGATCAGCCGCATGGAGCGCGACGCCGTGATGGCGATGGTGCAGCAGCCCACGTCCGTCGGCGCACCGATGCTCGGGCTCGCCGCGTCGGCCACGTTCTCGACGCCGATGCTCGCCGCGGTGCGGGACGCCGTGGTCGCCAACGTCGACGTCATCGGCGCGGGGGACTGGCTCGACCGGCTGCTCGCCGACGTGCCGGCGCCCCTCCGCACCCTGACGCACGAACTCGCCCTCGCACCCATCCCCGCGCGCAACGCGGAGGACCTGGCGGCCTACTGCCGGAGCATCGTCGTGGCCCTGGTCGAGCGCGACCTGCTCGCCCGCAAGGCCTCGTTGCTCGGGCAGCTGCAGCGCGCCGACCCGCACGAGCAGGCCGAGCGTCGCGCCGAGATCCAGCGGCAGCTCGTCGACATCGACGGGCAGCGGATGCGGTTGCGCGCCGACGCCGAGGCGTCCTAGGGCCCTTCGCGCGGCTGGTGCCGGGCGTGCGCGAGGTCGCACGACGCGCCGCATGCGTGTCGCCGAGGTCGCGCGAACTGTCGCCCGGCGGGGCTGCGAGCGGCAGTTCGTGCGACCTCGGCGCTCCGTGAGTGGTCAGGACGTGCCATCTGTCTCGCCTCGAGTGGTCGCAGATCGTCGGTTGGCCGGGGTCCGGCCGCCGGGACGTGACCGCTCGGGGTGGGGCGGGCGGGGAGTCGTGACCAGTCGGCGGGGGCGATGGGCGCAGCGGACGCGGGGCGGGCCTCCCGGCCGAGGGGGCGAGGTCGCACGACGCGCCGGGTGCGTGTCGCCGAGGTCGCACGAACTGTCGTGCGGCAGGCCCGGGAGCGGTGGTTCGTGCGACCTCGGCGGTCCGTGAGTGGTCAGGACGTGCTGTCTGTCGGGCCTCGAGTGGTCGCAGATCGTCGGTTGGCCGGGGTTCGGCCGACGGGACGTGACCGCGCGGGGCAGGGCGGGCGGTGAGTCGTGACCGGTCGGCGGGGCGTGGGACGCGGCTGACGCGGGGCGGGCCTCCTGGCCCTGCGTACGAGGTCGCACGACGCGCCGCGTGCGTTTCGCCGAGGTCGCACGAACTGTCGTGCGGCGGGGCTGCGAGCGGCAGTTGGTGCGACTTCGGGAGTCCGTGGGTGGTCAGGACGTTCCGTCTGTCGGGCCTCGAGTGGTCGCGGATCGTCGGTTGGCCGGGGTCCGGCCGACGGGACGTGACCGCTCGGGGTGGGGCGGGCGGTGAGTCGTGACCAATCGGCGGGGGCGAGGGGGCGCGGCGGACGCGGGGTGGGCCTCCCGGCCGGGCGGGCGAGATCGCACGAACCGTCGCTCGACAGGCGCTCTCGACCGCCGGACCGCCCCGGTTGCACCACGCAACTTTCGTGCGTGACGCGCCGCTCGACTCCGGCGGAATCATGCATCACGCGGCGGGCCCGTGCATTACAGCGGTGTAAACAAATCGCCCCCGGTTCGTTCTGTTCCGTGACAGGGTGATACCAATGAGCGTTCCTGGCCGGGCACACAGACGTTCCACCCTCCGGCTCAGGACTCTTGCAATCATGACCAGAGAGGCAGCGGACATGGCATCCGTGACCAAGTGGGGCAAGCGCGGCATCGCGCTCGGCGCCGGTGCAGCAGCGACGGCGCTGGTGCTGACCGGCTGCGCGAGCAGCAGCGTGAGTGACACCGAACTGAACGGCCTGAGCATCGGGACGACGGACAAGATCACGTCCCTCGACCCGGCCGGTTCCTACGACAACGGCTCCTTCGCCGTGCAGAACCAGGTGTTCCCGTTCCTGATGAACACGCCCGTGGGGAGCCCGGACGTCGAGCCGGACATCGCCACGAAGGCGGAGTTCACGAACCCGACCACCTACGAGGTCACCCTCAAGGACGGGCTCGAGTTCGCGAACGGCAACAAGCTCACGTCGAGCGACGTGAAGTTCTCGTTCGACCGCGAGCTGAAGATCAACAACGAGAACGGCCCGCAGTCGCTGCTGGCCAACCTCAAGAGCATCGACACCCCGGACGACACCACCGTGGTGTTCAACCTCGACCACGCCGACCAGACCTGGCCGCAGGTGCTCTCGAGCCCCGCGGGTCCGATCGTCGACGAGGACGTCTTCAGCGCGACGAAGCTCACCAGTGCCGACGACATCGTCAAGGGCAAGGCCTTCGCCGGGCAGTACCAGATCAGCTCCTACAAGGAGAACGACACGATCCAGTACAAGACGAACCCGAAGTACGACGGCCTCCTCGGCAAGGCGAAGACCGACGAGGTCACCGCCAGCTACTACACCAAGGAGACCGACCTCAAGCTCGCCGTGCAGAAGGGCGACGTCGACGTGGCGTACCGCTCCCTGACGCCGACCGACATCTCGGACCTGCGCAAGGACGACTCCCTCAATGTCACCGACGGCCCCGGCGGCGAGATCCGCTACGTGGTCTTCAACTTCAAGACCCAGCCGTTCGGCACCGGGCAGGACGACGCCGACGAGGCGAAGGCCCTGGCCGTGCGCCAGGCAGCTGCCGACGTGGTCGACCGTGCCCAGCTCGCGAAGGAGGTCTACAACGACACCTTCACCCCGCTGTACTCGATGGTCCCGGACGGCCTGACCGGCGCGGTCCAGCCGTTCAAGGAGATGTACGGCGACGGCGACGGCGGCGCGGACGTGTCCAAGGCGAAGAAGACGCTGTCGGACGCCGGCGTCAAGGGCAAGGTGCAGCTCGACATCCAGTACGCGCCCGACCACTACGGTTCGGCCTCGGACGACGAGTACGCGCTGCTCAAGCAGCAGCTCGAGGACTCCGGTCTGTTCACCGTCAACATCCAGTCGACGGTCTACACGACCTACGCCCAGGAGCGCACCAAGGACGCCTACCCCGTGTACCAGCTCGGCTGGTTCCCGGACTTCTCCGACGCCGACAACTACCTGTCGCCGTTCTTCACCAAGGAGAACTTCGTCCAGAACCACTACGACGACCCGGAGATCCAGGACCTCATCGCGAAGGAGCAGGCCGAGTCCGACCCGGACAAGCGTGCTGACCTGATCGAGCAGGCCCAGGAGCGCGAGGCCACCCAGATCTCGACGCTGCCGCTGCTGCAGGGCAAGTCCGTCGCGGTCGCCGGCAAGGACGTCAAGGGCCTGACCCTCGACGCCTCGTTCAAGTTCCGGTACGCCACCCTGAGCAAGTAGCACCAAGCCCCACGTGCAGGCCGCGGGCGTTCCCACGAGGAGCGCCCGCGTGCCTGTGCAACGGCGACGAAAGGCACACACCCCGTGACCCTCAGCACTCCCGAGGCGACGCAGGACGTGAACGGCACCGATCCCACCAAGCCACAGGCACAACGCAGTGCCAAGAACAGTGGCGGCGGACTCGGCCGGTACATCCTCGTCAGGTTCCTCCTCATCATCCCGACCGTCTTCATCCTGGTGACGCTCGTGTTCTTCCTGATGCGCGTCATCGGGAACCCGATCACCGCGTCGGTCGGCGGTCGACTCACGCCGAGCCAGCTGCAGGAACGCCTGCACGCCGCCGGGTACGACCGGCCGGTGCTCGTGCAGTACTTCGAGTACCTCGGCAACATCCTGCGCGGTGACTTCGGCACCTCGTCGACGGACAACCGTCCGATCACCGACATCATCGTCACGTACGGCGGTGCGACCGCGGAGCTCGTGTTCTACGCGCTCGTCGTCGCGCTGGTGCTCGGCATCCCGCTCGGCATGCTCGCCGCGTACACGCGTGACAAGTGGCCGGACGTGCTGCTCCGCGCGCTGGCGATCCTGACGTACGCCACGCCGGTGTTCTTCGGTGGTCTGCTGCTCAAGCTCGTCTTCTCGGTGTGGCTCGGCTGGCTGCCCCTCGGCGACCGGGCCTCGACCCGGGTGTCGCTCATCCTCGACGGCATCCCTGGCGCGAGCGGCATATACATCATCGACGCGCTCCGCACCGGCAACGCCCAGGTCATCGGCGACGTGCTCCAGCACGCCGTCCTGCCAGCGCTGACGCTCGGCCTGCTCACCGCCGGCATCTTCCTGCGCCTGGTGCGCGCGAACATGATCGGCTCACTCGGCTCCGAGTACGTCGACGCCGCCCGGTCCCGCGGTGTGCGCGAGTCACGGTTGGTGCGCACCCACGCGTTCCGTCCGGCCCTCGTGCCGATCATCACCGTGATGGGGCTGCAGATCGCGATGCTCCTGGGCGGCTCGGTGCTCACCGAGACGACCTTCGGGTGGCGCGGTCTGGGCTTCGAGCTCAACCAGTACCTGTCGGCCCGTGACTTCGTCGCGGTGCAGGGCATCGTCGCGATGCTGGCGGTGATCGTCGCGGTGACCAACTTCATCGTCGACGTCGTCGCCGCCCTGATCGACCCGAGAGTGAGGTTCTGACGATGGTCGACACCACCCTCGTCGACCGCCACGAGCCGCTCTGGAAGCGGCTCCCCGTGGTGGTCCAGCTCCGTCGGAGCACCGGCTGGCAGCGCGCCATGCTCATCGTCGGCGTGGTCATCTGCGCCCTCTACCTGCTCGTCGCGGTGTTCGCCCCGCTCCTCGCCCCGTACGGCTTCGGCCAGCTGCAGGGCGCGGACGGGCAGAGCTTCCCGCGTACCGGCGCACCGAGTGCCGAACACATCTGGGGCACCACGGTCGGCGGCTTCGACGTGTTCAGCCGCGTGCTCTACGGTGCCCGCACGGCCGTGCTCGTCGTCATCGTCGCCGTGATCGTCTCGATCATCGTCGGCGTCCTGCTCGGCATGGTCTCCGGGTACCTGGGCGGCTGGCTCGACCGCGTGCTGGTGGTCGTGGCCGACGCCATCTACGCGTTCCCGTCGCTGCTGCTCGCGATCATCGTGTCCATCGTCATCTCCGGCGGCAACTCGAGCTACTCGGGCGGCATCATCGCGGCGGCGATCTCGATCACCGTCGTCTACGTGCCGCAGTACTTCCGCGTGGTGCGTGCCGAGGCCGTCCGGCTGAAGAACGACGCGTTCGTCGAGTCGGCGCGCGTGATGGGCACGAACCCGTGGCGCATCATGACGCGGCACGTCCTGCGGAACTCGACCCGTTCGCTGCCGCTCATCCTGACGCTCAACGCGAGCGACGCGATCCTGACCCTGGCCGGCCTCGGCTTCCTCGGGTTCGGCATCGGCCCGACGTCCGGAGCCGAGTGGGGCTACGACCTGAGCCGTGCACTCTCGGACGTCGCGAGCGGCGTCTGGTGGACCGGTGTCTACCCGGGTGTCGCGATCGTGGTGCTCGTGCTCGGTGTGACCTTCATCGGCGAGAGCCTGAACGACATCTCCGATCCCCGCCTGCGTGCACGCCGCCGGCTGAAGCAGCTGGTGTCCACGCGCAACGCCGGGAACGACACGGAAGGGACGGGCGCATGACCCCGACCACCCGCCTGCAACCGGGCGACACCACCACCGAGCCGGTCGTCGTCGTCGACGACCTGACCGTCACCTTCGCGACCGACGGCGGCGCCGTCGACGCGGTCAAGGGCGTCAGCCTCGACGTCCGCCCCGGCGAGGTCCTCGCCCTGGTCGGCGAGTCCGGCTCCGGCAAGTCCGTCACGGCCCGCAGCATGCTGCGGCTCATGCCGGAGACGGCGACACTCGGCGGCGCGGTGCTGCTCGACGGCACCGACGTCGTGTCGGTCGGCTCGCAGAAGCTCCGCGAGCTCCGCGGGACGGCCGGTGCGATGGTGTTCCAGGAGCCGTCGACCGCCCTCAACCCGGTCTTCACCGTCGGGTGGCAGATCGCCGAGGGGCTCCGTGCCCACGGCGGCGTGTCCAAGAAGGAAGCACGGGCGAAGGCCATCGACTACCTCGGCCGCGTCGGCATCCCCGACCCCGAGACCCGCGTCGACCACTACCCGCACCAGTTCTCCGGTGGGCAGAAGCAGCGCGTGGTCATCGCGAGCGCACTGGCCCTCGAGCCGAGCGTCATCATCGCGGACGAACCGACAACGGCACTCGACGTCACGGTGCAGGCCGAGATCCTCGACCTGCTGCGCCGCTGCCGCGACGAGTTCGGCACCGCGATCGTCGTCATCACGCACAACATGGGCGTGGTCGCCGACCTGGCCGACCGCGTCGCCGTGATGTACCAGGGCGAGATCGTCGAAGAGGCCACGGCGACGGCACTGTTCGCGACGCCGCAGGCCGACTACACCAAGCGGCTGCTCGCGGCGGTGCCCCGGCTCGAGGCGTCCACCGGGGTGGCCCGGCGCGCCGCGATCTCCGAGGACGTCACCCCGCTGGTGGAGGCGAAGGGGCTCGAGATCGAGTACCCCGGGCGGCTCGGTTCGCCGGCGTTCAAGGCGGTCAAGGGCGTCGACCTGGCGATCCGTCCGGGCGAGGTCCTCGGCCTGGTGGGGGAGTCCGGCTCGGGCAAGACCACCATCGGCCGGGCCATGGCGGGGCTGACGAAGGTCACCGGCGGCTCGCTCAAGGTCCTCGGCGCCGAGATGCTCGGGTACCGCGAACGCGACTTCAAGCACCTGCGCAAGGACATCGGGTTCGTGTTCCAGGACCCGGCGACCTCGTTCAACCCGCTGCTGACGATCGCCGAGTGCGTCGCCGAGCCGCTGGTCGTGCACAAGGAGGTCTCGAGCCCCCGTGCCGCGCGCAAGCGGGTGGACGAGCTGCTCGAGGCCGTGCAGCTGCCGGCCGCGTACGGCGACCGCTACCCGCACGAGCTCTCCGGTGGGCAGCGCCAGCGCGCGTCGCTCGCCCGGTCGCTCGCGCTCCGGCCGAAGCTGCTGATCGCCGACGAGCCGACGAGTGCGCTCGACGTGTCCGTGCAGGCGCGCGTGCTCGAGCTCTTCCTCGAGCTCCAGCAGGACCTCGGCTTCGCCTCGCTGTTCATCAGCCACGACCTCGCGGTCGTCGGCGCGCTCTCCGACCGGATCGCGGTGCTCTACCGCGGTGACCTGGTCGAGACGGGCACGACGGCGCAGGTCCTCGGCGCGCCGCAGCACCCCTACACGCAGCGGCTCCTCGCGTCGCTGCCGGTGCCGGACCCAGCGGAGCAGGCGGAGCGACGGCGTACGCTGGAGCGACTGGAGCACGCCGGGTCCTGACCCGACGTGACCCACCCTGGAGGCCCGGCCAGCGTCGTCGACGCACGCCGGGCCTCCAGGGTGGTCGGCTCCACTGCTGTACGCACGACGGACCTGCCAGGGCGGCCCGTCGCGAACCGCCGCCAGGGGGCGGCGTGGAAGGGGACCCATGATCGCGGTCAACGGACCGGCGGTCGTCGCGGACGACGTGTCGATCGAGTACCGGGGCGGACGCGGGGGCGAGTCCATCCGGGCCGTCGACGGCGTGAGCCTGACGGTCCGGCAGGGGGAGATCCTCGCCCTGCTCGGTGAGTCGGGCTCGGGCAAGTCGACCTTCGCCGCCGCCATCGCCGGCCAGCTCGGATCCCACGGCGAGGGCGAGGGGGCCCTCCGTCGGCACATCGTCGGCGGCGAGCTGACCGTGCTCGGCCAGAAGACCCGGGGCCTCCGCCCTTCGTCGCGCAAGCTCGAACGGCTGAGCGGCCGGATCGGGTATCTGCCGCAGGACGGCGCCGACCGGCTCAGCCCGGACCTGACCGTCGGCGAGGCCGTCGCCGAACCGATCTACGCCCGCGACCGCCGGTTCGACCGGCGCGAGGCCGGGCTCATCGTGGCCCGGCTGCTCGACGCGGTGCACCTACCGCTCGGGGCGATGCGCCTGAACACGTGGGAGCTCTCGAGCGGGCAGCGCCAGCGTGTCGCCCTGGCGAAGGCGCTCGTGCTCGAGCCCCAGCTCCTGGTCGCGGACGAACCAGCGCGTGGCGTCGACGTACTCGTGCGGCAGTCCGTGCTCGAGGCCCTGGCGACCCTGCAGCGCGGCCGGCAGTTCTCGGCCGTCGTCGTGTCCAGCGACCTGCGCGAGGCCCGCGCCCTCGCCGACCGCGTCGCCGTGATGGCCGACGCCCGGCTCGTCGGGCTCGGCACCTTCGACGAGGTCCTCGACAACCCGGTCGACCCCTACGTGAAGACCCTCGCCTCGACCGCGGCCCGCGGCGTGAAGCGTCGTCCGTCGCCGACGACGGCCCGCCGTTCGTCCGCGCCGCGCCGTCCGCTCGCCGCCGGCACCGGCCCGCGCACCGACCGTCAGGAGAACGCGTGAGCACCACTTCCCAGGGCCCCCGCGGCCACCGCGCCGTCGTCCCCACGTCGGGTGCACCGCTGCCGATCGACGCCCCGCAGCCCGGGCCGGTGGCAGTGCTGCCGGAACCGACGGACCTGCACGTGGACGCCGTGACCGAGGCCGGCGGCACCGTCGCCCCGCTCGACGCCGACACCCGCGGCGTCGTCTGGCTCGACCCTCGCGACCCGGCCGGCCTCGCCGACGCGCTGTCGTCGGCACCGGGGGTGGGCTGGGTGCAGCTGCCGTTCGCCGGCGTCGACGCCTTCGCGCACCTGATCCAGGAGCACGGCGACCGCGTGCTGTTCACCTCGGCCAAGGGTGCCTACGCGGAGCCGGTCGCCGAGCACGCGCTCGCGTTGACCCTCGGCACGCTCCGGGTCCTGCAGAAGCGCGCTCGAGCATCGTCGTGGGCCACCGAGCCCGAGGGTGTCTCGCTGTACGGGCGGAACGTCGTCGTGATCGGTGCGGGCGGGATCGCCCTCGAGTACCTCCGGCTGCTCGCGCCGTTCGACGTCGACGTCACGGTCGTGCGCCGCTCGCCCGAGCCCGTGCCGGGAGCCGCGCGGACCGTCACCACCGACGAGCTCGACCGGGTCCTGCCCGACGCCGACGTCGTGATGATCGCGGCGGCGATGACCTCGGGCACCGCGAAGCTCTTCGGTGAGCAGCAGTTCCGCATAATGAAGCCGTCCGCCCGGCTCGTGAACATCGCCCGCGGCGGCCTCGTGGACACCGATGCACTGGTCGCCGCCCTGCGCGCGGGGGAGATCGCCGCGGTCGGCCTCGACGTCACCGACCCCGAGCCGCT
Source organism: Curtobacterium sp. MCSS17_016 (assembly GCF_003234255.2). Lineage (NCBI taxonomy): Bacteria > Bacillati > Actinomycetota > Actinomycetes > Micrococcales > Microbacteriaceae > Curtobacterium > Curtobacterium sp. MCSS17_016. The sequence continues at coordinate 1,701,210 of NZ_CP126254.1, forward strand.
GCCCGACGGGCACCCGCTCTGGTCGGAGCCCGGCGCGGTCATCACCCCGCACCAGGCGGACACCCCGGAGATGGTCGCACCGCTGCTCGCCGAGCGCGTCCGGCTCAACGCCGCGGCGTTCCTCGGGGGCGACGGCGAGGGCTTCGTCGGCGTCGTCGACCCGGTCGCCGGCTACTGACACGGGGGCCTCGAAGCGCGGCGCGCCCGGGCGGCGTGTCCGATGCGGTGGAGGGCCTCAGCGTCCTGCTATGCTGTTACCCGTTGTTCGCACGTCATTCGCCAGCGGACAGTGATCCTCGATAGCTCAATTGGCAGAGCAGCCGGCTGTTAACCGGCAGGTTGTTGGTTCGAGTCCAACTCGGGGAGCGACAGGTCCTCATCCCTTCGGGGTGGGGATCTTTTGCGTTGCTGTCGTCGTGCGCGTTCGGTGCTCCCTGTACGATCGTTCCGTCATGACGAACACTCGGGAGTCCCGCCGCGGACGTTCGGAGCGAACGGAGCGGCGGTCCGTCGTGCAGGCGGTGGACGTCGCACTGTCGTCACGAGCGTCGTTCGTGGTGGTGCTGACGGTCTTCGTCGTCATGGGGTTCGCCTTCGCCGGGTGGTTCCACGTCCACGTGGCCGCGGCCCCGGACGAGCGAGGGCACGTCTGGAACATCCTGCTCTACGCCGAGCGCCCCGTGCTCGCGGGCCCCTACCTGCAGCAGGTCGACCCGTCGCAGCTCTGGATGGGCGAGCTCGTCCGGTCGCCGCTGTACCTGTACCACTACCTGATGTCGTTCCCCGCGCGCGGAGCACTCGCGATCGGGCTCGACTACGAGCAAGTCGTCTTCGTTCTCCGTGCCGTGGACGTGCTGTGGGCAGCTTCGGGGCTCATCGCGCTCCGGTCGCTGTTCCAGCACGCTCGCGTCCCCGCGTCGATCGGGCTGCTCGCGATCGTGGCGACGGCGTTCACGGGGCGGTTCACCTGGCAGGCCGCGTCGGTGAGCTACGACGCCCCGGCCATGGCAGCGCTCTTCGTGTTCGCCGCCGTCGCGGTCCGTTTCGTCCGCGGTGGGGGACTGCGCACGCTGGCCTGGATGGCCGTCGCAGCGCTGTTCGCCCTCCTGATGAAGTACTCGCAGGCGCCGTTCGTGCTCGCGGGAGGGTTCTTCGCCATCCTGCTGCGGTACCGCGCCGCCGGCTGGTCGTGGTTGCGGCACCCGGTGCAGCGAACCGTCGGGGGACTCCGCGCGCGACCCGGACAGTCGATCGTGCTCCTCGTGATCGGCGGTGTGCTGACCGCTCTCGCGATCGAGCGCTTCGGCCTGAACCTGTTGCAGTTCCACGCGGTGAACCCCGCCTGTACTGCCCTGCACAGTCGTGCCGATTGCATGGACTACGCGATCTTCCGCCGGAACTACGCCGCTTCCCGCGCCCACGACCTGGCCGAGGTGAACGGAACGCTGCCGGCGTTCGCGCCGCTGTCCTTCCTGCGGTCATGGGTGACGATCTACTTCCAGTCACTGTTCTTCTTCTGGGGCGCCTCGTTCCCGTGGCGTCCGAACCCGTCGGTCGTCGTGTTCGGAGCCTCGAGCGCCGTCGTCGGCATCGGGATCGCGCTGACGCAGGCCCGACGGATCCTGCACGATGCGGCGCTCACCTGGTGCGCCGCGGTCGCGGCGACCTACACGTTCGCCGTCCTCTGCTTCAACGCCGCCACGATGGTCAACTTGGGGGAGTCGTACGCGTTCTCCGGTCGCTACCTGTTGCCAGCGATGCCGTTGGCCGTGGTCGTCGTCCTGGTCGGTGTCCGGACGTGGCTCCGACGTCTCCGACCGCGAACGCGTGCCGTCGCGACGGCCGTGGTCGGCGTGGTGCTCGCCGCGCTCTTCGTGTTGTACAACCCGCTGAGCGCGTTCTTCCCCTACGCACACTCCGCCGCGTGGTACTCCGATTGGGGGCTCGACGTCCTGCCGAGATGGCTGACCGGGGTCGAGTCGTGAGCGCGTCCCGTCGCGCCCGTGGGGTGAGCGTCGGAGTCGCCTCAGCTGCCTTCGTCGTGGTGATCGGTGTCGCAGCCTTCCTCAGGCCGGGCGACGACGGGGGTACGAGTCACGATGTCGACGGTTGTGCGGTGGTGTCCGAGCCGGGGCCGGCCACGGCGACGGCGTGCCCCGGAGCCGACCTGTCATCGGTCGATCTCTCGACGGCCGACCTCCGGCTCGCAGACCTGCGTGGTGCTGACCTCCGTGACGCAGACCTCTCCGAGACCGTGTTCTTCGGAGCCGACCTGCGCTCGACCGACCTGCGCGGCGCGGACCTCCGGGAGGCTGATCTGCACGCCGCCGATCTGCGCGGTGCTGATCTGCGCGGAGCCCGGCTCGCGGACGCTGATCTCTCCTCCGCCCGGATCGACGGTGCAGACGTCTCCGGTGCCGACCTGTCGGGCGCTCGGATCGAGCAGATGAGCGTCCGGGGCACAGCACTGGAACCCGGAGCGCTCTCGGTCCGGAGCACCGACGGCACAGCAGTCCGCGTCGTGCTCCGACTGGAACTGCCACTCGGACTGACTTCTCCGAACTGCAGTGACCGTGTGGTCACCGCGCCGGTCGGCACGACGACCGTCCGGTGCCAGATCCGCACGGACGCACGACACGGCGGTCGTCTCGAGGCGCCGGTGGACGTCGTCGTCGCCGGACAGGACAGCTGAACCTCGATCGCGGTCAGCGAGCGTCGGGCTCGACCCTGAGCGTGCCGTCCCGGTTGTTGTCCTCGATGATGCCCTGTCGGGGCACGTAGACGTCGAGGTAGTCGAGCCGGAAGTGCTGGAGTTCTGCAGCGTGTTCGTCGAGGAACGTCCGGACCTGCTCGGGCATGGTCCGCCGGGTGTCCGAGCCGACGACGACGGCGTCGAACGGTCCGTTCTCAGGGCGCATGGAGCCACGGTCCCCGAAGTAGATGCGCCAGGTGTTGGCGCTGAACTGGCTGAAGAGGACGCCTTCGGAGTCGTGTCCGCGGACCTTCAGAGCATCCGAGAGCAGAGCGATCCCGCTCGGACGGGTCTGCACGACGGCGACGCCCAGCCGGGCGACGGGGATCAGCAGCGCGGCGACGAGCACTGCGGCCGTGATGCGTCCGACGGGCGGCCGGACGGTCGCCAGGCGCCCGTACCCGATCGCCGCCAAGGCGATGATGAACGGCATCCACGCGTCGTAGTAGTACGGCAGCGAGACGTTGGCGACGATGACGTAGAAGACGAGGAAGACGCCGAGTGCGATGCCGAGGTACGCGACCAGGCGGTCCGGTCGGACGACGAGGGCGGCGACCACACCGATGGTCAGGACGGTGAGCAGCAACCAGCCCGTGCCGTCGGCGAGGAACGCGAAGTTCGCCCACCACGGTGCCGCCGGGTAGATCGTCCCGAGGATGGTCGTCGGGTGCCCGTGGGCGTTCTGCTGCGCCTGGAACCGGAGCATCTGCCCGATGGCCCGGAAGAGCCCGACCGGCAGGTAGACGACGACGAACACGACCACGAACGCGATGCCGCCGTACAGCGCACCGACCCCCAGGTCGCGCCACCGACGGAACAGCAGGGGGAGTGCTCCCACGGCGAGGACGAGCACCGCCGTCGACACCTTCGAGGTCACGGACAGTGCGAGCAGCGCACCCGCTGCGGCCACCCACCACCGGTTGCCGGTCCGCATCCAGCGCCAGGCCGCGGCGAGCGAGGCGACGGCGAAGAAGACCATGAGGGGTTCGAGCATCGCGAACCGGTCGATGCGGACACCGATGACCGACCCGGCTTCCGCCCAGGACGAGCCCGAGCCACGCGGCGTCAGCCACCACATCGCCGCCGCGGTCAGGCCGGTCCAGAAGCCGACCTCGCGTCGCAGCCAGAGGAACAGGACGACACCCGTGCCGAGCATCGCGGTCGCAGCCACCAGCCTCGGTCCGAGCGGCCCCTGTCCCACCAGGAGCTGCGCCACGCCGTACACGTACTTCGCGAGCGGCGGGTGCTCGAGGTTGAGCGAGAAGTTCCCGTGCACGTAGGCCCAGCTCGCGCGGAGGTACACGAACTCGTCGTTCACGATGGTCGGACGGCCGAGGTGCCAGTAGGCGACGAACACAGCAGCCAGGGCGACGACCACGAGGGCCGTCGCACGGACGGGGCGGGAGTGCAGGCGGGGGATGAGGACCTCCAGGACAGAGCGATGCCGGACCATCATCGCAGGAGCCGCCGTACGGGTCGTCCGCAGCGCTTGCTGTTAGCGTTCACAGGTGCACCGTTCCCGTTCGCCTCGACTCACGCTCCTGGGCGTCGTCGTCGCCGTGACGGCGGTGCTCACCGGCTGCAGCAGTGTCGGCCCGGACACCGACGCGTCCGAGGACCCGACGAGCTCGGACACCGGCCTGGGCTCGGGCGCGTCGCCCGTGGTCTTCGCGTTCGTCTGCGCCGCCGACGGATCGGACAGCGAGACCTACACCACCTACTCGGCGGTGTGGGAGGCCGAGCGCGCCGACTGCTCGGCGAAGCGCCTGACCGGGTCGGTGCCGTCGAGCCAGCAGCAGGCCGCGGTGGCGGCGGCGCGCGGCGACGCGACCCTCGTCGAGCTCGCGAGCACGTGCGCGGTCCGCGGCTCGGCACCGTGGACGTCGGCGGTCGCCGACGCGCGCGGCGCGCACGTGGCCGCCGGGCTCCTGCGGTACTGCCCCGGGCACCCGGAGACCGACCGCCTGCGGGACGCATTGGCTGCCTACCGGGGCTGAGCCGGGCCTCCAGGCCGCCCGCCGGACCAGCGACGGGCTGGACGGCACCGGGTGCCGACGCCGACGGGCGTCAGCCTTCGGGGTGGTCGCGACCCGGCAACCAGGACTGGCCGGGGCCGCCCCAGCTGCTCTTGCGGATCGCCTTGGCGACCTGCTTGCCGTACGGGTGCACCAGGCGGTCGGCGTAGAGCCAGCCGTCCAGGTGGTCGTACTCGTGCTGGAAGATCCGGGCCAGCCAGCCGTGCGCCTCGACCTCGAACGGGGTGCCGTGCTCGTCGAAGGCCCGCAGCAGGGCGCCCTCGGAGCGGCGGAGCGGGAACCGCTCACCAGGGATCGACAGGCAGCCCTCGGACTCCTCGTCCTCGTCGAGCTCCTCGACGGATTCGGGCACCGGGGCCGTGATCCACAGGACGGGGTTCACGGCGGCGCCCCGGTGCAGGACGTCGTCGTCGTCGGTGTAGGAGTACACGAACAGGCGCTTGCCCACACCCACCTGCGGTCCGGCCAGGCCGACGCCCGGTGCCAGGTCCATGGTCTCGAGCATGTCGGCGACGAGGGTGCGGAGGTCGTCATCGAACGCGGTGACCTCGGCTGCACGCTCGTGCAGGACGGGTTCGCCGGTGATGCGGATCGGGAGAACGGCCATTCACCCAGGTTATCCGGCGGGGGACGGTAGCCTCGACGCGTGACGACGGACCTCCAGCTGCCCGACGCCGTGAGCAACCTCACGCCGTTCCAGGCGCTGATGATCCCGGTGGCGCTGATCGGTGCGGTGTTCCTGTCGCTCGGGGCGCAGTTCCAGAGCCGCGGGGTGCAGCGGGTCGAGGCACGTCTCGGTCGGCAGTCGAAGGGGCTGAGCGTCCGGCACGTCGTCGGGCTCGTCTCGAGTGGCTACTGGGTGCTCGGCACGCTCATGCTCGGCATTGCCGTGGTGCTCCAGCTCATCAGCATCACGTTCGCGCCCCTGATCGTGGTGCAGCCGTTGGGTGCCGTCGCCCTCGTCATCACGACGTGGTTCTCGTCGCGGTCGTCCGGTGTGCCGCTCGGTCGGCGTGCGCGGCGCGCGGTGTGGACGTGCATCATCGGTGTCGGCATCTTCGTCGGGATCGCCGCGTTCGTCGGGCACGAGAGCGCGATCACCCGTCAGCAGCTCGTCACCGTGCTGGTGATCCTGGCCGTCGTGCTGGTGCTCGTGCTGGTGTCCTTCCGCCTGGTCGCCAAGCACCGCAGTGCGCTGTACTACATCGTCGGGGCGGGGGTGCTCTACGGGTTCGTGGCGACGCTGGCCAAGGTGGTGCTGAACCGGTTCGTGAACGGCACCTTCGACTGGCTGACCGTGCTCGCCATCGTCGGGGTGGTCGTGGCGGCGTCGCTCGGTGGGTACTTCGTGCAGAACGCGTACTCGAGCGGCTCGGCCGACCTCGTGATCGCGGGGCTGACGGTGATCGACCCGATCGTCGCGGTCGGCATCGGCGTGATCGTGCTCGGCGAGGCCTCGGGGGCGCCGTGGTTCGCGGTCGCGGGCTTCGTGGTGGCCGCGGGCATCGCCATCACCGGGGTGTTCCTGCTCGCCAAGCACCACCCGCAGACCCGAGCCTGACGCCGGCCGGCGCGGGCGACCGGCGCGCACGCGGCGGTGCACTCGCCGCGCACCCCGGGTGGTCGCCGCCCTCATCCGCGCGGCTGACGCGACCGTCGATCCTGGTGCGATAGCGTCACTGCCGACCAGCCATCGCCCACGAGAGGACGAACTCAGCCGTGTCAGGAGACGCCACCACCGCCACCGCCGGACCGACGGAAGCGACGGGCGGTCACCGACCGTTGCGCGTGCTGATCGCAGCGGACACCTTCGCCCCCGACGTCAACGGCGCCGCCACCTTCGCCGAGCAGCTCGCCGTCGGCCTGGCCGAGCGCGGGCACGAGGTGCACGTCGTGGCCCCGGCCTCGAGCCGCCGGTACGGCACCTTCGACGAGGAGCACCACGGCGTCACGCTCGTCGTGCACCGCCTGAAGTCGTACAAGTGGCCGCTGCACCCGTGGCTGCGCTTCGTGTGGCCGTGGAGCGTCCGGAAGTGGACCGGTCCGATCCTCGACGCCGTCAAGCCCGACGTGCTGCACATCCAGTCGCACGTGGTCATCGGTCGAGGCATCGTGCACGAGGCGAACGACCGCGGCATCCGGGTCATCGCGACGAACCACTTCATGCCGGAGAACCTGCTCGAGTACACGCCGTTCGGCAAGTGGACGCTGCCCCTCGCGCTGAAGATCGCGTGGAGCGACGCCGCCAAGACCTACCGGCTGGCGGACACCATCACGACGCCGACGAACCTGGCCGCCGACTACCTGCGGAAGGCCATCGCCGGCCAGCAGGTCCTCGCGATCTCGTGCGGCATCGACGCGTCCCGGTACGTGGCGCGCGAAGGACGCCCGGTCAACAACGACATCGTCTTCGTCGGTCGCGTGGCCCCCGAGAAGAACCTCGACGTGCTCGTCCGCGCGGTGGCGCTGCTGCCCGCCGAGCTGTCCGCGACGCTGACCATCGTCGGCGACGGCGAGATGATCCCGAAGCTGACCGCGTTGGCGAAGGAGCTCGGGCTCGAGGACCGCGTGCGGTTCCTGGGGTTCGTCTCCGACGAGCGCAAGCAGGAGGCCCTGACCAACGCGACGGTGTTCGCGATGCCGTCGACGGCGGAACTGCAGAGCATCTCGTCGCTCGAGGGGATGGCGTCCGGGCTGCCCGTCGTCGCCGCCGACTCGATGGCGCTGCCGCACCTGATCGACGGCAACGGGTACCTGTTCACCCCGGGCGACGTGGACGACCTGGCGGCGAAGCTCACGACGGTGCTCACCGCGCCCGAGTCGGAGTACGTCGCGATGCGGGATCGCAGTCTGACCATGATCGAGGCACACGACATCAACCGCACGCTGTCGACGTTCGAGTCGCTGTATCGTGGTGAGCCGGTGGCCTGAGGGTCTCCGGCGAGGGGCGGTAGCCAAGCTGGTCAAGGCAGTCGGCTCATAACCGAACGATCCGCGGGTTCGAGTCCCGCCCGCCCTACGTGCACATGCCAAGGAAGCGCGACACGTCGCAGGACGACCACGCACCGACACCGAACGTCACCTTCGAGGTGACCCGTGGCGGTACCGGCGTGCGCGTGAACGCCTTCCGCCTCGGGTTCATGGGCGCCATCGGGGTGCTCGTCGCGCTGCTCGCCGGTGCGATCATCAACGAGCTCAGCACGGTGCTGGTCTACATCGGGGTCGCGCTGTTCCTGGCACTCGGTATCGACCCGCTCGTGTCGTTCCTGGAGCGGATCATCCCGCGCTGGTCCGCCATCACGATCGTCGTGGTCGCGGTCCTCGGGGCCTTCGCCGGCATCGTGTTCGCCGTGGTGCCGATCCTGGTGGAGCAGGCGTCGAACCTGATCCAGAACTTCCCCGACATCGTGCAGGACATCTCGCAGCAGCAGTGGGTGCAGGACCTGTCGAAGCAGTTCGCCGGGTCGTTCGACATCGACCACGCCCTGCAGTCGCTGCAGTCGTTCGTCGAGAAGCCGGGCAACCTGCTCAGCGTCGGCGGCGGGATCCTGGCGGTCGGCAGCGGCATCCTGTCCGGCGTCACCGGGGCGCTCATCGTCATCATCCTGATGCTCTACTTCCTCGCGTCGATGCGGGGCATGAAGCGTGCGACCTACCGGTTCGTGCCGGCGTCGCGCCGCCAGAACTTCATCGACGTGAGCGAGCAGATCACGCAGGCCGTCGGCCGCTACGTCGTCGGGCAGGTGTCGCAGGCGCTGATCAACGGCATCCTGAGCTTCATCTTCCTGCTCATCATCGGGGCGCCGCTGCCGGTGCTGCTCGCGTCGTTCGCGTTCCTCGGTTCGCTCATCCCGCTCGTCGGCACGCTCGCCGCCGCGATCGTCATCTCGCTGCTCTGCTTCTTCGCGTCGCCGGCCACCGCCCTCGCCGCCGCCATCTACTACCTCGTCTACATGCAGGTCGAGGCCTACCTGATCTCCCCGCGCATCATGTCGCGTGCGGTCCAGGTGCCCGGCGCGCTCGTGGTCATCGCGGCGGTCGCGGGCGGCACGATCGGCGGCGTGCTCGGCGCACTCGTGGCGCTGCCCGTCGCGGCGTCGGTCATCATCATCGTGCAGAAGGTCATCTACCCCCGCCAGGAGCAGGCGTGACGAGCGGCACCGGCGCACCGGACGACGCGGTCGTCGCCGCCTTCGCCGAGCACGTCCACGACCGTGACCGCTGGGCGCGCAGTGCCCGTGGGCCGCTCGCCCTCGTGAACGCCCAGCACGTCGACCATCCGCAGCCGGTCTGGCCGGTCCCCGGGACGTGGGCCCCGGCCGTCGGCGGACTCACCGTGACGGCCGAGGCCTCCAACGGCGTCGTCGTCGACGGCGTCCCGGTCGACGGCACGGTCCTGGTGGCCGGGGACACCGCCGTCGTGCCGTCGACCGTCGCGCTGCCGGACGGCTTCGCCGGCACCGTCAGCGGCGACACCCTGCGCGTCTGGGACCCGTCGTCCGAGGCGATCGCCCGCTTCGCGCAGATCGCCCGCTTCGCGTGGTCCGGCGACTGGGTGACGTCCGGCACGTACGTCCCGCTGGTGGGAGACGACCTGGAGGCCCGTGGCAGCGTCCGCGACGCCGCCGGCGACGCCCTGCCGGTCACCGGACACATCGAGACCGTCGTGGGTGGTGCAACGGTGCGCTTCGTCGCCGTCCGGTCGGCTGCCCACCGCGGAGCCCCGCGGCTGCAGCTCATCGTGCAGGACGGCACGAGTGCCCTGCCGGAGGACGACCCGGGCAGCACCTACTCCATGGGTCGATTCCTGTACCTCGACGACCCCGGCACGGAGGCCACGGTCGAGCTCGACTGGAATCGGCTGGTCCTGCCGCCGTGCGCGTTCTCGTACCAGTACGCGTGCCCGATCCCACCGGAGGACAACCGCGTCCCGGTGCCGATCACGGCGGGGGAGCGACACCCGGTCGACGCGGACGGTGCCGTCCTGCACTGATCGGGGTCGGTTCCTTGCCGTTCCCAGCCGCGGCGCTGCATAATGGGCGTGTCCCGTCGGGACATCACAATCGCATACCGATGGTTCCGTGGCCCCTCGGGTCAGGATCCTCCGCACCAGGTCGATGGGGAAGTCGCACCTGACGTATCGGAGGAACCGTGAACGGAACGACGACAGGAGTGCTCTACGTGCACTCCTCACCCCGCGCGCTCTGCCCGCACGTCGAATGGGCAGCAGGTCGCGCGATGAACCGCGCCGTGAACTTCTCGTGGCTCGACCAGCCCGCACAGGACGGTGCGCGCCGGACCGAGTACACGTGGACCGGTGCGGTGGGCGCCGGCGCCGCGATCGCGTCGGCCCTGCGCGGATGGGAACACCTGCGGTACGAGGTCACCGAGGAGCCGACGAGCGCCTCGGACGGCGGTCGCTGGATGCACACGCCCGACCTCGGCGTGTTCTACGCGCAGACCGACGTCACGGGCAACATGGTCATCCCCGAGGACCGGGTGCGCTACGCGATGGAGGTCGCGGGCAGCAACGCCCTCGAGCTGCACCGTGAGCTCCGACTCGCACTCGGGCAGGCCTGGGACGACGAGCTCGAGCCCTTCCGCCACGCGGCCGAGGGCAACCCGGTCGTCTGGCTGCACCGCGTCGGCTGAGCCAACTCGCAACACGCCGGCGTCTCGGGTGCGCCGGACGCCGACGTCGGGTGCGCAACACGCCGGCGTGCTGTCCTGACGCCGCCACAGACTCGAGACGCCGCCGAATACGGCGGCGTCTCGTCGTTTCCGGGGCGCCTCAGCGACACGACGGCGTGTTGCCGGGACTCCAACCGGCACCGGAACGACGGAAGCCCGCCCCGACGACGCGGGACGGGCCTCCTGGCAGGGTGGGACGGATCAGACGCTGCGGAACGCGACCACGGCGTTGTGGCCGCCGAAGCCGAACGAGTTGCTGACCGCGAGCAGGTCACCCTCGGGCAGCGCGCGCGGCTCGCGGGCGACGTCCATGACGATCTCCGGGTCCTGGTCGTGCAGGTTGATCGTCGGCGGGGCGACGCGGTTGTGCAGCGCGAGGACGGTGAAGACCGCCTCGATCGCGCCGGCACCACCGAGCAGGTGGCCCGTCGAGGCCTTGGTCGCGGACACCACGACGTCGTCCAGGTGGTCGCCGAAGACCCGACGCATCGCGTGGTACTCGGCGACGTCACCGACGGGGGTCGAGGTGGCGTGCGCGTTGACGTGCACGACGTCCTCGATGCTCGCGTCGGCGTGCTCGAGGGCCTGCAGGACCGCACGGGCGGCGGCGCTGCCCTCGGGGTCCGGCGCGGTGATGTGGAAGGCGTCCGAGGTGATGCCGGAGCCGGCGACCTCGGCGTAGATCGTCGCACCGCGGGCTTCCGCGTGCTCCTTCGACTCGAGGATGAGCGCCGCTGCGCCGTCACCGAGCACGAAGCCGTCACGCGTGACGTCGTACGGACGCGACGCGGTCTCGGGGGAGTCGTTCCGGCGCGACAGGGCCTGCATCGCGGCGAACGCGGCCAGCGGGAGCGGGTGCAGCGCGGCCTCGGCGCCACCGGTGATCACGATGTCGGCGTCGCCGTCGGCGATGTGCCGGTACGCCTCGGCCAGCGACTCGGTCGAGGACGCGCAGGCGGACAGGTAGGTGCGGGCACCACCACGCGCGCCGAACTCCATCTCGATGGCGGCGGCGGGTCCGTTCGCCATGAGCATCGGGACCGTCATCGGCAGGACGCGACGCGGACCCTTCTCGCGCAGGGTGTCCCACGCGTCGAGCAGCGTGTTCACGCCGCCGATGCCGGTCGCCCAGTCGACGATGAGGCGCTCGGGCACGACCGACTCGTCGTCGATGCCGGCGTCGGCCCAGGCCTCGCGCGCCGCGACGAGCGACAGCTGCGACGAGGGGTCGAGGCGCTTCGACTCGGGGCGGGTGAGCTGGTCGGTGAGGAACCGGCGCGCCTGGCCGGCGAACTCCACGGGGAGTTCGAGCTCGGCGTAGCGGGGGTCCTCGATGCGGGTGATGCCGGACTTGCCGGCGAGCAGCGCGTCCCAGGTGTCCGGGGCGGTCGCGGCGAGGGGTGAGATCGCACCGATCCCGGTGACGACGACGGTCTTCTTGGTCATGGGACGACGTGTTCTTTCGTTGGGGTGAACAAGATGAGCGCCACGGCCCGCAGGGGTCCGCGGGCCGCGGCGCTCAGGAAGCTCGTGTCAGGCCTGGGCCTTGACGATGTAGTCGACCGCGTTGCCCACGGTCTTGAGGTTCTTGACCTCTTCGTCCGGGATCTTCACGTCGAACTTCTCCTCGGCGTTGACCACGATGGTCATCATCGAGATGGAGTCGATGTCGAGGTCGTCCGTGAAGGACTTGTCGGCGGCGACGGTGTCGGTGGCGATACCGGTCTCGTCGTTGATCAGCTCGGCCAGGCCGGCGAGGACTTCTTCGTTGGACAGGGCCATGAGTGTTCTCCTTGAAGGGGGGTGTCGTTTGACCGTTGACCAGCCTAGGGCACGCGGGGTCCGGGTGCGCGGAGGCTCGTCGGGATGGGGACCGGGCGCGCGGTTGCGCGACCGGACGGGGATCAGGGGAGGACGACCACCTGGGCACCGAACACGAGTCCGGCGCCGAAGCCGATCTGCAGGGCGAGGCCGCCCGACAGGTCCGGGTGCTCCTGGAGCAGGCGGTGCGTGGCGAGCGGGATGCTCGCGGCGGAGGTGTTGCCGGTGGTGGTGATGTCGCGGGCGATCGTCACCGTCTCGGGCAGGCCGAGCTGCTTGGCGAACTCGTCGATGATGCGGATGTTCGCCTGGTGCGGCACGAAGGCGGCCAGGTCTTCGGGGCGGACGCCGGCGGTCTCGAGCGCCTGGCGGGCGACCTTGACCATCTCCCAGACGGCCCAGCGGAACACGGTCTGCCCGGCCTGGCGCATGGTCGGACGCGGTGCCCCGGCCTCCCACTCGTTGTAGGTCGCGGTCATGCCGATGGCGTCCCACTTCGAGCCGTCGGAGCCCCAGATGGTGGGGGCGATGCCCGGGAAGTCGCTCGGGCCGATCACGGCGGCGCCGGCACCGTCCCCGAGCAGGAACGAGATCGAGCGGTCGGTCGGGTCGACGACGTCGCTGAGCTTCTCGGCCCCGACGACCAGCACGTGGTCGGCGAGCCCGGACTTGATGAACGAGTCGGCCTGGGCGATGCCGTAGGCGTACCCGGCACAGGCGGCGCTGATGTCGTACGCGGCGGCCGGGGTGGCGCCGATGCGCTCGGCGAGCAGCGACGCCATCGACGGGGTCGCCACGGTGTGCGTGACGGTGCTCACGAGCACGACGCCGATCTGGGACGGCTCGATGCCGGCCTTCTCGATGGCCTCGCGTGCGGCGGCCTCGGCGAGGTCGACGGCCTCGACGTCCTTGCCCGCGCGCTTGCGGGTGATGATGCCGGTGCGCTGGCGGATCCACTCGTCGGACGAGTCGATCGGGCCGACGAGGTCGTCGTTCGGCACGACGTTCTCGCCGCGGGCGGCGCCGAACGCCAGGATCCGGGTGAACTCGTGGCCGCGGCGCTGCTGGAGCAGCGGGCGCGCGGATCCGGTCGGGAGGCCCGTGGGGGCGTCCGTCGGGGTGGTCGGGTCGGTCATGCGGTTGCGTCTGCTTCCTGGCCCGCGCGCTGCAGCAGGTCGATCGCTGCAGGCAGGTCGTCGGGGGTCTTGATGGCGACGGTCGGCGTGCCGCGGAGGCCGCGCTTCGCCAGGCCGACGAGGGCACCGGCGGGTGCGAGCTCGATGATGCCGGTCACGCCGGCGGCGGAGAAGGACTCCATGACCGCGTCCCAGTGCACGGGGCTCGCGATCTGCTGGACCATCAGGTCGACGAAGCGGCGCCCGTCGTCGACCCGGGAGCCGTCGGCGTTGGTCCAGATCGGCAGGGTCGGGTCCTGCACGGTGGCGGCGGCCGCGACCGGGGTGACCCGCTCGACGGCGGGGGCCATGTACCGGGTGTGGAACGCACCGGCCACGGCGAGCGGGATCACCCGGGCCTTGGCGGGCGGGTCGGCCGCGAGGGCCGCGATGGCGTCTGCGGCACCCGCGACGACGGTCTGGCCGCCACCGTTGTGGTTCGCGGGCACGAGGCCGTGCTCGGCGAGGGCTGCGGCCACCGCGTCGGCGTCGCCACCGAGGACGGCGGCCATCGAGGTCGGCTCGAGCGCTGCGGCGTCCGCCATGGCCCGGCCGCGCTCGGCGACCAGGGCGACGGCGTCGGTCGGCTCGAGGATCCCGGCGACCGCGGCGGCGGTGAACTCGCCCACCGAGTGTCCGGCGACCCCGCCCACCAGGGCGCGACGGCCCTCGGCGAGCAGTGCGTCGGCGGTCACCAGGCCGGCGGCCACGATGAGGGGCTGTGCGAGCGCGGTGTCCTTGATGGTGTCCGCGTCGGAGTTCGTGCCGTGCTCGGCGAGGTCGACGCCGATCGACTCCGACCACTGCCCGACTCGTTCACGAACGGTGGCGTCCTCGAGCCAGGGGGCGAGGAAGCCGGGGGTCTGGGAGCCCTGTCCGGGCGCGACGACGACGATCACCGGACAATCCTCGCGTTCTCGTCCCGCGGGGCCCGTGTGGACTTCCCACACGAATCCCCGCGGGACATTGTCGGTTCTCTACCGTCCGGAACGCTCTAGCGTCGGGGCGTGATGCGGCGACGGCCGGTCGCGGACTCGGACATCGCGCCGAGGATGAGCGCCGACTGCACGATCAGGGCGTCACGGGCGTGCGTGGCGTCCCACCCGATGATGTCGGCGACCCGGCGCAGGCGGTAGCGCACGGTGTTCGGGTGCACGAAGAGCTCGCGCGCCGTGGCTTCGAGCGACCGGCCGGTGTCCAGGTAGCACCACAGCGTCTGCAGGAGCTCGGTGGACTGGTCCTTGAGCGGGACGTAGATGCGCTGCACCAGGGCCGACCGGGCGAGCGGGTCGCCGGCAAGGGCCCGTTCGGGCAGCAGGTCGTCGGCCAGGGCCGGACGGGGCACGCCGCGCCAGGCACGCGCGACGGCGAACCCGGCGAGGGCGGCCTTCGCGCTGGTCGAGGCGTCGACGACCCCGGGGACCTCGTTGCCGAGCACCAGGTGGCCCTCACCGAACAGCGGCTCGAGGGCCTGCGCGATGGTCGTGAACGAGACGGGCTCCTCGCCCTCGGGGACGTCGTCGCGGGGGGTGGCGCGACCGATCACCACGACGAGCCGCGACCCCTGGACCCCGACGAGCACATCGGCGTCCATGTGCCGTGCGGTGCGGCGGACCTGGTCGACCTCGAGCTGCTTCGGTGCGGTGCCGACGAGCACCGCGACCTCGCCGTGGCCGTGCCATCCGAGGGCGGCGATGCGGGACGGCAGTTCGTCGTCGTACTCGCCGGAGAGGATCGAGTCGACCACGAGTGCTTCGAGCCGGGCATCCCACAGACCGCGGGCCTCGGCCGCGCGGGCGTAGACGTCGGCGGCGGCGAACGCGATGTCGCGGGAGTACTTGAGGATCGCCTCCTGCAGCATCTCGTCGTCGGCCGCGCGTTCCTCGACCACGGTCACCACGACGCGGATGAGCTGCAGGGTCTGCTGCAGGCTCACCGAGCGCAGGAGCTCCCGCGGGGCGGACCCGAAGACGTCGGCCGCGGCGATCCACGGCGTCGACGCGGTGCCCTCGAGCCAGCTGATGAACGAGGTGATGCCCGCCTGGGCGACGAGGCCCACGGCGGAGCGGCGCCCCGGCGGCATCTCGCTGTACCAGGGGAGCGTGTCCTCGAGCCGCTTGATCGTGGCGGTGGAGAGTTCTCCGGACACCTGACGGAGCCAGGAGAGCGCGCGCTCGCGCGCGCTCTCCTGGCTCTCGTGGTCCGGGCGGACCGTCGTCACGGGTTGATCAGCTCTCGCCGCCCGCGCTGCCGGTGGTGCCGGCGGTCACGTCGTGCAGGCGGTACTTGTCGATCGCCTGCTGGACGAGCGCGCCGTCGACCTTGCCCTGGCGGGCGAGCTGCTGCAGCGTCCGCACGACGACCGAGGGGCCGTCGATGTGGAAGAAGCGGCGAGCGGCCGGACGGGTGTCCGAGAAACCGAAGCCGTCGGCGCCGAGGGTGGCGTAGTCGGTCGGCACGAACGGGCGGATCTGCTCCTGCACCAGATGCATGAAGTCGCTCACGGCGACGACCGGGCCCTCGGTGCCGAGCAGACGCTCGGTGACGAACGGCGTGCGGGCCGGCTCGTTCGGGTTGAGGAACGCCTGCTGCTCGGCGGCCACACCGTCGCGGTACAGCTCACCCCAGCTCGTGACGCTCCAGACGTCTGCCGACACGCCCCAGTCCTCGGCGAGGAGCTGCTGCGCCTCGAGGATCCACGGCACGGCGACACCGGACGCGAGCAGCTGGGCCTTCGGGCCGTCGTGCTCGCTCGACTTGAGCAGGTACATCCCCTTGAGGATGCCCTCGACGTCGACGCCCTCGGGCTCGGCCGGCTGCACCAGCGGCTCGTTGTAGACCGTCAGGTAGTACATGACGTTCGGGTCGGCGTGCTTCGGCGAGCCGTCCTCGTTCGTGCCGTACATGCGGTCGAGGCCGGCCTTGACGATGTGGCCGATCTCGTAGCCGTACGCAGGGTCGTACGAGACGACGGCCGGGTTCGTCGTGGCGAGGAGCGGCGAGTGACCGTCCGCGTGCTGCAGGCCCTCGCCCGTCAGCGTGGTGCGGCCGGCGGTGGCGCCGATCATGAAGCCACGGGTCATCTGGTCGCCGGCGGCCCAGATGGCGTCACCGGTGCGCTGGAACCCGAACATCGAGTAGAAGACGTAGACCGGGATGAGCGGCTCGCCCTGCGTCGAGTACGAGGTGCCGACCGCGGTGAACGCTGCGAGGGCGCCCGCCTCGTTGATGCCGACGTGGATGATCTGGCCCTGCGGGCTCTCCTTGTAGGCCAGGAGGAGCTCGCGGTCGACCGACGTGTAGTGCTGGCCGTTCGGGTTGTAGATCTTCGCCGACGGGAAGTAGGCGTCCATGCCGAAGGTGCGCGCTTCGTCCGGGATGATCGGGACCACGCGGTCGCCGAAGTCGGGCGAGCGCAGCAGGTCCTTCAGCAGGCGTGCGAACGCCATGGTGGTGGCGACCTCCTGCTTGCCGGAGCCCTTCTTGACGACCTGGTACTTCGAGTCGTCCGGCAGCGTGAACTGCGTGTACTTCGTGCGACGTTCCGGCACGTAGCCACCGAGCGCGCGACGACGCTCGTGCATGTACTGGATCGCCTCGTCGTCGTTGCCCGGGTGGTAGTACGGCGGCGTGTAGGGGTTCTCTTCCAGCTGCGCGTCGGAGATCGGGATGCGCATCTCGTCGCGGAACTGCTTGAGGTTGTCGAGCGTGAGCTTCTTCATCTGGTGGGTCGCGTTGCGGCCCTCGAAGCTCGGGCCGAGGCCGTAGCCCTTGACCGTCTTCGCCAGGATGACGGTCGGCTGGCCCTTGTGCTCGGTCGCGGCCTTGAACGCGGCGTAGACCTTGCGGTAGTCGTGGCCACCGCGCTTGAGGTTCCAGATCTGGTCGTCGGTGTAGTCCTTGACGAGCTCGAGCGCCTTCGGGTCGCGCCCGAAGAAGTTCTCGCGCACGTAGGCACCGTTCTCGGCCTTGTACGTCTGGTAGTCGCCGTCCGGCGTCTGGTTCATCAGGTTGAGGAGCGCGCCCTCGGTGTCGCGGGCGAGCAGGTCGTCCCACTCGCGGCCCCAGACGACCTTGATGACGTTCCAGCCCGCACCGCGGAAGAACGCCTCGAGCTCCTGGATGATCTTGCCGTTGCCACGGACCGGGCCGTCGAGTCGCTGCAGGTTGCAGTTGATGACGAAGTTCAGGTTGTCGAGGCCGTCGTTCGCGGCGACCTGGAGCTGCCCGCGGGACTCGACCTCGTCCATCTCGCCGTCGCCCAGGAACGCCCAGACCTGCTGGTCCATGGCGTCCTTGATGCCGCGGTTCGACAGGTACTTGGCCTGCTGCGCCTGGTAGATCGCGTTGATCGGGCCGATGCCCATCGACACGGTCGGGAACTGCCAGAAGTGCGGCATGAGGCGCGGGTGCGGGTACGACGACAGGCCGCCGCCGGCGTGCGACTTCTCCTGCCGGAAGCCGTCGAGCTGGTCCTCGGAGAGGCGCCCTTCCATGTACGCGCGGGCGTACATGCCGGGGGAGGCGTGGCCCTGGAAGAAGACCTGGTCGCCACCGGAGGGGTGGTCCTGCGCGCGGAAGAAGTGGTTGTAGCCGACCTCGTACATCGCGGCGCTCGACGCGTACGTCGAGATGTGCCCGCCGACCCCGATGCCGGGACGCTGTGCACGGTGCACCGTGATGGCCGCGTTCCAGCGGATCCAGCGGCGGTACCGGCGCTCCAGCTCTTCGTCGCCGGGGAACTCCGGCTCGTTCTCCGGCGCGATGGTGTTCACGTAGTCCGTCGTCGGGACCATCGGCACACCGAGGTGCAGTTCCTTGGACCGCTTGAGCAGGCTCAGCATGATCTCGCGACCGCGCTGGTGTCCGTGGGTCTGGACCAGCCCGTCGAGGGACTCACGCCATTCGGCGGTCTCCTGCGGATCCTGGTCGTTCGCCCCGGCGCTGTACGGGTCCTGGTCGTTCACCGTCACCCTTGACCTCGTTCGTTCTCGTGGTGGTGGACATGGTGGCTCCGGTGGTCGGGTCGCGACCGGCTGGGGCCCCGTCCACTCTAGGCCCCAGGACCGACGCTGATGCTGATGGTGACGTGCATGTGGACGGGTGCTTGCATTCGCGTGTCGTCGGCGTAGCATGGCCGATCGTGCACACGCGATCCGCGGCGCACGGACCCGACGGGCACACCCCACGCCCGAGGAAGAAGCACACGTAGCGATGGCACTGGAGATCGGCTCACTCGCGCCGGACTTCGAGCTCCCGAACCAGTTCGGTGAGCACGTCCGACTCAGCGACTTCCGCGGCAACCGCCCGGTCGCACTCGTCTTCTTCCCGCTGGCGTTCTCGTCCGGGTGCACGAACGAGCTCTGCACCCTGCAGGACAACATCACGATGTTCCAGGACCAGCGCATCGAGCTGCTCGGCATCTCGGTCGACTCGAAGGCCACGCTCCGGTCGTTCGCCGAGGCGAACGGATACGACTTCGAGCTGCTCGCCGACTTCTGGCCGCACGGCGCGGTCTCGAAGGAGTACGGCGTGTTCCTCGAGAACAAGGGCTTCGCCACCCGCGCGACCTTCGTCATCGACGTGCAGGGCCGCATCAAGGCCTCGATCATCACCGAGCCCGGCCTGCAGCGCGACGTCGCCGAGTACAAGGCGGCCCTCGACCGGCTCGCCGCCTGCTCGGCACCCGTCCCCGTCGGCTAGCGTTCCGAATCCCTCCTGACGGACGCGTCCGCGTCGACGGTCGGACAGGAGGCCCGGTGCACGCCATCGACACCGACCCGCGTGGTCACGGGGTCGCCGCTGATGCGTACGCCCCGTACCCGGTGCGCGTCACGCCCGGCGCCTGGGGGCTGACCCGCACGGTCGTGGAGGCCCCGACCGGGCCCGTCGTGGTGCACCACCGCGCCGGCCCGGACCCGCTCCTGCTGCTGCACGGCGTCGCGGGCTCCTGGTCGACGTGGACACCGTTGCTGCACGCCGCGGACGGGATCGGGGACCGCGGGCTGGTGCTCGTCGACCTGCCCGGCTGGGGGTCCTCGCCGGCTCCGGACGGTCCGCTCGGGCTCGACGCCGTCACGGGTGCCGTGTCGGCGGTCCTCGGTGCGCTGGGCCTCGGCGCGGTCGACGTGGTCGGGCACTCCATGGGCGCGTTCGTCGGGTTGCACCTGGCCGTGGTGGCGCCCGAGCGGGTGCGGTCGCTCGCCCTGGTGTCCGGCACCACGGTCGCGACCGCCGGTGCGGCTCGGCACCCGGTGCGGGCGCTCGGCACCCTGCCGGCGTTCACCCTGCTGCGTGCGGGCCTCACGATGACCGGTGGCGCCGCGCGTCCGCTGCTCCGGGGGATCGCGCGGATCGGTCTGTTGCCGCTCGTCGCGGCGCCGGTGTTCACGCACGTTCGACGTCTGGACCCGAGCGTGCTCGAGGCCTTCGTCGAGGAGCTCCGGCCGGAGCAGTTCACCGAGGCGGCACGGTCGGCGGCGGCGTACGACGTCGACCGGTGGCGTGCCGTCACCTGCCCGGTGACGGCGATCGCCGGACAGGACGACGTGTTCGCCCGCGTCTCGGACCTCGAGGCGCTGCGGGCGCTCGTGCCGCAGGTCCGGACGGTGCTGCTCGACGACTGCGGGCACTTCGCCCACGTCGAGCGTCCCGATGCCGTCGCGCGGGAGCTCGGCCTGCGCTGAGCCGACGTGGATGCGTGTGCATGTGGCGACACCACACGAGTCGTACGACGCGTGGATCGTCGGAACATGCACCCGCACGGTCTGCCGGGCGGGGCGCGTCAGGTGTGGACAGGGAACGTCGCCGCGACGCGGGAGCGCACCTCGGCGACCACGGCCTCGCGCATCGTCGGGGAGAACAACGCGTGGTCGCCGTCCTCGACGCGGACGACGGACACCGAGCCGCGACGGTCGTCACCGGGCCAGCGCCGGACGGCCTTCTGCCCACCGAGCCGGTCGAACAGGGCGGCGTCCTCGGGAGCGACGATCACGACGACGTCGGTGCCGTGCTCGACGAGCGGGCGGACGTGGCCGACGACGCCGCCCATCCGGTCGCGGCGGGCGATGCGGTCGCGGACGGCCTTCGGCACGAAGCGGTTGTACCGCTCGCGTACCCACATCCGGGCGGGCGACGGGGCGTCGATCGCCCGGACTCCGTCGGCGTACGAGCCGGGCTCGGCCGGGACGCGACGGTAGTCGTTCGGGCTGATCTCGACGACCAGGCGCGGGGCCTCCTCGACGGCGCGGCCCGCGACCCAGGCGCCGGCGCACATGCCGACGAGCACGAGCCGGTCCGAGGGTGTGGCGAGTGCGGTGACGACGGCGGATTGGTCCTCCACCCACTCCTGCGCGAACAGGAAGCTCCGCTCGTCCTCGTGCACGCCGGTGCTCTCGCCGGTGGCACGACGGTCGACCCGGACGACCCGGGCGCCGTCGCGGGCGAGGGCGCGGGCGAGTTCGACCTGGTAGTCGGTGGCCCCCACGCGGTGCTCGGCGCCGCCGCTGTGGAGCACGACGACGGGGGCGTCGTGGTGCTGGGCGGACGAGACGGTCTCGATCCCGAACAACCCCTGATCGCCGAGGTGGACGATCCGCTCCGACACGCGGCCGTCGACGTCGAGGACCTCGTCGAGGACGGGCACGCGGACGGGCACCGCCGTCTCGGGTGCCCAGGTGTCGAGCCAGGCGACGACGGTGTCGACGGCGGCTCCGGGGATGCGGGCGTGGATGCTCGTGCCGTCGAGGAGCTCGGCGCTGCCGGTGACCTCGGTCACGTCGACGCCACCGAGGGGCTTCGGCGGCCGGGCACCCGGACGGACGAGCGCGACGGTGGGTCCGGTGCGCGGGGCGAAGGCGAGGTCCGAGAGTGCGGCGGCCTCGTCCGGCTCGACGTCGAACCCGATGAGGCTCTCGACGCCGTCGACCACGCGGTCGGCACCGATCGTGATGGTCGCGAGGGCGCGCTGCCGACGGAGCCACCCCTTGCCCGATGCCGGGGCGTCCCAGACGACGAGGCCGTCGGTGTCCGCGGCCGCGTTCGCCGCGACGAGGGCCGCCGAGGCCAGCCCGACGAAGGCGACGTGCTGCACCCCCGTCGTGCGGAGCACGGCGGCGGCGTGGCGTGCGGACCGGACCTGCGCGTCGGGCGCGGTGTCGGGTGCGCCGTCACCACGTCCGGACGGGTCGTAGCGCACCGAGGCGATGCCACGGGCCTCCAGGCGGTCGGCCAGCAGACGGAGCGTGCGGTACGCGATGACGCCCTCCTGCCCGAGCGGCGGGCAGATCACGACGCCGGCGCGCGCGGCGGCGGGGAGCTGGACCGCTGCGCGGATCGCCGGCGATCCGGACCAGCCGTGCAGCGTGGTCACAGGGCGAGGGCGGCGCGGGCGGACGCCGGCCAGGCGTCGAGGTCCGTGCCGTGGGCGGCGAACAGGGCGATGGTGATGCGTTCCAGGCCGAACGCGATGCAGGCGCTGTGCGCGACCTGTCCGTCCTCGGTGCGGAGGCCGAACGAGGTGCCGAAGTGGTCCTCGTGCAGGTTCGCGGAGCTGATCGCGGTGGCGTCGTGGTCGGGGCCGTAGACCTTCGTCACGAACTCGAACTTGAGCGCCTGCTCGACCTGGTTGCGGGCGAGCATCTGCCCGACGCGGCCGAAGAAGGGGTCGTTGGCGGGGACGACGTCGATCTCGAGCCCGAACGACTCGAGCAGCGCGCGCATCACCGGGATGCTGCCGTCCCGGTGGGCCGCCGCGGACGCGGGGGTGCCGACGTGCACGAACTCGTGCATGTGGAAGGCCTGCAGGCGCATCGGGTCGAGCGAGGGCTCGCGGCGGAAGGAGTCGCCGAGGACGTCGAAGAACCGGCCCTGCTGCGGCACGGTGTCGCCGATCAGGCCGTAGACCGGGTGGCAGACCGCGGGGGTGAGCATGAGGTCGGCCGGCTCGAGGAACCCCTCCCAGCGCTCACCGCGCTCGCGGGCGGCGAGCAGTGCGCGGTGGGTGCGGTCGTCGCCGGTGAACCCGGAGATCGACGCGGCGAGGTCCGGGAACGACGCGATGTAGTCGGTGCGCTCGAACGACGCGAGTGGCTCGACCGGCGGGAAGCGCAGGACCTCGGCGCCGAGGTGCTGCTGGCTGCGCACCGCTGCGGCGTCGACCGCGGCGTACACGCGCTCGAAGACCCCGGTGCGGCCGTAGAGGCCGGGCGTGCCGAGGTCGAGGAGGACGCCGTCGGTGAGCAGGCGGGCGCGGAGGGCTGCGCGGGCGGCGTCGAGCGCGGCTGCGTCGGCGGCGGTGTCCGCGGTGGTGGTGTCGGTGGTGTGCGTGGTGGTGTCCGTGATCGTCACAGGATCACTCCCGTCATGATGGCCAGGTCGGCGTCGTTCTTGAGGAGACGGTCGTTGCTCACCATGACGGCGGCCCCGTGGGCGTCTCGGAGGTGTCGGGCGATGCTCATCGGACCCGAGGCGGCGTAGCCCGCGATCCCGACGATGCGCAGCGCCTTCGTGACGATGTCGGTGACGCGCTCGGACGCACCGATCTTCAGGGCGTTCGCGGCAAGGGCGTACGCGCTCGAGGCCAGCACGTCCGGGTCGTCGGCTGCGGCGTCGAACCGTTCGGCGGCGTGACGCACCGAGTCGGCGAGGGCCTGCAGGTCGACCAGGAGCTCGGCGAGCCGGAGCGCACCGGGCGGGGTGGTCCCGACGGCGGCGCGAGCCTGCTTGCGGACGGCGCTGCGGGCACGTTCGGCGGACGAGACCGCGATGCCGAGCCAGACCGAGGCCCAGAGCACGTGCGACACCGGCAGGACCGTCTGGGCGGAGATCGCAGCGTAGTCGTCGCGGAACACCCGGTCGGTCGTCGTCTCGGTGTCGAGGATCCACCCGTTGCTGCACGTGCCGCGGAGCCCCATGGTGTCCCAGGTGGACGTCTGCGACAGGACCATCGTGTCGGTGCGGCAGATGAGCAGTCGCTGGTCCGACGCCGGGGCGTCCGGGTCGCGGCGGGCGGTGACGAACACCGCGTCGGCCTCGGTGGCGTACGAGATCACCGGCGCGTCCTTGCGCAGGCGGATCCGGCCGTCGTCGGTCGGCTCGATGGAGCAGGTGGACCGCCGGGCGTCGCCGCCGACGCCGCGCTCGGTGGTGGCCGACGCGACGAGTGCCCCACCCCGGACGGCCTCGATCGTCTCGAGCACGCCGGCACCGTCGCCGCCGTGCCGCCAGAGCGCCATGACCTGGCCCTGGTGCATCGCGAACACCATGCCGGTCGCGGCGCAGGCGCGGCCGAGTTCGGTCGCGATCGCGGAGAGCTCCGCCACGGAGGCACCCTCGCCACTGTGCTCGGTCGGCACCGCTGCCGCGAGCAGGCCGTACTCCCGCATCGCGGCGATGGCCTCGCGCGGGGGCCGGGCGTCGCGGTCGACCTCGTCGGCGAACTGTGCGGCGACCTCGGCCACCGCGCTCGCACGCTCGGCGAACCGGTCGACGACCGACGGTGCCGGCAGGACCAGGGTCACGAGGCGAGCTCCGCGGCGAGCTCCGCCGCGGCGACGATCGACTCGACGGTCGCGAAGGTGGACCGGTTCAGCACCGAGTCGGGGAACTCGACGTCGAGGTCCGACTCCACCGCGAGCATCACGTTGACCGTGGCGTGCGAGGTCAGGCCGAGGGCGTAGAGGTCGGCGATCGACGCGACGTCCCACGCGTCGACCGTCAGCCGGCCGTGCTCGGCGAGGGCGCGACGGACGGCCCGGTCGGTGGCCGGGTCGGCGATCGTCGCGGTGGTGCTGGAGGGGTTCGGGTCCTGTTCCATGACTGCAACCGTAAAGAGGAACGGCCCTCGGGAAACCGCCGTGCAGGTGCGGGAAACCGCACCCCTGTCCGGAGCGCCGGGTCAGCGCTCCGAGAGGGCCACCACCGTCGCCACCGCGAGCCCCCGTTCGTGTGCCAACGAGACCGCGATCGGGCCGCACCCGATCGACTCCGCCAGGGCCGCGGCCGCTCCGGACAGCTCGACCGTGGGGGCACCGCCGGCGTCGAGCACGACGGCGACGTCCCGCAGCGGGATCGCCTGGTCCGGAGCCGGCCGGAGCAGCTTCACGACGGCCTCCTTGCCCGCGAACCGGGCAGCGAGGCGCTCCGGGTCGTCGCCGGTGTCGGTGCGCTCCCGCAGGGTGAACACCCGGTCCAGGTACCGCTCGCCGTGCGCCGTCACGGCGTCGACGACGTCCTCGACCGCGGCGAGGTCGGTGCCGGTGCGGATGGTCATCACGAGGAGCAGGCTACGCACCGGTTGTCCACAGTGCATGCCCTGACCGGCATGGGGGACGCCGGGGGTTCGTATGATCGTCGCCAGGGACCACCGAGGGGGAACGATGGCATCACCGTGGACGGGCATCATCGAGGACGCGCGGCACTACCCGTCGCCGCACAACTCGCAACCGATCGTCGTGCGCGTCGAGGACGACCGCACCGCGACCGTGTTCTACGACCTGCGACGGGGGTTGCCGGCGGAGTCGTTCGGCATCCCGTTCGGGCACGTCTGCGCCGGGGTGTTCCTGGCCGGGCTCGACGTGGTGGCACGAGCGCACGGGCACACCGTGCAGGAACGGCTCGACCACGCCGAGATGGACTTCGGTCGGCTCGACGCTGGTGCGGACGACCGCCTGCACCGGCTGGGCACGGTGACGTTGCGTCCGCACGTGGTCACCGCGGACGACCGGGAGGCCCTGTCCGGCTTCCTCGCACGGCGCACCTCACGCAGGCCCTACGACGCAACGCTCGTCGACGCCACTGCGATCGAGGCCGCGTCCGCCATCGCATCGGCGGCCGGGCAGCGCTTCCGCACCACCGACGACCGGGCCACCGTCGACGAGATCGTGCGCGTCAACCAGGAGACCCTGTTCGACGACCTGCAGCACGACGCCGTGCACGACGAGATCCTGCACTGGCTGCGGTTCTCGAAGCGACAGGCAGCGGCCACCGGCGACGGGCTGTCCGCCGAGACGATGCTCATGCCCGGCCGGGTGCTCCGGTTCGCCATGGAGCACCGCGGACTCTGGCAGGCCCCGGGCATCGGCGGGGTCTTCCGCAGGGTGTACCTGTCCACCATGCGGGGCGTCCGACAGCTCGCCTGGCTCGAGGGACCGTTCAGCACCCCGGCCGAGTACGTCGAGGCCGGACGGGTCTTCATGCGCATCTGGCTCGAGTTCTCCGCCCGCGGCATCGCCATGCACCCGTTCGGCACCGTGATCACCAACCCGCGGTCACACGCCGCGTTCGTGGAACGTGCGGGCGTCGACGAGTCCGACGGGCGGATGGCCTGGATGCTGTTCCGCTTCGGACACAGCGACCCACCACCCCTGGCACACCGCCGACCCGCAGCAGCGATGACCGTCGGGGGGACCCGGTGAAGCGCGCAGCGGTGTTCTCGGTGGTGTGGGTGGTCGAGACCTTCGTCGCACTGTTCATGCCCCGGGTCGGCACCCACAAGCTCCTGCTCACGCCCGGCATCGAGCCGCTCCGCTGGACCCTCGGACGCTGGCGCGCCTGGCGGACCGCGGAACGGGCTGCGAAGCGGGTCCCCGCGTACCGGGCGTTCCTGGCGGAGTCCGGACGCGCCTCCAGGCTCGACACCCGTGGCGGGATCGCCGCGGCGATCTCGGGACTGCCCGAGATGGACAAGGACTCCTACGTCAAGCGCTGGAGCATCCCCGAGCGCTGCATCGACGGACGCCTGCCCCGACGCGGCGTCGTCGTCGACGAGTCCAGCGGGTCGAGCGGCACCCCGACCAGCTGGGTGCGCGGCCCCGACGAACGCCAGGCCACCCGACAGCTGCTGCAGCTCGGGTTCTCCCGCACCGCCAAGGACCTGTCGAAGCAGCCGTTCGTGCTCAACGCCTTCTCCCTCGGGGCCTGGGCCACCGGGATGAACGTGACCGCCTCGCTCACCGAGTCCTCCATGATCAAGTCGATCGGCCCGGACCGCGACAAGATCGTGCAGACGATGCGCGAGTTCGGCACCGACTTCACCTACATCATCTGCAGCTACCCACCGTTCCTGAAAGCCCTGTTCGAGGACGACCGGCTCGACTGGAGCCAGTACACGATCGTCGCCGCGTTCGGGGGCGAGGGCATCAGCGAGAACATGCGCGCCCACATCGAGCAGTACGCGCAGGCCGTCCTCGGCTCCTACGGGGCGAGTGACCTCGAGATCAACCTCGGCATCGAGACCCCGTTCAGCGTGCAGCTCCGCCGGGCGATCGCCGCCTCACCGGAACTCTCCGCCGCCCTGACCAAGCAGGGCGAGTACGGGGTGCTGCCGATGGTGTTCCAGTTCAACCCGTTCGGCTACCTGATCGAGACGAACGACCTCGGCGAACTCGTCGTCACCATCGCCCGCTCCGAGAACATCAGCCCACGCATCCGCTACAACATCCACGACCGCGGACACGTGGTGCGGATGAAGGAGCTGCGGTCCGTGCTGCGGGCGACCGGACACGCGGCGCTCGCCGCCGAGGCCGAGCTCGACCTGCCGCTGCTGTTCCACTACGGCCGGTCCGACCTGTCGGTCGACTACAACGGCGCCGTCGTCGCACCCGACGTGGTGCGGGACGTCGTGTACGGCGACCCGGAGCTGCTCGAGGCCGTCGAGAACCACCGGCTGATCAGCTACGAGGACGACCGCGGTGACCGGCAGCTGCACATCGCGTTCCAGCTCGCCTCGGGCGCTGGCGGGTTCGACGCGGATGCCGCCCGGGGCGACGTGATCGGCGAGCTGCGGCGGTTGAACAAGGACTTCTCGAACGCGATCCGCACGGCGCCGCCCGGCACGCTGCCGACGGTGGCGTTCTACCCGTACCGGACGGGGCCGTTCCGTGAGGACGGCAAGAAGCTCAAGAACGAGTACGTGTGGCAGCTGCCGGCCGGGTCGGTCGCGCAGTGGGACCTCGACCTGTCGTGGGTCGCGGCGAAGGAGGCCTGAGCCGAGCCGGTTCCGGCGCTAGTCGTACTGCGGCGGCCAGTCGAAGGGCGCCGGCAGGTGCGGGACCTCGCCGACGGTCGTGACGACGAGGACGATCTGGCGCAGGTCCGTCAGCTCGATCGAGCGCGGGTTGCCGATCCTCCGGTGCCCGTCGACCCACACCGTCAGTTCGCCGCGCAGGCCACCGACGTGCTCCGGACCGAGCGAGACGCCCCACTCGTCGAAGAACTGGCCGAGCGTGAACGTCTGCTCCGTCGGGGACTCGACGTGCACGATGCCCGACGTGTCGTGCGTGTGGATCTCGGCGGCGAACTTCCGGCTGTCCGAGTGCCCGACGTTCGCCGGGACGGTCACCGGTTCGTCGCCGTCCAGGATCGTCAGGTGCGTGTGCACGTGCTCGGCCAGCCGTTCACTCCAGACGTTCAGGAGCCCCGCGGACTCGGCGCGGGCCGTCAGATCGGTCGGCCGTGGCCAGGGCGGAGCGTCGCGGGCGGTGGCCGGTCCGGATGCGGCGCACCCGGACAGCAGCAGGAGTGCGGCCACCGCGACCGCGACGCTCCGGCGTCTCACCAGCGGTCGTGGACGCTCGCGCGGAACCACGTGTCGTACAGGTCGTGCACGGTGGCGTCCAGCCCCTCGATCGGCGGCAGGTCGCCGGCGGCGGCGTTCGAGCGCGCCTGCTCCGGGTTGCGCGCGCCGGGGATCGCCGCGGTGACGCCGTCCTGCGCGATGATCCACGCGAGCGCCGCCTGCGGGACCGAGACGGCGTCCGGCAGGGAGGCCGCGAAGGTCTGCGCGGCGCGCACGCCGTCGTCGTAGTCGACGCCGCTGAAGGTCTCGCCCTGGTCGAAGGCCTCGCCGTGGCGGTTGTAGTTGCGGTGGTCGCCCTCGGCGAACGACGTGTCGGTCGTGTACTTGCCGGAGAGCAGCCCCGAGGCCAACGGGACGCGCGCCAGGATGCCGACCCCTGCCTCCAGGGCGGCCGGCAGCACGCGGTCGAGCGGCTTGAGGCGGAACGCGTTGAGGATGATCTGGACGCTCGCGACGCCGGGCCGGGCGATCGCGGTGAGGGCTTGGTCGGCGGTCTCGACGCTGACGCCGTAGGCGGCGACCGAGCCGTCGGCGACGAGCGCGTCGAGGGCGTCGTAGACGGCGTCGTCCTCGTAGACCGGGGTCGGCGGGCAGTGCAGCTGCACGAGGTCGAGGGTGTCCTGCCCGAGGTTCCTCCGCGAGCGGTCCACCCACTCGCGGAAGTTCGCGGCGACGTAGTTCTCGGGGACCTGGTCGGCGCGACGGCCCATCTTCGTGGTGATCGTCAGCGGCACGTCGGGGTTCGCGGCACGCCACGCGCCGATGAGCTGCTCGCTCCGGCCGTCGCCGTAGACGTCGGCGGTGTCGAACAGGGTGACGCCCGACTCGACGGAGGCGTCCATGACGGCGTTCGCGTCGGCTTCGGAGACGGGACCCCAGTCACCGCCGAACTGCCAGGTGCCGAGACCGATGGGGGAGACGGAGCGGCCGGTGCGGCCGAGGGTGCGACTCTGCATGGATCCGAGCGTAGTCAGACGCGCACGGGCGGGGTTCAGCCGGGCAGGGTTCAGCCGCGCGGGGTTCAGCCGATCGTGGCGACCCCGCGGCGCAGGAGCGCTCGCGCGGCCCGGGCGCGGGGGATGACCCAGACGGCTGCCCACAGGGCCATCGCGCTCCACAGCAGGATGAGCATCATCGTGATGAGCGTGCCGTGCTGGTCGCGCATCGACCAGGTCATCGCGATCCACAGCACGCCGAGGACGACCTTGCCCCAGCCGGCGCCCTCGCGGTCGGCCTGTGCCTGCACGAGCGGGATCCACTGGTCTGCCGGCACACCCGCGGGCACCTGGCCGTCGGCGATCCACTCGCGGACGACGATCGACCGTTCGTAGCCGCCCTCGGCGCGCCAGGCGCGGCGCTGCAGGACGACGGCGATCGCGGCACCAGCCACGGCGGTCGGGACACCGGCCGAGACCAGGACGGTGGTGGTCGCCTCGGTCCACGAGGACAGGACCAGCATGACCAGGACGACGGCGAAGGCCGCGCCCGTCACACCGGCACCGAGCAGGCGGAGCCGCCCGGCTTCGTCGAGGACACCGACTCCGACACCGTTCACGGGGGAGAGCGTACCTGCGGTGATCGGGGGCCGGGCTGTTCGTCAGCCCAGTGCCAGCAACCAGCACATGCCGGCGGCGGCGAAGGCCATCGCCCAGCTCACCAGGCTGCCGATGAGGAAGTACTCGGCCTGGTACCCGGTCGTCTCGCGGCGGATCTCGGGGAAGCGGACGATCCCCTTCGCGGCGATCAGCGCCGCCACGACGGGGAAGGCGCCGGCCAACGAGAACCCGGCCAAGAGCAGGCGCTCGATCGGGCCGATCATGCGTCCGCCCTTGAGGGTGACCGTGCCGTCCGTGTCCGTGTCTGTGTCTGTGTCCGTGTCTGCCGCGGGCGCCCGGGTGGTGCGGCGCCAGTCGAAGCGCTTCCGGCGGGTCGGTTCGGCCGCCACAGCACCGAGCCGTGCGTCGGGCGACAGCCCCGTCGGCAGCGCCTGGGCGACGACCACGTTGGCCGAGTCGACCAGGAACAGTGCGGACCCGATGCCGGCGACGAGCGCCGCGAGCGGCACCGCTCCGACGAACGCCGGGCCGGCGTCACGGTGCCAGTCGACCACGAAGCCGGAGGCGTCGGCAGCCGGTACCCAGAGCAGCAGCACGGCGACGGCGACCGCGAGCAGGACGGCCGGCCAGGACCCGGAGCGTCGGAGCCAGGGGAGTGCCCGATCCCGACCGCCGGGTGCGCCACCGGACCGCACCGGGATCGTCGTCGCGACCCACAGGGCTGCGAGGACGACCGCGACCAGCACCGACCAGACCGCGAGGCCGAGGCCGAGCACCGCCACGGTCGTCACGACGGCCCAGAGCAGGACGATCGCCGTGGTGGTCAGCACGCGCCGAGGTGCCGCATCGGTCCCGGTCCGTGCGCGGACGACGTCGGCGAGCCCGACGAGGGTCAGGAGGACTCCGGCGAGCATCAGCGGCCCCCGTCCCCGAGGACACGCAGGCCCTCGACCAGGGCGGCGACGCCCGACTTCTGCACGGACTGGGACACCGCCGACGGGGTGATCCCCTCGTCCGCGGCGATCTGCGCCTGCGTCCGACCCTGCACCAGACCGAGTGCGATCCGGCGGGCACGGGGCGCGAGCCGCGAGACGACGTGGTCACGGCTGAGGAAGTAGGCGTTCACGAGTCGCTCCGTCGTTCCGTGGCGGTCGTCGGCGTCGTGGTACCAGGACCGCAGGAACGCGGTCCGGCCGTCCTCGCGCCGGTGGGTCTCGTTGATGGCATCCCGCGCCGACCACCAGCCCGGGCCGTCCTGCAGCGGGCCGGTGCCGCCGGTGCCGATCGTCCGGACCTGCCCGCGGCCGATGCCGAGGCGGATCTGCACGGTCGGGGGGAGTGCGAGGGTCGCGGCCGTCGTCGCGACGAGGGCGTCGGTGAGCGTGCCGTAGATGACCTGGAACTCGTCGCCGACCGTGGCGCGGAGGGGGTCGAGTGCGGCGATGTCCGCGGTACTGTCGAACGCGCGCTCGACGTCCTGCTGGGCTGCGGAGCGGTCCTCGAGCGTGCGGGAGTCGACCAGGTCGACGATCACGGCGATCACGGGCTCGGACTTCATGGGTTAAGCGTAGAGCTTCATATCGTCGAAAGTAAGGCTCGGGCTAAACCATTCGAGTCAGCCACTCTCGCCAGGCGAGGCCCGCGCGCTGAAATGTCACCTTCTGGACGTCTGGCTTCGAACCTGACAGCATGGGCGGACGCTGTCGGAGGGGGACGAGCAGATGGATGGTGCACGACCGGGGACGGGTGTCGCCAGCGCGGGACCGACCGAGACCGCGGTGCGGCGGCAGTACGGTCCGCCACCCGTGCCGTCGATCGCGTGGAGCGGCGGCCGCGCGGTGCTCGCCTTCGTCGTGCCGTTCGCTGCCGGGCTGCTGCTGGCCGGGGTGGTGCTGCTGCTCGGCGTCCCCGGTGGTCGAGTCGCCCTGGTGAACGGTGCGTTCGTGGCGCTCGACGGGGCCGCGGTACCCGTGGCCCTGCTCGCCGTGGGCACGGTCATCGCGGCGCTCGGGCTCGGCTTCGGGGTGACCGCAACCACCGTGGTCATGCTCGCGGTCGCAGACGAGGCGGTGGCGGGGCCGCGCGACGCCTGGCGGTGGTCGGTTCACCGCTGGCGGCTCATCGTCGAGGCCGCTCTCGTCACGGTGGTGGCGGTGGCGGCGGGGACAGCCACCACTGTGTCGTGGCGGGCAGGTGGATGGGGTGTCGTCGTGATCGTCGTGCTGCTGGTGGTCGGTGCCGTCGTCGCGGCGCCCCTGCTGCTCGGCTGGGCGTTGCTCGTGGCCGGTGTGCCCCGTCGTCCCGCGTTCCGTCGTGCCTGGGGGTCTGGTCGGGTCGTCGTCCGCGGTGGACACGAGGCGACGGCGACGCCGCGTCGTGCGCTCGTCGGGGGAGCAACACTGACGACGGTGCTCGGGGTCGGCGTCCTGCTGCTGCTGCGCCTGTTGCCGCCGTCCGTGCTCCGGAGCAGCGTCATCGTCGCCTGGTGCTGCATGGCCGCGACCGGACTGGTGCTGCTCGTCGTCGCGATCGCGGTGCGCGGCGCCGCAACGCGGAACGAAGGCGGTCGGCTTCGGTCACCGCTGGCGCCGGACTCGGTGGCCGGGGGACGACGGGCGCGGCCTGGACTCGTCGGAGCGGGCGTGGTGCTCGTCCCGGCGGTGGTGTTCGCGGTGATCCTCTCGAGCAATCCGCTCGGCGTCGTGCAGTACGACGCCGCGTCGGTCGATGCGCGCGCCATCTCCGGTGGAGACGTCGCCGACGTCGCAGGACAGACCGCTGTCGTGAGCGCGCCGTACACGCCTCCGAGCAGCCTTCGGATGTGTCGACAGGTGTCCTGCGACGAGGCCACGGAGATGCCCAGCCGGACACTCGGATCCGCGGTCGGCAGCGCGGGTGACGGCGGGCTGCTCACCGCCCACTGGAAGGTGCGGTTCGACGGCGAGGAAGCGCAGCAGTACGAGCTCGAAGTCGTGCACTCCAGAGCGGACCAACTCGATGCGGCGCCGAAGTCGGACGGTGCCCCCTGGCCCGCGGGAAGGCGGGCGGGGAAGCGCGACTCCGCCGACGAGGAACCGGCCGTCGATCGCCCGGAAGGGCGCCGCACCACGGTCACTGCCGTCGACATCGTCGACGGAGACCGGGATCACGTCAGCCACTGGATGACGGACGTCGCCATCGCGGGTTCCGGTGACCGGCCGGTGGTGGCCGGGATCGCCCGCCGCGGCGAACCGGACGCGCGCTCGCACCTGGTCACCGTGTTCTGCGAGGACGTGGCTTGTACTGACCACACGGTCCAGAAGGTTGCGCTGCCGTGGATCCCGCCGCTGGACCACCAGGGTGTGGACGTCGCCGTCGCACCGGACGGCGCGGCCGTGGTCTCGCTGGTGTCAGAGACTCACCAGGACTCGACCTTCTCCGCCCTGCGGCTGGTGTCGTTCGGTCCGGACGGCGGACAGCCCGTCGTCCGCGACCTGTCGCACGCGATCCCGCCGGGGGAGCCTGTCCGGGCGTGGGACGAGGCGTACGACGCACGGGTGGCGATCGGCGGCGACGGGAACCCGGTCGTGCTCGCGCGGTCGAACGGGATCGCGACCCAGCGGCTGACGTTCTGCGCGGATGCGTCGTGCTCGTCTTCGTCGCACACGGACATCACGCCGAAGGGGCCGACGGGCCTTCTTCCGGCGTTCGTCATCGACCGATCGGGGCGGCCACTCGTCGCGGTCCGTGACGAGGAACGGGGCACTCTGGGACTGCTCTCGTGCCGTGACGCGCGGTGCACCAACTCCGAGCAGACGACGATCGCCCGGTTCCCGCCGGTGCAGGACGAACGGTCGGGCACCAGCACGCTGGCGATCGGCCTCAGCGCCGACGACACCCCCATCGTGCTGTCGGGGGGCGTGTCGGAGGACCGGGACGAGGACGTGCAAGGACTCGTGATCCGCTGCGACCGACCCCGGTGCGGGGTGTCGTGACGTGCCCGCCTGGTTCGACGACGATCGAGCGCTGACACCCTAGGATCGTGGTGAGGGCCTTTAGCTCAGCTGGTAGAGCGCCACGTTTACACCGTGGATGTCGTCGGTTCGATCCCGGCAGGGCCCACCGAGCCGCCGCTGGCCGGTCTCCCACCAGGACCGGCCAGCGATCAGTCAGTCGCTGAGGGGCGACAGCCATTCGGCTTCGAGGTCGCCTTCGACGAGGTCCGCGAGCTTGCCGAAGTAGTCCTGCATGTGCGGCTGCTGCACGTGGCGCGCGATGTCCGCCCCGGAGGACCACCGCTCGTAGAACGCGAACGCCCCGGGCTGCTCCTTCGTGGTGTGCACCGAGTACTGCTCGTAGCCGTGCTCGGATCGCACCGCGGGGATGATCGCGCGGATCGCGTCTTCGAGTTCCTGCTCCTTGCCGGCCCGGGCGCGGGCGAACCCGTAGACGGCCACCGGGGTCGTCGAGGCCAGGACGTCGGGGGGCATCAGGCCATCGGGGACGGTGTCTTCGGTCGTGCTCATGGTGACTGCTTCCTTCGTGTCGTTGCCGTCCCGAACGAGTGCTCCGGACGTCGCCAACGCTAGGAGCGGCCGGTGGGACGTTCAATGACCCTGAGGACCAGTTTCATGTCCGCCAGGACCATCCGGAATCGTTCCCTGGTCCATCCGGGAAGTCCGGCGTACATTCGTCGAAGTGGACGTCCTCTCCGAAGTGCTCGACATCTCCGGAGTCCGAGGGAGTGCCGGCGCCCGGATCGCGGCCGCCGGAGACTGGGGCGTGGAGTGGGTCCGGGATCGCGACGCCGTCGTCTACGCGGTCACTGCCGGTGTCGCCTACCTGACGGTCGAGGGCGGGGCTCCGAGGCTCATGACGACGGGCGACGTCGTCGTCCTCACCACCGGCGCCGCCCATGCGCTCTCCAGTGCGCCCGGCGTCGGCATCCACTCCTGCGACGTCGCGGCCGCCGACGAGGCACGCCGGGGTGGTGGCCTCCTGCGTCTGGGTGACGGGGACGAGCCGACCCAGATCCTGGGCGCTTCGTACTCGCACGACCCCGCTGGATCCACACCGGTCTTCGCCCTGCTTCCTCCGGTGATCCACCTCCGGGCCCAGCAGCTGGACGCGAGCCTCGCGGACATCGTCCGACTCATCGGGCACGAACTCGCTCGTCCCGGCCTCGCGACCCACCTCGTCCTCGATCGTCTCGTCGACGTCCTCCTCGTCGCGATCCTGCGGACCTGGCTCGCCTCCTCGCCGGAACCCGGCGCCTCGTGGTGGGGAGTCCTCCGCGACCCGCTCCTGATGCGCGCTGTCACGAGGATCCACGACGCTCCCGGTCACCCCTGGACGACCGAGGCGCTCGCACGCGAGATCGCGACGTCGAAGCAGACGCTGGTGCGCCGCTTCCGGACGTTCGCAGGCACCACGCCGGGGGAGTACCTCACCCGCTGGAGGATGAACCTCGCAGCGCGTCGACTCCGTGACACCGACGACGGCCTCCAGAAGATCGCCGCCGACGTCGGGTACACCTCCGTCTACGCGTTCAGCCGAGCGTTCAGCCGTGAACGGTCGCTCCCGCCCGGGCGGTACCGAACGGTCACCCGCGCAGGTGAGCGGCCCGTTTGACGGATGCACTACTCGCTGATCGTCGATGTGCTTGCCGTGCCCATGGACAGCAGGATCAGCGCGCGCGCCGTTGCAGAGCCGGCCTCGCAGCCGTAGACGACGAGCTGCAGGCCGGGTGACCCCTCGACGGCGAAGGTGTGGGCGTCGAACTCCAGCCGCCCGACCTCCGCGTGCTCGAACTGCTTCGCGGTGGTCGTCTTGCGCCGTACTCGTTGCGTGCTCCACCGTTCGGCGAACTCCGGGCTGGCGTTGTTCACTTCCGCGATGAGACGGAGGAGGCGCGGGTCACTCCCGAACTCCGCGGTCGCCGCCCGCACGCTCGCGACGGTTGCGTCTGCGGCGCGGGTCCAGTCGGCGTGGAAGTGCCGCGCCGTCGGGTCGAGGAAGGTCATCCGCACGAGGTTGTCGAGCCGTCCGAAGGGTGCGTACACCGCACGGGCCAGGGCGTTCGCGGCGAGGACCTCGTGCGCGGGGTCGATCACGAACGCGGGGTGCGTCGACCACGAGTCGAGCAGCTGCCCGAGAGCCGGCGTCACCGACGTCGCCACGCGGGGGAGTCGCGGGGAAGCAACCAGCCCTGCCAACGCGAACAGGTGGGCGCGCTCGTCGCCCTCGAGCTCGAGCCCGTCGGAGATGCCCTCGAGCACGGCGGCGCCGGGGCTCACCTCCCGCCCTTGCTCGAGGCGTGTGTAGTAGTCGACGCTGACGCCGCCCAGCACCGCGAGTTCCTCCCGGCGGAGTCCGGGCACCCGGCGGACACCGCCGCCTGGCAGTCCGAGCGACTCCGGGGTGAGGCGGCCGCGGACCGCGCGCAGGTACGCGGCGAGGGTGAGGTCGTCGGCGGGCATGGGCACGGGACCAGGGTAGGTGGCAGGAGCGCCGCCTCCCTGGTCCTGCCGCACCCCGGCAGGACAGGGCGATGGTCCGGGACTGCGCGGCGTCGAGGCTGGGAGCATGGACACCAGCAGCGCACCCCAGCCCGTTCACCCCTACCTCGGCCTCTGGGTCACAGCCGATGGCCGTATCCGCCACGAGCTGCGGCCCGACGGCCGCTACGTGGAGGCCCGAGGCGACCGTGAGGCGGCGTACGTGGGCACCTACGAGGTCGACGGCGACCACATCGACTACCGAGACGACACCGGCTTCACCGCGGACGGCGACTTCAGGGACGACGTCCTGCACCACGCGGGTATGGTGCTGCACCGACGGAAGGTCGTCCTCGTGACGGGCGCCTCGAGCGGCATCGGTCGCGCGACGGCGATCCGCCTCGCCGCGGCCGGCCATCCCGTCGTGCTCGGGGCCCGGCGCACCGACCGGCTCGACGAGCTCGTCACCGAGATCGAGGGGGCGGGCGGTACGGCGATGGCAGTGCCGCTCGACGTCACCGCTCTCGCCTCGGTGCAGGAGTTCGCGGCTGCTGCCCAGGCACGCTTCGGGCGGATCGACGTGCTCGTCGCGAACGCCGGCGTGATGCCGCTTTCGCCCCTTGCCGCCGGCCTCGTCGACGAGTGGGACAGGATGATCGACGTCAACGTCCGCGGCCTCCTCCACAGCATCACGGCGACACTGCCCACGATGCTCGCGCAGGGCACGGGCCACGTCGTGACGATCGCATCCGTCGGTGCCTACGACGTCTCGCCCACGGCTGCCGTCTACTGCGGCACGAAGTTCGCAGCACGGGCGATCACCGAGGGGTTGCGTCAGGAGTCACCGCGCGGAATCCGTGTCACCACCGTGTCGCCCGGAGTCACCGAGTCCGAGCTCGCCGCAACGATCACCGACGCCTCCGCCGCCGCCGCGATGGTCGTCTACCGTGCCGAGTCGATCTCCGCCGACGCGATCGCCCGCGCCGTTTCCTACGCGGTGGCCGAGCGACCCGACGTCGACGTCAACGAGATCGTCGTGCGGCCTGCGGCCCAGCGTTGAGTTGCTCCGCAGCGTCGCAGCGAGCGAGTGGCCGACCGGGCGGGGCTTGGTGCGACTCGGTGGACGCACACCGTGACCACCAGGTGAAACACCCCGCCCGGCCAGCCTGCGTCTCCGTGTCGGATCGTCGACACGCGGGTGGAGGGCAGTGGGTCGGCGCTGTGATGTCCAGGCAGGTTGTTGAGTCTGCTGATGGGTGGGGCTCCGATGGCGGAGTGGGTCCTGTGGTGATTGTAGAAGTGGAGCCAGCCGGGGAGCGCCCCTCGGCGTTCGGTCTCTGAGTCGTAGAACCGTGCGTATGCCCAGCCCTCGCCGAGGGTGCGGTGGAACCGCTCGATCTTCCCGTTCGTCTGTGGTCGGTAGGGGCGGGTTTTCTTCGGTGTGATCCCGAGCACCGAGCATGCGTCGGTCCAAGCGTGGGACTTGTAGGCGGAGCCGTTGTCGGAGAGCACCCGCTCGACCGTGACGCCCCGATCAGCGAACCATGCGACGGCCCGCTGGAGGACACCGATCGCGGTGACGGCTCGCTCGTCGGCATGGATCTCGGCATAGGCGACGCGAGAGCAGTCGTCGATCACGGTGTGCACGAACGCCGTGCCGATCTTCCAGTTGCCCTTGGCGGTCTTGCCTGTCCGAAGCGCTGTGGCGGCTTTGTGTTTGTCGCCTTGTTGCTTCCCAACGAACCGCCAGCCGCCGCCGTCAGGGATGTTCCCGAACTTCGTCACGTCAACGTGGATCATTGCGCCGGGAGTCGCGTGTTCGTAGCGGCGGATTGGCTCGCCGGTGATCCGGTCGATGTGGGAGAGCCGGTTGATGCGGCATCGCACCAGGACGGCGTGCACCGTCGACGCCGGTAGCCCCAGCTCGCCGCCGATCTGCACCGGCCCGAGGCGGCGCCGCCACCGCGCTTTCACGATCCGTTTCACTAGTTCCGGCGGCGTCTTCGCCGGCATCCGGTGCGGACGGCTGGACCGATCTGCCATTCCCGGAGCACCATCAGTCCGATATCGGGCAGCCCACTTCCGGGCTGTGATCGGCGACACCATGAACAGCTTCGCTGCAGTCGTCGCGGGCCGTCCGCCCTCAACGATCAACTTGGCGAGACGAAGACGGGCGCGTGGGGTCAGCGCAGCGTTAGCGTGGGACACGAAGGCCTCCTGGTCGGTGAAGCGGTTCCTAGACAGCTCCACTCCACCACCGGGAGGCCTTCTTCGATCAGCGCGTCAACGACCGCCCAACGACACAACGTCCCTGGACATCACAGCTAGCGGACGGCGTGTTCGGGGAGGACACGGCACCCTTCGCACGCGGTGCCGGTCCGTAGTCGGCTTCGAGCGATTCAGAACAGCCGGGACTGCTGCAGGGTTGATCGACTCGTTCGCTTAGGAGGCTGCGGTGCTGTTGACGTGGTCGAGTTTCATGCTGCTTGTAACGAAGGCGTCACGATCGCGATCCCGATGTCTGTGGGGGACACGCCGTAGGGGGTGGCCTGGTTTGCGGTGGTTTTCCGGGCCGTCGCTTAGCGCGGGCCGCGGTGACTGGATACGGTTGATCGTCACCTCAGCTGTTGCCGAAGTGACTCAGACGATCAGAACGCGTCCTCGCTGCTCCCCTCCCTGCATCGAGGCCGTATGGCTGGCCGGACAGGGGCCTCCCCGAGAGTGGCCCCTGCGTGCGTGATCGCTCGCTCTGCGCCGTTGCGCTGGGCTCGACGTCGCCGTGCGCACCGTCCCGGACGACCCGTTCGCAACCACACCGTCGCCGTGTGTGCGCTTAGGCGCCGCGGTGTCGCGAGGAGCCCAGTTGCCCATTGCCCCATCTGAGACCCGGCACCACACGTCACCGGTTGGTACGGAAGCTGCGCTCAGCGTCCGCGGCGTTTACAAGGTCTTCGGCCGGCGTCCGGGCGATGCCGTCCGCCGTCTTGCCGCTGGTGCCACCCGCGACGAGGTGCGCGAACAGGGATCTGCCGCCGTCATTGGCGCCTCCTTTGACGTCCGACCCGGCGAGATCTTCGTCGTCATGGGCCTGTCCGGCTCTGGGAAGTCGACGCTCATCCGTATGCTCAACGGTTTGCTTGAGCCAAGCGCCGGCAGCGTGGAGATCGGTGAGCGCACGGTCACGAAGGCGAGCGCGAAGGAGATCCGCGAGATCCGTCGGTCGAGTGTCTCGATGGTGTTCCAGCACTTCGCGCTGCTACCGCACCGCACCGTTCTCGAGAACGTCGCGTTCGGCCTTGAGGTGAACGGCGTCGACAGGACGACGCGCCTTGCGAAGGCTCGGGAGGTCATTGACCTGGTCGGCCTCGATGTCTGGGCCGATGCGAAGCCGGACGAGCTGTCGGGCGGTATGCAGCAGCGCGTCGGCATCGCCCGTGCTCTCGCCGCCGAGACGGATGTCTTGCTGATGGACGAGGCGTTTAGCGCGCTCGACCCGCTGATCCGCCGGGAGATGCAGGAACAGCTGGTCGACCTGCAGCAGCGACTCGGCAAGACCATCGTTTTCATCACGCACGACCTGAATGAGGCGATGTTCCTCGGTGACCGGATCGCCGTGATGCGCGACGGCCGGATCGTCCAGATCGGGTCACCGGAGGACATCCTCACTGACCCGGCAAACGACTACGTCGCCCAGTTCGTGCAGGACGTCGACCGCGCTCGCGTGCTCACTGCCGCGAGCGTTATGGAGCCAGCGCGCGCGGTCGTCCCGTTGACGGCGGGGCCACGTGGTGCGCTTCGGGTGATGCGGGACTTGCAGACCGCCGCGGTCTTCGTCACTGGGCGTGGTCGCACGCTCGACGGGTGGGTCCGCGACCGGCACGTGATGCGCCAGGTCAAGGCGGGCGACACGAACCTCGACGCAATCGTGAACACCGAGTACGCCCGGGTCACACCTGACACCTCCCTCACCGACCTGTTCGAGCTCGCTGTAGAGTCGCCGCTGCCGATCGCGGTGGTCGACGCCGAGGGCCGCCTGCTTGGCGTTGTGCCGCGGGTCACCCTGCTGGCAGCGCTCGGCAACGTGCCGACCGCGACGATGCCGATCCCGGTGCTTGAGCCGGTTACGCGCATCTCCGATTCTGATCTCGACGCGACCCTGGCAACAGGAGAGCAGTCCATCGTGAGCGATCCGACGATCATCACGACCGACCGCACAGGAGCCGACGCATGACCTCTCTCTTCGGATTCCGACTGCCCCTCGGCGACGCGGTCAACGCGATCGTTGAGTGGATCACGACCTATCTCGGTGGCGTCTTTGACGTCATCGCAGCGATCTTCACGTTCTTCTACGAGTGGATCGAGTACTTCCTCACGACGCCGCCGTTCTGGGCCGTGATCGTCGTGCTCGTCGCCGTGGCTCTCTGGGCGAAGGGGTGGAAGCTCGCGCTGGGGACACTGATCGGTCTGGCGGTCATCGTCAGCATCGGCGAGTGGAGCTACGCGATGGAGTCGCTCGCACTTGTCGTCGTGGCCGCCGGCATCGCCGTGGTGCTCAGCCTGCCGCTCGGCGTCTGGGCCGCACGCTCCGACGCGGCGAGCCGGACGATCAAGCCGGCCCTTGACTTCATGCAGACGACCCCGGCGTTCGTGTACCTGATTCCCGCGCTCATCCTGTTCGGCATCGGGCCCGTGCCGGGTATCGTCGCGACGATCGTCTTTGCGATGGCACCGGGCGTCCGCCTCACCGAACTCGGCATCCGGGGCGTCAGCTCCGAGGTCGTCGAAGCCGGCGCTGCGTTCGGCTCGAGCCCGTGGCGAATCCTTCGACAGATCCAGCTGCCGCTCGCCCGTCCGAGCATCATGGCCGGTGTCAACCAGATCATCATGCTCTCGCTGTCCATGGTCGTCATCGCGGGCATGGTCGGCGCCGGCGGACTCGGCGGTCAGATCGTCGCCGCCCTGAACCGCATCGACGTTGGGTTGGGCTCCGAGGCTGGTATCTCGGTCGTGATCCTCGCGATCGTGCTCGACCGGATGACCGCCGCCTTCGGTGGCGATCGCAAACAGCGCGTACCGAGCCGGTCGAAGGCGGCCGCTGCGCCCACCGGCGACGACGACCAGGAGTCGGCGCCCCAGCAAGCGGAGCAGCCCGCGCCGGTCCGCGCCTGACGGCTGGGTCGTCGCGCGCCCCGCGACCGGACCTCACAGACCTCACGGTGACAGCACGCCGTGTCGACGACGCCGAACCCGGTCCGCCGGCGACGAGCGTTGAACCAGGAAGGAAACCATGAACACCCGAACCAAGATCCTCTCGGCCATCGGGCTCGGCGCCGCCGCGGCCCTCGCACTCAGCGCCTGCTCGCCCCCCGGCTCGAGCAACGCGTCCGACGCCGTCGACAACGGCGACAAGCAGGCCATGAAGATGGTCGTCTTCAACGGCTGGGACGAGGACACTGCGGCCAGCGAGCTGTGGAAGTACGTCCTCGAGAAGAAGGGGTACGACGTCGAGCTCGACTACGCGGACCCCGCGCCCGCCTACCAAGGGCTGGCGCAGGGCGACTACGACGCCGTGCTCGACACCTGGCTGCCGAACACGCACAAGGCGTACATGGACAAGTACGGCGAGGACCTCGAGGACCTCGGGTCGTGGAACGACCAGGCGTCGCTCGAGCTCACCGTGAACGCGGATGCTCCGATCGACTCTCTCGCCGACCTCGCCGCGCACAAGGACGACTTCGGCGGACGGATCGTGGGCATCGAGCCCGGGGCCGGCGAGACGAAGATCGTCAAGGAGAAGGTGATGAAGGCCTACGGCCTCGACGACTGGGAGCTCGTCACGAGCTCGACGCCGGCGATGCTGTCGGAGCTGAAGAAGTCCGAAAAGGACGGTAAGGACATCGTCGTCACGCTCTGGCGTCCGCACTGGGCCTACAACGCCTTCGACGTGAAGGACCTCGAGGACCCGAAGAACGCGCTCGGCGACAACGAGAGCATCCACACAATCGTGAACGAGGACTTCGGCGATGACTTCCCGCAGGCCCAGAAGTGGCTGCAGGCGTTCAAGATGGACTCCGACACGCTCTACTCACTCGAGGACGCGCTCGTGAACAGTGGTGCAGACCAGTCCGAGTATCAGTCGATCGTCAAGAAGTGGGCTGCTGACAACAAGGATTACGTCGACTCGCTGACGAAGTAGTCCCGTCACGTGCGAGCGGGAAGCCCGTGGTGTTCCCGCCACGGGCTTCCCGCTCGTCGACGTCCAGCAAGCTGTTGGACCCGCTTGTAGCGGATCCAGGCGGGGCAGATCCCCTTTCCTTCCAGGCCTTCATCGACGATACCGAGGCGCGAGAGCCCCGATTACCTCAGACATCTGCTGCGACCAGGCCACGGTTCTCAACGCGTTGGTGACATCGCCCATCACCGCTGGGCGAGGTCACCCTCGCGTTCGGGTCCACCTCCACCGCGCGCCGGTCAACGACGAGCTGCATGCACAGAAGACTCCCTGACTCCTGGGCTGTGAGCAGCTTCGTTCCACGTCGTCGCGTTCGCAGCCCTCAGCCTCGTGCTGCGCTGACGGCAGTCGATGCCCCACTGCCGACGTGCAGATCAACGAGCTGAGCGACGCCGACGTCGATGCGGTTTCCGCGTTCCACGCGCATCGCCCGTATCCGACGCGCCGACGACTGGCTTGTACTCAACAACTCAAAGAAGAGGTGGGCGAACTGACGCGGGCGCACCTCGCGCGCGCAGGGCAAGCGCGAGACAAGGGGCTTGCGGGTTCACATATGTCCTGGTGATTCTGCACCTCCAGGTCCTGAACGGGGCTTAGCGGTGGGCGTCGTACCGGAGGTAGACGATTGTGTGGCCACTCGAGGTGCCGGAGAACAGGGCGACGTTGCCGCTGATCTGCCCGCTGGGGGTGGCTGCCCCCTGACTGGTGAGTGCCGCAGATGCGCGCTGCGTGAGATCCGCCGGGTTTCCCTTGCGAAGGGTTGGCGGGTTGGTGTCGGCGGGAAGGCGCACCAGCGCGGACATGAATTGGCCGTCGCGGGATGCCTTGGACTTGATCAGGGTTGATCCCTCCGGCAACGTGACGCCGGTCCGGTTCTCAACGGTTGCCAACGGTGTTCCCGTGCAGAGCCCGATGTGCATGCAGTCGCCGAGGCGGCCGGTGTGCTCGACGTAAGCCTGGAGGACGATCACCGCGGCTGTGATGACTGCGAACAGCAGCGCGACGAGCGCGACGAATGCGACGATCAGGCGCGAGAGGGGAGCTTGCGCGGAGTGCATGTGGACGCACGGTACCGGAGCATTCTCGACGCCCCCTGCACCTGAGGTGTGGGATCAGAAGTCTCGGGCGGTTTCGTTCGGATGACTCGATCGGGTGCGACCGGGCTGGATGCGACGAGAGAGCCGTGGCTGGCTTCATCTGCTCGTACCTCGTGAACGCGTGGCTGTTTCGACGTGGCATCAAGGAAGCATGTGACCGCGTTACCGCCGCTGCACCCGGACGGGAAGATCGACGAGATCCTTGCAGCGTCGCGGGGGCTGCTCGGTGTGGTCGCCCGCTCGCTGGGGCCAGCGCTCGAGGACGTCACCGTGCGACAATTCCAGCTCATCGTGCTGGCGTCGACCCTGGGGCCGATATGCGCTGGTGACCTGGCCACACGATTGGCCGTCGGGCCGTCCACTCTGACACGCAACGTCGATCGTCTCGTGGCCGGTGGGTGGATTGAACGACGAACCGCACCTGGCGACCGACGCATGAACAGCTTCGCTGCAGTCGTCGCGGGCCATCCGCCCTCGACGATCAACTTGGCGAGACGAAGACGGGCGCGTGGAGTCAGCGCAGCGTTAGCGTGGGACACGAAGGCCTCCTGGTCGGTGAAGCGGTTCCTAGACAGCTCCACTCCACCACCGGGAGGCCTTCTTCGATCAGCGCGTCAACGACCGCCCAACGACACAACGTCCCTGGACATCACAGCTAGCGCACCACCAAACCTGTGGCGGCAACTTCGGGCAGGCCTCCACTTGGCGGTCCTCTCTACTTTCCCACCGATCTGTGGTTGCGTGAAGGTACGGCGTGCAGTGGGACGCCGTGGGAGGGACGCCAGACCATGACAGAGACGACGCCGATCGGGTTCACGCGCACCCGTCCAGCCCCGGCCCGATCGCACAGTGGTACTTCGAGGTACTCGGGTCTGCTGAAGCAGGTTAAGGCGCGAGGCTTGCTGGAGCGCCGCACTGGCTACTATTGGGCGGTGTTCGCCGTGCTGATCGTGACCCTCGGGCTTGCGTGGACGGCGTTCGTGTTCCTCGGTGCGTCGTGGTGGCAGTTGATCGTCGCCGGCGTGCTGGGGGTGCTGTTCACCCAGTTCGCGTTCCTGTCCCATGAGGCAGCCCACCGCCAGGTGTTCGCTTCGAACCGGTGGAATGACCGCGCCGCGCAGTACGCCGTGACGTTCCTGGCGGGGTGAGCTACTCGTGGTGGATGAACAAGCACACCCGGCATCACGGGAACCCGAACACGGTTGGGAAGGACCCGGACGTGTCTTTCGACGCGCTGTCGTTCCGGGAGGAGGACGCAGCGAAGCGTCGCGAGTTCTTTCGCGTACTGGTCCGGGTGCAGGGGTATGCGTTCTTCCCGCTGCTGCTGCTTGAAGGTGCGAACCTGCACTGGCAGTCTGCGAGGGTCCTCGGCAATGTGAAGGAGGTC
Source organism: Curtobacterium sp. MCSS17_016 (assembly GCF_003234255.2). Taxonomy (NCBI): domain Bacteria; kingdom Bacillati; phylum Actinomycetota; class Actinomycetes; order Micrococcales; family Microbacteriaceae; genus Curtobacterium; species Curtobacterium sp. MCSS17_016. Next base: position 1,746,011 of record NZ_CP126254.1, read on the forward strand.
CGGGGCCGCCGGATCGAGGCGGCGCTGTTCCTGCTCCGCTTCGTCGTCTACCTCGGCGTGGTGTTCTGGTTGCTGCCGGTGGGGATGGCATTCGCGTTCCTCGGCGTGCAGCTGGCCGTGTTCGGCCTGTACATGGGTGCGTCGTTTGCACCGAACCACAAGGGCATGCCGATGATCCCCCACGACCAAAAGGTCGACTTCTTCAGCCGGCAGGTCCTAACCTCCCGAAACATCCGCGGCGGCTGGTTCATGGCCCACTTCATGGGCGGACTGAACTACCAGATCGAGCACCACCTGTTCCCGAACATGCCCCGCCCGCACCTCGCTGCCGCTCGCCGGATGGTCCGCGACTACTGCGCCGAACACGACGTCCCATACACGGAGACCACGCTGATCGACTCGTACCGGATCGTCGTGGGCTACCTCAACCGCGTCGGGCTCGCCGCACGGAACCCGTTCGAGTGCCCCCTCGTCGCGGAGCGACGCATCCGATAGCGTTGCCCGGCATCGCCGTCTACCCACCAATCGTCGAGCGAGCCTTCGTGCGGTGTGTGAGCCGAACGTCACCCCTTCGAGTCGGCGAGGCGGAAATCGTCCGGCAGGTGGAAGGTGTTCCGGAGGGCGCTGCGTGCGGCGTGCCAGCCCGCCATCCCGTGGACACCAGGACCGGGAGAAGCCGCTTCTGAACACAGGTACAACCCGTTCCCGAGGACCCACGGTTCGGGTGAGAGCCGGGGCCGTTTCACGAGTTGCCAGAAGGTGGCAGCTCCGGAGGCGATGTCGCCGCCGACATAGTTCGGGTTGTACTCCTCCATCTGCGTCGCGGTCCTGCTGCTCACTGCGAGGATCGTGTCGCGGAAGCCCGGAGCGAACCGCTCAATCTGTGAGCTGACTATGTCTGCTTGGTCCACCGTCGACCCGGCTGGTACATGGGCGTAGGACCAGAACACGTGCTGCCCCTCGGGGGCCCGGGTCGGGTCCACGACGGTCGGTTGTGATCCCAGGACGAACGGCCTTGGATGGTGACGACCGTGAGCGACGGCGTGCTCAGCGGCGGCTATCTCCGTCCGCGTTCCGCCGATGTGGACCGTGCCCGCACGGCGGACGTCGGGGTTCGACCACGGGATGGGTTCGGAGAGCGCGAAGTCCACCTTCGCTACGCCGTTGCCGAACCGGAACCGACGCAACGAGCGACGGATGGCAGCGGGAACGGTTGATCCCGCGATGCGGAGCATCGCGGGGACGCTCGTGTCGAACAGCGTGACGCGGGATGGCTCGAGGTCACGTAGCGAACGGACGTCGTGGTCGGTGACGATCTCACCACCGTGGGCGATCAGGTCGGACGCGAGCGCGTCAATGATCGTGCGGCTGCCGCCGACCGGGACGGGCCAGCCGCGTGCGTGGGCGTACACGCCGAGGGTGAGCGCGGAGGCTGCGGTCGCCAGGGAGGGCATCCGCCGGATCGAGTGCGCGGCGACTCCGGTGAGCATCGCTGGTGCGATGTCATGGCGGAAGCGCGCGTTCCAGGCGGGCGAGCCTTGCTCGAGGACCCGACGCGCGAACCGCACCAACGTCACCGGATGTTGTGGGATGTTCACCAGGCTGTCGTTGGCGAAGTGCGAGAGCTCGTCGACGCGCTCGACCAGCGGCGCGAGCAAGCGCGAGTACGCGGCGCCATCTGCTCCGAGCCCGTCCGCGGTCCGTCCAAGGTCTTGGTACGCGATGCCAGCGCGATCTCCGGACAGCGGGTGGGCGTACTGCACGTCGGGCCATCGCAGCTCGATGCGGTCCTGCAGCCGGAAGCGGCGGAAGAACTCGGACTGGACCGCCATGGGGTGGACGGCCGAGCAGACGTCGTGGCGGAAGCCGGGAAGTGTGAGTTCCTCGGTGCGTGCGCCTCCGCCGATCGTGGTGTTGCGTTCGAGGACGGTGACGGACAGGCCCGCTCTGGCCAATGTCACCGCCGCCGCGAGTCCATTGGGTCCGGATCCGATCACTGTCGCGTCATGCATCCGCTTTCGTCTACGCGCTACCGGCGTGAAGACCTCGGAGGTTGCCCAGAACCGTCCGGATCGCGCAGGCTCTGTGTCGTCGCGGATGTGGTCGGGCGTAGTCACGCTGGCATGGCGAAGGTCAGCGAATTCATCATCCAGCGGATCAAAGACTGGGGCGTCACCCGCGTCTTCGGGTACCCGGGCGACGGAGCCGGCGAGATCGACGGGGCATTCGGACGCCTCGCGGAGCAGGGCGATGGGCTGGAGTACATCCGGCCCACGCACGAGGAGATCGCGGCGTTCATGGCGACCGCGCACGCGAAGTTCACCGGTGAGATCGGGGTGTGCGTTGCGACGTCGAGTCCCGGCGGGTTCCACCTGATCAACGGGCTCTACGACGCGCAGATGGACAACCAGCCGGTGGTCGCGATCGTCGGACAGCAGGGCCTCGACGCCCTCGGGACTTTCACGCAGCAGGAGTCGAACCTGGAGCGCGCGTTCCAGGACGTTGCCTGCTACGTCCAGACGATCGTCTCCCCGAAGCAGGCGCAGGCCGTCATCGACACTGCGTTCCGGACCGCGAAGCTGCGTCGGCAGCCGGCCGTCGTCGTCGTCCCGCACGACGTGCAGTCGATGGACGCCGGGGAGCTGTCGCCCGCGCACTGGGTCGCCCGTTCCAGCGACGCCGCACCGTCCGTGCGGATCACACCGGAACGCACGGAACTCCAGAAGGCCGCGGAGATCATCAACGCCGGCCAGAAGGTCACCTTCCTCGTCGGCGCTGGTGCCCGCGGTGCGACCGACACGGTGCTCGAAGCCGCGGAGATCACCGGTGCCGGGATCATCACGGCGCTGCGAGGCAAGGACGTCATCCCGTCGGACGTGCCGTTCCACACGCAGCAGCTCGGGCTCCTCGGCTCACTGCCGAGCATCAACCAGGTGCAGGGTTGCGACACCCTCGTCCTCCTCGGTACGAACTACCCGTACGGGGAGTTCATGCCCGCGAGTGGCACTGTCCGCGCCATCCAGGTCGACCTGAAGCCGGAGCAGATGGGTATCCGGTACCCCACCGAACTGAACCTCTGGGGCGACGTCGGCGCGACACTCGAGGCGTTGATCCCGCTCCTGGGCCGCAAGGAGGACCGGTCCTGGCAGGAGGGCATCGCCGAGGACTGGCGGGGCTGGGAACGCGAGATGGCCGCGCAGACCGAGATCGGCTACGAGCAGGGCGCGAATCCGCGGCGGGTGTTCGCGGCGTTGAACGACCGTCTGCCGGAGCGCGCGGTCGTCACCTGCGATGCCGGGACCACGGCCGATTGGTACGGGCACCACATCCGGCTCCGTCGCGGCATGCTCGGCGACCTCTCCGGGCGTCTGGCGAGCATGCTCGCCGCCATGCCGTACGCCACCGCAGCGAAGTTCGCGTTCCCGGACCGGCCGGTGTTCTGCACGATCGGCGACGGGGCGTTCCAGATGCTCGGCATGAACGAGCTCATCACCGTGAAGAAGTACATGGCGGACTGGCCGAACAAGCAGTTCGTGGTGCTGATCATGCACAACGACGACCTCGGCCAGGTGTCGTGGGAGATGCGCACCGAGGACGGCAACCCGAGGTGGCCTGGCTCGCAGGACGTCGAGTCCGTCGACTACGCCGGCTGGGCGGAACTCCTCGGGTTCAAGGCCATCAGGATCACCGATGACGACCAGGTCGACGCGGCGATGGACGAGGCGTTTGCCCATGACGGCATCACGGTCATCGACGCGTACGTGAGCAAGAACGTGCCGCCGTTGCCGCCGAAGATCACCAAGCAGTACGCGATGAACACGGCGAGGTCGCTGCTGAAGGGCGACCCGAACGAGGCCGACGTCATCAAGGACTCCGCGCATGCGCTGGTCACCGAGGGCGTCGAGCGCGTCAAGGGGGCGCTGCACATCGGTGACGACGAGAAGGGCCAGCGCGAGTGAACGCCGACCGCGTCGACGCGGTCACCCTCACTGCGTACCGGTTCCCGACGACCCTGGACGGCCGAGCTCGCGCCGAGCAGGACGGAACGGCCGAGTGGGACTCCACTGGCGTCTTCGTCGCCGAGGTCCGGGCGGGCGACACGACGGGACTCGGCTACGCGTACACGTCGGCCGACGCAGCGCTCACTCTGGCCCGTGAACTGCTGGTCCCGACCGTCCTCGGCACCGATCCGCTCGACACACACCGAGCGTTCCGCGCGATGGCGCGAGCGCTCCGCAACGCCGGATGGGTAGGCGTCGGCGCGAGCGCACTCTCCGCACTCGACGTCGCACTGCACGACTGCGCGGCCCGGAGGCTCGGCGTGTCGATGACACGCTTCCTCGGCGGGGCGCGGGATCGCGTCGCCGCGTACGGCAGCGGCGGATTCACCGACTTTTCGACCACGGAACTGGTCCGCCAGCTCGAGGAATGGCGAGAGCTGGGTCTTCATTCGGTGAAGATCAAGGTCGGCCGCGACCCGCAGGCAGACCCCGGACGGGTTCGGGAGGCCCGTGGTGCGGTCGGCGAGGACGTCGCGCTCTTCGTGGACGCGAACGGCGCGTACCACCGCAGGGAAGCGATCGCCATGGCGGAGCGGTTCACTGAGCAGGACGTGACCTGGTTCGAGGAACCGGTCTCGAGCGATGACCTGCGGGGGCTGCGGGACGTGCGGGACCGGACACCATCCGGCATCCGCGTCACCGCCGGCGAGTACGGGTACACCCCGACGTACTTCCACGCGATGCTCGACGCCGGCGCAGTCGACGTCCTGCAGGCCGACGCGACGCGCTGCGGTGGTGTGACCGGGTTCCTCAGCGCTGCTGCTCAGGCGGAGGCGGCGGGCATCCCGCTCAGCGCCCACACCGCCCCGGCACTGCACGCATCCATCGCGACCGCGGTGCCCAACGTGGTGCACGTCGAACGGTTCCACGACCACGCGCTCATCGAGGAGCAGCTCTTCGACGGGCTTCCCGATCTGCGTGACGGCTCGCTCGTGCCAGACCGGGACCGGCCGGGTCACGGACTGGAACTGCGAAGCGCCGATGTCGAGCCGTACTTGACCGGGCGATGGGCGACTGCTGGCGGAAAGGACATCTGATGGGGTACCTGCAGGACGTGCGCGAGAGCGTGAACCCGCTGCTGATCCGGGTGTCGGTCGTCGCGGCGATCGGTGGCCTGCTGTTCGGGTACGACACCGGGGTGGTGTCCGGCGCGATCTTGTTCATCAAGAAGGACCTCGACGCCAACGCCACGGAGCAGGAGTGGATCGTCTCCGTCCTGCTGCTCGGCGCCATCGCCGGCGCGTTCATCTCCGCGTTCGCCGCCGACGCGTTCAGCCGGAAGTGGACCAAGGTCGTGTCCGGTTCGGTGTACTTCCTCGCCGCCATCGGATGCGCCTTCGCCGTCAACGTCCCCATGCTGATCGGGTGCCGGTTCGTCCTGGGCGTGGCCGTCGGCACGGCGTCGTTCGTCTCACCACTGTTCATCTCCGAGTCCGCACCGCCGCGGATCAGAGGCGGATTGGTGTCGTTCAACCAACTCGCCGTGACGACCGGGATCCTCTTGTCGTACATCGTGGACACGATCTTCGTCGACGTCGCCAACAACTGGCGGTGGATGCTCGGCATCGCCGCGATCCCCGGCGCCGCACTCGCCATCGGGATGCTCACCGTTCCGCACACGCCACGATGGCTGATGATGCGCGGCCGTGAAGACGATGCCCGCGGCGTGCTCGAGCGGCTCCGCAGCGACGACCCGAGAGCGGACGTCGACGGGGAGATCGACAGCATGCGGAAGTCGAACGAGCAGGAGTCGTCGAGCCGATGGCGCGACCTCGTCTCGAAGTCCATCCGCCCGCTCCTGCTCGTCGGTGTGGGACTGGCGTTCTTCCAGCAGTTCGTCGGCGTCAACACAGTCATCTACTACGCACCCACGATCCTCCAGGACACCGGGCTCACCAGCAGCTCTTCAGTTGCACGGACGGTGTCCATCGGGATCACGAACGTGGTCTTCACCGCTTTGGCCGTCGTGCTGCTCGACCGGGTGGGTCGCCGTCCGCTGCTGCTCACCGGTACCGCCGGTTTGACTGTGGCGTTGGCATTCCTCGGCGTTTACTTCTGGAGTCCATGGATCCAGCACAACGCGAGTTGGACGGCCCTCGTCGGGCTGATCGTCTACATCGCCTCGTACGCAATCGGCCTCGGGCCGGTGTTCTGGCTGATGATCTCGGAGATATTCCCCGTCGGCCTCCGGAGCAAGTCGATGGCAGTGTCGACGATGGTCAACTGGGCGGCGAACTTCGTCGTCGCGGGCACGTACCTCACCGCGACGCAGCTGATCACCACCCAGGGCGTGTTCTTCGTCTACACCGGCCTCGGTGTTCTCGCGTTCCTGTTCTTCGTCTTCAAGGTGCCGGAGACCCGCGGCCGTTCCCTCGAGGACATCCAGAGCGAACTCGCTTCACGCTGATCGTTCGTCACGGCACAACCCGCCGAGGAGGTGGCCCCGGCCGGCGCGCGCCGGCCGGGTGCTCCCGTTTCCATCGCCGCCGGCGCCGTTGCCGGGAGCACCGCGAGACTACGACACCCGAACGAGGGGCGCAGCCCCTCGTCGTCGGGCAGAGCGAATCGATACCGCGCCGTTACCTGCTGACGTCATCGGAGCCGGATGACGGTGGTCGCGCCGGACCGGACCTGAGGCACAGGCCGGCTCCGTGCCTCCAGTCGGGTCCGTCAGGACTTGCGTCCTGGGAACGCGCCGAGGGCTTGTCGGATGCGCTCACGTGCGACGGTGTGTCGCGGCCCGTGGCCGCGCCCCATCTGCCGTTCCGGCAGCGCTCCTTCTCCGACGCCGCGCCTGGCGCCGTCCAGGAGCTCAGCGAGGTGGATGCCGCGACGGTAGTCTCCGAGCTGGTCGATCTGCGTACGGCAGCTGAAGCCGTCGGCCAACACGATCGTGTCGTCCTCGGCGCGGTCGAGGGCCGGCAGCAGTGCGTGGTCGGCGACGGCGACGGACACGTCCAGGTGCCCTGGTTCGAAGCCGAAGTTGCCGGCGAGGCCGCAGCAGCCCTCAAGGGTCTCGGTGGAGACCCCGGCTTCGTCGAGGATCGCATGATCGGCCTCCTCGTGCAGGATCGCGTGCTGGTGGCAGTGGGGCTGCATCACCGCGTCGCGGTCGATCTTCGGCGGGTGCCAGTCCGGCGTCTCCCGGAGCAGCTCTGCGAGCGTCCGGGTACGTCCTGCCACGAACTCCAGGTTGGTGTCCTGTGGGAGGAGCTCACGAGCGTCGGAGCGGAACACGGCTGCGCAGCTGGGCTCCAGGACAACCATCCTCGTGTCATCGCCGGGCGCCTGAGCGCCGAGGAGCGGCGCGAGGATACGACCGGTGCGAGCGAGGATGCGCTCCGCTGCGTCGAGCTGTCCGGTCGAGATCCACGTGAGACCGCAGCAGACCGCCTCCTGCGGCACGACGACCCGGTAGCCGGCGTCCTCGAGGACCCGCACCGCGGCGATCGCGACGCCAGGGTGGAACGTGTTCGTGAACGTGTCAGGCCAGAGTACGACGTCACCGTGCACGCCGGGCGCCGAGCCGCCTCGGCCCGCGAACCACTCGGTGAACCGCTGCGGCGCGAACGAGGGCAGCGGCCGATCCACCTCGATACCACCGACACGTCGGACCACGCGGCCGAGCCCCGGTGCCTGTGTCACCGCATTGACGATCCTTGGGGCAAACCGGGCGATCTGCGCCCAAAACGGCAGCCACCCCATTGTGTAGTGGGACATCGGCCGAAGGCGGCCCTTGTAGTGGTGGGAGAGGAACTCTGCCTTGTAGGTGGCCATGTCGACGTCCACGGGGCAGTCGCTCCGGCACCCCTTGCAGGACAGGCACAGGTCGAGGGCGTCCTTGACCTCTTCGGATCGCCATCCGTCCGTGATCACGGAGTCGGGGCGGTTGCCGTTGACCATCTCGAACAGGAGCCGGGAGCGGCCACGTGTGGAGTGCTCCTCTTCTCCAGTCGCCCGATACGAGGGGCACATCACGTCGCCGGTGTGGCTGCGGCAGTTGCCGATGCCGACACAGCGCAGCGCCGCGCGGTCGAAACCACCCTCCGCCTCGAACGAGAAGTGCACCTTGCCGGACACGGCGGGCCGGTAGTCGGTGCCGAGGCGGAGGTCCTGCACTTCGGTGTGCGGGTCGATCACCTTGCCGGGGTTCATCCGGTTGCCGGGGTCGAACAGCCGCTTCAGTCGTCGCATCGCGCCCACGAGCCGGTCGCCGAACATGATCGGCAGCAGCGCACCGCGCGCCTGACCGTCACCGTGCTCGCCGGAGAATGACCCACCGAACTCCGCAACGAGCTCGGCGGCGCGGTGCACGAAGCGCGAGTACTGGTCGATGCCACCCGGAGTCGTGAGGTCGAACGGGATCCGACAGTGGATGCAACCATGGCCGAAGTGGCCGTACATCGACGGGTGGTCGTAGTCGAACTCGTCGAGCAGGTCCGAGAAGCGACGCAGGTACTCGCCGGCGCGTTCTGGCGGCACGGCGGCGTCCTCCCATCCGGGCCAGGCGTCCGGGTGGTCGGGCACCCACGCCGTCGCACCGAGGCCGGCTTCGCGGACCTGGAGGATCTGGTCCTTGTGGTGCTGGTCGTCGAACACCTTGAGCGACGGTGCCGGGTCTCGTTTCGCGAACTCGTCGGCGAGCTGCTGCGTCCGACGGTCGGCGTCGTCCTTGTCCTTCCCGGGGACCTCGATGACGAGCCAACCCTTGCCCTCGGGCATCAGGTCGAGCGCACCCGGGTTCATGCGCTTCTCGCGTTCGTAGCCGAGCAGGGTGTCGTCGATGCCTTCGACGGAGACCGGGTCGAAGGGTGCCGCGGCGGGTGCGGCGTCAGCGGCGTCGAACACGGTCGGGAACCCGAACACGGCGAAGGTCTTCGCTGGGACGGTGGGCACGAGCACGAGTTCCGCTCGGAGGATCGTGACGAGGGTCGACTCCGATCCGACGAGTGCGCGGGCGACGTCGAAGCCGTGTTCCGGCAGCAGGTGGTCGAGGTTGAACCCGGACACTCGGCGCGGGATGTCGGGGTAGCGCTCGCGGATCTCGTCGCCGTACTCGTCGACGATGGCGCGCATGCCCCGGTAGAGCTCAGCGAGCCCGTTGTCCCGAGCGACGATCCGTTCGTACTCGTCGTCGCTGGTGGGGCCCACCCAGGCGCGGATGCCGTCGTAGGTCAGGACCTCGAGGCGGGTGATGTTGTCGACTGCCTTGCCGTACCGCTGCGCGGTGGAGCCGCAGGAGTTGTTGCCGAGCATCCCGCCGAAGGTGCAGTGCGAGTGGGTTGCGGGCTTCGGGCCCCACATCAGGTCGTGCGGAGCCACCGCGGCGTTCATCGCGTCGAGGACGAGGCCGGGTTGCACGACGGCCCGCCGGTTCTGGACGTCGATGCTCTCGATCGCGTCGCAGTACTTCGTCCAGTCGATGACCACCGCAACGTTCGTGCACTCACCGGCCAGGCTCGTCCCGCCGCCACGGTTCAGCACCGGCACGTCGTGCTCACGGCACACCGCGATGGTCTCGACCGCGGCGTCGATCGATCGCGGGACCACGACACCGATCGGCACCTGCCGATAGTTCGAAGCATCAGTGGCGTACGTCGCCCGAGTCCCGTCGTCGAAGCGCACCTCACCGTCCACCCGCGCCCGCAAAGCGGCGATGAGCGCCGTTGTGTCGTGTCCGCCGTTCGTGATGCCCACTCGAGCTTGCGTGATCGTCATCGTGTCGTCCCTCCGCCAGCCATGCGCCGGACGGTAGGCCGGCCCTGCTGGGTGAGAGTCCGGGAACGTCCGGAGCACGGAGCGGGTATGCGAGAGCGTGATGGCGAGGGTCGAGGAGGCCGACATGACGCGTGAGGAAACCGCCCCATACACGGGCACGGTCGGGCCTGACGATGACCGGCTGGTGCGATCCCGCGTAGGACGAAAGGGCAACCTGATCGCCCGTTGGGTGTCGACTACCGACCACAAGACCATCGGGGCGCTCTACCTCATCACATCGTTTGTCTTCTTCCTGCTCGCCGGTGTGATGGCGTTGGTGATCCGCGCGCAGCTGTTCGAGCCCGGACTGCACGTCGTCGCGACGAAGGAGCAGTACAACCAGCTCTTCACGATGCACGGCACGATCATGCTGCTGCTGTTCGCGACGCCGTTGTTCTCGGGATTCGCGAACGCCATCATGCCGTTGCAGATCGGCGCGCCAGATGTGGCGTTCCCCCGACTGAACGCGTTCTCGTACTGGCTGTACCTCTTCGGCGGCCTGGTCACGGTCGGCGGCTTCCTCACCCCCCAGGGCGCCGCGTCGTTCGGGTGGACCGCGTACGCGCCCCTGTCGGACGTGACGTTCACCCCTGGGCTCGGCGGGACGCTGTGGGTGTCGGGTCTGACGATGACTGGGTTTTCCACAATTCTCGGCTCGGTGAACTTCATCACGACGATCATCACGATGCGCGCGCCGGGCATGACGATGTTTCGGATGTCGATTTTCTGCTGGAACACCCTGATCACCTCGTTGCTCGTGCTCATGGCGTTCCCGGTGCTGGCGACCGCGCTGTTCGGGCTGCTGCTGGATCGGGTGTTCGACGCGCAGGTGTTCAACCCGGCGAACGGCGGCGCGCTGCTGTGGCAGCACTTGTTCTGGTTCTTCGGCCACCCCGAGGTGTACATCATCGCGCTACCGTTCTTCGGCATCATCACCGAGGTCATCCCGGTCTTCAGCCGGAAACCGATCTTCGGGTACAAGACTCTCGTCTTCGCCACACTCGCCATCGCGACGCTGTCGATTACCGTGTGGGCGCATCACATGTTCGTCACCGGATCGGTGCTCCTTCCGTGGTTCTCACTCCTGTCGATGCTCATCGCTGTCCCCACGGGCATCAAGATCTTCAACTGGGTCGGCACGATGATCCACGGTTCCGTCACGTTCGAGACACCCATGCTCTGGGCCGTTGGGTTCCTCGTCACCTTCACGTTCGGTGGTTTGACGGGTGTCATCCTGGCGTCGCCGCCGCTCGACTTCCACGTCTCGGACACCTACTTCGTCGTCGCGCACTTCCACTACGTCGTCTTCGGGACGGTCGTCTTCGCGATGTTCTCCGGCTTCTACTTCTGGTGGCCGAAGTTCACCGGGAAGATGCTCAACGAAAGCCTCGGCAAGATCCACTTCTGGCTGCTGTTCGCCGGCTTCCACACCACGTTCCTCGTCCAGCATTGGCTTGGCGTCGCTGGCATGCCCCGTCGCTACGCAACGTACCTGCCCTCCGACGGGTTCACCTGGCTGAACCAGGTGTCGACGATCGGCGCGATGCTCCTCGGCGTCTCAACGTTGCCGTTCCTGCTCAACGTGTACCTGACGATGCGACGAGCCCACCCCGTGCGGGTAAACGATCCGTGGGGCACGGGCCGGTCATTGGAATGGGCAACGAGCTGCCCGCCGCCGCGGCACAACTTCACCGCTGTCCCACGGATCCGTTCGGAGTCGCCGGCGTTCGACCTGAATCACCCAGAAGCCGGAGTGCCCGTCGGTACCGGGCCGGCGATGGACGCCCCGGAAGGCGAGACGCACGACAACGCAACCGGGAAGCACCGCCACCCCGAGGGGGGCGAGGGCCGCTGACCGCCTTGACTGGAGCAGCCGGATGAGCCTCCTCGTCGCGTTCGCCGTGGTGCTGATCATTGCGGTTGGGATCTCCGCGATCGCGAAACGGACGATCGTGTCGACCACCGTGATGTTCCTCGTCGCCGGGTTCGTCCTCGGTGACGGCGTGACCGACCTGGTCCACCTGACCCCGGACGACGCGTTGGTGAACACGATCTCCGAGATCGCATTGTTCACCGTGCTGTTCACCGACGGGCAGCAGATTGGCATCCGCGAGCTGCGGCACGCGTGGCGATTGCCGGGCCGTGCGCTCTTGCTGGGCCTGCCGCTGACGCTCGGGATCACCGCGGTACTCGGGGTCTGGTTGCTCGGCCTGGACTGGGCGAGCGCCTTGCTCGTCGCAGCCGTCCTCGCCCCAACCGACCCGGTCTTCGCCGCGGCGATCGTGGGGCGGGAGGAGATCCCGCAGCGCACCCGAAGTCTGCTCAACGTGGAATCCGGGCTCAACGACGGACTCGCGCTTCCGCTCGTGCTTGTCTTCTTGGCGGTCGCCGCAGGTGAGCACGCTGACGTGGGCGTGCTCGCCGTGGAGCTCCTGCTCGGTGTCGTGCTGGGAGTGGCGGTGCCGGTCGCGGTGCGCTTGCTGTTCGCGTTGCCGTTCTTCCGAGCCACGCCCCTCTACGCGACCCTGACACCGGTGGCGGTCGGCCTGCTCACGTTCGGCCTGGCGCAGATGCTCGACGCGAACCTCTACCTCGCGGCCTTCACCTGCGGCATCACGATCGCGAGTATCGCACCCCAGACCCGTGACACCTTCCGAGAGTTCGGCGAACTCCTCAGCGAAGTCGTGAAGCTCCTCGCCATCCTGGTCTTCGGAGCGCTGATCAGCCCGTCCCTACTCACCGACGTGAACCTGTCCGGCTACGTGTTCGCGATCCTCCTGCTGGTGGTGGCGCGCCCGCTCGCGGTCGAGATCGCTCTGGCGCGGAGCGGGCTGGACCGATGGGAGCGGCTGACGGCAGCATGGTTCGGCCCGAAGGGGTTTGCCAGCGTCCTCTACGGCCTGCTCGTGCTCGGCAGCGACGTCCCTGACGCGGACCGGCTCTTCCACATCATCGTCGTCGCGGTCGTGCTGTCGATCATCGCGCACTCCTCCACCGACGTTCCCATCGCAGACGCATTCGCCCGTCGCGCGGAGCCCGATACCGATCGGGCATCTGCTCCGGGACACTGAGGAACACGCTCGGCGCGTGCTGGTTGTCTGGGCGGATGCGGGCGAAGGAACTCATGACCGCCGATTTCCCGGTGGCACTCAATGCAGTCTGCATCGTGTTGCTGGCGATCGCGATCGCGTGCTCCGTGTTCGTCGCAGCGGACCTGGTTCGACGGCCGCAGCGGATGGCGGTGATGAACGCGGTCTGGCCGTTGACGATGCTGTTCGGCAGCGTCGTGTGGTTGGTGTTCTACCTGCGCGTCGGTCGGTCGCCCCGCGGCGGTACGGACACCGCGAGCCGCGGACACGGCCGCTGGGCAAGCGTTGCGACTGGTACGAGCCACTGCGGTGCCGGCTGCGCAGTTGGTGACCTCGTCGGCGAGTTCGCGCTCGTCGCGGTCCCGGCGCTCGGAGCCCTCGTCGGACTCGGCACGCTCTACCAGGAGCGCGTGTTCGCCGGATGGATCATCGACTTCGTCATAGCATTCGCGGTCGGTATCCTCTTCCAGTACTTCTCGATTGCACCCATGCGCGGCCTGTCCCGCCGGGCGGGAATCATCGCGGCCCTCAAAGCGGACACGCTCTCGATCACCGCCTGGCAGGTCGGCATGTACGGGCTGATGGCGATCGGGCAGTTCGCGGTACTCCCCGCCGTGCTCGGCGGGCGGGCGTCCGCCCTCACGCCCGAGTTCTGGGTCCTCATGCAGCTTGCAATGGTGGCCGGATTCGTGTGTTCCTACCCCGTCAACTGGTGGCTCATCCGCCGCAGTATCAAGGAAGCCATGTGAGAGCTGACGACGAGGACGTCGCACCGATGATTTCAGCGCCCAGACTGCCGGATGCAGCACTGAACCCGACAGCACACATCGCAAACTCTGGACTTCGTCGAGCGCACCGCCTGCCCTCCGCGTGATAGGGGCACAACCGCGAGGACCACCGCTCGGCCCGCGAAGCGATGTCGAGCCTGCGTCGCGAGCCGATCTGCCATTGGGCCGGCACGAGGCGGTGCTGCGTGGCGGGAGCGTTGATGCTAAGAGTCGCACGCAGCGCAATGGCTGCGGCGACGACGACGACGCAGAGGCTGCAAACCGCTATGAGAGGCTGGAAGCATGGAGACAATCACCCTCACGGTGCCCCAGGCAGCGCTCGCTTGCTCGATCTTCGCTTTCGTGGCCGCCAATCGTGAAGCTCGGAGCACGTGGTGAGTGCGCCGGGCGGCGATGTGTACTGCGGGCACCCGACTGGCCGGGTGGTCGTCGGCGCGGGGGGCCGCGCCGACTGCCGCGATTGTGGTCGAGAGGTTGCGCTCGTCGTCGGCTCCGGAGTGTGGGTAGCTGAAGAGGACCGAGTCCGTCGCCTGTAGCGGCGCTCATCGGATGTGCTGAAAGCCCTCACTCGCTCGTGCGGGCAGGGGTCTTCTCGCCAGTGACGTTCGGGTACCGATGACACGAGTCTGGCGGGCGTTGCCTTGTGACCCCCGAATGGGGCGCTTTACCGTGGAAGCTCCTTCCGCAACGTCGCGGGGGAACTCGCCGTGCGGCCGGATCGGAGTCGACCCGAACGCCCCCGGTCCTGCCGGGGATCAGGTCGGACGGCAGCCGAGGCCTCGCCCGCTAACCACGGGCGGGGCCTCTTCTATGACTGAGGTCCCACCGAGCGAGTAGACACACTCACGCAGCGGGCGAGAGATGCGGAACGGCTGCGGTGCCGCCCATTTGCGGGGTGAGCAGCTTCGCTCGGTGTCCTCCTCTTAGCTTCGCTTCGTGTCGCCTGCTTGGAGCTGCCGGTTGCGGCGATCCGGGTGGGCTGGATACTCGGCCCGGTGACCATTGCGTTGTTCGTCGTGGCCGCCCCTGCTCGCCGCTGCGGTCACCGCCGCCGTGGCTGGATCAGTTCTCTTCGTGTTGGGGCCGCGCGCTGCTCGACAGCAGCAACGTACGCAGCGGATTGAGGCAGCGAAGCGCGACCGGTAGAGGATCCCCTACCGGGCTGGTGCGCCAAGGGGCGGCAGTTCGCCTTGAGCTGCCGCGGCTGCCCGCGCGACGATCAGTGTTGGCGTTATGACGATCTACCCAGGTGACCCGCGTTACATCTACCGACGTCGTCGCGGGCTGATCAACGGCGTTCAGGGGGTGTTGTTTCTCCCGGCGCAGGGCGGTTGGCTCCTCATCGCTATGAGTCGCGGCGGAGCATGGTGGGCCGTCTGGGCAGTCGTTCTGGCCATTCTGATATGTGCGGTCATCGTCGTGAGCATCCAGGAGCATCGCCGTGGTTTGGGGGTGCTACCACCGGGCGTGACTGTCCTCCTTCTCGTGGAGTTCGCCTCGATCGCTGGTTGGTGTGCGGCGAGTCTGTTGCGCTAAAGCTCGGCCGACCCGCAGTTCCGAGCTGTCACGCCTCAGGCAGGAGGCGCGCGAAGACGGCAGCTGGGGTGCGACCATTCAGCGTCTTGCGGGGTCGGCCATTGAGCTCCGCGGCGACTTCGAGGAGCCGCTCCGGGCTGTGGATGCTGAGGTCGGTGGATTTCGGGAAGTACTGGCGGAGTAGGCCGTTGGTGTTCTCGTTGGAACCGCGCTGCCAGGGCTTATGGGGGTCGCAGAAGTAGATCGCGAGGTCGGTGGCGAGAGTGATGTCCTTGTGCCGGGCAAGCTCTGTGCCCTGATCCCACGTCAACGACCGACGCAGATGCTCGGGCAGGGTCTGGATGGTGGGGATCATCGCGTCCCGGACGGCGTCGGCGCTGTGCCCATCAGGCAGGTGCAGCAGCATCACGTACCGGCTCGTGCGCTCGACGAGAGTGCCGATAGCACTGCGCGCGTTCGTGCCGACGATCAGGTCGCCTTCCCAGTGCCCGGGCACGGCCCGATCGTCAGCTTCCGCGGGGCGTTCGCTGATCAGGATCATGTCGCGGATCTTCGACCACGACGCCCGTCGAGGCTCGCCTCGGTGTCGGCGGATGGCGCGGCCGGTGCGGAGGTGTTTGTGCAGGTCAGCGCGCAGGTGCCCGCGGCCCTGGACGAACAGGGACTGGTAGATCGTCTCGTGCGACACGTGCATCTCCGGCCGGTTCGGGAAGGACCGGGCCAGGTCATCACGGATCTGCTCCGGGGACCAGTTCCGCACCAACCGCAGCTCGACTTGCAGGGCCAGCTCAACCCGGTCCAGCTTCCGCGGTTTCGGTCGCCGCGCTCGGACGCGGCACCGCTTCTCAGCCGCGTATGGCCGGTAATCGCCGCTGCGGGAGCTGTTCCGCGCCAGCTCTCGACTGATCGTTGATGGCGCCCGCCCGAGTTCTGCTGCGATCTGTCGGATACCGACGCCAGCCAGGCGCAGGTCAGCGATCCGGAGCCGTTCCTCCTCGCTTAGGTACCGGCCGGATCGGGGTGCTCGCTCGAACGGGTTCTTCCCGCGAGCAGCTTTGAACCATCGGTATCCCTGACGTGGATGCACCCGACAGCATCGCAAGCAGCGGGCCGGCTCACACCCTGTCCGAGTAGCTCCCAGAATCGCGCCTCTCGAGCGCGCTGCTCCGGCCTGGATCCCATCTGCAACACTCCAAATCACGGTGGTGTTGCAACGACCAGCTGAACCCAGGATTGGCTATCGGACAGTTGACGCTCTGACTCTGTGCGCTGCTCTGAGCTTCAGCGGGGAGGGGCTTCGTCCGTCCGAGTACCCGTCTCCGCGGGCCGTCGTCGCCGACGGGCGAGGTAGAACGCGACGATCTGAAACACGGCGAGCACTGACCAGGCAATGGCCATGAATGTCCGAAACCCGGACGGTTCGACGACAGCGATGATGATCCAAGCGATGGCCAGAGCCAACCAGCCCCACACGACCCAGGCGCGGGGCTTGCCCAGAAGTACCTCTGCGACAGATCGTCGCTCCCTATCGGTCACGAGGCGACGCTACCCCGCAACGTGCCCCTGCCGAGATGCGTCCGGTAGCCGATCGACTACCGGAACGTCGGTCGAGTACAACTGAGGGATGCGAACACATCGGCTCTGGGTGGGATGGATACTCGGTCCGGTGACTGCCGCGTTGTTCGTCGTGACCGTTGTCGCAGCGGTCACGGGCTTCACGTCGTGGCTACCTTTGCTCGCCGCCGCAGTCGCTGCCGCCTTGGCAGGAGCCTTTCTCTTCGTGGTGGGGCCGCGCGCTGCTCGAGAGCAGCAGCGGGCAGAGTCGGCGCGGCATGACCGCTAGCCGATCCGCTACCGGGCGGCGTAGTCGGGAGGACACCGCACCCTTCGCAGGCGGTGCTCCCTTCAGAAAACATGCCCGGAAATTTCCGGGCGTTCTACCCTGAAGTGATGAAGGCTTCACGGATCACCTGTCTTGCTGTCCTCACCGGTGTCGTAGCACTCCTCACAGGATGCGGCACCGAGAGCGCCACAGATGGAAATGCAGTGATCAAATCACTGCAGCTCCGCGTAGTCGTTTCCGAGGTCGACGAGGCGTGTAGTGCACCGCCCGTGACCGTTGACGGGCCCGCAACGGCCTGTGACCGGGCTGGTACCACGACGTATCAGTTGGCCAAGTCGCTCGGCACGGTCACGCCGACCTCCACAGCACTGTCTGGTGACCCGTCCTCGAGTACATCGATCGCCCTGCAGCTCGACAAGACCGACAGCGCCACCCTCGCCGCGGCGACCCGGAAGGCGCTCAAGAAGCGCATGGCGATCGTTCTCAACGGGGAGGTGCTCTCAGCCCCGCAGGTCATGGAGCCGCTTACCACCGGCGAGGTCATCCTCGCGTTCGGGTCCTCCTCCGCAGCGCGCCAGGTCAACGACGAACTGCACGCACGAAAGACTCCCTGACTCCCAGACGCCGAACACCCGGGCGCCTGCCCGGTAGGGGATCGGGTACCGAGACGGTGCGGGCGGCGATGCCGATGGTAGACAGACGCATGCGCATCCGCCCCCGGACTCTCACGCTCCTGATCGTTCTCGCGGCTTGCGGAGTTGGCCTCCTCGTACTGCCCCCGGGAGTGCCAACGAAGATCCTCGGGGCGGCACTCATCGTTGTGGCGTTCGTGGTGCTGATCGTCTCAGGACGAGCTGGCCGGTCGGGCCGCTGACCGCCGGCAGGCGATCCATCCGCTGCCCGATGGCCGATCGGTTAACGGGACGTTCCCGCCGGGGCTCGTTCTTGAACGAGTGCCGTCGTCCGCGGGGTGGGTTGGACACCACTTCGTGACGGCGACGATAGATTCGCGCTCATGACCCCTCGACGCGTTGTACTTGTGGGACTGGGTGCACTGGTCGTCATCGTCGGCTTCGTGTTGATGGCCCACTCAGACGGCAGGCTTGACCGTCTGGTGGCGGTTCTCGTCATCTTCGTCGGGTTCGCTCTAGTGATGTTCACCACGGCTCGACCAGGTCAAGCGGCACTCGCCCGCTACTGGAACAAGTACGAGAAGAAGTAGCAACGACCGATGTCGCTCCCGCCCGACCGTTGAGCGATCGGCATCCGGGACGGGACGAGCGGACGATTCTCATCGTGATGTCAGCTGCGCCTGCTGCAAGTCTCCGCGCAAGTCTGTCGGACCTCGTCGAGCTGTAGCCTGCCTGACATGTCCGAGGAAGAATCCCGCCGACTGAGCCGACGGCTCTTCGGTCGACCCAAGATCTGGGTGAGCTGTCTGTGGCTCATAGTGGGTCTTGGATGGCTCGGCACCGCGGTCCTCGAACCGGGAGCGTTCCGCTTCTTCATAGCCGCTCTTTGGATCGTCGTCGGCGGCGCGATGCTGATCGTCGCGCTGAGAGACCGTAGCGAGCGCAACCGCCGGTGAAGGTGGCCGGTCCCGCCCGATAGCCGATCCCCTACCGGGCGGGGCCACGCGGGCCCGGTCGCGTTCGTTGAGCCACCGTCCAACGGACGCTATGTCTGCGGCACACGTCGCCCTTACGCTCAAGCTGTGACCTCTCGCGGCATCGTTTTCTTCGACATCGACGGAACGCTCGTTCCGACGGGTTCCACCAGCAGCTTCCTTGCCGCCCGTCTCGGCCATCAGCACGACCTCGATCGCGCCGAAGAGCAGTACGCCCGCGGTGAGCTGTCGAACCAAGAGGTCAGCGCAATCGACGCCCGTGGCTGGACCGGCGCTCCGACAGCAACCATCGACCGATGGCTCGAGGATCTCCCCTTGATCAACGGCGTCGACGCGGTGGTGTCCTGGTGCCGAAGACACCAGATCGAACCGGTTCTCGCCTCGCTCGCTTGGCAACCCGTCAGCACATCGATTGCCAGGCGGTACGGCTTCACCCCCAACGGTGGACCGCGTGTCGCCGTGTCTGGATCGACGTACGACGGCACCGTCGCCGAGCACTTCGACGAGTACGACAAGCGTGACCGGGCACTCGCCCTAGCTATTGAGCGCGGACTGTCAGCGGACAAGTGCTGCGCAATCGGTGACAGCCGCTCCGACCTGCCGCTGTTCGAAGCGGTTCCAGCGTCCCTCGCTCTGAACGCGGGCGACGCCGCCCGCGATGCCGCAACAGCGGCAATCAACACCCTCGACCTGACCGAGATCCTCGGCTGGCTCCAGGGGTGGGAACGCGATCTCGACTGAGCACCGGTAATCGATCCGCTACCGGACGGCGCTTGTCCGCAGTGGAGAACAAACAGCGACCAGGACAGCGCCGGCGAAGACGAGGGTCACTGCGAGCAGCGCGAAGCCATCGCCGGCGACGGTCATGAGAGCGCCGCCACCCACTGCTCCCGCAGCCGCGAGCGTTCGGTTCGCGCTGCGCATCGTGCCGTTCATCCGCCCGAGAAGCGCGTCAGGTGTGACGGTCTGGCGGAGGCTCATCTCGTTCGCGTTCTCGCACCCCGCGGCAGCGCCATGCACAGCGAATGCGACGAATAGGACCACGACAGTGGCCGTCGGCGTTGCGACACCGATGCCAACGGTCGCAAGCGTGACGGCCGCCCATGCGATCGGGTAGGCAGCCCGTGCGGCGATGATTGTGCGGCCGGCACCAAAGCGCGTGCCGAGGCGGAGAGCAGCGGTTGCGCCGATGAGCATTGCGATGCCGCTGACGGCGAGGATGGCCCCGTACACGGCTGCCGGGAGTGCGAGCGTGCGCAGCGCGAGGGTCGCGAACACTGTCAGTCCGGCGGCGTTGGCGAGGAACCAGAGGTGCGTAGACAGTGCTAATGGCGCCAACGTTGAATGACCGTACGTCCACCGCAATCCGTCTGCGATGTCGCTCCGCAGCCGCGTGCCGGCCTGTCGTGCTGGCTTCTGCTCGATGACGCGGACCCGGGCGATGAGGACAGCGTCGACGAAGTAGCTCACCGCGTCGAGGGCGATCGCGACCGGCGCTGTCACGATGCTGACCAGGACGCCTCCGAGAGCCGGGCCGACCGTCTGTGCTGCCGCGTCACTCTGATCC
This sequence comes from Curtobacterium sp. MCSS17_016, assembly GCF_003234255.2. NCBI lineage: Bacteria > Bacillati > Actinomycetota > Actinomycetes > Micrococcales > Microbacteriaceae > Curtobacterium > Curtobacterium sp. MCSS17_016. Next base: position 1,766,279 of record NZ_CP126254.1, read on the forward strand.
ACCCGAGCATTCGCCGCCAGGAGGAGGTGGCGCGGCACGATCCTGGGCAGGAGGGACTGCGTGGCGGCGAAGCCCACGACGGACAAGACGCCGAACACGAACAGCGCCGCCGCTGTCACCCGGAGATTCAAGAGCCCGGTCAACCAGAGCATCGGGATTGTGCCGAGGCAGATGCCGCGACCGACACTTGCCCAGATCAGCAGTGGCTTCCTGCGGAAGCGATCGACGTACGCGCCGACGATCAGACCGAACAGTGCGTACGGGAGGAACTGGGCAGCGTTCACCAGCCCCACCTCGAAAGGACTGGCGTGCAGCACCGTGACCACGAGAACCGGCACGGCGACCGCGCTCACCGCTGATCCGAACGAAGAGACGGTTGCGGCAGACCAGTACGAGCGGAAACCGGGCACTCGACGCAGCGTGGTCACGTCGTCGTCCATGAGCCAACGCTGGCAGAGAGCATCCCCCCGAGCAAGGAAGCTCACATCAACTACCCCGTTCCGATAGCCGATCCTCTACCGGGCGGGTGCCCGGTTGGAACGACCGCCCCGCTCGCCCTATAGCCTCCTTGGCGTGCGCATCTCCGACTTCGACGTCGAGCCCAGAACCGGGTCGCGCTCTGGGGTGGTCGTGCTCGGAATCGCGAGCGCAATCGCCGGAGTTCTTGCGATCATCGGGTGGCCGTTGCCTGTCATCTCGTCGACACATGGCCGAGGTCAGCATGCTTGGGCACGAACCATCCGAGGAGTTCAAGTCTGGTTTGCGCACGACGGCTGGCGGATGTCTGGCGCATCGTGGATCTCCGGTGCTTTCGCGGTCGTCGCCGCGGGCGCCGTGGTCGTTCTGCTTCATCCTGCTTGGAGCGGACGCCGTGCGCTACTCATCGTCGTCGTGCCGGCCGGAGCGTTACTCGTGCTGGGCCCTGCACTGCAATGGGCTCTCGGGCTGCCTTGGTCTAACTACGGAAGCGGGTCGACCGGCGGCACGGTCATTGGCATCGTTGCGACGGTTGTGTGCGGCGCCGTGCTCATGGCCTTCCGCCGGGCGGCGAAGGGAAGGGCCCGACGCGACAAAGATGACGGGACGCTCGCTCACTGACTTGGTGAGCCAGCGGGCGGCCTCCCAGGGAGAAGGGCGAACTGTCTCCCCAAGACGTCTCGCAAGCTGATCGGTTCACGGGGCAAGCAGTCTGGCGATTTTGGACGTCGCCTACGTGGGACTGAGGGCGAGCTAGCATCTCGTCGTGGCTGAAGCGATCCTCCTCGCGGCGAGCGTCGTGATCCTGGTGGGGACCGTCGTGCTCTTCCTATGGCGTGTGCGGAATCCGACGTGGGTGCGTGACGCGCGGCTCACTCAGAACGCCAGTCCCGTGATCAGCCTGGTGATGCTCGTTCTCGGTGCACTCCTAGTCGCGCTCGTCTTCGCGTTCGGGATCGGCTTCATCGCCACGGGACGCAGCCTCATCGGATGGGCAATGATCTGTGCTGCTGGGAGCGGGCTCGCTCATGTAAGCGTCACCGTCTGGATCCGACAGCAGCCGCTTCCGTAGATGTGTCCAGCGCCGTGGGTCCGGAAGGATCGGCTACCGGGCGCTCGTTCGCACATGAGGGCGTCAGAAGTACATGCGGCCCCGGGCAACATCAGACTCGGCTTGCCGAAGAGCTTCCGCGACTTCGGGGTCAGTCCCCTCGAACTTCGCCGCTCGAGAACCGAAGTTGGTGTAGCGGTGCATGACGAACCACAGCACGAGGAGCACAGCGAGGAACACTCCAGTTCCGATCCACCACCACATGCGGGCAGCGTACGAGCGACCAACCGCCGGCACAAGCGTTGTGATGCGCCGTTGAAGGATCGGCCGCCGGACGCCGTTCGGGGTGGATAGCGTCATGTCGTGATCACGATCGAGACCGCCGCTCCGACCACCGCCATTGCGGCTGACATCGTTCGGGAGTACATGGCCGACGTCGCGGCACGGTGGTACCAGCGCCCGGCGACAGACGACGAGCTGAGCCAGGCACTCCAAGACGAGCCCTACGGCGATCTACAAGGGTCCACCGGCGCGCTGCTCGTCGCCGTCGAAGGCGGGCGGCCCGTTGGCTGCGTCGGCGTCCGCTTCCTCGACAGCGTGGCTGAACTCACCAAGGTCTTCACGGTGCCGTCGCATCGAGGCCGGGGAATCGGCTCGCAACTGCTGCACGCGGCCGAGCAGGTCTGCCGACAGCGATCAATGAGTACGGTCCGGCTCGACACCCGCGCGGCCCTCGCGGAAGCGTGCGCAATGTACGAGCGGAACGGCTACGAGCGCGTCGCGCCCTTCAATGACGAGCCGTACTCCGACCGTTGGTACAGCAAGACCTTTGCTGCGGGCGTCCGATAGCCGGTGGTTCACCGCTACACGACAGTTGTCGCCTTCGACAGCCTCCGTTGCCTACTGCCGCCTGACCGGGGGTATTGCCGTATGCCTGTCCCGCAAAAATGCCCGGTGAAGGTGCGCCAAACGCTTCACAGCGGCGACGTCGCTGGCAGCGACGGCGTCAGGGCTGGGAGAGGGGACCGGGCTCATCGCAAAGGCGTTGTAGTAGTTGCTCATGGGCTCCACGTTCTGCCCTCACGACGTGTGAGGGTCAAATCGGGGACTCTCGGACCAATTTGTTGGCTCGGTGCAACGAGCGGGCCGAGCGAAAGGGAGTGCATCCTTCCGAAGGACGGGCGAGACGCCGTCCTCACACGTGCCTGGTGCGCTGACCATCGGGCCTGATCGGCGCTCGTCACCGCGGTGCGCGCTCACCCACCGACCAGGCGCTCGACGGCGGCCAGGACGACAGCCGGGGGTTCACCTGTCACGATCTCGGTCCTGACCCGTTCCGCTGCGACGCGGAACGACGGCTCGGTCAGGAGTCGCGACGCGGTGGTGCGGATGTCCGCCGGGGTCGCCGTCGCGGCGTCGAGGACGAGCCCGGCGCCCATCGTCTCGACGCAGCCGTCGTTCGGCAACTGGTCCGCACCGAGCGGCAGGACCAGCAGGGGCACCCCGTGCGTGAGCGCCCCGGTCACCGATCCGGATCCGCCGTGGTTCACCACGAGGTCCACGAGCCCGAGTACCGAGTCCTGCGGGACGTACTGCTCGACCCGGATTACTCCCGGGCCCGCCGGCACCGAGAAGGTCGTCGGGTCGACCCAGGGTCCGGTGGTCACGAGGATCCGCGCCGGCAAGGCCGCGAGCGCGTCGATGAGCCGGGCGAACAGATCGCCGGACTTCGTGTTGAACTCGGTGCCGAGCGTGACGTAGACGCGGGGTCCGTCGCCGGCGGCCAACCACGCCGCGGCATCCGACGGTGGTGACGACCAGGTGTCCGGTCGCATCCGGATCACCGGGCCATGCAGCTCGTGCCCGGATCGCATCGACGCCGGGAACGGGATGACGGTGAGCGAGCCGCCGAGCATGTGTTGCTGCGGGTCGGGCCCGAGTCCCGCGCGTCGGCGGAGCGCCTCGAGCGGCTCTCGCACCGCGTCGCGCCAGGTCCCGCCGGCCGAGGCGAAGGCCAGGACCACCACGCACGGCACCCCGGCTCGTTCGGCGGCGGTCATCGCGCCGAAGTCGAACTCCCCGCAGACCACGAGGTCAGCCGTCCACCGAGTGACCAGTCGTCCGACGTCGACGACGGCCCCGGCGGCCGCGTCCCCCAGGAACACCTGGGGGACGCGCGTGAGCACCGTGCTCGGGTCGATCGGGGTCAGGGTGCCGGTGCCCGGCCTGCTCGCCGGCAGTTCCACGTCCCGCGGCTGCCGGTGCGAGAACCCGGTCTGTTCGAGGACCGCCTCGCGTGCGCCGCTCAGTGCGGTCCGGTGTCCGGCAGCGCTGGCCGCGCGGGCGAGCGGCAGCATCGGCGCGAGGTGTCCCCGCCCCCGTGGGAACGAGAACACGATGCGCAGGGGTTCCGGAGCCCCGGAGCCGGGCCGGCCGTTCGCAGCAGACACCACAGGGCTCCGATCGTCGCGCGGGCTCCCCGCCCGCTTCATCAGACAACCGTATGTCGAACGACGGTCGCGCTCCATGAACCCTTGGTCAGCCTCGCGGGGCGCTCACACGCCGACCGTCATCACTTGCCCGCGGCCTCGTTGTACGACTCGATCTGCTTGCCGGCCTGCTGCTCCGCATCGGTCATGGTCGACTCGACGTCGGCACCCTCGACGATCCGGTTGAAGGCGCCGATGACGGTGGCGCGCACCGTCGGGAACGCTCCGGTGATGCAGCCCGCCGCGGCGACGCTCGTGGGGTCGTCGGCGAGCTGCTGGTACATCGTGGCGATGTTCGGGTCGGACAGGGAGCGCTTGCCCACGGTGGTGTCCTGGGCGTCGGTGTTCATCGCGACGTAGCCGGTCGCCTTCGCCCACTCGGCCTGCACGTCCGGCGTCTGGAGCCACTTGGCGAACGTGTACGACGCCTGCTGCTCGGCGGACGAGTGGCCCTTGCCGGAGATCCACAGCGCGTTGCCGCCGATGACCTGCCCCGCGTCGTCGGAGGCCGACGTGGTGGGGAACCGGGCGACGACGGACTTCGAGCCGTCCGGGTCGACCGTCGTGTAGGCGCCGGACGAGGTCAGCAGCATGCCCACCTTGTTGCTCGAGAACGCCGAGTTCTGCACGGTCGAGTCGGTGCCGGGGTTCAGGGCGGCGCCGTCCTGGTAGAGCTTCTGCAGCGTGGTCATGAACTGCACCTGGGTGTCCGAGGTGAGTGAAACGCCGGTGACCGGCTTGCCCTTCCGCCCGTTGTCCGGCGTGCAAAAGGGCTGGCCGCCCGAGGCGCTGAGCTCCTCGAGCATCCACGAGTCGCCCATGTTCATGCTCATGCCGTAGCCACCGGTCGCGGCGTGGATCTTCTCGGCCCAGGTCGCGACCTGCGCCAGCGTCTTCGGCGGCTTCGTCGCGTCGAGGCCGGCCTTCGCGACGAGTGCCTTGTTCAGGTAGAGCACGGGCATCGAGACCGAGAACGGCATCGCCGCGAGTGACGTGCCGTCGCTGTAGTACGTGGCGGCGGCCGGGGCGATCGTGTCGGTGCCCGACGTCGATCCACTGATCTTCGCGGGGGACACCGTCTGGCCGGAGTCGATCATGAAGCCGGTCGACACGTCGTTCATCATGAGCAGGTCCGGCGTCGAGCCGGACTGCACCGCCGCCGTGTACTTCGTCTGGACGGCCGCGTAGTCGCCCTGGAACGACGACTTCACGGTGATGTGCTGGTCGTTCTCCTTGTTGAAGCGGGCGACGAGCGCGTCGAGCTCGGTCGCGGGCGGCCCGGACATGGCGTGCCAGAAGTCGACGGTGACGGGGCCGGAGCTGTCCGACGCGGAGCTCGACGTGGAGCACCCGGTCAGGGCGAGGACCGCGACGGCCCCGGTGGCGAGTGCGGTGAGGGCGGTGGAACGATGTGCGGGCATGGTGCGTCCTTCGGGTGTGGGGCGGGCGGGGGTCGGGGAGGGGAGCGAACGAGTCGTCACTTGAGCGCCCCGGCGGTGAGGCCGCCGGCGAGGAACCGCTGGGCGACGAGGACGAGGACCAGGACGGGGAGGGTCACCATGGCGGCGCCGGCGAGGACCACGCCGATGTCGGCGGCCTCGGCGTCGGACAGCTGGGCGATGCCGACCTGCACGGTGCGGTGCTCCGGCGAGTTGGTGACGAGGAGCGGCCAGAAGAACCCGTTCCAGGCGGCCGTCGCGCTCACCAGGGTGACCGAGACGAGCGTCGGGCGGGTGAGCGGCAGGAGCATGGACCGGATGAACCGGAAGTGTCCGGCGCCGTCGAGCACCGCCGCTTCGCGCAGCTCGTCCGGGAAGCTCAGGAACGCCTGGCGGAACAGGAAGATCGTCAGCGCCGAGGCCACGAACGGCAGGAAGACGACCAGGAGCGTGTCGATGAGGTGCCACGACGAGACGGTCAGGTAGTTCGCGATCAGCGTCGTCTCGCCGGGGATCATCATGCTGGCGAGCAGGACGAGGAACAGGGCACGGGTGCCCCGGAGCCGACAGAACACCAGTGCGTAGGCGGTGATGATGCCGATGACGACCTGCAGCACCGTCTGGGCGAGGGTGACGACGACGCTGTTCAGGAACTGCTGCCCGAGCGGGACGACCTGCGTGGCCCGGACGATGTTGTCGAGCGTCAGGTGGATCGGCACGAGACCGGCGAGGCCCTGGTCCAGGTACCGAGTCGGGGTGAGCGCGCCCTCGAACACGTAGTAGAGCGGGAAGCAGACGACGACGACCGCGATGACGAGCCAGGCGGAGACGAAGACGCTCCGGAGCCGGCGCGCGGTGACGGGGCGCATCAGTAGTTCACCCGCTTCTCGAACATGCCGAACTGCACCAGCGACAGCCCGAGGACCAGCAGGAACAGGACGACCCCGAGCGCGGCGGCGAGGCCGAAGTTCGCGCTGCCCGACCCGAACGCCTGCTGGTAGATCGCGTAGACGAGGGTCTTCGAGGAGTCGGCCGGACCACCGCCGGTGAGGATCTGGATCTGCCCGAAGGTCGTGAGCGCCTCGACGGTGCCGGTCACGACGACGAAGAAGAGCGTCGGCGTGACGAGCGGCAACGAGATCGACCAGAGCGTCCGGACGGGCCCGGCACCGTCGAGGTGCGCCGCCTCGATAACGTCCTGGTCGATGGCGCCGAACGCTCCGAGCAGGAGCAGCACGGTGAACCCGAGCGACCCCCAGATCGTCACGACGATGACGCTCGCCAGGGCCCACTGTGTACTCGTCAGGAACGGCACGGGCGCGCCGCCGAACTGGGTGATCACCGTGTTCAGCAGCCCGTTGCCGGGTGCGAGCATCGCCGCGAACGCGACGGACCCCGCTGACACGGACACGACCATGGGTGCCGTCAGGAGTGCGCGGAAGACCGGCAGGCCGCGGAGCTTCACGGTCAGGGGGATCACGACGAGCAGACCGAACACGATGCGGCCGACGACCACGCCGACGCAGAAGACCGCGGTGGTCAGCATCGTCCGTCCGAACGCGGGGTCGGTGAACGTGCGGACGTAGTTCTGCAGCCCCACCGAGCCCGCCGGCTGACCGAAGATGTCGGTGCCCTGGGTGCTGAGGACCAGGACGCGGCCGAGCGGGTAGAAGACGAAGACCGCGAACGCGAGCAGCGCCGGTGCGAGGAGCACCAGACCGAGCCGTCGGTCCGAGCGCAACGAGGACCTCGTCGTCCTGGTCGCCCGGGGTGGACGCGGCGACTGCGATGACCGCGGCGACCCTGCGGTACGCCGGGGACCGGCGACCAGGCCGGACCTGACGGGGACCGTCATGGGGCGGACTCCTCCGAGTAGGGAACGTTCCCTAACCGGGAACGACTCCACTGTGCGGCGGGGGTCGGAGACCGGTCAAGGCACGTCGACCACCCGCCGTCACCCGTTCACGCCGCGTTCAACCCCTCCGCCGATCGGGTGCCGACGTTCATCGCCGCACGCCGCGCGTTCACCTCGGGTTCGGCCCGTCGACCGGCGTGGTTCGCCGTCCAGGGGCCTCGACGTCGTAGAACCGGGGACCATGCGAACCGTTCCTGCTCCCCAGACACTCCGGGCGATCGCCGAGGAGGCCGCGCGCACCGTCGCGCCCGACCTGCTCGCCGTGTTCCGCGCCCCGATGACGATCAGCACGAAGCGCGATGCGCACGACGTGGTGACCCTCCACGACCGCGCCGCGGAAGAGGCGATCACGGCGGTGCTCACCGCGGCCGTGCCGGGCTCCGTCGTGCTCGGCGAAGAAGGCGGCACCACCGGCACCACCGGCAGCACCGCGGACCCCGTGGTCCGGTGGATCGTGGACCCGATCGACGGCACCGCGAACTTCGCCCGCGGACTCGCGTACTGGTGCATCTCGATCGCGGCCGAGGTCGACGGCGAGGTCGTCGCCGGGGTGGTCTTCGACCCGGTCGCGGACCACGTGTTCGCGGCGGACGACGTCGGCGCCTGGCTCGACGGCGCCCCGATGCACTCGTCGTCGGGGCCGGACGACGCAGCGACGGTCCTGACGAGCTTCCCCGTGCAGCAGGACCTGGACCTGCTCGGCGAAGCAGCGGCGTTCGACCTGCTCCGGGACCTGACGCTCCGGTACCGCCACCACCACAGCCTCGGCAGCGGTGCCCTCAACCTGGTGCACGTCGCCGCCGGGTGGTCGGACGTGACGATGGGCTTCGCCACGCACCCGTGGGACGTCGCCGCCGGAGCGCTGGTGCTCGACCGCGCCGGCGGGTGGTTCCGGGGCTTCCGTCGGGGCGAGGTCGTCGACCGCGCCCACCTGGCGGACGACTACGTCGCCGCCGGCGCCGGGGGATCGCACGCCGAGCTGGTGCGCCGGGTGCAGGAGCTGTCGGCCACGACCGCCGCCGACTGAGCCGCCGACCGAGCTGCCAGCCGGCCCGCCGACTGAGCCGCAGACCGGCCCGCCGACCGATTCGACGTGGGCGCCGCGAGCGGTCAGCCGAGCGGGTGCCCGGCGACCGCCCTCGCGGTGGACCCACGCGGCAGCAGGTGCGTCGGGAGCACCTCGTGCCGGTCGCCGCGGCGACCCCGGAGCCGCTCGACCACGAGCTCGACCGCCCGCGCGCCCATCCGGACGCGCGGCTGGTCGACACTCGTCAGGTCGAGTCGTTCGCCGAGACCGGTGCCGTCGAACCCGGTCACCGCCGCCATCCGGGGGAGCGCGAGCCCCGCGCCGTCGGCGATCGCCACGAGCCGCGCCGCGGTCGCGTCGTTCGTCGCGACGAACGCCGTCACCCCGTCACCCAGGTGCCGGGCGATCCGCGCCGGGTCCGCCGCCAGGGCCTCGACGTCGTCGACTCGGTGGTCGCCCGGTGCGCCGAGCTGTGCGGTGACCGCGGCGTGCGCGACGGCACGACGCGTCGTCGAGGGGTGGTCGGACTCCGCCACGAAGCACGTGCGCCGGTGCCCGAGTGCGGCGAGGTGGAGCACCAGCGCGCGCATGCCCGCCTCCTCGTCGGCGCGCACGGTGTCGAGTCCGAGACCGGCGAGCGCCGACCCGCTCGACCCGAGGACCGCGACCGGCAGGTCGCGCGCGACCGCAGCGAGCCGTGCCGGGGCGAGCCGACTGCTCAGGACCGCGACCCCGAGGACACCGTCGGCCGATCCGCGGGAGGCGTGCAGGGCCTCCAGGCCGTCGGCCAGCCGGGCAGGGTCACGGAACGCGTCCACGACGCGGAGCGCGAACCCCAGGGTCTGCGCGGTCGCGCGTGCGCTCCGGAGTGCTTCGTCGTGGAACGGGTTCGCGGCTTCGGTGACGAGTGCGCCCAGCACGAGCGGCGCGCCCTGCGCGCGTCGCCTGGCGAGCGTCCCGACCGGGAGGCCCAGCTCGTCCGCCGTCCGCACCGCGAGTTCCCGACGTGGCCGGGACACACCGTCGTCGCCCCGCAGGGCGAGTGACACGAGCGATCGCGAGACGGCGCAGCGCTCGGCGACGTCGCGGAGGGTCGCGGCCACGGTCAGGCGAGCTTCCAGGTGTGGACGTGCTCCCAGGTCATCGTCTGCCACCAGCGACCGGACCAGTCCGGGCTCGCGGTGCGGTAGAGCACGACGGTGTCGCCGCGGAACCCGGTCGGCACGTCGACGTCGAGCCCGCGGATGAACGCGCCGACCTCGTCGTGCAGGTCCGGCCGGCCGTACAGGTCGTGCGAGGCGAGGGAGAGGTGCGCGCGGTACTGCTCCGGGTCGTAGTCGTTCGCCAGCGGGACCTGCATCGGCTGCCGGAACGGTGCGACCACGGCGTCGATGTCGGCGGCGAGCCGGACGAAGTCGTCGTTGTGCGAGCCGTCCGGTCGGGTCGCGACGTCGTAGACGAACCCGATGCCCTGTTCACGGACGCCGGCGTTGTGGACGTCGAACCCCGGTCGGCCGTCGAACAGTGCCGTGACGGCCGCGATGACTTGGTCCTCGTGGCTGCCGAACGGCTGACTGCCGACGAGTGTGGCGTGCGGCGGGAAGGCGCCGGCCGACAGCAGGCCGTACTGCGCCCGGAGCTGGTCGGTGACGACGGTGACGGCCCGGCAGGTGCGGGCGTCCGGCCGCAGGTAGATGCCGTGGCGGTACGGGTCGCTCGGGTCGCGCGGCAGCTTGGCGGTGACGTTCTGGGGCATGGGTCCGTCCGGGATCGGGGATGGGGAACGTTCCCGATGGTCGGGAACGTTCCCCATCATCGACCGGACGGGCTCGGATCTCACCCGTTCGTCCGTGACGGAACGGTGAACGATGGGTGTCGGCGGCAGCGGGCCAGTCCGTCTCATCGGTGCGCTCCGAGCGGCGGTCAGACCCGGGCGGCGGTCCGGCCCGGCACCAGGGTGCCGTCGACCGCGTTGTGGGCGACGCCCGTCGAACGGCCGTCGATCTGGTCGACCACGTCGTCGACGGACAGACGGCCGATCAGGCCGAGCGGCTGTCGCCACGAGGTGATGCCGAGCAGCTCGGTCGCGAGCGGGGCGACGCCGTCGTAGCCCGTGACCGACAGGTCGTCCGGCGCACGGAGGCCGCGGCGGCGCATCGACTCGAGCACACCGACGGCCCAGCGGTCGCTCGGCGCCATGATCGCGGTCACGCCGCCCGCCCGCAGGACCTGCTCGAGGAACGAGTCGAGGTCCTCGGGGTCTGCGCCGTGGTCCTCGGAGCGGATCCGGAGCACCTCGGCGCCGCGCGCACGGAGTCGGCGCACCATCGCGTCGGTCCGTGCCGACTGCGTCAGGGATCCGGACGGTGTGACGGTCAGCACGGCGACGCGTCGGTGTCCGAGGTCCGCGACGTGGTCGGCGAGGCCGCGTCCGCCACCGCGCTCGTCGCAGTACGCGCTGCTCACCGCATCGTTCGTCTCGGGGCGCCCGGACACCACCGTCGGGATCCGGCGGGCGAACGGCAGGACGTCGGCGATCGGCAGGGCGCCGCTGCAGACGATGAGCCCCTCGACGCGCAGGGAGGCCAGGGTCTCGAGCGCCCGGCGTTCCTCGCTGACCGGGAACGACCCCGCACCGGTGGCGGTGACGACGCGGTACCCGCGGGCCGCGGCCTGCAGCTGGAACGCGGTCAGCAGGTGCCCGTAGAAGGGGGTGGAGGCGTCGCGGACGAACACCCCGAGCGTGTGCGTGCGGTGTGCCGACATGCCGCGGGCATTCGCGTTCGCGACGTAGCCGAGGTCGAGCGCCGCCCGCTTGACCCGCTCGGTCGTCGACGGAGCCACGCCGTACGCGCCGGCGAGGGCGCGGGAGACGACCGACTTCGACACACCGGCCAGGGCGGCGACGTCGTGGATGGTCGGGACGGCGGGGTGTCCGGTCACTGCGGGCGCCGTTGTCTGGAGGACTGCACGACTGTCACGGTAGCCGGAGGGACGCCCGGACCGGGCGACGGTGGTGGTGAACAGTTGGTCACGCCGACCGCCCGGCGCGGCTGGCGGGCGGTCGGCGTGGGTCCCGGGCTAGCGCTTCGTCGCCGGGCGACGGACCGTCAGCCGGTACTCCTTCGTCGTGGTGCCGTCCTGGGCGGTGACCGTGATGCGTGCCGTCCGGCCGGACACGTGCACTGCGGCGGCCGCGTTCGGGTTCGTCGTGTGCACGTGGACGTCGGCGACGCGCAGCGTCCGGACCGGAGCGGTCACGGTCGCACCGTGCGACGAGGCAGCGGCGGGCAGGTGGACGCGCACGCCAGCGACCGTGATCGAGGACACGGTGGGGTCGTTCGACACCAGGAAACGCTCGCGCAGGGCGGCAGCCTCGTGCTTGGTCACGCCGATCGTGTCGGTCAGGTAGGAGCCCATGCCGCCGTACTCGGTCGCGATGTCCTGCTCGAAGGTGCCCTGCAGCAGCTGCGGGGTCGCCCAGGTCACCCCGAGCTGCGTGTTCGAGAGCAGGTAGTCGTGCAGGATGTCCGCGCTGTCGACGCCGAGGACCCGGTCGAGCAGGTCCACGACGGTGCCGGTGCGGTCCATGCCGTGCGAGCAGTGGATCAGGACCGTGCCGCTGGTGTGCGTGGCGAGGATCCGGAGCACCCGGCGGTACGCGGTGATCATCGACCCGGGTGTCGCCTGGTCGACCCGGCCCTTGTCGACCAGGTCGTGGTACATCGCCGTGTCGTCGCTGTAGTCGCCGTCGGCGCCGAACATCGAGATGTCGACGTGGCGCGCACCGGGGATCGCGACGTCGGGCTTCGCGGTGATCTGGGACGGCGTGCGGAGGTCGACGACGAGGTCGACGTGGTACTCGTCGGCGAGCGTCGCGGCCCCGGCCGCGGTGATCTTGTCGAGTGACTCGGAGCGGATCAGGCGCGGGGCGTTCACGGTCTGACCGGAACGGCCGTGGACCGCGGCGAGCTCGCGGCCGTTGACCAGCCCGGGGACGTCGGTGATCGGGTGGTCGGCGGCGGTGAAGGCCGGCTGCAGGGTGTCGTCGGCGTGGGCTGCCGTGACGGAGAACGCGGCGGAGGCGACGACGGCCAAGCCGGCGAGGGCGGTCGCTGCGACGCGGGTGGTGCGCGGCGAACGGGTGAGTGGGGAGTGGGTGAGTGGGGAGCGGCGAAGCGGGGACACGGGGCAACCTCGATCTGATCAGGACCCGGGGGTCGTGGGGAGCCGGACGTGGTGGCGTCCGGCTCCCCGCAGGATCGCGGCGCGGGTCGTCGGCGGTGTGGCGGCGAGGTGGCCGGGGCGTGTCCGGGTCATGAGGCAGCGCTCAGTCGCCCACCCAGCGGCCAGCGGCTCAGGGCGCCGGGGCCAGCCGGTACCGGAAGAGCTCGGTGAGGACCTGCTGGGCGGGCGTGTAGAGCAGCACCGTCGAACCCGTCGAACCCGTCGTGCTCGTCGCGCCCGTCGCCGCCCTCGTCGTGCTGCTCGAGATGATCCCGTACAGCCGGTTCCCGGAGCTGACCACCGGTCCGCCCGAGTCGCCTGCTGCGATGGGCACGTCCGAGTCGGTGCTGGCAGCCGCGAGGTGGCGGGGACCGGACGGCGTCGTGGCCGGGACGCCGGTGGGTGTCCACGCGCACAGCACGCCGCTCACCGCGCCGCTGGTGCAGAAGGAGTCCGCGTCCGGCCGACCCGTGCCGCGGACGGCGGCGCGTGCCACGACCCCGTCGACCCGGTTGAACACACGACCCGATGCCCGGGGCGTCCACGTTGCGACGGACGGGTCGCACGACCCGGTCGCCGCCCGGGCCCGGGTGCACGCCAGGGGCGGGACGACGGCGAGTTCGAGGTCCGACTCCGCGGACTGCCAGACCACGTGGCCGACGGGCGCGCCGGCGAGCTGCACGGGTGCCTGCAGCGGCGCGCAGTGCTTCGCGAGCACGACCCACCGGGTCGCCCGTTGGTACTGCTTCAGCTGGCTCCGGAACCCTTTGGCGGCCAGCACGGCACCGACCGTGCAGGTGCCGCCGGGGACGCCGACCTCGGTGCCGGCGATGATCGGCGCTGCGACCCGGTCGGGGTCGCTCGTGGTGGCCGAGGCCGACGGAGCCCAGGTGAGGGTGGCCCCGACGACGGCCGCCAGGGACACGGCGACGGCCAGGGTGCGGACGAGCGCCGGTTGCGGGTGGCGGGTCACGGGTCAGCCGAGCGTGCGGGTGCCGTTGACGCGTCCGATCACCGACAGGGTGTCCGGGTCACCGAGACGGGCGTGCCAGTGCAGCGTCGTGGTGCCGCGCGGCAGGTCCGGGAACGCGGCGGTGAAGCGGTAGTGGCCGCTGGCGCTGACGACGTCGTCCCCCGAAGTGACCTCGGCGATGTGCTTGTTGAACAGGCCGCGCGGCTTGCCCGGTGCGTCGTAGTAGACGATGACCAGGGCGCCGGGCTTCCCGGTCCCGGCGAAGGTGATGCCGGTGAAGCTCCTCCGGTCGGGCCCGCCGTGGGTCTTCGCGGTGAACGCCACGGCCGCAGCCCGGGTCGAGGTGTGTGTGGCGTGCGTCGTGTGGGAGATCGTGGCAGCTCCGGCCTGCGCGGGGACCAGGACGCCTGCGGCGAGCGCACCGCCGAGGGTGACGCACGTCGCGAGCACGGTCAGTCGGCGGACCGACGGGGAGCGGTGGGTGGACGGGGTCGAACGCATGGGGACTCCTCTGGTTCGTGGGGGTGCGGGCCTGGGGGCCCGGTGTGCGTGAACGCTAACAATGCCCCAGACGATCGTCTAGCGAAATGCTGAAGCTGAGGAGATCAGAGGCATTGCGCCCGGCGTGACCGCTGACGACTCCTGGCCAGACGTTCGTATGATGAACCAAGACCCGACCGAGGAGTGCGATGAACCAGCGGCAGCAGGCGAAGACCCGGACCCGCGAGCAGATCATCGAGGCTGCGGCGGCGGTGTTCGCGAGCCATGGCTACGCGGGGACCTCGTTCGCACGGGTCGCCGCCGCGATGGACCGCCCGAAGTCGGCGATCGGCTACCACGTGTTCTCGTCCAAGCACGAACTCGCCTTCGCGGTCATCGAGCGGCAGCAGGCTCGCTGGGCGGCGATCGACTCGCTGATCCGGCAGCCCGAGGGGCTCGAACACCTGCTCGTCATGCTCACGTCCGCCTGCTCCGACGCCATACGGTGTCCGGTGGCTGCCGGGGCGATCCGCCTGAGTCACGAACTCCGCGGTGCGGGGGAAGTGATTCCACGGGTCTTCACGTGGGACGACTACGTCCGTCGGCACCTTTCGGCTTCGAGCGGTGGCACCGGACCGGCCACCGACCCCGAGTGGGCACGTGCGGCGGACCTCGTGCTGACGTCGACCTTCGGGGTGATGTGGGCCCGGACGAGCGCCCGGCTGACGCGGGACACCGAGGGGCAGCTCCGGGATCTGTGGGCGGCGCTGTTCACCGGGCTCGGTCTGCCGGGTGTGCACGCGTTGCTCGAGCAGGTGGAGCCCGTGCGCGTGGGCGGGCACCCGGCCGAGCCCGAGGGCTGACCCCGGCGGGCGTGGCGTCCCTGCCGTCCCGCCGGGGTGCGTGGCCTACTTCTTCTGCTCGGAGCCGTCCGGGTTCACGACGTACCAGACACCCTTGTCGCCCTGACCCGTCACGTCACCGGCCTTCTTGTCCCCGATGAAGGTGTAGATCGGTCGGCCGTCGATCGTGATCTGCCGTCCACCGTCCACGCCCGTGATGGTGCCGACCTTGCCGGTGATGCCGGACACCTTCGGCGTCGTGGTCGTCGCCTCGATCGCGGGCCACGCGGTCGCGCAGCCTCCGGTGCAGGTGCTCTTCCCGGAGTCCTTGACGTCGGCGTCGAAGTAGTAGGCGGTCATGCCCTTGCCGTCGACGACGACCTTGCCGAGTGTCGTCGCGGCGACGGTCACGTCGACCGACGGTGACGAGCCGGTCGTCGCGGGAGCGTCGCCCTGCGCGGCCGGGGACGGCGAGGGTGAGGGTGCTGCGGATCCGGCCGTGGAGCAGCCGGCGAGGCCGAGGGTCAGGAGCAGCGCGGCCCCGAGTGCGATGGACGCGGGTCGGGATGACGGGGTGCGATGGGGTGTCGACACGGGGGCTCCTCGAGGTCAGGTCTCGCCGCTGACTGCTGGCCAGACGTTCGTCTAGCGAACGTAGCCGCAGGACGGGACGGGAGCCAGCACCCTGCGCGCCCTCTCATCGTGCCGGCCGTGGATCGGTGGTCAGCGCTCGGTGTGCTCGACGAGGTGAATGCCCTCGACGCGGCCGAGGACGGCCAGCGACGTGGGGTCGATCAGCCGGGCGCTCCAGGACGCCCGGTCGGCTCCACGGGGCAGCTCGGGCAGTGCCGCCGTGAAGGCGAACCGGCCGGTCGAGCCGACGGCGCTGCTGCCCGGCTCGATCTCCGCGACGCGCTCGTTCCCGGAGTCGTCCCCGGGGCTGCCGTAGTGGACGACGACGACGGCACCGGGGGTGCCCAGTCCGGCGAACCGCACCCTGACGACTCCGCTGGTGCCGACCGTCCGTGGTGGGCGGATCGCGAACCGGTGCGCGCCACTCGTCACGGGCGGTACCCCGAGCGCGGGGCCGAGTGTGCCGGATGCGCCGAGGCCGATCGTCTCGGGACCCGGCGTGGTCGGCAACGGCGCGGGCAGGGCGATGGCGACGGCGAGCGCGGCGATCCCCACGGCGAGGACGATCGGAGACGCCCGGACCCGATCGGTGCTCCGCGGCATGGTCGGCTCCTTCGTGGACGGTGTGCGGCGGCTGCCGCCACCGCACACGCTACCGGTTCGCCAGACGATCGTCTGCGCTGGTCGAGGTGCCGACGCGGACACCGGTCCATGGGGAGCGGTACTGTTCCCCTTCGTGAGTGTTCGTCGCCGTGCTTCCCGTGTCGTCTCCATCGGGGTGGTCGCAGCCCTGGCAGCGTCGTTGACCGGGTGTGGCGAGGGAGCCGGCGTCGACAGCGACTACGCGAAGATCTGCCGCGACAACGCGACCGAGAAGCGGTTGCCGGACGACGACTGCAACAACCACGGCGGGCACGCCGGCTGGTACTTCCTGCCGCTCTTCGCCAACCGTGCCACGAGGGTCCCCGGCGTGGGGGACGCGGTCTCCGGCGGCACGAGCGCCCTGCCCGCCGGGAAGACCGCGAAGGCCGGCGTCTCGTCCCGTGGGAGCTCCGTCACCAAGGGCGGCTTCGGCGGAGCCGGCGGTCACGGTGGGTTCGGCGGCTGATGGAGCGCATCGAGTTCCCCGAGCGTCCGGACTGGCGGCGCCGGATCCAGCAGACCGGGTTGATCTACTCGCGGTCCGTCCGCGACGACGGCACGCCCGTCGAGTACTGGAACGACACCGCCGCGTACGTCTTCACGCTGCCGGAGGTCGAGGCGCTCGAGCGGCAGACCGAGGAACTGCACCGGATGTGCCTCGAAGCCGCCCGGTACCTCGCCACCGGCGCCCTCGGCACGCTGGGCCTGACGCGAGCCGGGTTCGACCTCGCCTCGTGGTCGCTCGAGCACGATGAGCCCGACCTGTACGCGCGGTTCGACCTGGCGTACGCCGGAGACGGTTCACCCGCCAAGATGCTCGAGTACAACGGGGACACCCCGACCGGGTTGATCGAGGCATCGGTCACGCAGTGGCACTGGATGCAGGACCGGCTCACCACCGGCGAACTGTCCGCCGAGACCGACCAGTGGAACGGCATCCACGAGGCGATGGTGGCGCGCTGGCGGACACTGCTGCACGAATCCCTGCGCGCCGAGGACGGTGGCCGACTGTTCGTGGCGCACTCCGACCTCGACACGGCGGGCGAGGACTGGGACACCGTGGCCTACATGCGCGACCTGGCGGGGGAGGCCGGGTGGGAGCACACCGGCATCGAGATGAAGGACATCGGCTGGCACCCGACGGCCCGCCAGTTCGTCGGCGACCAGGAGCCGGCCGGTTCGTCGCGGAGCGTGTTCACGCTGCCCGGGGACGAGCCTGGGACCCAGTACCCGGTGATCCGCAACCTCTTCAAGCTGTACCCGTGGGAGGACCTCGTCTCCGGGGACGACCGGGCGCAGGGCGACGAGGAGTTCGGCGCCTTCCTGGTCAGCGACCGCGGGCGGCTCGGCCGCTGGTACGAGCCGGCGTGGAAGATGTTCCTGTCGAACAAGCTGCTGCTCGTCGCGCTCTGGCGATTGTTCCCTGGCCACCCGAACCTGCTGCCGGCCTTCGCGGACGGTCCGAACGGCATGCGCGACTTCGTCGTGAAGCCCGTGTTCGGGCGTGAGGGCGACGGCATCGCGGTCCACCGAGCCGACGGTTCGGTCACGACGAACGGTCGCGAGTACCGGCGCCCCGGCACCGGGGCCGAACGGGTGTGGCAGCAGTACCACGAGCTCCCGGACTTCCCGGGGTCGAACGGACACAACCACCCGGTGCTCGGGTCGTGGGTCGTGGGCGGCGAGTCCTTCGGAGTCGGCATCCGCGAGTCCGACGGGCCGATCACGGACTACTGGTGCCGGTTCGCCCCGAACATCATCGCGGCCTGACGTCGGTCAGTTGACGATCTCGCCGCGTCCCTCGGGCGGGAGCGCGACGAGCCGTTCCCGCCACTGGCGCAACGCCTCTGGGGCGAGCCGTGTCCACCCGGTCTCCTCGCCGACCACGCGGAGCGGGAGGGCACTGCGGTACGACCGGGTCGGGTTGCCGGGGAACTTCTTGTCGGTCACGTTCGGGTCGTCCTCGAAGGGACCGGTCGGCTCGACGCGGTACACACGCGGCTCGCGGTCGCCGGGCACGAGCTCGGCCGCGAGTTCGGCCGCGAGCCCTGCTCCGTCGCGGGTCGCCGTGAAGTAGACGTGGTTCATCACGACGTCGGGGCGGTAGTTCGAGCGGAAACCGGGGGAGAGGAACTCCCCGGGCCGCAGGGCTGCCACTGTGCCGTGCCAGAACGGACCGGTCTCGTCTGCTGCTGCCATGGCGTCAGCCTACGAACGGCTCAGCGCCCGCGTCCGACCAGCGCGCGCCACCGTGGCTGTTCCGAGACGACGACGGCGACGCACAGGGCGGTGACGACGATCGCGACCGCCGTCGGCCACAGGACCCAGGCTGCAGCGACCGCCCCCACGAGGTGCGCGAGGACCGACGCGATGGTGACCGCTCCCGGTGCCGCGACCGGCGGGTCACCGCCGGGGCGGTCGCCCGGGGTCCCGAACACCGCCGGCGGCACGACGAGGACCAGGACGGCGGCGATCGCGAGCACCGGCGAGTGGGGCCAGAGCGCCCAGGGAACGGCCACCCACGCGACGAGCTCCGCCAGGAACCGCAGACCGCCACGGAGCGGGTCGTGACCGACGGGCCTCGACGGGCGCGCCGCCGTGGTGACGGTCACCGTGTCGTCGCGGCACGGAAGCCGCGATCCAGGAAGTCGATCATCCACGCGGCACTCGCATCGACATCGGTGTCCATCTGGAACCCGCCGGACGCCTCGATCGTGGCGAACCCGTGCAGGACGCTGCGGAGCACCCGGAGCGCGTGGACCTCGTCGGCCGGGTCGAGCGGGTAGTCGCGGAGCGCCGCGGCGAAGGACGCCAGGGTGCGGCCGAGTGCGACCGCCAGGGGGTCATCGGCACCGGTCGGCCGGACGCTGACGGCTGCCTGGTACCGCGCCGGGTGTTCCCGGACGCTCCGGCGCACGGTCTGCACCGCCGCCTCGAGCGCACTCCGACCGCTGCGCCCCTGCATGGCGTCGCGGAGCGCGTCACCGAGCTCGTTCGCACCGAGGATCGCGATCCTGCGCGTGAGGTCGCCGAGCCCGTCGACGTGCTTGTACAGCGACGGTGCCTTCACCCCGAGGCGGTCGGCGACGAGGCTCATGCTCAGCTGGGCCAGGCCGATCTCGTCGGCCAGCGTCGCCGCGGCCTCGGTGACGGTCGCCGGGTCGAGCCCCGCCCTAGGCAACGGGACCTGCGACGGGCAGCGTGCGGGCGAGGAACGGCAGCAGCAGGGCGAGGAGTGCTGCCGGCGTCTCGGTGTGGGGGTAGTGGCCGGCGCCGTCGATCACGGCGAGTTCCCCGAGGCCGTCCGGCAGGTCGGCGAGGATCCGCTCGCCCTCGGCACGGGGCACGGCCCAGTCCGGGTCGGCACTGCCCTCGACGACGAGCACGGGGCACCGGACGGCACCCAGCTGCTCGCCGGCGTCGGCGGGCGACGTGCGGGTCATGGCGCGGAGGACCGCCATCCGCTCCGGTTGCCGCAGGGTCGTCTCGATGCGGCTGCGTTCCGTCGCCCAGTCGGCGGGCTTGGTGGGCACCGCGATGTCGAGGTACGCGAGCCAGCCGGGCAGGCTGCCGCTCGTCATGACCCGCGCAAGCTGGACGGTGCCGGCGCGGTGTCGGCGGTTGCGCAGGAGTCCGCCCAGGTCGACGGACTGCTTGCGCGTGAACGGCGCCAGTTCGACGATGCCCGCGACCAGGTCCGGTGCGGTGGCTGCGGCGATGGTCGCCGCGCCCCCGCTGATGGACTGCCCGACGACCACGGCCGGGCCACCGAGGTGGCGGGCCACGGCGACGAGGTCACGTGCGATGTCGGTGCGCTGGTAGCCGTCCCACCCGGTGCTCGAGTCGCCGCAGCCGCGGAGGTCGACGTTCGCCACCCGGTAGCCGGCCGCGACGAGCTCCGGTACGACGAAACGGTAGGCGTGCCGGCTGTCGCCCATGCCGTGGGCGAGGACCACGAGCGGGCCTGTTCCGGAGAGGTCGTAGGCGATCGTGCCGCCCTCGGTGTCCAGGTGTTCGAGCATGACGTGGCTCCTTCGGCTACGGGTAGTAACTCAAAAGCTAATACCCGTAGCCAAACTTGGCAAGGGGCAGTCGTCACGCATCCAGGTCGAGCGTGGTCGACAGCTCGGGGAACGCCTGCGCCTGCTCGACGAGCTGCTGACCCTTCTGCACGATCCCCGCCACGCTGTCCGCGCCGGCGGCGAACCGCAGCGGCGGCTCGGGCATCGCGATCAGCGTCAGCAGCACCTGCGCGAGCTTCGCGGGGTCGCCGGACTGGTTGCCCCGCATGCCGCGGAAGAACTCCTTCGACCCGTCCGAGAGCGGGGCGTAGTCGTCGATGGCGACGTCGCCCCAGAAGGTCGAGTCGCCCTCGGCCAGCAGGTCGGTGCGGAAGAAGCCGGGCTCGACCACGGTGGTGTGGATGCCGAAGGGTGCCACCTCGTCGTGCAGGGCCTCCATCCAGCCCTCGAGCGCGAACTTCGACGCCGAGTAGGCGCTCCCACCGGCGCCGGCGACGATGCCAGCGGTGGAGCTGATGCTGATGACGTGCCCGGAGCGCTGCCGTCGCATGACCGGGAGCACGGCACGCGTCACCGCGAGCGCCCCGAAGAAGTTCGTCTCCATCTGCGCGCGGAACTGCTCGGCCGAGATCTCCTCGAAGTACCCGGCCTGGAAGCTCCCGGCGTTGTTCACCAGGACGTCGACGCCGCCGAAGCGGTCGGTCGCGGCGTCGACTGCGGCTCGGACCGACTCGGGGTCGGTCACGTCGAGCGCGACGGTGAGCAGGCGCTCGTGGTCGCCGAGGACGGCGCGGACCCGCTCGGGGTCGCGTCCGGTCGCCACGACCCGGTGCCCGGCGTCGAGGGCGGCCCGGGCGAAGTCGGTGCCCATCCCGCGGCTCGTGCCGGTGATGAGGAAGGTGCTGGTTCCGGTCATGGTGTTCCCTTCGTTCGTGGACACCACCATCGAAGCCCCACCACCACCCGCCCAGTGAGGCTCCGGCGAAACGGGGTCCAGCCGAACCTCCCTGTCCGCCGGACCATGCCCCTACCGTCGGTCCGTGACCACGACGACCTCCGACCTCCCCACGACCGACCGGGCGACCGACGGCCGACTGCCCTGGTTCCCGCTCACCCTGCTCGCCGCGATCGGGTTCCTCCTGGTCGCCATGGAGACGATGCCGGCCGGGCTGCTGCCCGCGATCGCCGACGGGATGGGCACGAGCGAGGGCACGGTCGGCCTGTTCGTCAGCGCGTACGCGATGGGCACGGTCATCGCCACGGTCCCGGCGATCGCCCTGACGCGCGGGTTCCGCCGCAAGCCGCTCATCGTGGCCGCCATCGCCGTGCTGCTCGTCGCGAACACCCTGACCGCGTTCGCGCCGAACGTCGCGGTCGCGCTGGTCACCCGGTTCGTCGCCGGCGCGATGTCGGGGACGATCTGGGGCATGTTCGCCACCTACGCCCGGCGGATCAGCCCGGCCCGCTCCGCCGGGGTGTCGCTCGCGATCGTCTCGACGGGCGCGCCGGTGGGGTTCGCGCTGGGCACTCCGCTCGGGTCCTTCATCGGCAACGCCCTGGGCTGGCGGTCGTCGTTCATCGGGCTGAGCCTGGTCGGCGTGGTGGTGCTGGCGCTGATCGCGCTGTTCGTGCCGGATGCCCCGGGGCAGACGAGCGCCGCGAAGCTGTCCGTCGTGCGGGTGTTCCGGATCCGCGGCATCGCGGTCATCCTCGCGGTGATCGCGACGTGGATGGTGGCGCACAACACGATCTACACGTACATCTCGCCGTACCTGCGGGCGACCGGCACCGACCTGAGCGCCGGGCTGGTGCTGCTCGTCTACGGGATCGCCGCGATCCTCGGCGTCGTCGTGACGGGCGCGCTGCTCGACCGGCACCCCCGACCTCTGCTGCACGGCAGCGTCGGCCTGTTCGTCCTGGCCGGGGTGGTGCTGCTCGTCGGCCACACGTCGCCGGTCGCGGTCCTGGTGGCCGCGGGCCTGTGGGGCATCGGCTTCGGCGGGTCCTCCACGCAGCTGCAGGCCGCCCTGACGACCGCCGGCGGCGAGGACGCCGACGTCGCGAGCGCGTTCCTGCCGGTCGCGTTCAACATCGCGATCTTCGCGGCCGGCCTGTTCGGTGCCGCCCTGCTGACGGCCTTCGACGGGCTGGTGCTCGCCGTGGTGATGATCGTGTTCGGGGCGGTCGCGGCGCTCCTCACCGTCATCGGCCGCGGATCGGCGTTCCCCGCGAAGCTCTGACGCGATCGACGACCGCGACCGCGACCACGACCACGGACTGCGATCATGTCCGGGTGCAGCACGACGAGGACCACCCCCGCCCGGACGTCACGACCGTCGAGATCATCGGCGGCCCGGAACCGGTCACGGTGACCCTGCACCCCGCCGACAGCGCGTGGGCTGCGGTCTTCGCCGACCACCGGCGACGCATCCTGGAGGCCCTCCCCGGCTCCGGCACAGACGCTCCGGTCGTCGAGCACATCGGCTCCACGGCCGTCCCCGGCCTGGCAGCGAAACCCATCGTCGACATCGTGGTCGTCGTCGCCGACGTCACCGCCGAGGCCACGTACCTCGACCAGCTCCTCGCCGCCGGGTACGAGCTCCGTGTCCGCGAGCCGGGCCACCGCCTGGTCCGGACGCCGGCCCGTGACGTCCACATGCACGTCTACGAGCGGGGCGCGACGGCGGTCGACGAGTACCTGCTCCTCCGGGACCACCTGCGCGCCGACGCCGACGACCGGGCACTGTACGAACGGACCAAGCGGGAGCTGCTCGACCGGAGCTGGGACGACATGAACGCCTACGCCGAGGCGAAGACGGCCGTCATCACCGCGATCAAGGAGCGGGCGCGACGGAGCCGCGCGTCCTGAGACGCGCGGCTCCGTCGGCCGAGCCTCAGCTCGTCGGGACGACGTCCCAGTGCTCGCGGATCAGGTTGTCGTCGACCCGGAACAGGTCGGCCGCGCCGAACGGGGCGTCGGCCTTCGCACCGACCGGCTTCGAGAACGTCCACACCAGGTCGCCGTCGGCGAGCGAGATGACGGACTCCTGCTTCGGCAGGCTCTGCGCGGCGCTGCCGGCGAAGAACTGCTTGAGCGCGGCCGTGCCGTTCGCGGCGACCGAGTTGTGCTGCAGGTACGCCGGGTCGAACTTCTCGTCCAGCACGGACACGTCGTGGTCGCGGAACAGCCGGTTGTACGCGGTCACCGCGAGCACCCGGTTGTGCTCCTCCTGCCGCTCGGTCAGGTGACGGTCACGCTTCGCGGCCGGGTACAGGTCGCTGAACATGCTGTTCGTGTTGCCGCTGGCCGGCGTGCCCGTCGGGACCGTCTGACGGAGTGCCCACCACTCGCTGATGCGCCCGTTGCGCATGCGGAACAGGTCGACGGCAGCGTCACCGGTGCGTTCGTCCTTCGGCTTCGCGGTGATCTGCCAGTGCACGGCCACCAGGTCCGCGTCACCGGCGATGTGCTTGATCACGGCGTGGGCGCCGGGCACCCGGGAGCGGTCGGCGGTGAACTCAGCGAGCAACGCGGACGGACCCGAGGCGCTCGTCGCACCGTGGGCGACGGCACCGGTCGCGACGGCGGTCCGTGCAGCCGCACGGGCCTTCGCGGACGCGGGGGACCGGAACGCGCACCGGAACAGGTGCCGGACCGTGGCCTCGTTGCGCTGCTCGGCACGACGGTCGAGCCGCGAGACCGCCGTGCCACCCGAGGTCGTCCGCGCCGCACGGTCCACCGTGTGGTGCGAGGAGGTGGTGGTGGTGTCGGAGGTGGAGGTGTGGAGGGGTGCCGCCACGGCCGGACCGGCCACGAGCGACACGGCGATGGCGACCGGAGCTGCCACCGCACACGCCTTGGCGATGATGGGGAGAAGTGATGTCGTCTGCACGGCAGAACGATGGAACCGGACCCTGGAAGCCCACGCGCGCCCTGGGGCCGCCACGCGCTGCGACCGTGACCGGCTTCTCAGTCGCGGTGCGCGCCTCCAGGGTGGCCTGTGCACGCGCTGCCAGGGTGACCCGCTCCCGCTGGTGATCGACGGTCCGGACCTGTGGGACGGCTCACGTCGCCGCTCAGGCGATCGCAAGCCCGGCGAGCAGGTCCTGCACCCGTGCGCGCACGTCGTCGCGGATCGGCCGGACGGCGTCCAGGTCGAGCCCCGCGGGGTCGGTGAGCTCCCAGTCCTCGTAGCGCTTGCCCGGGAACACCGGGCAGGCGTCCCCGCACCCCATCGTGATGACGACGTCCGCGGCGCGGACGGCATCGGTGCTGAGCAGCGCGGGCTGCTCGCTCCGGATGTCGATGCCCTCCTCGAGCATCGCCGCGACGACCACGGGGTTGAGCTGGTCGGCCGGTTCGGAGCCGGCACTCCGGACGTCGACGCGGCCACCCGCCAGGTGCTGCAGGAAGCCGGCGGCCATCTGGGAGCGGCCGGCGTTGTGGACGCAGACGAACAGGACGGTGGGCATGCGGAGTGCTCCGATCAGAGGACGACGGCGCCGAGCAGGCCGGCTCCGATGACGACGGCCCACGGGGGAGCGGACCAGCGGGCGAGGGCGGTGAAGGCGGCCACGGCGAGCGCCAGTGCGGGTGCCGAGCGGACCCCCTCGGTGATGACCGGGTCCCAGAGCGCCGCGGCGAGGAGCCCGACGACCCCCGCGTTCACACCGGCCAGCACGCGCCGGGCCCACGGCAGGGCACGGAGCACGTGCCAGAACGGCAGCGCACCGATGACCAGGAGCGCCGCCGGCAGGAAGATCGCGACGAGTGCCACCGCAGCGCCGAGGAGCCCGCTCGGACTGCCGTCGGCGACGGCGCCGAGGTAGGCGGCGAAGGTGAAGAGCGGCCCGGGCACGGCCTGTGCGGCGCCGTACCCGGCCAGGAAGTCCGCGTGGCCCACCAGGTGCGTGGCCACGGTCTGTGACTCGAGCAACGGCAGGACGACGTGGCCGCCGCCGAAGACGAGCGAGCCCGCCTGCGCGAAGACCCCGAACAGGCGCACTGCCCCGGTGCCGCTCGCGGCGACGGGTGCCGCGACGAGCAGGGCGGCGAACGCGACGAGCGCCGACACGGCGACCCAGCGGGGGAGGCGCACGGCGATCTGGGAGCCGGCGTCCTCGGTGTCTCCGACATCCTCGACCGAGTCGACCACCCGACCGAGCCACAGCACGCCGACCACACCGCACACCGCGATGACCGCGACCTGCGCCGCCGGGCCGGGGACGAGCAGCACCACGACCGCGGCGGCGGCCGCGATGGTCGCCCGACGGCGGTCCGGTGTGAGCGAGCGCGCCATGCCGAGCACCGCCTGCGCCACCACCGCGGCTGCGGCGGCCTGCAGCCCGAGCAGCCACCCGGCGCCGGCCAGGTCGGGCGTGCCGGAGACCAGCAGGGCGAACGCGACGAGCAGCACCGCGGACGGCAGGGTGAACCCGCACCACGCCGCGAGGAGCCCGGGCAGTCCGGCGCGCTGCAGCCCGAGTGCCATCCCGACCTGGCTCGACGCCGGTCCGGGCAGGAACTGGCACAGCGCGACGAGGTCGGCGTAGGCGTCGTCCCGCAGCCAGCGGCGACGCACCACGAAGGCTTCACGGAAGTACCCGAGGTGCGCGACCGGCCCGCCGAACGAGGTCAGCCCGAGCCGCAGGAACACCAGGAACACCGATGCCGCGGACGACCGCAGGGGCTCGGGGCTGGTCGTCACCCGCTCATCTTGACGACGGCAGATGGTTCAGTCAACATTGAACCGATGAACACCGGGCGGCAGGACCTCGAGCGGCGTGCGACGCAGCACGCGGCCCTCGGCGACGTCGCCCGCCTGGCGATCGTCGACCTGCTCGCCGCGTCCGACGCCAGCCCGAGCGAGGTGCGGGCCGCCCTCGGGATCTCCGGCCCGCTCCTGGCGCATCACCTGCGCGTCCTCGAGCAGGCCGGTCTGGTCACGCGCCGCCGCTCCGACGGCGACGGTCGCCGCAGCTACCTGCACCTCGAACCGAGCGGTGTCCCGCACGGTTCGGCGGCGGTGCCCGGCCCGGTGTCCCGCGTGCTGTTCGTCTGCACCGGCAACTCCGCGCGCTCCCCGCTGGCCGCGGGCGTCTGGGCGCAGGTCAGCGAGATCGGCTCGCTGTCGGGCGGGACGCGTCCCGCGGCCGCCATCGCCCCCGGGGCGGTCGCCGTCGGGGAGCGCCACGGCCTGGACCTCGGCCGCCACGTCCCGCGAGCCTTCCGCGACCTCGTCGCCGACGGCGACCTGGTCGTCACGGTCTGCGACCGTGCGCACGAGTCGATCGACGACGGCGACAGCCTGCACTGGTCGCTGCCGAACCCCTCGCGCGTCGGCACGCCGGACGCGTACGAGGCCACCTACGCGGACCTCCGGTCCCGCGCCACCGCGCTCGCTGCGCGCCTCGCCGCCTGACGCGGCCCCACGAACGGAACGCCCCGATGAGATCCCCCCTCCTCATCGGGGCGTTCTTCCTGCGCCGTGGTCTGGACGCGCCGACGGACGGGAGGCCCGGGGCGGGCCCGCCCCGGGCCTCCCGTCCGTCCCGTGGTGCGCCCAGGGCGGCGCGCGCTCGCGGGGGAGCCGTCACTCAGGGACGGCAGCTGCCGGCGACCAGCCGGAGGACCTGATCGGTGTGCCGTTCCGCCGTCACGCCTCGGGCGTGCTCGATCGCGGCGGCGGTGTGCGGTCGCAGCAGCGTCCGGTCCGAGGCGAGTTCGATGATCGTCGTGGCGAGCCCGAACGCGGTCTCGTCGTCGGTCAGGACGGCGGCGGAGCCGAACTCACTCGCCAGGCGGATGTCGGACACGATGACCGGACGGTGGTCCCGGAACGCCTCGAGTGCGGTCATCGGTTGGCCGTCGTGCTCGAGCGAGCAGACCACCGCCGCGTGCCCGCACAGCAGCAGGTCGTGGACGGCCTGCGACGACAGGCGGCCGTGGACACGGACCGACACCGGCGTGCGGGTCGGGGGGACGGTCCCGCCGGCGACGTCGACCCGAACGGCGTGTGCGCCGAGTCGGATCTCCACCAGCCGGATCGCGTTGAGGAGGACGTCGAGGCGCTTGTCCGGGGTGAACCGGGACGCCCAGACGAGCCGGAGTGGGCCGAGTTCCGGCGCCGGCGGCGGTTCGACCGGTCGGCGGCCGAGGGCGTTGGGCACGACGTGGACCGGGCCGACGCCGGCCTCGCGCAGGACGCGGGCCTGCCGCGTCGTCGGGGTGACGACGACGTCGGCCGCCCCGGAGACGGCCACTGCCATGTTGCGGCGCGCGTCGTCCATGGGATGCCCCGTGAAGCGGTGCCGCGTGGGCCGGATCCCGGTCACCACACGGTGCGCGTGCCGTGCGAGGGGCGCCATCGCCGCTGCGGTCCGGCCCCGGACCGGCGCCGAGCCGTGCACGGTGTGGATCGTCGGCAGCTCGAGGGAGCGCGCCGTGGTCAGCGCCGCCGCGGCGAGGCCGAAGTCCGAGTGGGTGACGACGAGGTCGATCCGTTCCTCGAGCATCAGCGTGCCGAGGCACCGGCGGACACGGACCGAGTTGCGGACCACCGGCAGGTCGCTCTCCGGCGCGCTGATCGACGGTTCGACCTCGAACAGGCGGACGCCGTGCTTCCGCAGCTCCGCGGTCTCGCTCGAGCGCGGAGTCGCCACCCAGACGACGTGACCGGACTCCGCGAAGGCCTTCGCCTGCTCGACCAGCGCGGCGCGTTCACCCCGCATCGCCGACAGGGGGAAGTCGCTCACGAGCAGGACGGTCGCCTTCGCCGCGGCCACGTCAGCGGCCGGTCTCGAGCTCGGTGGTCTGGCGGGGGCTGCGCATGCGGTCTCTCACGGTTCGGGAGCGGAACGGGGTGCTGGGAACCGTAGGCGTTCAGAAGACGATCGTCTAGTGAGCCGCTGTGCTGCTGAGCAGGCCTTCACGACTCCCCGGGCGGACGCCCAGCCGGGCGCGGTCCCAGCTCGCCTACCGTGGAGCCACCAGACGATCGTCTGGCGAAGCTGACGGCACACGCCGAGGAACGAGACGACATGTCCATCTCCATGCCCTCTCGGGCGCACCACGTCTCCGCGCTGCTGTCCGGCGTCGCGCTCGTCCTGGGCTCGGTCCTGGTGGCGGCTCCGGCGCCGGCCTCCGCAGACGCCGCACCGGCGGCTGCCGCCCTGCCCACAGTGACCACGCCCTCCACCTCGACCACCGCGACGGCCCCGTCCACCCCGTCGCAGCACTGGAACTACTGGTTCACCTACCCCCTGGGGCACGCGAGCCCCACGGACATCTGGAACCGGCTCCACACCTGCTTCTCGTGCGGGATCCCGATCACCGGCGCCCCGACCGCGTTCCCGAAGGTGGGTGACGTGGTGCCGTTCACCCTGAACCGGTTCGGAGACGACAGCTTCCGGGTGAGCACGTTGTACGACTACTCGGATCCGACGGTGCGACCGGGCGTGAACTCCGGCCTGATCTTGACCGCGACCGATCAGAACATCGGCGGGGCCGGATCGGTGCTGAACATCGACTTCACGGTCCGAGCCACCGACGGGCAGACGATCATGACCGTCAGTGCGAACGTCGAGAACGACTTCGGGTCGTCCGGTCGGCGACAGGCCTACGCCCAGTGGGAACACGACCAGTGGGCCCGCGTCGCGGACCGGCTGCAGCACGGCTGAGCGGCTACGGGCTGATCCGGGATCCGCCGGTTCCTGTCCGGTTCCGGCGGATCCTGTACACGTCTGAGCCGTGGTCGTCGTACAGTCTCCGGAAGCTACCCCGCCGGACCCTACCGGCGGGTGCCCGACCCCCCGTTCCCGGGCTGGCCTCGTCATGACCACCGCGTCGAACCCGACGGCGTCGTAGCGCGAGGACGTCTGCTCCTGACCCGAACTCGTGCAGACGTCCTCGCACCTTCCCGCTATCGTCGAGGAACCGCCGGTCCCCGATCTCGGGGCGAGCAGGGGCCAGGGGACCACGGGGACACCATGCAGCACCAGCGCGCCATCACCGCACTCACGACGCTCACCGCGACGATCGCCCTGGCGGTGACGCTCAGCGGGTGCACGGTGTCGACGTCGTCGTCACGGACCGTCACACCGGACGCCTTCGAACGCGTCGTCGTCGACGCGTTGGCGGACGTCTCGGACGCGACGCCCGAGGTCGACTGCGGTGCGGACGACATCGCGATCGAGGACGGCGCCGAGGTGCACTGCGACGTGAACACGGCGGGCTACGACGTGGTCTACGACTCGGTGTCCACGATCAGCACCGACGGCGGCGACGACTACCACGTGGACGTGGAAGTGGCCGACCAGCCCAAGGACTGATCGGCCACTGCGCGGTGTCCGACGACTAGCGGTCGGACGCCTCGACGACGCAGCTCTCGACCTGCTCGGCGGCCTTCGAGTCGTCGGCGAACGGCGTCGGCGCGTCCGAGGTGGTGGTCGTCTCGTCGGCGACGGCCTGCTTGGCGACGTCGTTCACGGCGTACAGCGGACCGTCGAAGTCGTCGGCCGTGGGGTCGGCGGTGGTCGCCCAGATGGTGACCTCGTCGTCGTTCGAGTCGTTGCTGTCCGCGGGGACGATCGCGGCACCGAGGTACCAGCCGCCGTCGCCCTTCTGGATGTTCGCGAACTCGGTGGTGTCGTGCGACCCGACCGCCTTGTCGATCATGTCGACGGCGGCGCTGGCGGCCACGTCGCACTGGGCCGACTGGGACTTCTCCTCGGAGCCGGGGACCTTGCCGACGGGGTTGATGTTCTGGGCTCCGCCGGGGTCGCAGGCGGTGAGCAGGAGGGCTACGGTGGCGGCGCCGAACAGCGCCGTGACGGTCTTCGCTCGCGTGGACATGGCCCTGAACGTAGGCCAGCCCCGGTGGGCGGCGATTCAGCCAGGAGCGTTCCCCGACGACGGACGGGAGGCCCGGCGCACGTCGTGCCCCGGGCCTCCCGTCCGTCACGTGGTCCCGTTGCCGGACCGGCGTTCCGTCACAGGATCGGGGTACCGCCGGTGACGGCGACCCGCGCACCGGAGACGTAGCTGCCGTCGTCACTGGCGAGCAGCACGTAGACGGGTGCGAGCTCGGCCGGCTGGCCGGGACGGCCGAGCGGCGACTGCTTGCCGAACTGCTCGACCTGCTCCGGCGGCATCGTCGACGGGATCAGCGGCGTCCAGATCGGACCGGGGGCGACGCTGTTCACGCGGATGCCGCGTTCCCCGAGCAGCTGCGCCAGCGCGGCCGACAGGTTCGCGACGCCGGCCTTCGTGACGTCGTAGGGCGCCAGGTTCGGCTTCGGGTTGTCGGAGTTCACCGAGCTCGAGCCGATGATCGACGACCCCGGGCCGAGGTGCGGCAGGGCCGCCTTGACGAGGTGGAAGTAGGCGCTGAGGTTCGTCGCGAGGGTGTGGTCCCACTCCTCGTCGCTGATCTCCTCGATCGTCTCGTGGGTCATCTGGTAGGCGGCGTTGTTCACGAGGACGTCGAGCCCGCCGAGTTCCGAGACCGCCTGGTCGATGACGGATCGGCAGTACGCGGGATCGCTCACGTCGCCCGGGAACAGCACGGCCTTCCGACCGGCCTCCTCGATCCAGCGCTTCGTGTCCTGCGCGTCGTCCTCCTCTTCCGGCAGGTAGCTGATCAGGACGTCAGCGCCCTCGCGCGCGAACGCGATCGCGACGGCCTTCCCGATGCCGCTGTCCCCGCCGGTGATGACGGCGCGCTTGCCGGTGAGCTTGCCGGAGCCGCGGTACGACTCCTCGCCGTGGTCGGCCTTCGGGGTGAGTTCCTGGTCGCTCCCCGGGGGCTGCTGCTGCTCGGTCATGTCTCTCCCTGTGGTCGGTTTCCCTGGACGTCCCCGATCGTCTGCGACCCCCACTGGGCACCGGTTCAGGCTCCGGGCGTACCCCGTCCGGAAAGCGAAGATGTGTGCGGCGCGCAACGGCGGCATACCGTGGCAGTGGATCAGGGAACCGTCACCGCGACGGATGCTCCTCTTCACCAGGGAGCAAGTGTGAAGTACGTGAACTACGCGGGCACGGTCCGTGTCCTGACGAGCGACACGATCGCCGACGCGGTGATCCGGTACGCCGCAGCACTGCACCAGAGCCGGCTGAGCGACGTCGTGTCGATCCCGACGGCCGACGACTTCGGGGTGGCGAGCACGATCGAGGTGCTCCTGGCCCCGGCGATCCCGGTCGCCCTCGAGCCCGCTCCGGACGACGACCTCGAACCCGAGGGCGAGGCGTTCCTGCTCGAACTCGGTCGGCGCACCGAGGCAGTGCTCGCCGTCGACACCAACGCGTCGCCGCCGGACTTCGGGCGCTGAGCCGGCGCCCCTACGCCACCGGCCCCTCGGTCAGGTCCGACCGGGTGTCCGCGTGGATCACCTCGTCGTGGTCGAACGTCAGCGCGGCGGCGCGCAGGCGAGCCACGAACACGGTGTCCTCAGCCTCGAGTTCGTCCTCCTCGGCGTCCTCGACGACGAGTTGGCTCGACGGACCGATGAGCACCTTGGTGGTCGTCATGGTGCCGTCGGCGGCCACGGCGGGGATCGCCACGGTGTCCGCACGGCTGCCCCCGGCCAGTGCGGCGGCGTACTCGATCACGGCATCGGCCACGTCGTCGCTCGTCAGGATCGTCGAGCGGTCGTACTGGATGTACTTCATGTTCGACCTCCTGGACCACAGCCAACAGCGCGTTGGCTGGCCGCCGTACAGGAACGCGGCGCGTCGCTCGTTGCGCGGACGCCGACTTGTCGTCAGGATCATCACGTGCCCGAGACGATGCACCGCTTGCTGCGGGAGACCCAGACCGCCGAGCCGTCGGTCGCGGCCGAGGCGATGGCTCGGACGCACATCACCCACGGACTGTCGGTCGAACCCACGGACGCCGAGTTCGTGTTCGAGGAGCGCGTGCGCGGGACGGCACTGCTGTCGCTCGAGTCGACCCGCTGCACCGGGGTCCTGAGCGGCACGATCGAGCCGGGCGACGCGATGATGATCTTCTGGATGAAGTCCGGGGTCGCCCAGGTCGACGAGAACATCGTGAAGATCGGCCGCCCGACGCTCTTCCGGCAGGGGCCCCAGCGCTTCCGCTGGATCGCGTGCAACAAGGACGTCCTGCGGATCGACCGCTCGATCGTCGAACAGGTCGCGGCCGAGCGCGGCGACTGGGCCCCGGGTCCCATCGAGTTCCGTCCGCGGCACGTCCCCGAGGGTGCGCCGCTCGCTGCCTGGTGGCTCATGGTGCGGTCCATCGCACAAGAGGTCCTGGCCGGACCGGACGCCGTCCCGATCGAACGCGAGCGGGAGCTCGCGCGCTTCGCCGCCGGCGGTCTGCTCACCGCGATCCCGCACTGGCCGGTCGGGCAGCACGAGCCGGTCATGGCCTCCACCGCCCGCTTCGCCCGCGCCGAGACCTTCCTGCTCGAGCACGCCACCGAGCAGATCACCGTCGACGACGTCGCCGAGGCCGCGGGCCTGAGCGTGCGCGGCGTGCAGGCGGCGTTCCAGCGGCACCACGGCATCACCCCGACCATGTACCTGCGTCGCATCCGGCTGCTGCTCGCCCGCGAACAGCTCGAGTCGGGCGACGGTCGGAGCATCGCCGAGATCGCCCGGGCCACCGGGTTCGCCCACCTCGGCCGGTTCGCGGGGAGCTACCGCGAGGAGTTCGGCGAGCTGCCCCGGCAGACCGCGTCCACCGCGCGGGACGGCGCCCGCGCCTAGCGAGCAGCCGCGCGGGCCCGCAAGAATCCCGCAACCGCCCGCCGTCCGGCCGATCGCCGACGATCGTCGCCCTACGTTTGCGCTGCACGGACACGCAGCCACGACGACTGGAGACCCCATGGCCGGCTCAGCAGCACCACCCGTCCCGACCACGGCCGTCCCGCCGACGACCGATCCGTCGACGTTCGGCCGCCGGCTCGTCGAGGACGCCTCCTACGCCCGTGAGCACTTCGTCTTCACGGCACTGCTCGGATCCCCGCTGCTGCCCCGGATCGTCCGGCGGCTGCTGCTCCGTGCCGCGGGGGCACGCGCCGAGTCCGGTGTGGGGACCGGGTTCTCGCTGACGGGCGACCCGAAGCACCTCACCATCGGCCGGGGCGTCTTCTGCAACCGCAACGTGACCGTCGAGGCCGTGGCCCCCGTGACGATCGGTGCGAACACCGCGATCGGGATGCAGGTGCTCATCATGACGAGCCACCACGAGATCGACGCCGAGGGCCGGTGGAGCGACGTCGCGACCGGCCGTCCGGTGGTCGTCGAGGAGCACGTCTGGATCGGCGGCCGCGCCACGATCCTGCCGGGCGCCCACATCGAGCACGACGTCGTGGTCGCCGCCGGCGCCGTGGTCGTCGGCCGCCTGGCGGCGCACGGCGTCTACGCCGGCGTCCCCGCGAAGCGGATCCGTGAGCTCGCCCCGTCCGCGCGACCGCCGGTGGTGGACCCCGCCGGGTGACGGCCTGGAGGCCCGTGGCGGCGCCGCCACGCGCCTCCCGTCCGGCGTTGGTGCTGCTTCGAACACGCCGGTGTGTTGCTGCGACGCCGTGCCGTCGTCGAGACGCCGCCGAATGTGGAGGCGTCTCGACGACCTGGCGGCGCCGAACGAAGACGACGGCGTCTCCTTCCGCGGGGACGCGGGACCTGCCACGATGATCACGACGCGGACGACGACGCCCGCGCAGGACGAGGGAGACCGTCATGACCGTTCGCCTCAACCCCTACCTCGGGTTCCGGAGCGGCGCCCGCGAAGCGCTCGAGTTCTACCACTCGGTCTTCGGCGGGACGCTCACCATCGGCACGTTCGGTGAAGCCGGCATGAGCCAGGACCCCGCCGACGCCGACAAGGTGATGCACGGGCAGCTCGACGGCGACCAGGGCCTGCTCCTGATGGCCTCGGACGCGCCGTCCGGCATGCCGACACCCGCGGAGAGCAGCATCTCGCTCTCGCTCAGCGGCGACGACCACGAACTGCTGACACGGTGGTGGAACGGCCTCGCCCAGGGCGCGACGATCATCGAACCACTCACCACAGCGCCTTGGGGCGACACCTTCGGCATGCTGACCGACCGCCACGGGGTGTCGTGGCTCGTCAACATCAGCGGCGCGACGAGCTGAGCGGCACCGAACCCACGCGTGCCGGTACCGGCCACCGCGGCACCCAGCACCGGACCTGCTCGGCGTAGCGGCGGAAGTCGTCGCCGAACCGTTCCGCCAGGTCGGATTCCTCCAGCGGGCGGACGATGCAGTTCCAGACCACGGAACCGGCGACCGCGTAGACGACGACCAGCCACGACGACAGCAGCAGGCCGACGGCGACGCCCTGGGTGATGCCGGCCAGTGCCATCGGGTTCCGCACCGACCGGTACGGCCCGGCGACCACCAGGCGGTTCGCGGTGGCCGATGGCAGCGGCGTGCCCTCGCCCTTCGTCGACATCGCCGCCGCCGAGGCGATGCCGAGCGCGCTGGCCAGCAGGAGCACGACCACACCGACGACGGTGAGGGCGGTGACGAAGGGTGCCGACAGCTGCGGGTGGAGGCCCCAGCGGTGCTCGGCGAACGCGATGAGCAGGGGGAACACCCCGAGGAACAGGCCCCAGAAGACGACGATCTGCAGCACGGTCGCGGTGACGTGCCGGGAGCGCGGGGCGCTGGCGTCGGCGGTCCGGATCCGCAGCGGACCACTCGTCACCCACTCCGTCGGGACCCGTCCGAGCAGCACCAGGGCGAGGGCGAGGGCCGAGCCGATCGTGGCGGCCAGCATGACGAGCACGCCCCAGCCGGCCTCGCCGGTCACGGTGGCCCACACGCTCAGGGCGACGAGCACCAGGGCGGTCCACACCGTCGTGCCCACCGCGGCGGCCCGGACGCCGACGGCGGCGAGCGCCGAGGCGACGACGAACAGCGGGACGTCGAACACGGCGACGAGCACCGGGTCGAGCGAGCCGAGCGTGGCCGTGCGGATCCAGGGCAGCGTCGCGACGGCGATCCACCAGGCCGCTCCACCGACGGCTTGCAGCGCGTAGTACCGCCGGCCCCAGGACATGGGTGCACGGTAGCAGTGCGCGGCGAGGGGCCGGGGGGTCGGCGGGCCGTGCGTGCCGTCGCTCCCGACGGTCGGTCAGTCGGTGTGGTTGATCTGTCCGAGCCAGCGACCGAAGGACGGGGTGCGCTCGTCGTGCAGGGTGGGCAGGACGGGCTTCGGCAGGCAGGCGCGCTCGTCGGTGACGGTTCCGGCGCCGGTGCTCTTGTGGAGGTCGAGGCTCATGGTGGGCTCCTTCGTGGTCGGTGGAGTGTTCGACACCGGGCGGGGCCGTTCCA
Organism: Curtobacterium sp. MCSS17_016; assembly: GCF_003234255.2. Taxonomy (NCBI): domain Bacteria; kingdom Bacillati; phylum Actinomycetota; class Actinomycetes; order Micrococcales; family Microbacteriaceae; genus Curtobacterium; species Curtobacterium sp. MCSS17_016. The sequence goes on from NZ_CP126254.1 coordinate 1,801,821, forward strand.
TTCCCACCCGGTGTCGTCCTGGTCCGGTGCAGCGCGTTCCGGTGCGTCGCGTTCCGGCGCGTCGCGTTCGGTTCAAGAGGTGCCGAGCTCGACCTTGATCCAGCCGGGTTCGCGTCGGTCGAACGCCTGGTAGGCAGCGATCGCGTCGGTGATCGGCTCGTGCTCGGTGATCAGGGCCGTCGGGTCGAACTGTCCGGCGGCCACCATGTCGATCAGCGGCGGGGTGACGGAGTGGTGGTCGCAGTTCCCCATCCGCACGGTGAGGTTCTTGAGCATCGCCTCGCCGATCGGGTAGTGCTCGGCCGTCGGTCCGTACACGCCGATGATCCCGATGCGGCCGTACTTCGCCACGCTCGCCACCGCCCAGCGAGCCACCTGCGAGGGGCCGTCCCCGGGCTTCCACTGCTGCTGCGCACCGAAGCCGTCGGGCGCGGCATCGGGTGCGACCGCCGCGACCTCGGCGTCGATCGCCGCCGCCTGGTCCTGGTCGACCGCCGCCGGGCCGCGCTTCGGGCGTTCGGCGTCCACGCCGACCGCGTCGATCACGCAGTCCGCGCCGATGCCGTCGGTCAGCGACATGATCGTCTCGACGGGGTCCTCGGCGTTGTAGTCGACGACCTCGCAGTGCTGGGCGAGCGCGGCGGCGAGCCGGGTCTCCTCGCCGTCGACGACGATGACGCGGGCCGCGCCCTGCTTGTACGCCGAGGCCGCCGCGAACTGTCCGACGATCCCGGCGCCGAACACCACCACGACGTCACCGCGCGTGACGCCCGCGAGCTCCGCGCCGAACCACCCCGTGGGGAAGATGTCGGACAGCAGGATCGCCTGCTCGTCGGAGACGGTGTCCGGGAGCGGGTGCATGGTGTTGCGGGCCCACGGGACGCGGACGTACTCGGCCTGCATGCCGTCGACCGGTCCGGTCGAGGCGGGGCCGCCGAAGAACGCGGTGCCCGCCTGCGGTCCGTTGCTGTTCGAGCGGTCGCACTGGGCGGTCTTGCCCATCCGGCAGTACCGGCAGGCACCGCAGGACACGGTGGAGTTGATGACGACGCGGTCGCCGGGGCTGAAGCCGCGCACCGCGTCCCCGACCTCGGTGACGACGCCGACGGCCTCGTGACCGAGGATCGTGCCCTCGACCATCGGTGCCATCGTGCCGCGGACGAAGTGCAGGTCGGTGCCGCAGATCGCACTGCGGGTGATCCGGACGATCGCGTCCTCCGGGTCCTGGATCGTCGGCTGCGGGACCTCGTCGAGCCGGATGTCGCCGATGCCGTGCCACACGACTGCGCGCATGTGATGCCTCTTCCTGTTCGGGTGCGGGGTTCGCTCGGTCAGGAAACGCGCGAGGGGCTGGGCGCGGTCGGAGGCGCATCCGCCCTGCGCAGTCGTCCAGCACCGCCGGGTTTGCTCGACGGCATGAGCGAGCACGACGACGAGCAGACCCGAGCCGACTTCGACGACGCGGTGAACATGACCGCCACCGAGTTGCGGAAGTGGCTCGACACCGACGAGTCGAAGTCCGTCGGGCAGAAGCCCTCGGGTGGCGGCGAGTCGACCGGGCACGAGAGCGGCCGACACATCATCCGCATCCTCGAGAAGCACAAGGCCGACCGCACCGACGACGACCTGGCGCACATGCGGAAGGTCGTCGGCTACGTCGCCCGGCACTCGGAGCAGCGTCCCGACGGCGACGTGCACGACACCCCCTGGCGGTACTCGCTCATGAACTGGGGCCACGACCCGGAGAAGCACTGACGGCATCGGGCAGAATGGGTGGTGTGAACGAGACGGGCATGCCGCGCTTCCGACGGATCTGGTCGACCGTGCAGGTCGGTGTCCTCGCGATCGCCGTCGCGTTCTGCGTCGTGATGCTCGTGATCGGGCAGGGCAAGCTCGACCGGGTCTACGCGGTCGCCGCGGTGTTCTTCGGTCTCGCCCTGGTCGGGCACAGCACCTACCTGTGGCTCGTCGCCCGGGCGAACCGCCGTCCCTGACGCTCGTCCGCTTCGGCGATCCCCGGCTAGGCGTTCTGGTGGACCCGCAGCCAGTCGATGGTCATCTGCTGCGGGAACCGTGTCGAGGCGTCCGGCGAACCCGGCCAGTTCCCGCCGACCGCGACGTTGAGGATCACGAAGAACGGCTTGTCGAACACCCACGTCGCCGAGCCGACGTCGGCCCGGGTGACCGTCCGGTACGCAACGCCGTCGACCGTCCAGGTGATCGAGCCAGGGCGCCAGTCGACCCCGTACACGTGGAAGTCGTCGGCGAACGCTGCTCCGGACGGGTTCGTGTACGCCGCCGAGATGCCCTGCGCGCCGGAGTACCCGGGCCCGTGCACCGTGCCGTGCACGATCCCCGGCTCGTACCCGACGTTCTCCATGACGTCGATCTCCCCGCACGCCGGCCAGCCGACCTGCCCGATGTCCGCGCCGAGCATCCAGAACGCCGGCCAGATGCCCTGGCCGCGGGGGATGCGGATCCGCGCCTCGATGCGACCGTACTGCGCGGTGTAGGTGCTCTCGGACTTCAGCCGGGCCGACGAGTACGAGCCGTCGGCCTCGCGGTGTGCGGTGATCACGAGGTTGCCGGCACCGTCGAGCGCCGCGTTCCGCCGCGAGTCCGTGTAGGTCTGCAGCTCCGCGTTGCCCCAGCCGCCGGCACCCAGGTCGTACCGCCAGATCCCGGGGTTCGGCGCGCTGCCGGCCGGGCCGTCGAACTCGTCGGCGGCGAGCAGCACGGGCGCAGCGGTCGGCGCCGCAGCTCCGGTCACGGCCTGTGCCGAGCCGTCCGGGATCGCCGTCGCGCCGAGGGCGGTCGTCGCGGCCCCGGCGAGTCCGAGCGTCATGAAGCGCCGTCGATCGATGTGCTGGTCCATGTCGTGCTCCCTGCAGCGCGATGGTGGTGTGGTCGTCGGATCATGCACCATCCGGCTGCACCTGAACAGGCCCGGATCCCGCTTCGTCCGCGGGACGCACCCGTCAGCCGAAGCGCATCGCCAGCGGCACGAGCAGGCCCGCGACCCAGACGAGCACCATCACGAGGGCGCCGACCGCGATGAGCCGTCGGCGACGCCGCAGCTTCGGGCTCCGCTCCTCGCCCCACATCTGTGCACGGACCAGCACCCGGTTCGCCTGCTCGACGACCTTCCGCACCTCGGGGTCGTCGACGTCGAGGACACCGGCGCGGGCGTGCTCGGCGATGACCGCGGCTTCGTCGACGGTCAGGTCGTCCTTGCGCATGCTCCATCTTCGCACCGCGTGCAGGGGTACGACCCGGCTGTGCGGGAACGGACCACGGCCGGGTACCAAGGACACATGGGACATCGGTACCGCGGGAAGATCGTCGTCATCACCGGAGCATCGAGCGGCATCGGGAGGGCCGCCGCACACGAGTTCGCCCGGCAGGGCGCCACACTCGTGCTCGCCGCACGCGGGCACGACTCGCTCGAGGCCGCAGCAGCCGAGTGCCGGAAGCTGGGCGCCGAGGCGATCGCGATCCCGACCGACGTCGCCGACGAGCACCAGGTCAAGGACCTCATCGGCACGGTGACGACGCGCTTCGGTCGCATCGACGTCTTCGTCGGCAACGCGGCCCTGTTCGTCTACGGCCTGTTCGAGCAGACGCCCACCGAGGCGTTCAAGCGCGTCGTCGACACGAACCTGTACGGGCACCTCAACGCCATCACGCACCTGCTGCCGCACTGGAAGCAGCGCGGGAAGGGCACCTACGTGCTCGTCGGCTCGATCCAGTCGCTGCTCTCGGCGCCGTACCAGTCGGCGTACGTGACGAGCAAGCACGCTGCGCTCGGCCTGGTCGACGTGCTCGGTGACGAGTTCGCGGGCACCGGCATCAAGTTCACCGCGCTGCTGCCGTCCACGATCGACACCCCGATCTACCAGAACGGTGCCAACTACACCGGCAAGACCTCGCACCCGCTGCCGCCCACCGTCTCGGTCGAGCGGGCCGGCCGTGCCGTCGTGCAGGCCGCCACGCACCCCAAGCGCTACCGCTTCGTCGGACGGATCCAGGCGTCGCTCGTGCCGCTGCAGTACGTGTTCCCGGGCCTGTTCCACAAGATCACGAAGCCGATGGTGGAGACGTTCGCGCTCCGTGGCGAGGGCACCCCGACCGACGGGAACCTCTACGCCCCCGCCGACGCCGCGAACGCGACGGACGGCGGCTGGGTCGCGAAGCGACGGCGCGTCACGCGCCCCCTCGTCTGGCTCGGCGTCGCGGCTGCGGGCGCGGCCGTCGTGCTCGGCCGCTCGCGTCGGTAGACGCATCCGCTGACGGCCTGGAGGCCCGGTGCCAGCTGGCACCGGGCCTCCCGTCCGTCCGCGCGTGCGTCCGAATCCGGGCGTACCTGCCCGAACCGGGCGTACCTGGCGGAAACGGGCGTACCTGCCGTGTTCTTCTTGGCAGGTACGCCCGATCTCGCCCGGTATCGCAGCTGTTCTGGGAAGGAACGGGCGGCTAGAAGAGCTTCGCGCTCGCGCGCCGGGCACCCTCGCCGAGGGACTCGAGCTTCGCCGCGGCGATCTGCGGGTGCACGCGGCCGCCGAGGCCGCAGTCGGTGCCGGCGATGACGCGCTCACGCCCGACCACCGAGGCGAACCGCTCGATGCGCTGCGCGACGAGATCGGGGTGCTCGACGACGTTCGTGGCGTGGCCGACGACGCCCGGGACGATGACCTTGCCCTCGGGCAGGGCGACGTCCTGCCAGACGGTCCACTCGTGCTCGTGGCGGGCGTTCGCGGCCTCGAACGAGTACGCGCCGGCGTCGATGTCGAGCATCAGGTCGACGATGTGGCGGAGCTCGATGTCGGTGGTGTGCGGGCCGTGCCAGGAACCCCAGCACAGGTGGAAGCGCACGCGGCTGGTGTCGAGGCCCCGCAGCGCGTGGTTGAGCGCCTCGACACGGATGCGGGTGAAGGCGCGGTAGTCCTCGATGCTCGGCCCGGGGTTGATCTGGTCCCAGTTCTCGGCGATCGAGGGGTCGTCGATCTGCAGCACGAGGCCGGCGTCGAGGATCGTCGTGTACTCCTCGCGCAGGGCGTCGGCCCACGCCCAGATGTGTTCTTCCTCCGTCGCGTAGTACTCGTTCGCGATGCGGGCGGCGGAGCCGGGGGAGAGCGCCGTGATGAAGCCGTTGTCCGCGCCGGCGGCCTCGACCGCGTGCTTGAGGTTCGCGGCGTCGGTGGCCGCGGCCTCGTGGCCGGTGTAGGTGATCGGGCCGGTGGTGGTCGGGAACGCGGTGGCGTTCTTGCCGGTGCCGATGCCCGACTCGGGGTCGGTGTAGGCGTCGTGGAAGATCGTCCAGTCGCGGCGGTCCGGGAAGCTCGTGAGCCGGATGTTCCCCGGCGTGGACCGGACCGGCTGCTGCGAGAAGATGTTCTCGTCGGTCAGGCTCAGGCCGCTGACACGCTGGAACGAGTAGCCCCACCAGGCGCCGTAGTCGACGCTGTTCGACATCGCCTTGCCGAACTCGCCGTCACCGGGCTGCGTGATGCCGAGCGCGCTCTGCCGTGCGACGACGTCGTCGACGGCCGCGCTCGTCAGGGCTCGGACCTCGTCGGTGGTCTCGAGCGTGAAGCCGTCGGCGGCCACGGGCCGTGCGGCGTTCGCGGCGATGAGCTCGGGGGTGCGGGGGAGCGATCCGGCCGTGGTGGCCTGGATGCGGTCGGTGTTCTCGAAGGGCATGCGCTGCCTTCCTCTCGATGGGTGCGGACTGTCGGGAGTCGGGGGCCGCGCGCGAGGCTTCGCGGTGCGCTGCAGTGCCACTCTGCCACGAGGGATCGGGCCCGTTACGTTCCGCGTCGCGCCGCCGGGCCACGAGTCGTACGGTCGACCCATGAGCACGACGACCCCGACGAGCGACACCACCACGACGAACCCGACGCCCCCGGCCGCACCGACCTTCGCGGAAGCGTGGACCACGTGGCACGACGACCACGAGCAGGCCCGGGCGAGCGAACACGGCTTCCTCGCGATCACGAGCATCCGCTGGCTCACCGCGACGCCGGAACGGTTCGAGGACGCCCCGGGCAGCTGGTCGACGGACGAGGACGGCCCGGTGGTCGCACTGGCCGACGACGAGACGATCGAGGTCGACGGACAGCCGGTCACCGGGACGCACCGGTTCGGCCCGCTGCCGGAGCGCTCGAGCACGAACGTGGTGTGGCGCGACGGCGACGAGACCGTGGCGATCGAGGTCGCCCGGCGCGGTGGCAGTGACCTGCTGCGCCCGCGGCACCCGTCGAACCCGACCCGCGTCGAGTACCAGGGCACCCCGGCGTACGCCCCCGCTGAGCGCTTCGTCGTGGACGCGCACTTCGAGCCGTTCGACACCCCGCGTGAGGTCACCGTCGGCAGCGTCGTCGACGGTCTGCTGCACGTGTACGAGGCCCCCGGCGTCCTGGCGTTCGACCTCGACGGGCCGCGGTCGCTCCTGGCGTTCAACGGGCACGCCGGCGGCCTGCACGTGCTGTTCACCGACCGCACGAGCGGGGTCACGACGTACGCGGCGAACCGGAGTCTCGACATCGCCGCACCGGATGCAGACGGTGCCACCCGCATCGACTTCAACCGGGCGACGAACCTGCCGTGCGCGTACACCCCGCACGCGACCTGCCCGCTGCCGCCCGCCGAGAACCGGCTCGACGTGGCGATCGAGGCGGGCGAGCAGCTGCCCGCAGCCTGACCGCGGAGCACGCACGCCCCGCCGAGCACGCACGGCCCGCGGGCGCGCACGGCCCCAGCCGCGCACCGGCGCAGCCGACCCGTCCACGAGAATGGGGGAGCCATGCCACGACCCACCTCCCGCATCCCGCTCAACACCCTCGCCGTCCCGTTCGGCCTCGCCGGCTTCGCCGAGACGTGGTCGTACGCCGCCCCCGTGCTGCACCTGCCCACCGTGGTGCCGCAGGTGTTCTGGGCGATCGCCGCCGTAGCGTGGGTGTGGCTGCTCGGTGCGCACGCCGTCCGGGGCGCACGCGTCAGCGAACGGCTCGTCGACCAGCTCCGCCACCCGGCGCAGGGGCCGATCGCCGCGCTCGTGCCCGCGACCGCGATGCTGCTCGGCGTCGACCTGGCGCGGTTCGCCCCCGTCGCCGGGCAGGTCGTCGTACTCGCCGCCGTGGCCACCGCGGCCGGGTTCGCCGCCTGGCTGCTGAGCACCTGGTTCGAGGGTCGACTCGCCCTGGAGTCCGTGCACGGCGGCTACCTGCTGCCGACCGTCGCCGCGGCCCTGGTCGCCTCGGTCGCCACGCACGAGGTCGGCGTCGGCTGGCTGTCCTGGCCGGCCCTCGGCGTCGGCGTGTTCTTCTGGGGCGTCATGACCGGCCTGCTGCTCATCCGGCTGGCGTTCCGACCGGCGCTGCCGGGGCCGCTCGTGCCGACGATGGCGATCCTGGTCGCGCCGCCGGCGGTCGCCACCCTGTCGGTGTTCGCCCTCACCGACAGCGCTGTGACCCTGCCCGTGCAGGCCATCGCGGGCCTCGGCGTCCTGATGGTCCTCGTGCAGCTGGCCCTGCTGCCGCGGTACGTCCGCCTGGCGTTCTCGCTCGGGTTCTGGTCGTTCGTGTTCCCGGCCGCCGCGGTCGCCACCGCCGCGGTGGAGTGGTTCCGGGCACTCGCGCTGCCGTCCGCCTGGATCCCCACCGCCGCGTTGCTGGCGCTGCTGAGCGTGCTCGTCGCGGTCGTCGGTGCCCGCTCGATCGGCCTCGCCGTGCACCACCTGCTCGGGCAGGCCGAGCGGACCCTGCACGACGCCGACGACGAGGACGCCGCCCCCGGCCCCGTGACGGGCGCGACGCGCGTGGTCTGACGGGCGGGGCGGTCGGGCCGCGCAGGCGGCGGACGGGAGGCCCGGGGCGGCCCCGCCCCGCGCCTCCCGTCAGGTCGCGGGGACGCGTCTCCAGCCGCTGGTCGCCCGCCAGGCGAGCGCGTCGAAGTGGAAGACGCTGCCCATGCCGGGCTGGTCGAGGGCGCGCGTGATCGGGACGCCGAGCAGGTGGGCCAGGAGCAGCGCGCCGACCGCACCGTGCGACACGATCGTGAGGTCGCCGGTGGCGCAGTGCCGCCGCACGGCCGCGACGATGCGCACCTGGGCGTCGATCGCCCGCTCCCAGCCGCGGACCGACTGCTCGGGTGCGGCGAAGAACGCGTCGACGACGCCCTCGAACTCGGACGGCGGCAGGTAGCCGGTCGCGCTCCGGTCGATCTCGCCCAGCAGAGGGTCGCGCTCGACCGGCAGTCCGACGGCGCTGGCGAGCAGGTCGGCGGTCTCGACGGCCTTGCGCTCGGTGCTCGAGACGATCCGCCGGGAGACCGGTGTCGATGCGAGCCGGTGTGCGGCGGCGGCCCGGACGCGACCCTCGGGCGACAGCCCCCACGACTCGATCGGGACCGCGGGGTCGACCACCACTTCCGCGTGGGTCAGGAACGACGAGGCCATCCGGCGATCCTCGCACGGTGCGAGGCGCGTCACACGGCGACACCGTCGGTCACGTTCCGCAACACCACTTCGCCGCCCGGCCGAACCGTCCTAGCGTCGCCCCATGACCGTGCCCGACCGCATCACCCTCGTCACCGCGCTGCAGGGCGCCGGCTGGCACCCCGCCGCCTGGCGCGCCGCAGGCCCGGCAGCGCAGCGCCTCACGAGCCTCCGGCACTGGCGCGACGTCGTCGTCGAGCAGGACCGGCTCGGCGTCGACGCCGTCACCCTCGAGGACTCCTTCACCGCCGGCCCCACCGACCCCGACGGCGACCTCGACACGTCGACCGTCGTCGGCCGCCTCGACGCCCTCCTCGTCGCGAGCGCGGTCGCCCCCGCGACCCGCGCGATCGGTCTGGTGCCGACCGTCTCGATCACGCACACCGAACCGTTCCACGTCGCCACGGGCCTCCAGACCCTCGACCACGTTTCGCTGGGGCGGGCCGGATGGCGGATCCAGGTGAGCCCGACGACCCGCGAGGCCGCCCTGTTCGGCCGCCGCCCCGGCGGCGACGACGCGGCCACGTTGTTCGACGAGGCCCGCGAGGCCGTCGAGGCCGTCTCCCGCCTCTGGGACAGCTGGGACGACGACGCGATCATCCGCGACGTCACGACCGGCCGCTTCATCGACCGCGACCGCATCCACGACGCGGCGTTCTCCGGTTCGTTCGTCTCGGTGCACGGCGCGTCGATCGTGCCGCGGTCGCCGCAGGGGCGGCCGCCGGTGTTCGCGCTCGCGCACCGCTCCGACGCGGCAGCGTTCGCGGTGGACGCCGCGGACGTCGTGCTGGTCACGCCCGGCTTCGACGGCCTGGGCCCACGCCAGCCGGTACCCGACCGTCGCGAAGCGGCGGGCGGGCCGAGCTGGTGGGGAGAGGCACGGGGTGCGCTGGCACTCGTCCGTGACGCCGAGCAGGCGGCCGGGTCCGACCTCCGTCGTCCCGTGCTCGCGGACCTCGCGGTGCTCATCGGGTCGTCGCCGGCGGCCGCCGCCGACGAGCTCGCCGCGCTCGACGCGGCAGCGGGCGCCCCGTACGCCGTCGGCTCCGGGTCGGACACGTCCGTCCTCGCGACGACGGTGCCGGACCTGGTGGCACGGATCGCGAACCTGCGGGCCCTCGGGTACGCCGGCGTCCGGCTCCGTCCGCTGCGCATCCCGATCGACTCGACCGCCATCGCGCGGCAGCTCGTCCCGGCGCTCGTCACCGCGGGGCTCCGCGCCGACGTGGCGTCCCGTCCCACCGCCGACCTGCGCACGCGGCTCGGCATCGCGCCGGCGGTCAGCCGGTACGCGCGTCCTGCCGTCACCGGTGTCGGTGTCAGTTCCGGTGTCGGTTCCGTCTCCTCGGGGGTCTCAGCATGAGCGTCAAGCGTCAGGTCCACCTCGCCGCCCACTTCCCGGGCGTCAACAACACCACCGTCTGGAGCGACGACCGCGCCGAGAGCCAGATCGCGTTCTCGTCGTTCGAGCACTTCGCCCGGAACGCCGAGCGGGGGTGCTTCGACTTCCTGTTCCTCGCCGAAGGGCTGCGGCTCCGCGAGCAGAAGGGACGCATCCACGACCTCGACGTCGTCGGACGCCCGAACACGCTCGCGATCCTGGCCGCGCTGGCCGGCGTCACCGATCACATCGGGCTCGTCGGCACGCTGCAGACGACCTTCAACGAGCCCGTGGAGCTCGCGAAGCAGCTCGCCACGCTCGACCACCTGACCGACGGCCGCGCCGGCTGGAACGTCGTGACGAGCTCGGACGCGTTCCACGGTGCGAACTTCCGCCGCGGCGGGTTCCTCGACCACGCCGACCGGTACACGCGGGCAGCGGAGTTCGTGGAGCTGTCGCGTGAGCTCTGGGACTCGTGGGAGTCGGACGCGATCGTGGCGAACGGGTCGGGCGCCGCCGGGACCCTGGCCGCCGGCGCCTTCGCCGACCGCTCCCGAATCCACGACGTCGACCACCACGGTCCGCAGTTCGACGTGACCGGCACGTTCCCGGTGCCGCGCAGCCCCCAGCGGCACCCCGTGATCGTGCAGGCCGGCGACTCCGACGAGGGCCGCGACCTCGCCGCCGGGCACGCCGAGGTGGTCTTCTCGCTGCACACCGAGTTCGACGACGCGCAGTCGTTCTACCGCGACGTGACCGAGCGACTCGAACGGGTCGGACGGTCGAAGGACGAGCTGCTGATCCTGCCCGGCGCGACCTTCGTGCTCGGCGACACGGCGGACGAGGCCGAGGAACGTTCCCGGGCGATCCGCCGCGCCCAGGTCAGCCCGGCGACGGCGATCGCGTTCCTCGAACAGGTGTGGAACCGCGATCTGTCGTCGTACGACGTCGACGGGCCGTTGCCCTCGATCGAGCCGGACCTGGAGGGCGCCGACATCACCCGTGGCCGCGTCCGTCACACCCGCGACGTCCCCGCGCTGGTGCAGTCGTGGCGTGACCTCGCCGCGGCCGAACACCTGTCGATCCGTGACCTGGTCATCCGCGCCTCGACCCGTGGCGGCTTCGTCGGCACGCCCGCCCACATCGCCGCCGAGATCGACCGGTACGTGCAGGAGCGCGCCACCGACGGGTTCGTCGTCGTGCCGCACACCAACCCGTACGGGCTCGACGAGTTCGTCGACCGGGTCGTCCCGCTGCTGCAGGAGCGCGGCGTGTACCGCCAGTCGTACGACGAGGGTGCGACGCTCCGCCAGACGCTCGACCTGCCCGGACGGGTCCTCGACCGGCAGCGGGTGCTCGCATGAGCCGGGTCCCGCTCTCCGTCCTCGACCTCGTCCCGGTGAGCAGCGGGTCGACCCCCGCCGAGGCCCTGGCGAACACGGTCGACCTGGCCGTCGCCGCGGAACGTGCCGGGTACGCCCGCTACTGGCTCGCCGAGCACCACCTCAACCCCGGCGTGGCCGGCAGCGCACCGACCGTCGTCATCGGTGCGGTCGCCGCTGCCACCAGTTCGATCCGCGTCGGCAGCGCCGCGACACTCGTCGGCAACACCCGCGGGCTGCAGATCGCCGAGACCTTCGGCACGCTCGCCGCGCTGTACGGGCCGCGCATCGACCTCGGGCTCGGCCGCTCAGGAGCACCAGCACCGGGCGCCCCGAAGCCGCCGTCGCTCGCCCCGCGGACCGACCGGGTCGTCGACGGCCTGCTCGTCCCCGCGCCGTTCGAGTTCCGCATCGCGCCGGGCAGCAGGTTCGCGCTGCAGGGTGAACTGCTCGGCCGAGTGCCCGGGGACGTCGACCGGTTCGAGGGCGAACTCGACCTGATCCGCGGGCTGTTCGCCGGCACGTGGTCGCGGGACGATGCTGTCGTCGAGGCGCCCCCGGCCTCCGGCGCACCCGTCGAGCTGTGGATCCACGGCTCCACCGGCGGCGAGAGTGCCCGGATCGCCGGCGCGCTCGGGCTGCCGTACGGCGCGAACTACCACACGTCCCCGGGCACGGTCCTGGCTTCGGTGCAGGCCTACCGCGACGCGTTCCGCCCGGGTGTGCTCGACGCGCCGCACGTCATCGTGTCGGCCGACGTGCTCGTGGCGCCGACCGCGGCCGAGGCGGACGAGCTCGGGCTCGGGTACGCCCAGTGGGTGCACTCGATCCGCTCCGGCGTCGGGGCGATCGAGTACCCCACCCCGGACCAGGCTCGGGAGCTGCGGCTCCCCGCTGAGGCCGAGGCGTCGGTGGCGGACCGGCTCGCGACGAGGTTCGTCGGCGACCCGGCACACGTCGCGGAACGGCTCGAGACGCTCCGGCGGGTCACGGGAGCGGACGAGTTGCTCGTCACGACGATCGCGCACGACCACGACGCCCGGGTGCGCTCCTACGAGCTGCTCGCCGCGGAGTGGGCGGCGCCTGTCGTCGAGGGGGAGTCCGCTCTGGCTGCGCGATAGCTCGCTGCGTGCGCATGTTCCGACGTCCCACCTGTCGTTCGACGGGTGGGACGTCGTTCGTTGCCCACGCATCGGGTGCGCCCCGCACGCACGACACCCCCGCGACCACGACGGCCACGGGGGTGTCACAGCGCACCTCAGCTGTTGTCGAGCGGCAGGCCCTCGGGGTCCACCTCGGACGTCTTCACGGCCTCGTTCGACAGGTTGTAGGCCGCGAGCCACTTCGCGTAGGTGCCGTCCTCGATCAGCTCGTTGATCGCCGCCGCGACGGGCTTCGCGATCCCGCTGCCCTGCTTCGTCGTCGCGGCGATGAGCCCCTGCAGTGACGAGCCGGCGCCGGAGTACGTGCCCGCCGTCTTCGTCGGCTTCGCGGTGCCCTTGCTCTGCGTGTTCTGGTAGGCGATCGTCGGGTTCGGGCCGAAGTAGGAGTCGATCTTGCCCGAGTCGAGCGCGAGCTTGATCGCGTTGCCGTCCGGGTAGTACTTGATCGTGAAGTCCTCGCCCTTCGCCCGGAGCTCCTTCTGCCACTCGAGCAGGATGTTCTCCTGGTTCGTGCCGGAACTCACGGACAGGGTCTTCCCCGCGAGCACGGACGGGTCGCCGTCGAAGCGCAGCGAGCTCGAGTCCAGCACCTGGAACGCGAGGTTGTCCTGCCGGTACGAGGCGAAGTCGTACTTCTCCTTGCGCTCCTCGGTCACCGTGACGTTCGAGAAGCCGGCGTCGTACTTGCCGCTGTCGATGCCGACGAACAGGTTGTCCCACGTGGCGTTCTGCACGTCCGCGCGCAGCCCGAGCTTCGCGGCGACGAGCCGTCCGAGGTCCGGTTCCGAACCGGTGATCGTCTTCTGGTCGTCGCCGGTGAAGGCGAGCGGCGGGAACCCGGCGGGCAGGGCCCCCACGCCGATCGTCAACTTGCCGGACTTCCGGACCGCGGCGGGGAGCGCGTCGTGCAGCTTCGTGTCCTCGGTGACCTCGACGGTCGTCTCCTTCGCCGCACCGTTCGAGGCGGCGCCGATGGTGACGGAGCCGTCGGGTGCGCCGCTCGTGTCGGCGGAAGCGCCCGCGGAGCACCCGGCGAGGGCGACGACGACGCCGGCTGCGAGGACGAGGAAGCCGGCGCGGTTGCGCCAGCGGGACGGGGTGGTCGTGGACATGGTTCTCCTTGGGGTGCGTGCGGGGATCGGGGGTCGGGGGTCAGCGGACGCGGGACAGGAAGTCGCGCGTGCGGGTGTGCTGCGGGTGGTCGAGCACCTGGGCCGGCGGCCCCTGCTCGACGACCCGCCCGTGGTCGAGGAACACGACGTGGTCGGCGACCTCGCGGGCGAAGGCGATCTCGTGCGTGACGATGACGAGCGTCGTGCCGGACTCGGCGAGGGACCGGATGACGCCGAGCACCTCGCCGACGAGCTCCGGGTCGAGCGCCGAGGTCGGCTCGTCGAGCAGGACGACCGACGGCTCGAGCGCCAGGGCCCGGGCGATCGCGACCCGCTGCTGCTGCCCGCCGGACAACTGCCGGGGGCGGGCCGCGCCGCGGTCGCCGAGTCCGACCCGATCGAGCAGGGTCCGTGCCCGGGCTCGGGCCGTGGCGACGGGGACCCCGGCGGCGATCGGCCCCTCGGCGACGTTCTCGAGCGCGGTGAGGTGCGGGAAAAGGTTGAAATGCTGGAACACGAACCCGATCCGGGCACGCTGCCGCAGGATGTGCCGCTCGGGCAGCTCCTTCCAGCGGGGGACCCCGTCGCGGCCGGTGCGCAGGCGGACCCCGATGGGCTCGTCGCCGACGGTGACAACCCCGCGGTCGAGCGGTTCGAGGTGGTTGATCGCCCGGAGCAGCGTGGACTTGCCGGAACCGGAGGGGCCGAGGACGACGGTCACGCTGCCGGACGGCAGCGACAGGTCGATGCCGTCGATGACGACGCTGTCCCCGAACGCCTTGACGGCTCCGTGGATCGCGATGGCGGCGCTCATCAGATGCTCCTGTCGTCGACGGTGGAAGCGGACCCGGACGCGACCGCGCGCTCGGCGGCGGCTGCCTGTGAGCGGCGACCCGCGCCTCCAGGCCGTCCCGGACCACGTCCGGTCCCGCCGCCCCGCAGCGCGCTCCGCACCCGCTGCCACGGTGTCGGCGGCAGCGCACGGACCGACCCGCGGGCCGTCCACCGCTCGACGTAGTACTGCACGATCGAGACCGCGCTGGTGAGTACGAGGTACCAGATGGTGGCGACGACGAGCAGCGGGATGATGTCGCCCGGGTACGTGCTCGACAGGTTCTGCACCACGCCGAACAGGTCGAGCAGCGACACGTAGAACAGCAGCGACGAGGCCTTCAGCAGGCCGACGACCTGGTTCACGAACGCCGGGACGATCGACCGCAGCGCCTGCGGCATGATCACCCGCAGGAACTGCCGGCGACGGGGGAGCCCGAGCGCCTGCGCGGCCTCGTGCTGGCCGTGGTCGACGGCGAGCACCCCGGCGCGGACGATCTCGGACGCGTAGGCGATCTCACTGAGGCTCAGCCCGATGACCCCGATCGCCAGGTCGCCGAGCAGGTTCGCGGTCGGCACCTCGAACTGCGGCCCGAAGGGGATCCCGATGCCGATGGTCGGGTACAGCGACCCGAGGTTGTACAGGAAGACGAGCACCAGGATGAGCGGCACCGACCGGAACAGCCACACGTACCCCCACGCCAGCCCGGACAGCACCGGGTTGTGCGACAGCCGGGCGATGGCCACCAGGATCCCGCCGGCGAAGCTGATCACGGCGCTCAGCGCGGTGGCGGTGAGCGTCAGCTGCAGGCCGGTCAGGACCGCCGGACTGAACAGCCACTTGCCGACGGCCGGCCAGCCCCACTGCTCGTTCGTGAACAGCGTCTCGCCGAAGTTCAGCAGCACGACGAGCACGAGGGCCGCGGCGATCCACCGCAGCGGGTGCCGCAACGGCACGACGGAACGGTCGAGTGCGGCGTGTCCGGCAGCGTCGATGGTCGCGGTCTCCGGCCTGGAGGCGCGGCTCGCCCCGGTCGTCCGGCCCGCGTCGTCGACGCTGGTCGCCTCCCACTGCGGGGCCCTGGTGGTGTCGGTCATGTCGCGACCGTAGGAGGGCCGGACGCCGCCGACAACGCCTCGCGCAACACCCCGCCACGCGGCGCAACACCCGGCCATCCGGCGCAACGCGGCGTCACAGAACGGTGTCCTGCGTGACGTTCCGTGACGGCCGACGGAGCGCTACCGTTGCGCCATGACAGCGCATCGTGTGACCGCCCCGGTGCCCCCGGCGGACGGCACCAAGGTGAAGGGTCCGGCGTCGTACTTCCCGAGCATCGAGACGACGTACGGGCGCCCGGTGCAGGAGTGGCTCGACCTGGTCGCCGACCGGCTCGACGACCACCAGCACATGGAGGTCGTCGGGTGGCTCAAGGCCGAGCACGGCCTCGGGCACGGGCACGCGAACGCCCTGGTCGCCTACGTGAAGCACGCGCTGGCCTCCTGAGCGGTTTTGCGTGGTGTGGTGCCGCGGCGGTGTCGGTCGCGGTGCGTGGTGCGGCGGTGTCGGTCGCGCCGCGTGGTGCGGCGGGTGTCGGTGGTCGTTCCTAGCGTGGGGGCGTGGCCGAACCCGTCGACGCGTGGTGGCGCCGCCGACAGTGGTCGCGCGGCGAAGCGGTGCCGTACGCCGTCGGACAGTTCCGCGCCGACTGGGCGCCGTACCCGGTGCTCATCCGGCAGTACCACCCCGACTGGAACCACGGCGTCGTCCTGACCCAGGTCCCCCCGGCTGCCGAGGTCCTGCTCACCTGGGAGTGCGACGTCGGGCACGTCTTCGTCGCGACCCCGTCCGAACAGCGGTCCCGCCCGGGCCGTGAACGCCGCCGCTCCGTCTGGTGCCCCGAGTGTGCGGTGCAGGCCCAGCCGCAGCGGTGGCCGGTGCTGCCGTCGGACTGGCCCCAGGCGGTACCCGTGCCGCAGCGGGTCGTCCGGAGTGCCGGACGACAGACCCTGCCCGCCGCTCCGGTGCGCGGGGTCCCGGCCGGAGCCGTCGCGTCGAGCCGATCCCGGTCCCGTCGGCCCGTCGCCGGGTCCGCCAGCGCGGCCGGCTCGGCAGGGGCGGCCCGTGGTGCACCACGGCGGACTGCTCAGTCCGTTCCCCGCACGATCTGCCCGAAGACCCCGCGGCTGCCGTCGGGTGAGTCGTTCACGAGCGTCTGCGCCCCGGCGACGGCGTCGGCGGTCGAGGCCGAACTCCGGGGCATGCTGTCCGAGCGGTTCGCGTTCACCTACGACCACTCCGCCATCCGACTCGACCGCCCGTTCTTCGACCACGTCGAGGCCTGGCCGGACATCATCCTGCCCGAGCTCCGCGTCGCCATCGAGTACGACTCCACCGGTCGTCACGGCCTCGAGCACGTCGGCCCGCGGCAGGAGACCGACCGGAAGAAGGACCGCGCCGTCCGCGCCGTGGGGTGGGAGGTCGTCCGCATCCGCACCGGGCGGCTCCCCGCGCTCGGCCCGTACGACCTCCAGGTCTCGGGGATCTCCGGCCGGACCGTCGACCGGCTGGCGGACACCCTGCGCGAGCTCCGGGGCGCGCTGTTCGTCGACGCGTACGCCCGGTGACGCCGTCGATCGGGGTACACGCACGACCCGGCGGGGTACGGCCCGGCTGGGAGCGGTCGCGAGCGACGGGTAGGTATACATGGTGACCACCGTCTTCTGTCTCCACGCCCTCGGAGCGAGTTCCGAGGAGTTCGCGCTGCTGCGCGCCGAACTCCTCGGCGACCTCGACCTGATCGGCATCGACCTGCCCGGCTTCG
The DNA here is from genome assembly GCF_003234255.2 of Curtobacterium sp. MCSS17_016. Classification (NCBI taxonomy): domain Bacteria; kingdom Bacillati; phylum Actinomycetota; class Actinomycetes; order Micrococcales; family Microbacteriaceae; genus Curtobacterium; species Curtobacterium sp. MCSS17_016. The sequence continues at coordinate 1,819,006 of NZ_CP126254.1, forward strand.
GCCGCAGCCCGTCGTCGTCCGGCACCACCGTCGAGGAGATGGCCGTCCTGGTGGAGCGCGCGATCGGGGCGAGTGGCTCGACGGAGTGGATGCTCCTCGGACACTCGATGGGTGGCAAGGTCGCCACGGTGGTGGCCGACCGCACGATCTCCGGCGCGAACGGCCTGTTCGGACTGCGGGCCGTGCTGCTCCTCGCCGCGTCCCCGCTCGCCCCCGAGCCGATGGACGACGACCGCCGCTGGACGATGCTCTCGTGGGCTGCCGGCGGCCCGATCTCCGTCGAGGACGCCGAGGAGTTCGTCGCCGCCAACACCGCCGCACCCCTGGCGCCCGCGCGGCACAGCGCGGCGGTGCAGGACGTCGAGCGGACCGACCCCGCGGCCTGGACAGACTGGCTCTCCCGCGGCAGCCGCGAGGACTGGTCGGACGGCGCACCGAACCCCGTGCCCGCCCTGGTGCTCGCCGGTGCCGAGGACGGCGACCTCGATGCCGACGCCCAGCGTCGCCTGACCCTGCCGCACTGGCCGAACAGCGAGCTCCACGTCGTCGACGGCGCCGCCCACCTGCTGCCGTGGGAACAGCCCGAGGCCGTGGCCGAGCGCATCCGCGACTTCTGGCAGCGCCGGGTCACGGGGTCGCCGGTCGTCCCCGTGGAGCACGCCCGCGTGATCGCCTCGCCGCGGGTCAGCGCCCGGACCCGCGGCCTGCTCGCCGAGCGCGCGCTGCCCGACGACCCGGCGGCCGCACCCCACGCGCTGACGCCGACGCAGTTGGACACCCTGCGCGCCGTCGCACGGATCGTCGTCCCGCAGCCCGGCAGCGACCAGGTCGACCTGGCGCTGCGGGTCGACGCGCAGCTGGCCGCGGGGCTCGGCGACGGCTGGCGGCCGGACGGCCTGCCGGTGGACGCCGAGGCCTACCGTGCTGCGCTCGACGTGCTCGCTGCACCAGCCCGCGACGGCGTGCTCGACCAGGCCCTCGAGTCCGTGGCTGTCGGGCGGTACCGCGCCGACGGCGACCTCGACGCCGAGCAGCTGCGCGCGTGGTTCGAGGACGCCAGCGTCGACCTCGTGAAGCACTGGCTCGCACACCCCGCCACCATGGCCGCCATCGACTTCGACGGCTACGCGAACGGCGGCGACGGCGTCCGCAAGCAGGGCTTCCAGCTGCTCGCGGCGGGCGAGCGCGAGGCCTGGGAACCCGAGGCCCCCGCCGGCACCGCCACGACGATCGACACCGCACCGACGACCGGAGCTGCACGATGAGACTCGACGGACAACGCACGTACGGCACGGACGACGTCGTCGACGTGGTGGTGGTCGGCACCGGGGCCGGGGGAGCACCGCTCCTCGCATCGCTGGCCCGCCGTGGCCTGACGGTCGTCGCGCTCGAGGCCGGGCGCAACACCGAGCCGGGCGACCACGTGCCCGACGAGGTCGCCGCCCCCGGTGACATCAACTGGATGGACGAGCGGCTGAGCGGCGGTGGAGCCCCCACGGCCTTCGGCCCGAACAACAGCGGCACGGGCGTCGGCGGGTCGACGCTGCACTGGGGTGCGTTCACCCCGCGGCCGAGCGAGCACGACCTGCGACCTCGGACCGAGAGCGGCGCGGGGCAGGACTGGCCCATCAGCCACGCCGAACTCACCGGCTGGATCGAGCAGGTCGAGCACGACGTCGGCGTCGCCGGGCCCGAGCACTACCCGTGGGACCCCTCCCGCCGGTACCGGATGCGCCCGCCGGCCCGGAACGCCTCGTCGGACATGATGATGCGCGGCACCGCGGCCGCCGGGATCACCGCGACCGACGCCCCGGTCGGCCTGACGACCGAGGACCGGCACCAGGAGCACCACGGGCTGCGCCAGGCCTGCGTGTCCTGCGGCTCGTGCCACCAGGGCTGCCGCAACGGCTCGAAGGTGTCGATGGACACGACCTACCTGCCCGCCGCCGTGGCGTTCGGTGCCGAGATCCGTCCGGAGTCCTTCGTGCACGGCATCGAGCTCGACGCGGCGGGACGGGTCGAGGCGGTCCTGTACACCGCCGACGGCCGCGAGCACCGCCAGCGCTGCCGGACCCTCGTCCTCGCCGCGGGTGGTGTCGAGACGCCGCGGCTGCTGCTGCACACCGGTGTCGCGAACGGCAGCGGACAGGTCGGCCGGAACTTCACCGCGCACGGAGCCACCCAGGTGTGGGCGCGGTTCGACGAGTCGATGCGCTCGTACCGTGGGTACCCGTCGTCGATCATCACCGAGGACTTCGTCCGACCGGCGGACGCCGACTTCGCGGGCGGCTACCTCATCCAGAGCCTGGGCGTGCAGCCGCAGACCTTCGCGACCTCGCTTGTGCGGGGTGGCGGACTCCGCGGTGCCGAGCTCGTCCGGGCGCTGCAGGACTACCCGTTCTCGGCCGGCGTCGGCATCAACGCCGAGTGCCTGCCGTACGACGACAACCGCCTCGAGCTGAGCGACGAACTCGACGAGCACGGTGTCCCGCGTGCCCGGGTCTCGTTCACCCCGGGGTCGAACGAGGAAGCGATCCGCCGCCACGCGGTCCGCACGATGACGACCATCGTCGAGGCCGCTGGCGGTCAGGACGTCCGGGTGCTCGAACGCACGGCGCACACCATCGGCACCGCGCGGATGGGCACGGACCGCGAGAGCTCCGTCGTCGACCAGGACGGCCGCTCGTGGGACGTCCCGAACCTGTGGATCGCCGACAACTCGGTGTTCCCGAGCGCGGTCATCGCGAACCCGGCCCTGACGATCATGGCGCTCTCGCTCCGCACTGCCGACCGCATGCTGCAGGCCGCCTGAGCAGGCACCGCGACCGGCTGAGCCCGCGCCGACCGCCTGGGCACGGCTCAGCCTCGCAGCGCGAGCGCCTCGCTCGTCCACCGGGCGTGCAGGTCCCACGGGTCGTCGACCCCGGCAGCGACGGTGTCCACGTGGGCCAGGAGCTCCGGCGTCACCCGGAACCACTCGGTACCCGGGTACCGGCTGGCGGCGAAGGCGGCGTGCCGTCGGCGTTCGAGGGTCCGGTCACCGCGCTCGAACGCCAGCAGGTCCTGGTGCGGGATCGCCGCGAGCCGCTGCCGGGGGTTCATCGTCGTGCCGATCTTGATGCGGTCGCCGAAGTCGTCGCGCATCCGCAGGTAGTAGACGACGTCGACCCGAGGGGGAGCGAGGTCGCCGTCCGGCACGTCACCCCACCGCCACTCGCACCGGGAACACACCATCCCCGAGGGGTACCGCACCCCGATCCGTGACCCGCACGCCGGGCACGGGCCTGGCAGGGCGTCCTCGATCCCGGGGTGTTCGGCCGCGAGGTCGGTGACGAACGCGACGTGCGCGCCGCACAGGGGGACGCCCGCGAGTCCGTCCGCGAGCACGCGTGCGCAACCCGGCACGCAGCACGACGAGGTGACCATGCGCCGAACGCTAGCCCGACCCACCGACGTGCCCCGGGCCTCCCGGCCGCTGCGCGCGCTGGGCGTACCGGGCGTCCCTGGGCGTACCGGGCGTCCCTGGTCGAATCGGGCGTCCCTGGTCGAATCGGGCGTCCCTGGTCGAATCGGGCGTACCTGGTCCGTTCTTCCGACCGGGTACGCCCGTTCCCACCAGCCATCGCGCCCGTTATGGGAAAGAACGGGCGTACCTGCGACAGCCGGGCGCCCCGGCCGCCGGGCGTTCCGACCGAGAACGGGCGTGCCGGGCGTACCTGGTCGAATCGGGCGTCCCTGGTCCGTTCTTCCGACCAGGTACGCCCGATCCCACCAGCCATCGCGCCCGTTCTGGGAAAGAACGGGCGTACCTGCGACAACCGGGCACCCCGGCCGCCGGGCGTACCGAACAAGAACGGGCGTACCTGGTCGAATCGGGCGTACCTGGTGCGTTCTTCCGACCAGGTACGCCCGTTCCCACCAGCCATCGCGCCCACCATGGGAAGGAACGGGCACGCAGGCCGCCGTCAGTCCGTGAAGATCACCCCGACGGGCTCGCGCTTCTCCTCCTGGAACTCGTCCTCACCGCGACCGAGCGCCCAGTACGCCGACAACGACATCTCGCGCTTCTCCAGCCCCCAGTCGTCCTGCAACAGCCGACGGATCGCCTTCATCGCGGTCCGCTCGCCGTGCGCGAATACCTGGACCGGCCGGGAGGCACGCGGCAGCCCGCGGGCCGTCTCCAGCAGGAGCGTGCCCGGCTGGGCGCCGGTGGCGTCCCGGTGCAGCCACCGCAGGTCGACCCCGGCCGGGTGCCGGATGTCCTGCTCGTCCGCGGGCCCGGCCACCTCGACCAGGGCGACCCCGGTGGCGGAGTCGGGCATCGACTCGAGTGCCGCGCCGATCGCGGGCAGGGCGCTGTCGTCACCGAGCAGCACGTGCGTGACCGCCGGGTCGGTGGTCGGCGCGTAGCCACCACCGGGCCCGGACAGGGCGAGCCGGTCGCCCGGCTGCGCGGACGCTGCCCAGGGACCGGCGAGGCCCTCGTCGCCGTGCACGACGAAGTCGATCGCGATGGTCCGCGTGGTGTGGTCGACCGCACGCACCGTGTAGGTGCGGCGGGCCGGGCGGTCGTGCTTCGGCAGGGTCTCGCGCAGGGCCTCGAGGTCGTACGGCGGCACGAGTCCGAGCGACGGCTTCGCGAGCAGGAGCTTGACGTACTTGTCGGTCGAGCCAAGCCGGTCGGGGTCGGCCTGGGCGACGAAGTCCTCGAAGGCCGAGCCGCCCAGGTGCACGCGCACCATGTGGGGCGAGAGCCGTTCGGTGCGGTCGACGACGAAGACGTGCTGGGGGCGTTTGGGTTTCGAGCTCATCGTGGGGGAGCTTCCTCTCGCGGGTTCGGCGTCACCTGGGTGATCCCTGCTTGACGCGCGCATCACTAAGGTTAGCCTTACCTCATGGACTCGACCGTCATCCCGTTCTCCGAGCTGCTGCGGCGTCGCACGCGGCGCTCGCACGGTGCCTCGGCCACGAGCGGCTTCATGCAGGACCTGCTCGGCGGCGACTGCGACGTCGCCGACTACGCGGACCTGCTCGGACAGTACGCCTTCGTGTACGACGCACTCGAGCGGGCGGCGGAACGCATGGCCGACCACCCCGTGGCGGCGCCGTTCGTCACCGCGCAGCTCACCCGGATGCCGGCGATCCGTGCCGACCTCGAGTACCTGATCGGCCCGGACTGGTCCGAGCTGGTGTGCCCGCTGCCCGCGACGACCGCGTACGTGCGACGCCTCAACGAGGTCGCGGCGGAATGGCCCGGCGGCTTCGTGGCGCACCACTACACGCGGTACCTCGGCGACGTGTCCGGCGGGCACGTGATCGGGCAGGTGCTGGCCGAGCGGTTCGGGTTCGACACGAACGGTGTCCTGTTCTACATCTTCGACCAGGTCGCCGACCCGAGCGACTTCGAGCACACCTACCGGGCCCAGCTCGACGCCGCGCCCTGGACGGCCGACGAGCAGGAGCGGGTGATCGCCGAGGTCGAGCTCGCCTACGACCTGAACCGGGGGCTGCTCGCCGGCCTCGATGCCCGCCGTGCGCCGTTCCGTCAGGAGCCGGGCAGCGCCTCCGTGCCTGCCTGATCCAGCGGCGGCAGCACCCCGGCACTTCCGAACCCGGACCCGCGCGGGACCGCCGGCCCCGCGCGGACCCTGCTCCGCGTCCGTCCGTCCGGACCCGGTCCCGCGTCCGTCCGGACGGTCGACGTCATGCGCCCCGGGTGCCGATACGCTGCTGGGACCCGGGACCAGCCTCCCGGACGACCCGGAAAGGACTCCATGACGGCGATCGACGGATCTGCACGCCACGAGCGCGCGCGGGACGACGTCAGCGGTGCGGTCGACAGTGACCTGCGCGCCGACGTCCGGTACCTCGGCAACCTCCTCGGCCGGGTGCTGCGGGAGAACGGGGGCGACGAACTGCTCCACGACGTGGAGTCGTTGCGCGCCGCCGTGATCGACGCCTACGAGGGCGACCACGCCGAGGGTGCCGCGCGTGCCCAGGCGATCGTCTCGGGCATGTCGGCCGAACGCGCCGAAGCCGTTGCACAGGCGTTCACCACCTACTTCCACCTCACGAACCTGGCCGAGGAGCACCATCGCGTGCGGGTCCTCCGGCAGCGCGGTGACGACGGCGGCGTGGCCGGCGACTCGTTCCCCGCCACCTACGCCGAGCTCGTCGCCGAGGTCGGCGAGTCCGAGGCCGCCGAGCGCCTCCGCGCCCTGCGGTTCCACCCGGTGCTGACGGCTCACCCGACCGAGGCCCGCCGCCGCGCGGTCACCACGGGTGTCCGCCGCATCACGGACCTCATCGACGAGCGCGACCGCGCCCGGAACGCGACGGCCCGCGCCGAGAACGAGCGCCGCCTGCTCGAGGAGATCACGACCCTCCTGCGCACTTCGCCGCTCCGCACCACCCGGCCGACCCCGCTCGACGAGGTCCGCACCGCGATGAGCGTGTTCGACCAGACCCTGTTCGAGATCGTCCCGCAGGTCTACCGCCTGCTCGACGACCGGCTGCAGGGCGACGACGCCGGCCGCGCTTCCGTGATCGCGCCCGCGTTCGTGCGGTTCGGCACCTGGATCGGCGGCGACCGTGACGGCAACCCGCACGTGACGGCCGACGTCACCCGCCAGGCCGCCGAGATCGCGGCGGAGCACATCCTGCTCGGCCTCGCCCGCGCGACCACCCGAATCGGCAGCGCCCTGACGCTCGACGCGAGCGACACCCCCGCCGACGCCGGCCTCACCGCCCTCGTCGCCGCGCAGGAGTCCCTCGACCCGGGCATCGCCGAGCGCATCGGCGTCCGCGCACCGAACGAGACCCACCGTCGTGCGCTCCTGTTCGTCGCCGCGCGCATCGACGCCACCCGGACCGGCACCACCCCACTGGCCTACGACGGTCCCGAGGCGCTGCTGGCCGACCTGCGCACCATCCAGGCGTCGCTCATCGCCGCCGGCGCGATCCGCCCGGCGAACGGCGAGCTGCAGAACCTGATCTGGCAGGTCGAGACCTTCGGGTTCCACCTGGCCGAGCTCGAGGTCCGCCAGCACTCGCAGGTGCACCGCACGGCCCTGGCCGAGATCCGCGCCGGTGGCGAACTGAGCGAGACCACCGAAGAGGTCCTCGCCGTGTTCCGCACGATCGCCGGGCTGCAGTCCCGCTACGGCGTCCGCGCGGCGAACCGGTACATCGTGTCCTTCACGCAGTCCCCGGCGGACCTGGCGAACGTGCACGAACTCGCGGTCGCCGCGCTCGGGTCCGCCGAGGCCGCGCCGGTGCTCGACGTCATCCCGCTGTTCGAGACCTTCGCCGACCTGCACGCCAGCGTCGACATCCTCGACGAGGCCGTCCGCACCGAGGCGTTCCAGCGACGCCTCGCCGCGACCGGCCGTCGGCTCGAGGTCATGCTCGGCTACTCGGACTCGTCGAAGGACGTCGGCCCGGTGTCCGCGAACCTGGCGCTGTACGACGCCCAGGCCCGAATCGCCGACTGGGCCCGAGACAACGACATCGAGCTGACCCTGTTCCACGGCCGCGGCGGTTCGCTCGGCCGCGGCGGCGGTCCCGCCAACGAGGCCGTCCTCGCGCAGCCGCCGGGATCGATCGACGGTCGGCTCAAGCTCACCGAGCAGGGCGAGGTCATCTTCGCCCAGTACGGCGACCAGGACATCGCCGCCCGCCACCTCGAGCAGATGGCCTCGGCGACGCTGTTCGCGTCGACGCCGTCGAACGAGGCGCGCACCGCCGCCGCGGCCGCCCGGTTCGCCGACCTCGCCCAGCAGCTCGACGACGTCTCGCGCGTCGCCTTCTACGACTTGGTCAAGGCCGACGGCTTCGCGCCCTGGTTCGCCCGGGTCACCCCGATGGAGGAGATCGGCCTGCTTCCCCTCGGCTCCCGCCCGGCCCGTCGTGGCCTGTCGGTGGAGTCGCTGGAGGACCTCCGCGCCATCCCGTGGGTGTTCTCGTGGACGCAGGCGCGCATCAACCTCGCCGGCTGGTACGGGCTCGGCTCCGCACTCGAGGCCGTCGGCGACGTCGACGTGCTCCGTGCCGCGTACGCCGAGTGGCCGCTCTTCGCCGCGATGATCAAGAACGTCGAGATGTCGCTCGCGAAGACCGACGAGCACATCGCCCGCCGGTACCTCGAGCTCGCCGACCGCGACGACCTCGCCGCGAAGGTGCTCGACGAGATGGTCCGCACCCGCGACTGGGTGCTCCGCGTCTCCGGCGGCAGCGACGTACTCGAGGACCGACCCGTCCTGGCCCGCGCCGTGCGCCTCCGCAGCCCGTACGTCGACGCGCTGTCGCACCTGCAGCTCCGTGCGCTGCGCGCCATCCGCACGTCCGGCAGCACGGACCCCACGGACGCCGACCACCGGCTCCTGCTGCTCACCGTCAACGGGATCGCGGCCGGCCTGCAGAACACGGGCTGACGCCCCCACCCGACGGACGGGAGGCCCGGTGCCAGCTGGCACCGGGCCTCCTGTCCGTCCCCGCGCACGTCCCGGGCCGCACCGCCCAGCGGTCACGAAGCGTCTGCCGCGCCTCGCGTCGCCGCTCCGCCGAGTGGTCAGGACTCGTCGGGCGGCCCCGGCCGGGCGGTCACGAGGCGTCGGCTGCGCCGTCGCCGAGCGACGGAACACGACCGCTCGGCGGACGTGAGCGGGGTGTCGTGACCGCTCGCGCCTCGCGCCGTCGGTCGGCCCGAGCGGTCAGGACACGTCGGGTGGCGCCTGCCGAGTGGTCACGAAGCGTCGGCTGCGCCGTCGCCGGGCGACGGAACGCGACCACTCGGCGGACGTGAGCGGGGTGTCGTGACCGCTCGCGGCGCCGGACGGGAGGCCCGTGGCGGGCCCGCACCGGGCCTCCTGTCCGTCCGCGCGCACGTCGCAGGCCCGCGCTTCGTGAGCAGGAACGGTCGCGTCCGGCACCGCGAACCGACCGTTGCTGCTCACGAAGTGTCCGTCGAATCGATTCGGGGACGCGTAGCGTGTCGGAGGTGACGACGGAGCGCAGCCTGGGACCGACGACGACCGTGCTGCCCCCGATCGTGCCGCTGGCGCTCATCGTCGGGGTATCGCCGTTCGCGACGGACATGTACATCCCCGCACTCCCGGCCATCGCGCGCGACCTCGACACGACGCCCGGCGCCGTGCAGCTGTCGCTCACGGCGTTCCTCGTGGCCTTCGCGGTCGGCCAGCTGCTCGTCGGACCGGTGAGCGACGGGATCGGTCGTCGGCCGATGCTCGTCGTCGGGACCGCCCTGTTCGCCCTCGCGTCGGTCGGCTGCGCGCTCGCCCCCGACGTCGTGACGCTGGTGGTGGCCCGCGTCGCCCAGGGACTCGCCGGAGCCGCGGGTGCCGTGGCCGGCCGGGCGATGGTGTCCGACGTGACGAGCGGTACCCGGATGGCGAAGGTGTTCGGCACGCTCGCGGCCATCAACGCGATCGGGCCCGTGGTGGCCCCGCTGGCCGGGGGAGCGGTGCTGACGATCGGCACGTGGCGGCTCATGTTCGTCGTGCTGGCCGTGCTCGGCGCCGTGTTCTTCGTGGCCGTGGTCCTGCGGTTCCGCGAGACCCTGCCGCCGGCGCGTCGTGGTGGCGTCGGGTTCGCGGCGAACGGGCAGCGGATCCGCGAGCTCCTGGCGATCCCGCGGTTCCGGGCCTACGTGCTGAGCGGGGTGCTCTCGACGGTGGGGTTCTTCGCCTACATCGCGACGAGCTCGTTCGTGTTCCAGTCGGAGTTCGGGTTCTCCGAGGGCCTGTACACGCTCGTCTTCGCCACGAACGCGTCGATGATGATCGTCACGACGCTGTTGTTCGGCCGGCTCGTCGGGCGGTTCAGCGAGGACGCCCTGCTGACCCTGGGCCTGGTCGTCGGGACGGTCGGAGCCACCGCCGTGCTGGTGTCGGCGCTCCTCGGGCTCGGGCCGGTGCCGGTGTGGTGCGCCCTCGCGGTCGTGACGGCCGCGTGGGGCTTCGTCCTGCCGGCGGCGATGACCCGCACGCAGCACGTCGGCGCGGCGCACCCGGGCACGGCGGCTGCCCTGCAGGGCGGCCTGACCTTCGGCATCGGCGGTCTCGGCACCCCGCTCGCCGGCGCCCTCGGCGGCACCGCACTGGCGATGGGCGGGGTGATGACAGCGCTGATGGCCGCAGCGGTCGTGGTCCAGGTGACGGCGACGCGGCGAAACCGGTCCCACAACTGAGGGGCTGAGCCGGTAGGTTGCTGGTTGCAAGGCGCACCGATCTGAGGAGACCCACCGAGATGGACATCGTCGTACACGAGGCGGAGACCGACACCGCCGTCCTGGAGTGCAGCGGCCGGCTCAACATGGTCTCCGCGCCCACCTTCCGCGAGACCGTCGCCCAGATCGTCGGCAACGGGCGTTCGCGGCTCGTGGTCGAGCTCTCCGGGGTCGAGTTCATGGACTCCTCCGGCCTCGGCGCCCTGGTCGGCAGCTTGAAGACCGCACGCCAGGCCGGCGGCGACCTCCGCATCGCGGCGCCGTCGGAACAGGTCCAGATGGTGCTCAAGCTCTCCAACATCGACAAGATCCTGCGGACGTACCCCGACGGGGACGCCGCGGTGACCGACTGGTGATGACCGCCCCCGTCGCCGAGCACATGCTCGCACTGGCGTGCCCCCCGGACGACGTGTCCGCCGTGCACGACTTCCTCGCGGGCGTCTGGCAGCACGAGCCGTCCGTCGCCGCCGAGGACCGGATGGCCCTCGAGCTCGCCCTGGTCGAACTCACCTCGAACGTCATCGAGCACGGCGCCCGGCCGGACGGCGTCTCGTGCGAGCTCCGGCTCGAGATCGGCGACGAGCGCTTCCAGGCGCTGCTGTCCGACGACGGGGTCGCAGCGACGGTGGATCCCGACGCCGCCGTGCTGCCCGACGACTTCGCCGAGGGTGGTCGCGGGCTCGCCCTGGTCCGGATGGTCGTCGACGACCTGCGGTACGAACGCGTGGCCGACCGGAACCGCTGGACGGTGCTGCGCTCCCGGCACTGAGCGGGAGCACGGCCGTCACGGATCGACGGAGCCGCACCGGTCGTCCGCCCAGCGCACTCCGCGGGCCGTAAACCGCAAGGAGGGATCGCCGATTGTCGCGTTTCCCGGACACCGTGTCACGATTCGCGCGATGACTGTCGAGCCTGATCCCCGGATCCGGTTCGAGACGTCCGGCGCCGGACTCGACGCGGCCGTGCAACTGTACGAAGAGGCCTACGAGAGCACGGGGTTCTCGGCGTCCCGGACCGATCGTCCGTTCGCGTACCGGTTCCAGGTCGTGGGCGACGGATCGATGACGTTCCGCTCCACCCGGTTCGACGGGCGGATGCAGGGCGAGGTCGAGGTTCCCGACGAGTACGTCGTGATGTGGACCTCGGACGGCGGTGGCCGCGTCGACGTCGGTCGCCAGGAGGTCGACTTCGCACCGGGGACGCCCCGGGTGTTCCCGACGCGGCGCCCCTTCGTGTTCGACCTGCAGGACGTCCGCCAGAGCCTCGTGCAGTTCGACCGCACGTACCTGGAGCGCGTCGCCGCCGAGGTGCACGGCACCCGGCCCGGCCCCTTGGTCTTCGACCACACCGCCGCGCCCCGGCCGGAGGACCTCCGTGCCTGGAACGCCCGGGTGCAACGAGCCGCGGCGATCGTGCTCGGCCCGGCACCGCTCACCGCGCTGGCCCTCGCCGAGACCGTGCGCGAGACCGCGCTGGCGTTCCTCGACACGTTCCCGCACGAGACCATCGCCCCCGACGTCGCGCTGCCGCAGGGGGCCACTGGTCGTGTCCGCGAGGCCGTGGAGTTCATGCACGCCTTCGCCCACACGCCCGTCACGACGACCGACGTCGCCGAGCACGTCGGCCTGAGCGTCCGGGGGCTGCAGCAGGCGTTCCAGCGGCAGGTCGGAACGGCGCCGAACGCGTTGCTGCGGGGGATCCGGCTGGACCGCGTGCACGAGGAACTCCGCCGCGCGTCGGCGGGCGACCTGACGGTGGCGAGCGTGGCGTTGCGCTGGGGCTTCGCGCACCTCGGCCGGTTCTCGGCGGCGTACGCGTCCCGCTTCGGGCAGTACCCGCGCGACACGCTGCAGCAGCCCCGGGGCGCAGTCCCGCAGCTCTGAGCCGGGCAGTGCACCGCGCGCCACACTCCGGAACGGTGCCTCGCTTCTTCGCTACGCTGCCCCGGTGAGCAGAGCGCTACCGTGGGTGATCGTCCCCGGCATCTGGAACTCGGACCAGGACCACTGGCAGTCCGTCTGGGAGCGGGAGCAGCAGGACGAGCACGACGAGCACATCCAGCACGACCACCGCCCCCAGCAGCCCGCCGCCGTCCGCATCGCCCCCACCTCGTGGAGCGACCCGGACCCGGACGACTGGCGCGCCGCGATCTCCACGGCCGTGGCCTCGTGCCCGGAGTCCCCGGTCCTCATCGCCCACAGCCTCGGTGTCCTGGCCGTCGCCGACTGGTTCGCCACCACGGCGGACGCTCCCGCGCTCGTCACCGGTGCCTTCCTCGTCGCCCCGCCCGACCCGCTCGGCGACACGTTCCCGGCCGAGGCCTCGGGCTTCGTGGCGCCGCGCCCGGTGCCCCCGGCCCAGCGGGTCCCGACGCGCCTCGTCGTGAGCGACGACGACCCGTACTGCAGCGCGGACCGGGCGCTCGTGTTCGCCGACGCGATGGGCGCGGACGTCGTCCGCGTCGGTGCCCTCGGGCACGTGAACGTCGCGAGCGGCGTCGGTGCCTGGCCCGCGGGCCGGGAACTGCTGCGGGCGTTCGAGGACGGCCTGCGCCCACCTCGGTGACGACGGGCGCGACACGCCGCTCAACTCCGCTCCGATATGGCAGGCGGTGCAGCGACACACCGCGGATGTCCCGCGTTTCGGCCCGCGCGATATTTATCCTTCGGACATGGAGACCCAGTCCGGCGCACGCACCCCGCTCGTGGACCCGTTCGGCCGCGAGCTCGAGGAGTGGCTCCGCGACGCACCGGCGACCCGTGCCCCGTACGTGCCGGACCTCGTCGTCCCGCCCGTCACCGGCCCCGTGCAGCGCCCCGGACACGCCGCGAGCAGCACTTCGACCGCCGACGAAGCGGTCGTCGACCCGACGACCGCCCCGGCGCACGTCGCCACCCCGGCCCCGGCCGACGAGATCACCCCGTCGGCACCCGTCGCCGCCCCCGCGTTCCGCCGCGACCGCGCCCGCCACGCCGCCGCCTGCGCACCGTCGTTCCCGGAGCCGCCGGAGCGTCTGGCCCTGCGCATCGAGGACCTCGCGGTCGAGGTGTCGTCGTCCACGGGCCGCAGCAGCATCGAGCGCATCGTCCTGCTCGAGGACGAGGTCCGCCGCCGTGACGAGGACCTCGCTCGCCTCGCCGCGTGGGAGGCCACCGTCGCCGGCTCGGAGGACCCCGAGGTGACGGCCGCCCGCGCCTTCGCCCACACCGTCTTCGCCGACCTGCTCACCGCCGCCGCCGAGGCGGACCGCCGCGACCGTGCCGCAGCCCGCCGCGCAGCGACCGCGCCCGTGGCGCTCGTCACCCGGTCGGCACCCGTGCCGACCCGCGCAGCACCGAGCGTCCCCGCAGCAGCGCAGGCACCCGCACGCACCGCGGAAGCCGCGCCGGTGGTGGAACTCGTCACCCCGGAACGCGACGAACCCGTCCGACCGGTGCTGGGCCTCCCGGCCGTGTCCCCGGTGTCCGCGGCCACGCGACCCACCCCGCTCGTCCTGCCCGCCACCGGGCCGACGGTCATCGACCGCGCGGCCTTCGCCGCAGCGCTCACCGCGCACCAGGGCGTCACCGCGAGCACGCCGGTCGTCCTGCCGGACGCCGTCGCCGCACCCGTCGTCCCGGCCCCCGTCGTGGACGCGACGGAAGCCGACACCGACTCCGCCACGGCGGCAGCGCCGGCCCCGGCCGGCTGGTGGTCGCGATTCGTCGACCGGCTGCTCGGCCTGCTCGGTCGTCGCTGACGACCCGCGGCCGCGGTGCGGTCGGCTGCAGCGCTTCCGGTCACACCGCTTCCGGCTGTCCTGCCTGGAGGCCCGGATCACCCCACACGGATCGGCTGCCCCGTGCGGGGCGGTCGCCTCGGTAGACTGACGGGATGCCGACGCTCCGCGAACTCCAGGCCGTGATCGAGGACCTGTGGCCCGCCGCCGGTGCCGAGTCGTGGGACTCCGTCGGACTCGTCGCGGGCGATCCGGCCGCCACCGTCGAGCACGTGCACCTCGCCGTCGACGCGGTCCCCGCCACCGCACGGGAAGCCGTCGAAATCGGTGCCGGGCTCCTGCTCACGCACCACCCGCTGCTGCTCCGTGGAGTGTCGACGATCGCCGAGTCGACCTACAAGGGGAGCGTCCTCGCGACCCTCGTGCGTGGCGGCAGCGCCCTGCTCGCGGCGCACACCAACGCCGACGTCGTGACGACCGGCACCTCGGCGGTCCTCGCCGACCGCCTCGGGCTCACCGAGCAGCGCCCGCTCGACGCCGGCGCCGACCCCGACACGGGCATCGGCCGAGTCGGGGTGCTGCCCGAGGGGACGACCCTCGGCGCCCTCGCCCGGAAGCTCGTCGACCTGCTGCCGCCCACGGCCACCGGGGTCCGCGTCTCCGGTGACTTCGACCAGCCCGTCCGCACCGTGGCGCTCTGCGCGGGTGCGGGGGACTCGCTGCTCGGTCACCCCGCCGTGCTCGGTGCCGACGTCTACATCACGAGCGACCTGCGGCACCACCCGGCCTCGGAGTTCCGCGAGCAGGCCCTGCTCGGCGGCGGGCCGGCGCTCATCGACACCTCGCACTGGGCCACCGAGTGGCTCTGGCTCGACGTCGCCGCAGAGCAGCTGCGCACCCGGGCCGGGGTCCGCGTCACCGTGAGCGACCTCCGCACCGACCCGTGGGACTTCGCCGTCCTGCCGGCCGCCGAACCCACCATCCCCACAGAAGGAGCCTGACCATGAAGGCAGCACCCGAGGACCAGGTCATCCTCCTCGACGTCCAGCGTCTCGACAACGACGTCACCCGCATCGCGCACCGCATCACGTCGTTGCAGAAGGGCGACCAGCTGACCGAGCTGAGCAAGCAGGCTGCTGCGCTCCGAAGTGAACTCGTCGCCGCCACCGGCGAGGTCGAGGACGCCGAGCGCGACCTCGCCCGCCTGGAGTCCGACACCGCTGTGGCACAGGCCCGTGTCGAACGCGACACCACGATGCTGCAGAACGTCGCGAACGCGAAGGACGCCGCCGGACTGCAGAGTGAGCTCGACTCGCTGCAGCGGCGCATCGGCGGCCTCGAGACCGCCGAGCTCGAGATCATGGAGAACCTCGACGGGCTCCGCGCCCGCGTCGGTGACATCGAGGCGAAGCTCGCCGACGTCGAGGCCGCCCGCGGTGGTCTGGTCGCCGAGCGCGACGCCGAGATCGCCCGGCTCACGGCCGATCGCGAGTCCGCCGAGCAGGCCCGTGCCGACGTCGCCGCCAAGGTGCCGGCCGAGTTGCTCGCCCTGTACGACCGGCAGCGTGCGCGCTACGGCTTCGGCGCCTCGCTGCTGCAGGGCGGCGTGTCGACGGCCTCGGGCGTGGCGCTCAACAACTCCGACCTGCAGACGATCCGCCGGGCTGCGCCCGACGACGTGGTGCTGTGCCCCGACAGCGACGCGATCCTGGTGCGGACGGCCGAGTCCGGGCTGTAGACGCGAGCGACGTCCGTGGCGGAGGCGCGGTGCCAGCTGGCACCGCGCCTCCTGTTCGTCGTGGGCTGGTCGCAACGCGTCGCGTGCGTGCCGCCGAGCGGTCACGAACCGTCGGCTGCGGCCGCGCCGACTGACGGTTGGTGACCGCTCGGCGAACCTGAGCGGGGAGTCGTGACCGTGCGCGCCGCCTGCGCCGCCTGCCGGGAGGCCCGTGGCGGCGCCGCACCGCGCCTCCCGTCCGTCGTGGGCTGGTCGCAACGCGTCGCGTGCGTGCCGCCGTGCGGTCACGAACCGTCGGCTGCGGCCGTGCCGGACGACACTTTGTGACCACTCGGTGGACCTGAGCGGGGAGTCGTGACCGCGCGCGCCGCGCGCGACGTCCGCGTGGACCGACGCGGCTCGGAGGAGGGGCGAATGGGCCGGCCGTACGCCGGGTTCTGTCCCGCCGCTTGCACGGCGGTGACGGCCATCTCTCTCGGACCGACGTTGCCGTCGGCCTCCAGCGGTCTACCCGAGGACTCGGCGAGCAGCCTCAACGTCCTCTGTCTGACCTTGCTCCGGGCGAGGTTTACCGAGCGGATCCGGTCACCCGGACCCCTGGTGGTCTCTTACACCACCGTTTCACCCTTACCGACGTTGCCGCCGGCGGTCTGCTTTCTGTGGCACTGTCTCGCGGATTGCTCCGGGTGGGTGTTACCCACCGCCCTGCTCTGTGGAGCCCGGACGTTCCTCGGCGCTCCCGGGGGAGCGACGCGACCGTCTCACCGACCCATTCGCTGGAGCGAGTCTACCCGGCTCCGCGGTGCCCGATGCGTGGGGAGCCCCACGCACACGGGTACCTGATGAGAACGGGCGTACCTGGTCGGAAGTTCCGACCGGGTACGCCCGATTCGACCAGGTACGCGCGACCAGCGCTAGACGCTGCGCGCTGCCAGGGTCGCGGCACCGATGATGCCGGCGTTGTTGCGGAGCGTCGCGGGGATGATGTCCGCCTGCAGGTCGAGCAGCGGGAGGAACTCCTCGTACTGCTTCGAGACCCCGCCGCCGACGACGAAGAGCTCGGGGGAGAGCAGGGCTTCGAGCGTCGAGTAGTACTTCTGCAGGCGCTTCGCCCAGTGCTTCCACGACAGGTCGTCGCGCTCCTTGGCGGCGAACGAGGCGCGCGACTCGGCGTCGTGTCCCTCGATCTCCAGGTGCCCGAGCTCCGAGTTGACGATGAGCACGCCGTCGTTGATGAGCGCGGTGCCGATGCCGGTGCCGAGCGTCGTCACGATGACCAGGCCGTCCTTGCCCTTGGCCGCACCGAACTGCTGCTCGGCGAACCCGGCGGCGTCGGCGTCGTTGACGAAGTGGATGGAGCGGCCGAGTTCCTTCTCGAACAGCGCCTCGGCCTCGAAGCCGATCCACTTCTTCGACACGTTCGCGGCGGACATCGTCTTGCCGTCCCGCACGATCGCCGGGAAGCAGACCCCGACGGGCACGTCGTCACCGGGGGCGAGCTCACCGATGATCTCCTTGACCACCGCCGTGATGTCCTGGGGCTTCCCGCCCTCGGGCGTGGCCTTCTTGATGCGGTCCGTGGTGAGGGCGCCGGACGCGACGTCGACGATCGCGCCCTTGATGCCCGTACCACCGATGTCGACGCCGACTGCGAGGGAGGTCATGAGGTTGTCGTGCCTTTCGGTTGCCTGCCGGAGGTGTCCGGTCAGGAGACGGTGAGGAGCTCCGCGCCGCGTTCGGTGACGACGAGGGTGTGCTCGAACTGCGCGGTCCACGACTTGTCACGGGTCGAGACCGTCCAGTCGTCGGACCAGATGTCGGCCTCGATGCCGCCGAGCGTGAGCATGGGTTCGATGGTGAACACCATGCCGGGTTCGATCACCGTGTCGTACTGCGGTGCGTCGTAGTGGGGGATGATCAGGCCGGAGTGGAACGCCCGACCGACGCCGTGTCCGGTGTAGTCGCGGACGACGCCGTAGCCGAAGCGCTTCGCGTACGCCTCGATCGCGCGGCCGATCACGTTGACCTGCCGGCCCGGGGCGACGGCCTTGATGCCGCGACGCAGTGCCTCTTCGGTCCGGGTGACCAGGTCCGACACCTCGGGCGCTGCCTGCCCGACGACGAACGTGCGGTTCGTGTCGCCGTGCATGCCGTCCTTGTAGGCGGTGATGTCGATGTTGACGAGGTCGCCCTCCTGCAGGACGGTGTCGTCGGGGATGCCGTGGCAGATGACCTCGTTGAGGCTCGAGCACAGCGACTTCGGGTAGCCCCGGTAGCCGAGCGTGGAGGGGTAGGCGCCGTGCGCGACGACGAACTCGTGCCCGATCCGGTCCAGCTCGTCCGTGGTCACACCGGGGCGGATGGCCTCGCCGACGGCGTCGATGGCCTGCGATGCGATGCGTCCGGCGACGCGGATGCGCTCGACCTCGTCCGGCGTGTAGGTGTCACCGAGGCCGTGCTCGTGGGGCTCGACCTTCCCGACGTACTCCGGACGCTCGATGTCCTTCGGGACGGCGCGGTGCGGGGAGATGCGGCCGGCGGTCAGGTGTCCGTGTTCGTCCCGGGGCATGCGGACCACTCTAGCCGCGGCGCGACGCGCCGAGCGCAACCGCCCCAGGGCGCAGCCCGACGCGCCGAGCGCAACCGCCCGACGCGTCGAGCGCAACCGCCCCACGGTGCGGCCCGACGTGGTGGACGTGACTGCCTGGAGGCCCGGTGCCGGTCCGCCGGACCGGCACCGGGCCTCCAGGCGGTTGCGTGGGTACGGTGGGCGGCATGAGCGAAGACCGCATCGAGTCCCAGTGGTGGTTCAACGACAAGACCGGCCAGGTCGAGCAGGGCCCGCAGTCCCCGCAGCGCGACCGGATCGGCCCGTTCGCGACGCGCGAGGAGGCGCAGCACGCGCTCGACCGCATCGCCGCGAACAACGAGAAGTGGGACGCCGAGGACCGCTGAGCTCCGCGGCCGGCGCCCCGCCGACGCCCCGGTGACGGCGCGTCGCACGGCCCCGCGCACACCGCCGGACCACTAGCCTGGGACGAGGCCCGCCAGCGGCCACCCGATACACGGAAAGGTCGTGCATGGACAAGCAGACGGACTTCGTGCTCCGCACCATCGAGGAGCGCGGCATCAAGTTCATCCGACTCTGGTTCACGGACGTCATCGGGACGCTGAAGTCGGTGGCGATCGCCCCGGCCGAGGTCGAGGGCGCGTTCGCCGAGGGCATCGGGTTCGACGGCTCCGCGATCGAGGGCCTCACCCGTTCCTACGAGGCCGACGTCCTGGCACACCCGGACCCCTCGACCTTCCAGATCCTGCCGTGGCGCGGCGAGATCGACCCCACCGCGCGGATGTTCTGCGACATCACGACGCCGGACGGGCAGCCCGCCGTGGCCGACCCTCGCAACGTGCTGAAGCGCACCCTGGCGCGTGCGAGCGATCGCGGGTTCACGTTCTACACGCACCCCGAGATCGAGTTCTACCTGCTCAAGAGCCGCGAGTGGAAGGACGGCGGCCCCCAGCCCGTCGACCAGGCCGGCTACTTCGACAACGTCCCCGGCGGCAGCGCGCACGACTTCCGCCGCCGGTCGGTCCGCATGCTCGAGGACCTCGGCATCTCGGTCGAGTTCTCGCACCACGAGGCCGGCCCCGGGCAGAACGAGATCGACCTCCGCTACGCCGACGCACTGACGATGGCGGACAACATCATGACCTTCCGCACGGTGGTGAAGGAAGTCGCGATCGAGCAGGGCGTCTACGCGACGTTCATGCCGAAGCCGATCTCGGGCCAGCCCGGTTCCGGCATGCACACCCACGTCTCGCTGTTCGAGGGCGACCAGAACGCCTTCTACGAGGCCGGTGGCCAGTACCAGCTGTCGCAGACCGCCAAGCACTTCATCGCCGGCGTGCTCAAGCACGCGCCGGAGATCACCGCGGTGACGAACCAGTTCGTCAACTCGTACAAGCGGCTCTGGGGTGGCGACGAGGCCCCGTCCTTCGTCACCTGGGGCCACAACAACCGCTCGGCCCTGGTGCGCGTGCCGCTCTACAAGCCGAACAAGGGCCAGTCCTCGCGCATCGAGTACCGCGGCATCGACTCGGCGGCGAACCCGTACCTGGCGTACTCGCTGCTGCTCGCCGCCGGCCTCAAGGGCATCGAGGAAGAGTACGAGCTCCCCGCCGAGGCCGAGGACAACGTCTGGAGCCTCAGCGACTCGGAGCGCCGCGCCCTGGGCTACAGCCAGCTGCCCGCGAGCCTCGACCACGCGCTGAGCCTCATGGAGGACTCCGAGCTGGTGGCCGAGACCCTCGGCGAGCAGGTGTTCAACTTCGTGCTGCTCAACAAGCGGCAGGAGTGGAAGCGCTACCGCGACCAGGTCACCCCGTTCGAGCTCGACACCAACCTCGGCGCGCTCTAGAACCGAGCGCCCTGACCCCTCGGGAGCACGTTCCACATGACCGGTCGGACGACGACGTCACGTTCGGAGCTGGCCCGTCTGGGGTTCGCCGAGCTGTCGGAGAGCCTCGAGCGGGCTGCCGACCTGGAGGCCCGGTTCGGCCCCGACGTGCCGCTGCCGGTCGCCGGGTCTGCCGCGCTCTGGGGCGGCACCGCTGATCCGGACGGCGCCCTGCGGATGCTCGAGCGGCTGCTCGAGCGTGCGCCGGACGAGCTCCGCCCCGTCCTGACGGACGACGCCGCGACCGAGCGCCTGATCCGCCTGCTCGGCGCCTCGATCGGTCTCGGGGAGTTCCTGCACCGGCGTCCGGCCGAGCTCGCAGTGCTGCTCGAACCGGTCGGTGAACCGTGGTCGCAGGAGCGGTACACGGCGTCGCTGACCGAGGCCGTCGACGGTGCCACGGGTGAGGACGCCCGGATGCGCCTGCGGGTGCGCTACCGCCGACACCTGGCCCAGGTCGCCCTGTTCGACGTGCTGCACCCCGTGCCGACGGACGCGTTCCCGGCCGTCGCGGCGGGCCTCGCCGACCTGGCGGGCGCCACCCTCGACGCCGCCGTCGACATCGCCCGGCGCGAGGTCCCGTTCCCGGCGGCCGACGTCGCGGCGACCCCGCTCGCGGTGATCGCCATGGGCAAGGCCGGTGCGCGCGAGCTCAACTACGTCAGCGACGTCGACGTCATCTTCGTCACGGAGCCCACCGACGACGTCCCCACCGACCGGGCCGTGCTCGTCTCCACCCGCATCGCGATCGCGGCCATGCACGCGATCACCGACCTCGCCGCCGAACCCGCCCTGTGGGAGGTCGACGCGAACCTCCGGCCCGAGGGCAAGGACGGCGCACTCGTCCGCACCCTCGACTCGCACGTGGCGTACTACGAGCGCTGGGCAAAGGGGTGGGAGTTCCAGGCGCTGCTCAAGGCCCGCCCGATCGCCGGATCCGCCGACCTGGGTGCCCGGTACGCCGAGGCCGTCGCGTCGTTCGTGTGGAACTCCTCCACCCGGCCGGGATTCGTGGAATCCGTGCAGCGCATGCGCGAGCGGGTGACCGAGCACATCCCCGACGCCGACGTCGACCGGCAGCTCAAGCTCGGCCCCGGTGGCCTGCGGGACGTCGAGTTCACCGTGCAGCTCCTGCAGCTCGTGCACGGCCGTGACGACCCGTCCGTGCGGGTGCGATCGACGCTCGAGGCGATGGACGCCCTGACCGACGCCGGGTACGTCGGCCGTGCCGAGGCCGCTCGGTTCGGGCCGGACTACGCGCTGCTCCGGGTGCTCGAACACCGCATCCAGCTCCGGCGTCTGCAGCGGACGCACCTCATGCCCTCCGACGAAGAGGAGCTGCGGGTGCTCGCCCGGTCGAGCGGCGTCGCGGCGTCGGCGCCGGCGCTCGAGGCCCGCTGGCGCGCCGTGAAGCTCGAGGTCCGCGGGCTGCACGAGCGCCTGTTCTACCGACCGCTGCTGTCCGCGGTGGCTTCGACCGAGGACGAGATCGTCCTGACCAACGACCAGGTCGTCGACCGGCTCGCCGGTGTCGGGTTCGTCGACCCCGCCGGAGCCGTCGGCCACATCCGCGCCCTCACGCAGGGCACGAGCCGACGCGCGGCGATCCAGCGGAACCTGCTCCCGGTGCTCCTGCGCTGGATGGCCGAGGGGCCGGCGCCGGACCGTGCGCTGCTGGCCTTCCGGCGGTTGAGCGACGGGCTGGGGGAGTCGAGCTGGTTCCTCCGCATGCTGCGCGACTCGTCCGGCGCCGCACACTCGCTCACCACCGTGCTGTCCGAGTCGGCGTTCCTGTCCGGGCTGCTCGAGCGGTTCCCCGAGGCGGTCGCCTGGCTCGACGAACCCGAGGCGCTCCTGCGTCCGCGGCCGATCGACTCCCTGCTCGCCGAGATGACCGCGACGACCGCCCGGCACGGCAACGACGTCGACGGCTCCGCGGCCCTGCTCCGGTCGGCCCGACGTCGGGAGACCCTGCGGCTCGGCATGGCCGCCGTGCTCGGCTCCCTCGACGTCGACGGGCTCGGCCCGGCCCTGAGCGACGTCACCGAGGCCACCCTCGCCGGCGCCCTCGCGCTCGCCCGCCGGGATGCGCCCGAGGGCTTCGAGTTCGGCATCATCGCGATGGGCCGGTACGGCGGTCGGGAGCTCGGCTTCGGGTCGGACGCCGACGTGCTGTACGTGTACCGCGCACCCGACCTGGCCCCCGAGGTCGCGTCCCGGACCGCCCAGACCATCGTGCGCGAGCTGAACCGCCTGACCGAGGACACCATCCACCCGCTCGACCTCGACATCGACCTGCGCCCCGAGGGCAAGAACGGTCCCGTGGTGCGGACGCTCGAGTCCTACGGCGCCTACTACGCCCGCTGGTCGCTCACGTGGGAGGCGCAGGCGCTCCTCCGCGCCCGCGGTGCCGTCGGTGACCCACAGCTCCTGCGTGACTTCGAGCACCTCGCCGACCGCACCCGGTACCCGGAGCGGATCGACGACCACCAGGTGCGCGAGGTCCGCCGCATCAAGGCCCGCGTGGAGTCGGAGCGGCTGCCCCGCGGCGCCGACCCGGCCCGACACCTCAAGCTCGGCCGCGGGTCACTCAGTGACGTCGAGTGGTTCGTGCAGCTCCTGCAGCTGCAGCACGCGCTCGAGATCCCGTCGCTCCGGACCACGTCGACGCTCGAGGCGCTCGACGCCGCGGTCGACGCCGGACTCGTCGGCCCCGAGGACGGCGAGCGACTCGGGGCCGCCTGGCGCTTCGCGTCGCGCACCCGCAGTGCCCTCGTGCTGTGGTCGGGGAAGACCACCGACGTGCTGCCCGTCGACCGCGTCCAGCTCGAGGGCGTCGCCCGCCTGATGGAGTACCCGCCGGGCTCCGCGAGCCGCCTCGAGGACGACTACCTCGGCGTCACGCGGCGCGCACGACAGGTGTTCGAGCGCGAGTTCTACGGCGCCTGACCCGCCGCCGACGCAGCGCCTGACCTGCCGCCGGCGCAGCACCTGACCCGCCACCGATGCAGCGCCGAGCACCTCGCGACACGCCCGAGCGTCCGCGGACGGACCCGACCTGAGCAGCCATCGAAGGTTAATTCTCCGTGTCGCACGACGTCCCCCGACGGCACCCTCTTCGTACCCCTGTTCGAAACGGAGCCCGGCTCGT
This sequence comes from Curtobacterium sp. MCSS17_016, assembly GCF_003234255.2. Lineage (NCBI taxonomy): Bacteria > Bacillati > Actinomycetota > Actinomycetes > Micrococcales > Microbacteriaceae > Curtobacterium > Curtobacterium sp. MCSS17_016. Next base: position 1,842,316 of record NZ_CP126254.1, read on the forward strand.
TACCGGGCCGTGACCGAACTCCCACCGGACCGCCAGGGGACCTTTTCCGACGTCCCCCGACACGCCGCGTGATCACCTGCTGACCTGGGCTTTCCGTCGGACCCGACCCGTGCCTCCAGGCCGCACCTGTCGCCCATCAGGGCGACCCGGCGTCGAGGCGTGGTCCGCAGGAGTGCTGTCAGCACCACGGGGGACCGCTCCGACCGGCCGAGAGGGGGACCGGTGTGTACCCCGTAACGCGCCCGTAACGCCCCCGGACGGGGGCCGCGTTGCGCGCGCGTTCAGGTTCTGCATCAATTGCATCACCCGAACCGGCCCTGATTCCCCGATGAAGCGGAATCTCCACCTCGAACGTTGAAGCAGGGATCAGTGTTCACCTTCATTCTGCAGATCAGGCAGATGGTCGAAGGCCACCCCGAGTTCTACCTGTTCGCCGTGTACTCCGCGGTGATCTGGTTGCTCTGGTTGCTCAAGGTCGTCATCTCCGCCCGCTACCGCCCCTTCACCGGCACCTTCGTCGGTACCACCAGCGTCGTCGTCCCCGTCGTGGACGAACCGCTCGACCTCTTCCGTGACGTCATCGGCCGCATGGTCGAGCAGCAGCCCGGCGAGATCATCGTCGTCATCAACGGTGCCCGCAACGAGGCGCTCGAGGAGGTCTGCGACGAGTTCGCCCCGCTCGTCCGCTGGACCCACACGCCCATCCCGGGCAAGCGCAACGCCGTCAAGGTCGGCACCGAGATGTCCAACGGCGACATCACGGTGCTGGTCGACTCCGACACCGTCTGGACCCCCGGCGCGCTCGAGGAACTCCTCAAGCCGTTCGCCGACGAGTCCGTCGGTGGCGTGACGACCCGGCAGCGCATCCTCGAACCGGAGCGCAGCTGGATCACCCGCTGGGCCGACTGGCTCGAGAACTCGCGGGCGCTCTACTCGATGCCGGCACAGAGTGTCCTCGGGCAGATCGGCTGCCTGCCCGGGCGCACCATCGCGTTCCGCCGGAGCATCCTCATGCGGGTGATGGACCGGTTCATGCACGAGAAGTTCATGGGCGTGTTCCTCGAGGTCTCGGACGACCGGACACTGACGAACCTCACGCTCAAGGAGGGGTACCGGACCGTCTACCAGTACACGTCGCTGGTCTACACGGACGCCCCGCTGCAGGTGAAGAAGCTGTTCAAGCAGCAGCTCCGCTGGGCCCGCGGCTCGCAGTACAACACGCTGCGGATGCTGCCGTGGATGCTCGGCCACGCCCCGGTCCTCGCGGCGTTCTTCATCACCGACATCATCCTGCCGTTCATGCTCTTCGGCGTGATCGCCGGCTGGATCTACCGCGCCTTCACCGGCCAGGGCGAGAACCTGTACCAGGGCATCCTGTCGCAGTACGGCTTCTCGACCGGGTTCGTCTACGTCGCGGCGCTCATGGTGATCTCGAGCGTGCTGAGCATGGCGATCCGCCAGATGCGGCACCTGTCCGAGAAGCCGAGCGACTTCTTCCGCCTGCCGATGTTCATCATCGTGTCGACGTTCTTCCTGATGCCGATCCGGCTCATCGGCTTCTTCCGCCTGGCGCACGCCTCCGGCTGGGGGACCCGGGCCGGTGCCTACGCCGGCGGTCCGATGCAGGAGGACCCGGCGGACGCCGTCCAGCCGCTGTCCTCCGCGGCGCAGGTCCCGGTCAGTCCGATCGACGACGAACGTGCCCGGTCGGCCGGGGTCGACCAGGTGGCCGTGGACCGTGCGTTCGACGAGCTCTTCGGCGCCGATGCGGCGACCAACTCCACCACCACCGTGCTCGCCACCCGCCGCGAGGCCGCAGCAGCGGTCGCGCAGCAGGAGGCCCAGCGAGCAGCCGCGCCGGCCCCCGCCCGAGCCCGCCGGTACAACCCGTACGCAGCGATCCCGTACGTGATCGGCATCGCGATCTTCGCCCTGGAGGCGTTCCTCATTGTCTGACTTCATCCGTTCCTCGAGTGCTTGGTGGGCGCAGTCCAGCAAACACGCCCGCCGGACGGCCATCGGCACGACGGCCATCGTGCTGGCGCTCGGCCTCATCACCTGGTCGGTGTGGATCTCACCCTCCGGCCCCGTCTCGACCGCCGTGCACCAGGCTCTGGGCGTCGAGGCGCCGAAGGCCAAGAAGGTGTCCGCCGCCGAGCTGCAGACGCAGCTCGACGCCGCCCAGGAGCGCATCTGGTCGCTCGAGGGCAAGCTCGACTCCCGCACGGCCCAGGCCGGGTCGCGTGGCGACCAGATCTCGGAACTCAAGGCGCAGATCGCGTCGCTGCAGTCCCAGCTCGGTGCCGCGAAGGATTCGGGAGGCTCGTCCAACGTCAACGCCGCGGGTTCCGGCAGCGGTGGCTCGGGTTCCGGCGGGTCCGGTGCCGGTTCGGCCGGTGCGTCCGGGTCCGGCTCGGGCTCGTCCGACAACGGGTCCGGCAGCGGCTCCGGTTCCGGCAACGGATCCGGGTCCGGCTCTGGTTCCGGCAACGGCGGTGGCTCGAAGCCGAACCCCGGTCCCTCGACCGACCCGGGTTCCACCCCGGTCGTCACGCCCACCAAGGCCGAGATCCTCGGTCAGCAGTCGCGCTGGTACGGCCTGTACACCGCGCAGTCCCCGTTCAACTGGGCCGAGTACGACGAGGTCTCCCGTCAGGTCGGTACCGCGTCCAACATGACCGGCTTCTTCCAGGGCTTCGACCAGGAGTTCAACGCCCCCGCGGTGCAGCGCTCCTGGGCCAACGGCCGTGTCCCGCTCATGACGTGGGAGACGGTGCCGGCACAGACCGGCAACGACCAGAAGTACGTCCCCGGGTACACCAACGACGACATCTCCGGTGGATCGTTCGACGCCTACCTGACGAAGTACGCCAAGGCGCTGGCGGCCAACGGGCAGCCGATGGTCATCCGTCTCGACCACGAGATGAACGGCTCCTGGTACAACTGGTCCGAGGGTGACGCCCAGAAGAACCCGGCCGGCTCCTACAAGAAGATGTGGCAGCACGTGCACGACGTCTTCCAGGCGAACGGCGCGAACAAGTACGTCATCTGGGACTGGTCCCCGAGCCGCATCGACAAGCTCGGCAACCCGAAGTACCAGACGCTCGACTACATGCAGCAGTACTACCCGGGTGCGGACTACGTGGACTGGGTCGGCATGAGCGGCTACTACCGCGACGCCACCGAGCAGCCGACGTTCGGCACGACCTTCGGAGCGACGCTCACGCAGCTCCGCCAGATCGCGCCGGGCAAGGGCATCATGCTCAACGAGATCGGGGCGACCGAGACCGGCACGAGTGTCGCGAACCCGCAGAAGACGCAGTGGATCAACTCGCTCTTCGATGCGCTGGCGGACCCCGCCAACAAGGACATCGTCGGCTTCGCGTACTTCAGCGAGACCGCGACCACCATCATCGACGGCAAGCGCACCACGAACGACTGGCGTCTCAACTCCCGCGCCGATTCCCTCAAGGCCTTCGCCGAGGGCATCAAGCGCAACGACATCGACTACGACCTGCAGGAGGTCACGCAATGAGCGAGTCCAAGAAGTCGACCGCATCGGCCGACACCCGCCCCGCACCCGTCATCAGCGTCATCGGCACCGGCTACCTCGGCGCCACCCACGCGGCCGCCATGGCCGAGATGGGCTTCGAGACCATCGGTGTCGACATCGACCCGTCGAAGCTCGCCGCACTGTCCGCCGGTGAGGTCCCGTTCTTCGAGCCCGGTCTGCCCGAGCTCATCACGAAGCACGTCGCCAGCGGCAAGCTCCGCTTCACCTCCGACATCGCCTCGGCCGTCGCCGCTGCGGACGTCCACTTCGTGTGCGTCGGCACCCCGCAGAAGGCCGGGTCGCACGCCGCGAACCTGGCCTACGTCGAGAGCGCCACCCGTGGCGTCGCCGAGAACCTCACCCACCCGGGCCTCATCGTCGGCAAGTCGACGGTCCCGGTCGGCACGGCAGCGCGGCTCCGCGGTATCGTCCGCGAGTTCACCCCCGCCGGCATCGACGCGGAACTCATCTGGAACCCCGAGTTCCTGCGTGAGGGCAAGGCCGTCGAGGACACCCTGCACCCGGACCGTCTGGTCTGGGGTGGAGCCTCCGAGGCCGCCGACGCCGTGATCCGCGAGGTCTACGCCGCACCCATCAGCGAGGGCACCCCGGTCATCACCACAGACCTCGCCACCGCGGAGCTCGTCAAGGTGAGCGCCAACGCGTTCCTCGCCACGAAGATCTCGTTCATCAACGCGATCTCCGAGATGTGCGCCATCACCGGCGCCGACGTCTCCACGCTCGCCGACGCCCTCGGCCACGACGCCCGCATCGGCCGGAAGTTCCTGAACGCCGGCCTCGGCTTCGGCGGCGGCTGCCTGCCGAAGGACATCCGGGCGCTCATGTACCGCGCGAACGAGATCGGCGCGGGCCAGGTCGTCGGCCTCATGCAGCAGGTCGACGAGATCAACATGGGGCAGCGCCAGCGGGTCATCGACATGGCGATCGACTCGGCCGGGGGATCGGTGCTCAACCGTCGCGTGGCCGTCATCGGTGCCGCGTTCAAGCCCCTGACCGACGACGTCCGGGACTCCCCGGCGCTCAACGTCGCCGCCGCGCTGCACCTCCGCGGCGCCCAGGTGACGCTCTGGGACCCGGAGGCGATGGAGCCCGCGAAGCGCTCGTTCCCGACGCTGAGCTACGCCGCGTCGATGGCGGACGCGATCGAGGGCGCCGACGTCGTCCTCGTGCTCACCGAGTGGGACGACATCATCACCGCCGACCCGGTCGCCCTCGGTGACCTCGTCGGGCGCCGCGTCGTGATCGACGCGCGCAACTGCCTCCCGGTCCTCGACTGGGTGAAAGCGGGGTGGACCGTCCGTTCCCTGGGACGTCCCACGCCGGTCACGGGTGCACCCGTGAGCGTCGCAGCGGGGACGAACGACGCGTTGGCCACGAGCCGCTAGTCACCGTTCGCGAGACGGGGTCCGTGCCGGGCGGCGCGGGCCCCGTTCCCGTGCGCCCGGGGGCTGGTCTGTCCGGGCGTCCCTGGTCGATTCGGGCGTACCGGGTCGATTCGGGCGTACCGGGTCGGAAGATCTGACCAGGTACGCCCGATTCCGCTTTCCAGTCCGGCTGCGATGGGAAGTAACGTGCGTCGCGACCGCCTGGAGGCCCGACACCCGCCCGCCGGACCGGCACCGGGCCTCCAGGCGGTCGCGTCAGCACCCCGCGCGCACGGTGGCAGCGTCCTCGCGCGCTGAGCGACAGAATCCCGCGGAACGTTCGCGGCGTTCTGTCGCTCTCGCGGGTGCCAGCGCCCTGTCCGTCAGCGCACTGTTGCTTTGGCATACACACGAAGGGCCCCGCACCTGACGGTGCGGGGCCCTTCGTGTGGTGTCAGCGAGACTCAGACGCCGAAGTACAGCTCGTACTCGAACGGGTGCGGGCGCTGGGCCAGCGGGAGGATCTCGTTCTCACGCTTGTAGTCGATCCAGGTCTGGATGAGGTCCTCGGTGAAGACGTTGCCCTTCGTGAGGAACTCGTGGTCCGCCTCGAGCGCGTCGAGCGCCTCGTCGAGGGAGCCGGGGACCTGCGGGATGCCCTTGGCTTCCTCGGGCGGGAGCTCGTAGAGGTCCTTGTCGACCGGCTCGTGCGGCTCGATGCGGTTCTGGATGCCGTCGAGGCCCGCCATCAGCTGCGCGGCGAAGGCGAGGTACGGGTTGCCGGAGGCGTCGGGCGCGCGGAACTCGATGCGCTTGGCCTTCGGGTTGGTGCCCGTGATCGGGATGCGGATCGCCGCCGAGCGGTTGCCGGCCGAGTAGACCAGGTTGACCGGAGCCTCGAAGCCCTTGACCAGACGGTGGTACGAGTTGATCGACGGGTTGGTGAACGCGAGCAGCGCCGAGGCGTGCTTCAGGATGCCGCCGATGTACCAGCGGGCGAGGTCCGACAGACCGCCGTAGCCGTTCTCGTCGTAGAAGAGCGGCTTGCCGTCCGACCAGAGCGACTGGTGGGTGTGCATGCCCGAGCCGTTGTCGCCGAAGAGCGGCTTCGGCATGAACGTGGCGACCTTGCCCCACTGGTCAGCCGTGTTCTTGACGATGTACTTGAACTTCAGGATGTCGTCCGCGGCGTGGACCATCGTGTCGAACTTGTAGTTGATCTCCTGCTGGCCGCCGGTGCCCACCTCGTGGTGCGAGCGCTCGAGTTCGAAGCCCGCGTCGATCAGCTTGAGGGTGATGTCGTCGCGCAGGTCGGCGGTCTTGTCGACCGGCGACACGGGGAAGTAGCCGCCCTTGTACGGGGTCTTGTTGGCGAGGTTGCCGCCCTCTTCGTCACGACCGGTGTTCCAGGCGCCCTCTTCGGAGTCGACCGCGTAGAAGGACTCGTTCTGCGTGACCGAGTAGCGGACGTCGTCGAAGATGTAGAACTCGGCCTCGGGGGCGAAGAACGCGGTGTCCGCGATGCCCGTCGACGCGAGGTACTTCTCGGCCTTCTTCGCCACCTGGCGCGGGTCGCGGCCGTAGATCTCGCCGTTCCGCGGGTTGTAGATGTCGAAGATCATGATGAGCGTGCGCTCGGCGCGGAACTGGTCGACGTACGCCGTGGTGACATCGGGGATCAGCTGCATGTCGGACTCGTGGATCGACGCGAAGCCGCGGATGGAGGAGCCGTCGAACAGCTGGCCGACCGAGAAGAAGTCCTCGTCGACGGTGGATGCCGGGATGTTGAAGTGCTGCTGCACACCGGGCAGGTCCGTGAAGCGGATGTCGAGGAACTTGACGTCGGTGTCCTTGATGAAGGCCAGGACCTCGGAGGAATCGCTGAACATGGGGCCGATCTCCAATGGGTTGGGTGATGTCGGAGGCACCGGTCAAGGCACCTCCGACGAGGCTATTGACACGGGGTTTCCCGGACATGACTGGTTTGTTTCGGGCGTGTTACGCCCGGGCCGTCGCCTACGCTGGGGACCATGGCCCGCAGCACTCCCAGTCCGTCCGCGCCCTCCGAGCACCCGGACGGATGGCCGGGCAAGGACCTCGGTCTGCCCGAGTCCGGGCCCCGGAGTGTCGGGCGGATCGGTCGGCGGGTCGTCGCGCTCCTCATCGACGGCGCACTTGCTGACCTGGTCGCCTACGTCACCGGGGTCTGGTCGCCGGTGAACGGTTCGGGCGACATCGCGCACTCCTGGGTCCAGATCGCCATCTTCGCCGTGCTGCAGATCGTGTTCATCTGCCTGCTGTCCGGGTCGTTCGGGCACATCTGCGTCGGACTGCGGGTCGTCCCGATGCGTGGAGGCTACGTGGGGGTGTGGCGGCCGATCCTCCGGACGGTGCTGCTCTGCCTGGTGGTCCCGGCGCTCATCATCGACCGCGACAGCCGGGGTGCGCACGACCGCATCGCGGGGACGGTGCTCGTCCGCCGCTGAGCCGGGGCCGGCCGAGGGTGCGGGGCGCGCACCGTGGCTGTCGTCCGCGCCCTCGCACCGTGCGAGGTCGCGAGCCGGGCCTCCGCCGCTGGCCCTCGCACCGTGCGAGGTTGCTCATCGGGTGCGAGTTTGCCCGTCCCGTGCGCCGTCGGAGTCTCGCACCGAGCCGACAACCTCGCACGGTTCAGGGCCGGTGCCGCGCCCTCGCACCGTGCAAGGTTGCGCGCCGGGCCTCCGTCGATCGCCCTCGCACCGTGCGAGGTTGCGCGCCGGGCCTTCGTTGATCGCCCTCGCACCGTGCGAGGTTGCTCACCGGGTGCGAGCTTGCCTGCCGCGTGCGCCGTCGGAGTCCCGCACCGAGCCGACAACCTCCCACGGTCCAGCGAAGGTCGCACGGTGCGGGCCTCGCGAACACCTCCAGCCCCCGCGGCCTCCACACATGAGAACGCCCCCGACCAGATCTGGTCGGGGGCGTTCTCGTGTGCGGAGGGCTTCGGTCAGCGCGGCCGTCCGGCGCGAGCCCGCATCGGGTCCATGCCCTTCGGGATCGAGGCCGCGGGACTCTGCGTCAGCGAGTCGAGACGGTTCGCGACCGCCAGGACCTCGTTGCGGTTGAGCGACTTCTTGAGCTTGTTCATGGCACGGGGCAGCTTGTGCAGCGTCAGGCTCTCACCGGTGCCGTCACCCACGTGCAGCACGTGCACGGCGACGTTCGGGACGATGCGCTGCACCTTGCGGCGCTCCTCGTCGACCTGGCGGTTGAGGTTGCCACGCTGGCCCTCGGTGATCAGGACGACGCCCGGGCGACCCACGGCGCGGTAGACCGCTGCCTGCGAGCGACCGTGCACCGCGACCGGCATCTCGCTCGAGCGCCACTGGCGACGGAGCGAGTTCGACAGCACGGCACCGACGGCGCCGGGCTGGCCTTCGATCTGCGAGTACGCGGCGCGTTCGGCCAGACGACCGAGCACGATGAGGAAGAGCAGCACACCGAGCAGCACACCGGCGACGATCCACAGGACGATCGCGAGCCAGTTCTGCCCCGGCAGGAGCAGCGCCAGCAGGACACCGAGGACGACCGGACCGACGAAGGCGAGGGCGAACCACCAGACCGACGACGGGTCGGCCTTTCGGGTCATCTGGAAGACCTGGAACATCTGCTTGAGACGCCCCGGCTCCTTCGCCTTCTTGTCTGTGGAAGAGCTGCGTGCCATGCGAACAGGATACGGCCTCCGTGCGCCGGGGGAGACCGTCGCGTGTCCGGCTGTGCGCGAACACGTCTTGTCCACAGGTGGTGCGGGAGAGCCTGGAGGCCCACCGCGCCACCGCCACGCTGGTCACCATGGAGACGAGCACCGACGACCACCCGGATCGCTGGATCGCGACCGGCAACGAGCACGACGTGCTCACCTGGGTCGCCGACCGCTCCGCGGCCATCGAGCGGCACCTCGTCCCGGTGGCCGCGGTCGGCCGGACCGCGACGGGGCATCTCGTGGTCGACCTCGACCGGCCGACCGGCACACCGCTCGTGGCGGCGCTCGACCGGCTCGGCACCCCGACCATCGGCGTCGCGGTGACCCTGACGGTCCCGCTCCTGGAGCTCCTGGTGGCGGTGCACGACGGCGCGGTCCTGCTCGGTGCTGCCGGCATCGACGACGTGCTGGTGGACGACTCCGGTGCCGTCGTGCTCTGCGACCGCCCGACGAACGCGGCGAGCCCGGCGAGTCCGACGAACCCGACGAACCCGACGAACCAAACCAACGCGAGGACCCCGACGCGCACCGCACCCCCGACGCGCACCGTGCACTCGACCGACGCGACCCGGACCCTCGTGCTCGCAGCCCGGACGGTGTGGGACCGCGTCGACCCGGCCGATCCCGCTCAGCAACCGGTGCTCGACGCGCTGCAGGACGCCCTCGACGGTGACGGACCGAGCGCACGAACGGCACTCGACGTCGTGCACGGCACCGCTGCGCCCCGGCCGTTCCGCTGGACCCCTGTGCCGAGCGACCTCGTGTTCGCCGAACCGCCGACACCGGACGGGCAGGACGGACTGCTCGGGCGCCTGCGGGACGTGGTCGAGCACGGTGTCCCACTCGGAGCGGACCGACGGCTCCCGCTCCGCCGCGTGCTCGTGGGGCTCGTCGTCGCCGTCGGGTCGGTGGTCGCCGCCCTGACCCTGCTCGGCGGCGGGTGACGCCGAACCCGCCCGAGAACGGGAACCGGAACGGGAACGGCCCCGGCTCCCACGAGGGGAACCGGGGCCGTCGGCCGTGCTGCTGGGATCAGTACCCGAGGTTCGGGGCGAAGTTGCCCTCTTCGAGACGGTTCTTCACCGCGACGAGGTACCGCGAGGCATCCGCACCGTCGATGATCCGGTGGTCGTACGACAGCGCCAGGTAGACGAACGAGCGGATGGCGATGGCCTCCTGGCCGTCGACCTTCACGACCGCCGGGCGCTTCGTGACGATGCCGGTGCCGAGGATCGCCGACTGCGGCAGGAACACCACGGGGGTGTCGAACAGCGCGCCACGCGAACCGGTGTTGGTCAGCGTGAACGTGCCGCCAGCCAGCTCGTCGGGCTTGAGCTGGTTGTTCCGGGTGCGCTCGGCGAGGTCCGCGATCGACTTCGAGAACTGCGCCAGGTCCAGCGAGGCCGCGTCCTTGATCACCGGGGTCAGCAGGCCGCGCTCGGTGTCCACCGCGATGGAGACGTTCTCGGACTCCGGGTAGACGATCTCGTCACCCTCGACCGTGGAGTTGATCTTCGGGTGGGCCTTCAGCGCCTCGGACGCCGCGAGGGCGAAGAAGGGCATGAAGGAGAGCTTCGAGCCGGTCTTCTCGAGGAACTCCGCCTTGTGGGCGTCGCGGAACTGCGCCACCTTCGTGACGTCGACCTCGACGACGCTCGTGAGCTGTGCGGTCGAGGTCATCGACTGCACGGCACGCTCGGCGACCACCTTGCGCAGGCGGGTCATCTTCTCGCGGGTGCCGCGCAGCGGCGAGACCTCGGCGACGAACGGGCCGGACGCGGCGGCGGGTGCTGCTGCTGCCGAGGCGGCCGGGGCCTTCGCAGCGGCGGCGAGGACGTCCTCCTTGCGGATGCGCCCCCCGACACCGGAGCCGGTGACCGTGGACAGGTCCACACCCTGCTCGTTGGCGAGCTTGCGCACCAGCGGGGTGACGTAGCCCGAGGCTGCGCCGTCCTGCGTGGGGTTCGGCACCGCAGCGGCGGCCGTGGTGCTCGGCGCGGACGCCGGAGCCGGAGCGGCCTGGGCCGGCACGGCTGCCGGCGGAGCGGCTGCGGGCGGCGGGACCGGTGCGGCGGCCGGGACCGGCGCTGCCGCGGGCGGGGCGGACGGTGCCTGCGGGGCGGCGGGCTGCGTCTGTCCGGCGGGGGCCGGCTCGGGCTCGGTGGGCTCGGGCGCGGGGGTCTCGGCCTCCTGCTCCGTGCTCGGAGCGGCCTCGGGCTCCTCGGCGTCGGCAGCGGCGGCGTTCGCGTCGTCGGCGCCGGAGTCGGACGAGTCCGAACCGCCGTCGGACGAGCCGGAGCCGTCACCGATCTTCACGAGTGCGGTGCCGACCTCGACGGTCTCGTCTTCGGGAACGAGGATCTCCTCGACGACGCCGGCGATCGGCGACGGGATCTCGGTGTCGACCTTGTCGGTCGAGACCTCGAGCAGCGGCTCGTCGACCTCGACCCGGTCACCGACGTTCTTCAGCCATCGGGTCACCGTGCCCTCGGTGACGCTCTCGCCGAGCGCCGGGAGGTTGACGGATTCGCTCATCGGGTGGACTCCTCTTCGCGGGGGATTGCAGTGGTTGTTGATGTCATTGTCACAGTGCGGCCGGTGCCGGTCACAGCGCGTGCAGCGGCTTGCCCGCGAGGTGCAGGAACGCCTCGCCGAGGGCTTCGTTCTGGGTCGGGTGACCGTGCACCAGGGGAGCGATGTCCTCCGGGTAGGCCTCCCAGTTCACGGCGAGCTGGGCTTCGCCGATGAGCTCGCCGACGCGGGCACCGATCATGCTGACGCCGACGACGGGGCCGTCCACGACGCGCACGACCTTGACGGAGCCGGAGGTCCCGATGATGTGGCTCTTGCCGTTGCCGGCCAGGTTGTACTCGTACGAGTCGACCTTGTCGGCGCCGTACTGCTCCTCGGCCTTGGCCTGCGAGAGCCCGACCGACGCGACCTCGGGGTCGGAGTAGGTGATCTTCGGGATGTTCTTGTCCTCGATGACCACCGGGTTGAGGCCGGCGATCTCCTCGGCGACGAAGATGCCCTGCTGGAAGCCGCGGTGCGCGAGCTGCAGGCCGGGGACGATGTCGCCGACGGCGTAGACGTTCGGGATGTTCGTGGCGAGACGCTCGTTCGTGGTGACGAACCCGCGGTCCATCGCCACGCCGACCTCGTCGTAGCCGACGTTCTGCGTGACCGGGCCACGGCCGACGGCGACGAGCAGGACGTCACCGTCGAAGGTCTTGCCGTCCTCCAGCGTGACGACGACGCCGTTCTCGTGCTGCTCGACGCCCTGGAACCGGACACCGAGCGAGAACTCGATGCCGCGCTTGCGGAACGCACGCTCGAGCTGCTTCGACATCGACTCGTCCTCGGCGGGGACCAGGTGCGGCAGGCCCTCGACGATGGTGACCTCGGCCCCGAAGGACTTCCAGACGCTGGCGAACTCGACGCCGATGACGCCGCCGCCCAGGATGACGACCTTGTTCGGGACGTAGTCCATGCGGAGCGCGGTCTCGGAGGTGATGACGCGGCCGCCGATCTCGAGCCCGGGCAGCGACTTCGAGTAGGAGCCGGTCGCGAGCACGATGTTCTTGCCGGTGACGGTCTGGTCGCCGACCTGCACGGTGTTCTGCGAGGTCAGACGACCCCAGCCCTCGACCACGGTGATGCCGCGGGCCTTGATCAGGCCCTGCAGGCCCTTGTACTTGGAGTTGATGACGCCCTGCTGGTAGTCGATGACCTTGGGCACGTCGACACCGGCGAACTCCGCGATCACGCCGTACTTCTCGGCGTCACGCGTGCCGTCGGCGATCTCCGCGGCGTGCAGCAGCGCCTTGGTCGGGATGCAGCCGCGGTGCAGGCACGTCCCTCCGAGCTTGTCGCCCTCGATGAGCGCGACGCTCATGCCGAGTTCGGCGGCCCGGAGCGCAGCGGCGTACCCACCACTCCCGCCACCGAGGACAACGACGTCGTAAGTCTGTTCCGTCACCTGGTGCAACTCCCTCGTGCGTGTCGGGCCGATCGGGCCCTACGTGGACACCGCGGGGGGCGGCGTCCGACGGTCGGACCGCGTGGTTCCGGTCCCGTCCCGTGCAGTACCGGTGGGAGGCGCGTCGGTGCGCCGTTCCCACCGGTACCAAACCTACTACTCGGACTGGAGGTCTTCTGCGAGAGCGATGAGCGTCCGGACCATCACACCCGTCGCACCCTTGCCCAACCAGGCGTACCCGCCGCCCTTGTTCTCCGACGGCCCAGCGATGTCGAGGTGCGCCCAGGGGACACCGTCGCCGGCGAAGCGCTCGAGGAACTTGCCCGCGAGCAGCATGCCGCCGGCCGGGTTGCCGACCGTGGCGTTGACGATGTCGGCGACGTCGCTGGACAGCCGGGCCTCGAGCTCCTCGGGCAGTGGCATCGGCCAGATCGGCTCCGCGACGCCCTCGGCGACGGCACGGACCTTCGCGACGAGGTCGTCGCTGCCCATCAGGCCGGTGGTGCGGTCGCCGAGCGCGACGACCTGGGCACCGGTCAGCGTGGCGACGTCGACGAGCGCGTCGGGCTGCTCGAGCGACGCGGCGGCCATCCCGTCGCCGAGCACGAGGCGGCCCTCGGCGTCGGTGTTCGTGACCTCGACCGTGGTGCCGTTCTTCAGCGTCAGGACGTCGCCCGGGCGGGTCGCGGTGCCGGAGGGCATGTTCTCGGCGAGGGCGAGCCACGCGGTCACGCGCACGTTCAGCCCCAGGCGGGCGGCGGCGACGGTCGCGGCGAGCACCGTGGCGGCACCGGTCATGTCGGTCTTCATGCCGAGCATCGACGCCGCGGGCTTGAGCGAGAGGCCGCCCGAGTCGAAGGTGATGCCCTTGCCCACGAGGGCGAGGTGCTTCGTGGCGGAGTCCGGCGCGTACCGGACGACGACCAGGCGCGGGGGACGCGCCGAACCGCGGCCGACACCGAGGATGCCGCCGAAGCCCTGCTCCTCGAGCGCCTGCTCGTCGAGGACCTCGACGGTGAGCGGCAGGTCCGAGGCGAACCCGGTCGCGACGTCGGCGACGTCCTGCGGCCCGAGGTCGCCCGCGGCGGTGTTCACGAGGTCGCGCACGAGCGACGCGGCGTCGGCGACGATCGCGGGGCGCACGGCGGCGTCGGCTGCGACGTCGGCGGGGGCGACGACCTCGATGCGCTGGTCACCGCGGGCCGGGGCCTTGGTGCCGGTGCCCTTGTGCCGGGTGAAGGCGTACGCGCCGAGCGCCGCGCCCTCGAGGGCTGCGTCGACGAGCTCGGCCGAGTCCGTGGGCAGGGCGAGCGTGATCGAGTCGACCCGGGGGAGCTGTCGCACGGCGCTGCCGGCCGTAGCGCGGATCGCCGCGGCGCCCGTGGCGGAGCCGAGGCCGATCAGCGCGACCGACTTCGCACCGACGCCGGTGGCCGGCAGCCGGACGAGCTGGTCCTTCGCGCCGGTGACCCCGATCGCGGCGAGGTCGAGGCCGGCGAGGGCATCGAGCGTGCCGAGGGCGGTGGGAGCGAGCACAGCGGTGCTGTCGGCCTCGCCGGACGAGCCCGGGCGGACCCCGACGACGAGCACGTCGGCGGTGGTGGTCTCGGGGGGTGAACTGGTGGTGGAGAGCGTCGGTCGGACCATGCTCCAACCCTACCGACGGCCTGTTCGCTGTCGGCGTGGTCGTCGCGCACCGGGGACGTCGGAGGCCCCGCCTAGCATGGGGACGGTGAACCACCCCGAGGAGCTCTACACGTTCGACGCGGACGCCCCGACCGTGCCAGCAGGGTTGCACCTGATCGCCGGGCTGACCGGCTTCGCCGATGCCGGATCGGCCGTCGCGCAGGTGACGAACTCGATCCTCGAGGACCTCGACACCGAACTCGTCGCCGAGTTCGACCCGGACGTGCTGCTCGACTGGCGGGCCCGTCGGCCGGTCATCACCTTCGAGCACGACCACATCAGCGCCGTCGAGCCGCCCCGTCTGGCCCTGCACCTGGTGCGCGACGAGATCGGCCAGCCGTTCCTGTTCCTGTCGGGCTACGAGCCGGACTTCCAGTGGAACCGCTTCGTCCGCGCGGTCACCGGGCTCGCCGCCGACCTGCAGGTGGCCGACACCACGTGGGTGCAGTCCATCCCGATGCCGGTCCCGCACACCCGTCCGATCAGCCTGACCGTCTCCGGCACCCGGGCCGACCTCGTCGAGCAGATGAGCGTCTGGAAGCCCGAGACCCAGGCGCCGGCGAACGTCCTGCACCTGGTCGAGCACCGCCTCGCCGAGACGGGTGCCCAGGTCACCGGGCTCGTGCTGCTCGTGCCGCACTACCTGTCCGACACCGAGTTCCCCGACGCCGCCGTCGCAGCGCTGTCCGGCATCGCCGCCGCGACCGGGCTCATCTTCCCGACCGACGCCCTGCGGGAGTCGGGTCGCGAGTTCCTCACCCGCGTCGAGGAGCAGGTGGCCGGGAACCCCGAGCTGCAGCGGCTGGTCTCGGTGCTCGAGGAACGGCACGACACGTACATGGAGGGCAACCCCGTCGCGTCGCCGCTCACCGGCGTCGACGGCGAGGTGCCGACCGCCGACGCGATCGCGGCCGAGCTCGAACGTTTCCTCGCCGACCGGCGCACCCAGGGCGACGCGACCGACTGACCGTCGCGGGATCCGGACGTCCCGACAGGGCGGCCTGGAGGCCCGTGGCGGCCCCGCACCGCGCCTCCAGGCCGTCCTCCGGTCGCCCGCACGACGTGACGCGCGTCGACGACGCTCGTCGCGCATCGACGCGGGGACGCGTCGGTAGCCTGGTCCGGTGAACTCCCGTCGTGCCTTCCTGATCTGGGGCGTCGCGGTCCTCGCGTACGTCCTCGCCGTGGTGCAGCGGTCCTCGCTCGGGGTGTCCGGCGTCGACGCGCAGGACCGGTTCGCCGTCTCCGCCGCGGTCCTGTCCACCCTCGCCGTGGTGCAGATCGCCGTCTACGCGGGACTGCAGATCCCGGTGGGGATCGCCCTCGACCGCGTGGGCCCGCGCCGGTTGGTGCTCCTCGGCGCCGCGCTGCTGGTCGTCGGACAGGCGATCGTCGCCGTGTCCCCGTCGATCGGGCCGGCCATCGCGGGGCGGGTGCTCGTCGGTGCCGGTGACGCCATGACCTTCATCTCGGTGATCCGCCTGGTGCCGATGTGGTTCAGCGGCCGGATCCTGCCGCAGATCTCGCAGTGGACGGGCAACCTCGGGCAGATCGGCCAGATCCTGTCGGCGTTCCCGTTCGCCGTGCTCCTGCACACAGTCGGCTGGACCCCGGCGTTCGGCGTCGCGGCCGCGGCCAGCGCTGTCGGTCTCGTGCTCGCCGCGGTCTTCGTGCGGAACGGTCCCGTGCCGGTGCGGACGGACACCATCCCGCTGCCGCACTCGTGGGGTGCCGCGTTCAGCACCTTCGGGCACGCGCTCCGGCGCCCGGGCACGCAGCTCGGGTTCTGGTCGCACTACGTCACCCAGTCGTCGGGCACGGTGTTCTCGTTGCTGTGGGGCGTGCCGATGCTCCGGGGGCTCGGGTACTCCCCGGGTGAGGCTGCCGGGTTCCTCACGATCATCGTGGTCGTCGGGTTCGTCGCCGGTCCGGTGCTCGGCGTGCTCTGCGCGCGGTTCCCGATGCGCCGGTCGAACCTGGTGCTCGGCGTGGTCGTCCTGCTCGCGGTGCTCTGGACGGCGATCCTGCTCTGGCCCGGGCACCCGCCGACGTGGTTGCTCGTGCTGCTCGTCGTCGCGATGGGGATCGGTGGGCCCGGTTCCCTGATCGGCTTCGACTTCGCCCGGACCTTCAACCCGGTCGGATCGCTCGGCTCGGCGAACGGCGTGGTGAACGTCGGCGGGTTCCTGGCGGCCTTCGTGATGATGTACCTGATCGGCGTCGTCCTCGACGTCGCTGCGCGGGCTTCGGGCACCGAGGTGTTCGCCTGGGAGAACTTCCGGATCGCCCTCACGGTGCAGTACGTCGTGGTCGGTTTCGGCGTCGGGATGCTCCTGCACGCCCGCCGTCGGACCCGCCGCGTGCTGCACTCGGAAGAGGGAATACGCGTCGGGCCACTCTGGGTTGCACTCGTTGCACGCCTGCGGAAGCGGCACGTGCAATAATGATCACGGACCCGTTCGGGACCCCTGTCTGTCGGAGCACTTCGGAGCGCCGGTGAACTCGGGGGACTTGACATGGGTCCTAGTGCTGCCCGGAACGGTAGGACTCGTACGACGCGGGGGACTGCGGCGCGGGACCTGGGCGGCGAGGGAGGCCACGACCCCACGAACGTGGCACGACGAGAGAGGTGATCGCATGGCTGCCCGGAGCACGACGATCGATCCCACGAAGGACACCGAGCCCGAGGGCGCTGTGGCAGAGGACGCCACGGACACCGAGGGCACCGCAGCGCCGAAGAAGCGCGCCACGAAGGCCCCCGCCAAGAAGGCGCCCGCCAAGAAGGCGGCGCCCAAGGCGAAGAAGACCGACGCCGTCGACGAGGCGATCGCCTCCGACGAGCCCGTCGAGGAGCCGACCGACGAGGCCGACGACACCGACGACAAGACGGCCAAGCCGGACGCCGCTGCCGCGGTCGCCGCCGGTGCGCTCGTCATCTCGCAGACCGACGACGACGAGGCGCCGGTCTACTCGACGACCATCACGGGTGCCACCGCCGACCCGGTGAAGGACTACCTCAAGCAGATCGGCAAGGTCGCCCTGCTCAACGCCGAGCAGGAGGTCGAGCTCGCGATGCGCATCGAGGCCGGCCTGTTCGCCGAGGACAAGCTGCAGCACGCGACGGGGCTCTCCAAGCCCGCCGAGCGTGAACTGCGCTGGGTCGCCCGTGACGGTCAGCGTGCGAAGTCGCACCTGCTCGGTGCGAACCTCCGCCTGGTCGTCTCGCTCGCGAAGCGCTACACCGGTCGTGGCATGCAGTTCCTGGACCTCATCCAGGAGGGCAACCTGGGCCTGATCCGTGCGGTCGAGAAGTTCGACTACACCAAGGGCTTCAAGTTCTCGACCTACGCGACGTGGTGGATCCGTCAGGCCATCACCCGCGCCATGGCCGACCAGGCCCGCACCATCCGCATCCCGGTGCACATGGTCGAGGTCATCAACAAGCTCGCCCGCGTCCAGCGGCAGATGCTGCAGGACCTCGGTCGCGAACCCACTCCGGAAGAGCTCGCCCGCGAGCTCGACATGACCCCGGAGAAGGTCGTCGAGGTCCAGAAGTACGGCCGCGAGCCGATCTCGCTGCACACGCCCCTGGGCGAGGACGGCGACTCGGAGTTCGGTGACCTCATCGAGGACACCGAGGCGGTCGTGCCGGCCGACGCGGTGGGCTTCACGATGCTGCAGAAGCAGCTCGAGAGCCTGCTCGACTCCCTGTCCGAGCGCGAGGCGGGCGTGATCCGCATGCGCTTCGGCCTCGGTGACGGCCAGCCGAAGACCCTCGACCAGATCGGTGACACGTTCGGCGTGACGCGTGAGCGCATCCGTCAGATCGAGTCCAAGACGATGGCGAAGCTCCGCCACCCGTCGCGGTCGCAGTCGCTGCGCGACTACCTCGAGTAAGCCGGCATGCGCTTCTTCATCCCGATCCTGATCGGGCGGATCCTCCGTGCCCTCGCTCGTGCGAGGGGCGGCGGGTCCGCCTACCCGGGGTTCATCGTCCTGAAGCTCGTGCCGGACTTCCTGCAGCACGTGACGAAGCAGTTCCCGAACGGCGTCGTCTTCGTGCTCGGGTCGAACGGCAAGTCGACGACGACGCACATGATCTCCGACATCGTCCGGGCGCACGGACTCCGGGTCTTCACGAACCCGTCCGGCGCGAACCTGCCGCAGGGCATCGCGTCGGCCCTGCTGTCCGAGGTCTCGCTGACCGGTCGCCTGAAGGCAGACATCGGCATCCTCGAGGTCGACGAGGCCTTCGCGGTCGAGCTCGCCGGGATCCTGTCGCCCTCGACGGTGACGATGCTCAACGTGCAGGTCGACCAGCTGTACCGGTTCTTCGAGACCGAGCGCGTGGCGACGATGATGCTCGACACCGCCGCACTGTCGACGGCGAACGTCATCACCAACCACGACGACCAGTTCCTCGACGGCTACTCCGGTACCCCCGGGCAGCGTGTCCTGCGGTTCGGTGCGAGCGACGAGGTCATCGCCGCAGCGCCGAACGGTCTGCAGAACGCCGACTCGTTCGACGCCGGTGACCGTGCCCAGCACACCGCCGACGCCGAGGTCGTGGCCCACACGGGCGACGGCGCGACGATCCGTTTCGACGGCGCCGAGATCCCGGTCCGGCTGCCCGCACGCGGCCTGCACTACGCGGTCGACGCCGCTGCTGCCACCGCCACGGCGAGTGCGGCCCTCGGCGCGCAGTTCCGCGCGGACGCCGTGACCAAGGCCTTCGGCACGATGAAGCCCGCGTACGGCCGCGGCGAGCGACTGCCCATCGCGGGCGAGTCCGCCGAGTTCACGATGTTCAAGAACGCCGCGAGCCTCCAGCTCAACCTCGACGCCCTGCCGGACCAGCCCGAGCAGGTCCTCATGGCGATCGACGAGGGCACGCCCGACATCTCCTGGATCTACGACATCGACTTCTCGAAGCTCGACCACGTGGACGTCGTCTCCGGTGACAAGGCGTGGCAGATCGCGATCGCGCTCGAGCACGCCGGTGTCCGCATCGGCCGGGTCGAGCCCGACGTCGAAGCGGCCATCAAGCACATGGAGCAGCTCGGCTCGACGACCCGCGGGACGAAGAACTTCATCGTCAACTACGAGATCATGATGATCGCCCGCAAGGCCCTGGGCCACCCGGACATGGAGAAGACCGCATGACGGCCGATCGGCTGACCATCCTGCACGTCTACCCCCGGCAGATGGGCGTCTCGGGCGACCGTGGCAACGTCGCGGCGCTGGTCCGACGTGCGGCCGCCGCGGACATCGAGACCCAGGTCCTCGAGTACGCGCCCGGTGACGACCTGCCGACCTCGGCGGACGTCGTCGTCATCGGCAACGGTCCGCTCAGCGCGATGCGTTCCCTGGGCGACGACGTCACCCGCATCGGCGGCGCGCTCCGTGCGTTCGCGACCGATGGTGTGCCGGTCATCGCGGTCGGCGGTGGGTTCGACCTGGCGACGAACGAGGTCGTGCCGACCGAGGGTGCGCCGGTCGCCGGCTTCGGCGTGTTCGACGCCCGGGCCGTCCGCGGTGCCGAGCGCCGCGTGAACTACTTCGTCCTCGAGACCCGGTACCCGCTGCTCCCCGGAGCACCGAAGCGTCTCGCCGGCTTCGAGGACCACGCCACCACGATCGAACTCGCGGCCGGGGTCAGCCCGTTCGCCGACGTCGTGTCCGGTGGTGGCAACCAGGCGGGAGCCCCGGTCGAGGGTGCGATCGTCGGCACGTCGTTCGGCACGCACACGCAGGGCCCGATCCTGCCGCTCAACCCGCAGCTGACCGATGGTGTCCTCGCCGCGGCCACCGCACGGCTGGGCCGGGAGTACGCGCCGGACGCGGAGCAGACGGCGACCATCGACCGCTACGCACATGAAGCGCGCGCCACGGTCGACCGCTACGTCGACAAGGCGTTCAAGCGCATCGCCTGACGCACGAAGAAGAAGGCCGGGTCCCGAGGGGGGCCCGGCCTTCGTCGTCTCCGCGCGTTCTGAACCAGGCTGCAGACAGACAGGAGGCGCGGTGCCAACTGGCACCGCGCCTCCTGTCCGTGTGTCGGTCGCGACTACTTCGACTCGTAGAGTCGGCTGCTCTCGTCGTGCCACTCGATGGCGGTCGCCGCGAGCTTGTCCTTGAACTCGGCGCCGTGGTGGGCGCAGAAGTAGAGCTCGCCGCTCGACATCGTGGCTCGGATGTAGGCCTGCGCCCCGCAGCTGTCGCAACGGTCGGCGGCGGTCAGCTGGTGGTTGCTGACTTCGTCGATGGAGGGGTCCTGCACGGTCTGGGTCATTGCTGTGCTCCTCACGGATCGCAGGTGGTGCCGGGTGGTTGCACCATTTCAACACGTGATGCCTGAGAGCGACGCATTGTCGGGGCCTGTTTCGCTCAGCGCGGATCGCTTGGCCCCAGTGCGAGTGTCCACACGGTGCTGTCGGTGCCGCTCGGTAAACTCCGACGGTGAGCTCCGACTACTCCGCACGCCATCTCTCCGTCCTCGAAGGGCTCGAGGCGGTCCGGAAGCGGCCGGGCATGTACATCGGCTCGACGGACTCCCGGGGCCTCATGCACTGCCTGTGGGAGATCATCGACAACTCGGTCGACGAAGCCCTCGCGGGGCACGGTGACGAGATCGGTGTCGTGCTGCACGCCGACGGTTCGGTCGAGGTCCGGGACACCGCCCGGGGCATCCCCGTCGACGTCGAACCGAAGACCGGCCTCACCGGCGTCGAGGTCGTGTTCACCAAGCTGCACGCCGGCGGCAAGTTCGGCTCGGGGTCCTACGCGGCCTCGGGCGGGTTGCACGGTGTCGGCGCCTCGGTCGTGAACGCGCTGTCGGAGCGCCTCGACGTCGAGGTCGACCGGGGCGGCAAGACCTACGCCATGTCGTTCCACCGCGGCGAGCCGGGCATCTTCGACGACAGCAAGGGCATCGGGCCGGACGCCCCGTTCGCGCCCTTCACCTCGGGCAGCGAACTGCGTGTGGTGGGCAAGGTCAAGAAGGGTGTCACCGGCTCCCGGATCCGGTACTGGGCGGACCGCCAGATCTTCACCGCCGACGCCCGGTTCAGCACCGATGACCTGGTCACCCGTGCACGCCAGACCGCGTTCCTCGTGCCCGGGCTCGGCATCACCATCACCGACGAGCGCGCGGCGTCGATCGAGGCTGCTGCTGCCCGGGCCGAGGCGACGGGCACCACCGTGGCCGCCGGGCCGGTGGTCGAGCGCTTCCGGTACGAGGGCGGGATCGGTGAGTTCGTCGAGCACCTCGCCGTCGACAGCCCCCTCACCGACGTCTGGCGCGTGCAGGGGACCGGTACCTTCACCGAGACCGTGCCGATGCTCGACGACAAGGGCCACATGGTCTCGACCTCGGTCGAGCGCGAGTGCGAGGTCGACCTGGCGCTCCGCTGGGGCAGTGGCTACGAGACCGTGTTCCGCAGCTTCGTCAACATCATCGCGACGCCGAAGGGCGGCACCCACCAGGCCGGGTTCGAGTCGGGCGTCGTCAAGGCCGTCCGTGCCCAGGTCGAGGCGAACGCCCGCAAGCTCAAGGTCGGGCAGGACAAGCTCGACAAGGACGACGTCCTCGCCGGCATGACCGCCGTGCTGACCGTGCGCCTGCCCGAGCCGCAGTTCGAGGGACAGACGAAGGAGATCCTCGGCACCCCGGCGGTCCGCAAGATCGTCGACCAGGTCGTGTCGAAGCGCATCACCGAGATCCTCACCTCGACGCAGCGCACCGAGAAGGCACAGTCGGCCGCCCTGCTCGAGAAGGTCGTGTCCGAGATGAAGACCCGCATCTCGGCGCGGGCACACAAGGAGACGCAGCGCCGCAAGAACGCGCTCGAGAACTCCTCGCTGCCGACGAAGCTCGCCGACTGCCGCTCGCAGGAGACCGAGGGCACCGAGCTCTTCATCGTCGAGGGCGACTCGGCGCTGGGCACCGCGAAGCTCGCCCGCAACAGCGAGTACCAGGCGCTGCTGCCGATCCGCGGCAAGATCCTCAACGTGCAGAAGGCGTCCGTGTCGGACATGCTCTCGAACGTCGAGTGCGCGTCGATCATCCAGGTCATCGGCGCCGGTTCGGGCCGCACGTTCGACATCGACCAGGCCCGCTACGGCAAGATCATCATCATGTCGGACGCCGACGTTGACGGCGCCCACATCCGCACGCTGCTGCTGACGCTGTTCTTCCGCTACATGCGGCCGATGATCGAACAGGGCCGGGTCTTCGCCGCCGTGCCGCCGCTGCACCGGGTCGTCGTGGTGAACCGCGGCAAGCCGAACGACACGCTCTACACGTACTCCGAACAGGAGCTGCAGACGGTGCTGAAGAAGCTCGAGAAGACGGGCAAGAAGTACCAGGAGCCGATCCAGCGGTACAAGGGCCTCGGCGAGATGGACGCCGACCAGCTCGCGGAGACCACGATGGACCGCGCGCACCGCACCCTGCGCCGGGTGAACGTGACCCATGCCGAGGGCGCCGCGAAGGTCTTCGAGCTGCTCATGGGCAACGACGTCGCGCCGCGCAAGGAGTTCATCCTGGCCGGCGAGGGCCTGGACCGCGACCGCATCGACGCGTAGCGCGTCGCGGAAGCGACACCGCTCGGCCGACGCGCACGGTCCATGGCGCAAGAGCGACAGAACCCCGCCGAACGTCGGCGGGGTTCTGTCGCTTCCGCGATGCCGGACGGGAGGCCCGTGGCGGGGCCGCCCCGCGCCTCCAGGCCGGTGCGCCCTGCGTTCTCACGCGCTGGGCGACACCTCACGCATCCCCACGGGCGTGAGGTGTCGCCAGGCGCGAAACCAGTGCGCGCCTACGCCTCGCCGGCGGTGCCGTCGAGCGTCGCGGCGCTGCCGCCGATCGAGCCGATGACCGCCTCGAGCGGGGCACCCGACCCGTCACGCTTCGACAGCCAGTCGGGCAGGGTCCGTGCGGCGCCGTCCGTGCCGACGGCGTGCGGCGGCGCGATGCCGGCCCAGCCCACGGTGAGCCCGTCCTCGCCCTTCAGGAACGCGTGCGCCCGGACACCCTGGGTGGCGCGGCCCTTCGCCGGGAACTCCGACAGGGCGGAGACCTTGGCGCGGCCGGCGTCGGTGCCGGGCAGTGCGGTCGAGGTGGTGGACACCGTGGCGACCACGGCGTCGTCGGAGCGGGCGACCGAGCCGAACCAGATCACCGAGGCGCCGTCGGCCAGGGCCATGCCGGCCACGCCACCCGCGGGCAGCCCCTGCGCCCGGACGACGGACGCCGGGAACCGCAGCAGCTGCGCGTTCGAGCTGACGAACACGAGGTCGTCGGACTCCGGGGCCTGGGCAGCGCCGACCACCTGGTCGCCGGGCTTCAGGCCGATGGCGACGAACTCGGGCTTGTCCGGCCAGGCGCCGGGCACGACGCGCTTGACGACCCCGTGCGCGGTGCCGATCGCCAGCGAGTCCGACGACGCGCCGGACAGGTCGACGATCGCCACGACCGTCTCGCCCTTGGTGAGCGCCAGGAAGTCGGTGACCCGGACACCGGCGTCGAGTCGGACCGCGGCGGGCGGCACGGCGGGGACGTCGACGGGGGAGAGCCGGAGGACCCGACCGGTCGTGGTGATCGCGCCGATCTGCCCCCGCACCGTGCTCACCACGGCGGAGCGGACGGCGTCGTGCTTCGAGCGCTTCGGCACGCGGACGATGCCGAGCTCCGACGTCGGGATGTCGACGCGGATGAGCCGTCCGGTGGTGGAGAGCAGCACGCGGCAGGGCGAGTCGGCGATCTGCAGGGACTCCGGGTCGACCGCGGCCTTCCGACCGCCCTTCACCGGGGCGTCGGCCTCGGTGAGCAGCGTGCGCCGCGGGGTCGCGAACTTGTCGGACACCTCGGTGAGCTCGAGGGCGACCTGTGCGCGGAGCCGTTCGTCGGACGCCAGGAGTTCTTCGAGGGCGGCGATGTCGGCGAGCAGCTGGTCGCGCTCGGCCTCGAGCTCCATCCGTGAGAACTTCGTCAGGCGGCGCAGGCGCAGCTCGAGGATGTACTCGGCCTGCACCTCGGACAGGTCGAAGACGTCGCGCAGGCGGTTGCGCGCCGCCTCGGAGTCGTCGGAGGTGCGGATGACCTGGATGACCTCGTCGATGTCGAGGATCGCGATGAGCAGGCCCTCGACCAGGTGCAGCCGTTCCTTGCGTCGTGCCAGCCGGTACTGGGACCGGCGGGTGACGACGTCGAGGCGGTGCTGCACGTAGACGTCGAGCAGCTCGCGGAGCCCGAGGGTGCGCGGTGACCCGCCGACCAGCGCGACGTTGTTGATGCCGAAGCCGTCCTCGAGCGGGGTGTGCTTGTAGAGCTGCTCGAGCACGGCGGTGGGGTTGAAGCCGCTCTTGATGCCGATGACGAGCCGGAGCCCGTGGTTGCGGTCGGTCAGGTCGTTGACGTCCGAGATGCCGACGAGCTTCTTGGACTGGACGCCGTCCTTGATCTTCTCGATGACGCGTTCGGGGCCGACCAGGTACGGCAGCTCGGTGACGACGAGTCCCACCTTGCGCGGGGTGAGGTTCTCGACGCTCACCTTGGCGCGGGTGCGGAACGAACCACGGCCGGTGGCGTAGGCGTCGCGGACCCCGGAGAGCCCGACGATCGTGCCGCCGGACGGCAGGTCGGGGCCGGGGACGAACTCCATGAGCTCTTCGAGGCTGGCCTGCGGGTTCATGAGCAGGTGCTTCGCGGCCTCGACGACTTCGCCGAGGTTGTGCGGCGCCATGTTGGTGGCCATGCCGACCGCGATGCCGGAGGCGCCGTTGACCAGCAGGTTCGGGAACGCCGCCGGCAGCACGCCCGGCTGCATGATCTGGTTGTCGTAGTTCGGGACGAAGTCGACGACGTCCTCGCCCAGACCCTCGGTCATCGCCATCGACGGTTCGGCGAGCCTGGCCTCGGTGTACCGGGCGGCAGCGGGGCCGTCGTCGAGCGAGCCGAAGTTGCCGTGACCGTCGACGAGCGGCACGCGCATCGTGAACGGCTGGGCCATGCGGACCAGCGCGTCGTAGATCGCGCCGTCGCCGTGCGGGTGCAGCTTGCCCATCACCTCGCCGGTGACGCGGGCGCTCTTGACGTGTCCGCGGTCGGGCCGCAGCCCCATCTCGGCCATCTGGTACAGGATGCGACGCTGCACCGGCTTCAGGCCGTCGCGGGCGTCGGGCAGTGCCCGCGAGTAGATGACGGAGTACGCGTACTCGAGGAAGGAGCCCTGCATCTCCTCGGAGACGTCGACGTCCTCGATGCGCTCACCGTCGGGCAGGCCGACTACGTCCGTGCGTGCCATGGCACCTTTCTGGAGAACCGGAGTCGTCTGGGAGACTCGTGGGATGGGAACAAGCGTACCGACGGCCCCCGACGCCGTCGCGAACCTCGCCGACGTCTTCCCGAGTTGCCTCGTGGCGCTCGGCGCTGCGGACGACGCGTGGTTGCGGAACGACGGCCTGGAGGCCCGGATCGCCCTCCGCCCCGCCCGCTCGGCGATCGTCGTGCTGGTCGACGGCCTCGGTTCCGCCGCGCTGGCGGCGCGCGCCGGGCACGCCCGCTGGTTGACCGGCGCGAAGGGCACCGGCACCGCGAAGAAGCTCCGGAGCGGGTTCCCGACGACGACCGCGGCGGCGCTGAGCACCCTGACCACGGGCCGCTCGCCCGGCAGCCACGGCGTCGTCGGGTACAGCGGCTGGAACCCGGACACCGGTGCCGTGATGAACCTGCTGGGCGGCTGGGACACCGAGGTGCCCGCCGACTGGTTCCTGACGCAGACCCTGTTCACCCGGGCCGCGGAGCTCGGGCTCGACCCGGTCGTCGTCGGGCCGGACCGGTACCGCTCGTCCGGGATGACCGCGAACGTGCTCGGCGGCGCCCGGTACGTGTCCGCGGACACCATCCCGCAGCGTGTCGACGCCGCACTGGCCGAGACCGCCACCGGCCGCTCGCTCGTCTACCTGTACGTGCCGGAGCTCGACTCCATCGGGCACAAGTACGGCTGGCAGTCCGACCGGTGGACGGCCGCCCTCGAGCTGCTCGACGGGGAACTCGCCCGCCTCGATGCCCGGACCGCTGAGGACGTGGGGGTCCTGGTGACTGCGGACCACGGTGTGCTCGACGTGCCGGACCACGCGAACATCGCCATCGACCCGCTGCTGCTCACTGACGTCATCGGCGTCGCGGGTGACCCGCGCTGCCGGCAGCTCACCGTCGCACCCGGCACGGACGTCCGGGCCCTGGTCGGTGCGTTCCGCGCGCGGTACGGCAAGAAGGCGTCCGTCGCCAGTCGTGCCGAGGCGATCGAGGCCGGGTGGTTCGGGCAGGTGTCCGACCAGGTGGTGCCGCGCATCGGCGACGTGCTCGTCGTGGCGCGCGGCTCGTGGGCGTTCAACGACGACCGTGCCCTGCGCGAGGACGAGACGCCGAAGCGCATGATCGGCCAGCACGGGGCGATGACCGACGAGGAGACGATCGTGCCGCTCCGGCTCGCCGGCGCGTTCGCCCACTGAGGGCGCCAGCGCCGACGGGCGACGTGCGGATCAGGCGGGGTCGTCGTCCGGGCGGGTGCCGAAGACGATCTCGTCCCAGCTCGGCATCGAGCGGCGGTTGCGCTTCTTGCGTTCGCCACGGCTCTCGGGCTCGGGCGCCGACGCCGGACGGGCATCGGTCGACTGCGGCGCGGTGTCGTGCGCGCCGCCGTCCTCGAAGCCCTGCAGCGGGATGTCGACGACGCTGATGGACGTGCCGCGGGCGGACTCGTCGCGCTGTTCGCCGAAGGACGCTGCTTCGCGCTCACCGCGGCGACGGCGGAGCGCCTCGAGCAGGTCGGCGGTCTCGTTGCCGGGAGCACGCTCTTCCACGGCGGCCTGGCCGATGCGGGGCAGCGGTGCACGGAGCGGTGCGTGCTGCGACGGCTCGGGCTCGGCGGCCGGCTGCTCCGGCTCGTCGACGCGGAAGGCGCCGGAGTCGAAGCGGGTGCCGTCGTCGTCCTGCTGCTCGAACTCGACCGCACGCAGACGCGGGGCGATGCCCTCGTCGTCGGTGTGCGACAGCCGGTGCGCGTCGCCGTTGTCCGGCACGAGGGTCGAGGTCTTGGGGTCGAAGTGCCACTGGGCGTCGTGCTCGACCTCGCCAGCGGTGTAGCGGACGCGGACCTGCCAGCCGCTCTCCGGGTGCTTCCAGGAGCCCCAGGTGATCGCGGTGGCCTCGCCGGCCTCGAGCTTCGCGGTGATCGCGGGGCCGAAGGTGTCGGGGGCCTCGTCGTCGACCGGAGTGACCGGCACACGGTGCGAGGCGTCGAGGATGAAGGCACGCTCGGCGAGGACCGGGCCCTCGAAGCGGCGGACGTACTCGACGTCGACGTCGAGCGCGGCGGCCACGTCGGCGGCGTCGGCGCCACCACGGATGCGCGCCTGGACGTCCTTGGGGGAGACCCGCTTCTGCGGACCGGCGTCGGGGTTCGCCTGGCGCACCTGGCCTGCCAGCGACGACGTGACGGGCAACCGGAACTCGGTGCCGCCGTCGGTCGCCAGGAGGAGTGCGCCGGACTCGACTCCGATGACTCTCACGTCTTGCATGGTTCCGCCTTCCCAGCGTCGCGTACGGTCCTGCTGTCGTACCCCGTGAGTATGCAGGGACGACGGGTCGTTTCCGGGGAGGCGCACGGGCGTGCCGCGGACATCCGCACGGCCGATCCCGGACGCGCGCCGCTCCGGCAACGGGTGTCGGGAATGTCCGGTTCCGGTCAAGGGTTGCACAGCCAGCACGACCCGCCGCAGCACTCGGTTTGCGCTCTGGCGGGGCGTGGTGCAAACTGTCGCCGCCGATCACCCGGCGACGACCTCTCGATACGAGAAATGGATGGGCATGGCCACCGATTACGACGCCCCCCGGAAGACCGACGACAACTCTGACTCGGAGTCGATCGAGGCCCTCAAGGAGCGCGTTCCCGACAAGATGTCGGGGGTCGTCGACGATGATTCCGACAACCCCGGCAGCTTCGAACTCGCCGGGCAGGACCTCAGCGACGTCGACCTCGACGTCGTGGTGCTGCCCCCGCAGGTCGATGAGTTCACCTGCGTCGAGTGCTTCCTCGTGAAGCACCGTTCCCAGCTCGACCACGAGTCGAAGCTCGGACCGGTCTGCGCGGAGTGCGCTTCGCTCTAGCGAGCACAGCCGCGTCGCTCTCGACGCAACGATCAGCGAAGGCCCCCCATCCTCCAGGGATGCGGGGCCTTCGTCGTGTGCTGCGGGGCGGGGCCGAGCCGCGCCTCCAGGCCGTGGGCCGTGGCCCGTGGGTCGCGGTCCGTCAGGACCGCAGCGCCTCGACGACCTTGCCCGGGTGCCGGACGCTGACCAGCCAGTAGGGCGTCGGGTCCGCGTCGTCGCGCACCTCGACCTTGACGACCCCGCGGACGTAGCCGCGGAAGAGGGTCCAGGCGCGGGCGTCGAGTGCCGGCCCGCGCTGCTCGGTGGCCGCTGCGCCCTCGAACGCCTCGGTCGTGCCGACGAGCGTGCGGGGGAGGTGGGCCTTGCCCGCGCGGAACTCGGTGTCGGTGACCTCGATGGTGGGTGCGAGTGCCCACAGGAGGACCAGGACCCCGAGCTCCATCCCGATCGCCACGAGGACGCCGGCCAGGACGCTGATGGGGAGGAAGACGAGCAGGGTGGCGGGGATGACGAGCGCCGTCGCCAGGTAGAGGGCGGGCGGGGCCCAGAGTCGTTCGCGGTACAGGGTCACGGGTCCATTCGATCACGAGCGAGCGAGGTCACGGAACGGTCACGGCTGCACTACCCTCGTCACGTGACCGAACCAGTCGACGTCCTCTGGACCGGGGAGCACGCTCCCGGCCACGCCCACCCCGGCGACGCGGGTGCCGATCTCGTCTCCACCGAGGCCTTCGTGCTGCATCCGGGGGAGCGACACCTGGCCGCAACGGGCCTGCGCATCGCGCTGCCCGAGGGGTACGCCGCGTTCGTGGTCCCGCGGAGCGGCCTGGCGGCGAAGCACGGCATCACGATCGTGAACAGCCCCGGCACCGTCGACTCCGGCTACCGCGGGGAGATCAAGGTCGCCCTGCTCAACACCGACCAGACGGAACCGTACGAGGTGCACGTCGGCGACCGCATCGCCCAGTTGATCGTGATGCCGGTGCCGCAGGTGACCTACACCCGGGTCGACGACCTGCCGGACAGCGTCCGCGGACAGGGCGGGTTCGGCTCGTCGGGCTACGGTGACCGGAGCGACGCCGTGACCGGTGCCGCCGCAGACGCTCAGGAAGGAACGCGCGCATGAAGTTCGGCCGACGCAAGCGGGACGAGGTCGAGGTGGCGGACGCCGTCGCCGACGACATCGAGGTCGCGGACACGTCCCCCGAGGTCGACATCGCGACGGATGCCGACGCGGACCTCGACGAGGTCGACGCGGTCGCCCCGACGGACAAGTCCGCTCCGGAGGACCGGGCCGAGAACGGCCCCCACGACGAGACCGAGGCGAACCTGGTCCGCCCCTACGTCGACCTGGGCGGGGTGAAGGTGCTCCCGCGCGAGGGCCTGCACCTGCGCCTCGAGGTCGAGGAGGGCTCGCAGCGCGTCGTCGCGGTCGGGCTCGACTACGACGAGTCCACGCTGCAGGTCCAGCCGTTCGCGGCACCCCGGTCCACCGGCCTGTGGCACGAGATCCGCGCCCAGATCGCCGAGCAGATCGAGCGCCAGGGCGGTGTCGTGACCGAGGTCGACGGCCCGTTCGGCCCCGAGCTCCGCGCGTCCGTCCCGGTCGCCGTGGACGGCGACGGCGGCACCGCGGGCTCCCGTCCGGCCCGTTTCGTCGGCGTCGACGGCCCGCGCTGGTTCCTGCGCGGCGTGATCGCCGGCAAGGCCGCCGAGCAGCCCGACGACGCGAGCGAGATCGAGGAGCTGTTCCGCAGCGTCGTCGTCGTGCGCGGCACGACGCCGATGCCGCCGCGCGACCTCATCCCGCTGCACATGCCCAAGTCGACGCAGACCGCGATCTGACCGACTGACGACCAACCCCGCCTGGAGGCACGGTGCCGGACCACGACGACACCCCACGACCCGAGACGGCTGGCTCCGACCCCGTTGCACCGGCTGCTGAGTCATCGGTGGCGTCGGCGGCTGAGCCCTCGGTGGCGCCTTCGTTCTCCGCGCAGTTCCGTGACGCCGTGCAGAACGCCGGGATCGCCCGCGTGGCACCCGGTGAGGCACCGTCCGGCCGGGCGCTGCTCGGCGCGGTCGGCGGGGTGCGTGGGCTCGCCGAGTCGGTGCTGCCCGGGTTCGCGTTCCTGGTCGTCTACGCGATCACGAAGGAGCTCGTGCCGAGCGTCGTGATCCCGGTGGCGGTCGGCCTGGTGTTCGTGGTGCTCCGGCTGCTGCAGCGGCAGTCGGTGACGATGTCGTTCGCGGGCATCCTCGGCGTCGCGGTCTCGGCCGGCCTGGCGCTCATCACCGGCCGCGCGGAGAGCAACTTCATCCCCGGGATCATCATCAACGCGGTCTGGCTCGTCGGACTGCTGATCACGCTGGCGATCCGCTGGCCGCTCATCGGACTCGTCGTCGGCTTCCTGCTGCCCGCGAACGAGGACGGCTCGCACGTCGACTGGCGCGCCGACCCGGTCAAGCGCCGCGTGCTGACGGTCGCCACCTGGATCTGGGTCGGGCTGTTCGCGGTCCGGCTCGCGGTGGAGGTCCCGCTGTACCTGACGGCGCAGGTCGAACTGCTCGCCGGGCTGAAGCTCATCCTCGGCGTGCCGCTGTACGCGGCGGTGCTCTGGGTGACCTGGCTGCTGGTCCGCACCGTGTTCGTCCGACGCGACGACGTCGCCCCGGTGTAGAGTTCTCTCGACATCAAGATAGTTCTCGCAGGGCGCGCACGCGTCCTCGGGATTAGGTTTGCCTTGCTGGTGGGACGGTCCACGGCCCGCGAGGATGAGGGCAAACCGATCAGTAGGGAGGCGGCACGGTGGCTGCAGTCAATAGCTTCGGCTCGAAGGACACACTGTCGGTTGGGGGTGTCGACTACGCGATCCACCGGATCGACTCGGTTCCCGGGCACGAGAAGTTGCCCTACAGCCTGAAGGTGCTGCTCGAGAACCTCCTCCGCACCGAGGACGGCAAGAACGTCACCGAGGGGCAGATCCGGGCGCTCGGCTCCTGGCGGCCCGACGCGGAACCCGACACCGAGATCCAGTTCTCGCCGGCACGCGTCGTCATGCAGGACTTCACGGGTGTGCCGTGCATCGTCGACCTCGCCACCATGCGCGAGGCCATGGCGGACATCGGCGGCGACCCGAACAAGATCAACCCGCTGTCCCCGGCCGAGATGGTCATCGACCACTCCGTCATCGCCGACCTGTTCGGCAGCACGGACGCCCTGCAGCGCAACACGGACCTGGAGTACGAGCGGAACGGTGAGCGCTACCAGTTCCTCCGCTGGGGCCAGACCGCGTTCGAGGACTTCAAGGTCGTCCCGCCCGGCACCGGCATCGTCCACCAGGTGAACATCGAGTACCTGGCGAAGGTCACCTACACGCGTGACTTCGACGGCGAGACCTACGCGTACCCGGACACCCTGGTCGGCACCGACTCGCACACCACGATGGTGAACGGCCTCGGCGTGCTCGGCTGGGGCGTCGGCGGCATCGAGGCCGAGGCCGCGATGCTCGGCCAGCCCGTGTCGATGCTCATCCCGAAGGTCGTCGGCTTCAAGCTCTCCGGTGAGATCCCGGCCGGCGTGACCGCGACCGACGTGGTGCTCACCATCACGCAGGAGCTCCGCAAGCACGGCGTCGTCGGCAAGTTCGTCGAGTTCTACGGCGAGGGCGTCGGCGCCGTCCCGCTCGCCAACCGCGCCACCATCGGCAACATGTCGCCCGAGTTCGGTTCGACGGCGGCGATCTTCCCGGTCGACGACGTCACGCTGGACTACCTGCGGCTGACCGGTCGCGACGAGGCGCAGATCGCCCTGGTCGAGGCGTACTCCAAGGCCCAGGGCCTGTGGCACGACGCGTCGGTCGAGCCGAACTACTCCGAGTACATGGAGCTCGACCTCTCCACGGTCGTGCCCTCCATCTCCGGCCCGAAGCGTCCGCAGGACCGCATCGAGCTCACGAACGCGAAGACCCAGTTCGAGCTCGACCTGAACAACTACACGACGCCGTCCGAGCAGACCGACCTCGACGACGCGGTCGAGGAGACGTTCCCGGCCTCCGACCCGATCGCCGCCGGTTCGACCAACGAGGACACTGCGCTGCACGAGCACGTGCACGTGTCGAGCGCACCGTCGACCGCCTCGGCGCCGACGAAGGTCGCGATGGACGGGGCCGACCCGTTCACGATCGACCACGGTGCCGTCGCGATCGCCGCCATCACGTCGTGCACGAACACGTCGAACCCGTCGGTCATGATGGCCGCCGGCATCCTCGCCCGGAACGCCGCGAAGAAGGGCCTCACCGCGAAGCCCTGGGTGAAGACCACCCTCGCACCCGGGTCGAAGGTCGTCACCGACTACTACGAGAAGGCCGGTCTCACCACCTACCTCGAGCAGCTCGGCTTCTACACGGTCGGCTACGGCTGCACCACCTGCATCGGCAACTCGGGCCCGCTGCCCGAGGAGATCTCGCAGGCCGTGCAGGACAACGACCTCGCCGTCACCGCGGTGCTCTCGGGCAACCGCAACTTCGAGGGCCGGATCAACCCCGACGTCAAGATGAACTACCTGGCGTCCCCGCCGCTGGTCATCGCCTACGCCCTCGCCGGGTCGATGCACTTCGACTTCGACAAGGACGCCCTCGGCACCGACAAGGACGGCAACGACGTCTACCTGACCGACATCTGGCCCGACGCGGCCGAGGTGCAGCAGGTCATCGACGAGTCGATCGACACCGAGATGTTCACCCACGAGTACGGCTCCGTGTTCGAGGGCGACGACCGCTGGAAGAACCTGCCGACCCCGACCGGCGACACCTTCGAGTGGGACCAGGAGTCGACCTACGTCCGGAAGCCCCCGTACTTCGAGGGCATGACGATGCAGCCCGACGCCGTGTCGGACATCTCCGGTGCCCGGGTGCTCGCGAAGCTCGGCGACTCGGTCACGACCGACCACATCTCGCCGGCCGGTTCGATCAAGGCCGACAGCCCCGCCGGCCAGTACCTCGCCGAGCACGGCGTCGACCGCAAGGACTTCAACTCCTACGGCTCGCGTCGCGGCAACCACGAGGTCATGATCCGTGGCACGTTCGCGAACATCCGTCTGCGCAACCAGCTGCTCGACGGCGTGGAGGGCGGGTACACCCGTGACTTCACGACGCCGGACGGTGCGCAGTCGTTCATCTACGACGCCTCGCAGCACTACCAGGAGCAGGGCATCCCGCTCGTCATCTTCGGTGGCAAGGAGTACGGCTCCGGCTCGTCCCGTGACTGGGCTGCCAAGGGCACGAACCTGCTCGGTGTCCGCGCGGTCATCACCGAGAGCTTCGAGCGGATCCACCGCTCGAACCTCATCGGCATGGGCGTCGTCCCGCTGCAGTTCCCGGCGGGCGAGACGGTCGAGTCCCTCGGGCTCGACGGCACCGAGATGGTCTCGATCTCCGGGCTGACCGAGCTGAACGAGGGCCGCACCCCGAAGACGGTGCACGTCACCGCGACGCCGAGCGAGCACTCGCCGGCCGGCAAGCAGCCGATCGAGTTCGACGCGGTCGTCCGCATCGACACCCCCGGCGAGGCCGACTACTACCGCAACGGCGGCATCCTGCAGTACGTGCTCCGCTCGCTCGTCTGAGCGTCGTGCGCACGGGTCGCTGACGCGACCGACGACCGGCCTGGAGGCGCGGTGCCAGCTGGCACCGCGCCTCCCGTCCGTTGTCGGGTCCCCGGAATAGAGTGGGCCGACAGCCCCACGAAAGGAGCGCCCGTGAGCCTGCTCGCCAGCATCACGTCGCCGCGCGACCTGAAACGTCTCTCCGACGCGCAGATGACCGAACTCGCCGCCGAGATCCGACGCTTCCTGGTCGCCGAGGTCGCCAAGACCGGTGGGCACCTCGGGCCGAACCTGGGCGTCGTGGAGCTGACGCTCGCGATGCACCGCGTGTTCGACTCGCCGAACGACCCGTTCGTCTTCGACACCGGGCACCAGTCGTACGTGCACAAGCTCGTCACCGGGCGCCAGGACTTCTCGAAGCTGCGCGAACGCGGCGGCATCGCCGGCTACCCGCAGCGGAGTGAGTCCGAACACGACATCGTCGAGTCCTCGCACGCGTCATCGTCGCTGTCGTGGGCCGACGGCATCTCCCGCGCGTTCGGGCAGACCGGGCAGACCGACCGCACCGTCGTCGCGGTGGTCGGGGACGGCGCCCTCACCGGCGGCATGACGTGGGAGGCGCTCAACAACATCTCCGACGACAACGACCGTCGACTGGTCATCGTCGTCAACGACAACGGTCGCTCGTACGCCCCGACGATCGGTGGCATGGCCCGGTTCCTGAGCTCCGTGCGCACCCGCCGCGAGTACCGGGCCCTGTACGAGGGCACGCAGGCCGTGGCGGCGCGGTTCGGCGCTCCGGGTCGTGCGGTCTACCGGGGCATGCGCGGGGGCCTGCACGGCTTCCTGTCGCGGCTGACGAACAACGAGGCGCTGTACTCGAACCTCGACATCAAGTACATCGGCCCGGTGAACGGCCACGACCAGCAGGCGATGGAGGCAGCGCTCCGGCAGGCGAAGGAGTACGGCGCTCCCGTGATCGTGCACGCGATCACCGAGAAGGGCCACGGCTTCGAGCCCGCGCTGCGCGACCAGGCCGACCAGTTCCACGCGGTCGGGCACATCGACCCGGAGACGGGGGAGTCGCTCGACGCCGCGTCGGGTCCGTCGTGGACGTCGGTGTTCGCGTCCTCCTTGGCCGATGCCGGCGCCTCGGATCCCCGGATCGTCGCCATCACGGCGGCGATGCTCCGGCCGACCGGGCTGCACCTGTTCCAGGAGCAGCACCCCGACCGGGTGTACGACGTCGGCATCGCCGAGCAGCACGCCGTGACGACCGCCGCGGGTCTGGCCTACGGGGGACTCCACCCCGTGGTGGCGCTCTACGCGACCTTCCTGAACCGCGCGTTCGACCAGGTCCTGATGGACGTCGCCCTGCACAAGGCCGGCGTGACGTTCGTGCTCGACCGTGCCGGCATCACCGGCCCGGACGGCCCCTCGCACCACGGCATGTGGGACCTCGCGCTGCTGCAGGTCGTGCCGGGGATCCGGATCGCCGCGCCCCGCGATGCTGCGACCCTGCGCGAGGAGTTCCGCGAGGCGATCGCCGTCGACGACGCCCCCACCGTGCTGCGGTGGTCGAAGGGGCAGGTCGGACCGGACATCCCCGCGGTCCGTCGTCTCTCCGATGGTGTGGACGTCCTGCACGCCGCCGCGGACGACGTCGAGGACGTGCTCTTCGTCGCCGTCGGGTCGATGGTGCCGGTGGCACTCGAGGCCGCGGCGCTGCTCGAGGCGCAGGGCATCGGCGTCACCGTCGTGGACCCGCGCTGGGTGGTGCCGATCCCGGTGTCGCTGATCGAGCTGTCGCGCACGCACCGGCTCGTGATCACCATCGAGGACGGCGTCCGGGTCGGCGGTGTCGGGACCCGGCTGCGGCAGGACCTCCGTGCCGCCGGGGTCGACACCGGGGTGAACGAGCTCGGGCTGCCCGACGCGTTCATCGACCACGCGACGCGATCGCAGATCCTCGCCGACGCGGGGCTGACGGCGCAGGCCATCGCCCGCGACGTCATCGATCAGGTCGTCGGGACGAAGTTGCCGCAGGCGAAGCCCGCGCGCTCCCGCGAGTCGGCGGCGTCCGACCGCTGACCGCGCGGTCCGGCCCGGTCCGGTCCGGTCCGGTCAGCAAGACACCGGTGTTCGCGCTCCACGCCGCGGTTTGCGGGTGTTCGGTGCGCGAACACCGGTGTCTTGCGTGATGGTCCTAGCGGGAGGCGGGGCCGACGATCCGCGGGTCGTGGAAACTCGCGCCGAAGACCCGCTCGGACGCACCGGAGCGGTCGAGGTACGGGCTGATCCCACCGGCTTGGAACGGGTAGCCGGCACCGAGGATGAGCCCGAGGTCGATCTCCTCGACGTGCTGGACGACCTCGTCCTCGAGCATGCGGTGCAGCTCGTCGGCCAGGGCGTCCTCGAACCGGCGCTGCATCTCGGCGGCGTCGACCGGCTTCGCGTCCTTCTTGGACGGCGCGACGAGCTTGACGGCGGCAGGGTCGTACCCGGTCGCGTTGCCCTTCTTGTCGCGGATCAGGATCGTCCCGTGCTCGGCGATCTTCTTCAGCCCGTCACCGGGGTAGAAGCGCTCCGGCCAGGCCGCGTGGTGCGAGTCGAGCACGTGCGCGCCGACCGGCAGCCCGACGAGCTCCAGCAGCTCGAACGGCGACATCGGCAGGCCGAGCGGTGCGGCACCCTGGGCGACGGTGTCGAACGAGGTCCCTTCCTCGACGCCGCGCATCGCCTCACCGAGGACCCGTGCGAGCACCCGGTTGACGACGAAGCCCGGCTGGTCGGCCGTGATGATCGCCGTCTTCTTGAGGGTCTTCGCGACGGCGAGTGCCGTGACGAGCGTCTCGTCGGAGGTGTCGGCGGTGCGGACGACCTCGAGCAACGGCATCACGGCGACCGGGTTGAAGAAGTGGAACCCGACCAGGCGCGACGGGTCGGACAGCACCGAGCCCATCTCGGAGACGGACAACGACGAGGTGTTCGTGGCGAGGATGGCGTCCGGTGCGATGACCTGCTCGATCTTCCGGAGGACCTCCTGCTTGACGGTCATCTCCTCGAAGACGGCCTCGATCACCCAGTCGGCGTCGGCGAAGGCGTCGTAGGACACCGACCCGCTGACGAGTGCGGTGATGCGGTTCGCGTCGTCGGGGGAGATCCGGCCCTTGTCGAGCAGCTTCGCGACCTCGCCGCGGATCCGCTCGACGCCGGCGTCCACACGGGACTGGTCGACGTCGGTGATGACGACGGGGACGCCGAGACGTCGGGCGAACAGCAGCGCGAACTGCGACGCCATCAGCCCGGCGCCGAGGACGCCGACCTTCGTGATCTTCTTCGGTTCGACGCCCTCGGGAGCGCCGACGGGCTTCTTTGCACGCTTCTGCACGAGGTCGAAGGCGTACATCGACGCGGCGAACTGGTCGCCCGAGATGAGGTCGGCGAGGGCCTCATCCTCGTCTGCGAAGCGTTCGTCGAGCGAGCCCGACTTGGCGGCGGCGACGAGGTCGAGCGCCCGGAACGGCGACTTCGGCACGGTGCCGATCTTCGACGCGACCTGTCCGCGGGCGACCTTGACGACGGTGCCCCAGGCGGCCTTCTCGAGCATGCCCGGTTCGTTCTTCCGCACCACCTTGGTCGTTCCGGTGATGACGCCGTCCGCCCAGGCCACGGCCGAGGGCAGGAACGTGACGGACGGGACGAGCACGTCGCCGATGCCGATCTCGACCGCGGCCGGACCGTCCATCAGGCGGTTGTTCTTGAGCGGGTTCTCGACGATGACGCGGAGCGCGCGCTCCGGGCCGATCAAGCGGGGGAGCAGCGTCGCGCCGCCCCAGCCGGGGATGATGCCGAGGAACACCTCGGGCAGGCCGATGCCCTGCGCCGCGGACGAGAACGCCCGGTAGGTGCAGTGCAGGGCGATCTCGAGCCCACCGCCGAGCGCCAGGGTGTTCACGAACGCGAACGACGGCACCCCGAGGTCGGCGAACTTGCGGAGCGTGGCGTGCCCGAGGGCGGCCAGGTCGTGGGCGGCCTCGCGCGACGGGACCGCCGCTGCCTGCGACAGGTCGGCGCCGGCGGCGAAGCAGTACTCCTTGCCGGTGATCGCGACGCCCTGGATCGTGCCCGCGGCGGCCTCGGTCTTCAGGGTGTCGAGCACGCCGGACAGCTCACGGAGCGTGCGGGGCCCGAGGGTGTTCGGCCGCTTGTAGTCCTTGCCGTTGTCGAGCGTGATGAGCGCCAGCGTGCCACCCGAGGGCATCGTGACGTGCTTGACGAACGAGTGCGTGACGACCTCGTCCTCGCTGAGTTCGGCCAGTCGGTCGTTGTCGACGATGGTCATGGTCACGCCCCCTTCCGAGCCGAACGCTCGGCCGACTTGCTGTGGTTCGGGTTCTCCCAGATGACGGTGCCGCCCTGGCCGAGCCCGATGCACATCGTGGTGATGCCGTACTTGACGTCCGGTCGCTCGGCGAACTGTGCGGCGAGCTGGTTCATCAGCCGGACACCACTCGACGCGAGCGGGTGGCCGACGGCGATCGCGCCGCCCCAGGCGTTCACGTTCGGGGAGTCCTGGGCGATGCCGTAGTTGTCGAGGAACGCGAGCACCTGGACGGCGAACGCCTCGTTGATCTCGAACAGGCCGATGTCGTCGATCGACAGGCCGGCCTTCGACAGGGCCTTGTCGGTCGCGGGGACCGGGCCGACGCCCATGACCTCGGGCTCGACGCCGGCGAAGGCGAACGAGACCATGCGCATCTTCGTCGACAGTCCGTGCTGCTTCGCACCGTCCTCGGACGCGAGCAGGCTCATGGTCGCACCGTCGTTCAGACCGGCGGCGTTGCCGGCGGTGACCCGTCCGTGGGGCCGGAACGGCGTCTTCAACGCGGCCAGCGCCTCCAGGGTGGTCCCCGGCCGCGGCGGCTCGTCGGTGCTGACGACGTCCCAGCCGTCGCCCTTGTTGACCTCGACCGGGATGACGTCCGGCTGGAGCTTCCCGTTCGCCCAGGCGGCGGCGTAGCGCTGCTGGGACTGGACGGCGTAGGCGTCCGTGCGGTCCTTCGTGATCGCGGGGAAGCGGTCGTGCAGGCGCTCGGCGGTGGCGCCCATGACGAGGGCGTCGCTCGAGACCATGCGCTCCGCGACGAAGCGTGGGTTCGGGTCGGCGTTGAAGCCCATCGGGTGCCGGCCCATGTGCTCGACACCACCGGCGATCGCGATGTCGGCGGCGCCGAAGGCGATGGCACCCGCGAGCGTCGTGACGCTCGTCATGGCACCGGCACACATGCGATCGATCGCGTAGCCGGGAACCGACTTCGGCAGACCAGCGAGCATGCCCACGGTGCGGCCGAGCGTCAGCCCCTGGTCACCCTGCTGCGTGGTGGCCGCGACGGCGACGTCGTCCACCGCTGCGGTGTCGAAGGTGTTCCGGTCGAGCAGCCCGCGCATCGCGTGCACCGCGAGGTCGTCGGACCGGGTCTTCCAGAACACCCCCTTCTCGCCGGCTCGTCCGAACGGTGTGCGAACGCCGTCCACGAACACGACGTCTGATGCCTTTGGCAATCCGGGCCTCCCAGATCCTCATCGATCGGGCCGGAACGCAGGTCGCTCCGGCCTGGCCGGGCCTCGCCCGGCGACCCTCCCGACGCTATGCCCCCAGCCTGGGCGGCCGCATGCCGGTTGGGCAGTTCCTACGACTCGTCGTCGTCCGTCGCCGCGGGCCGCTGTGCAGCAGCCACAAAGGCCGAGGCGATGATCGACGCGAGTTCCTCGACCTGCCACGGGCGGGCGTCGTGCTCGGCGAGGGCGGCGCCGACCAGTTCGGTCGACGGCGGCGACGGCGGGGCCCACGACACGAGCCGGAGCGTCTCCGGCGTGAGCAGGTTCTCGAGCGGGATGTCGAGTTCCTCGGCACGCTTCGTCACCGCCGCGCGCGCGGCCTTGTACCGGCGGTCGGCGGCCGGGTTGCGGTCCGCCCAGGCTCGGGGCGGGGGCAGGGTGGCCTCGCCGGCACCGCGCAGACGGGGGAGGTCCTCGGTGGTGCGGCCTTCCTCGACGGCGGCCCACCAGCGGTCGAGCTCGGAACGGCTGGCGCGGCCAGTGAACGTCTTCAGCGCACCGAGTTCGGCGCGGGACTCGGGTGCAGCGGCCGCGGCGGCGACGATCGCCGAGTCGGGGATCGTGCGCCCGGGGGCGATGTCCGCCCGTCGGGCGTACTCGTCGCGGGCGAGCCAGAGCGACCGGGCGATCGCCAGTGCTCGCGCACCACGGAGCGCGTGCATGCCGGACAGGCGACGCCAGGGCTCGGCACGGGCGGGCTTCGGCGCACGGTGCAGGACCGCGTCGAACTCCTCCTGGGCGATCCGGGTCTTGCCGGCCTCGTCGAGCTTCTCGGCGAGGGCATCGCGGAGGTCGGGCAGCAGCTCGACGTCGAGCGATGCGTACACGAGCCACGACTGCGGCAGCGGTCGGGTCGACCAGTCGGCCGCCGAGTGCGCCTTGGCGAGCGTGATCCCGAGCAGCTGCTCGACGACGGCGCCGAGGCCGACCCGGGGGAACCCGGCGATGCGTGCGCCGAGCTCGGTGTCGAAGATGCGGGTCGGGACGAGGCCGACCTCCTGCAGGCACGGCAGGTCCTGCGACGCGGCGTGGAAGAGCCACTCCTCGTCGACGATGGCCGCCTGCAGCTCGGAGAAGTCGCCGATCGGGATCGGGTCGAACAGGAACGCGCCGGCACCGCGGCGGAACACCTGGATCAGGTAGGCGCGCTGCGAGTAGCGGTAGCCGCTGGCGCGCTCGGCGTCGACCGCGACGGGGCCGTGGCCGGCGGCGATGGCGGCGACCGCCTCGAGGTAGTCCTCGCGGGTGTCGATGACCTTGACGGCGTCGTGCGACGCCTCGAAGGCGGGGCCGGCGGCGGCAGCAGTCGGGTCGGCAGCGGCAGCCGGAGCAGTCGAACCGGCAGCCGTGGCTGCGGGCGCAGCCGGGCCGGTCGATCCAGCGGCGTCCTGGGGAGCGGGGTCGGTCACTTGGCGAGCCTCCTCGGGGCCAGCAGGGTCACGCCGTCCGATGCGGGCGGCAGACCGGCGAGCATGGCGACGATGTCCTGCCAGGCCCGGACGTGTGCGGTGAGGTCGTCGCCGCGTGGTGTCCACGACGCGCGGAGTTCCAGCTGGGCGCCGTCGCCCTGTGCGGCGAGGTCGCCGTACCCGCGCGAGATGATCTTGGTGGCTGTGCCCGAGGCGTGGTCGTACGTCGCACCGTGCGACTCGAGCGCGTCGACGAGCCAGCTCCAGGTGACGTCGGCGACGAACTCGTCGACGCCGATCTCCGGCTCGAGCGGCGCCTGCGCGAACGAGACGACACGGAACGCGCCGCCCCAGCCCTCGGGTTCTTCCGGGTCGTACAGGGCGATGAACCGGCCGGTGCCCAGGTCCGACTCGACGCCGTGCGCGGTGCCGGACACGTCCGCCGCCAGGGCGATCGAGAACGGTGCGATCCGGGTCGGCGAGGGGATCTCGGTGACGGTGGTCTCGGCACGGCCGCTGCCGCCGGACACGAACGCGCGGAGCCGCGCGAAGGCGTCGGGCTCTCGGGTTTCGGACACACATGCAGACTAGGCTCCGGGCCATGTCCCGATCCGCGCGACCCGCCGAGGACGTCGTCCAGGAGACCGCTCGATCGGCCGGGTTCATCGCACTCGGCGCCGGTCTGGCAGCTGCCGCGGTGGGGACGGCCGTCATCGGTGGCTTCGTCGCCGCCGTCGCCCGTGCCGTCGTCACCCCCGACCGCAAGCGCAACGAACGCGTCCCGATCCACGCCGTCGACCCGGTCCGGAAGACCGTCACGATCGAGCGCACGGCCGACACCGAGCTGCAGGGCCGCTACTCGCTCTGGTTCGGCGGCGGCACCGGCCACATGCGCGTCGGCGAGGTCCTCGGCACGACCGACACCACCGTCACGCGCCGCATCATCGCGATCGACGCCGGCGACCCGACCGCCGCACGTCGCGGACGCTGGGGCGGCTGGTTCTACCTGACCCCGGGCGAACTCGACGTGCCCGTCGAGGACGTCGACATCCCCACCCCGAACGGCCCCGCCCCCGCCTGGGTCGTCCGCGCCGACGACCCGGCAGCGCCCTGGGCCGTCCTGGTGCACGGCCGCGGTGTGACCCGTGCCGAGACGATCCGCGCCGTCCCCGTCTTCCGTGCCGCCGGGTACTCGGTGGTGCTCGCCTCGTGGCGGAACGACGGCGTCGCCCCTCCGAGCGTCGACGGCCGCTACGGCCTCGGCAGCACCGAGTGGGAAGACGTCGACTCCGTCCTCCGCTGGCTCACCGCGCAGGACGCCCAGAGCGTCGTGCTCATGGGCTGGTCGATGGGCGGCGCCGTCGTGCTGCAGACCCTGCTCCGCTCGCGCTTCGCCGGTCTGGTCGACGGGGTGGTGCTCGAGTCCCCGGTGGTCGACTGGCACGCCGTGCTGAAGTCGCAGAGCCAGCTCCTGCGCCTGCCACGTCCGGTCCGCAAGGTCGCGCAGCGGCTGCTCCGCACGCCGGTGCTGTACCGGCTCGCCGGGCTCCAGGCTCCTGTGGACCTGCGCGAGCTCGACATGGTCACGCGATCCGACGAGCTCACGGTGCCGATCCTGCTGCTGCACAGCGACGACGACGGGTTCGTTCCGTCCTCGGCCTCACACGACCTGGCCCGCGCACGGCCCGACCTGGTGCGGCTCGAGATCCAGACCACGGCCCGGCACACCAAGCTCTGGAACCACGACGCCGACTGGTTCGACGCCCGGATCCTCGCGTGGCTGACCGAGGTGGTCCAGCGGCGCGGGGCGGCCAGCGCGCGGTAGACGCTTCGGTCGCTTCGTGAGCAGAAATGGTCGCGTCACCGTCGCGCACGCGACCATTTCTGCTCACCAAGCGGGTGGTGCGGCAACGTCCGTCACCGGAGCGGGGAGTCCTTGCGCTCCGGGTCGACGACCACGCTGCCTCCGGACCGGTCGGTGACGGTGCAAGCAGATTCGAGCTGGACGCCGGAACCGTCGGTGAAGCGCAGATCGAGCCGGAAGTCGACGCCGATGAAGTCGAGCGTGTTCCGGGGGTGGACGGAGGATCCGGCCGGATCGTTCCCGCGGTTCGTCGCCATCGTCGGTTCCCCCTCATGGTTCTGACGACCCAGCCTGGCACGGCCAGCGGTTGCGATGCCGGAAAGCGGGTGCATCGACGGACGGGAGGCGCGGTGCCAGCTGGCACCGCGCCTCCCGTCCGTCAGTGGGTCGCGTCTACGCGACCGCCGCCTGTACCTGACGCTGCACGCGGCCGAGCATGCCCACCATGCCGCGGATCCGCAGGGGGCTGACCGCCTCGGACAGGCCGATGGTCAACGGGTAGTCCGTCGGGACGGCGAGCACCTGCTCGACGGTCAGGCCGGACAGTCCCTGTGCCAGGATCGAGGCGAAGCCGCGGGTGGTCGGCGCCTCGCGCGGGGCGGTGGCGTGCATCCGGACCACGTCCGGGGCGTCGCCGTCCTCGCCCACCGTCACGGTGATGAAGACGGGGGACTGGCACTCCTCGACGCGTTCGAGCTCGTCCTCGTGCCCCTGCAGGCGTTCGGGTAGCGCAGGCAGCTCGTTCGAGAACTCGAGCAGGAGCTGCAGGCGGTCCTTCTGGCCCAGGGCGAGGAAGTCGTCGCGGATCTCGGCGAGGGTGGCGGGGAGTGGTGCGTCGGTGCTGGCGTTCATCGGTTCGGAACAGTACCCGGCTCGGATCCCTGCACGATGGGGACGCGGACGGCGCTGCCCCACTCGGTCCACGAGCCGTCGTAGTTGCGGACGTTGTCGTAGCCGAGCAGGTGCTGCAGGACGAACCAGGTGTGGCTCGAGCGC
Organism: Curtobacterium sp. MCSS17_016; assembly: GCF_003234255.2. Classification (NCBI taxonomy): domain Bacteria; kingdom Bacillati; phylum Actinomycetota; class Actinomycetes; order Micrococcales; family Microbacteriaceae; genus Curtobacterium; species Curtobacterium sp. MCSS17_016. The sequence goes on from NZ_CP126254.1 coordinate 1,886,330, forward strand.
TCACCGATGCGGCAGTAGGCGATGACCTCGTCGGCGTCACCGATGCCGGCGCCGTCACGGTAGACGGCGTCGAGCTCGGCGCGCGACTTGAAGGTGCCGTCGGGGGCGGCGGCCGTCGCCCAGGGGATGTTCACGGCGGTGGGGACGTGGCCGCCGCGCAGCGCGCCCTCTTCCGGGTAGTCGGGCGCGGTCGTGCGCTCCCCGCTGTACTCCGGGGCGCTGCGGACGTCGATGAGCGGCTTGCCGAGGTGCGCGAGGACGTCGTCCTTGAAGGCGCGGACGGGCTCGTCGTGGCGCTCGACGACGGGGTACTCGACGGGCGTGACCGGGGTCTCGTCGGTGGTCAGGGCGCGGTCCTCGGCGATCCACTTGCCGCGACCGCCGTCGAGCAGGCGGACGTCCTCGTGGCCGAACAGGGTGAGCACCCAGAGGGCGTACGCCGCCCACCAGTTGTTCTTGTCGCCGTAGATCACGACGGTGGTGTCGCGGCCGATGCCCTTGCCGCCGAGGAGCTCGGCGAACGCGGCGCCGTCGATGTAGTCGCGCTGCACCGGGTCGTTGAGGTCGGTGTGCCAGTCGATCTTCACGGCGCCCGGGATGTGGCCCGTCTCGTAGAGCAGGACGTCCTCGTCGGACTCGACGACCACCAGGTCGGGCGCGCCGGCCCCGGCGTCGAGTTGCTCCTGCAGCCACTCGGTGGAGACGAGGCGCTCCGGGTGCGCGTAGGCGGCGAACTTCTCGGACGGGTCGACCGGTGCGGTCATCGGGGGTACCTCCAGGGGTGCGGGGGAGCGTGGTGCGGGGCGAGCATGGTGCGGGGCGGGCTTGGTGCCCGGGTGCGTGCTGCCGGCGCCGGACTAGGATCGGGCGTCGGTGCCTGTGGGCAACGGTACGCGGACGTACCGTGCTCCTGACGCAACGTGACACCCCACGACATGCTTCCCGGAAGGGTTCCCCGATTGCCCGCTCACCTCGTCGACCGTGATCCCCAGGTGACGCCGCAGCAGATGGCTGCGGCGCTCGTGCCCCCGCCGCAGTTCACGGACGCGTCGTTCGACTCGTACCGGCCGGACCCGGACTACGACTCGCAGGCCTCGGTCCGCGATGCCGTCGCCGCGTTCGTGGCCGCCGGTCCGACGGAGGCCCCGCGGCGCGGGCTGTTCGGGCGCCGGAAGCAGGCGGCGGAACCCGCGGCGAAGTCCGGTGTGTACCTGGACGGCGGGTTCGGTGTCGGCAAGACCCACCTGCTCGCAGCCGCCTACCACGCGGCCACCGGCCGGAAGACGTTCGGCACCTTCATCGAGTACACCGCGCTCGTGGGCGCCCTGGGGTTCCAGGGGACCGTCGACCTGCTCCGCGGCACCGCACTGGTGTGCATCGACGAGTTCGAGCTCGACGACCCGGGCGACACGATGGTGATGACCCGGCTCATCAAGGAACTGACCGAGACCGGCACCCGCTTCGCCGCGACGTCGAACACGCCCCCGGGCGCCCTGGGCGAGGGGCGCTTCGCCGCGCAGGACTTCCTGCGCGAGATCCAGGCGATGTCCGACCGGTTCGACACCATGCGCATCGACGGCCTCGACTACCGCCGACGTGCCGTGGACGAGTCGGCGCAGGTGGTGTCCGACGTGCCCGCCGCGCTGCCGTCCGGCACCGTGACGCTCGACGACTTCGGCGCGGTGGTCGCGCACCTGGGTTCCGTGCACCCCTCGAAGTACGTCGCGCTGGTCGAGGACCTCGACGCCGTCGGGCTCACCGACGTCCGGGCGTTCACCGACCAGACCGACGCGCTGCGCTGGGTCGCCCTGGTGGACCGGCTGTACGACGCGCAGGTGCGCATCGTCGCGTCGGGCACGCCGCTCGACCAGGTGTACCCCGACGTGATGCTCGAGGGCGGGTACCGCAAGAAGTACCTGCGCGCGGCGTCCCGCGTGGTGGCGCTCACCCGCGCCTGAGCGTCGCTCGCCGTCAGACCGATCTGTCCACGGCGGTCTCCTGCCCCTCGCGCAGGGGACATCGGGCCGCTGGAAACACGACGTTTACAAACGGCGCGGTCGCGTTACATCCGCGAAACAGTTCGTGCTCCCTCGTGAAACCTCGCCTCGCCAGACTCTGTGACACCCGAGGCGGTCCAAGAGCCGCTCGTGCAATCGAGAGGTGAGCAGATGCTTGATCAGGGCAACACGACGTTCGTGTTGGTGATGGCTGCGCTGGTGTTGTTCATGACACCCGGCCTGGCCTTCTTCTACGGCGGCTTGGTGAAGGCCAAGTCCGTCATCTCCATGATGATGATGTCGTTCGGTGCGATCGCGCTCGTGAGCGTGCTCTGGGTGGTCTACGGCTACGCGATCGCCTTCGCCAACCACGGCGACGGCACGGCGGTCTCCGGCGTGGTCGGGTTCTTCAGCATCGACTGGAACCAGATCGGCCTCGGCCAGGCCTTCGAGGAAGCGCAGTCCTCGAACATCCAGGCGGCGTACCCGTCGATGGCCTTCGTCGGCTTCCAGGCGACGTTCGCGATCATCACCGTCGCGCTCATCTCCGGCGCCATCGCCGACCGCGCCAAGTTCGGCGCGTGGATGGTCTTCGCCGGCGTCTGGGTCACGGTCGTCTACTTCCCGGTCGCCTCGTGGGTCTTCAACCTGACCTCGGGCTGGGCCGCCACGTGGGGCGTCATCGACTTCGCCGGTGGCACCGCGGTGCACATCAACGCCGGTGCAGCGGGTCTCGCCCTGGCGATCGTGCTCGGCAAGCGCGTGGGCTTCGCCAAGGGTGCGCACAAGCCGCACAACCCGCCCTTCGTCCTGCTCGGTGCCGCCATCCTGTGGTTCGGCTGGTTCGGCTTCAACGCCGGCTCCGAGGGTGCAGCTGACGGCATCGCCGCGATCGCCTGGGTGAACACCCTCGCCGCCCCGGCCGCCGCCATCCTCGGCTGGCTGCTCATCGAGAAGCTCAAGGACGGCAAGGCCACCTCCGTCGGTGCCGCCTCGGGTGCCGTCACCGGCCTCGTCGCGATCACCCCGGCCTGTGCCGCGCTGACCCCGGGCTGGGGCATCCTGCTCGGCTTCCTCGCCGGCATCGTCTGCTGCTTCGCGATCGACTGGAAGTACCGCCTGGGCTTCGACGACTCGCTCGACGTGGTCGGCGTCCACCTGGTCGGCGGCATCTTCGGCACGCTGTTCCTCGGCTTCTTCGCCAACGACACCGGCCTGATCTACTCCGGCTCGTTCGAGCAGCTCGGCAAGCAGGCCGTGGCGGCCCTCGCCGTCGGCCTCTACTCGTTCGTGCTCGCCCTGGTCATCGGGTTCGCCATCGAGAAGACGATGGGCTTCCGCGTCAAGACCGAGGACGAGGTCGCCGGCATCGACACCGCCGTCCACGGCGAAGAGGGCTACGTCCTCTACGAGCAGACCGACGACAGCCCGGTCAGCGTCCGCTAGTCACCAGGCACCACCCGCACGACGACGGGCCCCGCGCACACAGCAGCGCGGGGCCCGTCGTCGTTGCGTTGGTCGCGTTCTCGACGTGACCACGGCCGGGAGGCGCGGTGCGGGTCCGGCCCGCACCGCGCCTCCAGGCAGATGGTCGCGTCAGCGACCCGTTGGTTCCGTTGGTTCCGTTGGTTCCGGTGGTTCCGTCACCAGGCGTAGTCCTCCGGCGAGGTCTCGTGCCCCGGGAAGATCTCGTCGAGACGGTCCAGCGCACGCTGGTCGAGGCGGATGTCGACGGCGCGCACCGCGGACTCCCACTGCTCCATCGTGCGGGGGCCGGTGATCGGCGCCGTGACGCCGGGCTGGTGCAGCAGCCAGGCGAGTGCCAGCTCGCCGGGCGTGTGGCCGAGCTCCTTCGCGAACGACTCGTACGACTGCAGCTGGTCGCGGTGCGCGTCGACGTACTCGGCGCTGCGGCCGGAGAGCCGACGGGAGCCGTTCTCGGTCTTCTCGATGACGCCGCCGAGCAGGCCGCCCTGCAGCGGCGACCAGGGGATCACGCCGAGGCCGTACGCGCGGGCGGCGGGCAGGACCTCGCGCTCGACGTCGCGGACCACGAGGTTGTAGATCGACTGCTCGCTGACCAGGCCGAAGGTGTTCCGGCGCTTCGCTGCCTCCTGCGCCTGGGCGATGTGCCACCCGGCGAAGTTCGACGAGCCGACGTACAGGACCTTGCCCTGCTGCACGGCGACGTCGATCGCCTGCCAGATCTCGTCCCACGGCGTCGCACGGTCGACGTGGTGGAACTGGTACAGGTCGATGTGGTCGGTCTGCAGTCGCTGCAGGCTCGCGTCGAGCGACTGCCGGATGTTCAGGGCGCTGAGCTTGCCGCCGTTCGGCCAGTCGGTCATCTCGCCGTAGACCTTCGTGGCGAGGACCGTCTTCTCGCGGCGACCGCCACCCTTGGCGAACCACCGTCCGATGATCTCCTCGGTGGCACCCTTGCCCACCGAGCCGCCGTAGCCGTTGGCGGTGTCGAAGAAGTTGACGCCGAGCTCGTGGGCCCGGTCCATGATCGCGTGCGAGTCGTCCTCGCTGGTCTCCGGGCCGAAGTTCATCGTGCCGAGCACGGCGCGGGAGACGGACAGACCGGTGCGACCGAGGTGTGTGTAGTCCATGAGACGGGTCTACTCGTGACGCGCTGGTGGCGCCAGGCCCTGGGAGTACCGGTCGGGGCTTGGTGCTCGTTGTGCTGGTCGGAGTAGTCAGGGTGGACCACCCGAGAGGAGCAGCCATGCCAGCCAAGGACGAGATCCCCAGCACCCTGCAGCGGTCCCCGGAGCACGCGCAGGAGATCTTCGAGAAGACACTGGACTCGGCGAACGAGACGTACGGCCCGGGTGAGCGGGCGCACCGCACGGCGTTCGCCGCCGTGAAGCACGAGTACGAGAAGGTCGGCGACCACTGGGAGGAGAAGGAGTCCTCCGGGCCGTCCGACTCCGGTGCCGCCGGCTCCCGCGGTGCTGGCTCGGGCTCATCCGGGAAGACCGAGGGCGGTGTGGACGCGAACGCCTCGAAGGCGCACCTGATGGACGTCGCGAAGCGGCTCGACGTCAGCGGCCGCTCCAAGATGACGAAGGACGAGCTGGTCGAGGCGATCGGCAAGGCGAACGAGCGCGCGACCGCTGCCGCGCGGAAGTGACCGTCGCGCGTGCCGTGCATGCCCCGCTCGGCATGCGGCGGCGGGGTGAGGGGGTAACGTGCCGACGATGAACATCCCAGCACTCCGCGGCAGCCGGATCCTCGGGTTCGGACACCACCAGCCCGAACGCGTCCTGACCAACGACGAGCTCTCGACGATGGTCGACACGAACGACGAGTGGATCCGCACCCGCACCGGGATCCAGACGCGTCGGATCGCCGGTCCAGACGACACCGTCACGTCGATGGCCATCGAGGCTGGGCGCCGTGCCCTCGCCGACGCCGGGGTGTCGCCCTCGGCCGTCGGACTCGTCATCGTCGCCTCCACCACCCACCAGGACCGCGCCCCGTACACGGCAGGCCGCGTCGCCGCTGCACTGGGCATGACGAACGGACCGGCGCCGATCGACATCAACACCGCGTGCAGCGGGTTCGAGTACGCGCTCGGGCTCGCCGACCAGTCCATCCGCACCGGTTCGGCCGACGTCGCGCTCGTCATCGGGTCCGAGGTGCTGTCCGGCATCGCCGACTGGACGGACCGGTCGACGTGCGTGCTCGTCGGTGACGGGGCCGGTGCCGCCGTGCTCGGGGTCGCCGAGACGCCCGAGATCGGCCCGGTGTCGTGGGGGAGCGTGCCGCACCTGCTCGACGCCGTGCGGGTGGAGGGCTCGCCGGGGCGCTTCAACCAGGAGGGTCGCTCGATCTACCGCTGGGCCATCACCGAGGCCGAGGGGCACGCCCGCAAGGTCGTCGAGGCCGCCGGACTCACGATGGACGACATCGAGGTGTTCGCGTTCCACCAGGCGAACCTGCGGATCATCGAGCCGCTCGTCACCGCGCTCGGCGGGGAATCGAAGTTCGTCATCCGGGACGTCGTCGAGTCCGGGAACACCTCGGCCGCCAGTGTGCCGCTCGGCCTGTCGAAGGCCTGGGAGCGCGGCGACCTCCCGGAAGGCGTGCCGGCCCTGCTGTTCGGGTTCGGTGGCGGGTTCGCCCACGCCGGGCAGGTCGTGACGACGCCGGTGCGGTCCTTCTAGGCGCAGCTGCACGAACGGCCCGGGCTCGGCTGCTGAGCATCCGTGCCCGGGCCCTGCTCGGTCGTCGCGCCGGGCCGTTCTCGGTCGGCGTGCCGGACCGTTCTCGGTCGTCCTGGCTAACGCTTCGAGCGGGGGTCGTCCTGCCCCGGCTCGGTCCAGAGGTCCTGGTCCTTGCCCGCGCCGCGCTTCCACGGCAGGGCACGCCGGGTCTTCTCGGCAGTCGGTGTGACCGTCAGCACGATCGGGAACTCCGCCGGCGGCATGCCGAACCCCGTCCGCGACGCCTGGATCACCTTGCGGCCCAGGGCGTGGTTCCCCAGACCGCCGACGGCCGCTCCGATGCCGAACGGGAGCGCGCGGCCGAGGACCGAACCGCCCTGCCGGATGGCGAAGCGCTTGATGAACTGGTCACGGACCTGTCCGCCGATGCCGTTGACGACCTGCTTCGGCAGCGAGGACGTCACCATCTCGCCCCAGAACGCCGTCCGGGCCTGCCCGCCGGCAGCCTGGCCGGCGAGCTGCTTGATGAGCTGCGTGCCCGGTGCGCCGAGGATCATCGCCATCACCAGGGTGCGGGCGCGCTCCGGGTCGTCCAGCGCGATGCCGTGCACCTCGGTCACCGACTGTGCGAACAGCGCGGTTGTCTCGAGGAACCCGACCGTCTCGGCGCCGCTCAGGCCGAGCGCAGCGGCCATCCCGACGCCGGGGATCACCGCGCTCGCACCGACCGCGGCGCCACCGGTCGTGACCGCGGCCAGGTACTGCCGCTCGAGGATCTGGATCACCTCGGCGGGGGTGGCGTCGGGCTTGCGGCGACGGATCGCGTTGACGTGCGCGACCACGACGGGGCGCTGCACACTGATGACCCGATCGAGCCACTTGGCCCAGCCCGAGGGCTGGACCTGCTGCGTTCGGGGGTCGGACGTGGTGGGGGAGACCGGTGCGGTCGGCAGGGGCACGATCGACTGGTCCTTCGGGGCGCGGGCCATGCGCTCACCGTACGCCGCACACGTGAGAGGCTCGCTGGATGGACACCGACCCCGCGCAGCGAGCCCTCGACGACGCCCGTCGTGCGGCCGGGTTCCTGACCGTCCGGCAGGTGGCCGCCCTCGCGCCCGAGGTCCGGGTGCTCGATCCGGCGTCCGTCCTGATCGGGGAGGGCGTGTCGGTCCTGCCCGGCGTCGTGCTGTACCCGTCCACGGCGCTCGAGACCCGTCACGGTGGGGCGATCACGCTGGCTGCCGGTGCCTGCCTGGGCCCCGGCCCCGTGACCGTCGTCGCGTCTGCGGCGACCGTGCACATCGGGGCGGGCGCCGAACTCGGCCCGGGCCCCGTCACCGTCGTCGCGGACGGGTCCGACGTCGTGATCGGTGGTCGGGCTCGCCTGACGGCCGGGTGTCTCGTCGAGGGGCCGGCGCGGATCGGTGCGGGCGCGCAGGTGCTCGGTCCGGTGTCCGTGCGTGACGTCGAGCTCGAGGACGGCGGCGACCACCGCGAACCCGACCCGGACCACCGCGGCGGCGTGGTCAAGGGCACCGGGCCGGTCCGTGGGGTGCGCGTGGGGCTCGGCGAGGTCGTGGTCGGTGGGGCAGTGGACATCGGGGCGTCCTCCGGTCGGCCGCGGATCGAGCGTCAGCGCACGTACCACCCGGATGCGCCGCGTCGTCCGCGCTGATCTTCGAACACGCAGCCTCAGCACGGGACACCCGCACGCCGCAGGGCAGCCCGCACCCGGTCGGGCCGCATCAGGTCGGCCCACGAGAGCCGCACGACCGCGCGGACCTCGGGGAACGACCGGATGAAGTCCTCACGCCGCTTCTCGCGCCAGTGCGCGTCCGCGGTGGAGCGCCCGTCGAGCAGCACCGGGTCCTCGTACTTCGCGCGGCCGTCGACCTCGACCACGACGCCCTGGTCCGGGAACCAGAAGTCCACGACCGCCGTGGCCGATCCGGCCCGGGCGAACACGTGCTGCTGCACCGGCTCCGGCACACCGAGCTCCCGGAACCGCACGCGGCACACCGACTCCGCGGGTGACCCCGACAGCGCCGACCCCATCCCCACCGCGATCTCCGCCTTCGTCCGGGCGAAGACCAGCGATGTGCGTTCCGCGTCCAGCGCCTCACGGTCGGCGAGCCGACGGGAGAGCACGGCATCGACGACGGGGAGTGCTTCGAGCAAGGAGCGCGTGGCAGCGACGTCGATGGCGGTCCTCGCGGCCGTCGTCGTGGGGGTCGCCTGCTGATCGACGAGGACTGCGGGCGCTCGCCCCTGTGCACCGTGCCGGACGAACCACGCCGTGACACGGGTGTGCGTCGTGGTCGGATCGGCGAGGTGCACCTTGGGTGGGGCGGTCCCGATCAACGGGAGTCCGAGGACCGCGCACGCAGACTGGTGTGAGACGACATCGGTCGCTCGGAGTCGGTGCGCCGAGGCCCGGACGAGCACGTGGTGCTGCTCACCGGGGTGCATCCCGTCCAGTGCACCCGGGCGGACGAGGACGCCGGGGCGGAGGCGTTCGTACCGTCCCCGTTGGACATCGCGCTCGAGCGCGCGGCGTTCAGCGGAGGTCGTACCCGTCGTGCGGATCAGTTCGACGTCGTTCGCTCTGGACATGGCACCAGGCTCGCCGAACCTCGTGGCCCAGCTCTCGCCGTCGTCCGATCTGTGGAGAGCCGGGCGGCGACGACGACCTGTGCAGGACTGACCAGCTGCAATGCGCGTGCATCTTGCGACGATCCACGCGTCGAACGACTCGTGTCTTGTCGTCGCATGCACACGCAGCCTCTGCGTGCACATCTTCCGACGATCCACGCCGAGAACGACTGGTGGGATGTCGCAGAACGGGTGTGAAGCTCGCCCGGCGCGCCCCGCGCTACACCCGCGCGAGCTCCGCCCGCAGCGGCAGGTCCTGCTCCTCGAGGATGACCTGCGCGCCCACGGCGGTCCGGGCGTTCACGACGATCGGCGCGAGCAGGTTGACCGTGGTGCCGGACGCGCCGGGGTTCGCGACGACGAGCAGCATCGCGTCGGCGGGGTCGGTCAGCCCGAGCCCGGCGGCCTGCTCGTCGGTGAGCTCCGGCGCGTACGACGGCAGGTGCACCGCGGCGTCGAGCAGGAACAGCCGCGCGTCGTCGCCGACGAGCGTGAACAGCCCCTCGGCGCCGTCGACCGGCGAGAGCTCGAAGGCCGCGGCGGGAGCGAGCCCGAACGGCGGGACGGCGAAGGTCAGGGAGATGCTCATCGGAGGTAGTCCATCAGGGTCGGCTGCAGGACCTTCGCGGTGACGGCGAGGGCTGCCTGGTAGTTGGTCTGCTGCACCTGCAGGTCGAGGACGGCCTTCGCGAGGTCGACGTCCTCGATGCCGGCGCGGCGGCTCTCGAGCGAGACGGTCGCGGACTTCAGCGAGTCCTGTGCCGCGAGGGCGGCCGCGTGCCGGACGCCGACGTCGGCCTGGGCGCCGCGGACGGTCCCGAGCGCCGTGTCGACGTCCCCGATGCGAGCGTTCACGTTCACCCCGTTCTGCAGGTCACTGACGATGGAGTCGATCATGCCGAACACCGAGTCGTCGCCGGATCCGAAGACCGCGGTGCCGGTGGTGTCGACCCGCACCGTGGTGCCGTCGCCGACCCGACGGGACACGTCGGTGCCCGATGCCGCCCAACCCGTCGCGGGGTCGTAGGCGGCAGCGGCGGTCGAGGATCCCGCGAACACCGAGCGCGTGCCGTAGGTGGTGTTCGCACGGGCCTCGAGGTCGGCTTTGAGCGACCGGAACTGCGTGACGAAGGCGTCGCGGTTCGTGTCGCTCATGGTGCCGGAGTTCGCGGCCTGCACGGTGAGGTCGCGGACGTTGTTGAGCACCGAGTAGACGCTCGACAGCGCACTGTCGGTGGTCGCGAGCCAGGCCGCGGCGTCGTTCGCGTTCCGCGAGTACTGCGCTGCAGCGGCCTGCTCCTTGCGCACCTGCATCGACGAAGCGGTGCCGACCGGGTCGTCCGAGGGCTTCTGGATCGCACGCAGCGTCGTGGCCTGGTCGGTGAGCTCGGCGACCCGCGCGGCCCCGGCCTGCAGCCGGGCCGACGCGGCCGCCATCGACATCTGGGTGGTCACACGGGTGATCACGATCAGCCCCTCCCGACGAGTCCGACGCGGTTGATGATGGTGTCGAGCATCTCGTCGACCGCGGTCAGGACGCGCGCCGCACCCTGGTACGCGTGCTGGTAGCTCAGCAGGTTGACGTTCTCCTCGTCGAGGTCGACGCCGGCGCTCGACTGCTGCTGGGTGCGTGCGTTGGTGAGCGCGAGTCCGGTCATCGTGGATTCCGACGTCGCCGACCTGGAGGCGGTGCCCACCCCCGCCACGAACGTCGCCCAGACCTGGTCGGCACCGTCCGACGACGCCCCGAGTCGCGCGAGCGCGTCGGCGAACGAGTCGTCGAGTTCCCCCGCCGCGTTCCGCGTCGCCAGCCCACTGGCGTCCGTGGGGACGACGCCGAGTGCCTGGGCGGCGGGGACGCCGGCCGTCAGGGAGAAGAAGGGTGCGCCGGTGGTGCCGGCCGGGGTGGTCCCGGCGGCGTGCAGGGTGTTCACGGTCGTGGCGAGCCGCGTGGCCACGGCGTCGTAGGACGCGGAGGCCTCGGCGAGTGCGCCGCCGGTGCCGGTGCCGGACGCGGGTGCGAGGACCGTGAGGGCGCCACCGATCGAACCGCCGCTCAGTCCGACCGCCCCGGCCGTGCCGGTGGTCCAGGTCAGGGTGACCGCGGTGCCGTCGGCGAGACGTTCGCCGCCGCCGAGGGCGACCGAGCGTGCGTCGGTGCCCTGCACGAGCGGGTTGCCGCCGAGGAGCACGTCGACCGTGCCGTCGGCGTTCGTCCGGGTGGTGCCGCCGGCGAGCGTGGCGATCTGCTGCGTGAGCTGGTCGCGCTGGTCGAGCAGCTCGTTGGCGTTGCCGCCCGAGGCGAGCGCGGTGCGGATCCGGCCGTTCAGGTCGGCGACCTGCTCCGCGGCGCCGTTCAGCTGGGCGACCTGCCCGGTCAGGGTGCCGCGCACCGAGGACCACTGCGCGTCGACGGCCTTCGAGCCGGCGGCCAGGGCGGCGACGACGGTGCCGGCGGCCCCGAGCACGGCACTGGCGGCACCCGGGTCGTCGGGGTGGCTGGCGAGCTCGCTCCAGGACGACCAGAACGCGTCGAGCTTGGCGCTCAGGCCGTCCTTGCCGGGCTCGTGCAACCCGGTCTCGAGGACGGAGAGCGCCGTGGCGCGGGCATCGGCGTAGGCCGACGAACCGGCGGCGACGCGGACACCGGCGTCGAGCGTCAGGGACGCCAGGCGGGCGATGCCGTCGACCGAGACGCCCTGGCCGGCGAGGGCCGCGGTGCCCCGCATGAACCCGGTCTGGGTCGCGGGGATCGAGTTCTGCGTGACGCGCTGGCGGGTGTAGCCCGCGGTGCCGGCGTTCGCGATGTTCTGGCCGGTGACGTCGATGCCGGCACGGGCGGCTGCGAGGCCGGAGTAGGCGGTCGCGAGGGATCCGAAGGTGCTGACCACGGTGCTACAGCGTCCCCTCGAACAGGCGGGCGCCGTCCTGGCCTGCGCCGGACGTCCCACTGGCGTCGTAGGTGGCGGCGCCGGTGACGGTCCCCGCCAGGGTCTCCTCGGTGGCCTGGGCGGCGACACGCAGGAACCGGTCGTTCTCGTCGCGCAGGGCGCCGATCTGGGTGGTCAGCTCGACCATCGCGGTGAGGTGCGACGACAGGATCTCGCCCCACGGCCCGTTCGGTGCCGCGGCGACGACGTCGCGCAGGGGAGCGTCGGCGGGGACGCCCCACTCCTCGGCGACCTCGGCGCTCTGCGCGGCGCGCTCGAGCCCGGTGCTGCGGAGCCGGTCGAGGACCTGCTCGACCTCGCGGCTGGCGTGCGACACCCAGCGGGAGCGGCCCGCGGTGAGCAGGAGCTGCTCCTCCTCGAGCTTGAAGGTGAGCAGTTCGAGCAGCTCGCGTTCGCGCCAGAGCACGGCGGACAGGTCGTTCACGCTCATCAGCTCCTCCCAGGTGGTGGTTCGTCGGGGTGGTCCCCGGTCCGTCATCCTGCGGACACCGGGACCTATCGACTCGGTGACCGCGACCGTAAGCCCCGGCGGCCGAGTGCCGTCCCCCGTACTCGTCGACTTTGTGACCCGATGACCCCCGTCGGGGGACAAGAACGAGCGTTCCCAACCCTGAGTCCCCCCAAATGCCGACCGGAAAGGGGGCCTGACACCCCCGCACTGGGGACGGTTGAGCACCTGTTCAGCGCATTGCCAGCCGATACATTCAGAACGCACCCCGGGGGACACCCGGAACCGCTCGGGAACGATGCGGGGTGCACCGCTCGGAGGGACCCGGGCGGGTCTTCGGCGTACGCACCGGCCATCCGAGGCCGGCGTCCGTCGCGCCCACGGACGGGTGAGCCGACACACGTCAGGTCGACCAGGGGAACAGCATGGACCGCACCGAACGCAACGCGATGATCGTGGAGCACCTCCCGCTCGTGGGCTACATCGTGGCCGACGTCCGCTCCCGGGCGACGCACCTGGATCGCGACGACCTCGCCGCCGTCGGATCGCTCGCACTCGTCGCAGCCGCCGAGGCCTTCGACCCCACCCTCGGCGTGCCGTTCGGTGCCTACGCCCGCACCCGGATCGCCGGTGCGCTGGCCGACGACATGCGCTCGGCCGACTGGGCCTCCCGCGGCACCCGGAAGCGGATCCGCGAGACCCTGGCCACGCAGGAGGCACTGTCCGCACGGCTCGGCCGGAGCGTCGGCGCCCAGGAGATCGCCGATGCCATGGGCGTCGACAAGCAGACCGCCGTCGACGCGATGAGCGACGCTGCCCGCACGGTCGCGCCGCTCGACGAGACCGTGCACGACCTCGTCTCCGCGGACCTGCCGCTCCCCGGGGACGACCTGCTCGAGACCGAGAAGCGCCGGTACCTCCGCGCCGCGGTCGAGGCCCTGCCGGAGCGGATGCGCTTCATCGTCGAGGCCGTGTACTTCGGCGACCGCTCGGTCACCGACGTCGCCGCCGAGCTCGGCATCACGCACTCGGCCGTCTCGCAGCAGCGCTCCGAGGCGATGCGCCTGCTCCACGACGGTCTCGCCGCCCACTACGGCGACGGCACGACCGTCGAGCCCGCGAGCCGCACCACCGCGGCCCGCCGCAGCGCCTACCTCGCCCGTGTCGCCACGAACGCCGCCGCCGGTGTCGCCCGTGCCGTGCACGACGCCGCGTCCGGCCCGGCCGTCGCTGCGAGTTGAGACGTCGGCGGAAACTTCTCCGCCGATCCCCTAACGACTCCCGGCAACCGGTCGAGAGTCATCCATGTCAGCCCACGGACGGGCCGACGTACGACCCACATTCACGGAGGAAACCACCATGGGTATGTCCATCAACACCAACCTCTCGGCACTCAACACGTACCGGAACCTCAACGCGACGCAGAACGACCTGTCGAAGTCCCTCGAGAAGCTCTCGTCGGGTCTCCGCATCAACCGTGCTGCCGACGACGCTGCCGGTCTGTCGATCTCCGAGGGGCTGAAGTCCCAGGTCGGTGGCCTCACGGTCGCCGCCCGCAACGCGCAGGACGGCATCTCCGTCGTGCAGACCGCTGAAGGTGGCCTCACCGAGACCCACTCGATCCTCCAGCGCATGCGCGACCTGGCAGTGCAGGCCGGCAACGACTCGAACAACGAGGACTCCCGCAAGGCGATCACCACCGAGGTCGGCGAGCTCACCAAGGAGCTCACCCGCATCTCGGAGTCGACCAACTTCAACGGCATCAACCTGCTCGACGGCTCCGCCGGCACCGCAGGCGTCCTGAAGTTCCAGGTCGGCGCGAACGGCGACGCGGCGAGCCAGATCGACGTGGACCTGTCGAAGTCGAACGTGGAGTCCGTGTCGACCGCGGTCGGCGCGCTCACCTTCGACTCGGCGACGAACGCTCAGGCCGCCATCACCGCGATCGACGAGCAGATCAAGTACGTCTCCTCGGCTCGTTCGAGCATCGGTGCCGTCCAGAACCGCTTCGACCACGCCATCAACGTGACGAACGTGGCCAAGGAGAACCTCACCGCTGCCTCCTCGCGCATCACCGACGTCGACATGGCGGAGGAGATGGTCAAGTACACGCGCGACAACATCCTCAGCCAGGCCGGCACCTCGATGCTCGCGCAGGCGAACCAGAGCACCCAGGGCGTGCTCTCGCTCCTGCGCTAGCCATCACGACGTCCGTCCTCCGGGCCCGATCGGGTGCCCCGGGGGGCGGACGCCGCCGTCCTGACCACCTCCACGACGCCAGGGAGTGTCGACGATGTCCTCGTCCGTGTCCTCGAGCACCAGCCTCGCGATCGATGGTCTGGTCAGCGGTCTCAAGACGACCGACCTCATCAACTCGCTGATGAGCGTCGAGGGGGTCCCGCAGACCCTGCTCAAGAACAAGCTCACCACCACCAACTCGTTCATCTCGTCACTGCAGACGCTCAACGGGTTGATCCAGGGGCTCGCCACGAAGGCCGCGGACGCCGCGAAGGCCTCGTCGCTCGACCTCTTCGCCGCGACGAGCACCGCGCCGAGCGTCACCGCCGTCACCGGTGCCGGGGCGACCGCCGGCTCCATCAGCTTCACCGTCGGTTCGACCGCCTCGGCCCAGGTCGGCGTCACGGCCGCGATGTCGACGTGGTCGACCGGTGCGCAGCCGATCACGATCGTCGGCGCGGACGGCAAGTCGACCACCGTGACGCCGGCGTCCGGTTCGCTCGACGACGCCGTGTCCGCCCTGAACAAGTCCGGTGCGGGCGTCACCGCGACGAAGGTCTCCGCCGGCACCGATGCCGACGGCACCAAGCTCTACCGCCTGCAGCTCACGTCCGCCACGACCGGGGCGGCCGGCGGGTTCCAGCTGTACCGGGGCGGCGCCGACGACGTGGCAGCGGGCACCGCGACGAACGTCCTCACCGAGACCGGTGCCGCCGTCGTCACCGCGGCGACCGACGCCAGCGTCACCCTCTGGGCCGGCACCGCCGCCGCGCAGAAGGTCACGAGCGCCACGAACACCTTCACCGGGCTCGTCCCCGGGCTCGACGTCACCGTCTCGAAGGCCACCACCGACCCCGTCACCGTGACGATCGCGCAGGACACCACCAAGGCGCAGTCCGTCGCCTCCGGGCTCGTCGACGCGATGAACGCGATCGCGGCCTACTACAAGACGAACACCGCGGTGTCGAGCTCGACCAGCGCGACGTCCGGCACCACGACGACGAAGGCCGGTGTCCTGCTCGGCGACGGTGCATCCCGCGACGCCGTGCAGCGGCTCACGAGCACGATGTCCGCCCCGGTCGACGGCAAGTCCCCGTCGACGATCGGCATCGTGATCACGAAGGACGGCACGTTCACCTTCGACCCCGAGGTCTTCCAGAAGGCCCTCGCCACCGACCCGAAGGCCACCCAGGCGATGCTCTCCGGGGTCGCCGCGAACGTCGGCGCCGCGGCCACCGCCGCGTCCGACAAGTACGACGGCTCGGTCACCACGTCCATCACCGGGCAGCAGGCCGTCGCCAAGGACCTCACCACCCAGATCGACAGCTGGACCGACCGGCTGACGATGCGCCGTGCCGCCCTGCAGACCCTCTACTCATCCCTCGAGACCAGCCTCAGCAAGCTCCAGTCGCAGTCGAGCTGGCTCGCCAGCCAGCTGGCCTCGACGTCGAGCTGACGGGAACGACCATGACCTTCGACTTCCAGGCAGCCGCCTTCCGCCAGGCCGCCCAGCCGCGCACCGTCACCGACCAGCGTCGTGCCCAGTACACGAACGAGGCCGTGCTCTCGGCGACGCCGGCCCAGCTCGTGACGATGCTCTACGACCGGCTGCTGCTCGACCTGCACCGTGCCGAGGCCGCGCAGGTCGCCGCCGATTGGGAGGCGGCCCGCGAGCAGCTCCTGCACGCCCAGGCGATCGTCGGTGAACTCTCGAGCACCCTCCGGATCGACGTCTGGGACGGCGGCGAGGGCCTGCTGGCCGTCTACAACTACGCCTCCACGTCGCTCATCACGGCGAACGTGCACCGCGACGTGCAGGCCACCCGCGACTGCATCCGGATCCTCGAGCCGCTGCGTCAGTCGTGGCACGAGGCGGCCGCGTCGCTGCCCGCGACGCCCGCCACGCAGCAGCCGACCGGGGGAGCCCTCGGTGTCGCCTGAGCCGTCCGCAGAGCTGTCGCCTGAGCAGCCGGACGGACGAGCCGCATGGGAGGCTCTGCTCACCTCCCTGGAGCACGACGCCGCCGGGCAGGCGGCCGACTCCACGGCCGTGGCCGGGTGGTCGGAACCGGCCGGGCTGGGACCGCTGCCGCGTGACCTGGTGGGACGGGCCTCCCGGCTGCTCGCCGCGCAGCGGGACCGCATGATGGTGCTCGCTGCGGACCGCCGCTCGACGCTGGAGCACCTCGGTGCCCTGCGCGCCGTCGACGCCACGCGCGAGCCCCGCGGCTCCGTGTACCTCGACGCTTCCGCCTGACCCGCGCCCCCGCACCAGTTCTGCGACAGAGCACCCGTCGACCGACGGGTGCTCTGTCGCATCTCGGGTGCTCCGCCCCGCACAGCCCCCACCGCCCCCCGTTCGGGGCGACGCCTAACGCGGCGGACGACGGGCTCCGATAGCGCCACTCGAGCACGGATCGCTCACCAGTTCGGCCAGGGATCGGCCACCACCGCACGGCGACGTCGCACCGACGACGCCTGACGAGGGGATCCTTCGTGTTCGATTCCGTGACGAGCGTCGCGCTGCAGAGCGCACTCGACGGCCTGTCGATGCGCCAGAAGGTGATCGCGAACAACATCGCGAACATCAACACGACGAACTACCACGCCGAGAAGGTGCAGTTCGAGGACGCCCTGGCGAAGTCGATCGTGGACGGCGACGGTGCCACCACGCCGACGATGGCGCGCAGCCTCGAGCCGACGAACACGAACGGCAACAACGTCAACCTCGACGAGGAGACGCTGTCGAACATCGACACCGTGCTGCGGTACCAGTTCGCCACGCAGGCGATGAACTCCGAGCTCACCAGCGTCCGCGCGGCGATGCGGACGAACTCGTGACGACCTTCGACGCGATCGGCATCGCGAGCACCGGCCTGACCGTGCACCGGAAGTGGCTCGACGCCGTCTCGGACAACATCGCGAACGCGAACACCGTGACGTCGATGGACGACACCGCGTTCCAGGCACGGTACGTCGAGGTGCAGGAGGGCGCCGGCGTCTCCGGCGCCTACGTCAAGGGCGCCGCGTTCGGCAGCGCCGCCGGCCGGGTGACCTACGACCCGGACAACCCGCTCGCGAACGAGGAGGGCTACGTCCGCATGCCCGACATCGACCTCGGCACGCAGATGGCGGACCTCATCATGGCCCAGCGCGGCTACCAGGCGAACGCCGCCGTGGTCGACCGTGCCAAGACCGCCTACGAGGCGGCACTGCAGATCGGGAAGAACTGATGCCCATCGACGCCGTGAACGGTGTGACCACCAACGCGATGACGAACGCCCTGACGAGTGTGTCCGGGACGTCCAGCGACAGCACGAACGCGACCGGTGCCGCCGGCGCGACGACCGACGGCAGCGGGTTCGCCGCGAGCCTCGGCAACGCCGTCGACGGGCTGCAGTCGTTGCAGAGCGACTCGAAGACCCTCGCGCTCAAGGCCGTGACCGGCAACCTCGACGACATCCACGACGCCACGATCGCCGCCACCCGCGCGCAGGTCACGCTCGAGCTCGTCTCCGCCGTCCGCAACAAGGGCGTCGACGCCTTCAACGAGATCATGAGGATGCAGGCCTGATGCCCGTCGCCGTCAAGAACGTCTTCGCGCGCCTCAGCGCCTACGTGAAGGGCTTCTCCGCCGCCCAGCGCACCATCGCGATCCTGGCGATCGCGGCGCTCGTGCTCGGTGGGATCGCGCTCGCGTCCTGGCTCGGCAAGGCATCCTACGCGCCGCTCTTCACCGGGCTCGCCGCGGCCGACGCGAGCTCCATCACGGACCAGCTGCAGACCGACGGCGTGCCGTTCCAGCTCACCGACGGCGGCGCGACGATCCTCGTGCCGCAGGCGCAGGTGTACTCGGAGCGGCTCAAGGCAGCGTCGAACGGCCTGCCGTCGTCGAACGAGGGCGGCTACTCGCTGCTCGACAAGATGGGCGTGACGAGCTCGGAGTTCCAGCAGGACGTCACCTACAAGCGCGCGATGGAGGGCGAGCTCGCCAAGACCATCGGCGCGATGGACGGGGTGCAGACCGCCACCGTGCAGCTCGCGATCCCGGAGAAGTCCGTGTTCGTCTCCGAGGAGAAGGACCCGACCGCGTCGGTGTTCATCGCGACCGAGAACGGCACGCAGCTCAGCACCGACCAGGTGCAGGCCATCGTGCACCTGACGAGCGCCTCGGTCGAGGGCATGCAGCCCACCGACGTCTCGGTCGTCGACGCGAAGGGCCAGACCCTGTCCGCCGTCGGCACCGGTGCGACCGGCAGCGGCGCGGACCAGGCCGCCGACTACGACGCGGCGACGAGCAAGAAGATCCAGGACCTGCTCGACACCACGCTCGGCGTCGGCAACGCGACCGTCGTGGTCTCCGGGACCATGAACCAGGAGTCCGGCACGCGGACGTCCGAGAGCTACACGAGCCCGACCTCGGGTCCGGTCGCACTGAACGAGTCGAGCACCACCGAGGAGTACGGCGCCGGCTCCGG
The DNA here is from genome assembly GCF_003234255.2 of Curtobacterium sp. MCSS17_016. NCBI lineage: Bacteria > Bacillati > Actinomycetota > Actinomycetes > Micrococcales > Microbacteriaceae > Curtobacterium > Curtobacterium sp. MCSS17_016. Next base: position 1,905,269 of record NZ_CP126254.1, read on the forward strand.
CGCGGGGAGCGGCGCGTCGGGGGTCCTCGGTCCGGACAACATCGCCGTCCCGAACGGCACCGCGACGAGCGGCACCGGTGACGACGGGTACAAGAACGAGTCGGCGACGAAGAACAACGCCGTCGACCACACCACCGAGACCACGCAGATCCCCTCGGGCGGGCTCGACCGGCAGACCATCTCGGTCGCGCTGAACTCGAAGGCCGACGCCGTGCAGAACGCGAACCTGCAGAGCATCAACGACCTGGTGTCCGCCGCCGCGGGTGTCGACCAGGACCGTGGCGACCAGGTCAAGGTCGCGATGATGGACTTCGACACGAGCGCCTCCGACCAGGCCGCCAAGGCCCTGGAAGCCCAGCAGAAGGCCGACCAGCAGGAAGCACTGTGGTCGTCGATCCGCACCGCCGGCATCGTGATCGGCATCGTCCTCGCCGTCATCGCGATCATGTTCTTCGTCGCCCGCCGCAACCGGAAGCAGGAGCGCGAGGCCGTCGACCTCGGCGAGCTCGACGCCTTCGCCGGTGAGACGTTCCAGCTGCCCCTCGCGATGGACGGCGTCGACGACCGGGCCACGCTCGGTGCCGGTGACGCGCCGACCGCCGTGCTGTCGGCGATGCCCGCCGGCGACGCCCCCACCGAGGTGCTGACGACCGAGGAGATCACCGCAGAGCGCCGCCGTCAGGACATCTCCGCCCTGGCCGAGCGCGACCCGAAGCGCACCGCCGAGCTCCTGCGCGGGCTCCTGGACGACCGGGCACCGGTGTGAGCGCGCTCATGCCGAGCCCCGGCGGCGGCTCCGGTCCGAGCGACCGTGCCCTGACCGGTGCGCAGAAGGTCGCGCTCATCCTCATGCAGATGGAGACCGACCGCGCCGCCGAGGTGATGAAGCAGTTCACCGAGATGGAGGCCGAGGAGATCTCCGCCGAGATCGTCCGGATGCGCCGCGTCGAGGACACCGTCGTCGACCAGACGCTGTCGGAGTTCCACCGGATCACGATGAGCGGCCGGCTGCAGAAGCGCGGCGGCAAGGAGACCGCGCTCGGGCTGCTCGAGGCGTCGTTCGGCGCCGAGCGGGCCGCCGGCGTGATGGACCGTCTGGCCTCGAACCTCGCCGGCCAGTCGTTCGACTTCCTCGACGACGCCGAACCCGGCCAGGTCATCTCCCTGCTCGAGGGCGAGCTGCCGCAGACGATCGCCCTCGTGCTCGCCCACCTGGGCGCCGGTCAGGCCAGTGCCGTGCTCGCCGGGATCGACGAGCGGGTCCGCACCGACGTCGCCCAGGCCTTCGCCACGATGGGCAGCGCGACCCCCGAGGCCGTCGGCATCGTCGCCGGTGTGCTGCGCCAGCGCGCCGGGGCCGTCGTGTCGCCGCGCGAGAGCGTCGAGGTCGTCGGTGGCATCGCGCCCCTGGTCGACATCATCAACCGCTCGGACGTCGCGACCGAGAAGGCCGTGCTCGAGGGACTCGAGGCCCGCGACCCGGAGCTCGCCGAGGACATCCGCTCCCGCATGCTCACCTTCGAGGACATCGTGAAGCTCGAGTCCCGCGACATCCAGCAGGTGCTGCGCGGCATCGACTCGAAGATCCTCGCGACCGCCATGAAGGGCGCAGCCGGGCCGGTCGTCGAGACCATCCGCGCGAACGTGTCCGAGCGCAACCGCGAACTGCTCGACGACGAACTGCAGGCCATGGGCCCGGTCCGCGTCTCGCAGGTCGAGGAAGCCCGCGCCGAGGTCGTCCGCTCCGTGCGCGAACTCGAGGCCCAGGGCGTCGTCACCGTGCACCGCGCCGAGGAGGACGAGCTCGTTGACTGACACCGTCGTGCACCGCGTCGCCTTCCCGGTGCTCGCCGACCCCGCCGGACGCGAGCGCGCGTCGAGCGCCGACGTCCGCGGGCACGCGGCCGGCTACACCGCCGGCCTGCGGGCCGCGCAGGCCGAGACCGACGCCCTGCGCGCCCGGCTCGAGGCAGAGCACGCCGCGCGGATCACCGCGCTGCAGGCCGACACGGCCCGCCGGATCGCGGTCCTCGACGCCGCCACGAACGCCATGCTCTCCACGGTCGCACCCGTCCTGGCGGACGCCGAGGCGTCGGTCGCGAGCGCGGCAGTCGACCTGGCCGAGGCGATCGTCGGCAACGTGGTCCGCGCCTCCAGGCCCGCGCACGACGCGACCGTCGCCGACGGTCCTGATGGACAGGGCAGCCGGGAGGCCCGGATCGCGTCCGGCGCGGAGGCCACCGTCCGGCGGGCGCTCGCGTCCGTCGACCGCACGGTCCCGGTGGCCGTCCGGCTGAGCCCGGCGGACGCCGCGCGCGTCGCCGGCCTCGACCTGCCGGTGCCGGTCGTCGCCGACGGCGCCCTGCGCGACGGCGACGCCGTCGTCGACCTGCCGGACGGCATGCTCGACGCGCGCATCGCCACGGCGCTCGACCGCGCCCGCACCGCCCTCGGTGTCGACGCGACGGGAGCCGACCGGTGACCGCCACGCTGCTCCGTCCGCGCGGCCTCGACGAGGCGCTGCTGCGGGCCGCGCCCCAGCGGGTCGGTGTCGTCACGAGCGCCGTCGGCCTGGGGCTGACGATCGCCGGGCTCGACGCCCGCGTCGGCGAGGTCGTCACGGTCGGCGCCGAGGACGGCGAACAGACCGCGGTCGAGGTCGTCGCCACCGATGCCTCGGGCGTCCGCTGCATGCCGCTCGGCCGCCTGACCGGCGTGACCGCGGGCACCCCGGCGCGTCCGACCGGCCGCCCGGTGCTCGTGCCGACCGGATCCGGTCTGTTCGGCCGCGTGCTCGACGGACTCGGCCGACCGATCGACGACCGCGGCCCGCTCGAGGGCCCCGGCGGCGAACCGGTCACCTGGGTCCCGCTCGACCACGACACCCCGAGCGCGATGGCCCGGACCCGCATCGACACCCCGATGCAGCTGGGCGTCCGCGTGCTCGACACCCTGACCACCGTCGGCCGCGGGCAGCGCATGGGCCTGTTCGCCGGGTCCGGTGTCGGCAAGTCGTCGCTGCTGTCGATGATCGCGCGCGGGAGCGACGCGGCAGTCAACGTCATCGCCCTGGTGGGGGAGCGTGGCCGTGAGGTGCGCGAGTTCCTGGAGGACGACCTGGGACCCGAGGGGCTCGCCCGCTCGATCGTCGTGGTGTCGACCTCCGACGAGCCGGCGCTCATGCGCCTGCGTGCCGCGTTCGTGGCCACCCGCATCGCCGAGTCGTTCCGCGATGCCGGGCAGGACGTCGTGCTCATGATGGACTCGCTCACCCGCGTCGCGATGGCGCAGCGTGAGATCGGCCTGTCGGTGGGGGAACCGCCGGCCACCCGGGGCTACCCGCCGTCGACGTTCTCGGTGCTCGCCGGACTGCTCGAGCGCGCCGGGACCGACCGCGTCGGCAGCATCACCGGCATGTACACCGTGCTCGTCGACGGCGACGACCACAACGAGCCGATCGCCGACGCCGCCCGCAGCATCCTGGACGGCCACGTCGTGCTCGACCGCAAGCTCGCGATCACCGGGCACTTCCCGTCGGTCGACGCCCTCGGCTCGGTGTCCCGCGTCGCCTCGAAGGTCACCCGACCCGAGCAGCGTGCCGCCGCCACCGTGCTGCGGAAGGTGATGGCCGCCCGTGCCGGTGCCCAGGACCTGCTCGACGTCGGTGCGTACCAGCGCGGGTCGAACCCGCTCGTGGACGCCGCCGTGGACCACCAGCAATCGATCGACGCGTTCCTGCGCCAGGGCATGGACGAGCGGGCCACGGCTGATGCGTCCTGGCAGCGCCTCGGCGGCCTCGTGCAGCAGCTGGGGGTGTCGTGATGGCCCGCCGTTTCCCGCTCGCCGGGCTCCTGCGCCTGCGCCACACCGAACAGGACCGTGCCGCCGCCACACTGGCCACCGCGAACGAGCGCGTCCGCGACGCCGCCGACGCCCGGATCGCTGCACGCCGCAGCCTCGCCGACAGCGAGGACGCCCAGCCCATCCAGGACGCCGCCACCCTGAGCGCCGTCGCCGCAGCCCGTGCCGCGACCCGCGGGATGCTCGAGGAGCTCGACGCCGTGGTGCAGAACCGCCGTGCCGACGCCGACCGGGCGCAGCAGGACTACACCGCCGCGCGTCGCGCCGCCGTCGGCCTCGAGAAGCTCGAGGGCAAGCACACCGAGCAGCAGGCGGCCGAGGAACTCCGGACCGAACAGAACGCCCTCGACGAGATCGCGGCACGACGCCGCACGGAAGGTGGTGCCCGATGAGCGTCGAAGCGGTGCTCTCCCGGATCTCGGAGATCCGGTCCCAGATCGACACGCTGCGCGGCGGGACGGCCACGGCTGCCCCGAGCGCCTCCGCCACCAGCGGTGCCGCGGGATCGTCGGCCTTCGCCGATGCCCTCGCGACCGCCGACGGCACGACCGGCGCCGCGAGCGCTGCCGGTGCGACCGCCGCAGCGACCCCGACGGCCACCCGTGCCCCGGCGACCTCGGTCGACGCCGGTGCCGGCACCCTCGCCACCGGCAGCGGCGCCACCGGGGCCGACGTCGTCGCCGACGCGAAGAAGTACCTCGGCGTGCCGTACGTGTTCGGCGGGGAGACGACCGCGGGCATGGACTGCTCGGGCCTGGTGCAGACGGTCTTCAAGGACCTCGGGGTCACGATGCCCCGGGTCGTGCCGGACCAGGCGAAGATGGGCGTCGAGGTCGGCTCCCTGAAGGACGCGCAGCCGGGCGACCTGATCATCCCGAAGGGCGAGGGCCACGTCGTCATCTACGTCGGCGACGGCAAGGTGCTGCACGCCCCGCGCCCCGGCAAGGACGTCCGGATCGTCGACAACTGGTACTCCGACGCCGACATCGCGACCATCCGCCGGATCGTCCCCGCCCAGGCGGCCCCGGCGGCCGTCGCCGCGCCGACCGCCTCGGCTGCGCGTTCCGCGACCGACCTGCAGACCGCCGCGCTGCTGTCCATGATGCAGTCCGGGAGCGCCGCATGAGCCTGACCATCGCCACCCAGCCGTCCGTGCCCACCGCACCGGGCTCCACCCGGGGTGCATCGTCCGACCCCGCGGCTGCCGGGTCCTTCGGTGCGGCACTGACCGCCGCCGTCGCGACCGAGCGGCGAGCCGGCGATGGTGGTGCTGGGCGGGACGACACCGATGGCCGCACGGCGGACGGGTCGGCTGCGACGCCGGGCAGCGCCGCCACGCCGTCTGCGTCTGCGGCCACGTCCGCGTCGGACCAGCCGGTGCCCGCGACCGAGGCAGCGCCCGTCGACGCGCAGGCGTTGCTCGCCGCCGGACTCGTGGCCGTGACCGCACCGCTCGTTCCGGCCAGCCGCGCCGCCGAGACTCCCGCCCGCGACCCACACGCCGCCGTGGCCGCAGCGGTGACCGCCGGAACGACCAACACCACGACCACGACACCGCCGTCGGGGGAGGGGGACACCTCGACGCCGGTGCCGTCGACCCCGGCGCCGACCACCGCCCCCGCCACGGCGACCCCGCAGCAGGCACCGGCGTCGGGCGCGGCACGGGGGACCGCTGCCGCAGCCACGACGGGCCCGGCGACCGCCACGACCCCCGCCGTGACACCCGCTGGCACCGCGTCTCCGGCCGCGCCCGCGACGACCGTCGCCGGCGCCACCCCCACGACGACCGCTGCGTCGACGACCGCAGCCGCGACCGACCCGGCGACCACCGCCCCGACGGCCGCTGCCGCGATCGCGGCCCCCGCTGCGACCCGCACCGCCGACGGCGACACCGCCACCGCGACCCCTGCTCAGGCACCGGTCGTGGCGGCCGCCGCCCCGGCAGCCGGCCCCGGCTCCCGAGCCGGCCACGGGACGGAGCAGCAGGCGTCGACGCCGGGTGATCCGGGCCTCCCGGCCGTCGCCCCCAGCCGCGGTGGCGAGACGCCGTTCGTCATGTCGACGACGCCGACCGCCGCGCCCGCCGCGGCGACCGCGCCGGCCCCGGCACCGCTCGCCCAGCAGCTCGCGCGACCGGTGTTCTCGCTCGCGCAGGCCGGCCCCGGTGAGCACGTGGTCACCGTGCAGGTCGTGCCGGACGCCCTCGGCCCGGTCACGGTCCGCGCGCACGTCACCGCGCACGGCATGCACGTCGAGCTGTTCGCCGCGTCGGACGCCGGCCGTGAGGCCGTCCGCCAGGTCCTCCCGGACCTCCGCCGCGACGCGGCCGGCACGGGTGTGAGCACCACGCTCGACCTGTCGTCGCAGAACCAGCCGCAGGACGCGCCGGGTCGCGACGAGCGCCCGGCCGCACGTGCGCTGCCTGGCGAACCCGCTCTGGAGGCGCGGGTCACCCCGCGCACGCAGCCCACCGCCCACACGCCCTCCATCCGCACCGCGGGACTCGACGTCCTCGCCTGATCCGGCTCACGAACAGGAACGCACCATGCCCATCGACGGCATCACCGGCAGCGTGGACCCGACCGCGCAGGCCGCGGCCCTCGCCGCGAACTCCACCGCCCAGAAGTCCCAGACGATGGACTCCGAGGTCTTCATGAAGCTGCTCGTCACGCAGCTGCGCAACCAGGACCCGTCGTCGCCGATGGACACCAACCAGATGATCGGCCAGCAGACGCAGCTCGCGATGATGGAGCAGATCACCAACCAGACCACGACGGGGAACGAGAACTTCTCGCTCCAGATGCGCATCGCCGCAGCGAACCTCGTCGGCAAGCAGGTCAGCTACACCGACGCCGACTCGGGCAAGTCCGTCACCGGGACAGCCTCGGCCGTGTCGTACGCGAACAGCGTCCCCACGGTCACCGTGAACGGGAAGGAGGTCGCTCTCGACGTGATCTCCGGCATCACCACCACCGCTCCGGCGTCCTGACGCCCGCTCGTTCCTTCCTCGTTCTTCCTCGTACTCCCTCGCTCTTCCTGCCTCTCCGAAAGGACGCACCATGCTCCGCTCGCTCTACTCCGGGATCTCCGGCCTCCGCTCCCACCAGCAGATGCTCGACGTCACCGGCAACAACATCGCCAACGTGAACACCGTCGGCTTCAAGTCGTCGACCACCGTGTTCCAGGACACCCTGTCGCAGATGACCCAGGGTGCCGGCGGACCGCAGACCGGCATCGGCGGCACGAACCCGGCCCAGATCGGCCTCGGCGTGCAGGTCGCCGGCGTCTCCACGAACTTCTCGCAGGGCTCGGCGCAGGCCACCGGCAAGGCGACCGACCTGATGATCTCGGGCGACGGCTTCTTCGTCACCCGCCTGGGCAACGACACCGTCTACACCCGTGCCGGTGCGTTCGACTTCGACGCCAACGGCCGCCTGGTCACCGCCGACGGCAAGATCGTGCAGGGCTACCCGGCCACGAACGGCGTCGTCAACGAGAACGGCCAGCTGTCCGACATCACGCTGCCGCTCGAAGCAGCGGCCCCGGCGGTCCGCACCACCGCCGCCACGGTCGCCGGCAACCTGCCGTCCGAGACCGCCGCCGGCCAGACCATCACCCGCGAAGCCACCGTGTACGACGCCTCGGGCGCCAAGCACACGATGTCCCTCGCCTACACGCGCACCGCCGACGGCTGGGACGTCACCGGGCGCAACGGCCAGGGCACCACGGCGACGACCTCGCTGACCTTCGGCACCGACGGCAAGCTGACCGCCGGCGGCACCCTCGCCGTCGGGGGCATCCGGGTCGACATGGGCGACCTGACCGGGTTCGCCTCGCTCAACACCGCGGCGATCGGCTCGCAGAACGGCCGCGAGGCGGGGGCGCTGCAGGCCTACTCGATCTCGAAGGACGGCACCGTCACCGGCACGTTCTCGAACGGTGCGTCGCTCGCGCTCGGCCGCATCGCCCTCGCCACGTTCGCCAACCCGGCCGGCCTCGAGAAGACCGGGGCGTCGGGCTACCGCGCCACGGCGAACTCCGGCGGCGCGACGGTCGGCGGCCCCGGCTCGGCAGGCGTCGGTTCGCTCGCGGCGGGGACGCTCGAGATGTCGAACGTCGACCTGTCGCAGGAGTTCACGAACCTGATCGTCGCGCAGCGCGGGTTCCAGGCGAACGCCCGCATCATCACCACCTCGGACGAGGTGCTGCAGGAGCTCACGAACCTGAAGCGCTAGGCGCGGGGGCTGCTCGCGTCGCGGGCGCTGCGCTCGCGTCTCGTGTCGCGTCGTCGGGCGCTTGGTGAGCAGGAACGGTCGGGTGCTGAAGGGGGACTCGACCGTTCCTGCTCACCATCGTTCGTGGCGCAGGGAGTTCGGCGCCGGTTCGTGACGAAACGGCGCGTCGCCACGTCTCATCGGTGCGATGCGCGAGAACCACGACACCGACCACCAGTCCGACCACCGCTGCTGCAGCGTCTTCGACCGCTGGCGGTGTGATCGACCACGCGGCCACGACGGCGTGCACGAGTCGCGTGCTCCCGGTGGCCGCACGAGCTGGAACGACGCGCTGACCGGGCGGCGGCTCGGGGACGTCTGAGATCGAACGCGGCCCGGGAGCGCGACGCGTCGTCCGGATCGGTGGCGGTCTGGGCGTGGCCCGTTGTATGGTCAGCGCATGCTGACCATTGCCTCGCGGCACGACGTGCTGAACCGTCTCGGGCGCGCGCTCTCCGACCCGACCCGCGCGCGCATCCTGCTCCGGTTGCTCGACGAACCCGGCTACCCGGCACGGCTCGCCGAGGAACTCGAGCTGACGCGGACGAACGTGTCGAACCACCTGGCGTGCCTGCGCGGCTGCGGGATCGTCGTCGCCGTGCCCGAGGGGCGTCGGACCCGCTACGAGATCGCGGACCGCAACCTCACCCGCGCGCTCGAGTCCCTGGTCGACGTGGTGCTGGCGGTGGACGTTGCCGACGACGACGGATGCGAGGTGGAGCGGTGACCACGGCTGCGGTGTCGCTCGCACCGGCTCGTGTCGGCGTGCTCCGGCGACGGATCCGGTGGATCGTCGCGGCGACCATCGCCTACAACGTGATCGAGGCCGTCGTGGCGATCGCCGCTGGATCGGTTGCGTCGTCCACCGCGCTGATCGGCTTCGGGCTCGACTCGATCGTCGAGGTCCTGTCGGCAGCGGCCGTCGCGTGGCAGTTCGCCGGGCGCGACCCGGAGGCCCGGGAACGAACGGCACTGCGGGTGATCGCGGTCTCGTTCTTCGGGCTCGCCGTCGTGGTCAGTGTCGATGCCGTCCTGACCTTCACGGGTGTCCGGTCGCCGGAGCACAGTCCGGTCGGCATCGTGCTGGCCGCGGTGAGCCTGGCGGTCATGCCGTTCCTGAGCCTCCTCGAACGGCGGACCGGACGCGAACTCGGTTCTGCGTCGGCGATCGCCGACTCGAAGCAGACGCTGATCTGCAGCTACCTGTCGGCGGCGGTGCTGCTCGGCCTGCTGGCGAACAGCCTGTTCGGCTGGTGGTGGGCCGATCCGCTCGCAGGACTCGTCGTGGTCGTGTTCGCCGTGCGCGAGGGGCTCGAAGCCTGGCGCGGCGACGCGTGCAAGCAGCCGGTGTCGGCGCTGACGGGGGAGCGCGAGGGCGACGGCTGCGACTGCTGCTGAACGGAGTCTGCCCGCGGTCGGCGGTTCAGTCGGCTTCGGACTCGCTGACGTGGCTCACCGCGTCACCGACGATGTGCGCGATGTGCTCGTCGTGCAGCGAGTAGACGGCGTTCCGCCCGATGCGCTCGACCTGCACGATGCCCGCGAGCCGCAGCGTGCGGAGGTGCTGGGACACCAGGGGCTGCGACAGCTCGGTCGCTTCGGCGAGGGAGCCGACGTCGGAAGGCTGGGAGATCAACGCCGACAGGATCCGGAGTCGGGCGGGTGAGGACAGCGCCTTGAAGAGTTCGGCTGCTGCTTCGATCCCGTCTGACATGGACTCATGTAAGCGCACGCGCATACGTGCATGCAACACGACGGCCCCGGCGCGGTGCGTCGGGGCCGTCGTGCAGGTCCGTCGATCGGTGCTGATCACGGGCCTGCGCTGATCAGGGGATCAGTGCTCGTCGTAGTGGTCGCCGTGCTGGGCGTGCTTGTGTCCGTCGTGGACGAAGTCGACGTGGTCCTCGTGCTGGACCGTCTCGTGGCCGCAGCCGTCCTGGTGGGTGTGCTCGGCGACGGTGTGCTCTGCGCTGTTCTCGTGCTCGGCCATGGTGACCTCCTGCTGATCGTCGGTTGGGATGCCCTCAGCGTAGAACACGTATGCAGAAGTAGCAATACATTTATAGATGAGAACGGATGTCAGCCCGGGAATCGCTGGGTTCCCGCGACGGCCGACGTCGGCAGCGCGTCCCCGGGGATCGCGACTCCGGCGGTGAGTGCCGACGTCCACTCCGCGGTCGGTGCGACCGCGGCGAGGTTCGACTGCAACAACGCCATCAGCGTGCGGTGCACCGTCTCGGCGGACACGGCCCCGCCGGCGTTGACGATGTTGATCGCGCCGGTCGCGTCGGACAGCACCTCGACCGAGACGCCGAGCGCCTCCGCCTCGGCTGCCGAGGCGATGATGCAGTTGTTCGTCATGAAGCCGACCAGGGTGACCGTGTCGATCGACCGCTCCTGCAGCCAGGCGAGCAGGTCCGTGTGGGCGAAGACGGAGCTGAACTGCTTCGTGACCTGATGCCACTGGGGCGTCCGTCGTCGCTCGATCTCGGGGTGCAGGGCGAACGCCTCCGTCGTCGGGTTGAACACCGGCGCAGCGTCACCGGCGGTGTGCTGGACGACGACGATCGGCGTGCCGGCAGCCGTCGCGGCGTCGATCGCGGTCGTGATCTGCGCGAGCGCGTCGCGGACAGGCGGGAACCGGACCTCGAGTGGACCGCTGAAGTACTCCAGCTGGATGTCGACGAGGACGAGGGCGCGCTGGGGATCGGACACGTGAGCTCCTTGGGTCGGTGGGCGTACTCGACGATCCTCGTCCGCCGACGCCCTCGGTGCGATTGGCACGCGTGCGTCGGTACGATGGATCCAGGCCAAACCGGAGGAGTCCCGCGTGCGGATCGCCATCTACGCCTTCGACGGCATCACGATGTTCCACCTGTCGGTCCCGCAGATGGTGTTCGACGAGGTCACCCGGCTCGGTCTCGCCGACTGGGAGACCGTCGTGTTCTCCGACCGGCCCGGTTCGGTCCGGACCGCTGAGAAGCTGACGCTCGGTCCCGTGCAGGGGCTCGGCGCCGCGGCGGACGCCGACCTGGTCGTGGTGCCGTCCTGGACCGACGACGGCACTCGCCTGCCGGCACCGACGGAACGGGCGGTCGTCGACGCGCACGCCCGGGGATCGGTCGTGGTCGGTCTGTGCCTCGGGTCGATCGCCGTCGCCGGTGCCGGGCTCCTCGCGGGACGCAGCGCCGTGACGCACTGGCGCGAGGTCGACCGGCTCGCCGCCGCGCACCCCGACGTCACCGTGGACGCCGACGTGCTCTACGTCGACCACGGTGACGTGCTGACCTCGGCGGGCACGGCGTCCGGGCTGGACGCGTGCCTGCACGTCGTGCGGACGCGGCTCGGCGCCGAGGCAGCGAACCGGGTCGCGCGGAGCCTGGTCGTCGCGCCGCACCGCGAAGGCGGGCAGGCCCAGTACATCGAGCGACCGGTCGTGCAGCATCGGGGCGACGACCCGGTGGCGACGGCATCAGCCTGGGCGGTGGAGCACCTGGACGAGGAGCTCGGCGTCGACCGACTCGCTGCGGCGGCCCACATGAGCCGCCGCAGCTTCGTCCGGGCCTTCAAGGCGTCGACCGGCACCACCCCGGCGGCCTGGGTACGGAGTCGCCGTCTGGACGAGGCCCGTCGGCTGCTCGAGACCACCGACCTGCCCGTCGACCGGATCGCCGCAGCGTGCGGGTTCGGCAACCCGGTCACGCTGCGGCAGAACTTCGCCGTGGCCTTCGGCAGCACGCCCTCGAGCTACCGCCGACGGTTCGACGCGCGGTCCTGACCGGCCAGCTGAAGGAGCGCGTTCCATCCCATGACGGCTGCAATGGGAACGCGAAACGGGCATACCTGATCGGAACGACCGACCGGGTACGCCCGTTTCGACCAGGTGTGCCCGGAGTCGCCCTACGACGACGTGGGCGGCGACGCCACCGATTCGATGCCGTCCAGCCGCGCCTCTTCCGCGTCGTACCCGGCACGCACCTGACGCAGCACCAGGTCGTCGATCTCGTCGGCGTCCCGCAGGCGCAACAGGGTGTTCGCCTTGTGCTGGACGAGTGCGAGCTCGAGGGCGACCGCGTTGTCGTGCCGCTGCAGCGCGGGGTGGTCGTCGTCGTCCCCTTCGCGGGCCTCGATCACGTCGAGGTGCGCCTCGTACTCCTTCCGCAGGCGATCGACGGTGGCACGATCGGCTCCGGTCGACCGTGCGAGACGGGGGAGCGCATCGAGCGCCTCCTCGATCGCGGTGCGTTCGGCGTAGCGACGTTCCTCGCTGACGGACTCGTCCTCGGGCAGCGCGGCGCGACGCAGGACGGCCGGCAGCACGAGGGCCTGGCCGACGATCGTGACGATGACCACGCCGGCGGTGACGAAGACGATGAGGTCCCGCTCGGGGAAGTCGCCACCGGACTCGAGGGTGCGCGGCACGGCGACGGCCATCGCGAGCGACACCGCGCCCCGGAAGCCGGCGAACCCGCTGACGAGCCGGTCGCGGTGCCCCTCGCGTGGTTCTCCGCCGGTGCGTCGGGTGACGAGCCAGATGGTCCCGCCCGCGGCGTTCAGGAACGCGAACCGCACGATGACGAGCAGCACCGCGACCGCGAAGACGATGCCGGTCCCGCGCAGCAGGTCGGCGGGGTCGAGTGCACGTGCGGCGACCATCGCCTCGATGCCGACCAGGACGAACAGCGCGCCGTTGAGCAGGAAGGTCAGGAACGACCAGAACGCGCGCACCTGCTGGCGGGTCTCGGCACGGTCGAGCTTGGGACCGACCTGGCTGACGACGATGCCGGCCGCCACGACGGCGAGCACGCCGGAAGCGCCGATGGCCTCGGCGGCCAGGAAGGCTGCGAAGGGCACGAGCAGGGTGACGAGGTTCTCGAGCACGACGGTGTCGACGCGCCGCAGCACCATCGTCCCGATCCACGCGGCCGCGAGCCCGGCGGCGACCCCGCCGATGTAGGACAGGACGAGCATGCCGGACACGCCCCAGAACGTGAGCTCCTGCGTGCCGACGGTGACGGCCACCGCGATGCCGTAGACCACGAGGGTGGTGCCGTCGTTCACCAGGCTCTCGGCGCGGAGCACCGTGACGTTCCGCCGCGGCAGCATCTTCGTGAGCACGCCGACCGCGGTCGCGTCGGTCGGGGCGACCGCGGCGCCGAGCACCCAGGCCGGTCCCCACGGCATCCCGAGCAGGTGCAGCAGGACGGCGACGGCACCGGCGGTCACCACGACGAGCAGGGTGCCCATCAGGACGATGCCGCGCAGGTTCTTCCGGATCTCGCGGAGCGACGTCGTCAGGCTCTCCCAGTAGAGCAGCGCCGGCAGGAACAGCAGCAGCACGGCCTCGGCGGGGAGCTCCACGTCCGCGAACTCCGGCACGAGCCCGAGCAGCGCGCCGAAGACCAGGAGCAGCACGGGTGGTGCGATCCGGATCCGGTCGGCCACGGCCGCCGTCAGTGCGATGGCGAGGCCGAGCACGACCACCAGTTCCGGTCCCAGCACGTGCACTCCGATCGTCGTCCGACCCGCCAGTCAACGCCGATCCACGGTGGATCCTTCCAGAACAGCCGGACGACGCGCCGCACACAGCCGAACGACGCGCCGCACGACACTGCACGACGCGTCACGAGCCGCCCCTCACACCGCCCGCGGCCGCCGCACCACCCGCCGCCACCACGCGCGCCACGGCAGGGAGCTCACCAGCGCCGACCCGATCACGACGGTCCCGAACCACCCCACGACGACGCCCGGGATCGGCACGAGCAGACTCGCCCACAGCAGCACCGACAGCACCCCGAGGACGTACGCCGCCCCGGCCTTCAGGTACCGCAGCCGCTTGAGCCCCGCAGCCTGGTCGACCCGCGAGGTCAGGCGGGCCAGGAACACCGCGCCCACCCCGATCGCCCCGATGGCGACCGCGGCCTGCTCGAGCGCCCCGAGCCCGTCCGACCCGAGCGGCCCGGACCCGGACAGGCTGTACACGCCGTCGAGGATCTCGAAGAGCATGAACACGACGAGCCCCCGCTCGAACACGACCGTCGACGCGTACAGGTGGATGCGCCAGGCTCCGCGGCCGACCCCGATCGACGCCGTGTCCGACCCGCCGCCGCCGGGGCCGCTGCGCAGCGCCCATGCCGCGGTCCGCTTCGACACGAGGTACGCCGCGATGCCGGCCACCCCACCGAGCGCGACCGGCAGCAGCGCACCGGCGGCCCAGCCGGAACGCGACCCGACGAGCACGGAGGTCACGACGACCCCCGTCGCAGCGGTGACCAGCGACCAGACGCACGGTCGTGCGACGGAGGCGAGCCGTGCCTCCAGGCTGCCCAGCCACGACCTGCGGGACGCGCGGTCGGTGTTGAACAGGTACTCGGCGAAGACCTGCCAGATGAACGCGGCGCCGAAGGCGGCGAGGGCGGGACGCACCTCGGCCAGGTGCGCGGAGAACGAGCCGGGCGCGAAGACGGCTTCCTCCACCGAGCTGGCCGGGTCGGTCGCGTCACCGACCGCGACGGCGGCCGGCGGCAGGAGCAGGCGCATCGCGAGCACGCCCGCGACGATCCCGAGCGACAGGAACAGCCGCCGGGCGGGGGAGTGCAGTCGGCCGGCGATGCCGGCCATCGGCACGGACGAGTCTGCGGCCATCGCGATCTCGAGGAACGCGAGGGCGACGAAGGCGAGCGCTGCGGCGGGGCCGAGTACCAGCCAGGCCGCCGCGGCGGCCGCGACGGTGATGAGCAGGGGGACGGTCAGGAGCGATCTCGTGGCCATCTGCCCATCCAGCACGGTCGGGCTGGGCGGCGCATGGAGCGCTCCTGGGCATCGGCCTGGAGGCCCGTGGGGGCTCCGCAGAACGGGTGACGGCCCGTCCCCACTTGCGGGGACGGGCCGTCAGGTCGCGCGGGTGGGTCGTCGCGTCAGTCGTGGAACGTCTCGATGGACGCGCCGAGCGAGTTGAGGCGCTCCTGCAGCTGCTCGTAGCCACGGGCGATGATGCCGACGTTGCGCAGGACGCTCTCGCCCTTCGCCGCGAGCATCGCCAGCAGGATCACCACGGCGGGGCGCAGCGCCGGCGGGCAGCTGATCTCGGCACCGGAGAAGTGCGTCGGACCGGTCACGTCGAGGCGGTGCGGGTCACGCAGGGTGACGCTCGCGCCCAGGCGGGTGAGGTCGAGCAGGTGGATCGCCCGGCCCTCGTAGACCCAGTCGTGCACGAGCGTGGTGCCCTCGGCCATGGCCGCGATGACGACGAAGAACGGCAGGTTGTCGATGTTCAGGCCGGGGAACGGCATCGCGTGGATCTTGTCGATCGGCGCGTGCAGCTCGGACGGGTGCACCGTGATGTCGACGAGGCGGGTGCGGCCGTTGGCGGCGGCGTACTCCTCGGTGACGTCGAAGCGCAGGCCCATCTCGGCCAGGGTCGCGAGCTCGATCTCGAGGAACTCGATCGGCGCCCGGGTCACGGTGAGGGTCGACGCGGTGACGATGCCCGCGGTCAGCAGGCTCATCGCCTCGACCGGGTCCTCGCTCGGCCAGTAGTCCACGACCTCGTCGATCTTGCTCTTGCCGGTGATGCGGAGCGTGGTGGTGCCGATGCCCTCGATCTGCACCCCGAGCAGCTCGAGGAAGAAGCAGAGGTCCTGCACCATGTAGTTGGGGCTGGCGTTCCGGATGACGGTCTCGCCGTCGCGGGCCGCGGCGGCCAGGATCGCGTTCTCGGTCACGGTGTCGCCGCGCTCGGTGAGCACGACCGACTTGGTGGGGACGGCCTGGTTCGCGACGTCGACCTCGTACCAACCGGAGGTCGCCTCGACGTCCACCCCGAACGGACGGAGCGCGATGAGGTGCGGCTCGACCGTGCGGGTGCCGAGGTCGCAGCCGCCGGCGTAGGGCAGGCGGAAGGACTCGTACCGGCCGCTGAGCGGGCCGAGGAACATGAGCACGCTGCGGGTGCGGCGGGCGGCGTCGGCGTCGATCGCGTCGAGGTGCAGGTCGTCGGGTGCGACGATCTCGAGGGTCTCGCCGTCCTCCGACCAGGTGACGCTCGCGCCGAGGCTGCGGAGCACGTCGATGATGCGGTCGACCTCGACGATCCGGGCGACCTTGTGCAGCCGGGTCACGCCGCGGTTGAGCAGCGAGGCGCAGAGCAGCGCCACGGCGGCGTTCTTGCTCGAGTTCACCGCGATGGAGCCGCTGAGCTTCCGGCCGCCCTGGACGCGCAGGTGTGCACGCTGCGGGGCGCCGCCGATCGAGACGATCTGCTGGTCGAGGGCGTCGCTGATGCGGGTGAGCATCTCGAGGGACAGGTTCTGCCCGCCCTGCTCGATGCGGTTGATGGCGCTCTGGCTGGTGCCGACGCGTTCGGCGAGCTGGGCCTGCGTCATGCTGCGGCCCTTGCGGGCGCCCCGGATCAGGGCGCCGACCTCACGGAGGGGTGCTGCGGTCGCCGGAGATGCCGGCGAGACGACGGTGGTGGTGTCGGTCATGCGCGCCACGCTAACACGCTCATGAGATAAACCAGTGGAAGATCGACACCCGTCGCGCGTTCCGAGGTCTCGAATACGTCACAGTTGGGAATTTCGGGGGACGAAATTGCTCAGGGATCGGTCAGGGTGCCCCGGACGATCGAGTCGCCGGAGTGCGCCGGATCGCCGTCGTCGGCCTCGGCCGAGACGTCCACGACCGGGAACTCCGCGGTGTCGATGCCGCCGGGCACCGTGAAGCGGCCCTGGTCGCCGTCGAGGTAGCCGACGCTCACCAGTCCGCCGAGGTCCGACCGCATCATCCAGACCTCGCGCAGCGGACCGGTGTCGGAGCGACCGCGCTCTCCGTGCAGGTCGACGAGCAGGGTCACCCGGCCGTCCTGGTCACGTTCGAGTTCGGCACGGCCGGTCGTCCCCGACCAACCGGGCAGTGCTGCGAGCTCGGTGTTCGCCAGGACGGTCTCGGTGTCGCCGCGGGGGAGTCCGGGGACGATTCCCGACGCCACACCGATGCCGACGACGACGGCGAGGACACCGACGCCGGCAATCGCGATGGCGAGGGCTCGGCGACGACGGGGTCGGGGTCGGCGGGCCACGGCGTGGTGCTGCGCGTCGGACGGCCTGGCGACGGACGCGCGTTCGTCCGCTCGTCCGGCTCGGGTCGGCGGCGCCGCAGCCTGTTGTGGCGTCCGGGCGATCTCGGCCGCGATCCGGTCCCACACGTGCTCCGGGGGCGCGGCCAGCGTGACGTCCTCGGACGCACGGGTCACCGCGGCGACGCGCTGCAGTGCGGCCACCTCGTCGCGGCACCGGTCGCAGGAGGCCAGGTGCTCGGCGACGTCGTCCGCGGCGACCTGGTCGGAGACCGCGAGCATCGCCAGCGTCTCGTCGTCGACGTGCTTCATTCGATCACCTCCAGACGTGTTCGGAGCCGAGCCAGACTTCGGTGGATGTGGCTCTTGACGGTGCCCAGCGGCAGTTCGAGCCGTTCGGCGATCTCACGATGGCTGAGGTCGTCGTAGAACGCCAGTCGCATCACGCGCCGTGGGACCTCGTCGAGCCGCTCGAGCTCGCCGGCGACCAGTGCGCGTTCGGCCAGGTCGAAGGCCGGTTCCGGCGCCGGGGTGGTCTCCTCGACCACGTCCGGGTCGGCGGCGCTGGCGTGCCGTCGGCGCTCGTTCTGCGCGTCGGCGATGCAGTTCCGGGTGATGCCGACCAGCCATGCGCCGAGCGGGGCGCGGCCGGGGTCGTAGCTCGTGCTGCGCTGCCAGGCCTTCACGAAGACCTGCTGCGTGACGTCCTCCGCGGCGGCCGGGTCGGCCAGGGCGCGCAGGGCCAGCGAGTACACGAGCGACGACCACCGTTCGTAGACGGCTCGCAGGGCGTGCTCGCCCCCGGCGCGGAACGCGTCCGAGAGCTCGCTGTCGTCCGGGAGGATGGTCGTCACGTCTTCCTGTCGCTGGCGCGGTCGTCGTCGACCACGATCCGATCGTAGGGGGCGGATCGTCGCCACGGTCAGGCCGGGACCGCGGTGACGACGAGGTTGCTCTCGTAGTGTCCGGTGGCTGCGTCGAACGTCCCACCGCAGGTCACCAGGACGAGCCGTCGTGGTCCGTCGTCACGGAACACCTCGCCCCAGGGGAGTCCCTGCTTCTCGAGCATGCTGACGGAGTCGATCCGCCACGCGGTCTCGGCACCGTCCGCGTCGGTCAGGGTGACCCGGGTGCCGGCCGGGGCGTCGCCGAGCCGGGAGAACGGGCCGATGCCGTAGCCGACCGCGTCGACGTGGGCCGCGATGACGACGGTGCCCTCGGTGGACGACGGGGCGGCACCGAACCGGTACCAGCCTGCGGTCGCCGGGTCGGGCGGCAGCGCCATCGCGCCGTCCTCGTCGACCCCCTCGGGGCGGATCGGCGCACTGATGCCGGCGTGGTCGACCGTGATGGTGGTGGGGGCGGGGGCGTCCCGGACCGGGGGGATCGTGGCGGCCTGCTGCGGGACCTCGGTCGAGAACGCCGACGGGACCGGTGTGGGGGTGGTGGTCGGCAGGACGGACGGCTGCCCGCCGGGGGTGGTCCCGGCCGACGAGCATCCGGTCAGGGCGGCGGCCGCCACGGCGACGACGAGCGTCACCGTGGCGGACCGCACGGGGCGTGGCACGTTCAGCGGCGGGTCGCTGCGTGCCGGCGGCGGAGCACCACGGCCCCGATCGCGGCAGCGGCGGCCAGTGCGGCCGCCGCTGCGCCGACCAGGGGCAGGGGGTCCTGGTCGTTCGTGGCCACGAGACCGGCGTTCCCGGCGGGGACGCCGTTCGGCGTGCCACCGAGGTCCGCGATCGTCTGCGTGGCGAGGGCGAGGTTGTCGTCGTCCAGGCTGCCCCAGGCGTAGACGATGGTCGACGAGCCCGCGGTGACCGCGACGTCCGCCGGGCCGATCACGGGGTCGGTGGTCCCGGTGGCGGCGACGGTCGCCGACACGGTGCCGGCCGGCAGCTCGAGTGCCTGCTCGTCGGGGTTCGACAGGTTCGACACCACTGCCTTCCCGCCGGCGAGGACGTCGACGGCCGGTGCGGCGGCGACGTGGCGGACGACCAGGCGTCCCTGGCCGGCCGCGACGGCCGAGGTGTCGTTGGTGAACACCGTGGCGGTCGGCGACCCGTCCGTGGCGTCGTGGGCGACGGCGGTGTAGTTGCCGCCGGCGTCGAACGAGACGTCCGCCGGGCCGATGATCGGCTTCGACGCATCGGTGGCGTCCGAGGCGGTGATCGCGAGCTGGTGCGCACCAGCCGGCACCATCATCGGGCCGGCGAGGGTGCCCGGGGTGAAGTCGTCGATGGCACGTTCTCCGTCGAGGTAGACGTCGACGGTGACGTCGGGGACGGCGTGGAGGACCGAGAGCGTCGCCTCGCCGGTGGCGGCGGTCGCAGCGGTCGCGGGCAGTACAACCGCAGCGGCGGCGAACAGGACACCGGCGCTGAGGCCGGTGGCGAGTGTCTTGCGCATGACGTGTCTCCTTCGGGCCTGTCCGGGCCGGTGCGGACGACGTCGTCCTCGACGTCGTACCCCCACTACCGCCGCAGCACCCCGATCGGATGCAGCGATTTCCTGGGGATCAGCTGAGACGGCGCCAGACCCCAGCGTTGCCCGGACGCGACCAGGTCTCCGGATCGCCCGTGACGGCCTCGTCCCCGGCTCCCCGGTCGGTGAGCCGGTACGCGGAGTCCGGCGTCCACCCTGCGACGACGCTCGCGCGGCTGCCGTCGACCGGCACGGTGAGCCCGGAAGTGCGGAACCAGCCCGCGACGGTCAGGTGCACGACGTCGTACTCGGTGGCTACCGCGGACCAGTCCGGCTGCACCCAGTCGCCCTGTCGTCCGGTCGCCACGGCCCAGTCGTTCCGTCTGGTCGTCCCCGTCACGTCGAGCGGCCAGCGCCGGCACAGCGCGGCCCAGTCGGCGGGACCGTCGACGGTGCACACGCGCGCCGTGGCATCGGCCGGCACCGCCGAGACGACGGCGCGTTCCTGCCCGAAGGAGTCCTCGACCGCCCAGAGCGCCAACGGCCCGGCGGACGGGAACGGCGCTCGCGTGTGCTGCGCGAGCGGCCACGGCGGCGTGGTCCACCACACACCGCTGGCCACCCCCGGGTTCCCCTCGGCGTCCTCGCGGCGCAGCTCCCGGGACCAGTCGGCGAGCGCCTCTGCCGCTCCCGGACGTCGGGGCTGCTCGTCCTCGTCGAACTCGACGGTCCATGCTCCGCCCTGCGGGTCGAAGAGCCTGCGCACGACCGGGCTTCCGACCGCCCACCGAGCGAGCCGCCGGAGCGCGGCCTGCAGTTCCGTCCGGGCGAGGAGCGCGTCCAGCGCGTCGGGTTGCTGCCACCACAGCGCGCTCTCCGCAGTCGACTCGAGTGCGACCGCGACGTCGTCCTCGCCCACGGACGGCAGGGACACCGCCTCGAGTGCGCTCGCCACCGCTGCGAGGTCCGGAGCCGGATCGGGTTCGACCGGACCACCGATGCCGAAGAGCGTTCGGTCGTCGCCGCGTTCGACGCCGAGGTGGTGCTCCGCCCAGAAGAGCAGGTGGCCGAGCTGCACGGCGGCCGGGTCGTCGGAGTCCTGGACACCCCTGACGAGCTCCAGGCAGAAGCGCCGGCCACGCGGGTGGGCGAGCAGGTCCGAGGCATCGATCACCGATCCAGGCTAGTGACGGTCGCTAACGCACCCGTCGCACCCGCCGATAGTCCTCCGTGCAGGCCCACGGACGGGCCCGCATCCCGCCCCACGGACGGCGGCGGGACGATCGAGAACCAGGACGGGCCATGATCGTCGTCACACGACTGAACGGCAGCGGATTCGCTGTGAACCCCGATCTCGTGGAGCGCATCCAGGAGACGCCGGACACGACGCTCATCATGGTCGACGGCGCGAAGTACATCGTGCGGGAGTCGATGGCCGACGTCATCGACCTGATCGCCGCGTACCGCGCACGCATCGTCGGCATGGCCTACGGCACCGACCAGGCCCCCCGCACGAACACCGGCCCGCTGCCGACGCTCGCCCCGGTCGCCGCGCTCCGCTCCACGCAGCACGGCCGCGCGCTGGACGGGGGTCGCTGACGTGGACATCGCAACGATCGTCGGCATCCTGCTCGCCTTCGGCGCCCTGTTCGGCATGGTCCAGATGGAGCACGTCGAGCTCGGTGGACTCTTCCTGCCCGCCCCGATGCTGCTCGTGTTCGGCGCCACCATCGGCTGCGGCATCGCGAGCACCACGCTGAAGGACGCGATCGCCAGCTTCAAGGCCGTGCCGAAGGCGTTCACCGGCAAGGTCACGCCGCCGGCGTCGGTCATCGACGACGTCGTCGGGCTCGCCGAGACCGCCCGCGCCAACGGCCTGCTCGCCCTCGAGCAGGAGGCCGACAAGCACGACGACCCGTTCATGAAGAAGGCGCTGCAGAACATCGCGGACGGCACCGACGGCGACGAGTTGCGGATCCTGCTCGAGGACGAGATCGAGTCGAACGCGGCCCCGACCCGGAGCGCGAGCGCGTTCTTCATGGGCCTCGGCGGCTTCGCCCCGACCGTCGGCATCATCGGCACCGTGGTCTCGCTGACCCACGTGCTCGCGAACCTCGGCAAGCCCGACGAGCTCGGACCGCTGATCGCCAGCGCGTTCGTCGCCACCCTGTGGGGCCTGCTGACCGCGAACTTCATGTGGCTGCCGATCGGCGGCAAGCTCCGCAAGCTCGCCCAGCTCGAGTCGGACCGCCAGACGCTCCTGATGGAGGGGCTGCTCGCGGTGCAGGCCGGCAGCCAGCCCCGTCTGCTCGGCGAGCGGCTGAAGGCCATGGTCCCGCCCGCCGCCCGCGCCGACACGGGCGGCAAGGGCGGCAAGGCCGGCAAGAAGGCCGACGCGGCCGACGACCAGCAGCTGGCGGCCTGACCGTGAGCGCCAACCCCCGGGGCCGCGGCCGCGGTCGCGCGAAGAAGTCCCACGACGAGGCCGAGCACCCCGACGAGCGCTGGATGGCGTCGTACATGGACATGATCACGGTGCTGATGTGCATGTTCCTCGTGCTCTTCGCGATGTCCACCGTCGACCAGGAGAAGTACAT
This sequence comes from Curtobacterium sp. MCSS17_016, assembly GCF_003234255.2. NCBI lineage: Bacteria > Bacillati > Actinomycetota > Actinomycetes > Micrococcales > Microbacteriaceae > Curtobacterium > Curtobacterium sp. MCSS17_016. Next base: position 1,927,501 of record NZ_CP126254.1, read on the forward strand.
CCAGCTGAAGCAGTCGCTCGCCACCGGCTTCGGCGAGGTCGACTCGCAGAAGATCGACACCGCGAGCGGCACCGTCGTGACGAAGGACCAGGTCGAGGACGGCTCCGGCTACTCGACGGACAAGTCCCAGGCGGACCACTCGACCGCGTCGTCGGGCACGAAGGACACCAACGTCGACCCCGCGTCGACGGTGGTGCCGACCACGGCGAGCAAGCAGGACCTCGCCGAGGCGAAGCGCGAGCTCGACGACCTGACGAGGCTCGAGCGTGCGATCCAGCGCAACCTGGCGAAGGCGGGCCAGACCGAGAACGTCCAGTTCACCGTGGACGCCCGCGGCCTGATCGTCCGGTTGATCGGCAGCGAGACGTACTTCGGCACGAACAGCGCGGACCTGTCCGACCAGGCGCGGTCGATCATGGACGCCATCGCGCCGGTGCTGAAGACCTCCGCCCACGACGTCAGCGTCGAGGGGCACGCCGACCAGCGGAACTCGACCGCGCCGTACGCCACCAACTGGGAGCTCAGCGCAGCACGGGCGACCGGGGTCCTGCGCGACCTGGTCGAGCGGGGCGGGATGCCCGGCGACCACGTGCAGAGCGTCGGGTTCGGGTCGAGCCGACCGCTGGCGAAGGGCGGCACCGAGCAGGACCTCGCCCTGAACCGGCGGGTCGACATCGTGGTCCTGTCGAACGCCGACCAGGACGTCAGCGCCCTCATGCCGGCGCTGGCGAAGGCGCAGGACGGAGCACAGCAGGGCTGAGACACGCAGCGCAGCAGGGCTGGGACACGCAGCGCAGCAGGGCTGGGACACGCAGCGCGCGGAGCGCACGAGCGCTGCCGCCACCGCCCCACTACGGGGTACAGCACTGACGGGTGCCCCACAGGTGACCGATAGACGCACTCGTGACCGAGACCCTGCCAGCGCCCGAGGTGTACGACTTCGCGCGCCCGTCGACGCTGGCCCGTGAGCACGCCCGGGTCCTCGAGCTCGCCTTCGAGACGTTCGCCCGCCAGTGGGGCACGCAGCTGACGGCGAAGGTCCGCGCGGTCAGCCAGGTCACCTGCGAACAGGTGGAGATGACGACGTACGACGAGTACGCCGCGTCGCTGCCCGCGCTCACCGGCATGGTGCTGCTGCCGATCACCGGCCTGACCCCGAAGGCCGTGCTGCAGGTCCCGCTCGACGCCGCGCTGACGTGGGTGTCGCACGCGCTGGGCGCCTCGAAGCCGCTGCCGACCCCGGACCGCACCTTCACGCCCATCGAGCAGGCCCTGGTCCGCAAGATCGTCGAGGACGCCCTCGACGACCTCCGCTACTCGTTCGGCGGGCTGCTCGCGCAGGACGTCACGGTCGGCGGGTTCCAGTTCAACAGCCAGTTCGCCCAGGCCGCGCAGAAGGGCGACCTGATGATCGTCGCCTCGTTCTCGATCCGGGTCGGCGACCGCATCGCCCCCGGCACGCTGGCCCTGCCGGCCGAGGCCGTCCTGCCGCAGCTCGGCGAGGCCGCCGCACACGTGTCGCCCGCCGACGCCCGAGCCCTGCTCGACGCGCAGCTCGAGAGCGTGCCCGTGGGCGTCAGCCTGCGCTTCGCCCCGGCCGCGGTCCTGCCGACGCAGGTCCTGCGGCTCGCCGTCGGCGACGTCCTGCCGCTGCCGCACCCGCAGCACCGGCCCCTCACCATCGCGGTCGACGGCGAACCCGTCGGCACCGCCGCGGTCGGCGCGAACGGCTCGCGCCTCGCCGGCATCGTCGTCACCACCACGAGCACGGAGCAGCACTGATGACCGAAACGACCACCCTCCACACCGCAGCGGCCGAGTCGCTCGCGGCGCAGCTCCCGACGGCCGCCCCCTTGACCGCGGTGCTCCTGCCTGGAGGCGCGACACCGGTCGTGCTCGACGCGGCGACGGACGCCGTGGTCGCCTCGTTCGTCGGCGGCCTGTCGGCCGACCTGGCGCTCGTGCTCACCGACCTCGAGTCGATCACGGCCGCCGGAGGCACCGACCACGGCATCGTGGCCGTCACGGACGTCCTGCGTCCGTCGCTCGAGGCCGCGGCCGCGGTCCTCGGCGTCGGGGTGCTCGGCGAGGCGAACCGCGAGTCGGCCGCGTCGCTGCTGGCCGACCCGGACACCGTCGTCTTCGAACTGACCGCCGGTGGCCTGCCCGCCGGGTGGTTCGGCATCCGGATCCGCGAGAACGGCACGGTGTCGGCGCCCGTCGTGGCGAACCTGCCCGCCGGCAACCTCGGCCGGATCAACAACGTCGAGATGACCCTGACGGTCGAGATCGGCCGCACCCGGATGTCGGTCCGCGACGTGCTCGGCATGGAGCCCGGCGCCGTCGTCGAGCTCGACCGCAGTGCCGGTGCCCCCGCCGACGTCCTGCTGAACGGCCGCCTCATCGCGCACGGCGAGGTCGTCGTCGTCGACCAGGACTACGCGGTCCGGATCACCCGCATCCTCGACGTCGCCGAAACGGTCTGACCCGCACGTGGACACCCTCGTCGTCACCCTCCGCGTCGCGCTCTCGCTCGGCGTCGTGCTCGCCCTCATGTGGGTGCTGCACCGCGCGAGCCGCAAGCGCTTCTCGGGCAAGCCGTCGGGCCGCCGTGCCGCGACCGTCGAGGTCGTCGGTCGGCAGGGCATCGGCGGCAAGGCGAGCGTCGTCGTGGTCGACGTCGAGGGGGAGCGGCTCGTGCTCGGCGTGTCCGAGCACGGGGTCAACCTGCTCACCAGCGGGCAGGCGCCCGCGCCGGAACTCACCATCGTGACCGGACCGGTGGCGCTGCCCGTGCGTCCCGCCCCGTCGGCCGACGCGTTCGGTCGGGAACTCGCGCAGCAGTCGGACGCCACCACGGGCCTCCCGGCAGGCACGGACGACGTGACCCGCGCGACCGACGCGACCAGCGCCGTCGCGCCGCTCCCGATGCGCCCGCGCAACCGTCGCCCGCAGCGCGCCGTGCCGAGCGCCCAGCAGCTGCAGGGCTCGATCCTGTCGGTCGACACCTGGCGCCAGGCCGCCGCCGCGCTGCGGAACCGGCGGGCCGGGTGACCGCGGCAGGGCCGCACCGGCTGGCACGGTCGGGTCGACTCGTCGCCCTCGTCCTGCTCGGCCTGGCGGTCGTGGCCGGGTTCCTGATGCTCACGACGACCGGTGCGCACGCCGCCGGTGTCGTCGAACCCACCGCCCCGGCGACCCCGACCGCCCCCGCGACCGGTGACTTCAGCGTCAGCGTGAACGGCCCGGACGGCACCCCGTCATCCGCCGTGGTGACGCTCATCGGCATCACGCTGCTGAGCGTCGCGCCGGCGCTGATGCTCATGATGACGTCGTTCACGAAGATCTTCGTCGTGCTCGCGATGACCCGGAACGCGCTCGGGCTGCAGTCCATCCCGCCGAACCAGGTGATCGCCGGACTGGCGCTGTTCCTGTCGCTGTTCGTGATGGCACCGGTGCTCGGGCACATCAACGACGACGCCCTGCAGCCCTACCTGGCCGGGCACCTCGACTTCAACCAGGCCGTCGAGATCGGCACGAAGCCCCTGCGGACCTTCATGCTCCACCAGACCCGCGACGAGGACGTCGCCCTGATCACCCGCGCCGCCGGGCTCGACAACCCGAAGTCGATGGCGGACGTGCCGATGACGACGGTGATCCCGGCGTTCATCATCTCGGAGCTCCGCAGCGCGTTCATCATCGGGTTCGTCATCTTCATCCCGTTCCTGGTGATCGACCTCGTCGTCTCCGCGGCCCTGATGTCGATGGGCATGATGATGCTCCCGCCGGTCATGATCTCGCTGCCGTTCAAGATCCTGCTCTTCGTGCTGGTCGACGGCTGGGGCCTCATCATCACGTCGCTCATCGAGAGCTACCACGTTGTCTAGGGGGCACGCATGAACCAGCAGGCCGTCATCGACCTCGTGCTCCAGGCGCTCCTGGTGTCCGGCAAGCTCGCCGCCCCGGTGCTCATCACCTCGCTCGTCGTCGGCTTCGCGATCTCGCTGTTCCAGTCGGTGACGCAGATCCAGGAGGTCACGCTCTCGTTCGTGCCGAAGGCCGTCGCCGTCGCGATCGCCCTGGTGGTCTGCGGCAACTGGATGATCTCGGAGATGATCGCGTTCACGCACGTCGCCTTCGACATGATCCCGAAGCTGCTCGGGGCCGGTTGATGGAGCTCAGCATCGACGCCGACCGTCTGGAGGCGACCATGCTCGCCGGCGTCCGGCTCGTCGCGTTCTTCGTCATCGCGCCGCCGTTCTCGTACCGGGCGTTCCCCGGCACGGTGAAGGTGATCCTCGGGCTGGGGCTCGCCATCGGCGTCGCCCCGCGCGTCGCCGTCGGCTACGAGTCGCTCGACACGGGGCCGTTCCTGCTCGCCCTGCTCACCCAGCTCGTCGTCGGGCTGTCCCTCGGGTTCCTGGTGTTCCTGGTGTTCGCCGCCGTGCAGTCGGCGGGTGCGCTCATCGACCTGTTCGGCGGGTTCACGCTCGCGCAGGCGTTCGACCCGCAGTCCCAGGTCAACGGCGCCCAGTTCACCCGCCTGTTCCAGATGACCGCGCTCGCGCTGCTCTTCACCTCGGGCGGCTACCAGCTCATCGTCGGCGGCCTGGTGCGGTCGTTCGACGCCGTGCCGCTCACCGGCACCTTCGCGGTGGACGGGCTCGCGTCGATGCTCGTGACCGCGATGTCGCAGATGTTCCTCGCCACCCTGCAGATCGCCGGCCCGCTCGTCGTCGTGCTGTTCCTGGCCGACGTCGGCCTCGGGCTGCTGACCCGCGTGGCTCCGGCGCTCAACGCGTTCCAGATGGGCTTCCCGATCAAGATCGGCCTGACCGTCCTGTTCGCCGGCGCGCTCTTCATGGCCCTGCCCTCGGTGGTGTCGTCGCTGACCGGCGATGCCGTCGAGGCGATCACGGGACGGGGGTGACGACGTGTCCGACAGCGGAGAACGTTCCGAACAGGCAACCCAGCAGCGGATGCGCGAGGTCCACGAGAAGGGCCAGATCGGTCGCTCGCAGGACCTCGGCGCGTGGATCGGGATCGCCGTCGCGGCGCTCATGATCCCGGCCGCGATCGGCAACGCCGCGGCCGCCGGACAGGACCAGCTGCTCGCCGTGCAGCGGGTCATCGAGGACCCCGAGCTCGGTGCCGTGCAGGCCCTGCTCGCCGACGCCCTCGGCTCGATGGGTGCGACCCTCGGCCCGATGCTCGCGGTCGTCGCGGTCGCGGTGCTCGCCGCCGCCGTCACCCAGGGCGGGGTGCACTTCCGCAAGATGACGCCGCAGCCCGACCACTTCGATCCCGTCGCCGGACTGAAGCGCGTGTTCGGCACCCAGGCGCTCTGGAACGGGGCGAAGGCGCTGCTCAAGACCGCCGTCGTCGGGCTCGTCCTGTGGTTCGCGGTGCAGGGGCTCATGCCGGTCCTGATGACGAGCGGCTCGCTGCCGCTGTCGGCCGTCCTCGAGGCCGCCGCCGCCGGGTCGGGCACCCTGCTGCGCGCCGCGATCGTCGCCGGGCTCGTCCTCGCAGCCCTGGACGTGTTCGTGGTGATCCGCCGCAACCGGAAGCGCACGATGATGACAAAGCGCGAGGTCAAGGACGAGAACAAGCGGAGCGACGGCGACCCGCTGGTGAAGTCGCAGCGCCGCTCCCGCCAGCTCGCGATGAGCCGCAACCGGATGATCCAGGCCATCGGCACCGCGGACGTCGTGATGACGAACCCGACCCACTACGCCGTCGCGATCAAGTACGAGCCGGGGAAGTCCGCGCCCCGGGTGGTGGCGAAGGGGGCTGGTCCGGTCGCCGACGTCATCCGCGCCCGAGCCGAGGAAGAGCGGGTGCCGATCGTCCGCGACGTCCCGCTCACCCGGGCCCTGCACGCCGCGTGCGAGCTCGGGCACGAGATCCCCGTCGACCTGTACACGCCGGTGGCCCGGGTCCTGTCCTTCGTGATGGCGCTCAAGGCCCGCGGCACCGCTGCCGGCACGCACGCACCGCCGCGGCCGACCACCCCGGACGAGGTCGCGAGCGTCATCGACCCCGCCACCCTGACCGGTGACCTCCGCCCCCGCAGGCTCCGCGTGCCGCGCACCGCAGAGAACCAGACCGAAGGACTCCCCGCATGAACCGCAAGGACCTGCCGAAGCTCGTCGTCCCGGTGTTCATCGTCGGCATCATCCTGCTGCTGATCCTGCCGGTGCCGTCGTTCCTGCTCGACTTCCTGATCATCATCAACATCCTGCTGGCGCTGGTGATCCTGCTCACGACGCTCTTCGTGAAGAAGCCGCTCGACTTCTCGGTGTTCCCGTCCCTGCTGCTCGTCGCGACGCTGTTCCGCCTCGGCCTCAACGTGGCGTCCACCCGGCTGGTGCTCGGCGAGGGCTTCGCCGGTGACGTCATCCAGGCGTTCGGCCACGTCGCCGTCTCCGGGTCGATCATCATCGGCGCGGTCATCTTCCTCATCCTCATCGTCATCCAGTTCGTCGTCGTGACGAAGGGTGCCGAGCGCGTCGCCGAGGTCGGGGCACGCTTCACCCTCGACGCGATGCCGGGCAAGCAGATGGCGATCGACGCCGACCTGAACGCCGGGCTGATCACCGACCAGGAAGCCAAGGAGCGCCGCGCCGCGGTGTCCGCCGAGGCCGACTTCTACGGCGCGATGGACGGTGCGTCGAAGTTCGTCAAGGGTGACGCGATCGCCGGCATCCTGATCATCATCATCAACCTGATCGGCGGCATCGCGATCGGCATGCTGCAGAACGGACTGTCCGTCACCGACGCCCTGTCGAAGTACGGCATCCTGACGATCGGTGACGGCCTGGTCACGCAGATCCCGGCGCTGCTCATGGCGGTGTCCACGGGCATGATCGTCACCCGGTCCGGTGCGGAGTCCGAGATGGGGTCCTCGGCCGCGACGCAGCTGTCGCAGTCGCGGAACGCCCTGATGATCGCCGGCGTCGCCGCGATCGCGATGGGCTTCATCCCCGGCATGCCGATCCTGCCCTTCCTGCTCGTCGGCGCGACCCTGCTCTTCACGGGCTGGCGCATCGGCCGGAACGCCGCCCGGGCCGAGGCCGACGCCGCCCAGCAGCAGGCACTCGCGGCCGCCGCACCGACCGGCGACACCCCGGAGGACCTGCTCGAGCAGATGCGCGTGCACGCCCTCGAGATCCTGCTCGCCCCCGACCTGGTCGACATGGTGTCCGGCGCCTCCGACGACCTGCTCGGCCGGGTGCGTGCACTCCGCCGCAAGATCGCGATCGACATGGGCATCGTCGTCCCGCCGGTCCGCACCCGCGACTCGATCGACCTGCCGCCGTCGACCTACGCCATCCGGATCGCCGGCGTCGAGGCCGGTCGGGGCACCGCGCCCGCCCGCAGCGTCCTGGCACTCGGCGACCACCTGGACGGCCTGCCCGGCACCTCGACCGTCGAGCCGGTGTTCGGCCTGACCGGCAAGTGGGTGCCCGCCGAGCTCCGGCACGCCGCCGAGATGACCGGCGCGACCGTGATCGACCGGGTCTCCGTGCTCGTCACCCACCTGCAGGCGGTCATCGGCGACAACGCCGCGCGCCTGCTCACCCGCGAGGACGTCAAGGTCCTGACCGAGGGCGTCAAGCAGGTCAACCCCGCCGCGGTCGAGGAGCTCGTCCCCGGCATGCTCTCGATGGCCGAGCTGCAGCGGGTGCTGCAGGGCCTGCTCGCCGAGCGCGTGCCGATCAACGACCTCGGCCGGATCTGCGAGGCCCTCACGCTCCGCGCCAAAGTGTCGACCGACCCCGAGGGGCTCGTCGAGTCCGCCCGTGCGGCCCTCGGCCCGGCCCTCGCCGCCCGGCACACCGACGCCGGCACCCTGCGCGTCATCATGATCGACCCGATGCTCGAGCAGTCGATGCTCGAGGGGCTCCGGCCGTCCGAGCAGGGCAGCCAGATCGTGCTCGACGCGCACCGCATCGAGCAGGTCCTGGGCTCCGTCCGCGACGCCGTGCGCTCCGTGGAGGACCAGGGACTCTCCGCCGTCCTGGTCTGCGCCCCGCAGCTCCGCCCGGCCGTGCACCGCATGGTCGCCGCCCAGTCGAACGGGCTCCCGGTGCTCTCGTACCAGGAGGCCACCGCCGCGGGCTCCACCATCGAGACCGTGGGAGTGGTCCGTGCCGCCGACCCGATTGCAGCGTAGCGGCGCCACGCTCGAGTCCCTCCGCGACGCGGTCCGGACCGAGTTCGGTGCGGGTGCGCGGATCGTCGCGGCCGAACGCGTGACCACGCCGGGCTTCGGCGGGCTGTTCCGCAAGGCGCACGTCGAGGCCACCGTCGAGGTGCCGGAACCGGGGGACCAGCCCACCGCCCGGGTGATCATCGCCGACTCGCCCGTGCAGCGCGTCGGCATCGCCGCGCTGCTCGCCGACGCCGAGGCGGCCGAGGCGGCCGAGGCCCGCATCGTCGGCACCGACGGCACCAGGGCGACGCGGGCCGACGCCTTCGCGTCGGTGCTCGACGGGTTCCAGGCGGACGGGATCACGCCGAGCGCCCCGCGCCCGACGCGCGCGCCGGCCGAGCCGGACGTGCCCGCCGGGGTCGACCCGCGCCTCCAGGCCGCCGCCGACGCGCAGACGGTGGTCGACACGCAGACGGTGGCCGTCGCGCAGCCGGTCGTCGAGCCCCGGTCGGGAGGCCCGTCCCGCGTCCTCGACGCACCCTCGCCTGCTCCGGTGGCCCGGTCCACCGCGCCCGCCGTACGGTCCGCGGACGGTGACCTGGTGCTCCTGGTCGGGCGGCCGAACGACGTCGACGCCGCCGCCGGACTCTTCGCGGTGCGGCACGCGCTCCGGCCGACGGACGCCGCCGACCGCCGTGCCGCGATCCTGGCGCGGGCCGACGGCGTCCGTGACGGGCACGCCGTGCTCGCCGTCGCCGCGTGGGACGACCGGGCGACCGGCGACGCGCTGCAGGCCGACCAGGTGTGGGTCGTGGTCGACGTCGGGCGGAAGCCCGCGGACTCGGCCGCGATGGTGTCCGCGGTGGGCTCGCGGCTGCCCGTGGTCGGTGTCGTGGCGATCGGTGCGGGGGAGACCGCCACGCCCGGGTCGGTGGACCTGCTGGGGCTCCCCGTCGTGTCGCTAGGCTGAACGGGTGCTGGTACTCACGCGGAAGGTCGGCGAGCGGATCCTCGTCGGCGACGACATCGTCATCACGGTGCTCGACTCCCGGGGCGACGGCGTCCGGATCGGCATCGACGCCCCGCGCGGCGTGAAGATCCAGCGCGAAGAGGTCGTGCGTGCGGTCGCCGAGGCGAACGCCGAGGCCGCCGCTGCCGGTGACGACGCCGAAGCGCAGCTGCGCGCGGCGCTCGGAGCGCGTGGCGGGGCTGCCGCGGACGGCTCGACTCCGTCGGGACCGACCGACTCCTAGCCGTCCGACGCAGCCACGCCCGTCGGGGGCGCGGCTGCCCGTCGATCACGGACGGGGCTGCACGTCCGTCACGGTCGGGGCTTCTTCTCCTGTTCGGCCAGGCGGCCGGCGTCGGCCTCGGCGGCGAACCAGGCGCGGGCCTCGTCCTGTCGGGCCTGCTCAGCACCGAGCGCGATCGGTGCGCGGACGTGACCCGGCTCGTACCCGAAGGTCTCGATCAGCTGCGGCACGATCGGCCGGACCCGGGCGACGAGCCGGTCGATGTACGCCGACACCGCACGGGCACGCTGCGCCGACAGCCGGCCGTGCAGCAGGTACCAGTCCAGGTGCTCCTCGAGCAGGCCGAGCGCGAACAGGTCGCGCAGCCACACCAGCACGCGTCGTGTGTCGCCCTCGGTGACCTCGTCGAGTGCCTCGGTGAAGGCGTCCCACTGCATGAGCTCGGCGTGCGCCTTCGACGCCTCGATGAGCTCGTGCTGCGAGCGGTTCAGCAGTCGGGCGGCGCGGGCGCGGTCCTTGCCGGCCGACGCCAGGCGCATGCCGATCTCGGCGACCATCGTGTCGACCCGACCGGCGAGCAGCTCGCGCTGCGTGCGGGGGTCCTGCAGGTCGGCGACGCTGGCAGCCAGGGAGCCGCGGTCCGCCACGGTCTGGCCGAGGCGACGGATGCCGGACGCGTCGGCCAGCTTCGACGCCGCGACGGCCGCCACGAACTTCGCGGTGGACGCCGGGTCCTTCGGTGCCTTCGCACGGAACTCGGTGAGCAGGCGCTTGCCGACGAGCTGCAGCAGCACGGTGTTGTCGCCCTCGAACGTCACGTAGACGTCGAGGTCGGCGCGGAGCCCGGTCAGACGGTTCTCAGCGAGGAACCCGGCACCGCCGCAGGCCTCGCGGGCCTCCTGCAGGGTGCCGAGCGCCGACCACGTCGACATCGACTTGAACGCCGCGGCCTGGGTCTCCAGGTCCTCCCGGCGCTCCGGGGTGTCCTCGCGCCCGCTGAAGACGTCGTCGAAGGTGCGCAGGAGCTTCTCGTGCGCGAACGACTGTGCGAACACCGTCGCCAGGCGCGGGATGAGACGGCGCTGGTGCCGGCCGTAGTCGAGCAGCACACCCTCGGTGCCGTCACCGGTGGGGAACTGCCGGCGCTGCATCGCGTAGGTCAGGGCGATCTGCAGCGCGATCTTCTGCGCGACGACCGCGGCGCCGTCGAGCGACACCCGGCCCTGCACCAGGGTGCCGAGCATCGTGAAGAACCGGCGGCCGGGCGAGGCGATCGGCGACGAGTAGGTGCCGTCCGCGGCGACGTCGCCGTAGCGGTTCAGCAGGTTGGTGCGGGGGACCCGGACGTGGTCGAACGCGAGCCGCCCGTTGTCGATGCCGTTCAGGCCGCCCTTGGGGCCGTCGTCCTCACCGCTCACGCCGGGCAGGAACGCCCCCGCGGCGTCGCGGAGCGGGACGTAGAACGCGTGCACGCCGTGGTCGACACCGGCGGTCACGAGCTTCGCGAACACGACGGCGGCGTGCCCGTGCAGGGCAGCGTTGCCGATGTAGTCCTTCCACGCACCGCGGAACGGCGTGTGGATCTCGAACTCCTCGGTCGCGGGGTCGTACGTGGCCGTCGTGGCGATGCTCTGCACGTCCGAGCCGTGGCCGGTCTCGGTCATCGCGAAGCAGCCGGGGACCGCGAACGAGACGATGCCCGGCAGGAACTCGCGGTGGTTGGCCTCGGTGCCCAGGTGGTGCACGGCGGACCCGAACAGTCCCCACTGCACCCCGGCCTTGATCTGCATCGACGGGTCGGCGGTGACGAGCTCCTCGAACGCGGCCAGGTTGCCGCCGTGGTTGCTCTGGCCGCCGAACTCGGCGGGGTAGGGGCGCTGGATCGCCCCGGCGTCGACCAGGGTCCGGAGCTGCTCGAGCACGCGTGCCCGGTGCTCGGGGATCGGCTGACCCTCGATCTTCTGCATCGCGGGGTCGAGCGCGAGACGCCGGGAGATCCGGCGGTCCTCGGCCCAGCGTCCGAGCAGGAGTTCCTGCACCAGCTCGACGTCGATGCGGACGTCGGTGTCCGTGCCGGCGGTCGGGGTGCCCGCTGCCGGGTCGCCGGCGGCGTCGGCGTTCGGCGCGGCGTGCTGCGCGTCGACGTCCGGCGCGGTGTCGTTGCCGCTGGCGGGGGTGGTGCGCTGGGCGGGTGCGGTGTCGACCATGGGCGGAGTCCTCCTGAACTGCGGTGTCCGTGTTGCACGGTCCACGCTAGACACCGGTGCCGACAGTGGCGGGAACGCCGTGCGGGGCGCACAACCCCGTGTCGCCGGTGCCGTCAAGGGGTCGTGGGAACCCTCCAAAGACATGAGCCGGGTTCGACGATTGGGCGCGCCCGCCCGGCCAGGGGCAGACTGGCCGCCATGTCACGTACCACCCCCGCGGACCGCGAAGGCCGTCCCGGACGCACCTTCTTCGGGCAACCGTTCGAGCTCTCGACACCGTTCGCCGTGGAGCTCTGGGAGCGGTTCTCGTTCTACGGGATGCAGGGCATCGTCCTCATCTACATGTACTACACGGTCACGCAGGGCGGCCTGGGGATCGACAAGGGCATCGCCACCGGCATCATGGGTGCCTACGGCGGCGCGGTCTACCTGTTCACGATCATCGGGGCGTGGATCGCTGACCGGCTCATCGGCGCGGACCGGACCCTGTTCGGCAGCGCGATCGTCGTGATGCTCGGGCACATCGCCCTCGCGCTCATCCCCGGGGTGGCCGGAGTCGGGGTCGGCCTCGTGCTCATCGCGCTCGGCTCCGGCGGGCTCAAGGCCACCGCCACCACGATCGTCGGCGGCCTCTACAGCCGCGAGGACCCGCGCCGCGACGCCGGCTTCTCGCTCTACTACCTCGGCGTGAACCTCGGGGCGTTCTTCGGACCGCTGCTCACCGGGCTGCTGCAGAGCTCGCTCGGCTTCCACTGGGGCTTCGGCCTGGCCGCCGTCGGCATGGCGGCGGGCCTGGTGCAGTACGCGATCCGGCGGGGGAAGCTGCCCGAGGTCGTCCGCCACGTGGCGAACCCCGTCGACCGTCGCCGTCTGCCACTCATCGGCGCCGGTGTCGTCGTCGCGCTCGTCGTCATCGTCGTCGCCGTGCTGACCGGCCTGCTCAACGTCGGCAACCTGCCCACCGTCGTGGTGGCGGTCGTCGTGCTGGCCACCATCGGCTACTTCGTGGTCATCCTGTCGAGCGGCATCACCCGTGACGAGCGGTCGCGGGTCTTCGCGTTCATCCCGCTGTTCATCGGCAGCGCCGTGTTCTGGTCCCTCTACCAGCAGCAGTTCACGGTCGTGACGGTCTACTCCGACGAGCGCCTCGACCGCTCACTGTTCGGCTGGGAGATGCCGGTGTCGTGGGTGCAGTCGATCAACCCGGTCTTCATCATCGTGCTGTCCGGCGTCTTCGCGGCGCTGTGGACCAAGCTCGGCGACCGCCAGCCGTCCACCCCGACGAAGTTCGCCCTCGGCACCGGGATCATGGGGCTCGCGTTCCTGCTCTTCCTGCCGTTCACCGGCTCGGGCGAGAACGGCACGCCGCTGCTGGCGCTCGTCGGCATCCTGCTGGTCTTCACGCTCGCCGAGCTGCTGCTCTCGCCGGTCGGCCAGTCCGTCGCCACGAAGCTCGCGCCGCCGAAGTTCCAGACCCAGATGGTCGCGCTGTTCTTCCTGTCGGTGTCGCTGGGCACCGCCGTCACCGGGGTGCTGTCCCGCTACTACGACCCGGCGGACGAGGCCCCGTACTTCACGATCCTCGGCCTGGTCGCCGTCGTGGTGGGCGTGGTCCTGCTGCTCCTGGCCAAGCCGGTGCTGCGGCTCATGCGCGGCATCCGGTAACCTGAGCGGAGCCACACGCCGACGCAACCAAGGAGTCACCACGCATGCTCGAACTCATCGCAGGGATCATCATCGGCGTCGGCGTCCTCGGTGGCGTCGGGTGCTGCATGGCCGTCGCGGCCATGATGAAGAGCGGCTCCGAGGAGTACTGAGTCCCTGACCCGGACTACTCGTTGCTGTCGGTCGTGACCGGCACCAGCTGACGACTCAGGACGGTCGCGCGCTCGAAGGGGCCGCGGCCGTCCTTCGTGTACGCGGGCTCATCGAAGGCGACGGTCCACGTGCGCTGTGTCCCGCCGATCTGACTCCCGCCGGGTGCCACGATCACCCCGATCGGCTCGTCGGCCCACTGCTCGCCAGCGCGATCGGTGTCGATGACCTGCACGAGGGCCCCGATGCCGAGACCGGGAGCGTCGTCGGGGCGGGGACTGGGGGAGCGGCGGCGTCCGAACACGCCATCACCGTAGCGGCGAGTGGTCATGGAACGTCTGTGCGGCACCTGTCGACACGCTGACGGCCCGGCCGCCGCGTGGTCGGAACACCCCGCCTGCGGCGCGTCGAGTGGTCACGAACTGTCGGCTGCGGCGCCGCCAGGCGACGCGTCGTGACCGCTCGGCGGAGGTGAGCGGGGTGTTGCGACCGGCGGGACGACGGCCGGGAGGCCCGTGGCGGGCCCGTGGCGCGCCTCCAGGCCGCTGTCGGTCGCGTCCAGAGCGCGGGCCGGGTGGTCGGGACACCCCGCCTGCCGCGCGTCGAGTGGTCACGAACTGTCGGCTGCGCCGCCGCCACCCGACAGTTCGTGACCCCTCGGCGAAGGTGAGCGGGGTGTTGCGACCGGCGGGACGACGGCCGGGAGGCCCGTGGCGGGCCCGCACCGCGCCTCCAGGCCGCTGTCGGTCGCGACCAGAGCGCGGGCCGGGTGGTCAGGACACCCCGCCTGCAGCGCGTCGAGTGGTCACGAACCGTCGGCTGCGGCGCCGCCAGGCGACGCGTCGTGACCAGCGCGCGGAGGTGAGCGGGGTGTTGCGACCGGCGGGACGACGGCCGGGAGGCCCGTGGCGGGCCCGCACCGCGCCTCCAGGCCGCTGTCGGTCGCGTCCAGAGCGCGGGCCGGGTGGTCAGGACACCCCGCCTGCCGCGCGTCGAGTGGTCACGAACTGTCGGCGGCGGCGCCGCCACCCGACAGTTCGTGACCCCTCGGCGGACCTGAGCGGGGTGTCTTGACCAGCCCGACACGCGGGACCAGACCCGGCCCGCGTCAGACGGCGGCCGGCTCCACCCGGGCGATCTCGGTGATGGACGAGTGGCCCGTCTCGGGGTGCTTGCGCATCGACAGGAGCCGCTCCATCGACGGTTCGAGCGCCGTGACCTTGTCGAGCGGCGCACTCACGACGAGCTGGAAGCCGAGCCGGAGCCACGCGGTGACGGCACGGCCGGCGAACTCCGAGTCCGCCTTGATGAACGCCTCGTCGAGGAACACCGGCGCGAACCGGGGCCGTGGGCGGGTCTCGTCACCGAGCTGGTAGCGCAGCGCGGCGCCGACGATGAACGCCACGAGCTCCTGCGTCTCACCACCGGACTTGTCGCCGAGCGACGAGTACACGCCGAGGTCGTTGCCGTCGGTGTCGTACCGGACCGCTGTGATCTCCATGTGCCGGCGGACGTCGAGCACCGCGTCGCGCTGGGTGGTGCGGCCCCGGGCGGCGTCCGGGTCGGGCCGGATGACCGCCATGAAGCGCCGGAGCCGTCGGAACCGCGTCTCGAGCACGTCGTCGGTCAGTTCGGTGTCGACCGAGGCCGACAGGGCGCGGAGCTCGCGGCGGAAGGCGGTGACGTCCTCGCGGGTGACCCGGCGGATCTGGATCTTCAGGCGGTCCCGGTTCGCGCCGAACGGCAGCTCCCGCAGGATCTCGTTGACCGGCTCGAGGCGCTCCTCGATCTCGACGACGGCGCGGTCGAAGGCGCCGGCGAGCGGGACGAGGTCCTCGCCGCTCCACTGCGACAGGCGTCGACGCCACTCGCTCCGACGCGCGTGCAGGCCGGTCGCCACGATCTGGTCGAGGATCGCGTGGTAGTCCGGGTACGACGCGACGCCGGTGCCGAGGTTCGGGTCGGGCCAGGCGTCCTGGTACCGCTGGAACGTCAGCGTCAACGAGGTCGAGGCCGCCGCGGCACCGTCGAGCGCCTGCGTGAGCCGCTCCTCGAGCCGGCGCTTCAGCCGTCGGGTGGCGTCGTCGAACCCGTCGACGCCGTCCGGGGCACCGATCTCCTCGAAGGTCTCCTCGAGCAGGCGGGCCTGCTGGTCGTCCGGCAGCGAACCGGGCGAGGAGTCGAAGCGCTCCAGGATCTCGGCGGCGGCGTCCTGGCCGTCGACGAGCACCGCGTGGCGCTCCTCGAGCCGCTGGACGGACAGGCGTGCGGCGGAGCGACGGTCCGCCGCCTCGTCGAGGGACTTCCGGAGCCGGGCGACCGAGGCCCGCAGCGTCCGGAGGCCGTCGTCGGCGGCGAGAAGCGCCTGCCGTTCCTCGTCGAGCCGGGCGAGGGACGTCCCCAGCCCGTCGACGTCGATCGCGGCCCACGTGGCGTCGACCACGTGCTGGTGCGCGGCACGGAGCACGTCGAGCGCCGTGAGGTCCTGTGCGACGTCGGTGCGGCGGGCCTCGAGCGTCGCGAGGTCCTGCGCGATCGAGGCGAGCTCCTGCTCGACCGCGGCGACGCGGGCCTCGTTCGTGAAGCCGATGACGTTCGACTGGCGGCGGTCACCGTGCGCGCCACGACGGCCGTCCCGCAGCTGCCCGGACTCGGTGACCCGGCGGCCACCACCGCCGAGGTCCGACGCCGAGGCGACACAGCGGGCGTCGGTGCGGTCGGACTCGATCCGCTCGCGCACCCAGGTGCTGAACGGCGACGGCTTGATGGCGAGCTTGCCGGACACCATCGCCGGGTCGCCGTCGAGGTCCAGGTGCGGGCCGGTCGGCACACCCTCGAACTGCACGCGGACAGGCAGGCGCAGTGCGTCGATCGCCTCGCTGAAGTCGCCGAGGCGGTCCTGGTCGACGAGCAACGTGCGGGCGACGGGTGCCAGGACGGACTCGATGGCCGTGCGCCAGCGCTCCTCGCCGGGCAGCACGTCGAGCAGTTCCGCCACGAAGGGCAGCTCGGCCGGGTCGATGCCGGCGGCGCGGGCCATCGCGAGCCGTGCCTCGTGCATCGGCAGCGGCATGGCGCCCTGCCGGTGTTCGAGCGACTGGCGCTCCTGCCGCAGGGACCGCTCGCGGTCGAGGAGCGGGTACTCCTCTCGGGTCAGGGCGTCGCGGCGTTCGTCGAGGGCGGTGCGCGCGTCGGCGTACGACCCGAGGAACTCGTGCGAGGCACGCTGGATCCCGATGAAGTCCTGCTCCGAGGAGACCGGGACCCCGAGCACCGCCGTGCGCTCGTCGAAGGTGGCGCGGGTGCGGACCACGGCGTCGCGCTCACGGGTGAGCCGTTCGATGCGGTCCTCGAGCTGGGCGAGTGCGTTGCCGCCCTGGTCGCGGAGCCGGGCCTCGGCGTCGCGCAGTTCGATCTCGACGGCGGCGTGCCGGGCCTCGGCCGCGGCGACCTCGGCGCGCGATGCCGTTCGCTCGCGGGCGTTGCGCGACACCTCGGCGTCGAGCAGGTCGCGCTTCCGCGAGGCCGTCCAGTGCGCGAACGGCGACACCTCGGCGCCGGTCGCGATGCCGTCCAGGGCCGCTGCGGCCTCGGTCGCGCGCGAGATCTCGTCGTGCAGGTCGGTGATGGGGGAGAGGATGCGGACCTTGCGCTCCTCGGTGTCCATCGCCTCGTACGCCTCGTCGAGGGCGGAGAAGTGCGCGAGGGCCCGGTCGGCCGCCTCGTACGTGCCGGGGGTCTCGAGCACGAGCGACTTGTACAGCGCGTCGACGGTCGGCAGGTGCTGGCCGGCCTGGATCCGGGCGAGCAGGCGCATCGCCCGGTTGCCGCCGCCGGAGTCACCGATGCCCAGCCGCGTCTGCAGCGTGTACGCGAGCTCCTGGTAGGTGTCGCGGATGACGAGCCCCGGCACGCGGCCGGTCAGCTCGAGGTGGTGGAACCGCGACGGCACGAACTCCTCGAGCCGGCGCAGGTCGAAGGTGTCGTCGACCGTCGCCATGGTCATCTGGATGTCGCCGACCCCGCGGGCGCGCTTCGGCACGATGTACGCACGCAGCACCGTGAAGCGTCGCTCGTCGTCGTTCCGGAACGTGACCGCCGCAGCGCCCCAGGTGGTCTGGTCGTCGCCGCGCAGGTTCACGTCGCGCAGGCTGCCGGTCTCCGGGTCGCGCCGGGTGTCGACCTTGCCGCGCAGGTACGTGAGCAGGTTGCGCTGGTCGGCGCTGCGGGCGCGGCCGGTGGTGGCGTCGTTGGAGGCGCCGTTGAACGGCACGTCGGACGGCATCATCACGGCCAGGTAGGCGTCCATCAGCGTGGACTTGCCGGTGCCCGAGGCGCCGGAGATGAGCGTCGCCGTGCCGGACAGCTCGACCTGCCGGTGGCCGTGGAACCCACCCCAGTTGACGACCTGCATCGACTCGGCGCGCCACTGCGCGACCGTGTCGAAGAGCGCCGGGATCTCGAACGTGTCGGTCACGCTTCCGTCTCGCCTTCGTCGTCGGTGTCGGTCTCGGCTTCGCCGTCTGCCGGGAGGCCCGGGTCGTCCCCGTCGGTCGGCTCGCCGCCCGGGGTGGTCGCGTCACCCTGCGCGGTGGTGGTCCGCAACCAGGTGTCCAGTTCGAGCAGGCGCTCCAGGGGGAGCAGCACCTCGACGACGCTCGCCACCCGGAAGCGGTCCGGGTCGGAGGTGCGGATCAGGATGCGTGCGGTCACGAGGCGCTCGATCGCCTTGGTGACACGGCCCTCGTCGCGGGTGCGGTCGGTCGCGGTCGCCGGACGGAAACCCGCCACGTGCCCGAGGATCTCGGAGCGGTCGACGACGACCTGGTCCGGGCCCGGTCGGGCGTCGGCGCGCAGGCGCATCCGCAGGTAGACGAGGACGATCGTCTCCTCGCGGGTGTACGGCAGGTCACGGAGCAGGGTCGGGAACGTGCGGCGCTGGCTCTCCGACCGGGCCTGGCGCTTCCACGCGACCTCGCGGTCACGGTCGACGTGCAGCTCGAGGAACAGGTCGTTCAGGCGGGACCGCAGCTGGTACTCGGCGTCGAGCACCGCACCCCACTCGTCGGGGTGTGTGCGGGAGCTGACGTACGAGTGCCGCAGCAGGGCCACCAGGGCGCGTCGCTGGTGCTCGTCGAGCCGGCCCTCGTCGCCCTCGAAGAGGGCGAAGCTGGACTCGTCACGCTCGTCGTCCTGCATCACGGATGCGGGGTCGTCGTAGGGGACCGTGTCGTCGACCGGTGCCGGCGTCGTGTCGCTCACCGTGCCTCCTGTGCGTTCTCGTCGTGTGTGTCGCCGACCGGACGGTGCTCGTCGTCGAGCGCAGCGGTGGGCATGTGGAAGGTGATCGCGGTGCCGTCGGGGCGGACCGTGCGGTGCTCGGCGACGTGCGCGGCGGACTCGAAGTCGTCGCGCCCCGTCAGCAGGTGCGCGAGGCCGAAGAGCTCGACCGGACGGCGCTGCTCGGGCGGCAGCCCGTGGAACGCGTCGACGCTGGAGTCGGCCTCGGCGAAGCGGAGTGCCGCGCGCAGCTCGGTCAGGAGCGGCCCACCGTGCTTGCGGAGCATCTCGACGTCGAGGTCCTCGAAGACGTCGTCGTCGGGTTCCTCGATGGGCGGCGGCACGGACTCGGCGTCCGGGTCGTAGAAGCGCTCGCGCAGCGTGCCGACCTCGGCGGCCGCCGGCAGGAGCGGCAGCGGGATCCGGTCGCGTGCGCCGCCCTGGTCCATCAGGGTGGCGAGGCCGCGGTTGATCGAGCGGAGCACCGCGTCGAGCTCGCGGTCGCGCACCACGTCGTGGGCCACGATCTGGTCGCGGAGCGTGGCGGTGAGCTGACGGCGCTGGGCGAGGACGTCCTCGATGCCCTGGCGCAGGATCGTCACGGTGTTGCGGAAGGCCCGACGCTCGCCCGCTCCGAGACCCTGCGCGAACGGGTGCGCCAGGATCGTCGCGATGTCGTCGCGGAGCCGCAGGAGCAGGGCGTCGTCGCGGAGGAGCTCGAAGGCGCCCTCGAAGGCACGGCCCTCGGGCGTCGCTTCCATCAGGTTGTCCGTGCGCGCCAGGTAGTCGTCGAGGATCTCGCCGATGGGGCGGACCTCTTGCCGGAAGTCCTCGACGATCGAGCGGTGCATCGTCGCGACCGCTTCTTCCACGCGCTTGAAGTCACTCGGCAGCTGCCGGATCAGGTCGGAGATGTTCGTGTACCCGTCGCGCATCCGGTCGTCGTCGACGGAGACGACGTCGTCGCCGTGCTCCAGGCGCTCCCGTTCGGCCTGCAGCTCGGCGATCTGGGCGTCGATCCGGCGGATCCGCACGTCGGGGTCGGGTTCGGCCCGGGCCGCCCACCGGTGCACGGCGTCGACGATCATCGCCAGCCGGCTCTCGCTGATCAGGGCGCGGTCGGCCGACAGGGCGTCGACGAGGCTCAGCGCCTCGAGGGCGTGGCTCGTCAGGGAGTACTGCTCGTCGCCGTCGGGGGAGTTCGAGCGGACGAGCCACTGGGCGCCGACCCACTCGCGGCACAGCGCGCGGCCGTTCGGGCGGGCCTCCTGCGCGCCCTCGGTCGGCTCGCCGACTGCCGGCACCGCCTGGTCGCTGGCGGGCACGCGGGCACCCGCCGCCTGCAGGCGCGCGACGTGCTCCTCGACCTGCAGGTGCATGCGGTCGGCGGGGACGTACTGCACGTCGCGATCGAAGACCGTGCGGAACACGGCGAGGACCGTGGCACTGGTCGGCCGGGACATGAGCCGCAGGGTCGGACGGTCGAGGACCGCTCGGACCCGGGCGAACTCGAGGTCGACGTCGGTCATGCGCCCCTTCGTCCGATCGTGCTGGTGGTCTGGCCCGCGTGCTGCGGCCTGATGAGATGACAAGAGCCCGACGCTGCTGCGTCGGGCTCTTGTCGGTGGTGTTCGTGTTGCTACGTGGGCGATACCAGACTCGAACTGATGACCTCTTCGGTGTGAACGAAGCGCGCTACCAACTGCGCCAATCGCCCCCTGCACTGTTCGTGCGGATCGATACTAGCGGAAGTCCGGCGGTGCATCGAACACGTCGCGCGGCCCGGGTGTGGCGCGCTGTCCGCAGGGGGTGTCGAACCGCCCCGATCCGCATGAACTCGGGGGACACGCCCGGTGAACGGGGAGGATTTTGGTGGAAGTGCCCCGGTGCGTATAGAGTTTACGTCGTCGCCGCGACAGCGGAACGACAAGTGCGGATGTGGCGCAGTGGTAGCGCATCACCTTGCCAAGGTGAGGGTCGCGAGTTCGAATCTCGTCATCCGCTCGAGTGTGGGTCTTCTTGAAGGCCCGCGACTCACCAGAGGGTATCCCACCGTTCGGGTACTCACGGAGACGTGAACCTCGATGGTGGGGTGGCCGAGAGGCTAGGCAGCGGCCTGCAAAGCCGTCCATGCGGGTTCGAATCCCGTCCCCACCTCCAGATCCACCCTCCAAGACCTTGATGGACTCCGGTCCACGCAGGGACTTGGGCGATTGGCGCAGCGGTAGCGCGCTTCCCTGACACGGAAGAGGTCACTGGTTCGATCCCAGTATCGCCCACCACCACGAAGCCCCCGGCAGGACCACCAGGTCCGGTCGGGGGCTTCGTCGTTCGTGGATCGTGCCAGCGGCTGTGGGCTAGCGTGGGGACGTTCGGAGCCGAGCAGGCTGTTGGGAGAACGACCACCGCATGACCGTGATGATGCTGCAGCAGGACACCGTCGACTTCGACGCGGTCAGTGAAGTACTCGGGGAGATGTACCCGAAGGTGCGCCTCGAGCCGCCGCGTGGTCGGGTGCGGTTCCGCGCGGACATCCGTGGCGACGACCGACTGAGCATCGCGCGCCTCTCGATGGGCTTCCACGCGCAGGTGACCGTCGAGCCGGCGGGGGTCTTCACCTCGGCCACCCGACTCGGCGGCGGACTCCGGACCGAGCACGGTGACGGCGGAGAGCTCGGCGGGGTGCTCTTCGGTCAGGAGGAGACCGTCGCCGAGTACGACGGTTCGGAGCTGCTCGTCGTCAACATGCCGGAGTCCTCGCTCCTCCAGCACGCCGTCCGTGCCGAGGGAGCCGACACCGGCGTCCTCCGGCTCCACGGCCACCGGCCGATCCCGGAACGTGCCGACGTCTGGGCACAGGCGGTCTCCCACGTCCACCAGAACGTCGTCCGGGTGGACTCTGCGTTCCGGAACGAGCTGGTCCGCACCGCCGCGTTCGACTACCTGCTCAGCGTCGCGACCTGGGCACTGCCGTTCGAGACCGTCACGCGGGTCTTGGCCGGCACCGGGGCGGGGGCGGCAACGGTCCGGCGGGCCGCCGCGTACATGGACTCGCACCTGAGCGACCCGATCACCCTCGAGGACGTGGCGGCGGCGGCACGGGTGTCTTCCCGCGGACTCCATTCGACCTTCCGTCGGCAACTCGACATGACGCCGATGACCTACCTGCGCCGCGCCCGGCTCGCCGAGGCGCACCGGGAGCTCCTCGACGATGAGTCGAAGCTGATCAAGGACGTCGCGGCGAAGTGGGGGTTCAGCAACCAGGGACGGTTCACCCGCCTGCGACGTGAGATGTACGGCACGGACGGTCACCGGACGCACTGACCAGATCGGTCGTCGTCGGCGGCGCACGCACCGACACCCACCGACCGTCGCTGGCGGTCTGGTCCGCCGTCCGCCAGGGTGGTCACGTGACCGCCCCGTCGACGACCACGCCCCCTCGGCTCGCTCCGCTGTACGCCGCGGGGTTCGTGACCGCCTTCGGGGCGAACGGCATCGCCGCGGCGGTCGGCGGCGAGCACCTCGAACTCGGTCTGACGCTCGCGTGGCTGGGGCTCTTCCTGGCGCTCTACGACGTCGCCGAACTCGTCCTCAAGCCGGTCTTCGGCGCACTCTCCGACCGCATCGGCCCGCGGCCGGTGATCGTCGGCGGACTCATCGTGTTCGCGGCGGCCTCGCTCATCGGCGTGTTCGGGACCGGACCGTTCTGGCTCGGGCTCGCCCGCCTGCTGCAGGGTGCCGGAGCCTCCGCGTTCTCGCCGGCGTCGTCCGCCGCGGTCGCGCGACTCGTGCCGGCGCATCGTCGCGGGACGTACTTCGGTCGGTACGGCTCGTGGAAGGGTCTCGGCTACGCCGGGGGACCGGTGATCGGTGCACTCGTGGTGCAGTTCGGCAGCACGCAGTGGCTCTTCGGGATCCTGGTCGTGATGGCCCTCGTGACGGCAGTGGCGGTGCTGATCGCCGTCGAGCCGATCGTGCCCCTGCCCCGGCAGCGGGCCACGCTCGCCGTGATGGTCCGAGCGGCCACGGACCGCCAGTTCCTGATCCCGGTCGTCGTCCTGGCCGTCGGCAGCGCTGCGATCGGTGCACTGACCGGGATGCTCCCCGCGCTCGGTACCGAGCTCGGCATCCCGCTCCTGGTGTCGACGCTCGCGGTCGCCGTCCTCGCGGTGACGTCGTCGCTCGTGCAGCCCGTCGCCGGCCGACTGCACGACGCCGGGCGTCTCGGTACCGGGGTGGCGGGTGTGGCCGGGACGGCCGCGGTTGCCGCGGCCTTCCTGGTGGTCGCCGTCGCGCCGTCCGCGGTGGCGGTCTTCATCGCGGCGCTGCTCGCCGGGGCCGGTGTCGCCACGCTGACGCCCGTTGCGTTCGCGCACCTCGCCGGGTCGACTCCGCCGGACCGGCTCGGTCGCACCATGGGCTCAGCAGAGCTCGGGCGCGAGACCGGGGACGCCGTGGGACCGCTCGTCGTCGGTGGTGTCGGCAGCGCGATCGGGCTGCCCTTCGGGTTCGCAGCGTTCGCGGTCGTGGCGCTGGTCGGGACGCTCGTGGCATCGCGGTTGCCGTCGGCGGTTGCTGCTCGGCGGGACGCGTAGGCCACCGGATTCAGTGGTCTGTTTCGGCCTCGAGCGCTTCCCTGAGCCGTCGGAGCGCCGTCGGTCCGATTCCGTGCAGCCGTGCGAGTTGATCGACACCGACACGGCGGACGTCGGCGAGCGTGTGCACTCCGGCGGCCTGGAGCGCCCTCGTCGCCGGTGCTCCGATGCGCGGGAGATCGGTTCCGTCCATGTGCCAACGGTACGTGTCGGCGGTAGCGTGGCAAACGGGCGACCACGCAGGTCGGGCCCGACGAGGGGGCACCATGAGGATCCTGAGCACCGTGGCACGAGGACTGGGCTGGTTGCTCACGACGGTCGCGAAGACGCTGGGCGGGATGTGGGGCGCGAAGCCGTTCACCGATTCGCACGCGGCGCAGGTCCCGCCATGTCGCGAGGACTACCGCCCCTAGGCAGCGAGACCGGGGTTCCTCGCCGTCATCGTAGGATCGTCGGGCCGCATCCAGCGGAACGACGGGGGAGCACCTGATGGAACAGCACACCGAACAGCGCACGCGACCGCGGGTCGTCACGGTCGCCGTGGCGCTCTGGTGGGCGTCCGTCATCATCAGCCTCGTGGCCGCTGCGCCCGGCATGGTCGTGTCCATGCGCGAAGCCGGCGGCGCGATCATCGGGGCGTCGCTCGGGCTCGTCCTCGTCCTCGCCTGGTCGGCACTGTTCGTGTGGCTGGCGACGCGGATGGGACGAGGCTCCGGGAACGCGCGACTCTGGCTCGCCATCATCGCCGGGCTGACTGCCTTCAGCGAAGTGCTCACCATCGCCACCGACGGCGTGGACTGGAGCCTCGTCGACGCCGTCTGCGTCGTCGTCGCCGCGGTGCTCAGCTACCTGCCCAGTGCCCGTCCGTTCTTCCCGCGGGACGAACGACGCCCGCGATCAGCGGGACCCCGCACCATCGGGTGGGACCCGACGACGGGTGAGCGCATCTTCGAGACGCCTCCGTCGGGCGACCGCGCGCACTGACGCGAACCCCGAGGAACAGCCGGAGAACGTGCGTTCCCCATTGTGGGGGTACCGCGGACCGACGCCGGATGGTTCCATTCAGAGGTCGGCATCCTCCGGGTGCCGATGAGCCACGGACCGTCTTGCGTCGCAGTGAAGGTGGTCGCCGCTGGTTACGGTGACCACGAGGTGCCGTCGAGTCGATTCGGGTTCGACACGGCGGCGCCTCCCACACACCGGGGGACCGTCCGACCAGGAAGCAGCACCATGCGATCGCTCGTCTACACCAGCACCCAGACCCGTCCGATCACGGATTCCGAACTCGCCCAGATCCTGGCGGTCGGTCGCGAGAAGAACACCCGGCTCGGCGTCACCGGCATGCTCGCGCACCGCGACGACAACTGCAT
The DNA here is from genome assembly GCF_003234255.2 of Curtobacterium sp. MCSS17_016. Taxonomy (NCBI): domain Bacteria; kingdom Bacillati; phylum Actinomycetota; class Actinomycetes; order Micrococcales; family Microbacteriaceae; genus Curtobacterium; species Curtobacterium sp. MCSS17_016. Next base: position 1,952,179 of record NZ_CP126254.1, read on the forward strand.
CGGGATCATCGAGGGCGAGGACGACGTCGTCCGCGAGCGCTTCGACCAGGTCCGGGCCGACCCGCGGCACACGAACGTCCGGGTGCTGCTCGACGAGCCGATCGCCCAGCGCTCGTTCCCGGACTGGTCGATGGCGTTCCAGTCCCTCGACCCGCTGATGCACGACGTTCCGGGGTTCAGCGACCTGTTCAGCCCGGGTCGCCCGACCGATCCGGCGTTCGGGGCCTCCCGCGCTCGCGCACTCCTGGACTGGTTCCGGAAGCACCCGCTGGCACCACTGACGAACCAGAACGCCGCCGACGAGGAAGTCCCGCGCACCCGGGCGATCAACGGTGCGATCGCGCTCATCCACGACGGGGGACTGTCACGCTTCTCGCTCGAGGGCGTCGCGTCCCGGTCGGGGATGCGGCAGGCCGAGCTCCTCGAGCTCTTCCCCTCCGAGCACGCACTGCTGGCCGCCGCGGTGATGCGGTGGACCCGCGCGGTGTCGGCACCGCTGCTGCCGCTCGCCGGTGAGAAGGGCACGGTGGCGTTCCTGCACGCGCTGCTCTCCGCCCACGCCGAGGACCCGTCCCTCATGCGCCTGATCGCCGCGACGCTGGCCATCTCGACCGACCCGTCGACGGACGGCGCCGACTACTACCGGTCCGCGTACCTGCAGTTCCGCGAGACCGTCCGCACCGCGCTGCAGGAAGACGTCCGCGCCGGCCGCGAACCGGCGACGATGGACCCGATCCGCGGGGCACAGCAGCTGCTCGCCCTCTACGACGGCATCCGCCTGCAGGCGCTGCTGACGCCGGACACCGACGTCGTCGACGCGTTCGACCGTGCCGCCGCCCGCATGCGCCGCGGCTGGTCCGAGCAGTACGAGGAGACCACCGTGTGGGACATCTCCGCGCCGGCCGTGGACTGACGCTTCAGCGAACCAACCGGACTGTCCGCGGGATGGGTCCGAACGCCGACTCGGCACCGTCGGGCGTGAAGCCGTTCCGCCGGTAGAAGGCGTGCGCCCGCGGGTTGTCCGCTGCCACCCACAGCGACGCCGGACGATCGGCGAGCACGGTGTCGAGGAGTGCCTGGCCGGCGCCGGTTCCTTGCGCACGGGCCAGGACGTAGAGCGTCGTCAGCTCCTCGGGGCGGACGGCATCCGGCTCGGGGGTCGTCTGCGCCGCGGCGAAGCCCACGACCCCGGAACTGTCGAGGGCGACCCGGACGGCTCCTCGGGCGTCAGAGCTCGCGAGCGTCGACCGCCACATGTCGACCCGGCGACCCGCGTCGAACCACGGGCTCGTGTCCGGGTCGTCGACGAACCGGCCGTAGGTCTCTCGCCACGACACCGTGTGCACGTGGGCGATCGCATCCGCATCAGCGAGCGTGGCCGGGCGGATCAGCGTCGAGACGTCGTCATCGTTCCCCACTCGATCAGGGTAACGACCGGCGTCCGGTGCTCAGAGCTGGAGGTCCAGGTCGAAGAACCCGGCACCGCCGAGGAACAGCGGCACGATGACCCCGAACAACGTCAGCGTCGCCCCGATCAGGATCGCTGCGAACGCGATGCCGTCGCCCCGCTCACCGGTCAGTCGCACGTCGCGCCGCGCGATGAACCCGACGACGAGACCGCCGATCGGTGCCACGAACGCGAGGGCGATCGCCACCACCGCGAGCAGGCTCAGGGGCGGTACCGGCACGGCTGCCGATGCGGGGGACCCGGCGGCGCTCGGCGCGGTCTGGTCAGGAGCGAGGTCGGTCACGCCGGTCAGCCTAGGGGCGACGAGGATTCCTCCGCTCACCCCTGACCGAGGTTCGTCACCAGGTTGATGGGCGACCGCGATCAGCACCGTCCCGAAGAAGTACGACAGCAGCGCGTGCGGCAACGCCTTCCGCCGGGTCTCGCTGTCGTCCGGCTCGACCTCTGGTGCCGCGTACGACATGCCGATCGTGAAGGCGAAGTAGGCGAAGTCGCTGTAGGTCGGCCGCCCGTCCTGCTTGACGTCGAACCCGCCGCCCCGGTGGTCGAGGAAGAACATCCGGGCGTACTTCAAGGCGTAGACCGTGTTGACCAACGCCCACGCCACCATCGTGCCGAGCACGCCCAGGATGACCGCCGCGACGGAGGCCGGATCTCGCGCCTGGCTGGCTTCGCTCAGCGCCAGGACGACGGCGGCGAGACTCGCGAAACAGGCCACGATGAGCGCGTTGTCACTGACCCGTGTCTCGGACTCCTCGCGTGCGAGACGCTCGGTGCCGTCGGCGTCCTGGCGCCAGCACTTGTGCCAGACCTGGACCAGCGCGATCAGGCCGGCCGTGCACCAGGCCGCGAGCGGCCCGAGGGACGGAGCCCCGGTGAAGGTCAACGCGACCCCGGCCAGGACCCCGACCCCCACGATGACGAGGGCCCGGCGCGTGGAGAGAATCCGATCGTTCATCGTCGTGCCTTCATGGTCGTTCCTTCCTCCTGTCCGCTGCGTGGTCGGTCGTCACACGCCGGGGGTGAAGACGGCGCGGACGCAGCCGTCGTCCTTGTTCTTGAACATCTCGTACCCGCGCGGCCCTTGCGACAGTGGCATCACGTGCGTGGCGAGGTGCTCGGTGCTGATCTCGCCCGCGGCGATGCGGTCGAGGATCATCGGGATGTAGCGGTGCCCGTGCTGCTGAGCGCCGCGGACGGTCATGCCCTTGTTCATGATCGCGCCGAACGGGAACTTGTCGACGAGCCCACCGAAGACCCCGAGTGAGAACAGGCTGCCGCCCTTCCGGCAGGCGTAGATCGCCTCGCGCAGGGCGGTCGGCCGGTCGGTCTGCAACCGCAGCTGCTGCTTGGCCTGGTCGTACAGGTACAGCGGTCCGGTGCCGTGCGCTTCCATGCCGACGGCCTCGATGCACACGTCGGGACCCCGACCGCCGGTGCGTTCCTTGAGTTCCGGGAGCACGGCGTCGCTCGTGTAGTCGAGCGTCTCGGCACCGATGTGCTCGCGCACCTGTCGCAGCCGTTCGGGCAGACGGTCGATCACGATCACCTGCTCGGCGCCGAGGAGCATCGCTGCACGAGCGGCCATCTGGCCCACACCACCGGCGCCCCACACTGCGACGGTGTCACCCGGTGTGATCCCGGCCAGGTCGGCTCCGGTCCACCCGGTGGGTGCGGCATCGGAGGCGAACAGGGCGGCCGTGTCGGACACACCATCGGGGACCGTGAACGCCCCCTGATCGGCGTAGGGCACGCGGACGTACTCGGCGTGGCTGCCTGCGAACCCGCCGAGCGCGTGGCTGTAGGCGAAGCAGCCGCCGATCGACGACCCCCACATCGCCTCGGTCAGCCCCGGGTTCGGGTTGCCGTTGTCGCAGAGTGAGAACTGCCCGTGGGTGCAGTACCAGCACTGCCCGCAGGCGATGAACGAGCAGACGACGACCCGGTCGCCCACCTTGTGCTTCGTGACGGCCGATCCCGTCTCGACGACCTCGCCCATGAACTCGTGCCCCAGGACGTCACCGGATCGCATGGTCGGGATGTACCCGCCGAGCAGGTGCAGGTCCGAGCCGCAGGTGGTGCTCAGACGAACCTTCAGGATCACGTCGTGCTCGTTGAGGATCTTCGGGTCCTCCACCGTCTCCACCGCGGTCTCGTTGACCCCGGTCCAACAGAGCGCCTTCACAGCACACCCTCCTCGTTGCTCCGTTTCGTCGCCACGTCCACCAACGCGCCGGTGGGTGTGGCCTTCCGTCGGCCGTGGGGGACCGGATCCACCCGGAGCACCTCGCCGACCTCGATGAGTTGCTTCGCCTCACGCAGAGCGGCCCGCAGCCGACCCTGAGAATCCGGGCCGCCGCCACGGAACCGGGCACGGAGCTCGGTGCCACGATCGCCGGGCGCGGGACGGGCCTCCACCTCGACGTCCTGCCCGAACGCCGTGAGCGGCGCGGGGATCCGCCCGCCTGGCAGCACCTCGTCCTGCCCGCGGTTCACCGTGACCGCATGCCAGCCGGAACGCGGTTCGGCCAGCCCCTTCCGTGCGGGCCCGGGTGCGCCGCGTCGGCGGCGCGAGACGACGATGCCGACGGCAGCCGTGACCATCGCAGCGGCGGCGAGGTTCCGGGCCCTCATCGTGGTGTCCCAGCGAGGAGTCGGTGGGCAGCGGACGCGTTCGCGCCACACCGCCGGGGAGTCGTGTGTTCCATCGCGGCCTCCTTGAGTCGCATCGGTGCGGATCAACGGGACGGGAGCGACGACCGCGCGATCGTGCCGGTCGGGGTCGCGGAGTCGCTCCTGTCGATCCACGATGAGCGTGGCCTCCCTGGCGCCGTCCCGGGTTGTCCGTGATGCGCTGCGGCAGGTGACGGCAGCGAGACGGACGGGAGGCCCGGTGCCAGCTGGCACCGGGCCTCCCGTCCGTCCTGGGGTCGCGTGTCAGACGCGCACGGCACGTTCGTCGGGGACGCAGTGCGTCATCATCAGCCCGTCGACGTCGCGGGAGCCGTTGTGGCCGAGGTTCGCCAGGCGGGCGAGCTCGTCGTCGCTGAGCGTCTGGGACTGCAGCGGGGGCAGGTCCTTGACCTCGTCGAGGGTGATGCCGAGTCCCTCGCCCACGCGACGACCCAGGTCGTCCTCGACCATGTAGAAGTGCCAGAGCATGCGCTCCTGCACCGGACGGGCCGCCTGCGAGATGAGGTCGACGAAGTTCGCGACGAGGTCGTCGCGCTCCCAGTCCTGCAGGAGCAGGTACCGCTGGCCGGCCTGGGTGTAGTCGTTCGTCCGGGGGATCCGCTTGCGGGTGAGACGCCCGACGATCTCCGGCCCCTGGTCGTCGTGGGTCGGGTACTCCGCCTCGCGCAGGCCGCCGGTGATCGACGGCTCGTAGTTGACGTGCGGGTTCTCGCCGCCGTGGTCCTGGTGGTACGCCATCTGTCCGTCGCGCTGGTTGGTCGCGACGGCGCCGTTCTTCGGGGCGTTCACCGGCAGCTGCAGGTAGTTCGGGCCGACGCGGTAGCGCTGCGTGTCCGAGTACGAGAACGTGCGGCCGACGAGCATCTTGTCGTCGGAGAAGTCCAGGCCGTCGACGAGCACGCCGGTGCCGAAGGACAGCTGCTCGTTCTCGGCGAAGTGGTTCGTGACGTTGCGGTTCAGGACCATCTTGCCGACGGGCTTCGGCGGGAACTCGTTCTCCGGCCACACCTTCGTGTCGTCGAGCGGGTCGAAGTCGAGCTCCGGGTGCTCGTGGTCGTCCATGAGCTGCACACGGAGCTCCCACTCGGGGTACTCACCACGCTCGATCGCCTCGTACAGGTCCTTCGACGCGTGCCCGAGGTCGCCGGCCTGCACCGCGGCGGCGTCGGCCTCGGTCATCGAGGACACGCCCACCGACGGGATCCAGTGGTACTTGACGAGCTTGGTGTCACCGTCCGCGTTCACCCACTTGTAGGTGTTCACGCCGAAGCCCTGCTGGGCGCGGTAGTTCGCGGGGATGCCGCGTGGACTGAACAGGTTGACGAGCATGTGCATCGACTCGGGGGTCTGCGACATGAAGTCGAAGATGCGCGCCGGCTCCTGGCGGAAGGTCACGGGGTCGGGCTTGAGGGAGTGGATCACGTCGGGGAACTTGATGGCGTCGCGGATGAAGAAGACGCCGAGGTTGTTGCCGACGAGGTCCCAGTTGCCGTCCTCGGTGTAGAACTTCACGGCGAAGCCGCGCGGGTCGCGGGCAGCCTCGGAGGAGTCACGGCCGCCGATCACGGTGGAGAACCGGATCGCCAGGTCGGTGCGCTTGCCGGGCTCCTGGAACAGCTTCGCGCGGGTGTACTGCGCGATGGGTTCGTCACCCCACGTGCCGGTGGCCTCGAAGTACCCGAAGGCGACGGCACCGCGCGCGTGCACGACCCGCTCCGGGATCCGTTCGCGGTCGAAGTGGCTGATCTTCTCGAGGAACTGGTAGTTCTCGAGCGTCGCCGGGCCACGGGCCCCGACGGTGCGCTGGTTCTGGTTGTCGTAGACGGGGTGGCCCTGGCGGTTCGTCAGGATGCGGCGGTCGTCGCCCTCGGCGGGCGGTTGGCTGGAGACGTCGGTCATGTCTCGTCCTCTCTGCGGTCGCGGTCGGCTCGGGTTCCCGACCGAGTGTGGACCGGGGCGCGGGCACGCCCTCCCAGCGGCGCCGAGGACGCGGACGAGGGCCGCTCGCTTGCGCGGACGCCGCTGTCGAGCCGTCAGTACGAGGTGCGACCGGTGGCTGCGGCACCGAGCACCGCGGCCGCACCGTGGGCGAGCAGGGTCCCGTCGGTGACGACGGCGACGCGGTCGAACCCGAGCGCGCGGAGCCGTTCGGCGCGGGCCAGGTCACCGGCGAAGGCGCCGGTGCGCTTGCCGGCGCGGCGGGCTGCGGCGACGATCGCGGGGAGGGGGTCCGTGGCGCTGTCGGCGTCGAGCAGCTCGCGCAGATCCACGCCGAGCCCGATCGACAGGTCGAAGGGGCCGACGAACACCGCCGAGACGCTCGGGACCGCCAGGATCTGCTCGGCCGCACGGAGGCCCTCGGGTGTCTCGAGCATCACCCACACCTCGGGGTCGGCAGCGGCGGCGGATGGTGCCGCGCCGCCCCAGACACCCGCCATCGGCCCCCAGCTCCGTCGGCCCCGCGGTGGGTAGTGCGCGGCACGGACGGCGTGCTCGGCCTGCTCGACGGTCTCGATCATCGGGACGATCACGATGTCGGCGCCGAGGTCGAGCGCACGGCCGATCGCGGCGTCCGAGCCCTCGGCGACGCGAATGGCAACGGGGACCTGCGGTGCGACCGCGGCGAGCGCCGGCATCGTCGCCAGGAGTGTGGCGTCGTCGAAGGCGCCGTGCTGGGCGTCGAGGCCGAGCCAGGCGAACCCGTTCTGGGCGATCTGCGCGGTGGTCCGGGGTTCGCCGAGCGTGCACCACACGCCGTCGGCGCGGCCGTCTCCGAGTGCTGGCACCGTGGTCCTCCGTCTGGTCTGCCGTCGCGATCGCCGGTGGTTCGTCGGCCGGCGCGTCAGGCTACCGTCCACGGAGCGCTCGGCGCTCGTCCGCCGGGACTGGAGGCGTGGCCTCATGCGCACGCATGGGACATGGACAAGTGCTCACCTTCGGGTGTAGTCCTGTGCGCAGGACGCACCGCACGGGCGATCACAGGTCGCCAGCACCCACCAGCACCACAGCACCAGTCGGGACCTGCAGGGAGGTCGGACGGACATGCGTGACGAACGTGACGTCGGCCAGCGGACTGGCTCGCTTCCGCAGGGCGGCGACGGGATCCGGGTGGCGTTCGGGATCGTCGGCGCGGTGGGCGTGCTCGCCGGACTGGCTGCGATCGTCCTGCCCCACGCGACGCTGTTCGCGGTGTCGTGGGTCTTCGGGATCTACCTGGTCGTGTCGGGGGCGGCGCTGGTCGTCCGGGGACTCCAGGTGCACCCTCGGGTCTGGTGGCGTCAGGCCGGGCTGGTGGTCCTCGGGGCGCTGGTGGTCGCCGGCGGTGTCGTCGCGATCGTGTTCCCGCCGATCGGGGCGCGGTGGGTGGCGCTGCTGCTCGGGTTCGCCTGGATCATCGAGGGCATCGCACTCATCTACGCACCGTGGGTGGGCCGCCGTGCGCTGACCGTGGTGCTCGCCGTGCTCAGTGTGCTGAGCGGCATCCTGGTGATGAACCTGCCGGGCCTCGGCGCGCTCGTGACGGTGGCCGCGGTGGGGAGCGTGCTCATCGTGTTCGGTGTCGTCCAGCTCGTCGTCGCGTTCAGCTGGCCGCGTCCGGAGGGGGAGCGGACCGGCCTGCCGGTCCCTGGCCCCTGATGCTCGCCGTCCGCTGGGAGCAGCAGGGACCGAAGTCGTGGGTGGCGCGCGACCACGGGACCAGCCTGGGGCTCGTGCTGCACGTCCGTGGGCGGTTCCTGGCGTTCGACCAGGACGACCGCCCACTCGGGAGCGCAGCGTCCCTGGCGGCGGCCCAGCAGCTCGTCGCCGGTGCCGTCCGCTCGAGTGCCCCGGCCCGGCGGGACACCGTCGCGGTGGTGCTGTCCGTACTCGCGGCGCTGACCGTCGGGGGAGCGGCCGTCGTGCTCGCCGCCCGCGCCCTGATCTGAACGACGCCGTGCGGGTCAATCCGAACTCTCCGGACGGTGCACCCACTGCCGGAGTGCGGCCGTGACCGCGACGGGGTCCTCCCACGGCGCGAGGTGGCCGACGTCGTCGAGCACGACGACCTCGGGGTGCCCCGGCAGCGCCGTCTGCAGGTCGTACGCCTGGTGCAGGGGGATCCAGGGGTCCTGCCGCCCCCACCCGATCCGGGTCCGGCACCGCACGGAGCCCAACAGCTCGGCCACGGCCCGGGTGTCGTCGGGGGTCAGCGCGGCGATCTGGAGTGAGAACGCGACCTGCCCTTCGGGGCCGGCCCACGGCCGCGCCAGGGTCTCGAGGTCCGCCGGCGAGAAGCCCCGCGACGACGCACCGTCGATGTACTGCCGCACCAGGGCGGCGTGCAGGTCGCCGGGGAGTCGGTCGAAGACGTCACGGTGCTCCGCCACCAGCCGGAAGAGCGGAGACCCCCAGGGGTCGAGCACGACGGCGTCCCAGAGGAACAGGCTCGCGTACTCGGCACCGTGCAGCAGGTGCGCCCGGAGCGCCACTGCGCCGCCCACGTCGTGTGCGACCAGGTGGGGTCGATCGAGCCCCCACCGGTCGAGGAGCGCGCCGAGACGGATCGCCTGTGCTCGGAGCGTGGTGTCCACGGTCGGCCCGCGGTCCGAGTCGCCGTACCCGGGCATGTCCCAGAGGAACACCCGGTGGTCCTGCGCGAGCGCCCGGCCGACCTCGGTCCAGACCGCCGACGACCAGGGTGTGCCGTGGCACAGGACGACGTCGCCGCGTGCCGGTCCTGACGGCACGAGGACCCTCGTGGCGATGGTCGTGCCGTCCACGACGACGGGGACCGGAGCGGGGAGGGGGACGGGGAGGGGCACTCGGCGTGGCAGCATGGTCTGACGCTAGGACCTCAGGTCGACCTGAGGTCAAGAGGAACGAACGGGGCACGGTGCGGATCGGTGCAGCAGCTCGGCGGATCGGCGTCGAGGCCCACGTGCTGCGGCACTGGCACGACACGGGGGTCGTCGTCCCCGATCGAGCGCCGTCGGGACACCGGGAGTACTCCGAGGAAGACGTCCGTCGCCTGCAGGTCGTCCGGGCCTGCCAGGGCGTCGGCATGAGCCTGGCGGAGATCCGGCTGGTGCTCCGGCGGAGTGAACCCGACCGGTCCGGAGTGATCGCCGAACGTCTCCGCCGGATCCGGGCGCAGCGTGACCAGCTGGCCGATGCCGAGCGGTTCCTCGAGCACGTGATCGACTGCACCCACGACCTGCTGACGCGGTGCCCGTCGTGCTCCGCGTACGCCTCCTCGGGCACGCGGCTCGGGCCGGTGCCCTCCGCACCGGTACCGTTGCGTCCGTGAACGACGACCCCGATGCCGCCATCGCCCAGCACGTCCACGACGCTTGGGACGGTTCCCTGCGCCTGGTGCACATCACGATCTCGGATGAGGACGGTGACGCCTACCCCGGGCAGGACGTCGACCGGTGGGTGATCGACGTCCGCGTCCCGATCACCGACGACGACGACGAGACCGAGGCGGTCTCCGTCGCCGAGGTCACCGCGTTCACGAGCCGTGCACCGGAGTCGCTCGAGGCGCTGGTGCTCGGCTACCAGGTCTCCGACGTCGCCGGGTCCTTCGCGTCCGCCGTCGCCGCGCAGGACGCGACGGGGGAGACGTTCTTCTCGCTGCAGACCCACGCCGCCGAGATGCTCGGCAAGCCCGACCTGCTCGCCGTCGACCGGCTCACGGTCCGTCCCGCGTACCGGGCGCTGCCCGGACTGGTGCCGGCGATCGTCGACGCCGTCCGCCACGGACCGGCCGGCCGCACCGCATCGTGGGTGCTCACGGACCCGTCGGTGTGGGACGTGCCGTTCGGTGAGGACGACCGGTCCGCCGGCGCGTTCGTGCAGTGGGCCGACACCGCGGTGCTCACCTCGATGAACGCCGCGCCGGACGACCTGGAACACCTGTCGCTCGTCCCGCCGGCCGGTGGCATCGTGATGGGGTCCCGGGCGGACGAGGTGCACCTCGGCGACGCTATCGACCACGCGATGACGCAACCCGCGATCGCGGTGCCCTTCGACCTGCCGCCGAAGCTCCCCGCCAGCATCTGGGCCGCCGCGCCCGAGGACGTCCACGGCGTGCACCCGGACGAGACCACCGGGTCGATCACGGTCGAGACGCACGACGAACAGCTCGAGGTCGTCGGTTCGCCCGGCACCGCACCGCAGCTCGTGGGGATCTCGGCCTCGGCCGACGCCGCGACCCAGGAGTGGCTCCGCACCGTGCACCAGCGTTGGTGGCAGTACGAGCCGGACCTGCACGCCCGCATCCACGACGTCGTCGACGAGTACCTGTCCACCGGACACATCGAGTCGGCGTCGGACGAGCTCGCTGGGCACCTGCACGCACCCGACCTGCCGCCGTACCGGACGGAGTGGCCGGGGAGCGGTACCGTCCTGCTCGAGGAGCTCGGCGAGGACACCGAACCCATCGTCTTCGACGCCGTGCTCGAGGACGGCACCCGGCACGAGCACATCGGCGTGGTCGTCGTGCACGAGTCCGGACACGTCCGCGCGTTCCTGCACGACGAGTGGGAGCCCGGGTTCCCGGCCGCCGAGGCCGCGGTCGCGCACCTCATCAGCCTGGGTGCCGGAGAGTTCTTCGCGGACGCCCTGCACGACGAGCTGTCAGCGGGTGTCGAGCACGCGATCCTGACGGGAGACGTCCGCGGCCACTGACGGGCAGCCCTGGGTCGGCTCAGATCGGGCGGTAGATCGCGATCGGCGGGGTGTCGTCGTCGCCCGCGTCGTGGGCGTCGCCCGTCGCGAGCCAGGTGCGGCCCTCGTGCTCGATCGTGGTCGGCAGGTCGCCGTGCACCAGGATCCGGATCGCGGGGGCGTCGCCGTCGACCAGGTCGACGCCGTGGGCCTCGGTCCCGCCGGGATTGTCGTGCACGTAGCTCATGGTCCGATCGAACTCCGTCGACCTGACGGACCGCCCGCGCCGCGCCGGACACGCCCGGAACCTTCACCGGAACCGGTGATGCCGCCCTTCTTCGGGTAGAGTCATCTCCGCACGGCCAGGACGGCGTGTGAATGCGGATGTGGCGCAGTGGTAGCGCATCACCTTGCCAAGGTGAGGGTCGCGAGTTCGAATCTCGTCATCCGCTCAGAACAGGAAGACCGGAACCCCCGTCGCTCGGAAGAGCGGCGGGGGTTCCGTCGTTGCGGGGCGTCGCGGCACCGAAGGCGTGGGGGCCCAGCGGGCGCAGGCTTCGGGTTCCCGCGCCCACCGGGCGCGGAGGCGACCCTGCCCCCACTGGCACGCGCCGGGTGGGTGGCCCGGCGCAGTTCCGAGGATGTATCCGGAGCCGTCCCCCGTTCGGGTGGGAACCGGATCCACGGTTGCGGGAACCCGCAAGAAACCCGCACGACCCGCCGCGCAAGCCTTGTGCTACTCGATGCCGTCCGGTATCGGCGCCGACATCGTGCGGGCGCCGGGCAACCCCACCCACCGTCGGGCCCCGGACTCGACGACCGTGACGAGCACCGTGTCACACCCGCGGCAGCGCGCCACCGACCCCATCGCGGTGCGGTAGACGGTGGTCTGCCCGAGCACCCCGAGCGACCCGCACCCGGCGCAGCGCAGGGCGACCACGGTCGGCTCGGGTCCCAGACTGTCGGCCAGTGTCCCCGCCAGCGCGTTGCCGTCCACGACGACCATCAGTTGCCCCCGAACCGTTCGGCGCGGACGTCACTCGTGTCGTGTCCGAGCTCGGTGAGCCAGCGCAGCACCTGCTCGACGAACGGCGTCGACCCGCACACGTAGACCAGGGCGCCCGCGTCCGGCGGGAACACCGCGGCAGCGAGCGTGTCCCGCGTCAGCCGTCCGGCCGGCACGGTCGAGCCTGGAGGCGCGGTGCGGCTGTACACGTGGGTCACCTCGAGCGGTGCCCGGCTCGCGAGCGCCTGGTCGAGTTCCGCACGGAAGAAGACGTCGTCCGGTGTGCGGACGGCCGCGAGGAGCCGGAAGGGCGCCGGGTCGTCCGCCTCGGCGTGGGCGGTCACCATCGCGACGAGCGGCACGATGCCGGAGCCGCCGGCGATGAGCTGCACCGGCCGGGTGGACTCGCCCGGCCGCCAGACGAACCAGCCGCCCAGGGGGCCGTGGACCTCGAGTGCATCGCCGACCTCGACGGCATCGACGAGGAACGGCGAGACCTCGCCGCCGTCCACCCGGTCGACCGCGAGGACGACGTCGGTCGCGGGGCCGGCCGACGCGATCGAGTACGAGCGCTGTGCCTGGTAGCCGTCCTCGGCGGTCAGCCGCAGGTCCAGGTGCTGCCCGGGGTCGTTGCCCGGCCAGGTCGGGACGTCCAGGACGATCCGCCGCGCGTTCGTCGTCTCGCGGCCGACGGACGCGACGGTGGCGGCGTGCCAGGCCGGCCGCCTGCGGGTGGCGGGACGAGCGACGGGGGTGATCCGTGCCTCCAGGCCGGTGTCGGGGAGCGTCACCAGTACCGCTCTTCCTTCCACGGGTCGCCGTGCAGGTTGTAGCCCGCGTTCTCCCAGAAGCCGGGCTCGTCGTCGGACTGCATGACGATGCCGCGCACCCACTTGGCGCTCTTCCAGAAGTACAGGTGGGGGACCAGCAGGCGGGCGGGCCCACCGTGCTCGGGCGTCAGGGGCTCGCCGTCGGCCTCGAACGCGATCCAGGACTTGCCGTCGAGCAGCTCGTCGAGCGGGACGTTGGTCGTGTAGCCGCCGTAGCTGTGCACCATGCAGTAGTCGAGTTCGGTCTCGACGTCCGCGAACAGGCGGTCGAGCGGGACACCCCGCCACGGCATGTCGAGCTTGGTCCAGTGCGTGACGCAGTGGATGTCGACCGTGACGTCCTCGACGCCGAGTGCGTGCACCTCGTCCCAGGTCCACTGGTGCAGGCCGGACTCGGTGCGGATCGAGAAGGCCCAGTCGGTCGGCTCGATGTCGGGCGTCGCCCCGGCGGACAGGACGGGCCAGTCGCGGACCAGGGTCTGACCTGGCGGGATGCGGGTGTCGTCGCGGTCGTCGCGGCGACCGCCGAACCCGCGGGTGAACGTGGCCATGGTCCTCCTCGGGGACGTCGGTGCGTTCCCGATCATGCCGTGTGCCGGGCGGTGCCGTGTAACGGGTTGGTAAACGTTCCACCCGTGTACGGAACGGTCGTGCGCGGCGGCGGATCCGCGCGGGCTCGCCGATCGGGTCGGACGCGGTGGTGATCCGCGCGTCAGGAGCGGGCTTGGGGGATCGGCCCGGGACCTCTATCGTTCACCGGAACGATTACAGGAGGGGTCACCCCGAATGCAGCCCATCGTCCCCGAACCCCGCAATGCCCACGGTCCGAGCCGTCGGGCGCTCATCACCGGCGCCGCCGGTCTGGCCGGCCTCGGCCTGCTCACGCTCGCCGGATGCAGCTCCGGTGCGACCGCCGGCACCCCCACGATCCCCGAGGCCGCGGCCACCGGCGTCGCCCGTCGCGGCGGACGCCTGCGCATCGCGCGGCCCGCCGCGTCCGCCGCCGAGACCCTCGACTCCGCGAGCTCGCTGTCGGCCTACGAGTACCTCGGCGCGCTGTACAACCGGCTCGTCAAGCTCGACCAGCAAGGCACCCCGGTCCCGGACCTGGCCGAGGAGTGGTCCGCGAACGCCGACGGCACCGAGTGGACCTTCGCGCTCCGCCGGGGCGTGACCTTCCACGACGGCTCTCGGTTCACCGCCGACGACGCCATCGCGAGCATCCGGCACATCCTCGACGAGAAGACCGGCAGCCCGCAGGCCGGGGTGCTCGGCGAGGTCATGGACGCCGACTCGATGCGCGCCGTCGACCCGTACACGCTGCGCTTCTCGCTGACCAAGCCCAACGCCGAGTTCCCGTCGCTGCTCACGGCCTACCAGTGCTACATCGTGCCGGCCGACGCCATCGCCGACATCGGCCGCACCGGGATCGGGACGGGGCCGTTCCGGCTGTCGTCGTTCACCCCCGCCGGTGCCGGCAGCGTCGAGGCGTTCCCGGACCACTTCGCCGGCCGCCCGGCGCTCGACGGCATCGACTTCTACTCGATCCAGGACACCACCGCGCGGGTGAACGCCCTGCTCGCCGGGCAGATCGACCTCATCTCGCAGACCAACCTGGACTTCGCCACCGCCCGGGTGGTCTCGGCGTCCGACCGCGCCACCGTCGCCCGGTCGAAGAACGCCCAGTGGTACACGATCCCGATGCTCGCCACCAGCGACGAGTTCAGCGACCCGCGGGTGCGCCAGGCGATGAAGCTCGCCTACGACCCTCGGAAGATCGTCGACACCGCCCTGCAGGGCACCGGTTCGGCGGGTTGGGACAACCCCGTGCCGCCGCAGCTCGCCGCGTTCGTCGACGACCACCGCGAGTACGACCCGGACAAGGCCCGGGCGCTGCTCAAGCAGGCCGGGCACGAGGACTTCCGCGCCGCGATCTACACGTCGAGCTACGAGTCGGTGTTCACCCCGATGGCCGTCGCCTACCGCGACGCCGTCGCCGATGCGGGCATCCGTCTGACCGTCCGCAACGCCAGCTCGGACTCGTACTACACGCAGATCTGGATGCAGAAGCCACTCATGGTGAGCTACTGGTTCACGGGGCGGCCGATCGACCAGCTGCTCAACCAGATCTTCCGCTCGGGGTCGTCGTACAACGAGAGCGCCTGGTCGAACGAGACCTTCGACGGGCTGCTCGACGACGCCCGCGCCGAGATGGACGACGCCAAGCGGCTCACCCTGTACCAGGACGCCCAGCGGCTCGTCGTCGAGGACGGTGCCGACATGACGCCGATGTTCGGCGACCGGCTCGTGGGGTTGTCCCGCGACGTCGTGAACTACTCGGAGTACGGCTTCGAGTTCGACTACCTGCGGATCGGACTGCGCCGATGACGACCACGAACACACCGTCGGACGTCCTCGTCCCCGTCCTCCGCCGCGTCGGCATCGCCGTGCTGACCGTGGTGCTCGCCTCGCTGTTCGTGTTCCTCGCGGTGCAGGCGCTCCCCGGTGACGTCGCCCAGCAGCTGCTCGGGCAGAACGCCACCCCCGACGCCGTGAAGCACCTGCGCGAGACCCTCGGTCTCGACCAGAACGTCTGGCTCCGCTACCTGCAGTGGCTCGGCGGCGCCGTGCACGGCGACTTCGGCACCTCGCTCGTCAGCGGGGAACCGGTCGCCCCGACGCTGTTCACGGCCTTCCGGAACAGCATGCTCATCGCCGTGCCCGCGATGCTCGTCGGCGTCACGGTGTCCCTGACGCTCGGTGTCGTCGCCGGTGTCCGCCGCGGTCGTCCGAGCGACAAGGTGATCTCGATCGTCAGCCTGGTCGTGATGAGCGTGCCGGAGTTCATGGTCGCCACCGTCCTGGTGCTGCTGTTCGCGATCGGCCTTCCGGTGTTCCCCGCCGTCGTGCTGCGGGGGAGCGACGCCACCGTCGCCGAGCTGCTGCCCACCATCTGGCTGCCGATCATCGTGCTGACGCTCGCGATGGCCGCCTACATCGTGCGGACGGCCCGCTCGTCGACCATCGACGTGATGGCGTCGGAGTTCGCCACGACGGCCGAGCTCAAGGGCCTGACGATGCGCCGGGTGGTGTGGAAGCACGCGGTGCCGAGCGCCCTGCTGCCGACGCTCAACGTCGTCGCGCTCAACGTCGCGTGGCTGCTCGGCGGTGTCGTGGTGGTCGAGAACGTCTTCAACTACCCGGGGATGGGCAAGCTCATGCTCGAGTCGGTGTTCAACCGCGACCTGCCCACAATCGAGGCGATCGCCCTGCTGAGCGCCCTGATCTACGTCGTGTGCAACCTGGCCGCCGACCTCGTCGCGCTCGCACTCGACCCGAAGCTGCGGACCCGCCAGCGACGACCGCGCACGCGCACCCGCGGCGCCCGCAGCACCAGGAAGGCCGCCGCATGACCGCCACCGCACCCCGCCGCCGCGTCGGACGCGACGTGCTCGCCGGCGCGCTCGCACCCCTGCGCGGGTCGACGGCGCTGAGCATCGGCCTCGGCCTCATCGCCCTGCACGTCGTCCTCGCCCTGCTCGCGCCGGTCATCGCCGGGCACGACCCGGTCGCCACGAACGCGGGCGACGTGCTCGCCGGTCCGACGTGGACGCACTGGCTCGGCACCGACCAGTACGGCCGGGACGTGCTGTCCCGCACGCTGAACGGCGGCCGGTACGCGCTGTCCGTGACCTTCCTCGCCACCACGATCGCCGTCGCGGTCGGCACCGTGCTCGGCTGCGTCACGGCCTACGCCGACAACTGGTTCGACGAGGTCGTCATGCGCGTCGTCGACGCCCTGCTCAGCGTGCCGTCGATCCTCGCGCTCCTGGTCGTCGTGACGGTCTTCGACGCCGGCCTCTGGGTCATCGTCCTCGCCGTCACCGTCGTCTACGCCCCCGCGGTGACCCGGGTCGTCCGCGGCGCCGCCCGCACCGTGATCACCCAGGACTACGTCACCGCTGCCCGCGCCCGGGGCGAGCGGCCGCTGTCGATCGTGTTCCGCGAGATCCTGCCGAACGTGCTCGACGTCGTGCTCGTCGAGTACGCGATGCGGGCCTCGTGGATCGTGCTGCTCGTCGCGTCGCTGTCCTTCCTGGGCTTCGGCGCGAACCCGCCGACCCCGGACTGGGGCCTGATGGTGCAGGAGAACCGCACCGCGCTCACCGTGGTGCCGCTCGGCACCCTCGCCCCGATCGTGGCCCTCGCCACGCTGGTGATCGGACTGAACCTCGCGGCCGACGGCCTGAGCAAGTCGCTCGGCGTCGACCGCGCCAAGCAGGGAGTCAGCGCATGACCCGCACCGACACCGGCACGACGTCCGCCGCGACGACGACCGTGCCCGACGCGATCGTCCGCGTCGACGACCTGTCCATCTCGTACGCCGCCGGCAAGCGACGCGTCCCCGTCGTCCGGGGTGTCTCGTTCACGATCGAGGCCGGTCGCACCCTCGGCCTGGTCGGCGAGTCCGGCAGCGGCAAGTCGACCGTCGCGCGAACGCTCCTCGCACACCTGCGCGCCGGGTCGGCGATCGACGGCGGGACGGTCCGCGTCGACGGCGCCGACGTGTTCGCCCTGTCGCCGGCCGGCCGCCGGGCGCTCCGCGGCGGCACCGCCTCGGTCGTCGCCCAGAACGCCGGACAGGCGCTCACCCCGTCGATGCGCGTCGGCGAGCAGATCCGCGAGGCCCTCCGCGCCCACGGCGAGCCCGACGGCCCCGAACGCGTCGCCGAGCTGGTCCGGCTGGTCCGGCTGCCGGACCCCGACGGGATCGTCCGCCGGTACCCGCACCAGTTGTCCGGCGGGCAGCAGCAGCGCATCGCCATCGCGATGGCCGTCGCCGCCCGACCGCGCGTGCTCGTCCTCGACGAACCGACCACCGCCCTCGACGTGGTCACGCAGGCCGCGGTCCTCGACCTGGTCGCCGACCTCGGTCGGCAGCTCGGCATGGCCGTCCTGCTCGTCAGCCACGACCTCGGGGTGGTGTCCGCCATGGCGGACGAGATCGCCGTGATGCGCGACGGCGAGGTCGTCGAGCACGCCGCCACCACGGCGCTCTTCGCCGCACCGCAGCACGAGTACACGCGCGCCCTGCTGGCCGCGGTGCCGGACGGGCGACGGCCTGGAGGGACGGGCCACGTGCCCGACGACGCGACCGCCCCCGGGACGGTCGGCTCCACGGCCACCGGCACCGTGCCTCCCGGAAGTCCCGCCCGCCCCGTGGTGACCGCGGACGACCTGGTGATCCGCTACGGCCGCGGCCTGCCGGCCGCCGTCGACGGCGTCTCGTTCACGATCGCCGCGCACGAGACGCTCGCCGTCGTCGGCGAGTCCGGCAGCGGCAAGTCGACGCTCGCGACGGCGCTGGCCGGCCTGGTACCGGCCGAGTCGGGGACGTTCGCGTACGACGACGGCACGACGAGCGGCGACCTGCGCGAGCCGATCGCCGGCCGCGCGCCCGCCCTGCGGCGCGCCGTGCAGCTCGTGTTCCAGAACGCGGACACGTCGCTCAACCCGCGGCGCACCGTGGGTGCAGCCGTCGCGCGGCCGCTCCGGCTGTTCAGCGGCTCGTCCTCGCGCGAGCGCGTGGCCGCCCTGCTCACCCAGGTCGGACTCGGGCCCGAGTTCGCCGACCGCCTGCCCGCGCAGCTGTCCGGTGGGCAGCGACAGCGCGTCGGGATCGCGCGCGCACTGGCGGCCGAGCCGTCGCTCGTGATCGCCGACGAGATCACCACGGCGCTCGACGTGCAGGTGCAGGCGGGGATCCTCGCGCTGCTGGCCGACCTGCAGCGCGAGCGGGGCCTCGCCTGCCTGTTCATCAGCCACGACCTCGCCGTGGTGCGGGGTGTGGCGGACCGGGTCGCGGTGATGACCGGCGGCCGGATCGTCGAGATCGGGCCGACCGAGCGGGTGTTCACCGGCCCGAACCACCCGTACACGTCGACGTTGCTCGCGGCGACGCTCGAACCCGGCAGCACGACCCTGCCCGACGTCGGTGACGGGGTGCCGCGCTGGCGGCACGCTGACGGCTGGACCGACCACGGCGACGGACACCGCACCCGCAACTGGGAGGACGCATGACCACCGACGACGGCACCGCCGCCACCACCTTCACCGCCATCGGCGACCCTGGCTCGCTGCCCGCGGGCGTGACGGTCCGCGACGAGTGGATCCCGATGCCCGACGGTGTCCGGCTGCACGCCCGGATCTGGGCGCCGTCGCAGTCGCCGACGCAGTCGGGTGCGCCCAGCGACCCGACGCCGGTGCTGCTCGAGTACCTGCCGTACCGGCTCGACGACTGGACCGCACCGCGCGACTCGGAGCGGCACCCCTGGTACGCCCAGCACGGCTACGCCTCGGTGCGGGTCGACATCCGCGGCACCGGGTCGTCCGACGGGTTCTTCGACGACGAGTACAGCGAGCAGGAGCTGCTCGACGGCGAAGCCGTGATCGCCTGGCTCGCCGAGCAGCCGTGGTCGACCGGTGCCGTCGGCATGTTCGGCATCTCGTGGGGCGGCTTCAACGCGCTGCAGCTCGCAGCCCGGGCACCCGCCGCCCTCAAGGCCATCGTGACGGTCTGCTCGACGGATGACCGGTACGACAACGACGTGCACTACGTCGGCGGCGCCGTGCTCGGCATCGACATGGCGGCCTGGGGCGCGACGATGTTCGCCTTCAACTCGCGGCCGCCCCGGCCCGAGGTCGTCGGTGCCGGGTGGATCGACCGGTGGCGGGAACGCCTCGAGGCGAACCGCCCGATGACGCCGGTGTGGCTGGCACACCAGGAGCGGGACGGCTACTGGCGGCACGGCAGCGCGGCCGAGGACTACGACGGCATCCGCGCCGCGGTGCTCGCGGTCGGTGGCTGGGCGGACCCGTACCGGGACGCCGTGCTGCGGCTCGTCGACCACGTCAGCGCCCCCGTGAAGGGGATCGTCGGCCCGTGGTCGCACCAGTACCCGGACCGTGGGCTCGCGCCGGGGCCGTCGATCGGGTTCCTGCAGGAGACCCTGCGGTGGTGGGACCGCTGGCTGCGCGGGGTCGACACCGGCGTCGAGGACGACCCCGCACTGCGGGCCTGGATCAACGAGGGCGAAGCCCCCGCGCCCTACTACGCCGGCCGCCGCGGTCGCTGGATCGGTGCCGAGGCGTGGCCCTCCGCCGCGACCCACGAGCGTGTCCTGCCCCTCGCCGCCCTGCGCGGCGGTGACCTCGGGCCGGTCGTCGTGCGGTCGCCGCAGCACACCGGGGTGGACGCCGGTCGGTTCTTCCCGTTCGGCAACGCGACCGACCTGCCGACGGACCAGCGCGCCGAGGACGGCCGTTCGGTGACCTTCGACCTGCCCGTCGGCAAGGCGTTCGACCTGCTCGGCAACGTGCTCGTGCGGCTGTCCGTCACGAGCGACCAGCCCCGGGCCACCCTGACCGTGCGGCTCTGCGACGTCGCACCGGACGGCTCGTCGACGCTCGTCACGCGCGGGGTGCTGAACGCCGCGAAGCGCGACGGCATGGACCGCGACGACGTGCTCGAGCCCGGGACGCCCGCCGACCTGCCCGTGCGCCTGGTCTCGACCGGACACCGGTTCGCCGCCGGACACCGGCTGCGCATCGCGGTCTCGTCGTCGTACTGGCCGTGGGTGTGGCCGCACGGCGTCGAGGCCACGGTGACGATCGACCCGACCGCCTCGAGCGTCACCCTGCCCACCTGGACCCGATCGGCCGACGACGGGGTGGTCTTCGCCGAGCCCGAACGGTCCGAGCCCCTCGTGATCGAGCGCGTCGCGCCGGCCGACCCGCTGCCGCAGCGCACGGTGACGCACGACGTCGAGACGGGGGAGTGGACGCTCGACGTCGACCCCGGGTACGGCGGCGGGCGCGTCTACCCGGACGGCCTGGTGTTCACCGAGGACGCCCGCGAGACGTACCGGATCCGCTCCGACGACCCGACCAGCGCACGGGCGAGTTCCCGCTGGGCGATCGGGCTGACGAAGCCGGAGTGGGCCGCGCGCCTCGAGACGACGTCCGAGGTCACCGCCGACGCCGACACCTTCCACGTCGTCAACACCGTGCGCGCCTGGGCACGCGACGGCGGACCCGACGAACCCGAGGTGCTCGTGACCGAGCGGACATTCGTCGACGACGTCCCACGGACCTCGGCGTGACCGCGGCGGCACGCGTCCGGCAGCGGCCGGAGGTCCGACGCGCGATGATCGTCGAGGCCGCCCGCGCGGTGATCGTCCGGAACGGCGTCGGCGCAACCGGACTGCGCGACATCGCGGCCGAGGCCGGCGTCTCCGTCGGCACCGTGACGTACCACTTCGGCAGTGTCGCGGAGATCCTCAACGAGGTCGTGGTGCTCGAGACGGAGCGCTTCTACGGCGCCATCGTCGCAGCGGTCGACGCCGAACCCGACGTGCTGGTGGGGCTGCGGATGCTCGTCGCCCCGCTGTTCGGCGACACCGAGCAGGTCCGGCAGCACTGGCGGATCTGGTCCGACTACTGGACCGCGGTGGTCCGGCGGCCCGAGGTCGCCGCCGAGTACGCCGAACGCATCCGCGTCTGGGAGGCCTGCCTGGTGCGGGTCATCCGGCGCGGGGTGGACGCGGGGGTGTTCGGTGGCACACGCCAGGGCAGCGACGGCGGCGACCCCGTCGACGCCGAAACCGTCGCGCTGCAGCTCGCCGCGTACAGCGACGGCGTCGCGACCCAGATCGCCCAGGGCGTCCCGGGGCTGACGAACACGGTCGCCCTGTCGTGGATGTGGCGGTTCCTGTCGCACGAACTCGGTGTGCCCGCTGTGGACATCGCCGGAATGGGTCGTTCCCCCTTGTGATGAGGTAAGGCTTCCCTTACCGTTGCCACATGGCACGGACCCGGCGACAGCCCAGCGAACGCATCCTCATCGCGGGCGGTGCCGAGGACCTCGTCGAGATCCACCGCCAGCTCGAGGAACTCCCCGAGAACGCGTACGGGCAGGTGTTCGTCGAGGTCGCCCTCGACGAGCAGATCCGCATCCTGCCGGCCCCGCCGCGCGTCACCGTGACCTGGCTGGTCCGGAGCGCCCGCAGCTCGGCCGTCGCTCCGCTGGTCTTCGCGGACCACGGCGAAGCGCTGGCACACGCCCTGACCGGGTGGGCCGCCGAGTGGTGCGTGACGGGCTGCGAGCCCCGCACCTCGGTGTGGATCGGGTGCGCGGACAGCCCGTGGATCGAGGGCGCTCGGTCCATGGTGCAGCTCGAGCTCACCGACGCCGGCCAGCAGGTCCAGGTCGAGTACGGCGGGTAAGGGCAGCCTGCTCTTCCTTGCAATGTGCAAAAGACGGGGGCATGGTTGTGCCATGACCACGCAGAGCAGCACCACCACCCCGAGCACCACGTCCCCGTTCTCGACCACGCCGGAGCTCGCAGCCGGGGTCGCCCAGTTCCTCGCCCCCGTCGTCATCGACCTCGAGGCGCTCGTCGTCAACGGCAAGCAGGCCCACTGGCACGTCCGTGGCCGCAACTTCGTCGGCGTGCACGAGCTCCTCGACGAGATCGTCGAGCACGCGCAGGACTACGCGGACAAGGCTGCGGAGCGCATCGTCGCCCTCGGCCTGCCGGTCGACTCGCGCATCGCGACCGTCGCCGCGAACACCACCCTGCCGCCGCTGTCGCAGGGCTTCCAGAACTCGGACGTCACCATCACCGAGGTGATCGCCCAGATCGACGCCGCGCTGCTGCAGGTCCGCCGTGCGGTCGACGGCCTCGACGAGGTCGACCTCAACAGCCAGGACGTCGCGATCGAGATCGAGCGCGCGCTGACCAAGGACCGCTGGTTCCTGCAGGCGCACCTCGCCGCCTGAGTCGCGACCACACCGCTGACGGGAGGCCCGGTGCCAGATGGCACCGGGCCTCCCGTCCGTCTGCGGTCACGTCCCGGGCCCGCACCTCACCCGGACGGCGTGACCAGCCCGCTCTCGTAGGCCAGCACGACGGCGTGCACCCGGTCCCGCAGCTGCAGCTTCGCCAGGACCCGGCCGACGTGGGTCTTCACGGTCTGCTCCGCGATGAACAGCTCCGCCGCGATCTCACCGTTCGACCGCCCCCGCGCCATCAGCAGGAACACGTCGCGCTCCCGGTCGGTCAGCACGTCGAGCACCTCGGTCCGCGGGGCCGCCGGCTGCGGACCGGCGACGAAGGCCTCGACGAGGTGCCGGGTCACCCTCGGGGCGAGCAGGGAGTCGCCGGCCGCGACGGTCCGCACGGCCTGCACGAGCTCCTCGGCGCTCGCGTCCTTGAGCAGGAACCCGCTCGCCCCGGCACGGAGTGCGTCGAACACGTAGTCGTCGATGTCGAACGTCGTGAGCATCACCACGCGGACGGGCGACTCCGCGGGCGCCGCGGTGATCCGCCGGGTCGCCTCGATCCCGTCGAGCTCCGGCATCCGGACGTCCATCAGGATCACGTCCGGCCGGAGCCGGATCGCCATGACGACCGCGTCGGCACCGTTCGCGGCCTCGCCGACGACCTCGACGTCGTCCTGGGCCTGGAGGATCGCCCGCAGTCCGACACGGAACATCTGCTGGTCGTCGACCAGCATCACCCGCGTCATCGCGTTCCCCTGTCGGCCGTCGGCTGCGACGTGGTCGCGGTGAGCTGGGTGGGCAGACTGACGGCGACGCGGAAGCCGCCGTCCGGGTCCGGTCCGTGGTCGATGGTGCCGCGGAGCGCGGCGACCCGCTCGCGCATGCCCGCCAGACCGAAGCCGCCGTCGTCCGGCGGAGCACCGGGCACGCTGCCGGCCGGTGGCGCGGTGTTGGCGACCTCGACCGTGAGGGCCGAGCCGTGCCTCCCGACCGTCACGACGGTGGTCGCACCGGGCGCGTGCCGGGCGACGTTGCCGAGCGCCTCCTGCACGACCCGGTACACGGTGAGCTGTGCGAGCCGGTCGACGTCGTCGAGGTCCGGGTCGAGCCGCTCGTCGAGTCGGAGGTCGACGGGGATGCCGGCCGCGCGGGTGGCCTGCACCAGTGCGGGCAGGTCGGCGAGCCGCGGCTGCGGCGCACGCTCGGCGTCGGCGTCGCCACGCAGGGTGCCGAGCAGCTGCCGCATCTCCCGCAGGGCCGTGCGCGAGGTCTCGGCGATCGCGGCGAACTCGGTGCGGGCGTCCGGCGGCAGGTCCGCGACGCGGTACGGGGCGGACTCGGCCTGCATGTGCACGACGGACATGCTGTGGGCGACGACGTCGTGGAGCTCACGGGCGATCCGGGAGCGCTCCTCGACCGTCCGGCGTCGGGCCTGCTCGAGCTCGGTGTCGCGGCGGGCGGCGGCGAGTTCCTCGCGCACGGTCCGGCGCTGCCCGATGACGACCGCAGCGGCGGCCACGACGAGGGTGTCGCCGGCGCTCACCACGAAGCTCGTCGCCCAGACGTCGACCTGCCCCCACCGGTCGGGCGTCACGCCGATGAGCAGCAGGGTGAGCAGTGTCGCCGCGACCCAGACCACCGCGGTGAGCCGCCAGGTGGTGCGGACGCCCAGGACCACGAGCAGCACGCTGAGGCCGATGATGCTCGTGACGGAGACCGGCCAGGGCCCGACGGTACCGGGTGCCGTCAGGATCCCGAGGCCGGCGAGGGCGACGAGGTGCGCGACCGACGCCGTGCGGGGGACGAGCGGTGCGAGGCCGATGCTCGCCGACAGCACGGCGGTCACGAGCAACGCGAGCGGCACGGGGACGCCGTAGAACACCGCGGTCACCGGCGCGGCGACGGCGAACAGGGACACCGCGACGACGACGAAGCCGATCTGCACGGCTGGCCGGACCCAGGTGGGTCGGGGCTTCGGGACGACGGTCACGGGCGGGCGGTCTCTCCGGTTCGGGCGAGGCAGGGTTCGGGGGCGATGGCGATGGCGATGGCGGTGGCGGGTGTGGCTGTGGTGGCTGCGGCTGCGGCTGCGGCGCGGGCTTCGCGGGATTCGCGCTTGCGGCTGATGGTACCGAGCACCCGGTCGACCGCGATCCCGAGCCCGGCGGCGACCACCATCGACACCAGGGCGGCGACGATCGGTTCGTGCAGCACGCTCGACGCGGCCAGGGCGATGCCGATCGACACTGCCGACCACGCCAGCCCAGCGATCGCGCTGATCGCGAGGAACCGGCGGTAGGACAGCCGGGTCGCGCCGGCGGTCATGTTGACCGCGACCCGGCCGACCGGGATGAAGCGACCGGTCAGGATGAGGCTGGCGGAGCGGCGCTGCATCTGCCGCTCCGCGAACGCGAAGGCCGCCGCGATCCGTGGTCGCTTCGACCGGGCCAGGCGAGCGAACCCGATCCGGCGCCCGATCCAGTACGCGATCGAGTCGCCGGCGATCGCTCCGAGGGCGGCGGCGACGAGCACCACGGCGAGGACGGGCTGTCCGGACGTCGCGGCGATCGCGGCGACCGCGACCAGGGCGGACTCGCTCGGCACCGGCGGGAAGAAGCCGTCCACCAGGCACAGGACGAAGAGGACGACGTAGACGAGCGGGCTCGCGGCCAGCTCGACGACGAGCGGGGTGATCTGGTCGAACACGGGGTGCTCCCTCCCGCCGACGGAACTCGCCGACGAGGACGACGCTACGGAGCCGACGCGCCGCGGCCATCCCGCGGCGGTCTCGACCACCCCCTACCGCGGTATGACGTTCCCGTCCGCGAAGACCACGTCGGGCGCGTCCACCCGGCGGTCGACGACGGTGGTCGGGGCCTCGAGGTGCACGGCGCCCGACGGCATGATGCCCGCACCGCCGAACCGTTCCATCACCCGCCACTGCGCGACGACGTCCTCGCCGGCGTGCTCCGGCGGCAGGGTGTCCCAGAACCGGAAGCCGCCGACCTCCTCGAGCGCACGACGGTCGTACAGCGCGCAGGCACCGACCCACGCGACGCGGTAGGGCACCCACTCGCCGGGGTGCAGGTCGAGGTCGGCGGCGACGTGCGTCGGGTTCGCGGCGTTGTGCAGCGACCAGCGGTCGAAGCCGGGGGTCCCGCGGCGCACCACCTCGGGCACGACGGGGCCGTCCCACCGTTCGAACACGGAGGTCTCGTGGGGGCGGCGGTCCTGCAGGTACGACAGGCCCTGCACGGCGCTGCCGACGAACCCGCAGCCCAGGGTGCGCAGCGCGTCGAGCATCCGCGCGATCGACCCTGGCTCGAGCCAGACGTCGTCGTCGAGGAACAGCACCGCGGCGGCCTCGGCGTGGTCGAGCAGGAACTGCCGGTGCTCTGCCAGGCCACGCCGTTCCGGGTGGGTGAGGAGCGTGACGGGCCGGCCCTGCGCCTCCAGGACGCGGAGCATCGCGGCGACCGCCGGCGCGCTGGCGGCGTCTCCGTCCGCGGACTGGTCGCTCAGCACGACGCGCAGGTCGACGTCGGTCTGGGCGGCGAGGCCGGCGAGCGTCGTGGCGAGCTCGGCCGGCCTGCCGACGGTCGGGATGAGCACGTCGACGTCGACCGTGCTCGTGTCCGCTGGATCGGGGGCCTTCGCCCAGGACCCGGACCAGCGGGCGGTCACGGTGCCGGGTCCGGTTCGGGCCGCGCAGCGGCTTCGCGGATCCGACGCACGACGGCGCTGGTGGAGTGCTCGGGCACGTAGTCGACCATGACGACCTCGCCGCCGTAGCCGCGCACGACCTCGGTCTCGGTCAGCATCTCGGGGGAGTAGTCGCCGCCCTTGACGTAGACCTCGGGGCGCAGCCGCTCGATGAGCGGGATGGGGGTGTCCGTCGCGAACACCGTCACCAGGTCGACGCAGGCAAGCGCGGCGAGCACGCCGGCGCGGTCCTCGGCCGGGTTGATCGGCCGCTCCGGGCCCTTCAGCCGGCGCACCGAGTCGTCGTCGTTCAGGGCGACGACGAGCAGGTCGCCCAGGTCACGGGCCTGGCGCAGGTAGGTGGTGTGCCCGCGGTGGACGACGTCGAAGCAGCCGTTCGTGAAGACGACGCGGCGGCCGGCCTGCCGTGCGGCCTCGACGGCGGAGGCGAGCTCGTCGTGGTCGACCACGGTCGCGGCCGGCGCGGTCACCGAGTCGAGCAGGGCGGCGGCGGTGCAGACCGACGTGCCGGCCTCGCGGACGACG
The DNA here is from genome assembly GCF_003234255.2 of Curtobacterium sp. MCSS17_016. Lineage (NCBI taxonomy): Bacteria > Bacillati > Actinomycetota > Actinomycetes > Micrococcales > Microbacteriaceae > Curtobacterium > Curtobacterium sp. MCSS17_016. The sequence goes on from NZ_CP126254.1 coordinate 1,978,917, forward strand.
ACGTCGGCAGCGGCCTGGGCGACGGCGACGGCGTCGCGCAGGGGTACCTGCACGGCGAGGGCGACGGTCGCGGCGGCGCAGAAGGTGTCACCGGCGCCGGAGGCCTGCTGCTCGGAGGCGGGCGTCGCACGCGTGCGGAACCCCTGGTCGGAGCCGGGCTCGAGCAGCACGGTGCCGTCGCGGTCGAGCGTGACCACCGCGGCACGGGCGCCACTGCGGGCGAGCACGTCGGCACGGGCTGCGACGACGGTGCCGACGCGGTCGGCACCGGTGCCGAGCTCCGTGCCGAGCAGTGCGGCGGTCTCACCGGCGTTCGGCGTGACGAGGTCGGGGTGCAGCGCGGCCCAGCGGGTCAGGTCGTGCGCGTCGACGACGACGGCACCGGGGCGGTCACGGTCGAGCATCGGCACGACGTCCTCGGCGCGGACGCCCAGACCGTAGTCGCACACGACGGCGGCGTCGGCGCACCTGATGGCACGGGCCACCGAACGGGCGAGGCGTTCGCCGTGCTCGGCGGTCGGGGTCGCAGCCAGCTCGTCGACCCGGACCACGACGCGGTCACCGCCGACCACGCGCGACTTGGTCGTGGTGCGGGCGCCGGGGATCTCGACCAGGAACGACGTGTCGACGCCGGCCGCCTCGAGCCGCTGGCGCAGGACGTCACCGGCCTCGTCGTCACCGATGAGCCCCACCATGCGGACCCGGGCGCCCAGGGCGCGGGCGTTCACGGCCGTGTTCGCCGCGCCGCCCGGCACCGCGATGGTCTCGGTGACGCGGACGACGGGGGCCGGGGCCTCGCGGGACACCCGCTCGGCCTCGCCGACGGTCCAGCGGTCGAGGATGCAGTCGCCGATGACGACGACGAGGGGTTCGCGGTCGTCGATCGTGGCGACGAGGTCACGGACCAGCCGGACGTCGGCGGTCATCGGGTGCCTCCCACGGTGTCGGCGCTGCCGGCGGTGGCGCCTGCTGCGGCTGCGGGGCCGGTGTCGGTCGCGGTGCCGATGGTGGCTGCGGTGCTGTTCGTGGCTGCGCTGCTGCGGTCTGCTGCCGTCGACGGCTCGGCGGTGCGGCGCGGCGGTGCGGCCTCGAGGTGCACCACGGTCGTGGTCGTCATCTCGTCGAGCAGGTGCGGGCCGTACCCGAACCCGGCGCCCGAGGCACCGCGGGGCTGGGCGCTGCCGCCCGGAGCGCCACCGAACACGGCGTTCACCTTGACGGTGCCGACGGGCAGTTCGGCCGCGGCACGGAGCGCGTGCGCGGTGTTGTTCGTGAGCACCGTGGCCGCGAGGCCGTAGCGGTCGGCCGCGGCGAGCCGGAGTCCCTCCGCGAAGTCCGACACGATGCGCACCGGGGCGATCGGGCCGAAGGTCTCCTCGGTCAGCACGAGCATGTCGTCCGTGCAGTCGGTCAGGACGGTCGCCGGGTAGAAGGATCCGAGCCCGCCGGGCGTGACGCCACCGGTCCGGGCCGAGGCGCCGCGGGCGATCGCGTCGTCGACGTGGTGCTGCACCAGCTCGCGCAGCCGGTCGTCCACGAGCGGCCCGAACTCGGCGGCGGGTGCAGCCGTGCGGCGCTCCGCCTCGGCGACGAGCGCGGCGACGAAGGGCTCGGCGACGTCCTGGTGCACGTACACCCGCTCGACGCTGGTGCAGATCTGGCCGGTGTTCGCGAACGCGCCGAGGGCGACCTGTGCGGCGGCCCACTCCGGGTCGACGTCGGCGTCGACGATGACCGGGTCGTTCCCACCGTTCTCGCGGATGACGTGGGCGCGGGTGGTCGCGGCCACCTCGCTCAGGCGGTCACCGGTGGCGGTCGACCCGACGTGCGCGTAGACGTCGATGCCCTCCTGCGCCAGGAGCACCTCGCCGGTGGTCGCGTCACCGTCGACGCCGATGAGCACGCCGTCCGGCAGGACCTCGGCGAGCAGCGCGTTGAGTCGGGCGAAGGTCGCCGGGCAGCGTTCGCTGCCCTTGTGCACCACGGTGTTGCCCGTGACGATCGCTGCGCCGAGGATCCCGCAGGCCACGGCGACCGGGTCGTTCCACGGCGTCAGGGCGAGCACCACCCCACGCGGGTGCGGCACCGACCAGTCGGCGGCACCGAACTGCCCGCGCAGGGCCTCACCACGGTGCACCGGTCCGAGCTCGGCGTACTGCACGAGCGTGCCGATGCCGGCCTCGACCCCACCGAGGGCGTCGCCGGGCACCTTGCCGGTCTCGCGGGTGTTCAGGTCCGCCAGCTCATGCGCGTGCGCACGGAGGTGCTCGGCCGCGGCGTGCAGCAGGGCACCACGCTCGGCCGGCGCGGTCCGGGCCCAGGCGCCGGCAGCGGCACGGGCGCGGGCGACGGCGTTGCGGACGTCGTCCTCGGTCGAGCGGCGCACGGTGGACGCGATCGATCCGTTCACGGGGTCGGTCACCACGAGGTCGTCGGCGGCGGGGGGTGCGATCGTCATGGGGTCCTTCCGGAGGCGGGCGGGGCCTCACACGGTGCTCGTGCTCCGCTGTGTGCGGTCACGGCATCGCGCTTCTCGTCCATCCGGGGGCGCTGCTGGGCGTCCGGACGGGTCCGACCGGTAGACGTGGAGCTGTGCAACAGATCGGTGTGGGCGGAGAACGGTTCGACGGGGTCAGCGAGATCGCGGTGCTCCGCGGCGGGGGACTGGGCGACCTGATGTTCGCCCTCCCGGCGGTCGAGGCCCTGGCCGCCGCGTACCCCGGGGCCCGGATCACGCTGCTCGGGGCACCGTCGGCGCGGCCGGTGCTCGAGGGTCGCACCGACGCCGTGCACGCCTTCGAGGAGCTCCCCGTCGTCTCCGGCGTCCGGGACTCCGGCGAGGGCGCACCGACCGAGCAGGACTTCTTCGACCGGCTGCACGGGCGCTTCGACCTCGCGGTGCAGCTGCACGGCGGCGGCCGGAACTCGAACCCGTTCCTGCTCCGGCTCGGCGCCCGACACACCGTCGGCACCGCCACCGAGGACGCCGAGGTCCTGGAGCGCTGGGTCCGCTACGTCTACTACCAGCACGAGGTCGTCCGGGCGCTCGAGGTGGCCTCGCTCGCCGGTGCCGAGCCGGTCACCCTCGACCCCCGACTGCACGTCCCCGAGGCCGCGCGGGCCGGGGTCCGGCAACGCCTCGGGGTCCGGGGACGACTCGTCGCGATCCACCCCGGCGCCACCGACCCGCGTCGCCGCTGGAGCCCCTCGCGCTTCGCCGAGGTCGCCCGTGCCCGGCTCGCCGCCGGGGACGACGTGGTGCTCGTCGGTGACGACTCCGACGTGCCGGCGTCCTCCGCCATCGTCGCGTCGCTGCCGTCCGAGCTGCGGGGACGCGTGCACGACCGCACCGGGTCACTGCCGCTGCGTGAACTGCCCGACGTCCTCGCCGCCGCCGACGTCATGGTCGGCGACGACTCCGGCCCACGGCACCTCGCCGTCGCCGTCGGCACCCCGACCGTCGGGGTGTTCTGGTTCGGCAACGTGATCAACGCCGGGCCGTTCGACCGTGGTCGGCACCGCGTGCACCTGTCCTTCGTGACGCAGTGCCCGGTGTGCGGCACCGACGTCACCCAGGTCGGCTGGACCGCCGAACGGTGCGAGCACGACCCGTCCTACGTGGACCAGGTCGAGCCGGAGGCCGTCCTCGCCGACGTCGAGGACCTGCTCCGCACGCTCTGACGAGCCTCGCACCGTGCGAGCTCCGGTCTCGTGCGCGCGCCGTCACCCCGTGCGCGGTTGCCCGCTGCGTGCGGCGCTGCAAGCGCGCACCCAGCCGTCAACGCTGCACCAGGCGACGCACCGCGCACCGTGCACGAAACGCGACCGGACGCCGGACGGGAGGCCCGCTGCCAGCCCGCAACGCGCCTCCCGGCCGCACCGTGCGCGCACCGTCACCCCGTGCGCGGTTCACCGCTGCGTGCGGCGCTGCAAGCGCGCACCCCGCCGTCAACGCTGCACCAGGCAACGCGCCGCGCACCGTGCACGAAACGCGACCAGACGCCGGACGGGAGGCCCGCTGCCAGCCCGCAACGCGCCTCCCGGCCGCACCGTGCGCACGCCGTCACCCCGTGCGCGGTTGCCCGCTGCGTACGGCGCCGCAAGCGCGCACCCAGCCGCCAACGCTGCACCAGGCAACGCACCGCGCACCGTGCACGGGACACGGGACACGGGACACGGGACACGGGACCCGGCACACGGCACACGGGAGGCGCGGTGCCAGCCGGCACCGCGCCTCCCGTCCGTCAGCGGCGAGCGGCTACGGCCAGCTCGGCTCCGTCGCCGGCATGATCGACAGCTCGCGGATCTCGCAGCCGGCCGGCTGCGACAGCGCGAAGACGATCGAGTTCGCGACGTACTCCGGCTCGATGAGCTGCGCGTCCGGGCCCGGCTTGTACTGCTCGGTCCGGTCGGCGAAGAAGTTCGTGCGCATCCCGGCGGGGATGATGTTGGTCACGCCGATGCGTCCGGCGGTCTCGGCGGCCAGCGCCTGCGAGAACCCGCGGACGCCGAACTTCGACGCCGAGTACGCGGTGCCGTCGCCGACGCCGCGCAGGGCGAGCGACGACGAGATCGTGACCACGCGGCCGTGCGTGGCCTCGAGGGCGGGCAGGGCGGCGCGCACGGTCGAGGCGGTGCCGATCAGGTTGACGCCGACGATCTGCTCCCACTTGCCGGACGAGATCGCGTCGATCGGGGCGGGGGTGTCGATGCCCGCGGCGGTGACGACGGCGTCGAGGCCGCCGTGCCGCTCGGCCGCGTCACGGACCGCCTGCTCGACGGCGTCGGTGTCCGAGACGTCCACGGCGACGGCGTCGACGCCCTCGGGGACGGCGTCGATCCGCAGGTCGAGGACGATCGGGGTGCCGCCGGCCTCGGTGACGGCGGCCACGACGGCGGCGCCGAGTCCGGAGGCGCCGCCGGTGACGAGGACGCGGCCGATGGGGGTGGTGGGGACGGGCATGGATGTCCTTTGCGTAGTGGAGCGGGAAGTGGTCGAGCTGGTGTGAAACGGCGACCGAACGCTCAGCCGACGCGTTCGATCGCGGCGGCGAGCCGGGTGGTCGAGCGGCCCGGGTGGAACGGCACGGTGACGACGCGGCCACCCCACTCGGCGAGGGTCGCCGTCTCGGGCAGTTCGCTCGCGGTGTAGTCGCCGCCCTTCGCCCAGACGTCCGGGCGGAAGCGGCGCAGGGCCTCGTCGGGGGTGGACTCGTCGAACACCACGACGGCGTCGACGCAGTCGAGCGCCAGGAGCAGCTCGACCCGGTCGTCCTGGGTCATGATCGGCCGGTCCGGGCCCTTCAGCGCGCGGACCGACGAGTCCGAGTTGAGGCACACGACCAGGCAGTCGCCGAGTGCACGGGCGGCCGACAGGGTGCGGGCGTGCCCGGCGTGCAGCAGGTCGAAGCAGCCTCCGGTCGCGACGACGGTGCCGCCGGCGCTCCGGACGTCGTGCACCAGGCGCATGGCGTCCCGGTCGGCCCCGGGCACGGCGAGCGGCGCGGGGCCGTCGTCGGCGAAGAGCGCGGTGACGCCGCCGGCGGCCAGGTACTCGGACGCGGCGACCACGCCGGCGGAGACGGCCTCCGGGACGTCCGCTCCGGATGCCAGTGCGACGGCGACGCCCGCGGCGAGCCGGTCGCCGGCACCGCAGGGGTCCCCGGCGCTGACGGACGGAGCCGGCACGAAACGGCTGTCGCCCTGGGCGTCGGCGAGCAGCGCACCGCGGTCACCCATCGTGACCGCGACGGCGCCGGCCTGCCACTGTTCGACGAGCCGGGCGGCGGCGACGGTCGCGAAGGGCACACCGTGTCCCTCGACGTCGGTGAAGCGTCGCGCCTCGGCAGCGTTCGGGGTGGCCACCGTGGTGCCGGGGACGGGCGCGGCGCCCTTGGGGTGCGGGTCCCAGACCACCGGCAGGCGCTCGGCCGCACGGGTGAGGGCCTCGCGGAGCGCCGGGGCAGCGGCGACCCCGCGGCCGTAGTCGGCGACGACGATCGCGTCGACGCCGTCGAGGGCTGCGGTCATCGCGTCGGTGGCCTCGGGCACGGGCGGGGTCGCGCAGCCCTCGTCGATCCGGACGAGGGCGTGGTCGACGACGCGCACGCGGGTCTTCACGGGGGTCGGGACTCCGGATGGTCCGGCGACGATCGTGACGTCGGGGAGCAGGTCGCGGATCTCCTGGGCACGGCCGTCGTCGCTCAGGACGGTGACCAGGGTGACGTCGTGGCCGTCGCGGGCGAGCATGGTCGCGACGAGCCCGGCACCACCGGCACGGCGGTCGTCGGTGGCGACGTCCACCACGGGGACGGGGGCGTCGGGGCTCAGGCGCTCGCTCGTGCCGGACACGTCGACGTCGAGCAGGGTGTCCCCGACGACGGCGATGCGGAAGCGCGGTCCGGCGGCCCGGCCACCGGCGGCACCGGAACGCGGTGCGACGGCAGCGAGCCCGCTCATCGACGGCCCCCGCGACGCAGCGTCGGCTCCATCGCCTTGCAGAGCGCGTGCACCAGGACGAGCTGTGCCTCCTGCACGTTGGCGGACGGCCCCTCGATGCAGATCGCGTCGTCGACCAGGTCGGCGAGTGGGTTCGGCCCGGACCCGGTCAGGGCGAGGGAACGGGCGCCCACGGCACGTGCGGCCTCGGCGGCCCGCAGCAGGTTGGGGCTCTTGCCGCTCGTCGACAGCAGCACGAGGACGTCACCGGCACGGGCGTGCGCCGACACCTGCCGCGCGAACACCTGGTCGTAGCCGTAGTCGTTCCCGATGGCGGTCACGGCAGAGGTCTCGGCGTGCAGCGAGATGGCCGAGTACGCCGGCCGGTCGCCCTCGAAGCGGCCGGTGAGCTCGGACGTCAGGTGCTGCGCCTCGGCAGCCGAGCCGCCGTTGCCCGCGGCGAGCAGCCGACGTCCGGCGACGAGCCGCCCGGCGATGTCGTCCGCCCACTCGGCGATGTGGTCCTTGTGGTCGACGAGGGAGGCGATCACGGGGACCGACGCCGCGACGTGGTCGACGACGACGCGGGCGCTGTCGGTGACGGCGCGGTCCTCGAGCCCGGTCTGCTGGTCGATGGTCATCGTGCGGTCCTCTCCGTCGACTGCGCGGCGCGGGTGACCCGGCCGGCGTGGGTGGTGCGCGAGCGGCCGGCGGCGGGCCCGGTGGTGCCGGCGGACGACGTCGTGCCGGCGAGCAGGCGCTCGTAGACGCGTTCGCTGTCGGCCGCGACCTTCTGCCACGTGTAGCGGGACTCGGCGCGCTGTCGACCAGCACGGCCGTACGCCTCGCGGCGCTCCGGGTCGTCGAGCAGTGCGCCGACGGCCTCGGCCACCGCGGTCTCGTCGCGCGGCGGCACGTGCAGGCCGGTGGCGTCCTCGACGACGGTGTCGATGAGCCCGCCGACGCTCGACGCGACCACCGGGCGGCCGCAGGCCATCGCCTCGAGCGGCACGATGCCGAACGGCTCGTACCAGGGGGCGCAGACGACGACGTCGGCGCTGCGGTAGACGGCGGGCATGTCGTGCTGCCCGAGCTGCCCGCGGAACGTCACGTGGTCGCGCACGCCGAGCGACCGGGCGAGTGCGTCGAGGCGCTGGTACTCGGGGTCGTCCACCAGGTCGGCTCCGGCGACACCGGCACCGCCCACGACGACGAGCTCGACGTCACGGCCCTGTTCGACCAGCGCGGCGAGCGCGGCGATGGTCGTCCCGACGCCCTTCCGCTGCACGAGTCGCGAGGCAGTGAGCACCCGGAGCGGACGGTCGCGCTGTTCGACGGGGCCGTCCGGACGGAAGAGCGACACGTCGACGCCGCACGGCACGACTGAGATGCGGTGCAGCGGGACACCGAGGGCCTTGAGCTCGAACGCCTCATCCGAGCACGTCGCGACGACCTGGTCGACGCTCCGGCCGACGGCGGGTTCGACCCACTCGCGCTCGGCCGGGCTGGTGTCCGCGGCACCCTGGTGCCGGCGCTTCACGACACCCAGGGCGTGGAAGGTCTGCACCACCGGGACCCGCACGCCACCGGTCCGGGCCTGCACCTGCGTCACCGCGTCGAGGGCGGCGTGGCCCGACATCCAGAAGTGCGCGTGCACCACGTCGGGACGGTCGAGGAACCACTCGGCGGCGAGCACCGACGCGAACGTCCCCATGAACGGGAACAGCTCGTCCTTCGGCACGGCACGCGCGGGACCGGCGTCGACGTGCACGACGTCCACGCCGGGGCGCAGGGGCACGCGGACGGGCTGCGACGCGTCGTCGCGTCGCGTGTAGACGGTCACGTGGTGGCCGCGGTCGGCCAGTGCACCGGACAGTTCGGCGACGTGGACGTTCTGCCCACCGGCGTCGACCCCGCCGAGCACGGCGAGCGGACTCGCGTGCTCGGACACCATGGCGATCTTCATCGCAGGCTCCCTTCGAGCGCGGCTCCCGCCGCACGGTTCCGTCGCGCACCGCGCGCGAGGGCGTCGCCGAGCAGGTCGTCCCAGTCGGCCAGGAACCGACCGAGCGCGTGCCGTGCGAGCACGGCCTCACGCGCCACGAGCCCCCGTCGGCGCGCCTCGTCCGGGTCCTCCAGCAGCAGCCTGGAGGCCCGCACCAGCTCCTCGACGTCGGTCGCGATCGCCCCGGCCTCACCGGGGACCGTGCGGGCAGCGTCCGTCGTCGCGAGCACCAGGACCGGCATGGCCATGTGCATCGACTCGATGAGCGACAGGCCGAGCGAGGTCCAGCGGTTCGGGTGCACGTAGGCCCGCCGTTCGGCCAGCGCCGCGTGCATGGGGTCGGCCTTGACGTCGCCCTGCGCGACCACGCGGTCGCCGAAGCCGAGCTCCGGCAGCCGTTCGCTGCCGATGCCCCAGACGTCGACCGGGGCGACCTCGGCGAAGCGGGGGAGCAGGTCGGTGCCGACGACGCGGTTGCGCCGGACGGGTTCGTTGATGACGACGCCGAGGCGCTCGAGCGCACCGGTGTACAGCGGGCCGGGGTCGACGACGCCGTGCTCGACGACGGTGGTCCGGGTGGTGCCGCAGTCCCACATCAGGGCGTTCCAGTGCGTCACGTGCGCGATCGTCAGGTCGTCGCGGTCACGCATCGGGTGCAGGCTGTTCGGCACGTCGACCCGGGGGGCGTTGTGCTCCACGAAGACGATCGGGACGTCGCGGCCACCGAGCAGACGACGGGCTTCCTCGAGCTCCTCGGTGCGTTGCAGGACGACCACGTCGACCTCGGCCTCGGCGATGTCGGCCGGGTCGATCTCGATCGCGGCGTCCGGCCAGGCGCGCCCGCCGCGGCCGAGTCCCCAGGCGTCGCGCGCCGGGGTGGTCGGGATGAGGTACTCGTGCTGGCCGCGGACGAAGGCGTCCATCCAGCCGCCGTGCACGTGCCACACGAGGATCCGCATGCAGGGCCTTCCGGTCGGTGTCGATGGGGTCGCTCCCCACCGCCGCCGGAGCAGCAGGAGAAGGAGCAGGAGAAGCAGTGGCGCACGCTACGCAGCGCCTTCTGGGCCGCCCCGCAGACTTCTCCGATCAGTCCGCGAAACGCGGTCGAGGAGCCGCTCGTGGGCCTCCAGGACGTCCGCGATGCGCACTCCGGACAGGCACGGGTGGCCGGGGACCGGGCACTCGCGAGCGCGGCTGAGCCGGCACGGTGCGTCCTGGTCGCCGAGCAGTTCGACGAGCGGGGCGTACGGCGCCCACTTCACGGCGGGGACGACCGGCGAGAACAGACTCACGATGGGCGCCCCGACGGCCGCGGCGAGGTGGGCCGGACCGGTGTTCCCGACGACGACGACCTCGGCGCCGGCGAGGACGGCCGCGAGTTCGGCGGGGCTGGTGCGGCCGCCGAGGTCGATGCCGGTGTCACCCGCCACGGCGGCGGTCAGCGCGCGTTCGCCGGGGGAGCCGGTGACGACGACGGGGACGCCGCGCTCGGCGTAGGCGGCGACGAGCGCACGGTGGTGGGACTCCGGCCACGACCGTGCCGGGACGCTGGCTCCGGGGTGGACGACCACGTAGCGGTCGAGGCCGGCCACGGGCGGGGGCGGGACGGCGTCGTGGCGCACCGCGAGCCTCCCGTCGTCGTCCGGCGGCAGCCGGAACCCGGCCGCCTCGGCGATCCGCAGCGCGCGCTCGGGCTCGGGGAGGTCCTCGGGCAGGTCCTCGCCGGGGCGCAGCCGCACGTCGAGCAGCGACCCGGGGTGGTCGACCGAGGCCCCGGAGACCCGGGGGACCCCGGCCAGGCGCAGGAGCAGCGCGAGGGGCAGGGGCGACTGGTGGAAGGACGTCAGGACGACGGCCTCGTCGGGCTGTTCCTCGGCGACCAGCGCGCGGAACTCGGCGAGCAGGGCGTCGTCGATCGGGCGTGCGGTCTCGGTGACCCACGGTGCCGCCCACACCCGCACCCGGTCGATGCCGGGCAGCAGGTCGGCGGCCGGCGCCCCCTGCGGTCCGCAGAGCATCGTCACGTGCGCGGCACCGGCGGCGACCGCGCGCACCGCGGGGCCGGCGACCAGGACGTCGCCGAAGGAGTCGAGCCGGGCGACGAGGACGCGCCGACCCGCGCTCACGCCCGGTCCGCCACGCTGCCGACGTGCTCGAGCACCAGGGTGACGGCCTCCTCCAGGTCCGCGGCGACGGTGTCGGCCTCGTCGATCTCCTGACGGCGGGTGCGCGGGGTGGGCACGAGGATCCCCTGCGCGCCGGCGTTCCGGGCGGCCTGCACGTCGGCGCCGATGTCACCGACGACGACGATCGACTCCGGCGGGATGCCGAGCCGCTCGGCGGCGTCGAGGACCATCCCGGGCCGGGGCTTCCGGCAGGCGCAGTCGTCACCGGCGTCGTGCGGGCAGACGCACCACACGTCGAACGGGCCGACGAGCTCGTCGACCCGGGCGTTGGTGGCGTCGACCTGTTCGCGCGTGGCCATGCCCTTCGCGATCACCGACTGGTTCGTGACGACGCCGAGCTGCAACCCGGCGGCACGCGCCCGGTCGACGGCGCGGCGGGCACCGGGGACGGGGACGACCAGGTGCGGGTCGGCGTTGTACGGGACGTCCACCACGAGGGTGTCGTCGCGGTCGAGGAGCAGGCCGCGGATGACGCGGTCCGGTGCGAGGGCCATGCTCCGTGACTACCGGTCCACGGCCGGGGACCGCCCCAGGAAGAGCCGCGGAGCGCGGTCCCGGCAGGACCGTCAGCGTGTCGGGTCTACCGTCGCGGCGGTGACCGCCTTCGAGAAGCTGCCCGACCCCGACGGACGCCCGGAACTGCTCGTCCTCCGTGCCATCAAGCTCGGCGACCTGCTCGTCGCCGTCCCCGCACTGCACGCGCTCCGCCGCGCGTTCCCCGACCACCGCATCACCCTGGCCACCACGGCGTGGCTGGCGCCGGTCGTCGAACTCGTGCCGGCGGTGGACGTCCACCTGGCCCAGCACGGTCTCGACCACCCGATCGCGGTGCCGCACGGTGCCGTCGACATCGCCGTCAACCTGCACGGCGCCGGTCCGGAGTCCTCGGACCTCGTCGCCGCACTCGCCCCGCGCCGGGTCATCGGGCACGCCGACCCGACCCACGACTACGAGGGCCCGGAGTGGCCGGACGACGTGCACGAGCGCGACCGCTGGGCGGACCTGCTCACGTGGCACGGCATCCAGGCGGACGCCACCGAGGTGCACATCGACCGCCCCGCCGAGCCGCCGGTGGTCGCCGACGCGGCCGTCGTGCACGTGGGTGCCTTCCACGGTGCGCGGCACTGGCCGACGGACCGCTTCGCCGACGTGGTGCGCGGGCTCCGGGCGCGCGGTGCCGACGTGGTCCTGACGGGAGGCTCGGACGACGTCGTGCGCGCCCGTGCCGTCGCCGACGCGGCCGGCCTGGCGCCGGAGGCGGTCCTGGCCGGCACCCTGGACCTGCAGGCCTTCGCCGCGGTGATCGCCGCGGCGCGGCTCGTCGTCACGGTCGACACCGGCGCTGCGCACCTGGCGTCCGCGTACGGGGTGCCGTCGGTCGTGCTGTTCGGCCCGGCCCCGCCCGAGGCGTGGGGCCCGCCGTCGACCGGCCCGCACATCGTGCTCACCGACGCCTCGGTCCGTCGCGGCGACGTCTTCGCCGAGGACCCGGATCCGGCGATCCTGGCCGTGACCGCGGACGACGTGCTCGGCGCGGTGGACCGGCTCCGGGTGACCGCTCAGGCGGCCGGGCGGTAGCGTCGACCGAGAGCCACCCGGACCTGCCGGATGCTCGGAGGGAGTCCTTCGTGTTCGAAGCCGCGAACATCCGTGACTGGATCGGTCTGCCGGTCGTCGACGAGGCCGACGACAAGGTCGGCACGCTCGAGAGCATCTACTACGACACCGCCACGTCCGAGCCGGCGTTCGGTGCCCTGACCACCGGCATGGTCGGGTTCCAGAAGCTCGTCTTCGTCCCGCTGTTCGGCGCCACCGTCGCCCCGAAGCACCTGCGCGTGACGTTCCCGAAGAAGCTCGTCAAGGACGCCCCGTCGATCTCGACCGACGGGGAGCTCGACGCCGCGACCGAGCCCGAGCTGTTCCAGCACTACGGGCTGGAGTACCGCACCGGCAGCGGTGGCGAACGCCGACTCGGACGCCGCTGAGCCCGTCCCGCCCCACCGACCGACCCCACCCGACCGACCGATCCGCCGCACCCGCCCGGAGGCCGCAACTGCTCCGCACCGCCCGTACGACGCTGCTCGCCGCCCTGGCGGCGGTCGCCGTCGTCGGGCTGGTGGTGGCCGGTGTCGCGACACCGGGGCCGGTGGGACCCGCGTCGGCCGCGCCGATGTGGCCCGTCCCGCAGCCCTACCCGGTGCCGGACGACCCGACCGAATCGCTCGCCGACCTCCCGCCCGGCAGCGAGTACGTCGCCCTCGGTGACTCGTACTCCGCCGGCTACGGACTCGGCGACCGGACGCGGCTGCCCACGAGCGCGTGCGTGCAGTCGGCCCGTGACTACCCGCACCGGCTCGCGGCGCGGTTCGGCCTCGACCTGACCGACGTCACGTGCGCGGGCGCCACCAGCGAGGACGTCACCACCGGACACCAGTTCACGGGCGTCCCCCCGCAGATCGAGTCGCTGTCGTCGCGCACCCGGCTCGTGACCCTGACCATCGGCGGCAACGACGCGGACCTGTTCGGCACGGCCGCGTCGTGCCTGGCGATCTCGGCCGACGGCCCGGTGTTCTCCGGACGTGACGCGCCGTCGTGCGAGAGCACGCTCGTGCAGGACGGTGAGGACCAGCTCAGCGTGAAGATCCAGTCGCGGGTCGCGCTCGGGATCGCCGACACCCTCGCAGCGGTGCAACGGGCCGCGCCGAACGCCGTCCTCGTGTTCCTCGGGTACCCGGCGATCTTCCCGGACGCCGAGCACACCCCGGCGAAGGGCTGCTTCCGCTCGGCGCTGGACCTCGGCACGCTCGCGGGATCGTTCCCCTCGGACACCTTCCCCTTCACCGACGACGACGTGGCGTACCTCCACGGCGTCCAGGAGGAGCTCGACGCGGTGTCCGCATCCGCCGCCGACGCCGCCGGGGTGCGGTTCGTCGACGTCCTCGAACGCACCGAGGCCCACTCGGCCTGCGCCCCGGCGGACGAACGCTACGTCGCCGGCGTCAGCCTGACCGGCTCGAGCGACCTGCGACGCATCGACCTCAAGGCCGGCGCCCTGCACCCGAACGGCCGCGGTGTCGCGTACCTCACCGACCAGATGGCCGACGCGATCCGGGAACTCGCCGGCTGACCCGTCCGGACCCCGCGCTGTCCGTGTGCGCCGCCGGAGGGACCACACACACCGGAGCCGCCGTCTCACGGACGACGTCGTGGAGCAGTGCGCCGGACAGCACCCGCACGTGCCCCCGTCCGAGCACCACGAGCGACGCCCGCCGGGTGCGCGATGCGATGGCGTGCCCCGGGTGCCCCTCCACGAGCAGCGGCCGGATCCGCACCGCCGGGAACCGCGCGGTCAGGTCCTCGGTGACCCGCCGCAGCAGTTCGGCGTTCCGGGCGCGCCACCGCAGGGGATCCTCGGCGAAGTCGGTGAGCCCGGTCCGGGTCAGCACGGGCATCTCCCACGCCCGGAGCAGCGTCAGTCGTCGGTGCAGCCGGACGGCCTCGGCGACGGCGATCGAGACGGCCCGTTCGTCGATGGGTTCCTCGACGGCCAGCACCACGTCGCCGTCGATCGGGTGCGGGCCCTCGGGGACGATCACGGTCGGCACGGCCGCACGGACCGCGACCCGCGCCGGGTCGCCGCCGGCGGTCGAACCCCGTCGGCTCCGGAAGGTCCCGATCACCAGGAGGTCACCGCCGTCGGACTCCTCGACCACAGCGGTGGCGAACGGCCCGGCGTGCCGGTGCACCTCGACGGTGACTCCGGGCAGGGCGGCACGAGCGGCCTCGGCCAGGCGGTCGGCGACCGGTCCGGGGCCCTCGATCGCCGGGTCGGCACCGATGATCCGGATCCGCTCGATCCCGCTGTCCGCGCGGGCGGCGATCCACCGCAGCGCCTCGTCGTGCGGCATCGCGGCGTCCGCGGCCAGCGTCACCGTCGTCCATCGTTCGTCCATCCCGATCGGCCTCCTCCATCGCAGGTCCTCCGGGGGCGTCACACGGCGCTCCGTGCGCCACACGGTACTCCCGGCGCGGGTGTGGGGAACCGGCGGTGGAACCGGGCACGTCGGGTGGTGCGCGGCGTGTGTGTGGTGATCCGGGCCTCCCGGCCGGGTCTGCGTAGTCTCGGGCCGTGGTCGTGAGCGCCGGACTGTTGCTGCACCGGACCGGTCCGTCCGGGCCCGAGGTCTTCCTCGCGCACATGGGCGGGCCGTTCTGGCGGAACCGGCCGCGTGCCTGGTCGATCCCGAAGGGGCTGGTCGAGGCGGGCGAGGAGCCGCTCGGCACCGCACTGCGCGAGTTCGCGGAGGAGATCGGCGTGTCCGCCCCGGTGACCGCCGCGGACCTGACCGACCTGGGGGAGTTCCGGCAGGCGTCGGGCAAGCGGGTGCGGGTCTTCGCGGCACGGGCGTCGGGGTTCTCGGTCAACACCGTGCGGAGCAACACCGTGCGGCTCGAGCTGCCGCGCGGGTCGGGGCGGTTCGTCGAGATACCCGAGGTGGACGACGCACGGTGGGTCGGCCTCGACGAGGCGCGGGAGCTGGTGGTGGCCGGGCAGGTCGCTGCGCTCGACGCCCTGGTGGCGCGCGGTTGTGGTGCTGGCGGTTCCTGACGCGCCGCTCGGTTTGGTCGAGTGGTCACGAACTGTCGTCCGGCGGCCCTCCAGCCGACACTTCTCGGCCACCCGGCCACCCGGCGACCGGCACGCGGCAGGTCGTGACCACTCGGCGGGACCTTCTTGCTCGTGTCGTGCCCCGGACACGAGCCTCGCCCGCTGGATAGTCTGAGGGGGTGTCGGGTTCTCCGGCGCCACAGCAGGGGAGTACACATGCAGCGCTGGCGCGCGGTCACGGCTGGGCTGACGGCCCTGGCGCTCGGAGCAGGACTCGCGATCGGCGGCGCGACGAGTGCGTCGGCGGAGCCGGTCGGCAACTGGGGGACCTTCACCCTCAGCGGAGCGAGCCGGGCCTACACCGGCACGATGACGCTCGCCGGGTTCCCCGAGACGACCTTCACGTCGGACTCCCGGCAGTCGACCGTCGTCAGCGGGGCATCGACCTGGCAGTCGGCGTCGACCCCGTCGGGCGCGGTCTACGGGACGAGCCGCGGCAAGACCTACATGAACCAGCGGCCGAACGTCGACTCGCCCACGACCGGGGCCTCGACGACCACCTACACGTTCGCCGAGCCGACGCCGGGTGCCCAGAGCTGGTCGTTCGTGCTCGGCGACGTCGACGCGGACCGGGCGACCATCTCGGCCACGGTCTCCGGGGGTGGCGCCGCGACCGCGGAGCAGCTCGGCTACGTGAGCTCCTACAACTCGTGCTCGGCCGCCGTCGCCGGAGGGCCGTCGTGCACCGCCGACCCCGACGGCACGACCGGGCAGGACCGGCCCACCTGGGACCCGGCCACCCGGACCCTGACGGGCAACACCGGCGCGGTCGACACCGCCGGTGCCACGGCGTGGTTCACGCCGACCGTGTCGCTCACCAGCCTGACGATCACGTACCAGCAGCGCAGCGGGTTCCCGGTGTACCAGACCTGGTTCGCCAACCGCACCGCCGCGATCACCGGCACGGCGACCCTCGACGGAGCGCCGATCCCCGGGGCGATCGTCCGTGTCACCGCTCCGCGCGGCACCGTCTACACGACGACCACCAACCCCGACGGCACCTACGCGTTCCCGCAGCTGCCGGTCATCGCGAACTACCGCGTCGAGATCACCCCGCCGGACGGTGCCGAGGGCCCGGACCAGCCCACGAGGGTCTCCCTTGCCCAGGCAGGCTCACCGGGCGGCGTGGACCAGCAGGCCGACTTCGCGTTCAGGTCGCCGGAGGACACCGTGTCGGTCATCGGCACCGTGGTCGACGAGGACGGCCGACCGGTCTCGAACCTCGAGGTCGTCATCACCGACCCGGACTCCGGGGACGTCCTCGTCGACACCACGACGAACAGCGACGGCGTCTACACCGGCTCGGACCTGCCGGCGGACACCGACCTCGACGTGTCCGTCGCCGACGAGCCGCCCGTGACCATCACGACCGGCGACGTCGACGCGGCACCCGCGGTCCCCGACGAGATCGACGCCCCGGCCGCCGTCGTCGCGACGGTCGCGGGTGTGGTCTCGCTCGACGGTGCACCCGTGCCCGCCGGCGCGGTGGTCGAGCTCCTCGACGGCACGGGCGCCGTGGTCGCATCGACGGAGACCGATGCGGACGGTCGCTACGTCTTCGCCACCGCGGCCGGCACGTACACCGTGCGGACCGAACGACCGGAGCCGGGGGCGACCGGGGCGACCTCGAACACCGGTGTGACAGCCGTCGCCGGCGAGCGTGCTGCGTCCGACCTGCCGTTCGCCTCCGCCGCCGCAGCCGCCGAGGTCACGACCGACCAGCCCGGCACGGTCGTCGACACGAACGGCGAACCCGTTCCGGACGTCGAGGTCGTCGCGACTCCGACGGACCCACAGTCCGGCGATCCCGTGTCGGTCGTCACGGACGACGATGGTGCGTTCGACCTGACCGGCCTGGAGCCCACGACGGAGTACGCCGTCTCGGTCGACGTCGAGGGGGCCGAGACTGCGACCGTCGTCACCCCGGAGTCCGGGGCCGCGACGCCGCTGGCGTTCGTGGTGCGGGCTGCGGCGGGTCCGGCGCCTGCTCCTGCTCCGTCGCCGTCGCCGAGTGGCTCTGCTTCGGCGGCTCCGACCGGCCCCGCTGCCGGCTCGGGCTCGGGCTCGGCACCGGTATCGGGCCAAGGTGACGCGGGGGACGGTGGACCGCTGGCGTACACGGGGGCAGACCTCGGCCCTGGGCTCATCGCCGCCGGGGTGCTCGTGCTGCTCGGTGCGGCGCTGCTGACCTACCGCGCGGTGCGCAACCGCCGCCGCACGGACCACCTGCAGGACTGACCGGGCTGCGGGCGCGGTGGCGGCGGTCGCGGTCGCGGTCGCACAACACGCCGCCCGCGTCCGCCGAGGGGTCACGAACCGTCGCCCGCCGACCCGTCAGGCGACAGTTCGTGCGACCTCGACGCCCCACCAACGGCATGTCGCGACCACTCGGCGCCGGGCCGCACGCCTCCGCCGCGGTCGCACAACACGCCGCCCCGCGTCCGCCGAGGGGTCACGAACCGTCGCCCGCCGACCCCGCAGACGACAGATCGTGCGACGCCGACGCCACGCCAACGGCATGTCGTGACCACTCGGGGGCCGGGCACCGCGCGCGTCCGCCGCAACCGCACAACGCGCCGCCGCGGGGACGCCGAGGGGTCAGAAACCGTCGCCCGCCGACCCGTCAGACGACAGTTCGTGCGACCCCGACGCCACGCCAACGGCATGTCGCGACCACTCGGCGAACGCACCCGCGCCCGCGGCCCGGGCACCGCACCGCCTCTACCGCGTCCGCGGCCGCCGCACCGAACCCGTGACGACACCGATCGACCCCGTGACCGTCTGGATCGCCCGCCCGACGACCGGCACCGACGTGGTGACGACCGCGAGCGACGACGTGATGGCCTCGATGGACGAGGTGGACAGGTGCTCCTGTGCGTGCGAGTGCACCGGGAACCCACGGCGCGCCAGCACGACGACCCCGAGCGCCCCGACCAGCACCGCGGCACCGGCGAACGGCAGGTACTGCAGCCCGACGATCCCGAGGGCCTGCCCGCCGAACGCCGCACCACCGGCGATGCCGATGTTCGACGCCCCGTTGACCAGCGCGCCCGCGATGTCGGGGGAGACGCCTCCGGCACGGATCGCCGCGGCCATGAAGAGCGTGCCGGTCGTGCCGTTCGCGGCCATCCAGATGCCCGCGACGACCATCGTCCCCATCAGGGAGCCGTGCACGAACGGCATCGTCGCGAAGGCCACGACCATCACGGCGACCGAGGCGATCAGCGTCTGCCGGGGCGCACGGTCGACGAACATGCCGGCGAGCCAGAGCCCGACCACACCGGTGCCACCGAGCACGAGCAGCGCCCCGCTGACCATGCCGGCGTCGAGCCCAGCGTCGATCGCGTACGGCCCGATGTAGGTGTAGACGACGTAGTGCCCGCCGAAAAGCAGCATGTCGGCGACCACGACGGACAGCAGCCCGGTGCGCGCCCAGGCCTTCGGCGACCCGATGTGCGGCGACGAGGCACCGCGGACGGCGGGCAGGAACAGCAGGGCGACGACCGCGAGTGCCGCTGCGGCGACACCGACGGAGAACACGGCCTGGCGCCAGCCGATGTGCTGCGCCACCCAGGTCGCGACGGGCACACCGAGCACGAACCCGAGCGAGCTGCCCGAGTACACGAACGCGATCGCCCGCCCGGCCAGCCGCGGTGGCACGATCCGGGTGGCGTACGCCGAGGCGACCGAGAAGAACAGTGCGTGCGCGATGCCGCCGACGACGCGTCCGGCGCAGACCACGGCGAACGACGGCGCGAGCGCGACCATCAGGTTCGACACGGTGTAGCCGACGAGCGTGGCGACGAGCACGGTCTTGCGGGGCAGCTTCGCGGTGAACGCGGTGAGCGGCAGCGCGAGGAGCGCGACGGCCGCGGCGTACACGGTGATGACGATGCCCATGGTGGCCTCGGTCACGCCGAGGTCGGCGCTCATCGTGCCGAGCAGCCCGACGGGCATGAGCTCGGTGGTGATGGCGAAGAACGTGGCCAGTCCGAGCACGGCGATGCCGACGATGGACTGGCTGGTGACGGTGATCGGCCGCGTGTGGGTCGACACGGCCGAGGTGGTGGTGTTGGTGGACACGCTGCTGACCTCCTCCGAGGCACGGTGGAGCGCGCGACGATGCCGTTCGTTCTGACGGCGGTGACCGGGAGGGTCTGCGGGGCGCGCTCGCTGGCGGATGTGGATGATGTGGGTACGACTCCACGACGAGTGCGCTCATCCAGTGTTGCACGATGGAACGACTCTCGCGAGGGCATCCAGCAAATACATCGGAGCGCTCCAACGAAACACTCAGGTACTGATCGCCCGCTCAGTACTCGTTCGTCACCCGGCCCTGGACCCCGCCGCCGCGCAGCTCGATCGTCAACGTGCCGCTCCTGGACTGCGCCGACATGGACACCGATCCGTGCAGCGCCGCCTGCCGCGGGAAGCACGCCGTCGACGACTCGATGCGGTCCGCCGTCGCCACCAGGCAGATCGTCGACCGGTCCGTCCCGATGCCGGCCCAGACGTTCCAGGGCGTCTCGGCGGTCCCGCCGTCGAGCGCCCGGTTCGTGAAGACGAGTCGCGTCGTGTGCAGGCTCACCGGCGCAGCGACCGGCCCCGGCAGCTGGTCGGCGTACGTCTGCGGGACGTCGAGCAGCTGTTCGAGCGTCACCGTCCCCGCCGTCGGCGTGACACTCGGCGCCGCGGCGACGTCGGGCTGCGCGGTCCCGACGAGCGTCCCGGCGGCGAACGCGACGCCCACCGCGGCAGCCGCGCCGCCCGCGATCCAGGCGCGTGGTCGCTCCGTCCACAACCACCGCCGCCACCGGGTCCGTCCGGTCGGCTCGGCCTGGAGGCCCGGCTCGTCCCCGCCGTCGCCCCGCGCGTCGTCGACGTGCTCGCCCCCACCGCCGTCGGTCACCTCCGACACGTCGGCGCCGGCAGGCACGGCAGCCACGCCGTCGGGCGAGGACACGGGACCGGGCGCGGGCACCTGCGTGGGCACGGACGCGCGCCCTGGACCCGATCGCGTCGCGGACGGGACGGACGTGCGGACCGGACCCGAGCCTCCCGGCAGTGGATCCCGCGCCGTCGCGACCGCACGCGTGCGGGGTCGTCGTCCGCGTTCCAGGTCCTGCAGCGCGATCCGGGCGCGCGCCGCGTCCGCCGGGCTCGATCCTGCTCCCCAGGCGACGGCCTCGAGCCGTGCCCGTTCCGCTGCCACGTCGTCGTGGGCCATGCGCACTCCCGCTCTGCCGGTCGCGTGGACAGGTCCATCGTGGCACCGCCGAGCCGTGCGCGCGCACCCAGAACGAGGGAGTAGGCGTGGTGCATGAGCACCGACCCCATGCCGCAGCACGACGCCGACGCCGAGACCCTCGAGCCGCTGAGCCACGACACCCAGTCCGGCGAGGCCGACTACGTCGCGACCAGCCCCGGTGGCGCCGGCACGGAACGTCACGTGCCGACCGCCGACGAGGAGCAGGGCCGCGGTACCGAGTACGACCCGGTCGACCAGGGACCGCAGCAGGAGGGCCAGGGCGGCTAGCGGACCACCCGTCGCAGCACGGCGCGTTCGCCGGAGGTCCAGGCCGCACTCGTCACCACGTAGAGCGCGGCCGCGAGCGGTGCGATCGCCGCGAACACGACCGTGACGAACGGCACGTACCGACCCACGGCGGCGGTCGCGGCGGCTCCGGGGACGCCCGGTTCCGGTGCCGGCACCGGGTTCCAGTGGGCGTTCGACCGGCGGCTGAGCTCGACGACGACCGCGAGCACCGCCAGCAGGACCAGCACCACCCAGGCGTGCACCCACAGCGGCGACGTCAGGGTGACGACGAGCGAGTGGCCGAGTGGAACCCCGACGAGCGTCGCCTCCAGCAGGGCGTTCGCGGTGCCGCCGATCGAGGCGTGCGTGAACAGGGCGTAGACGAACGACACGACGGGTGCCTGCGCGACGACGGGCAGGCAGCCGGCCAGCGGTGAGACCTTCTCGTCGGTGTACAGCTGCTGCACCGCCCGCTGCAGGCGCTGGGCGTCGCGGCCGTACCGCTTCCGCAGCGCAGCGAGCTGGGGTGCGAGGCGCCGACGGTCGCGCTCGGCCCGCACCTGCAGCACGGACAGCGGGACGAGCACCAGGCGGACGGCCAGGGTGAGGAGCACGACGGCGATCGCCGCGGCGAACGAGCCGGCGACTGGGGAGAGCGCCGCGGTGAGGGCGGCGACGAGGTCCGCGCCGCCGTGCAGCAGCGGGCCGACGAGGGGCAGGGTGGACAGGTCCATGACGGTTCCGATCGGTGGTGGGTCAGCGGGGTGCGCGAGCGGCCCGGCCACCGGTCGGTGGTCAGGCCGGGGTCGCGACCCCCGGTGCCCGTGAGCGGACGTGCCCGTCGGCGTCGGGGTGGCTCCACCCGATCCGGGTGACCAGGTCGGGCACCGCCGACCGGTCCGACACGGATGCCGAGCCGACCCCGAGGACGGCTGCCAGCACCGCGACGAGCAGCCGGGCGACGACGACGGTCACGGCGACGGCGGTCAGCCCGAGTGCCGCCACGGCCAGCAGGGGCAGCACCCCGGCGGCCGGGTCGCCGAGCACCAGCGCGGCGGTGGCGCGGAGCAGCAGCAGGACGGCGGTCATGGTCCGTTCAGCGTAACGCCCGCGTGCCGTCGAGGACCGGAAGGTGCGGCGGGGGAGGATCACGGCATGACCGCAGGTTCGCCGAGCACCCCAGCGACCGTCGCGCTCGAGGCGGCCGGGGTCCCGTACACGCCGCACGTGTACGAGCACCACGAGAGCGCCACCAACTTCGGAGAAGAGGCGGCCGCCGCCCTCGGGCTGCGCGAGGAGCAGGTCTTCAAGACCCTCGTCGTCTCCGTCGACGGCACCCTCGCCGTCGCGATCGTGCCGGTGGCGAACCGGCTCGACCTCAAGGCGATCGCCGCCGCGGTCGGCGGCAAGAAGGCGACGCTGGCCGATCCCGCCCTCGCCGAGAAGCGCACGGGCTACGTGGTCGGCGGGATCAGCCCGGTCGGCCAGAAGACCCGGCTCCGCACCGTGCTCGACGAGTCGGCGCTGTCGTACGCGAGCATCTTCGTGTCCGGCGGACGGCGCGGCTTCGACGTCGAGGTGGCACCGACCGACCTCGCACGGATCACCGAGGCGGTCGCCGCACCCATCGCGCGGACCTGAGTCGAGTCGCCGCAAGTTTTTTCGGCACCCGGGAATGACCCGGGCCCTCCTGCGTTGCATTGAGTCGAAGGCACTCAAGTTCCCCAGGAGGTCCCTTTGCCAGAGACGTTCGGCCCGACCGGTAGCAACGACTCGTTCGACGAGTTCCTCGCCCGCCTGCTCGCGGCACAGCGCACCGGTGACCAGCAGCGCGTCCGCGCGTTCGGTCGACCGGTCGACATCACCCGGCTGCTCAGCCGCCGGACCCACGAGCTGCTCCAGCACACCGCCGAGTACGCGGTCGCGCAGGGGCAGCGCGAGATCGACGCACTGCACATCCTGCACGTGCTCGTCCGCACCGAACCGTTCGACGCCGTCGTGCGTTCCGCCGGGGTCGATCCCCAGCGACTCGCCGAGGAGATCGAGCAGCGCCTGCCGATGGCGCACGAGCCGCTCGCCGAGCAGCCCGGCCGCCCGGCGCTGACCGGCACCGCCCAGCGCATCCTCGTCGAGGCGACGCAGGCCGCGCGGGGCTTCGGCAGCACCTACACCGACCCCGAGCACGTCTTCTTCGCGCTCGTGATGGACCAGGAGACCGTGACCGGCCAGCTGCTCGCCAGCGCCGGGATCACCCCGCAGGTCATGCAGGACTACGCCCAGCAGGCCGCGGCAGCAGCACGAGAGGGGCGCCCCATGCCAGGAACCAACGACGCCGTCGGCACCGACCAGGCCACCGACAGCGACACCCCGACGCTCGACCAGTTCGGCACCGACCTGACCGAGCGCGCCCGTGACGGACACGTCGACCCGGTGATCGGCCGCGCCGACGAGATCGAGCAGACCGTCGAGATCCTGCTCCGCCGCACCAAGAACAACCCGGTGCTGATCGGTGAACCCGGCGTCGGCAAGACCGCGATCGTCGAGGGCCTCGCCCAGCGCATCGTCGACGGTGACGTCCCCGCCCTGCTGCAGGGCAAGCGGGTCGTCGCACTCGACCTGCCCGGCATGCTCTCCGGCACCCGCTACCGCGGCGACTTCGAGGAGCGCCTCACCACGGCGATGGACGAGATCGCGGCGCACGCCGACGAGCTCATCGTCTTCGTCGACGAGCTCCACACCGTCGTCGGCGCCGGTGGCGGCGGCGAGGGCGGCTCGATGGACGCCGGCAACATCCTCAAGCCCCGACTCGCCCGCGGCGAGCTGCACCTGGTCGGCGCGACGACACTCAACGAGTACCGCCGGATCGAGAAGGACGCCGCGCTCGAGCGCCGGTTCCAGCCCGTCACGGTGGGGGAGCCGAACGTCGAGGACGCCGTCGCGATCCTGACCGGCCTCGCCCCGCGCTACGAGGAGCACCACGGCGTCGCCTACACGCCCGAGGCACTCCGCGCCGCCGTCGAGCTCTCGCACCGCTACGTGACCGACCGACACCTGCCGGACAAGGCCATCGACCTCATCGACCAGGCCGGTGCACGCCGTCGCCTCGCCCTGTCGGGCGACGTCGACGTCGAGGCACTGCGTGCCCAGGTCACCGACCTGACGGTCCGCAAGGACCGCGCGGTCGCCGAGGAGCACTACGAGGAAGCGTCCGACCTGCGCGACGAGATCGTCGGACTGGAGGCCCGGATCACCGCCGCCTCGTCGGCGGACGCGACCCGCCCCTCCCGTCCGGAATCCGCGGACACGTCGATCACGGAGGCCGACATCGCCGCCGTGGTGTCACGTGCCACCGGGATCCCGGTGACCCGCCTCGGCTCGGCCGACAAGACGCGGCTCGCCGCGCTCGAGTCCGAGCTGCACGACCGAGTCGTCGGCCAGGACGACGCCGTGCGGGCGATCGCCAAGGCGGTACGGCGCAGCCGGACCGGCATGGGCGACCCGCGTCGTCCGGTGGGCAGTTTCCTGTTCCTCGGCCCGACGGGTGTCGGCAAGACCGAACTCGCGAAGGCCCTGGCGTCGTCGCTGTTCGGTGACGAGTCCGCCATGCTCCGCTTCGACATGAGCGAGTTCGGCGAACGCCACACCGTCTCCCGCCTGGTCGGTGCCCCTCCCGGGTACGTCGGCTACGACGAGGCCGGCCAGCTCACCGAGCGTGTCCGCCGCAACCCGTACTCGGTGATCCTGCTCGACGAGGTCGAGAAGGCCCACCCGGACGTCTTCAACCTGCTGCTGCAGGTGCTCGACGATGGTCGCCTCACCGACGGGCAGGGGCGGACGGTCGACTTCCGGAACACGGTCGTCATCATGACGTCGAACATCGGCTCGGAGTTCCTCGCCTCCCGCTCGGGAGCGCTCGGGTTCTCCCCGGTCGGTGCGACGGACGGCTACGCCGAAGACGACCTGCGGGCCCGCGTCATGGGCAAGCTGCGCGAGGCGATGCGGCCCGAGTTCATCAACCGCATCGACGAGATCGTGCTGTTCCGCAAGCTCGACCGGTCCCAGATCGCGTCGATCGTGTCGCTGCTGCTGCAGGACACGGCGCTCCGGCTGGTCGCACAGGACATGCTCCTGTCGGTGTCCGACGCGGCGGTCGACTGGCTCGCCGAGCACGGGTACGAGCCGGAGTACGGCGCCCGCCCGCTCCGTCGGCTCATCCAGCGCGAGGTCGACGACCGCATCGCGACCCTGGTGGTCGAGGGCGGGGTCACCGCGGGTGACACCGTGCGGATCGACGTCGAGGGCGATGCCCTGACTGCGAGCGTCGCGGAGCACGCGGCGGTCTAGTCCGGTCGCACGCACACACGAAGGCCCGGTACCGATTCGGTACCGGGCCTTCGGCGCGCGCGGACCCCCGCGGTGTTGCGCTGCGCGCCGCCGGCGCGCGCCGTGCGTGCTCCGTCACACGGTGCGAGGTTGCCCGCACCGTGCAGGCCTGTGATCCCGCACCGAGCGCGCGGGCTGCCACCGGTCCGCGGACGACGCACGGTGCAGCCGGGAGGCCCGGCTCCGGTGCACGCCGGGAACTCGGCACGGGGCCTGCTCGTCGACACGAGAACACGAACCTCGCACCGTGATCAGCCTGTTCGGGAATGCAATTCCGGATGTTTTCCGGAAAAGGGGTTGCGCTCCGAATTGCGGTGCCGATAGTGTTCACTCGTCGCGAACGGTCGAACATTCGACCCGGACGACTCCGCCAGCTCGAGACCGAAAGGGGGCCGACCATGATGATCTCCGCAACCACTCCGTTCCGTGGAATCCGTGGACGCGTCGGTACCCCGTTCCGCGTCCGCTGACCCGGGGCGTCCCACTCTCCTGACACCTGTGCCTCCGGGCACCGTGCGCTGAGCCGATCAGGCTCGCGCAGCACCGGTTCGTTCATCCGCTGAGCGGCTCGACGGCACGTTGGTGCGTGCCGTCCGATCTGCGCGGACGACGCCGGAAGAATGTCGGTGGACAGTGCGACGCTCTCGGTGTCGACGAGCATTCCGCGATCGTTGTCCGAACATTTCCGGACCATCCCGGAGTGCATTCTCACGCATTCATTTCCTACTGCCCGCAACCCGGGCGGATTCGTCCTGCCCGACACCCGGGCAGCTCTGCCGTGCCCTGAAGGGGAACACCGTGTCCACGAAGACCACCACCCGTCCACCCGATACCCGCGCGGTGCGCCGCCGGGTCTCACTCGCCGACCGCATCGCACTCCGGGTCGGGATGTCGCTCATCATCTGGAGCCGACGCACCCGCAAGGAGCGGCCCGAGGTCGACCTCGCCACGCTGGCCCGCATGGAGCGCGAACGCCAGCAGCGCGAGGCCGACTGGATCACCCAGGGCGCCGCCATGCGGATGTGGCGCTGACCCGCGGCGCTGCGGCGCTGCGGCGCCGGCGCTGTCGTCGGCGTCAAGCACGCACGCACCGTGCGTCGTTCCGAAGCCCGTGCGGACTGAACGGCTCGGTGCGAGGAAACAACCTCGCACCGAGCCACCTTCGGCGAACCGTCCGACGGAATCCGCACCGTGCCGCGAACGGTTGGCCCCGCACGAGGCGACCAGCCTCGCACCGTGCGCCGACGTGTCGGACGTACCCCGGGCCTCCCGTACCGTTGGCGAGTGACCGAAACCGCAGCTGCACTCGTCGAACGCCTCACCGCCCTCGTGCCGGACTTCCCGAAGCCGGGGGTGCTCTTCCGTGACGTGACGCCGGTGTTCTCCGACGCCGTCGCGTTCGGCCGCGTGTGCGAAGCACTCGCGGCACCGTTCGCGGTCGGAGCCGGGTTCGACGCGGTCGCCGGCATCGAGGCCCGGGGATTCGCACTGGCCGGGGGCATCGCCGCCCAGCACCAGGTCGGCGTGCTCACCGTGCGCAAGGCGGGGAAGCTCCCCGGCGAGGTCCTCAGCGAGCAGTACGCGCTGGAGTACGGCGAGGCCGAGCTCGAACTGCGCCCCGGCCAGCTGCCGGCCGGCACCCGGGTGCTCGTCGTCGACGACGTCCTGGCCACCGGCGGGACCGGCGCTGCGACCATCACGCTGCTCGAACGTGCCGGGTACCAGGCCATCGGCTTCGCCGCTCTGCTCGAGCTCGACGGCCTGAACGGGCGCGAGCGTCTCGAGCCGCGGCTGCCCGTCGCGACGCTCGGCGCCGTCCCGGCCTGAGCGCGGGCAACCGCGCGGTCGGGGCGGCATCCGTTCTCTCCACAAGCGCGTCCCCGGCGTCCGCACGCGAGCACGTCTCGCACTAGTCTTGACGCACCATTTCGATCGAGGAGTCCCATCATCGTGACCGAGTCAGTCGCACCCGCGCCCGCCGAGCTTCCCCAGGCACCCGAGCCCCGGACCGCGACGACGACCACGACCGGCACCGAGCTCTTCGACGGTGAGCGCGGCGTCGTCGCGATCCGCGTCGACGGTGTCCTGAAGGACCTCGCGGCGGACGTGCAGGCCGGCGAGACCGCCGAGGCCGTCACCCTGCAGGAGCAGGACGGGCTCGACATCCTCCGCCACTCGGCCGCCCACGTGCTGGCGCAGGCCGTGCAGCAGATCAACCCGGACGCCAAGCTCGGGATCGGGCCGCCCGTCACCGATGGCTTCTACTACGACTTCGACGTCGCCGAGCCCTTCACCCCGGAAGACCTCAAGGCGATCGAGAAGGGCATGGACCGCATCGTCAAGCAGGCCCAGCGCTTCCGTCGCGTGGTCGTCACCGACGAGCAGGCACGCGAGCTGATGGCGGGGGAGCCCTACAAGCAGGAGCTCATCGGCCTCAAGGGTGCGGCGTCCGACGGTGACTCCGGCGAGAGCGTCGAGGTCGGTGCCGGCGAGCTCACCGTGTACGAGAACGTCGACCCGAAGTCGGGCGAGGTGCTCTGGCAGGACCTCTGCCGCGGCCCGCACGTCCCGCACACCCGCTGGATCGGCAACGCCGCCAAGCTCATGCGCGTCGCCGCCGCGTACTGGCGCGGCTCCGAGAAGAACCCGCAGCTGCAGCGCATCTACGGCACCGCCTGGCCCGACAAGGACCAGCTCAAGGCGTACCTGGTGCGCCTCGAGGAAGCCGCCAAGCGCGACCACCGCAAGCTCGGCGCCGAACTCGACCTGTTCTCGTTCCCCGACGAGATCGGTTCCGGCCTGGCGATCTTCCACCCGAAGGGCGGCATCATCCGCCGCGAGATGGAGGACTACTCGCGCCGTCGGCACGAGGAGAACGGCTACTCGTTCGTCTACACGCCCCACATCACCAAGGGCGACCTGTTCGAGACCTCCGGGCACCTCGGCTGGTACAAGGACGGCATGTTCCC
The DNA here is from genome assembly GCF_003234255.2 of Curtobacterium sp. MCSS17_016. NCBI lineage: Bacteria > Bacillati > Actinomycetota > Actinomycetes > Micrococcales > Microbacteriaceae > Curtobacterium > Curtobacterium sp. MCSS17_016. The sequence continues at coordinate 2,007,103 of NZ_CP126254.1, forward strand.
GGCCATGCACATGGACGAGGCGAAGGACGAGGACGGCAACGTCACCCGGCAGGGCGCCGACTACTACCTCAAGCCGATGAACTGCCCGATGCACATCCTGGCGTACCGGTCGCAGCCCCGCTCCTACCGCGACCTGCCGCTCCGGATGTTCGAGTTCGGCACGGTGTACCGCAACGAGAAGTCCGGCGTCATCCACGGCCTCACCCGCGTGCGCGGCCTGACCCAGGACGACGCGCACATCTTCACCACGCAGGAGAAGATGAAGGAGGAGCTGACCACGACCCTCGCGTTCGTGCTCTCGCTCCTGCGCGACTACGGGCTCGACGACTTCTACCTCGAGCTGTCGACGAAGGACCCGGAGAAGTACGTCGGCGACGACGAGATCTGGGACGTCGCGACGAACACCCTGCGCGAGGTCGCCGAGGAATCCGGCCTCGAGCTGGTGCCGGACCCCGCCGGTGCGGCGTTCTACGGCCCGAAGATCTCCGTGCAGGCTCGCGACGCGATCGGCCGCACGTGGCAGATGTCGACCGTGCAGCTCGACTTCAACCTGCCGGAGCGCTTCGGCATCGACTACACCGCGGCCGACGGCTCGCGCCAGCGTCCGGTGATGATCCACCGCGCGCTGTTCGGCTCGATCGAGCGCTTCTTCGGCGTCCTCACGGAGCACTACGCAGGCGCGTTCCCGGCGTGGCTGTCGCCCGTCCAGGTCGTCGGCATCCCGGTCGCGGCCGAGTACGGCGACTACCTCGACGAGGTCATCGCGAAGCTCCGCGCGCACGGCGTCCGCGCCGAGGTCGACCACTCGGACGACCGCATGCAGAAGAAGATCCGCACGCACACCAAGGCGAAGGTGCCGTTCCAGCTCATCGCCGGTGGCGACGACCGCGATGCCGGCGCCGTCAGCTTCCGCTTCCGCGACGGCCGCCAGGACAACGCGGTGCCCGTCGACGAGGCCGTGGACCGCATCCTCACCGCGATCCGCGAGCGCACGCAGGTCTGATGGCGCAGTCGGGAGGCCCGGAGCAGGCCGGTGGGACCGGTCACGTCGACGACGTGGCCGGCCCCACCGCCGCCGCGCCCTCCGAAGGCGCGGACACCGATCCGCTGGTGATCCGCGACGCGGCCACCGGCGCAGCCGTCCCGGACGCGTTCCAGCGGCTCTGGAACCCGCACCGGATGGCCTACATCGACGCCGGCCGCGAAGGCCGGGGTCGCGGGCACGACGACGACTGCCCGTTCTGTGAAGCCCCGCGGAAGTCCGACGAGGACGCCCTGATCGTGGCCCGGGGCGAGCACGCCTACGTGCTGCTCAACCTGTTCCCGTACAACAACGGGCACCTGCTGGTCTGCCCGTACCGCCACGTCCCGCTGTACGACGAGGCCACGCCGGACGAACTGCGCGAGATCGGCGAGCTGACCCAGACCGCGATGCGGGTGCTGCGCGAGGTGTCGCACTGCGACGGCTTCAACATCGGCATGAACCAGGGCGAGGTCGCCGGTGCCGGCGTGGCCGCACACCTGCACCAGCACATCGTCCCGCGGTGGCAGTCGGACGCGAACTTCTTCCCGATCATCGCCCGGACCAAGTCCATGTCGCAGTTGCTCGGCGAGACCCGTCGACTCGTCGCCGACGGGTGGCCCCGGGCGCACTAGACTGGTCGGCATCATGAGCGACAGCACCAGCACCTCCGGCACCCCTGGCACCTCGATCACCGGCTCCGACCGCGTCAAGCGCGGACTCGCCGAGATGCTCAAGGGCGGCGTGATCATGGACGTCGTCGACGCCGAGCAGGCCCGCATCGCGGAAGAAGCCGGTGCGACCGCCGTCATGGCCCTCGAGCGCGTCCCCGCCGACATCCGCGCGCAGGGCGGCGTCGCCCGCATGTCCGACCCCTCGATGATCGAGGAGATCATCGCCGCGGTGTCGATCCCCGTCATGGCGAAGGCCCGCATCGGCCACTTCGTCGAGGCGCAGGTGCTGCAGGAGCTCGGCGTCGACTACGTCGACGAGTCCGAGGTGCTGTCGCCGGCCGACTACGTGAACCACATCGACAAGTGGAAGTTCACCACCCCGTTCGTCTGCGGTGCCACCAACCTGGGCGAGGCGCTCCGTCGCATCACCGAGGGCGCGGCCATGATCCGTTCCAAGGGCGAGGCCGGCACGGGCGACGTGTCCGAGGCCACCAAGCACATCCGCACCATCACCAAGGAGATCGCGGCGCTCCGCAACCTGCGTGACGACGAGCTCTACGTCGCCGCCAAGGAGCTCCAGGCCCCGATCGACGTCGTGCAGGAAGTCGCCCGCACCGGCAAGCTCCCCGTCGTCCTCTTCACCGCCGGTGGTGTCGCCACCCCGGCCGACGCCGCGATGATGATGCAGCTCGGTGCCGACGGTGTCTTCGTCGGTTCCGGCATCTTCAAGTCCGGCGACCCGGCAGCGCGTGCCGCCGCGATCGTCAAGGCGACGACCTTCCACGACGACCCCAAGGTCATCGCCGAGGTGTCCCGTGGTCTGGGCGAGGCGATGGTCGGCATCAACGTCGCCGACGTCCCCGCACCGCACCGCCTCGCCGAGCGTGGCTGGTAGTCCGACGAGCGCCGCTCGGCCCCGCATCGGGGTCCTGGCGCTGCAGGGTGACTTCCGCGAGCACATCGCCTCGCTGACCGAACTCGGCGCCGACGTGGTGCCGCTCCGTCGCCCCGAGGAGATCGAGACCCTCGACGGCGTCGTGATCCCCGGGGGCGAGTCGAGCGTGATGGACAAGCTGTCCCGCGCGTTCGGCGTCGCCGAGCCCCTCGCCGACGCGATCCGCGGTGGCCTGCCCACCTACGGCACCTGCGCCGGCATGATCATGCTGTCGTCGCGGATCACCGACGGCATCAGCGGCCAGCAGACCCTCGACGTGCTCGACACCACCGTGCGCCGCAATGCGTTCGGTGCGCAGAACGACTCGTTCGAGATCGACATCCCGATGCCCGACCTGGGCGACGCCCCGGTCCACGCGGTGTTCATCCGAGCCCCCGTGGTGGAGCAGCGCGGCGACGACGTCCACGTCCTCGGCGCACTGCCCGACGGCCAGGTCGTCGCCGTGCAGCAGGGCAACGTCATCGCCAGCGCGTTCCACCCCGAGGTCGCCGGCGAGGACCGCTTCCACCGCCGGTTCCTCGACCTGGTGCGCAACGCCTGAGGCGTGAGCGCCCACTCGCCGCACCGACGGGACGGAAGCCGCGCCGCGCCTCCAGGCCGGTGTTCGGCCCACAGGGCCGCTAAACTGAGCGGGACTTTCCGCAAGACGCAAGGAGAACCGTGTCCGGGCATTCCAAGTGGGCAACGACCAAGCACAAGAAGGCGGTCATCGACCAGCGCCGTGCCAAGTCGTTCGCCAAGCTGATCAAGAACATCGAGGTCGCCGCGAAGATGGGCGGTGCCGACATGTCCGGCAACCCGACCCTGGTCGACGCCGTGCAGAAGGCGAAGAAGACCTCGGTCCCCAACGACAACATCGACCGCGCCGTCAAGCGCGGTGCGGGTCTCACGGGCGAGACCATCGAGTACACGACGATCATGTACGAGGGCTACGGGCCCAACGGCGTCGCGATGCTCATCGAGTGCCTCACGGACAACAAGAACCGTGCCGCGGCCGAGGTCCGGACCGCGATGTCGCGCAACGGCGGCACCATGGCCGACCCGGGCAGCGTCGCCTACAACTTCTCGCGCAAGGGCGTCATCTCGGTCACGAAGACCGACGGCCTCGACGAGGACACCGTGATGACCGCGGTGCTGGATGCCGGTGTCGAGGACGTCATCGACCAGGGCGGCGGCTTCGAGATCATCACCGAGGCGAGCGACCTGGTCGCTGCCCGCACCGCCCTGCAGGACGCCGGCATCGACTACGACTCCGCCGACGCCGAGTTCGTGCCCGGCCTCAAGGTCCCGGTCGACGCCGAGACCGCCCGCAAGGTGTTCCGCCTGATCGACGCGCTCGAGGACTCGGACGACGTGCAGAACGTCTACTCGAACTTCGACATCCCCGCGGACGTCCAGGCCGAGCTCGACGAGGACGAGGGCGAGTAACCGTGCTCCGTGTGCTCGGGGTGGACCCCGGGCTCACCCGGTGCGGCGTCGGCGTCGTCGAGGTCGCACCGAACCGGCGCGCACGGCTCGTCCACGTGACGGTCGTGCGCACCCCGCCGGACATGCCGCTCGAACAGCGGCTGCTCCGCATCGCCGACGGCATCGCCGCCGAGATCGACGAGCACCGCCCGGATGCGGTCGCCGTCGAGCGGGTGTTCGCGCAGGCGAACGTCCGCACCGTGATGGGGACCGCGCAGGCGGCCGGCCTGGCGCTGCACGCCGCGGCCGCCCGCGGCCTGCCCGTCGGCCTGCACACCCCGTCCGAGGTCAAGGCCGCCGTCACCGGCTACGGCAACGCCGACAAGCGTCAGGTGCAGACCATGATCGCGCGCGTGCTCGGTCTCGACGAGGCCCCGAAGCCGGCCGACGCCGCCGACGCGCTCGCGTTGGCCGTGTGCCATGCCTGGAGGCTCGGATCACCCGACGCCGCCGGCTCGCGTGCCACGAACCTCACCCCGGCACAGCGTGCCTGGCGGGACGCCCAGGGCGGCACCGTCGACTCGCCGCTGGCCCGCGCGGCCGCCGCCGCGGCCCGCCCGCAGCGTGGCAGGTCGGCGTCGTCGGTGGGCGGCCCTAGGCTCGGAGCATGATCGCGAGTCTCCGGGGCACCTGCATCGACATCGCCGGTTCGGCCGTGGTGATCGAGGTCGGGGGAGTCGGGTACGCCGTCACCGTGACCCCCGCACACGCGCTGACGATGCGCCACGGTTCCGAGGTGTTCGTGCGGACCGCCATGATCGTGCGCGAGGACGAGCACCTGCTCTTCGGGTTCGAGTCGACCGACGCCCTGCAGGTGTTCGACCTGCTCCGCGGGGTCTCCGGCGTCGGCCCGAAGTCCGCGATGGGCGTCCTGGCCCACATGGACCCGGCGCAGATCGCGAACGCCGTCGCGAACGAGGACGACGGTACGTTCCGCAAGGTCTCCGGCATCGGCCCGAAGACGGCCAAGCTCATCATCGTCGCGCTCTCCGGCAAGCTCGTGGCCTTCGAGCAGGCAGCCGTGGTCGCGGCAGCACGGGGGACCGCAGTGCACCCCGCCGCGGTCGACGTCGTCTCGGCGCTCATCGGCCTCGGCTGGCGCGAGGACGCGGCACAGTCCGCGGTCGACGACGCCGTCGCCAACGAGCCCGGTGCCGCCGCGATGGGCACCCAGGCCCTGCTCCGTGCCGCCCTCGGCGCACTCCGACCCGCGGCAGCCGGCCGGTGAGCGGCATCACGTCCGCCGGCGCCGAGTCGCAGGAGGAACTCGCGTTCGAAGGCGCGCTCCGTCCGCGCTCGCTCGACGAGTTCGTCGGGCAGCGCAAGGTCCGCGGGCAGCTCGACTTGCTCCTCAAGGCCGCGGGCATGCAGGAGCGCACGCCCGACCACATCCTGATGGCGGGTCCTCCCGGCCTCGGCAAGACCACGCTCGCGATGATCGTCGCGCACGAGACCGGCCGACCGCTGCGCATGTCGAGCGGGCCGGCGATCCAGCACGCCGGTGACCTCGCCGCCGTGCTGTCGTCCCTGGTCCCGGGCGAAGTGCTGTTCATCGACGAGATCCACCGCATGGCCCGCTCGGCAGAAGAGATGCTCTACCTGGCGATGGAGGACTTCCGCATCGACGTGATGGTGGGCAAGGGCGCCGGTGCCACGAGCATCCCGCTCGACCTCGCGCCGTTCACGCTCGTCGGGGCCACCACCCGGGCCGGCCTGCTGCCGAACCCGCTGCGCGACCGCTTCGGGTTCACCGCCCACCTCGAGTTCTACGAGAAGGACGAACTCGAGCAGGTCCTGATCCGTGCGGCCCACCTGCTCGAACTCGACATCGACCGGACCGCCCTGCGCGAGATCGCCGGACGCTCCCGTGGCACCCCACGCATCGCGAACCGCCTGCTCCGCCGGGTGCGCGACTACGCCCTCGTGCACCGCACCACCGACGGCATGGCCGCGGTCCAGGGTGCGCTCGACCTGTACGACGTCGACGAACTCGGCCTCGACCGCCTCGACCGTGCCGTCGTCGAGACCATGCTGACCCGGTTCGACGGCGGCCCGGTCGGCCTGAACACCCTGGCAGTCTCCGTCGGCGAGGAATCCGAGACCATCGAGTCGGTCGTCGAACCGTTCCTCGTCCGCGTCGGACTCGTGACCCGCACCCCCCGCGGGCGCATCGCGACACCGCGGGCCTGGCGACACCTCGGCCTCACCCCGGGGCAGGGCGACGGCGGGCAGCCGGGGCTCTTCGACGACCCGGAATCCACCGCCTGACCGCCGATCAGTTGGGTGACATGCCACGGACACCGGCGTGCCCTAGACTGCTACGGCCCGAAACCGAGCAACCAGAGAAGGCAACGCATCATGGGTCAAGAAGTCATCCTCATCGTCATCGTCGTGGCGTTCGCGGCCTTCATGTTCTACAACAGCCGCAAGCGCAAGAAGCAGCAGGCCGAGCTCGTGGACAAGATGGTCCCGGGCGCCAAGGTCATGCTGTCCTTCGGCCTCTACGGCACGCTCCTCTCCGTGAACGAGGAGAAGGTCACCGCTGACGTCGAGATCGCGCCGGGGACCATCGTCACCGTGCACCGTCAGACCCTGTCGCGCGTCGTCGACGACAACGCGTCCGACGTCGAGACCACCACGACCACCGAGGACGAGCCGAAGCCGGTGGCCGAGCTCAACGGTGAGCCGGTCTACGGCGAGCGGGTCGACACCGACCGTGTCGACGAGACCGACGCCACGAAGCGCACGTCCGACGACTGACGCCCTCGGCCGCCGGGTCGTCTGACCCGGCGGCTTCCCTCTGCCGTCGCACGGTGTGCCGACGGTCCTGAACAGAAAGACGAGACGACCGGTGGCACGATCGACACCCGTCAAGAAGGCGCTGCGCTCGCTCACCTGGTTGGTGATCCTGATGGCGATCCTCGCCGGCGTGAACACCGCCGCGTCGATCCTCGCCGGCTCTTCGAAGGACGACACCGACAAGTGGTACCAGGGCGCGAGCTGGGTGCCGGAGCTGGCTCTGGACCTGCAGGGCGGCACGCAGCTGACCCTCGCGGCGCAGAACACCGAGGGCGACTCCGTCACCTCGCAGCAGCTGCAGCAGGCGGTGAACATCATCCGCCAGCGCATCGACGCCACCGGTGTCTCCGAGTCCGAGATCAACACCCAGGGCGCGAACAACATCGTCGTCTCGATCCCGGGCCGCCCTGACAAGGCCACGATCGACCGCATCGAGGCAGCCGCGAAGCTGACCTTCCGTCCGGTGCTCTTCACCGAGGCCGCGACGAACTCCGCCGTCGGTGACGACGGCAAGGGCACCGCATCGGCCACGCCGTACTCGCCGCCGGCCTCGCTCGCCGCGACGCCGAGCGCGAAGCCGACCAACGCGAGCGACCTGAACTGGGTCACCCCGAAGCTGCAGGACCTTTACACCAACTACAACTGCTCGGCGCCGGACGACGTCACCACAGCGCCCGACGACGAGCCCCTGGTCACCTGTGACCAGGACGGCGCGGGGAAGTACATCCTCGGACCGGTCGAGGTCTCCGGTGCCGACATCAGCAACGCCACTTCGGGTCTCGCCACCGACTCGCAGGGCACGTCGACGGGCCAGTGGGCCGTCAACCTGACGTTCAACGGCGAGGGCTCGAAGGACTTCCGCACCGTCACGAACCGTCTCGTCTCGCTCCAGCAGCCGCAGAACCAGTTCGCGATCGTGCTCGACGGTTCGGTCATCACCGCACCGACGACGGACTCCGCGATCACGAACGGCAAGGCGCAGATCAGCGGGAACTTCACCGCCGAGTCTGCCAAGACCCTCGCCGACCAGCTCAAGTACGGTGCGCTGCCGATCAACTTCCAGGTGCAGTCGAACGAGAACATCTCGGCGACGCTCGGCACCGCGCAGCTCATCGGTGGCCTCGTCGCCGGTCTGATCGGGCTGATCCTGGTGATCATCTACTCGGTCATCCAGTACCGGGCCCTGGCGTTCGTCACCGTGCTGTCGCTCGGGATCGCCGCGGTGCTCACCTACCTGGTGATCGCGATCATGTCGTGGCGCGTCGACTACCGTCTCTCGTTGGCGGGTGTGGCGGGTCTGATCGTCGCGATCGGCATCACGGCGGACTCGTTCATCGTCTACTTCGAGCGCATCCGTGACGAACTCCGCGACGGCCGTGCCCTCGAGAGCGCGGTCGAGTCCGGCTGGAAGCGTGCTCTCCGCACGATCCTGGCGTCCGACGCGGTGAACTTCCTCGCCGCCGTCACGCTCTACGTGCTCGCGGTCGCCGACGTGAAGGGCTTCGCGTTCACGCTGCTCCTCACGACCCTCATCGACATCGTGGTGGTCGCGCTCTTCACCCACCCGATGATGCAGCTCATCGCCCGCAGCCGGTTCTTCGGCGAGGGGCACCGGTTCAGTGGTCTCGACCCGGCAGCACTCGGCGCCGTCTACCGGGGGCGCGCGCAGTTCCGCGCACCCGTCGTGGACGGCAAGCGCCAGCGCAGTGCCGGTGAGGCACAGCGCCGACAGACGATCGCGGAGCGGAAGGCCCAGCAGGCCTCCGGCGACAACGGCTCGACGCCGGACGGGAAGGACGACTGATGGCCAGCTTCAGCCAGTTCGGCAGCGACCTCTACACGGGGAAGCGGTCGTACGACATCATCGGGCGCCGGAAGACCTGGTACCTCATCGCCCTGGCGATGATCGTGATCTCGCTCGTCACCCCGTGGCTCCGTGGCGGGTACCAGCTCGGCATCGAGTTCACCGGCGGCTCGGAGTTCACGATCTCCGACGTCAAGACGCTCGACCAGAACATCGCCACCGAGACCGTCGAGGACGTCGTCCCGGAGTCGATCCCGCGCGTCTCGCAGCTCGGCACGCACGGCATCCGGGTCCAGACCGGGCAGCTCACCGACCGGCAGACGACCGAGGTGCAGGACGCCCTGGCGAAGGCCTACGACGTCCCGGAGAGCCAGGTCGCCGCGACCTTCATCGGCGCGACGTGGGGTGCCGACGTGCTCGCGCAGGCCATCCGTGGTCTCGTGATCTTCCTCGCCCTCGCCGCGGTCTTCATGACGCTGTACTTCCGCACCTGGAAGATGTCACTGTCCGCGATGGCGGCGCTGCTGCACGACCTGCTCATCACGGCCGGTGTGTACGGCATCGTCGGGCTCGAGGTCACGCCCGCGGCGGTCATCGGCTTCCTGACGATCCTCGGGTACTCGCTCTACGACACCGTGGTGGTCTTCGACAAGGTGCGTGAGAACACCGCGCAGGAATCCATCCGGACGTTCAAGCAGTCGGTCAACCTCGCGGTCAACCAGACCCTCGTCCGATCGATCAACACGTCGGTCGTGGCACTGCTGCCGGTCGCGGCGATCCTCTTCATCGGGTCGTACGTGCTCGGCGCCGGTACCCTGCGCGACATCTCGCTCGCGCTGTTCATCGGCATCATCGTCGGCACCTACTCGACGATCTTCATCGCGTCGCCGATGTACGCGCAGCTGCGGGAGAACGAGCCGAAGATCAAGGAGTCGGACGCCAAGAAGACCGCGGCGGCCGAGAAGCGCCGGCGCGAGGTCGACGCAGCAGAGGCGAGCGTCTGATGCCCATCGAGATCCAGGAGATCGACGTCGCCGAGGCCCAGCGCCGCATCGACGCCGGAGCCCGCCTGTTCGACGTCCGCGAGCAGGGGGAGTGGGACGAGGTCCACGCTCCCCGGGCCACGCTCGTGCCGATGTCGGAGTTCGTGGATCGCTGGCAGGAGATCGACGGCGGCGACCAGCCGGCCATCATCGTCTGCCACTCCGGCGGCCGTTCGTCGCGCATCGTCGCGGCGCTCGAGCAGTCGGGGATCCCGGCCGTCAACCTCTCCGGCGGCATGCTCGCCTGGGAGCAGGCGGGGGCACCGGTGGAGCGCGACGCCCAGGGCGAACCGCGTCACGGGCACTGACCGGGGACGCGTAGTCTTGTCGGATCGAGCTCGGATCGAGCTCTCGGACCGAGTCCTGGGAGGCGCATCATGACGGACACCCGCGAAGAGCCGTCCGCGCCGAGCCGCCCGGGTTCCGCCCCGCGGCCCTCGAGCCCGATCGGTCCGAACACCACCGGCAACCTCGGTTCCCTCCGCTCCCTGCTGCCGCGCCTGTTCTCGCGCGCCCAACCGGCCGGCGCCGTGGACACACTGATCCGCACGGTCCGCTCGCACCACCCCAAGGCCGACGTGACGCTCATCGAGCGGGCCTACTCGGTCGCCGAGCGCGCGCACGACGGGCAGAAGCGCAAGTCCGGTGAGCCGTACATCACGCACCCCGTCGCGGTCGCGCAGATCCTGGCCGACCTCGGCATCGGCACGATCACCATCGCGGCTGCGCTCCTGCACGACACGGTGGAGGACACCGACTACCAGCTCGACCAGCTGCGGGCCGACTTCGGCGACGAGATCGCGATGCTCGTCGACGGCGTCACGAAGCTCGACAAGGTCAAGTACGGCGACAGTGCCCAGGCCGAGACCGTCCGCAAGATGGTCATCGCGATGTCGAAGGACATCCGCGTCCTCGTCATCAAGCTCGCCGACCGCCTGCACAACGCCCGCACGTGGGGCTTCGTCGAGTCGACCTCTGCCACGCGCAAGGCGAAGGAGACGCTCGAGATCTACGCGCCGCTCGCGCACCGGCTCGGCATCCAGATGATCAAGCTCGAGCTCGAGGACCTGTCGTTCGCGGTCCTGCACCCGAAGCTCTACGTCGAGATCGACAGTCTGGTCAAGGAACGCCAGCCGAAGCGCGAGCAGTTCGTCCAGAACGTCATCGGGACCCTGAAGAAGGACCTGAAGGCCGCCAAGGTCCGCGGCGACGTCATGGGCCGGCCGAAGCAGTACTACTCGATCTACCAGAAGATGATCGTGCGGGGTCGCGAGTTCGACGAGATCTACGACCTCGTCGGCATCCGCGTGCTCGTGCCGACCGTGCGCGACTGCTACGCCATGCTCGGCTCGGTGCACGCCCGCTGGACCCCGCTGCCCGGTCGCTTCAAGGACTACATCGCGACCCCCAAGTTCAACCTGTACCAGTCGCTGCACACCACGGTGCTCGGACCGCAGGGTCGTGCGGTCGAGATCCAGATCCGCACGCACGAGATGCACCAGCGCGCCGAGTTCGGTGTCGCCGCCCACTGGAAGTACAAGCAGCGTGCTGCCGGCCGTGACGCCGGTACCTCGTCGACCACGGACGACCAGGACATGGCGTGGCTCGCCCACATCACCGACTGGCAGGCCGAGACCAGCGATCCGGGCGAGTTCCTCGATTCCCTGCGCTATGAGATCGGCGCGAAGGAAACCTACGTCTTCACGCCGCAGGGCAAGGTCATCGGGCTCCCCGCCGGAGCCACCCCGGTCGACTTCGCCTACGCCGTGCACACCGAGATCGGCCACCGCACGATGGGTGCGAAGGTCAACGGCCGCCTGGTCCCGCTCGAAAGCCAGTTGTCCAGCGGCGACGTCGTCGAGATCTTCACGTCGAAGAACCCCGATTCCGGCCCCTCGCAGGACTGGTTGCAGTTCGTCCGCAGCCCCCGCGCGCGCAACAAGATCAAGCAGTGGTTCACCAAGGAGCGCCGCGAAGAGGCGATCGAGCAGGGTCGCGACGCCATCGCCCGGGCGATGCGCAAGCAGAACCTGCCGCTCCAGCGCATCATGAGCCAGGACAGCATCGCCGAGGTCGCCTCGTCGATGCGGTACGAGGACGTCTCCGCCCTGTACGCCGCCATCGGCGAGGGCCACGTCTCGACGCAGTCGGTGATCGAGAAGGTCCTCGGCAATGTCCAGACCGAGACCGAGACCGACGAACCCGAACTCGCGTTCCCGCGCCAGGTCACCAGTCGGCAGCTGCGCACGAGCGACAGCGGCGTGCTGGTCCGCGGTGCGCCCGACATCCTCGTGAAGCTCGCGAAGTGCTGCACGCCGGTGCCGGGCGACCAGATCGTGGGCTTCATCACCCGAGGCCAGGGCGTCTCGGTGCACCAGTCGTCGTGCACCAACGTGAAGTCGCTCATGAACGAACCCGACCGGATGATCGAGGTCGAGTGGGCCCCGTCGTCGAAGTCGGTGTTCCTGGTGCAGATCCAGATCGAGGCGCTCGATCGGTCGGGCCTGCTCAGCGACGTCACCCGGGTGCTGACCGACCACCACGTGAACATCCTGTCCGCGACGGTGTCGACCTCGTCCGACCGTCTCGCGCTCAGCCGGTTCGTGTTCGAGATGGGCGACACCATCCACCTCGACCGCGTGCTGAACGCGGTGCGTCGCATCGACGCCGTCTACGACGTCTACCGCGTCAGCGCCGGCTAGCGGCCCCGCCCGCGCGGCCCGTCCGTCGACCGGTCACGACTCGTCGCGCGGGCACCGTCGAGCGGTCACGAACCGTCGGCTGCGGTCCTGCCTGCCGACAGTCCGCGACCACTCGACGGATGTGAGCGGGGTGTCCTGACCGCCCGCACGCGCCGCGCCGGGAGGCCCGTGGCGGCCCCGCCCCGCGCCTCCCGTGTCTCCAGCCCGTCGACCGGTCACGACTCGTCGCGTGGGCACCGTTGACCGGTCACGAACCGTCGACTGCGGCCCTGCCAACCGACGCTTCGTGACCACTCGGCGGACGTGAGCGGGGTGTTGTGACCACCTGCACCCTCACCCCGCGCGCACGACGCCCTACCGCACAGCACCCCCAGCCGCGCCCTGCAGCCCCCGCAACCGCCGCTCGGCCTGCCGCACCATGGGGATCGTCCCGAGCGACGTCAGGCGTGCCCGCAGCTCGGCAGCCGTGACCGCCCCGATCGCGAGCAGCCCGTGCACGGCCGTCGCCTCGGCCTCCCCGAACGCACCGGCCGTCGGCCCCGGCGTCCGGAGCAGGTCGACCGCGGTCCGCGCCGGCAGCGTGACCCGCAGCCCCGAGCGCTCGACGGTGTCGTCGACGTCGATCCGGACCTCCCGCAGGCGGACGTCCGGCCCGACGTGCACGCGCACCTGCGGCGGGATGCAGGCCTCGAGCGGCGCCGGCGGCCGGGACACCGCACCCCAGATCCACGCGGCGGTCAGCGTGCAGGCGATCAGGCGCGCGTCCCGCAGGACCCAGGCGGCAGCGGCGGCGCGCAACGACGGCGTCTGCGGTTCAGCGGGGGAGGCCCAGCAGGGACCGACGGCGACCAGCTCGCCGGCCAGGACCGCCGCACGCAGCTCGGGCTCCGGCCAGTCGTCACTGGTCAGCAGTCGCGGGCGGGGCACCCGCACATCCTGCCCGACCTGCGCACGCGACCGACAGGCCTGTGGACAAGCCACGCACCGACCGGGAGGACCGTGGCGGGCCCGCACCGCGCCTCCAGGCCGTCGCCGGTCACGTCCAGGGCGTGGGCCGCGTCGACGACGCGACCAGCCGACGGCCGCGCGCCGGATCGGACGCGGCCGGGCGCGACGCGCGGGCTCAGCGCAGGACGTCGGCGCGGTGCACGAGCGCCGCGGCACCGATGAGCGGACCGTCCTGGGACAACCCGGTCGGCACGATCTGCACCTTCGTGACGAACCCGAACTCGACACGCTCCGCCACGGCCTGCCGGGCGTACTCGAACAGGTCCGGGGTGACGTGCGAGAATCCGCCACCGATGGCGACGATCTCGAGGTCGACCAGGCTCGTGGCGGCGGCGATGGCCTGCCCGAGGGCACGGCCGCTCCGCTGGACCGCGGCGACGGCGATCTCGTCGCCGGCGGCGTAGGCGGCCGAGAGTTCCTCGCCGGTCGTGCCCGCGAAGCCCTGACGACGTGCCCAGGCGACGGTCTTCGGGCCGCTGGCGATCGCCTCGAGGCAACCGGTGCCGCCGCAGGCGCAGGGGTCGTCGTAGCCGCCGCACTCGACGTGGCCGATGTGGCCGGCGTTGCCCGTCGGTCCGCTGACGGTGCGACCGTGCAGGATGAGCCCGCCGCCGACACCGGTGGAGACGATCATGCCCATGACGTGCTCGTAGCCTTGGGCCGCGCCGACCCAGTGCTCGGCGAGGGTGATCGCCAGGCCGTCCATGCGGAGCGTCACCGGGACGTCGTCCGGCACGAGCGCCGCGATCCGGTCGCGCAGCGGGTGACCACGCCAGACCGGCATGTTGAGCGGGGAGACGAGACCGTGCTCCTCGTCGACCGGGCCGGCGGAGCCGACGCCGACACCGACGAGCGTCGCGTCGGCGGGCAGCGCGCCGAGCGCGGCCGTGACGACCTCGTCGACGGCGGCCTGCAGCTCGTCCGAGGTGCGCTGTGGCCCGGTGGGGCTGCGGAACCGGGTCGACGGCAGCACGACGCCCTGGTCGGTGACGAGCGCGGCCTCGACCTTCGTGCCGCCGAGGTCGACGGCCAGGGCGAGGGCGGGGGACTGGGGTGCGGTGCTGGACATGCGCGCTCCGATGCGGCGGTCTGGAGGCACGGTGCGGGTCGCCGACGCGTCGTCGCGTCCGGTGGGCTCCGGCCTGGTCGTGGTGGGTCGTGCTGGGTGCGTGGGCTCGGCCAGGTCGGCTCAGCCCCGTGGGTTCAGTAGGACGTCGTGTCGTCGCCGAGCGCCGACGCGGCGCCCGTCTCGGCGCGGTGCGCGACCTCGTCGAGGATGCGGGCCGAGGCGCTCGTGCCGATGCGGTTCGCGCCCGCCTCGACCATCTCGAGCAGGGTGTCGAGCCCGCGGACGCCGCCGGAGGCCTTCACGCCGGTGTCGGCACCGACCGTGCGGCGCATCAGGGCGATGTGCTCGGCCGTCGCGCCCCCGCCGGCGAACCCGGTCGAGGTCTTCACGAAGGCGGCGCCGGCGGTCTGTGCCGCACGCGAGGCCGCGACGATCTCGTCGTCGGTCAGGAACGCGGTCTCGAGGATCACCTTGACGACGGTGTCGCCGGCGGCGTCGACGACCGCGCGGACGTCCTGCTCGACGCGCTGCCAGTCGCCCGACTTCGCGGCGCCGATGTTCTGCACCATGTCGAGCTCGAACGCGCCGTCGGCCAGGGCCTGCAGCGACTCGGCGACCTTCGCCGCGGTGGACGTGGTGCCGTGCGGGAAGCCGATCACGGTGCCGACGCCGACGCCGGTGCCCGTGAGGCGCTCGACGGCGTGGGCGACGTCGCTCGGACGGACGCAGACGCTGAAGACGCGGTGGGCGGCGGCTTCGTCGAGCTGGGCGTCGACGTCCGCGCGGGTGAGTTCGGGCTTCAGGATCGCGTGGTCGATGAGGCCGCGGACGGCATCGACGGTGACGGGGAAGGCTGCGTTGTCCACCCGGCAAGCCTACCCGTCAGGCGTGCCGCGTAGCGTGCAGGGCATGCAGGTCCTCGTCACCGGCGCCACCGGGTACATCGGTGGTCGTCTCGTCCCTCGTCTCCTCGAAGCCGGCCACTCCGTCCGGGTGTTCGTGCGCAACCCCCGGAAGCTCCAGGACGTCCCGTGGAGCAGTGAGGTCGACGTCGCAGAGGGCGATCTCCAGGACGCCGAGGCGGTGCGCGCCGCCGTCGACGGGGTCGAGGCGGTCTACTACCTGGCCCACGCGATGGGGGCCGACGGCGACTTCGAGTCGGCCGAGCGCGAGGCCGCCGAGACCATGGCGCGCGAGGCGAAGGCGGCCGGCGTCAGCCGGTTCGTCTACCTGGGCGGGTTGCACCCCGACGGCGAGCTGTCCAAGCACCTCCGCAGCCGCAAGGAGGTGGGGGAGATCCTCCTCGGCTCCGGCGTGCCGACGGTGGCGTACCAGGCCGGGGTCGTGATCGGCTCGGGCAGCACCTCGTTCGAGATGATCCGGCACCTGACCGACGTCCTGCCGTGGATGCCCGCGCCGCGCTGGGTCCGCAACCACATCCAGCCGATCGCGGTCCGCGACGTCCTGTACTACCTGGTGGCCGCGCTCGACGTCCCCGCCGATGTCAACCGCACCTTCGACATCGGCGGCCCCGACGTCCTGCGGTACGGCCAGATGCTGAACGGCTACGCGGTCGAGGCGAAGCTGCCCCAGCGCCCGATCACAGTCCTGCCGGTGCTCACCCCGCGCCTCGCCGCGCACTGGTTCAACGCCGTCACCCCGATCCCGCGCAAGCTCGCGACGCCGATCATCGAGTCGCTGCAGTTCGAGTGCGTGCAGCGCGAGCACGACATCGACGACGTCGTGCCGCAGCCCGAGGGCGGGCTCACCTCGTACCGTCGGGCCGTCCGCCTCGCGCTGAACAAGATGCGCAGCGGTCAGGTGCAGACGAGCTGGCGCAGCGCGACGCTCTCGAGCGCCTCGGCCGACCCGATGCCGAACGACCCCGACTGGGCCGGGCACACGGTCTACGTCGACGACCGGAAGCGGCACTCCAGTGCCTCCGCCGAGGAGGTCTGGCGTGTCGTCGAGTCGATCGGCGGCGACAACGGCTGGTACTCGTTCCCCCTCGCCTGGGTCGCCCGCGGCTGGATGGACAAGATCGCCGGCGGTGTCGGCCTGAACCGCGGCCGGCGTGACCAGCAGCGCCTGGAGCAGGGCGACGCGCTCGACTGGTGGCGCGTCGAACGACTCGAGCGCGGCCGGTACCTGCGACTCCGAGCCGAGTTCAAGTCGCCCGGTCGTGCCTGGCTCGAGATGACCGTCACACCGAACCCCGACGGCGGCAGCGACTACCACCAGCGGGCCATCTACTTCCCGCAGGGGCTGGCCGGGCGGCTGTACTGGTACGGCATCCTGCCGTTCCACGGCATCATCTTCCCCGGTATGGTCGAGCGCATCACCGCCGCCGCCGAGCGGGAGTCCGACCACACCGGGTCCACGCAGCGCAACCGGACGCAGCAGACCGGGACCCCCGAGCCGGCGCACGAGGAGGCAGCATGACCGACGACCGCAGCCCCGTCCTCTTCCTGGGGGACAGCATCACCGAACAGGGCGACTGGGACACCTGGCTCCCCGACGAGCACACGCTGAACCAGGGCATCGGTGGCGACACGACCGACGGCGTGCTGACGCGCCTCGACGCCGTCGTCGCCGAACAGCCCGAGGTGATCGTGCTGCTCATCGGCACGAACGACTTCGGCAACCACCGCGCCAGCGCCGAGCACGTGGTCCGCAACGTCGAGACCATCCTGGTCACGCTCCGCCGCGAGCTGCCGGGCGTGCGCCTGCTGCTCGTGTCGATCCTGCCCCGGCAGGCCGAGTACGCCACGAAGATCGAGCAGGCCAACCGGCACCTCCGCCAGTTCGTCGCCACGTGCCACGCGCAGTACCTCGACGCCTGGCCCGCCCTGGCCGACGGCGACCACCTGGACGCCCGCTTCACCGAGGACGGCCTGCACCTGACCGAAGAGGGCTACCGCGCGCTGGTCGGTGAACTGGTGCCGGCGCTCGAGCGCGTCCGCGACCTGCCGCCGATGTCGCGGTCGATCCAGGCGATCGACCTCGACGGCTCCGCGGACTGATGGCCACACGCAAGGGGCGACCCCCGGTGGGGTCGTCCCAGCACGGCGTGCCCGCAGGGTCCTCGCGACCCGCAGGGTCCCCGCGACCGGCAGCCGCCGCACCCGTCAACGGTGCCCGTGCCACGCCGCCCTTCACCCGCCCCGCGCTGGCGCCGTCGATGATCGCGGCGATCGTGCTGCTGGCCTGCGTCGCCATCGTCGACTCGTCGGGCTTCGTCTTCGCCCGCTGGGGCGTGACGGTGCTCGCGTTGATCGTGCTCGTCTTCAGCGTGCGCGGGAAGGTCTGGTGGGCCGCCCTGCTCATGGCCGCCGTCGCCGCGTGCTGGAACCCGCTCGTCACGGTGCCCATCCCCGGACAGGTGTGGGCGGCCCTGCAGCTGGTGGCCGCCGCGCTGTTCATCGTGGTGGGCATCGTGGTCAAGGTGCCCCGCGAGTCGGACGGACGGTAGGATCGGCAGGTCGGGTACAGGACCCGGCCGCACACCCGAAGGGCATGGATGAACGACGAGACCGAGCCGGTGACCGAGAGTCCTCTGCTGAACCCTCGACCGTCCTCCGGCGGTCTCGACCGATCCGACGTCGTCGTCCGCAAGGGGCGGCTGACCCTGATCAACGGACACCTCACGCCGCAGCAGTCGATGATCGAGGACCTGCTGTTCCTCAACGACGCGCTCACCGCGGCTGACGTCGACCACCTGCTCATCCGCGGCAACGACCAGCGCCCGGTGATCGCCCTCGACGAGCGTGACCGCCAGCGCGCCGAGAGCGCCGTGATGTCCGCGGCCGTCAACGAGCCCTTCTACGCGAAGCCCCCGGGCAAGCCGGCCGTGCTCGTGCAGGACGACGGACTCGGCTCCGTCGAGGAACCCGTGCTCCGCGTGTTCCGCCCGCGGCTCGAGCCGCTCGGACGCCTGCGCTACGGCGCCGAGACGAGCGTCCAGCTCGAGTTCTGGCGCGTCACCGACATCGAGGTCCTCGCACCCGTCGAGAACGCCCTGATGCGTCGCAGCCTGCCGATCGACGAGTTCGTCCTCGTCGACATCGAACGCTACGGCCGCACCTGGCGCACCGTCGAGCACATGTTCGACGACCACGTCTCGGACATCCGGTTCCCGATCGACATCGTCTTCTCGTGGGTCGACGGCAACGCCATCGAGTACCAGCGCGCCCGCCAGGCCGCACAGTCGAACGCCGTCCTGGGCGAGGGCGACGACGCGCCGGCCCGGTTCCGCCAGATCGACGAGCTGAAGTACGCGCTCCGATCGGTGCACACCTTCGCGCCGTGGATCCGCCAGATCTACATCGCGACGGACTCCCCGGCGCCGCACTGGCTCGCCGAGCACCCGAAGGTCCGCATCGTCCGCAGCGAGGAGTTCTTCGCCGACCCCTCCGTGCTGCCGACGCACAACTCGCAGGCCGTCGAGTCGCAGCTGCACCACATCCCGGGCATCAGCGAGCACTTCATCTACTCGAACGACGACATGTTCTTCGGGCGCCTCGTCGACCCCTCGGTGTTCTACAGCCCGGGATCGGTCACGAAGTTCATCCTCGCGTCGACCCGGATCGGCCTCGGCTCCAACAACCCGGCACGCAGCGGTTTCGAGAACTCCGCCCGCGTGAACCGTCGCCTGCTGCAGCAGCGCTTCGGTGCGGTGACGACCCGGCACCTCGAGCACGCGCCGACGCCCCTGCGCGCCTCGATCATGACCGAGATGGAGCACGAGTTCGCCGACGAGTTCGCGGCCACTGCGGCCTCACGCTTCCGCGCCGCCGACAACATCTCGGTGACGAACTCGCTGTACCACTACTACTCGCTGCTCACCGGTCGGGCGATCATCCAGGAGAACGCGGCCGTCGGGTACATCGACACGACCATGGTCTCCGGACTCAAGGCCCTCGACGAGCTGCTGAAGAAGCGGAACGTGGACTTCTTCTGCCTCAACGACGGCAGCTTCCCCGAGGTCAGCGACGAAGAGCGCACGCAGCGCGTGACGGGCTTCCTGGAGCGCTACTTCCCGTTCCCCGCGCCGTGGGAGCGCCCCAGCGCTTAGGACGCGCCAGCGGCCTGCTGGGAGCGTCCCAGCGCTCAGGACGCGCCAGCGGCCTGCTGGGAGCGTCCCAGCGCTCAGGACGCGCCAGCGGCCTGCTGGGGCGCTCCGGGCGAGCCTGCGAGCCCGGCGCCGGAACCCAGCCACGTGGTTCCGGCGCACCCACACGCTCCACCGGTCACGACACCCCGCCACCCCCACGCCGACCGGTCACAGCCCGTCGCCTGCGCCGCCCACAGCCGACGGAACATGACCACGCGACACAGCACCCGCGGTGAGTCGCGACCACCCCGCGGGCCGGGAGGCGCAAGTCGACCCCGCCACGGGCCTCCCGACCGTCGGGCGTGCCGTCGGGACGTACACGACGCCGCGCGGTCAAGACACCCCGTTGACTGCCCGCCGAGCGGTCACAAACTGTTGATTGCCGAGCCGCCAGCCGACGGAACGTGACCACTCGCCGCGCACTGACGGGGAGTCGTGATCGTCCGCGCCCGCAGTCGGTGAGCAGAAGAGGTCGGGTCCGCATGGCGGACCCGACCTCTTCTGCACCCGAAGTGCGCGGCGCTACCGGTGGATGGGGGAGACGGGCACCGAGTCGAGCGTGAACACCGGGATGCTCGAGGTCACCGGTGCCGGCTCGACGGCCGCGGGGATCGTCACGCCGTGCGCCGCGAGCTTCGCCTCGGTCTCGAGCGCGGAGACGGGCTGTCCGACGGTGGCGTAGTGCCCGATCGGCACGACCGAGTGCACGACGTTGTGGCCGTAGACGTGCACGAGGTTGAACGACTGCGCACCGTCTCGTCCGCGGGTGCCGCCCTGGAACTCGGTGAGGTCCTGGGTGTAGCAGGTGGCGCTGGCGACGGAAACCGGGATGCCGGCGAACACCGCACTGGTGGAGTAGTGCAGGTGCCCGGCGATGATGGCGAGGACGTCACTGCCCTCGACGACCTCGGCCAGGGCCTGCTGGTCGCGGAGCTCGACGAGGACGGTGAGGTCCTGGACACTCGGCACCGGCGGGTGGTGCATCGCGAGGATGGTGCCGTGCGGCGCGGCCTCGGACAGGACCTCGGCGAGCCAGTCGAGCTGCTCGGGGGAGACCTCACCGTGGTGGTGACCCGGCACGCTCGTGTCCAGGGTGATCACGCGGAGACCGTTGACGTCGTAGACGAAGTCGACCGGGCGGTCGGTGGGCTGCAGGCCGAAGAGCTCCTGGCGGAAGGCACCGCGCTCGTCGTGGTTGCCCATGGCCCAGATGACCTGTGCACCGATGCGCTGCGCGGCCGGTTCGAGGATCTCGCGGACGCGGGCGTACGCTCCCGGCTCGCCCTTGTCGGCTACGTCGCCGGTGACGACGATCGCTTCGGGACGCGTGCCCGAGGCTTCGATGTCCGCGACGATCTGCGTGAGCCGAGCGGCGGAGTCGACAGCGCCGTACAGGTTGCGGTCCCCGGAGACGAGGTGCGTGTCGCTGAGGTGGAGGAGGAAGTGGTTCGGCCTGGGGTGTTCGGCCGTCCGGCTGTCCATCGGGGTCTCATTCCGTTGGCGGATGCGTGGTGCAACACGTTGCCACACCGTCCTGGACGAGTCCAGCACGCGAGAGTGAACCAGCCGTGAACTGGGGGCGGCGTTTCGCGGTGTGGACGAAGAAACCCCCGCCACTTCGTGACGGGGGTTGCTTCGTGCGCTACCGATCAGTGATCGCCGGGGCCGACCTGGGGAGCCTGGTGGCCACCCTCGAGGTTCGGGCCGTGGTGCGCGGCGTGTGCTGCCTCGAGTTCTGCCTTCGAGACCGGCTCGATGCGGTCTTCGAAGAAGAAGCGGGAGACGCCGGCGCGGACCTTCTGCAGACCCGTGATCTTGCCCTTGGCGTTCGGGCGGATCATCAGCGGCTTGTACTCGTTGAACTGCAGGAGCTTCCAGCGCTCGTACTCGTCGAGCTGCTCGTGCACCTCGATGTACTCGCCGTGGGGGAGTCGGACGATGCGGCCCGACTCGTAGCCGTGCAGGACGATCTCGCGGTCCTTCTTCTGGAGGGCGAGGCAGACACGCTTCGTGATCCAGAAGGCAATGAACGGACCGAGGACGGTCGTTGCCTGGATCACGTGGATCACGTGTTCGATCGACACCAGGAAGTGCGTCGCGATGATGTCCGACGAGGCTGCTGCCCAGAGGCTGGCGTAGAGCGTGATGCCAGCGGCACCGAACGCCGTGCGCGTCGGGGCGTTGCGCGGGCGGTCGAGGATGTGGTGCTCACGCTTGTCGCCCGTGACCCACGCCTCGATGAAGGGGTAGAGCAGGATCGCCAGGATGAGCAGCACCAGGACCGCGATCGGCGCCAGGATGTTGAACGACACCGTGTAGCCGAACCACACGACCTCCCAGTGCGGCGGGACCAGTCGGAGCGCGCCGTCGGCGAAGCCGATGTACCAGTCGGGCTGGGTACCGGCGGAAACCGGGGAGGGGTCGTACGGGCCGTAGTTCCAGATCGGGTTGATCGTGAACAGCGACGCGATGAGGGCCAGGATGCCCGCGACGATGAAGAAGAACCCACCGGCCTTCGCGGCGAACGCCGGGAGGATCGGGACACCGACGACGTTCTCGTTGGTCTTGCCCGGACCGGCGAACTGCGTGTGCTTGTTGATCACGACGAGCACGAGGTGGACACCGAGCACCGCGACGAGGATCGCCGGCAGCAGCAGGATGTGCAGCGTGTACAGCCGGCCGACGATGTCGGTCCCTGGGAACTCACCACCGAACAGCAGGTAGGCGATCCAGACGCCGATAACCGGGACACCCTCGATCATGCCGACGATGATCCGCAGACCGTTTCCGGAGAGCAGGTCGTCGGGGAGCGAGTAGCCGGTGAAGCCCTCGGCCATGGCGAGGACCCAGAGCAGGAAGCCGAAGACCCAGTTGAGCTCACGCGGCTTGCGGAAGGCACCGGTGAAAAACACGCGGGCCATGTGCAGCATGATCGACGCCACGAACAGCAGGGCTGCCCAGTGGTGGACCTGGCGGACGAAGAGCCCGCCGCGGATGTCGAACGAGATGTCGAGCGTGGACTGCAGGGCCGTCGACATCGCCACGCCCTTGAGCGGGACGTACGAGCCGTTGTAGACGACCTCGGTCATGGACGCCTGGAAGAAGAACGTCAGGAAGGTCCCGGAGAGCAGCACGACGACGAAGCTGTACAGCGCCACCTCGCCGAGCATGAAGCTCCAGTGGTCCGGGAAGATCTTGCGGCCGACTTCCTTGACGAGGCCCGAGATGCTGGTGCGCTCGTCGATGTAGTTGGCGACCCCGCCGATGATGCGGGATCCGCGCTCCGGCGCCGGCTTGTTCGTCGACGTGTTCGGTGCGGTGGTGGTGGTGCTGGTCATCAGCGTTCACGCTCCCAGAAGGACGGTCCGACCGGCTCGTGGAAGTCGCTCTGGGCAACCAGGTAGCCGTCGTCGTCGATCGCGATCGGAAGTTGGGGGAGGGGGCGTGCTGCCGGACCGAAGATGACCTCGCAGTTGTTCGAGACATCGAAGGTGGACTGGTGGCACGGGCACAGCAGGTGGTGCGTCTGCTGTTCGTAGAGCGCGACGGGGCAACCGACGTGGGTGCAGATCTTGGAGTACGCGACGATGCCGTCGTAGCCCCAGTTCTCGTGGCCCTTGGACGGGTTGAGGTCCTTCGGGTCGAGACGCATGAGGAGGACGGAGGCCTTGGCCTTCTCCTCCAGCATGTGCTCGGACTCGAGCATGCCCTCGGGGATGACGTGGAACACCGAACCGATGGTGACGTCGGAGGCCTTGATCGGCAGACCCGTCGGGTCCTTCGTCAGGCGCAGGCCCTGCTTCCAGAAGGTGTGGCGGAGCAGCTCGTTGGGGTCCTCGGCCGGAGCGAGGTCACGGACCAGGACGATGCCGGGGAGCGGGAACGCGGCCAGGGCACCGATCATCGAGTTGCGGATCAGCTTGCGACGGCTGAAGCCCGACTCCTTGTCGGCGAGCTGGAACGCCTCGACCGCCTTGGCGCGGGTCGCGTCGGTGCCGCGGGTGCCGTGGCGGAGCTCGGTGATCTCACGGTCGACGACCAGGGACTTCGACCAGTAGACGGCGCCGAGGCCGAGGGCGAGGAGCGCGAGGGCGATCGACAGGCCCAGGAAGAGGTTCGCGGTGCGGACCGTCCCGAAGTCGCTCGGGTCGATCGGGAAGGCGACGTACGCCGCGATCGACAGGACGCTGCCGACGATCGACAGGTAGAAGTACGCGGCGACCTGGCGCTCGGCCAGACGCTGCTTCTTCGGGTCGACGTCGGTGCGACGCGGGCGGTGCGGCGGCTCGCCCGGGTTCTCGAACGGGTCGACGGGGAGGACCGCGATCCCGGGGGAGGTGGTCGTGCCGTGCTTCTCGACAGCCGAGGACGAGTTCAGCGTCTCGTCGTCGTGCTCTGCCATGGTGTTCCCTTCAGTGTCGTTCGACACGGACGATCAGTTGGACTTCGCGGTCAGCCAGACGGTCATCGCGACGACCGCGCCGAGTCCGAAGATCCAGATGAACAGACCCTCGGCGACCGGCCCCAGGGAGCCGAGTGCGAAGCCACCGGGGGACTTGTTGTCCTGCACGTACTTGAGGTACGTGATGATGTCGGCCTTCTGCTCCGGCGTCAGGTTCAGGTCGTTGAAGACCGGCATGTTCTGCGGGCCGGTGAGCATGGCCTCGTAGATGTGCTTGCCGGAGACCGTCTCGAGGTTCGGGGCGTACTTGCCCTCGGTCAGCGCACCGCCGGCGCCGGCCACGTTGTGGCACATGGCGCAGTTGATGCGGAACAGCTCGGCGCCTTCGGCGGCGTCGCCGTCCTCACCGTTGGTGAGCTCGGTGGACGGGACCGACGGGCCGGGGCCGAGGGAGGCGACGTACTGCGCGAGTGCGTCGACCTGCTCGTCCGTGAACTGCGCGGGCTTCTCTTCGGCCTGCGGGCCCTGAGCGGCCATCGGCATGCGGCCGGTGCCGACCTGGAAGTCGACCGACGCGGCGCCGACACCGATGAGGGACGGGCCCTCGCTCGTGCCCTGCGCGGAGAGACCGTGGCAGGTGGCGCAGTTCGAGGCGAAGAGCTTCTCGCCCTCGTTCACCTGCGACTGGCTCGAGGCGGCGACGGTGTTCGTGCTGTCGTCGGCGTTCGCCGTGGAGCTGAACAGTGCGTACGCGCCACCGGTGGTCATGAGACCCACGACGATGAGCGACACGGTCGCCATCGGTGAACGGCGGCCCTTCTTGGACTTGGTTCTGTTGAACATGTGCTGGGGGGTGTCCAGTTCCTACTTGAGAAGGTAGATGACGGCGAAGAGGAAGATCCACACGACGTCGACGAAGTGCCAGTAGTACGACACGACGATGGCGGTGGTCGCTTCCTTGTGGCCGAAGTTCTTGGCGGCGAAACCGCGGCCGAGCGTCAGCAGGAAGGCGATGAGGCCACCGGTCACGTGGAGCCCGTGGAACCCGGTGGTCATGTAGAACGCCGAGCCGTATGCGCTGGAGGAGAGCGTCACGCCCTCGTGCCAGAGGTTGGCGTACTCGAAGATCTGGCCGCAGACGAAGATCGCACCCATCGCGTAGGTGACGAAGAACCACTCCGTCATGCCCCAGTGGCGCGGGTTCCAGCTCGTCCGGTGCACCTGGAAGCGCTCCGCGGCGAACACGGCGAACTGGCAGGCGAAGCTGGACAGCACCAGGATGATCGTGTTCACGGAGGCGAAGGGCACCTCGAGCTTCGCGGTCTCGGTCGCCCAGAGCTCAGGGGACGTGCTGCGGAGCGTGAAGTAGATCGCGAACAGGCCGGCGAAGAACATGACCTCGCTGCCCAGCCACACGATCGTCCCCACGGCCACGGCGTTCGGCCTGTTGAGGGCCGGACCGCTGGCTGATCTGGAGAGAGAGGTGCTAGTCACGTCCTCCATTATGGCCGAAACCCCCGACAGTGTTTTCGCAGGAGACTGGCGGGTCTCTCGAATTCACTACGATCGAGCCATGCCTGACGCACTTTCTTGGCCAGCAGTGATCAGCGCGCTCATGGCGCGCGAGGACCTGACGATCAGGCAATCCACATGGGCCATGGAGGAGATCGTGCACGGGCGCGCCACCCAGGCACAGATCGCAGCCTTCGCCGTGACGCTCCGCGCGAAGGGCGAGACCGTCGACGAGGTCGTCGGGTTCCGCGACGCGATCCTGGACGCCGCTGTTCCGCTCGACGTCGATCCGATGGCGCTCGACATCGTCGGCACCGGCGGCGACGTGGTCGGCACCGTGAACATCTCGACCATGGCGGCCATCGTGATCGCCGCCGCCGGGGTCCCCGTCGTCAAGCACGGCAACAAGGCAAGCTCGTCGAAGTCCGGGTCGAGCGACGTGCTCGCCGCCCTCGGACTCGATCTCACGATGGACGCCGCGCGTGTCGCGGACACCTTCCGGCGTGTCGGGCTGACCTTCGCCTTCGCCAACGCGTTCCACCCCGGTTTCGCCCACGCAGGCCCGGTCCGGCGCGAGATCGGCGTGCCGACGGTGTTCAACTTCCTCGGCCCGCTGGTCAACCCCGCACGGTGCGAGGCCAACGCCGTGGGGGTCGCCCAGCTCGACCTCGTCCCGATCATCACGGGTGTGTTCCAGACGCGCGGCGCGACGGCCCTCGTGTTCCGCGGCGACGACGGACTCGACGAGCTGACCACCACCGGGCACAGCCACATCTGGGAGGTCACCGGGGGCCGCGTGACCGAGCACGACCTCGACCCGCGGGACCTCGGCATCGCCCGCGCACGCACGGAGGACCTGCTCGGCGGCGACCCCGAGCACAACGCCGGAGTCGTCCACCGGGTGCTCGCGGGGGAGACCGGACCCGTCCGCGACATCGTCCTGCTGAACGCCGCGGCCGGCCTCGTCTCGTTCCGGCTGGCCCAGGACCCGAACGAGTCCGACCGGCCGATCCTGCAGCGCTTCCGCGAGCAGCTTGTCGTCGCCGCCGAGGCGGTCGACTCCGGCGCCGGTGCGCGCAAACTGGCTGATTGGGTCGGCGCAGCCCCCGCCGCGTAATCCACGCCGACCCCGCGCACCGTGCGCGGCGCGTCACCCGGTGCGAGCCTGACAGCCCGGTGCTGCGCCACGAGCGCGCACCCGGCAGTCACCGCTGCACCCGGTCAACAACACCGCACCGTGCCGTGCCTGCCACCCCGTGCCGGACCGGAGGGCCGTGGCGGGCCCGCCCCGCGCCTCCAGTCCGCACCGTGCGCGGTCCGCGATCCCGTGCCACCCCAGCGCGAGCCGCACCGTGCGCGGTGCGTCACCCGGTGCGAGCCTGACGGCTCGGTGCTGCGCCACGGGCGCGCACCAGGCGGTCAGCGCTGCACCCGGTCAACAAGACCGCACCGTGCCGTGTCGGCAACCGCCCGACCACCGCACCAACCGACCAGCCGACCGCGACCGACCCGCAGGAGACGCAACGCACAGGAGGCCCGGTGCCGGTTCCTGGAACCGGCACCGGGCCTCCCGTCGGTGCGTTCAGTGCACGCGGTCAGCGTGCGCGTGCTTCGTTACTGCACGTCCTCGTCGACCCAGTCGAAGGTCTTCGTGACGGCCTTCTTCCACAGGCGGAGCGTGCGCTCGCGCTCGGCGGCGTCGAGCTGCGGCTCCCAGCGCTTGTCCTCCTGCCAGTTGGCACGGAGCTCGTCGAGGTTGGCCCAGAAGCCGACCGCGAGACCAGCGGCGTAGGCCGCACCGAGCGCCGTCGTCTCCGCGACGACCGGACGGACGACCGGCACGTTGAGCATGTCGGCCTGGAACTGCATGAGCTCGCTGTTGGCGGTCATGCCGCCGTCGACCTTGAGCTCGGTCAGGTCCACACCGGAGTCGGCGTTGACCGCGTCGAGGACCTCGCGGGTCTGCAGCGCCGTCGCCTCGAGGGCGGCACGCGCGATGTGGCCCTTGTTGACGAAGCGGGTGAGGCCGACGATCGCACCGCGGGCGTCGGGACGCCAGTACGGCGCGAAGAGCCCGGAGAACGCCGGCACGAAGTACACGCCACCGTTGTCCTCGACGGTCTTGGCCAGGGCCTCGACCTCCGGGGCGCTGCCGATGAGACCGAGGTTGTCGCGGAGCCACTGGATGAGCGAGCCCGTGACGGCGATCGAACCCTCGAGGGCGTAGTGCGTCTCCTGGTCGCCGAGCTTGTAGCCGACGGTGGTGAGCAGGCCGTTCTCGGAGCGGACGATCTCGGTACCGGTGTTGAAGATCAGGAAGTTACCGGTGCCGTAGGTGTTCTTCGACTCGCCCTGGTCGAACGCGGCCTGACCGAAGGTCGCGGCCTGCTGGTCGCCGAGGATGCCGGCGATCGGGACCTCGCGCAGCAGGCTCGAGGACTCGACGTGGCCGTAGACCTCGGAGGAGCTGACGATCTCGGGGAGCATCGACTTCGGCACGCCGAAGTCGGCGAGGATGTCGTCGCGCCACTGCAGCGTCTCGAGGTCCATGAAGAGCGTGCGGGACGCGTTCGTGACGTCGGTCTTGTGCACGCCGCCGTCGATGCCACCGGTCAGGTTCCAGAGGACCCAGGTGTCGGTGGTGCCGAAGAGCAGGTCGCCCGCCTCGGCCTTCTCACGAGCACCCTCGACGTTCTCGAGGATCCACATGATCTTGGTGCCGGCGAAGTAGGTCGCGAGCGGCAGGCCGACGATGGCCTTGTACTTGTCGGTGTCGCCGTCGGCGAGCTTGTCGACGAGCGCCTGCGTGCGGGTGTCCTGCCAGACGATCGCGTTGTAGATCGGGTTGCCGGTGGTCTTGTCCCAGACGACGGCGGTCTCGCGCTGGTTGGTGATGCCGACGGCTGCGACGTCGTGGCGCGTGATGTCGGCACGCGACAGTGCCTGACCGATCACCTCGCGGGTGTTGTCCCAGATCTCGGCGGGGTCGTGCTCGACCCACCCGGCGCGCGGGAAGATCTGCTCGTGTTCCTTCTGCCCGGTCGAGATGATCGAACCGGAGTGGTCGAACACGATTGCTCGGGTCGAGGTCGTGCCCTGGTCGATGGCGACGATGTAGTCGGCCATTGGTGCTCCTTACGGGTGTGTTCGGTGCGGGTGCGTGTTCGGTCGTGCGGAACGGCCGTCCACGCCTTCGGGGTGGGGGTGGGTCAGCTGACGATGGGCAGCAGGGCGTAGGACAGCCCGGCGGCGAGGGCGCCACCGATCAGCGGTCCGACGACCGGCACCCAGGCGTAGGCCCAGTCGCTCGAGCCCTTGCCCTTGATGGGCAGGAAGGCGTGCGCGATGCGGGGGCCGAGGTCACGGGCGGGGTTGATGGCGTAGCCGGTGGGGCCACCGAGGCTGACACCGATCGCGATCACGAGGAAGGCGACGGGGATCGCGCCGAGCGATGCCGGCGTCTGACCGTTCGAGAACGCGATGACGACGAAGACCAGCACGAAGGTGCCGATGATCTCCGTGACGAGGTTCCAGCCGTACGACCGGATCGCGGGGCCGGTCGAGAAGACGCCGAGCTTGGCGGCCGCGTCGGGCTCCTCGTCGAAGTGCTGCTTGTAGGCGAGCCAGACGATGACCGCACCGATGACGGCGCCGATCAGCTGGGCGAGCCAGAACAGGAACATCTCGCCGACGGTGATGTTGCCGAGGATCGCCTGCGCCAGGCTGACCGCGGGGTTGAGCTGTCCGCCGGACTTGTAGGACACGGTGACACCGGCGAAGACCGCGAAGCCCCAGCCGATCGTGACCATCAGGAAGCCGGCTCCGAAGCCCTTCGACTTCGCCAGCGACACGGCGGCGACGACGCCGCCACCCAGGATGATGAGCATCGCCGTACCGACGAGCTCGGACAGGAACTTGACGCCGATGTCGTCCATCGGTGACCTCCAGTGCGTGAGGTGGGGGTCCGGCCGTGCTGCGCCGCACTCCCCGTTGAGTGATTGAGGCCAACCATAGTGACGACGCTCACGGCCGGGTGGTGAATTCGTGAGCGAAATGCGGCATCGTGCACGAACGTGCAGGACGAGTGTCCCCTGCACGATCCCGAGCCGGTGGCGCGTCCTCGGCGCACTGCACGAACGTGCATCGGGAGCGGACGGCCGCCCGTGCCGTCGATGTAGATTGGGCCCACTCCGGTCGACGACGCGCGGTGTGACCGCCACGGTTCGACCCCGTACCCGTGGAGGCACCGCATGAAGAAGCTCATCAACGACCCGCAGGCCGTGGTCGAGGAGACCGTCCGGGGCTTCGCCCGGGCACACGCCGGACACGTCGTCCTGGTCGAGGACCCGATCCACCTGCACCGCGCTGACGCACCCGTCGCCGGCAAGGTCGGGATCGTCAGCGGCGGTGGCAGCGGCCACGAGCCGCTGCACGCCGGCTTCGTCGGGTACGGCATGCTCGACGCCGCGGTGCCCGGCCCGGTGTTCACGAGCCCGACGCCCGACCCGATCGTCGCCGCGACGAAGGCCGTCGACGGCGGTGCGGGCGTGCTGCACATCGTGAAGAACTACACCGGCGACGTGCTCAACTTCGAGACGGCCGCCGAACTCGCGGCGATGGACGACGTCCGCGTCGAGTCCGTCGTGGTGGACGACGACGTCGCGGTGCAGGACTCCCTGTTCACCGCCGGACGTCGCGGTGTCGCCGGGACCGTCGTGGTGGAGAAGTGCGCCGGCGCCGCCGCCGAGCGCGGGGACGACCTGGACGCGGTCGCCGCCGTGGCCCGGCACGTCAACGACGTCACGCGGTCGATGGGGCTCGCACTGGCATCGGGAACCGTCCCGCACGCGGGGGAGCCGTCGTTCGTGCTGGCCGACGACGAGGTCGAGCTCGGCATCGGCATCCACGGCGAGCCCGGCCGCGAGCGGATCGCGATGGCACCGGCGGACGAGCTGGTCGACCGCGTGCTCGAACCGATCCTGACCGACCTCGACGCCCCGGCCGGGTCGTCGCTGCTGCTCCTCGTGAACGGCATGGGCGGCACCCCGCTGTCCGAGCTCTACATCGCGTACCGACGCGCCGCCGAGGTCCTCTCGGACCGCGGCCACCAGGTCACGCGTAGTTTGGTCGGCGACTACGTCACGTCCCTCGAGATGCAGGGGTTCTCGCTCACCGTCACGGTGCTCGACGACGAACTCACGGCCCTCTGGGACGCCCCGGTGGAGACCCCGGCCCTGCGCTGGGGACGCTGACCGAGCGCGACTGCAACTGCGACCGCGACCGCGACCGACCACGGCCGCTCGACCACCGGACCACGACACCGGGCCACCGGGCCCGACACACGAAGGGAACCGCATTGGCGCTCGACACCGCATGGGCCATCGACTGGGTCCGTCGCACCGCCGCGACGATCGACGAACACCGCGCCGAGCTCGTCACGCTCGACCGTGAGATCGGGGACGGCGACCACGGCGAGAACCTCGACCGCGGGTTCCGGGCCGTGCTCGAGGCCGTCGACTCCGGGTCCTTCGACACCCCGGGTGCCGTGCTCAAGACCGTCGCGACGAAGCTCATCTCGACCGTGGGCGGGGCGGCCGGCCCGCTCTTCGGCACCGCCTACCTGAAGGCGGCGCAGGCCGCCGGTGACGCGGCCGAACTCGACGCGGACACCCTGGTCGCCGTCCTCACCGCCGCCCGCGACGGGGTCGTGTCCCGTGGCAAGGCCGCGGTCGGCGACAAGACGATGGTCGACGCGTGGAGCCCCGCGGTCGACGCCGCAGCAGCGGCCGCCGGTGCCGGCGACGACCCGAAGGCCGTGCTCAGCGCAGCAGCCGACGCCGCCGCGCAGGGTGCGGCGGACACCGAGCCGCTCGTCGCCCACAAGGGCCGCGCGAGCTACCTGGGCGACCGCGCGATCGGGTACCGCGACCCCGGTGCGCAGTCGACCGCGTACATCCTGCGCGCAGCGGTGGACGCAGCGTGACCGTCGGCATCCTGGTCGTCTCGCACAGCGCGGCGATCGCGACGGGCACCGTCGAGCTCGCACGGCAGATGGCCGCGGACGTGCCGCTCGTCGCCGCGGGCGGCACGGACGACGGCGGCATCGGCACCTCGTTCGAGGCGATCACCGCCGGCATCGAGGAACTCGCCCAGGCGGACGCCGTCGTGGTCCTGTGCGACCTCGGCTCCGCCTACCTGACGACCGACACCGCGCTCGACTTCCTGGACGACGACGTCCGCGCCCGCGTCCACGTGTCGCAGGCCCCGTTGGTCGAGGGAGCGGTGGCCGCTGCGGTCGCCGCCCAGACGGGCGGCGGCGCCGACGCGGTGCTGGCCGCCGCGGCATCGGCCGCGGGTTCCGAGGCGGACGCGAGCACCGCCTCCCGTCCGTCCGGTGACCAGCCTGGAGGCACGGGGCCGGCCGACGGGACTGCCTCCGTCGGCGACGCGGCCGGCTCCGACCGCGTGAGCGCGTCGGTCGAGCTGGTGAACGAGACCGGGCTGCACGCCCGGCCCGCCGCGGAGTTCGTGAAGACGGCGGCGAAGTACGACGCGAGCGTGCACGTCAACGGCGTGGACGCGAAGAGCCTGCTGGCGATCATGGCCCTGGCGCTGCCGAAGGGTGCGACGGTGTCGATCGACGCGACCGGACAGGACGCGCAGGCCGCGGTCGACGCCCTCGTGGAACTGGTCCGGTCCGGCTTCGGCGAGTGACACCGCCGCCAGGGGAGTGACGCCGCCGCCGGGGGAGACCCCGGCGGCGGTGCCCGCCCCGGTCAACGGATCGAGATCGTCCCCGCCAGGTCGAGGTCCGAGGGGCCGCCGGTGACCCCGGCGTCCGCGAGCAGGGTGGCACCGAACACGGCGCTCCAGAACGTGCGGGCGTCCCGGGCGACACCGCTCGGGCTCGTCCAGCCCTGGTCGGCGACGACGCGCTCCAGGTAGCGCTCGGACTGCCGGAACAGCACGGCCAGCAGCAGCCGCACGCGCTCACGCTGCGCCGGGTCGTCCCCGGCAGCGCCGAGCGCGCGGACCACGAGCGGGGTCGACGGCATCGCGAGGGCGGTGCGGGCGAGGACCTGCCGGAACGCCTCCGCCGAGCGGGCACGACGGCCGGCCGCCTGCAGTCGCGTGGTGTCGCGGAGGAACAGCGCGAACGCGGCGTCGAGCACCAGGCGGTCCTTCGAGCCGTAGTGGTGCGTGATCTGGTTCGGGTAGACACCCGCGGCCCGGGCGACCTCGCTGACGGTGACGCTCCGAGCGCCCGCGCTGAGCAGTCCGGCCGTCGCGGCGAGGATCCTCGCCCGTGTCGCCGCGCCGCGTGCCGTGCCGGAGCCGTCCACCGTGGTTGCCATGTCTGAATTGTACGTGGTACAACTCAACTTGTTCAACGTACAAGAGGAGTTCCCGTGGACATCGTCATCACCGGCTACGGCGCGGTCTCACCCTTCGGCCACGGCGTCGCACCGCTCTGGGACGCCCTGGTGGCCGGTCGCTCCGGCGTCCGCGCCCTGCACCGCGACGGAGCGCTCTGGGAACAGGTGCCGATCCGGGTCGGGGCCGATGCCGCGCTCGACGCCGAGGGGTCGCTCGGGCGGGTCCGTGCCAATCGCCTGGACCGCAGTCAGCAGCTGGCGCTCGTCGCCGCGGACGAGGCCTGGGCCGACGCCGGTGCCCCCGCGGTGGAGGGCGACCGCCTCGCCGTGGTCATCGGCACCGGGATCGGGGGAGTGGAGACGCTCCTCGACGCCCACGACGTGCTCGGTGCGTCCGGGGCCCGGCGGGTCTCACCGCGCACGGTGCCGATGCTCATGGCGAACGGTGCCGCCGCGCAGATCAGCATCGCCTACGGGGCGCGGGGCGGCGCCTACACGACGGTGTCGGCATGCGCCTCTGGTGCGGAGGCCATCGCCACCGCCGCACGGCTCATCGCCACCGGTGAGGCCGACGTCGTCATCACCGGCGGGACCGAGGCCGCCGTCACCCCGGTGACGATGGCGTCGTTCGCCCAGTCGCAGGCCCTCGCGAAGCCCGACGGCGACGACCCCACGACCCTGTCCCGTCCGTTCGACGCCGACCGCCGCGGTTTCGTCCTCGGCGAGGGCGCCGGCATCGTCGTGCTCGAGCGTGCCGACCACGCCGCCGCCCGCGGGCAGCGGTCGCACGGCACGCTCGCCGGGTGGGGGATCACCTCGGACGCGCACCACATCACCGCACCGCTGGCGGACGGCAGCGAGCAGGAGCGGGCGATGCGCGCCGCGATCCGGATGGCGGGACTCAGCGGTGCCGACGTCGACCACGTGAACGCGCACGCGACCGGTACCCCGGTCGGCGACGTCGGCGAGGCGGCCGCCATCAGCCGTGCGGTGGGGACCGGCGCGCTGGTCACCGCTCCGAAGAGCGCGATCGGGCACATGTTCGGGGCTGCCGGCGCGGTCGAGGCGATCCTGACCCTGCGGGCGCTCGAGACCGGGACCGTGCCACCGACCCTGAACCTCGACCGGCTCGACCCCGCGGTGGACCTCGACGTCGTCTCCGGCACCGCCCGGACCGCGCCGCTCCGTGCCGCGTTGAACAACTCGTTCGGGTTCGGCGGTCAGAACGCGTCGCTGGTGTTCACCGCGGCGTGAGCTCCTGCAGGCCGGTGACCCGGAGCAGGTCGAGCTTCGCGGCGTCCTCGGAGCCCGGCACGACCGTGTAGACGACGATCCGCAGGTCACCGCCGGGGACGCTCAGCACGTCGCAGTCGATCTCCACCGGCCCGACCGGCGTGTGCACGACCTTGCGGCTCGCACGGTGCTCGGCGATCCGGCCGGTCTCCCACCGCCGGGCGAACTCGGGGGACTCCCGCAGCAGCCGTTCGACCAGGTCCGCCAGGTCACGGTCCGCCGGGTAGCGCCCGTACGCCTGCCGCAGGTCGGCGGCGAGGTCGCTCGAGAACTCCTCCTGGTGCTCGTCGTCCCAGTCCACTCCGTCGCGCTCCTGCGTGAAGTGCCGCCAGACCAGGTTGCGATCGAGCCCGACGTACCGCGAGGGGTCGCCGTTCACCGCGGCCCACAACTCGTTCCAGAGCACGATGTCGTGGGTCGCCGTGAACACCGCGAGCGGCACGTCGCCGAGCCGGTCAACCAGCCGCTGCACGCCGGGCGTGATGTGCCGCGGCACGACCTGACGCGACGGCGGGGCGACGCCGGCCACCCGGCACAGGTGGTCCCGCTCCTCGGACGACAGCCGGAGCGCCGTCGCGAGGGCACCGAGCAGCTGCGGCGACGGGTTCGTCGCCCGGCCCTGCTCGAGGCGGACGACGTAGTCGACGCTCACGCCCGCCAGCGCGGCGAGCTCCTCGCGGCGGAGGCCCGGGGTCCGTCTGCCGGGGCCGGCCGGCAGGCCGACCGCCTCGGGACGCACCCGGTCGCGCCAGGAACGCAACACGTTCGCGAACTCGCTCATGTCCACCATCATCGCCCCGCGCCTCCAGTCCGTCCTGGTACTGCCGGTCCCACCGTCGCACCGTGCCTGGGGGAGCCGGGCCGGCGGGGGCAGGCTGGGCGCATGACAACGACACTGATCACCGGGGCCAACCGCAGCCTCGGACTCGAGACCGCACGCCGACTGCTCGAAGCCGGCCACACCGTGTACGCCGGCATGCGCGACCCGGCCAGCGGCGACGACGCCCGCGCACTCGGCGCCCACGTCGTGCAGCTGGACGTCACGGACCAGGCCAGCATCGACGCGGCGATCGCGACCATCCCCGAGCTCGACGTCCTCGTGAACAACGCCGGGATCCTCGGCACCTCGTTCGGGGTCGACGACCTCGACGCGAGCGCCATGGCGACCGTGCTCGACACCAACGTCACCGGCATCGTCCGGGTGACCCAGGCCGCGCTGCCCCTGCTGCGACGTTCGGCGGCACCCGTCATCGTGAACGTCTCGTCGGGGGTGGGGTTCCCGCGCTGGCTGACGACACCGGGACACGACGAGTACGGGGTGCCTGCGGTGCCGTACGCGGCGTCGAAGGCGGCCGTGATCGCGTTGACCGTGCAGTACGCGAAGAACCTGCCCGGGTTCCGGGTGAACGCGAGCGACCCGGGCTACACGGCGACGGAGTTCAACGGGTTCGGCGGACACCAGACGATCACCGAGGGCACCGACGCCACGGTCATGCTCGCGACGATCGGCACCGACGGGCCGACGGGGGAGTTCCACAACCGCGAGGGCCGCATCGAGT
Source organism: Curtobacterium sp. MCSS17_016 (assembly GCF_003234255.2). Lineage (NCBI taxonomy): Bacteria > Bacillati > Actinomycetota > Actinomycetes > Micrococcales > Microbacteriaceae > Curtobacterium > Curtobacterium sp. MCSS17_016. Next base: position 2,042,900 of record NZ_CP126254.1, read on the forward strand.
ACTGAGGGGCAGCGCTGCGTGTGCGACCGCGCCCCGTCAGTCGTGCACGTCGGCGCCGAACCCCGGCCCGGGACGCATCATCCAGCCGTCCGGATCGGGCAGCGGGCGGAACCCGAACCGCTCGTACAGCCGTGGGCATCCGCGGTGAACAGGGCGAAGCGCTTCAGGCCGAGCGGCTCGACCGCCCCGGTCACGCCGCGCACGAGTGCGACCCCGACGCCCCGGCCCCGGGCGTCGGGGTCCACGAACACGTCGGCGAGCCAGCCGAACGTCACGCCGTCGGTGATCACGCGCGCGTAGCCGAGCTGCTCGCCGGTCGTCGCGTCGTACACGCCGAAGTTCCGGGAGCCGGCGATGATCGCCTCCTGCGTCGCCCGGTCACGGCCGCGGGCCCAGTACGACTCCTCGCTGAGCCAGCGGTGCACGCGGTCGACGTCGAGGTCTTCGGGGTCGGCGGAGAAGCGCAGATCGGTCACGTGACGAGTCAACCGGCGGACGCGCCTGCGGCGCAACGGCCGATCGGGGTGCGGTGGACCGCTCGCGTGGTCGGGTGGTCGGGCGGCCGTCGGCCTGGAGGCCCGTGGGGACCCCGGCGGACGGGTCGCCTCGGGCGGTCGGTCGCGCTGGTCCGCCGTCTGCCGTCGGGCGTCAGTCGTCCTTCGTCCTGCGTCCTGCGTCCTGCGTCCTGCGTCTGTCAGGATGGCCGCATGCGCGCTGTCCAGTACGCCCAGTTCGGCTCCGTCCCCTCGATCGTCGACCTGCCGGAACCGGTCGCACCCGACCACGGCGTCGTCGTCCGGGTGGCTGCCACCGGCGTCTGCCGCAGTGACTGGCACGCGTGGAAGGGCCACGACGACTCCGTCCGGCTGCCGCACGTGCCCGGCCACGAGTTCGCCGGCGTTGTCGCGTCGATCGGCACGGGCGTCCAGCGCTTCGCCGTGGGCGACCGGGTGACGGCACCGTTCGTGTTCGCCTGCGGGACCTGCGCCGAGTGCCTCGACGGCGCCACCCAGGTGTGCACCGCCCAGCAGCAGCCCGGGTTCGACCTGCAGGGCTCGTACGCGGACTCCCTGGTCGTCCCGCACGCCGACCTGAACCTCGTCGCGCTGCCCGACGCCGTGGACTTCGCGGTGGCGGCAGCGCTCGGCTGCCGATTCGGCACCGCGTTCCACGCCCTGCACGCCCGAGGGCGCGTCGCCGCAGGGGAGTGGGTCGTGGTCTACGGCTGCGGGGGAGTCGGGCTCTCCGCGGTCATGGTCGCCGTTGCCGCCGGCGCGCACGTCGTCGCCGTCGACGTCTCCGCGGCAGCACTCGAACGCGCCGCTGCCCTGGGCGCCGACACCGTGCTGATGGACGACGATGCCGTCACGACGGTCCGATCCCGCACGGGAGGCGGAGCGCACGTCTCGCTCGACGCCTACGGCAGCCGTGCCACCTCCGTCGCCGCCGTGGCGTCCCTGCGTCCGCGCGGCCGGCACGTGCAGGTCGGGCTGCTCCTCGACGACGAAGCCGCTCCGGCGATCCCGATGGGCCGGGTCATCGCGGACGAACTCGAACTGCTCGGCAGCCACGGCGCAGCGGTCGGAGAGTACGGCGCGATGCTCGACGCCGTCGTGGCTGGGCGGCTGCGTCCAGAGCAGACGATCGGCCGCACGATCGGCTTCGACGATCTGCCCGAGGCGCTCGTCGCGATGGACCGACCGGCAACGTCGTCGGGGATGACCGTGGCGGTGTTCTGAGGCTCGAGCGTCCCGTCAGCCCTCGGTCCGCGCGTCGGCGCCCCGGCGGATGCGGAGCACGACCGCACCGATGACGAGCACTGCCAGGATCCCGACGACCCCGAACAGGAGTGCCGGGCCGCCATGGCCGTGCGCGTGCGTTCCGGCACCCGTGTTCGGTGCGGCTCCCGCTGCCGCTGCCGTCGGTTCCAAGGACGATGTGGGCGCGGCCGTCGGGCTCGTCGTCGTGGGTGGAACGGTCGGAGATGCGGCCGTTTCCACCCAGAACGCGAGCTGCCCCTCGATCGGATGGCCGTCAGGGGAGACGTACCGCCAGACGAGGGTGTGCGGGCCGGGGGAGAGCGACACCGCCTTGGACATCGAGGTGCCGTCGACGGCCACCGCTCCGGAGGACTCGTCGGTCCCGCCGTCGTCCCGGACCTCGATGCGCAGACCGGCTTCGAGCCCGGCAAGCGGCGCCTCGCTGAAGGTGAGCGTCACTCGCTCAAGGTCGGCAGCCACGGTGGCGCCGTCCGCCGGATCACTCGATGTCAGTGCTGCGTGCGCCGATGCGGGTGTCGTGCCGATCAGCACGAGGAACGCGGACAGGGCGACGGCGAGCAGGACCCGGGGTGTCACGGTTCGTGAACGGCGTCGGTCATCTCGGTGATCGTGCACGCGTCCACGCTAGGGAAGTGATGTCGAGCGTCCCGTCAGCCGAGCGGGCAGGGCAGGAACGCCTGAGTCGACATAAGCCTGAGTTGACATAATATACATTATCGGCGCCTCGCCGGAAGTGCTTCGTGAGCAGAAGAGGTCGAGTCCGCTGCACGGACTCGACCTCTTCTGCTCACTGGATGACGACGGCGTCAGTCGGCGGGCTTCGTCGGGACGTCGTCGGCGTCGATCTCGAGCGCTGCCGGCTCGCCGCCCTGTTCCTCCAGGGTGTCCTGGTCGGTGTCGGGCTGCTCCGGCGACTCGCTCTGGGTGGTCTCTTCGGCTGGGTCAGGCTGGCTGTAGCTCATGCGCCGGACGGTACGCCCGCGTTCCTGAACAGCCGCAAGCTCGGCGCCCGAGACGCTTGCTGAGCAGCAATGGTCGAGTCCATCCGCTGGACTCGACAATTACTGCTCACGATGCGGGCCCGCCAGGCGGGCTCTGGCTCACGCCTGGGTCAGGAAGACCGCGGTGGCGATGTAGCCGATGATCCCGACGACGATGGCGACGATCGACAGGATGATGCCCGCGAGGATCATTCCCCGGCTGCCACCGCGCTTCCGCGCGAGGATGCCGAGCACCAGACCGACGATGCCCGCCACCACACCGATGATGGCGATGAAGATGCCGCCGACGGTCCCGATGATGCCGAGCACCAGGGAGACGATGGCGAAGGTGTTCGACTGCGCGGGCGCGTTGCCGGGGTTGGACATGGTGGAGCTCCTTCTGGTCAGGACGCCGATCCAGGCCGGGTAGCCGATCGTGAGCGTCAGTCAGAACGGTAGTCCTCACACACGGCTGGCGCCCAGATTCGCCGTCCGAGCCTGTCCCCCGGCTCAGGCTCCGACGTACGCAGCCAAGTGCTGGCCGGTCAGCGTCGACCGCGTCGCCACGAGTGCAGCGGGCGTCCCCTCGAACACGATCCGTCCACCGTCGTGCCCGGCACCCGGCCCGAGGTCGATGATCCAGTCAGCGTGCGCCATGACGGCCTGGTGGTGCTCGATCACGACGACCGTCCGGCCGGCGTCGACGAGCCGGTCGAGCAGGCCGAGCAGCTGCTCGACGTCGGCCAGGTGCAGGCCCGCGGTCGGCTCGTCGAGCACCACCACGCCGCCCCGGTCACCGAGGTGCGTCGCGAGCTTGAGCCGCTGCCGCTCTCCCCCGGACAACGTGGTGAGCGGCTGGCCGATCGTCAGGTACCCGAGCCCCACGTCGGCGAGCCGGGCGAGGATCGTGTGGGCGGCCGGCAGTGCGGACTCCCCCGCCGCGAAGAACGCCAACGCGTCGGCGACGGACATGCCGAGCACCTCGCTGATGTCCTTCCCGCCCAGGTGGTACCCGAGCACGGACTGGTCGAACCGCTTGCCGTCGCACTCGACGCAGGGGCTCGCGACGCCCGCCATCATGCCGAGGTCGGTGTACACGACACCGGCACCGTTGCACGCCGGGCAGGCGCCCTCCGAGTTGGCGCTGAACAGTGCGGGCTTGACGCTGTTGGCCTTCGCGAACGCCTTGCGGATCGGCTCGAGCAGGCCGGTGTACGTCGCCGGGTTGCTCCGCCGTGACCCACGGATGCCGCTCTGGTCGATGGCGACCACGTCGTCGCGCCGGGCCAGCGACCCGTGGATGAGCGTGCTCTTGCCCGAGCCGGCGACCCCCGTCACGACGGTGAGCACCCCGGTGGGGACGTCCACGTCGACGTCGTGCAGGTTGTGGGCCGAAGCGCCGCGGATCGCGATCGCCCCGTCCGGACGACGGACCTCGGACTTCACGGTGACGCGGTCGTCCAGGTGCTGACCGGTCACGGTCCCGCTGGCACGCAGCCCGTCGACGGACCCCTGGTAGCAGAGCGTCCCACCGCCGGAACCGGCACCGGGTCCGAGGTCGACGACGTGGTCGGCGATCGCGATGACCTCGGGTTTGTGCTCGACGACCAGGACGGTGTTGCCCTTGTCGCGCAGCCGGACGAGCAGCTCGTTCATCCGCTCGATGTCGTGCGGGTGCAGCCCCGTGCTCGGCTCGTCGAAGACGTACGTGACGTCACTGAGCGAGGAGCCGAGGTGCTTCACCATCTTCACGCGCTGCCCCTCTCCCCCGGACAGCGTGCCGGTCGGGCGGTCGAGCGACAGGTAGCCGAGTCCGATCTCGACGAAGGACTCGAGCAGGTCGCGGAGCCCCTCGAGCAACGGCCCGACCCCCGGGTCGTCCAGACCCCGCAGCCAGGCGACGGCGTCGGTGATCTGCATCGCGCAGACGTCGGCGATGCTGCGGCCCGCGACCTTCGACGAGCGGGCGGTGTCGTTCAACCGGGTCCCGTCGCAGGCCGGACACGTCGTGAAGGTCACCGCACGGTCGACGAACGCCCGGATGTGCGGCTGCATCGCCTCGCGGTCCTTCTGCAGGAACGAGCGGCGGACCCGGTGCACGAGCCCCTCGTAGGTCATGTTGATGCCGGCGATCTTCTGCTTCGTCGGCTCGCGGTACAGGAAGTCCTGCCGCTCCTGCTCGGTGAAGTCGCGGATCGGGGTGTCCCGGTCGAAGTAGCCCGACTCGGCGTACAGCCGCACGTTCCACCCGTCGGTCCCGTACCCGGGGATCGTGAGCGCGCCGTCCCCGAGCGACTTCGTGTCGTCGAACAGCTGCGTCAGGTCGATGTCGTTCACCAGCCCGCGACCCTCGCAGTCGGCGCACATGCCGCCGAGCCGTGTGAACGAGACCTTCCGGGCCTTCGCGTCCGCCCCCTTCTGCACCGTGATCGCTCCCCCGGCCGTCACGGTGGCGAGGTTGAACGAGAACGCGTTCGGCCCCCCGATGTGCGGCTGACCGAGTCGGCTGAACAGCACGCGCAGCATCGCGTTCGCGTCCGTGGCGGTGCCGACGGTGGAGCGCGGGTCGGCGCCGATGCGCTCCTGGTCGACGACGATCGCGGTGGTCAGGCCGTCCAGCAGGTCGACGTCCGGGCGCGCGAGCGAGGGCATGAACCCCTGCACGAACGCGCTGTAGGTCTCGTTGATCATCCGCTGCGACTCGGCGGCGACGGTGCCGAACACGAGCGAGCTCTTGCCTGAGCCGGAGACCCCCGTGAACACCGTGAGCCGCCGCTTCGGCAGGTCCACGTCGACGTCGCGCAGGTTGTTCGCGCGGGCACCGCGCACCCGGATCCGGTCGTGCCGGTCGGCACGGTGCGCGTCGGCGCCGGTGGGGTCGTCGTCGACCGGATCGGGGTGCATGCGGGTCAGCGTACCGACGGGAGGCCCGTGGCGGGGCCGCCACGGGCCTCCCGTCCGGTCCTGGGTTGGCCATCAGGCCGTGGTGCGGTGTTCAGGCGCCGTGCCGGCGCACCAGGTCCGGCAGCTCGGCGGGTTCGAACTGCTCGTCGGTCGCCTCGAGTTCGTCGGCGGTCCACCACCGCGAGGCGAGGATGTCGACGCGCTCGTCGTCGGTCCACTCGGCGTCCGACAGCTCGAAGCCGGGCGTGCGGACGACGTAGAACTCGGCGTGCCCGCGGTCGTGGTCGGCGAGGTCCCACTCGACCGTGAAGTCCCAGGACCACACCGGCTCGCCGGGTTCGTCGATGACGATCCCGGTCTCCTCGCGCAGCTCGCGGATCGCGGCGTCGCGGTGGGACTCCCCCGGGTCGACACCGCCACCCGGCGTGATCCAGCGGTGGGCTCCGTCCGACGAGGGCGAATTCGTGTCCATCAGGAACACGCGGCCCTCGGGGTCGAGCAGCAGGATGCGGGAGGTGCGGCGCAGGCCGGGCTTGGCGGTCACCCGCCCGACGTTAGCCGACGAAACCGCTGACGTCGCCGACCAGCTTGGTGTGGTCGGCGGGGATCGGCTCGACGGCGGCGAGGGCGATCTCGGCAGCGAACTCGGACACGCTGTAGAGCTTGCCGACCTCCTGCCGACGCCCCTCGATCGCGCCGGGGTTCAGGCGGTTCAGCAGCGTCGCGGTGATCGTGCCCTCGATCATGTCGCCGGAGACGACGACGAACTCGATGCCGGCGGCCTCGAGCTGCGGGATGAGCTCACGGAGGGCGAGTTCTCCGGCGCGCTTGCTCTTGGCGACCGGGACGTACTCGTCCATCGTCTCGGCGGTCTCGACGAAGTGCGCCTGGTGGCTCGTGACGAACACCACGCGGGACCCGGCGGGCATGTGCGGCACGGCGGTCTGCAGCATGTCGACCTGGGCGTCGCGGTTCAGGCGGAGCGCGTAGTCCTCGCCGACGCCGGACTCCATGCCGCCGGAGGCGTTGAGCACGAGCAGGTCGATGCCGCCCCACTCCTGGACGACGGTGTCGACGAGGGCCTGCACGGAGGCGTGCTCGGTGAGGTCGGCTCCGACGGCCAGGGCGGAACCGCCCGCCTCGACGATCTTCTCGGCGATCTGCTCCGCGCGCTTGGCCTTGTTGCGGTAGTTCACGACGACCTTCGCACCGGCCTCGGCGAGGTACCCGACGGTGTCGGCGCCGATGCCACGGGACGAACCGGTGACGACGGCGCGCTTGTCGGTGAGGGATCCGGGGGCGAGGGGGTTGCTCACAGTCGTGTTCTCCAGGTCTGGTTCCGGCCGGTCGGGCGCACCGAGCCTACCAATCGCCTGCACGACCGTCGGACGGCCCTGATATGTTGAACGGAGTTGTACCGGCTGTCGCGACGCAGCGAGCCGCCGCGCGCGACCGAGGGAGGGAGATCGCGTGAACGGAATCGATTGGATCCAGAGCACCGTCTGGATCGGCCTGGTGTTGCTCCTGGGCGTGGTCGAGATCTTCACCCTCGACTTCATCTTCATCATGCTCGCGGCGGGTGCCGCCGGCGGGTTGATCGCCGCACTGCTCGGCGCCCCGTGGTGGCTGTCCGCCATCGTCGCCGCGGTGGCCGCACTCGTGCTGCTGTCGCTCGTCCGACCGCGACTGCTCGTCGCGCTCGGCCGCGGGGCCGACCCGCACCGCACCAACGTCGAGGGGCTCATCGGGCTCGCCGGCACGGTCGCGGTCGCCTTCACCTCCTCCAGTCCTGGTCAGGTGCGCCTGGCCAACGGCGAGACCTGGAGCGCGCGGTTCGCCGCGGGCTCCGTCGACCGCACACCGCCACTCGGCACCCCCGTGGTCGTCGAGTCGATCGAGGGGTCGACCGCGGTCGTGCGCCTCGCAGAAAGGGCCACCTCGTGACCAGCATCTCCCCGGGGACGATCGCACTGCTCGTGCTCGTCCTCGTCGTCGTCATCTTCGTGATCGTCGTCCTGGCGAAGGCGATCCGGATCGTCCCGCAGGCCACCGCGGGCGTCGTCGAACGACTCGGCAAGTACCACAAGACCCTCAACCCGGGCTTGAACCTTCTGGTGCCGTTCATCGACCGCCTGCGGCCGCTGCTCGACATGCGTGAGCAGGTCGTCTCGTTCCCGCCGCAGCCCGTGATCACCGAGGACAACCTGGTCGTCTCGATCGACACGGTCGTCTACTTCCAGGTGACCGACGCCCGTGCCGCGACGTACGAGATCGCGAACTACCTCGGCGCTGTCGAGCAGCTCACCACCACCACGCTCCGCAACGTCGTCGGTGGCCTGAACCTCGAAGAGGCCCTGACCAGCCGCGACAACATCAACGGCCAGCTCCGCGTCGTCCTCGACGAAGCCACGGGCAAGTGGGGCATCCGCGTCGGCCGAGTCGAGCTGAAGGCGATCGAGCCGCCCGTGTCCATCCAGGACGCCATGGAGCAGCAGCTCCGTGCCGAGCGCAGCCGTCGTGCCGCGATCCTGCAGGCCGAGGGCACCAAGCAGTCCCAGATCCTCGAGGCCGAGGGACAGCGACAGGCCGCGATCCTGGCCGCCGAGGGTGACGCCAAGGCACAGGTGCTCCGTGCCGAGGGTGAAGCCCAGGCCATCGCGACCGTGTTCGAGGCCATCCACACCGGCGACCCGGACGAGAAGCTGCTGTCCTACCAGTACCTGCAGACCCTGCCCAAGATCGCCGAGGGCACCTCGAACAAGCTCTGGATGATCCCGAGCGAGTTCACCGAGGCACTGTCCGGCATCGCGAAGGGCTTCAGTGCCAGCCGCGGTGGCGGCGCCGGTCCGGTCGCCGGCGGCGCCGGTGGCACGGACTTCCTGTCCCGCATCTCGAAGCTCGCGAACGAGAGCCTGGCGAACACCGCAGCCGCGGACACCACCATGCCGCGTGCGGACGCCACCGCCGCGGACATCGTCCCCGAGTCCGACCTCGACGCGCGTCTGGCCGAGTCGAACCGCAGTGTCGATGCGCACCTCGCGGCCGCCGACGACGCGACCGCTGAGCAGGTCGGGGACACTCCGCCCACGCCGGGCGACGACGCCTCCGGTCACCGCACCAGCGACGGCTCCGGTCGGCGCTGACGGTCCCGCACCAACGAACGACGACGCCCGCCCCGGGGAACCGGGGCGGGCGTCGTCGTGTGTTCGGTGGTGTCAGGCGCCGCGTCGTGCGCGGAGGACCTGCAGGCGCTCTTCGAGGAGCTCCTCGAGTTCCTCGCGCGAGCGGCGCTCGAGCAGCATGTCCCAGTGGGTGCGGGGTGCCTTCACGTCCTCTTCGGCGACCTCGACGGGGATCCCGTCGTCGCCGAGCAGGCGGCCCTCGCGACCGGAGCGCGGCTCCGACCAGGTCTGGGGGACGTCCGCATCGGCCGAGAAGACGATGTCGAACGTCTCACCCGAATCCGTCTGGTAGACCGCGCGCTTGCGATCTGAGAGCTCGACGCCCTCTTCGCTCTGGAGACTCTGACTCCCGAGCCGCATGCCGCGGAGACTCCGATCAGCCATGTGTGTGCTCCTCTCGCTCGTCTGCCCTCCACAACACTGTCCCACGCCCCATCAATCCCGTACCGGCGCATTCACAGTCCGTTCCCAGTGGCTGGGCGCGGCGTGCCCGATCAGGACCGGGTTCGACGACCCCAGGGAGCGCAGGCGAGGAGCACGAGGAGTCCGCCGAGGGAGAGCAGGAGCGTGATCGAGCCGGACAGGATCGACGCCGGGGTGGTGGACGTGCCGAGCGGCACGTCGGTCACCATCGACGTCGCGGTGTACTCCGGCACCCGGTCGATCGTGCGGCCGCTCGGGTCGATGACCTGCGACGCTCCGACGGTCGAGATGTTCACGAGCGACCGACCGGTCTCGATGGCCCGCATCCGCGCGATCTCGAGCTGCTGCAGGTTCTCGTCGGTGCCCGAGAAGTCGGCGTTGTTCGTCTGCGCGAGGATCACCTGCGCTCCCCCGCGCACCATGTCGGCGGTCAGCCCGTCGTCGACGATGTCGAAGCAGATCGAGATGCCGGCACGGATGCCCGCGACGGAGAGCACGTTCGGCTTCGTCCCCGGCGTGTAGTCGCGCTGCAGCAGACCGATCAGCGACGGTGCGAGCTTGGAGAAGAACCAGCGGTCGGGCACGTACTCGCCGAACGGCACCGGGCGCTTCTTGTCGTAGGACGACTGCCAGCCGTCCGCGGTCCACACGAACGACGTGTTGTGCAGCACCCCCGACGGGGTCTGCGTGATGGCACCCGCGACGATCGGGGCGTCGAGCGAGTCGACCACCGAGTCGAGGGCGGACGCGATGACCGGCTGCTGCCGCGGGTCGTACTCCGCACCGGCCTCGGGCCACACGACGAGGTCGACGCCCTTCGCGTCCACGTCCGTCGCCGCGACCTGCGCGGCCAGGACGTCGCCGGGCTCCGCACGGTCGAAGTACCCTGCGGGACCGTTGCCCTGCACCGCCTCGACCCGGATCGTGCCGCTCGTCGCCGTCGGCCACGCCGGCACGGCCAGCACCGCCGCGACGAGCAGACCCGCCGTCGCCACCCGCACGGGCAGCCGGAGCGTGCCGCCTGGCACGGGGGGTGCCACGAGCGCGAGCGACACCACCACCGCGACGCAGTACACGACGATGAACGTCAGCCCGAGGACGCCGACGTACGCGGCCAGGTGCGTGAACGGCCCCTGCGACTGCGACAGGCCGACGCGCCCCCAGGCGAAACCGCCGTACGGCCAGCTCCCCGAGAACCACTCGCGTCCGGTCCAGAGTGCGGCGACGACGGCCGGGAGGCCCCACACGCGTCCGGCGGTCGAGGGCACCACGCGGGCGACCCAGCGGTACGCCAGGGCGATGGCGACGCTGCCGAGCGCGAAGAACGCGGCTTCGAGCAGGGCGAGTGCGAACCACGGGACCGGGCCCAGGTAGCGACCGGCCCACGAGATGGCCGGGATCCAGAACGCCGCGCCCGCGAGGTAACCGATCCACGCCGCACGCCGCGCCCGCTGCCCCATCACCGCGAGCAGCATGCAGGCGAGTGCCGGGTAGGCGAGGAACCACCACCCGGGCGACGGGAACGCGAGCGCGAAGAGGATCCCGCCGATGACGGCCAACGGCAGCGCGGTGCCCAGCGGCAACGCGGCGAACGGACCGGTCGCGACCGCCCCGCGGCCGACGCGAGCGGGCAGCCCGCGCACACTGGTCTCCGGAACCGGCACCGGGCCTCCCGTCAGACCGCCGCGTAGGCGACGATGCCGCGGCGAACCGCGTCCGTCGCCCGTCGGGCGGTCTGGGCGAGTTCGTCGTCGCCGGCGTTCCGGATCTGGTCGAGCAGGTCGATGACCTGCTTCGACCAGCGCACGAAGTCGCCGGCCGGCAGGTCGAGGGTGCGGAGGACGTCGTCGAGGGCCGAGCCCGAGGCCCAGCGGAACATGCCGACGGCCATCGCGGGGGTCGGCGGCTGCGAACCGGCCAGGCGCGCCGCACGCTCGATGTCGTCCAGGCGCGACCAGATGGTCAGTGTCTCGTCGAGCGCGGGGCGGAACGCACCGCGGGGCAGGGCATGCTCGGTGCCGGGCGCGTCCTCGCGGCGGGGCTGGTAGATGATCGTCGCGGCCATGGCGGCGAGCTGTGCCGGGGTGAGGTCCTTCCAGACCCCCGCCTCGAGGCACTCGGCGACCAGCAGGTCGCGGTCGCCGTAGATGCGCTGCAGGCGACGGCCACCCGCGGCCACCGTGGCTTCACCGTTGCCGGCGTCCACCAGGTAGCCGAGCTCGAGCAGGACCTCGGTGACACGGTCGAACGTCGTGGCGACGGCGCCCGTGCGGGACCGGATCTGCTGGACGAGCTTGTCGTTGGCGCGCTTGAGCTTCCACCAGCGCTCGGACCAGCGGGCGTGGGCCTCGCGCTCCGGGCAGGCGTGGCAGGGGTGGCGCTGCAGCTGGCGGCGGACCGCCGTGATCGCGGCCTGGCGTTCCTGGCGGGCGCCGTGCGACGCCTCGCGGCCGCCGGGCACGTTCGTGCGCTCGAGGTCGGAGAGCTCACGGCGGAGTGCCGAGTACTCGGTGAAGTCGCCGAGGTGGCACTGCATCGCCTCGCGGTAGCCGTCGAGGGATTCCTGCTGCGAGCGGACCTTGCGGGCGAGGTCGACCACCGACCGGTCGGCCTGGAACTGGGCGAACGACGTCTCGAGGACCTCGCGCGTGCGCTGCCGGCCGAACTGGTCGATCAGGTTGACGGCCATGTTGTACGTCGGCTTGAACGACGAGTTGAGCGGGTACGTGCGGCGGCTGGCCAGCGACGCGACGGCCTGCGGGTCGAGTCCGTCGGTCCACTGGATGACCGAGTGCCCCTCGACGTCGATGCCACGACGACCGGCACGACCGGTGAGCTGCGTGTACTCCCCCGGGGTGATCGGCACACGGGCTTCGCCGTTGAACTTCTCGAGCTTCTCGAGCACGACGGTGCGCGCCGGCATGTTCACGCCGAGCGCCAGGGTCTCGGTGGCGAACACGACCTTCAGGAGCTTGCGCTGGAAGAGGTTCTCGACGACCTCCTTGAAGGCGGGGAGCAGGCCGGCGTGGTGCGCCGCGACCCCGCGCTCGAGCCCCTCGAGCCACTCCCAGTAGCCGAGGACGGCCAGGTCTTCGTCGAGCAGGGTGCGGCAGTGGTACTCCGCCGTCTCGCGGATCTCGTTGCGCTCCTGCACCGTCGTCAGGGACAGGCCCGAGCGCAGGACGTTGCGGACGCCCTGGTCGCAGCCGTTGCGGCTGAACACGAAGAAGATCGCGGGCAGGAGCATCCGCTCGTCGAGCATGTGCGCGATCTGTTCGCGGTGCACCTTCTCGGTGCGGGGCCCGCGACGCTCGGGGTAGCCACCACGACCGCGCCGGCCGCGGTGGCCGCCGCCGTTCCGCTCGCTCCGGGAACCGCCGCCGACCATGCGGAGCAGTTCCGGGTTCACGCGGTTCGTCGCCGCGGCACCGCTCGAGTCGAACAGGTCGACCATCTTCGAACCGACCAGGACGTGCTGCTCGAGCGGCACCGGACGGTCTTCGGAGACGATGACGTCCGTGTCGCCGCGGACGGTCTGCAGCCAGTCGCCGAACTCCTCGGCGTTGGACACCGTGGCGCTGAGCGAGACCAGGCGGACCTCGGTCGGGAGGTGTAGGATGACCTCTTCCCACACGGCACCGCGGAACCGGTCGGCGAGGTAGTGCACCTCGTCGAGGATCACCCAGGCGAGGTCGTCGAGCAGGTCCGAGTCGGCGTAGATCATGTTCCGGAGCACTTCGGTCGTCATCACGACGACGCGGGCGCGGGGGTTCACGTTCGTGTCGCCGGTGAGCAGCCCGACCTCGGACTCGCCGTAGACGTCGACGAGCTCGGCGTACTTCTGGTTGCTCAGTGCCTTCATCGGCGTCGTGTAGAAGACCTTCGCCGTCGGCTGGCGCATGGCGAGCCAGATGGCGAACTCGGCCACGATGGTCTTGCCGGCTCCGGTCGGGGCGGCGACCAGGACGCTGCGGCCCTGGTCGAGCGAGTCGCAGGCGGCGAACTGGAACGGGTCGAGATCGAACCGCAGGTCGGTCCGGAACAGCTCGAGGTTGCGCGACCGGTTGCGAACCTTGGCCGCGGCGAACCGCTCGGCCGCACTCGTGCCACTCACAGGTCGTACTCCTCGTCGAGCTTCGCTTGGCGCTTCGCCAGACGGCGGTCGTGGATCCACGCGATGAAGCAGGCCGCGACGTACAGCACGGTCATCGGGACGGCCAGCAGGAACATCGAGATGACGTCGGCGCTCGGGGTGACGATGGCGCAGAACACCAGGATGCAGAGGATCGCGACGCGCCAGCTCTTGATGATCGCGGCAGCCGACAGCACCCCGACGAAGTTCAGCAGCACGATGAAGACCGGCAGCACGAACGCGATGCCGACCGCGACGATGAGCTTGATGACGAAGTCGTAGTACGCCTTCGCATCGACGATCGAGGTGTCCTGGCTCGACACGAAGCTGCCGAGGATGCCGACCACGTGCGGCAGGATGTACCACCCGAAGTAGCACCCGGCGAAGAACAACGGGATCGCGGTGCCGAGGAAGCCCCAGACGTACTGCCGCTCGCGCCGGACGAGCGCGGGCACGATGAACGCCCAGATCTGGTACAGCCAGACCGGGCTCGCGATGACGACGCCGATGGTGATCGCGATCTGCAGCTTCAGGTCGAACGCCCCGGTGATCATCGGGAAGTTCAGCTCGGCCGTGTGTCCGCCGACCTTGGCGAGCTCGGTCACCGGTGCCCGGAGCGCGTCGAGCACCCACGGGGTGAGGAACCAGCCGCCGATCGCACCGACGACGATCGCCACGACTGCGCGGAAGAGACGGTTGCGCAGCTCGATGAGGTGCTGCCCGAGCGACATGCGGCCTTCGGCGTCGGTCTTCTGGCGCCCCTGCCGCTTCGCTCGCCCGCGCGCGGTCGTCGAAGCCATGTGCTCGATCTTACGGGGTCGGGACCGACAGTCCGCCGGGGGTCGGCGCGGCCGCGTGGCGGGTGGGTGGCGAGCGGGCGGCGGGGGCGGGCGCGTGGGAGGCGAGCAGGTGGGTGGCGGGCGAGATCGGGCGTACCTGGCGAGATCGGGCGTACCGGGTCGGAAGATCGCACCAGGTACGCCCGGAACGACCAGGTACCCGAGGTCCGCCGTACGAGGTCGGGCGTACCGAGCGACACCGGGCATACCTGGCGAGACCGGGCGTACCTGGCGAGATCGGGCGTACCTGGTCGGAGCAACACACCAGGAACGCCCGGAACCACCAGGTACCCGAGCTTCACCGTGCGACATCGGGCGTACCTGGCGAGTTCGGGCATACCTGGCGGGAACGGGCATACCGGGTCGGAAGATCACACCAGGTACGCCCGGAACAACCAGGTACCCGAGGTCCACCGTGCGAGATCAGGCATACCTGGCGAGATCAGGCATACCTGGCGGGATCGGGCGTACCCGGTCGGAACGTGCAGCGCTCGAACGGGCCGCAGCTGCAGACGTCAGCCCGCGGCGAGGGCCGCGGCCGCGAAGTCGCGCACGGCGTCACGAGCGGCGGGCGGGTCGAGCACCACGGCACGACCAGGCAACCCGGCGACGAGCCGGACCACGCCGTCGAACCCGTGCGACGCCGCGAGCCGGATGCGGACACGGCCGTCGGAGTCGGGCGCGTCGGCCGTGTCGGACAGGAAGTCGGCGACCAGGGGCAGCGACGTCGAGTCGAGTTCCACCGTGACGATGACGTCGTCGGCGGCCTGCTGGAACAGCGTGTCCGGGATCACGACCTGATCGATGGTCTTCTCGGCCGCGCGGTCGTCGACCCGGGCCTCGGACATCCGGTCGAGCCGGAACGTCCGGAGCGCCTGCCGGTCGAGGTCCCACGCGCGCAGGTACCAGTCGGTGTCGATGGACTCGACCCGGAGCGGGTCGACCCGTCGGGTGCCGCCCTGGGTGCGCGGTCCGGCGTACTCGAAGACCAGGCCGCGGCCGTCGGACATCGCCCGCCGGATGGTGGCGAGGGCGACATCGTGCAGGTCCTGCCCGACGGCGACGGTCGACGCCGCTCCCCCGGCTCCGCGGGAGAGCTTGGCCATCAGCGCGCGGATGGCGTCACGGTCGGCGGCTTCGGGTAGCGCGGACAGGTACTGCAGACCGGCGATGAGCGCCGACGCCTCACGAGCCGACAGCCGCGGTGAGTCGTCGATCGCCACGAGGTTGGTCAGCACGATCATGTCGTTCTGGTCGAAGTCGTCCCACGCGATGTCGAACAGGTCGCCGTGCTGGTACTGCATCGTCTCGCCGGGCACCCCGGACACCGCGATGAGTTCGACGGCGCGCCGGATGCGGGCCTCCGGTACACCGAAGTGCCGAGCGGCCTCGGCCACCGAGACCCGCTCGCGGTCGATCAGGTACGGCACCAGGGCGAGCAGGAACGCGAGCTTGTCCTGCGCCTGCAGGGGTTGGGCGTCAGCCACGAACGGGGTCCTCTCCGGGGGCTGCGGCACGGTCGTCGTCGGTGTGGTCGCGCACGAGTGCACGGAGGCGCTCCTCGACCCGTGCCCGCAGGTCGTCGGGTTCGAGCACCCGGACCTCGGGTCCGAACGCGGCGAGTTCCTCGGCGAGGATCTGCGGGTCCACGTGGTGCAGCACGAGCGCGCCGTCGGCGTCGGTCTCGGTGTCGCGGCGACGGGTCAGTCGGCGCTCGGCGTCGGAACCCGGCGTCACGGCGATGCGCGCGGTGCGCTCGGCCCAGATCCGCTCGAGCTCGGCGAGGGTGCGCTCCCCCGCGCCGACGGGAGCGGTGTGCTGCCCGACCTCGTACTGGGTGACCGGTCCGACGATGCGGGCCAGCAGGTAGTTCTTGTCCGAGTCCGTCGCGAACTCGTGGGCGGCGAGCATCCACCGGCCGCCGTGCTGCACCAGGGCGAGAGGAGCCACTTCGCGCCGACGGGCGTCGTGCTGCCCCGGCGTGATGTAGTCGAAGCGAACTGCGGCGCCGCGGTCGAGCGCGGAGCGGAGCGGCTCGAAGGAGGCGTCCCGGGCGCGGAGCCGCGGGGCGTACGCGTCGACCCCGAGCTGCAGGGCGCCGTCGTCATCCTCGGCACCGGCCGAGCGGACCTTCAGCAGACCGCGGCGGGAGTCGGCGGACAGCGCGCCTTCGCGCCACGCCATCGCGGCCAGGGAGAGCAACGCGGATTCGTCCGGGGTGAAGCGGACGTCGACGGGCAGGTCGTACTCACCCTTCGGGATCCGGTACCGGAGCGTCTGGTTGTTGCCCGCGGCACCCGGGGTCTCGATGGTCTCGAGGGGGATGCCGAGTTCGCGGACGTCGTCCTTGTCGCGTTCGAACTGGCGCTCGAGCGAGGCGTTGTCGCCACCGGTCGAGAACCGCTGCCGGTACCCCTGCACGTTGGCCAGGATCTCGCCCTTGGTCAACCCGGACTCCGTCGAGAGCAGCGCGAGCACGAGGCTGAACAGCCGCTCCTCGGCGGGCACACGGGGCACACGGGTCGCTGGCACGAGCCGATCCTACGGCAGCGCGGGTGCACCGGAGTGCACCCGCGCCGCGGTCCGTGGACGGGCGGACCGGGTCAGTTCGAGATCGCCCCGAGGACGTCGATCACGTACGCGTACGCGGTTCCCTGCTGGTTGACGATGGCCAGGACCTGGTCGCCGACGTGGTGCCCGACGATGGCGGACCGGACACCCTCGTCGACCTGGCCCTTGGTGAGCGGGATGGCCTGCGCGCCGGAACCGTCGGTCCAGCTGGAGCCGGCGACGGACGGGTCGGCACCCCAGGTGACGGCGGTGTACTTGATGACCGCGGTGTCCTTCGCGGTGAGCTCGCGACCGTCGCCCTTGCGGAGCAGGTGCGTCTCGTTCGACTTCGGCGCGCTCCACGACGGGATCGTGATGCCGGGGGCGCCGGAGGGCGCGAGCACCACGGCCGGCATCTTGTCGCCTGCGAGCTGCGGGGTGCCGGTGGCACGGGCGTCGAACGCGCGCTTGACGTCGATGACGGCGATGACGGCGTCCTCGGTCTTCTTCGACGAGGAGCTGCCAGCGGTGCCCCCGGTGCTGCTGAGGGCGCTCTTCGGCAGGGCCACCGCCAGGCGGTCGCCGACCCGGGCGCACTGCAGCGAGGCACCGAGGGCCCCGTAGTTGCTCGCGCCGGCGGTGATCGGTGCCGTCTGGCCCGAGTAGCCGCTCGTCTGGGCGACCTGGCCCGTGGAGCCGTCGACCAGGGTGTACTCGACCAGGACGGGGGTGCCGTCGTCGATCGTGCGACCGGTGCCCTGCTGCAGCACGGACACCTGGGTGCCCTTGGTGGTCAGGCCCTTCGGCACGTTGACCTTCGGCTCCGAGCCGAACTTGCCGGTGGCGGTCACCGCTTCGGACGCGGCGCCGGGAGCGGCACAGCTCGAGGGCGTGGTGCCGGCACCGTTCGAGGCGCAGGCGGTGAGGGACACCGCGAGACCGATGGTGACCAGGAGTGCGGGGATGGTGCGCACGGACCCTCTTTCCGTTCGATGCAGGACGGGCACGCCGTCAGCCTACCGTTCGTCCTCGACGGCCCCGGACGGAGCCACAGCGGCCTCCGACGGAGCCACAGCGCCCTCGGACGGAGCCACAGCACCATCCGCCGCCGACGACGCCTCGGCCGCCGCGACCTTGCGCGCCTGCGCCGCCGACTGCCGGGCGACCTTGCGGAGCTTCTTGTCGCTCGTCGCCCGCTCGCCCACGGCGCCGGGGGTCCAGGCCTCGATGTCCTCGTCCGAGAACTCCGCCTTGCCCGCGCGGCGCTTCAGGTTCGGCAGCACGGTGCCGTCGGCCAGGCGTCGTGCCGTGATGAGGAACCCGGTGTGCCCGACCATGCGGTGGTCCGGGCGGACGGCGAGGCCCTCGACGTGCCAGGTGCGCACCAGGGTCTCGCTCGGCATCGGGTCGGTGAAGCGTCCGGTGTCACGCAGGGCCTCGGCCGTGCGGGACAGCTGCGTGACGGTCGCGACGTAGCAGACGATGAGTCCGCCGGGCACGAGGGCGTCGGCCGCGGCATCCACGCACTCCCACGGCGCGAGCATGTCGAGCACGACCCGGTCGACGCTCTGCGGCTCGGTTGCGTCGGGGAGCGACTCGACCAGGTCACCGACGGTGACGGACCAGTTGTCCGGGACGGCGCCGAGGAACGTGCCGACGTTGCCCTTCGCGATCGCCGCGAACTCCTCGCGGCGCTCGAAGGACTGCAGCTGCCCGGTCGGGCCGATCGCGCGGAGCAGGAACAGCGACAGCGCCCCCGAGCCGACGCCGGCCTCGACCACGCGGGCCCCGGGGAAGACGTCCGCGAAGGCCACGATCTGCGCCGCGTCCTTCGGGTAGACGATCGCGGCACCACGCGGCATCGACATGACGTAGTCGTTGAGCAGCGGACGGAGCGCGAGGTACTCGTCACCGGTGCTCGCCCGGATGACGGAGCCGTCGGGCTGGCCGATGACGTCGTCGTGCCGGAGCACCCCGCGGTGCGTGTGGTACTCACCCGCGGTCTCGAGCGACAGCGTCGTGAGCTTGCCCTTCGGACCGGTCAGCTGCACGCGGTCGCCGGCCCGGAACGGGCCGCGCGGCGGCGTGTGCGGAGCGCCGCCCGCGGTGTGCGGGAGGGCTGCGGTCGGGTCCGTGGTCGGACTGGAGGCGCTGCTCGCGTCCGCGTCGTCGCGTGCGTCGTCGGTGTGGCTCATCGGGTGACCCCTTCGGTGTCCGCAGCGTGCGCCGGGTCCGGCACCGCGCCTCCAGCCCGTGCGGCCAGTGCCGGCGTCGTCAACTCGACCAGCCGGTCGACGTCGACGCCCGCCAGGGTGGTCAGGTGCACGTCGCCGCCGGCGATCTCGGACAGCGGGACGATGTGCTCGACGGCGACCGTGACGGCGCCGGAGGCGACGGCCGACGCGACGCCGGTGGCGGAGTCCTCGATCGCGACGCACGCGGTGGGCTCGACGCCGAGCTGCGCCGCGGCGGACAGGTACGCGTCCGGGAACGGCTTCGGGCGGTCGACGTCGTCGCCGGCCACGACGACGCGGAAGCCGCGTTCGCCCAGGGCCTCGGCGGCGACGAGCGCCATCTTGCGACGGGACATCGTGACCAGGGCGGTCGGGATGCCGCGGGCGTGGAGCTCCTCGACGAGCTCACGGGCACCCGGCCGCCAGGGCAGTTCACCGGCGCGCAGGTGCTCCATCACGTAGTCGGTCATCCACTGGATGATCTCCTCGACCTCCATGTCGACGCCCTTGGCGCGCAGGAGCTCACCGGAGCGCTCGAGGCCGGACCCGACCAGGGACAGGCCGTCCTCGTGGGTCCACTCGGCGCCGTAGCGGTTCGTCAGGTCGACCTGGGACCGCTGCCAGATCGGCTCGGTGTCGATGATCGTGCCGTCCATGTCCCACAGCACGGCTGCGGGCGGGACGAGGGCAGGAGGATGCGCGGTCACGGGCGACGAGTCTACCGGGGCCGTTCCGCTGGGCGCGGACGCGCGCGTGCGTCGACACCCCCTGGGCCTACAGTGGATGCCTGAATCGTGTCCGGCCGGGGGCATCGCTCCCGCCCCGCTCCGCTCCGCTCCACCACCAGGAGGTCCGCTCCGTGCCACAGCACTCCCCCTTCAGCGACGGTCGCTTGCTCGTCGTCGCCTTCGAGGGCTGGAACGACGCCGGCGAGGCCGCGAGCGGTCTGGCGCGTCGCATCGTCGAGTCGCTCGGCCTCGACGAGTTGCGTGAGCTCGACGGCGAGCGGTACGTCGACTACCAGTTCAACCGGCCCACCGTCGGCACCGACGACAACGGCGACCGCGGCGTGCAGTGGCCCCGGATCGTGCTGCACGGCCCCGGAGCCGAGGGGCGTCCGGTCATCGGTGCCACCGGCTCCCCCACCGACCGTGACGTCTTCGTGCTCGTCGGCCCGGAACCCTCGCGCACCTGGCGGGGCTTCTGCTCGGAGATCATCGACCTGGCGGACGTCTACTCGATCGACGCCGTGGTCTTCGTCGGCGCGATGCTCGCCGACGTCCCGCACACCCGACCGATCTCGGTGTTCGTGTCGAGCGAGAACGCCGGTGTCCGCGCCGCCTTCGACGTCGACAAGTCCTCGTACGAGGGCCCGACCGGCATCCTCGGGGTCCTCGCCGACG
The DNA here is from genome assembly GCF_003234255.2 of Curtobacterium sp. MCSS17_016. Taxonomy (NCBI): domain Bacteria; kingdom Bacillati; phylum Actinomycetota; class Actinomycetes; order Micrococcales; family Microbacteriaceae; genus Curtobacterium; species Curtobacterium sp. MCSS17_016. The sequence continues at coordinate 2,063,328 of NZ_CP126254.1, forward strand.
CCATGGACAAGGCCGGGCTGACCACGCTGTCCCTGTGGGCGTCGGTGCCGCACTACGTGCACAACTCGCCCTCGCCCAAGGCCACGCTCTCGCTGCTCGACAAGATCGAGGAGCTCACGGACGTCACCGTGCCCCGTGGCTCGCTGCTCGACGACGCCACCGAGTGGGAAGAGGGCATCGACGCCCTCGCCGCCGACGACGAGGACATGGCGTCCTACATCGGGCAGCTCGAGCAGGCGCGCGACACGGTCGACTCCCCCGAGGCCTCGGGGGACGCCATCGCGCAGGAGTTCGAGCAGTACCTCCGTCGCCGTGAGCGCAAGGACGGCAAGGACGGCGGCACCGCCGGTGGTGAGGGGCCGTGGCGGCCCCAGCAGTAGCCGTCACCCGCTGACGGACAGGAGGCACGGTGCCGGCTGGCACCGTGCCTCCTGTCCGTGGTGGGCGTCCGGCGAGTGGTCGCGAACTGTCGGCTGCGGCCCGCCCGGGCGACAGTTCCTGACCCCTCGGCGGCACGCACGCGACGTGTTGCGACCACACGGCGGACGGGAGGCACGGGTCGGCCCCGCCACGGGCCTCCCGTCCGGCGGCCGCGAACGGTCACGACACCCCGCTCACGTCCGGCGAGTGGTCACGAACTGTCGGCTGCCGACCGCCCCGGCGACGGTTTCCGACCCCTCGGCGGCACGCACGCGACGTGTTGCGACCACACGGCGGACGGGAGGCACGGGTCGGCCCCGCCACGGGCCTCCCGACCGGCGGCCGCGAGCGGTCAGGACACGCCGCTCACCTCCGGCGAGTGGTCGCGAACCGTCGGCTGCGGCCCGCCCGGGCGACAGTTCCTGACCCCTCGGCGGCACGCACGCGACCGTGTTGCGGCCCCCGTCAGGCCAGGCGGATGCCGAGCAGCGCGTCGATCAGGTCGAGGAGCTCCGGCGTGCACGCCGTGCCACCGGCGATCGCCGTGTCGACCGCAGCGACGGCACCGGGGGTGTCCAGGTCGTCGGAGACCCGCGCGCGGATGCGTGCCGCGACGTCCGCCGCGTCGTCGGCGTGCCCGGCGGAGGCTCCCGAGGCCCAGGCGTCCCAGCCGGCGAGCCGCGTCTGGGCGCTCGTCAGCTCGGTGTCGAACCACTCCCAGTCGTCGGAGTACTTGTGCGACAGCAGCGCGAGCCGGATGGCACGGGGGTCGGCGCTGTCGTCGAGCAGCCCGCGCACGGTGACGAGGTTGCCGAGCGACTTCGAGATCTTCGTGCCCTGGTAGGCGATCATCCCGGTGTGCACGAACGCGTTCGCGAGGGGCTGGTGCGCGAGGGCAGCAGCGTGCCCGGCGCTCATCTCGTGGTGCGGGAAGACGAGGTCGCTCCCGCCGCCCTGCACGCTGATCGGCAGCCCGAGGCGGTCACCGGCGATGACGCTGCACTCGATGTGCCAGCCGGGGCGACCGGGGCCGATCTCGGTGTCCCAGGCCGGCTCGCCGTCACGCGCGGCGCGCCACAGCAGCGGGTCGAGCGGGTCGCGCTTGCCCGGACGATCCGGGTCGCCGCCGCGTTCGGCTGCGAGGGCGAGCATCGTCTCGCGGTCCAGGCCGCTCTCGTCACCGAGGGTCCATGCGTCGGTGGGGCGGTTCACGTCGAAGTACAGGTCGTCGCCCTCGGCGCCGTCGGTCGGGACCTCGTACGCGTAGCCGGACTCCTGCAGGAACGAGACCGCCTCGGCGACGCGCTCGACCTCGTCGGTGACGGCCACGAAGTCGTCCGGCGGCAGGATCCGGAGCGACTCCATGTCGCGACGGAACAGGTCGACCTGGGACGCAGCGAGTTCACGCCAGTCGACGCCGTCGCGGGCGGCACGCTCGAGCAACGGGTCGTCCACGTCGGTGACGTTCTGCGCGTACTCGACGTCGAGCCCCGCGTCACGCCAGGCGCGGCCGAGGGTGTCGAACGCCAGGTACGTCGCCGCGTGGCCGAGGTGCGTGGCGTCGTACGGCGTGATGCCGCAGACGTACAGCGCGGCACGGTCCTCGTCGCGGGTGGGGTCCACCGGCTTGCCCGTTGCGGTGTCGTGGACGACCGGTCGGGGCGCGGCGCCGGGGACGTCGGGGACGGATGGGGCCTGCCAGGCCTTCACGGCTGGATCACTCCGAGCGACAACAACACGATGAGCACGATACCGAGTGCGATCCGGTAAACGACGAAGGGCATGAAGCTGCGCTTGCTGATGTAGTTCATGAACGCCGCGATCACGACGAACCCGACCACGAAGGCGACGACGGTCGCGATGAGCGTGTCGGCGAGTCCGAACGGCGAGCCGTGGTCACCGAGGCTCGTCGCGGCCTCGTAGAACCCGGACAGGAACACCGCCGGGATCGCCAGCAGGAACGCGAACCGCGCGGCCGCCGGACGGGTGTACCCGAGAGCGAGGCCCATCGACACCGTCGCGCCGGAACGGGACACTCCGGGGACCAGGGCGAGCATCTGCGCCAGACCGATGAGCAGACCACCGCGGAACGTCATCTGCTCGATCCGGCGCTCCTTGCGGCCGACCCGATCGAGCACCCCGAGGACGACACCGAACACGATGAGGACGATCGCGACGATCCAGAGTGACCGGAACGTGGTCTCGATCGAGTCCTTGAGCAGGAGCCCGGCGACCCCGATCGGGATCGTGCCGAGGATCACCAGCCAGCCGAGGCGGACGTCGGGGTCGCCCTTCGGCACGTCACGCTTGACCACCGACCGGAACCACCGCCCGATGATCCGGGTGATGTCCTTCCAGAAGTAGATGAGCACCGCGGTCTCGGTGCCGAGCTGCGTCACCGCGGTGAAGGCCGCACCGGGGTCCTTCGCGTCGGGCAGGAAGAGCCCCACGATGCGCAGGTGCGCGCTGGAGGAAACGGGCAGGAACTCGGTGAGCCCCTGGACGAAGCCGAGGAAGATCGCCTCGAGGATGTGCATCGCACGGGCCTTTCAGGGGGAGGTCGGTCAGGGCACCGCCACGACGGCGACCATGAACAATATCAGTACGTGGCGAGCAGGTCGCCCAGCACCCGCCGACCGAACGCCAGCGAGTCGAGCGGCACCCGCTCGTCCACGCCGTGGAACATCGCGGGGAAGTCGACACCGGCCGGCAGCTGCAGCGGCACGAACCCGTACCCCGCGATGCCGAGCGTCGAGAGCGCCTTGTTGTCGGTGCCGCCGGACAGCAGGTACGGCAGGACCGGTGCGCCCGGGTCGTGCCGGCCGAGGACGTCGCGGACGGCATCGACCAGCGGGCCGCCGAAGTCCTGCTCGAGGCCGATGTCGCGGAACGACATGACCACCTCGACGTCGGGTCCGGCGAGCTCCCGCACCCGCTCGAGCACGGACTCCTCGTCACCCGGCAGGCAGCGGATGTCCACCAGGGCCTCGGCGGTGTCCGGGATGACGTTGTGCTTGTAGCCGGCGGTCAGCACCGTCGGGTTCGACGTGGTGTGCAGCGCGGCGTGGATGAACCGCGACGCCGAGCCGGTGGCCAGGGCGACCTCGTCCGGGCCCGTGACCGTCGGGTCGACCCCGAGGAACCGCGCCACCTCGGCCACCATCGCGTCCGTCGTGGCCGAGAGCCGGACGGGCCACTCCTCGCTGCCGATCCGGGCGACCGCCGCCGCGAGCTTCGTGACGGCGTTGTCGCGGATCACGTGCGAGCCGTGGGCAGCGGTGCCGCGCGCGATCAGCTTCACCCACATGAGCGCCTTCTCGCCGGTCTGCAGCAGGTAGGCGCGACGGTCACCGAGCGTGATCGAGTACCCGCCGACCTCGCTGATCGCCGCCGACGCCCCCGCGAAGACCTCCGGGTGCTGGTCGACCACGTGGTGGGACCCCAGGACTCCCCCGGCCTCTTCGTCGGCGAAGTACGCGATCACCAGGTCACGCTCCGGCGCACCGTGCTGTTCGATGACGTCCGCCAGCGACGTGAGCATCATCGCGTCCATGTTCTTCATGTCGACGGCGCCCCGACCCCACAGCGAACCGTCCTTGACCACGCCACCGAACGGGTCCACCGACCAGTTCGCCGGATCCGCCGGCACCACGTCGAGGTGCCCGTGCACCACGAGCGCCGACTTGTCACGGTTCCGACCGGGAACCCGCGCCACGACGCTCACCCGGTCCGGCTCGGACTCGAACAACTGCGGCTCGAGACCCAGCGCGCGGAGCTTGTCCTCGACGTAGTGGGCCGCCGCGGTCTCCCCACGGGACTTCCCCTCGCCCCAGTTCGTCGTGTCGATGCGGATGAGGTCGCGGGCGATCGCCGCGGTGGCCTCGAGCTCGGGCACGGACTGCGGCTCGGAGGGCTCCGGGTTCGTCATGGCTCCACGGTATCGGTCGGCACCGACCCCGTCGCCGGGACAGCGCGTGCAGGACTCGCCCGGGATGCGCGACCGTGTTCATCGCGCGTTCAGACCCGTGCTAGTGTCTTCTCTCGGCAGGAACGCCGGGTTCAACCCGGGAAACAGACACCAGACACCCTGTCCGGGTGGCGGAATTGGTAGACGCGCTAGCTTGAGGTGCTAGTGCCCGTATTAGGGCGTAGGGGTTCAAGTCCCCTCTCGGACACAGGAAATGCGTGCCCCCTGACCTTTCGGTCGGGGGGCATTTTCTGTTGTGTCTTCCCGGCGAGTGCCGCCATCGCTGCGCTCAGGGCGTCACCGCCTCTGGGGCGCCACTTCGCTGCGCTCAGGGCGACCACGTGCCACTTCGCTGCGCTCAGGGCGATTCGGGCGCCACCTCGCTGCGCTCAGGGCGTTCTCCGTGCAGCGTCGGTGCGCGCGGGTGGACGCGGGACGTGCGGACTGGAGGCGCGGGGCGGGGCCGCTGCGCGCCTCCAGGCCGGAACGTACGCGCGTCGCGGGCCGGTGCGAGGTTGCGCACTCCGTGTGACGGAACAAGGTCGCACCGAGTGGGCAACGCCGCACCGCGCGCGGTCAGCGCGAGCGGCGCACCCGCCGCACCACCAGCACGACGGCGCCGAGCGCCGCCAGCCAGCCCCAGTTCGCGACCACCGGGTCGAGCACCTGGTGCCGCCAGTCCGACCGACTCGACCCCAGGCGCGACGCAACGGGGCGGTTCCCCCGCTCCGCCGCGACACCGGTCTCGCTGATCACCCGGTCCGGCCGACCCCGCAGCGCATCGGTCACCCGGTGCGTCGCGACGTCCAGGCGGTCCCCCACGACGAGCAGCATCCAGTGCGCCAGGCGGCCCTCGCTGAACCGCCGGTAGGCGTACCGCCGGACGATCCCGGCGACGCCGTGCAGGGGCTGCGCGGTGCCGAACACCGGCGTCACGTGGGCGTGCTCGATCGAGCGCTCCCGGCCGTGCGCACCGTCCTGCTGCGGCGGGAGGTCCCAGTGGGCTCCGGTGGCCGAACCGGCCTCGCGCGAGAGCTTCGGCACGGACGGCCGGTCCGCCGGGTCGAGGTCGCTCCCCCACCCCGGGATGCGGGCACGGAGTTCCTCGGCCGACGGCACCCGACGGGGTGGATCGGCGATGTACGGGGTGTGGTCGGACATGTCGGGCCTCCTCACGGCACGACGACGGTCTTGATGCAACCGTCGAGCTTGGACGAGAACAGGTGGTACCCCTCGGCGATGTGCTCGAGGGGGATGCGGTGCGTGATGATGTCGCTCGGCTTGAAGTGCCCGGCCTGGATGTGCTCGAGCAACCGCGGCCACTGGCGCTTCACGTGCGCCTGGTTCGTGTGGATCGTGACGCCCTTGTTCATCGCGTCCCCGAACTTCACCGCGCTCGGGATCGGCCCGTACGCGCCGATCGCCGAGACCGTGCCGCCCTTGCGGACGCCGTCGATCGCCCAGTTGAGCGCCGTCGGGGACCCGCCCTGCAGCTTCAGCTTCGAGGCGGTGACCTGCTGGGTGAAGTTGCCGTCCGCCTCGGCTCCGACGGCGTCGATCACGCTGTCCGCACCCAGGAAGTCGGTCTGCTTCTTCATCTCGAGCACGACGTCGTCGACCTCGGCGAAGTTGATCGTCTCGGCGTGCGCGAAGCTCCGGGCCTTCTCGAGCCGGTACTCGAGCTGGTCGACGACGATGACCCGGCCGGCTCCCATGAACCACGCCGACGCCGCGGAGAACAGTCCGACCGGCCCGGCACCGAGCACCACGACGGTGTCGCCCTCGCGGATCGACGCGAGCTGCGCCCCGAAGTAGCCGGTGCTCAGTGCGTCCGTCATGAGGAGGGCGTCGTCGTCGTCGAGCCAGTCCGGGATCACCTGCGGTCCGACGTCGGCGAACGGCACCCGCACGCGCTCCGCCTGCCCGCCGTCGTACCCGCCGGTGGTGTGCGAGTACCCGTAGATCCCGCCGACCGCGGTCGCGTTCGGGTTCACGTTGTGGCAGTTCGCGAAGAGTCCGCGGGCGCAGAACCAGCACGTGCCGCAGAAGATGTTGAACGGGACCATCACGCGGTCGCCGACCGACAGGGTCTCGACGGACGAGCCGATCTGCTCGACCACCCCGATGAACTCGTGGCCGAACGTGTGCCCGACGCGGGTGTCGGGCATCATGCCGTGGTACAGGTGCAGGTCCGAGCCGCAGATCGCCGCCCGCTCGACGCGGACCACGGCGTCGTTCGGGTGTTCGATCCGCGGGTCCGGCTTCTCCTCGACGCGGACCCGGTAGGGGCCGCGGTACGTCATGGCGCGCATGGACGCTCCTCTCACTCGTCCGTCCACGCTGGCGCTCGCCACGTTGGAACGGACACAGGACCGCAGATGGCGGACAGGCGGTGGGCGTCCGCACCGACGGACGGGAGGCGCGGTGCCAGCTGACACCGCGCCTCCCGTCCGTCACCGGCGTGCGTCGACCGCTCGGCGCAGCCACGCGCGGGCTCCGGCGACGTCATCGAAGACGCCGTCGTCCTGCGCCGCCGCGGACGCCACGAGGAGTTCGCGGAACACCGGCCCCGGGGTGAGTCCCGCGTCGACGAGGTCGCGGCCGGACAGCAGCCGCACGGGTCGACGCGCGACCTGGTCCCGGAGCGCGACGTCGAACCACGACCACGCCGAGGACCGGCTCGCCCCCGGACCACGCCCCTGCGAGTCGGCTTCGCACACCCGGGCCCACGACTCCATCGCGGGCAGGGAGGATCCGAGCCGTCGGAACAGCCGCCGAGCAGCGGGAACGGACGGTGGCGCGCCGTTGGACGAGTGCGGGACCATGTGCTCGCGAACGAGCGGGACGACCCGCTCGACGATGTGGCGTGGCGCGCCGAGGCGACCGAGCAGCGCTGCTGCTGCCGCAGCGCCGGACACCTCGTGGCCCAGGCTGCGGATGCGGACCGCACCTGCGTCGTCGGCGAGGACCTGCGTGCCGGAGCCGGCCTTCCCCAGGTCGTGCAGGACGGCGGCGAGCACGATGACGACCCGGTCGTCACCCCGGATCCCGTCCGCGGTGCAGGCGCGGGCGGCAGCGTCCCCCGCCGCTCCGAGGTGGACGTGCACGGGACCCTCCGGGTGCCACCGGGGGTCCTGCGGCACGTCTCGGACCGCGGCGAGCTCGGGCAGGTGTCGCTCCCAGCCGCTGTCGTGCAGCGTTCGGAGGGCAGCCGACACGTGGTCGCCGAGTGCCAGCTTGCGGATCTCGGGCCAGACCCGTCCGGTCGCGATCGACTCGAACCGTGCCGCGAGCGACCGTGCCAGACGCAGCGTCTCGTGGTGCACGGCGAAGTCGAACCGGGCGACGAGCTGCACGGCACGCAAGACCCGGAGCGGGTCCTCACTGCAGCGTTCGGAAGCGTGCCGCAGCACGCCGATGACGGCATCGTCGATCCCACCGACCGCGTCGAGGAACACGTTCGTGCGGGGGTCCCAGGCGACGGCGTTCACCGTGAAGTCCCGACCGAGGGCGGACACCGTGACCGGATCGAGCGCACCGGACTCCGCCGTCACTGCGACGTCGACGCGGGATCCGTCGAGCACCACCTTGAGGACCGGGAACCCCGCACCGGCCTCGACGACGATCGCGCCGGCCGCACGCAACGCTCCGACGACGACATCGGTCCTGGTGCCGTGCACCTCGACGTCGACGTCACCGGTGGTGGTCGGTCGGCGCCCGGCTTCCCGGAGCAGCACGTCGCGGACTGCTCCGCCGACCAGGGGGGGCTGCCCGATCCCGCCCAGGACCTCGAGCACCGTTCGGGCTCCGGCGTCGAGGCCGAAGGCGCGGAGCGGGTCGGCCGGACCGGGGCACCGGTGGACGGTGCTGTCGTGACGCTCGGCGCCGCATCGGAGGCACGATCGGACGGAGGAGGTGGTGGTGGTGGGGCGCACGTGTCGGTCGACTTCCGGGACCTCGTCGCCGTGGGCGCCGAGGGAGTCAGTATGCCGGAGAGCGGCAGGTGGGTGCGAACGCACGTGACGGACGGACGGGAGGCGCGGTGCCAGCTGGCACCGCGCCTCCCGTCCGATCCGTGGGTGCGTCTAGCTCTTCGACGCCTCGACGAAGTTGCGTCGTGGGTCGGTCTCCTTGATGAGCGAGGTCGCGTCGCGACCCGAAACGGCACCGGTGATCCAGCCGATGATGATGCGGGCCTTCCGGTTCAGGGTCGGCATCGCGTACACGTGGTACGCGCGGTGCGCGAGCCACGCGAGCAGGTTGGTCATCTTGATGCCCTTGATGTTCGCGGCACCCTTGCCGACACCGTACGACGCGACGGTGCCGATGGAGGGGTGGCGGTACTCCTCGAGCGGCTTGCCGGTGATGGTCGCGACGATGTTGTCGGCGGCGACCACGGCCTGGCGCACGGCGTTCTGCGCGTTCGGCGGGTAGAACGCCGGCTGCTTGTCGGCGGTCAGGTCGGGCACCTGCGCGACGTCACCCAGGCCCCAGACGCCCTCGACGACCTGGTGGGTGTCCTCGGCCTCGACCTGGAGCTTCGCGTTCGCGGCGAGGTGGCCCTTCGGCCCGCGCGGCAGGTCGGAGGCGTCGAGGAGCGGGTTCGGCTTGACGCCCGCGGTCCAGACGAGCAGGCCGGTGGCGAACTCGTCGCCGTCGGAGAACTTGACGACACCGCCCTCGGCGCTCGGCATGGTGGTCTTCAGGCGGACGTCGATGCCGCGGGCGCGGAGCGACTCGAGCGTCCACTTGGACAGCTCCGGGCCGACCTCGGGCGCGACGCGGTCGAGGGCGTCGATGAGCACCCAGCGGGGCTGCTCACCGGCGAGCGACGGGTAGGTCTTGATGGCGGCCTGCGACACGTCGAAGAGCTCACCGATCGCCTCGACGCCGGTGTAGCCACCGCCGACGAAGACGCTGGTCAGCAGACGGCGACGCTCGTCCTCGTCGCGGGTGGCAGCGGCCTTCGCGATGTTGTCGAGGAGCTTGGCGCGCACGTAGGCGGCCTCTTCGACGCTCTTGAAGCCGACGCCGTACTCCTCGAGCCCGGGGGTCGGGAAGGTGCGGGTGACGGAACCGAGGGCGACGACGAGGTGGTCGTAGCCGAGGGTGCGGTCGTCGCCGCCGGCGGTCGCGATCGAGACGGTCTTGTCCGCCGAGGAGATCGCGGTGACCTTGCCCTGGATCACCCGGGTCTTGCGCAGTGCACGGCGCAGCTCGACGGTGACGTCCTTCGGCGCGATGTGGCCACCGGCGACCTCGGGCAGGAACGGCAGGTACGTGTAGTAGGTGTTCTGGTCCACCAGGGTGATGCGCATGGGCACCGTGGCCGCGTGCTTCTGGAGCTGCTTGACCGTGGTGTAGCCAGCGGAGCCGCCGCCGAGGACGAGGACGTGAGGGATCGAGTCTGCCATTCCTCCGGTCTACCGGACTTTGGCTTGGCGCGTCATGAGTTCCGCGGCCTGTCGCGGAGCCGCCACCACGCGGTCTCGGCCAGTTCGGGCCCCGTGAACACCCCGTGCGGGGTGCGGCGGGACTCGGTGAGCGAGAAGCGGCGCAGTCGGTAGCCCCCGCCGAAGCGGTCGATGATCGCCTCGGGTGACGCCTCGGGGTCGCGCTTGACGTACCAGGTGCGGTCGTCGACCGGCTCGATCACGCCGCGGTCACCGTCGTCCGCCGATGCGGGAGCGCAGGATGTCGATGCGCTTCTGGATCTGCTCGATGCTCGCCTGCGCCACGGCCGGGCCACCGCTGATCCGTCGGAGTTCGGCGTGGATCGATCCGTGCGGTTCGTTCGAGTGGCGGGACCAGATCGACACGAGCCGGGCGAGCTCGGTGCGCTGCTCCTTGATCGTCATGTACATCGGTCGGTCGGGCTCGGGCGGCTTCGGCATGCCGTCCTTGGCCGTGCGGCCCTTGGAACGCTTCGCCTGCGTCGCCTGTCGCGCGCGCAGGAGGTCGCGCACCTGATCGGGTTCGAGGAGCCCGGGGATGCCGATGAAGTCGAGCTCTTCGAGGGAACCGACCTCGCCGCCGGTGCCGAACTCACCGCCGTCGTAGAGGACGCGGTCGAAGGACGCCTGCGAGTCGAGCGCCTCGAACGGCTGGACCTCGAGCAGGCTCTCGGACGCGCGGTCTTCCTTGTTGGCCTCGGCGACCATCGCGTCTTCGGGGTTGTACATGCCGTCGTCGGCGTCCTTCGGGCGGTCGAGGGCGTGGTCGCGCTCGAGCTCGAGGGTGGCGGCGAGGGCCATCAGGCCGGGGACGCTCGGCAGGAAGACGCTCGCGGTCTCACCGCGGCGACGGGCACGCACGAAGCGGCCGATCACCTGGGCGAAGAACAGCGGCGTGCTCGCGCTCGTGGCGTAGACGCCGACGCAGAGCCGTGGGACGTCGACGCCCTCGGAGACCATGCGGACGGCGACCATCCAGCGCGAGGTGTCGTCGGCGAACGCGCTGATGCGGCTCGACCCGGCGGCTTCGTCGGACAGCACCACGGTGGGACGCTCCCCCGTGATCTGCTGCAGGATCCGGGCGTAGGCGCGCGCTGTGGTGGTGTCGGTGGCGATGACCAGGCCGCCGGCGTCGGGCACACCACGACGGACCTCGGTCAGGCGCTTGTCGGCGGCGGAGAGCACGGCCGGCATCCACTCGCCCTCGGGTGACAGCGCGGTGCGCCAGGCCTGGGCCGTGATGTCCTTCGTGACCTGTTCGCCCAGGGAGGCCGACATCTCGTCGCCCATCCGGGTCTTCCAGCGCATCTGTCCGGCGTACGCCATGAACAGCACGGGGCGGACGACGCCGTCCTTCAGCGCTCGGCCGTAGCCGTAGTTGTAGTCGGAGATCGAGGTGCGGATGCCCTGCTCGTCGGGGGCGTACTGCACGAACGGGATCGGTGCGGTGTCGGACCGGAACGGGGTCCCCGACAGCGAGAGCCGGCGGGTGGCGCCGGAGAACGCCTCTCGGATGCCGTCGCCCCACGTCAGGGCGTCGCCACCGTGGTGGACCTCGTCGAGAACGACCAGGGTGCGGCCGCCCTCGGTGATGCGCTTGTGCACCTCGGGGTTCATGCCGACCTGGGCGTAGGTGATCGCGACGCCCTGGTAGTGCCGGCCGAACATGCCGTCGCCGTTCTTGAACATCGGGTCGATCCGGATGCCCACACGGTCGGCGGAGTCGGCCCACTGGCGCTTCAGGTGCTCGGTCGGGGCCACGACGACGATGCGGTCGACGGTGCCGCGGGCGAGGAGCTCGGTCGCCAGCCGCAGCGCGAAGGTGGTCTTGCCGGCGCCGGGGGTCGCGGCCGTGAGGAAGTCGCGGGGTTCCTTCTCGAAGTACTTCGTGAGCGCTTCGATCTGCCAGGCGCGGAGCTTCGAGGCCGTGCCCCAGGCGGCCCGATCCGGGAACGCCGGCGACAGGTGCTGGACGGCGGAGTTGCCGGCCGCTTCGGCCAGGGCGGCGGCATCGGCTTCGGCACGGGCTGCGTCACCGTGCGCCTGGGTTTGGTGCGCCTGGGTTTGGTGCGCCTGGGTTTGGTGCGTCGGCGACGATCCGCCTGCGCCGGACTGGTCGTCACCCGACTCCGCCCACAGCGTGGCGGGCTGCTGGTCTTCGTACTCCGCTGCGCTCACTGAACCCGATTCTACCGCCACCGTCAGTCCTGCCGAGCGTGCGGGACGCCGCCGTCAGGGGTCCGGCGGACCAGGGATGCCGGTCGCAGCACGCCGGCGCCGAAGCGTGCGGCGACCGCGTCGACCGTGGTCTCGGTCTCGCGCCACGGCGCGTCGTCGTCCCACAGGGCGTTGCTCGCGGCCGCAGGCACGAGGTTCTCGCCGCGCACCCCGATCAGCCGGATCTGGTTGCCCGGTCGGTGCAGCACGTCGTACAGCTCGACGGCTTCGCGGTGCAGGCGCTTCGCGACGTCGGTGGGCTCCGCCAGGGTGCGCGACCGGGTCAGGGTGGTGAAGTCGGTGTACCGGACCTTGAGCGCCACGGTCCGGGCCTGCACGTCGGCCTGGCGCAGGCGGACGGCGACCTTGTCGGCCAGGCGCAGGAGTTCACGGGCGACGTCGTCGCGCTCGGTCAGGTCGCGGCCGAACGTGACCTCGTGCCCGATCGACTTCTCGCCGACGCCGGTGTCGACCACGCGTGGATCGCGACCCCACGACAGGTCGTGCAGCCGCTGCCCACCGGCCGGGCCGAGTGCCGACACCAGTGACCCGAGCGGGGTGTTCGCCAGGTCGCCGACCGTGCGGATGCCCCGGCGTTCGAGCGTCTCCTGCGTCTTGCCGCCGACGCCCCAGAGCGCGGACACGGGCTGCGGGTGCAGGAACGCCACGGTGTCCGCGGCGGGAACCACGAGCAGACCGTCCGGCTTCGACCGGCTGGACGCGAGCTTCGCGACGAACTTCGTCGATGCCGCACCGACGGAGCAGTGCAGACCGGTCTCGGCGAGGACCGTGCGGCGGATCGCCTGGCCGATCTGCCACGGGGTGCCGTACAGGCGGAGGGCGCCGGCGACGTCGAGGAACGCCTCGTCGATGCCGAGGCGTTCGACCCGTGGGGTGAACCGGTCGAAGATCGCCATCACTGCGGCCGACTGCGCCCGGTACTTCTCGAAGTGCGGTTCGACGATGACGGCGTTCGGGCAGCGGCGCTTGGCGACGGCCATCGGCATCGCGGAGTTGACCCCGTAGCGACGGGCTTCGTAGGTGGCGGCGGTGACGACGGAGCGGTCGGAGTCGTGCCCGACGATGACCGGCAGCCCCACCAGGTCGGGGCGGTCGAGCAGTTCGACGGAAGCGAAGAAGGCGTCCATGTCGACGTGCAGCACGGTCGCCGAGACGTCGTCCACCGGTGCGTCGGAGACGAGGCGGTTCCGTCCGTCCTGCTTGCTCACACCGAGATGATGCCAGGCACCGCCGACATCGCCGTGCCCGGGCGTGCTCACGGCCGCTCGGTGCGAGGTTCGTCCCGTCGTGCGGGGTTGTTCGCCCGCCGTCGCACCGTGCGCCCTTCGCGACTCGGTGCCGGGTTGGTTGCACGGTGCGGCGCCACAGGGCAGCACCGAGCGACCAAGCTCGCACCGGCCGACGGACTCCGCACCGTGCGCCGCCCCGCCATCGCCGCCGTCACGCCCATCGCACCGTGCGCCCTTCGCGACTCGGTGCCGAGATGGTTGCACGGTGCGGCGCCACAGGGCAGCACCGAGCGACCAAGCTCGAACCGGCCGACGGACCCGGCACCGTGCGCGGCCACACCAACCTCGCACCTCGCACCAGGCAGCCCCGCGCGCAGCGCTCAGCCGAGCGGGCCGAGCACCGACGCCGCGATCGTCCGCGCCGCGGAGTCCCGCGACGACGGGTGGTACTGCCCCGCCCGGACGTCACGCGCCAGCCGCGCCAGCTCGCTCGACGACCGGAACGCCGAGCCGCCGACGACGCGCATGGCCTCGTCCACGACGTGCTGGGCCGTGTCCACGGCCCGGGCCTTGGTGCCGACGAGCAGCGGGAACCAGCGGGCTCCGAGGTCGTCGAGCTCGTCGACCGACCGCGCCAGCGAGTCGACCTGCAGCGTGATCGCGTCGACCGAACCGCGCAGGTCGGCGATCGCCCGGCGCACGTCGGGGTCCTGCGACCGCCGGGTGCCGTCGGCCGCGGTCCGCCCCGCCACGGCGGCCGCCGCGAGCGTGATCGCCCGCTCCGCGATCCCGGCGTACACCGAGGCGATGAGGAGCTCGAACGACGCGAAGATCCCGAACACGAGTGGGTCCTGGTTCGGTCCGACCGGCAGCGACCGGACGATGCGGTCGTCGGGGACGTGCACGCCGTGCAGCTTCGTCGTGCGGCTCTGCGTCGCGCGCATCCCGAGCGTGTCCCAGTCGTCCAGGTGCTCGACGTCGCCGTCCGACCGCAGGACGAACCCGTGCACGAGCCGTGGCTCCGGCCCCGAGGTGTCCTTGCCGAAGACGCTCATGACGTCCCACGCCGGCGCGAGGGACGTGAAGACCTTCGTCCCGGTGAACCGGTAGCCGCCGTCGCCGTCCGGCTCCGCCGTCGTCGACGAGTCGAACAGCACGGCGTCGTTGCCGGGTTCGCTCACCCCGAAGGCGAGCAGGTGGTCGTCCGCAGCGTGGTCGGTGACGGCCTGGAGGAACGACTCGCCTCGCGTACGGACGGCGCGGGCCGCCTGCACCCACACCTGGTGCATGCCGAGACCGAGTGCCGTCGCCGGTGCGGCCTGGGCGATGGTGCGCTGCACCCGCGCGGTGGCGCGGAGGCCGAGGCCCGCCCCGCCCTGCTCGACGGGGACGCCGATCCGCAGGTAGCCGGCGGCGCGGAGCTCGTCGAGGTCCTCGGTGCAGAACGCGTTCGCAGCGTCGTAGCCGGGGGCTCGCTCGGCGATGCGGTCGAGCAGCTCGTCCGGCACCGACCAGCCGACGGCGTCCGTGTTGGCCTTCGTCATGCCACGAGACTAGGGTCCGGGACGTGTCAGATCGTCATCCTTGGACCAGGTACGTCGCGATCGGTGACTCGTTCACCGAGGGCATCGGGGACCCCGACCCCACCGTCCCGGGCGGCAACCGCGGCTGGGCGGACCGCGTCGCCGAGGTGCTCGCACACCAGACCGACGACTTCGCCTACGCGAACCTCGCGATCCGCGGGCGGTTGCTGCAGCAGATCATCGACGAGCAGGCCGAGGCCGCCGTCGCCCTGCACCCGGACCTCATCACGGTGTCCGCCGGCGGCAACGACATCATCCGCCCCGGCTCGGACCCGGACGAGCTCGCCGAGCGCGTGGACCGGCTCGTCGCCGACCTGCGCCGCGACGGAGCCACCGTCGTCCTGTTCACCGGCCCGGACGTCGGGATGACCCCGGTGCTCGGCATGGTCCGTGGCAAGACGGCGATCTACAACGAGAACCTGCACGCCATCGCCCTGAAGCACGGCGCCCTGGTGGCGAACATGTGGGCACTCCGGGTGCTCCGGGACCCGCGCATGTGGGCTCCGGACCGGCTGCACCACTCCCCGATGGGCCACTCGACGATCGCCGCGGCGGTGCTCGACACCCTCGGCGTGCCGCACGGGCTCGAACCGTTCAACCCGGACCCGCTCGAGGCACGCCCGTGGCGCGAGGCCCGCGCCGAGGACCTCGGGTGGGCCCGGGAGTACCTGGTGCCGTGGGTGGTCCGGCGCATCAAGCACACCTCGTCCGGCGACGGGGTGTCGGCGAAGCGGCCCGAGCTGCAGATCGTCACCGAGCACCCCTCCGACACCCCGTAGCCAGACGCCCGTCCGAGTCCGCACGCCTCCCCGACCGCGCCCCGCCACGGTCATCGCGCCCCGACTCCCCAGGGCGCGATGACGACACGGGGGCGCGAACCGCGTCGTGCGCGCCGCGAACGGGGTCGTGCGCGCGGTGTGGTCGGCGCAGGTCAGTCCGCCGGACGACGGAGCGTCATCGGACCGTCGTGCAGCGGCTCGGTCTTCCACTTCGCCCCGACCGTGCCCCCGTCGAGGTCGACGCGCAGGTGCAGCAGGTGCGGGGTCTCCAGGAAGCGGACCGCGACGAGCACGCTGCCCTCCGGCTCGGTGGCCGCACTCGCCGCGAGGGCGCCCTCGACGGCCCACCGTCCTTCGCCGAGCAGCACGGACTCCGACCGGCCGTCGTCGGTGATCGTCAGGCGGATCCCGTCCGCACCACGGGCGAACGTGACGGCATCGAGGATCCCGCGGGGACGCGACCGGAGCTCGACGTCGGCGAGGTGCTCCGGAAGGCGACCACCCTGGACCGGAGGCAGTCCCAGGGAGGCGAGCCGGGCCTCCAGGGCGGATGCCGATGCCGCGTCGGACGCGCGGTCGACGGCGGGCAGCAGGTGTTCCCAGACCGCGTCGAGGACGGCCTGCATGTCGAGGCTCTGACCGGTCATCGCGAGGACGACGTCCTGCTCCGGCAGGACGACGCAGAACTGGCCGTAGGCGCCGTCGCCGCGGAAGCCGTGGCGGGCCATCCAGAACTGGAAGCCGTAACCCTGGGACCAGTCGGGGTTGGCCTCGTCCGGGTTGGCGACCTGCGTGCTGGTCGCCTGCTCGACCCAGTCGGCGTCGAGGATCCGCTCGCCGTCCCAGACGCCGCCCTGCAGGTACAGCTGGCCGAGCTTGGCGACCGCGTCGGTCGGCGCGTAGCACCCGCTGTAGCCGAGCTCCGCGCCGGTGTCGTCGCGGCGCCAGGCGAGGTCGTCGATGCCGAGCGGGTCGAGCAGGTGCGGGCGGAGCCACGCGACGAGGGACCCGCCGGTCACCCGCCGGACGATCTCGGCGAGGGTGTACGTGCACGGCTGGTTGTAGGCGAAGACCGTGCCGGGTTCCTCGTCCGGCGGGAGCAGCAGGAACCCGCGCACCGTGTTCGTCGGGTCGAGGGCCTGGGCGCGGTCGATCGTCTCCTCGCGGTGGCCGCTCGCCATCGCGAGCAGGTGCCGGACGCGGATGCGGCGGCTGCGTTCGTCGGTGACGTCGGCGTCGAGCTCCGGGAAGTACGACAGCACGGTCGCGTCGAGGTCGATCAGGCCCGCCCGGACGGCGATGCCGACCCCGGCGGCGGTGAAGCTCTTGCTCAGCGAGTAGAGCAGGTGCACGCGGTCCGCGGCGTAGGGCTGCCACCAGCCCTCGGCTGCGACCTGGCCGTGCCGCAGCAGCATGATGCTGTGCGGCTCCACGCCGGGCTTGGACTCGAGGGCGTCGAGCAGGGCGGTCACACCACCGGGATCGATGCCGAGGGCGGCGGGGGTGGTCCGGGGGAACGTCGTCATCGTCGTCACCCGACCGACTCTACGGTCGGCGGCCGACGGGCGTCACGCCCCCTGGAACGGGTTCGTCCAGCGCCACCAGACGCCGGGGTCGTCGATCGTGCGTTCGAGCACGAGCGGCACCGTGACCGGGTCGTGGTCGGAGATGCGGAACCGCACCTGCCCGACCCGCTCACCCTTCGTGCCGAAGGTCACCTGCTCGAGCTTCGCCTTCGCGGTGACGGTCGTCTTGCCCCACACGAGCACCTCGGCGGCCTTCGTCGTGACCGCGTCGGCCTCGTCCTGCCACGGGGTCGAGAAGGTGCCGAAGGTCTGCCCCTGGTGCGTGAGCGTCACCACCTGGAAGTTGTCCGCCACGGACCGCAGCAACCGCTGCACGTCGACGTCGAGGGAGTCGTGGTCGACACCGCCGAGCATCACGCCGACGACGGTGACGTCCCTACCGCCGCGCTCGTACGTCGCCGCGAACAGCAGACAGGCGCCGGCTTCGTCGAGGGTCCCGGTCTTGATCCCCTCGATGCCGTCGAGCCCGAGGAGCTTGTTCGAGTTCTCGATCTCCCCGACCGTCGGGATCGTGACGTCCTGGGTACCGACGATGTCCTTCACGACCGGGTTCGCCAGCGCGAGCTGCCCGAGCTCGACCAGGTCCGTGGCGGTCGAGGTGTTGTCCGGGTCGAGGCCGGTGGGCTCGTGGATCGTGGTGTCGTCCAGGCCGTGTTCGTCGAGCCAGTCGTTCGCCGCGTGCTCGTAGGCGGCGATCGACCCGAAGGCCCAGATGGCGAGTGCGCCGGCGTAGTTGTTCGCCGACTTCATGAGCATCACCTGGAACGTCTGGTGCTCGGTGAGCTTCAGGCCGGCGGGCATCGGGGCGACCTCGCCGTTCTGCGCCGCGTACTTGGCGTACAGGCCCTCCATCTGCTTCGTGAAGCGGATGGACGGACCGGACTCCCCCGCGGCCATCGGCTTCTCGTCGAGCACCACGAGCGCCGTGACGACCTTCGTGATGCTCGCGATCGACCGGGGCTTCGTGTCGCCGCTGGTGCGCAGGCTCTCCGGGAAGTCCGTCGCTTCGACCGCCGTCGCGCCGTACCCCGGGAAGCTCAGCGCCGGGACGGTCGTCTTCGGTGCCGAGTACGTGGTGGTGCTGGCGCTCGCCGGGCCGAACGGTACGACGGCCGCGGCGACGAGGTACCCGGCCACCAGGAGCAGGACGGCGACCACCGAGATCGTGACCGGCCTCCGGACGGCGGAGCGGGGGCGGCGGACGACTCGTGACACGGGACCCGAGCGTACCGGTCCGCTCCTAGGCCGAGGCTGCGACGGGCTGGTCGGGCTGGCGTTCCGGAGCAGGAGCCGGAGTCGCTGCGCCGCCGGCGTCGGTCGCGACGACGGGGTCCGCCGAACCTGCCGAGTCGGCCGAGCCCGTCGTCTCGGGCCGCGCGAAGGTCAGGCGACGGGACAGGTACGCGAACACCGGCCCGAGCGCGTTCATCACCACGACCGACGCCCAGGCGGCCCAGGCGTTCCCCGGGTCGAAGCCGAAGCCGCCGAAGCACGTCGCGAAGAACGAGGCGAACCCGAG
Organism: Curtobacterium sp. MCSS17_016; assembly: GCF_003234255.2. Taxonomy (NCBI): domain Bacteria; kingdom Bacillati; phylum Actinomycetota; class Actinomycetes; order Micrococcales; family Microbacteriaceae; genus Curtobacterium; species Curtobacterium sp. MCSS17_016. The sequence goes on from NZ_CP126254.1 coordinate 2,082,102, forward strand.
GAACATCCCGGGGACGAGCCCGAACAGCTTCGTGCGACCGGTGTACATCAGGGCGCAGTTCACGACGAGGATGAGCAGCGCCAGCACGGTGTTCTGCGCCGCCTGCCCCTCGCCGAACAGCGTGCCGAACCGCTGGTCGAGCAGGACGATGACCAGGCCGAACGCCGACCCGATCGGCATCGCGGCCCACAGGCGCGTGGCGTTCCGCAGCGTCGGCTTGCTGCCGAGCAGGAACATCCCCGCCCAGCTGATGAAGATCGCCCAGGTCGGCAGGTGCAGGGCGTTGCCCCCGATGAACGCCGTGGCACCGGCCAGGACGGAGGCGACGATCTCGTGCGGGATCCGTTCAGGCATGGCTGAGTTCCTTCGATCGGTTCGTGGTGCGGGTGGTGGTGAGGCGGGTGGTCCGGGTGGTCTCGGCGACGACCCGGCCGCGCTTGACGACCAGGGCGCGGTCCGGCCGGTCGAGCAGGACGCCGTCCGGGTCGGTGGTGGAGAGCACCACGAGGTCGGCGGCGGCGCCGGGCCGGATGCCGTGGGTGTCCGCGACGCCGACGACCTCGGCCGCCCCCGTGGTGGCCATCGCGAGCACCCGTCGCAGGTCGTCCGGGCCGGACAGGTGCCCGGTCTGCGCCAGGAGCAGCCCGACGTCGAGCAGGTCGGCGTTGCCGAACGGGGTGAAGGCGTTCCGGACGTTGTTCGACGCGTACGCGCTCGTGATCCCGGCGTCCCAGAGTTCGCGGACCGGCACGACCCCGCGCCGCACGTCGTGGTCGTCGGACCGTCCCCCGAGGTGCAGGTCGGTCGCGGGCAGCGGCACGACGGCGACCCCGGCGGCCGCCAGGCGATCGAACAGCACCCGGCGCTCGCCGCGGGGCAGGCTCGCGACCGAGGTCACGTGCCCGAGCGCCACCCGCCCCTGCAGCCCGCGGGCGGTCACGCGGTCGGCGATGTGCCCGGCGAGGGCGTACCGCGGGTCGGAGGTGTCGTCGGCGAAGTCGGCGTGCAGGTCGGCCGGCACCCCGAACTCCTCGGCGAGGTCGAGGACGGTCTCGACGTGCTCGTGGCACGCGGCCAGGGTGTGCTCGTTGTACGTGCAGCCACCGATGACGTCCGCCCCCGCGGCGAGCGCCTGACGGAGCAGCGCGAGGGTGCCCGGTGCCTTGGCGATGCCCTCCTGGGGGAACGCGACGATCTGCAGGTCGAGGGCGTCCCGGTACTCGTCGCGCAGGTCGAGCAGCACCTCGACGCCGGTGAGCCCGACGATCGGGTCGACGTCGGGGTGTGCGCGGACGAGCGTCGTGCCGTTCGTGATGGCCTGGTCGAGCAGGGTGCGGGCGCGGTCGCGGACGGTGGCGTGGGTGAAGCCGCGCTTGAGCTCCCCCGTGACGGCGATGGCGCCGGCGAGGGTGCCGTCGGGGTTCGGACGTTCCCGGTCGAGCAGGGCCTTGTCGACGTGCAGGTGCGCCTCGATGAGCCCGGGGATGAGCACACGCCCGGCGCAGTCGACCACGCTGGTGGGAGCAGCAACGGTGCCGGTGCCGATGCCCTGCGCCGAGCCGGGACCGGGCAGCGCGTCGGCCACGCTGACGATCACGCCGTCGGCGATGGTGACATCGACGGATCGGCCGTCGGTCAGCCGTGCGTTGGTGAGGACCAGGTCCACGTCGAACCCCTCTTCCGGTCGGTGCGGGTGGGACGTGCTCCACCATTCGCCCGCCGTGTTTCGGGTTCCGACGCCGCGTGTGACGGCCGTGTAAAAGATGGTCGTACCAATGAACCAAGCAGACCAACCGGCCCTACGGTCGAGGGCATGCACCGTGGACGGACCCTGAGCGCGGCGACCGCCGCCCACCTCGGCACGCTCGTGCTCGACGACCTGCAGCCCGGCGACAAGCTGCCGCCGGAACGCACCCTCGCCGAGGACCTCGCCGTGTCCCGCACGACCATCCGCGAGGCGCTGCAGGAACTCGAGCGCCGTCGCCTGGTCTCCCGGACCCCTGGTCGTGGCACCGTCGTGCTGCCGCGACCGGAGGAAGCGTCGGCCCTGCTCGACCACCACCGCGACGACCTGGACCACCGGGCCGAGCACGTCGCCGAGTTCCGGACCGTGGTGGAGCCGCAGGTCGCCGGACTCGCGGCGGCGCGGGCGGGCGAGGCCGACCTGCTCACCCTGGAACGCATCCTCGCCGCCACCCACGCGGGGCTCAGCCCGGAGGAGTCGCTCGCCCAGGACGTCGCCTTCCACGTGCAGGTCGCCCGGACCTCGGGGAACCCCCTGCTCGTGTCCCTGTGCGAGCTCAGCAGCGGCTGGGTGCAGGACGTCCGCGCCCGCTCGCACAGCACCAGCGAGGGGCGCCGGTCGTCGTTCGAGTGGCACGAGCGGATCTTCGAGCGGATCCGGGAGCACGACGTCGCGGGCGCGACGTGGGCGATGGCCGACCACCTCGCCGACGTGGCCCACCTGGTCGAACGGAGGACGGACCGATGACCACCGCACACGAGACCACCGCCCCGGCGGTCCCGACCCTGCAGCCCGGCACCGGACCCGCCCGCGGTGACCACGCCCTGCCCGTCGACCCGGAGACCGTCCTCTGGGGCCGGCTGCCGAGCGACGGTGACACCCCGGCCCTGACGATCGGCCCCGGGGAGTCGGTCACGATCGACACCGTCAGCCACGAGGGGATCCTGCCCGACCAGGGCAGCGACCCCGTCGCCTGGTTCGGCGACCACGGCGTCGCTCCGGAGCACGTCCTCGCCGACGCCGTCGCGATCGCCCGCTCCGGTCACCGCGACCCCGCGGCGGACGGACCGCACGTGGTGTCCGGGCCGATCGCGGTGCGCGGTGCCCGTCCCGGTGACGTGCTGACGATGACGGTCCTCGAGACCCTGCCCCGCGTGCACTACGGCGTCGTGTCGAACCGGCACGGACGCGGTGCCCTGCACGGTGAGTTCCCGGTCGACGGCACGACGGTGAGCGTCTTCGCCGACGTCGTCGACACCGACCGGGGCCGGCGGGGGCGCATCCCGCTCACCGCCGCCCGCGACCGCTTCGCGCACTTCCCCCTCGCCCCGTTCCTCGGGATCATGGGCGTCGCCACCCCCGGGGAGCGGCTGCACTCCGTCCCGCCCGGTCGGCACGGCGGCAACATCGACGTCAACCTGCTGCAGGCCGGGTCGCAGCTGCACCTGCCGGTGCTCGTCCCCGGCGCGCTCGCCCACGTCGGTGACCCGCACTTCGCCCAGGGCGACGGCGAGGTGGCACTCACCGCGATGGAGGCCTCGCTCCGCGCGACGATCCGCTTCGACCTGACCCCGGCAGCCGAGGCCGCGGCGCGCTTCGGGGACCTGGTCTGGCCCGTCGCCGAGACGCAGGAGTTCCTCGTGCCCACCGGCATGGACCCCGACCTCGACGAGGCCGTCCGGCAGTGCGTCCGGCACGCCGTCGCGATCCTCGGCGCGCGCTGGGGCATGGAACGCCACCTGGCGTACGCGTACCTGTCGGCCGCGACCGACTTCAACATCTCGCAGGTGGTGGACCTGGTCACCGGGGTCCACGCCCGCATCCGCAAGGCCGACTTCGAGGAGCCCGCCCGATGACCACGTCCCCGGCGTCGCCCGCGCCCAACGCCGCGCCCGAAGGCCTGCTCGAGGCCCTCGGCGACTACGAGACCGCCCTGCTGGCGAACGACCTCGACGCCCTCGACGCCGCCTTCGTCGACTCCCCCGGCACGATGCGCGGCGACGACCGCGGCCTGCTCGTCGGGCACGACGCGATCAGCGCGTTCCGCGGGGCACGGGGTGGGGTCGCGACCCGGTCGCTGACGCACGTCGAGGTCCGCCCCCTGACCGAGGACCGCGCCCTCGTCGTGTCGGTGTCCCGGTTCGCCGCGGGCGGGCAGGGCCTCCAGACCCAGCTCTGGCGCCGCGACGGCGACACCGGCTGGCGCATCGAAGCGGCCCACGTCACCGGCCGCCCCAAGGCCGTCGACACCACCGTCTGGCGGGCCGTCGGCGACCCGCTCGTCGCCCCCACCGCCTCCGGACCGCTCGACGGCCTGACCGTCGCCGTCAAGGACCTCTACGCCGTCCCCGGCCAGCCGGTCGGCGCCGGCAACCCGACGTACCTGCGCGAGGCACCCGTCGAGACCGCGCCCGCCGCAGCGGTCGCCGCGCTCCTCGCCGCCGGCGCCTCGATCCGCGGCATCGCACGCACCGACGAGTTCGCCTACAACCTGACGGGCCGGAACGCGCACCACGGCACGCCGCCGAACAGCGCGGCTCCCACCCGACTGCCTGGAGGCTCGTCCAGCGGATCCGCATCGGCCGTCGGCCTCGGGACGGCCGAGATCGGGATCGGCACGGACACCGCGGGATCGGTGCGGGTCCCCGCCTCGTACCAGGGACTCTGGGGCCTCCGGACGACCCACGGCACGGTGTCCCGCGACGGGCTGCTCCCGCTCGCGCCGTCGTTCGACACCGTCGGGTGGCTCACGCGGAGCCCCGGCGTGCTGCTCGCCGCCCTCGACGCCACCGTCCCGCCGCCCGCGACGGCAGGGGCACCCGACGCGACCGTGATCGTCGTCCCCGAGGAACTCGTCGCACTCGTCGAACCGGCCGTCGCCCGGTCCTTCACCGCCTTCGTCGAGGCACTCGACGAACCCGTCGCGACCGTCCGGCTGCGGGACCTCGGCATCCCGGACCCCGCAGCACTGCAGGAGCAGATGCGGCTCGTCCAGGCCGCCGAGGCGCTCGCCGCCCACGGCCCCTGGATCGACGCGCACTCCGGCGCACTGAGCCCCGTCGTCGGTGACCGGTTCCGGGCGGCACGCGCGAACGACCCCGACGCGACCGCCGACGCCGTCGCACGCCTCGACGAGGTCCGTGCGACGATCAGCCGTGCCCTCGCCGGTCGGACCCTGCTGTTCCCGACCGTGCCCGGACCCGCTCCGCTGCTCGACGCGGACACCGCTGCGCTCGAGCGCACCCGGACCGCCACGACGGCGATGACCGCGCTCGCGAGCGTCGGCGGCCTGCCCGCGGTGAGCGCACCGGCGCTGACCGTGGACGGCGCGCCCGTCGGCGTCTGCCTGGTCGGTGAGCCGGCCACCGACCGTGCCCTGGTGATCCGTGCCGGGCGCATGCTGCCGGACCAGGCCGCCCCGGGCCTCCCGACGGTCTCGGTGGTGCGCTAGGAGGCGAGCCGCCGGGCGTGGGTGACCGCCCACAGACCGACGGCGCTCGCCGCGGCCACGTTGAGCGAGTCGACGCCGTGCGCCATCGGGATCCGGACGGTCGTGTCGGCCGACGCGATCGCGGCCGGCGTCAGTCCCTGCCCCTCGGTGCCCATCACGAGCGCGACCTTCTCGGGCAGGTCCGCCACGAAGGCGTCGAGGTCGATCGACTCGTCGGTCAGCGCCATCGCGGCCAGGTGGAAGCCCTGCGCGCGGAGTTCCTCGCCCGCCGCGGGCCAGTCGCCGATGCGGGTCCACGGCACCTGCAGGACCGTGCCCATGCTCACCCGGACGCTCCGGCGGTACAGCGGGTCGGCACACCGCGGGCTGACGAGCACCGCGTCGGCGCCGAGGCCGGCGACGCTGCGGAACACCGCGCCGACGTTCGTGTGGTCGACGATGTCCTCGAGCACGACGACGACCTTCGCGTCCCGCACCACGTCGGCGACACTCGGCAGCTCGGGACGCTGCATCGCGGCGATCGCACCGCGGTGCATCCGGAAGCCGGTGAGCTCCTCGAGCAGGGCGTCGGCGCCGACGAAGACTGGCCCGTCGTGCTCCGCGACCAGGGGCAGGACGCTGTCGAGCCACTTCTCCTGCACCAGGATGCTCCGCGGCACGTGCCCGGCGCGGACCGCGCGCTCGATGACCGTGTTCGACTCGGCGATGTACAGGCCGCCCTCGGGCTCCGAGACCCGGCGGAGTGCCACGTCGGTCAGACGGGCGAAGTCGTCGAGGCGGGGATCGTCGAGGGAGTCGATGCGGACGGGGTGCACGGGGCTCGTTTCGGTGTGGTGCGGAGGCGGCGCGGGGGTTCGGCGGGCCGGGGCCGGTGCGGGTCCGGCGGGCCGGGCCGGCGCGGGTCCGGGCTGCCGACGGGCTGCTCCGGGCTGCCGCCGGACGGGTCCGCCGAGGATGCGCTCCGCCTGGGAAGCGACCGGGACGGTCGGGTGTTGAGGGTACCGTGAACAGGGTGCTGGATGATGCTGCGTCGACGACCGGACCGACCACCGGGGCGGCCGCCGGGTCGGTGACCGCGGACGACCTGGACCGCGTCGTCGAGGTGCTCGGCGGCAAGCGGATCGCCGTGCTCTCCGGTGCCGGCCTGAGCACCGACTCCGGCATCCCCGACTACCGCGGTGCCGGGCGGGTGGTGCGCAAGCCGATGACGTTCCAGGAGTTCCTGGCCGACCCCGCGAAGCGCCAGCGCTACTGGGCCGGATCGCACCTGGGCTGGCGGAGCTTCGCGGCCGCCGTGCCGAACGACGGACACCGGGCGCTCGCCGCACTCGAGGACGCCGGGATCGTCGCCGGGGTCATCACGCAGAACGTCGACGGCCTGCACCTGCGCGCCGGCTCCCGCCGCGTCGTCGAGATCCACGGCTCGATGGACCGCGCCGTGTGCCTGCGCTGCGGGCAGGTGTTCTCCCGCTCCGACCTCGCCGCCACCATCGACCGCGAGAACCCCTGGATCGACGAGCCCGGGTCCGTGCAGCTGCAGCCGGATGGCGACGTCGAGATCACCGACGTCGAACGGTTCGTCGTGCCCGCGTGCACCGTGTGCGGCGGCGACCTGAAGCCCGACGTCGTCTTCTTCGGCGAGTTCGTGCCGGCCGAGAAGTTCCGCGAGGCCGTGTCGATCGTCGCCGACGCCGACGCGCTGCTCGTCGTCGGTTCGTCCCTCACCGTGAACTCGGGCGTGCGGCTGGTCGACCACGCTGCGCGCCGCAAGAACCCGGTGGTCATCGTGAACCGCGGCGAGACCCGCAGTGACCGGCGGGCGGCCGTGAAGCTCGACGCCGGTACCACCGAGACGCTCGTGCACCTGGCGGAGCGGCTCAGCGCGGCGGCGTCGACCGACTAGCGCGGTCGCGGTCGCCGGACGAGCCTGCGCGGTCGCGGTCCTCGGACGGGGCCGCGCGAGCGCTGCCGCCGGACGGGCTTGCCGGGTACGTCTGCGAAGATCGACGGGTGACGACCCTCCTGTACCTCGTCCGGCACGGCGAGACCGACTGGAACGCGCAACGCCGCATCCAGGGCTCGACCGACATCCCGCTCAACGACACCGGACGACGGCAGGCCGCCGAGGCCGCCGAGCTCCTGAACCGCCGACCGTTCGACGCGGTCGTCGCCTCCCCGCTGTCCCGTGCGGCCGAGACGGGCGCGATCATCGCCGACCGCCTGGGCCTCGACGCACCGACGACGTACCCGGGCCTGGCCGAGCGCTCCTACGGCGAAGCCGAGGGGCTGACCGACGACGAGGTGTCGGCACGGTACCCGCACGACGACATCCCCGGTCGGGAGTCCCGCTCCGCGCTGCTCGCCCGCGTCACCGAGACCCTCGGTGAGATCGCGGTCCGGTTCGATGCCGGCGTCGTCGTGGTCGCGACCCACGGCGCGGTGATCCGCAGTGTCGTGAACGCCGCAGCCCCCGGCACGGCCGACCGCCGCAACACCCCGATCCGCAACGGGTCCATCCACTCGTTCCGGTGGGACCCCGAGCGCTTCCACGCCGAACTCGTCCGGTTCGACGACCCGATCGACGACGTGTCCGACACCACCGGAGGGTCCGCGTTCGAGTACCAGAACCCCTTGGAGCGCCGGGGCTGACCGGGGACTAGGCTCCGACGCACCCGCACACCGGGGTGAGGGGAGCCACATGTCCGACGACGGAACCAGCCGACACGGCCAGCATGCCCTCGACCAGCAGGCCGACGACCTCGACCGGGTGTTCGGTCCCGAGACGGCGAGCGTCCCCACCCGCACCCGGGCCCGCACGTGGTTCATCATCGGCGGCAGTACCCTCGCGGTGGTCGCGGTCATCGCCGTGGTGCTCGGGTCGATCATCGGGAGCGTCCAGAACGGCATCGGCGGGGTCTTCCCACGGCCGGACGTGGCACTCGACCGGTTCGACACGCGCGTGCGTGCGCTGCCCGGCGTCACCGACGTGCGGCACCATGCCCCGTCGAAGACGGCGTTCGCGAGCTACGACGCCATCGCCTCGGTCCGGGCGGACCCGGCGCTCGACCCCGCTGCCCGGCGTGACCTGGTCGCCGCCATCAGCCGCGCAGCCGACGAGTCCGGTGGCAACGGTGTCCGCGTCGTCGTGGTCGCCGACCTCGGCAACCTGGAGATCGGCGTCACCGGTGCCGGCGAGGTCGCGGCGAAGCGCCTGGCACTGGCGAACACGCTCGACCACATCGGCGGTGTGACGGAGGTCCGTTGCTCGTGGGAGCGCGGCGGGGACCCGTCCGACGCCGCACGCGACCAGTCGATCGTCGTGCGGACCCCGGGTCGGGGCGCCGCGGTGCCGCCGATCGTGTCGCGGGTCACCGAGGAGACGCAGAAGGTGTTCCCCGGGGCGGACGTGCAGGTCATCGCGCCGGAGTGATCGCGCCGTGGCCGCGGCGGTCAGCCCCGCCGGTCCCCCACGGCCCGCTCGACGGCCCGGACGACCTGCTCCGCCGAGTCCTGCCACCGGAACCGACCGGCACGCTGAATCGACTGCCGCGAGGCCTCGTCCCACCGTTCCTCGACCCGCCGGACGGCCGCGGCAAGGGCGGACGGCGACGCCGGGTCGAAGTACTCCGCCGCGGAGCCGCCGATCTCCCGGAAGATCGGGATGTCGCTGACGACGACCGGGGTCCCGACGCCCATCGCCTCGACGAGCGGGATGCCGAACCCCTCGTCGTACGACGCGGTCGCCAGCGCGGTGGCCGAACGGAGCACGGACAGGTACTCCTCGTCCGTGGCGCCGTCGTGGAACACGATCGTCCCCGTGGGAGCCAGCGCCTCGAGCCGTGCACGGTCGGCGTCGGACACCCGCGACATGCAGTGCAGCGTCCAGTCCGCCCCCAGGAGCGGCAGCGCCGCCGCCAGGGTCTCGACGTTCTTGTACGGCATGAACGAGCCCATGTAGACGAGCGAGCGTCCACGTGGCGCTCCGGCCACCCGCGGTGTCGCCGGGTCGGCCGCGTTGTAGGCGACCGTCACCGGTCGCTTCGTCAGCCGGTGCTCGGCGATCAGCCCGGCGGTCGTCTCGGACACCGTCACCACCCCGTCGGCGCCGTTCAGCAGGAACCGCTGCGGCGCCCAGGACAGGTGGAACGCCCGCCAGCCGAGCCGCAGCGGCCACGAGAACTCCCGCGGGGGCGTGCGGTTGCGGTAGTAGATCAGGTCGTGCAGCGTCAGGACGAGCGCGTACCGGCGCCCCCGTGACCCCATCGTCTGCATGGGCGAGAACACCGCGTCGAGCCCGAGCCGGTTGACGCGCCGGGCGACGAGCGGCTCCCCCGCGTCCGTCGGCGCGGGCAGCAGCTCCCACGGCAGGTCCCTCGGCAGCGACTCGAGCTGGCGCTCGTCGCTGACGAGCAGCACGTAGTCGTGCCGGTCCGGCAGGTGCGCGACGACCCCGGCGGTGAACCGGCTGATGCCGTCGTGCCGACCGATCCGCACGTACCGGCAGTCGATGCCGATGCGCAGGCGCGTCACGACGCGTCCGCCGTCCGGGAGGCCCGCCCCGCCCCCGACGGTCGGCTGTCCGTCGCGGCCGCGCCGCGTCCAGTGCGTCCATGGCGTCCCGCACGCCCGGTCGTGTCCGCCATCCGGCGGAGCACGGCCGCCGCGGCCGGAGCCGGCGTCTCGTAGTGCACCAGGTGGCCGACCCCCGGGATCACGACGAGCTCGGCGTCACGCAGCCGCTCGGCGAGTGCGCGCTGTTCGGGGACGGCGGTGATGTCGTCGTGCTCGGCCGCCACGAGCAGCACGGGCACCGTGATCCGGTCGGCGTACTCGGAGACGTCGTGGGTGACCGAGGTGCGGAACGCCTCGAGCACGCTCGTACGGTTCGCGAAGGCCGAGAAGTACCGGTCGTGCTGGTCGTGCACCCATCGGCGGACGGCGGGGTCGTGCGACTTCAGCATCGCGATGCTCATCGCCCGGACGATCGCGCCGTTCCGCAGGATCCCGAGCCCGATCGGCTTCGGCAGGACCGCGCCGGCGCGGTAGTACCCGATCGCGATCGCGGTCCCGACGGCACGCGGGCCCTGCAGTGCTGGGGCGGCGATGGGGTTCACGAGCACGAGCAGTCGGGTGTCGAGCCCGGCGGCGACGGTGGCCGACACCACGATCGACCCGAACGAGTGCCCGAGCACCACGGTGTCGCGGCCGAGCCCGAGCGCGGCGTGGAACCCGGTCAGCCAGGCCACGTACGCGTCGATGTCCGACACCGGCAGCGGATCGGACACGCCGAAACCGGGCAGGTCGGGCACGATCACACGGACACCTTCGAGGTGCGCGGCGATGGTCTCGAGCCCGTGGTGGTCCCCGCGGAACCCGTGCACGGCGAGCACGGTGCGATCCGCATCCTCGGGCCCGTAGACCCAGTAGTGCGTGGTCCGGCCGTCGACCTGGACGGCCCGGTGCACGACCGGGGTGGCGGCCATCAACGACTGGTACGGGGAGAGCACGGGCGGTTGCATCCGCGCCAGTCTAGGGAGCGAACCGCACGAAACCCCGGACACCCGCAGCATCTCGCGCCTATCGTGTCCGGGGCGGGCCGTCGACCGGTCCGTCGATGACGACGAGGAGCACGGTGACCTTCACAGCCCCGATCCAGCTGCCCGGCCTGACGCTCGACCCGCAGTGGTACAAGCGCTCGGTCTTCTACGAGTGCATGATCCGGTCGTTCGTCGACTCCAACGGAGACGGCATCGGCGACATCCAGGGCGTGATCGGCAAGCTCGACTACCTGCAGTGGCTCGGCGTCGACGCCCTGTGGCTGCCGCCGTTCTTCCAGTCGCCGATGCGCGACGGCGGGTACGACATCGCCGACTACCGGGCGATCCTGCCGGAGTTCGGCACGCTCGACGACTTCCGCGAGCTCGTCACGAAGTCGCACGAGCGGAACATGCGCATCGTGATCGACATGGTGATCAACCACACCAGCGACCAGCACGAGTGGTTCCAGCAGTCCCGCGAGGACCCGGACGGCCCCTACGGCGACTTCTACGTCTGGCGGGACACGGACGAGGACTACTCCAACATCCGCATCATCTTCGTCGACACCGAGGAGTCCAACTGGACCTTCGACCCGGTCCGACGCCAGTTCTTCTTCCACCGCTTCTTCTCGCACCAGCCGGACCTGAACTTCGAGAACCCCGCGGTCATCGAGGCGATCTACGACGTCGTCCGGCACTGGCTCGACATGGGCGTCGACGGGCTCCGGCTCGACGCGATCCCGTACCTGTTCGAGTCGGAGGAGGGCAACGGCGAGGGCGAGCCGGAGACCCACGAGTTCATCAAGAAGCTCCGCGCGATGGTCGACGACGAGTACCCCGGCCGTGTGCTCCTGGCCGAGGCCAACCAGTGGCCGCGCGAGACGGCGGCGTTCTTCGGCACCGACGAGGAGCCCGAGTGCCACATGGCGTTCGACTTCCCGGTGATGCCGCGCATCTTCTACTCGCTCCGGGCACAGCACGCCGCCGAGCTCAAGGCGATCTTGTCCGAGACGCTCGACGTGCCGGCCAGCGCGGCGTGGGGCGTCTTCCTCCGCAACCACGACGAGCTCACGCTCGAGATGGTGAGCGAGGAGTACCGGCAGGCGATGTACGGCTGGTACGGCTACGACCCGCGGATGCGCTCGAACATCGGTATCCGCCGACGCCTCGCTCCCCTGCTCGACAACTCCCGCGCCGAGCTCGAGCTCATCCACGCGCTGCTGTTCTCGCTGCCCGGTTCGCCGTTCCTGTACTACGGCGACGAGATCGGGATGGGCGACAACATCTGGCTGCCGGACCGCGACTCGTCGCGCACGCCGATGCAGTGGACGCCGGACCGCAACGCCGGCTTCTCCACCGCCGACCCGGGCAAGCTCTACCTGCCCGTCGTGCAGTCGCTCGTGTACAACTACGCGCAGGTGAACGTCGAGGCGCAGCTCGCCCAGTCGCGCTCGCTGCTGCACTGGGTCCGGAACGTCATCCACACGCGCAAGGCCCACCCGGTGTTCGGCCTCGGGTCCCTGCACGTGCAGGAGACCTCGAACGACTCGGTGCTCGCCTTCGTCCGCTCGTGGGAGGGCTCCGGCCAGCAGTTCGGCCCCTCCGCCGAGGACGTCCTGTGCGTGTTCTCGTTCGCGACGAACCCGACCTCGGTCACGATCTCCGCTCCGGAGTTCGCGGGGCGCCCGCTCTACGACCTGTTCGGCGGCAGCTCGTTCCCGTCGTTCGACGAGGACGGCACCGTCACGCTCACCATGGGCACGCAGTCGTTCTACTGGCTGCACGTCGGCGCGCCGACCCGGTAGTCGGGGGTGTCGGTGCGTCCCGTTAGCCTGACCGCGTGACGTTCCCCACAGCACAGCTCGACGCGCCCGCTCCGTCCCAGGACCTCACGGGTCGGCCCTGGTGGCACGCGCTGGGCGTCTTCGACCTCGAGACCACCGGGGTCGACGTCGAGACGGCCCGCATCGTCACCGCCCACGTCGGGCTCATCGACATGACCGGGGCCTCCATCGTCGAGGGTGCCTGGATCGCGGACCCCGGCGTCCCGATCCCGGAGGGCGCCGCCGCCGTGCACGGCTACACCACCGAGCGTGCCCAGGCCGAGGGACGCCCTGCGGCCGAGGTCGTCGCCGAGATCATCGCCGCGATCGAGGCCGTGTTCGCCCGGGGCATCCCCCTGGTGATCTACAACGCCCCGTACGACCTCACCGTCCTCGACCGCGAAGCGAAGCGGCACGGGTTCGCCTCCCCCGTCATCGGCAACGTCGTCGACCCGCTGGTGATCGACAAGGCGCTCGACACCTTCCGCAAGGGCAAGCGCACGCTCGAGGCCGCATCCGAGCTCTACGGCGTCACGCTCGACGACGCCCACGACGCCGGAGCCGACGCGATCGCTGCCGGGCGTGTCGCCCAGGCCATCGCGGGCAAGTACCCGGACGAGCTCGGCATCTCCGCCGAGGAACTCCACCGCAAGCAGGTCGGCTGGTGCGCCGAGCAGGCCACCTCGTTCCAGGACTACATGCGCAAGAAGCGCGACCCGACGTTCACCGCCGACGGCCGCTGGCCCCACCGCAACGGCGCTTGACCTCGCCCTGCCCCTCGCAAAGCACCGGTGTCCGCGCGCCGAACACCCGCAGACCGCCGTGTGACGCGTGAACACCGGTGTCTTGTGTCCGAGTACAGCGCCGGCCGGAAACGCCGCACAACGCGAACGGGCGGCCCTCCCGGAGGAGGACCGCCCGTGGGCGTTGCGTGGGGGCTGCTTACTTGCTGAAGCCCTTGAAGCGCTGGTTGAACTTCTCGACGCGACCGGCCGAGTCGAGGATGCGCTGCTTGCCCGTGTAGAACGGGTGCGAAGCGGACGAGATCTCGACGTCGATGACCGGGTAGGTCGCACCGTCGAGCTCGATGGTCTTGTCGCTGTTCGCGGTCGAACGCGTCAGGAACGTCTCACCGGAGGCCAGGTCGCGGAAGACGATGGCGCGGTACTCGGGGTGGGTGTCGGTCTTCATGGAGATTCCTCGATAGCGGTGATGGGATTGCGCGAACTGCGCGGGAAGTCGTCGGCTTGCGCCAGCCGTCCACGATACCAGAGAGACGGCGGGATCGCAGCGCTACGCGGCGCGTGCCGTGTAGCGACCGGCGTCCTTGGTGACCGAGAGGTCGATGCCGAACGCCTCGGTCAGGGTCTGGTCCGTCAGGACCTCGTCGATGGGGCCTGCGGCCTGCACGTGGCCGTCGGCGAGGACGAGCGCGTGGGTGAACCCGGCCGGGATCTCCTCGACGTGGTGGGTCACGATGACGATGGCCGGCGAGTCCGCGCTCTGGGCGTAGCCGCCGAGAGTGCGGACGAGGCTCTCACGGGCACCGAGGTCGAGCGACGCGGCCGGTTCGTCGAGGAACAGGATCTCCGGGTCGGTCATCACGGCACGGGCGATCTGCACGCGCTTCTGCTCGCCGTCGCTCAGGTCGCCGAACGTGCGGTCGGTGAAGGACCCCAGGCCCCACTCCTCGAGCACGCGCTGCGCACGGCGGACGTCGAGCTCCTCGTACTCCTCGTTCCAGCGGCCCGTCACCGAGTACGCCGCGGTGAGCACGACGTCGATGACCTTCTCGGTCACCGGGATGCGACGGGCCAGCGCGGTGGACGCGAAGCCGATGCGCGGGCGGAGCTCGAACAGGTCGGCACCGCCGAGTTCGGTCCCGAGCACCTCGACGTCACCCGAGGTCGGGAACGTCTGGGCGCCGGCGACCTGCAGCAGCGTCGTCTTGCCGGCGCCGTTCGCGCCGAGCACGACCCAGCGTTCGTCGTCCTGCACCTCCCACGAGATCGCGTCGAGGATGGTGGCCCCGTTGCGGACCACGGAGACGTCTGACAAGCGCACGACCGAGGGCATGCGACCAGCCTACGGGTTCTGGCCGAGCACCCGGTCGTAGACCTGCCGTGTCCTGGTGGCGATCGCGTCCCAGGTGAACTCGGTCTCGACACGGAGCCGTCCGGCGCGTCCCATGAGCTTCGCCAGCCCCTCGTCGGCGAGCACCTCGGTGAGGGTCGCGGCGAGGTCGGCCACGAAGCGGTCGGGGTCGGTCGGGGTGCCGGTGCCGTCCTGCACCTGGTCGATCGGGACGATCCGACCGGTGAGCCCGTCGGCGACGACCTCGGGGATGCCCCCGGTGCCGGTGCCGACGACCGGGATGCCGCACGCCATGGCCTCGAGGTTCACGATGCCGAGCGGCTCGTAGACCGACGGGCAGACGAACACGGTGCCCGAGGACAGCACGTTCACGATCTCCTCGTGCGCGAGCATCCGGTCGATCCAGACGACGCCTTCACGTTCCGCGCGGAGGCCCTCGACGAGCTCGGTGACCTCGGCCAGGATCTCGGGGGTGTCCGGCGCGCCGGCGCACAGCACGATCTGCACGTCCGACGGCAGCGACGCCACGGCACGGAGCAGGTACGGCAGGCCCTTCTGGCGGGTGATGCGTCCGACGAACACGACGCTCGGGCGCGTCGGGTCGATGCCGAGGGCGCGCACGGCGTCCTCGTCGACGGTCGGCTTCCACGCGTCGATGTCGATGCCGTTGTAGACGACGTGGACCTTCGCGGGGTCGATCGACGGGTACGAGCGCAGGATGTCCGCACGCATGGCCTTCGAGACCGCGATGACGCCGTCGGCGTGTTCGAACGCCTCGCGCTCCATCCAGCTGGACAGGCGGTAGCCGCCGCCGAGCTGCTCGGCCTTCCACGGGCGGAGCGGCTCCAGGCTGTGGGCGGTCACGATGTGGGGGATGCCGTAGGTCAGCTGCGCGATCCGGCCCGCGGAGTTCGCGTACCAGGTGTGCGAGTGCACGAGGTCGGCACCCTCGACGTCGGCCGCGATGGCCACGTCGGTGCCGAGGGCCTGCAGCGCGCCGTTCGCCTGGCCGAGGCCGTCCGGGGTCCGGTAGCCCCACACGTCGGGTTCGTCACGGAAGGCCCCGAAGGCCCGGACACGGACTTCCGTGTCCGTCCCCGACCGCAACGCGGCGGTGAGTTCGGACACGTGGACACCCGCTCCGCCGTAGACCTCCGGCGGATACTCCCTGGTCAGCAGATCGACTCGCACTGGTTCAACGTAACCGGTTCCCAGTGCTGACGCCTACTGTGAGCGGCATGGCACCAAAGAAGGTCTTCGGCATCGTGCTCGCCGGCGGCGAGGGCAAACGACTAATGCCGCTCACGGCCGATCGCGCGAAGCCCGCCGTCCCGTTCGGCGGCAACTTCCGTCTCATCGACTTCGCACTGTCGAACCTGGTCAACTCCGGTCTGCAGAAGATCGTCGTCCTGACCCAGTACAAGTCGCACAGTCTCGACCGGCACGTCGCGGAGACATGGCGCATGGAGGGGCTGCTCGGCTCCTACGTCGCGTCCGTCCCCGCGCAGCAGCGGCTCGGCAAGCGCTGGTTCGCCGGCTCGGCCGACGCGATCCTGCAGTCGCTCAACCTGCTGCGCGACGAACGCCCCGACATCGTGGTCGTCGTCGGTGCGGACCACGTGTACCGGATGGACTTCCACCAGATGGTCGAGGCGCACATCGCCTCCGGCCGCAGTGCCACGGTGGCGGCGATCCGTCAGCCGATCGGGCTCGCCGACCAGTTCGGCGTGATCCAGGTGGCCGACGACGACCCGACGAAGATCGATGCGTTCCTCGAGAAGCCGAAGGACGCGATCGGTCTGGCCGACTCCCCCGGCGAGATCCTGGCCTCGATGGGCAACTACGTCTTCAACGCGGACGCCCTCGTCGACGCGGTCCTGCGCGACGGCCAGCTCGAGACGTCCGCGCACGACATGGGCGGCGACATCGTCCCCGACTTCGTCAACCGCGGTGACGCCGGGGTGTACGACCTGCAGCGCAACGAGGTCCCCGGGTCCACCGACCGCGACAAGTACTACTGGCGCGACGTGGGCACGATCGACTCGTTCTTCGACGCCCACATGGACCTCATCGCCCCGGTCCCGGTCTTCAACCTGTACAACCAGGACTGGCCGATCTTCAACCAGCAGACGAACCTGCCGCCGGCGAAGTTCGTCCGCGACGCGAACGGCAACACCGGGTCCACGGTGGACTCGCTCGTGTCGCTCGGCTGCCTGGTGTCGGGTGCGCAGGTCGAGCGCAGCATGATCGGGCCCTGGTGCTCGATCGACTCCGGCGCAAAGGTCCTCGACTCGATCGTGTTCGAGCGCGCCACCATCGGCGCCGGCGCGGTCGTCAACCGCGCCATCCTCGACAAGGACGTCGTCATCGCACCGGGCGCGCAGGTCGGCGTCGACCGCGAGGCCGACGAGGCACGCGGCTTCACCGTCACCGAGTCGGGGATCACCGTGGTCGGCAAGGGCGTCAGCGTCGACGCGTAGGCAAGCAGACACCCGGGCGCAGCCCCGGACGGACGGCCTGGAGGCACGGCTCGCGTCACGGACGCGGCCGTGCCTTTCGTCAGTCGGTACCGTTGGTGCGTGCCCCGCTTCCTCGTCGTCCTCGATGCCGATTCCACGCTCCTCGAGGACGAGGTGATAGAACTGCTCGCCGACAGCGCCGGGACCCGGCCACAGGTGGCGGCGATCACGGAGCGCGCCATGCGCGGGGAACTCGACTTCGCCGAGAGCCTCCGGGAGCGTGTCGCGACGCTTGCGGGCCTCCAGGCAGACGTCTTCGTCCGCGCACAGCAGGCGGTCCGTGTGACGCGGGGCGCCGACCAGCTCGTCCGTGGGGTGCACGCCGCAGGCGGCACCGTCGGCGTGGTGTCGGGCGGGTTCCACGAGGTGCTCGACCCGTTCGCCGAGCAGCTCGGCCTCGACCACTGCCGGGCGAACCGCCTCGAGGTCACCGACGGCGTGCTCACCGGCCGCGTGCTCGGCGACGTGGTCGACGCGCACGCCAAGGCCGTCGCGCTCCGCGAGTGGGCGGACGCCGACGGGGTCGACCCGGCACGGACCATCGCCATCGGCGACGGCGCGAACGACCTCGAGATGATGCGCGTCGCCGCGCTGTCGGTGGCGTTCGACGCGAAGCCGCGCGTGCGGGAGCAGGCGGACGTCGCGGTCGTCGACCGTGACCTGTCCGCCGTGCTCGCGACGCTCGGTCTGCGCGGCTGATCAGTCCGGGGGCTAGTGGCCCATCCCGAGGCCGCCGTCGACCGGGATGATCGCACCGGAGACGTACCCGGCGCCGTCGCTCGCCAGGAACAGCGTGGCGTCGGCGACGTCGTCGACCGTGCCGTAGCGGGCGGCCGGGATCGCCTTCTTGAACTCGGCCTGCAGCTCCTCGGAGAGCGCGGCGGTCATGTCCGTCTGGATGAAGCCGGGCGCCACGACGTTGGCGGTGATGCCGCGCGAACCGAGCTCACGCGTGATCGACCGGGCCATGCCGACCAGGGCAGCCTTCGAGGACGCGTAGTTGACCTGGCCGATCTGGCCGTAGGCGCCCACGACGCTCGACATCAGCACGATGCGGCCGAACTTGGCCTTCATCATGCCCTTCGTGGCGCGCTTGACGACGCGGAAGGTGCCCGTGAGGTTCGTGTCGACGACGCTGGTGAAGTCGTCCTCGGACATGCGGAGGAGCAGCTGGTCGTTCGTGATGCCGGCGTTCGCGACGAGGACCTCGATCGGACCGAGCTCGGCCTCGACCTGCGTGAACGCGGCGTCGACGGAAGCCGTGTCGGTGATGTCGGCCTGCACCGTCAGCGCGCCCTCGGGACCACCCTGACCGCTGCGCGACGTCACGGCGACCCGGTGGCCGGCTGCGACGAACCGCTCGGCCAGCGCGTGGCCGATGCCGCGGTTGCCGCCGGTGATGAGGACGGTACGGGGGGTGCTCATGGTCGCTCCGTTCGGTGGGATCTGCTCGGCACGCGGTGCCGGGGACCCGGCGGACACGCCCGGACGAGCGTACCGGAGCGGACCACCCCGCCGGTTCGCGCGCGGCGCACCCACGATCGGCCCGGCGGGATTAGGCTTGACCACGGGTAGACGGAGACCATCTGTATGAAGAGCACGCACACGAGCATCACGTCGCTGCCGGACACACCGGAGCAGGACCGGGCGCACCGCCTGTCCCGCTACGTCTGGCAGATGGCCATCCGAGTGGTCCTCTTCATCTCCGCCGTACTCGTGTACTCGATCTGGCACTCGTGGCTCGCGGTCATCCCGATCGTCCTCGCCGCGGTGATCCCCTGGGTCGCCGTCGTCATCGCGAACGCCGGCAGCCGGACCGAGAGCGACATGATCTCCCCCGCCGGGTCCATCGAGCTCTACGACGCCGTCGACCCGCGCCTCCGCGAACAGCAGGAGGACGCCCGGGCCCAGGCCTACCGCGACGAGCAGGACCGCCTCCGCCAGCAGGCGCAGCACGCGCAGGACGAATGGCAGCGCAACGGCGACCGATCGAAGATGTGGGGACCCCGCTGATGGGTGCGACGTTCGACCTGCAGACCGAACCCGGTTCCACCCCGGTCTGCTCCCGCGCCGGCTGCGTGTCGACTGCCGGGTGGCGCGTGAACTGGCGCAACCCCAGGATCCACGCGATCGACCGCGTGAAGATCTGGGCCGCGTGTGAAGAACACCGCGACTTCCTCGCCGACTACCTGCGGTCCCGCTCGTTCCCGGTGCGCGTCACCGGCATGCACGAGGACGTCGACCACCTCGACGACGAGCGCGAGTCGACCGCGGCACCGAAGAACGACGTCGGGGTGCGCTCCACCGGCACCTCGCGATGACCGACGGCTTCGACCCGCAGTCCCGGTACGGCCGCAAGCATGCAGCCAAGCTGCAGCGCGCAGCCGCCGAGTCGGGTGCCCCGGCGCAGCAGCACGACCCCCGCGAACCGTTCGTCGGCTGGCGCTTCGTCCGGAGCCGCCGCTGGCTCGGCTACTTCGCGATCGCCGTCGCCTTCGCCGTCGTCTGCGCGCTGTTCGGCATGTGGCAATGGGACCGCCGCAACGAGGCCGTCCGGCAGAACGAGCAGGTCGCGCAGAACTACGACCACACCCCCGTCCCCCTCGACCGGGCGCTGCCGAAGGCCTCGAGCTGGCAGGACGAGCAGGAGTGGCTCCGGGTCTCCGTGACCGGCCGCTACGACGTCGACTCGCAGCTGCTCGTGCGCAACCGCGTGCACAACGGGCAGCCCGGGTTCGAGGTCCTGACGCCCCTGGTCACGTCCGAGGGCCGCGCCTTCATCGTCGACCGCGGGTGGGTGCCGACCGGCAACGCCCAGGACGCCCCCGACCACGTGCCCGCTCCCCCGTCGGGCGAGGTCACCGCGATCGTCCGCCTGCAGCAGAGCGAACCGCGCATCCCCGGCCGCTCCGACCCGAAGGACACCGACCAGGTGCAGTCGGTGACGCTGGCCGACGTGGCGGACAAGGTCGACGACCCGATCTGGACCGGTGCGTACGGGCAACTCGCCTCCGAGTCCCCCGCCCCGACCGAGGCCCGCCCGCTCGGCTGGGAGCGTCCGACCGCCGACACCGGGCTGCACCTGAGCTACTTCATCCAGTGGTTCCTGTTCGCCGCCGGCGGGTTCGGCTTCCTGGCGTACGTGATGGTGCAGGAGTACCGGAACCTGAACCAGGACGACCCCGAGGAGCGCGAGCGCGCCCTCGAGCGTGAACGCCGCAAGAACGCGAAGCCGAAGACCGACGCCGAGATCGAGGACGAGCTCATCGCGTCACGTCGCTGAGGCGCGGCTGAGGGCGCGCGTCAGCGCACCGTGCGCACCTCGCAACCCCGTGCGCGCTTCCGCGCACCGTGCAGCGCCACAAGCGGACACCCAGCACCCAACGCCGCACCGGATGGCGAACGCGGCACCGTGCGGACGGGAGGCGCGACGCACGACCGGCACCGCGCCTCCCGGCCGCACCGTGCGCACCCCGCAACCGCGTGCGCGCTTCCCCGCACCGTGCAGCGCCACAAACGCCCAGCACGCCACACCGCACCGGATGGCGAAACGGGCACCGTGCGGACGGGAGGCGCGACGCACGACCGGCACCGCGCCTCCAGACCGCACCGTGCGCACCTCGCAACCCCGTGCGCGCTTCCGCGCACCGTGCAGCACCACAAACGGGCACCCAGCACGCAACGCCGCACCAGACCGCGAACACCCACCGTGCGGACGGGAGGCGCGACGCACGACCGGCACCGCGCCTCCCGGCCGCACCGTGCGCACCCCGCAACCCCGTGCGCGATTCCACGCACCGTGCAGCGCCACAAACGGGCACCCAGCACGCAACCCCGCACCAGACCGCGAACACCCACCGTGCGGACGGGAGGCGCGGCGCACGACCGGCACCGCGCCTCCCGGCCGCACCGTGCGCACCTCGCAACCCCGTACGCGCTTCCGCGCACCGTGCAGCGCCACAAACGGGCACCCAGCACGCCACACCGCACCGGACCGCGAACACGGCACCGTGCGGACGGGAGACGCGAGCCGCGGCAGCTACGCGAGCTCGATGAGCTCCGCGTAGTCCTTGTTCCAGTGGTCCTCGGTGCCGTCCGGCAGCAGCAGGACGCGCTCGGGGTTGAGCGCCTCGACCGCGCCGGCGTCGTGGGACACCAGGACGACCGCCCCCTCGAAGCCGGCCAGGGCGTTGAGGATCTCCTCGCGCGAAGCCGGGTCCAGGTTGTTCGTCGGCTCGTCAAGCAGCAGGACGTTCGCGCCGGAGACCACGATCATCGCGAGCGACAGACGGGTCTTCTCGCCACCGGACAGGACGCCGGCCTTCTTGTAGCCGTCGTCGCCGGTGAACAGGAACGAGCCGAGCACCCGACGGGCCTCGGTCTCGTTGAGGTCAGTCGACGCCGACACCATGTTCTCGATCACGGTGCGGTTGATGTCGATGTTCTCGTGCTCCTGCGCGTAGTACCCGATGCGCAGACCGTGACCGGGCTGGATCTCGCCCGTGTCGGGCTGGTCGGCTCCCGCCAGGATGCGCAGCAGGGTCGTCTTGCCCGCACCGTTGAAGCCGAGGATGACCACGCGCGAACCGCGGTCGATCGCCAGGTCGACACCCGCGAAGATCTCGAGCGACCCGTAGGACTTCGACAGCCCCTCGGCCATCAGCGGAGTGCGGCCGCACGGGACCGGGGTGGGGAAGCGGATCTTCGCGACCCGGTCGGCGACGCGCTCGTCCTCGAGGCTGGCGAGGAGCTTGTCGGCACGCGCGACCATCTGGTGGGCTGCTGCGGCCTTGGACGCCTTCGCACCGAAGCGGGCGGCCTGGTCCTTGAGCGTGGCGGCCTTCTTCTCGGCGCCCGCGCGCTCCTTGCGGCGGCGCTCCTCGTCGGCGACGCGCTGCCGCTGGTACAGCTTCCAGCCCATGTTGTAGATGTCGATGGTCTGGCGGTTGGCGTCCAGGTAGAAGACGCGGTTCACGACCTCGTCGACGAGCTCGACGTCGTGGGAGATGATGATGACGCCACCGGGGTAGGTCTTCAGGTGCTCGCGGAGCCACACGACGGAGTCGGCGTCGAGGTGGTTGGTCGGCTCGTCGAGGATCATCGTCTCGGCGTCCGAGAACAGGATCCGGGCGAGTTCGATGCGGCGGCGCTGACCACCCGAGAGCGTCTTGAGCTGCTGGTCGAGGATGCGGTCGGGCAGCTTCAGGTTCGAGGCGATCGACGCCGCCTCGGCCTCGGCCGCGTAGCCACCGAGCGCATTGAACTGGTCGTCGAGGCGGCTGTAGCGCCGCATCGCCTTCTCGGCCACGGCCGCGTCGTCGCTCGCCATGTCGAGGGTCGCGAGGCGGATGCCCTCCACGAGCTCACCGAGCCCACGGGCGTCGAGGATGCGCTTCCGCGCGGTCTCCTCCGGGTCGCCGGAGCGGGGGTCCTGCGGCAGGTAGCCGATCTCCCCGCCGCGGTCGATCGTGCCGCCGTTGGGCTGCGTCTCGCCCGCGAGGGCCTTGGTCATCGTCGTCTTCCCCGCGCCGTTGCGGCCGACGAGTCCGATCTTGTCGCCCTTCTCGACACGGAAGGACACGTCTTCCATGAGGAGACGAGCTCCGACGCGGATCTCGAGTTCGTGCACGGCAAGCACAGTGGACGTCCAATCAGTTGGTGGGTTTGCACAACGGTGTGTGCGTGAGGTGCACCGCTACGCTGACGGGACCGATGGTTCCGAACGGAACCAGCAGTCCATTCTAGGAGAATCCATGACGAACGCCACCGGGTTCGCTCCCCGCGCAGTCCTCGCCGACCGTCTGCGCACGCACGGGCTGGCCACCGACGCCGCCCTCGTCGCCGGCGGAGCCCTGTTCACCGCCGCCATGGCGCAGCTCGAGGTCCCGATGTGGCCGGTCCCGATCACCGGGCAGACGCTGGCCGTCGTGCTCGTCGGCGCGACCCTCGGCGCACGCCGCGGCATGCTCTCGCTGCTCGTCTACGCCGTCGCCGGACTCGCGGGTGCCCCGTTCTTCGCCGACATGCAGGGCGGTCTGCAGGCCCTGGCCCTGCCGAGTTTCGGGTACGTCATCGGCTTCATCCCCGCCGCCGGGCTCGTCGGCTGGCTCGCCCGCCGCAACTGGGACCGCAACGTCGGCCGCGCCACCGTCGCGATGCTGCTCGCGAGTGCCATCCCGTTCGTGACCGGCCTGCCGTACCTGGCCGTGGCGCTCGGCCAGCTCGGCGCCCCGAACGACGTCCAGTCGGTGCTCGCCGCCGGCCTGTACCCGTTCATCGTCGGTGGCATCGCCAAGGCCCTCATCGCCGCCGGCATCCTGCCGCTCGCGTGGAAGGCCGTCGGTCGCCGCTGACCCGTCGCACGAGAACGGCCCCGCACCGATCGGTGCGGGGCCGTCCTGCGTCCGGCGCAGGTGACCGGCCCGGCGGTCGGTCACGACTCCCCGCCGTCCAGACGCCGAGTGGTCGCATTCCGTCGCCTGGAGCGCTGTCAGCCGACAGAACGTGACCACTCAGCGAACCTGAGCGGATGGTCGCGACCACTCGGCGGCGCGCCCCGCGCGCGGCGTGCGCATAGACGGACGGGAGGCGCGGTGCCAGCTGGCACCGCGCCTCCCGTCCGTGGTGGGTCGCGACTAGATCGCGAACCCGAGGGCGCGCATCATCTCGCGTCCGTCGTCGGTGATCCGTTCCGGACCCCACGGCGGCATCCAGACCCAGTTGATCCGGAAGGCGTCCACGATGCCGTCGAGGGCGTTCGCGGTGTCACCCTCGATGACGTCGGTCAGGGGGCAGCCGGCGCTCGTGAGCGTCATGCTGATGACGAGCGCGTTGGCGTCGTCGTCCCAGGCGAGGTCGTAGATCAGGCCGAGGTCGACGATGTTCACGCCGAGCTCCGGGTCCTGGACCTCCTTCAGGCCCTCGACGACCTCGTCGAACTTGTCGGGAGCGAGTGCGGCGATCATCAGGCCTGCGCCTCGGCGGCGGCGACCTGCACGTAGCGGTCGTAGCCCTCGTTCTCGAGGCGGTCGGCGAGCTCGGGGCCGCCCTGCTCCGCGATCTTGCCGGCGACGAACACGTGCACGAAGTCCGGCTTGATGTAGCGGAGGATGCGCGTGTAGTGCGTGATGAGCAGTACACCGAGGCCGGTTGCGGCCTTGGCGCGGTTGACGCCCTCGGAGACGATCTTCAGCGCGTCGACGTCGAGGCCGGAGTCGGTCTCGTCGAGGACGGCGAACTTCGGCTTGAGGAGCTCGAGCTGCATGATCTCGTGGCGCTTCTTCTCGCCACCGGAGAAGCCCTCGTTGACGTTGCGCTCGGCGAACGACGAGTCCATCTTCAGGTCGGCCATCGACTGGCGGAGTTCCTTGATCCAGCCACGGAGCGCCGGAGCCTCGCCGTCGATCGCCGTCTTGGCGGTGCGGAGGAAGTTCGACACCGTGACGCCGGGGATCTCGACCGGGTACTGCATCGCCAGGAACATGCCGGCACGGGCACGCTCGTCGACGCTCATCGCGAGGACGTCCTCGCCGTCGAGGGTGATCGTGCCACCGACGACGTTGTACCGCGGGTGACCGGCGATCGTGTACGCCAGGGTGGACTTGCCGGAGCCGTTCGGCCCCATGATCGCGTGGATCTCGCCCTCGTTGATGGTGAGGTCGACACCCTTCAGGATCTCCTTGGTGCCCTGATCGGTGTCGATCGAGACCTTGAGGTCACGGATTTCCAGAGTGGACATTGCGTTCCTTCGGTTGCAGCTGTGTGCGGCGTCAGCCGCGGGAAGTGTTGGGGGTGCTCAGTCGACCGGGACGACGTCCTGCACGTCGACGTAGACGTCGCCGTCGCGGACCTCGACCCGGAAGACCGGGACGGGCTCGTAGGCCGGGAAGTTCTGCGGCTTGCCGGTGGTCAGCGAGAAGCGGGACCCGTGGGCCCAGCACTCCAGCGAGTCACCCTCGACGAAGCCCTCGGCCAGCGAGATGTCGCCGTGCGTGCAGGTGTCACCGATGGCGTGGACCGTGCCGGACGAGTCCTTCACGATCGCGACCGCCGTGCCGTCGACGACCACCCGCATCGGGCTGTCCACCGCGATGTCGGCTTCGGCGCAGACCTTCTCGGCCATCAGGCGGTGGCCTGCGGAGCGGAAGCCTGCGCGGTGGCGGCCTGTGCGTCGCCCGCCTCGGCCGGTGCGGCGATGACCGAACGGCCCTCGGCCAGCTCCTGCTCGACCGCGGCGATGAGGCGTTCCTCGAGCTCGGGCGCACCGATCTTCTGGATGACCTCGACCAGGAAGCCGAGCACGACGAGGCGCCGCGCTTCTTCTTCCGGGACGCCGCGGGACTGCAGGTAGAACAGCTGCTCGTCGTCGAAGCGACCGGTCGCACTCGCGTGGCCGGCGCCCTCGATGTTGCCCGTCTCGATCTCGAGGTTCGGGATGCTGTCGGCGCGGGTGCCGTCCGTCAGCACGAGGTTGCGGTTCTGCTCGTACGAGTCGGTGCCGTCACCGGCGCGGCCGATCAGCACGTCGCCGATCCAGACGGTGTGCGCGCCCTGGCCCTGCAGCGCGCCCTTGTAGTTGACCCGACCGCGCGTGTTCGGCGCGTCGTGGTTCACGTAGACCTGCTGCTCGATGTACTGGCCGGCGTCGGCGAAGTACACGCCGTACATCTCCGTGTCAGCACCCTGCGCACCGAGGTGCGTCGAGGGGTTGACGCGGATGACGTCGCCGCCGAGCGAGACCACGACGTGCTTGAGGAAGGCGTCGCGGCCGACCTCGGCGAAGTGGGTCGAGACGTGCACCGCGTCGTCGTCCCAGTCCTGCAGGCTGACGACGGTCAGTCGTGCGTTCTGCAGCGCGACGATCTCGATGTTCTCGCTCAGCAGGGCGCTGCCGCGGTTGTCGAGCACGACGATGCCCTGGGAATTCGGCTCGGCCGTGATGACCGTGTGCGCGGCGCGGGGCTGCGACCCGAAGTCGGAACGGGTCACGGTGATGAACTCGTGCGCTTCGGTGGCCTTGATCGTGATCGCCAGGACCGCGTCACGGGCGGTCCAGGCTGCGGCCGACGCGCGGTCCTCGGGCAGGCCGGCGGAGCCGACGCGGGGGTCGTCGCTGCGACCCCACTCGACGTCGGCGCCCTCGGACTGGCGGGCGAGGTACGGGTAGGCGGATCCGTCGAGCGCGCCGTCCAGCAGCGGCTGGAGCTTGGTGAGCGGCGCGAACTTCCAGTTGACCTCTCGGCCGGTGACCTTCGGGAACGCCTCGACGTCGCCGGACTGGAACCGCTCGGAGCGGGTCTGGACCGGCACCTTCTTGTCGGGGGCGTCCCAGCCGCCGTCGGAGTGGGCTCCGGCGCCGTGCTGGGTGCCGCCCTGCGCTGCGGCAGCGGGCTCGATCGGCTGGTCGATGTGGGGAGGGGTGGTGCTGGACATCTAGCCGACGGATCCTTCCATGCTCATCTCGATGAGCTTGTTGAGTTCGAGTGCGTACTCCATCGGGAGCTCGCGGGCGATCGGCTCGATGAAGCCACGGACGATCATCGCCATCGCCTCGTCCTCGGCCATGCCGCGGGACATGAGGTAGAAGAGCTGCTCCTCGCTGACACGCGAGACCGTGGCCTCGTGTCCCAGCTGCACGTCGTCGACACGGATGTCGATCGCCGGGTAGGTGTCGCTCCGGCTGATCGTGTCGACCAGCAGGGCGTCGCAGCGCACGGTGTTGGCGGCGTGGTGCGCGGCCGGGTCGACCCGGACCTCACCGCGGTAACCCGCACGACCGCCACCACGGGCGATCGACTTCGAGACGATCGACGACGTCGTGTACGGCGCCATGTGGATCATCTTCGCGCCGGCGTCCTGGTGCTGACCGGGGCCCGCGAAGGCGACGGAGAGCGTCTCGCCCTTGGCGTGCTCGCCGGCGAGGTAGATCGACGGGTACTTCATCGTGACCTTGGACCCGATGTTGCCGTCGATCCACTCCATCGTCGCGCCCTCGTGTGCGATCGCACGCTTGGTGACGAGGTTGTAGACGTTGTTCGACCAGTTCTGGATCGTCGTGTACCGAACGCGGGCGTTCTTCTTCACGATGATCTCGACGACGGCCGAGTGCAGCGAGTCGGACTTGTAGATCGGGGCGGTGCAGCCCTCGATGTAGTGGACGTACGAGTCCTCGTCCGCGATGATCAGCGTCCGCTCGAACTGGCCCATGTTCTCGGTGTTGATCCGGAAGTAAGCCTGCAGCGGGATCTCGACGTGGACGCCCTTCGGGACGTAGACGAACGAGCCACCGGACCAGACGGCCGTGTTCAGCGCGGCGAACTTGTTGTCGCCGGCCGGGATCACGGTGCCGAAGTACTCCTCGAACAGCTTTGGGTGCTCACGGAGCGCCGTGTCGGTGTCCATGAAGATGACGCCCTGCTGCTCCAGGTCCTCGCGGATCTGGTGGTAGACGACCTCGGACTCGTACTGCGCGGCGACGCCGGCGACGAGGCGTTGGCGCTCGGCCTCGGGGATGCCGAGCTTCTCGTAGGTCGCACGGATGTCCTCGGGGAGGTCCTCCCACGACTGTGCCTGCTTCTCCGTGGAACGCACGAAGTACTTGATGTTGTCGAAGTCGATGCCCGTCAGGTCGGCACCCCACGTCGGCATCGGCTTGCGGCCGAAGAGCGACAGCCCCTTGAGGCGGTTCTTCAGCATCCACTCGGGCTCGTCCTTGAGGTTCGAGATGTCGGTGACGACCTCTTCCGAGATCCCACGACGGGCGGAGGACCCTGCCGAGTCGGAGTCGGACCAGCCGAACTCGTATTGGCCGAGCCCTTCGAGCTCGGGACGGTCGATGAGCACGTCGGACATGGTCTCCTCGTTTCCTTCTCGCGGGACAGCGTTACAGGTGTGAACCCGTGGCGTCTGGACGCCATTCCACCGCAGACCGCTGACATGCGGACCGGGTGCTGCTCCCTCGCAACGACAATGGTTCCACGCAGTCCGTGGGTTGATCGGCGATCTCGGCCCATTCGGAGCCGGCGCCTGCCTAGACTTGACTGCTGCTGAACCCTCGAATCCTACAGGTTCACTGCACGGAACAACAGGAAGGCACCACCCTCGTGACACGCGTCGGATCCCCCGTCGAGCAGGATCTCCGGACCGGACGGTGGTGGTCGCTCCCCCGCGTGGTCGACCGTCGTGTGGTCGCACTGGCCTGGGCGTCCTTCGTGGTCGAGGTCGTGCTGATCGGTACCGGAGGCCTCGTGCGCCTCACCGCGTCGGGCCTCGGATGCCCCACCTGGCCCAAGTGCACGGCAGATTCGCTGGTCTCCACGCCGGAGATGGGCATCCACGGCATCATCGAGTTCGGCAACCGTCTGCTCACCTTCGTGCTCGTGATCGTGGCCGTCGCGATGTTCCTCGCGGTCGTCCGGATGCTCCGCACGCGCCCCGAACTCTTCTGGCTCGCGTTCGCTCAGGGCGTCGCGATCCCGGTCCAGGCCGTCATCGGAGGCATGAGCGTCTGGACGAACCTGAATCCCTTCGTGGTCGGGCTGCACTTCGTCGTCTCCGCCGCCCTCACCTCGGTGACCGCTGCGCTGGTCTACCGCACGACGCACGGCCCGCGGACCGCCCAGCGGCTCGTCCCGCGCTGGTACACGGGTGTCGTCCGCGGCACCGTCGCCGCGGTCGTCGTGACCGTGCTCGTCGGCATCCTGACCACCGGCAGCGGCCCGCACGCCGGAGCCGACGCGGCCGTCGACGGTGGGCGTCTGCACCGCACCGGGTTCGACCCCGCGGTCATGGAGCACGTGCACGCCTGGCCCGCGTACGCCCTCTTCGCCCTGACCCTGGTGCTCGTCATCGGAGCCGTCCGCCTGGGCCGCCCGAGCAAGTGGCCGCTGCTGCTGCTCGTCGTCGAGTTCCTGCAGATCGCTGTCGGCCTGACGCAGGCACGCACGGGTCTGCCCGTCGGGCTCGTCGGCACGCACATGGTGCTCGCCGGGTTGCTCGTCGGTGCGGTGACCGCCGTGGTGCTGTCGACGCGGGCCTCGGCCGGCCGAGACGCCGTCCGGGAACCCATCGACGCCTGACGTCCGGGCGCGTCGTGCGCTCGACACCCGTTCTCCGACACCCCACGAGTCGTTCGACTCGTGGGGTGTCGCGTTTGTGGCGGACGTGGACGGGCGGGCGCCACGCTGCTGACGCGGAACGACACCGCCGATGTCGCACGACATCGACTTCGTAGGTCGACATCCGCACCACGCGCGGTCCGCAGCGACTCGCGTCCGCCCCGCGGCCGACGGCCGTCACGCCGGACGGGAGGCCCGTGGCGGGCCCGCACCGCGCCTCCAGGCCGCCTCGTGGCCGACGCAGGACGCCGGTGTCCTGCCGCTACGCCGCCGAACGCACGAGACGCCGCCGGGTTCGGCGGCGTCTCGGCGTGGTGGCGGCGTCGTGCCGACACGACGGCGTCAACAGGACACGACGGTGTCAACCGGACATGACGGCGTCAGCAGGACACGACGGCGTCGAATCGACACGACGGCGTCGTGCGGACCGAGCGCGCGCGGGCGCCCGCTCGCCCGCCTAGAAGGTGAAGACCTGCGGCAGCAGCGGGTCGATGCCCACGGCGATGAAGAGCAGCGTCAGGTACGTGATCGAGCTGTGGAAGACCCGCATCGGCTGCACGTGCTCGACGTGCTGGATGGCCCGCGAGTACAGGCGGTGCGACTCGACGACGAACCAGATGCCGCCGGCCAGCGCGACCACCGTGTAGAGCGGCCCCATGTGCCCGACCGGGATGAGCAGGAGCGAGCAGACGAGCGTCGCCCACGCGTAGAGCACGACCTGCAGGCCGACGACGGTGCGGCCACGGACCACGGCGAGCATCGGCACGTCGGC
The DNA here is from genome assembly GCF_003234255.2 of Curtobacterium sp. MCSS17_016. Taxonomy (NCBI): domain Bacteria; kingdom Bacillati; phylum Actinomycetota; class Actinomycetes; order Micrococcales; family Microbacteriaceae; genus Curtobacterium; species Curtobacterium sp. MCSS17_016. Next base: position 2,112,158 of record NZ_CP126254.1, read on the forward strand.
CGCGTCGTAGTCGTCGCGGTACTTCATCGACAGCGGCCAGTAGTGCGGCGGCGTCCACAGGAAGATCACCATGAACAGGATGACCGGGGTCCAGGTCAGCGATCCGGTGACGCCCGCCCAGCCGATGAGCACGGGCATGCAGCCGGCCGAGCCGCCCCACACGATGTTCTGCGGGGTGCGGCGCTTGAGCCACAGCGTGTAGACGAACACGTAGATGAGGATCGCGATGACGCTCAGCGCGGCGGCGAGCCAGTTCACCAGGAAGCCGAGCACCGCGGTCGACAGGATGCCGAGCACCCACGAGAACACGAGGGCCTCGCGGTCGGACAGCTCACCGGTGACGAGCGGGCGGGTGCTGGTCCGCTTCATCAGGCGGTCGATGTCGCGGTCGATGTAGCAGTTGAAGGCCGACGCCGAACCGGCCGACATCGCTCCGCCGAGCATCGTCCAGAAGACGAGCCACAGGTCGGGGACGCCGCGTTCGGCGAGGAACATCGTCGGCGCCGTGGTGACGAGCAGCAGCTCCATCACGCGCGGCTTCGTCAACGAGACGTACGCACGGACCTTGCGGGACAGCGGCGATCGGGGTCGATCGGTGTCGGGCCGGGTCACGGTGGCAGTCGGCAAGAGAACCTCAGTCTGTTCGCATCAGCTCGCACACTCGGTGGACGACTGCGACGGCGTCCGGGCATGCGCTGACCCGGAATGTCCACGGGTCCCGATCAGTTTACGGGATGGAAGCGCCGCGACGGTGCCCCGCTCCGACATCCCGGCGTGATCCGGACGCGCTCGACACGCCCGGATCGACCGTCGACGGCCACCCCGGTGTGAACATCGGGGGTCACCTGAACCCCTTCTGAGTACCGGGTCACTATGCTGGACACGCCCTCCCGCAGTGCGCGCCCCGATGACGTCGGCCGCGATGAGCCGGTCGGCCGCCGCTAGACGGCGACACGACTCGGCCCCGGGATGGCCACATGTCCGTGCGATGGCACGAGCCCTCGCACATGTCGCATCAAGAAGGGTCAACATCCAAGTGGCTGAATTCACCTGGGACGCCATCGACCGGAAGGCCGTCGACACGGCCCGCGTTCTCGCCGCCGACTCGGTCGAGGCCGCCGGCAACGGTCACCCCGGCACCGCGATGAGCCTCGCTCCGCTCGCCCACCTGCTCTTCCAGAAGGTGATGCGTCGCGACCCGAGCGACTCCACCTGGATCGGCCGCGACCGCTTCATCCTCTCCGCCGGTCACGCCTCGATCCTCCAGTACGTGCAGTTCTACCTGCACGGCTACGGGCTCGAGATCGACGACCTGCAGCACCTGCGCAAGTGGGGCTCGAAGACCCCGGGTCACCCGGAGTACGGCCACACCGACGGTGTCGAGATCACCACGGGCCCGCTCGGCCAGGGCCTCGCGTCCTCGGTCGGCTTCGCCTACGCCCAGCGCTTCGAGCGCGGCCTGTTCGACCCGGAGACCCCGGCCGGCCAGTCGCCGTTCGACCACTACACCTACGTGATCGCCGGCGACGGTGACATGCAGGAAGGCGTGACGAACGAGTCCGGCTCGCTCGCCGGCCGTCAGCAGCTCGGCAACCTCATCGCGTTCTACGACTCGAACCAGATCTCGATCGAGGACAACACCGACATCGCGTTCTCGGAGAGCGTCGCCGACCGCTACGAGGCGCTCGGCTGGCACGTCCAGATCGTCGACTGGAAGAAGACCGGCGAGTACTCCGAGGACGTCGAGGAGCTCCACGCCGCGATCGAGGCCGCCAAGCAGGTCACCGACAAGCCGTCGCTCATCGTCCTCAAGACGATCATCGGCTGGCCGTCGCCGACCAAGCAGAACTCGGGCAAGATCCACGGTTCGGCGCTCGGCGCCGACGAGATCAAGGGCCTCAAGGAGATCCTCGGCTTCGACACCGAGAAGACCTTCGAGGTCGCCCCCGAGGTCCTCGAGTACACCCGCAGCGCCGTCGCCAAGGGCCAGGCCGAGCACGCCGAGTGGCAGAAGTCCTTCGACGCGTGGGCCGCCGCCAACGCCGACAAGAAGGCGCTGTTCGACCGTGTCCAGTCGAAGGAGCTCCCGGAGGGCCTTGAAGCAGCGCTCCCGGTCTTCCCGACCGACAAGGCCGTCTCGACCCGTGCCGCTTCCGGCAAGGTGATCAACGCCATCGCGCCGCTGATGCCCGAGTTCTGGGGCGGTTCGGCCGACCTCGCCGAGTCGAACCTCACCACGATCGAGGGCGCCAAGTCCTTCGGTCCGGCCGAGGCCTCGACGTCGACGTGGAGCACCGACCCGTACGGCCGCGTGCTGCACTTCGGCATCCGCGAGCACGCCATGGGCTCGATCCTCAACGGCATCGTCCTGCACGGGAACACCCGCCCCTTCGGTGGCACGTTCCTCATCTTCAGCGACTACATGCGTCCGGCGGTCCGTCTCGCCGCGCTCATGCAGGCGCCGGCGATCTACGTCTGGACCCACGACTCCATCGCCCTCGGCGAGGACGGCCCGACGCACCAGCCGATCGAGCAGGTCTCGTCGCTCCGTGCGATCCCCGGTCTCGACGTCGTCCGCCCGGCCGATGCCAACGAGGTCGCGTACGCGTGGCTCGAGATGCTCAAGCACACCGACCGCCCGGCCGGCATCGCGCTGAGCCGTCAGAACCTCCCCGTGTTCGAGCGTGGCGAGGGTGACGCGTCCGGTGAGGTCTTCGCTTCGGCGAAGAACGTCGCCAAGGGTGCGTACATCCTGGCCGAGGCGCCCAACGGCACCCCGGACGTCATCCTCATCGCGACCGGTTCCGAGGTCCAGATCGCTGTCGATGCTCGCGAGCAGCTCAAGGCCGAGGGCATCAACGCCCGCGTCGTGAGCGCGCCGTCGATCGAGTGGTTCCGCGCCCAGTCCGAGAACTACCAGGACCAGGTTCTCCCGAAGGACGTCACCGCTCGCGTGTCGGTCGAGGCCGGCATCGCCATGAGCTGGCGCGACATCGTCGGCGACAAGGGCCGCAGCGTCTCGATCGAGCACTTCGGTGCCTCGGCCGACTACCAGACGCTCTTCAAGGAGTTCGGCTTCACGACGGAGCACGTCGTGGCCGCCGCGAAGGAATCGATCGCAGCTTCCTGACCTGCAAGGGCCGGGTCCGGTTTCCGGATCCGGCCCTTCTTCCGGGAGGCCCGGCTCGGTTCCGCCACGTGCCTCCCGTCCCCGAAACCCCGACTCACGGTCCTCACGGACCCGTCGATGAAAGAAGAAGAGAAACACATGGCTGAGAACACCCCCACCGCCGCCCTCTCCGCGGTCGGCGTGAGCATCTGGCTCGACGACCTCTCCCGCGAGCTCCTCGAAACCGGCAAGCTCACCGAGCTCATCGAGCAGAAGAACGTCGTCGGCGTGACGACGAACCCGACGATCTTCGCGTCCGCCCTCGCCAAGGGCGAGCGCTACGACTCGCAGGTCAAGGAGCTCGCCGCTGCGGGCACCGACGTCACCGACGCGATCTTCGCGATCACCACGCAGGACGTCACGAACGCCTCCGACGTCTTCAAGCCGATCTACGACGAGACCAAGGGCTTCGACGGCCGCGTCTCGATCGAGGTCGAGCCGGGCCTCGCGCACGACACCGCCAAGACCATCGAGCAGGCCAAGTTCCTGTTCGAGAAGGTCGGCAAGGAGAACGTCCTCATCAAGATCCCGGCGACGCTCGAGGGTCTCGAGGCGATCACCGAGGTCATCGGCGCCGGCATCTCCGTCAACGTCACCCTGATCTTCTCGCTCGAGCGCTACCGCGCCGTCATCGACGCGTACCTCGGTGGGCTCGAGAAGGCCAAGGCCGCCGGCCACGACCTCTCCAAGATCCACTCGGTCGCGTCCTTCTTCGTGTCGCGCGTCGACTCCGAGATCGACAAGCGCCTGGACGCCGTCGGCACCGACGAGGCCAAGGCCCTCAAGTCGAAGGCCGGCATCGCCAACGCGCAGCTCGCCTACCAGGTCTGGACCGAGGCGTTCGCCTCCGAGCGTGCCCTCGGCCTGCTCGAGTCCGGCGCCAACACGCAGCGTCCGCTCTGGGCCTCGACCGGTGTCAAGGACCCGTCGCTCCCCGACACGCTCTACGTGACCGAGCTCGCCGCCCCGAACACCGTCAACACGATGCCGGGCAAGACGCTCGACGCCACGTTCGACCACGGTGAGATCCACGGCGACGCCATCGCCGGCACGTTCGACCAGGCGCAGCAGGTCCTCGACCAGCTCGCCGCACAGGGCGTCGACTACGACGAGGTCGTCGCACTGCTCGAGAAGGAGGGCGTGGACAAGTTCAACGTCTCCTGGGGCGAGCTCGTCGACACCGTCAAGGCAGCGCTCGAGGGCGCCAAGTAGTGACGGTTTCCATCGCAGCCAGCGGCGACGCCGCGCGGGCCATCGAACAGGTGGTCCCGCGGCTCGTCGCTGACCTGGTGGCCTCGGGCATCACCGCCCAGGACGCCGATCTGTGGGGAACCACCGCCGAGGCCGAGGCGTCGAAGCGCCTCGGCTGGGTGGAGGCCGTCTCGGTCTCCCGCCCGCTCGTCGCCGAGGTGACCGCGCTGCGCGAGTCGCTCCGTGCCGAAGGGGTCGACCACGTCGTCCTCGCCGGCATGGGCGGCTCGTCCCTCGCACCCGAGGTCATCACGCGCACCGCCGGCGTGCCCCTCACGGTCCTCGACTCGACCGACCCCGCACAGGTCCGCGCGGCCGTGACGACCGACCTCGAGCGCACCGTGCTCGTGGTCTCGTCGAAGTCCGGCTCGACGCTCGAGACCGATTCGCAGCGCCGTGTCTACGAGCAGGCCTTCCGCGACGCCGGCATCGACCCGGCGCGCCGCATCGTCGTCGTCACCGACCCGGGCTCCGCCCTCGAGGCCGCTGCGACCGACGCCGGCTACCGCGTCTTCACCGCCGACTCCACGGTCGGTGGCCGCTACTCCGCGCTCACCGCCTTCGGCCTCGTGCCTTCCGGGCTCGCGGGAGCGGACATCGCCGAGCTCCTCGACGAGGCCGACGCGATCTCCGCGCTGCTCTCGGTCGACCTGGACGAGAACCCCGGGCTCGTGCTCGGTGCGGTCCTCGCGGGCACCGAACCGCTGCGCGACAAGATCGCCATCGTGCCCGACGGCACGCACATCGTCGGTTTCGGCGACTGGGTCGAACAGCTGATCGCGGAGTCGACCGGCAAGGACGGCCGCGGCCTGCTGCCCGTCGTGCTGCACGCGGACTCCCCCGAGGTCACCGCCGGCCTGCCCGACGTCCAGGTCATCCGCCTGGTCGGTTCGCGCGAGGACGAGCGTCACGTGGCCGAGGGCGAGGTCGAGATCACCGGCACGCTCGGTGGCCAGATCCTCGTCTGGGAGTACGCCGTCGCGGTCGCCGGTCGCCTGCTCGGCATCAACCCGTTCGACCAGCCCGACGTCGAGGCCGCCAAGGTCGCGACCCGCGCGCTGCTCGACGACCGCCCCGTTCCTGCCGAGCCGGCGTTCTCCGAGGACGGCATCGCCGTCCACGCGACGCCCGGACTCGCGGTCGGTGCGACGCTCTCGGAAGCTGTGTCGGGCCTCCTGTCCGCACTCGACCCGACCGGCTACGTGTCGGTGCAGGCGTACGTCGACCGCACCACCAACAGCGGTCTCGAGTCGCTGCGCGACGCGATCGCGGCGCGCACGGAGCGCCCCGTCACCTTCGGGTACGGCCCCCGGTTCCTGCACTCGACCGGCCAGTACCACAAGGGCGGCCCCGCCACGGGAGTGTTCCTGCAGATCGTGGCCGACGAAGCGGAGGACCTGGCGATCCCAGGTCGGCCGTTCACGTTCGGGCAGCTCCTCCGGGCCCAGGCAGCCGGCGACGCGAGCGTCCTCGCCGAGCACGGCCGGCCGGTCCTCACCCTCACGACGTCGGACGTCCACGCCGCCACCGCGGCGATCGCGTCCGCCGTCTCCCACTGACTCGTAAGGAGTTCACCGACTCATGTCACCGGTGGCAATCACCCCGGAGCACAACCCGCTCCGGCTGCCGACGGATCGTCGACTGAACCGGATCGCGGGACCGAGCACGCTCATCATCTTCGGCGTGACGGGCGACCTGTCACGCAAGAAGCTGATGCCCGCGGTCTACGACCTGGCCAACCGGGGGCTCCTGCCCCCGGGGTTCGCGCTCGTCGGGTTCGCTCGTCGCGACTGGGAGGACCAAGACTTCTCCCAGCTCGTCCACGACGCCGTCAAGGAGCACTCGCGCACCCCGTTCGACGAGGACGTCTGGCGTCAGCTCGAACAGGGCATCCGCTTCGTCCAGGGCTCGTTCGACGACCCCGAGGCGTTCCGCGAGCTCAAGCGCACCGTCGACGACCTCGACGCCGAGCGCGGGACGCTGGGCAACCACGCGTTCTACCTGTCCATCCCGCCGAAGATGTTCCCAGTCGTCACCGAGCAGCTGAAGCTGTCCGGGCTGACCGAGAAGCGCGAGGGCTCCTGGAGCCGCGTGGTCGTCGAGAAGCCGTTCGGTTCCGACCTCCGCACCGCGCGCGAGCTCAACGCGATCGTCGAGAGCGTCTTCGCGCCCGACGACGTGTTCCGCATCGACCACTACCTCGGCAAGGAGACCGTCCAGAACCTCCTGACGCTCCGGTTCGCGAACCAGATGTACGAACCCATCTGGAACTCGAACTACGTCGACCACGTGCAGATCACGATGGCCGAGGACATCGGCGTCGCCGGGCGTGCCGCGTACTACGACGGCATCGGTGCGGCGCGCGACGTCATCCAGAACCACCTGCTGCAGCTCCTCGCACTCACCGCGATGGAGGAACCCGTCTCGTTCAAGGCCGCAGACCTGCGTGCCGAGAAGGAGAAAGTGCTCTCCGCCGTCCGTCTGCCCGAGGACCTGTCGACCGCCACTGCCCGCGGGCAGTACGACGGCGGCTGGCAGGGCGGCGAGAAGGTGCTCGGCTTCCTCGAAGAGGCCGGGATGAACCCGGAGTCCGGTACCGAGACCTACGCGGCGATCAAGCTCGACATCGCCACGCGTCGCTGGCAGGGCGTCCCGTTCTACCTGCGCGCCGGCAAGCGTCTGGGTCGTCGTGTGACCGAGATCGCGATCGTGTTCAAGCGCGTCCCCGAGGACGTCTACGGCAACACGCAGTCCCCGCTCGGTCAGAACGCGCTCGTCATCCGTGTCCAGCCGGACGAGGGCGTCACGCTCCGCTTCGGCTCGAAGGTCCCCGGCGTCGGCACCCAGGTGCGCGACGTGACGATGGACTTCGGCTACGGCCACGCGTTCACCGAAGCATCCCCCGAGGCGTACGAGCGACTCATCCTCGACGTGCTCCTCGGTGACCCGCCGCTGTTCCCGCGGCACCAGGAGGTCGAGCTGTCCTGGAAGATCCTCGACCCCATCGAGGAGTTCTGGGCCACGCAGGGCCAGCCCGAGCAGTACCGTCCCGGCACGTGGGGTCCGGCATCCGCCGACGCCCTGCTCGCCCGCGACGGTCGGACCTGGAGGCGTCCGTGAAGATCGACATGCCCGACACAACGGTGTCGAAGATCCAGAAGAAGCTCGTCCGCATCCGTGAAGAGGGCGGCGCCGTCGCCCTCGGCCGTGTGCTGACCCTCATCATCTCGACGGCCCTCGGCCACGAGGAAGAGGCGATCGAGGCGGCCAACGAGGCGTCCCGCGAGCACCCGATGCGCGTCATCATCGTCTCGAAGAACAGCGGTGACACGAAGTCCCCCGGTCGCCTCGACGCGCAGATCCGCGTCGGCAGCGACGCGGGCGCGAGCGAGGTCATCGTCCTCCGGGCGTACGGCGAGACCGCGACCGACGAGGAGAGCCTGGTCACCGGCCTCCTGCTGCCGGACGCACCCGTCGTGGCCTGGTGGCCGCAGACCGCTCCCGAGCAGCCCGCGGCCTCGGCCCTCGGCCGCATCGCGCAGCGACGGATCACCGACGCGGCCGCGCAGAAGGACCCCAACGGCGCGATCGAGGCACTCGGTGCGTCCTACGTACCGGGCGACACCGACTTCGCGTGGACCCGTCTGACCCTGTGGCGGAACCAGCTCGCCGCGGCGCTCGACCAGCCGCCGTACGAGCCGATCACCGCCGTCGAGGTCTCCGGAGCGTCCGACAGCCCGTCGACGATCCTCCTCGCCGCCTGGCTGCAGCTGCAGCTCCAGGTGCCGGTGTCCGTCGTCACGTCGCCGCGCGCGACGGGGTCGAGCGGCATCCACGGTGTGAAGCTCGTCCGTGAGTCCGGCACCATCGAGCTCGAGCGTTCCCTGGTGGACGTCGCCACGCTCTCGATGCCCGGGCAGCCGACGCACGACCTGTCGCTGCCACGCCGCAACCTGCGCGACTGCCTGGCCGAGGAACTCCGTAGACTCGACCCGGACGTCCTCTTCGGAGACGTCGTCAAGCACGGGGTGCCCCAGCTGCGCGAGACCATCGCCCGCTGATCAACACCCCACACGGTCGGGCCGCCTGTCTGGTGCAGGCGGCCCGACCGGACCGAAGGCGGTCGGACGACCGGTCGGCCGCCACGAACACGGGAGTCACGTGACCAACGAACGGCGGGTGCTCGTGCACCCGGACAAGCAGGCCCTCGGCGCTTCGGTCGCCGCACGCTTCATCACCAAGATCATCGACGTGCTCGACGAGCAGGAGCGCGCCGACATCGCGATCAGCGGTGGTTCGGTGTCCTCCCTGGTCCTCGCCGCGATCGGCCAGTCGCCGGCGCGCGAGAGCGTCGACTGGTCGAAGGTGCACGTCTGGTGGGTCGACGAACGCTGGGTTCCGGCGGATGACGCCGACCGCAACACGATCGGCACACAAACCGACTTCTTCGACCACGTCGACATCCCCGCGTCGAACATCCACCCGATGCCGGCGTCGGACGGCGGGCTCGACATCGAGGCCGCTGCGACCCAGTACGAGCGCGAGCTGCAGGACGCCGCGCCCGAGGGTGCCGTCGCTCCGCGCTTCGACATCACGCTGCTTGGCGTCGGTCCAGACGGACACACCGCCTCGCTCTTCCCGGAGTTCCCGCAGCTCACCGTCACCGACCGTGCCGTCGTGTCGGTCGACGACTCCCCCAAGCCGCCGCCGCAGCGTCTGACCGTCACCTTCCCGGTGATCAACGCCTCGCAGCGCGTCTGGGTGATCCTTTCCGGTGCCGAGAAGGCATCGGTCCTCGGGCTGGCCCTCGCCGGTGCGTCGATCGAGGACGTCCCCGTCGGTGGCGTGCAGGGTCGCAAGCGCACCGTCTTCTTCGTGGACCAGGACGCCGCACGCGACGTCCCCGAGAACCTGATCGCGTCGACGTACTAGACGCGCGTTCCTGACGGACGGGAGGCCCGGTGCCAGCTGGCACCGGGCCTCCCGTCCGTCTGTGGTCGCGCCCACTGCGCGCCGCGCCCGAGCGCCTGAGTCGAGGGGGCACGAACTGTCGGCCGCGGGCGCCCCAGGCGACGGTTCGTGCCACCGCCGCGCACCGCACGCGGCGTGTCGTGACCACTCGGCGAACCGCCGCTCCGCGCGGCACCTCGGCGCCGAGCGACGCCGAGCGGTCACGACTCCCCGCCGGCACGACGCCGAGTGGTCACGAACTGTCGCTTGCGGGCGCCGCAGGCGACGGTTCCCGCCACCTCGGCGTACCGCACGCGGCGTGTCGTGACCCCTCGGTGAACCTGCACCCCGCGCGGCACCCGGACGCGGCACCCCGGCGCCGAGCGGTCGCACCGCCCCGCCGGCACGACGCCGAATGGTCACGAACTGTTGGCCGCGGGCGACGGTTCGTGCCACCACGACGCACCGCACGCGGCGTGTCGTGACCACTCGGCGAACCGGCACTCGGCGCGGCACCCGGCACCAAACGGCCGCGACTCCCCGACGGCACGACGCCGAGTGGGCACGAACTGTCGGTTGCGGCGCCTGCAACCGACGGTTCGCGCCACCAGCGCGCACCGCACGCGGCGTGTCTTGACCACTCGGCGACCGAGCCGCCCCTGCCCCGGACGCACCAAGGCCCCCACACCATCGGTGCAGGGGCCTTCGGCAGCGTGTGTGCGCTAGCTCTTCTTCGCCGCGGTGCCGCGACGTTCTCGGAGCTGCTGGAGCGCGTCCTCGAGGAGCTGCGCTGCCTCTTCCTCGGTGCGGCGTTCCTTCACGTACGCGAGGTGCGTCTTGTAGGGCTCCGTCTTGGAGACCACGGGAGGGTTCTCCTTGTCGCGCCCAGCCGGCAGACCACTCGACGGCGAGTCCACCGTCTCCGGGATCTCTTCATCGGGCAAGTTCGCGGCGAAGTACCGCACGACCTCGTTGCCGAGGGCGTCCCAGTACGAGATCGCCACGCGCTCTGCCTGGACCCCGCGGTCCTGTTCGCCCATCGGTCCCGCGCCGACGCGAGACCCTCGGATTGCACTGCCTCCGCTTGCCATGGATCAGACCCCCGCCGTGAACTTGTTGATGAGACCGAGCACGATGATGGAGACGATCCAGACCAGACCGAGGATCACCGTGATGCGGTTGAGGTTGCGCTCGGCCACGCCGGACGCACCGAGGTTGCTCGTGACCCCACCGCCGAACATGTCGGAGAGGCCACCACCGCGGCCCTTGTGCAGCAGGATGAGGAGCGTGAGCAGGAGGCTCGTGATTGCGAGCAGGACCTGCAGCACGACGGAGAGTATCGCCACGACGTACCTTTCGTGTCAGTCAGCCGTACCAGTGTACCGGCCGCGCGGAGCACGGCCGGTACCTGGACGGGAGTGGTGCGGACGACTGCCCGCGACGACGCCTGCGGACTACAGCCCGACGTGCTGACGGAACCGGGCGATGGCCGCGAACTCCTGCACGTCGAGCGAAGCGCCACCGACGAGCGCGCCGTCGATGTCGGGCTCGCGGAGGAACCCCGCGATGTTGCCCGACTTGACCGAGCCGCCGTAGAGCACTCGGGTGTCTGCAGCAGCCTGGTCACCCCAGGCTGCGGCGATGCCACGACGGATCGCCGCGCACTCGTCCTGCGCCTGCTCGGCCGTGGCGGCCTGGCCGGAGCCGATGGCCCAGACGGGCTCGTACGCCACGACGATGTCGGCGGGCTTGACCGCGTCGAGCACGACGCGGAGCTGCTCGACCGGCACCACACCGGCGCCGCGCTCCTCGCGCTGCTCGCCGGTCTCGCCGACGCACACCACGGGGACGAGGCCGTGCTTGACGGCCGCCGCGGTCTTCGCCGCGACGACCTCGTCGGTCTCACCGTGCAGCGTGCGCCGCTCGGAGTGGCCGACGATGACGTACTGGGCGTCGAGCGCTGCGAGGAACGCACCGGAGACGTCACCGGTGTAGGCACCGGAGTCGAACTGCGACAGGTCCTGCGCACCGAAGTGGATCGGCAGTTTGTCAGCCGAGATCAGCGTCTGCACGCTCCGCAGGTCGGTGAACGGCGGGAACACCGCGACCTCGACGTCGTCGAAGTCGTGCCGGGCGTCCTTGAGCGTCCATGCGAGCTTCTGCACGGTCGCGATGGCCTGGAGGTGGTCCAGGTTCATCTTCCAGTTGCCGGCGATCAGTGGCGTGCGGGTCATGCGGTCCACCCCAGTGCTTCGAGACCGGGCAGCGACTTGCCCTCGAGGAACTCGAGGCTCGCACCGCCACCGGTCGAGATGTGGCCGAACTGGTCGTCTGAGAAGCCGAGCGACCGCACGGCGGCAGCGGAATCGCCACCACCGACGACGCCGAGGCCGTCGACCTCGGTCAGCGCCTGCGCGACGGTCTTCGTGCCGGCGGCGAAGGCCGGGAACTCGAACACACCCATCGGGCCGTTCCAGAACACGGTCTTCGAACCCGAGACGGCCGAGGCGAACCGCGCAGCGGTCTCCGGGCCGATGTCGAGGCCGATGCCGTCCGTACCGAACGACGAGGACTCGATGGCGTCGGCCGCCACGGTCTCGTGGTCGGCGTCGGCCGCGAAGCCGGAGGCCACCACGACGTCGGTCGGCAGGTCGATGGTGACACCGAGCTCCTTCGCCCGCGAGAGGTACTCGCGGACGACGTCGAGCTGGTCCGCCTCGAGCAGCGACTTCGCGACCCCGTGGCCCTGGGCCGCGAGGAACGTGAAGAGCATGCCGCCACCGATGCAGAGGGTGTCGACCTTCGGCAGGATGTGGTCGATGACACCGAGCTTGTCGCTGACCTTCGACCCGCCGAGCACGACCGTGTACGGCCGCTCCGGGTCCTTGGTCAGGCGCTCGAGCACGCGCAGCTCGGTCTCGATCAGCGAACCGGCCGCACTGGGCAGTGCGGACGCGAGCTCGTAGACCGAGGCCTGCTTGCGGTGCACGACACCGAAGCCGTCGGAGACGAAGGCGTCACCGAGGGCGGCGATGCGGTCCGCGAAGGCACCGCGCTCGGCGGCGTCCTTCGAGGTCTCCTCCGGGTTGAAGCGGAGGTTCTCGAGCAGCAGGACGTCGCCGTCCTCGAGGGCCTCGGCCGCGGCGGTCGCTTCGTCACCGACGGTCTCGCCGACGAACGTGACCTCTTTGCCGAGCATCTCGGAGAGCCGCTGGGCCACCGGTGCGAGCGAGAACTCGGGCTTGGGCTCCCCGTCGGGGCGGCCCAGGTGCGAGATCACGATGACGCGTGCGCCGGCGTTGACGAGGGTGTTCAGCGTGGTGAGCGACGCGCGGACGCGGCCGTCGTCCGTGATGGTGCCGTCCTTGAGCGGGACGTTCAGGTCACAACGGACGACGACGCGCTTGCCGGCGAGGTCGCCGAGGTCCTCGAGGGTGCGGAGGGCCATGTGTTACAGACGCTCGCCGACGTACTCGGTGAGGTCGACGAGGCGGTTCGAGTAGCCCCACTCGTTGTCGTACCACGAGGTGATCTTCACGAGGCCGCCGATGACCTTGGTCAGGCCGGAGTCGTAGATCGAGGAGTGCGGGTCCGTGGTGATGTCGGTCGACACCAGCGGGTCCTCGCTGTAGAGCAGGATGCCCTTGAGGGGACCTTCTGCGGCCTCCTTGTAGGCGGCGTTGATCTCGTCGACGGTGACCTCGGACTTGGTCTCGAGGGTGAGGTCGGTGATCGAGCCGGTGGGGACCGGGACGCGCAGCGCGAAGCCGTCGAGCTTGCCGGCGAGCTCCGGCATGACCTGGCCGATGGCCTTGGCGGCACCGGTCGAGGTCGGGACGATGTTCAGCGCGGCGGCGCGGGCACGACGGGGGTCCTTGTGCGGGCCGTCCTGCAGGTTCTGGTCGGCGGTGTAGGCGTGCACCGTCGTCATGAGGCCACGCTCGATGCCGAACTTGTCGTGGAACACCTTGGCGAGCGGCGCGAGACTGTTCGTGGTGCAGGACGCGTTCGAGATGATGTGGTGGTTCGCCGCGTCGTACTGGTCCTCGTTCACGCCGAGCACGATGGTGACGTCGTCACCCGAGGCCGGGGCGGAGATGATGACCTTCTTGGCGCCGGCGTCGATGTGCTTCTGCGCATCGGCGGCCTTGGTGAAGAACCCGGTCGACTCGATGACGATGTCGACACCCAGCTCGCCCCAGGGGAGGTTGGCGGGGTCGCGCTCGGCGAGGACCTTGATGGCCTTGCCGTCGACGACGATGTTGTCGCCGTCGAGCTCGACGGAGACGCCGAGACGGCCCGTGATGGAGTCGAACTTCAGCAGGTTGGCGAGCGACGCGTTGTCGGTGAGGTCGTTCACCGCCACGATCTCGAGGTCGGAGCCCTTCGCGAGGGCGGCCCGGAAGAAGTTACGGCCGATGCGGCCGAAGCCGTTGATACCGATCTTGACGGTCAATGGATCTCCTGGTGAGTGTGGAGCGCCCAGGGGGCGCTGCTTTCGGGAGTCGCGCACCCTGGCGGGCCCGCGTGTGGTGGACGATACGCCCCGTAACGTCGCCGTAACGACCCTAGCAGTCGGACACTGCGTGCCCGAGCGGGATGACGGTCCGTCCGGACGGTCGCCGACCAGGCCGGGAACGGGTCCGAGAACGGGCCGGGAAACGGACGGGAGGCACGGTGCCAGCTGGCACCGCGCCTCCCGTCCGCAGGGTCGACAGACCGCTCTCAGGCCCCTTCGAGCTCCTCGGGAACGCTCGCTTCGGTGCCCGGGATGCCGAGGTCGGAGGCCCGCTTGTCGGCCATAGCCAGCAGGCGCCGGATGCGGCCGGCGATGGCGTCCTTGGTCATGGGCGGGTCCGCGTGCTGGCCGAGCTCGTCGAGCGACGCGTCGCGGTGCTGCAGGCGCAGCGTGCCGGCGTACTGCAGGTGGTCGGGGACCTCGTCGCCGAGGATCTCGAGCGCACGCTCGACCCGGGCGCAGGCGGCCACGGCGGCCTGCGCGGAACGGCGGAGGTTCGCGTCGTCGAAGTTGACCAGGCGGTTCGCGGTCGCGCGGACCTCGCGACGCTGGCGCATCTCCTCCCAGTCGGCGGTGGTGCGCGCCGCGCCCATGACGGTCAGCATCTGACCGATGGCCTCGCCGTCGCGGATGACGACGCGGTGCACCCCGCGGACCTCGCGGCCCTTCGCGGCGACCCCGAGACGCGACGCGGCACCGACGAGGGCCATCGCGGCCTCGTTGCCGGGGCAGGTGACCTCGAGCGCTGCGGCCCGACCCGGGTCGGTCAGGGTGCCGGAGGCGAGGAAGGCGCCGCGCCAGATGGCGGCGAGGTCCTCACGGTTGCCCGTGGTGAGACGGTTCGGCAGGCCGCGGACCGGACGACGACGGGCGTCCATCAGGCCGGTCTGGCGGGCGAGGGTCTCCCCCGCCTCGAGCACGCGGACCAGGTAGCGGGTCCCGCGGCGGGCGGACGCGGACGAGCCCACCGACGCCTCGCTGCGCACGCCGTAGAGCTCGGCGAGGTCCTTGCGGACCCGGTGCACGATGATCCGGGTGTCGAGCTCGACCTCGACCGCGATGCGGCCCGAGATGACGTGCAGACCACCAGCGAACCGGAGGATCGTGGCCAGTTCGGCGGCGCGGACCGTGTTGCGGTTCACGGCGACCCTGGCCAGTTCGTCCTTGACCTCGGCAGTCAACGGCACAGCATCATTCCTAACGTTCGTTCAGTGGTTCCCGCAGATCCGGCGGCACGGGCGTGGGAGCGGCCGGAGGGACGGTCACTCCCGGCCGAGATCTCGGTTCTTCACACGCACGGCGACGCCAGGCATCCCGCGGAGGAGGTTCGCCAACTCGGCGACGATGGCGACCGAGCGGTGCTTCCCGCCGGTACAGCCGATGGCGATCGTAGCGTGTCTTTTGTTCTCGCGCTGGTACCCCTCGAACACCGGCTCGAGGACGGAGGCGTAGCGATCGACGAACGGACGGGCTCCGGCCTGCGCCAGCACGTAGTCCGAGACCGGCTGGTCCAGCCCGGTGTGGGGCCGCAGTTCCGGCACCCAGTAGGGGTTCGGGAGGAACCGCACGTCGGCCACCATGTCGGCGTCGGCGGGCAGACCGTACTTGAACCCGAAGCTCATCAGCGTGACCTGTACACCCACGAAGTGCTCGTCAGCGAAGTGCTCGATCACGGTGTTCGCGAGCTGGTGGATGTTGAGGTCGGAGGTGTCGATCACCACGTCGGACGCCTCGCGCAGGCCGGCGAGACGCGCCCGTTCGCGGGCGATGCCGTCGAGGAGGGTGTCCTCGCCCTGGAGCGGGTGGGGTCGGCGGACCTGCTCGAAGCGCCGGACCAGCACGGCGTCGGTGGCTTCGAGGAACAGCACACGGACCCGCGCGGAGGTGCTCGAGCGGACCTGCTCGACCGCGTGCTCGGGGTCGGTGAAGAACCGCCCGCCGCGGACGTCGACCACCGTGGCGATCTTCGGGATCTTCTCCCCCGCGCGGTCGGCCAGTTCGGTCAGCGGGGCCAGCATCTGCGTGGGCAGGTTGTCGACGACGTACCAGCCCAGGTCTTCGAGGGCCTTGCCGACGGTGGACCGCCCGGCCCCGGACATGCCGGTGACGATGAGGATGTCGTGCTGCGACGCGTGGGTGGTCGCGGTGGCGCTGTCGGTCATCTGGGAGTGGGCTCCGTCGTGGCGGCCCGGGCGCGTCGCCCGGGGAGGTCTCGGCTGCCGGACCAGGCTACCGCCCGGTGGCGGCCGGGAGGCGCGGGGTTCGTCACGACGGTCGCTGCGGACCGTCGTCGGTCACCTCGGGGACCCGCACCGGGCCTCCGGGGTGAGTGGCGGTCTGCCGGGTGGCGGTCTGCTGGGTGGCGGTCTGCTGGGTGGCTGCGTTCTCGGTCACGGTGTCCGCGATCGCGTCGGCGTCCGGTTCGGGGGCGCTGGACGCGCTCGTCGCCGGCGCGCTCGTCGGCGTCTGGGCCAGCTTCGAGACCACCGCAGCAGCGGTCGCCGGGCCGATCCCGTTCACCTCGCCGATGTCCTCGGCCGTGGCTTCACGCAGCCGGGCGACCGAGCCGAAGTGCTTCAGCAGGGCGTTGACGCGACTCGGGCCGAGACCGGGGATCTCGGACAGCCGCGACCGGACGTCGCGCTTCCGCTTGCTGCGCTGGTGGGTGATCGCGAACCGGTGCGCCTCGTCGCGGATGCGCTGGATGAGGAAGAGCGCCTCGGAGTTGCGGGGCAGGATGACCGGGAAGTCGTCGTCGGGGAGCCAGAGCTCCTCGAGCCGCTTGGCGATGCCGACCAGGGCGATGTCGTGCACGCCGGCTTCGTCCATCGCGCGCTTCGCGGCCTGCACCTGGGGCTGGCCGCCGTCGACGATGAGCAGCTGCGGTCGGTACGCGAACCGCTTCGTCGGCTTCGACCCCTCGACGACCTCGTCGGTCGTGACGTCCGGGACGTCCGGCAGCTCAGCGTCCTCGTCCAGCCGCGCCAGGCGCCGCGAGAGCACCTGGTACATGCTGTCGGTGTCGTCGGTGGTCTCGGCGATCGAGTACCGGCGGTACTGGTCCTTGCGCGGCAGGCCGTCCTCGAACACCACCATCGACGCGACGACGTTCGTGCCCTGCAGGTGCGAGATGTCGTAGCACTCCATGCGGAGCGGCGCCTCGGTCATGCCGAGGGCGTCCTGGATGTCGGCCAGTGCCGCGGCCCGGGTGGTGTAGTCGGCCGAACGCTTGGTCTTGTAGAGCATGAGCGCCTGCCCGGCGTTCTGCGCGGCCGTCCGTGCGAGACCGGCGCGATCGCCGCGCTGTGCCGTGCTGAGCTTCGTGCCGCGCCCGTTCCGGCGCTTGCTGAGCCACTCCTGGAGCGCGTCGGCGTCCTCCGGCAGTTCGGGGACGACGACCTCGCGCGGGGGCTCGTCGGTGACGTAGACGCCCTGCACGATCTGCTCGACGAGGTCGCCCGTGGCGATGTCGAGCTCCTTGTCGACCACCCAGCCGCGGACACCGCGGATGCGGCCACCACGGACGGAGAACAGCTGCACTGCCGCGGCGAGCTCGTCCTCCGCGATGCCGAACAGGTCGAGGTCGACCGAGTCGCGGAGCACCACGGCGGACTTCTCGAGCACGGCTTCGAGCGCCTCGACCTGGTCGCGGTACTTCGCGGCCTGCTCGTACTGCATCGCGTCGGCGGAGGCCCCCATGCGCTGCCGGAGTTCGGTGATGACCCGACGGTCGTAGGAGTTCATGAAGCGCACGAACTCCTCGACGAGCGCGCGGTGCTCCTCGATCGTGACCTTCTGCGAGCACGGGCCACCGCACTTGCCGATCTGCCCCGGGAAGCACGGACGGCCCGTCTGCATCGCCTTCTTGTACGACGAGTCCGAACACGTGCGGATCGGGAAGACCTTGATCATCAGGTCGATGGTGTCGTGCACCGCCCAGATCTTCGGGTACGGACCGAAGTACTTCGCGCCCTTGATCTTGCGGTTGCGTGTCACCATCACCCGCGGCGCTTCGTCACCCAGGGTGACCGCCATGTACGGGTACGACTTGTCGTCGCGGAACTTGACGTTGAACGGCGGGTCGAACTCCTTGATCCAGGTGTACTCCAGCTGGAGCGCCTCGATCTCGGAGCCGACCGTCGTCCACTCGACGCTGCGTGCCGTGAGGACCATGCGCCGCGTGCGCTCGTGCAGCGTCGGCAGCGGCGCGAAGTAGTTGCTCAGCCGGGCGCGGAGGTTCTTCGCCTTGCCGACGTAGAGCACCCGACCGGCTTCGTCACGCCATCGGTAGACGCCCGGGTCGGTCGGGATCTCTCCGGCCTTCGGACGCCACGGGACGGTGTCCGCCACCTACCGAGCACCCGCCTTCTGCTTGCTCGTCTGCTTGGTCGCGCCCTGCGGCTTGCCGCCCTGCTGCTTCTGGGTTGCCTGGCGTGCGCCGACGGCCTGCTGCTTGCCGACTCGGGCGTCCTGCGCGTCGAAGATCTCGCGCAGGAAGACACCGGTGTGGCTCTCCGGCACGGTCGCCACGTGCTCCGGGGTGCCCGTCGCCAGGACCGTGCCACCACCGGAACCGCCCTCGGGTCCCATGTCGATCAGCCAGTCGGCGGACTTGATGACGTCGAGGTTGTGCTCGATCGTGATGACGGTGTTGCCCTTGTCGACGAGGCTCTGCAGCACGAGGAGCAGCTTGCGGACGTCCTCGAAGTGCAGACCGGTCGTCGGCTCGTCGAGCACGTAGACCGTGCGGCCGTTCGAGCGACGCTGCAGCTCGGTGGCGAGCTTGACGCGCTGCGCCTCGCCGCCGGAGAGCGTGGTCGCGCTCTGGCCGAGACGCACGTAGCCGAGGCCCACGTCGACCAGGGTCGCCATGTAGCGGTGGATCGCCGAGATCGGCTCGAAGAACTCGGCCGCCTCGCTGATCGGCATGTCGAGGACCTCGGAGATGTTCTTGCCCTTGTAGTGCACCTGGAGCGTCTCGCGGTTGTAGCGCGCACCACCGCACACCTCGCACGCGACGTAGACGTCGGGCAGGAAGTTCATCTCGATCTTGATCGTGCCGTCGCCCGCGCAGTTCTCGCAGCGGCCGCCCTTGACGTTGAAGCTGAAGCGGCCGGGCTGGTAGCCGCGGGTCTTGGCCTCTTGCGTCTCGGCGAACAGCTGGCGGATGCGGTCGAACACGCCCGTGTAGGTCGCCGGGTTCGAGCGCGGCGTGCGGCCGATCGGCGCCTGGTCGACGTGCACGACCTTGTCCAGCTGGTCGAGGCCCTTCACCCGGGTGTGCTTGCCCGCGATGTGCCGTGCGCCGTTGAGCTGGTTGGCGAGCACCTTGTAGAGGATGTCGTTCACCAGCGTCGACTTGCCGGACCCGCTGACGCCCGTCACCGCGGTGAACACACCGAGCGGGAAGTCCGCGTCGATCGACTTGAGGTTGTTCGCCCGGGCGCCCTGCACGGTGATGGCGCGCTTCAGGTTGACCTTGCGACGCTCGGCCGGCACCTCGATCGCGCGTCGGCCGGCGAGGTAGTCACCCGTGATCGACTCGCGGTTCTCGATGATGCCCTCGTACGAACCGGAGTGCACGACGTTGCCGCCGTTCACACCGGCACCGGGGCCGATGTCGACGACCCAGTCGGCCGTGCGGATCGTGTCCTCGTCGTGCTCGACGACGATGAGGGTGTTGCCGAGGTCCTTGAGCTTGACCAGGGTGTCGATGAGTCGACGGTTGTCCCGCTGGTGCAGGCCGATGCTCGGCTCGTCGAGCACGTAGAGCACGCCCGTCAGCCCGGAGCCGATCTGCGTCGCCAGGCGGATGCGCTGGGCCTCGCCGCCGGAGAGACCGCCGGCACCACGTGCC
This sequence comes from Curtobacterium sp. MCSS17_016, assembly GCF_003234255.2. Taxonomy (NCBI): domain Bacteria; kingdom Bacillati; phylum Actinomycetota; class Actinomycetes; order Micrococcales; family Microbacteriaceae; genus Curtobacterium; species Curtobacterium sp. MCSS17_016. The sequence goes on from NZ_CP126254.1 coordinate 2,131,904, forward strand.
AGCGTGAGGTAGTTCAGGCCGACCTCGAGCAGGAACTCGAGGCGTGCGCGGATCTCGCGGAGGACCGCGGCGGCGATGTGCGCTTCACGGTCGGTCAGCGTCAGCTCGTCCATGAACGAGTACGCGTTGTCGAGCGACATGTCGGTGACGTCCGCGATGCTGCGGTCGTTGACCGTCACCGCGAGCACCTCGGGCTTGAGGCGGGTTCCCTCGCACACCGGGCACGGGACCTCGCGCAGGTACCCCTGGAAGCGCTGCCGCTGCGAGTCCGACTCGGCCTCGGCGAACTTGCGCTCGATGTAGGGCATGACGCCTTCGAATCCGCTCGTGTACCGCATCTCGCGGCCGAAGCGGTTGCGCCAGGAGACCGACACCTGGAAGTCCTTGCCGGTCAGGATCGATGCCTGCACCGCGGGGTCGAGCTGGTTCCACGGGGTGTCGAGCGAGAAGCCGAGCTCCTTGCCGAGGCCGCCGAGCAGCTTCTCGAAGTAGGAGTACAGCCCGCTGGTGCCGGTCCAGGGCAGCAGGACGCCGTCACGCAACGAGGCCTCGGGGTCGCCGAGCACCAGGTCGGGGTCGACCGACATGCGCGTGCCGAGGCCGGAGCACTCGGGGCAGGCACCGAACGGCGCGTTGAACGAGAACGTGCGCGGCTCGATCTCGGTGAGCGCGAGCGGGTGGTTGTTCGGGCAGGACAGGTTCTCGGAGTAGGTCCGGACCGCTCCGGGCCCCTCGTGGTCCACCAGGTCGATGCCGACGGTGCCGTCGGTCAGGCGCAGGGCGGTCTCGAGCGAGTCGGTGAGACGCCCGAGGATGTCGTCGCTCGCCACCAGGCGGTCGACGATGACCGAGATGTCGTGCTTGACCTGCTTCTTCAGCTTGGGCGGGTCGCTGAGCTGGATGCGCTCCCCGTCGACGATCGCGCGGGCGTAGCCGGACGCCGCGAGCTCCTGGAAGAGGTCGACGAACTCGCCCTTCTTCTTGGAGATGACGGGTGCGAGGACCTGGAAGCGGGTGCCGGTCTCGAACTGCATGAGCTGGTCGGCGATCTGCTGCACGGTCTGCTTGCTGATCACCTCGCCACACGTCGGGCAGTGCGGGACCCCGATGCGCGCCCAGAGCAGACGCATGTAGTCGTAGACCTCGGTGATCGTGCCGACCGTCGACCGCGGGTTGCGGTTGGTCGACTTCTGGTCGATCGACACCGCCGGCGAGAGCCCCTCGATGAAGTCGACGTCGGGGCGGTCGACCTGGCCGAGGAACTGGCGCGCGTAGGCGGACAGCGACTCGACGTACCGGCGCTGCCCCTCGGCGAAGATCGTGTCGAACGCCAGCGAGGACTTGCCCGACCCGGACAGGCCGGTGAACACGACGAGCGAGTCGCGCGGGATCTCGAGGTCGACGTCACGGAGGTTGTGCACGCGCGCGCCGCGCACGCTGAGCGTGGAGGTGCTGTGCGGAGCGGTCCCGCCGGGGAGGTGGAGGTCAGCGGGCTCGCCGAAGGCGTTCCGGCCCGACGTCGAGGTACCGGGGTCAGAGGTGATGGTCATCGTCGTCGATTCTACGAAGCGGCACCGACATTCGGCCGGGATGGAGGGTCAGACGAGTGCGTCGAGAGCGAACGCGACACCGGATGCACGCTCGCTCGCCGCCCAGAGCTGCGCTGCGACGGTGCGGTCGTGCGCCCGAGGTTCGGCCGCGACCACCGTGGCCGGGCCCCGGAGCTGCATCCAGCCTGCCGGGCCCCAGTACTCCCCCGAGCGCACGTCAGCACCGACTGCCGCGTGCACGAGCGGCTGGGCGCCGACGTCCTTGCCCTGGGCGACGAGGCGCTGCGCCGGGCGGATCCACTCGGGTTCGGGTCGTGCCGGGCTGACGTCCGGGCGTGCCGGCGACAGCCGGTCGAGCGACAGGCCGGGGTGCGCGACGACGCTCGACACGGACGACCCGGAGTCGGCCAGTCGTTCGGCGAGCTCGAAGCCGAACAGCATCACCGCGAGCTTGCTCCTGGCGTACTGGCGGTGGCTCGAGTACCGACCGACGCCGAGCGGATCGGTCGCGTCGAGCTGGGCGAACCGGTGGGCGATCGACCCGAGGTGCACGATCCGGCCGGCTCGTCGTTCGAGCAGGGGCAGGACCAGGGCGGTCCACGCGAAGTGTCCGAGGTGGTTCGTGCCGATCTGCAGTTCGGTGCCCTGCGCCGTGCTCCCCCGCGTGGACGCCCCGACGACCCCGGCGTTGTTCAGGACCGCGTCGACGCCGTCGGGTTCCAGCGCGGCGAGTTCGTCGGCTGCCGCGTTGACGGAGTCGAGGTCGGCGAGGTCGAGGTGGACGTGGGAGAGCGACGCTCCGTCGACGTGCCGCCGGATGCTGCGCTCGGCGGCCTCCGCCCGGCCGCGGTCGCGCGTGGCCAGCACCACGCGGTGTCCGGCTGCGGCGAGCTGCTCGGCGGCATGGTAGCCGAGGCCGGCACTCGCACCGGTGACGACGACCGTGCGGGCACCGTCAGATGACATGCCCGGCCGACTCCATCTGGCGCAGGGCCTTCTTCAGGTCCTGCACCTCGTCGCGCAGTCGCGCCGCGAGCTCGAACTTGAGCTCGGCCGCAGCCTGCAGCATCTGGTCGTTCAGGTCGGCGATGGTGGCACCGAGCTGGGTCGCGCCCTCGCCGGCGATGCCACCGCGCTTGAGGTTCGGCGTGGGCGACCGACGACCGTCGGTGCCGGGGCGACCTTGCAGGAGCGCCTTCGTGTCGTCGTTCTCGCGCTGCAGGACCTCGGTGATGTCCGCGATCTTCTTGCGCAACGGCTGCGGGTCGATTCCGTGCTCGAGGTTGTACGCGACCTGCTTCTCACGGCGCCGGTCGGTCTCCTCGATGGCCTGCTTCATCGAGTCGGTCATCTTGTCGGCGTACATGAGCACCTGGCCCGACACGTTGCGGGCGGCTCGACCGATCGTCTGGATGAGCGACGTCGACGACCGCAGGAAGCCTTCCTTGTCGGCGTCGAGGATCGCGACGAGCGAGACCTCGGGCAGGTCGAGGCCCTCGCGGAGCAGGTTGATGCCGATGAGCACGTCGTACACGCCCTGACGCAGCTCGGTCAGCAGCTCGACGCGCTTGAGCGTGTCCACGTCGGAGTGCAGGTACCGGACCCGGACGCCGGCGTTGCCGAGGAAGTCGGTGAGCTCTTCCGCCATGCGCTTCGTGAGCGTCGTGACCAGGACGCGCTCGTTCTTCTCGGCGCGCTGCTTGATCTCCTCGAGCAGGTCGTCGATCTGGCCGTCGCTCGGCTTGACCACGATCTCGGGGTCGATCAGACCCGTGGGGCGGATGATCTGCTCGACCACGCTGTCCGTGATGCCGAGCTCGTACTTGCCGGGCGTCGCCGACAGGAAGACCTTCTGGCCGACGCGGTCGAGGAACTCCTCCCACTTGAGCGGGCGGTTGTCCATCGCGCTCGGCAGACGGAAGCCGTGCTCGACGAGTGTCCGCTTGCGCGAGGCGTCGCCTTCGTACATCGCGCCGATCTGCGGCACGGTGACGTGCGACTCGTCGATGACCAGGAGGAAGTCGTCGGGGAAGTAGTCGATGAGACAGTGCGGCGCCTCGCCCGGGCCACGACCGTCCATGTGGCGCGAGTAGTTCTCGATGCCGGAGCAGAACCCGATCTGCTCCATCATCTCGATGTCGAACGTGGTGCGCATGCGGAGTCGCTGGGCCTCGAGCAGCTTGCCCTGACCCTCGAGCTCGGCGAGCCGTTCCGCGAGTTCTTCCTTGATGGAGGCGATCGCGCGGTGCATCACGTCGGTGTCGGCGACGTAGTGCGAAGCCGGGAAGATCGACACGGCGGGCAGGTCGTCGATGACGTTCCCGGTGAGTGGGTGCAGCGACGAGAGCGCCTCGACCTCGTCGCCGAACATCTCGATGCGGATCGCGTGCTCTTCGTACATCGGGATGATCTCGATCGTGTCGCCGCGCACCCGGAACGTGCCCCGGGCGAAGTCGACGTCGTTGCGCTGGTACTGCATGGCGACGAACTTGCGGACGAGCTGGTCGCGGGAGATCGTCTGACCCACGTGGAGTGCGACCGACGCGTTCATGTACTGCTCGGGCGTTCCCAGGCCGTAGATGCAGGAGACCGTCGACACCACGACGCTGTCGCGGCGGCTGAGCAGCGAGTTCGTCGTCGAGTGCCGGAGCCGTTCGACCTCGGCGTTGACCGAGGAGTCCTTCTCGATGAAGGTGTCGGTCTGCGGGACGTACGCCTCGGGCTGGTAGTAGTCGTAGTACGAGACGAAGTACTCGACCGCGTTGTTCGGCATCAGGCTGCGGAACTCGTTGGCGAGCTGGGCCGCGAGCGTCTTGTTGTGCGCGAGCACGAGCGTCGGCCGCTGCACCTGCTCGATGAGCCACGCGGTCGTCGCCGACTTGCCGGTACCGGTCGCACCCAGCAGCACGACGTCGGTCTCACCGGCGTTGATCCGCCCGGCGAGTTCCGCGATGGCCGCGGGCTGGTCGCCACTCGGCGAGTACTCGCTGATGACCTCGAACGGACGCACCGCTCGGGTCGGTTCGATCGCAACACCCATGGGGACAACGGTAGTCGGCACCCCTGACACCGAGGGCCCCTGCTCGCCCTCGGCGTACTGTCCGCTGCAAGCAGGCTCCAAGTCGACTGATGGTCATCGGGCATACCGTCCGATCCGTTCAGTCACCCGACTCCTTCCCACTCCCCCGAAGAGGCCTCATGACCACGGCGACCCCGGCCGCACCGATCAAGGGCACCCCGTTCCGCGGACGCATCCGCGGGCGTGTGCTCGTCCTGCTCTGCTGCATGTACGCGATCTCGTACATCGACCGGACGAACATCTCGACCGCGCTGCCGCACATCACCGAGGAGTTCGGGTTCAACGAGGCGACCGCCGGCCTCATCGTCTCCGCGTTCTCGTTGCCGTACGCCCTGCTGCAGGTGTTCGGCGGCACGATCAGCGAGAAGTTCGGCCCGCGCAGGGCGCTCTTCGTCATCACGGTGATCTGGGGCGTCGCGACGCTCTGGACCGGGTTCGCGGTCGGCTTCTGGACCCTCTTCGCCGCACGTGCCCTGCTCGGGCTGAGCGAGGCCGCCGCGTTCCCGACCGCCACCCAGGCGATGAGCCGGTGGATCCCCCGCGACCGGAACGGCTTCGCCCAGGGCGTGGTCCACTCGGCCGCCCGGCTCGGCAACGCCCTGGCGCCGCTCATCGTCGCCTGGGTGATCGGCGCGACGGGCAGCTGGCGCTGGGCGTTCTTCGCCACCGCGGTGCTGTCCCTGGCGTGGGCCGTCGTCTGGTTCGTCTGGTTCCGCGACAAGCCCGAGTCCGCGAAGGGCATCACGCAGGTTGAACTCGCCGAGCTCCCGCCGGTCGAGACCCGTGCGACCCGTCCCCCGGTGCCGTGGCGGCAGATGGCGAAGCAGATCCTGCCGGTCACCTTCGTCGACTTCGGGTACGGCTGGACCCTCTGGGTGTTCCTCACGTGGCTCCCGACGTTCCTCAGCTCCACCTACGGCCTGGAGATCGGCGACTTCGCCCTGTTCACCACCCTGATCCTGCTGGCCGGTGTCGTCGGGGACACGGTCGGCGGGATGCTCAGTGACCGCATCATCCACCGCGGCGGGAACACCCGGAACGCCCGCCGGACCATCCTGGTGATCGGGCTCGGCGGCTCGCTCCTCTGCCTCATCCCGCTCGTGATCGGGCAGGGTCTGCTCGTCGCGACGATCTCGCTGGCCCTGTCGTTCTTCTTCCTCGAACTCTGCAACGCCAACCTCTGGGCGATCCCGATGGACGTCGCGCCGCAGTGGTCCGGCACGGCCTCGGGCTTCATGAACACCGGGTTCGGCATCGCCGGTGTGGTCTCACCCATCGTGTTCGGTCTGCTCATCGACGCCTCGGGCTGGCAGGTGCCCTTCGCGCTCTCCTGCGTCCTGCTCGGAGCCGCGGCCGTCGTCGCCTGGTTCATGAAGCCGCAGCGGCTGACCTCCACCGACGGCGTGCTCGAGATCGGCACCCCGAAGGCCGAGCAGCGCCCGGCCTGACAGCCGACATCCGGAACGTGCGCCGGCCCTGGTGGTGCACGCGACGGCCGGGAGGCGCGGGTCGGGCCCGCCACGTGCCTCCCGGCCGCCCCGCCACGTGTCCACCGCCCCGCACGGCTGGTGCGAGCGTGCGGGCGAACGCTCAGCGCGCGGCGCGCCGCCCGACGTCGTCGGTCTCGCCGACGAGGGCGTCGTCCGGCTCCACCGGCTCCGGCGACCGCTGTGGCACCCCCGCGCCGGCGGACCGACGCGCCCGCGCCGCTCGTGACGCCCGCGAGGACAACGACGGCCGCCCGGTCAACGGCACGCTGAGGGGCGTCCACCGGAACAGCTCGGTCACCGCGACGGACAGCACCAGCACGAGCACGTAGGTGACGAGGGTGAGCCACGGCCGTGGCACGACGGCCTCGAGCCAGCTGTCGCCGTAGAGCAGGATCCAGATGACGAACGGGTGGCTCAGGAAGATGCCGAACGAGCGATCGGAGGCGTAGTCGACGAACCGGGCGGTCCGGCTCCCGGGGCGCCGTCGATCCGCCCAGGCCGCGCCGATCGCCAGGAACCCGACGAACACCGCGGTGCTCCAGACCACCTGGACCGGCTGCAACGGTGTCCCCGCGGCGTAGAGGGACTGCCCGAGGCCCACCTGCAGCGCCCACACACCGAGGGTGAGCCCACCGACGCCGGCGAACGCCCACAGGACCGAACGGCGGTGGACCCGGATGAACCGCAGGAACGCGTCCGCGTGGTCGGCGGCGATCGCCCCCGAGACGATGAAGAAGACGTACGAGAAGAAGAACTGCTTCTGGTACCCCTGCATCCACGCGTCGCTCGCCGGGAAGTACTTGTACCCGGCGAACACCACCAGCTGGACCAGGAACGCCACGACCAGCACGGTCACGTGGTGCCCACGGGTCCGGCGCACCAGCCAGACGATCACCGGCAGGAGCAGGTACACCTGCATCGTCACGAGCAGGAAGTACAGGTGGTACCACGAGGTGCCGGTGACGATGCCCTCGGCCGCGGTGCGCACCAGGTCGGGGACGTCGCCACGGCGGGTGGGACTCAGCAGCCACGCCGCCGCGACGTAGACGAACGACCACGCCAGGTACGGCACGCCCACGAGCAGGAACCGCTTCGGCCAGAACTGTGCCATCGGCCTCGGGCGCAAGGTGTAGCTGTACACGAGCACGAACGCGGTCAGCGAGAAGAAGACCAGCCGGGTGAAGTGCAGCAGGGCGAGCAGCGCGTTCAGCCCGACGTCGTCGGTGGCCGCGGTGTGGCTCGTGGTGTGCACCCCGATCACGCACGCGAACGTGAGGATGCGGAGCACGTCGACCTCGTACAGGTGCCGGGGCTTGCCCTCGGCAGTGCGCGTCGGCGTCTGCACCCCCGGCTCGTCGCCGGTCGATGCCGGGGACACGCGTGATGGTCCGTTCACGATGGTCGGGCCATGGTCCGGACCTTCGCGCGCTGCACCTTGCCGGTGGGTGCGCGCGGCAGGTCGGGCACGACGATGACCTCGACCGGTCGGCGGAACCGGGTCAGGTGCGCCTCGGCCCGGGCCACGAGGTCAGCCACGAGGGCTGCGTGGTCGACGGGTTCGTCGGGCTGCGGGATCACGTAGGCGATCGGGACGGCACCGAGCACGTCGTCGGGGCGGCCGACGACGACCGCCTCGAGCACGCGTGGGTCGCCGAGCAAGACGTCCTCGACCTCGGACGGGTAGACCTTCTCGCCACCGCGGTTGATGACGTCGTCGGAGCGTCCTGCCAGTGACACCCAGCCGTCGGTGCTGACGGAGCCGACGTCACCGGTGTGGAGCCAGCCGTCGGCGTCGAACCGCTCGGACGCGCGACCACCCAGGTAGCCCCGCACGATCCCCTCGCCCCGCACCCACAGCGCACCGATCTCGCCGGCGGGCAGCACCGAGCCGTCCTCGCCGCGGACCTGCACCTCGGACCCGACCGGGACCCCGACGGTACCGGGCCGGGCCGGTTCGTCGAGCGGCGTCGCCGTGATCTGCGAGGCGCCTTCGGTCATGCCCCAGCTCACGACGAGCGGCACGTCACCGAGGGCGGCGCGCACCGGGTCGGGCAACGGCGCCGACGCGCTGCGCACGAACCGCAGGCCCGGCGGGAACTCGAGCGGCCCGGTCTTCGCCAGTACGGCCAGGACGGCCGGGACGGCGTTCAGCCAGGTGATCCGTCGTTCCGCGAGCAGGTCCCAGAACCCGGTACGACGGAAGCGCCGGTCGAGCACGAGGGTCGCGCCGGCGACGAGCGTCGCGAGCAGTCCGACCACCTCGGCGTTGACGTGGAACAGCGGCAAGGAGTTGAACCCGCGGTCGTCCGGCACCAGCCGGTTGTGCTGCGCGACGGCCCGGGCGACGAACAGCAGCTGCGTCTCGGGCAGCTCGACGCCCTTCGGCGTGCCGGTCGACCCGGAGGTGAACAGCACGACGGACCCCTGGCCCGGCGCGTGCGGGCTGTGGGCGGGCAGGTCGCCGTCACGGACGGCGGCCGGGAGGAACGTGGCCGGGTCGATCCCGCTCGCCGGTGCCCCGGGGACGGTCGCGTCCACCGCGCGGTCCGACACGACGATGGACGCTCCGCCGATGAGGTCGGCGAGACGGCCGGGCTCGGTGGCCGGCTGGCCGGTGTCGACGGGGATCGCGCGGCGACCCGAGGCGACGGCGCTCAGGTGCACGACCACGAACGCGAGCGGGTCACCCACGTCGACCAGGACGGCACCCGACGGGGCGATGCCGATCGCGTCGAAGGTCCGCGACCAGGCGGTCACCGCGTCGTCGAGCGCGCGGTAGGTGAGGACGCGCTCGGAGCGGGCGTCCTCGAGGAAGTGGCGCACGCCCCCGTCGGCCGCACGGGCCCGGATCAGCGAGCGCAGGTCGGGTTCATCACGAACGGGCTGCACGCAGGAAGGCTATTGCGCGACGCTATGAGCGGTCGGAGGGAACAGCGGGATCTGTGGAGAACCGGTGCAGCATCCACTGCCACAGCGGGAGCATCCGGGGGACGCCGTCACGGGTGAGCGGCGTCGAGTCCTTGATGATCAGGGAGTGCGCCTTGCCCTCGCCGCCGAGGTCGGTGAGGATCGCGTGCGGGTCCGCTCCGGCGAGTGGCGGTGCGGTGTCCGTCTCGAACGGCCCGGAGACACCGCTCAGCCCGAGGACGTCCCACGAACCGGTGATGCGGGGGCCGAACGTGTCACGGACGTCGTCGATGGCGTACATCCGGCCCACCGGTGTCCGGCCCGGGCGGTCCATCCACGCTGCGTGTGCCGGCCCGCGGGACTCGACGGGTGACGAGAACATCAGCGCGCCGTGGACACTGCGGATGTGGGCGATGTACGCCGCCTCTCCGCCGCCCTGCGAGTGCCCGGCCACGACGATGTCGTTCCAGACGATGCGGTCGTCGCCCTGGACGAACCGCCCCCAACCGCCGTCGGGGTCGTGGTCGTCGAGGTACGCGACGGCGTCCCGGAATCGCGAAACGATCGACCCGGCCGGACTGACCGCACTGAACGCCGAGGGCCGCGTGCCGTCGAAGCGGTTCCGCTGCACCATGCCGTAGCAGCGTGCGTCGGCCTCACACGTGCCGGACAGGGTGCGGCCCAGGTTCCAGTAGTCGAGGCCGAGCACGTGGTACCCGTCAGCCAGGGCGGCTCCGAGGAACCGCTGGTACTCCGCGGGACGGGATCGGGTCGCGGGCAGGAACAGCAGGAGCGGACCGTCGGCCGAGGTGCGCGCGGCGAAGTCGTCCCGGTTCGGCGTGAGCCGCTCACCGTTCACCGTTCCGAGCCGGAACCGGTGGAACTCTCCCTCGGGCCCGTGTTCGTCACCCGACGGCCGCTCGTGCACCGCGACCCGGCCGTTGTCCGCCACACGCTGGGCACCGAGGACGTTCGCGGCGACGAGCGAGGCGGCCCCGATCGCCACGAGGACGATCGCGGCGAGGACCAGCAGCAGGCGGTGGTTCATGGAGTGATCCGCGCCCACACCTCGTCAGCGGAGCGGATCGTCTGCTCGAGCGTCCCGGTGGCGTCGACGACGTGGTCGGCGAGGGCGAGACGGTCGGCGTCGCTCGCCTGGGCGGCGACGCGGCGCTCGGCCTCGTCACGGGGCATGCCGCGGTGCTCGACGAGCCGTTCGATGCGCTGCGCCGCGGGGGCGTCGACCACCACGACGGCGTCGAACCGGAGCGGACGCGAGCCGCGGGCCTCGGCGAGCAACGGCACGTCGTAGACCACCACGGCGTCGGGGTCGGCGGCCTCGGCTGCGTCGAACGCCTGCTGCGCGAGCCGCCAGACCTCGGGGTGCGTGATGGCTTCGAGGTCCTTCCGCGCCGCGGGGTCCACGAACACGATCGACCCGAGCGCCGGCCGGTCGAGCGAACCGTCGGCGGCGATCACCGACGGACCGAACCGCTCGGCGACCTGTGCCAGGCCCGGGCTGCCCGGCGCCACGGCGTCCCGAGCCAGTCGGTCGGCGTCGACGACGACGGCCCCGTGCTCGGCCCAGCGCCGGGAGACCGTCGACTTGCCCGCGGCGATGCCGCCCGTGAGTCCGATGATGTGCACGGCAACAGGGTAACGACCCCGATGCCCGGAAACGCCGGAAGCCCGGCACCCTGTCAGGGGTGCCGGGCTCCCGGTCGGGACGAACCGCTCGATCAGTTGTTGGTCGAGCTGAGCTTCTCGCGGAGTGCAGCGAGCGACGCGTCGTCGGCCAGGGGGCTCGCGCCACCCGTCTCGCCGGCGAACGACGAGGTCGACGACGACGACGAGGAAGCCGTGGCCGGGAGGTCGAAGCCACCCTGCGCCTCGTCGGCGATGGTCTTCGCGACCTGCGCCTTGTGGGCTTCCCAACGCCCCTGGGCGGCCGCGTACTGGCCCTCCCACTCGGTGCGCTGCGTGTCGTAGCCCTCGAGCCACTCGTTGGTCTCCGGGTCGAAGCCCTCGGGGTACTTGTAGTCACCCTTGTCGTCGTACTCGGTCGGCATGCCGTAGAGCGCCGGGTCGAACTCGTCGCTCTCCGGGTCGACGCCCTCGTTCGCCTGCTTGAGGCTGAGCGAGATGCGGCGACGGTCGAGGTCGATGTCGATGATCTTGACGAAGACCTCGTCGTTGACCGAGACGACCTGCTCGGCGAGCTCGACGTGCTTGTTCGAGAGCTCCGAGATGTGCACGAGGCCCTCGATGCCGTCGGCAACGCGGACGAAGGCACCGAACGGGACGAGCTTCGTGACCTTGCCCGGTGCGATCTGACCGATCGCGTGGGTGCGGGCGAAGACCTGCCACGGGTCCTCCTGCGTCGCCTTGAGCGAGAGCGACACGCGCTCGCGGTCCAGGTCGACCTCGAGGATCTCGACGGTGACTTCCTGACCGACCTCGACGACCTCGCTGGCGTGCTCGATGTGCTTCCAGCTGAGCTCGGAGACGTGGACGAGGCCGTCGACGCCGCCGAGGTCCACGAACGCACCGAAGTTGACGATCGAGGACACGATGCCCTTGCGGACCTGGCCCTTGTGGAGGTTGTTGAGGAACGTCGTCCGGGACTCGGACTGCGTCTGCTCGAGGAGCGCACGGCGCGACAGGACCACGTTGTTGCGGTTCTTGTCGAGCTCGAGGATCTTGGCCTCGATCTCCTGACTGAGGTACGGCGTGAGGTCGCGGACACGACGGAGCTCGATGAGCGAGGCGGGGAGGAAGCCACGGAGGCCGATGTCGACGATGAGCCCGCCCTTGACGACCTCGATGACCGTCCCGGTCACGACGCCGTCGGACTCCTTGATCTTCTCGACGTCGCCCCACGCACGCTCGTACTGCGCGCGCTTCTTCGACAGGATGAGGCGGCCTTCCTTGTCCTCCTTCTGGAGAACCAGGGCCTCGACCTCGTCGCCGACCTCGACGACCTCGTTGGGGTCGACGTCGTGCTTGATCGAGAGCTCGCGCGAGGGGATGACGCCCTCGGTCTTGTAACCGACGTCGAGGAGGACCTCGTCGCGGTCGATCTTCACGACGGTGCCGGAGATGAGATCACCGTCGTTGAAGAACTTCAGGGTCTTCTCGACCTCGGCCAGGAAGTCATCAGCCGAACCGATGTCGTTGATGGCGACCTGCTTAGGAGCCTTGGTCGTAGTGGTTGTCATGTAGAGATTGCTCCGAACGGACATGAGTCGGGCCATGGCGTGCGGGGGCTCGGCCCCCGTGGTGCACCGCCGTGGCGATTGATTGAGTGGCGCGGATTGCGCCGCACAAGTCTAACCGCACCGGCGGAGGCCCCACAACCGGGCGTGTCGACGGCGCGTCACCCGACCAGGGCGGTCCGCAGGGTGTCGAGGCCGATGCTGCCGAGGGAGAGCGCACGGTGGTGGAACGCCTTCAGGTCGAAGTCGGCTCCCTCGCGGGCGGCGACCTCGTCGCGGATGGACTCCCAGACGCGCTGACCCACCTTGTACGAGGGGGCCTGCCCCGGCCACCCGAAGTACCGGGCGACCTCGAACCGGACGAACGCGGGGTCCATGTTCACGTTCTGCCCCATGAAGTCGAGCGCGTACTCCCACGTCCAGCCGCCGCCGTCGGGGTTCGTCTTCTGCAGGTGCACGCCGATGTCGAGCACGACGCGCGCCGCCCGCATCCGCTGCCCGTCGAGCATGCCGAGCCGGTCGCCGTCGTCGTCGAGGAACCCGAGCTGCTCCATCAGCCGTTCGGCGTACAGCGCCCAGCCCTCGACGTGGCCGGAGGACCCGGACAGCTGCCGGCGCCACGTGTTCAGTTCGCCGCGGTTGTAGACGCCCTGGCTGATCTGCAGGTGGTGTCCGGGAACACCCTCGTGGTAAACCGTCGTCTTCTCGCGCCAGGTGCCGAACTCGGTGACGCCCTCGGGCACGGACCACCACATGCGGCCAGCACGGGAGAAGTCGTCGGAGGGGCCGCTGTAGTAGATGCCGCCCTCCTGCGTGGGGGCGATCCGGCACTCGAGGCGACGGATCGGGTCCGGGATGTCGAAGTAGGTCCCGGCCATCGCGGCGATCGACGCGTCGCTCGTCTCCTGCATCCACCGCTGCAGCGCGTCGGTGCCGTGCAGGATCCGGGACGGGTCGGTGTCGAGCACCTCGATCGCCCGGGCGACGCTCGCACCGGACTCGATGCGGTCGGCGATGCGCTCCTGCTCGTCCCGCATGCGCGCGAGTTCCTCGAGGCCCCACTCGTACGTCTCGTCGAGGTCGACGACCGCACCGAGGAACCGGCGCGAGTGCAGCTCGTAGGCCTCGCGACCGACGGCGTCGACGGGGGTGGCGAGCGGCAGCAGCTCGTGCTCCAGGAACTGGCCGAACGAGCGGTAGGCCGCCGCGGCGACCTCGGCACCGCGGTGCAGGTCTGCTCGGAGCGTCTCCGGCACGGGGCCGTCGCCCTCGAACGCCGCGGAGTCGGCAAGCTGACGGAACATCCCGCCCTCGGCGCCGGTTCGCGCCGCCTGCTCGGCGATGAGCGCGACCTGGCGCTTCGCCGGGGTGACGTCCTCGCGGGTGCCCTCGAGCAGGGTCTCACGGATGCCCTCGAGCGCGTCGGGCAGCGCGTGCAGTCGGCTCGCGATGTCCTGCCAGTCACCCTCGGTCGCGGTCGGCATCAGGTCGATGATCTCGCGGACCGACTGCGCCGGGCTCGCGATGACGTTGAGGTCACGGAGGTGCAGCTTGCGCTCGTACGACTCCTGCACCAGGTCCAGCTCGGCCCCGAGGTCGGCCTTCGTCACCTGGTCCACCGAGTCGACGGCGGGAGCGGCGTCGAGCGCACGCTTCGCGCCGCGCGCGGCCTCGGCCATCGCGGCGGCGCCGGCGGGCGAGGTGTCGCCGTACTCCCCCGTGCGCCCCGGGACGCCGATGTAGGTGGCGGTCGTCGGGTCGAGGTCGACGAGGGTGGTGACCCAGTCCTCGGCGACGCCGTCGACGGCGGACGGCTGGCGGACAGGACGCTCTTCGCTCATACCCCGACCCTACCGACCCGCGGGTCGGCAGGACTCCCGAGCCACCCGGGTCAGTGGGCGGCGCTCTCCCAGTTCGGCCCCACACCGACCGAGACGTCGAGCGGGACGGTCAGCTCGGCTGCGCTGCCCATCCGGGTGCGGAGGATCTCCTCGACACGCTCCTGCTCCCCGGGCGCGACCTCGAGGATGAGCTCGTCGTGCACCTGGAGCAGCAGGTGCGACTGCAGCTCGCCTTCGCGCAGGTCGTCGGCGACCCCGAGCATCGCGATCTTGATGATGTCGGCGGCCGACCCCTGGATCGGGGCGTTCAGCGCGGCGCGTTCGGCGTTCTCGCGCAGGACCCGGTTCGGGCTCTTCAGGTCGGGGAACGGGCGACGGCGACCGAAGATCGTCTCGGTGTAGCCGTCCTCGCGCGCCTGCTCGACGACGTTGCGCAGGTAGTCGCGCACGGCACCGAAGCGGGCGAAGTACTCGGTCATCAGGGTGCGGGCCTCGGACTGCTCGATGCGCAGCTGCTTCGACAGACCGAAGGCGCTCAGCCCGTAGGCCAGGCCGTAGGACATCGCCTTGACCTTGGTGCGCATCTCGTTGGAGACCTCGGACGGGTCGACGCCGAACACCCGGGCGCCGACGAAGCGGTGCAGGTCCTCGCCCTCGTTGAAAGCCTGGATCAGCCCCGGGTCGCCGGAGAGGTGCGCCATGATGCGCATCTCGATCTGCGAGTAGTCGGCGGTGACGAGCGTCGTGTACGGCTCGGCCACCGCGAACGCCGACCGGATCCGGCGACCGACGGCCGTCTTCACCGGGATGTTCTGCAGGTTCGGGTCGGTCGACGAGACCCGCCCGGTGCTCGTACCGGTCTGCTCGTACCGGGTGTGGATGCGACCGTCGACCACGGCGGCGTCGAGCGTGTCGACGATCTGCCGGAGCTTCGTGGCGTCGCGGTGCTGCAGCAGGAGCCCGAGGAACGGGTGCGGGTGCTGTTCCTGCAGGTCGGCCAGGCTCGCGGCGTCGGTCGAGAACCCGGTCTTGGTCTTGCGGGTCTTCGGCATCGCGAGCTCGGTGAACAGGACCTCCTGCAGCTGCTTCGGCGATCCGAGGTTGACCTCGTGCCCGATCTCGGCGAAGGCCTGCTGCGCGAGTTCGGCGGCGCGCTCCCCGAGTTCCTTCGACAGGCCGGTCAGCACCGGGCGGTCGATGCCGACGCCGATGGTCTCCATGCCCGCCAGCACCGACACGAGCGGCAGCTCGATGTCGTCGAGGACCTGCAGCGAGGACGCGTCGATCCGGGCGCGCAGGGCCGTGGTGACGCGGAGCACGAACCACGCGTGCACCCCGACGTTGACCGGGTCGGTCTCGGGGACCAGCTGGTTCGGGTCGGCCGTCGGCAGTTCTTCGCCGAGCTCCTGGTAGACGAGGTCGGACAGCGGCTGTCCCTGCTTGCCGGGCTGCGCGAGCCACCCCATGATCCGTGCGTCGCCGGCGATGCCGTTCACGACGAAGCCGGCGGTGCCGAGCGCCTTGATCGCGGCCTTGGCGTCGTGGAAGTGCTTCGGGGCGTCGGAGGCGAACCAGGCCGAGAGCTGCTCGTAGTCCTTCGCGCCGCTGCCGCCCGGCACCAGCACGGCGTCGTCGTGGGTCGCGATGCCGATGGCGCTGAGGCGTCCGTCGATGACCTCGACCGCGACGCCGTAGCCGTTCGCCGCCTCGGTGGCGTTGCGGCGCTCGAGCCAGTAGCCGAGCTCTTCGTCGATCAGCGTCTTGACGGGCGGCGGGGTCGGCGCGCCGTCGGTGACGGTGCCCTCGGCCGCGGGCTCGGCGGGGTCGCCCGACCCGGCCACCTTGAAGACGCGGTCGAGCAGCGTGCGGAACTGCAGCTTGGCGAAGAGCTCGCGCACCGCGGTCTCGTCGACCGGGCGGAGCGCGACGTCGGCGGGACCGACGGGCAGCTCGACGTCGGTGACCAGGCGGTTGAGCCGGCGGTTCCGGATCGCCCGGTCCTGCTGCTCGCGCAGGTTGTTGCCGACGACGCCCTTGATCTCGTCGGCGTGCTCGAGGACGCCGTCGAGCGACCCGTACTGTGTCACCCACTTGACCGCGGTCTTCTCGCCGACCTTGTCGATGCCGATCAGGTTGTCGCTGGTCTCGCCGACGAGTGCGGCGATGTCCGGGTACTGGTGGGGCTCGATGCCGTAGCGCTCGTAGACCTTGTCGCGGTCGTAGCGGGTGAGTTCGGAGACACCGCGGACGGACGGGTAGAGCAGCGTGACGTCGTCGTTGACGAGCTGGATCGAGTCGCGGTCACCGGAGACCACGTAGACCTTGAAGCCCTGGTCGGCACCCTGCTTGGAGAGGGTCGCGAGGATGTCGTCGGCCTCGTAGTCCTCTTTCGTGACGGTGGTGATGCCCATCGCCTCGAGCGCCTGCTGCAGGAGCGGGATCTGGCCCTTGAACTCGGCCGGGGTCTCGGAGCGGGTGCCCTTGTACTCGGCGTACTCACGGGTGCGGAACGAGAACCGGGAGATGTCGAACGCCACCGCCAGGTGGGTGGGCTTCTCGCGCTGCAGCAGCATCAGCAGCATCGAGATGAATCCGTGGATCGCGTTGGTGTGCTGCCCCTCGCGGTTCACGAAGCTGTCGACCGGCAGCGCGTAGAAGGCCCGGAAGGCGAGCGAGTGGCCGTCGATGACCATGAGGGTAGGCTTTGCGGAGTCCGACACCCGGACAGCCTACCGACGCCCGCTGACACGGAAGGTCGACGCAGACCGTGACCGACGACACCACATCGACCACGATCGATCCCCGCATCGACGAACGCGGCATGGGCGAGCTGGCCGAGAAGATGGGCATGGTCATCACCGAGCTCTCGGCCGAGCGGGCGGTCGGTTCGATCCCCGTCGAGGGCAACCGCCAGCCGGTCGGCCTGCTGCACGGCGGTGCCTACGTCGTCCTCGCGGAGAGCCTCGGTTCGATGGCCGCGAACGTGCACGCCGGGCCCGGCCGCTACGCCGTCGGCATCGAGCTCAGCGCCTCGCACTCCCGCAGCGCCACGAGCGGCATCGTCACGGGCACGTGCACCGCCATCCACCTGGGCGGCACGCTCACCACCCACGAGATCGTCCTGACCGACGACCAGGGTCGCCGGTGCTCCACCGTGCGGATCACGAACATGATCCGCGAGCGTCGCTGACCGACGGAGCGACGGACCGACTACTCAGTCCTCCGGCGGTCGCTGCAGCAGCAGGCGGGCGTCGCCGAACCCGAGCCTCCGGTAGAGCCGTTCGCCGTCCACGCTCGAGTGCACCGACGTCCGCTCCACGCCGAGTTCGTCGGCGAGCTCCAGCAGGGCCGTGACGAGCCGTCCGGCGACGCCGGAACCGCGCAGCTCCGGGTGCACGTAGACCGTCTGCAGCTCGGCGGCGAACCGGTCACCGTCGACGTGCGGCGCCGGCGGTCGCGGGTGGACCGCCAGCCACGCCATGCCGAGCACCACGCCGTCCCGCTCGGCGACCACGCACCGGTGCGACTCCCGGTGACGGGCGGCGAAGTCCGTCATCGCCCTGCGGTACTCCCCCGGCGTCTGCACCGGTGAGCGGCCGTCCTCGTCGACGCTCCACCGCCACCGCAGGTCCGCCACCGCCGGCATGTCGTCAGGCCGGGAGGCCCGGATCACCACGTCGTCCATTTCTCCAGCCTGCCAGGTGGTCGCGGCACACGCCCCGCTCCCGGACGCAGGAACGCCGCCGACCCCAGGGGGTCCGGCGGCGTTCCGTGAGCGACGGTGGTGCGCTGACTACTTCTTGGCGCTGAGCTGCTCGATGATCGCCTTCGCGACGTCGTGCATGGTCAGGCGGCGGTCCATCGAGGCCTTCTGGATCCAGCGGAACGCCTCGGGCTCGGTGAGGCCCATCTTCTCGTTCAGCAGGCCCTTGGCGCGGTCGACGAGCTTGCGGGTCTCGAAGCGCTCGACGAGGTCGGCGACCTCGGCCTCGAGCGTGATGATCTGCTGGTACCGCGAGAGGGCGATCTCGATCGCGGGGAGCAGGTCGTTCGGGGTGAAGGGCTTGACCACGTAGGCCAGCGCGCCGGCCTCGGTCGCACGCTCGACGAGGTCCTTCTGGCTGAACGCGGTCAGCAGGACGACGGGCGCGATGTGGTTCTTGGACAGCTTCTCGGCTGCGGAGATGCCGTCGAGCTGGGGCATCTTGACGTCCATCACGACGAGGTCGGGGCGGAGGTCGGTCGCGAGCTGGACGGCGGTCTCACCGTCACCGGCTTCACCGACCACGTCGAACCCGTTGTCGCGGAGGATCTCCACGATGTCGAGGCGGATGAGCGACTCGTCCTCGGCGACGACGACGCGACGGGGTGCTGGTGCTGTTGCTTCTGTGTCACTCACGGACGAAAGCCTACTAGACGACGGAAGTGTCGTATCCCAGACCACGCAGATCGATCAGTCGGATCGGCGGCTTGGTACGAGTGGCGGGACGCGGGTCCGAACTGCCCCGCACGCCGTGAGCAATTTCGTACGAGTGGCGGGACTTGAACCCGCACGCCGTGAGGCAGAGCATTTTGAGTGCCCCGTGTCTGCCGATTCCACCACACTCGCGAGGAGGCCAACACTACCAGCCCGACCCGCGCCTCCCGGCCCGTCGTCGACCGTCTCAGGAGCCCTCGAGCGCCTCGATCGCCGCCACGAGACCGGCCCGTCGGAGCGACCGCCGCGGCAGCACCGCGAGCAGCGCGCGGAGCACGAGCGCGTCGGTCGCACCGTCCGGGGTGCGCGCCCACGCGAGCAGCGCGTCGACGCCGCCGTCGGCGACGACCGACTCGCGGAACCGCAGCCGCACCAGGTCACGGACCGCGTCGACGCCGGGTGCGGCGGAGCCCGGCAGGACCGGTCCGGCGTACCGGTCGACGGCCTGGAGGCGCGCCCCGCGTTCGAGCGCGGACAGCACGCCGTCGACGTCGGTCCGGACCCCGGTCACCCGGTACGGCCGCGACGTCACGGTCACGTCCGGCGCGTGCTGCGCGAGGACCCGTCGGAGCCGGACGACCTCGGCGCGCAGGGTGACGACCGAGCCCGGGTCACCGTAGACGGCGGCGGCGAGGTCGGTCGCCGCGAGCCCGTCGGGGTGCGCGGCGAGCACGACGAGCAGTTCGGAGTGCCGGGCGGACAGCTCGACCCGGCGGTCGGCGATCCGGAGCACGGCGGTGTCGGTCCCGAGCACGGTCAGCTCGGCCGACGGTACGCGGGGTGTCCGTGCCTGGGGGCGGACCGCAGCCAGGGCGAGTTGGGCCTCGGCTGCGGCGACCGTGGCGGCGAGCAGCGACAGCGTGTGCCGCTCGACGGCGCGGTCGTCGCCCGTCAGGTCGAGCACCCCGACGGTGGCACCGCTCACGTCGTGCACCGGGACGGCCGTGCACGAGAACGGCTTGACGGCGTTCGCGTAGTGCTCGTCGGAGCGGATCTGCACCGGACGGTCGAGGCGCAGTGCCGTGCCGGGCGCGCTGGTGCCCACGCGGTCCTCCGACCAATCGGCCCCGGGGACGAAGCCCATGTCCTCGGCCGCGCGACGCGTGGAGCGGTCCTCAGCCAGGCCGAGATGCAGCAAAGATGGGATGACCTCGAACACCAGCAGCGCGACGAAGAGAGCTGATCGACAGACACCCTGTCAAGCTAACGATGCGCTGGCGTGACTTCCCGGACCGCTATACCCTCGCGAGATGGCGCGTCAACTTTCCGTGTGGAGCTTCTACTGGCGCGTCAACGATGATCGCCTCCCGGCCGGGGCCGCTCCGAGCGTCATGATCGCGGCGAGCAGCGGTGCGGAGGTCATGCGTGCCCTAAACGCCAGTCGGTATCAGTGGAGGTACCTGCAGGGCGGCAGAGTTAGCGACGAAGGCTTGCGGCGCATTGCCCTTGATCAGCCGGGAGTGCTCTTCTGGCGGGACGAGCAGGATGGCTCGTGGCACGAGGTTCAGCCGCGGGGCGAATAGCCCAAGCTGGGGCCTCCTGGTACCCGTCCCCTTGATCCCTCATCTACGCGGGATCCGAGGCTGCAACTTCGGACGCTGTGGGCTCGGTAGCAGCGGACAGGCCTCGACGACTCAGCCCGTTCGACGTGAGTAGGGCATCGACGCACTCATCGATCGTTCTTGCCTTGTACACGAGGCCAAGGTCAAGCATCTCGCTGACCCGTGGCACGATCGTGGAGGTCGGGAGCGTGATGAGGTCACCGACCCTTTGAGTGAGTCGCACTTCGGCGACGATGCCCAGGAGAAGGAGGCGACCGCCGAGGGTTAGGCCGCTCTTGGTGGCGTAACTCGCCGAATCCGCAATTACGACCGGACTACCGCTCGAACCAGGGAAGACCGAAGCGTCAATGAGAAACACCGGGCGCCCCTCGTAGTCATGCTGTAGGTATGAAGCGGTTGTGCCACGGCGGATGACGGGCAAGTAGTTCTCCGTGTCATAGATGCCGTCCGGATACCCGATGAAGCGCACGTCCTCAACAGCGTCCAGATCATTCAACTGGTCGAGCGTGGGCACCGAGCTACTCACGATGCTCCTGTAGAACAGCGGGTTCCCGCTGTCGCTTGCCAGCTGGAATAGAGGAACAGCCGGCAGGACAGCGACGTCGATGTCTGGGTCAGGATGGCCGTAGTAGTTGCCCGCGTTGAAAGCGCCGATGGTGATCGGGTAGACGTGCCCCAACGCTGGCCCGCCGTCAGTATTTTTCTTAAGGAACCACACCGTTAGAGAAGACGCACCAGCCAGGACATGCTTGTTAGTCACGATTACCGTGGCGTTCGTGTCAGGCTCGGTCGGTACGTCATAGAAGAAACCTGTGCCGATCGAGGTGCTTCCGTCAGGGAACTGCGCTTCCAGTCGGACCGTCACGTAGAAGAGTTGCTCGTTCAGGGTCTCTGGGTTTGCGGCGCTCACTGTTCCCATTCCTCGGCATGAAGTTGCATGCGTGGAGTGTAGGGGCGATTAACCCAGGGCGCTACGTTCATCGAACGGCGTCCCTCCAGACCCAGGCGCAGTCGGTTGCCTGACCGAACCCCCACTCGACGAGGACGGCGCGCTTCGTGTACGCGATGACACGGGCCTCCACCTCGAGCATCCGGTCGGGGAACTGCAGCCAAGCAAGCACCGGATCGGGCGGAACGACGTCGTAGTCGGGCCCACCCCGTGCTGCTTCCGGGAGCGAGAAGGCCGGGCCTAGCGCCCACCGATCGCGACGTCGTCGTGCCATCAGTCTCGGCGCGGTGCCAGCGTGCGCCTGCTCACGCTGGAGCGCGGTACCCACGCGCGCTGAAGACGTCCCTGCCAAGCGATCTCCGCGTACACGGCAATGTCGGACTGGGCGACGGCGAATGCCTTGACTCTCTGGAGCTCGCCGATCTGGTCGAACACCAAGCGGTCAATCCATACGGGTGCCGGAGCGTCGAGCGCGGTGGGCTCACCGACGCGGTCGAGGGGCAACGATTCGGCCGCGTAGACGGGGACGTCCTGATGCTCGGGTGGTGCCCACTTGTGCTCGTGCATGCCCTTCAGATTCCTCGAAGCCCCCGACATCTGACAGGCGGGCGTTCGTCTCTGTACACGTGTGGCCCTCGAACAGGGGGTTGATTCTGGCTGTTCGTAGAACGACTTGTCTGCCAGGGTTCTGCTCATGGGGAATATACAGAAACTAGACCTTCGAACGCGAGTCCGCACCATCGTCGGGGTCGCGGCGGTCGTCGTCCTGTCGGGCATCGCGACTGTCACCGCAACACCGGCCGAGTCGGCACATGCAGACACAGGGAACGTCAAATCCGGCATCGGCTTCTACGTGCCGTCAAACTCTTCGTTCCATCTGTCATATGAAGCGCCACCTTCGTCGTCGGGACAGAGTGACCGCGCGTTCGCGTTTGGTCCTGCGAACAGCGGCGAGATCGTTCCAGTAGCAGGGGACTGGGACGGGGACGGGGCGACGTCCATTGGTTTCTATCGGTACAGTGACGCCTCATGGCACCTCGGGCAGGAACTGAACGACGGGTCAGACTTGACCTTCAACTTCGGTCCCGCCGGGAACACCACCGTGCAGCCCGTCGTTGGCGACTGGGATGGGGATGGCAAGGACACGGTCGGCTTCTACGTCCCGTCAAATGCGTCCTGGCACCTGGCGAGCTCGAACAGCAGCACCGCGACATCGACGGCGTTCGTGTGGGGCACTCCCGCAAACGCCAACGTTCGCGCAGTCGCGGGCGACTGGAACGCCGACGGCAAGGACACAGTCGGCTGGTACTTGCAGTCGAACGCGTCGTGGCACCTGGCAACGGCGAACGACGATTCCGCCAGCTCTCTGGCGTTCACGAACGGTCCTGCTGGTGACACCACCGTCCTACCCGTTACAGGTGACTGGGACGGCAACGGCGGCGACTCGATCGGCTGGTACAAGCCGTCGAACGCTTCCTACCACCTCACCAACACCAACGGGAACGTCACCAGCTCCGACATCAACTTCAACTTCGGACCGACGGGGAACAGCGCCATCGTCCCTGTCGCGGGCGACTGGGACGGCAAGGCGGCACCATCGAGCGCCGTTCAGGCCGTCGCCAAGCGCCTGGTTGCACAGCACGAAGCGGGCAAGCTCCAGTTCATGGACGGCCGGGAAGTCACGTACCAGCGCGAGATCTTGCCTTACGCCAACACCGGTGCGGCTCCTGCTGGATGCAGAGTCGACATCCGCATCCTCCAGGCGCTGGCGATGGCCGTGGACCGTTTCGGATCTGTGCGCGTCAGCGACATCGGACGCCCCTGCATCGACCTCGACATCAACTGCGATATCTCACTGCACTGCTACGACCCGGCCAAGGCTATCGATGTCACCTACGCCGGCGGCATCAAGCTGCAAGACAGCGCTGCGCAACGTGTCGCGTACCTGAAGTTCCTCGACAGCATAGTCCCGGCAGGGTCGCAGGGCGGACAGTTCAACTGCACGGCTATGCCATCCTTCAGCAACATTCGATCGGTGCGGGACGTCGACTGCTCACACCAGCACTTCGACCTCGGGAGCGCAACAGGCGCCGTCCGGTATTCGGGGTAGCGCGGAACAACCAAGCTGACTGCCCCCTCTGGGCTCTCCTCGCGGAGTCCAGAGGGGGCCTCTGGTGACGCACAGCGAGTGTCCCCAGTTCTACTCGCGCACCTCTCGGAGGTTCTGCGACTGCCATCCCTCAAGCACGGAGGCCCGGTAGGACTCCAGCGCAGCTGAGTAGTTCGCGCCACTGGCTTCAAGCGGCTTCGTCGCAGTCGACCGGGCCCGAGCCTTGATGGTTGTCTCCCCCGTCGCCTTGCTCGTGACCGTGTTCACCTGCTGCAGCTCGAACCCGTCGAGGTTGAGCGCAGCGATCGCGGCTTGGCGTGCTTCGCTGATGTTGTCGCCGCTGCCTTCCGAATCCTGCGTCTCGGTCGATCGAAGGGTGCCCACTACTTTCGTCACCGACCCAGTATCGCGCCGCTACGACGCCCCTACTGACTGGGGGTAGCGGTGACTTCGTCGAAGGCGTTGGCCGGCATCGCGGTGACTCGCCATGCGGACATGACGGGCTCATCGAACGCGAGGAGAGCTGTGCCCTTCGCGCCTGGTGCGAGGTCGAACAGGGCGTACTTGTTGTGCGCGTCGATGAGGGCGTTGTACTTGTCGGTGTCGTCGACGGCTGCGTCTTCCCAGGTGGAGAACTTGTCGGCGAGGTCAACGCTGTCGATCTGTTGGCCATCCTTCGTAACGACGGTGACGCCGTACATGTTGAGGGACTCGGTGCCTGCGGTGTTGTCGAGCTCGACGGGCACCAAGGTGACGGCCTCCCCGTCAACGGAAGCGCGGGCCGCTTCGACTGCTGCGACGTCCGGGTGGCTCGCATCGCCGCTGAGCTTGAAGGTCCCGGTTGCCCCCTGGTAGTCGAACGTCCAGGTGTCGTCGATGTGCTCGACGGGGGTCGGCGCCGTGGTCTTCGTCTCCGGGGCTGGGCTGCCCGCTGCTTCGCCCTGATCGCTCTGCGCTCCCCCACTGCATGACGCGAGCAGGATTCCGATGGCAGCTGCAGCGGCGAAGGCCGACGCGATTCTGGTGTGACGGTTCATGGTGTTCCCCCTGTTGATGATGGTGGATCGGTCGGTGTGACGAGTCGCGCCATGGCTTCGAGGGCCGCGCGTTGGGCGCCGCGATCCCCTCGCGAGCGGTACGCCCTCGACATGGTGACGGTGGAGTGGCCGACGATGTCGCCGATGACGGCTTCGGAGACGTTGGCTGCGTAGAGCAGATCGACAGCTGCGTGCCGTGCGTCGTGGAGGCGAGCGTCACGCACGCGGGCTCTCTTCAGCACGTCGTGCCAGGCGCGGTTGTCGTCTCGGGGGTCGATCGGAGAGCCGTCGAGGGTGAGGGCGTCACCCTGTCGAGTGCGTTTCGGGTCGGATGTCCACAGCAGGCCGTGCGGGTTCGGTTCCTTTGCTGCGACCTGCACACGCCGTTCGATGATTGACCGCAACGGGTCCACCAACGGCACCACGCGCCACCCTGCAGCTGACTTCGGCCGTGACAGCCACAGCCCGCCCGCCAGATGCCGGAAATCCTGATCCTCCGGAGCGTCCAAGTACCGGTCCGGGCACTTCGCACCCTGCCGCGCACCGCAGCGCGCTCGAGCAGACGGTTTGCTCGTGCACCCGTGCGACCACGAAAACCGCTTCAGCTGCCACGACAGGTCGAGCTCGTCGGTGACACGGTCCAGTTCGAGACCGAGGAGCTCACCCTGCCGGGCACCCGTCAATAGGGCAGCGGCGATCCGTGACCCGAGCCGGTCACGCTGCACCGTCTCGAGGATCCGGGCCCCGTCGTCCGCGGTGAGTGCGACCAGCTGCGCCGGCTTCTTCTTCGGCGCGCTGACCAGAGTCGCGACGTTGCGCGGGATGTGCTCGTACCGGACAGCGTCACGCAGCGCGAGCGAGAGGACGCGATGGGCGTGCTGGGCGCTGGCACCACCGAGCCCGCGATCACGGATGAACTTCTCCACCAGCCCGACGTGACTTGGCGTGAGCGCACGGAGCCCGACAGTTCCGATCGCCGGCACGATGTACTGCTCGATTGAAGTCCGGTACGCCGCGGTGGTCTTCGGGGCGATCTTCTTCGAGTGGATGTTGGGCAACCAGTGGCGCAGCCAAGACTCGAGCGTCTGCCCGTCGTCGACCGCGACATCAGCGAGTGCAGCAGCTAGCGCAGCGCGGTGCTCAACGCTGAGTCCGTCTACGAGCTCCTGCCAGGTCATGTCCTGAGCGTCGTGCCGCACTGGCCCTGGCGTCAAACGTCCGTTCGGCTACGTCCGCAGCAGCAAGGCGATCGAAGCAGGTAACGGTTCGGTAACTTACGGATGGAGCTGACGGGCAGACGTTCTCTTGGCGGCAGCTCGGGCAGTCGACGGCACGCCCTGACCTAATCTGCGGGAGCAGATCCCGGCGTCGGTCACATCTCGGCGGGACCCCCGGGACGCTTGTCGAAGTGCTCGAGACCTAACAGGATCTTTTGCGCAGCCGCAACATCCATCCGCAGCGAGAGCCGCCCATCAACCACGCCGTCGCGTCCGGTGCTGAGTACGACGAGCCGTTCTGAGTCACCTTCCTGCTGGACCGCCACGTCGATGACTTGAGGCGGCAAGTCCTCCCCCATGAGGATCGTCGGAGGCGTCTGATCCGTCGGCAGCCACGGGTCACCGTTCAGAAGCGACACTCGGTGCCAGTCGCACACGAACGTGCCATAGAAGATCGAAGAGTCCTGCTCGTCACAACCCTTCACGTGACACCCCTGGGTGCCGGGCTCGATGAATTCCATGCACACACAGTAAGACCGACGGCAGACATGCGACTTCAGAGACAGCAGCCGAGCTACCAGTTAAGAACCGTTGTCGGTGACACCGGTTAGCTGGTAACCTTCGGAGACGCCAGCAGCCAGCTGGCGCAGTAACATATCAAGTACACACGGGACTGGAGGTCCGAAATGCCCGACAAGTGGGTAAAGGAACTCCGCAGGGAACTCGAAGCTCAGGGCTTCGAAGTCATTGTGAAGACGAAGGGATGGATGGTAAAGCCACCCAATCCCAACGCCCCTCTGGTGATGCTCCACCTGACCAACTCGGACCACCGATCGCGGGCCAACGCGATCGCCGAGTTGAAGCGGGCGGGCTTCCTTCCGCGGAGGTAAGTAGCGCGGTTGGGGGGAGCACAGGTTGCAAACTCGCTCCCCCCAACTTAGCACCGGCACCCACGGCACAACAGGCTCCAGTCCCTCAATCGGATACCCCACCCAGACGACATATGGAGGCACCCATGAGTACCAACTGGTACGTGGACGTCGAGGTCAGCACGAAGCAGACGCTTCATGCTGACAACGCGTTCGACGTACTCGAGGCGCTTGTACCTCACGCCGGTCAGATCAGCCTTCACCCGGAAGGAAACCGGGTCGGCATCAGCCTGACCGTCGAAGCAGACAGCGCCACGAGTGCAGTCACCACCGCCAGCAAAATCGTGAGCGACACCTTGCCGAGCGCCAGCATCATCCAGCTGGACGTGATGACGGAACAGGTTCGCTCGGACCGCAATAACAGTCCCACCATCCCGGAGCTCGTTGGCTTCGCAGAAATTGCCGACATGGCCGGCGTGAGTCGCCAGCGGGCGCGCACCATCGCGCAGCGCGAGGACTTCCCGGTCGCAGTTGTTGAGACTGCAGCAGGCCCGCTCCGGGTCAAGGCTGCCGTAGAAAAGTGGCTGTCGTCCTGGTCCCGCAAACCGGGCAGACCGGCCGCCTTGCAGCTGTAACCGACCGCAACTACGCCCATCCCGTGCGTTGCTGACAGGAACGCCCCCGCAGGATCTCCTGCGGGGGCGTTTCGCTTGTGCGCGCTGACGAATGCTAGTGCTAGTTTGCCAGCGCTGCTGCCGCTACTTGTCGGCAGCAGAGAGCCGGCGGTAGTCCGCAGCAAGTCCGCGACAGCATCACTCAGCCACTCGAACCGACTGCCCCAGGCCACACCCCGATCCCCGCGGAATCAACGATCACACCACCAGCCACTACCCGACTACACCCCCGCGCGTGTACTTCCAGTACTCGAACTGCGACACCGACATGTAGACCTCGACCGGCTCGAGGCCGTCCACCTGCAACGCGCCGAGCAGGACGTCCCCCGGACCGGTCCGGAACATGCCGACGGGGTAGCACATCGGACTCGATCCGTCGCAGCAGCCGCCGGACTGGTGGAACATCAGCGGGCCGTGCCGGGCGGTGAGGGTCCGCAGGAGCTCCCCCGCCGCCGGCGTCACCGCGACGCGTGCGGTGTCGGGCATCAGAAGAAGCCCATCGGTCCGTCGGCGTAGGAGACGAGCAGGTTCTTCGTCTGCTGGTAGTGGTCGAGCATCATCTTGTGGTTCTCGCGCCCGATGCCGGACTGCTTGTAGCCGCCGAAGGCCGCACCCGCCGGGTACTGGTGGTACGTGTTCGACCACACGCGCCCGGCCTGGATGTCACGTCCGGCGCGGTACAGGGTCGTGACGTCACGGCTCCACACCCCGGCGCCGAGCCCGTACAGGGTGTCGTTGGCCGTGGCGATCGCGTCGTCGTAGCCACTGAAGGACGTCAGCGCGAGCACGGGCCCGAAGATCTCCTCCTGGAAGATCCGCATCGAGTTGTCGCCCTCGAACACCGTCGGCGTGACGTAGTAGCCGCCGGAGAGTTCGCCGCCCAGATCGGCGCGCTCGCCCCCGGTCAAGAGCTTCGCGCCCTCCTGCTTGCCGATGTCGATGTAGCTGAGGATCTTCTCGAGCTGGTCGTTGGACGCCTGGGCACCGATCATCGTCGACAGGTCGAGCGGATGGCCCTGCTTGACGGCACGGACGCGCTCCAGGCCGTCGGCGACGAACCCGTCGTAGATCTCCTTCGCCACGAGTGCCCGGGACGGACACGTGCAGACCTCGCCCTGGTTCAGGTTGAAGAACGTGAAGCCCTCGAGCGCCTTGTCCTAGAAGGAGTCCTTCTCGGCCGCCACGTCGGGGAAGAACACGTTCGGGCTCTTGCCGCCGAGCTCGAGCGTCACCGGGATGAGGCTCTGCGAGGCGTACTGCATGATCAGCCGCCCGGTGGTGGTCTCCCCCGTGAAGGCGATCTTCCGGATGTCCGGGTGCTGCGCGAGCGGTGCGCCGACCTCGATGCCGAAGCCGTTGACGACGTTGAGCACCCCGGCGGGCAGCAGGTCGCGGATGAGCTCGACGAGCACGTGGATGGACGCCGGGGTCTGCTCGGCGGGCTTCAGCACGACGCAGTTGCCGGCGGCGAGGGCCGGTGCGAGCTTCCACACCGCCATCAGGATCGGGAAGTTCCAGGGGATGATCTGCCCGACCACGCCGAGCGGCTCGTGGAAGTGGTAGGCCACGGTGTCGTGGTCGATCTCGCCGGCGGAGCCCTCCTGGGCGCGGATCGCCCCGGCGAAGTACCGGAAGTGGTCGATCGCGAGCGGGATGTCGGCGCCGAGGGTCTCGCGGATCGGCTTGCCGTTCTCCCACGTCTCGGCGACGGCGAGCATCTCGAGGTGCTCCTCCATGCGGTCGGCGATCTTGTTGAGGATGATCGCACGTTCGGCCGCACTCGTCCGTCCCCAGGCCGGGAACGCCTTCCATCCGGCGGCGACGCCCCGGTCGACGTCCGTCGAGTCGCCGCGGGCGACCTCGGTGAACACCTTGCCCGTGACGGGGGTGGGGTTCTCGAAGTACTGCCCGCTGGCGGACGGCACGTACTCCCCGCCGATGAAGTGGTCGTACCGGGATCGGTACTCGACCAGGGAGCCGGGCTCGCCGGGTGCGGCGTAGCTGGTGGGCGAGGGTGCGATGGTCATGGTGGTGCCCTTTCGACGACGCTGTCGGGGCGCACGGGTCGCGCGCCTGGTCCGCACGGTACGGCCGCGGGGGTTGCAGGTCGTTGCACGGCCCGCGGCTCCGACGGGTAGCGTGCTGGACACCAGCGCTGGCGATCAGGGAGGAGCGCTCGTGGATTCTCGTGCCGTCAGGACGTTCCGGGTGTTCGTCGTCGTCACCGCCGTCGTCGCCATCGCACTGGGCATCGTGGCCATCGTCTGGCCCCGCCCGTCGCTCGTGCTCGTGGCGCTGCTGTTCGGCGTGTACCTCGTCGTGGCCGGGGCACTGCGCGTCTTCGCCGCGGTGCGGGGGCACGGCACCCGTCCGGTGTGGCGGTGGACGTCCGGCATCGTCGGCGGCCTGGTCGCGGTCGCGGGGCTCGTGACCCTGCTCGACCCGGCGATCCCGCTCGTCGTCTACGCGGTGCTCGCCGGGGTCGGGTTCCTGATCGAGGGGGTCGCCGCGATCGTCGGCGGCTTCGTCGGCCACCCGGGGTCGTCACGCGTCCCGACCGTCGTCAGCGGCGTGCTGTCGATCATCGGGGGCATCGTCGTGCTCGTCGCGCCCGGACTCGCGCTGACCGTCTTCATGGTCTTCGCCGGCATCGCGCTCATCGTCGTCGGGGCCGCGGCCCTGCTGCTCCTGCCGCCGCGCGCCGCCGTCCGCCGCTAGCCGCTGCTCGCCGCCTTCCGCCGCTAGGCCGACCCGGTGCCGAAGAGCAGCCCGAGCGCGTAGGTGACGATCGCCGCACCGAACCCGATGGCGAGCTGCCGGAAGGCGCGCTTGCCCGGGGACGCTCCGCTCAGCACGCCGACGACGGCACCGGTGCCGAGCAGCGCGATGCCCACCAGCCCGCCGGCCACCGCGATCGCCGGCCACCCCTGCATGCCGAACAGGAACGGCAGCACCGGGATGATCGCGCCCGAGGCGAAGAAGCAGAAGCTCGACACCGCGGCGCTCAGCCCGGTGCCGACCGCCTCGTGGTCGTCCGCGACCGCGGTCGAACCGGTCGCCGGCCTCCGCTCACCGATGCCGGACAGCACCTGCGCGGCGTGCTCGGTCGCCTCGGCCTCGGACATCCCGCGCGCCCGGTAGACCAGGGCGAGCTCGTTCGCGTCGACGTCGAGGTCCGACACCGCCTTGCCAGCCTCGGGGTGCGGCGCGGACGCCTCGAGCAGTTCGCGTTGCGACCGGACGGAGACGTACTCCCCCGCCCCCATCGACAACGCGCCGGCGAGCAGGCCGGCGATGCCGCTCAGCAGCACGAAGTGCCGGTCGGCCCCCGAGGCACTGATGCCGATGATGAGCGCCAGGTTGGACACCAGGCCGTCGTTCGCGCCGAACACCGCCGCCCGGAACGTGCCGGACAGCCGCATCCGGCCGCGGTTCGCGAGCCCGCGCACGACCTCGCCGTGGATCCGCTCGTCGGCAGCCATCCGCGCGGTCGCGTCCGAGTCGTCGCCGTACGGTGAACGGTCCTCGGCGCGCTGCATGAGCGCGAGGACGAAGACCGACCCGAACCGCTTGGCCAGCACGGCGAGCACCCGGGTGCGCAGGCTCCCCCGCCGCGGCCGTCCGACGTCGTCGCCGAGCAGGTCGAGCCAGTGGTCGGCGTGGCGGCCCTCGGCCTCGGCCAGCGCTGCGAGGATCTCGCGCTCCTCGCCGGAACGGCGGGCAGCGAGGTTGCGGTACACGGCCGCCTCGGCACGTTCGTCGGCCAGGTAGCGACGCCAGCGGCGGACGTCGGCGCGCGACGCCGGGGTGTCGGATCGGAGGCTCACAGCGACCATCCTGCCGCCTGCGGCCGACGTCCGGTCACCACCAGGGCCGTGGAGACGCGGCAGGGCGCGGACCGGAGGCGGTCGGCGCAGCTCGCACCGGGCCTCCAGTCCGCGCCCTGGTGGCGACGGATCCTCGGGATCAGTCCCGGACGTACGCCGGCGCAGCCTCGGCGTGGGCGTCGCCCACCCGGTGCACGCGCAGGTCGTTCGTCGACCCCTCGATGCCGGGAGGGGACCCGGCCGTCACGATGACGCGGTCGCCGGGGGCGGCCAGGCCGTTCTCGAGGAGGACGTCGTCCACCTGCGAGAAGAGCTCGTCGGTGTGGGTCTTCCGCTCCACCAGGAACGAACGGACACCCCACGTGAGGGCCATCCGACGGCGCGTGGCCTCGTTCGGGGTGAAGGCGATGATCGGCAGACCGTGACGCAGGCGCGACATGCGGCGGGCCGAGTCGCCGGACTCGGTGAACACGCAGAGGTACGACGCCTCGGTGAACTCGGCGATCTCGACGGCGGCGAGGGTGATCGCCCCTCCGAGGGTGCGCGGCTTGGTGCCGAGCGGGGCGATGCGCTCGAGGCCGTGGTCCTCGGTGGACTCGACGATGCGGGCCATGGTGCGGACGGTCTGCACCGGGTACTCACCGACGCTCGTCTCACCGGACAGCATGACCGCGTCGGCACCGTCGAGGACGGCGTTCGCGACGTCGGAGGTCTCGGCGCGGGTGGGGATCGGCGACGAGATCATCGACTCGAGCATCTGCGTCGCGACGATGACCGGCTTGGCCATGCGGCGGGACAGCTCGACGGCGCGCTTCTGCACGATCGGGACGGCCTCGAGCGGGAGCTCGACGCCGAGGTCACCGCGGGCGACCATGATGCTGTCGAAGGCGTCGATGATCTCCTCGAGGGCGTCGACGGCCTGGGGCTTCTCGACCTTGGCGATGACGGGCAGGCGCTTGCCCTCTTCGTCCATGATCTCGTGGGCACGCACGACGTCGCTCGCGTTGCGCACGAACGACAGCGCGATGAGGTCGGCGCCCTGGCGGATCGCCCAGCGCAGGTCGGCCTCGTCCTTCTCGCTCAGCGCGGGGACGTTGACGGCGACACCGGGCAGGTTGATGCCCTTGTTGTTGGACACCGTGCCGGGGACGACGACCTCGGTGCGGACCCGCACGCCGTCGGTGTCGAGGACACGGAGGCGGACACGGCCGTCGTCGATGAGCAGCGGGTCGCCGGGCTTGACGTCCTGCGGCAGGCCCTTGAACGTCGTGCCGCAGATCTCCTTCGAGCCGGGGACGTCCTCGGTCGTGATGGTGAAGATGTCACCGACCGCCAGGTCGTGCGGGCCGTCGGCGAAGCGTGCCAGACGGATCTTCGGACCCTGCAGGTCGACGAGGATCGCGACGGGCTTGCCGAGTTCTTCGGCGGCACGACGGACGTTGACGTAGTTGGCCTCGTGGACGCTGTAGTCACCGTGGCTGAGGTTGAGGCGGGCGACGTCGACGCCCGCTTCGATGATCTCCTTGACGGTCTCGTAGTCCGACGTTGCCGGTCCGAGCGTCGAAACGATCTTTGCGCGTCTCAATGGATTCCTTCGTGGTGGTGGATGGAGCTTGGGTTTCCGCGCTGTGGGGCCGCGCGGAACGAAGCGAGGCCACCAGCACCCTACCGAGTGCTGGTGGCCTCACGCTCACGGGAGCGTGAGCATCTGGTGGAGACGGTCCGCCGTCTGGCGGCGGTCCGACATCTGGTGCGCGTCCGACATCAGACGGAGATCGCCCGGTCGGTCGCCTTGACCGGTGCCGGCAGGATCGTGGAGCCCTCGAGGTACTCGTCGACCTGTGCGGCCGCGGCGCGGCCCTCGGCGATCGCCCACACGATGAGCGACTGCCCGCGACCCGCGTCGCCGGCGACGAACACGCCGGCCTCGTTGGTCGCGTAGTCGGCACGGCGGTCGAGCGCCCCGGAACCCGTGGTCGGCAGACCGAGCTGCGGCTCGATCGTGTCCGCCTCGGGGCCGGTGAAGCCCATCGCGATGAGGACGAGGTCGGCCGGGATCTCCCGCTCGCTGCCCGCCTTCGGGACCCGCCGGCCGTCGAGGTACTCGGTCTCGGCGACCCGCAGTGCGCGGACCTCGCCTGCGTCGTTCGACAGGAACTCGACGGTGGAGGCGAGGAAGTGCCGCTCGCCGCCCTCTTCGTGCGCGCTCGTGATCTCGAACACGGTCGGGAACATCGGCCACGGCTGGTCGGACGGACGCTCGAGCGGCGGCTGCTTGCCGATCGCCAGGTTCGTCACGCTCAGCGCACCCTGGCGGTGGGCGGTGCCGATGCAGTCCGCACCGGTGTCGCCGCCGCCGATGACGACGACGTGCTTGCCCTCGGCCGTGATCTGGTTGTCGACCGTCGTGCCCGCGTTCGCCTTGTTCTGCTGGACCAGGTAGTCCATGGCGAAGTGCACGCCCTCGAGGTCGCGCCCCGGGATCGGCAAGTCGCGCGGCACCGTTGCACCGGTGGCGACGACGACCGCGTCGTAGCGCGACTTCAGGTCGTCCCAGGTGATGTCCTTGCCGATCTCGACCCCGGCACGGAACCGGGTGCCCTCGGCCTGCATCTGGGCGAGGCGCGCGTCGATCTGGCGCTTCTCCATCTTGAAGTCCGGGATGCCGTAGCGGAGCAGCCCGCCGATGCGGTCGTCCCGCTCGTAGACGGCGACCGTGTGGCCGGCACGCGTGAGCTGCTGCGCGGCGGCGAGCCCGGCGGGACCGGAGCCCACGACGGCGACGGTCTTGCCCGTCAGGCGCTCCGGCGGGTGCGGGGTGACCCAGCCGTTCTGGAACGCCTGGTCGATGATCGAGACCTCGACCTGCTTGATCGTCACCGGGGGCTGGTTGATGCCGAGTACGCACGACGACTCGCACGGTGCCGGGCAGAGCCGCCCCGTGAACTCCGGGAAGTTGTTCGTCTCGTGCAGGCGCTCGATCGCCTGGCGGCCCTCACCGCGCCAGGTCAGGTCGTTCCACTCCGGGATCAGGTTGCCGAGCGGGCAGCCCTGGTGGCAGAACGGCACGCCGCAGTCCATGCAGCGGCCGGCCTGACGCTTCAGGACACCGGACTCCTGCTGCTCGTAGACCTCTTTCCAGTCCATGAGCCGCACGGGCACGGGTCGCCGGGGCGGGAGTTCGCGTTCCTGGACCTTCAGGAATCCCTTGGGGTCAGCCACCGGTCACCTCCGAGGTCGTGTCGGGCACTGCCTGTTCCGGACGTGCGTGACGCTCAGCCACCGGTCACCTCCATGATCCTGTTCCAAACGATGTCACCGTCGGGGTCGAGCCCCTCGTCGACGGCCTGTCTGCGCGTCTCGAGCACCGCCGCGTAGTCGCGCGGCAGCACCTTGACGAAGTCGCTCAGGTCTCCGGACGCCAGCAGGTCGGACGCGAGCGTCGACCCCGTCTCGTCGGCGTGCCGGGTGAGCAGGTCGGTGACGATCTCGACGTCGGCGCTGTCGAGTGCCTCGAGCCGGAGCTCGCCGGACGCCAGGGCGTCGGTGTTGACGTGTTCCTGGCGCAGGCCTCGGACGTACGCCGTGCCACCGGACATGCCGGCACCGAGATTCCGGCCGGTCTCGCCGAGGATGAGCGCGAGCCCGCCCGTCATGTACTCGAGCGCATGGTCGCCCACGCCCTCGACGACGGCCGTGGCACCGGAGTTCCGCACCAGGAACCGCTCGCCCACGATGCCGCGGATGAACATGCTGCCCTGGGTGGCGCCGTACCCGATGACGTTGCCGGCGATGACGTTCTCGGCGGGGTCGAAGCCCGAACCGGCGTCGGGGCGGACGACTATCTGGCCGCCGGAGAGCCCCTTGCCGACGTAGTCGTTGCTGTCGCCGATCAGCCGCAGCGTGATGCCCGCCGGCAGGAACGCGCCGAGCGACTGCCCGGCGGAACCGCGCAGCGTCACGTCGATCGAACCGTTCGGCAGACCGTGCTCGCCGTGCCGCAGGGTCACCTGGTGGCCGAGCATGGTGCCGACGGCGCGCTCGGTGTTGCGGATGGGCAGGTCGAGCGCGATCGAACCGCCGTGGACGAGCACGTCCGCGGTCTGCTGGATGAGCTGCACGTCGAAGTGCTGGTCCAGCTCGTGGTCCTGCTCGCGGTGGTGGCGGCGCGGTTCGGCGTCGTCGAAGTGCGGTCCCTTGAGCACCGGCGCGAGGTCGAGCCCTGAGGCCTTCCAGTGCTCGACGGCACGGTCGACGTCGAGCGCGTCGGTCTGCCCGATGGCCTCGTCGAGGCTGCGGAAGCCGAGTTCGGCGAGGAGCTCGCGGACCTCTTGGGCGATGAACTCGAAGAAGTTCACGACGAACTCGGGCTTGCCGGAGAACCGCTTGCGGAGCTCGGGGTTCTGCGTGGCGACGCCGACCGGGCAGGTGTCCAGGTGGCAGACGCGCATCAGGATGCAGCCCTCGACCACGAGCGGTGCAGTCGCGAAGCCGTACTCCTCGGCACCGAGCAACGCGGCCACGACGACGTCGCGCCCGGTCTTCATCTGCCCGTCCACCTGCACGACGACGCGGTCGCGCATGCCGTTCAGCATGAGCGTCTGCTGGGTCTCGGCCAGGCCGATCTCCCACGGGGTGCCGGCGTGCTTGAGCGAGTTCAGCGGGCTCGCGCCGGTGCCGCCGTCGTGGCCGGACACGAGCACGACGTCGGCCAGGGCCTTCGTCACACCGGCCGCGACCGCACCGATGCCGGACTGGCTCACGAGCTTCACGTGGACGCGGGCGGCCGGGTTGGCGCGCTTGACGTCGAAGATCAGCTGCTTGAGGTCCTCGATGGAGTAGATGTCGTGGTGCGGCGGCGGCGAGATGAGGCCGACGCCCGCGGTGGCGTGCCGGGTGCGGGCCACCCACGGGTAGACCTTGGCCGGGGGCAGCTGACCGCCCTCGCCGGGCTTCGCGCCCTGCGCCATCTTGAGCTGGATGTCGGTGGCGTGCGTGAGGTACATGCTCGTCACGCCGAACCGGCCGGAGGCGACCTGCTTGATCGCGCTGCGGCGCTCGGGGTCGAGCAGGCGGTCGACGTCCTCGCCGCCCTCACCCGTGTTCGACCGGCCACCGAGTCGGTTCATCGCGATGGCGAGCGTCTCGTGGGCCTCCTTCGAGATGGACCCGTAGGACATCGCACCGGTGTTGAACCGCTTGACGATCGACTCGATCGACTCGACCTCGTCGAGCGCGATGGGCTTCCGAGCGCCCTGCTTGAACCGGAACAGCCCGCGGAGCGTCATGAGCTGTTCGGACTGGTCGTCCACGGCGCTCGAGTACTCGCGGAAGATGTCGTAGCGGCGGGCACGGGTGGCGTGCTGCAGGCGGAACACCGTGTCCGGGTTGAACAGGTGCGGCGGGCCCTGACGGCGCCACTGGTACTCGCCACCGATCTGCAGTCGCTCGTGCGAGAGCACCGCGCCGTCCTGCGGGTACGCCTGGGCGTGCCGCTCGGCGTTCTCCTTGGCGATGACGTCGATGTCGACGCCACCCAGGATCGACGAGGTGCCCGTGAAGTACTTGTCGACGAACTCCTGGCTGAGCCCGACGGCCTCGAACGCCTGCGCACCGGCGTAGCTGGACACCGTGGAGATGCCCATCTTCGACATGATCTTCAGCACGCCCTTGCCGAGCGCCTTGATGACGTTCTTGACCGCCTGCTCCGGGGTGATCCCGGGGATCATGCCGGCGCGGACCAGGTTCTCGCAGGTCTCCATCGCCAGGTACGGGTTGATCGCCGAGGCGCCGTACCCGATGAGGGTCGCCACGTGGTGGACCTCGCGCACGTCGCCGGCTTCGACGATCAGCCCGACCTTCATGCGCTGCTCGGTGCGGATCAGGTGGTGGTGGACCGCGGCGAGGAGCAGGAGGCTCGGCACCGGTGCCTGCTCGGAGTTGCCGTCGCGGTCGGACAGCACGATGAACTGCTTGCCGGACTCGATCGCGGCGTCGACCTCATCGCACACGGCGGCGATGCGCTTCTGCATCGCCTTCTTGCCGGCGTCGACGCGGTACAGGCCCTTGATCGTGACGGTCAGGTGGCGACCCGACTCGGTCTCGAAGTGCTGGACCTTGGCGAGCTGGTCGTTGTCGATCACCGGGAAGTCGAGCGTGATCTGCTTCGCGTGCTCGGGACCGGCGGAGAGCAGGTTGCGCTCCGGACCGAGTCCCATCCCCATCGAGGTGATGACCTGCTCGCGGATCGAGTCGAGCGGCGGGTTGGTCACCTGCGCGAACTGCTGCGTGAAGTAGTCGAAGAGCAGTCGCGGACGCTCCGACAGCACGGCGATCGGGGTGTCCGAGCCCATCGCGCCGAGGGGTTCGGCACCCGCTGCCGCCATCGGGCGCAGCAGGATCCGGACCTCTTCTTCGGTGTACCCGAACGCGCGCTGACGACGGGTGACCGACGCCGGGGTGTGCACGATGTGCTCGCGCTCCGGCAGGTCGTTGAGGTTGATGCGTCCGGCTTCGAGCCAGTCGCCCCACGGACCCGAGGCGGCGAGCTCGCGCTTGACCTCGTCGTCCTCGATGATGCGGCCGGCCTCGGTGTCCACCAGGAACATCCGGCCCGGACGCAGACGGCCCTTGCGCACGACCTTGGCGGCCGGCACGTCGATGACCCCGGTCTCGGAGCCCATCACGATGAGGCCGTCGTCGGTGACCAGGAAGCGTCCGGGGCGCAGGCCGTTGCGGTCGAGGGTGGCGCCGACGAGCGAGCCGTCGGTGAAGGTGATCGCGGCGGGGCCGTCCCACGGCTCCATGAGCATCGAGTGGTACTCGTAGAACGCGCGGAGGTCCGGGTCCATCCCGACCTGGTTCTCCCACGCCTCGGGCACCATCATCGACACGGCGTGCGGCAGGGTCCGGCCGGTCAGGGTCAGCAGCTCGAGGACCTCGTCGAACGAGGCCGAGTCGCTCGCCCCCGGGCTCACGATGGGCAGCAGCGGGGCCATGTCGCCGAGCAGTTCGCTCTCGAGCTGCGACTGGCGGGCGCGCATCCAGTTGCGGTTGCCGCGCACGGTGTTGATCTCACCGTTGTGGGCGATCGTCCGGAACGGCTGCGCGAGCGGCCACGACGGGAACGTGTTGGTGGAGTAGCGCGAGTGCACGATCGCGAGCTTCGACGCGAAGCGCGCGTCGCTGAGGTCCGGGTAGAACGGCTCGAGCTGCAGCGTCGTGACCATGCCCTTGTAGACCATGGTGCGGCTCGACAGCGACATGAAGTACAGGTCGTTGTCGTGCTCGGCGCGCTTGCGGAGCCGGAAGGCCTGGCGGTCGAGCGCGATGCCGCTCCACGAGGCACCGTGCACGTCGTGCCGGATGGAGGCGACGAACAGCTGCTCGAACGCCGGCATCGCGGCACGGGCGAGCGTGCCGAGGACCTCCGGACGCACCGGGACCTCGCGCCACCCGAGGACCTTCAGGCCCTCTTCGCGGGCGAGCCGCTCGACGGCGCCCTTCACCGCGTGGCGGGCGTCGTCGTCCAGGGGCAGGTAGGCGGTGCCGACGGCGTACTCCCCCGCTGCCGGCAACTCGAACGGCACGACGGCCCGCAGGAACTCGTCGGGCACCTGGCACAGGATGCCCGCGCCGTCACCGGTGCCAGCGTCGGACCCCACGGCACCGCGGTGCTCGAGATTCCGGAGCGCACCGAGGGCCGCGTCGACGATGTCGTGCCCGGGCGTGCCGCGCAGGGTCGCGACCATCGCGAGACCGCAGGCGTCCTTCTCGTTCGCCGGGTCGTACATGCCCGTCGCGTCCGGGATCGCGGAGAAGCGGCGGTGCGGCGGCACGAGGCTCGTCGGTGCCGAGGGCTGGGTTGGCTGGAGCGCCATGGGGAACCGTCCTCACGAGGAAGTGGAACAGGGACAGCGGTGGCCCGGTGGTGCGTTCCGCCCGAGCGGGCGGGACTGGTGCCCGTGCCCGCCGTCAGTGAGTTGCCCTGCCGGCCGGCGAGGTTGCTGGGCCCCGCTTGTGGCGGGGACCGTCTGGTGCTGCTGCTGCTGGTGTGCTGCACGTGACCGGTGGTCGTCGGGAGCGGGTGCTCCCACCACGGGATCAGCGAGTGGTCGTGACCGGTTCGTCGCTCGTGACGCCGTCTGCTGCGTCGTCATCGTGCTCCGAGAAGGTGTCCTCGGAGTCTACAACGGAGGTCGGACGGGGCCCGCGACCCGGCAGGTACGGGCTCGGCTCCTTGCCGGTGTGGCGACGGCTCTGCACCACGAAGATCAGGATGCCGATCACGACCGCGGCGAGGGCCACCCACACGTTGGTGCGAACGCCGAAGAAGGTCTCGCTCGTGTCGACGCGGATGGACTCGAGCACCGAGCGCCCGGCGCCGTACCAGATCAGGTACAGGCCGAGGACCTTGCCCCACTGCAGCGTGAACTTGCGCGCCAGGAAGAGGATGACGACCACACCGAGGACGTTCCAGATGATCTCGTACAGGAAGGTCGGGTGGAACAGCGTGCCCTCGGGCAGGCCCTTCGGGAACGCAGCGTTGCTCGAGTCGATCTCGAGGCCCCAGGGCAGGCTCGTCGGCATGCCGAAGAGCTCCTGGTTGAAGTAGTTGCCCAGGCGACCGAAGGCCTGTGCGAGCAGGACGCCCGGCACGACCGCGTCGATGAACGACGTGAACCGCAGGCCCACCTGACGGCAGCCGATCCACGCACCGACCGACCCGAGGATGAGCGCCCCGAAGATGGCGAGCCCGCCCTCCCAGATGTACAGGAAGGACAGCGGGTCGATGCCGGGGCCGAAGTAGTCGGACACGTGGGTGAACACGTGGAAGAGACGACCGCCGATGATGCCGGCGGGCACGGCCCAGATCGCGATGTCGATGATGATCCAGCGCTCGACGCCACGGGCGTTGAGTCGTCGGTTCGCCAGGACGACCGCGGCGACGATCCCGATCAGGATGCAGATCGCGTACGCGTGGATGCGGAAGTCGAGGGGCAGCGACCAGCCGAACGCGTCGCGCAGCCAGGCGGTCAGGTCGAAGTACTGCCAGGCGGTGCTCGGGCTCGGGATGCTCAGGAGGGGCATGGAGGTGCTGTCGCCTTTCGGAACTGACGGGGCGCGGTCGACGTGGCGTCGGCCTCGCTCACTGTAGCGCGGCTCGCGGGCCGGACAGGAACTGGACTAGCGGCGGCGGGCGCCGGTGGCAAGGTCGGCGGCACGGTCGGCCACGCCCTGCACACCGAGGTCGGCCAGCGCACGGACGAACGCGGACCCGACGATGGCACCGTCGGCGTACTCGAGCACCTCGCCGACCTGCTCGGCCGTCGAGATCCCGAGACCCACGCAGGTGCGCTCGACCCCGGCGTCGCGCAGGCGCGACACCACCGTGCGTGCGGCGACGTCGACCCCGGCCCGTGCACCGGTCACACCCATCGTGGAGACGGCGTAGACGAACCCACGGCTGGCCTCGACCGCCTGGCGCATGCGCTCGTCCGACGAGGACGGTGCGGCGAGGAAGACCCGGTCGAGCCCGGTCCGTTCCGAGGCCTCGGTCCACGCGGAGGCCTCGTCGGGGATGAGGTCGGGCGTGATGAGGCCGGCGGCTCCGGCGGCGACGAGGTCGTCTGCGAAGCGGTCCACGCCGTAGCGCAGCACCGGGTTCCAGTACGTCATGACGAGCACCGGCACGTCGGCCCGCTCGGTGATCTGCTGCACGGCGTCGAAGACCTGTGCGACCCGGAAGCCGTTCGCCAGGCTCTCCTCGGCCGCCCGCTGGATCACGGGGCCGTCCATCACGGGGTCCGAGTACGGCAGGCCGAACTCGATGACGTCCACGCCGTTCTCGGCGAGGGCGACGGCGGCGTCGACGCTGGTCTGCAGGTTCGGGTACCCGGCGGGCAGGTAGCCGACGACGGCTCCGGCGCGCTCGGCGTTGGCGGTGTCGATCGTCGTGGCGACGGTCCGGTTCGTGGTCACAGCTGCAC
The DNA here is from genome assembly GCF_003234255.2 of Curtobacterium sp. MCSS17_016. Classification (NCBI taxonomy): domain Bacteria; kingdom Bacillati; phylum Actinomycetota; class Actinomycetes; order Micrococcales; family Microbacteriaceae; genus Curtobacterium; species Curtobacterium sp. MCSS17_016. The sequence goes on from NZ_CP126254.1 coordinate 2,172,697, forward strand.
CGCGTTCTCGTCGAGGATGCCGAAGTAGCGACTGGCGGACGCGACGTCCTTGTCGCCCCGGCCGGACAGGTTCACGAGCACGACGCCCTCGGGGCCGAGCTCCTTGCCGAGCTTCATGGCACCGGCGAGGGCGTGGGACGACTCGATCGCCGGGATGATGCCCTCGGTCTGGCTCAGCAGGCGGAACGCCTCCATCGCCTCGGTGTCGGTGATCGGCTGGTACTTCGCGCGGCCGATCGACGCCAGGTACGCGTGCTCCGGTCCGACGCTCGGGTAGTCGAGTCCGGCGGAGATGCTGTGGCTCTCGATCGTCTGGCCGTCCTCGTCCTGCATCAGGTACGACTTCGCGCCCTGCAGCACGCCCTCGCGACCGAGCGTGATGCTCGCCGCGTGCCGACCGGTCTCGACGCCGTCGCCCCCGGCCTCGAAGCCGTGCAGTGCGACGGACTCGTCGTCGAGGAACGCCTCGAAGATGCCCATCGCGTTCGAGCCGCCGCCGACGCACGCCGCGACGGCGTCCGGCAGGCGACCGACGCGGTCGAGGACCTGCTGGCGCGCTTCCTCGCCGATGACCTTGTGGAACTCGCGCACCATCTCGGGGAACGGGTGCGGACCGGCGACCGTGCCGAGCAGGTAGTGCGTCGACTCGACGTTGGCGACCCAGTCGCGCAGGGCGTCGTTGATGGCGTCCTTCAGGGTGCGCGAACCGGTCTCGACGGGGATCACCTCCGCGCCGAGCAGGCGCATCCGCGCCACGTTGAGGGCCTGTCGCTCGGTGTCCACGGCGCCCATGTAGACGACGCACTCCATGCCGAACAGGGCTGCGGCGGTCGCTGTCGCGACGCCGTGCTGGCCGGCACCGGTCTCCGCGATCAGGCGGGTCTTGCCGAGCCGACGGGCGACGAGGGCCTGGCCGAGGACGTTGTTGATCTTGTGGGACCCGGTGTGGTTCAGGTCCTCGCGCTTCAGGATGACCCGGGCACCACCGGCGTGCTTCGCGAACCGCGGCACCTCGGTGATGATCGAGGGGCGCCCGGTGTAGTCGCGCTGCAGCTCGTCGAGCTCCGCACGGAACGCCGGGTCCGCCCAGGCCTGGCGGAAGGCGGCCTCGAGCTCGTCGAGCGCGAGGACGAGGGACTCGGGGACGAAGCGTCCGCCGAAGTCACCGAAGTAGGGGCCGTGCAGGTCGCGGAGTGAGGTCACGATGTGTCTCCCGGGACGAGTCCGACGCGGCTGGTCGGCCGCGTCGGACGGGTGGAACGTGCGGCCGCGGTCGGCGGCCTCGATACGTGGGCGGAGCCGGTCAGGCCCGGTCGGCGGCGTCGACGAACGACGCCAGGGTCGCGGCGGGGTCGTCACCCGTCACGAGCGCTTCGCCGACCAGCACGACGTCGGCGCCGGCCGCCCGGTAGTGGGCGACGTCGGCCGGACCGGAGACCGCGGACTCGGCGACCCGCACGACCCCGGTGGGGATGCGGTCGGCGAGCGACCCGAACAGGTCGCGGTCGAGCGAGAAGTCGGTGAGGTCCCGCGCGTTGACGCCGAGGATGCGAGCACCGGCGTCGAGGCCACGCGTGACCTCGTCACCGGAGTGCGCCTCGACCAGCACGCGCATGCCGAGTTCTTCGGCCAGGGTGTGCAGCTCGACCAGGCGCGCCTGCTCGAGCGCCGCCACGATGAGCAGCACGACATCGGCTCCGGACGCCCGGGCCTCGATCACCTGGTACGGGTCCGCGATGAAGTCCTTGCGCAGCACGGGCACCCCGACGCGGGCCTTCACGGCCTCGAGGTCGGCGAGGCTGCCGAGGAACTTGCGGCCCTCGGTCAGGACGCTGATCGTCGAGGCCCCGCCACGCTCGTAGTCGGCGGCGAGGGCGGCCGGGTCGGCGATCGCGGCCATCGACCCGCGGGACGGGCTGGCGCGCTTGACCTCGGCGATGATCTTGACCCGGTCGCCCGGGCTGAGGAACGCGAGGGCGTCGAGCGGCGACGCCACCCGGTCGAGGTCGCGTTCGACGTCCGAGTACGGACGGTCGACACGACGGGCGGCGGCGTCCTCGAGCGCGCCCGCGACGAGGGTCTCGAGCACGTTCGGCATCGGGAGACCCCTACTCGCCGTGGTGCTTGGGGACGAACTTCGGACCGTCGACGCCGTAGCCGGCCTTCTTCATCACGCCACCGACGATGAGGCCGATGAGGACGACGCCAGCGGAGGCCCAGACGCCCCACGGCTGGTCGAACCAGAAGAACAGCGTGCCTGCCGCGAATCCGATCAGCATGATCACGACGGCGGTCCAGGCGGCCGGCGAGTGGCCTTCGCCGAGTTCTGCGGGCTCAGTGTTGCTCACGGTGCTCCTCGTTCTGCTCCGGCGTCGTCGGTCGAGCGACGCCCTGTCGATCCTACCGTGTCGTCACTCGGCGCCCCCGCGCCCGCGCCGTCGGCGGTGGTCGGGTCCACGCCCGCGCTCAGGTCGTCCCAGTCGACGACCGCGTCGCGCTGGACGGGAGCTGCTGCACGTGCTGCTGCGGCGGCTCCGGCGGTGGCGGCACCGTACTTCCGGCTCGGGCCGGGCCAGGCCCGCTGGACCACGATGACGACCACGCCGAGCAGCACGGCGAGCACGCCGCCCGCGATCCCGACGGCGGGCCACGGGCTCACGGAGACGCTCGACACGACACCGCGGACGGCACCGAGGTCACTGACCCCGGCGACCTCGCCAACGGCACCGCGTGCGGCGGCGATCGGGTCGCCGAGGGCGGTGATGCCGCTGACGACCACGCCGAGGCCGAGCAGGATCTCGACGGCGGCGAGCACGATGCGCAGCACCCGCCCCGCGATGGTCATCGCCAGGAAGAGCGCGAGGCTCGCGATCGCCAGCGCGGTGTACTGCGGCACGACCGCCGCCCCGTCGGCCGCGACCGTCGAGGTGACGGCGGCGCCGGCGTGCAGGCGGACGGTGAACCAGGTCTGGGTCCAGGCGAGCATGATGACGCCGGCGACCAGGAGCCCGGCGACGACGACGATCGGACGCGAGCGCTTCACGAGCGGACCTCGCGCATCCGGTTGGCGGTGGCGACGGCACGCAGCGGGGCGGCGGCCTTGTTGACCGCCTCGACGTGCTCGGTCTCCGGATCGGAGTCCGCGACGAGTCCGGCACCGGCCTGCACGCGGGCCACGCCGTCCTTGATCAGGGCGGTCCGGATCGCGATCGCCAGGTCGGCGTCACCCGCGAAGTCGAAGTACCCGACGACACCGGCGTACGCACCGCGCTTCGCCGGCTCGAGCTCGTCGATGATCTCGAGCGCACGCGGCTTCGGCGCGCCCGAGAGCGTGCCGGCCGGGAACGTCGCCCGGAACACGTCGATCGCCGAGGCGTCGGGGCGCACCCGCCCCTCGACGCTCGACACCAGGTGCATGATGTGACTGAACCGCTCGACGGTCATGAACTCGGTGACGCTGACGGTGCCCGGCTCGCACACCTTCTGCAGGTCGTTGCGTGCGAGGTCGACGAGCATCAGGTGCTCGGCGCGCTCCTTCGGGTCGCCGAGCAGGTCCTCGCCGAGGTGGACGTCCGCTTCCGGGGTCGCACCGCGCGGGCGGGACCCGGCGATCGGGTGCGTGATGGCGCGGTCGCCCTGCACCTTGACCAGCGCCTCTGGCGATGCGCCGACGATCCAGAACCGCTCGTCGGCGGTGTCCGCGAGGGCGAGGAAGTACATGTACGGACTGGGGTTCAGCGTCCGGAGCACCCGGTAGACGTCGAGCGGGTCGGCCGTGACCTCGTGGTCGAACCGCTGCGAGATGACGACCTGGAACACGTCACCGTCGCGGATGAAGCCCTTCGAGCGCTCGACGGCCGCCATGTAGTCGGCCGGACTCGTGCGGTGGGTGGGGGTCGGCTCGGCGATCTCGAAGGCCTCGGCCACGGTCGCGACGCTCGGCTGCACCAGGTCGCCCTGCATGCGGTCGAGGCGCTGCTGCGCGTCCGCCCAGAGCGTGTCCGCGTCGTCGGTGCCGTCGTTCAGCACGCTCGCGACGAGCAGCACGAGACCGGTGCGGTGGTCGAGCGCGGCGAGTTCGGAGACGAAGGACAGCGCCTGTCCGGGCACGTCGAAGTCGGCCGGCGGCACGTTCGGCAGGTGCTCGAGCTGGCGCACGGCCTCCCACCCGATGAAGCCAACGGTCCCGCCGACGAGCGGCGGCGATCCGGGCACGCGGGGCGTCGCCCAGCGCTCGTGCAACCGTGCCAGGACCTCGAGGGGCGCGCCGTCGAGCGACCCGACGGCGCGCTCGGCGTCGATGCCGGTGTCGATCCAGGCCGCGCGGTCGCCGTCCTGGGTCAGGACGCCGAAGCTCCGCACGCCGACGAACGACCAGCGCGACCACAGGCCGCCCTGGCCGGCGGACTCGAGCAGGAAGGACCCGGGGCGGCCGTCGGCGAGCTTGCGGTAGACGCCGACCGGCGTCTCGCTGTCGCCGTACAGCGCGCGGACGACCGGCAGGACACGGTGGTCGCCGAGCAGGCCGTCGAACTCCGGTCGGGAGGTCGTGTGCGGGGTCTCGGAGATCGTCGCGGTGGTCATCGGGTCGGCTCCACGGCCGTGTCCGCCGGGGCGGACATGGTCACGGGCGCGAGCGGGTCGACGTCGAAGCACCGGTGCGCACCGGTGTGGCACGCAGCCCCGACCTGCTGCACCGTGACGAGGAGCGTGTCGTCGTCGCAGTCCAGCGCGGCACCGCGGACGTACTGGGCGTGTCCCGACGTGTCGCCCTTCCGCCAGTACTCGTTCCGCGACCGCGACCAGAAGGTCACACGGCCTTCGGTGAGGGTGCGGCGGAGGGCTTCCCGGTCCATGTAGCCGAGCATGAGGACGTCCTTCGACGATTCCTCCTGCACGATGGCGGGGAGCAGGCCGTCCGCACCGAAGTGTGCGCGGTCGAGGACCGCCTCGGTGTCGGTGCTGGTGCTGTCGGTCATGAGGCTCCTAGCCTACGGCGGCGGATCAGCGGACGGCGTGGCCGGTCGCGCGGAGCGCGGCCTTGACGTCCCCCACGGTCATCTCGCCACGGTGGAAGACGCTGGCGGCGAGGACTGCATCCGCACCCGCGTCGACGGCCGGGGCGAAGTGCTCGACGCGACCCGCGCCTCCCGAGGCGATCACCGGGACCGACGAGACGGCGCGCACCGCGGCCACGAGTTCGAGGTCGAACCCGTTCTTCGTGCCGTCGGCGTCGATGGAGTTGACGAGCAGCTCCCCCGCGCCGCGCTCGACGGCCTCGCGTGCCCACGCGATGGCGTCGAGGTCGGACTCGGTCCGCCCGCCGTGGGTGGTGACCACGAAGCCCGAGGGCATCCGGTCGGACCGCTTGACGTCGAGCGACAGCACGACGGCCTGGGCACCGAACCGGTCGGCGATCTCGCCGATGAGCTCGTGCCGGGCGATCGCTGCGCTGTTCACGCCGATCTTGTCCGCGCCGCACTGCTGCAGCCGCGAGACGTCGTCGACGCTGCGGACTCCGCCGCCGACGGTGAGCGGGATGAAGACCTGCTCGGCCGTCCGGGTCACGGTGTCGTACATCGTCGCCCGGTTCTCGACCGTGGCGCCGACGTCCAGGAAGGTCAGCTCGTCGGCACCCTGCTCGTAGTACCGAGCCGCGAGCTCGACGGGGTCACCGGCGTCCTGCAGGTCGAGGAAGTTGACGCCCTTGACGACGCGGCCGCCCTTGACGTCGAGGCACGGGATGACCCGGACCGACACGCCTCCGGGGGTCACAGGCGTGCGGCGTGGATCGGGCTGACGAGGATCGCCCGGGCGCCGAGGTCGTAGAGCGCGTCCATGATGAGGTTCGCGTCGTCGCGCGGGATCATCACGCGGACCGCGGCCCAGTCGCGGTCGTGCAGCGGTGAGACCGTGGGCGACTCGATGCCGGACGCCACCGCGGTCGCCTGCTCGAGCAGGGCCGTGGGGACGTCGTAGTCGAGCATCACGTAGCCACGGGCGACGAGGACGCCCTGCAGCCGTCGGCGGAGCACGTCGATGCCCGGGATGGTCTCGTCGGTGGAGACGAGCACCGCGGTCGACTCGAGGATCACCGGGCCGAAGATCTCGAGGCCCGCCTGCCGGAGCGTGCTGCCCGTCGACACGACGTCGGCCACGGCGTCGGCGACCCCGAGCCGCACGGCGCTCTCGACGGCGCCGTCGAGCTTCACGAGCGTGGAGCTGACCCCGTGCTCGGCGAGGAACGCACCGACCAGTCCGGGGTAGCTCGTGGCCACACGCACGCCGTCGAGGTCCTGCAGCGAGGCGAACCGACCCGGGGTGCCGGCGAACCGGAAGGTGGAGTCGGCGAAGCCGAGCGCGTCGACCTCGTGCGCCTCGGACCCGGAGTCGAGCAGCAGGTCGCGGCCGGTGATGCCGACGTCGAGCGCGCCGGACCCCACGTACGTGGCGATGTCCCGCGGGCGGAGGAAGAAGAACTCGACGCCGTTGCGCTCGTCGAGCAGGTGCAGCGCCTTCGGGTCGCGGCGGCCGGCGTACCCGGCCTCCCGCAGCATGTCGGACGCGGTCTCGGACAGGGAGCCCTTGTTGGGCACGGCGATGCGGAGCATCAGTGGGTCTGCTTTCTGTGGGGTCGTCGGCGGTCGTCGGTGCGCCGGGCGGCGCTTCCTACAGATGTCGCCAGACGTCCGCCGGGGTGAGCCCCTTGGCGACCATGAGGACCTGGAGGTGGTAGATCAGCTGCGAGATCTCCTCCGAGGTGCGCTCGTCGCCCTCGTACTCGGCCGCCATCCAGACCTCGGCGGCTTCTTCCACGATCTTCTTGCCGATCTGGTGCACGCCGGCGTCCAGTTCGGCGACGGTGCCGGAGCCCTCGGGGCGCGTGCGCGCCTTCTCGGTGAGCTCCTGGAACAGGTCGTCGAACGTCTTCACGGGGTCCAGGCTACCGGTCTCCGCTGACGCTTCCGACGCACCGTCCGGACGGGAGGCAGTGGTCGCCTCGGTGAAGCCGGTGCGCTCCGGCGCTCCCCAGGTCACGAGCGAGCCCGAGCGGCGGCCTCGCGCAGGTCGGCGATGCGCGCAGCGGGTTCGCCGCCGTACACCGCGGAGCCCGCGACCAGCGTGTCAGCGCCGCTCCGCACGGCCTCGGGCACGGTGTCCACGGCGATCCCGCCGTCCACCTCGAGCCACACGTCGAGCCCGGAGGCGTCGACGGCGGCGCGGGCGTCGGCGAGCTTCGGCATCACGGACGGCATGAAGGACTGGCCGCCGAACCCGGGCTCGACCGTCATCAGCAGGATCATGTCGTAGGCGTCGAGGTGGTGCAGCACCTGCGTGATCGGGGTACCGGGCTTCACGGCGACGGCGGCCCGGGCACCGTTCGACCGGATCGCGGCGGCGGTCGCCACCGGGTCGTCGGCTGCCTCGAAGTGGAACGTGACGCTCGACGCACCCGTCTCGGCGTACTTCGGCGCGTTGCGGTCGGCGTCGGTGATCATCAGGTGCACGTCGAGCGGCACCGGCGACACCTGCTGCAGGCGCTGCACGATCGGCAGCCCGAGCGTCAGGTTCGGGACGAAGTGGTTGTCCATCACGTCGACGTGCACCAGGTCAGCGGTCTCGATGCGCTGGAGTTCGCGCTCGAGGTTCGCGAAGTCGGCGGACAGGATGCTCGGCGAGATGCGGATCGTCACCGGGCAAGCCTACCGGCGTGCCGTGGGCCGGGGCCTCAGTCGACGCGACGGAACAGCGCGATGAACATCGCGTCCGTCCCGATGCGGTGCGGCCACAGCTGCGCCGTGGCGCCGTCCGCGATCTCGGGGTCGCGTGCGGCGACACCCCGGACGATCGCGGCGGTGTCGAGCTGCTCGAGCCGGTCGCCGTGCCGCCCCATCAGCGCGTCAACCTGCCCGCGGGTCTCCGCCAGGTGCGGCGAGCACGTCACGTACGCCAGGGTCCCGCCCGGTGCGAGCACCCGGACGGCGGCGTCGAGCAGTTCGGTCTGCAGGGCAGCGAGCTCCTCGACGTCCTCGGGGAGCTTCCGCCAGCGGGCCTCCGGTCGGCGACGCAGCGCGCCGAGCCCGGTGCACGGGGCGTCGAGCAGGATGCGGTCGAAGGTCATCCCGGTGCCGTCGCGTCCGTACCGACGGGCGTCACCCTCGACGACCCGCACGTGGTCACCGAACACACCGAGCGCGTTCCGCACGAGTCCCGCGCGGGCGGGCACGAGTTCGTTGGCGACCAGGGTCGCCCCGCCCTGCTGCGCCTCGGCGGCGAGCAGCGCGGCCTTGCCGCCGGGCCCGGCGCACATGTCGAGCCACCGCTCGCCCGCACGCACGTCCGACGAGCGGCTCAGCGCCAGCGCGGCGAGCTGCGAACCCTCGTCCTGCACGCGCAGGCGTCCGGCGGCGACGCCCGGCACGCGCGCCGGGTCGCCGCTGATGCCGCGGATGCCGACGGGCGACACCGGCGCGGCGTCCGCCTGCACGACGGGCTCGTCGGCCCGGACGGGAGGCACGGTGCCCGTCGCGCCGTCGGCCTCCGGTTCGTCGTCGGCGGGCACCAGGGCCGCGGGCACGTCGTCCGCACCGGTCGCGTCGGCGAACGCGGCATCGGTGTCGTCGTCCGGAGCGGTGCGGGCGGTCGCGGTGGCGATGTCCTCGTCGGTGGCGAGGCCGGGCAGGGCCGCGAGCTGCACCCGGGGTGCGGCGTTGTCGGCGGCGAGCAGGGCGGCGAGCTCGTCGCGGGAACGTTCGGCGGCCAGGGCGTCGCGGAGCGCCGAGACGACCCAGACCGGGTGCGACCAACGGGTGGCGAGCAGGGCGTCCCCGGCGCGGCCCTCCGTGATCAGGGCGTCCCACTCCTGGTCGGTGCGGGCGGCGATCTTGCGCATCACGGCGTTCACGAACCCGGTCGCGCGGCGGGCACCGACCTCGCGGGCGAGCTCGACCGTGGCGTCGACGGCGGCGTGCGTCGGCGTGCGCATGGCGAGCAGCTGGTGCGCACCGAGACGCATCACGTCGAGGACGTCCGCCTCGATGTTCTCGGCCCGACGACCGGATGCCAGCGCGATGATCACGTCGTAGCGGCCGAGCATCCGGATCGACCCGTAGGTGAGCTCGGTCGCGAACCCGGCGTCGCGGGCGGTGAGCCCGGCGCGGCGGATGCGCGTCGGCAGCAGCAGGTTCGCGTAGGCGTCGTCGACCTGCACGGCGCGGAGCACGTCGAACGCCACGCGGCGGGCACTCGCCGGACGCGGGCCGCGGCGGGCACCCTGGGGCTTCGTCTGGGGGCTCATGCGAGGACCTTCCCGTCCAGTTCGCCGAGGCCACGGGCCCAGGCGGCGGCGTCCATCGCCTTCTTGCCCGCCGGCTGCACCTCGAGCAGCACGAGCGGGGTGTCGGCGGTCCCGACCAGCAGCCGGCCGCCGTGGAGTGCGAGCGCACCGGGCGCGAGCGACGGGGCGGGGTCCTGCGTGCCTCCTGGCTGGAGCGTGCTGCGGAGCAGCTTCAGGCGGGTCTCGCCCAGGTGGGCGTACGCGCCGGGCTCGGGCGTGACCCCGCGCAGCCGCGCGTGCACGGCGGCGGCGGGCGCGGCGAAGTCGATGCGGCCGTCGTCGATCGTGAGCTTCGGGGCGAGCGTGGGCTCGCCGGACTGCTCGGTCGCGACGGCGGTGCCGGCGGCGATGGCGTCCACGACGTCCGCCACCACGTCGGCGCCGACCTCGGCCATCGCCGCGAGGACCTCGCCCGAGGTCGCCTCGGGGTCGATCTCGAAGGGCAGGGCGGCGTAGACCGGGCCGGCGTCCAGCGCCTCGACCAGCTGGAAGACCGTCGCGGCGGTCCGGGTGTCGCCGGCCATCACCGCACGCTGCACGGGAGCCGCACCGCGGTACGCCGGCAGGTCGGAGAAGTGCAGGTTGATCCAGCCGTGCCGCGGGGCGTCGAGGGCCGGACGGCGGAGCAGTGCGCCGTAGGCGACGATCACGCCGAGGTCGACGTCGAGGTCCGCGATCCGGGCGGTGACGGCGTCGTCGACGCGCGAGGCCTCGATGACCGGCAGTCCGAGCTCCGCGGCGACGACGGCCACCGGGGTCGGGGTGAGGACACGCTTCCGGCCCTGCGGCGTGGCCGGCCGCGTGAGCACCGCGACGATCTCGTGGTCGGACGCCGCCAGACGGCGGAGGGTGGGGACGGCCGCAGCGGGGCTGCCGGCGACGACGAGACGCATGGGTTCGATCCTCCCACGCCGACGGGCCCACCCGACCCCGACCGCCTGTCCGGAGCACGCGGTGCTCGGCACTGCCTGTGCACCAGCAGAGCGTGGGCTGCGTAGGTTCTGGCTGCATCGACGGAAGGAGCACCATGACCGACCGAGACCTGCCCATCCCGGACTTCGACCACGTCCCGCTCGGCAACCTGACGGAGCACCTGACGGCCCTCGACCGCGAACAGCTCCAGGTGCTGCTCGACCACGAGCACGCCCACGGCGCGCGGTTGCCGGTGCTGGAGCGGATCCGTCACCGGATCGAGGCCCTGGACGGCGGTGCGGAGCCGACCGGTTCCGTTCCGGAGCACCTCCCCGAGACGTCTGCGGGGGCCTCGGCACCAGCGGACGTCACGCCGGCCACCGCCGGTCCGACGATCAACCCGCCGTCCCACGGCGTGCCCACCAACCCCGCGCAACCGCGCTGAGATCAGGAGACACCATGAGCGACGTCACCACCGCCACCAACCGCTACGCCGGTTCGTCCGTCCAGAAGGCCGCCCTCGTGGTCGGCATCGTGTTCCTGCTCGTCGGGATCGCCGGGTTCGTCCCGGGCATCACGACCGGTGACCTGGCCGGGGCCGGACACGAGTCGATGGGCATGCTGCTCGGCATCTTCCAGGTGTCCGTGCTGCACAACATCGTGCACCTGCTGTTCGGCGTCGTCGGACTGCTCGCCGCCAACCGCGCCTCCGGCTCGCGGATGTACCTGGTGATCGGCGGGATCGTCTACTTCGTGCTGTGGATCTACGGCCTGTTCACCGCCGGCCACAGCTCGGGTGCGAACTTCGTCCCGCTGAACAACGCCGACAACTGGCTGCACCTCGTGCTCGCCATCGGCATGGTCGCCCTCGGCGTCGTGCTGCCGCGCGAGCGTCGTCGGCCCGCCAACGCCTGACCCGCCAGCACCAGCCGGTCGCCGCACGGCGGCAGACCCCGAACGACACCGCCGACGTCCCACGACGTCGGCGGTGTCGTTCTGCGTCGTGCAGCGCCCGGGCCCACACGGACCCGGGCGCGGTCAGACCTCGGAGAACGGTTCCGCGTCGTCCAACCGCACCCGCAGCGTCGGAGCGGCCCGTCGGCGGTTGCCGCCCTTGAGCACCCGCCGGGTCGACGAGCGCCGGATCACCTCGGCCTTGAGCGTCGCGGCGACCTCGGCCCCGTGCGCGTACGGGAACCGCACGATGGCCCGGACCGTTCCCGGCAGGGCGTCGTCCTCGACCGGGACCGGGCCGAGCACCGGACCGACGACAGCGTCGCCGAGGGCCTCGACCGCAGCGGTGACGGCCTCGTCGGTGCCGGTCATCGTCGCCACCCGCACCGCCGGCGGGAAGTGCAGTTCGCGGCGGTCGGTGAGCTCGTCGTGCGCGGGACCGTCGAGCCGCCACAGGGCCATCGCCGACGCCAGCCGACCGCCGATCCCGACCAGGTACACCTCGGCACCGGGGGCCGACTTCGCGGCGGCGTTCGTCCAGAAGCGCAGCACGTCCTCCTGCACCCGCAGCCCTTCGCGGGCGAGCATCTTCTCGCCGTCGAGCAGCAGCACGCAGGCGTACCCGCCCGGCACCGACGGCTCGGCCCCACGGGTGGCGACGACGACCGATGGCTTGGCGGGAACCTCGTCGAGCGGGCGGGAGCCGTCCGCGACGATGATCCGGGTGCCGGGGAACGCCCGCCCGAGCTCCTCCGCGGTGCGCTGTGCCCCCTGGCCGACCGGCTTCACGGTGCCGTTGCCGCACGTCGGGCAGCGGAACCCGACGGCCAGGGCGCCGCAGAACCGGCACTGGGGCGTGGCGCCGCGATGCGGGCTGCCGAGCGGCCCGCCGCAGACCCGGCAGTGCGCGCGTTCGCCGCACTCGGCGCAGACCAGCCCCGTACCGAAGCCCGGGCTCGCGACCTGCACCAGGACGGCACCGTGCTGGCTGGCCTCGCGCGCGGCACGCCAGGCGGAACTCGGGATGCGCGCCTGTGCGGCGAACCCCTCGGCCCCGGTCTGCTGCACGGTGGGGATGACCTTCGGCGTCTTCACACGGTAGGGCACGACGTCCTGCAGCCAGTGCAGCTCCACCAGCCGTTGCACGTCGGTGCTGCGCGCGTGTGAGACGAACAGCAGCGCGGCCCCGGACTGGGCGGCCCGCACCAGGGCCACGTCACGCGTGTGCACGTAGGGGGCCCGCTGCTCGATGAACGAGGCGTCGCCGTCGTCCCACATCGCGATCAGGCCGAGCTCCGTCGCCGGCGCGTACATCGCCGTACGGTTGCCGATCGCGACCACCGGGTGCGTGCGGGCCTGCAGCAGGGCCTTCGCGCGCTGCCCGTTCGTCTGTTTGGCGTCGAACCGCACCACCCGTTCCGGCGGCAGCACGGCGAGCAGGGTGCGCTCGAGGTCGATGACGTCGCGGAAGTCCGGCACGGCGATCACCGCGGACTGCTCGGCCGCCACCGTGTGTGCGGCGGCCTGGGCGAGCGTCGCGGCCCACCCCGGGACCCAGACCGGTGCGTCCGCGTCACCCACCGCCACGGGCTGGGGCACGGCGGCGACCGCGGCGCGCCCGTGCTCCGTCACCACGGCCTCCAGGACGCCGTCGGCGTAGCCGGTGACGGGCGGGGCGGTCACCGGCGGCGGCGACCACGCGGTGTCACGGGCGAGCCAGGCCTTCTCGGCGCGCACCTGCCGCGGTGGCACGGCCAGGCGCAGGACGTCCGAGGCGACACCCGCGGCGCGGTCGGCGACGGCGCGCGCGAGGGTCCAGATCTCCGGCGCCAGCACGGGCACCGGGGACAGCACGGCCTCGATCTGGCTGAGCTCACCGGGGTACTCACCCTCGGTGACGATCTCGACCACGTAGCCGTCGGACATCCGGGCCCCGGTGCGCAGCGGCACCTTGACGCGGACCCCCGCGACGCAGTCGTCCTCGAGCTCGGCCGGCACCCGGTAGTCGAACAGACGGTCCAACTGCGGGAGCGGCGAGTCGAGGACGACGCGCGCGACGGTGGTCACGCGGTGCTTCAGACGGTCGCGGCGACGAGTCCTGCGGCGGCGCGGAGTTCCTCGACACGGTCGAGCTGCTCCCACGTGAACCCGGGGAGCTCGCGGCCGAAGTGGCCGTAGGTCGCGGTCTGCGCGTAGATCGGTCGGAGCAGGTCGAGGTCGCGGATGATCGCGGCCGGACGCAGGTCGAAGACCTGGCGGATGGCGGCCTCGATCGTGGCGTCGTCGACGTGTCCGGTGCCGAAGGTCTCGACGTACAGCCCGACGGGCTTCGCACGGCCGATCGCGTAGGCGACCTGCACCTCGAGCCGGTCGGCGAGCCCCGCGGCAACCGCGTTCTTGGCGACCCAGCGCAGCGCGTACGCCGCCGAACGGTCGACCTTCGACGGGTCCTTGCCGCTGAACGCGCCGCCACCGTGACGGGAGGCCCCGCCGTAGGTGTCGACGATCACCTTGCGGCCGGTGAGCCCGGCGTCGCCCTGGGGACCACCGATCTCGAAGCGACCGGTCGGGTTCACGATGACGTCGACGTGCGACGAGTCGAGGTCGACCAGGTCGAGGACCGGACGGATCACGTGCTCGGTGATCGCCGCGGTGAGCTCGTCGAGCGTGACGCTCGGCGAGTGCTGCGTGGAGAGCACGACGGTCTCGACGGTCTTCGGCACGACGCCGTCGTACCCGATGGTGACCTGGGTCTTGCCGTCCGGACGCAGGAACGACAGCTCGCCCGACTTCCGGACTGCGGCCAGGCGCTCGGCCAGCCGGTGCGCCAGCCAGATCGCGACCGGCATGTACTCGGGGGTCTCGTTCGTCGCGAAGCCGAACATGATGCCCTGGTCGCCGGCGCCCTGACGGTCGAGCGGGTCGACCGCACCGGTGCGGGAGTCGAGCGACTCGTCCACACCCTGCGCGATGTCGGGCGACTGCGCGCCGATCGAGACCTCGACACCGCAGGTGGCACCGTCGAACGAGACGTCCGACGAGTTGTAGCCGATGCCGGTGATGACGTCACGGACGAGCTTGGGGATCTCGACGTAGCCGGAGGTCGTGACCTCGCCGGCGACGTGCACGAGCCCGGTGGTCACCATCGTCTCGACGGCGACGCGCGCGTTCGGGTCGACCGTCAGCAGTGCGTCGAGGATGCTGTCCGAGATCTGGTCGCAGATCTTGTCGGGGTGCCCCTCGGTCACCGACTCGGACGTGAAGAGGCGGAGAGCAGCTGCAGTCACCGGGATCAGTCGGTGGGCTGCTGCTGCTTGGTGACGGTGAGCTTGTCCTCGTTGATCTCGTGGAGCGCGACGGACAGCGGCTTGTCGTCGATCGTCGAGTCGACGAGCGGTCCGACGTTGTCGAAGAGCGAGCCCTCGTGCAGGTCGGCGTAGTAGTCGTTGATCTGGCGGGCGCGCTTCGACGCGAAGATGACGAGCGCGTACTTCGACTCGACCTTGCTGAGCAGGTCGTCGATGGGCGGGTCGATGATGCCCTGGGGGTTGGCCATGGTGTCTCCTCGAAGTCAGTGCACCCGTCAGGGCGCAGAGAACAAGTCTACGACCTCACGTGCCGCGGTGCCGACATCGGAGTTCACGATCCGCACGTCGAACTCGTCCTGCGCGGCCAGCTCGACCTTCGCGGTCTCGAGGCGACGGGCCTGTTCCTCCGCGGATTCGGTCCCGCGGCCGATCAGCCGGCGCACCAGTTCCTCCCACGTCGGGGGCAGCAGGAACACGAGCACCGCCTCGGGCATGGCGTCGCGGACCTGCCGGGCGCCCTGCAGGTCGATCTCGAGCATGACCTTCTCGCCGGCGTCGAGCGCGCGGTCGATCGGCGGGCGCGGGGTGCCGTACCGGTACGAGTTGTGGACGGTCGCCCACTCGAGCAGCTCGCGGTCGCGGATCATGCGGTCGAACTCGTCGTCGTCCACGAAGTAGTAGTGCACGCCGTCGACCTCGCCGGGGCGCGGCTTCCGGGTGGTGGCGGAGACGCTGAGGTTGACGTCCGGGTAGTGCTGTCGGATGTGCGCGCTGACCGTGCCCTTGCCGACCGCGGTGGGTCCGGCGAGCACGACGAGCTTCGAGGCGCCACGCTTGCGACCGCGGGCGGCGAGCCAGTCCGCCAGGGCGGTCCGCTGCCGGGTCCCCAGGCCACCCAGGCGCTTCGAGGGGGCGATCCGCAGGGTCCCCATGATCGCCTCGGCTCGTGCGGGGCCGATCCCCGGCAGGCTGACGAGCAGGTCACGGACCCGGAGCGAGCGTTCCGCCGAGGTCGTCTCGACCAGCGAGTCGTCCCACGCGGCACGGGCGACGTCGAGTGCCGAGCGCTCCCCCGACGCGATCGCGGCCTTCACCGCGGCCCGGGCGCGTCGCGCGGCCACCGCGGCCTTCGCCGCGGCGACCCGGTCCACCTCTGGCGGGGTCCGGTGGGCGGGCAGGCCCTCGTGCTCGTCGGTCACGCTGCCGCCGCCAGTGCGGTGCGGATGCGGTGGGCGCGCTCGGTGACGAGCGCCGCGACGCCGTCCGGACCGTCGGTCAGCAGGCCGCGCGACTCGCTCACGAGCACCTGCTCGGCACGCGCGCCGTACAGCGCACGGAGGTCCTCGATGCGGGCGCCCTGGGCACCGAAGCCCGGTGCGAGGACCGGCGCGGTGCCGATCGCGTCCGCGTCGATGCCGAAGTCGTCGAGGTGAAGGGTCGCGCCGAGCACGAGCCCGACGTCGCCGAGGGCCTGATCGCCCACGGACCGGTTGTCGTCTGCCACGTCCAAGACGATACCGGCCGCGACCGTCCGGCCGGTACGCGGTCCTTCCGCGAGCACCGCGGTCTGCAGCACCCGCGCCTCGGGGTTGCTCGTCGCCGCGAGTACGAAGACCCCGGCACCGTTCCGGCGCGCGACGTCGATCGTGCCCCGGAGCGAGTCGTACCCGAGGTACGGCGACACCGTCATCGCGTCGGCCGCGAACGGCCCGGCGCGGTCGAGCCACGCCAGCGCGTAGTCGTCACCGGTGGTCCCGATGTCGCCCCGCTTCACGTCGGCGACGACCAGGAGGCCCGCGTCGCGTGCCCGACGGATCGTCGCGTCGAGCGCACGGTAGCCCGCCACCCCCGCCGCCTCGAAGAAGGCGACCTGCGGCTTCACGATCGCCGCGCGGCCGGCGGCCGCGTCGACCAGGGTCGCGCTGAATGCCGTCAGGCCCTGCTCGTCGCGGGCGAGCCCCCACGCCGCCAGGGTGGCGGCGTGGGGGTCGATGCCGACGCAGAGCGGTGAACGCTCCCCCATGGCGGACGCGAGGCGGTCGCCGAAGGAGGCCGGGCCTCCTGACCGGGTCGTTGCCACGCTGGCAGCCGTCACCAGGTCGCGCGCTCGAGCGCGTAGTCCTGCAGGCTGCGGACGTTGAGCGGCGAACCGATCGTCTCGATCGCCGCGACGGCCGCCCCGATCTGCGCGATCGTCGTGAACAGCGGCTTGTCCGCCGCGACCGTGGCCGCACGGATCTCGTACCCGTCCGCACGACCGGCGGCACCCGACGGCGTGTTGATCACGATGTCGACCTCGCCCCTGGCGAGCAGGTCGACGACGCTCTCGCCGCCCTGGCTGTACTTGCCGACGATCCCGACCTCGATGCCGTTGCGGCGGAGGATCTCCGCCGTGCCCTCGGTCGCGATGATCGTGAAGCCGAGCTGCTGCAGGCGGTGCACCGGCAGCACGATCGCGCGCTTGTCGGTGTCGGCGACGCTCACGAAGACCGTGCCGCTGGTCGGCAGGCCGCCGTACGCGGCGTCCTGCGACTTGAGGAACGCCCGCGGGAAGTCGCGGTCGATGCCCATGACCTCGCCGGTGGAGCGCATCTCGGGGCTGAGCACCGAGTCGACGACCTGGCCTTCGCGGGTGCGGAAGCGACGGAAGGGCAGCACGGCCTCCTTCACGGCGACCGGCGACTGTGCGGGGACGAACGCCCCGTCACGCTCGGGCAGCATGCCCTCGGCGACGAGCTCGGCGACCGTGGTGCCGGTCATGATGCGGGACGCGGCCTTGGCCAGCGGGATGCCGAGCGCCTTCGAGACGAAGGGCACGGTGCGGCTGGCGCGCGGGTTCGCCTCGAGGACGTAGAGCACGCCGGCGCCGATGGCGAACTGGACGTTGAGCAGGCCCTGCACGCCGATGCCGCGGGCGATCTTCTCGGTCGCGTCGACGACGCCCTGGATCTCCGCGCGGCCGAGGCCGACCGGGGGCAGGGTGCAGGCCGAGTCGCCGGAGTGGATGCCGGCCTCTTCGAGGTGCTCCATGATGCCGCCGATGTAGAGCCGCTCGCCGTCGAAGAGCGCGTCGACGTCGATCTCCACGGCGTCGTCCAGGAACCGGTCGACCAGCAGCGGGAGCTCCGGGCCGATGATCGCCTGGTCAGCCATCCGGTCGAAGTAGTCCGCGAGCGACGGGGAGTCGTAGAGGATCTCCATGCCGCGGCCGCCGAGCACGAACGACGGGCGGACGAGGACGGGGTACCCGATCTCCTCGGCCACCGTGGTCGCGCTCGCCAGGTCGTGGGCGGTGCCGTTCCGCGGTGCGAGCAGACCGGCGGCGTCGAGGATGGCGGAGAACTGCCCGCGCTCCTCGGCCGAGTCGATCGCGGTGGGGCTGGTGCCGAGGATCGGGATGCCCGCGGCCTCGAGCGGCTTCGCCAGGCCGAGGGCGGTCTGGCCACCGAGCTGCACGACGACGCCGACGAGTTCGCCGGACGCGGCCTCGGCCTCGATGACCTCGAGGACGTCCTCGGCGGTCAGCGGTTCGAAGTACAGGCGGTCGGAGGTGTCGTAGTCGGTCGACACGGTCTCGGGGTTGCAGTTGATCATGATCGTCTCGAACCCGGCGGCGCTCAGCGCGAAGGACGCGTGCACGCACGAGTAGTCGAACTCGACGCCCTGTCCGATGCGGTTCGGGCCGGAGCCGAGGATGACGACCTTCTTGCGGTCGCTCGGCGTGATCTCGGTCTCGGTGTCGTACGAGGAGTAGTGGTACGGCGTCAGGGCGGGGAACTCGCCGGCGCAGGTGTCGACGGTCTTGAAGACCGGTCGGATGCCCTGGGCGTGCCGCTCGTCACGGACCTGCTGCTCGGAGACCGGTGCCGCGTCCGTGCTGCGCAGGCTCGCGATCTGGGTGTCGCTGAAGCCGTGCTCCTTCGCCCAGCGCATCGTGTCCGCGTCGAGGGTCTCGGCGGCCCGGACCTCGTCCGCGACCTCGTTGATGAGCACGATCTGGTCGATGAACCAGGGGTCGATCTTGGTGGCCTCGAAGACCTCGTCCGCGGTGGCACCCGCGACCAGGGCCTGCTGGACCGTGACGATGCGGCCGTCGGTCGGGATCGACGACTTCGTCAGCAGGGCGTCCTTGTCGAGCTCGGCCGCCGGGGTGTCCCAGTGGAAGCTCGACCCGCGCTTCTCGAGCGAGCGCAGCGACTTCTGCAGTGCCGTCGCGTAGTTCCGGCCGATGGCCATCGCCTCGCCGACGCTCTTCATCGTCGTGGTGAGGGTGGCGTCGGCGGCCGGGAACTTCTCGAACGCGAACCGCGGGGTCTTCACGACCACGTAGTCGAGGGTCGGCTCGAAGCTCGCCGGGGTGACCTTCGTGATGTCGTTCTCGATCTCGTCGAGCCGGTAACCGATGGCGAGCTTCGCGGCGATCTTGGCGATCGGGAAGCCCGTGGCCTTCGACGCGAGGGCCGACGAGCGGGACACGCGGGGGTTCATCTCGATGACGATGACGCGGCCGTTGGACGGGTCGACGGCGAACTGGATGTTGCAGCCACCGGTGTCGACGCCGACGCGACGGATGATGTCGATGCCGATGTTCCGCATGTTCTGGTACTCGCGGTCGGTCAGGGTCAGCGCGGGGGCGACCGTGATCGAGTCACCGGTGTGGACGCCGACCGGGTCGACGTTCTCGATGGAGCAGATGACGACGGTGTTGTCGTAGTTGTCGCGCATCAGCTCGAGCTCGTACTCCTTCCAGCCGAGGATGGACTCCTCGAGCAGGACCTCGGTCGTCGGGCTGGACTGCAGCCCGTCGCCGACGAATCGGACGAGTTCGGCCTCGTTGTAGGCGAAGCCCGAGCCGAGGCCGCCCATGGTGAACGACGGGCGGACGACCAGCGGGTACCCGAGGTCCTTCGCGAACTCCTTCGCTTCCTCCAACGTGTGCGCGATGTGGCTGCGGGCGACGTCGGCACCGGACTCGAGCACGAGCTCCTTGAAGAGCTGGCGGTCCTCGCCGCGCTGGATCGCCTCGACCTTGGCGCCGATGAGCTCGACGCCGTGCTTGGCGAGGATGCCGGCCTCGTCGAGCGCGATGGCCGCGTTCAGGGCCGTCTGGCCGCCGAGGGTCGGCAGGACGGCGTCCGGCTTCTCGATGCGGATGATCTCCTCGAGCGACGCGTTCGTGATCGGCTCGATGTAGGTCGCGTCGGCGAAGTCGGGGTCGGTCATGATCGTCGCCGGGTTCGGGTTGACCAGGATGACCCGTACGCCCTCGGCCCGGAGGACGCGGCACGCCTGGGTGCCGGAGTAGTCGAACTCGGCGGCCTGACCGATGACGATCGGGCCGGAGCCGATGACGAGGACGGAGTTGATGTCTGCGCGCTTGGGCATCAGTTCGCTTCCTTGGTGATGTCTGCTGCGGGGGTCGTGGCATCGGCGGTGGCCGCGTCGAGCGGCTCCCCGTCGCGACGCTCGCGCACCATGTCCGCGAACCGGTCGAAGAGGTACATGCTGTCGTGCGGTCCGGCGGCGGCCTCGGGGTGGTACTGCACGCTGAACGCCGGCACGTCGAGCGCGCGGAGGCCCTCGACCACGTTGTCGTTCAGCGAGTAGTGCGAGACCTCGACCCGACCGAACCCGGCCGGGGACTCGAGGACCTCGCCGAGGGGCGCGTCGACCGCGAAGCCGTGGTTCTGGCTCGTGATCTCGACCTTGCCCGTGGTCGTGTCGAGCACCGGCTGGTTGATCCCGCGGTGGCCGAAGGGCAGCTTGTAGGTGCCGAAGCCGAGCGCGCGGCCGAGCAGCTGGTTGCCGAAGCAGATGCCGAAGAACGGGCGGCCGGTGCGCAGGCTGTCCTGCAACAGCTCCACCTGTGCGTCCGACGCGGCGGGGTCGCCGGGGCCGTTCGAGTAGAACAGGGCGTCCGGTGCGAGGGCTTCCAGCTCCGCAGCGGAGATGTCCTGCGGCACCACGTGCACCTCGAAGCCGCGGGCCGCGAGGTACCGGGTGGTCGAGGCCTTCACGCCGAGGTCGAGCACGGCCAGGGTGCCGATCTGCTCGCCGACGGCGGGGACGACGTAGGTCTTCGGGGTGGACACGACCGCCGAGAAGCTCGCGCCGGCCATCGTCGCCTGCGACACGACCGCGTCCAGCTGCGACTCGGCGGACAGCGCCGCGTCCGGACCGCTGAAGACGCCGCCCTTCATGGCGCCGGCGTCACGGATGCGGCGGGTGAGTGCGCGGGTGTCGATGCCGGAGATGCCGACGATGCCGTCGCGCACCAGGTGGTCGTCGAGCGTGGCGTTCGCGCGGTGGTTCGACACCACGCGGCTGGGGTCGCGCACCACGTACCCGGCGACCCAGATGCGACGGGACTCGGGGTCCTCGTCGTTCACCCCGGTGTTGCCGATGTGCGGCGCGGTCTGCACCACGATCTGTCCGGCGTAGGAGGGGTCGGTCAGCGTCTCCTGGTAGCCGGTCATGCCGGTCGCGAAGACCACCTCGCCGAGCGTGCGCCCACGGGCGCCGTAGGCCCAGCCGTCGTACCGGGTGCCGTCTTCGAGGACCAGGACGGCCCGTTCGCGTGTCATGCTTTCTTCCCTTCGCCCGCGGTTCGCGGAGCATCGGCCGCAGTCGCCTGCGGCCCGGTCTCGGTCAGTCCCTGCAGGGCGTGCAGCGCGGCTGCGTCGCCCTCCGGGAACCGGAAGTAGGTGTCCAGGTCCGTCGCACCTGCGGCGCCGGTCGCCGTCCATCGCAGACGGACCAGTCCCCCGGGTTCGACCACTCGGTCGATCGCCCACGTGGAGCGGTCGGCGCCGCGGACCGCGTCACGCGCGATCCAGCGGTCGTCGGTACCGGCGAGGCGCATCACCACGCCGGTCGCGTGGACCGTCACCCCGCCGCGGCCGCGGAACCCGAGGCCGCCTGCGGTGATGCGTTCCAACGGCTGGTCGGCGCGGGTCGTCGCGACGGTGAATCCGTCCCACGACCCGACCGCCGGTGCCAGGTCGGCCGGCACGCGGACTGGAGGCACGGCTTCCGCCTGCTTCCTGGTCCGCGTCCGCCAGGTGCGCGCCATCGCGACGAACAGGGCGGCGACCGCGAGCAGGATCACCGCGCCGAGGAGCCATCGCTGCGCGTCGCCGCTCATGCGCGCGCCCCTGTCCGGAGCGCCGCGGCGTGCGCCGCGATCGTGTCCGCGTCGACGACGCGGCCGTCGAGCACCGTCGCGTACCCCTGGTGGAAGGTCGCGACGACCCGGCCGGGCAGCGTCATGCCGAGGTACGGCGAGTTCTGCGACTGCCCGGCGAGGTCGGCGACCGCGAACTCACGGCGGGCCGACGGGTCGTAGAGCGTGATCTCGGCGGGTGCTCCCTCGGCGATGCGCTGCCCGTGCCCCTCGACCTGGCCGATCCGCGCCGGCGCCTCGGACAGCACCCGGGCGACGTCGGCCCAGTCGAGCCGGCCGTCGTCGACCACGGCGGACTGCACCACGCTCAGCGCGGATTCGAGGCCGACCATGCCGTTCGCGGCGGCGGGCCACTCGCAGCACTTCGCCTCGGCGGTGTGCGGCGCGTGGTCGGTCGCGACGATGTCGATGGTGCCGTCGGCCAGGGCCGCGCGGAGCGCCTCGACGTCCTCGCGGGCGCGGAGCGGCGGGTTCACCTTGTAGCGGGCGTCGTAGCCGGGCGCACCGTCGTGGCCGGCGATGAGGTCCTCGGTGAGCACCAGGTGGTGCGGGGTGACCTCGGCCGTGACGTCGATGCCGCGGGACTTCGCCCACCGGATCACCTCGACGCTGCCGGCCGTCGAGACGTGGCAGACGTGCAGACGTGCTCCGACGTGGTCGGCGAGCAGGACGTCGCGGGCGATGATCGCCTCTTCCGCGACGGCGGGCCATCCGGCGAGGCCGAGCTCCGAGGACAGCCGGCCCTCGTTCATCTGCGCACCGATGGTCAGCCGGGGCTCCTGGGCGTGCTGCGCGAGCACCCCGCCGAAGCCCTTGATGTACTCGAGTGCGCGGCGCATGAGCAGCGGGTCGGCCACGCAGGAGCCGTCGTCCGAGAACACCCGGACCTTCGCCCGCGAGGTCGCCATCGCGCCGATCTCGGACAGGTGCGTGCCCTGCAGCCCCTGCGACACGGCGCCGATCGGGCGGACCGTCACGTAGCCCGCGTCGTCGCCGAGTGCCTGGACCTGCTCGACGACCCCGGCGGTGTCGGCGACGGGGCTCGAGTTCGCCATGGCGTTCACGGCGGTGAAGCCACCGGCGGCCGCGGCACGCGAGCCGGTGAGGACGGTCTCGGACTCCTCGTGACCGGGCTCGCGCAGGTGCGTGTGGAGGTCCACGAGGCCGGGCAGGGCGATGAGGCCGTCCGCGTCCACGGTGGTGGCGCCAGCCGTGTCGAGACCGGACCCGACCGCGGTGATGCGCCCGGCCTCCAGGCGGATGTCGGCACGCGAGCCGTCGACCAGCTGCGCGCCACGGATCAGGTGAGCGGTCATGCGGCGGACTCCTTCGCGTCGGTGCCGGTTCCGGCACTGCCCGTCAGGGCGAGGTAGAGGACGGCCATCCGGACCGAGACGCCGTTCTCGACCTGCTCGACGACGGTCGAACGGGGGTCGTCGGCGGCGACGCCGGCGATCTCGAGCCCGCGGTTCATCGGGCCGGGGTGCATGATCAGCGTGCGCTCGGACAGCCGCCCGAAGCGCGCCGCCGTCAGGCCCCAGTGCCGCGTGTACTCGCGCGGGTTCGGGAAGAAGGCGTCGTTCATGCGCTCCTGCTGGATGCGGAGCGTCATGACGACGTCCGGGTCCTCGGCGAGGGCCGTGTCGAGGTCGTGGTGCACCGCGGCGCCGAACGGGGTCGGGGTGGCGGGCAGCAGCGTCGGCGGCGCGGCGAAGGTCACGCTCGCGCCGAGGGTGCGGAGCAGCCAGGCGTTCGACCGGGCGACCCGGCTGTGCAGCACGTCGCCGATGATCAGGACGCGCACGCCGTCGAGGCCCTGACCGCGCGAGCCGGCGCCGTGCAGGCGGCGGCGCATGGTGAAGGCGTCGAGCAGCGCCTGCGTCGGGTGTTCGTGGGTGCCGTCACCGGCGTTGACCACCGGCACGTCGATCCAGTCGGCGTCGGCGAGCACCCGCGGGGCGCCCGATGCACCGTGGCGCATGACGATGCCGTCGATGCCCATCGCACCAAGGGTCTGCACGGTGTCCTTCAGGGATTCGCCCTTCGAGACGCTCGAGCCCTTCGCGGCGAAGTTCAGGACGTCGGCGGACAGGCGTTTCGCGGCGGCCTCGAACGAGATGCGCGTGCGCGTGGAGTCCTCGAAGAACAGGTTCACCACGGTCTTGCCGCGCAGGGCCGGGAGCTTCCGGACCTCGCGCGTGTTGACCTCGGCCATCTCCTCGGCGACGTCGAGGATGTGGACGGCCTGGTCGCGGGACAGGTCGGCGGTGGAGAGCAGGTGCCGCATCACGCCACCCCCTGCTCGATGAACACGGTGTCGTCGCCGTCGGTCTCGGCCAGGTGCAGCGTGACCCGCTCGTCGGACGCGGTCGGCAGGTTCTTGCCCACGTGGTCCGCGCGGATCGGCAGCTCGCGGTGGCCGCGGTCGACGAGCACGGCGAGCCGGACGGCACGCGGCCGGCCGATGCCCTGCAGCGCGTCGAGCGCGGCTCGGACGGTGCGACCGGAGTACAGCACGTCGTCGACGAGCACGACGACCTTGCCGTCGATGCCGCCGGCGGGGATGACCGTCCGGTGCGGCGCGCGGCCGATGCCGTGGCCGAGGTCATCGCGGTGCATGGTGACGTCGAGCGTGCCGACACGCTCCGTCCCGATGCCACCGGCGGCCGAGGACCACTCCGGCTCGATGCCGGCCAGGATCCGGCCGAGGCGTTCCGCCAGGACGGCGCCGCGGGTCGGGATGCCGAGGAGCACGAGGTCCGAGCCCCCGTGGTTGGCTTCGAGGATCTCGTGCGCGATGCGTGTCAGGGCACGCGTGATGTCGGGCTGTTGCAGGACCGTTCTGGTTCCCACGTCGACCCCCTTCCCCGCCTCACTGGACGGCATTAAAGGATGCTGACGTGGTCAACCCTACCGGGACTCCTGGTCTCCTGCGACCGTCCGACCGGACGGTGCACGACCGCCGGCGACGGCCCCGAGCACGCCGTTGACGAAGCCGGCGGAGTCCTCGGTGGACAGCGACTGCGCGAGCTCCACCGCCTCGGCGATGGCGACGGCGTCGGGCACCTCCGGGTTGAACCGGAGCTCCCAGACGGCCATCCGCAGGATGCAGCGGTCGAGGACCGGCATCCGGGCGATCGACCAGCCCTGGGCGTGGTCGACGATGACGGAGTCGATCTCGTGACGGGCGTCGTCGACACCGGTGACGATCTGGCGGGCGTAGTCCCAGCTGGAGGCACGCTCCGGCTGGTCCAGGTGCCGGACCGTCTCGGTGGCGAGCACGTCCGCGATCGGCAGCTCGCGCACCTCGGCGACGTACAGCATGTCGAGGGCGCGCTTGCGGGCCTTCGAACGAGCACTCATACGGTCAGCGCCTAGGAGTTGACGCGGCCGAGGAAGCTGCCGTCGCGCGTGTCGATCTTCACCAGGGTGCCGCTCTCCAGGTACAGCGGGACCTGGATGCGGTGGCCGGTCGCGATGATGGTCGCGTCCTTGGTGCCGCCGGAGGAACGGTCACCCTGCAGGCCCGGCTCGGTCTCGACCTCGGTGACGATCGACGTCGGGAGCTCGACGTACAGCGGGTTGCCCTCGTTCATCGCGATGGTGACCATCGCGGACTCGAGCAGGTAGTTCTTGGCGTCGCCGACCACGGTCGCGGAGACCGGGATCTGGTCGTACGTGTCGGTGTCCATGAACACGTAGGAGTCGCCGTCCTCGTAGAGGAACTGGTAGTCACGACGGTCGACGACGGCGGTGTCGATCTTCGCGCCGGCGTTGAACGTGCGGTCGACGACCTTGCCGGAGACGACGTTCTTGAGCTTCGTGCGGACGAACGCGCCGCCCTTGCCCGGCTTGACGTGCTGGAACTCGACGACCGACCACAGCTGGCCGTCGATGATGAGAACGGCGCCGTTCTTGATGTCTGTGGTACTGGCCATGAGTCGTCGGTGTCCCGTTCGGTCGTGTTGTGAAGTGTCCTCGGGCCGCGGACGGCCCCGGACGAGTGTAGCGGACGCCCGCCCGGCGGCCGGAGCGGTGCGCGTGCGTGCCGGACGCGCCGGTCCGGGCGGGCGCCGGGCCCGCGGTCAGCGCCGCCGTCGGGCGAGCCAGGCGTCGATCGCCGCCCAGCCGAGCAGCACCACCGCCGCTCCCCCGAGCAACCCGCCCGCGACCCCCGTGGACAGGGCCGCCGTCGGTCGTGCCGGCAACGACAGGTAGACGATCGCCAGGATCCCCGCCCCCGCACCGAGCAGCACGAGCAGGATGCGCCGGATCATCCCGGACACGAGCTGCCGGTCGCGGCTGTCCGCGAAGAGCCGGATGTTCACCGTGAACCGGCCGGTCTCGATCGCCTCGCCGATGCGGTCCACCCGGCGGGGCAGGCGACGAGCGGCCGACACGACGCCGAGCAGCTCCTTCGCCGCCAGGTCGCGGAGCTTGCCCGGCCGGAGCTGGTCGGTGATCTGCTCCCGGGCGAGTCCGCGGGACTCCTCGAGCAGGTCGAACGACGGTGCGAGCGTGCGGAGCGTGCCCTCGAAGATGGCCAGCGCGCGGGCCGCGGCGACGAAGTCCGGCGGTGGCTTCAGCCGGTACCGCCCGAAGACCTCGACCGCGTCGTCCACGGTGTCGACGCCGATGCGCGCACCCGGGCCGAGCTCGTCCGCGACGAAGCGGGCGATGTCCCGACGGAAGTCGGGCTCGTCGTGCGCATCGCGCACGGGTGCCATCCGCAGGACCGCATCGGCGATCCGCGACGTGTCGTCCTGCAGGTACGCGGCCAACAGGTCCTGGACCGTGTCCCGGAGACCCGGGTCGAGCCTCCCGACCGATCCGAAGTCGATCAACGCGGGCCGCCCGTCGGGCAGCACCAGGACGTTCCCCGGGTGCAGGTCTGCGTGGTACAGGCCGTCGAAGACGACCTGGCGCAGGAAGGCGCGGAGGATGGCGCGCATCGGCGCGTCGAGGTCGCGCTCGGAACGCTCGGCGCGGATCGCGCTGAGCGTGTCGCCCTCCAGGAACTCCATCACGAGCACACGCCGGCCGGACAGGTCCGGGTAGGGGTCCGGGAACCGGACCTCGTCCGGACGCGCGCTGCGGGCATGGGCCGCACGCAGCGCGGTGAGGTTCCGGAGCTCGGAGACGAAGTCGACCTGCCGGATCAGGTCGTCCGCGTACTGGCCGGCGATGTCCTGCACGCCGACCTGCCGCGCCTCGGTCGACCACCGGGCCATGAACCGGACGACCCGCAGCGCGATGTCGACGTCGCGGCGCACCGCGGCGTCGATCCCCGGCCGCTGCACCTTCACGGCGACCGCGGTGCCGTCGGGCAGCCGGGCGCGGTGCACCTGCGCGATGGACGCCGCTGCGACGGGCACCGGGTCGAAGGTCGCGAAGACCTGGTCGACCGGGGCACCGAGCTCCTGCTCGAGGAGCGCACGGACCTCGTCCGCCGGTGCCGCCGTGACGTTCCGCTGCAGGTGGGCGAGTCCCTCGGTCCACTCCTCGGGCAGCAGGTCGTCACGGGTGGACAGCAGCTGGCCCATCTTCACGAATCCACCACCGGCTTCCTCGAGCGCCCGGCGTAGGTGCTCGGCCTGGTCGCGACGCAGGTCCGACGTTGCCGGGTCGTGCGAGAAGTCGAGACGACGGAACGGCACCAGGTGGTGGCGGCGGGCGATCGAGAGGAGTTCGGTGAAGCGGCGACCACGGGAGCGCAGGGTGCCGGTGTCGGCATCGCGCGGTCCGGAGAGGTCGCTCAGTCGGGGTGGGGTGGGCACGCCCGCCAGTTTGCTCCCCGGTGCTGGGTCCGCAGCGTGCGGGTCGCCCGGTCCGTCGCGTCGCCCCGTCCTCCTCCACAGCCTGGAGGCCCGGTGCGGCTTCCACAGGTCGGCGCGGGCCCGGCGCGGGGCTCGGTCCTGGAGCGAGACACTCGTGCCGTGGAGACAGCACTGATCGCGGCGTGCATCGCCGCCGGAGCGGCGATCGTCGCGGCCGTCGTCAGCTGGTTCGGGGCGTTCCAGAGTCGACGGACGTCCGATCGTGACCACGCCTGGCATCGGTTCACCTGGGCCGTCACGCAGCGGCCGGACATGAACAGATACGACATTTCGACAACGGTGCTCCGAGACTTGGAGACCGTACCGTGGTGGTCGAAGGCCGATCGCCGACTCGCGAGCCGAGCGCTCCGCAGGCGAGCCAGCGCCGACCAGGCACATGACGACGACGAACGAAGGGACCCCGACTGATGTCGATCCTGCGACCGCTCCCCGACGCGCCCGACCTCGACGAGGACGACGACGTCCTCTTCGCCTGGGACCACGGCGCCACCGTCGACGAATGGCGGGAATCCCAGCGCACGGGCGTGGTCACCGTCTCGACGCGTGTCACCTGGTGGTGGCGCAGGATGCGACGGGTCCTGCGCTGACCGGCGCGGCTAGACGCCGACCTCCTGGTAGGCGGTGAAGAGCAGATGGTCCTCGGGGCCCTCGAGCACGACGGGCTTGCCGACGCCGTCCAGGATGATGAACCGCAGCATGCCGGCACGGGCCTTCTTGTCGCGACGCATGGTGGCGAGCAGCCCCTGCCAGCGCCCGACGCCGTACGAGGTCGGCAGTTCGAGCGACTCGAGGATCGCCCGGTGCCGATCGACCGTGGCGTCGTCCAGGTGGCCGGTCAGTCGGGCGAGCTCGGCGGCGAACACCATGCCGACCGACACCGCTGCCCCGTGGCGCCACTGGTACCGCTCGGCGTGCTCGATCGCGTGCCCGAGGGTGTGCCCGTAGTTCAGGATCTCGCGTCGGCCCTGCTCCGTGAAGTCGTCCGAGACGACCTCGGCCTTGAGCGCGATGGCGAGCTCGACGACCCGGCGGAACTCCGGGGTCGTCGGGTCGGTGACCCGGTCGACGTCGGCCTCGACGATGTCCAGGATCTCGGGAACGGCGATGAACCCGGCCTTCACGATCTCGGCGAACCCGGTCAGGATCTCGTTGCGCGGCAGCGTGCGGGCGAGGTCGAGGTCCACGACGACGGCACGGGGCGCGGAGAAGGCGCCCACCAGGTTCTTGCCCTCGTTCGTGTTGATGCCCGTCTTGCCGCCGACGCTGGCGTCCACCATGCCGAGCACGCTGGTCGGGACGGCCACGTACGGCACACCGCGCAGCCAGGTCGCGGCGACGAAGCCGGCCAGGTCGGTGACGGCGCCGCCACCGAGGCCGATCACCGCGTCGGTGCGGGTGAAGTCGGCCTGCCCCATGATCTGCCAGCAGAACGCGGCGACCTCGACGCGCTTGGCGCCCTCGGCGTCGGGGACCTCGGCGATCAGGGCTTCGAGCCCGGCCTCGACCAGGAGCGCGCGGAGCTCGTTCGCCCGGGCACCGAGCGTCGGCGAGTGCACGATGAGGACCTTGGCGACACGCGGGCCCAGGATCGCGGGCAGGGCACCGAGCAGGTCCGTGCCGACGGCCACCGTGTAGCCGTCGTCACCGCCGACCCGGATCTCGGTGGTCCCGGCGGGCAGGGTCGACTCGGTCACGGTGCTCCTTCGGTGCTGGTGGTACTGCTGGTCGTGCTGCCGGGCGCGGCGGTGGTGCCGGCGTCGCTGCGCAGCCACGTGACGACCTCGTCGACCACGCGGGACATCGGCCGGCGCGACGTGTCGACCACGACGTGCGCGAGTTCGGCGTAGGTCGCCGCCCGCTCGTCCATGATCGTCTGCCAGGCGTCGATCCCGCCGTTCGCCAGCAATGGCCGGTCGGACCCGGCGATGCGGTCGGCGACGGCCTCGGGCGACACGGTGAGCAGGACGATGCGCGCCCCGCGCAGGGCCTGCCGGGTGTCCGCGTGGGTGATGGCTCCCCCGCCCACGGCGATCACGCCGCCGGTGGCCAGCGCTGCTCGGACCGCCTCGGCCTCGAGCGCGCGGAACGCCGGCTCGCCGCGGTCGGCGAAGATCCCGGGGATCGGCCCGTGCTCGCGCACGATGACCCGGTCGGTGTCCGTGAACGGGACGCCGAGGGCCTTCGCCACCCGCTTGCCGACGCTCGACTTGCCGGCACCCATCGGGCCGATGACGACCACGGGCGCGTCGGCGCGTCGGACGTCGGTGCTCACAGGTCGGTGGACGTCGCCGACGGCTCGGTCCGGCGTGTGCGCAGGGTCTCCGGGATCGCCGCGAGGTAGGCGTCGAGGTTGCGCTTCGTCTCGACGACGTTGTCGCCGCCGAACTTCTCGAGCACCGCGTCGGCGAGCACCAGGGCCACCATCGCCTCGGCGACGACACCCGCAGCCGGCACGGCGCAGACGTCCGAGCGCTGGTGGTGCGCCGAAGCGTCCTCACCGGAGACGACGTCCACCGTGTGCAGGGCGTGCGGGATGGTCGCGATCGGCTTCATCCCGGCGCGGACGCGCAGCACGGTGCCCGTGGACATCCCGCCCTCGGTCCCACCGGCGCGGTCGCTCGTGCGGTAGATCTCGCCGTCCTCGCGGTACAGCTCGTCGTGCGCGGCGGAGCCCCGGCGGCCGGCGGTCGCGAAGCCGTCACCGACCTCGACCCCCTTGATGGCCTGGATCCCCATGATCGCCGCTGCGAGGCGGGCATCGAGCCGGCGGTCCCAGTGCACGTGCGAGCCGAGGCCCGGCGGGACGCCGTAGAACAGCACCTCGACGACGCCGCCCAGGGTGTCGCCGTCCTTCTTCGCGGCCTCGACCTCGGTGACCATGCGGGCGGAGGTCTCGGCGTCGAAGCAGCGCAGCTGGTCCTCGTCGAGGCGGTCCACGTCGTCGGGCAGCGGCAGGTCCGTGCCGTCGGGGACCCGGACGGTCCCGACCTGCAGGGTGTGTGCCACCGAGCGGATGCCGAGTTCGGCCAGGAACGACTTGGCGACGGCACCGAGCGCCACGCGCGCGGCGGTCTCGCGGGCGCTCGCACGCTCCAGGATCGGGCGCGCTTCGTCGAAGCCGTACTTCTGCATGCCGACCAGGTCAGCGTGGCCCGGTCGCGGTCGGGTGAGCGGCGCGCTCCGCCCGCGGGACATCTCGGTGGACTCGATCGGCTCGGGGTTCATGACCTCGACCCACTTCGGCCACTCGGTGTTGCCGATGCGGATCGCGATGGGGCTGCCGAGCGAGTAGCCGTGCCGGACGCCGCCGGACACGTGCAGCTCGTCCTGCTCGAACTTCATCCGCGAGCCACGGCCGTAGCCGAGCTTGCGGCGCGCGAGATCGGCACGGATGGACTCGAACGACACCGGGACACCCGCGGGCAGGCCCTCGAGCATGGCGATCAGTTCGGGTCCGTGGGACTCACCAGCAGTCAACCAACGAAGCATGCCGCAATCCTCCCACAGCGATCGTCCGTGCGACGTCGTCGCCTACTGGTAGTCGGGGTGCGCCCGCAGCCACGCCTGGAACTGCTCGACCGCCACCAGGTGCTGGTCGTAGGTGTCCGAGAAGACGGTCTTGCCCGACTCCAGGTCGACCGTCACGAAGTACAGCCACTTGCCCGGGGCCTCGTTCGTCACGGCCTTGATCGCGATGTCACCCGGGTTGGAGATCGGTGCGGGCGGGAGCCCCTCGTGCACGTAGGTGTTGTACTCGTTCGAGGCGTCCGCACGCTCGGCGTCCGTGGTCGTCACGGTGTGCGTGTTGCCCGTGCCGTACGCGACCGTGGCGTCGGACTGCAGCTTCATCCCCTGGTCGAGGCGGTTCTGGAACACCCGGGCGACCTTGGGGTAGTCGGCCGCGAGGCCGGCTTCCTTCTGCACCAGCGACGCGAAGACGATGGTGCGCTCCTGGTCGGCCTCCTTGACGCCGGCGGCGGACAGGTGCTCCTTCATGGTGTCGACCATCGACTTGAAGTACTGCTCGGCGGTCCAGCCCGGGTTGATCGGGTAGGTCGCGGGGAAGAGCCAGCCCTCGAGCGTCGTGACGCCGGACGGCAGGTCGTAGGCCGACAGGTCCTTCGCGGCCGCGTCGACCTGCTTCTCGGTCAGGCCGGCCTTCGAGACCATCCCGGCCTTGATGTCGGCGAGTGCCGTGCCCTCCGGGATGATGATCGACGCCTGGACGCGGTTGTCCGTGTCCTGCAGGGCCGCCAGCGCCGACTTCGAGCTCATCCGCTTCTTCAGCGCGTACGAACCGGGCTGGAACTGCACGTCCGGCGATGCCAGCAGGAGCTTGTAGAACACCTTCGAGTCCTTGACGACGCCGCTGCGCTGCAGCGTCGCGGCGACGTTCTCGCCGATGTCGCCCTGCTTGATCGTGATGGTCACCTTCGAGGTGCCGTTGCCCGTGTAGTCGTCTGGCTCCTGCGCGCCGCTGATCGCCGCGATGAGCTGCTGGATCTTGGGTGCGGCGAACGTGTACGCCCCGACGCCGGCCGCGAGCACGACCGCGACGATGACGAGCCCCGCGACGAGCGGTCCGCGCCGGCGCTTCGGCCGTGGCTCGCGGGGCGGCCTGGAGGCGCGTCCTCCGCCGCCTCGTACCCCGCGTCCGCCGCCTCCCGCGGCACCACCGCCGCCGGTCGCGTCACCGTCGTCCGTCCCGTCGGCGCCGGACCCGCCGGCCGCGGCGGTCACCGCGGGCTCGGTCGGCAGCTCGCCGGTCAGCAGTGCGGCGACCTCGGGGTGCAGGTCTTCGGGGCGGGTGGCGATCGGTGCGTCGGCGGGGGACGCCGGGCGTTCGTCGCGTGCGGCTCGCGGGGCCTCGGTGGTCCGTTCGGCGGCCGAAGGCTCGTCGGTCGCTGCCACGCGGGCCCGCTCGGCCTCGAGGGCGCGGGCTTCACGTCGGGACATCGGAGGCGCCGGCGGTGGGGTCACCTGACCAGCGTCGTCGCGGTCATCGGTGCCTGTCGTGCGGTCGGAAGTCGCCTTCCGCCGCTCGGCGTCGTTGCCGGGCGCGATGATCGCGTTCCAGTCCAGATCGTCTGCCAACGTCCTCGGTCTCTCGGTCGGGAACTCCACCTGGGCACCGTCGTCTTCACAGCTGACGACGAGAGCACCCATGTGCGGTACCGGGCAGCCCTGTCAGGGAAGCGTGGTGCCCGGAGGGGCACCGGCACTGCGCTCGTGGTCGAGCGCGTGTTGCAGAATGATAACAGCGGCTGCTTGGTCGATCACGGCCCGGGACTTCTTCGTGTTCTTGCCGGCCTGGTGCAGCCCTCGCTGGGCGGTCACGGTCGACAGTCGTTCGTCGACCAGGCGCACCGGCCGACGCGCCGCGATCCGGGCCGCGAACACGCGGGCGTCCTCGGTCGAGGCCGTGTCCCCACCCGACATCGACAGCGGCAGTCCGACGACGACCTCGAGCACGTCGTACTCGTCCGCGAGCTCCAGGATGCGCCGGAGGTCCTTCGAGTCGTCGCGACGGACGGTCTCGACCGGCGTCGCCAGCAGGCCGTCGCGGTCGCACACGGCGACCCCGATCCGGGCGCGTCCGACGTCCACGCCGAGCCGCCGCCCGGACCGGATGCCCACGGTCAGCCCGCGAGCCGTGCGGTCACGGCACGCAGCGCCGCGGGGAGCGCTGCTGCGTCGGTCCCGCCGCCCTGCGCCAGGTCCGGCTTGCCGCCGCCACCGCCACCGAGCACGCCGGCGGCCTCCTTCGCGAGGGGGCCCGCCTGCACGCCCGCAGCACGGGCGGCGTCGTTGGTCGCGACGATCACGATCGGCTTTCCACCGACGACCGCCCCGAGCACGACGACCGCCGCGCCGTCACCGAGCTGGCCCCGCACGCCGGTGGCGAGCGAACGCAGGTCGTCGCCCGACTGCAGGCCGTCGACCGTCTCGGCGACCACGGTGGTGGCACCGACGGTGGTGGCGTTCCGGGCGATGGCGGGCACGCGCTGCTGCAGGTTCGCCGACTCGTACTCGGCGAGCTTCTTCTGGGCGGACCGGAGATCGTCCATCAGGTTCTGCACGCGGGCCGGCAGGTCGGCACGGGGAGCCTTGAGCGCGCTGGAGAGCTGCGACACGATCGTGCGCTCGACGGCGAGGTCGCGGAACCCCTCGAGCCCGACCAGCGCCTCGACGCGGCGGTTCGTCGAACCGACGCTCGACTCCCCCACCAGGTTGACGAGTCCGATCTGCGCGCTCGAGGCGACGTGCGTGCCACCGCAGAGCTCGCGGGACCACGGGCCGCCGATGTCGACCACGCGGACCTCTGCGCCGTACTTCTCACCGAACAGGGCCTGCGCCCCGAGGGCCTTCGCCTCGTCGATGGGCAGGATGCGCGTGGAGACCTCGAGGTCGGTGCGGATCGCGGTGTTCACGACCTCCTCGATCTCGGAGCGCGTCTCGAGCGAGACCGGCTGCGACCACGAGAAGTCGAGGCGCATGTAGCCGGACTTGTTGTACGAACCGGCCTGCAGCGCCTCCGGCCCGAGGATGTCGCGGAGCGCCGCGTTCACCAGGTGCGTCGCGGAGTGTGCCTGGGTCGCGCCGCGGCGGTACTCCGCGTCGACGACGGTGCTCGCGGCGTCACCGACGCCGACCTCGCCGGAGCGGACCTGCACGGTGTGGCTCCACAGCCCGGAGACCGGTCGCTGGACGTCGAGGACCTCGAGGTCGAACCCGTTGCCGACGATCGAGCCCTGGTCGGCGTCCTGGCCGCCCGACTCGGCGTACAGCGAGGTCTCGCCGAGGATGACCTCGGCGATGTCACCCGCGACCGCACGGTCGACGCTCACACCGCCGACGATGATGCCGAGCACACGCGTCTCGGCCTCGAGCGCGTCGTAGCCGAGGAACGTCGTCTCACCCTTGGCCCGGAACGCGCTGTACACGCTCAGGTCGGCGATCGCGGTCTTCTTGCTCTTCGCGTCGGCCTTCGCCCGGGCACGCTGCTCGGACATCAGGGTCTCGAACGCCGTGCGGTCGACGTGGACCCCGGCTTCCTCGGCCATCTCCATCGTCAGGTCGATGGGGAACCCGAAGGTGTCGTGCAGCAGGAACGCCGTGTCACCGCCGATCGACGGGGCGCCGTCCTGCTTCGCACGCTCGACGGCCACGTCGAGGATGGTCGTGCCCTGCGCCAGGGTGCGGAGGAAGGTCTCTTCTTCCGCGTAGGCGATGCGGGAGATCCGGTCGTAGTCGGACGCCACCTCGGGGTAGGCGTCGCGCATCGCGTCGCGGGACGCCGGGAAGAGCTCGGGGAACGTGGGCGCCTCGACACCGAGCAGGCGCATCGCGCGGACGGTGCGACGGAGCAGCCGACGGAGGATGTACCCGCGGCCCTCGTTCGACGGGCTCACGCCGTCGGCGATGAGCATCAGCGAGGAACGGACGTGGTCGGCGATGACGCGCATCCGCACGTCGTCCTCGTGCACCGCGCCGTAGCGTCGGCCGGAGATCTCGGCTGCGCGGTCGAGCACCGGCCGCACCTGGTCGATCTCGTACATGTTGTCGACGCCCTGCTTGATGAAGGCGACGCGCTCGAGCCCCATGCCGGTGTCGATGTTCTTGTTCGGCAGCTCGCCGGTGATCTCGAAGTCGTACTTCGACCGCACGTCGGCGATCTGGTACTGCATGAAGACGAGGTTCCAGATCTCCACGTAGCGGTCGTCGTCCGTCGCCGGGCCGCCGTCGATGCCGTACTCGGGGCCACGGTCGAAGAAGATCTCCGAGCAGGGACCCGCGGGTCCGGGCTGTCCGGTCGACCAGTAGTTGGTGTCCTTGCCGAGGCGCTGGATCCGCTCGTCGGGCAGCGACGAGTGCTGCTTCCAGAAGCCGATCGCCTCGTCGTCCTCTTCGTAGACGGTGACCCAGAGGTCGTCGGGCGAGAAGCCGAGCCCGCCGTCGGTCTCCGGCTTGGTCAGGAACTCCCAGGCGAACTGGATCGCCTGCTCCTTGAAGTAGTCGCCGAACGAGAAGTTGCCGTTCATCTGGAAGAACGTGCCGTGGCGAGGGGTCTTGCCGACCTCTTCGATGTCGTTCGTGCGGATGCACTTCTGCACGCTCGTCGCCCGCGGGAACGGCGCCGGGATGAGACCGGTCAGGTACGGGATGAACGGCACCATGCCGGCGACCGTGAAGAGGAGCGACGGGTCGTCGGAGACGAGGGACGCGGACGGGACGACGGTGTGGCCGCGGTCACCGAAGTACTGGAGCCAACGGCGGCGGATCTCTGCGGTCTGCATGGTGCTTCCTGGGTTCAGGTCGTGGGTGGAGGAGGGTCGAGGCTGCTCGGTCAGAGCGCTCAGACGTCGGTACGGAGCTCGGCCTCGCGCGACCGGTAGCCGTCCGCGACGGCACCCGTGAAGGCCTTCGTCTTGGCGTTCACCTCGGCGAAGAGCCGGGCGCCACCGGAGGTCTGGGCGACCCGGTGTGCGACGGCGAACCCGATGACGATGCCGACGGCGACGAAGAACAGCTGCTTCACGGTGCCTCTCCCTCTGTGCACCCGGGCGGTGCATGCCCGGACAAGCTTAGTCGCCGGGCACTTCCGCGCGTCCCCGTCCGCAAGACGCCGTCGTGTCGGCAGGTCGCCGCCGAAACCGGAGGCGTCTCGCGCACCCGGAGGCGCGTCGCCGAGACGACGGCGTGTTGCGAAGCGGAGGGCGGTGCCGGAACGCCGAACGGCGGGTCGCCCTCGAGAGGACGACCCGCCGTTCGGGTGTGATCAGTGGATCAGCGAGCTGCGTAGTACTCGACGACGAGCTGCACTTCACAGGTCACGGGGACCTCGGCGCGCTTCGGGCGACGCACGAGGCGGGCCTGGAGCTTCTCGATCTCGACCTCGAGGTAGCCCGGGACCTTCGGGAGGACTTCCTGGTGGCCACCGGCAGCGGCGACCTGGAAGGGCTCCATCGACTCGGACTTCGCCTTGACGTGGATCAGCTGGCCCTCCTTGACGCGGAAGGAGGGGCGGTCGACGAGCTTGCCGTCGACCAGGATGTGGCGGTGCACGATCAGCTGACGGGCCTGCGCGGTGGTGCGGGCGAAGCCGGCACGGACCACGAGGGCGTCGAGGCGCTGCTCGAGGAGCTCGACCAGGTTCTCACCGGTCAGGCCCTTCGTCTTGCGGGCCTCTTCGAAGACGATGCGGAGCTGCTTCTCGCGGATGCCGTACTGGGCGCGCAGACGCTGCTTCTCACGGAGGCGGACGGCGTAGTCGCTGTCCGCACGACGGCGCGTACGGCCGTGCTCACCGGGCCCGTAGGGGCGCTTCTCGAGGTAACGGGCGGCCTTCGGCGTCAGCGGGATGCCGAGTGCGCGCGACAGGCGGGTCTTGCTGCGGGTACGTGACTTGGTAGACACAGGGTCCTTTTCTCTGTTCGAACTGAATACTCACCGGAGGCCGGGCACGCGAGTGCCGGTGGCCCCGACGACGGGATCCAGAGGGATGAGCCTGTGGGATCGGACGGCTACAGTCCGAACCTCTGCCCCCGTACCACCGGAGTGGCACTCTGTCCTCGACGCAGCCGTGCTCGAGGACCAGGACGTAGGCCCGGCAATGTTAGCAGCATCGGGGCGAGCGCAGAAGCACCGCCACTAGTGCCCGCGTGTGATCTTCCGGAGTCGTTCGAGCCGCGGCCCGACCTCGCGCTCGTAGCCGTTGGCCGTCGGCGTGTAGTACTCGGTGCCCTCGAGTGCGTCCGGCAGGTACTGCTGCTCGGCGACCCCGTGCTCGGCGTCGTGGGAGTAGACGTAGCCCTTGCCGTGCCCGAGGCGCTTCGCCCCGGCGTAGTGCGCGTCGCGCAGGTGCATCGGGACCGTGCCCATGCGCCCCGCCTTGACGTCGGCCATCGCCTGGTTGATGCCGTTGTAGGCGGCGTTCGACTTCGGCGCCGTCGCCAGGTACACGACGGCCTCGGCCAGCGGGATCCGCCCCTCGGGCATCCCGATGAGCTGGACGGCCTGGGCCGCGGCGACCGCGATGGGGAGCGCCTGGGGATCGGCCATGCCGATGTCCTCGGACGCGGAGATGATGATCCGGCGCGCGATGAACCGGGAGTCCTCGCCGGCCTCGATCATCCGGGCGAGGTAGTGCAGGGCCGCGTCGACGTCGCTCCCCCGCACCGACTTGATGAACGCGCTGATGACGTCGTAGTGCTCGTCGCCCTGTCGGTCGTAACGCAGCAGGGCCCGGTCGACCGCGGCCGCGACGGTGTCGGCGTCGACGACGGGCACGGTGTCGTCGTCCTCGTCCTGCGCGGCGGTGGCCGACGCCGCCGCGGCCTCGAGCGCGGTCAGGGCACGTCGGGCGTCGCCGGACGCGAGGCGGATGATCGCACTGCGGGCTTCGTCACCGAGGACGACGGCACCGCCGAGCCCGCGGGGGTCCTCCACCGCGCGGTCGACGAGCATGCCGAGGTCGGGATCGGTGAGCGGTTTGAGCGTCAGGAGCAGCGAGCGGGACAACAGGGGCGAGATGACCGAGAACGACGGGTTCTCGGTGGTGGCGGCGATCAGGATGACCCACCCGTTCTCGACGCCGGGCAGCAGGGCGTCCTGCTGGGCCTTGCTGAACCGGTGGATCTCGTCGAGGAACAGCACCGTGGTCGACCCGTACAGGTCGCGGTGGGTCAGGGCCTTCTCCATGACTTCGCGCACGTCCTTCACGCCGGCGGTCACGGCGGAGAGCTCGACGAACTCGCGACCGGACTGCCGTGCGATGGCCTGCGCCAGCGTGGTCTTGCCGGTACCGGGCGGTCCCCACAGGATGACGGAGACCCCGCCGGGGTTCTCACGCGTGCCGGTGGCGAGCTGCACCAGGGGCGAACCCCGGCCGAGCAGGTGCTGCTGACCGGCGACCTCGTCGAGGCTGGTGGGGCGCATCCGGACGGCGAGCGGGACGGAACCCTGCGCGAGACCGGCGCGACCACCCGTGGTGGGCGCGTGCATTCCCGAACGATCCGCTGCCATCCTGCAATCGTAGGCCGGTCCACCGACGCAGGCCGCGCCTCCCGCCAGGTGGTGGTGGTGACCGTTCGGCTACGCTCGTTGCACACTGCGACGAGAGGGCAGACCAGCACCGTGGCACCGAAGAACCCAGCGCGTGACAACCGAGAGGCGCGCGAGCGCCTCCGCCTCTACCAGGCCCGCCAGGGCCTCCACGAGCGGCAGCGACGCCGCCGCGTGCGGGACAACCTGATCGGTGCCGGTGCCCTCGTCCTCGTCGCGGCCCTCGCCACCGGGTCGCAGCTCGCCTTCGCCGGATCGCGGGGGTCGGACGCCCCGGCCCCGAGCGCCTCCGCGTCGTCGACGGCCACGCCGTCGGCCAGCGCCACGGCCGCCAACACCGGCGACGTGCCGAGCAAGTCGATCGCGAAGGGCGCGACCTGGACCGGCACGCTCACGCTCAACAAGAGCATCGACCTCGGCATCGAGCTGGACGGTGCCAAGGCGCCGCAGGCCACGAGTGCCG
Source organism: Curtobacterium sp. MCSS17_016 (assembly GCF_003234255.2). Classification (NCBI taxonomy): domain Bacteria; kingdom Bacillati; phylum Actinomycetota; class Actinomycetes; order Micrococcales; family Microbacteriaceae; genus Curtobacterium; species Curtobacterium sp. MCSS17_016. The sequence goes on from NZ_CP126254.1 coordinate 2,211,755, forward strand.
AGATCTCGCTGATCCGGGAGCAGTTCTACAACGGCACCACCTGCCACCGGCTCGCCGACAGCGACGGCCTGAAGTTCCTGCAGTGCGGCTCCGCGAACGGCGACGGCACCGGCGACGCCGGCTTCGAGTACGGCCCGCTCGAGAACGTGCCGGAGGACGGCGTCTACGAGAAGGGCACCATCGCGATCGCGCGGTCGGACTCCCCGTACTCGCAGTCGACGCAGTTCTTCATCGTCTACGGGGACACCACGCTCGACGGCTCCACGGGCGGCTACACGGTCGTCGGCAAGGTCACGAGCGGTCTGTCCGAGCTCGAGTCGGAGATCGCCGCGAAGGGCATCGCGTCCCCCGGCAGCGACGGCACCGGTGAGCCGAAGGTGGCGACGAAGATCACCGACGCGACCATCGCGGAGCAGAAGTAGTCCACAACCCGTCGCACCGGCCGGGCGGCGGAGCCCGTCCGTGCAATAGGCTGACGACCTGACCGTGCCGACGGTGACGTCGGCGATGCACGACCACGATCGAGGCGAGACCTGTGGGATCTGACGAAGCAACGACCTGGGGGCGGGTCGACGAGAACGGGACCGTGTACGTCCGGTACGAAGAGACCGAACGTGCTGTCGGTGAGTACCCGGACGCCACCCCCGAAGAAGCCCTCGCCTACTTCGCGCGGAAGTACGCCGACCTCGAGGGGCAGGTGAAGATCGCCGAGCAGCGCGTCCAGCGCGGTGCGTCGGCGAACGACGTCGCCCGGACGGTCGAGCACCTGACGGCCCTGGTCGCCGACGCGCGGGTGGTGGGTGACATCAAGTCACTCGAGACCCGCGTCGGCGTCCTCGCCGAGCAGCTCGGCTCGCTCACCAAGGAGCAGGCGGAGCAGGCGCAGCAGGCCCTGCAGGACGCCCTGGCGCACCGCACCGCCCTGGTCGAGGAAGCCGAGGCACTCGCCGCGGTGGACCCCGCACGCGCGCAGTGGAAGCAGATCACGGCGCAGCTCGACGACGTGTTCGCGCGCTGGCAGCAGCACCAGCACGACGGGCCGCGGATCCCCAAGAACGAGGCCAACGACCTGTGGAAGCGGTTCCGCGCAGCGCGGTCCACCGTCGACCAGCACCGTCGTGCCTTCTACTCCGAGCTGGACGCACAGCACCGTGACGCCCGGACCCGCAAGCAGGAGCTCGTGGCGCAGGCCGAAGCCCTCGCGCCCCGCGGTTCCGACGCGATCCCGGACTACCGCCAGCTCCTCGACGACTGGAAGAACGCCGGACGTGCCGGCAAGCGCCACGACGACGCACTCTGGGCACGCTTCAAGGCCGCCGGAGACGTGCTGTTCGAGCAGCGCCACGCCGAGAGCGCAGCCGAGAACGAAGAGTTCTCCGCCAACCTCGAGGCGAAGCAGGCCCTGCTGACCGAGGCCGAGCCGCTCCTGCAGGCGACCGACCGGGTCGCCGCGCGCAAGACCCTCACCGGCATCCAGCGGCGCTGGGACGAGATCGGCAAGGTCCCCCGCGGTGACGTCCGTCGGGTCGAGGACCGCCTGCGTGCCATCGAGGACCACGTCCGTGGGCTCGAGGACGCGCACTGGAAGGAATCGAACCCGGAGCGCAAGGCCCGTCAGAACGGCCTCGCGAGCCAGCTGGAAGACGCGATCGGCAAGCTCCAGTCCGAGCTCGCCGCGGCGCAGGCCACCGGTGACGCCCGGAAGATCAAGGACGCGCAGGAAGCCCTCGATGCCCGCAAGATCTGGCTCGACGCCCTGGGCGGCTGAGCTTCCGAACCACGAACGACGCCCCCGTGACCGATCGGTCACGGGGGCGTCGTCGTGCGGGGGGAACCAGTGTGCTCGGCAGGTCAGACCGGCGCGGGCAGTCCGAGCAGCAGCCGGATGTCCAGGTCGTCCTGCCGCATCTGCGCGGCGAGCTCGTCCATCGACGAGAACTTCACCATGCCGCGCACGTACGACACGAAGAGCACCGAGATCCGATCGCCGTACAGGTCGATGTCGACGTCGAGCAGGTGCGCCTCGATCTGCTTCGCCGGCACACCCTCGAACGTCGGGTTGTTGCCGACCGACACCGCTGCCGGGTAGACGATGCCCTCGTGCAACACCCGGGCGGCGTAGACGCCGTCGGCGGGGACGAAGCCCTCGCACGCCGGGTCGAGGTTCGCGGTGGGGTACCCCATCGCCCGGCCGCGCTGGTTGCCGTGCACCACGACGCTCCGCACGGCGTGTTCCCGCCCGAGGAGTCGTGCGGCTTCGGCCACGCGGCCCTGGCCCAGGAGCTCCCGGATCCAGGTGGAGGACACCCGGCGCTCACCGTCGGGTCGGACGTCGTCGATCAGGTCCACGTCGTCGATGAGCTCGACGGTGAAGCCGTGCTGCTCCCCCAGGGTCCGCAGCAGCGCGACGTCACCGGCGCCCTTCGCACCGAAGCGGAAGTCGCTGCCGACGAAGACGAGCCGGGCGTGCAGGGTGTCGACGAGGATCTCGGACACGAACGCCTCGGGCGACTTCGACTGCAGTTCCTGGTCGAACCGGAGCAGCAGGGTGGCGTCGACCCCGGCGTCCTCGAGCAGTTCGCGGCGCTGCGCGGTGCTCGTCAGGGCCGGCGGGACGTGCGGCGGGTCGATGACGTTGAGCGGGTGGCGGTCGAACGTGACCACGGTGGCCACGAGGTCGTGCTCGCGGGCGGCACGCTCGAGGTGTGCGATGACGGCTCGGTGCCCGACGTGCACGCCGTCGAACTTGCCGATGGTGACGGCGCTCGGGCCGAACCCGTCCGCCACGTCGGCGGTGTCCTCGTAGAACTGCACGGTGGCTCCTACTCGCTCGCCGGGGCGGTGGACGAGGACGCAGCCGGTGCCGACGGCTCGGTGACCGCGGTGCGGTGGTGCTTGCGGAGCCACCAGAGCCCGGCGATCGGCAGCACGAGCGGCGCGAAGGCGTAGCCCAAGCCGTAGTACGACCAGATGGTGTCGTCGGGGAACAGCTGGCGGTCGAACAGCGACAGGGTGCCGATGACGAGCACGCCGGTCATCTCGAACACGATCGTGACGCAGGCGACCCGGTACCAGAACCGGCCGGGCACGATGAGGGCGATCATCGCGACGATGTAGACGACCGCAGCGACGGCACTGAGTGTGTACGCGAACGGTGCGAACGAGAACTTCTCGATGATCTGCACGACGCTGCGTCCGGTCGCCGCCAGCGCGAGGATGCCGTACACGGCGATGAGGACGCGGCCGATGCCGGTCGCGAGTGAGGATCTGGTCGCCATTGCACCGATTCTACCGACGCGCGGCTGCGCGCATGACCTCCGGCGTCAGTTCAGCGCGAACCAGATCTGGTACATCCGGTAGACCATCACCGCGACGGTGAAGGCCCCCGCGCCGAGCACCACGGTGCTCCACTTCGTGCGGTCGATCAGTGCCCACACGACCGCGGCCGGTGGGACGAGCAGCACCGACACGGCGTACACGCCGAACTCGAGCGCGTTGCCGTCGGGCGGGCTGCCCGTCGCCGGCAGCACGATCGAGATGACGCCCTGCGCAAGGAGCAGCAACTCGATGAGCACGAGGGCGCCGACGGTGTAGTCGTTCGGCTTCCAGCCGATGAACCCCACGACGACCGCGAAGAGCCCCACCACGACGGCGAGCACCAGCTGCACCCACATGTACCACTCGATCACGCGCGGGCTCCGGTCTGCGAGGAGGACGACGCTCCGGGCGTCGGGAAGTTCGTGATGACCCGGAGCAGCCCCCGGCGGACGGAGACGAGGCCGACCAGCCGGTCGTCGGGCCCGGTGACCGCTGCCACCGGTCCGTCCGAGTCGGGGTGCTCGGCCGCGACACGCTTGCCGTCGGTGAGGTCCTTCGCCGAGGCTGCGTCGAGCGTCACCGACGAGAAGAGTCGCCGGGCGATGTCCGCCGGACGTGCGAGCGCGGCGCGGACGTCGACGGCGTCGTCCTCGAGGTCGATGGCGTCCTGCACGTCGAACGGTCCGACGCGGGTCCGACGGAGGGCGACGAGGTGCGCCCCGGTGCCGAGGGCAGCGCCGACGTCACGGGCGAGCGCGCGGACGTAGGTGCCCGACGAGCAGGTCACGACGACGTCGAGGTCCACCACGGCGACGTCGGTGCCGTCGACGGCGACGGTCCGCTCGTTCCGCGTGGTGACGTCGAACTGCGAGACGGTCACCGTGCGGGACTTGAGCTCCACCGCCTCGCCCTTGCGCGCCAGGTCGTAGGCGCGGCGCCCGTCGACCTTGATCGCGCTGACCGTGGAAGGGACCTGGTCGATCACGCCCCGCTGTGCTGCGACGGCGGTCTCGACGGCGTCGTCCGAGACGTCGGCAGTTCCCACACCGACAGCAGCGGTCGGGGTGCCGTCGGCGTCGTCGGAGTCCGTGGAGACACCGAGCCGGATGGTCGCCGTGTAGGTCTTGTCAAGGCCCACCAGGTGCGTCAGCAACCGGGTGGACGGCCCGATGCCGAGCAGCAGCAGCCCCGTCGCCATGGGGTCGAGGGTGCCGGCGTGGCCGACCTTCTTCAGGCCGAGGCGCCGACGGGCGATGGAGACCACCCGGTGGCTGGAGATCCCCTGCGGTTTGTCGACGAGGAGGATGCCGTCCGGCGCGGTTTCGAGCACCAGGCGAGATTACCAGCGCCGGTCAGCAGGCGTCGTTCCACTCGCGGCGGGGGTGCTCGGGATCGGTGACGTCGAGCACGGCGGAGGCCGCGATCTTCACGTCGGCGCGGCGCTCGAGTCGGCCGGACTCCTGCTCGACCCACAGCGACCAGCGCCACAGGGTACGGACCCCGGGGGCCAGGATGCCCCGCCCGTGCACGATCAGGACACCGTCACCGGCTCCGGTCGTGCGGAAGGGCGTCACCAGGTCGGACCGGAGCGTGTCCTGGTCGGCGGACGGCGCGGCGGCGGCCATCGCGGAGACACCGTGCCGCTCGAAACCGGTGACGAGCGCGGCCGCGACCCGTTCGAGGTCGGTGCCGTCCTGCCCGTCGACGCCGATGACCGTGCGGTTCGTGCCGACCTGCGCGATCGCCTCTGCGGCGATCGCAGCCATCGTGTCGGTCTCTTCGGGTGCCCAGCGTGCCATGCGTCCACCGTAGGCTGTCGAGGTGAACGCGAGTCGGGCCTCCAGACCGGATGTGGACAAACCGACCGCGCGAGGCGGTGTGCAGGAGTCGACCACGCCGGAACGGCCCGACATCGCGACCCCGCTGATCGCGTGGTTCCGGCAGCAGGCTCGGGACCTGCCGTGGCGCCGCCCCGGCTTCCCCGCGTGGGGGACGCTCGTCAGCGAGATCATGCTGCAGCAGACGCAGGTCGCGCGCGTGGTCCCCCGACTGGAGGCGTGGCTCACCCGGTGGCCGACGCCTCGCGACCTCGCGGACTCGCCCCCGTCCGAGGCGGTGCGTGCCTGGGACCGGCTCGGCTACCCGAGACGCTCGCTCGCGCTGCACGCGGCGGCGACCGCCATCGCGACCCACCACGGCAACGTCGTGCCCCGCGACGTCGACGCCCTGCTCGCCCTGCCGGGCATCGGCGACTACACCGCCCGCGCCGTCGCGGTCTTCGCGTACGGCGACCGGCACCCGGTCGTGGACGTCAACGTGCGCCGCGTGCTCGCACGTGCGGTCCTCGGCCAGGGCGAACCCGGGCCGGCGAAGGCGAAGCAGGACCTCCCGCTGATGGAGTCCGTGCTGCCGGCGGACCGCGACGACGCAGCTGTCACGAACGCCGCCGTGATGGAGCTCGGCGCGCTCGTGTGCGTGTCCCGCTCCCCCGCGTGCGATGCGTGCCCGATCGCGGACCGCTGCGCGTGGCGTGCGGCCGGGTACCCGGAGCACGACGGGCCGAGGGCTCCGCGGCAGGCGAAGTTCGCCGGCAGTGACCGCCAGGTGCGCGGCCTGATCATGGCCGAGCTGCGCGCCAGCGACGTGCCGGTCACCCGGTCCGAGATCGAACCGGTGTGGCCGGACGCCGACCAACGGGACCGGGCGCTCGCGTCGCTCCTGCGTGACGGACTAGCCGTCGGGGACGACGCGAGCGGCTACCAGCTGCCCGGGGTCTAGGAACGCGGCTCGGCGGAGCCGTCGGTCTCGGCCGCGTCGTCGTCGGCGTCGTCCTCGTCGCGCTTGTACGGGTCGGCGTCCCCGGCGTACGTCGCACCGACCGAGGCTGCGCGGACCTGCTCGTCGCGCACCTGGGCCTGCACGAGCAGGTCCTCCATGTGCGCCGAGGTCTCGGGCAGGGCGTCGGCGATGAACTCGAGCGACGGCGTGAGCCGGGCGGTGATGTTCTTGCCGACCTCGGACCGGAGCATGCCGGTCGCGGCCTTGAGCGCCGCGGCGGAGTCCGCACGCTCCTCGTCGGTGCCGTAGACGGTGTAGAAGATCGACGCGTGCTGCAGGTCACCGGTCACACGGACGTCGGTGATCGTGACGAACCCGAGTCGCGGGTCCCGCAGACCCTTGTCGAGTCGACGTGCGACGACTTCCTTGATGCGGTCCGCCATCTTGCGTGCGCGCTGCGGATCGGCCATTGGGTGCCTCCTGAGGCAGTGGCGGGACGCTTCCCGCCGGTGGTCCTGCGTGGGAAAGGGGTCGGGCCCCGGCCTCCCGCGTGGGGAGGCCGGGGCCCAGAGGAGTCACGCGATCAGTCGCGCGGCTTCTCGACGAGTTCGGTCGTCTCGACCTCGTCGCCGATCTGGATGTCGTTGAACTTGCCCAGACCGATACCGGCTTCGAAGTCCGTGCGGACCTCGGTCACGTCGTCCTTGAAGCGACGCAGTGACTCGATGGCCAGGCCATCGGCGACCACCACACCCTCGCGGATGACGCGCGCCTTGGCGTTGCGCGTGATCGTGCCGGAGCGGACGATGACACCCGCGATGTTGCCAAACTTCGAGGAACGGAACACCTCGCGGATCTCGGCGACGCCCGACTGGACCTCTTCGTACTCGGGCTTGAGCATGCCCTTGAGGGACTGCTCGATGTCGTCGAGTGCGTTGTAGATGACCGAGTAGAAGCGCACGTCGATGCCTTCGCGCGCCGCACGCTCACGGGCCTTGACGTCCGGACGGACGTTGAAGCCGATGACGATGGCGTTGTCGATCGTGGCGAGGTCGATGTCCGACTCCGTGATCGCACCGACACCGCGGTGCAGGATGCGGAGCTGGACGCTGTCGTCGACCTCGATGTCCAGGAGCGACTGCTCGAGTGCCTCGACGGCACCGGAGACGTCACCCTTGATGATGAGGTTGAGCGACTCGACCTTGCCCTCTTCGAGCGCACGGGTGAAGTCCTCGAGCGAGATGCGCTTGCGCGACTTCGCCAGCAGGGCGTTGCGCTCGGCGGCTTCACGCTTCTCAGCGATCTGACGCGCCGTGCGGTCCTCTTCCGTGACGAGGAAGGTGTCACCGGCGCGGGGCACCGAGGACAGACCCTGCACCTGGACCGGACGGCTCGGCGTCGCGGCCTTGACCGCGACCCCGTTCTCGTCCGTCATCGCACGGACTCGACCGTAGGCCGTGCCCGCCACGATGGCGTCACCGACGTGGAGCGTGCCGGACTGGATGAGGACCGTGGCGACTGCACCGCGACCCTTGTCGAGCCGGGCCTCGATCGCGACACCACGGGCGTCCTTGTCGGGGTTCGCACGCAGGTCGAGACCGGCGTCCGCGGTGAGCAGCACGGCGTCCAGGAGCTCCTGGATGCCGATGTTCTGCCGCGCCGACACGTCGACGAACATGACGTCGCCGCCGTACTCCTCGGCCACCAGGTTGTACTCGGTGAGCTGCTGGCGGACCTTGGCGGGGTTCGCGCCTTCCTTGTCGATCTTGTTGACCGCGACGACGATCGGCACACCGGCCGACTGCGCGTGGTTCAACGCCTCGATGGTCTGCGGCATGATGCCGTCGTCCGCCGCGACCACGAGGATCGCGATGTCCGTCACCTGGGCACCACGGGCACGCATGGCCGTGAAGGCCTCGTGACCCGGGGTGTCGATGAAGGTGATCGGGCGGTCGATGCCCTCGTGCTGCGCGACGATCTGGTAGGCACCGATGTGCTGGGTGATGCCACCGGCCTCGCCCTCGACGACCTTCGAGTTGCGGATCGCGTCGAGGAGGCGGGTCTTGCCGTGGTCGACGTGACCCATGACGGTGACCACCGGCGGCCGCTGCTGCAGCACGTCGTCGTCTTCGTCCTCGAGTTCTGCGTCGAGGTCGATGTCGAAGCCCTCGAGGAGCTCCTTGTCCTCGTCCTCGGGCGAGACGATCTGGATCTTGTAGCCCAGCTCGTCACCGAGGACCTCGAACGTGGCCTCGTCCAGCGACTCGGTCGCGGTCGCCATCTCACCGAGGTGGAACAGCACCGTCACGAGGTTGCCGGGCATGGCGTCGATCTTGTCCGCGAAGTCCGAGATGCTCGCACCACGACGGAGTCGGACGACCGTGTTGCCGTCGCCACGAGGGACCTGCACACCGCCGAGCGACGGGGCCTGACGCATCTCGTACTCGGCGCGCTTCGTCCGCTTCGACTTGCGGGCACGGCTCTTGCCGCCACCGCGACCGAACGCACCGGCGGTACCACCACCGGGGCCACGACCACGGCCACCGCCACCGGCGGGACGCGGGCCGCTGAAGGCCGGACGCGGGAAGCCGCCACCGGCACCGCCACCGGCACCCGGACGGGCACCGGGGCCGCCACGGCCACCACCCTGGCCCGGGCGCTGCCCGAAGCCGTTGGGACGGTTGCCCTGACCGGGACCACCCGGACGCGGAGCACCCGGACGGGGCGTGCCCGGACGCGGGGGCTGCGGACGCGGGATGCCACCGCCACCGGCTGCGCCGGCGGCCGGGCGCTGGCCCATGCCCTGGTTGGACGAGTACGGGTTGTTGCCGGGGCGCGGCGGGCGCGAGCCCATGCCCTGGTTCGACGAGTACGGGTTGTTGCCCGGACGTGCACCGGGCTTGGGGCCACCCGGCTTCGGACCGGCTGCCGCGGGAGCCTTCGGGCTGGTGCCCGGCTTCACGGCGTCGGACTTCGGAGCAGCGTCGGTCGACCCGCCTGCCTGCTCGGCGGCCTGCTTCTCAGCGGCCTGCTTCTCGGCACGGGCCTTCTGCGCGGCCTCGGCCTCGGCCTGTCGCTGGGCGACGGACTTCGGTGCGGCCGGTGCGGGGACGTCGGCAGCGGGTGCTGCCGGGGCCTCGGGCTCGGGAGCCGGTGCCGGACGAGCCGGACCCGGACGGGGACCGCCGGGCTTGGGTGCACTCGACTTCGGCGCGCTGGCCTTGGCGGGTGCGCTCGGCGCGGAGGCCGCGGCGGCGGGCTTCGCCGCGGGGGCGCCGTCTGCCTGGAGGGCGGCACGGAGCTTCCGTGCCACGGGGGGCTCGATGCTCGAGCTGGCACCCCGGACGAACTCGCCGAGCTCCTTGAGCTTCTCGAGTGCGGTCTTGCTGTCGACGCCGAGTTCGCTTGCGATCTCGTGTACGCGTGGTTTAGCCACTGTTCTCCTTCACGGGTCCCACCCCGTGAAGGGGCAGGACTCAATGGATGACGGGTCTCATTTCGAGCCGCTCATCAGTTGTCCATAAGCCGTTCAGCCTGTTCTGTCATGTCCGGGCGCTCGGCCGGTTCCTGTGGGAGACCGACGATGTGGTCGAGCACCGCGGACGTGTCGGGATCGCGATCCAACCGGAGCGCACGGCGGAAAGCCCTGCGCTTGACGGCCAGATCGTAGGCATCGACGGTCGGTGTGAGCCACGCTCCCCGGCCCGGCATGACTGCCTTCGGATCCGCCACGACACGGCCATCGCTCAGGGCGACGACTCGGAGGAGGGAGGATCGGGAAGCGCGACGACGACTGCCGATGCACGTTCTGACGGGAACCACTCTACTCCTTGCCTCGGACGTGCGCGATCCGGCGCGCCCTCGCAGGGCGCGCCGGGAGCGAAATCGTCCTAGTCCTCGCCGTCCAGGATGGAGTCCGGCTGGATGTCGATGCGGGCGCCGGTGAGCTTCGCGGCGAGGCGGGCGTTCTGCCCTTCCTTGCCGATCGCGAGCGACAGCTGGTAGTCCGGCACGAGCGCGCGGACGGCCTTCGTCGAGGCGTCGAGCACGAACGCGCTCGTCACCTTGGCCGGCGACAGGGCGCTCGCGACGAACGATGCGAGGTCGGACGAGTAGTCGACGATGTCGATCTTCTCGGCACCGAGCTCGTTCGTGACCGCACGGACACGTGCGCCGAGCTCGCCGATGCAGGCACCCTTCGCGTTCACGCCGGGCTCGTTCGCCTTGACGGCGATCTTCGTGCGGTGGCCGGCCTCGCGGGCGAGCGAGGTGATCTCGACGACGCCGGACGCGATCTCCGGGACCTCGAGTGCGAAGAGCTTCCGGACGAGGCCCGGGTGGGTGCGCGACACGATGATCTGCGGGCCCTTGTTGCCACGGGCGACGCTCGTCACGTAGACGCGGATGCGGGAGCCGTGCTTGTACGACTCCCCCGGCACCTGCTCTTCGGGCGGCAGGATCGCCTCGATCGTGCCGAGGTCGACGTGCACCATCTTCGGGTTCGGGCCCTGCTGGACCACGCCCGCGACGATGTCGCCTTCCTTGCCGCGGAACTCGCCGAGGATCTTGTCGTCGCCGATGTCGCGCAGGCGCTGGTTGATGACCTGCTTCGCCGCGAAGGCCGCGATGCGTCCGAAGTCGCTCGGCTGGTCGACGGCTTCACCGATGACGGTGCCCTCGTCGTCGAGCTCGGGGACGTAGACGCTGACCTCGCCGGACTTGCGGTCGAGCTCCACACGCGACTGCGCGTGGGCCGGCTCGCCGTTCTCGTCGGCGTGCTTCTGGTAGGCGGTCAGGATGGCAGATTCGATGATCTGGACGAGCTCGTCGAACGGGATCTCCCGCTCGCGCTCCATGAGTCGCAGGACTGCGAGATCGATCTTCACCGAGATGCCTCCGTATTCAGATGAGTCGCTCCTGCGGGGTGGAACTGCGCAGAAGTCGGCCACAAGCGTACCCCAGAACCAGGAGACGGACAGGAGGCCCGTGGCGACGTCGCACCCCTCCCTCGCAGGCTCGGTCGGCGCGCCCCGCGTGACGCTGGCGCGTCACCGCTGAGCGGGGCACGCCCGTCCGTCAGGGGTCGCGTCTAGATCACGCGGACCGCGTCGAGCAGCTCGGCCACCGGCACGTCGCGGCGGTCGCCGGTCGCGCGGTCCCACAGCTCGACGACGCCCTCGGCGGCGCCGCGACCGGCGACGACGACGATCGGCATGCCGAGCAGTTCGGCGTCACGGAGCTTCACGCCGGGCGAGACCTTGGGGCGGTCGTCGTACAGCACGTCGAACCGCTCGCCCTCGAGCTCGGCGACGACGGACGCCGCCAGCTCGTAGGCGACCTGGTCACGGCCGGTGGCGACGATGTGCACGTCGAACGGCGCGACGTTCTTCGGCCAGACCAGGCCCTTCTCGTCGTTGTGGGACTCGGCCAGGATCGCGAGGATGCGGGTCACGCCGATGCCGTACGAGCCCATCGTGACCGTCGCGAGCTTGCCGTTCTCGTCCTGCACCTTGAGACCGAGCGCCTCGGCGTACTTCCGGCCGAGCTGGAAGACGTGCCCGATCTCCATGCCGCGCGCGGTCTCGAGCGGGCCGGAGCCGTCCGGGGACGGGTCACCGGCACGGACGTCGGAGACCTCGACGACACCGTCGGCCACGAAGTCACGGCCGGCGACGAGGCCGGAGACGTGCACGCCGCGCTCGTTGGCGCCGGTGATCCAGCTCGTGCCGTCGACCACACGGGGGTCGACGAAGTAGCGCAGGCCGGTGGCGCTGTCGGCGCCGAGGACCTGCGGGCCGATGTAGCCCTTCACCAGGCCCCGGTGCTTCTTGAAGTCGTCGTCGCCGGCGGCCTCGACCTCGGCCGGGGCGAACGACACCTCGGCGCGCTTCAGGTCGACGTCACGGTCACCGGGCAGGCCGACGACCACGACCTCGCGCGTGCCGTCGAGGTGGGTGAGCGCGAGGACGACGTTCTTCAGCGTGTCCGCCGCGGTCCACGGCGCACCCTCGCGCGGCGCGACCTGGTTCGCGTGGGCGACGAGCGTGTCGATCGTCGGGGTGTCCGACGCCGGCAGCAGCACGGGCTCCGGCTGGCCCTCGATCGGCAGCGACTCGGGGACGGGGGTGACGTACGCCTCGACGTTGGCCGCGTAGCCGCCGGCGCTGCGGACGAAGGTGTCCTCGCCGACGCCGATCGGGTGCAGGAACTCCTCGGACTTGGAGCCGCCCATCGCGCCGGCGTCGGCCTTGACGATGACGTAGTCGAGGCCGAGGCGGGCGAAGATCTTCTCGTACGCGTCCCGCATGACCTGGTAGCTGCGCTCGAGGCCCTCGTCGGTGAGGTCGAACGAGTACGCGTCCTTCATGGTGAACTCGCGGCCGCGCAGGAGTCCGGCGCGGGGCCGGGCCTCGTCGCGGTACTTGTCCTGGATCTGGAACAGCGTGACCGGCAGGTCCTTGTAGGACGAGTACAGGTCCTTCACCAGGAGCGCGAACATCTCCTCGTGCGTGGGGGCGAGCAGGTAGTCGGACCCCTTGCGGTCCTGCAGGCGGAACATGCCGTCGCCGTACTCGGTCCAGCGGTTCGTCGCCTCGTACGGCTCACGGGGCAGGAGCGCGGGCAGCAGGACCTCCTGCGCACCGGCTGCGACCATCTCGTCGCGGATGATCGCCTCGATCTTGGCGCGCACCCGGAGGCCGAGCGGCAGCCAGGCGAAGATCCCCGGGGACTGGCGACGGACGTACCCGGCGCGGACGAGCAGCTTGTGGCTCGTCACCTCGGCGTCGGAGGGGTCGTCGCGGAGCGTACGGAGGAACAGATGCGAAAGCCGTGTGACCACGGGGCAAGCCTAGTGGCGACGGGCCGACGGCGCGGGTTCGCTGCGGTGTCCCCGCCGCTGGGCGCGAGCGGCGCGGTTCGGCACGGTGCGCGGTTCGCTGGCCGGTGCGCCACCAGCCGCTGCGTGCGCGCCTGCAGGCTCGCACGGGGCGATCAACGCGGCGGCCGCTCGCGAAGTCCGCACTGTGCGGAGGGGACGCGCGTCGAGCAGCCGCAGCGGGCCTCCGAGCCGGTCCGCGGTGCGTCGCCCGCGTCGGCCGCGCCGCGGGCGCCGTCGGCGACGCGGAGCAGAGCCGCACGGTGCGAGGTTCGTCGGCCGGTGCGGCGGCAGCCGCTGCGTGCGCGCCTGCAGCCTCGCACGGGGCGGTCAATCCGGCGGCCGCTCGCGAAGTCCGCACCGTGCGGAGGGGACGCGCGTCGAGCAGCCGCAGCGAGCCTCCGCGGCGTTCCCCGGTCCGGCACGCGCGTCGCGGGCGCCGCCGGCGACGCGGAGCGGAGCCGCACCGTGCGAGGTTCATCGGCCGGTGCGGCGGCGGCCGCTGCGTGCGCGCCGGCAGGCTCGCACGGGGCGATCAACGCGGCACGGAAGCGCGAAGCGCGCACCGTACCGACCGGCGATGGCACCAGTGCCGGTACCGCACGACGACGGACCGGAGGCCCGGTGCCAGCTGGCACCGGGCCTCCGGTCGGAGGGTGGTCGCGCCTACGGCGCCATGATCACCTGGGGCGTGCCGGTGGCGGCGGCCGGACCCATCTCGTCCGCGATGCGGTTCGCCTCGTCGATGAGCGTCTGGACGATCTCGGCCTCGGGCACGGTCTTGACGACCTGGCCCTTGACGAAGATCTGCCCCTTGCCGTTGCCCGAAGCGACGCCGAGGTCGGCCTCGCGCGCCTCGCCCGGGCCGTTCACGACGCAGCCCATGACGGCGACGCGGAGCGGGACGGTCATGCCCTCGAGCCCCTTGGTGACGTCGTTCGCGAGCTGGTAGACGTCGACCTGCGCGCGACCGCAGCTCGGGCAGGAGACGATCTCGAGCTTGCGCTCGCGCAGGTTGAGCGACTGCAGGATCTGCAGGCCGACCTTGACCTCTTGCGCGGGCGGGGCGGAGAGCGACACGCGGATGGTGTCGCCGATGCCCTCGGCCAGCAGGATGCCGAACGCGGTGGCGCTCTTGATCGTGCCCTGGAACTCCGGGCCGGCCTCGGTCACGCCGAGGTGCAGCGGCCAGTCACCGGCGGCGGCGAGCTGCCGGTAGGCCTTGACCATCACGATCGGGTCGTTGTGCTTGACCGAGATCTTGAAGTCGTGGAAGTCGTGCTCCTCGAACAGGGAGGCTTCCCACACCGCGGACTCGACGAGCGCCTCGGGGGTGGCCTTGCCGTACTTCTGCAGCAGGCTCGGCTCGAGCGACCCCGCGTTCACGCCGATGCGGAGCGAGACGCCTGCGTCCTTGGCGGCCTTGGCGATCGCGCCGACCTGGTCGTCGAACTTGCGGATGTTGCCCGGGTTGACGCGGACGGCGGCACAGCCGGCGTCGATCGCCTGGAAGACGTACTTCGGCTGGAAGTGGATGTCGGCGATCACGGGGATCTGCGACTTCTTCGCGATGATCGCCAGCGCGTCGGCGTCGTCCTGCGTGGGCACGGCGACCCGGACGATGTCGCAGCCCGAGGCCGTGAGTTCAGCGATCTGCTGCAGCGTCGCGTTGATGTTGGTGGTCTGCGTCGTGGTCATCGACTGAACGGACACCGGGGCGTCGCCGCCCACGAGCACCTTGCCGACCCGGATCTGCCGCGACTTGCGACGCGGAGCGAGGGTTTCGGGGGACTTGGGCATACCGAGGTTGACTGCGGGCACGTGAGCACTCTACGCGCTCGGTCTGACCGTGCCGGGTCCGGTCCCCGTGCGTCTGTTCAGAGCTCCCGGACCGAGTCGACGACCGTGATCAGCGGGGCGTAGAGCCGCATCACCGCGAGCGCTCGGTCGTGGTCCTCGTCGCTGGCGCCGGCACAGGCGTCCGCCACGACGGTCACCGACGCACCGGCGTCGGCCGCGGCCAGCGCGGTCGACAGCACGCAACAGTCGGTCGACACTCCCGTGAGCACCAGGTGCGGGTGGTCGCCGACGACGGACTGGAGGCTCGTCCCCCACTTGCCGAAGGTCGGTTCCGTCACGACGGGGTCGTTCCGGTCCGCGGCGGCCGACGCGAAGGGCTCGGTGAGCGCGTACAGGGGGTCGGCCTCCGGCACCAGTGCGAAGGGCCAGTCGCGGTAGTACGGCACCCACGCACCCTCGGGCTCCGCCGGAGCCACGAAGCGGGTGAAGACCGTGCGGCCCGTGAACCGCGGGAGGAGCCGCTCGATGCCGGCGCCGGCGTGGTCGTAGCGCGGGGCGGCCCACGGGTTCTCGCCCGTGAAGACCTGCTGCATGTCGATGACCACGAGCCAGGCGTCGTCGGGGATCTCCGCGCTCATCGCAGGTCGTCCGGGGTGGCGAGTGCTTCCTGGCGGCGGATCGAGCCGCGAGCGAACAGCAGCGTGCCGAGGAACCCGACGACCAAGGCGACGAGGACGCCGAGGTTCGCGTAGGCCCACGGCCCCTCGCGGCCACCGAGGCCGAACGGGCCGAGCAGGTAGCCCTGCCAGTTGAGCCAGGCCGGGACGCCGTAGGTGTTCGTCACCAGGCCCCACCCGAGCACGGTACCGAGCACGACGAGCGCGATGGGCAGCCACCGGACGTCGCCGTAGCGCCCGCGGCGGTCGTCGAGCTCGGCTTCCGCGTAGGCGCGTCGACGGAGCAGGACGTCGGCGACGAAGATCCCGGCCCACGCCGCGATCGGGACGCCGAGGGTCACGAGGAAGGCCTGGAACGGCGAGATGAAGTCCTGCGCGAAGAAGGCGACGTAGACCGCACCGGCGACCATGATCACACCGTCGACGCCCGCGGCCGCCGGACGCGAGATCTTCACGCCGACGCTCAGCAGTGCGAGGCCCGACGAGTAGATGTCGAGGACGGCTCCCCCGACGAGCCCGAGGATCGCCACGATCGCGAACGGGATGAGGAACCAGACCGGGAGCAGCGTCGTGAGCGCGCCGATCGGGTCGGCTCCGATCGCGTCGTTCAGGTCCGGTGACGACCCTGCAAGCATCACGCCGATCACCACGAGGACCGCCGGTGCGAGGGCACCGCCGAACGTCGTCCAGCCGACGACCCCGCCCGTCGAGGCATTCCGTGGCAGGTACCGCGAGTAGTCAGCGGCGGCGTTCACCCAGCCGAGTCCGAACCCGGTCATCACGAGGACGAGCGCCCCGATGACGTTCTGCCCGCTGCCGGACGGCAGGGCACCGAGCGCTGCGAAGTCGATGGTCGGCGCGGCGAGCACGATGTAGACGACGGTCAACACGGCGGTGACGACGGTGATCACGGTCTGCAGGCGCATGATGACGTCGAACCCGGCGATGCCGGCTCCGACGATCAGTGCGGCGACCACGATGAGCGCGACGATCTTCGTCAGCACCCCGCCGTCCCAGCCGAGCTCGGTGAACACCGTCGAGGTCGCCAGGACCGCCAGGGCGGCGAGCGACGTCTCCCACCCGACGGTGAGGACCCAGCTGAGGAACGACGGCACCCGGTTGCCGCGGACCCCGAAGGCCGCGCGGCTCAGCACCATCGTCGGCGCGGACCCGCGTTTGCCGGCGATCGCGACGACGCCGCACAGCAGGAACGAGAACACCACCCCGATCACCGAGACGATCGTCGCCTGGGCCAGCGAGATGCCGAAACCGAGGACGAAGGAGCCGTAGCTCAGGCCGAGCACGGAGATGTTGGCGGCGAACCACGGCCAGAACAGTCCACGTGGGGTGCCCTTCCGATCGGACTCGGCGATGACGTCGAGGCCCTGGCGCTCGACGGTGCGAACCTCGGGAGGGTTCGGGGCGGCTGTGGTCATCCGCTGAGCGTAGCGCCGGAGCGACTACCCGAACAGGTTCACCGGCCGCACGATGTCGGCGTAGATGAGCAGCGCGCTCATGCCCGCCAACAGCACCACGACGACCATCGTCAGCGGCATCGTCTTCGCCAGGTCGATGGGCCCCGGGTCCGCCTTGCCGACGAGCTTGAACGACCGTCGCTTGATCGCTTCCCAGAGCGCACCCGCGATGTGTCCGCCGTCGAGCGGCAGCAGCGGCACCATGTTCAGCACGAACAGGCCGATGTTGAGCGAGGCCAGCAGCCCGAGGATCGTGTACGCCTTGTCGACGACGGGGACGCCGCTCATCGACGAGACCTCGCCGATCGCGCGGCCCACGCCCACCACCGACACGGGGCTGTCCTGCGACCGCTCCTGGGCACCGAACGCGGCGTTCCACACGGCGACCAGACGCTGCGGCAGGTCGATGATCAGGTGCGCCGACGCCGCGATCTGGGCGCCGGTCGCGGGCAACACCTCGGCCGGGGACTGCCGCACCAGGGACTGCCCGATGCTGACGCCGACCACGCCGACGCGCTGGGTCTTCGTGGTGCCGTCGTCGTTCTTAACGACCTTGCCCTCGGCGTCGTAGACGTCGCGGGTGGCGGTCGTCGGGGTGATCTCGAGGGTCTTCCGGGCACCGTCGCGCTCGACGACCACGGTGACCTGCTCACCGGCGGACTCCTGGAAGACCTCGGAGACGCGGGTGATCGTGGGGTCCTGCTCGCCGTTCACCGAGAGCACGACGTCGCCGGACTCGATGCCGGCCTGCTTCGCCGGGGACACCGCGTCGCCGGGCGAGCACTCGGTCGTCTGGCTGTTCGGCAGCACGCACCCGACGCTCGACGTGAAGGTCGTCGTCGGCGCCCCGAACCCGCACAGCAGCACACCGAACAGCACGATGCCGATGACCAGGTTCATCGCCGGGCCCGCGACCATCACGATGATCCGCTTCCACGGCGTCAGGCGGTAGAAGGCACGGGAGTCGTCACCGCCGGAGTCCGCGATCTGCTCGGCGCTGGCCTGGCGGGCGTCCTGCACGAACGCGCCGTACATGCCGGTGTTCGTGATGGCGTTCGCCCGGCCCGAGGCGCGCGGCTTGAGCATGCCGACCATCGAGATGTACCCACCGAGCAGGATCGGGCGGATCCCATACTCGGTCTCACCCCGCTTGAACGACCACATCGCCTTGCCGAAGCCCAGTGAGTACTGCGTCACCTTGACGTTGAAGAGCTTCGCGAAGGACAGGTGCCCCAGCTCGTGGAGTCCGATCGAGACCAGCAGGCCGATGATGAAGACGACCACGCCGAGGACGAAGAGCAGGACGGATTCGACGGTCACCGGGAAAGAGTACGGGACTGATTCCATGACGGAGCCGAGCGCCGTCTGAGAGGTGATCTGGGCCTCCAGGCCGGTGCGTCACGTCCGCGGTCTGCCGCCTCCGCGTCGGACGGGAGGCGCGACTCGCGTCAGCGGGTCAGCGCGCGGTCCGCAGCGGTGCGGGCCCACTGCTCCGCCGCGAGCACGCCGTCGAGGGACGGCTCCCCCGCGGTGTGCTCCTCGACGACGCGCTCGACCGTGTCGACGATGTCCAGGAAACCGATCGCGCCAGCGTGGAACGCGGCGACGGCCTGCTCGTTCGCGGCGTTGAACACGGCCGGGAACGTCCCGCCCAGCTCGCCCACCCGCTTGGCGAGGGCGACGGCGCCGAAGGCGTCCTGGTCGAGCGGCTCGAACGTCCACGTGCTCGCGGCCGTCCAGTCGAGCGGCACGCCGACGCCGGGCACCCGGTCCGGCCAGGCCAGGCCGAGCGCGATCGGCAGACGCATGTCCGGCGGCGACGCCTGGGCGATGGTGGAGCCGTCGACGAACTCGACCATGGAGTGCACGATCGACTGCGCGTGCACGGTGACGTCGATGCGGTCGTACGGCACGTCGAAGAGCAGGTGGGCCTCGATGACCTCGAGCCCCTTGTTGACCAGGGTCGCGGAGTTCGTCGTGACGACGAGACCCATGTCCCAGGTCGGGTGCGCCAGTGCCTGGGTGGGGGTGACGTCACGGAGCTGCTCGCGGGTGCGCCCACGGAACGGACCGCCACTCGCCGTCAGGACGAGCCGCTGCACCTCGGCGTCGGCGCCGGAGCGCAGCGCCTGCGCGATCGCGGAGTGCTCGCTGTCCACGGGCACGATCTGCCCGGGCGCCGCGGCCTGCTGCACGAGGGAGCCGCCGACGATCAGGCTCTCCTTGTTCGCGAGGGCGAGCACGGCACCGCTCTCGAGCGCCGCGAGCGTCGGGCCGAGGCCGACCGAGCCGGTGATGCCGTTCAGGACGACGTCGGCCTCGACGCTCCGGACGAGCTGCTCCGAGTCGGCCGCGCCAAACGCCGTGTCGTGGACGCCGAACCGGGCGGCCTGTTCCGCGACCAGGTCGCGGTTGCTGCCGGCGGTGAGCCCGACGACCTCGAACCGGTCGGGGTTGCGGGCGACGACGTCGAGCGCCTGGGTGCCGATCGAGCCGGTGCTGCCGAGGACGACGATCCGCCGACGGTCCGGACCGGTGGTGCCGAGGCGGCCGTCCGTCACGGTCAGCCCTTGGCGAGGATGTCGACCACGAAGACGAGCGTGGCGTTCTTCGGGATGCCCGAGCCCTCCTGCGGGTTCGCGCCGTAGGCGTCCTCCGGCGTGGCGACGATCAGGACCTGCGAGCCGACCTTCTGCCCGACGAGCCCGGTGACGAAGCCCTTGATGAGCGCGCTCTCCGACACGGTGAAGGTGGTGGGGACACCCTTCGACCACGAGGAGTCGAACTCCTTGCCGGTGTCGTAGACGACGCCCTTGTACTGCACGAGTGCGGTGTCGCCGTCGGCGATCTCGGTGCCGTCGCCCTGCTTGAGCACCTCGACCGTGGTCTTCGTGGGCGCCTTGACGCCGTCGGGGACCGTGATCTCCGGCTCGCCCGAGGCCTTGTCCTTGACCGTGGGCAGGCCCGGGTCCTGGTCCTGCGGGGTACCGGTCGCCTTGGTCGGGGTCTGCGCGACGACGTCGGCGACCACGACGATCTCACCGCCGGTGTTGAAGCCGAGTGCCGAGGACTGTCCGACCGCGGCAACCCGGTCGCCCACCTTCGAGCAGGCGAGGAGCGCGCCGAAGCCCGATCCGCCGACGGAGAGCACCTGCGGGTTGCCCTCGTCGAAGCCGACGGTGCCGAGCTTCTTGGCGTCCGATGCCTCGTACACGCTGTAGGAGACCTGCGCGTAGTCGCCCTCGTCGAGCGCCGCGCCCTTGCCCTTCACGAGGCGGGTGGCCTGCGGCGTCTTCGCGGACAGGCCGGACGAGAACTTCACGGTCGGGGCCTTCGGACCACCGAACGACCCGGTCGCCTTGATGGCGTCTGACGACTTGCCCGGGTCGGGGCAGGAGGTGATCGCCGAGGCCGTGGCACTGGCCGACGGGGTCGGCGAGGCCGAGGACCCGTTCGAACCGGAGCCGGAGCAGGCGGCGAGTCCCAGCACGACGGCGGGGACGATGGCGATCGGGAGCAGGCGGAGACGCTTCACGAGGACCTAGTCTGCCCCACCTGTCGAAGAGTCCCCTGCCAATGACGCAGGTCGGACGACCAGCTGCGGCTCGTGGTGCACCGGGAACGCCACGGACCGCGCGATGAAGCAGAGCTCGTTCGCGGTGACGTGTGCGGCTTCGGCGTCCGCGGCCCGGTCGGCTTCGAGGATGGTGACGACCGGGTGCAGGGTCGCCTCGGTCAGTTCACCCGAACCGTCGCGGTTCAGGCGGAGCGACGCGGTCGCGGTGTCCTGGTAGTCGACGACGGTGAAGCCCTTCGTCACCGCGACGTGCAGGTAGCTGAGCATGTGGCACTGGGCCAGCGCCGCGACCACCATCTCCTCGGGGTTCCAGCGGTCACGGTCCCCGCGGAACGTCGGGTCGGCGGAGCCGGGGACGTCGGGCTTGCCGGTCGCCGAGACCACGTGTTCGCGTCCGTAGTCGCGGTACCCGGAGGTGCCGGTCCCGCGGTCGCCGGTCCAGCTGACGGAGACCTCGTAGGAGTGGTCGTGCACGGGTGCGCCCCTTCGCCTTGGCTAGCATGGCGGCATGACGGAGAGCCCCGAAGTCCGCAGTGATCGCCATCCTCTCACCGCCGACGGTTCCGTCGAGCTGGCGGTGCTCGAACGCTCAGGGTTCGACGAGAGCCGGCACGTCGGCGCCGGAGTCGTCGTCGACGCGAGCGGCACCGTGATCGACTCCGTCGGCGACGTGACCGCGAGCATCTACCCGCGTTCCACCATGAAGCCGTTCCAGGCCCTGGCCGTCCGACGTGCCGGTGCGCTGTTCTCCGACGAGGAACTCGTCCTCACCACCGCGAGTCACGCCGGCACCGCGGCGCACCAGGCGCTCGCCCTGCACATGCTCGAGTCCTTCGACCACGTCGAATCCGACCTCGGCTGCCCGCCCGACATGCCCTTCGACCGCGGGACCGCCCGGACGATGGACGGCCCCCGCCGCCTGGCGATGAACTGCTCCGGCAAGCACGCCGGCATGCTCGCGGCCTGCCGGGTGAACGGGTGGGACGAAGCCACGTACCTCGACATCGAGCACCCGCTGCAGCAGCGGGTGCGTTCCGTCGTCGAGGAGTACACGCACGAGACCGTCGACCTGGTCGGCACGGACGGCTGCGGTGCCCCCGTGTTCCCGCTCACCCTGACGGGGTTGGCACGCGGGTTCGCCGGTGTGGTGGCACGGGCCGACGACGACTCCGCCGCGCTGACCGACGCGGTCCTGGCGCACCCGTGGGCGATCGACGGCGTCGGACGCGCGAACACGGTCACCATCGAGCGATTGCAGGTGCTGGCGAAGCTCGGTGCCGAGGGCGTGATGGTCATGGGGTTGCCCGGAGGCGCGGCCGTGGCCGTGAAGGTGCTCGACGGCTCGCAGCGGGCCGGCACCCTGGCGGCCCTGGCGCTGCTCGAGCGGAACGGGCTCGTGGCGCCGGACGGGGTGGCCGAGGTGCTCGAGGCGACGGGTGAGCGGGTGCTCGGTGGTGGCGTGCCCGTCGGCGCGGTGCGGGTCGGCGCCGGGTTGCGCTGATCGTTGGTCGGCGCTGGTCAAGGGTCAGCGCTGGTCAAGAGTCGGCGGTGGTCATCGATCGGCGCTCACGGGGTCGGGGACGAGGACCGGCAGCGCCGGGGACACCCGGACGACCGCGTGGTCGTCGGGTCGACGAACGGAGCAGCCGTACCGCGAGACCTCGACGGTGACGTCCCGCTGACGAGGCGCCGATCCGAGTCCGGCCACGAGCACCACGGACCCGTGCGGTCGGCCGTCGGCCCCCATCCGCACCACGACCGAGGTCCCCCATGGCAGGGCGTGCACTGACAGGCTGCTCGCTGCCCGGATGCTCGCTGACCGGGCGCTCGGGGCTGGATCGGCGCTGCTGGTCCCCACGGCGTCGAGGACCTCGGGAGCAGCGGCCCAGCGCAGGTCCTCGTCGGTGTGGACGGCAGCGGCTCGGAGCTGCTCGGCGAGCCCGCGGAACACCGCGACGGCGAGTGCTCCGGCACCGACGACCACGACGTGGGACACGGCGTCGACCCGGAGCACACGGTCGCCCGGACCGTGCCCGAGGACGAGTGCCGGCGTGCCGTCGCCGTCCCCGGGAACGGTGCCCGTCAGCGTTTCCGGCGCACCGAGCGGTCCGGGCTCGGCGGGCTGGTCAGGTCCGCGCGGAGCGACGACCGCGACCGGGTCTGGCGAGGCCGAACGGTGCAGCACCACGTCGACCAGCGCGCAGCACGCACCCGCGCCGAGCAGGACGCCCTGCCCCGCGCCGCTGATCGGCGCGAGGACCCCGGCCACGACGAGCGCGACCGCGGCCCCCACGATCACGCAACGTGCGGTGAACCGGGACATGACCCCATCGCACCAGGAACGAGCAGCTCAGCGCTGGCCCGGGACCCGATCTGTGGAGAAGTCGCCTACTGCACCAGGAAGAACTGCTCACCGATGTCGACGCGGGCACCACGCTCGACGCGGTACCGACGACCGGGCTCGCAGCGGCGGATCGATCCGTCGATGTGCCGGACGACCGTGCCGTTGCCGGAGAACCGGTCGGAGACCCACAGGTCGTCGCCGTCGCGGCCGAGCTCGAGGTGCGTCTTCGACACGGACTTGCCCGGGTCGTGCACGGTCAGCAGGTCGTCGTAGCGCTCCCCCGGCTGCGGTCGCGGCAGTCGGCCGAGCAGGCCCGTGCCGTGGACGCCGAGCCGCTCACCCGTGCTGAAGTGCAGCACGAACGGTGCCCGCGTCGGGGTCTTCGCGACGATGCGGGTCTCGTCGACGTCCTCGTCGAGGTCGTCGAGCGCGTCGGCCGCTGCGGGCGACTCCGACCGGTCGACGGGCGGGAGCGGCAGCGCGGGTCCGGTCGCTCCCGGGATCGGGGGCAGCGGTGCAGCGGAAGGCACGCCCGCGGTGTCGGCGGACGGTACCGAGGAGGGGACGGTGGCGGAACCGGGCACCGGCGGGATCGGCGTGCGCGGCACGGCGGACGCCTCGGTCGGCGGATCAGGCTCGGTCACCGGGACAGCGTGCGCCCCGCGGGGACGTCGGCCGGCATCGGACTGCTCGACCTCGGCGCGGAGGGACTCGTCGTCCACCGGGATCTCGTCGTCCGGATCGTCGCCTGCAGCGCGCTCGTCGGACCCGTTCGGACCCGCGGGCACGGCCGGATCCGCGTCGGGCTCGTCCAGCACGTCCGGCTCGTCCGCAGCATTGCCCGCGTCGGCGGCCTGCGGCCCGTCGGACTCCTCGGCTGCCCAGTCGGGTCGGGTCATCGGCAGCGGCATGACCGGGCCGGTGAAGGCCGCGGTGACCGCCGGACGGACGGCTCCGCACTCGCCGCAGAAGATGTCGTCGGGTTCGAGCCGGTTGCCGCAGACGTGGCAGATGGTCGTCTCGTGCATGCCCGGGGTGACGAGCGGGGCCGGACGGGGCGGTCGACGGTCGATCAGTGGCTCGACCACGGCCGTGTCCCCGGGCTGCGGGGGCGACACGACGGCCGGCTGGTCGTCGGTGGCGCTGGTCTCCGACGCCGCCACGATCGTTTCGTCGGGCTCCGGCTCGGAGGCGTCCCGGGCACCCTGTGCGTCCCGGGGTTCCTGGGCATCCTGTGCGTTCTGGGGTTCCTGTGCGCCGTGTTCGTCGGGCGCAGGAGCCGCAGCGTCATGCTCGCCAGCAGGTTCGGCGGGTGCTCCCGGCATCGGCGGGACGACCGGATCGGCCGGCGCCTCGGCAGCCGGGGTACCGCGACCGACCCACCAGGACGGACCGGCGGGTGCCGCCGGGGGTGCGGTGGCAGCGGGCGGCGCCCACACCGGAACGGAGGGCTCGACAGCGGGCGGCGGCTCGACGGGCTGGGGCTCGACGGGCTGGGACTCGACGGGCTGTCGCACCGCCTGGTCCGACACCGACGACGGAGCATCGCGGATCGGGTCCTCGGGTGTCTCGGGGCGACCGGGAGCCGGGGCGATCCGCGTGCGTTCGGGGTCGTCCGCATCGAGGGGTTCGGACGGGTATGCGTCGGGGTCGAGGGGAGGCTCGGACTCGCCCGGCGCACCCGACCAGTCCTCGAGCCCGGAGCCGGCACCGTGCACATGGGAGGGGGCCTGGCGCGGCGCGAAGTCGTCAGGACGCTGCACCGGCACGGGTGCCGGCGGTTCGGTCCCGCGACGGTCGGCACCGGTGAGCCAGGCACGGGTGGCGGGATCGAGCGTGGCTTCGGGCAACCAGGCGTCGGAAGCCGGGTCGGACCGTCGGCCGTGTGCGTCGGGCTGCTGCAACGGTGGCGGCGGCGCCTGTTCGACGGGGGTCGGCGCGACCGGGCGACGGCTCGCGGCGGCGGTGACCGCGCGACCGCACTCACCGCAGAAGATCGCTCCGTCCGGGAGCATCGATCCGCAGTGTTCGCATCTGATCACGTGGTGCCTCTGTCCTCACTCGGCCGTCCACGACGCTCGTCCGGCCTCTGGACATCGTAGTCGCCGCGCCCCGACGCAGCCTGGCCGCCGGTCCGCCGACGGGACCGTGCCGTCGGACGGCGTCCCGTTCCCCGCAGGGACCGGAGCGAGACGGCGGTGCGGAACCGCTCCCGCCTGGTCCGCCCTGTCCGGAGCGAACCGATCGCGTCGTCGGTCGCCGCCCACATGCGGTCGGCGGTGGTCTGGTCGGCGTCACTCGGACCGAACACCGCACGGTCGGCCAGCGCGGCGAGTCCGGTGCCACCGTCGCCCGGTGCACCGACCACGGCTTCGCGTCGGGTTGCTGCCTGCCGCACGTCGTGCCCGCGGTCGAGCAGTGCGTCGCGGTACTCGTCCCAGGCGCCGACGATGCGGCCGCGCGGCGTGGTGGCGTTCCGTCGTCGGCGGCGCCGCAGTCGCTTCAGCAGCACGATGACGGCGAACGGCAGCAGGACGAGCGCGACCACGCCGAGGGTCCCGAGGGCCCAGGGCAGCACCGCGAGCAGGATCTGGAGCCAGAGCGGCTGCACCGGCGGCGTGTTCCGGTCGCTCTCGGGGGGCGTCTGCTGGTCCTGGTCCTGCCGGTCGACCGGGGGCGGCGGCACCACCGTCTCGGGTCGGGTGACCGGCTGCGGGGTCTGCTGCTGCTCGTTCGGGATCTCGCGCACCTCGGGGTTGGGGTTGAGCATCACCCATCCCCACTGCGCGGTGTCCACCTCGATGCGGGCCGTGACGTCGGACCCACGGAAGGTCGTCGTCCCGCCACGCGCTGCGGTGCCGTCGCGGCCCGAGTCTCCCCCGGCCGTGAAGCCCATCACGACCCGTGCCGGGAACCCGATCTCGTCCGCCATCAGTGCGGCCGCCGCGGCGTACTGCTCCTGGTCCCCGATCATCAGGGGTGCGGTGAGGAGCTCCTGGACACGGTCGGCACCGTGACCGGACCGACTCATCCGGTCGTCGCCGACACCGTGGCTGACGTACCCGTTCCGCTGCAGCGACTGCACCGCGGCGAGGAGCTTCGCACCGGGTGCCGACACGTCCTTCGTCGCGGACTCCACGGTGTCGCGCACGGCGTCGGGGACGTCCCGTGCGGTGGGCACGGCGGCGCTCCCCGGGCGCGCGGTGGCCAGCTGCCGTTCCGTCGGCTGGTCGGGCAGCACCGCCGTCAGGTCGTAGGACGTGCCGTCTCCCACTCCGCCGACCACGGCGCCGGTGCCGGTCGACCCGTTGTAGAAGAAGGCGCCGCGCTCGTCGTCGGCGTCCTGCCCGGTGAACTCCACGCGCTCCAGGTCACCGACCGTCGGCAGCCACACACCGCGGTACCCGTCGACCGTCACGCCGACGTCGACCGTGGTGCCCCGGACTCCACGGACGTCGACCGCGGTCGGTACCCGTTCGAAGGTGCCCGAGCCGGCGGAGCCATCGGTCCCGCCGACGCGGTAGACGACGCCGTCGTAAGTGTCGAGCGTCGCGATGCGGACGAACCCGCCCTCGGGCAGACCGGTCACCCGGAACTGGGTCGCGTCCGAGGCGGTGGACTCCTCGTAGGCGCGGAACCCGCTGAGCGGACTGACGTAGTCGCGTGGGTCGAAGGGCTTCACGACGTCGGTGCGTGCGACGGTGCGCTCACCCGACGGAGGTGCCACCAGGCCGAGTCCGGTCGCGACGACCGCCGCGGCCACGATGGTGCCGGTTCCCACGAGGGCGGGGCGGACGATCGACCGCGCGACCGGCACGCGTGCACCGATGGTGGTCGCCACCGCGACGGCGCGACGCGCGTGCCGCACGGTCAGCGCCCAGACGAGGGCGAGGCCCACCAGGACGACCGCCGTCACGATCGACGTGTCGAGCCGGCTCGGCCCGACGACCACCCCCACCGCGAAGAGCACCAGTGCCGGGATGCTCGCGAGTTCCTGCCTGGAGGCGCGGGTCGCCACGCTCACGGCGGTCACCGTGGCCACGAGCAACGTCACGAAGTACGGCACGAGGAGCGCCTCGTAGGAGCCCACCGGCAGGCTGATGGTCACCAGCTGCTTCCAACCGAGGGCGACGCCGGCGAAGAGGTCGAGGAGGCCGCGTCCGGTGGGCAGCAGGCCGTTCGCTTGGCTCGGCACGGCGGCGGGGACGCCCGTGAGCGTGAAGGCGGCGACGGTCGCGACCGCCACGACGGCCATCGGGAGCCGGAACAGGGTGCCGAGGAGCGCGACGACCGTCCCGATGACGATCGCCGTGACGGCGGCGGTGATCATCGCGCCGTCCCGGTACACCGGCCACCAGGACGTGCTCGCGACGGCCAGCAACAGCCAGACCGCCAGCGTGCCGCCGGCGAGCCGGAACGGCACGAGCCGCCGTGCGTCGCGACGGTCGGACCGCCGGGTCGAGCGCCTCGCCCGGTCCGGTGCCCCGGCCGGGGTGGTCACGGGTGCGGCGCTCATGCTGCCGAGGCCGATCGGTGCAGAGCGTGCCGGAGGTCGTCCAGGTAGCCGATGGTCATCACCGTCAGACCCGCGACGCGCAGGAACCGCGGCTGGGCCTCGGGCTCGCAGATCACCGCGACGACCTCTACCCCGACGGGGAACCGCGTGGCGGCGAGTCGGAGCGCGGGTAGGCCGACGGTCGACCCCACCACGAGGAACGCGACGGAGATGCCCTCGGTGTCGCTGCCGACGATCCGGGAGACCTCGGCGATCGGCAGGCACGCGTCAGCGAGGCCGACCGAGGCGAAGTCGTCGAGCAGGCGCGTCGGCGTGACGGTGGGGAGCGTCCGCACGGCGTACACGGCACGCTTCGCGAACTCGGGCGTGCGCTGCGACACCACGACCGAGACCTCACGGCCGTCGCGGATCGCCCGCGCGCCGAGGGACGCGGCCGCGCTGACCGCGAGCTCGAACTCCTCGTCGTCGGCGAACTCACCGCGGGCGATGCCGAGCGCGACGACGAGGTGCGAGCGACGGGTGTCCTCGAACTGCCGGACCATGAGCGCGCCGGACTTGGCGGTCGACTTCCAGTGGATGGTGCGCGGGTCGTCGCCGGGCATGTACTCGCGGATGGCGTGGAAGGCGATGTCCGCGGGTGACAGGTCCGTCGTCGCCTGCCCCTCGAGGTCGCGCACCAGGCCGGTGCTCGTCGACGGGATCGCGATGGTGCGCGGGTGCACGATGACCTGCTCACGGGCGGTCCAGACGAGCTCGCGGCGCACGAGTCCCACCGGGTCGGCGCGGACGCCCGTCACGGGACCGACGTCGAGCACCCCGCGGCGGAGCGTCGAGACGGGGACCTCCCGCTCGAAGGTGCCGTGCGGCCCGATGGCCGGGATGGCGACGTCGACGAGGCCGGATCCGACCGGGACCTCGACGGTGGTCGGCACCGACGGCAGACGCGTGGGATTCTCGGCCGTGATGATCACGCCGGCGTCGTCGCCGACCGCCACACGGTGCTGCGGCAGCCGCATCCGGATCGCCAGCCGCGACCGGCCGATCAACGCCACCGCGGCGACCACCGCGAGCACGGCGCCGGCGAACCCGACGACGACGATCTCCCGCAGGCCGAACCGGTAGCCGGTCACGAACGCGACGAGCGTCAGGGCGGCGACCGTCCACCCGAGCCCCGTGACGACGGAGGAAACCTCGCCCCAGAGACGCAGGACGAGCCTCCAGGCCGTTGCCCAGAGCCGGACGATCCCGATGACCGCATCCGCTGCGACGCCCTCGCGGTCACCGACGATGCGCGTCCGCACGTTGGTCATGCCGGTGACCGTCCCCGTGCGCTCGTACGCCGTCGTGCCACGACGCGACCGCGTCGAGGACGGACGGCGCGAGCGCGTGGAGACGGGCCGGCGGTCCGTCACGTCGTGACTCGGTCGGCAGGCGGCGGGGTCTCCACCAGGAGCTGCGCGATGACGCTCGGCGCGCTGACGCCGTCGAACTCGGCCTCGGCGTCGAGCACCAGGCGGTGCGCGAGGACCGGGACGGCCAGTGCCTTCACGTCGTCCGGCGTGACGTAGTGGCGACCGCTCAGCGCCGCGAGGACACGGGAGGCACGGATCAGGCCCATCGCCCCACGGACACTGACGCCGAGCCGGACCTCGCTCGCCGAGCGGGTCGCGTCCACCAGACGGGCGACGTAGTCGGCGATCACGGCGTCGACGTGCACGGTGCGCGCCAGGGCGGCCATCTCGGTGATGGTCGCGGCGGGCACGACGCTCGCCAGCGGGACCGACGCCGACGGAGCCGACGAGGTCTCGAGGATCTTCACCGTCGCGGCGTGGTCGGGGTAGCCGATGGACGTCTTCATGAGGAAGCGGTCGAGCTGCGCCTCGGGCAGACGGTAGGTGCCGGCCTGCTCGATCGGGTTCTGGGTCGCGATGACCATGAACGGCGCGGCGAGACGGTGGTTGACGCCGTCGACCGTGATCGCGGACTCCTCCATCGCTTCGAGCAGCGCGGACTGCGTCTTCGGGCTCGCACGGTTGATCTCGTCGGCGAGCACGATGTTCGCGAAGACCGGCCCGCGGTGGAAGTCGAACTCCTGCGTCCGCTGGTCGTAGACGCTGATGCCGGTGATGTCGCCCGGCAGCAGGTCGGGGGTGAACTGGATGCGGTTCGTGGTGCCCTGCACGCTCTGCGCCATTGCCCGGGCGAGGCTCGTCTTGCCCGTTCCGGGGACGTCCTCGAGGAGCAGGTGCCCCTCGCTGAGCATCGCCGTGACCGCGAGGCGGATCACGAACGTCTTCCCGAGGAGCACCTGCTCGACGTTGGTCACGATGCGGCCTGCGACGTCGGCGAACCAGGTGGCCTGCTCCGGGGTCATGCTCATGCGGGGTGGTCCTTCGGTCGTGGCGGGAGGTGTGCGGCGGCGGGAGGGTCGGGGCAGGTCCGGCGGGCGTCAGCCGCCTGGAGCGGGTTCCGGGGCGGGCTGCTCGGGGGCGGGCTGCTCGGATTCGGGTGCCGCATCGATCGACGCGCTCGGCGGGTTCGGGTCCTCGTGGCCGTCGACGATCGCCGCGACGTACACGTACCGCGAGAGCGGTGTGTCCTCGACCGTCGGCAGGGCGTCCGGCGCGTAGACCGTGCCCTCTCCGCAGAGCTGGTAGTACCGCGAGGCGCAGAAGACGACCCGGTATCCGGTCGGCTGGAGCCCGGCGTTCTGCGGAGGCGCAGTCACCGTCAGTTGTGTCCCGGCCGTCACGGAGTCCGGCAGCGTGGCACGGGTCTGCACCGGGCGCAGCCCGCCCACCGTGGAGCCGTCCCCGCAGAAGTTGGACGTGCTGTCCGCGCAGGCCACCACGGTCACGCTCACCGTCGAGCCGAACGCGGCACCGGTGACCCAGGAGCCGTTCCCGCCGAAGGACACGAGGCCGCCGCCGTTGACCGAGTAGGCGTAGTGGTCGATCGATCCGTTGGGGCTCGGCTGGGCGCGCGGGTTCCGGATGCGGATCGCGTACGTGCCGTCGTCCTCGCTGAACCGCTCGACGCCGATGTCGGCCGACGCGGTCCCCGGAGCGGAGTACCCCTGCACGGACGCCGCACGGCTCGGCGTGCAGAACAGACCGTTGTCGGCAAGCGCGACGTACTGGAAGTTGCCGTTCGAGTTCAGCGTGTCGTTGGCGCTCCCGCCGTCCCAGCGCTTGTCCGAGCCGGTGGTCGAGCAACCGCTCGGAATGTTCACCCCGGGCGGGTACCGCACGATCGTGAGCGTTCGACCGCCCCCGGCCCAGTCGTTCTCGGCCGCACTGAGCGACACGTTGGTCCGCCCGGGCGACACGTCGCGCGACGCGTTCAGCGTCGGGACGCCCGGTGTCCCGACGGCACTGCCGGTGGCGGACGCGGAGTTCCACTGCACGACGGTGCCGTTGCGGTCGGCGTCGTTGCGAGCGGACACGGTGACCTTGTACTGGGCAGCGCTCTGGGCGCCGGTGAACGAGGTGTTCGTGGCGGTGCCGGTGTGCCGCGTGGTCGACAGGCCGGGGCCCTCGATCGTGACGATGTAGTCGTCGACCGCGCTGCCGTTGTTCGGCGCGGACACCTTGCCCCACTTGACGTCGAGCTGGTTCGGTGTCGCCTTGCTCGGCGTGACCGTGATGCCCTTCGGGGGCGCCGGCACGAAGTCCGCACTCATCGGACCCGAACGGGACGAAGGCTTCGAGTCACCGATCGCGTTGGTCGCCACGACCTGGAACCGGTACGACGCCTTCGGGTCGAGTCCGGTCAGCGTGCACACCGTCGCGGTCCCGCAGTTCTTCGAGACGCCGTTTGTCCCGACGACCCGGTAGCCCGTGATGGGCGAGTTGTTGCCCTGCGGGGTCGACCACGTCAGCGTGACCTGACCGCCGTCGTAGGAGCCGGTGCGGGTGGGTGCACCCGGAGCGTCCGGGACGTCCTGCACCGAGATCGTGACGTCGCCCCAGACGTACCGGTCGGGGTCGTTCGTCGCATCCGCCACCTGGTACTGCAGGTGGGCGTCGCCGGGCTTCGCAGTGTCGGCGACCGAGACCTGCAGGCGCGTGCGGTCACCGCTCGGCGTGACGGTGACACCGCTCGGCAGCCCGCCGGACAGCCCGCGGATGTTCACGACGCGCAACCGCTCACCCGGGAACGGGTTGGTCGGCTGGTCGTTCGTGAGCACGTCGATGGTGGTGGTCGCCCCGCGCTTCGTCACCGACCGGTCCGCACCGGGCTGGACCACCGGACGGGTGGAGGCGACGACGCCGACGGTGACGGTGCCGGCGCGACCGGTGTTGGCGTCGTCCGCGACACCGATCCCGATCGACGCGGTGGTGTTCTTCTTCGCGGTGTCGGCGACCGAGATCGTGAGCTGCTGCTTCGCGATCGAGGCGGTCGTCCCCGCGGCGGGCCGGCCGACGATCGAGTACCGGAGCTCGGGCAGGTCCCGGGGGTACGGGTAGTCGGTCAGCTTCGTCAGGTCGATCTTGCGCGTCTCGCCCGGCTGCATCTCGACCGAGGAGCCCGTGAACGCCGGCGGCTGGTTCGACCGGGGCGTGACCGTGATCGGGAGCACGAGCGTGGCGACGCGCCCCTTGCCGCCGTTCGCCGACGAGCCGTCGGTCACCTCGAACGAGATCGACGCCTTGCCGTAGTAGAGCTTCGACGACGTGAACTGCAGCGTCGACGAGTCCACCACCAGACTCTGCCCGTTGGCGTGGGTGGCCTTGACCGTGCCTCGGTCGGTGATCTTCGCGGTCTCGCCGTTCGCCGTCACGACGAAGTCCTGCAGCGGGATGCGGACGGTGGCCTCGCTCTTCACCGTGACCGCACCGGCGCTGCGGTTGATCTGGGGCAGGGCGTCGTCGAAGCCCGGCACGTTGATGAAGCCGTAGGAGACGATGTCCGGGTGGTCGGCCCGGGCGACCGAGAACGGGATCACCTGCGAGTCGTCGGTCAACCGGACGGTGATGCGGCCGTCGTCGGTGGGCGTCGCGGTGTCGCCGTAGCCGGGGACGACCCCGACCCGGAGGTCGGCCGCGGTGCCCTCGGCGAAGAAGACGTTGTCGAGCACGTCGACGGTCACGCTCTGCCGGTGCAGGATGTCCTGCAGGTCGAGGGTCGTGTCGTCGACCTCGGGCCGGAGCGGCTGGGCGTCGGGGTCGACGGTCACCGTGAGGAAGGCCGTGCTCGACCCCCCGCTGCTGTTCGCGACGGTGTAGAGCACCGCGAAGTCACCGCTCTTCGCCGACTCCGGAGGCGTGACGCGGATCTGCTGCTTCCGGAGGACCTTGGCGGTGACGTCCTCTGCCGTCGGCTCGGCCTGCGCGACGGTCAGCTGCCCGCCTTCGGGGTCGGAGTCGTTCTGCAGGACGCGCACCGTCACCGACCCACCGGGGCGGATCGTGACGTGGTCGGCCTCGGCCACGGGGTTCGAGGCCTGCTCGGCGCGGGGAGCGATGCCGACCCGCACGGTGCCGGTGGCGCGGGCCCCGAGGGCGTCGACGACGGTGTAGGTGAACTCGTCGGTGCCGGCCGAGTAGTCGCCCGCCTCGTAGGTCAGGGCGTCCGAGGCGACGTCCGAGACGGACCCCTTGTCGGGGTTGGAGCCCACGCCGACCAGCTGGACGGAGTCGCCGTCCGGGTCGATCCCGTTCAACGGCACGCTGACACGCACCGATGACCCGGCGACGACACGCGCGGTGACGGTCTGCGGGACGGGCGGGTTGTTCGTGGCGGCGTCGCGTTCGCGCACCGAGATCGACACCGCGGCGTCGGCGTACTGGCCGTCCGGGCCGGCGACCCGGTAGACGGCGGTGTAGTTGCCCGGCGTCTTCGGGGCGAGGTACCGCAGGTGGTCGCCGGAGACGAACAGCAGACCGCCGTCGCCGGGGACGTTCTGCACCAGTTCGGGCTGCAGCGTCAACGGCTCGCCCTCGGGCTGGGTGTCGTTGTCGAGCACGTCGACGTTCGCGACGTCGCCGACACGCACGGTGGCGCTGTCCGGCTGGGCGACCGGTGGCTGGATGCGGTCGGGCTTCGGGATCTCGACGACCGTGATCGTGCCGGGTGACGACGCCAGGCCGTTCGTCTCCGTGTACCCGAACGAGACCGGGCCGTCGAGGGGCGCCGTGAGCGTGACACGGACCGTGTGCTGGTCGAGGATGCTCGCCTGCACACCGCTGCCCCGTGGAGGTCCGTCGAGCCCCGTCACGAGCAGCACGCCGCCCGCCGGGTCGATGTCGGTCGCGGTGACGTCCGTGTCCTTGGTGGACAGGGTGTTCACGAACACCGTCTTCGGCGTGGTGATCGGCGCCGTCGAGGCGTCCGGTGGCGCGAGGACGGTCACCCGGACGATGCCGCTCGAGGTCTTCACGCCGTCGGTCACCGTGTACTCGAGCTGGTGGTCGCCCGCCCGCTCCCCCTGCACCCGGAATGTCCCGGCGTCGTAGCTCGGGGTGACGGTGAGCCCGGACGCCGACGACACGCTCGTCAGCGTCACGGTGCCGTTGCCACCGCGCACGTGGTCGAGCGGCTCGACCGTGAAGGCCTTGCCGGCGTACCCGGACACCGGGAACGGATCGGCGCGCAGCGGGACGGTGCCCTGCTTGGCGACCCGGACCGTCACGGCACCCCGACCGTCGGCGCGACCGTCGCTCACGACCAGCTGCACGGAGCGCTCACCGGTCCGGCCGCTGTCGTTCCGGAAGTCGAGCAGGCCGTCCGGTGTGGTGGACACCCGGTCACCGTTCGACGCGGTCGCCGACTCCAGGTACACCGGGTCGCCGTCCGGGTCGACCCAGTCGCCGAGGACGTTCGAGACGACGTGCCCGTTCTGGACGACGTCGGCCGAGGTGTCACGGACCTGCCGCGGCGCCTCGTTCTGACTGTCGGGGCGCACGCTGATCCGGACGGTCGCGGTGTCCGATCCGCCGTTGCCGTCGGTGATCGTGTACGGGAACGTCACGGTCCCGGTGGCGCGCGACGACAGCGTGACCTGCAGGCGTTGACCGTCGCCGACGATCGCGACGCGGCCGGCGGACTTCGAGATGGTGCCGACCTCGCTCACGATGATCGGGTCACCGTTCGGGTCGTAGTCGTTCAGCAGGACCGGGAGGCTCGTGGTGCGTCCCGGACGAGCGCCCAGTTCGTCGTCCACCGCCACCGGCGGCTTCTGGTCCTTGTCGACCTCGGGGTCGTCGTCGGAGACCTGCTCCTGCTGCTGCTCGTCGTCCTGCTTGATCAGGTCGGCCCAGTTGTCGATGAGCTGCCCGCTCCGGTCGATCGCCCAGGAACGGCCGCTCGTCGGGTCGTTGGCGACGACGGTGTCTCCGTTGTGCAGGATCTGCAGTTCGCTCGTGCCGCCGGTGCTCGCCAGCCGCTGCAGCGCGTTGCCGTCACACGTGTCGATCGCCTGCCCGCCCGCCCACGCCGCGTACGTGCAGGAGCCGTCGACGTAGGGCCGCGCGGCTCGTCCGGCCACCTGGAGCGCGGTGGCGTCCACGGTGCCGGAGGCGCTGACACGGACCAGGCCCGCCGTGCCCGCGACCGTGACCTGGGCCGTGCTGTCGGAGGACCGCTGGAGGGCCGGCGACGACCCGACCCGGTCGCCGAGTTCGACGGTGCGGCCGTCGACCGACAGGGCACCGCTCGTGCGGTCGAGCACGGCGAGGTGCCCGTCGAACGTGGCGACCTGGAAGTCGTCGCCCCGGTCCATGTCGACCTTCCACCGTTCGGCGACGGTGAGTGTCGTGCCGACGTCGACCAGCGACGCCGTCCCGGTCTTCGCGGAGTAGACCGCGACGTGGCCGTCGGAGGCGTCGAAGACGGTGTCGGCGCCCAGGGTCAGGTCTGCCTTGGCCGACGCGTCGAACTCGGCGAGGTCGTTCGCGGGGGTCGCCCAGAGCTCGCCCGTGTCGGCGTTGCCGATGACCGCGGTGTCGCCCGCGAAGAAGACCTGCGGCGTCCCCGCCGGCAGCGTGATCGCATCACCCACGGTGGCGTCGGCGACGTCGACCCGGGCGACCGTGCCCTTCGTCTCGTCCACGCTGTAGACGGTGTAGCCGCGCTGCAGCACGGACAGGTCGTCACTGGCCGTCTCGACGGCGGTGTTGAGTTGCAGGATGCCGGTGTTCGCCCGGCCGACCGCGCCGTACTCGGCCGAGGGCACCCAGACCGTGCCGTCGCCGAGGTCGACGCGTTGCGTGTGGTACCCGGTGGAGACGATGGCGGTGGTCGCGACGACGGCGGCGACGAGCACCGAGGCACCGGTCGTCACGGCGGCGGAGCGGTGCTTCGCGAGGAGGGCGCGGATCACCCGGCACTCCCGATCGTCGCGCACTTCTGCGCGCTCGCGGCACCCGTCTTGCCGTCGCGGTTCACGGCGACGGCGATGCACTCCTCGTCGCCGCGCTCGCCCGAGACGACGAACGTCGTGCCGGTCTGCTGGCTCGACGACCCGTTGGACGAGATGACGTAGGTGTCGCCGCTGCGCAACCCGGGGTCGGTCCAGCTGAAGGACACGGACTGCGGCGACGGCTCGGCTCGGACCTCGGCCACGACCGGGATCGCCCCGGCGCCGAGCCGACCGACGACGACGACCGTGGCGATCGCGAGGGCGGCGACCACGACGACGGCGAGGGACGTCGCCCAGACCAGGGTCGAACGGGTTCGGCGCCGGGCACGGGTCACGGACCCGGTGCGGTGCACGGTGCCGACGCTGTGCGAACCCCCGGCCACGACCCCACCCTGCACCGCACGGCGGGTCCGACGACGCCCGCCGACCCGGGTGGGTGGCTGCAGCTCACGGATCACGGTGCGCTCACCGTGCGGGGTCGGCGTCGAGATCGCCCAGGCCTCGACCGCGACGTCGGCGGACGTCTGCGGGATGCCGAGCTCGGCCTCGACCTGCTGGAACCCGCGGACGAGTTCGATCACCGTCGCGGGGCGTCCCTGCGGCTTGCGGGACAGCGCCGAGGCGAGCAGGCGCTCCAGCGAGGGCGGCACGTCGGTGCGACCGGTGGGCTTCACGCCGCCCTTGTCGATCCGGTGCATCAGGTCGTTCGCACCGTTCTTGCCGCCGCGGATCTCGAACGGGCTGCGCCCGGCGAGGAGCGAGTACACGGTCGCCGCGAGGGAGTACACCTCGGACTGGATCGTGCCGCGCGACTCGTCGATCAGGACCTCGGGCGCGGACCACGGGATCGACATGCCGATCGGCTCGTCGGGGTCGGTACCCCCGATCGTCGCGGCGATGCCGAAGTCGGAGAGCACGGGGTTGCCGTAGGCCGTCAGCAGGATGTTCGACGGCTTGATGTCGCGGTGCAGCACGCCCTCGCGGTGTGCGGTCTCGAGCGCCGACCCGATGCGGATGCCGATCGACAGCACCTCGGACACCGGGATCGGTTCGCGGCGGTAGCGCTCACTGAGGGACGAGGAGCAGAGCTCCATGACCAGGTAGGGCCGGCCGTCGGCGGCGACGCTGGCCTGGAGGACGGTGAGGATCGACGGGTGCGTGCTGAGCCGGGCCATCAGGTTGGCCTCGGCCTGGAACATCTGCCGGACGCGGTCGTCGACGACCTCGTCCAGCAGCACCTTCACCGCGACCTGTCGTCGGGGCATGTCCTGCTCGTAGAGGAAGACGTCGGCGAAGCCACCGGACCCGAGGACGTGCACGGGACTGAAACCGCCGATCACGGGCGGGTTGGACGGCAGGCGTCTCGCCATGGTCCTCTCCTCCCCCGGCCGAGCGGCCAGCTCTCTCGACGTGGCCATGTCATTGTACGAAGCGTGGGTGACCGACATTCCGCACGCCGATCCCCCACAGCTCGACGTGTTCCCCCAGTTCGGGGGCCAGCTAGTGGCGCGGCAGCGTGTCCTCGAGGTCGCCGTCGTCCGGTGCGGCATCGACCTGCAGCACCACCACGGTCACGTTGTCACGACCGCCGGCCACGACGGCGTCGCCGACGAGGCGCTCTGCCAGGTCCTGCGCGCCCGGCTCACGTGCCGCGATGCGCGCGATCCCGGCGTCGCCGAGCTCCTTGGTGAGCCCGTCGGAACAGACGATGTAGCGGTCGCCGGCCCGCAGGGGCAGGGTCCACCAGTCCGGCGCCGGCGGTTCGCCGAAGCCGACCGCACGCGTGATGACGTTGCTGTCCGGGTGCTGCTCGGCGTCCTCGGCACGAAGCAGGCCGGCGTCCACCATCTCCTGCACCACCGAGTGGTCGACGGTGACCCGGCGGAGCACACCGTCCTCGATGCGGTAGGTGCGGGAGTCGCCGACGTTGAACACGAGCGCCGCGGGCTGTCCGAGCGACGCCACGAGCGCGATCCCGGTGACGGTGGTGCCCGCGCCGATGGCGTTGCCGCCGGCTGCACGCTCGATGTCCGCGGTCGCGAGGAGCAGTGCACGCTGGATGCCCTGACGCGTGGTGAACGGTTCGGCCGTCACCTGCTCGAGCCGACGCACGACCGCGTCGCTGGCACGGTCGCCCGCGAGGTGCCCGCCCATGCCGTCGGCGACGACGAAGAACGGCGCGCCCACGATGTAGCTGTCCTCGTTGTGGTCACGCCGCCGACCGACGTCGGTCGCGGCTCCCCACGAGAGTGTCAGGGTGGCGCCGTCGGCACCGGGGACATCGATGGCGTGCGCAGTGGCTGCTCGGCCGAGTTCGGTCACGTGTCAGGATCGCTCTCTGGTGGGTCGGGGCGTGCCGTGTGCTGTCTGATCGGAGGGCCACGGGGGAACCGGAGGCAGCCCCTCTGCCGTCGGTGCGACCCGGAGGTACGGCGAGAGGACCTCGATGGCGTTGCCGTCACCGATCTCGACTACCGTACCCGTCAGCGCGACGATCGACGCACCCGACGCCATGCGGTAGGCGGGTGCCCCGGCCGGGCGGACGACGGTCCCGTTGGTGGACCGGAGGTCCTGCACGACGACGGCTTCGCCCTCGGCGTGCATCCGGACGTGGGACGACGACACCTGCCCGTACGTCGACCGCACGGTCACGAGTTCGGGCTGCGGGCCACGGGTGACCCGCGGCAGCGACGGCCGTCGCCCGATGACCACCGGGTGGTCGAGCCGGAAGGTGCGGTCGCCGATGCGGATCGAGGGCACGCGTGCCGTGGGGGCGGCGGGCACCGCCGGGACGGCCGGGAGGCCCGGGGCGGCACCCAGGAACGGGCTCGGCCCGGCACCGGGTTGCGCCGGCACCCGGACGACGGTGTCCTCCGGATCGACGTCATCCACCGCTGCGGGTGGCTGGTCGGTTGCCCCGGCCGCGGGCCGGATGACCGTGTCACCGAGGACCCCGTCGTCGGAACCGGGGTCGGAGTCGGAGTCGGGACCGGCTCCCGGGACGACGGGACCTGCGCGCCGGATGACGGTGTCGTCGACGGCGTCCGCCGTTCGGTCGCCCAGCGATCGTCGGGGTCGCCGGATGACGGTGTCCTCGATGTCGTCGTCGTACAACCGGAGCCCTCCCAGTGTGGTCTCCCCCACCGTAGACGATCCGGTCGAGCCCACGTCATCGACGCTCCCACGACGGCCCGCTGCCCGCGACGACCGAGCGCAGGACGAGCCCCGCGAGCGGGTCGTCCGCGCGGGTCTCGAGGGCGTACCGGGCACGCGTCTCCGCCCGGGCCCACGACCCGAGCGCCCACGCACACCAGGCGCCGAGCGACAGGGCGCCGGCAGCGCCCGACGATCCGTCGAACGGGCCGTCCTGCGCCCGCCACACGCGCCACGCATCGGCACACCGGTCACCGGCGAGCCGCACGCGGGCCCGATCGGGAGCCGGGCCGAAACCGTGGAGCGCCGGCGGTGTCGGGTCCGCGAAGGGGTCGAACACCCGGATCGACCGGGGATCGGGCGTGCCCTGCGCCGCGATGAACGGCACCAGGGCCATCCGGGGCGCGAGTGCGCCGCACGCGGTCACCACGGCCGTCGCAGCGGCCGTCGACAGGTCGGCGCGACCGGGCGCGACCAGCGCGGCCGCCGCAGCGGGGAGGGTGACCGCCGCGGCGATCTCGCGAGGGAAACGGACTGCGGAGCCGGGGCCGGACTGTGCCATGAGAGGGATCATGCACGCCATCGAAACGTGCTGGGAGCCTCCAGGCAGGGTCGCCCCGACCATCTGTGGACCGGAGCGAGCCCGCTCACGCCTGTGGAGGACGAGCCGACCCGGCACCCGCTCAGGCGACGACGGGCTCCAGGCTCTCGGCGACCAGGTCCCAGCCACCCTCGTTGCGCTCGACGACCACGCCGTTCGCGGCCGCCCAACCGACCAGGTCGTCCATGCTGCCGATGCTCGCGCCGGTGCGGGCGAGCAGCGCCACCAGGCGACCCTTCGCGGTCTTGTTCCAGTGGTTCAGCGCACGACGACGACCGGAGCCGTCGACGCTCACCACCCGTGGTGCCACTGCTCCGGACACGGGACCGAGCTGCCGGTACCCCTCGGACCGCAGGTCGAGCACCAGGCCGTCCGCACGGGACAGCAGGGAACGGGTCGACACCGCGGGCCAGTGCGCGGCCAACCGGATCGAGCCGAGCCGGGAGTCGTGTGAGAGCCGGTACGCCGGGATCGGGTCACCGGCACCGATCGGACCGAACATCGCGGACTGCACGATCACGTGTTCCGCCCACCACGCACGGGTCGCCGCATCCGCGTCCTGCGCGCCCAACGGGTCGTAGAGGACCCCGGTGTACCGCTCGATCGCGGGCATGGTGCCCGAGGTGTCGAGCTCGAGGTTCCGGAGCCGCTCGGCGATCGACTTCGGACCGAGCTTGAGCGCCGTCCTGGCCGAGGACTCCTCGGAACTGACGAAGCGGGCCGCGGTGATCACCGCGGCCCGCTCATCGGCCAGTTCCGGGAACGAGAGTGCACGCAGATCGAGCGTGCGGCTCGTGTCCCCACCCTCCCGCTTCGTCTCCGAAGGCGGGAGCAGGACGGTCAGTCCGGTCAGGACGCCAGCGCGGCCTGCCGCGCGACGATCGTCACCGTGTCGTGCTCGACCGACAGGAAGCCGTCCTCGGCGTCGACCGCGACGGTCGACCCATCGGCCCGCGTGATGCGGACCTGACCCTGCGCCAGGATCGCGAGCATCGGCTCGTGTCCGGCGAGGATGCCGATCTGGCCCTCTGTCGTCCGTGCGACGACCATGGTGGTGTCGCCCGACCAGACCTCACGGTCGGCCGAGACGACGCTCACGCTGAGACCCGCCATGTCAGCGGTTCTCCTTCTGGATCTGAGCCCACTTCTCTTCCACGTCGTTGATGCCACCGACGTTGAAGAACGCCTGGGTCGCAACGTGGTCGAACTCGCCGTCGGCGATGGCGCGGAAGGACTCGATGGTGTCCTTGAGCGGCACCGTGGAGCCCTCGACACCCGTGAACTTCTTCGCCATGTAGGTGTTCTGCGAGAGGAACTGCTGGATACGACGAGCGCGCTCGACCGTGATCTTGTCCTCTTCGGAGAGCTCGTCGACACCGAGGATGGCGATGATCTCCTGCAGTTCCTTGTTCTTCTGGAGGATCTGCTTGACGCGCGTGGCCGTCTCGTAGTGGTCGGCACCCAGGTAGCGCGGGTCCATGATGCGCGACGTCGAGGCCAGCGGGTCGATCGCGGGGTACAGACCCTGCGATGCGATCTCACGGGAGAGCTCGGTCGTCGCGTCGAGGTGCGCGAACGTGGTGGCCGGAGCCGGGTCGGTGTAGTCGTCAGCCGGCACGTAGATCGCCTGCAGCGAGGTGATCGAGTGACCACGCGTCGAGGTGATGCGCTCCTGGAGCACACCCATCTCGTCGGCGAGGTTGGGCTGGTAACCCACGGCGGACGGCATGCGGCCGAGCAGCGTCGAGACCTCGGAGCCGGCCTGCGTGAAGCGGAAGATGTTGTCGATGAAGAGGAGCACGTCCTGCTTCTGGACATCGCGGAAGTACTCCGCCATCGTCAGCGCCGACAGGGCCACGCGGAGACGCGTTCCCGGCGGCTCGTCCATCTGGCCGAACACGAGGGCCGTCTTGTCGAAGACACCCGCCTCTTCCATCTCACCGATGAGGTCGTTGCCCTCACGGGTGCGCTCCCCGACACCGGCGAACACCGAGACACCACCGTGGTCCTGCGCGACGCGCTGGATCATCTCCTGGATGAGGACGGTCTTGCCGACGCCCGCACCACCGAAGAGGCCGATCTTGCCACCCTGCACGTACGGGGTGAGGAGGTCGATGGACTTGATGCCGGTCTCGAACATCGAGGTCTTGGACTCGAGCTGGTCGAAGGCCGGGGCCTTGCGGTGGATCGGCCAGCGCTCGGTGATCTCGAGCTTCTCGTCCGTGTTGAGCACGTTCCCGAGGACGTCGAAGACCTTGCCCTTGGTGACGTCGCCGACGGGGACCGAGATCGGAGCGCCCGAGTCACGGACCTCCTGGCCACGGACCAGGCCGTCGGTCGGCTTCAGGGAGATGGCACGGACGAGGTCGTCGCCGAGGTGCTGCGCGACCTCGAGGCCGATCTCCTGCGACGAGTCACCGATGGTGATGGTCGTGAACAGGAGGTTGTACATCTCCGGGATTGCGTCGTGGGGGAACTCGATGTCGACGACGGGGCCCGTGACACGGGCGATCCGGCCGACACCGGGCGCCGACGACGTCTCGACCGCGGTGGTTGCGGTGTCGGTCATGGCTGGTGCCTTCCTGAGGGTGGGTATCTGTCCGCGAACGACGCGGACTACTTCTTCTTCGACGAGAGGGCGTCGGCGCCGCCGACGATCTCGGAGATCTGCTGGGTGATCTCCGCCTGACGCGCGTTGTTCGCGAGTCGGGTGAAGTCACGGATCAGCGAGTCGGCGTTGTCGCTGGCCGCCTTCATCGCCTTCTGACGCGCGGCGTGCTCGGAAGCAGCCGACTGCAGCATGGCGTTGAAGATGCGGCTCTCGATGTAGACCGGGAGCAGCGAGTCGAGCACCGCATCGGCGTCCGGCTCGAACTCGTAGAGCGGCAGGGGCTCGTTGCCCTCGGGCTCGTCGATGCCCTCGACGACCTCGAGGGGCAGCAGGCGAACGACCTGCGGCTCCTGGGTCGCCAGGCTGATGAACCGGTTGAACACGATGTGGATCTCGTCCACGCCGCCGTCAGCGGTGTCCTGGAGGAACTTCGCCACGACGGCGTCGCCGATCTCCTTGGCCGTCGAGAACTCCGGCTGGTCGGTGTTGCCGACCCACTGCTGCTCGGACGGACGCTCACGGAACGCGAAGTACCCGACGGACTTGCGGCCGACCAGGTAGTAGACGACGTCCTTGCCCTCGCTGCGGAGCAGGGAGGCGAGCTCCTCGCCCTGCTTGAGGACGTTCGTGCTGAACGCGCCGTTCAGGCCGCGGTCCGAGGTGAAGAGCACGACGGCTGCACGGGTCGACGACTCCGGCTCTGTGGTCAGCACGTGGTCGACGTTCGAGAACGTCGCCACGGCCGACACCGCACGCGTGACGGCCCGCGAGTACGGACCGGACGCAGCCATGCGGGCCTGCGCCTTCTGGATCCGCGACGCCGAGATCAACTCCATGGCGCGGGTGACCTTCTTCGTGGTCTTCGCCGACTTGATCCGCTGGCGGTAGACCCGGACCTGCGCTGCCATCTAGCGACGACCCTTGACGATCTGCTCCTGGTCGACGTCCTCGGCGTCAGCCGCGTCGAACTGCTCGGAGCCGAGGGTCTTGCCGTCGCTCGTCTGGAAGCTCTTCGTGAACTCGTCGATCTGCTTGTCCATCTCGGCGACGGTCTCGTCGCTGAGCTGGTTCGTCTCGCGCAGCGTCGTGAGGACGTCGGAGTTGCGACGCAGGTGGTCGAGCAGTTCGGACTCGAAGCGGAGCACGTCCGGCACCGGGACGGTGTCGAGCTTGCCGTTCGTGCCGGCCCAGATCGAGACGACCTGCTCCTCGACCGGGTACGGCGAGTACTGCGGCTGCTTGAGGAGCTCGGTCAGACGCGCACCGCGCTCCAGCTGACGACGCGAAGCCTGGTCGAGGTCGGACGCGAACATCGCGAACGCCTCGAGCGAGCGGTACTGCGCCAGCTCGAGCTTCAGCGTGCCGGAGACCTTCTTGATCGACTTCACCTGGGCGTCACCACCGACGCGGGACACCGAGATGCCCACGTCGACGGCCGGACGCTGGTTCGCGTTGAAGAGGTCCGACTGCAGGAAGATCTGGCCGTCGGTGATGGAGATGACGTTGGTCGGGATGTACGCCGAGACGTCGTTCGCCTTGGTCTCGATGATCGGGAGACCCGTCATCGAACCGGCGCCGAGCTCGTCGGACAGCTTCGCGCAACGCTCCAGCAGACGGGAGTGCAGGTAGAAGACGTCACCCGGGTAGGCCTCGCGGCCCGGCGGACGACGCAGGAGGAGCGACACCGCACGGTAGGCCTCGGCCTGCTTCGACAGGTCATCGAAGATGATGAGGACGTGCTTGCCCTGGTACATCCAGTGCTGGCCGATGGCCGAGCCGGTGTACGGGGCGAGGTACTTGAAGCCGGCCGGGTCGGAGGCCGGAGCGGCGACGATGGTGGTGTACTCCATCGCACCGGCGTCCTCGAGCGCACCCTTGACGGAGGCGATCGTGGAGCCCTTCTGACCGATGGCGACGTAGATGCAGCGAACCTGCTTCTCCTCGTCGCCGGACTCCCAGTTGGCCTTCTGGTTGATGATCGTGTCGATCGCGATGGCCGTCTTGCCGGTCTGGCGGTCGCCGATGATCAGCTGACGCTGACCACGGCCGACGGGGATCATCGCGTCGATGGCCTTGATGCCGGTCTGCAGCGGCTGGTGGACCGACTTGCGAGCCATGACGCCGGGAGCCTGGAGCTCGAGGGCACGACGGCCCTCGGCGGCGATCTCGCCGAGGCCGTCGATCGGGGCGCCGAGCGGGTCGACGACGCGACCGAGGAAGGCGTCGCCGACGGGGGCGGAGAGGACCTCACCCGTGCGGGTGACCTCCATGCCCTCCTCGATGCCGCCGAACTCGCCGAGCACGATGGCGCCGATCTCGTCTTCATCGAGGTTCTGCGCCAGGCCGAGCGTGCCGTCCGCGAAGCGGATGAGCTCGTTCGCCATGACGCCGGGGAGACCCTCGACGTGGGCGATGCCGTCACCGGCGTCGGTGACGTGCCCGACCTCGGCCGTGGAGGCCTTCGTCGGCTCGTAGTTCGAGACGAAGTCCTTCAGGGCATCACGGATCTCATCGGGGCTGATGGTGATGTCTGCCATGGGATTTTCCTTGTGGTTTTCCGGGGCCCTTCGGCTCCGAGAGGGTGACGCTGCCGGACT
This sequence comes from Curtobacterium sp. MCSS17_016, assembly GCF_003234255.2. Classification (NCBI taxonomy): domain Bacteria; kingdom Bacillati; phylum Actinomycetota; class Actinomycetes; order Micrococcales; family Microbacteriaceae; genus Curtobacterium; species Curtobacterium sp. MCSS17_016. The sequence goes on from NZ_CP126254.1 coordinate 2,256,441, forward strand.
CGGCAGTTCCCGTTGTGGACTTGGGGAGGAGCGGCTTCGACCGTACGCCTAGCCGGCGAGCTGGAGCCGGAGCTCCGAGAGTCGCGTGGACACGGTGCCGTCGATGACGTCGCCGCCGATCTGCACCCGGACCCCGCCGACGACCGTGGGGTCGACGACCTGGTTGATGCTGATGTCCTTGCCGTACCGCTCGGACAGACCGCGCGTGACGCGGGCCGACTGGGCGGGGGTCAGTGGCGTCGCCGTGACGACGGTCGCGACGAGCTTGCCGGCCTGCTCGGCCACGATGCGCGAGGCATCACGGACGATCTCACCGATGCGGCGGCCGCGGGGCTGCTGCACCAGGGCCGACACGATCGTGATCGTCTGCTCCGAGGCCTTGGCACCGAGGAGCCGCTCGACGAGCGCGCCCTTCTGCTCGGGGCTGCCGAGCTTGGTGCCGAGCGCCAGCTCGAGGCCGGCGTCCGAGCGGACGGCGGTCTCGAAGGCGAACAGCTCCGACTCGATCGACGAGTCCGGACCCGCGGTGGCGGCGACGGCGCGGATGCCCGCGTCCTCGATGCCCGCGAGCAGGTCCTGCTGCGAGGACCAGCGCGAGCCGGCCACCGCGGTCAGGACCGCACGCGTCGCGTCCGACTGTCCGGCGAAGACACGGTCGATGAGGACCTTCTTGCCGGCCGCGTCGGCCGTGGGGTCGGACAGCAGCCCGAGCAGCTGCGGCGCACCGGCGATCGCACGCCCGGAGGCGAGGATCTCGGCACCCGCGGCCAGGCCGGCGCTCGGACCGAGGTCCGACAGCACCGCCCTGGTGGACGCGAGTGCTTCTCTGGTAGCGCTGCGCATGCTCAGTGCTCCCCCGTCTTCGTGGCCTGCGAGGCCTCGAGGTCGGCGAGGAAGCGGTCGACCACTGCGGTCGACTTGGCGTCGTCCTTGAGGGATTCACCGATCACACCGGACGCGAGGTCCAGCGCGAGGGTGCCCACTTCGGACCGGAGTGCCTGGACGGCGCTCTGGCGCTCGGCCTCGATCTGCGCCTGGGCGTTGGCCGTGATGCGTGCTGCATCGGCGGCCGCCTGCTCGCGGACCTCGTTGCCGATCGCCGTGGCGTCGGCGCGGGCCTGCTCACGGATGCGCGAAGCCTCGGCACGTGCGTCAGCGAGCTGCTTGTTGTACTCGTCGAGCGCAGCAGCGGCCTGCTCCTGAGCGGCCTCGGCCTTCTTGATGCCGCCCTCGATGGCCTCGGTGCGCTCATCGAGCATCTTCGTGATGCGCGGCGTGACGACACGCCACATCACCAGGAAGATGATGACGAAGGCAAGCGCCGACCAGACGACGTCGTACAACGGCGGGATCAGCGGGTTGTGCGTCTCCTCCGCCGCGATGATGAGTGCGTTGTGCATCGAGGAGCCTTAGTTGGTGCCGGTGAAGATGAAGTACGTGGCGATACCGATGAAGGCCAGGGCCTCGGTGAAGGCGATACCGATGTACATGAGGGTCGTCAGGCGGCCCTGGAGCTCGGGCTGGCGAGCGACGGACTCGATCGTCTTACCGACGACGATGCCGACACCGATGGCCGGGCCGATCGCTGCGAGGCCGTAGCCAACCGTCGCGATGTTGCCGTTGATCTCCGCGAGAACGGTCGTTGCGTCCACGTGTTTTCCTTTCGAGGTGCGGGTCCGACGGTCGCCGGTCCCGTAGGGGGTCAGTGAGGAATCAGTGCTCGTCAGCCAGCGCCAGCTGGATGTAGACGGCGGTGAGGAGCATGAAGACGTAGGCCTGCAGCAGCGCGACGAGGACCTCGAAGAAGCTGAACGCGATGCCGAACGCGATGGTCCCGACGCCGAAGGCCTTGAAGCCGAGCGAAGCGTCGAAGAAGAAGAACTGCGTGGCCGAGAAGAACAGCACGAGGAGCAGGTGCCCCACGACCATGTTCATCAGGAGTCGCAGCGTCAGGGTGACGGGACGGAGCACGAAGGTGGAGACGAGCTCGATCGGCGTCACGATGATGTACAGCGGCCACGGCACCCCGGGCGGGAAGAGCGAGTTCTTGAGGAACGTGCCCGGGTGCTTGCGGAGGCCGGCGTAGATGAAGGCGAGGTACGCGACGATCGCCAGGATCATCGGCATCGCGATGCGGCTGGTGCCGGCGAGGTTCATGAACGGGACCAGACCGGTCAGGTTCATGAAGAGCACGCCGAAGAAGATCGTCGCCAGGAGCGGCAGGAAGCGCTTGCCGTCCTTCTCTCCGAGGTTGTCGAAGGTGTTGCGACGGACGACGTCGAACGCGTACTCGATGAACGCCTGACCGCGGTTCGGCACGAGCTTCAGTGCACGGGTGCCCACGAACGCGAACACCAGGAGCACGGCGACGGCGAAGAAACGGATGAGGACGAGCCGATCGATCTCGAACGGCGTCCCGGCGAAGAAGATCGCATCCGGGAAGAACTCGTTGATCGACGGACCATGGAACTCGGCGGCCTTGCTGCTCCCCGCCGCGACGGTGTCAACCGCAGCGGAGAGGGACAGGGGAAGAGCGTGGGATAGCAGCGCTGTCTCCTGTGTCGGCGCGCGCACATCATGGCACGCGATGGTGGACGTTGTGGAGGCTCGTCCGCCCCGAGCGAAAGGCTCCGGTAGCGGACTTGAAGAAGCCTATCAGGTGCGAGAGGCTTCCCGGCTTCTCAGACGCGGGGGGTCGGGTTCCCAGCGTCCGCGGAGTCGTCGAGGCCGTCGCCCGGCAGCCGGACGCCGATCGGGGTGCGGGCCTTCGCGACGGCGACGACGTCGATCACCAGGGAGCCGATGACCCCTGCGATGATCACGATCGCCAGCACCGGGAAGTCGACCCAGTCGCGGTCCTTGAGCAGGACCAGCAGCACGATGAATACGATGAACTTGAGCAGCCAGGTGCCCATCACGATGCCGAAGAAGGCGCCGGAGATCATCTGGCCCTTCGAGACGCGCAGCGCGACGAGGACACTGACCGCGGTGAGCCCGAGGAACACGACGCTCAGCACGGCGCCGAGCAGTCCCCCGACCAGCCCGGGGCCGTCCGCGACGAGGAACCCGATGAGCCCGCCGACCACCGCCAGGGCGACGGCGAGGACCGCGCCCCAGGTGATGATGCGGCGGAACACCGGCCGGACGTGGTCGAGCGCGTTCGGTGCGGTCACGTGATGTCTCCAGGGATCGTGCGGTCGTTGGCGGCCCGGTCGAGCGGGTCGAGGCTGGCGTCCACCACGGCGGCGGAGCGGTTGGCGGTCTGGGCGGCGATCTCGGTGCGTTTCCGGCCGAGCGGCGCGAAGGTCGCGACGGCGCAGACGGTGAAGCCGACGGACACGAAGACGACGACCCAGTACCAGTCCACGAAGAGGAACAGCAGGCACCCGAAGGCGACGGTCGCGGTCCACGCGTAGAAGATCAGCACCGCGTGGAAGTGCGAGTGCCCCATGTCGAGCAGGCGGTGGTGCAGGTGCTTCCGGTCGGCCGAGAACGGCGACTTGCCCGCGCTGAGCCGTCGGGTAACCGCGAGACCGAAGTCCAGGATCGGGACGATCAGGATCGCGAACGGCAGCAGGATCGGGATGAACGCCGGCAGCAGCGCCTGGCGTGTCTGCACCGCCGCCGGGTCGATGTTGCCCGTGACCGAGACCGCGCTCGTGGCCATCAGGAACCCGACGAGCAGCGCACCGGCGTCGCCCATGAAGAGCTTGGCGGGGTGCCAGTTCAGGATGAGGAAGCCGAAGCAGGCCCCGACGAGGACCGCGGTGAGCAGCGAGGGCAGGTTGAAGAAGAACTCGGTCTGGACGACCACGCGGTTGATGAAGAACGTGTAGAGGAAGAAGACCCCGCCGGCGATGATCGCGACGCCGGCCACCAGGCCGTCGAGCCCGTCGATGAAGTTCACCGCGTTCATCACGAGCACCACCGCCAGCACGGTGAAGATCAGGCTCATGTACGACGAGCCGACGCCCAGCGTGTTGCCGATGGGCAGCGAGACGATCGCGACGCCCTGCCAGGCGAGGATGCCCGCCGCGATGATCTGCCCGGCGAGCTTCGTCATCCAGTCGAGGTCCCAGATGTCGTCCGCGACACCGAGGACCACGATGATGGTCGCTCCCCCGAGCACCGCGAGGACGCGGCCGGGTTCGGAGAACACGAGCCGGAAGTAGTCGGTCCCCGCGATCGACGGGAACAGGAACCAGGCCGCGAGCAGCGAGACGATGACGCCGATGTACATCGCGATGCCACCGAGCCGCGGCGTCGGGGTGCGGTGCACGTCCCGCTCGCGGACCTGCGGGTACCACTTGTACTTCAGCCCGAGCTTCCAGACGATCAGGCTCATCACGAAGCTCACGACCGCGGCGATGGCCCCGGCGAGCAGGTAGTACTTCATGTGACGAGGTCGGCTCCGACGACCCGGATGATCTCCTCGTCGGGGATCACCCCGTGCCGGACGATGCGGAGCTTCCCGCCGTCCGACAGCCCGGTGGCGTCGACGATCGTCGAGCCGGTGCTGGCCTCGAAGCCGTCGTGCACCTCGACGGGTCCGCCGTCCAGGTAGATCGCGACGCTGTCACCGAGCATCCGCTCGGCGGCGTCGACGTCCATCGCGGCCGGGTCACCCGTGGAGTTCGCGGACGAGACCGCGAGGGGCCCGACCTCCTGCAGGAGCTCGAGGGCGATCCGCGAGTCCGGCATCCGGAGCGCGACCGTGCCGCGCGTCTCGCCGAGGTCCCAGTCGAGCGACGGCTGTGCGTGCAGGATGACGGTCAGCCCGCCCGGCCAGAACTCGGCAACCAGGTCGCGAACCGGCTGCGGGACCTCGCTGGCGAGGGCGTCGAGCGTGGGCGGACCGGGGATGAGCACGGGCGGCGGCGACTGCCGCGTGCGGCCCTTCGCGTCGAGCAGCCGCTGCACGGCCGTCGCGCTGAAGGCGTCCGCGGCCAGGCCGTAGACGGTGTCGGTGGGGACCACGACGAGCTCTCCGCGTCCGAGGGCGGCACGTGCGAGCCGCATCCCGGTCAGGAGCCCGTCGGAGTCGGTGCAGTCGTATCGGGATGCCATGACTCGACGATGATAGTGCGACACAATGGTGGACATCGTGAACGAGACGCCCGCACCCCCGCTCCTGTTCCTCTTCGACATGGACGACGTCCTGGTCCGGTACGACTGGCAGGTGCGCATGGCCGCACTCTCCGAGTTCACCGGACACGAGTTCCAGGAGCTCCGCCGTCGCTGGTGGGACTGCGGTCACGAGATGCGTGCCGAGGCCGGTGGGTTCGCCGACGGCGACGAGTACCTCGCCGCGTTCGAGCGCGCCATGGAGTGCGACGTCCCCGAGGCCGACTGGGCCCGGATCCGCGGATCCGCCATGACCGAGCTGCCGGAACGCATCGAGGCGGTCCGGATCGCGAGCGAGCACGGGCGTGTCGGACTGCTCACGAACAACGGTCCGCTCGCCGGCCGCTGGATCCCCGAGTGGGCGCCGTCCCTGCCCGAGGTCTTCGGCGAACACCTGGACACGTCGAGCAACTTCGGTGCGCGGAAGCCCGAGCCCGAGGTCTTCCAGCGCGCGGTCGCGCACCACGGCGTCCCCGCGGAGCGCACGTTCTTCGCCGATGACATGCCCGAGAACGTCGCGGGTGCGCGGAGCGTCGGCATCCACGCGGTCCTGGTCGAGCACGACACCGACCTGCGGGAGCATGTCCGCGCCTTCGTCGCGGCGCAGCAGCGCGAGGCCTCCCCCGTCGCGTAGCCCGCCACGCCCGTTCCTTCCCATCGCGGTCGCGCTGGAAAGCAAGAACGGGCACACCTGGTCATCCCGAACGACCCGGTACGCCCGATCCCACCCGGTACGCCCGTATTCTCCCGGCACACGCAGCACGGCCGAGCGACGGGAGGCCCGCCCCGCGCCCGCAACGCCCGTTCCTTCCCATCGCGGTTGCGCTGGAAAGCAAGAACGGGCACACCTGGTCATTTCGAACGACCCGGTACGCCCGATCTCACCAGGTACGCCCGGATTCTCCCGGCACCGCAGCACGGCCGAGCGACGGGAGGCGCGGCTCGGCTCCGGCTAGCGCGTCGCGGTGGTCGTGCGGTCGCGCCCCGTCAGGTCGACGTGCGTCTCCGGGGTGCGGAACCCCCGGCGCGCCAGGACCTCCCGGACTCCGGCGCCCTGCGGCTCGGCGTGCTCGATGACCAGGACTCCCCCGGGCACCAGTAACCGCCAGGCCGTCTCGGCGAGAGCCCGGACGGCGTCGAGGCCGTCCGGCCCGCCGTAGAGGGCCATCGCCGGGTCGTGGTCACGGACCTCGGGGTCGATCGGGATCGCGTCGTCCGGCACGTACGGCGGGTTCGACACGACGACGGACACGGTGCCGTCGAGTTCCGGCAGCGCGTCGGCGAGGTCGCCCTCGACGAGCCGGACGGTCCCACCGTGGGCGTCGACGTTCCGCCGGGTCCAGGGCAGGGCCTCGGCCGACCGCTCGACGGCGTAGACCACGGCGTTCGGCACCTCGGTGTCCATCGCGATCGCGATCGCACCGCTGCCGGAGCCCAGGTCCACGGCGATCGGCTCGGGGACCGCGGTCGCCCGCAGCGCGTCGATGCCGAACTGCACGACGCCCTCGGTCTCCGGACGAGGCACGAACACGCCCGGTCCGACGGCCAGGGTGAGCGCGCGGAAGTACGCCTGCCCGGTGATGTGCTGCAGCGGCTCACGGGTGGCCCGACGGGCGACGGCGTGCCGGAAGCGCTCGACGTGCTCCGGGGCGATGCCGCCGCCGATCAGCGCACGGGCTTGGACAGCTCCGCGCGAGGTGTCGGTCGCCCACGCGAGCAGCAGCTCCGCGTCGACCCGGGGCGTCGGCACGCCGACGGCGACGAGCGCCGCGCTCGCCTGCTCGAGCAGGCGATCCGCGGCGTACGTGAGGGGCGTGTCGGCGGTGATCCGGGCCTCCAGGCTGGGTGTGCGCTTACGCGTCCTGGTCGCCGATGGCGGCCAGACGTGCCTCTTCGTCCGCCTGGATGGCGGACTGGATGACGGGCTCGAGGGCACCGTTCATCACGCGGTCGAGGTCGTACGCCTTGTAGCCGGTGCGGTGGTCCGCGATCCGGTTCTCCGGGAAGTTGTACGTGCGGATGCGCTCCGAACGGTCCATCCCGCGGATCTGCGACTTGCGCGCGTCCGAGGCGATCGCGTCGAGCTCCTCCTGCTGGCGCGCGAGGATGCGTGCGCGGAGCACGCGCATGCCGGCCTCGCGGTTCTGCAGCTGCGACTTCTCGTTCTGCATCGCCACCGTGATGCCCGTGGGCAGGTGGGTGATGCGGACCGCGGAGTCCGTCGTGTTGACGGACTGCCCGCCGGGGCCGGAGGACCGGTAGACGTCGATCTTGAGGTCGTTCTGGTTGATCTGGACCTCTTCGGGCTCGTCCACCTCGGGGAACACCAGCACGCCGGTGGTCGAGGTGTGGATGCGCCCCTGCGACTCGGTCTGCGGCACACGCTGGACGCGGTGCACACCGCCCTCGTACTTCAGGTGCGCCCAGACGCCCTGGGACGGATCGGTCGTGTTCGACTTGATCGCGACCTGGACGTCCTTGTAGCCACCCAGGTCGGACTCGGTGCGCTCGAGGAGCTCGACCTTCCAGCCCTTGGTCTCGGCGTAGTGCGAGTACATGCGCAGGAGGTCGGCCGCGAACAGCGCCGATTCCTCGCCGCCCTCGCCGCCCTTGATCTCCATGATGACGTCACGGCCGTCGTCGGGGTCGCGCGGGATGAGCAGCCGGCGGAGACGCTCCTGGCGCTCCGACAGCTGCTCCTCGAGCCCGGGGACCTCGTCCGCGAACGCCGCGTCTTCACGCGCGAGTTCCTGGGCGGCGGCGAGGTCGTCCCCCGCCGCCTGCCAGGCCTCGTACGCGGACTTGATCTGGTTGAGCTCGGCGTACCGCCGGTTCACCTTCTTCGCCCGGGCCGCATCGGCGTGGAGCGCGGGGTCCGACAGCTGCTGTGTCAGGTCCTCGTGTTCCGCCAGCAGCCCCGCTACCGACTCGAACACGCGTTACTCCTGGTGGCCGTTGTGGTGGGCGCCGGTCGAGGGGACCGACTTCTGCACCTGCACCAGGAACTCGACGTTCGACTGCGTCTCCTTGAGGTTCCGCAGCACGATCTCGAGGGCCTGCTGCGGGTCGAGCCCGGCGAGGGCCCGGCGCAGACGCCAGGTGATCTTGACCTCGTCGGCGGAGAGCAGCTGCTCCTCGCGACGGGTACCAGAGGCGTTCACGTCGACGGCGGGGAAGATCCGCTTGTCGGCGAGGTGACGGTTCAGGCGGAGCTCCATGTTGCCGGTGCCCTTGAACTCCTCGAAGATGACCTCGTCCATCTTGGAGCCGGTCTCGACGAGCGCGGTCGCGAGGATGGTCAGCGAGCCGCCGTCCTCGATGTTGCGCGCGGCACCGAAGAAGCGCTTCGGCGGGTAGAGCGCCGCCGAGTCGACGCCACCGGAGAGCACGCGGCCCGACGGCGGGGTCGACAGGTTGTACGCACGGCCCAGGCGGGTGATCGAGTCGAGCAGCAGCACGACGTCGTGGCCCAGCTCCACCAGGCGCTTCGCACGCTCGATGGCGAGCTCCGCGACGGTGGTGTGGTCCTCGGCGGGACGGTCGAAGGTCGAGGCGATGACCTCACCCTTCACCGTGCGCTGCATGTCGGTGACCTCTTCGGGCCGCTCGTCGACGAGGACGACCATCAGGTGCGCCTCGGGGTTGTTCTTGGCGACGGCGTTCGCGATGGCCTGCAGCACGACGGTCTTGCCGGCCTTCGGCGGGGACACGATGAGACCGCGCTGGCCCTTGCCGATCGGCGACACGAGGTCGATGATGCGGGTCGACAGCTTGCCCGGCTCCGTCTCGAGGCGCAGGCGCTCGTTCGGGTACAGCGGGGTGAGGTCGTTGAAGTCGACGCGGGCCGCGGCCTCGTCGGCGGACTGGCCGTTGATCGACTCGACGGCCACGAGCGCGTTGTACTTCTGACGGCTCTGCTGCTCGCCGTCACGCGGCTGCTTGATCGAACCGACGACGGCGTCGCCCTTGCGCAGGTGGTACTTCTTCACCTGGCCGAGGGAGACGTAGACGTCGCTCGGGCCCGGCAGGTACCCGGTGGTGCGGACGAAGGCGTAGTTGTCGAGGACGTCGAGGATGCCCGCGATCGGGATCAGGACGTCGTCCTCGGTGACCTCGGGCTCGAAGTCGTCGTTCTGGCCGCCGCGGCCGCGCTTGCGGTCGCGCTGGCGACGGCTGCGGCCACTCTCGGCCTCGTCGGCGTGCTGTTGCTGCTGCTGCTTCTGCTGACCGCTGGTCTGCTGCTTCTGCTGACCGGCGTTCTGCTGCTGCTTCTGGTCGGCCTTGTCGTCCTGCTTGGCCTCGGCCTGCTTCGGCTGGTCGTTCTGCTTCTGGCCGCCGTTCTGCTGGCCGTTCTGCTGCTCGGCGCCGTTCTGCTTCTGCTGGCCGCCGTTCTGCTGGCCGCCGTTCTGCTGGTCGGCACCGTTCTGCTTCTGCTGGCCGGCGTTCTGGCCGCCGTTCTGCTGCTCGGCGCCGTTCTGCGGCTCGCCGTTCTCGGCGTTCTGGCCACGGCCACGACCGCGACCACGGCTGCGACGACCGCGACGCGAGCCGCCCTCGCCCTGCTCGGAGTTCTGGTCGCCCTGGTCGTTCTGGTCGCCGGACTCGTTCTGGTCCTGGTCGGCCTGCACGGCGGACGTCGGAGCCTGCTGGCCCTGCTGGCCCGCCTGGCTCGGCTGCTCGGCCTCGGCGGGTGCGGACGCCTGCTGGCCCTGGTCGGCGGCGCGCTGCTCGCCGCCACGCTGCTCGGTGCCACGCTGGTCGGTGCCACGCTGCTCGGCGTTCCGCTGGCCACGGCCGCGACGCTGCGAGCCGGACTGCGCGGCTTCCTGGGCGTCCTTCTCGGCGCGGACCTGGTCGAGCCCGGCGAGGAGGTCCTCGGTGCCGGTCTGGCCGTGGTTGGTGTGCTCGGCCGCCGAGGTCGGCGCGGCGTTCACGGTGCCGCCGGACGATGCGCGGCGCGAACGACGGGCACGGCTCGGGGCTGCCGACTCGGCGGGTGCCTCGGAGTCGGCGACGGGTGCCTCGGCAGCGGGCTGCGCGGGGGTCTCGGCGGGCTCCGGCAGGGTCGGCTGCTCGGTGGCGGTCGGCTCGGCGGGGGTCTCGGCGACGACGGCGGCGGCCGGGGCGGCCGGCGTCTCGTCGACGGGACGCTTGTCCTCGATGGAGGCGATCAGGTCGCCCTTGCGGAGCTTGGAGAGCCCGGTGATGCCGAGCGAAGAGGCGATGCGCTGGAGCTCCGGGAGACGGAGGGCACGCAGATCGCTGGGGATCTCCACCTGGGCGGAGTTGTTGTCGGTCAAGGTCGGTGTTTCCTTTCGAACCGCAGAACGCGGAGAGTTTCCACCGTCCCGGATGCAGGGTGAGCATCGACCGCCGTTCAGACGACGGATCGGGATTCGGTGATCAGAAAGAGATGCACACTCGCGCACCGGACCCTGCGACGTCGCAGGAGCTGTCCTGAGGACGAGCGATCCGTACGGTTACGCGGGTTCGGCTTCGAGCGCCGAGTGCGCTGCCACTGTAGCACCACCGAGATCGACGGCCAGCATGAGCGGCCGCCAGTCGGATTCGGCGTGTCGCTGCACCAGTTCGGCGGCGGTCAGGCGCTGTGCCGGGTCGCTGCCGAGGACGAGCAGGCTCGGCCCGGCACCGGAGACCACCGCGGCGAGGCCGTGCTGCCGGAGCAACCGGATCAGGGCGTCGGTCTCGGGCATGGCGCTGGCGCGGTACGCCTGGTGCAGCCGGTCCTCGGTCGCGGCGAGCAGCAGCTCGGGGCTCTGGATGAGTGCCGCCACGAGCAGCGCCGAACGGGAGACGTTGAACGCGGCGTCGGCGTGCGGGACCTGCTCGGGCTGCAGGGAGCGCGCGAGCTTGGTCGAGAGCGTCGAGGTCGGCACGAACACCACCGGGGCGACACCGCGGTGCACCAGGAGCCGCTTGTAGGCCGGGCCCTCGGCGGTCATCCACGCGATCGTGAGCCCGCCGAAGAGCGCTGGCGCGACGTTGTCCGGGTGGCCCTCCATCTCGGTGGCCAGGGTCAGGAGCGTCGAGGCGTCCAGGTCCACGATGCCCTCGAGCAGACCACGGGCAGCCATCAGCCCGGCGACGATCGCCGCGGCGGAGGAACCGAGACCGCGGCCGTGCGGGATCGCGTTCGTGGCGTGCAGCTCGAGACCGGGCTGGTCGACACCGGCGTGCTCCAGGCCACGGCGGACCGCACGGACGACGAGGTTCGTGTCGTCCGTGGCGACCTCACCGGCACCGACGCCCTCGACCGTGACGGTCGCACCGGGTTGGGAGCGCACGCGCACCACGACCTCGTCGTAGAGCGAGAGCGCGAGGCCGAGCGAGTCGAAGCCGGGGCCGAGGTTCGCCGACGTGGCCGGCACCCGGACGCGGACCGCCGATCCGGTCGGCAGCGCACGGACCGCCCGTCCGGCCGGTACAGCACTGCGGGCGGTCATGCCCTCTCCCGGTCCGGACGAGCGGTCGGAGATCACTGCTCGCTGACCAGACCGAGCACGTCGGCGATCGACTTCGTGTCGACCGGCACGCTCGTCGGGGTGACCTCGCCGCCGTCGGGCGTGCGGAGCGCCCACTGCGGGTCCTTCAGGCCGTGGCCCGTGACCGTGATGACGACCTTCGCGCCCTTCGGCACGACACCGGCGTCGGCACGCTCGAGGAGCCCGGCGACACCGATGGCCGATGCGGGCTCGACGAAGACGCCGACCTCGGCAGACAGGATGCGGTGTGCGGCGAGGATGGCCTCGTCGGTGATGGCACCGAAGTAGCCGTCGGTCTCCTCCCGCGCCTCGAGCGCGAACTGCCACGAGGCCGGGTTGCCGATGCGGATCGCCGACGCGATGGTGTCCGGGTGCCGGACGACCTCGCCGTGCACGATCGGGGCGGAACCGGCGGCCTGGAACCCGAACATGCGGGGCAGCTTGGTGCTGCGGCCGGCGGCGACGTCCTCGCGGTAGCCGCGCGAGTACGCGGTGTAGTTGCCCGCGTTGCCGACGGGCAGGAAGTGGAAGTCCGGTGCGTCACCGAGGACGTCGACGACCTCGAACGCGGCGGTCTTCTGCCCCTCGATGCGGTCGTTGTTGACGGAGTTGACGAGGTGCACCGGGTAGTTCGCCGCCAGGTCGCGGGCGATGTCGAGGCAGTCGTCGAAGTTGCCCTGCACCTGCAGCAGCTGGGCGTCGTGGGCGACGGCCTGGCTGAGCTTGCCCATGGCGATCTTGCCCTCGGGCACGAGCACCGCAGCGGTGATGCCGGCATGCGTCGCGTACGCGGCGGCCGAGGCGCTGGTGTTGCCGGTCGAGGCGCAGATGACGGCCTTCGCGCCGTGCTCGACGGCCTTCGAGATCGCCATCGTCATGCCGCGGTCCTTGAACGAACCCGTCGGGTTCATGCCCTCGAACTTCACGTAGACCTCGGCGCCGGTGCGCTCGGAGAGCCGACGAGCCGGGATGAGCGGCGTGCCGCCCTCACCGAGCGTGACGATGGGCGTCGCCTCGGTCACGTCGAGTCGGTCGGCGTACTCGCGCAGGACTCCCTGCCACTGGTGGGCCATCAGGCTTCTCTCTCTGTCCGGTGGGGTGGATCTGGTGGTGGTGCGGCTCGGTGGGCCTGCAGGTCGGCCTGGAGGCCCGTGGTCGCGTCAGCGACCGACGACGCGCAGGACGCTGGTGACGTCCAGGACGACGTCCTCGCCACGGAGGGCGACGACGGTGTCCGCCAGGTCGGCCTCGCGCGCCAGGTGGGTGCCGATGACGAGCGTCGCGGTCCCCTCGGCTGCGCCGGTGGTGGTCTGTTCGACCGTCTCGACGCTGACGCCGTGCTTCGCCAACACGCCGGCGACCGTCGACAGCACGCCGGGGGCGTCCGTGACGTGCAGGGTGATCTGGTAGCTCGTGCGGACGGTGCCGATCGGGAACACCGGCAGCTCGGACTGCGTCGACTCGGCGACACCCGGGCCGCCGATGACGTGCCGGCGGGCCGCGGAGACCAGGTCGCCGAGGACCGCCGAGGCCGTCTCGACGCCACCGGCACCCGCGCCGTAGAACATCAGGTCGCCGGCGGCCTCGGCCTCGACGAACACGGCGTTCTTCGCACCGTGCACGCTCGCGAGCGGGTGCGACTCGGGCACGAGGGCCGGGTAGACGCGGGCGCTGACGCCCTCGCGGCCGTCCTCGTCGGTGAGTCGCTCGGCGGTCGCCAGGATCTTCACGACGTAGCCGGCCTTGCGGGCGGCGCGGACCTGGTCGATCGTGACGTGGGTGATGCCCTCGCGGTGCACGGCGGCGAGCGGCACCGAGGTGTGGAACGCCAGCGAGGCCAGGATCGCGGCCTTCTGCGCGGCGTCGTAGCCCTCGACGTCGGCGGTCGGGTCGGCCTCGGCGTACCCGAGCTCCGTCGCGGTGGCCAGGGCATCCTCGAACGTGGAACCCTTGCGGTCCATCAGGTCGAGGATGAAGTTCGTGGTGCCGTTGACGATGCCCATGATCCGGACGATGCGGTCACCGGCGAGCGAGTCGTGCAGCGGACGGATGATCGGGATCGCCCCGGCCACGGCGGCCTCGTAGTAGAGCTGCGCGCCGACCTGCTCGGCCGCGGCGAAGAGTTCCGGGCCGTGGGTCGCGAGCAGCGCCTTGTTGCCGGTGACGACGTCCGCGCCCGACTGCAGGGCCTGGAGCACGAGGGTGCGCGCCGGCTCGATGCCGCCGATGAGCTCGACGACGATGTCCGCGCCGAGGATGAGCGATGCCGCGTCCGTGGTGAAGAGCTCCGCCGGCAGGTCGACGTCGCGCTGCGCGTCCACGTCGCGCACGGCGATCCCGACCAGCTCCAGCCCGGCACCGGCGCGCGAGGCCAGCTCGTCGCCGTGCTCGAGGAGCAGTCGCGCGACCTGGGAACCGACCGAGCCGGCCCCGAGCAGCGCGACACGGACGTTGCGGTATTCGATCATCTGGTAGCGGTTCCTGTCGGTGGGGGTGCGCCCTGCGGGGTGGGCGGACCCGGTCGGGTCGGGGGTCAGCGGCCGGTGCCCTCGGCGGGCACGGCGGCGACCCCGGTGTCACGGGCGAGGAGGTCGTCGATCGTCTCGCCCCGCACGAGGATACGGGCTGTGCCGTCCGCGACGGCGACGACCGGCGGGCGGCCCACGTGGTTGTAGTTGCTCGACAGCGCCCAGCAGTAGGCACCGGTGGCCGCGACGGCCAGCAGGTCACCGCGCTGCACGTCGCCGGGCAGGTACTCGTCGTTCACCACGACGTCGCCGCTCTCGCAGTGCTTGCCGACGACGCGGCTCAGCACCGCGGGGGCGTCCGAGGTGCGGGCGAGCCGGGCCGTGTAGTCGGCGCCGTACAGGGCGGGACGGATGTTGTCGCTCATCCCGCCGTCGACCGAGACGTACGTGCGGGTCGCGCTGCCGCCGTCCTCGGTCTCGAGCGTGACGGGCTTGATCGTGCCGACGCGGTAGAGCGTCACCCCGGGCGGGCCGATGATGTAGCGGCCCGGCTCGACGGCGATGTCCGGCACCGGGATGCCGCGCTCGGCGCAGGCCTCGCCGATGATCGTGGCCAGTGCCTCGGCGACGTCCTCGGGGGCGAAGGCCGAATCGGCCTCGGTGTAGTCGATGCCCCAGCCGCCGCCGAGGTTCAGCTCGGGCACCGGCCCGGAGGCCACGAGCGTCGCGTGCACGTCCATGAGTCGACGTGCGGCCTCGCGGAAGCCGGCGTCGTCGAAGATCTGCGAGCCGATGTGCGAGTGCAGCCCGACGAAGGCGAGCGAGGGCTCGGCGCGGGCGGCTGCTGCGGCCTCGACGGCCTCGGACAGCGGGATGCCGAACTTCTGGTCCTCGCGGGCGGTCGCCAGGTACTCGTGGGTGGACGCGTGCACACCGGTGTTGATCCGGATGCGCACGCGCTGCACGACCCCGGCGTCGGCGGCGGCACGGGCGACGCGCTGCACCTCTTCGTGGCTGTCGAGCACGATCGTGCCGATGCCGACCTCGACCGCGCGGGCGATCTCGGCGTCGGACTTGTCGTTGCCGTGGAAGCCGAGCCGGCCGGGGTCGATGCCGCCGGCCAGGGCGACCGCGAGCTCACCGGCGGTGCAGACGTCCACGCGCAGGTCGGCCTCGGCCATCCACGCGACGACCTGCGTCGTCAGGAAGGCCTTGCCGGCGTAGTAGACGTGCGCGTGGCTGCCGATGCGCTCGAACGCCTCGGCGAACGCGTTCCGCACGCGGACGGCGCGGGACTGGACGTCACGCTCGTCGACGACGTACAGGGGCGTGCCGAACTGCGCGACCAGGTCCGTCGCGCTGATGCCGCCGATCGCCAGGGTGCCGTCGTCGGTCCGCGTCGCGGACGCGGGCCAGATGCGGTCCACCAGTTCGGAGGCGTCCGTCGGGAACCGCAGCCGCGGCGGTGCAAGGGGGTTCTCGCTCACGGGACCCGATCCTACCGACGCGAGCCGTTCCTCCAGGCCGCGTTACGCACCCGTCCGCTCAGCCGCAGCTGCCGACCGTCCGCAGGCCGTCCTCGTTGAGCGGCAGCGCATCCGCGGTGATGCGGACCGTCGCGTCCGACTTCGACACGTCGAGCGAGCGCACGCGCAGCGCCTCGGGTAGGAACTGCGCGGTGCAGACCTGCACCGGGACACCGGTGACGCCCGGGATCGAGTCGACCTTCAGGCCGAGGTCGGAGTTCGTGATCCTGACGCTCTCCGGGGTGATCGAGATGCCGCGGCCGTCGTCCTGCGCGACGACGGCACCCTTGGCCGCGTAGGTGATGTCGTAGCCGAGCACCGACGACGACCCCGTCAGTTCGACGCCGCCGTCGACCAGGTTCAGCCGGTCGAACAGCGGGCTGTACTTCGCCAGGTCCTTGACGCTCGACGACGCCAGGGTGACCGTGCCGTCGACGTCGCGCACGTCGCCCTCGCCGTCCACCGGGACGTCCTGCGCGGTGACGTCGGCGGCGAGCGGGATGCCGTCGACCGTGAGCTTCGCCGAGGAGATCTCGACGCGGTCGAGCGTGCCGCTGATGAGCTGCGGGATGACGATGCCCTCGGCGTGGGCGTCGACCTCGCCGGTCGTGCCGTCGGGCAGCGACTGCTCGACCTGCTGGGCGATGATCCGGTCGACGACGCCGCGCAGCACGAACTCGGCGATCACGACGAGGGCGGCGAGCACGACGACGACCACGAGCAGGACGACGGGCCAGCGGCGGCGCGTGGTGGGGCGTTCGGTGGCTGCGGGCATGCGTCCTACCCTGCCAGCCCGTCCCGGCAGCCTGCCTGGAGGCCCGGTGCGCGTCCGGCGCAGCGGCTTGCTGTGACACCGTGGAACGGACACAGCACCGCGGATCTCCGCGGTGCTGTGTCCGGAACCTGGTTCCGGGGCGACGGGGCGACCGCTACATGCGGGACGGCGCCGACACGCCGAGCAGGCCGAGGCCGTTGCGGACGACCTGGCCGGTGGCGTCGTTCAGCCACAGGCGCGTGCGGTGCAGGTCGGTCACGGGTTCGTCGCCGAGGGGCGTGACACGGCAGGAGTCGTACCAGCGGTGGTAGAGGCCGGCGAGCTGCTCGATGTACCGCGCGATGCGGTGCGGCTCGCGCAGTTCGGCGGCGTGCCGGACCACCCGCGGGTACTCGGCGAGGGCTCCGAGGAGCGCGCTCTCCGACTCGTGGGTCAGCAGCGAGGCGTCGAACACCGACCGGTCGACCCCGGCCGCCGCGGCGTTCCGGGCCACCGACTGCGTGCGGGCGTGGGCGTACTGCACGTAGAAGACGGGGTTGTCGTTCGTGCGCTTCGTGAGCAGGTCGAGGTCGATGTCGATCGCGGTGTCGCTGGCGAACCGGACCAGGGCGTACCGGCCGGCGTCGACACCGACGGCGTCGACGAGGTCCTCCATCGTGACGATGGTGCCGTTGCGCTTCGACATGCGCATCGGTTCGCCGTGCTTGAGCAGGTTGACCATCTGCCCGATCAGGATCTCGAGGTTCTTGCCCGGCTCGTCCCCGAACGCGGCGCACATCGCCATCATCCGGCCGACGTAGCCGTGGTGGTCGGCGCCGAGCATGATCAGGTTCCGCTCGAACCCGCGCTCGCGCTTGTCGAGGTAGTACGCCAGGTCGCCGGCGATGTACGCGGGCTCGCCGTCCGACTTGATGACGACGCGGTCGCGGTCGTCGCCGAAGTCGGTCGTGCGGAGCCACTCGGCGCCCTCGGCCTCGTACATCACGCCGGCCGACCGCAGTCGGGCGATGGCACGCTCGACGGCCTTCGACTCGTGCAGGGCGTTCTCGTGGAAGTAGACGTCGAAGTCGACGCCGAAGTCGTGCAGTGACGACTTGATGTCGGCGAACATGAAGTCGACGCCCTCGCGACGGAAGAGCTCCTGCGCCTCGTCGCGCGGCAGGTCGCGGACATCGATGCCCGGCTCGAGGGTCGCGATGACCCGTGCCGCGATCTCGGCGATGTAGGCGCCGCCGTAGCCGTCCTCGGGCGTGGGCTCACCGAGCGCGCTGGCGACGAGGGAGCGGGCGAACCGGTCGATCTGCGCGCCGTGGTCGTTGAAGTAGTACTCGCGGGTGACGAGCCCGCCCTGCGCCTGGAACACGCGGGCCAGGCTGTCGCCGACCGCGGCCCAGCGGACGCCGCCCATGTGGATCGGGCCGGTGGGGTTGGCGGAGACGAACTCCAGGTTGATCCGGACGCCGTCGTACAGGTCGCCGGTGCCGAAGGACTCGCCGCCGTCCACGATGGTGCGCGCGATCTCACCCGCGGCGGCGGCCTCGAGCGTGATGTTGATGAAGCCGGGGCCGGCGACGTCGACCGAGTCCACGCCGTCGAGCTCGGTCAGCTCGCCGGCGATCTCGGTCGCGAGCTCGCGCGGGTTCGTGCCGAGCCGCTTCGCGAGCTGCATGGCGGCGTTCGAGGCCCAGTCGCCGTGGGCGCGGTTCTTCGGACGCTCGAGCACCACGTGGGACTCCTCGATCGTCACGGTCTCGGACGCGCCTCGGCGCTCGACGATCCCGGTCAGGATCGACAGGTACGCGGCGGAGAGTTCGGCAGGAGTCACGAGGATCGATCCTACCGGGACGCCCAGGTCCGCACCGGTCGATGCAGCATCATGTCGGGATGACCCCCCGCAGCCGTGCCCGGGCGCTCACCGTCGCCACCCTCACCACCGCAGCAGCCGTCGTGCTCGCCGGGTGCTCGGGCGGCGGGGACAACACCCCGTCGGCCAGCGCGACCCCGGCGGGCAAGCCGGTGTCGCAGACCTGCGCGGAGCTCCTGCCGACCAGCGCACTGTCGGTGTACGGGCAGACCTTCGAGCTCGACGACTCCTTCACCCCGGCGAAGGGCTCCCCCGCCGCGACCATCGCGAAGCAGCAGGGTCGCGTGTGCCGTTTCGTCAGCACCGACGCGGACGCCACGGCGATCACGCTCGCGGTCGCCGACCTGCCTGAGAAGTCGCTCACCAACCTGAAGGACGCCCTGTACGAACGGGGCGGGTCCGTCCCCACCTACCGCGTGGAGGGCTACTTCGCCCTGAGCGGCGACGTCGGCCGCGCCGACGCCTTCGCCGACCCGTACTGGATCACCGCGCAGTCGACGCTGTTCACCGAGCCGGGTGGGGCGCAGCCCGTCGTGGACGCGGTGCGGGCCGCGCTGCAGCCGTCTGCGTCGGCGACGGCGACGCCCGCGGGCTGACGGGCGCGGCCCCGCGCACCGTGCGAGGCCGCCGCCGTCTGGTGCGAGGTTGCGCACGTGGTGCGCTGCTCGCAGCGCTGCACGGAACGCGGAACCTCGCACCGGATCGCAACGGACGCACGGTGCGGACGGGAGGGCCGTGGCGGGCCCGCACCGCGCCTCCCGGCCGGCGGCGGCCACGCACGGTGCCGGGTCCGCCGTCTGGTGCGAGGTTGCGCACGTGGTGCGCTGCTCGCAGCGCTGCACGGAACGCGGAACCTCGCACCGGATCGCAACGGACGCACGGTGCGGACGGGAGGGTCGTGGCGGGCCCGCACCGCGCCTCCCGGCCGGCGGCGGCCACGCACGGTGCCGGGTCCGCCGTCTGGTGCGAGGTTGCGCACGTGGTGCGCGCTTGCAGCGCTGCACGGAACGCGGAACCTCGCACGGGATCGCGACGGACACACCGTGCGGACGTGAGGCCCGTGGCGGGCCCGCACCGCGCCTCCCGGCCGGCGGCGACCACGCACGGTGCCGGGTCCGCCATCTGGTGCGAGGTTCCGTGCGTGGTGCGCGCCTGCTGCGCCGCACGGAACACGGGACGTCGCACGGGATCGCGACGGACGCACGGTGCGGACGGGAGGCCTGGGGCGGGCCCGCACCGCGCCTCCAGGTCGACGGCGGCCACGCACGGTGCCGGGTCCGCCATCCGGTGCGAGGTTCCGTGCGTGGTGCGCGCTTGCAGCGCTGCACGGGACACGGAACCTCGCACGGGAACGCGACGAACGCATCGTGCGGACGGGAGGCCCGTGGCGGGCCCGCACCGGGCCTCCCGGCCGTCCGACGGCACGTCCACAGCGCGACACGCGCTGTCCAGGACCACCCGCCGGACCTGCTACGGTTGTTGACACCCCTTGGCCCCCATAGCTCAGGGGATAGAGCACTGCCCTCCGGAGGCAGGGGCGGAGGTTCGAATCCTCCTGGGGGCACTGGAAAGTACGCCGAAGAGGTTCCCGAAGGGATCGAGCAGCTGGCAGAGCCGCTCTCCCGTGAACACCGTCTTCGGGCCCCGGTGCGCAACGGCGCCGTTGGCGACCCAGTCCTCGACGACGGCATCCACGTCGGCCACCGTCCAGTACGGGACCGTGCCGGACGGCCCTGGCGTGTTGAGTTCGTCGGTCCGGTGCAGCGTGAGACGGACGCCCTCGATGTCGAACGCGACGAGCGCGCCACCACGCACGACCGGTTCGCGGCGGAGCCTGGCCGCGTACCAGGCGACCGCGGCCTCGAGGTCGTCGACGAACAGGAAGACGTTGCCGACCGGGCCGATCGGGAGCGGAGCTGTGGAGTCGTCGGGCACGGGGGTCCTCCTTCGTCGCGCGCCGCTCAGCGGTGCTCGACCCCGAGCGTCTGCGCGAGGAACGCGAGCGATCCGGGCAGCGCGTGGTCGGTGTAGCCCTCGGCGTGCCGGAGACCGGGGATCAGCTGCAGCGTGTTCGGGACGCCGACCGCGGCGAGCGCCGCCTGCAGCGCGATCGGGTCCGACCGCGGGACCCACTCGTCCAGCGAGTTGGCGAGGTAGACGGGGCCCGTCGACGCCGTCACGTGCTCGATCGTGGACGCCGCGGCGAGCGCCGACCGGTCGCCGCCGACCTCCTGCAGGATCACCCAGCGGAGGAACGGGTCGTCCCGCCCGGTCTGGTCGATGTCGGCGCTCCGCATCGCGTCGAGGTCCTGCGTCGTCGGCGCCGCGGAGACCGTGCCGTCCGTCGCCCGGATGATCTCGGCGAGGCCGAAGATCCCGGACCAGCTCACGGAGGGACGGCCGGTCGCGATGCCACCCTCGACGGCGAGGTTCCCCCCGGCTGACCCGCCGAAGAAGGCGACCTTGCTCCGGTCGAAGGGGACGTCGGACTGCAGCGCCCACTCGTAGGCGGTGAGCACGTCGTCCCTGCTCGCGGGGAACACGTCCGTCGGTGCCAGGCGGTAGTTCGGGACGAAGACCGTGTACCCGGCGTCGACGAGTCGGGCGGACAGGCCGTCCTCCTTGGACTTGTCCCCGCGGAACCAGCCGCCACCGTGCACGAGCACGACGGCGCCGGTGCTCGGGGGCGATCCGGGGGCCGGACGGTGGACGTCGAGGACCAGGGCGTCGTGCTGGTCCGAGTACCGCACGTCGCGGTCGATGTGGGGAGGTGGCTGGGCGGGCATCGGTGACGACCTTCCTCGGGTTCCCGACGCCGCGACCGGCGGCGGTTCGTGGAATCCGATTCTCATCGACCGTGTCACGGGGCGATTGGGTCGGATGACTCGATGCGGTTCGGTTCCGGGGCGAGGAGCGGCACAACCGGGTCCGGAGCATCCCGGTAGCGTTCCGGCATGACGATGACGTTCCCGGTGCCCGGAGTCCACGCACTGCGGGGCGGCCCCGTGCTCCGGTGGGGTGTGATCGGCCCCGGGGAGATCGCGAACGACTTCACCGCGACGCTGCACGCGAACTCCGACCAGCGCGTGGTCGCCGTGGGGTCCCGCTCCCCCGAGCGTGCCGCGGCCTTCGCCACCCGCCACGGCGTGTCCGGTGTGCACGGGTCGTACGAGGCCCTCGTGGCGGACCCGTCCGTCGACGTGGTCTACGTCGCCTCGCCGCACCCGCAGCACCTCGGGCATGCACTGCTCGCTATCGCCGCCGGCAAGCACGTGCTCGTCGAGAAGCCGATGACGACCTCGGCGGCGGACACGCGCACCCTCGCCGACGCCGCCCGGGCCGCGGGCGTCCTCGCGATGGAGGCGATGTGGACCCGGTACCTGCCGGGCACCACGGTCATCGCCCGTCTGCTCGCGGACGGGGTCCTCGGCGACGTCCGCCTCGCGACGGTCGACGTCGGGTGGCCGCACGACCCGGACCCGGCGGACCGGATGTTCAACCCCGCCGCAGGTGGGGGTGCCCTCCTCGACGCCGGCGTCTACGGGCACTGGTTCGCACGGTTCGCCACCGGCGCCCCGGTGACCAGCAGCACGACGGGGGCGGTCTCGGACCGCGGGGTGGACCTCCAGTCCGTCACCGTGTCGACGGCAGAGGGTGGCGCGCAGGCGGTGGTGACCACGTCGATGACGGCGTGGACGCCGGGGCTGGCGGTGATCGCCGGGAGCCGGGCCACGGTCCGGTACACCGACCACTTCGTGTTCCCCGCGTCGTTCGCGGTGCACCACCGGGGTGGGGAGGACCACTGGGCGGAGCCGACGGAGCTGCGGGGCCGTCAGGGACTCGTGTGGCAGGCGGCGGCGCTCGCGCAGTACGTGGCGGAGGGTCGCACGGAGTCCCCGGTGCACTCGCTGGACGACTCGATCGGGATCGCCACGGCGCTCGACGCGGCACGCGCGGCGCTCGAGGCGAGCGCTGCGGCAGTCGAGCCGACCGGTGCGGCACCGTCCGTTCCCGGGCAGGACACCTCGACCCTCTAGGATCACGGGCCGGTCGTCCCGCACGCGACCGGGAAGAGGCCTCGATGACCATCGGCACCGGGAACGCGCAGCTCGAACTCGCCCGCGGCGGCGACGCACCCGCCCCACGGACCCTGTTCGACGTCCTGGCGGCGACCGCGGCGACCCACCCGGACGCGACGGCGCTCGAGGACCCCGCCGGCAGCGTCGACTACACCGCCCTGCTCGACCTCGTGCGCGCGCAGGCCGACGACCTGGCCCGCCGCGGTGTCCGACGGGGCGACCGGGTCGGGGTGCGGATCCCCTCCGGCGGGCGTGACCTGTACCTGTCGATCCTCGCCGTGCTCGCCGCCGGGGCGGCCTACGTGCCGGTCGACGCGGACGACCCCGAGGAGCGCGCCACCCTGGTGTTCGGCGAGGCCGGTGTCGTCGGGGTGATCGGCGCGGGCGGTGTCCTGCGCGACCGCGACGGCACGGAGCTGCCGGTGACGGACCCTACGGCGAGCGCCGAACTCCCCCGTGAGACCGACGACGCGTGGATCATCTTCACGTCCGGGTCGACCGGGGTGCCGAAGGGTGTGGCGGTCACCCACCGCAGTGCTGCGGCGTTCGTGGACGCCGAGGCGCGGATGTTCCTGCAGGCGGCGCCGATCGGTCCGGGTGACCGGGTGCTGGCGGGGCTGAGCGTGGCGTTCGACGCGTCGTGCGAGGAGATGTGGTTGGCGTGGGGGCACGGTGCCGCGCTGGTGCCGGCGCCCCGGTCGTTGGTGCGGACGGGGGTGGACCTGGGGCCGTGGCTCATCGCGCACACGATCACGGTGGTGTCGACGGTGCCGACGCTGGCGGCGTTGTGGCCCGACGATGCGCTGGAGCAGGTGCGGCTGGTGATCTTCGGTGGTGAGGCGTGCCCGCCGGAGCTGGCGGCGCGCATCGCGAGTCGTGACCGTGAGGTGTGGAACACCTACGGGCCGACCGAGGCGACGGTGGTGGCGTGCGGGTCCCTGCTCGACGGGAGCCAGCCCATCCGGATCGGGTTGCCGCTGGACGGGTGGGACCTGGCGGTGGTGGACGGTGCCGGGCAGCGGGTGGAGCCGGGCGGTGTCGGTGAGCTCGTGATCGGCGGGGTCGGGCTGGGGCGGTACCTGGACCCGACGAAGGACGCGGAGAAGTACGCGCCGTTCCCGGAGCTCGGGTGGGAGCGGGCGTACCGGAGCGGGGACCTGGTGCGGTACGAGCCCGAGGGGCTGGTGTTCCAGGGGCGTGCGGACGACCAGGTGAAGCTCGGCGGCCGGCGGATCGAGCTCGGGGAGATCGATGCGGCGCTGCAGGCCCTGGACGACGTGGCGGGTGGGGCCGCGGTGGTGCAGCGGACCCCGGCGGGCAACCAGGTGCTGGTCGGGTACGTGGCCCCGGTAGCGGGGGCGACGGTGGACGTGGCCGCGGCGAACGCCCGGTTGCGGCAGGAGCTGCCGGCGGCGCTGGTGCCGTTGGTGGCCGTGGTGGAGTCGCTGCCGACGCGGACGTCGGGCAAGGTCGACCGCGCGGCGCTGCCGTGGCCGTTGCCCGGTGCCTCGGACGCAGCGATGCTGCCGGACACGGTGGCGTGGATCGCCGAGCGGTGGTCGGCGATCCTCGGGGTGCCGGTGGCGAGCGTCGACGACGACTTCTTCGCCCACGGCGGTGGGTCGTTGACGGCGGCGCAGCTGGTGTCGGCCATCCGGGAGCGGTTCCCGACGACGACGGTGGCGGACGTGTACGACCACCCGCGGATCGGGGCGTTGGCGGCGGCGCTGGACGAGTCCGGCCCGGTCGAGGCGTCGTCGCGTGACGTCACGCCGGTGCCTCCGACGACGGGGTTGCTGATGACGCTGCTCGGGCTGCCGGTGCAGGTGCTCCGGGGGTTGCGGGTGCTGACGTGGACGGCCCTGGTGGCCGCGGTGCTGCACGCGACGACGCTGCCGTTCCTGCCGGTGCTGCCCTGGCCGGTGCTGGTGCTGGCGCTCCTGGTGTTCGTGACGCCGATCGGCAAGATGGCGCTGACGGTGGTGCTGGCGCGGCTGCTGCTCGCCGGGGTCCGGCCGGGGTCGTACCCCCGTGGCGGTTCGGTGCACCTGCGGGTCTGGCTGGCCGAGCGCATCGCCGAGGCGGTCGACGGCCCCTCGACGGCGGGGGCCCCGTGGATCAGCTACTACGCCCGGGCGCTCGGTGCGCGGATCGGCAGGGACGTCGACCTGCACACGCTGCCGCCGGTGACCGGGATGCTCACGATCGGCAAGCGTGCCTCGATCGAGCCCGAGGTCGACCTGGCCGGGCACTGGCTCGACGGCGACGTGTTCCACCTGGGGCACGTCCGCGTCGACGAGGACGCCGTGGTGCGCAGCCGGACGACGCTGCTGCCGGGGGCGCACGTCGGTGCGGGTGCCGAGATCACGGCGGGTTCCGCCGTCGGCGGCCCGGTGCCCGCGGGCGAACGCTGGGCAGGGGCACCTGCGGAGCGCACCGGGTCGGCTCGTGACGACCGGGAGGCCCGCCCCGCGACCCGACGACGCTGGCTGCTCGCGTACGGGGCCGGGTCCCTGGCCGTGGCCGGGTTGCCGGTGGTCGGTGTCGCGGTCGGACTGCTGGTCGCCCTCGCCCTGGTCGGGCGGGCGTCGACCCTGGGCGACGCGGTGCTCCGTGCGCTGCTGACGGTCCCCCTGGCGACGGTCGTCGCCGGTGCGGTGTACGCGCTGCTGGTGGTGGTCGCGGTGCGGCTGCTCGGCATCGGCCTGCACGAGGGCCGGCACCCGGTGCGCTCCAGGATCGGCTGGCAGGTGTGGTCGACCGAGCGGGTGCTCGACGCGGCGCGCACCCTGCTGTTCCCGCTGTACGCCTCGCTCGTGACGCCGGTGTGGCTGCGGCTGCTCGGCGCCCGGGTCGGTCGGGACACCGAGATCTCGACGGTGCTGCTCATCCCGGCGCTGACGCAGATCGCGTCGGGGGCGTTCCTGGCCGACGACACGATGGTGGCGACGTACGAGCTCGGCGGCGGTCGGGTGCGGATCGGTCGCTCGAAGGTCGGCCGTCGCGCGTTCCTCGGCAACAGCGGGATGACGGGTGCCGGACGCTCGGTGCCGCGCGAGGCCCTGGTGGCGGTGCTGTCCGCTGTGCCGAAGAAGGCCAAGCGCGGGTCGTCGTGGCTCGGGTCGCCCCCGGTGCGGCTGCGGCGCGCGGCGACGGAGTTCGACGAGGCGCGCACGTTCCGTCCGTCCCGGCGGCTCAAGGTCGCCCGCGGCTGCTGGGAGCTGCTGCGCCTGGTCGCCCCGATGGTCTCCGCCGCCATCGCGCTCGGCGTGGCCGGAGCACTGCTGGCGCTCTGGTCGGCCGTCGGGATCGGGTGGACGGTGCTGCTCGCCGGACCGGTGCTCATCGCCGCCGGTGCCGTCGCCGCCGTGGTGTCGACGATCGCGAAGTGGGCGTTCGTCGGCCGGATCACGGCCCGGGAGCACCCGCTGTGGTCGTCGTTCGTGTGGCGCAACGAGGTGCAGGACACGTTCGTCGAGACCGTCGCGCGCCCCTGGTTCGCCGAGCAGGCCACCGGCACCCCCGCGCTGGCCGTCTGGCTCCGGAGCCTCGGTGCGACGATCGGCCGCGGCACCTGGCTCGAGACGTACTGGCTGCCCGAGGCCGACCTGGTCACCATCGGCTCCGGGGCGTCGGTGGCGCGGGGCACGGTCGTGCAGACGCACCTGTTCCACGACCGCGTGATGCAGCTCGACACCGTCCGGATCGACGCGGGTGCGACCCTCGGGCCGCACAGCGTGGTCCTGCCGGCGGCCGGCATCGGTGCCGGGGCGACCGTCGGGCCGTCCTCGCTCGTGATGCGCGGTGAGCAGGTGCCGACGGGCTCCCGCTGGTCCGGCAACCCGATCGCTCCGTGGACATCGGCAGCACCGTCGGTGACCGCCCCACCGGCGCCATGAGGTTGACTGTCCCCGTGCCCTCCGATCCCGCCGCAGACCCGTACACCCCGCACAGCGGCGACCGACGGTGGAGTGCCGAGCACTACGAGCTCCGTCTCGACTACCGCGTCGCCACGAACCGCCTGGACGGCACCGCCACGATCACCGCGCGCGCCCTGGAGCCGCTCGAGAAGGTCGTGATCGACCTGCACGGGCTCACGGTCGACCGGGTCGACGTCGACGGACGCCGGGCGAAGAAGGTCTCGACCGCGACGCACAAGGTGACGGTCACCCCGGCCGACCCCATCGCCGCCGACACCGTGTTCAGCGTGCACCTGCGGTACCGCGGTACCCCGCACCCCGTCCGGAGTGCGTGGGGGCAGCTCGGCTGGGAGGAACTGTCCGACGGTGTCATCGTCGCCGCGCAGCCCACGGGAGCGCCGTCGTGGTTCCCGTGCAACGACCGCCCCGACGACAAGGCCACGTACCGGATCGAGATCGCGGCCGAGGCGGCGTACGACGTCCTGGCGAACGGGGAGCTGCTCGCCAAGGAGCGCGACCGCGTCGGCACACGCTGGACCTACGCCACCACCGAGCCGATGGCGACCTACCTGGCGACCGTGCAGATCGGCCGGTACCGCACCACGAAGCTGCGCACGAGCGGGGTCCCCGTCACGCTGCACCACCCCGCCGACCTCGCCGCCGCCGCGAAGACCGACTTCGGCCAGGTGCCGGAGATGCTCGCGCTGTTCGGTGACCGGTTCGGCCCGTACCCGTTCGCGGCGTACGGCGTCGTGGTGACCGACGACGACCTCGAGATCCCGCTCGAGGCCCACGGCCTGGCGGTGTTCGGCCGGAACCACGTCGACGGCGAGCACGGCACCGACCGCCTCATCGCCCATGAGCTCGCCCACCAGTGGTTCGGCAACTCCGTCACGGTCACCCGGTGGCAGGACATCTGGCTGCACGAGGGGTTCGCCTGCTACGCCGAGTGGCTGTGGTCCGAGGACCGCGGCGACGACACCGCCGACCAACTCGCTGAGCGATACCGGCAGGGACTGCTCGAGCAGCCGGAGGACCTGGTCGTCGGTGACCCCGGCGCGAAGGACATGTTCGACGACCGCGTCTACAAGCGCGGCGCCCTCGCCCTGCACGCCGTCCGCCGCACGTTCGGCGACGACGCCTTCTTCGCCGGGCTGCGGAGCATCACCGAGCAGCACCGGCACGGATCCGTCACCGTGCCCGACGTGCTCCGTGCGTTCGCGGACGCCGCCGGCCGCTCGGTCGCGGACGTCGGTGCGGTGACCGGGCCCTGGATCGACGAGGCGTCGGTGCCGGCGCTGCCCGCTGGCTAGCAGGCGCCGCCGGCGCGTCGATCAGCAGGCTCCGCCGCCGCGCCGGACAGCAGGCTCTGCCGCCGCGCCGGCTAGCCCGCCAGCTCGCCGTCGGCCGGGTCGCAGCTGACCTCGGACCACACCGCGTCGAGCGACAGCCCGACCACGCCCGCGACCGACGCGATGGTCGAGAACGCCGGCGTCGCGATGCGGCCGGTCTCGATCTTCCGGAGCGTCTCCGGCGAGATCCCCGCGGCCAGGGCGGTGTCCACGATCGATCGCGGACCACGGGCACGACGGAGCAGCGCACCGAGGCGACGACCGCGCGCGACCTCGTCGGGGCGGAGTGGGAGACGGACCATGACCACATAGTAATACCGGTATGATCATCGGCGTGATCGAGATCCTCACCCCCGCCGAGGTCGACAAGGGCCGCGCCACCGGAGCCCTCGTCGGCACGATCCTGCAGACCCTGCGCGAACGCACCCGCGTCGGCACGAACCTGCTCGAGATCGACCGGTGGGCGAAGCAGATGATCGAGGCCGCCGGTGCCGACTCCTGCTACGTCGACTACGCACCCTCGTTCGGCCGCGGCCCGTTCGGCCACCACATCTGCACGGCCGTGAACGACGCCGTCCTGCACGGGCTGCCGCACGACCGGGTGCTGCAGGACGGCGACCTGCTGACCCTCGACCTCGCGGTGTCCCTGGACGGCATCGCCGCCGACGCCGCGATCAGCTTCGTCGTCGGTACCGCACGCCCCGAGGACCTCGCACTCATCGACGCCACAGAACGCGCGCTGGCCGCGGGCATCGCCGCGGCCGGACCGGGCGCCCGCATCGGTGACCTGTCCCACGCGATCGGCACCGTGCTCGAAGCCGCGGGCTACCCGGTGAACGTCG
Source organism: Curtobacterium sp. MCSS17_016 (assembly GCF_003234255.2). Classification (NCBI taxonomy): domain Bacteria; kingdom Bacillati; phylum Actinomycetota; class Actinomycetes; order Micrococcales; family Microbacteriaceae; genus Curtobacterium; species Curtobacterium sp. MCSS17_016. Next base: position 2,284,894 of record NZ_CP126254.1, read on the forward strand.
AGTTCGGCGGGCACGGCATCGGCTCGACCATGCACCAGGACCCGCACGTGTCGAACACCGGGCGGCCCGGCCGCGGCTACACGCTCCGGCCCGGGCTCCTGCTCGCGCTCGAACCGTGGGTGATGGCGGACACCGACGTCCTGGTCACCGACGCCGACGGGTGGACCCTGCGGAGTGCCACCGGAGCGCGGACCGCCCACACCGAGCACACCATCGCGATCACCGAGGACGGCGCCGAGGTGCTCACGCTCCCCCGCTGACCGCCTCGACGACCTCGACGGGCAGGCCACCCGCGGCGACGACGAGCACGACGTCCAGTGCGGGGTACAGCACGGTGAGCGGTTGTTCGGCACCCTCGAACCGGGCGGTACCGGCGGCCACGTCGACCTCCACCGCGAGCGGGTCGACGCGCAGCCCGCGTCCGTCGCGTTTCAGCACGGCTTCCTTCGCCGCCCACGCTGCGGCGAGGAACGCCGGATCCCCGTCGGCTCGACGGAGTTCGACCGGAGTGAACGCATCGAGCGGCGCGGCGGCGACCCGCGACACCCGTTCGACGTCGACACCGAGTGCCGACGGTCCGACCGCGAGGGCGACGACGCCCGGTGCGCGCGACAGGCTCACGCCGACCGTGGTGCCCGCGACGGTCGCCCACGGACGACCGTGGTCGGTCCCCGCGCAGTGCGGGCAGACGCGCCCCGCGCGCACCGCGACCGGCTCGGCGCCGGTCGCCGACGCGACGGCGGCGACCAGGGCCTCCCGGTCGTCCGCGCGGTCAGCAGCCGGCGTCCGGAGCGTCACCGTGACGGTCTGGAGGCGCGACCCACCGACCGGGGCAGCGCCCGTCGGTCGTGTGGTCGCGCCCAGAGCGGATCAGGCGTGCGTCAGCGCGATGAGCGCGACGTTCATGGTGCTGTACTGCCCCTCGGAGCGGGTCGCCTGGCGAACTCGTCCGCGCAGGACCTCGTAACGGCCATCGTGCTCGCGCACGAAACCGATCACACCCGTCGCCGGAGTCGACACCCGGTGGTAGCCGTCCTCGAGCGGGACGACCTCGGTGCTCGTGGTGCGTTCCATCGTTCTTCCCCTTCCGTTCATCCTCGAACAGTGGCGCCAGCATACCCCGGTACGGGGGACAAGACGTCCACAGGAAGCACGGTCCGGAGCGTTCCCCCAGAGTCTGGCGGTGCCCCTGCGTGGCCTGGATAGACTCCGGGCGACAGCGCACTCGTGGCGCGGTCCGGTGCGGTGCCACGGGGTACCGGCCGGCGACGGACGGAGGACGGATGCGAGCGGTCCAGCACGGATCGGGCACGGACGGATCGAGCGGGCACAGGGGGACAACGCGGCTGTGGAGCCGTGTGACGGCCGCCCTCGTCGCGATGCTGATCGTCCTGGCTCCGGCAGCGACCGCCCACGCCACGGCGCCCGTCGATCTGGGCGGCGCGTACGTCCTCGACGAGGCCGACGCGCTGACCGCATCCCAGCAGTCGAAGGTCGAGCAGGCCGTGCAGGACCTGTACGCCGAGACCCAGACGCAGCTGTTCGTCGTGTTCGTGCCGTCCTTCACCGACCCCACCGACCACACCGAGTGGGGCCGGGCCGTGCTCGAGCAGAACCAGATCGACACCGACGGCATCCTGCTCTCGGTCGCGGTCGACGAGCGGAACTACGACGTGCAGCAGACGAACGAGACCGCGATCTCCTCGTCCGACGTGGAGAACGCCGTCAACGACTCGCTGCTCCCCGAGCTCAAGCAGGGCGACTGGTCCGGCGCCGCCGTGGCCTTCGCCGACGGGCTGACCCAGTCGCAGGCCCCGGTGGACCTCACCTGGCTGTGGATCCTGCTGCTCGTCGTGGTCGTCGGGCTCGTCGTCGTGGTCCTGGTCATCCGGACCCGGAACAAGCGCCGCACCGCCGCAGCGACCGAGGCGCAGGAAGCCTCGCTCGCCGACCTCGAACGCACCGCCGGCGGCGCCCTCGTCACCATCGACGACGAACTCCGCACCGCCGAGCAAGAGGTCGGGTTCGCGAGCGCGCAGTTCGGCCCGGACGCCGCCAAGCCCTTCGCCGACGCCGTGCAGGCCGCCCAGCGCGAGGTCCGCAAGGCCTTCACGATCCGGCAGCAGCTCGACGACGAGATCCCCGACACCCCCCAGCAGCGCGCCGAGTGGGCGAACCAGATCATCGTGATCTGCGAACGGGCGCACGCCGCGATCGAGGAGCAGACCGAGGCGTTCGACCAGCTCCGGTCGCTCGAGGACGGCATCGAGGACGCGGCCGCATCGCTCGCCCAGGCCGTGGCCGCCGCGCCGGCATCGGTCGGGGCCGCCGCCGCGGCACTCGACCGCGTCCGCGCCCGCTACACCGGCCGCACCCTCGCCACCGTGGCGAACAACGTCGACCAGGCCCACCAGGTGCTCGCCTTCGCCACCGAACGCTCGAACGCCGCCACCGCCTCCATCGCCGCCGGCGACAAGGGCGAGGCGGTCGTGGCCGTGCGCGACGCCCAGCACGCGCTCGCCCAGGTGCAGCAGCTCACCGACGGCGCACTCGCCGCCGAGCAGTCCTTCGACGAGGCCACCGCCCGCGCCGAGGCGATGCGCATCGACATCCAGGGCGACGTCGCCGCCGCCCGCAGCCTGCGCTCGGGCGGGCCGGACCTCGCCGCCGCGGTCACCCGCGCCGAGGCCGTGCTCCGCCAGGGGCTCGACCCGAAGGACCCGGTGGCGGCCGTCGACGCGCTGACCCGGGCGAACACCGAGATCGACCAGGCCATCGCCGCGGCACGGGGTGCCGAGGAACAGCGCCAGCGCGCCACCCAGGCGCTCGACGCAGCCCTGCGCGACGCCCGGAACCGGATCAGCCAGGCCCGCGACTACGTCTCCCTGCACCGCGGCGGCATCGGCCCGACCGCCCGGACCCGGCTGTCCGAGGCCCAGCGCGCCTACGACGACGCCGTCGAACTCGCCCCGAGCAACCCCGGCCAGGCGCTCAACGCCGCCCGCGCGGCCGAGCAGTACGCGGCCGCCGCGATGGACGCTGCCAACGACGACCTCGGTGGCTGGGGTGGCGGCCAGGGCGGTGGCGGAGGCGGCGCCCAGCTCGGCGGCCTCGTCACCGGTCTCGTCCTCGGCGGCCTGCTGGGCGGACGCGGCGGCAGCTACGGCGGCGGCTCCTTCGGGGGCGGCGGCTTCGGCGGCGGCGGGGGCTTCAGCGGCGGTGGCGGCTTCGGCGGAGGCGGCGGCGGGGGCGGCGGCGGCTTCTCCGGCGGCGGCCGCTTCTGACCCGACGCACTCCCCCGGCACCCAGAACCAGACACGACCCGACCCGACCCGACCCGACAACACCGTCCACAGGACTTCCACGAAAGGGAACAGCAATGGCCAAGCAGACCATCTTCGGACGCATCTCCACCCTCGTGCGCGCGAACATCAACCAGATCATCGACGACGCCGAGGACCCGCAGAAGATGCTGGACCAGCTCGTCCGCGACTACACGAACAACATCGCCGACGCGAAGACCGCGATCGCGCAGACCATCGGCAACGTGCGCCTGCTCGAGCAGGACCACGAAGAGGACAAGAAGGCCGCGGTCGAGTGGGGCCAGAAGGCCGCCAACGCCTCCACCGCAGCCGACAAGTACCGCTCCGAGGGCAAGTCGGCCGAGGCGGACAAGTTCGACAACCTCGCCAAGATCGCGATCGGCAAGCAGATCGCCGCCGAGCAGGAGGTCAAGGACGCGGAGCCGAACCTGGCGTCGCAGAACGAGGCCGTCGAGAAGCTCAAGACCGGTCTCGCCGGCATGGAGCAGAAGCTCGAGCAGCTCCGCGCGAAGCGGGACAACCTCGTCGCCCGCTCGAAGACCGCCGAGGCGCAGTCCCGCGTCAACGACGCCCTCGGCAACATCGACGTGCTCGACCCGACGAGCGACCTCGGCCGCTTCGAGGAGAAGGTCCGCCGCGAAGAGGCGAAGGTGCTCGGCCAGCAGGAGCTGCAGTCGTCGAGCCTCGACGCACAGTTCGAGAGCCTCGAAGACGTCGGCAAGGACGCCGAGGTCGAAGCACGGCTCGCCGCGCTGAAGTCCGGCGGATCCTCGAGCATCTGACGAACGCCCCGACGACGCCGGACCCCAGCTGACAGACTGAGACGATGCACTTCCTCGTGGTCGGTCAGTGGCAGGGTTCGGCGTCGTCGCGCGCGATGCGGCTCGGGGACGGCGCGTCGGCGATCGCGGCCGACCTCCCCCGGGCGTCCACCACCGTGGTCGACGTCCCGGCCGGAGCGGGAGACCGCCTCGAGACCGCCGTCGCCCGCTACACCTCGGTGCTCGCCGTCGCCGAACGCGTCGCCGAGGAAACCGCCGTCGCCACCGAACCGGTGCTCGTCGTCGGCGGTGACGGCGCCAGTGTCCTCGGCGCGACCGCCGCCCTCGCACCGGACACCGCGTTCGTCCGCATCTCCGGGTCCAGCGGGTACCGCGCGCTCAACCGGGCACAGCCCGTCGCCGCCGAGACCGCCGCCCTCCGCCTGCTGGTCGACCGCCCCGACGACCTGTTCCCCGGCCTGCCGGTGGTGCCGGCGTCCTCGGTCGTCGTCGCCGGGGTCCGCGGGGTCGAGGACGCCGAACGAGCCGCCCTCGACAAGGCCGGGATCGTGCACCTCGACGTCGACGCCGCCACCCCGGACGCCCTCGCCGCAGCGGTCGAGCGGACCGGTGCCGCATCGGTCTTCGTGCACGTCGACCTCGACGTCCTCGACCCGTCCGAGGTCGACGGACTCCTCGAACCCGTCCCGTTCGGCCTCGACGGCGCAGCGCTCGTCGAGCGCATCCAGGCCGCGACCCGCGGCCGACGCCTCGTCGGCGCCGCGCTCACCGGATTCGCCCCCGTCGCCCCGGACCGGGCGGTGGACGACCTCGGCGTGATCCTGCGCGTCGTCGGAGCGGTGACCAGCGCCTCCCGGGTGGGCTGACCACGCGGACGACGCGACCGGCGGACCCCCTGCCGGTCCGCGTACGCTCGGCAGCATGACGGACTACGACCTCATCGTGATCGGAGCCGGCGCTGTCGGCGAGAACGTGGCGGACTACGCCAGGAAGCGCGACCTGTCGGTCGCGATCGTGGAGGCCGAGCTCGTCGGCGGCGAGTGCTCCTACTGGGCGTGCATGCCCTCGAAGGCGCTCCTGCGCAGCGGACACGCCCTCGCCGCCGCCAAGCGGCTCGACGGTGCGAAGCAGGCCGTGACCGACACGCTCGACGCCGCCCACGTGCTCGCCCGCCGCAACTCGTTCACCTCCGACTGGAAGGACGACAGCCAGGTCTCGTGGCTCGAGTCCGCCGGCATCGACCTGATCCGCGGGCACGCCCGCATCACCGGCCCGAAGACCATCGACGTCGACGGCGAGACGCACACCGCGCGCGCAGCCGTCGCGGTCGTCACCGGTTCCCTGCACACGCTGCCCCCGGTGCCCGGTCTCGCCGAGGCGAAGCCGTGGGGCACCCGCGAGGGCACCAGCGCCCAGCAGGTCCCCGAGAGCCTGCTCGTCATCGGCGGCGGCGTCTCCGGCTCGGAGCTCGCGACCGCGTGGGCCTCCCTCGGCGCGAAGGTCACCCTCGTCGCCCGGCACGGTCTGCTCGGCGGCATGGAGCCCTTCGCCGGGGAACTCGTCGCCGACTCCCTGCGCGAACTCGGTGTCGACGTCCGCACCGGCGTCAACCCGGTCCGGGTCGACCGCGACGAGCACGGTCTCGTCACCACGGAGCTCGACGACGGCACCACGGTCATCACGAGCGAGGTGCTCGCCGCCACCGGCCGCGCCGCACACACGCGTGACCTCGGGCTCGAGACCGTCGGCCTGACCGCGGGCGACTGGCTCGACGTCGACGACACCATGCTCGTGCACGGCACCGACTGGTTGTACGCCGTGGGTGACGTCAACCACCGCGTCCTGCTCACCCACCAGGGCAAGTACCAGGCGCGCGCCGCCGGCGAGGCGATCGCCGCCCGGTACCAGAGCACGCCGCTGCACACCGAGCCGTGGGGTGCACACGTCGCCACCGCCGACCACGCCGCCTCGCCGCAGGTCACCTTCACCGACCCCGAGGTCGCGAGCGTCGGCCTGACCGAGGCGAAGGCCCGCGAGCAGGGGCTGAACGTCCGCGCGGTCGAGTACGACCTCGGTGCGATCGCCGGGTCCTCGCTGCAGGCGGACGGCTACACGGGCCGCGCGAAGATGGTCGTCGACGAGGACCGCAGGGTCGTCGTGGGCGTCACGTTCGTCGGCCAGGACGTCGCCGAGATGCTGCACGGTGCCACCGTCGCCGTCGTGGGCGAGGTCCCGATCGACCGCCTGTGGCACGCGGTGCCGGCCTACCCGACGATGAACGAGATCTGGCTCCGCCTGCTCGAGACGTACGGCCGCCCGGCCTGAGCGTGCGCAACCCGCTGCTCGACTCCCCCGTGTCCCGTGCGGGGTGGGTGTTCGCGACCGCCGTCGGCCTCGCCGTGGGCGTCCCCCTGTCGACCGGGCGGATCCGGGTGGAGGACGGCCTCGTGGTCTGCACGGGGCTGCCGCGCTGGGTGTTCCGGCGCGGCGGCACCTGCGTCGGTTCGGTGTACCTGACGCGCGACAACGACGGCCCTCGGGTGCTCCGGCACGAGCGGGTGCACGTCGAGCAGTGGCGCCGGTACGGGATGCTCATGCCGCTGCTCTACGCCGTGGCCGGGCGGGATCCCCTGCGGAACCGGTTCGAGGTCGAGGCCGGCCTGGAGGACGGCGGCTACCGCTGACGGGTGCGGGTGCGGGGCCGGGCGGCTCGGGTGTGCTGCGGTCGCACGACACGCCGCGTGCGCGACGTCGTGGTCGCGCGAACTGTCGCCCCGACGCCGGTCGGGCGGCAGATCGTGCGAGCTCGGCGGGCGTGCCGGCGGGGCTCGGTCGGTCGCAACACCCCGCCGGGTGCGCGGCGAGCGGTCGCAGACTGTCGTCTGCGGCGCCGCCAGCCGACAGTTCGTGGCCGCTCGGCGCCCGGCCGACGACGAGTCGTGACCACTCGGAGGCGGGCGGCCAGGCGACGAGACGCGACCGGTCGACGGCCCGGAGGCGCGTGGCGGCGCCGCCCCGGGCCTCCAGGCCGCTGCGCCCCACGTCCACCGCGCCCGCCCGCCGGTCGCAACACCCCGCCGGGAGCGCGGCGAGCGGTCGCAGGCCGTCGCCTGCGGCGCCGCCAGCCGACGGTTCGTGACCGCTCGGCGCCCCGCCGACGACGAGTCGTGACCACTCGGCGGCGGGCCGGTCAGGCGACGGGACGCGACCGATTGACGGCCTGGAGGCGCGTGCCGGCGCCGCCCCGGGCCTCCAGGCCGCTGCACCCCACGCCCACTGCGCCCGCCCGCCGGTCGCAACACCCCGCCTACCCCGCGGCGCGCGGTCGCAGACCGTCGCCTGCGGCGCCGCCAGCCGACGCTTCGTGACCACTCGGCGCCCGGCCCACGACGAGTCGTGACCACTCGGCGGCGGCACGTGACCGAAGTCGCGCGACACGCCGCGTGCGCGTCGCCGCGATCGCGCGAACCGTCGTCCGGACGCCGAGCAAGCGGCAGATCGTGCGACCTCGGCCCGGCCCGGCGCACGACGAGTCGTGACCAGCCTCCGCGCGTCAGGCCGCGCGCCGCCGCGGCACCACGAGGGGCGTGCCGGTCTCGGGGTCGGGGACGACGACGCACGGCAGGCCGAAGACGTCCTCGACGAGGTCCGCGGTGAGCACCGACGACGGCTTCCCCGCCGAGACGATCGCCCCGTCGCGCATCGCGATGACGTGGGTGGCGTACCGGGCGGCCTGGTTCAGGTCGTGCAGCACCGCGACGACCGTGCGACCGGCGGCGTGCAGCGTGGAGGCCAGTTCGAGCACGTCGTACTGGTGGGCGATGTCGAGGAACGTCGTCGGCTCGTCGAGCAGCACGATGTCGGTCTGCTGCGCGAGCACCATCGCGATCCACACCCGCTGCCGCTGCCCGCCGGAGAGCTCGTCGACGCTCCGGTCCGCCAGTTCCGCCGTCGACGTCTGCTCGAGTGCGGCCTGCACGGCCTGCCGGTCGGACCCGGACGACGGGTGCAGCAGGTCCTGGTGCGGGAACCGGCCCCGGGACACCAGGTCACGCACGGTGATGCCGTCGGGGGCGATCGGGGTCTGCGGGAGCATGCCGACCCGCCGGGCGACGGCCTTCGGGCGGTACGAGTCGATCGGCGCCCCGTCGAGGAACACCGTGCCGGCGCGCGGCTTCAGGGTGCGGGCGAAGGACTTCAGCAGCGTCGACTTGCCGCAGGCGTTCGGCCCGACGATGACCGTCAGTTCGCCGTCGGGGATGTCGACGTCGAGCGTGTCCACCACGACCCGGTCGTCGTACGCCAGGGTCAGCCCACGGGCCCCCAGCGCGGTGGTCGGGACCGGACCGAGCGCGGTGCCCGAGGTCGGCATCAGTGCTCGGCCTTGCCGTGCCGCCAGTAGCCCATGAACGCGACCTGCTTGCGGTCGATGCCGACGCCGCGCACCAGGTGGCGGCGGAGTTCCTTGACGCAGCCGGCCTCGCCCGCGATCCACGCGTAGACGGGGCGCTCGTCGACGGGCGCGGGGACGTCCCACAGCACCTGCTCGTCGACGTCGACGTCGGTGAGCTCGGCGGCCGGCTCACACGCGGCGGCGGACGGCGCGACGGTGGAGGCCCAGGCGTGCACCTGGTCGGTCATCCGGACCCCGTGGGTGGCGCCGTTGCGGGCGATCCAGCGGACCTCGACCCCGGCGGGCGCGGTGACCGGCAGCCGGTCGGCGTCGGTGGGCACCTCGATGAAGACGTGGCCGACGGTCGAGACGTCGAGGGCTTCGAGGATGGCGCAGATGGCCGGTGCAGCGGTCTCGTCCCCGGCGAGCAGGATCCGGTTCGCGTGCCCGGGAGCGAACTCGGCGGCCCCGGTCGGCAGGTCCTCCGGCGACTCGGGGACCCGCGGCCCGACGATGCGCAGCTCGTCACCGACGCGGCAGGCCGACACCCAGCGCGATGCCGGACCGGTGTCGCCGTGGGCGACGAAGTCGATGTCGAGCTCGCGGGCGTCCGGCCGGAACGAGCGGACCGTGTACGTGCGGAGGGGGTTGCGGGCGTCGTCCGGCAGCGCGCGCCAGGCGGCGTACCAGTCCTCGTCCTCCGGCAGTTCGGAGAAGCCGATGCCGGGCAGGGGCAGCACGATCTTGATCCGCTGGTCGAGACCGACCGAGGAGAAGTCGGCGAGCGCGTCGCCCGTCAGCGTCACCCGGACGAAGTTCGGGGTGAGCGACGTGACGGCGGCCACACGGACGGAGAAGACGCGATACCGGGTTGCCACGGAATCGAGTATGGCATGCCTTACCTAACGTCTCCAGGCCCCCGGAACGGTGCGAGGATCGTCCCCGTGTCCGAAGCCCCCGACGACGAATTCGCCGACCTGCCCGCCCTCGCCAGCGCGAGCGGCGTGACCACGCCGCTCCGCGCCTCCAGGCAGGTGGTCCGCACCGCGGACGGACAGGAGACCTCCGCGATCCGGTGGGGCGACGACGGCCAGGAGGCCCGGATCACCTACCTGCACGGGCTCGGCATCGACGCCCACAGCTTCGACACCACGGCACTCGCCGTGGGCGAGCCGGCGGTCGCCCTCGACCTGCCCGGCCACGGCCGGTCGTCGTGGCGGGAGGACGCCGACTACGCGGCGGCCGCGACGGCGCCGAGCGTGCTCGCCGCGCTCGACGCGCTCGCGGTGCCGCCGGGCATCGTCGTCGGGCACTCGCTCGGTGCCATCCTGTCGGCTCGACTCGCGGCCACCGCGCCGGAGCGGGTCACCGGACTCGTGCTCGTCGACATGTCGCCGGACTTCGCGCAGCGTGCGGTGGACCGGATCGCCCGCGCGCTCGAGGCCGAGGAGCCGTTCGAGTCGCTCGAGCAGGTCGTCGACCGGGCGATCGAGGCGCGGGTCGGCGACGACCGGCAGGTGCTGCTGCGCGAGGCCCGGCACACGACGGCCCTCGGTGCGGACGGGCGACTCGTTCGCCGTCACCACTTCCCTCACCTGCCCGCCGGGCGGACGTCGTCGGTGGGGCGCTTCGCCGATGCGTGGCCGGACCTCGAGGCCCTGCGCGTGCCGATCCTGCTCGTCCGGGGTGACCGTGGGTACGTCTCCCCGAAGCTGCAGGCCGGGTTCGCCGAACGCCTGCCCGACGCCGAGATCGTGACGGTGACCTCGCGGCACGCGGTGCAGAACCAGGCACCCCTCGAACTGGCTTCGGCGATCCGGGCATGGGCGGAGCGGCACGGATTGTTGCACCCGATCGAAGAACCGTCGCCGGACGGCACCAGCCGCCGGTACCCTCGTGCGAGCGCGAGGCCCGATCCCAGCCCTCGTGCCCGGAAGGAACCCACCACCCCATGAGTCCGCTCCTGCCCCGTCGCACCGCGCGCACCTCGCGCATCGGGCGCGCTGCCCTCGCCGCCACGGCCGTCGCCGTCGTCTCCGCCCTGGCGCTGGCCGGCTGCTCCGGCTCGTCCGACACCAGCGGCGGCAAGGACGCCACGGTGCGCGTCGGGCTGGTGCTCGAGCCGACGAGTCTCGACATCCGCACCCAGTCCGGGGCGGCGCTCGACCAGGTGCTCATCGACAACGTGTACCAGGGGCTCGTCGGCCGGACCGCCGACGGCGAGATCCGTGACGTGCTGGCCTCGTCGCACGAGGTGTCGAAGGACGGCCTGACCTACACGTTCACGCTGCGGGACGGCACGACGTTCCAGGACGGCAAGCCGGTCACCGCGGCCGACGTCGTGTGGTCGCTCGAGCAGGTCAAGTCGAACGACTCGTACGTCGACTCGGCCAAGCTCGCGGGCGTCACGTCGATCACCTCGCCGTCGGACGACTCCGTCGTGCTGCAACTGGCGAAGCCGGACTCCGACCTGCTCTGGAACCTGACCGGCCGCTCCGGCCTGGTGCTCGAGAAGGCCGCGGACAACGACCTGTCCGACAGCGCGAACGGCACCGGCCCGTTCGAGGTCGCGAGCTGGAAGCAGGGCGACTCGCTCACCTTCGACCGCAACGAGGACTACTGGGGCACGAAGGCGAAGGTCGCGAAGATCGTCTTCCGGTACATCACGGACCCGTCGACCGCCGTCAACGCGATGGCGAACGGTGACCTCGACGTCCTGAACCCGGTCGACGGCACGCTCAAGAGCCAGCTGCAGGGCAACGCCGACATCGCGCTGCACAGCGGCAAGACGACCGACAAGTACACGCTGGCGTTCAACAACCGCAAGGAACCGTTCACGGACGAGCGCGTGCGCCGGGCCATCCGGCAGGCGATCGACGCGAAGGCGCTCATCAAGGCGATCGGCGGCACCGGCGTGGAGCAGGGTGGCCCGATCCCGGAGCTCGACCCCGGCTACGAGGACCTGACCGACATCGACGCGTACGACCCCGCGAACGCCAAGAAGCTCCTGGCCGCCGCCGGCCAGCAGGACCTGAAGCTGACGCTCACCTACGCGAACATCTACCCGACCACGATCGGCGACGTGCTGAAGTCGCAGCTCGCCGACGTCGGGATCACCCTGACGGTCAAGCGCGTCGACTTCGCCACCTGGCTGTCCTCCGTGTTCCAGGCACCGAAGTCCGGCGAGCGGGACTTCGACCTGTCGATGGTCGACCACGTCGAGGCCCGTGACTTCGGCAACTGGGCGAACCCGGACTACTACTTCGGCTACGACAACCCGAAGGTGCAGGCCCTCTACGCCCAGTCGATCGCGGCGACCGACGAGGCCACGAAGACCGAGGCACTCCGCAAGGCTGCACGCATCGTCAGCGAGGACGCGGCCGGCGAGTGGCTCTACACGGCGACCGAGATCACCGCGGTGCGCTCCGGCGTGACGGGCTTCCCGGTCGACGGCGGCAACTCGCGCCTCGACCTGGCGAAGCTCGCGGTCAAGTGACCCGGAGCGGCCGCGGCGGGGTGTCCGTCCCCGTAGCATCGGTGTCGTGACCCGGTTCCTCATCGGGCGGGTGCTCCTGCTCGTCGTCGGCCTGCTCGTGGCGAGCGTCATCATCTTCGCCACGCTCCGCGTGCTGCCCGGTGACGTCGCCCAGGTCGTCGCCGGCACGCAGTCGACCCCCGCGCAGGTGGAGCAGCTCCGGCAGCAGCTCGGACTCGACCGGCCCGTCGTGGTGCAGTACCTCGACTGGATCGGCGGGGTGTTCCGTGGTGACCTCGGCCGCTCGCTGGTGACGAACGGTGCCGTCGCACCGGAGATCGCGCAGAAGCTCGCGATCACCCTGCCGCTCGCCGCGATGTCCCTGGCGACCGCCCTGGTGATCGGCGTCCCGCTCGGGGTGGTCGCCGCGGTGCTCCGTCGCCGCCCGGGTGGTGCGGTGATCGGGTTCGCGGCGCAGGCGGTCGCCGCCGTGCCCGTCGTGTGGGCCGGCATGCTCCTGGTCGCCCTGTTCGCGGTGACGCTGCACTGGCTGCCGACGCAGGGCTTCCCGCTCGACGGCTGGTCCGAACCCGGGCGGGCGTTCGCGTCGCTCGTGCTGCCCGCGCTGACGATCGGTGCCGTCGAGGGCGCCGTGATCCTCCGGTTCACCCGGTCCGCCACGTTGTCCCTCCTCGATGCCGACCACCTGCGCACCGCCGCCGCCGTCGGGCTGACCCGCACGCAGGCGCTGCTCCGCCACGGTCTGCCGAGCGTCGCCCTCACGGTGCTCGCCGTGCTCGGCGTCCAGATCGCCGGGCTGCTCGTCGGTGCCGTCGTCGTCGAGCAGCTGTTCTCCCTGCCCGGGGTGGGCCGGATGCTCGTGACCGACGTCGGCCGCCGCGACATCACGAAGGTGCAGTCGGAACTGCTCGTGCTCACCGGACTCGTGCTGCTCGTCGGGTTCGCCGTCGACGTCGTGCACCGCACCCTCGACCCCCGACAGCGCGAGGTGCAGGGATGATCCGCCGTCTGGTGTCCCGACCGACCGGGGTCTTCGCCGTCGTCGTGCTCGGCCTGCTGCTCGTGCTCGCCGCCGTGTCGCTCGTCTGGACGCCGCAGAACCCGTTCCGCGCCGATCCGTTCCACCAGTGGGAGGGCCCGAGCGCCGCGCACTGGTTCGGCACCGACGCCGCCGGCCGCGACATCGCGAGCTACCTGCTCGCCGGCACCCGCACCACCGTGCTCGTCGCCGTCGGCTCCGGGGTGATCGCGAGCGTCGTCGGCATCGTCCTCACCGTGATCGGTTCGCTCACCGCCCGCTGGGTGCGCGAGGGCACCGCGGTCCTGCTCGACATCCTGGTGGCGTTCCCGACCCTGCTCACCGCGATGCTCCTGACCGCGGTGTTCGGCGGGTCGCTCGGCGTCGTGATCGTCAGCGTCGGGCTGTCCTTCGGCGTGACGATCGCCCGCGTGGCCCGCGGTGAGATCCGGCGGATCGCCCGGAGCGACTACGTGACCGCGGCCCGGGCGTCCGGCGTCGGCGGTGCCGGAGTGCTCTTCCGTCACCTGGTGCCGAACGCGGCGCCGCTGTTCACCGTGCAGCTGTCACTCGCGATGGCCACGGCCGTGCTCGCCGAGGCCGGACTGTCCTACCTGGGCTACGGCGCCGGATCGGACACCGCGTCCTGGGGCAGCCTGCTGTCCGACCTGCAGACCTACATCGGTGTCCACCCGTGGAGTGCGACCTGGCCGGGAGCCGCCATCGCCCTCGTCGTCGCGGCACTGTCGTTGCTCGGCGACGCGGTGCGGGACGCCTCGGACCCGCGGCTGACGACGAGCGACCGGAGCGCCGACCCGGCGACGACCGACGGCACCGCGAGCGACCGGAGCGCCGACCCGGCGACGACCACGCCGGGGGTGACCGCATGACCGACCACGCAGCACGCCCCGGCCCCACCGGCGCAGCCGGCACCGCCCACGCCACCGCAGCCTCCGGACTCGAGGTGCGCGGGCTGTCGGTCCGCATCACGGGACGGACGATCCTCGACGACGTCAGCTTCACCGTGCCTCCCGGCCAACGCGTCGGCGTGATCGGCGCGAGCGGATCCGGCAAGTCGATGACCTCGCTCGCCCTGATGGGCCTGGAGCCCACCGGCGCCGTCGTGACCGGCAGCATCCGCCTGGACGGCACCGAACTCGTCGGCCTGCCCGACCGCGAGCGTGCGCGACATCGCGGATCGAGCATCGCGATGGTGTTCCAGGAGCCGGGCACCGCGCTCGATCCGCTGCGCCGCGTCGGCGTGCAGATCGCGGAGCCGCTCCGGCTGCACCGCGGACTCGACCGCCGCGCGGCGCGCGCGGCGTCCGTCGACCTGGCGGCGTCCGTGGGCCTGCCCGACCCGGAGTCGCTGCTGCGGCAGTACCCGCACCAGCTGTCCGGCGGGCAGCGGCAGCGGATCTGCATCGCGATGGCGATGGCGGGTGAGCCGTCGTACCTGGTGGCCGACGAGCCGACCACGGCGCTCGACGTCACGACCGAGGCCCGCATCCTCGACCTGTTCGAGCACCTGCCGGCGGGCATGGTGTTCGTCACCCACGACCTCGCCGTGCTCGCGCGCATCGCCGACACCGCCGTGGTGCTCGACGCCGGCCGGGTGGTCGAGCAGGGGCGCGTCGCGGACCTGCTCGCCGCACCGCAGCACCCCGCCACCGCTGCGCTCGTCGACGCCGCACGTGCCACCGCCAGGAGGACCGCCCCGTGACCCTCCCCGTCCTCGAGGCCACCGGTCTCCACCGCACCTACCGACTCCCCCGCCGCGGCCCGTTCGAGCCCGGGCCGGTCCGCACCGCCGTCGACGGTGTCGACCTGACGGTCGCCCCCGGCGCACGGCTCGGCATCGTCGGCGAATCGGGATCCGGCAAGTCCACGCTGATCCGGCTGCTCGCCGGCCTGGAGGTCCCTTCCGCCGGCACCGTCGCCGCCTCCGGCCGTCCGGTGGTCGCGTCCCGGTCCGCGCGTGCGTTGCGCTGGTTCCGTCGCGAGACCGGGGTGGTGTTCCAGGACCCGTACGCGTCCCTCGACCCGCGGATGCGCGTCGGCGCGATCGTCGCCGAGCCGCTGCGGGCCCTGCAGGTCCCGGGGTCGCACGACGACCTGGTCCGTGCCGTGCTGGAGCGCGTCGACCTGCCCGCCGACACGGTCGACCGGTACCCGCACGAGTTCTCCGGCGGGCAGCGGCAGCGGATCGCGATCGCCCGGGCCGTGGTGCACTCGCCCCGGATCCTGTTCGGCGACGAGCCGATGAGCGCCCTCGACGTGGTCGTCCGCGCACGGGTGATCGAGCTGTTCCGGTCGCTCGCCGACGACCTCGGTCTGACGCTCGTGCTGGTGTCGCACGACATCGGGGTCGTGCAGCGGCTGTGCGACACGGTCGCGGTGATGTCCGACGGCCGCATCGTCGAGCACGGGCCGGTGTCGCTGCTCGACGCGCCGCAGCACCCGGTGACGCGGGCGTTGGTGGCGGCGGCGCCGACGCTGCCGTAGGCGGGGGGCGGCGGGGCGGCGCGGGGCGGCGCACCGTGCGTACCCCGCTACTCGGTGCGAGCTTGCCCGCACAGAGCCGGCCTACAAGGCCGCACCGAACAAGCAACGCCACACCACACGCACGAAACCGCACCGTGCGCCAGACAGGAGGCACGGCACCGGCCCGACCCGCGCCTCCAGACCAGACGCACACGAGTCCACCGCACCGTGCGCACCCCGCCACTCCGTGCGGGCTTGCCCGCACGGAGCCGGCCTACAAGGCCACACCGAACAAGCAACCCCGCACCACACGCACCAAACCGCACCGTGCGCGCTCCGCCACTCCGTGCCGGCTTGCCCGCACAGAGCCGGCCTACAAGGCCGCACCGAACAAGCAACGCCGCACCACACGCACGAAACCGCACCGTGCGCCAGACAGGAGGCACGACACCGGCCCGACCCGCGCCTCCAGACCAGACGCACACGAGTCCACCGCACCGTGCGCACCCCGCCACTCCGTGCGGGCTTGCCCGCACGGAGCCGGCCTACAAGGCCGCACCGAGCAAGCAATGCCGCACCAGCCTGACAACGCCGCACGGTGCGCCGCGCGCCCGCGCACCGGCGCGTCCCCGGGCCTCCCGTCAGGCGGTCCAGGCAGCCGGGTGCCGCCGCTGCCAGCGCAACCGGCGCTCGAGCTGCGCGCCGATCGCGAGCAGGACGCGCTCGCCGCCGGGGCGCCCGATCAGCTGCACGCCCATCGGCAGCCCGCCGCCGTCGGGGTGGTCGCCGTCGGTCACGCCGACCGGCAGGGTGATCGCGGGGAGCCCGGACACGTTCGCCATCGACGTCCACGGCGAGTACGCGCACTGGCGGCGGAAGTCCTCGTCGGGGTCGTCGCCGTACCAGCCGAGGGGCCGCGGCGTCATCGCGAGGGTCGGCGTGAGCACCGCGTCGAACCGGTCGAACGCGCCGATGAGCGTCGTCGAGAAGGTGTCGAGCGTCGACATCGCGTCGAGGACCTGCGTGCCGGACAGCGCCTGTCCGCGCGCCACGAGCCACGCCACGAGCGGGGTCAGCGCCGACAGGTCGATCCCGGGCACCTGCGGCAGTCGGGCGGCCGAGCTCTCCCACGCCACCCGGAACGCGTCGGCGTACGGCACGCGGGGCATCCGGACGTCCTCGACGCCGTGCCCGACCTCGCCGAGCACCCGCACGGCGGTCTCCACGGCGACCCGGGCCGCGGGGTCGACGACCACGTCGACGGTGTCGTCCCACGGTGAACCCTCGAGCACCCCGACGACGAACCGGCCCTCGCCGCGGACGGCCGCCGCGGTGAACGGCCCCTCGCCGACGTCGGGGGTGACGAGCGCGTAGGGTGAGGCCTCCGGCAGCCCGGTCGGCGCGACCAGCGCGTCGAGGAGCATGCCCGCATCGGCGACGGACCGGGTGAGCGGCCCGGCCACGGACAGGCCACCGACGCCGGAGCGGCCGGGCATCGACGGCACGCGGCCGCGGCTCGGCTTCAGGCCGACGAGTCCGGTCGCCGCGGCGGGGATCCGCACCGATCCGCCGCCGTCCGACCCGACCGCGGCGGGCACGAGTCCGGCGGCGACGGCGACAGCCGCACCGCTCGACGACCCGCCCGGCGCGCGCGTGGTGTCGTAGGGGTTCCGCGTCACGCCGAGCCGGGTCTCGGACGACGAGGACATGCCGAACTCCGGTGACGCCGTCTTGCCGAGGCTGACGGTACCGGCCGCGTCGAGCGCGGCGACGAGCGGGTGGTCGGCCGACGCGGGCCGCTCCGGCAGGCTCGCGGTGCCGTTCCGCGTGGGGACGCCGGCGCGGTCGTACAGGTCCTTGTCGGCGGACGGGAGGCCCCACAACGGTCTCGACGTCGGCACCAGGTGGCCGAGGCGATCGGCTCGGGCCCGGGCAGCGTCCGCGGTGACCGTCACGAAGGCACCGAGTCCGGCGTCCAGGCGTTCCACGCGGGACAGGTAGTGCTCGGTGACCTCGAGGGCGGTCGCCTCACCCCGGCGGATCCAGTCCCAGAGTTCCTGTGCGGAGAGGTGGTGGAGTTCGAACACGGCTCCGAGCCTAGGCGGCGGTGGCCCGTATCCTTCGACGGTGGACACCACTCTCCCCTCCGGCACGACGAAGCGCCGGATCGAACTCCGGCTCGTCCGGCCCCTGTTCGCCTGGTTCGCCCGGCCGACCGTCACCGTCGACGGGGTGGGGCACCCGGCGCAGTGGGGCACCGGCACGTGGGCGGTGCCGGACGACGGCGACACGGTGATCGGTGTGTACCTGTTCAACCGAGCGTGGCGGTTCGGGGCGGCCTCGGTGTCGGTCGGCGGCGCGACGGCGCTCGAGTACCGGGGCGGGCTGCTGCCGGTGGGTACGGGTCGGCTGGTGCCCCGGGGCTGAGGGTCGCGCCAGGCCGGGCAGGGTCTGCTCGGGCGGCTACTCGAACATCTCGGCGAGGAGCGCGTGCGGGTCACCGTCGACCACGTGCGCGGATCGTCGCTCCGGCCAGTGCGTCGTGGCGTCGTCCGGCCAGCACGGCACGACGTGGAGGTGCAGGTGCGGCACGCTCTGGCCGGCGTCTGCACCCGATGCCTGCAGCACGACGGTCCCGGTCGCGCCGAGCGCCCCCTTCATCGCACGGGCGACGCGCTGCGCCAGTGCCGTGGTGGCGGCGAGTGCCGTGGGTCCTGCACTGAGCAGGTCGGCGGTGTGCTCGACCGGCACGACCAGGGTGTGGCCGGGAGCCAGCGCCGAGTCGGGCAGGGGTGCGAAGGCGACGGCGTGCTCCTCGCGCTCGACCCACACGGCGGGTTGGTCACCGGCGATCACGGCACAGAAGACGCAGGAGTCCATCGGCCCAGTCTGCTGCACGTGGGGTACCCGCTCCGCGTGGGACGATGGGCGCATGACCGCCACGCTCGTCGCCAAGGGCCTGTCCGGCGGGTACGCCGCTCGCACGCTGTTCGACTCCCTCGACCTGACGGTGGCGCCCGGTGACGTGATCGGGGTCGTCGGTGTGAACGGTGCCGGCAAGTCCACGCTGCTCCGGCTGCTGGCCGGGGTCGACGAGCCGCTGGCCGGCACGGTGTCCCTGGCACCGACGGACGCGTTCGTGGGGTGGCTCCCCCAGGAGCACGAGCGCATCGCGGGCGAGTCCGTCGCGGCGTACCTCGGGCGGCGGACCGGCTGCACCGAGGCGACGGCGACGATGGACGCAGCGGCGGCGGCGCTCGGGGACCCCGATGCCGGCGACGCAGCGGCCGACCGGTACTCGGCGGCGCTCGACCGCTGGCTCGCCGCGGGAGCCGCGGACCTGGAGGACCGGATCCCGGCGGTGCTCGCCGACCTCGGCCTCGAACCCGGCACCGGCGACTCCGGTGCGGACGGCGTCGGCCCGGACTCCCTGATGACCGCGCTGTCCGGTGGGCAGGTCGCCCGCGTCGGGCTCGCCGCGCTGCTGCTGTCGCGGTTCGACATCGTCCTGCTCGACGAGCCGACCAACGACCTCGACCTGGACGGCCTCGACCGGCTCGAGGCGTTCGTGCGTGGGCTGCGCGGCGGGGTGGTGCTCGTCAGTCACGACCGTGAGTTCCTGGCGCGCTCGGTGACCTCGGTGCTCGAGCTCGACCTGGCGCAGTCGTCGAACCGGTTGTTCGGCGGCGGGTACGACTCGTTCCTCGAGGAGCGCGAGATCGCCCGGCAGCACAAGCGTGACGCGTACGACGAGTTCGCGTCGACGAAGGCCGACCTGGTCTCGCGGGCACGGACGCAGCGCGAGTGGTCGAGCCAGGGTGTCCGGAACGCCATGAAGAAGAGCCCGGACAACGACAAGATCCGCCGCCGTGCCGCCTCGGAGTCGAGCGAGAAGCAGGCGCAGAAGGTCCGGCAGATGGAGTCCCGCATCGCCCGGCTCGACGAGGTCGAGGAGCCGCGCAAGGAGTGGCAGCTCGAGTTCACGATCGGCAGCGCACCCCGGTCGTCGGCCGTCGTGGCGACGCTGTCGAACGCCACGTTCACCCAGGGCGACTTCACCCTCGGCCCGGTCTCGCTGCAGGTCGACGGCGGTGACCGGATCGGCATCACCGGCCCGAACGGCGCCGGCAAGTCCACCCTGCTGCGGGCGCTGCTCGGCAAGCAGGCGCCGACGACGGGCACGGCCTCGCTCGGGTCCAGCGTCGCGGTCGGCGAGGTCGACCAGGCGCGTGCTGCGTTCACCGGTGACCAGCCCCTGGCAGCGGCGTTCGAGGCGATCGTCCCCGAGTACACCACCGCCGACGTCCGGACGCTGCTCGCGAAGTTCGGGCTGAAGGCGGACCACGTCGGCCGACCAGCCTCGGCGCTCTCCCCCGGCGAGCGCACCCGGGCCGGACTCGCGCTGCTGCAGGCCCGCGGGGTGAACGTGCTCGTCCTCGACGAACCGACCAACCACCTCGACCTCACCGCGATCGAGCAGCTCGAGCAGGCGCTGGAGTCCTACGACGGGACCCTACTGCTCGTCACACACGACCGGCGCATGCTGGAGACCGTCCGACTCGACCGGCAGTGGCGGGTCGAGGGCGGCACCGTCACCGAACGCTGACGGATCGACCGAGGGGGGAAGCACCATGCGACGCAGCACCTTGATCGCGACGACTGCCGGGGTGGTGGTGCTCGCCGTCGCTGCCGTCGTGGTGGGGGTGACCCTCGGGTCGCCGACACCGGAGCCGACCCGTGCGGCCCGGGCCACGACGACACCGACCCCGAGCGCCACGCCGACCGCGTCCCCGAGGCCGACGCTCTCGGCCGTCCCCGCTGCACCGTCCGACGCGACCCTGGCCGCGCTGCCGTTGGCGTTCCACGACGCCGTCGTGCCGCAGTTGCTCGACGGCGGGGACGTCGAGCCCGAGGACACGTGGCAGATCGCGACCCCGCGCACGCCGCTCGTCGCCCTGTACGCGAGCCCGTCCAGCCGCGCCCGGCCGGTGGCGACCCTGTCCCACCTGGTGTCGACGATCAACCGGCCCGCGGCGACCGCCGTGTGGGGTCGCTCCCCCGGCCGGGACGGCGGGATGCTCCTGGTGTCGACGCCGTCCCGCAACCGCACCCCCGGTGACGGCGGCGACCCGGACGCCCCGAGCGCGACGTTCGCCTGGGCCCGGGCCGCCGACTTCACCGTGACGCGCACCGACCGGATGATCACGGTCGACGTCGCGGCGAGCACCGTGTCCGTCGTCACCCGGAAGGGGAAGGTCACCGCGACCGAGGCCGCGCGGCTCGGCACCCCGCAGGACCCCACACCGGCCGACACCGCCACCTACGTCGAGGCGGCGTACGTCGACACCCGCGTCGCGTACACGCAGGGCAACCCGATCATCCTGACCGGGGCGCACTCGTCCCGGATCCCGTCGTACGGCGGCAACGCTGCACTGACCGCGTTGCACTACTACCCGGACCCGACCGGCAGCTCGCACGGATGCGTCCGGATCTCGGCGGAGATGACGAAGACGCTCGCGGCGCTGCCCGTCGGCACTCCGATCCGGTTCAGCTGAGCCCGGGTCAGCTGAGACCGGGTCAGTGGAAGGGGCAGCGGCCCCGGACCTCGCCGCCCGATGCCGGCTTCGTCGGCAGTCGGCGGCGGTCGACCTGGAGCCCGTCGTCGAGGATCGTCAGCCGCGGGTCGCTCAGCACCGAGACCGCGGCCGCGAGTGCGGCGATCGCGACCTTCTCGCCGGGGCACCGGTGCCCCGTGGCGACGTCGGCACCGCCGTGCGGGACGAACGTCGTGATGGACTCGAAATCGTCCACGCCGAGGAACCGCGACGGGTCGAACTCGCCCGCACGGTCCCACGAGCGCTCGTCGGTGTCGGTCCCGGTGATGTCGAGCACCACGCGCCCGCCGGCGGGCAGGTGCTGGCCGTCCAGTTCGACGTCCGTGGTGGCCCAGGCAGGCAGCATCGGCACGAACGGCGCGGTCCGGCGGATCTCCTGCGCGAAGGCGACGGCGAGCGGGCCGTCGACGCGCGGACCGACGGCGAGCGGGCCGTCGACGCGCGGGCTGTCGACGCGCGGGCCGTCGACGCGCGGCCCGTCAGCGGTGTCGGCCGCCGCGCTCTCGGCGGCGATCCGTTCCCGCCACTCCGGCCGGTCGTGCAACTCCTTCGCCGCGAACGCCACGAACCGGGCCACCGCGATGGCCGGCCGGATGCTGTTCTGCAGTTCGATGCCGGCCAGCCGCGCCGGCAGCAGCGCCCCGGAGGGGTCCCGGTGCCACGCCCACTCGTGCAGGGCGGTGTGCGGCTCGGGGGTCAACCGGCCACCGCGCACGGCCTCGACCAGCCGCCGGGCATGCCGGTCCGACCAGTGCCGGTTCAGGACGGCCTGCAGGTACTCCGGTGAGTAGGGCACCCCGAAGCCGTCGACGACCTGGGCGAGCCGCGCCGCCCAGCGGGTCTTCGCCGCCGGCGTCCCCGGCAGCCCGGCCCACCGCATGACGGCGCGGCCGATCGCACCGACGGCCGCGTCGTACGCCGACCGGGTGCCACCGGTCAGCCACGCGTCGCGTTCGGTCGCCCACTCGTGGGTCAGCAGGGGTGCGAGGCGCCGGACCTGCTCGTCCTCGTACGCGACGTCGACGAACGTCGCCTTGCGGTGGTGGTGCTCCGCCCCGTCGAGACTGTGCACCGAGCCGACGCCGAAGAGCGTCCGCTGCACGATCGCCGGCATCGCGCCGTGGCGTGCCGTGCGGTCGCCGTCGTAGAACAGCCCGACGCCCTCGGCACCACGCACGAGCAGCGCCGGACGTCCGAGCAGTCGGAAGCCCACCGCCCGCGCCCCCGGACGGGTCCGGCGCCACAGGTGGGCACCGAACCCGTAGCCGCGGGTCAGGAGCGAGAGGGAGTCGTCGATCGCCATGCGGCCATGCTGCCGAGCGCCGCCCGATCAGGCTCTCGGGATCCGGACCAGCCCGAGCCGCGCCATGACCTCGGCGCTCTCCTCTTCCGGGGTGCGGTCGGCGGCGATCGTCAGGTGGGCTTCATCGGACTGGGGCGGCTCGAGCGTGGCGAGCTGCGACTGCAGCAGCGACGTCGGCATGAAGTGCCCGGAACGCTGCGACATCCGCTCCTCGATGAGGGCACCGTCACCGGCCACGTGCACGAACACCACCCCGGGGGCCCGCAGCACGTCGCGGTACGAGCGCTTCAGGGCCGAGCAGGTCACGACGCCGTTCGTGCCGGCGTCCAGGTGTCCGCGGATCCATCCGGCGACGACGTCGAGCCACGGCCAGCGGTCCTCGTCGGTGAGCGGGGTGCCGGCGTGCATCTTGTCGACGTTCGCCGGCGGGTGCATCGCGTCGCCCTCGGCGAACTCCCACCCGACCTGCTCCGCCACCATGGCGGCGACGGTCGACTTGCCGGACCCGGAGACCCCCATCACGACCAGGACGCGGGCGTCCAGCCCGGCGTCGGCCGCACCGGCAGCAGCAACTCCTCCTGCGCCGCTCATCGGATGAACACCCCGGCCAGCAGGACCCCCAGCAGACCGAACACCGAGATGAGGCACTCGAGCACCGTCCATGTCTTGAACGTCTGCCCCACCGTGGTGCCGAGGTACCCCTTCACCAGCCAGAACCCGGCGTCGTTCACGTGCGACAGGAACACCGAGCCGGCACCGATCGCGAGCACGAGCAGGGAGGTCATCGGCGTCGACAGGTCGGCGGCGATCGGCGCCATGATGCCGGCGGCGGTCACGGTGGCGACCGTGGCCGACCCGGTCGCCACGCGGACCAGGGCCGAGACGACCCAGGCGACGAGCAGCACCGAGACGCCGGAGTCCTTGACGGCGTCGGCGATCACGCCGCCGATGCCGGTGTCGATGAGCACCTGCTTGAACCCACCGCCGGCGCCGACGATGAGCAGCACGCCGGCGATCGGGGGCAGCGCGCTCTCGAGCGACTTCGACACGGCCGAGCGGTCCATCCCGCCGCCGATCGCGAAGAAGACCATCGCGTAGACGGCGGCGATGCCGATGGCGATCATCGGCGAACCGAGGAAGTCGAGCAGGCTCACCCACGAGCCGGCGGCGTCGGGGGCGGTGGCCTCACGGATCGCCTGGGCGAGCATGAGCACGACCGGCAACAGGATGCCGATCAGGGCGACGGTGAACGACGGGCTGCGCGGCTCGCTGATCACGCGCGTGAAGTCGCTCTTGCCGTTGGGCAGGGACGCGGTGTCCTGCGTGGCGGGGCCGCGCCGGGCCTCCCGTCCGGGGTGTGCCGGGTCGTCGGCGAAGGAGGCGGACCCGGAACCCGACCCCGAACCCGGGCCGGCGGTGGCGACCGCCCCACGCGACCCGAACATGTCGGGGACGGGGATGTCGACCCAGCGGGCCGCGAAGCGGGCGAAGAGCGGCCCGGCCAGGATGATCACCGGGATCGCCAGCACGATGCCGAAGGCGAGCGTGGTGCCGAGGTTCGCACCGACGGTGGAGATCGCGACGAGCGGGCCGGGGTGCGGCGGGACGAACGCGTGCATCGTCGACAGGCCGACCAGGGCGGGGACGGCGATCTTCATGATCGGCACCTCGCTCCGCTTGGCGACCAGCACGATGATCGGGATGAGCAGGACGAGGCCGACCTCGAAGAACATGGGCAGCCCGATGAGCGCGCCGATCAGGGCCATCGTCCACGGCAGCGCCGCCTTCGACGACTTCCGCACCAGGGTGTCCACGACGCGGTCCGCTGCGCCGGAGTCGACGAGCATCTTGCCGAACATCGCCCCGAGCCCGACGAGGATGCCGACGCTCGTCATGGTCGCGCCGAAGCCGTCACCGAAGCTCGTGACCGCCTTGTCCGGCGCCAGGCCCGCGCCGATGCCGACGCCGAGCGCGCCGATCGTGAGCGCGATGAACGGGTGCACCTTGAGCCAGGTGATGAGCGCGATGATCACCACGATGCCGGCGAGCGCCGCGATGATCAGCTGCGGGATCGAACCGGACGGGTCGACCGTCTCGGTGGTGCCACCCGCGGCGAGCAGGTGGTCCGGGAGAGCGTGAGGCATCAGCGCCCCTTCCTGGAGTCGCTGCTGCGCGGCTCCGTCGCCTTCGTGTCGAGGGTGGACTGGCGCGACGAACGCCGACCCTCAATAATCTGATTAATCAGACTATACGACGTCGTCCCGCGCGCCAACCGCCCGTCCCCGGAGTCTGCCGCTTCGATGGGACCGGCGTCACGACGACCGCGTGACCCGTACTGCACGGAGGAAACGATGCCCACCGCACGCGGACTGCACGCCCACGTGCTCGACACCCTGGGCCAGCGGATCGTCGACGGCGACCTGGCCACGGGTTCCGTCGTGCGACCCGAACTGGTCGCCGACGAGTTCGGGGTGTCCCGCTCCGTCGTCCGCGAGGCCCTGCGCGTCCTGCAGTCCCTCGGCCTGGTCGAGCCCCGGCAGCGGGTCGGCACGCTCGTCCGCGACATCACCGCGTGGGAGCTGCTCGCCCCCACCGTGATCCGGTGGCGCGGTACCTCACCGGCGTACTTCGTGCAGCAGCGCGAGCTCGTCGAGCTCCGGCTCGGCGTCGAACCGGTCGCGGCGTCCCTGACCGCCGGCTCCGATGGTGCTGACGCCGTGCTCGCCGCCGCCGAGGACATGCTCGACGCCTGCGGACGCGAGGACAGTCGCGCCTACCTGGAGGCCGACGTCCGCTTCCACCGTGCCCTGCTCACCGGGTCGGGGAACGCCGTGTTCGCGCACTTCGCCGGCACGGTCGAGGCGCTGCTCCGCACCCGCACGTCGGAGTCGCGCGACCCCATCACGCGCTGGACGCGCGAGGCGGCGCTCCGGCACCAGGCGGTCGGGCGCGCAGCGGTCGAGGGTGACGCGGACGCCGCCGCTGCGGCGGCCACCGCGCTGCTCCGTGTGACGCGCGACGAGTTCATCACCGAGGCGCCGGCGGGCTGACGCGACCGGGCGACGGCCTGGAGGCGCGTGCCGGGCCCGCCACGGGCCTCCCGTCCGCCCTGTGCCGCGTCTCGAGCGTGACGCGCGTCGACCGCGTCGGCTCCGTCAGCGTCGTCGCGCGAACAGCCGCGGGCCGCGCAGGCGGAGCCGCATCGTGACGGTGCCGAGCCAGCGGTCGTACTTGTAGCCGACCTTGCCCATCCGGCCCACTTCCTCGAAGCCGAGCCGCTCGTGCAGCCGGATCGACGCCTCGGCCTGGCGGTCCGCGATGACGGCGACGACCTCGCGCACGCCGGCCGAACGGCACTCGTCGAGCAGCGCCTCCATCAGCGCGCGGCCGAGCCCCTTGCCACCGGACGCGGCGCCGAGGTAGATCGAGTCCTCGACGACGTGGTTCGAGCGGTCCCGCGGGTTCCACGCGTCGACCAGGGCGTACCCGAGGATCTGCCCGGCGGGGTTCTCCGCCACCAGGAACGGCAGGCGGCGCTTCCGGATGTCGTCGTAGCGCTTCTTCCACGCGGCGTACGTGAACGCCGCCGGGTCGAAGGTCACCGACGAGTTGCGGACGTAGTGCGTGTGGATCTCGCGCACGTGGGGCAGGTCCCCCACCTCGGCCGCACGGATGCGGTACTCGAAGGCCGTCTCGGTCGCCGCCGGGGCACGCAGGTGCCGCGGCAGGACCCGCCGTCGCTGGTATTCCTCCTCGAGCACGTGCCGAGCCTACTGAGCGGGCAGCGTCCAGTCGACGGGCGGTGCGCCCTGCGACTCGAGCAGCGCGTTCACCTGCGAGAACGGTCGGCTGCCGAAGAACCCGCGCGACGCGCTGAGCGGGCTCGGGTGGGCCGACGCGACGACCGGGGTGTCGCCGAGGAGCGGTCGCACCGAACCGGCCTGGGCGCCCCAGAGCACGGCGACGAGCGGGGTGCCACGGGCGACCAGGGCACGGACGGCCTGGTCGGTCACCGATTCCCAGCCCTTGCCGCGGTGGCTGCCGGCCTCGCCCGCCTGCACGGTGAGCACCCGGTTGAGCAGCAGGACGCCCTGGTCGGACCACGCCCGCAGGTCACCGTGCGGTGGGGGCGTCACGCCGAGGTCGTCGGCGAGCTCGCGGTAGATGTTCGCCAGGCTGCGCGGCACCGGACGGACGGCCGGGTCGACGGCGAAGGACAGACCGATCGGGTGGCCGGGCGTCGGGTACGGGTCCTGCCCGACGACCAGCACCTTGACGGCGTCGAACGGGCTCGTGAACGCGCGCAGAACGTCGCCGCCGGCGGGCAGGTAGTGGCGACCGGCTGCGGTCTCGTCGCGGAGCCACGCTCCGATCCGGTGTACGTCGGGTTCGACGGGTGCGAGGGCATCGGCCCAGCCGGGGTCGACCAGGTCGGCGAGTGGCCGGGGTTCCACGTCGGCTACGCGCCCATGGTGGCGACGGCCACCGACTCCTCGCCGGCCATCACGCGCCAGACGCTGCCGGTCCCACGGACCTCGAGCGCGCCCTCGCCGACGACGAGCGTGGTGTCCTCGTCGATCGCGAGTCCGGCGGTGACGAACTCGGCCTCGGCGCTGGCGATGAGCCGCGCGAGCGTGCCGGCCTGCACCGCGTGCACGTCGATGGTCAGGTCGACCAGGCCGAGGCCCTCGCGGAGCTCGACCTCGTCCAGCCCCTCGGACGCCGCCTCGGGGCAGATCTCGACGCCGCCGATGCGCCAGCCGCCCACCAGGGCACGGTCGGCGGCGATCATCGCACCGGCCGAGTAGCCGAGGTAGGGCAGACCGTCGGAGACGAGCAGCCGGAGCTGGTCGACGAGCGGGGCGATCGCCGCCAGGTAGTCGGGGGTGACGCCGCCGCCGACCACCAGGGCGTCGACGTCGCTCAGGACGGTGGTGTCGAAGACCTGACCGGCCGCGACCTCGGTGACGAGCACCTCGGCCGTGCGCGGGCCGCCGAGGACCTCGGCGATGTCGGCCGTCGACGACGGGCTGCCGCCGTCCGGGCCCGCCACGGAGAGCAGGGCGATGCGCGGGATGCTCCGGCCGACCGCTGCCGAACGGGCGGTCGCTTCGGCGAGGAACGGTGCTGCGGCGTCCGAGGCGGCGAACAGACCGCCGCCGACCAGGTGGATGCTCACGACTCGGCCGTCAC
The DNA here is from genome assembly GCF_003234255.2 of Curtobacterium sp. MCSS17_016. NCBI lineage: Bacteria > Bacillati > Actinomycetota > Actinomycetes > Micrococcales > Microbacteriaceae > Curtobacterium > Curtobacterium sp. MCSS17_016. The sequence continues at coordinate 2,312,501 of NZ_CP126254.1, forward strand.
GGGGGCGAGGGCGCTCCACGGGAACGTGATCCAGCCGTCGACCCGGCGCCACACGTGGTCGGGCTCGAGGACGGTGCCGGGCTTCGAGTACAGGCAGGCGCTCCGGACGTCGGCACCGGCGTTCCGGATGATGTCGACCACCAGGCGCAGGGTGCGGCCGGAGTCCGACACGTCGTCGACGACGAGGACCCGCTTGCCGGCCAGGCTCGGGGCGTCGAGGGCGGGGGCGAGCACGACCGGCTCCTCCAGCCGCTGCTCGACGTCGGTGTAGAACTCGACGTTGATCGAGCCGCACTCCTTGGTGCCGAGGGCGTACGCCACGGCGCCGGCGATGATCAGTCCGCCACGCGCGACGGCGACGACGACCTCGGGCTCGAAGCCGCTGGACAGGACGTCCTTGGCGAGCAGGCGTGCGGCGTCACCGAACTCCAGCCAGCCGAGTACCTCGGGCCCGCTCGTCACGGTCACGGTGGACGGAGCCGCGGGCTCGGGTTCGCTGCTGATCGGCATCCGACCACGGTACCGGCAGGGAGCCCACGCCCGCGACCCGCGGCAGCAGCCCGGGCGCTGCGCGGGTCCGGCGCGGGTCGACTCAGCGGGGCGTCAGCGGGCCGCGCGCCAGCTTGTGCTGCGCCGACTGCGCCACCGGCCGGATCGTCACGAGGTCGAGGTTCACGTGTGCCGGCAGCTCCACCGCGTGCACGATCGCCTCGGCGACGTCGTCGGCCACGAGCGGCTCCGGCACGTCGTCGTACACCGCGGCGGCCTTCTGCTCGTCCCCGCGGAACCGGGTGAGCGCGAACTCGTCGGTCTTCACCATGCCCGGCGCGATCTCGACGACCCGGATCGGCTCGCCGTTCAGTTCGAGCCGGAGCGCGCCGACCAGGGCGTGCTCGGCGAACTTCGCGGCGTTGTAGCCGCCACCGTTCTCGTACGCGACGAACCCGGCGGTGCTGGTCACCGTGACGATGTCCGCTCCCCCGGACGCGCGAGCGCGGTCGCGCAGGTGCGGCAGCAGCGCGGAGACGACACGCTTCGTGCCGATCACGTTGACCTCGAACATGGCGCGCCAGTCGTCGAAGTCGGACTCCTCGACGCTCGCCGAACCGAACGCCCCACCCGCGTTGTTCACGAGCACGTCGGCACCGCCGAGGTCCGCGACCCGCGCGGCGAGCGCCGCCACGTCGTCGGCGTCCGTGATGTCGGCGACCAGGGTGTCGGCCCCGGTCTCCGCGGCGAGCGCCTCGAGCTTCGCGGCGCGGCGGGCCACGGCGAGCACGTCCCAGCCCCGCGACCGGAACAGCCGGACGGTGGCCGCCCCGATGCCCGAGCTCGCTCCGGTGACGACTGCGCGCCGTGCTGCCATGTGATCTGCCTCCTGCGTCGGTGACCGGGCGTGTGGTTGCCCGGTCCGCCCACCGTACCGAGCGGGACGCTTCCGGCACCGCACCGGGCCGTCCAGATCACGATCCGGTAACGTGACCGGCAATGACGACGGATGCCGCCCCTCCCGCCCCCTCGGCCCCGGCGACGCAGCTCGAGCCCGGTCGAGCCCCGCGCCGGATCCCGATGTGGGACACCGCGCGGTTCGTCGCGGTCACGCTCGTGGTCATCGGCCACGCGATCCAGCGGCAGACGCCGGCGAGCGAACACGCCCTGGCGCTCTACACGTTCATCTACGCGTTCCACATGCCGGCGTTCGGTGTGATCAGCGGCTACTTCTCGTCGGCCGACACCCCGACGGCGAAGCGGATGCGGCGGACGATCACGGACATCGTCGTGCCGTACATCATCATGCAGACGATCTGGACCGTGGTGCAGGGCATCGTCGAGGGCGGCAAGGACTTCAACCCGACGAAGCCGACGTGGACCCTGTGGTTCCTGCTGGCCCTGGGCATCTTCAAGCTGATCCTGCCGTACCTGGCGCAGCTGCGGTGGCCGCTGTTCTGGGCGGTCGTGTTCAGCATCGGCGTGGGCTACTTCGACAACGTCGACTCCACGCTCTCGCTGTCCCGCGCGATCAGCCTGCTGCCGTTCTTCCTGCTCGGCTGGCAGGTCAAGCAGTGGGGCGTCTTCGACCGCTGGTACGAGGCGTCCCGCCGCACGGTCGTCCGGGTGCGGATCGCCGCCGTCGTGGTGTTCGCGGCGTGGGCGGTGTCGTGCGCGGTCTGGATCCCGCAGTTCAAGGAGTTCGACCTGCACCACTGGTTCTTCTACGACGACTCCTACTCGGGGCTCGGCGAGGACGCCTGGTGGGCGGGTGCGGTGCGCTTCGGCCTGATGCTGCTCGCGACCTTGCTGACGGCGTCGTTCCTGGTGCTCATCCCCCGTCGGAACGTCTGGATCACCCGGTTCGGCGCGGCGACGATGTACGTCTACCTGCTCCACACGTTCGTGCTCTACCCGATCCGGGAGTCCGGCGTCTTGGCCGGCGAGCACTCGGCATGGCCGTTCGTGCTCCTCATGGTCGTCATCGCGTGCGCCGTCAGCCTCTTCCTGGCGCAGCCCTTCGTGCGGCGCGGGATGCGGTGGCTGCTCGAGCCGAAGGTCGACTGGCTGTTCCGCCGCGACAAGGCGTAGCGGTGCCACCTCGCACGGTGCGCGTTCCTCCGCCCGGTGCGAGCTTGCCCGTCCCGTGCGGCGCTGCAGCGCCGCACGGAACCACCGACCTCGCACCGTCCGACGGTGACAGCACGGTGCGGGCGGACGGACGGACGGGAGGCCCGTGGCGAGTCGGGCGGGTGCGTTACGTCCCGAGGCGGGTGCGGTGGTGCGGGCCCGGCCACCTGCGTACCGTGACACCCGACGCACAGCCGCGCCGCGCCTCCAGGCCGAGCGCAGGGCGACCCGACGACCAGCCGCACCGGACAGGAGCACCAAGATGACCGAGCACGACGCCGCGCAGTGGCAGTTCGAGACCACCCAGGTCCACGCCGGCGCACAGCCGGACCCGACCACCGGGGCCCGAGCGACGCCGATCTACAAGACGACCTCGTACGTCTTCGCGAACTCGGACGAAGCGCGCGACCTGTTCGCGCTCGCCAAGCCGGGCAACATCTACTCCCGGATCATGAACCCGACGAACGACGTCGTCGAGCAGCGGATCGCCGCGCTCGAGGGCGGGTCCGGGGCCCTGCTCGTCGCCTCCGGCCAGGCCGCCGAGACCTACGCGGTGCTGAACATCGCCGGGGCGGGTGACCACATCGTCTCGTCGTCGTCGATCTACGGCGGCACGTACAACCTGTTCAAGTACACGCTGGCGAAGCTCGGCATCGAGACGACGTTCGTCGAGGACCAGGACGACCTCGAGGAGTGGCGCCGCGCGGTCCGCCCGAACACGAAGCTGTTCTTCGCCGAGACCATCGGCAACCCGAAGATCAACGTCCTCGACATCACGGGCGTCAGCGACGTCGCCCACGAGTCCGGTGTCCCGCTGATCGTCGACAACACGATCGCGACGCCGTACCTGATCCGTCCGTTCGAGCACGGTGCCGACATCGTGGTGCACTCGGCCACGAAGTTCCTCGGCGGGCACGGCACGGTCATCGGCGGGATCATCGTCGACGGCGGGAAGTTCGCCTGGTCGCAGCACGCCGACCGGTTCCCGGAGTTCAACACGCCCGACCCGTCGTACCACGGTGCGGTCTTCGCCGAGGCCGTCGGCAACGAGCTCGCCTACATCGTGAAGGCCCGGGTGCAGCTGCTCCGCGACCTCGGTGCGTCGAACTCCGCGGACACGGCGTTCACGCTGCTGCAGGGCATCGAGACCCTGTCGCTCCGCATCGAGCGGCACGTGTCCAACGCGCAGGAGATCGCGGAGTGGCTCGACCAGCACCCCGACGTCGCCACGGTCGCCTACGCCGGGCTGCCGACGTCGCCCTGGTACGCGGCCGCGAACCGGTACGCGCCGAAGGGCGTCGGTGCTGTGCTGTCGTTCGAGCTCAAGGGCGGGGTGACCGCGGGCAAGGCGTTCGTGGACAACCTGCAGCTGTTCTCGCACCTGGCCAACATCGGCGACGTCCGCTCGCTCGTCATCCACCCGGCGTCGACCACGCACTCGCAGCTCACCCCCGAGCAGCAGCTCACCACCGGGGTCACGCCCGGCCTGGTGCGCCTGTCGGTCGGCATCGAGAACATCGCCGACCTGAAGGCCGACCTCGAGGCCGGGCTCGCCGCGGCCCGGGCGATCGCGCAGGAGAGCCAGCGCGCGTAGAGCTCGCCCGTCCTGCTTGCCTGCCTGGCTGCCTGTCGATGCGCGTGCATGTTGCGACGTCCCACGTGTCGATCGACGCGTGGGACGTCGCTCGTTGCACACGCATCCGGTACGTGCGCATGGTGCGACGATCCACGAGTCGAACGACGCGCACGATGTCGGAACATGCGCGCGCACGGAACGGCGAGCGCGGCCTGAAGCCCGGCCACGCGCCGGGCGTGACGTAACACGGCGGCGGCGACCCGCGCCTCCCGGCAGACTGGACGCACGATGGACTGGCAGACGACCCCCGAGGACTCCGTGCCGTCCACCCTGGTGCCCGGCACCGAACTCGGCACCCTCGGCAAGCCGCCCGTGACCGGTGCCTGGCGTCCCGGTGACCACCCGGGTGCACGCCACTTCGAGTCCCTCGGCGAGCAGTGGGTGCGCGGCGGCCGCCTGCCGTCCGTGCGCGTGGCCTACGAGACGTGGGGCACGCTCAACGCCGCCCGCGACAACGCGGTGCTCGTCCTGCACGCCCTGACCGGGGACTCGCACGTGACCGGTGCCGCCGGCCCGGGCCACCGCACCGCCGGCTGGTGGGGCGACGTCGTCGGCCCCGGCCGGGCGATCGACACCGACCGGTGGTTCGTCATCGCGCCGAACATGCTCGGCGGCTGCCAGGGCACCACCGGGCCGTCGTCGGTGTCGCCGACGGGCGCGGAGTGGGGCTCGCGGTTCCCGTTCGTGACGGTGCGCGACCAGGTCGAGGTGCAGGCGCAGCTCGCCGACCGGCTCGGCATCGAGACCTTCGCGGCCGTCGTCGGCGGGTCGATGGGCGGCATGCACGCCCTCGAGTTCGCGGTCTCGCACCCCGCGCGCGTGCAGCGGCTGGCGGTCCTCGCGTCGACGGCACAGACCACCGCAGACCAGATCGCGGCGAACTCGCTGCAGCGGGCCGCGATCCAGATGGACCCGGCGTTCGCGGGCGGCGACTACTACGAGGCCGACGTCGGCGAGGGCCCGCACCGCGGGCTGTCCCTGGCCCGACGGATGGCACTCATGACCTACCGGGCGTCGGACGAGCTGAACAGCCGCTTTGCGCGGTCCTGGCAGAGCGACGTCTCCCCGCTCGGCGACGACGGCCGGTTCTCCGTGGAGAGCTACCTCGACTTCCACGGCAACAAGTTCACCCGGCGGTTCGACGCCTCGAGCTACGTCACGCTGACGTACGCGATGGACTCGCACGACGTCGGCGCCGGGCGCGGCGGGGTGTCGGCGGCACTCGGGCTGGTGACCGCACGGACCCTGGTCGTGGGGATCTCGAGCGACCGGCTGTTCCCCGTCGAGGACCAGCACCGGATCGCCGCGGGCGTGCCGGACGCGCTCGACGGGGACACCGCAGCGGTGATCGAGAGCGAGTTCGGACACGACGGGTTCCTCATCGAGCACGAGCAGGTCGGGGCGCACCTGCGGCGGCTGCTCGACTCCTGAGCGGGCCCACCAGCCACCACGGCGCGCCGAAGACCCCCCAACGGGTGGCGCGCGTGGAATGATGGCGTGGAGCTCGGCACTGACCGACGCTCGGTTTCCCGCACCGCCAGATCGTCACCAACCAGGACATCGATGGACTTCATCGCACAGGAACGCGACCGCTTGCTGCGGTCGGCGACCCGTGTCGTGGGCATCGTCTGCGCGCTCGTCAGCGTCGTGGGCATCGTCTCCGCCGCCGCCGTGCCAGCGCTGTCCCTGACCGGAGCGCTCCTCTGCATCGCCGCGATGATCACCGCGCTCGTGTGCTTCGGCCGCGGCGGCGAAGTGTGGTGGACCGCCGCCATCGTCGTCGCCGGACTCGCCACGATGGTGCTGCTCTTCACCGGAGTCCCCGACTCGGCGCGGCCCCTCGTCGCCAGCGCCGTCATGCCCCTGGCCGCCGGCGCGCTCTCGGCACCGCTGATGGCCCAGCGCGGGCACCCGGTCGGTCTCGCCATCACCATCGCCGGGGGCGGCGCCGTGGTGGTGCTCATGGTGTGGGGATCGGGCTCGCTCCTGTCGACCCCGGTCAGCGGCGCACTGCTCGGGTGGGTCCTGATGGCCGTCGTGGCGATCTGGATCTCGCGCAGCATCCCCCGCGTCGCCCGCCGCATCTACAGCATCGGCACCGCCCACCGCGCCGAACGGCAGGCCAGCGAGACCGAGGCGCAGCGCCGCCAGGGTGCCCGCCTGCTGCACGACACGGTGCTCGCGACCCTGACGCTGCTGGCGCACTCCGGCGTCGGCGTCTCCGAGCAGGCCATGCGCGAGCAGGCCGCCGAGGACGCCCGACTGCTGCGCCACCTGCGCCTCGGTGCGACCCCGCAGCCCTCACAGTCCGGTGACTACTCGCTCACCCGCGAAGAGGAATCACCGCTCGGGCAGACCCTCGAGTCGGTCAAGCAGCGCTTCGGCCGGATGGGGCTCGAGGTCAGCTGGCACGGCACCGGGCAGGTCCTGCTGCCGTCGAACGTGCTCGACGCGTTCCTCCTCGCGCTCGGCGAGTGCCTCGAGAACGTCCGTCGGCACGCCGGCGTCGGCGAGGCGCACGTCACGATCGTCCACGACAACGAGGTCGTCCGTGCGATGGTCACCGACTCCGGCGTCGGCTTCGACCTCACCACCGTCAGCGCCGAACGACTCGGCTTCAAGGAGAGCGTCGTGAACCGCCTGCGCGAGGTCGGCGGCGACGCGAAGCTCTTCTCCGCGCCGGGCTCCGGCACCACCGTCGTCCTGGAGGCACCGCGATGACCCGGGTCCCCGAGGACACCATCGGCCGCAGCCTGCCCGGCGAGACCGCTCCGCCAGCACCCCGTACGCGCCGCGAGGCCCGCGAGCGGTACCGGACGAGCGAACGCCGGCAGGCCAGAGGGCTCCCGTCCACGTCGACCGGCGCCCGGTCGCTGCGCCAGGCCGCCAAGCCCGGCGCCTCGCTCGGTGCCGGCTACCTCGGCCTCGGCGCCGCGGTCCTCACCGCGATCGAGGCCGTCGCCGGCATCGCGTTCTTCCTGGTGCGCTGGAACGAGTACTCCGACCCGTGGTTGCCCGCGGTCGCCTGGGGGCTCTACGTCGTCGCCGCCGTCGGGGTCGGACTCAGCGTCCTGACCTACGGCGAACGGCTGACGGGTCCGGCCTTCGCGTTGATCTGCGTCGTGCTGGCCTGCGTGGTCACGCTCGACTTCATCGGCATCTGGCCCGAGCACGACATCGCGCACACCGCGACCGCGTCGATGGCCGCCGGGTTCGCCCTGCTGCCGATCGCCACGCTCCGCCCCGCCCGCGAGGTCGCCGTTGCCATCGGTGCGCTCGGCATCGCGTTCATCGTGATGGCCGTCGCGTCGACGCCGATCACGAACGACACCATGCCCGGCATCGTGTCCCTGCTGTCACTCGTCGTCGTGCCGCCGGCGCTCGCGCTGTACGTCGTGCAGCGGTTCCGCCAGCTCGTGCAGCGCGAACTCGACCGGGTGCTCGTGCAGAGCAACGTGCAGGCGCCGCAGTTCGCCGTCGGCATGCTCGCCTCGGACGAGCTCGCCCGGCTCGACCTGGCCGCCGAGAAGCTGCTCGACGCCGTCGCGAACGGCACCGACCCGCTGCCGCTGTCCGACGCCTCGAGCTCCGTCGCCGCGTCGCTCGCCACCGAGCTCCGCCTGCACCTGATCGAGGGCCGTCGCGAGACCTGGCTCTACCACGCGATCACCGAGTCCGACCACCTCGGTCGCTCGGTGAGCGTCGCCGACCCGACCGCCCTGGCGGGGCACCTCTCCCCCACCCAGCGCGACGGGCTGCTGCAGGCGATCTGGCAGATGGTCGGCGACGGCCGCACCGCGCAGCCCGGCATGCCCGTCGTCTCCGTCACCCTCGGCCCCATCGGTTCCGACGGTCACCCGGTCAGCGACGACACCATGGACGTCCCCGTCGTCATCGAGTCCCGCGGGGTGCCCCGTCGCAGCCTCGGCCCGACGGCGTGGAGCGCCCTGCAGCGCATCGGCCCGTACACCGAGACCGTCCGCGACGGCGCGCTGCACATCGTCGCGCACTGCGTCGTGAACCGACATCCGTCGATGTAGCTGCCGGACACCCGCACGCCTGACCGACTTCCGGCCCGCATCCTCCTAGGATCGGCCGAGCAATCCGCACCGAGAAAGGACGCCAGCATGGCGACTCCAGAGGAACCGATCCGACTCGCACTGGTCGACGACCACAGGATGCTCCTCGGCGCGCTCACGGAGTGGATCCGGAACGCGGCCGACGACATCACCCTGGTGGCCGCCGTCACGACCTGGCCCGAGCTCCTGACGAGCCCGGCGTTCCCGGTCGACGTGGTGCTGCTGGACCTGGACCTCAAGGACTCCATCCCGGTGTCGCTGAAGATCTCGACGCTCAAGACCGCGGGCGTCAAGACCGTCGTCATGAGCACCTACTCGGAGCCGAACGTCGTGCGCGAGGCCCTCGGCGCCGGTGCCCTCGGGTACCTCGTCAAGAGCGAGGACGCCGACATGATCGTCGAGGCGATCCGCTCCGCCCAGCGCGGCGAGCAGTACGTCTCGGCCGAGCTCGACCTCGCCATCAACAGCGGCGACGTCGGCGGCGTCCCGAAGCTCAGCGCCCAGGAGCGTCGCGTGATGGCCCTGTACGGCGGTGGTGAGCCCGTCAAGAGCGTCGCCTACCAGCTCGGCATCTCCGAGGAGACCGCGAAGAGCTACCTCAAGCGCATCCGCGAGAAGTACCGCGTCGCCGGCTTCGACGTCGGCACGAAGGTCGCGCTGCGGAAGCGTGCGATCACCGACGGCATCATCGTGCAGGACGGCAGCCCCCTGGGGCTGTAGCGCGCGGCGCGCTTCGTGCGGTGCGCTTCGCGCGTTGCGCTTCGTGAGCAGCAATGGTCGGGTCCCGTCACGGGACCCGACCATTGCTGCTCACCATGTGCGGTGGCCGCACCACGTGACGGACGGGAGGCCCGTGGCGGCGTCGCCACGGGCCTCCCGTCCGGTGGGTGCGTGCGCGCACCCCGCGTGTCAGGCCGTCGGGACCGGTGCGGTGATCGGACCGGTGGACGGTGACGAGGAGCGGACCGCGGCACGACGCGTGCTCCGCCGCTCGACCGCGTAGCTGACCATCGTCACCAGGACGCCGAGCAGCGCGAGGCCGATGCCGAGCCAGCCCGGTGCGAGGAACCCGAAGCCGGCCGCGATGACCGCGCCGCCCAGGGCCGCACCGATCGAGTTGCCGATGTTGAACGCCGAGTGGTTCAGCGCCGCCGCGATCGTGCGGGCATCCCCGGCGACGTCCATCAGGCGCGACTGCACCGCCGGCGGGATCGCCGACGAGGTCGCACCGAGCAGGAACGCGCCGAGCAGCATGCCCCAGAGCCACTGTGCGGTCAGGACGGTGACGAGCAGGGCACCGATGAGCGCGAACATGCCGACGTAGATCGTGCGCTTCACGCTGTGGTCGGCCAGGTGTCCGCCGAGCACCCCGCCGACGACCATGCCGATGCCCACGACGACGAGCACGATCGGCACGAACGACTCGGGCATCCCGGTGACGTTCTGCACGAGCGGGGAGATGTACGAGTACACCGCGAAGAACCCGCCGAACCCAACGGCACCGAGGCCCATCACGATCCACACCTGCGGCACGCGGAACGCCCGGAGCTCACGGCCGATCGTGGCGTGCTCGTCGCGGGCGCTCTTCGGCACGAAGGCCGCGACGGCCAGGAACGTCAGGGCGAACAGCGCGGCGACGACGCCGTAGGCGACCCGCCACCCGGCGACCTGCCCGACCCACGTGATCGCCGGGACCCCGACGACGTTCGCGACCGACAGGCCGAGCAGCACCATGGCGATGCCCTTGCCGCGCTTGCCCGGGCCCATCATGTCGCCGGCCACGATCGACGCGATGCCGAAGTAGGCGCCGTGCGGCAGACCGGCGACGAAGCGGGCGACGAGCACCAGACCGAACGAGGGCAGCAGCGCACTCGCGATCGTCGCGACGACGAACCCGACGAGCAGCACGAGGATCAGGCCCTTGCGCGGGAACCGGGCGGACATCGCCGCGATGGTCGGCGCACCGACGACGACCCCGAGGGCGTACGCGCTGACGAGCCAGCCGGCGTGGGCGATCCCCGCGTCGGGGTCGATGCCGTACTGCTCGGGGAGCAGGGCCTGCGCGATGTTCGGCAGCAGCCCCATCGCGACGAACTCGGTCGAGCCGATGGCGAACCCGCCGAGGGCGAGCGAGATGAGCGCGAGGGTGCGACGCGCAGGCGTGAGCTGTGACATGGGGCCTGTTCTCGTGACGGGAGGGCTTGGGCGGCCGTCACAGCGGGACTACCGTTCGGGCAGCGCGGTCACGGCGGGGAGTGCCGGTCCGGGTTCAGCGGCGAACGGGACTGGCCGGGCGGTGTCGATCACTCGGCCTTCGCAGTGTAGACCGCTCCAAAGCCCCAACGGAAGTCGGTCAGTGCCCGGTGGTCGCCACGCTGCGTACACCGGAGCGGTCGGCGGGTCGGCGCGATTCTCGGCCGGGCGGACAGTTCTCGCGGTCCGCGACACGTGAAGTGCCCGTCAGCGCGAGTTCCGGGTCAGATCCAGCGGCAAGCCCCGGCCGCGAGCACGATCGTCGGCCCGCCAGCGCCTCAGGTCAGGCCGCCTGGCGCTCCGGGGTGCGGGTCCGTGCCGGGGCCTGTTCGGGCAGCTCGTCGCGGTGCACCCATCCGGTACCGCACTCCGCGCAGCTCGCCCACGCGTTCTCGCCCTGTTCGTCCGTGTCGATGACGACCGTTCGCAGGTCGCAGTCGGGGCACCAGCCGTCGTGCATCATCACGCGCTCCTCATCGTCGTCTCGCAGGCCACCGGAAGTGGCTCGATGCAGACCATGAGACACCCGGCCACCGACATCCGAGGGACCGCTCCGGCGTGTCGGTCGACGCTGCGGTGCAGGATGACGACGTGCCCACCGTCACGACCGTCCTGGCCTCCTGCGCCGCCGGCGCGCCCGCGAACTGCGAGGACGTCACCGACCCACTCGGGATCGTCGTCGTCGTGGTGTTCGCGGTCGCCGGCCTCGTCCTGCTGACGGTCGCCGCGGTCCTCGGCACCGACCCCCGTCGCCGCAGGCGTCCGCGTCGGCGCCGCTGACCACTACTCGCCGAGCGCGGCCTCGAGCCGTTCGAGCTTGCCGTCGATCTCGCCGGTGTGCCCGGGTCGGATGTCGGCCTTGAGCACGAGCGACACCCGCGTGCCGTACTCCCCGACGGCCTCGGTAGCGCGCTTGACGACGTCCATGACCTCGTCCCACTCCCCCTCGATCTCGGTGAACATCGACGAGGTGCGGTTCGCCAGCCCGCTCTCGCGCACCACGCGCACGGCGGCCGCGACGGCGTCGTGCACGGACCCGTCGGACGTTGCAGCGGGACCACCGGACGGAGCGACGGAGAAGGCGACGATCATGCGTCCATCCTGCCCGGCTCGGGCCGGTCGCGCACGGACGTCGACGCGCTCACCTCGGGAGCAGGACGCCCGCCAGCTCGTCCCATCCGCACCAGCACGACGATGCTCCACACCAGGATCGCCACCTCGAGCAGGTTCCGCAGCGTGAGCACCACGAGGATCCACGGCTGCACGCCGAGCAACTGGTCGTAGTAGCCCGGGTAGACCAGCTGCGTGAGCAGGGCCATCGGCAGCGCGAGCACCGCGATCGGCACGAACCGGCGCGCACTCGGGGTGCCGGCCGCGAGGCCCCAGACGATCGGCACCGCGAACCAGCCGATGTACTGCGGCGACCCCACCTTGTTCGTCGCGATGAGCGCCGCGACGAACAGCAGCGCGAGCACCGGCGCGAGCTCGGCCCGACGGGCACCCCGGCGCGCGGCCCAGAGCGCGAGCACGACCCCGGCCACCACCACGACGGCCATCAGCGGCGTCGACACGGCCGCGGCGGCGGACGTACCGGCACCGGACACCTCGAAGGTCAGGATCTCCTGGTCGTAGAACACCGCTGCACCCGGGACGCCGAAGGCTGCGGCCCACATGAAGGGCGTCGCGAGCGGTGACTCGATCTGCAGCGCACGGCCGGTCTGCTCACCGACGAAGGACAGCAGGTACGGCGCACCGCCCCACAGCACGTCGACGAGCACGATGAGGGCGCTCAGCACCAGCGCCCCGGCGAGCACACCCCGGCGGTGTCCGCGACGCAGGAGCAGCAGCACCGCGACGAGCGCCGCGGGCCACACCTTCGTCCACGCGCCGGCGGTGAAGAGCGCGGACGCGACGGCTGGCCTCGAGGCCACGAACGCCACGCCCACCAGCGCGAACGCCGTCGCGACGGTGTCGATCCGACCGAGCGCGATCGGCCCGAGCGCGAGCAGGAACAGCAGCCACCACCAGACGACCCGCACGCCGTGCACGTCGAAGCGGTCGGACGACCCCACGCGCGCCCGAAACCGCCACAGGAACGCGCACGCCACGGCGTCGAGCAGCACCATCAGCAGCAACCAGCCGGAGCCGATCGATGCGACTCCCCCGAGGGCCGCTGCCGCCATCGGCACGATCGCCAGGATCGGGTACACCCAGGCGCCGTCGATGCCGACCCAGAAGTCCGCGGTCCGCCCGGTCTCGATCCAGCGGCTGTAGGTGATGGTCACGTCACCGAGCGGCAGGTTCGCCGACACGAGGGTCAGCCACCACAGGAACCCGTGCACGGCGACGAACGCCAGGACGAAGCCGGCGAGTTCGAGCCACCGGGTCGAGGTCCTCTGCACCGGACGAGCGTAGCGGCCGGACCGAGGGCGATCGCTGCCACGGACTCAGGGTCTCCCGAGCATGACGTGTCACCGTTCTGCTCGTGACCTCCGACACACCGCGCAAGCGCCGCAAGGCCGTCATCTGGATCTCCGTCATCGCCGCCGTCGTCGTCCTCGGCGTCGTGGGCGCGGTGGTCTTCACGAACGTCTACACGAGCAACGAGAACGCGAAGGCCTCGGCCGCGCCGTCCGTCGCCGCCACCCGTGAGGCCTCCACCCTCGACGACACGGACCTGTCCGGCGAGTGGACGGTCGGCGGCGACTCCGAGGCCGGGTACCGCGTCCACGAGGTCCTGAACGGCTCCGACGTCACCGTCACCGGCCGCACCGACAGCGTCTCCGGCACCGCGACCGTCGACGGCACGAGCATCACCGCCGCCAAGATCGCGGTGCAGGTCGCCGACATCACCACCGACTCCGACCAGCGCGACGCCTACTTCCGCGACTCCGCGATGGACGCCGCGGCCTTCCCCGAGGCCACCTTCGAACTCACCGCGCCGATCGCCGACGCGGTCCCGAGCGGCTCCGACACGACGACCGTGACGGCTCCGGGGAAGCTCACCCTGCACGGCGTCACGAAGAACGTCACCGCGAAGCTGCAGGTCGGTCTGAACGGCGATGGCGTCGACATCTCCGGTTCGGTCCCGATCACCTTCTCGGACTACGGCGTGCAGGCCCCGAGCCTGGGGTTCGTCAAGGTCGACGACGCGGGTTCCGTCGAGTTCCTGGTGCACGCGACCCCCGCGAGCTGACGGCCGCGCCGCGCGTCACGCCCGTGACGTGCCCGCCGACGGCCTGGAGCCGCACCCGCTGGCTGATGCGTGCGCATGTTGCGACCTTGCACCTGTCGAACCCGTGGTGTCCCGTCGGAACATGCGCACGAATCCATTGCGTGCGCATCCTTCGACAGAACACGCGTCGATCCCCTCGTGGATCGTCGGAAGGTGCACGCGCACCGACCGCTACCCGCGCGCGTCGCCGTCGACGACCAGGTCCCGCACGACCCCCGGCAGCTCGGCGATGAGCGTCGTCATCGGGAACGGCCCGCCGCCGGACGCCCGACGTGCCGCGAGCCCGTGCACCACCGCGGCCGACGCGGCCAGGTTCGCGAGGTCCGACGGGGTGAGCGATGAACCGGCCGCCTCGACGGAGCCCTGCCGCGCGGCGACGAGCGCCCCGAGGACCCCGCCCAGCACGTCCCCGGCACCGGCCGCGGCGAGCCACGGCGTCGCCGAGGACGCCACGAGCCGCACCGACCCGTCCGGGGTGACCACGTGGGTCCGCTCCCCCTTGAGCAGCACGACGCTGCCGGTCTGCTCCGCCGCACGGAGCGCTGCGGCGGCCGGGTCCTGCTCGATCTCGGCGCGATCGGCTCCGAGGAACGAAGCGAGTTCACCGGCGTGCGGGGTGAGCACGGCGAGCGGCCCGAGGTCGACGAGCGGGATCGCCCCGGCGTCGACGACGACCGGGACGCCGTCGTCGGAGGCGTGGGTGAAGCCCGAGGCCGTCGTCGCGTCCAGGTCACCGAGCGTCGGCGCCGAGATCCCGGAGCCGACGAGCCAGGCCTGCACGCGGCCGACGCCGGAGACGACCTCGGGGCGGCGGGTGAGCACGTGGTCGGTGGCGCGTGCGGGTCCGACGTACCGGACCATGCCGACGCCGGTGTGCACGGCGGCGTCGACCCCCAGCACCGCGGCGCCGGGGTACTGGTCGGACCCGGTCGCGATGCCGAGGACCCCGCGGCGGTACTTGGTGGACTCCCCCGTCGGCGCGGTGACCCACGCGGCGGCATCGGACGGTCGGACGAGCACGAAGTCGTTCACCGGCCCCACGTTACGGTGGAGCACATGAGCCTGTTCCTGCCTGGTCGCGTGGTGGTCTTCGACTACGGCGAGGTGATCAGCCGGACGCCGCACGCCTCGCGGGACGCCCTCGTGGCCGCCACCGGGGTCCCGGCCGACGAGCTGTTCCCGGTGTACCAGGAGCTCCGGCACGACCTGGACCGCGGCGACCTGTCGGTCGTGGCGTACTGGCGTGCCATCGCGGAACGGACCGGACGGACCTGGAGCATCTCCGAGATCCACCGGTTCTGGGCGATCGACTTCACCGGGTGGTTCGAGGTCGAGCCGGAGACCCTCGAGATCGTCGAGGAGCTGCACGAGGCCGGCACCCGTGTGGCCCTGCTCTCGAACGCGGGCTTCGACTTCGGCGACCCGTACCGCCGCTCCCCGATGGGCTCGCTGTTCGAGACCGTCGTGGTGAGCGCCGAGGAGCACGTCCTGAAGCCCGCGGCATCCATCTACCGCGACACCTGTGCGCGCTTGGGAATCGACCCGGGTCAGATGGTGTTCGTGGACAACAGGGCCGAGAACGCCACCGGTGCGGAAGCGATCGGGGCGGTCGGCCACCACTACACGTCGCCGGCGTCACTGCGGTCGTTCCTGACGGAACTGGCCGAGGCGCCGGCACCCGTCCTCTGAGGAGCCCGCGTGACGCACGCCCTGTTCGACCCGATCACCGTCCGTGACCTGACCGTCCGCAACCGCATCTGGGTCTCCCCGATGTGCCAGTACTCGGTGGACCAGCAGGACGGCGTGGCGACGCCGTGGCACCTCGTGCACCTGGGCGGGTTCGCCAAGGGCGGCGCCGGCGCGGTCGTGGTCGAGGCGACGGGTGTCGTGCCCGAGGGACGGATCACCCCGCAGGACCTCGGGCTGTGGAACGACCAGCAGCGCGACGCGTTCAAGCCGATCGTCGACTTCCTGCACGAGCAGGGCGCCGCGGCGGGCATCCAGCTCGCGCACGCCGGCCGCAAGGCGTCGACGTACCGCCCCTGGGACACCACGCACGGCACCGTCCCCGCCGACCAGGGCGGCTGGACCACGGTCGCGCCGTCGGCCGTGGCCTTCGACGGCTACGACGTCCCGCGCGAGCTCGCGGTCGAGGACATCCGCGTCGTCGCCCTCGCCTTCGCGCAGTCCGCCCGCCGCGCGGTGGAGGCCGGGTTCGACCTGGTCGAGATCCACGCGGCCCACGGCTACCTGCTGCACCAGTTCCTCTCGCCGCTGAGCAACCAGCGCACCGACCAGTACGGCGGCTCGCTCGAGAACCGTGCCCGCGCGCTGCTCGAGGTCGTCGACGCCGTGCGCGCCGAGGTCGGCGAGGGCTTCCCGATCGTCGTCCGCTTCTCGGCCACCGACTGGGTGGACGGCGGGCTCACGCTCGACGAGACCACCGTCGTCGCCCGCTGGGCCGCGGAGCACGGTGCCGACCTGGCCGACGTGTCGACCGGCGGCAACGTCGCGAGCGCGCCGATCCCGGTCGGCCCCGGCTACCAGGTGCCGCACGCCGCGGCGATCAAGCGCGACGCCGGCATCCCGACGATCGCGGTGGGCATGATCTCCGAGGCGTTCCAGGCCGAGCAGATCGTCGCGACCGGCCTGGCCGACGTCGTGATGATCGGTCGCGAGATGCTCCGCGACCCGTCGTTCGCGCTCCGTGCCGCCGTCGAACTCCGCGTGCCGGTCGACTACGAGCCGCAGCAGTACCACCGCGCGCGGATCACGGCCTAAGCGCGGTCGGTTCTGTACGGATTCACGGTTCAGCGACCGCGCAGGCAGTACGATTGGCAGCACTGTGGACGATCCCCCGAATAGTTCTTCGCCTCACTCATCCGCCGCTCACTCGGTGAGCTGCACGTCATCCCTGTGCGCGAACGGGGGTGAATCATGAGTCCGATCGACATCGTCATGCTGATCGGCGGCATCCTGCTGACCCTCGGCACGGGTGTCTTCGTCGCGTCCGAGTTCGCGCTGGTCAACCTCGACCGCGCCGACGTCGAAGCGCGGCGCGACCGCGGTGAAGCCGGCCTCGCACCGGTCATCGGCGCGCTGAAGGTCACCTCGACGCACCTGTCCAGCGCACAGCTCGGCATCACGCTGACCACGCTGCTGACCGGCTACCTGCTCGAACCCTCGATCGCGAAGCTGCTCGAGGCGCCGTTCCTGGCGATGAACCTGCCTGAGGGCATCGTCGAGACCGTCGGCTCGATCGTGGCGCTCGTCATCGCGACCCTGCTGTCGATGATCCTCGGCGAGCTCGTGCCGAAGAACTTCGCGCTCGCGCTGCCCCTGCAGACCGCCAGGCTCGTGGTGCCGCTGCAGATCGCGTTCACGACGGTCTTCAAGCCCGCCGTCGCACTGCTGAACGGCACCGCGAACGCCGTGCTCCGGTCGCTGGGCATCGAGCCGCAGGAGGAACTCTCCGGGGCCCGCAGCGCCGAGGAACTCACCTCGCTGCTGCGCCGCTCGGCGTCGGAGGGCTCGCTCGAACAGGACACCGCGACGCTCCTCGAGCGCACCATCTCGTTCTCCGAGCTGAGCGCCAGCGACGTGATGACCCCGCGCCCGAGGCTCTCCACCATCCGCGTGTCCGAGTCCGCCGAGGACGTCATCGCCCTCGCCCGCAAGACCGGCTTCAGCCGCTTCCCCGTCATCGAGGAGGACGCGGACGACGTCGTCGGCATCGTGCACGTCAAGCAGGCCGTTGCCGTGCCGCGCGAGAAGCGTCCGGAGGTCCCCGTCGGGGCACTCATGACCGACGCCGAACGCGTGCCGGAGACCATGCCCGGCGACACCCTGCTCGCCGAGGTCCGCGGTCGCGGCTACCAGATGGTCATCGTCGTCGACGAGTACGGCGGCACCGCCGGGGTCGTCACGCTCGAGGACCTGATCGAGGAGATCGTCGGCGAGGTCTCCGACGAGCACGACCGCGCCCGCATCGACGTGGTCCGCTCCCGCGACTGGCTGACCTTCCCCGGTCTGCTGCGTCCCGACGAGCTCGAGGACCGCGCCGGCGTGAAGGTGCCCGAGGAGGGCCCGTACGAGACCGTCGGCGGGTTCGTCATGTCGACGCTGGGCCGCCTGCCCGTCGTCGGCGACGAGGTGCCCCTGGACGGCGGGGTGTTCCGGGTCGAGCGGCTGGACGGCCGTCGGATCGACCGAATCCGCTGGACCCCGACGCGCCCGTCGACCGACACGGCGGCGACCGCGATCATCATCCCGTCCACCAAGAGCACCCCGACCACCACGACGAAGGGCAGCACCCGATGAGCTCCGACTCGAAGATGGGCGCAGCGGGATCTTCTGGCTGCAGGGAGGGACTGCGATGAGTTCCGATTGGTGGGGCATCTTCTGGCTCGTCGTCCTGTTGATGGGCAACGCCTACTTCGTCGCGGCGGAGTTCGCGGTCATCTCCGCACGCCGCTCGCAGATCGAGCCCCGCGCCGAAGAGGGCTCGAAAGCCGCGCAGATGACGCTCTGGGCGATGGAGCACGCCACCCGCATGCTCGCCACGACCCAGCTCGGCATCACGGTCTGCTCCCTGCTCATCCTGAACGTGTCCGAGCCGGCGATCCACCACCTGCTCGAGGTCCCGCTGCACCTGACGGGCTGGAGCGCCGAGGTGATCGGCACCGTGGCCTTCGTGTTCACGCTGCTGCTCGTCTCGTTCCTGCACGTGGTGTTCGGCGAGATGGTGCCGAAGAACATCTCGTTCTCGATGCCGGACCGCGCCGCGCTGCTGCTGGTCCCGACGCTCTGGTACATCGGTCACGGCCTGCACTGGGTCATCGTCGGCCTGAACGAGGTCGCGAACGCCGTGCTGCGGCTGTTCCGCGTCGAGCCCAAGGACGAAGCGGTGAGCGCCTTCACGGTGGAGGAGGTGCAGACCATCGTGGAGCAGTCCCGCCGCGAGGGCACCCTGACCGACGACGGCAAGCTCGCCCTGGCGTTCGAGTTCACCGAGAAGAAGGTCCGTGACGTCGCCGTACCGATGGCCGAGCTCGTCACCCTCCCCGACGACGCCACCCCGGCCGACGTCGAGCACGCCGTGGCACAGCGCGGGTTCTCCCGCTACGTGCTCGTCGGCGAGGACGGCTCCCCCACCGGCTACGTGCACGTGAAGGACGTCATCGACCTGCGGCCGGACGAGTTCGACGACCCGGTGCCGCCGAAGCGCATCCGCCAGCTCATCTCGCTCTACACCGAGATGGACCTCGAGGACGCGCTCGCGACCATGCGGGCCGCCGGGCGCCACGTGGCCCGCGCCTTCGACGCGGACGGCCGCACGATCGGCGTGCTGTTCCTCGAGGACATCCTCGAAGAACTGGTGGGCGAGGTCGAGGACGCGACCCGGCGCCGGTAGACGTACAGACAAGCGGACGGGAGGCGCGGTGCCAGCTTGCACCGCGCCTCCCGTCCGTCCGTGGTCGAGACCAGGGCGACGCGCGCCCCGGCCGCGCTACCAGCTGACGGGCAGGGGCTTGCCCTCCTCGTACCCGGCGGCGGACTGGATGCCGACCAGCGCGCGCTCGGAGAACTCGGCGAGTGACGACGCGCCCGCGTAGGTGGCGGAGCTGCGGACGCCGGTGGTGATCATGTCGAGCAGGTCCTCGACGCTCGGACGCTCCGGGTCGAGGTAGATCGTCGACGACGAGATCCCCTCGGCGAAGAGCGCCTTGCGGGCCCGCTCGTACGGGTCGAGCCGCTCGAACCGCTCGCGCACGGCCTTCGCCGAGGCCATGCCCCAGCTCTCCTTGTACGCCTTGCCCGCGGCGTCACGGCGCAGGACACCGGGGGCCTCGAGCGTGCCGGCGAACCACGAGCCGATCATGACGGCCGACGCCCCGGCTGCCAGCGCGAGGGCGACGTCGCGCGGGTAGCGCACCCCGCCGTCCGCCCAGACGTGCGCACCGAGCGAGCGGGCCGCCGCGGCGGTCTCGAGCACCGCGGAGAACTGCGGGCGACCGACGGCCGTCATCATGCGGGTGGTGCACATGGCGCCCGGTCCGACGCCGACCTTGATGATGTCCGCTCCGGCCCCGACCAGGTGCGCGACGGCGTCGGCGGTGACGACGTTGCCGGCCACGAGCGGGATGCCGAGCTGCAGCGACGCGACCGTGCGGAGTGCGCGGAGCATGCCGTCCTGGTGGCCGTGCGCGGTGTCGAGGACCAGGACGTCCACGCCCGCGGCGGCCAGCGCCTTGGCCTTGGCGGCGACGTCGCCGTTGATGCCGAGTGCGGCGGCGACCCGGAGCCGGCCGGAACCGTCGACGGCGGGCGTGTAGATGTCGGAGCGGATCGCGCTCGTCTGGCTCGTGGTGCCGACGACCCGGCCGTGCCGCATGACCGGCGCGAAGTCGACCTCGGCGGCCGAGAGCACGTCGTACACGTGGCGGGGTGTGCCGGCGTCCTCGGCGTCGATCGCGGTCGAGGCGCCGTGCAGCAGGTCACCGAGGACGGCGTCGGGGCCGGCGGTGCCGAGGCGGGTCGCGGGCACGCAGCCGAGGTACTCGCCGTCGGCGTCGCGGACGACCACACCACGGCCGGCCACCGGCAGGAGCTGCTCGAGGGCCTCGGCGACGGTGGTCTGCGCGCCCATGTCGTAGGCGGTGTCGAAGTCGACAGGCTGGTCCTTCACCCAGCGGATCGCGGCGTCGAGGTCCTGCAGGTGCATGTCCTGCGGCAGCACGCCCAGACCGCCGCGGCGGGCCAGGGTGGCGGCGAGCCGGGGGCCGGTGACGGAGTTCATGTTGGCGCTGACGATCGGGATCGTGGCACCGCTGCCGTCGTTCGCCGCGAGGTCGACGTCGAAGCGGCTCGTCACGCCGGAACGGCTCGGGACGAGGAAGACGTCGGAGTAGGTCAGGTCGTGCGTCGGCCGCGTCTCGTAGAACCTCATGCGCTCCACTGTACGGCTCCCGTCAGGGCCCCGACCGGGTGCTCGGGGGCTGCCGACTCGCGCCGCGGCTGACACGGAACGGACATGTCGGAGCGGCTAGGCTTGGCACCTGTGCGGCGCAGGGTTGCTCCGCACGACACACACGAGCATCTATCGACGGAGAGTGGGCGATCGGCTGTGTCGAGCCATCTGACCGGAACGGACGAGACCGCGGGCGAATTCGGGGCGAACGAGTGGCTCGTCGACGAGCTCTACGAGCAGTTCGTCGCGGACAAGGAGTCGGTCGACAAGTCCTGGTGGCCGGTCCTCGAGAGCTACCACCGCACGCAGGTCGGTGACGCGCCGGCTCCCGCAACTCCGACGGGGTCGCCCGCCCAGCAGGTCCCGACACAGCAGCAGCAGTCGTCGACGCAGCAGCCCGCCACCGGCGACACCCCGGGCGAGGCGAAGTCGGGCCCGATCCAGGCGAAGACCACCTCGCGCCAGCCGGCACCGCAGCCGATCCCGGCCGAGGCGAACGACGCCGCCGACGACCACGAGGAGACCCACGAGGACGTGGCGACCCCGCTCCGGGGCATGGCGAAGACGCTGGCGTCGAACATGGACGCCTCGCTGACGGTCCCGACCGCCACCAGCGTCCGGACCATCCCGGCGAAGCTGATGATCGACAACCGGATCGTCATCAACAACCACCTGCGACGTGCCCGCGGCGGCAAGATCTCCTTCACGCACCTGATCGGGTGGGCGATGGTGCAGGCCGTCAAGGACTTCCCGAGCCAGAACGTCTACTACGAGGAGCGCGACGGCAAGCCGTTCGTCGTCGCCCCGGCGCACGTGAACCTCGGCATCGCGATCGACGTCCCGAAGAAGGACGGCACCCGCTCGCTCCTGGTGCCGAGCATCAAGCGCGCGGAGACCCTCACGTTCGGCCAGTTCCTCTCCGCCTACGAGGACCTCGTCAAGCGTGCCCGTGACAACAAGCTCACCCCAGCGGACTTCCAGGGCACGACGATCTCGCTCACCAACCCGGGCGGCATCGGCACCGTGCACTCGGTCCCCCGTCTGACCAAGGGCCAGGGCTCGATCATCGGCGCCGGCGCCCTCGAGTACCCGGCGCAGTTCCAGGGCTCGGCGTCGAAGACCCTGGTCGAGCTCGGCATCGGCAAGACCATCACCCTGACGAGCACCTACGACCACCGCGTCATCCAGGGCGCCGGTTCGGGTGAGTACCTCAAGCACGTGCACGAGCGCCTCATCGGCGAGCACGGCTTCTACGACGGCATCTTCGCCGCGCTCCGGATCCCCTACAAGCCGATCCAGTGGGCGAACGACATCAACGTCGACCTCGCGCACCGGGTGAACAAGACCGCGCGCGTGCAGGAGCTCATCAACAGCTTCCGCGTCCGTGGGCACCTGATGGCCGACATCGACCCGCTCGAGTACCGCCAGCGCACGCACCCCGACCTCGAGATCGAGAGCCACGGGCTGACCTTCTGGGACCTCGACCGCGAGTTCGTCACCGGCGGGCTCGCCGGCACCACCTCGGCACCGCTGCGCGACGTCCTCGGGATCCTGCGCGACGCCTACTGCCGCACGGTCGGCATCGAGTACATGCACATCCAGGACCCGGAACAGCGTCGCTGGGTGCAGGAACGCATCGAGGTGCCGTACTCGAAGCCCTCGAAGGAAGAACAGCTCCGCGTCCTCGGCAAGCTCAACGAGGCCGAGGCGTTCGAGACCTTCCTGCAGACCAAGTACGTCGGCCAGAAGCGCTTCTCACTCGAGGGCGGCGAGTCCACCATCGCCTTCCTCGACACCCTGATCCAGCACGCCGCCGGAGCCGGGCTGGCCGAGGTCGCGATCGGCATGGCCCACCGCGGCCGCCTGAACGTGCTGACGAACATCGCCGGCAAGACCTACGGGCAGATCTTCCGTGAGTTCGAGGGGTCCTCGCTGCCGGGCACGGTGTCCGGTCAGGGCTCCGGCGACGTGAAGTACCACGTCGGCACCGAGGGCGTGTTCCGCACGTCCGACGGCTCGAGCATCCCGGTGACGATCGCCGCGAACCCGTCCCACCTCGAAGCCGTCGACGGCGTACTCGAGGGCATCGTCCGCGCCAAGCAGGACCGCGAGGCACCCGGCAGCTTCGGCGTGCTCCCCGTGCTCGTGCACGGCGACGCAGCGATGGCCGGTCAGGGTGTGGTCGTCGAGACGCTGCAGATGTCGCAGCTCCGCGGCTACCGCACCGGCGGCACGGTCCACCTCGTCATCAACAACCAGGTCGGGTTCACCACCCCGCCCGAGTCGGCGCGCAGCTCGGTGTACTCCACCGACGTCGCCAAGACGATCCAGGCACCGATCTTCCACGTGAACGGCGACGACCCCGAGGCCGTCGCCCGCGTCGCCGAACTCGCCTTCGCCTACCGCGAGGAGTTCCACCGCGACGTCGTGATCGACCTGATCTGCTACCGCCGTCGTGGGCACAACGAGGGCGACGACCCCTCGATGACGCAGCCGCTGATGTACAACCTCATCGAGGCGAAGCGCTCCGTCCGCACGCTGTACACCGAGGCCCTCGTCGGCCGTGGTGACATCACGCAAGAGGAGTACGACGAGGCGCACCGCGACTTCCAGGACCGCCTGGAACGCGCCTTCGCCGAGACGCACGAGGCACAGACCGGCACCATCCCGGTCATCGAGGTCGACGACGACGGTGCGGTGCAGGGGCTCGAACGCCCGGCCGCGCAGCGCGACGACTCCGAGGTCGAGGTGCACGAGACCGCCGTCTCCGAAGAGCTCGTCCGGGCGATCGGCGACGCGCACAGCAACCCGCCCGCCGGGTTCTCGATCCACCCGAAGCTGCAGCAGCTGCTGACCAAGCGCACCGAGATGACGCGCAACGGCGGCATCGACTGGGCGATGGCCGAGCTCATGGCGATCGGCTCGATCCTGGTCGAGGGCAAGCCCGTCCGCCTCGCCGGACAGGACGCCCGCCGCGGCACGTTCGTCCAGCGCCAGTCGGTGTTCCACGACCGGGTGAACGGCCAGGAATGGCTGCCGCTGTCGAACCTCACCGAGGACCAGGCCCGGTTCTACGTGTACGACTCGCTGCTGAGCGAGTACGCGGCGATGGCCTTCGAGTACGGCTACTCGGTGGAGCGCCCCGAGTCCCTCGTGCTCTGGGAGGCCCAGTTCGGCGACTTCGCGAACGGCGCCCAGATCGTCATCGACGAGTTCATCTCGTCCGCCGAGCAGAAGTGGGGACAGCGCTCCGGCCTCGTCCTGCTGCTGCCGCACGGGTACGAGGGCCAGGGGCCGGACCACTCGTCGGCACGCATCGAGCGCTACCTGCAGCTGTGCGCCGAGGACAACATGATCGTCGCGCGCCCGTCGACCCCGGCGTCGTACTTCCACCTGCTCCGCCGACAGGCCTGGGCCCGTCCGCAGAAGCCGCTCGTCGTGTTCTCCCCGAAGGCGATGCTCCGGCTCCGCCAGGCGACGAGCGCGGTCGAGGACTTCACGACCGGAACGTTCGAGCCCGTGCTGGACGATGCGCGGATCACCGACAAGAGCGCCGTGCGCCGCGTCGTGCTGCACTCCGGCAAGGTGCACCACGACCTGCGTGCTGAGGTCGACAAGCGCGGCATCACCGACGTCGCACTCGTCCGCCTCGAGCAGCTCGCCCCGCTCCCCCTCGACCGCATCCTCGAGGTCCTGGCGGGCTACCCGGACGCCGACGTCGTGTGGGCGCAGGAGGAGCCGGAGAACCAGGGCGCCTGGCCGTTCGTCTGCATGAACCTGTCGCCGCACCTGGGCGGTCGCCCGTTGTCCGTCGCGGCCCGCTCGGCGAGTGCCGCACCGGCCACGGGGTCCTCGAAGCGCTCCGCGCAGGAGGCCGCCGACGTCATCGACACGGCGTTGAGCGCGTCGGCCTAGTCACGTCGAAGCGCCCCGTGCGGGAGTCCGAGGGACTCCTGCACGGGGCGCTTCGACGTTCGCCAGGAAGGTGGCGCTACGCGATCTTCGTGTACCGCACCCCGGCGTCGTGGTACCCGCGCTTCTGGTAGAACCGGTGCGCGCTGTCCGTCGCGGCCGCACTGACGGCGCTGAGGCGACGTGAGCCCTGCTCGACCGCCCATGCTTCGAACGTGCCGATGAGCGCCGAACCGGTGCCGAGCCTCCTGGCCGTGTCGTCGACGACCAGCAGCAGCAGCTGCGCCGTCGGCTCGTCGCTCGCGTACGCCCAGGTGACCTGGGCACCGGCGACGGCGACCACGCGACCGTCGTCACCCCGCACCACCCAGGTCCGGTGGCCGGCTTCGGGTGTGAGTCGAGCGAGGCGCGCACGCATCGACGCATCGTCGACGTCGTGACCGAGCAGACGGACGAGGGCGGCGACGTCGGTGACGTCCGTGTCGGACCAGGTGGAGGTCGACTCGACGGAGAGGGTCATGTCGGCCAACCTACCCGTGCGTTCGGTCGTGTTGCGACGGGGTTCCGTTGCAACTGATATTCATATACCCTGTTTGCATATCACCCGCCGGGTGATCCCGACCGACAGGACAGCCATGCACATCACCTCCCGCCACGGCCGCACCGCAGCCTGGATCGCGTTCCCGCTCGCCGTCGTCGCCAGCGGCGCACTCATCGCCACGGCCTCGTGGGCCGCCTTCTCGAGCAGCACCGACAACGCCGCGAACAGCTGGCGCACCGGTGCCGTCTCGCTCACCGACGACGACCAGGGCCTCGCGATGTTCGACGTCGACGACCTGGTGCCCGGGTCCGCCGGCTCCAACTGCATCACCGTCACGGCGAACACCACCAACGCCTCGACCGTGAAGCTCTTCACCGCCGACCAGGCCGACGACGACGCACTCGCCGAACACGTCGGGCTGACCGTCGAACGTGGCAGCCTCGCCACCGCCGGAGACTGCAGCACCTTCACCACGGGGACGACCGTGCACGACGGCACCCTCGCCGGCCTGATGGAACGCGAGTCGTTCGGCACCGGGGTCGATGCGTGGCAGCCCACCACGGGGACGACGAGCACGACCTACCGCTTCAGCTACGACCTCGACGAGGACGCACCGAACACCGTGCAGTCCTCCGAGTCGGGCACCACCTTCGTGTGGGAAGCGCAGACCGACTGACCTCGTCCACCCGACCGACCCGACCGAACCGAGGAGCAGCCGATGTCCACCGCCACCCACCGACACGTCCGGTGCACCGGCGACGTGCCACGGCTGCTCCTCGCGGTCGCGTCCCGCACGGTCCTGTGGTCCGTGCTGCTGCTCGCCGTCTGGGCCGCACTGCCGGCGAGCCTCGGCTGGCACGTCACGACGGTGGTCTCGGATTCGATGGCCCCGGGCATCCGGACCGGTGACGTCGTCGCCGCCATGCCCGCCGGTCCCGATGCCGTCGATCCCGGTCGCGTGCTGCTCGTCGACGACCCCGATCACGCCGAGCGGCTCCGGCTCCACCGGCTGGAGCGCATCGAGCAGGACGGCCGCCTGCGGCTCCGGGGTGACGCGAACCCGACCGCGGACCGGACGGCGGTCATGCCCGAGGCCGTCCTCGGCGTCGGCGTGCTGCGCTTCCCCGGCATGGGGCTCCCGACCGTGTGGTCACGGCAGCAGTCCTGGGTGCCGATCGGCATCGCCGTCGTGGCGGCGCTCGCGCTCGTGCGGGCGGCACGGGCCGATCGCGACATCACCGCTGGCCGACCCTGTCGACGGTGTGGGACGCCGCGTTGGGACCTCGGCACGGCAGCCCTGACGCCCGGCACCGGAGCGCGGGGCACCGGCGCTCCGGACGTCGCGGCGGGCCTGTCGCTGTCCGTCGTCGCCGCGGTCACCGTCCTGACCATCGCACTCGCCGCCGGCTCGGCAGGGGCGGGGTTCAGCGGCAGCACGGCGACCGCCACGACCCTCGGCACCGGCACGTTCCCGTGCTTCCACGAGCCCGCTCCCGCCGGGAGTCTGCTGGCGTGGGACTTCGCCGAGAAACAGGGCGACATCGTGCAGGACAGCAGCGGACACGGCGCGGACGGACGGTTCGTCGGCGACGCGTCACGTGTCGACGGAAGCTGCGCGGCGAACCCGTGGAGCACCTACCCGGGCGCGGGCACCGACGACTACGCCGTCACCGACCGGCCCACCACCGGACCGCAGGTCTTCTCACTCGAGGTGTGGTTCCGGTCCGCCGATCCCGCGGGCGGCCGCGTGTTCGGCTTCACGTCCGACACCGCCCCCGCATCGACCTACCGCGACCGGCACCTGTACATCGACTCCGGCGGCGGCCTGCGCTTCGGCGTGCAGGGCGCCGGCAACCTCTTCAACTTCACGGTCGGCGGCGGTGACGTCGCGGACGGCGAGTGGCACCACGCCGTGGCGACGTTCGAGTCACGATCGATGACCCTCTACGTCGACGGCCAGCGCAAGGAGCGACGAACCGATGCCGTCGCCGCTCGGCAGTACGACGGACACTGGCGCACCGGCCGCGGAACCCTGGTCGGCTGGCCGGACTCGGGGAACTTCGGGTTCACGGGCGACATCGACTCGGCAACCGTCTACGACCGTGTCCTCGACGCCGAGACCGTCGCAGCCCGGTTCGCCGCCGGCCGCTGACACCGTTCAGTGCGTGGCCTGGGTCAGTGCGTGGCCTGCTCCACCCGGATGCGCGCGAGGATCTCGCTGCGCAGCTGGTCGGGAGCGGTCTCCTTGCAGGCACGGCGGACGGTCTCCATGAGCACGACGCCGACGCGGTGCTCGGTCTGGCAGTCCTCGCAGCCGTCCATGTGCTCGCGGATGTCCGCGGCGTCCTCATGGCGGAGCTCGTCGTGCAGGAACTCCTCGAGCTCGGCCTTCGCCTTCGAGCAGTCGCAGCCGCTCATCGTGCGTCCTTCCGTCCGGTGCGGCCCGTGGCCGCGGTTGCCTTCGTCGTCTGTGCCGCGCCTCGTCCCCGTCCACGCATCGTCGCCGTCGACGCTGCGTCCGGGACGATGCCGGTCTCACGGGCGTGGTCCGCCAGGAGCCCACGGAGGAGCCGGCGGCCACGGTGGAGGCGGCTCATGACCGTCCCCACGGGGGTCTTCATGATGTCGGCGATCTCCTGGTACGAGAAGCCTTCGACATCGGCGAAGTACACGGCCATCCGGAAGTCCTCCGGGATGGCCTGCAGAGCGTCCTTCACGGCGGAGGACGGCAGGTGGTCGATCGCGTCGGCCTCGGCGGACCGGGCGGAGATCGACTGGGTGACGCTCTCCGCGCCGCCGAGCTGCCAGTCCTCGAGCTCGTCGATGGTGCCCTGGTACGGGTTCCGCTGGTTCTTGCGGTACGTGTTGATGAACGTGTTCGTGAGGATCCGGTACAGCCAGGCCTTCAGGTTCGTGCCCTGCTTGAACTGGCGGAACGCGGCGAAGGCCTTGACGAACGTCTCCTGCACCAGGTCCGACGCGTCGGCCGGGTTGCGGGTCATCCGCATCGCCGCACCGTAGAGCTGGTCCATGAAGGGCAGCGCCTGGTCCTCGAACAGGGACCGCAGCTCACCCTCGGAGACGGTCTTCGCGTCCACCGGCTCGTCTGCGGCGTCGTCGAGGGCTTCGTGCTCCTCTTCGACGGCGTCGAGCTGCACCTCGGTCTCGTCGACCAGGTGGTGCGGAGCTGCCTGCGGTTCGTCGGTCGTCATCGCCGCCAAGTCTAGGCCGAGCGTGCCGAGCGTCGTCGGCACCGCGGTCAGCACGGTTGCCGTGCCGGTCCGCTCTCGTTCGAGTGTTGCTGTCGCCACTGATCCTCCCGGTGCGTTCAGTACCCTGGTGAACCGATGGCAGACACGACGCATTCCCACAGCGGGGCCCAGCCCGCCGACCCCTGGATCGCCCCGGTCGCAGGGGGTCCGCTGCGCGGCGACGTCGCGCTGCCCGGGTCGAAGTCGCTGACGAACCGGGGGCTCGTGCTCGCGGCCCTCGCGGACGGCCCCTCGACGATCCGGCTCCCGCTGCACTCCCGTGACTCGGCGCTGATGATCGCGGGCCTCCGTGCGCTCGGCGTCGGCATCGAGGAGCTCGAGCCGGCGGCCGGCACCGCCCCGAACCCCTACGGCCCGGACCTCCGGATCACGCCCGCCCCGATGCACGGCGACGTCCGCCTGGACTGCGGGCTGGCCGGCACCGTGATGCGCTTCCTGCCGCCGCTCGCCGCCCTGGCCGTCGGGCCCGTCATGGTCGACGGCGACCCCTACGCCCGTAAGCGGCCGATGCACGCCATCGTGCAGGGACTCGTGGACCTCGGTGTCGACGTCACGGACGACGGCGGCGGGTCGATGCCGTTCTCGTTCACCGGCACCGGCTCGGTCCGCGGTGGGGCCCTGACGATCGACGCGTCGGCGTCCTCGCAGTTCGTCTCCGGGCTGCTGCTGTCGGCGCCCCGCTTCGACGAGGGCCTGCACCTCACCCACGTGGGCGAACGCCTGCCGAGCATGCCGCACATTGAGATGACCGTCGCGGCGCTCCGAGCCCGCGGCGTCCGCGTCGACGAGCCGTCGGTCGGCGAGTGGGTCGTGCACCCGGGCCCGATCGGCGCGCGTGACGTCACGATCGAGCCCGACCTGTCGAACGCGGCGCCGTTCGCCGTCGCCGCGCTCGTCGCCGGCGGCATGGTCCGCATCCGCACCTGGCCCACCGAGACGACGCAGGTCGGTGCCGACCTCGAGACGCTCCTGCCCCTGTGGGGGGCGCGCGTGGCCCGTGACGGTGACGACCTGGTCGTCGACGGCGGCGTCGGGATCCGGGGTGGGGCCTCCTTGCCGGGTCTCGAACTCGACCTGAGCCGCGGCGGCGAACTCGCCCCGGCGCTCGTCGCGCTGGCCGCGCTGGCGGACGGCCCGAGCGAGATCACCGGCATCGGTCACCTGCGGGGGCACGAGACGGACCGCCTGGCCGCGCTGGCGGCGGACCTCAACCGGTCTGGAGGCGCGGTGCACGAACTCGACGACGGCCTGCGGATCGAGCCGGCGCCGCTCCACGGCAGCGCCTGGGGCGCGTACGACGACCACCGGATGGCGACCGCGGGGGCGATCGTGGGCCTCGTCGTCGACGGCGTCGCCGTCGACGACATCGGGTCGACCGCGAAGACGCTGCCGCAGTTCCCGGAGCTGTGGGCCGCGCTCGTGGCGTCCTCGGTGGCCGCTGCACCGGTGAGTGGGGACTGACGCATGAGCTGGTGGGACGACGCCGACGGTGACGACTCCGACGCGGACGAGCCGTACGGGCAGTACGACGAGTCGAGCGTCCGGGTGCGTCCGAACCCGAAGGGCAACCGACCGCGCACGAAGACCCGGCCGACGTACGACGACGCCCCCGTCGGCTGGGTGACGAACGTCGACCGCGGACGGTTCGGCGTGCTGATCGACGACCACGTCATCACCGCGACGAAGGCCCGCGAGCTCGGCAAGAAGTCCGTCGTCACGGGCGACCACGTGTCGCTCGTCGGGGACGTCTCCGGTGATCCCGGCTCGCTGGCACGCATCGTGAAGGTCGCCGAGCGCACCACCCTGCTGCGACGGAGTGCCGACGACTCGGACGAGGTCGAGCGTGTCATCGTGGCGAACGCCGACCAGATGCTCATCGTGGTGGCCGCCGCCGACCCCGAGCCACGCACCCGCCTGATCGACCGGTACCTGGTGGCCGCGTTCGACGCCGGCCTCGACCCGATCCTCTGCATCACGAAGACCGACCTCGCCGACCCGGCTGCGTTCCTGGCGCACTTCGCGTGCCTGGATCTTCGGATCGTGACGAGCCGATCGGACGACGTCCCGTTCGAGGCGCTGCACGAGCTGCTCGACGACAAGGTGACCGTGACCGTCGGGCACTCCGGCGTCGGCAAGTCGACGCTGGTGAACGCCCTGACCGGCTCGACGCGGGCGATCGGGGTCGTGAACTCCGTGACCGGTCGGGGGCGGCACACGTCGTCGTCGTCGATCGCGCTGCAGGTCCGTGACGGCGGGTGGATCATCGACACGCCGGGTGTGCGGTCGTTCGGCCTGGGGCACGTCGACCCCGCGAACGTGTTCCGGGCGTTCGCGTCGCACGCCGTGCCGGTGCGGCCCGCGCGGGACGGCATCCCGCTGGCGCAGGCGCACGACTGGGAGATCGTCGACCGGGTGCAGGACGGGGAGCTCGGGCCGACCGGCGTCGAGCGGCTCGACTCGTTCCGGGCGCTGCTGACCGGCATGGGCGCGTCCGACCCCGGTTCCGAGTAACGCGCCGGGGTGGTGCCGGTCGGCGGCTCGGCGGTCGGCGGCTGGTCACAACACCCCGCGGTGTGTGCGCCGAGCGGTCACGAACTGTCGACTGGCGACGCGGCATCCGACAGTTCGTGACCACTCGAGCGCCGGCGCGCGGTGAGTCGTGACCGCTCCGGTTCCCGCGCCCCCTCGCACCGTGCAGACCTCGCACGGTGCGAGGGGCGCACGAACGGTGCGAGGTCGTGCACTCCGTGCGGGCTCGCGGGCCTCGCACGGAGTGGGCAACCTCGCACGGGACGATGCCTC
Source organism: Curtobacterium sp. MCSS17_016 (assembly GCF_003234255.2). Classification (NCBI taxonomy): domain Bacteria; kingdom Bacillati; phylum Actinomycetota; class Actinomycetes; order Micrococcales; family Microbacteriaceae; genus Curtobacterium; species Curtobacterium sp. MCSS17_016. Next base: position 2,343,820 of record NZ_CP126254.1, read on the forward strand.
GGCACCGGGCCGGCGTCGACAAGCGCGCATCGGGGTTGTACAGTTGCGGTCGTGTCTGAAGTTGCAAAGTACAACTTTGCGCCGACCCCCGCTGTCGACGCCCCGTCCCCGAGCACGACGACGACGTCGCACGCGCACCACTCCCCCACCCACAAGTCCCCACGAGCCCCGAAGCCGCAGCGGTCCGACAGCGTCCTGCGCCCCGCCGGCCTCGGTCGCGTGCTGCGGACGTTCGCCTCGCACATCCTCGTGCCGCTGTTCCTGGCCGCCGGCATGGGCCTGGCGTACCTCGGCGCCTTCCACGCCCCGGCACCGCAGGAACTGCCCGTCGGCATCGTCGGCCAGGGTGCGGCCACCCAGGTGTTCGCCCAGACCGTGACCGACCAGTCCGACGGGGCCCTCGTGGCCCGCGTGGTCGCCTCGACGAAGGCGGCCGAGCAGCAGGTCCGCGACCGCGACCTCGCCGCCGTGTACGCGCCGACGGCGACGGGTGCCACGCTCTACGTCTCGACCGCCGCGTCGGAGACGACCGCGAGCGCCGCGCAGAAGGTGTTCCTGCCGATCGCCTACGACCAGCACGTGCCGTTCCGGGTCGTCGACGTCGTGCCCACGGGCGACCAGGACACCACCGGCCAGGGGCTGTTCTTCCTGCTCGTGGCCCTGAGCGTCGGCGGGTACGCGTCAGCGATCGCCGTGGCCTCGGTCGCGACGAAGCTCCGCGCTGTGTGGACCGCGGTCATCGGGCTCGCCACCGCGGGGGTCGTCGCCGGCATCGGTGTGATCGTCGCCGGACCGATCTACGGCGTCATCACCACCCACCACTGGCAGGTGTTCCTGTTCGCCTGGCTCTACGACGCGATCATCGTCGCGCTCGGCGTCGGGCTGCACCCCGTGCTCGGACGGTGGACCACCCCGATCCTCACGATGCTCTTCGTGATGCTGAACTTCACGTCGTCCGGCGGGATCTTCCAGCCGGCGTTCCAGCCCGGGTTCTTCGCCGCCCTGCACACCTTCTGGAGCGGTGCCGCGTGGCTGCAGGCCGCTCAGGACCTGCAGTACTTCCCGGACGCGTCGCTCGGCCGGTCGTCGCTGGTGCTCGCCCTCTGGCTGGCCGCCGCGCTCCTGCTCTGCGGCGTCGTGCACGGGCTCGTCGCCCGCCGGACCCGCATCGCCCGGGAGCGCGAGGTCACCCGGCTCGAGGAAGAGGAGGTCGTCGCCGCGTAGCGACGGTAGGTTGGGCGACGTGGACCTCAGCGCCGACCTGGACTTCGCCCGCTCCCTCGCCGACACCGCCGACGCGATCAGCCTCGAGCGCTTCCGTGCCGCCGACCTGCACGTGACGAAGAAGGCCGACAGTACGCACGTCACCGACGCCGACCAGGCCGTCGAACGCGCCCTGCGCGAGCGACTCGCCGCCGAGCGACCGGACGACGCGTTCCTCGGTGAGGAGACGACGGCGGACACCGGGGCCGAGGCCGTCAGCGAAGGACACCGCCAGTGGGTGGTCGACCCGATCGACGGCACCGCCAACTACCTGCGCGGCGTGCCGGTGTGGGCGACCCTCATCGCGCTCGCGGTCGACGGCCGCCCGGTGCTCGGCGTCGTGAGCGCTCCCGCCCTCGGCAAGCGCTGGTGGGCGGCCGAGGGCTCCGGCGCGTTCTCGCTGGACGGACCGCTCCGGGTCTCCGGGGTGTCCGAGCTCGCCGACGTGAGCCTGAGCTACAACAGCATCCAGCAGTGGGACGACGACGACCGCCTCGAGCCGCTCGTCGACCTGTCGCGCCGGGTCTGGCGGACCCGGGCCTACGGCGACATGTGGTCGTACATGATGGTGGCCGAGGGTGTCCTCGACGTCGCCGGCGAACCGGACCTGAAGCCGTGGGACATCGCGGCCCTCGTCCCGATCGTCGAAGAGGCTGGCGGCCGCTTCACCTCGCTCGACGGCGATCCCGGGCCGTGGCACGGCAGCGCGCTCGCCTCGAACGGCCTGGTGCACGACGCCGTCGTCGAGGTCATCCGCCGCGACTCCTAGGCACGCTCGGCGGGCAGGTCAGCCCCGCTCGGTGGACCCCGGCGCCTCGGTCCGCTCGGCGGATCCGTTCGCCCCGGTGCGCTCGGACCCCGCGGCCGCGCCAGCGTGCTCGGAGTCCCCGTCCGACCGCCGCGCCGCCCGACGACGCGCCACCAGGTCCGCACCGGCCAGCACGAGCGCCAGCGCCATCAGCGACACCGTGAACGTCGTGCCGCTGCGGAACGCGTCGTGGTACGCGTCGAGACGAGCGCCGGAGCCACCGGAACCCGAGCCCGCCGCCTCGCTCCGCACGATCCCGTAGAAGATGCTCGTCGCGACCGCGGTGCCGATCGCGGTACCAACACGCTGCCCGAGCTGCTGCATCGACCCCGCCACCCCGGACTGCTCGACGGGGATCTCGGCCAGGGTCAGGGTCTGGTTCGGCGACACCACGAACCCGCCACCGAGTCCGCCCACCAGGAACGCGCCCGCCATCGCCCACGGGGTGACCTCCGGCGGGGTGGCGACGGCGGCGACCATGAGCAGCAGGAAGCCGACGACGACCATCCCGAGCCCGGCGACGACCAGCGCCCGCCCGACCCGGTCGACGATCCGTCCGCCGATGTACGAGCCGACGGCACTCGTCGCGGCGAAGGGGATGCTCACCATGCCCGCGAACAGGGGCGAGAGCCCGAGGCCCTCCTGCAGGTACAGCGTCACCATGAGGAACGACGCCGGCAGCGCCGCGAAGTAGACCGCCACGATCGACAGACCGTTGCGGTACGACGACAGCCGGAAGAGCTCGAAGTGCACCACGGGCGACTTGCCCTGCCGCTTGAACCGCTGCTCCCAGAGCACGAACAGCGCGAGGAACACCGCGAAGCCGACGAGCCAGAACCAGCGGGTGGCGGAACCACCGCCGCCGCTGGTCAGCACGAACGGCAGCATCAGGGTGATGATCGCCGCACCGAGCAGCAGGATGCCGACGACGTCCAGTTCACGGTCCTGCGCTTTCCCCTGGGCACCCTTCGGCAGCAGGCGGACGGCGAAGAGCAGTGCGGCGATCCCGAGGGGCACGTTCATCCAGAACAGCAGCCGCCAGCCGGACTCCTCGCCGCCGATCGCGATGAGGCCACCGCCGATGGTCGGCCCGAGGGCGGTGGAGATGCCGATCATCGCCCCGAACAGCCCGAACGCGCGACCCCGCTCCGGTCCGCGGAACAGCTGCTGCACCAGTCCGATGACCTGGGGCATCTGGATCCCGGCGGCGAAGCCCTGCAGGATCCGCGTGACGATCAGGACCTCGATGTTCGGTGCGACGGCGCACAGCAGGCTCGATCCGGTGAACGCACTGAGCCCCACGATGAACATGACGCGCCGGCTCTTCAGGTCCCCGAGCCGACCCGCGGGCACCAGGGCGAGGCCGAACGCCAGCGCGTACCCCGCCACGATGAGCTGGAGCGACGAGCTGGTGGCTCCGAGGGACTGCTCGATCGAGGGCAGCCCGACGTTCACCTTGGACAGGTCGAGGATCGTCAGGGCCGCCACCGCGACGCACACGGCGAAGGCGCGCCACCGGGTGCGGTCATCGAGGCGGGCGTCGGTCGGTTCAGCGTTGGACATCCCGTCCTGGCTACACCTGCGACGACGAACGAGGTCCGGACAGAGCTGTACCCCGGTTCCGTCAGACGGACCCGGATCGGGGTGCAGAGGGCGGGTGCCACACCCCCCTCGTGGCCCCCCGTACTGGGGGCACCGTTCTGGACATCTGCGAGCCGGAGTCCGCTCGGCGGGCCGGTACCTGAGTTATCGTGCTCCAGACGGCAGGTCACGTGACGCTCTCGGATTCCCTAGATCCGGACGGCGGAACAGACCGGTCGTGTTCGTCCGAAGACCCTAACCCGAGGGGTGATACAGACGATGACATCATCGTTCCCGAGCGGAACCGAGTGCACCCACACTCGTCGACCGCATCCAATCCACGACAGTTCCGGCGCGCGCTCAGTCGCCGCCGCTCGTCCGCACTCCGTCACGGTCACCCGCCGTGCAGCAGTCCGGTCCGCCTCCGTGCGCCCCGTCGCAGCGACCCCCGTGTTCGCCGACGCCCTCCTCGCAGCATCCGCCTCCGGACCCGGAGGCCGGTGAGTCATGGCACTCACCGGTCGACGTCTCGAGGTCGACCGGATCGCGACCCTCGCAGTGCTCCCACGGGAGTCCGCGATGGTCGTGGTCGGCGACCCTGGTTCCGGACGCAGCAGCGTCCTCGACGCGGTCTCGAACCGCGTTTCCCTCCCCGTCGTCCGGGTCGGTGTCAACGGGAGTGAATCCCGCTGGCCTCTGGCCGGGGTGACCTCCCTGTTCACCGCGCTCGACGACCCTCGAGCGACCGCACACATCGCCCACCTGCTGCAGGCCGGCGGGACCGCGGCCGCCGTGACGGCCGGGCTGGCGGCGGCGCACGACTTCCTCGACGCCGTGCACGCCCTGACCCTTCCGCCGACGCTCGTCCTCATCGACGACCTCGATCGGATGGACTCGGAGAGCCAGGAACTCATCGCGTTCCTCGCCGGACGACTCGCGGGCACCGCCCTGCGTGTCGTGGCGACGGTCCGCTCGGTGCCGTCGGACGGTCCGCTCGCGGCCCTGCCGACCCTGCGCATCGAACCACTGCCCTCGGACGAGGCCCTGGTCCTCGCCCGGGCCATGGCACCGGCCGAGGCGAACGACGGCGTCCTCGCCGTCCTCGCCGAGGAGACCGGTGGCAACCCCGGCGCGCTCCGCGAACAGCTCGCGGTGCTCACCCGGGAGCAGCTCACCGGCGCGGAGCCGATCGTGCTCCCGCTCCGACCCACTCCGACGACCGAGGCCATCGCGGCACTCGCACTCGGGCCCGCCGCGGGACGCGATCTGGACGTCCTCGCGAAGCTCGCCCTGGTGCCCGTCGCGAAGACCACGGCGTGGGACCGGGACGAGCTGGACGACCTGGTCGGGGCCGGTCTCGCGACCGTCCGCGGGCAGAGCGTCACCGTCCGGCACCCGCTCGTGCGTTCCGCGCTCTACTGGCGGATGCCCGCCCGTGACCGTCGCGCGGCACACGCCGAGCTGGCCACGGCGAGCGCGGAGAACGACCCGCGGTCGGCCGCGTGGCACCGGAGCTTCGTCGACGACGTCCCCGACGTGGTCGCGCTGCTCCGGGCCGCACGGTCGTACGTCGTGGACGGCAACGTGCACGCCGCGATCGCACTGACCGAACGTGCCCTGCACATCGGTGGCGGGACCGAGGACGAGCACGTCGCGCTCCTCGGGGTCGCGGAGGCCATGCTCGGCAAGCGCCTGCTCGGCTTCGCCGCGCGGTACCTCGCGGCGCTCCGTCCGTTCCGGACGACGCCGAACGAGGTCCGCCGGCTCCGGCTGCAGTACTCGGCCGAGTACCTCAGCGGTGACGCCGTGCACGCGGACGAGCTGCTCGTCCCCGTCGACGCGACCGACCCGGCCGAGGTGGACGCCGTCGCCGGGCTGATGGCCATGGTGGCCTGCTTCCGTGCCGAGGCGTGGGAGCTCGACCAGGCCAAGGACCTGCTGCACCGGATCGAACCGCTCGAGGGGTCGGCGTCCGCGCACACCCTCGAGATCGCGACGACCGCGCGGGAGCTCATCGCCGCCGTGGACGGCGTGCTGCCGCCCGACACCGAGCTGCACGACGGGCTCGCGACGTCGGAGCTCGTGGCGATGTCCGACCCGGCCCTGCTGCTCCTCGCCCACGCGCTGAGCATCGGCGAGCGCTACCGGAGCGCGCGACGGGTGTTCGCACTCGTGCTCGCCCGGGGGCAGGAGACCGCGGCGGTGTGGACCGAGGCGGCCCGCTACCTGACGTCCGAGAACGAGGTGCGCTCCGGCAACTTCCGGCAGGCGCTCCGCGCGATCGACGTGTGGGAGTCCGGTTCGTCCGTCGCCGAGCGGTTGCGTGAGCCCTCCCGGGCGATCGCCGTCGCGTGGCGGCACTTCGCCGAGGGCCGTTCCGCCGAGGCGCTCGACGTCGTGGACCGGTGCCTCGAGCACCGTTCGACGAGTCGGCTCTGGGGTGCGACGGCGAAGCTGCACGCGCTCCGCGGCAAGGTCCTGCTGCTCGACGGTCGACTCGACGAGGCAGCCACCGCGCTCGAGGCCGCCGACGCCATCGGTCGGTCGCTCCGGAACCCCGCGGTGCTCCGGCACCTCGGCGACCTGGTCGAGGCGTACGTGCGCCTCGGACGGATCGACGACGCGCGGACGATCACGGCCCGCCTGGCGGCGGACCACCACGCCCGTCCGGGGCGCTGGGGTGCCCTGGTGCTGGCGCGGAGCCTCGCGCTCGTCGCCGACGACACCACCCGCGAGCCGGCCCGGCGCCGTGCGCTGGAACTGTTCCAGCCGCACGACTCGCAGTACGAGCGGGCTCGCACGTTCGCGGCGCTGGCCGCGGTCGGCAACCCGGCGGAGCGTCCGCGCCTCGGTGCGGCGGCCGCAGCGGCGTACGAGGCGGCCGGCCTGCGTCGACCGCTGGTGACGCCGGCGCCGGCTGCGGCGATGCCGCAGTTCGGCACGGGCTCGTCGTCGGTCCGGTCTGCACCGGTGCTCTCGCCGGCGTTCCCCGGGACGCCGCGCAGCGCCCCCGACGCGTCGGCGGTGCTCACGTCACTGACCGCCGAGGAGCGTGCGGTGGTGCAGAAGGTCACCGAGGGCTACCGCAACCGCGAGATCGCCTCGTCGCTGTTCATGTCGCAGCGCACGGTGGAGCTGCGGCTCACGCAGATCTACCGCAAGGTCGGCGCGCGGTCGCGATCGCACCTGGTCGCGCTCCTCACGTAGGAGACGCACCACAGGACGGACGGGAGGCCCGGTACCAGCTGGTACCGGGCCTCCCGTCTGCGCGCGCTTGCGGGAGTCCGCACGCGACCGCAGCGCGGTGTGCCCCCGCACGCGGGGAACCGCAAGAGCGTCCGACGGGTGTTGCCGTGTGGTCGGCGGCGGGTGAGGCTTCTCCTGCACCGACCGCCGTGCCCCTCCCCCGGGGGCCAGCCCGCGGTACCTGAGTCCGGTACCCGAACCCCTCGGCCCAACGACACCGACGTCCGTCCTCGCCTGATCCGAGGACGGGCGTCGGTTCCCGGGCCGGGAGGCCCCGGACGCGCGGCAGACCCGACGGCGGTCGGTGCCGCACCAGTCCCACCTCCCCGTTCCACCCACCCTCGTTCCCCCGAAGGGACAGCCGATGTGCGGCATCATCGCGGCCCGCGTGTCTGACGACGCGACCCCCTACCTGCTCGACGGACTCGAACGACTCGAGTACCGCGGGTACGACTCCGCCGGCATCGCCGTCCGGACGGCCGTCGGCCGCACCGAGACGATCCGCTCGGTCTCCCGCGTCGGCGACCTGCGCACGCTCGTCGCTGCACGCTCCGGTGACGCGTTCACCGGTGTCGGCATCGGCCACACCCGCTGGGCCACGCACGGTGCCGTGCGCGAGGCGAACGCGCACCCGCACGCCGACTGCACCGGCCGGATCTCGATCGTGCACAACGGCATCGTCGAGAACGCGGACCGGCTGCGGCAGACGCTCGAGGCGCAGGGCCACCGCTTCCGGTCGGACGTCGACTCCGAGGTCATCGCGCACCTGGTCGAGCGGGCCCTGGCGGTCGACCCGGACCTGATGCTCGCGGTGCAGATCGCGACGGCGCAGCTCGAGGGCTCGTGGGCGATCGTGGTCCTGGACGCCCGGGACGGCCGGATGGTCGTGGCGGCCGACCGTTCGCCGCTCGTCGTCGCCCGCTCCGGCCGCGGTGACTTCGTGGCGAGCGACATCGGCGCGATCGCCGAGTGGTGCGAGACGTTCGTGGCGCTGCGCGACGGCGACGTCGTCGAGCTCGGTGAGGCCTGGACCTGGTCGTCCGACGGCATCACGGTGCCCGTGCCGTTCCCCACGCCGTCCCCGTTCGCCGCCGCCGCACTCGACCTCGGGGACCACACCGACCACATGGCGAAGGAGATCGACGAGCAGGCCGGCGTCGTCGCGACGATCCTGGACCGGGTGGCCCGCCGCACCGCCGACGGCAGCATGTGGGTGGGCCTCGGCCTGGCCGGCTTCCACCGGCTGGCGATCGTCGCCTGCGGCACGTCGCTGAACGCGGGTCAGGTGATCGCGACCGCACTGCGCGGCATCGGCGGGGTGCCGACCGACATCGTCGTCGCGAGCGAGGCCGACCAGGCCGTGCTCGGTCCGGGCACCCTGGTCGTCGCGATCAGCCAGTCCGGTGAGACGGCTGACGTGCTCCGGGCCCTGGACCGGTTCGAGGACCGTCACCCGGTGCTCGCGCTGACGAACAACATGCACTCCTCGCTCGCCCGACGGGCCGACGCCGTGCTCGACTGCCACGCCGGCCCGGAGATCGGGGTCGCCGCCACGAAGACGTTCACGGCGCAGGTCGTCGTCGGGGTCGCGGCGATGATCTCCGCGATGGTCGCCTCCGGCCGCATCGAACCGTCCCGCGCGCAGGTGCTCGTCGACGAACTGCTCGACCTGCCGGCACGGATCGAGCACGCCGCGCGGGTGTCCGCCGAGCGGATGCCGCTGCTGGTGTCGAGCGTCAAGGAGGCGACCGGCTTCCTGTTCCTCGGCCGCGGTGCCGGACTGCCGTACGCCGCCGAGGGCGCCCTGAAGCTCAAGGAGCTCAGCTACCGCTGGGCCGAGGCCTACCCCGCCGGCGAACTCAAGCACGGGCCGCTCGCGCTGGTGGACGACGGCACCCCGGTGGTCGTCATCGACCACGGTGAGCCGAAGATCCAGTCGGCGATCGCCGAGGTCCGCGCACGCGGTGGCTTCGTCATCACGATCGGCGGCGAGTCGGCGGACATCCCCGCGCTCGGCCGCCGTGGCACCGGCGACCTGGCCTGGGGCGCGATGACCGCGCCGTGGGGTCCGCTCGAGGCCGTCGTGCCGCTGCAGATGCTGGCCCGCGAACTCGCCCTGCAGCTCGGGTGCGACGTCGACAAACCCCGGAACCTGGCGAAGTCGGTGACGGTCGAATAGCCGGGCGCCGACGCGTGAACCGCCTGACGGTCTTCCTCGCCGTCCTCACCGCCCTGGCGATCGCCGGCACCGTGGTCCTGGTCACGGTGGTGCTGACGATGCCCGGGCTCTCCTGACGCCGATCCCGCAGGGTCTTCCTGGGCGGGGCTGCGATGCTGGTCACTTGACCACCGCAGCCCCGCCCCTCGTCTTCGTCGCGCTCCTCGTCGGCGCCGTCCTGCCGTTCGTGCCGTTCGTCGGCCGCGTGGCCCGCATCGCCGCGACCATCGCGCACGAGGTCGGGCACGCGATCGTCGTCGTGCCGTTCGGCGGGCGGATCCAGCGGATCGAGCTGCACCCGGACGGGTCCGGCGAGGCCTGGGTCCAGCTCGGCCGGGTGCCCGGAGGCATCCGGTGGCTCGTCCGGATCCTGAACCTGTACGCCGGGTACAGCGCACCCCTGTGGGCGGGCGTGCTCCTGGTGACGGGGGTGCTGCACGGCTCCCGCTGGCTGCCCGTGGTGGTGCTCGCGGTCATCGGGCTCGTCGCGCTGGCGTTCGTCCGGAACTGGTTCGGCCTGCTCGTCGTGCTCGGCTTCGACGCGCTCGCCCTGTGGGTGGCCGTCCGCCCGTCCGAGGCGACCGTCCTGGTGGTCGCCGCCGTCGGGGCGTTCTTCGTCGTCGACGGCCTGCGCTCGGTGGTGCAGGTCGGTCGCTGGATCGTCACCGGCGCCCGGGTGCAGACCGACTTCCACATCGCCGCGGCCGAGATGCGGGTGCCGGCGTCCCTGTGGTTCGTGCTGTTCGTCGCCGTGAACGCCGTCGCCGTGTGGCTGGCGCGCGAGCCGCTGCTCCAGGTCTGGGACACCGTCGTCGCCGGGGTCCGCGCGCTCGTCTGAGGCTGTGCGCGCGTAACCGGGGGCCGCAATCGCCTGTCCGCGCCGAGCGGCTGCGAGGCTACCGCCAGACGACCCCCGGAGGTGTCCCATGGCGACCGACGACCACGGCTTCGCGACCGAGCAGGTACACGGCGGCTTCGTGCCCGACGCCGGGCACGGCGCCCGGGTCCCCGCGATCCACATGTCCTCCGGGTTCCTGTTCGACGACTTCGACCAGGCCCGCGACCGCTTCGCCGACACCGACGACGGCTACACCTACACGCGCCTCGGCAACCCCACGAACGCCGACGTCGAGCGTCGCGTGGCGCTGCTCGAACGCGGTGTCCAGGCGATCCTGGTCGGCAGCGGTCAGGCGGCGGCGACCGTGGCGTTCCTCGGCCTGCTGCAGGCCGGCGACCACGTCGTCAGCGCCCGGAGCATCTACGAGGGCACGCGCGGGCTGCTGCTGCAGAACCTCGGCCGGCTCGGCATCGAGGTCGACTTCGTCACCGATGCCCGCGACCTCGACGCCTGGGCCGCCGCGGTCCGACCGAACACGAAGGCGTTCTTCGCCGAGACGATCCCGAACCCGAAGAACGACGTCCTCGACATCACCGGCGTCGCCGAGACCGCACACCGCGCCGGCGTCCCGCTGATCGTCGACAACACCCTCGCCACGCCGTACCTGGTGCGCCCGGTCGAGCACGGTGCGGACATCGTCGTGCACTCGGCGTCGAAGTTCCTCTCCGGGCACGGAGCCGGACTCGGCGGCGTGGTCGTCGACGGCGGCCGCTTCGACTGGTCCGCCGCCCCCGAGCGCTGGACCCACCTGACCAGCCCCGAGCGGTCCCTCGGCGGCGAGAGCTACGTCGACCGGTACGGCAACCGGGCCTTCGCCGTGTTCGCCCGCGACGTCGTCGCCGCACGCATCGGCCCGGCGCCGTCCCCGTTCAACGCGTTCCTGCTCCGCCAGGGCATCGAGACGCTGTCACTGCGGGTGGAACGCCACTGCGCGAACGCGCTGGCCGTCGCGTCCTGGCTGGACCAGCAGCCGGAGGTGACGAGCGTCGACCACGCGGGCCTGGCCTCCAGTCCGTTCCACGACCTCGCCCAGCGCTACCTGCCCCGCGGGGCCGGGTCCGTCTTCGCCTTCACGCTCGCCGGTGGCGAAGCCGCCGCGCGGGCGTTCATCGACGCCGTGCAGCTGTTCAGCCGGATGACCCACCTGGGCGACGTCCGCTCGCTGATCCTGCACCCGGCGACCACCACGCACGCCGGCCGCACGCCGGAGGAGCGAGCCGAGCAGGGCATCGACGACGGCCTGATCCGGCTGTCGGTCGGCATCGAGGACGTCGCGGACCTGCTCCGCGACCTGGAACGCGGGCTCGCGGCGGTCCGGTCCGCAGATGCCGCCGCCGGCCTGGAGGCACGTGGAGCGTCCGACGCGCAGCGCACGGCCGCCGGTGGGCCGTCCCTCGACCGGCAGGAGCACTGAATGGCCGAGCTGCAGCACTTCGGGTACTTCTTCTCACGCGGCTTCGGCCCGCAGGCGTGGGGACGGTCCGACTGGGACTGGGGCCACGACTGGACGAAGCCGGAGCTGTACCAGCAGTCCGTCCGGACGCTCGAGCAGGCCGGCATGGACCTGGTCATCGCCGAGGACGCCGTCTCGCTCGGCTCCCCCGCCACCCTCGACCTGCGCATCCGGCAGGCGTACGGCGGCCCGAAGCACGACCCGCTGCTGCTCGCCCCGTACCTGTTCGCCGCGACCTCGCACATCGGCATCGCGCCGACCGTCAACGCGGGCATCACCCCGCCGTACCTGGCGGCACGGCAGTTCGCGACCCTGGCGCACCTGTCCTCGGACCGTCTCGGCATCAACGTCGTCACCGACGTCGGCAGCGCACGCCACGCCGGCCTGCCGCCGCTGCCGCACGACCAGGCGTACGACCGCGCCGAGGAGTGGATCACGCTGCTCCGCCGGCTCTGGCACTCGTGGGGCGACGCGTACGTCGGCGCACCGGACTCGTGGCACTTCGCGGACGGCGACGCGCTCGACGCGTTCCACCACGAGGGCGCCCACTTCACCGCCGACGGTCCGCTCAACGCGCTGCCGCTGGCGTCGGACCCCGTGGTCGTCTCACCCGGTGGCTCGGGCCGAGGGCTCGCGTTCGCCGGCACCCACTCGGACGTGCAGCTCGCACTCGCGCCGCTGTCCGCCGTCGCGGTGACGGAGTACCGAGCCCGGGTGATCGCGGCAGCCGAGGCCGCAGGGCGGTCCACCGCGGACCTGCGGATCCTGTTCGTGCTGAAGCCCGTGATCGTGTCCTCACCGGAAGAGGCCGACCGCATCGTCGCGGCGTCCGAGCACCCCTCCGACGACGCGCTGCGTGCGGCGGCGATCGCGTGGTCGAGCGACTCCGAGACCGACCTGCTCGCGCTCGACCTGGATGCCCCGGTGCCCGACGGGACCTTCGGTGAGCACGTCTCGGCCGGCACGATCCGCGGGCTGCTCGGGGACACCCCGGACGCACCGCTGCGGGAGCTGCTCACCCGCAAGGCGCGGCAGGGGCGGATCGCGTCACGCTCGGGGTTCGTGGGGACCGCCGACGAGTTCGCGGACTTCATCGAGGAGCTCGGCAGCGACGCCGACAACGACGGGATCATCTTCTCGGGCGACCTGCACCCGGCGCAGATCCACCGGATGTTCGGCGACCTGGTGCCCGTGCTCCGGCGCCGTGGGCTCCTGCGACGGGAGTACGGCGCCGGAGGGATCCGGGCGAACCTGTTCGACTTCTAGCGGGAGCGGCTGCGAGCTACTTCTTCTTCTTGGACTTCTTCTTCGCGTCGTCGTCCTTCTTCGACTTCTTCTTGCCGTCGTCGTCCTTCTTCGACTTCTTCTTCGCGTCGTCGTCCTTCTTGGACTTCTTCTTCGCGTCGTCGTCCTTCTTCGACTTCTTCTTGCCGTCGTCGTCCTTCTTGGACTTCTTCTTGCCGTCGTCCTTCTTCGACTTCGCCTTGCTCGCACCCGTCGGCAGCGGCAGGACGGCCGACACGGCCTCCGGCTCCGCCTGCGAGGCGTCGGCGTCGTCGGACGCGGCCTCGGTCTCCGGCGACTCCACCCCGTCGATCGGCTCGACGACCACGGCCGAGCCGGTGTCCAGCTCGACGTCGACCGCGTGCTCCTCGAGCACCGGTGCCAGGGCGTCGGCGACCCGCTCCACCGTCAGGACCGCGTCCGCCTCGGCGAGTCGGAGCAGCGCCTGCGCGGTCCGGACCCGGGTGGTCGTCTTGCGCTCGAGGACGTCGGACCGTGCCCCCTCGAGGAACGTGCGCAGGGCGCGTTCCACGGCGGAGCGTCCGCGCGGGGCAGCGCGGTCGAGCCGATCGAGTTCCCCGGCGACCCCGGAGACGTCGTCGGCGACGTGCTCGTGCCGGACCGACTCGATGAGCGCGGCGATGGCTGCGGCGGCACGTTCGACCCCGGCGGAGCGCTGGTCGAGCACGACGAGCATCTCGACCACCGAGCCGTAGGTGACGGTCTCGAGGCGAACCGGCTCCGCGCCGCGGCCGCGAACGACCAGGCGGGTGTCGGGGTTCGGCAGCCATGCGGCGAGGGCGGCGACCGTGGCGACGGAGCCCACGATCCGCTCGTACTCGCTGAGCACCACTCGTTCCTGCTCCCGCAGACGGACACGGATCGCGATCTCCTGCACCACGTGCTGACCTCTCGTTCGGGTTCGACGCGAGCGTGTTCTGCGCGCCTGCTCCGGAGCGTAGTCCTCGGACGTGGCGGAACAGCGAACGCCCCGGCACTGTCCAGGGGACGGTGCCGGGGCGTTCGGGTGGCGCAGCGTGACAGCGGTCGTCGTTCGGCGAATGGTGGAGATGGGGGGAATCGAACCCCCGTCCATCGCTGCAATTCGACGTCTTCTACGGGCGTATCCGGATAGTTCGTTCTGCTCGGCCCCGTCCTTTGCTACCGGCTTCTAGGACGACGGGCCCAGTCTCAGTGCAAGTCCCGCACGGCCCTGAGGCGCAACCGTGCAGCAAGTCCTCTGGATGACGTCGGGATCAGGTTAGAAGACGGTCACCTGGCCGACGGACTTCATGTGCTGGGCTGCTTACGCAGCGAGAGCGAAGTCAGTGCGCTTGGAATTGGCACTTGTTGTTTTCCACGGATCGTTTACGAGATAACCGTGGGTCCTCGGCCCGCTTCCCGTCGGCACACAGGCAATGTCGAAACCGATCATCCCCATGCGGGCCGGACGTGCGAGCCGCTGTCACGCTGTTGAGTTGCCAATGCCCCTGTCGGAGCAGTCCCTCAGTCTAGCCGAGGAGGTGCGTCGGCGCTACTCTCCGACGCGGTTCCGGGTGCGCATGGCCCGCTCGGCCTCACGCTTGTCGGTCTTCTCGCGCAGGGCCTGGCGCTTGTCGAACTCGCGCTTGCCCTTCGCGACGGCGATCTCGATCTTGGCCCGACCGTCGTGGAAGTAGATCTGCAGCGGCACGAGGGTGTAGCCGCCCTGCGCCGTCTTGTGCGAGATCTTCACGATCTGCTGCTTGTGCAGGAGCAGCTTGCGCTTCCGCCGCGGCGAGTGGTTGTTCCAGGTGCCCTCGGTGTACTCCGGGATGTGCACGGCGTCGATCCACGCTTCGCCACCGTCGATGTAGGCGTACCCGTCGACCAGGGACGCGCGCCCCATCCGCAGGGACTTCACCTCGGTGCCGGACAGGACCATGCCCGCTTCGTACGTGTCCTCGATGAGGTAGTCGTGCCGGGCGCGACGGTTCGTCGCGACGATCTTCTCCCCGCGTTCCTTCGCCATGACGACTCCTCTCGATGGTGACCGGTGCAGTGCGCTGCTCGGGTGGCTCCGCGCAGCCCTACAGACTACTCAACACGAAGCGGGCGGCGCACCTTCCCGGCGCGCCGCCCGCTCGCGGATGCTGTGTACGTCAGACCTTCAGGTACCGGCGGATGGCGATCGACGCCGACGCCGCGGCGAGGAGCACCCCGATCACGATCACCGCGGGGACCACGATGGCAGCGTCCCCCATGCCGATGAACGCCGTGCCGGTGAAGCGCTCCGCCAGGAAGTTCCGGACAAAGAACCAGACCACGGCGGTGATCGCGCCACCGGCCAGGACGGCTCCGATGGCAGCGGCGATCACCCCCTCGAGCACGAACGGTGTCTGGATGAACCGGTTCGACGCACCGACGAGCCGCATGATGCCGAGCTCTCGCCGTCGACTGAACGCCGACAGACGGATCGTCGTCGCGATGAGCAGCACCGCCGCCACGAGCATGAGCGCCGCGATGCCGATCGCCGTGTACGACGAGGCGTTGAGCAGGTTGAAGATCGGCTGCAGGTACCCGCGTTGATCGACGACGCTCTGCACGCCGGCGACCTTCGACAGGCTCTCGACCAGGACGTCTGCCTGCGACGGGTTCTTCAGGTTCACCCAGAAGGTCTCGTTCAGGTACTCCGGCTTGACGAACTCCGTCGCGGCCGAGTCCTTGAACTGCTCCTTGAACCGGGTGAAGGCCTGGTCCTGGTTCTCGTAGTAGGTCTTCTCGATGTACGGCTTGAGCGTCGACGAGTCGAGCTGCGCCTGGACCTGCTCGCGCTGGTCCGCGGTGGCCTTCGCGCCGGTGCAGTTGCCCGTGGTGTCGGTGTCGGTGCACAGGTAGACGGCGACCTGCGCCCGGTCGTACCAGTACCCCTTCATCTGGTTGATCTGCATCTGGAGCAGGATCGCCGTGCCGACGAAGGTCAGGGAGATGAAGGTCACGAGGACGACGGAGACGACCATCGACGCATTGCGCCGCAGGCCCGAGCCGACCTCGGACATGACGAGCCCGAGCCTCATCGGATGAGCCCCGGGATCGTCTGGATGCCGGTGGTGTTGGACACGGTGCCTCGCTGGATCGGGACGGCCTGGGTCTGGTAGCCGCCGGACTGTTCGTCGCGCAGGACGGTGCCGTTCGAGAGCTCGATGACCCGACGCTGCATCTGGTTCACGATGCTGGCGTCGTGCGTCGCCATCAGCACGGTGGTGCCTCCCTGGTTGATGCGTTCGAGGAGCGCCATGATGCCGGCGGACGTCGTGGGGTCCAGGTTTCCGGTGGGCTCGTCGGCCAGCAGGATCGCCGGCTTGTTCACGACGGCGCGGGCGATGGCCACACGCTGCTGCTCACCACCGGAGAGTTCGTGCGGCATGCGAGTGGCCTTGCCGGCGAGCCCGACGAGCTTCAGCACGTCGGTCACGGCCTCGCTGATGAAGCCCTTGCTCTTGCCGATGACCTGCAGCGAGAACGCGACGTTGTCGAACACGTTCTTGTTCGGGAGCAGACGGAAGTCCTGGAAGACCACGCCGAGGTTGCGGCGGAAGTACGGGACCTTCCGCGATGCCAGGGACCCGAGGCGCTGCCCGAGCACGTGGATCTGCCCGCTGGTGGGCTTCTCCTCCTTGAGCACGAGGCGCAGGAAGCTGGACTTGCCGGAACCGGACGCGCCCACGAGGAACACGAACTCGCCCTTGAGGATCTCGAGGGTGAGGTTGTCGAGCGCCGGACTCGGGTTGCCCGAGTAGACCTTGGTGACCTGGTCGAATTTGATCATGACCGGATCAGGGTAGGTCGCCCCGCTTGGAAAGCAAGCGAGGCGCGCGGCTCAGGAACCCCTACTCGGCAGCGGATTGCTTGCGCCAGCGGATGCCCGCGTTGATGAAGCCGTCCAGATCGCCGTCGAAAACGGCTGAGGGGTTGTTCACCTCGTGCTCCGTCCGGAGGTCCTTGACCATCTGGTACGGCGCCAGGACGTAGGAGCGGATCTGGTCGCCCCAGCTCGCCGTGATGTTGCCGGCGAGTTCCTTCTTCTTCGCGTTCTCCTCTTCCTTCTTCAGGAGGAGCAGGCGCGACTGCAGCACGCGCATGGCGGCCGCACGGTTCTGGATCTGCGACTTCTCGTTCTGCATCGAGACGACGGTGCCGGTCGGGATGTGCGTCAGGCGCACCGCGGAGTCGGTCGTGTTGACGGACTGGCCGCCGGGGCCCGACGAGCGGAACACGTCGACGCGGATGTCGTTCTCGGGGATGTCGATGACGGCGGTCTCCGGCATGAGCGGGATGACCTCGACCGCGGCGAAGGAGGTCTGGCGCTTGCCGGCGGCACCGAACGGCGACATCCGCACCAGGCGGTGGGTGCCGGCCTCGACCGACAGTGTGCCGAACGCGTGCGGGGCGTCGATCTCGAACGTCGCGGACTTGATGCCCGCTTCTTCGGCGTACGAGGTGTCCATCACGGTGGTCTTGTAGTTGTGCTGCTCGGCGTACCGGAGGTACATGCGGAGGAGCATCTCGGCGAAGTCCGCCGCGTCGACGCCACCCGCACCGGCGCGGATCGTGATGACCGCCGGACGGTCGTCGTACTCGCCGTCGAGGAGCGTCTGCACCTCGAAGTCGCCGATCATCTTCTGGATCGCCTTGAGCTCGGCGAGGGCTTCGTCGGCGGACTCCTGGTCGTCGCCCTCGTTCGCCATCTCGACCAGCACCTCGAGGTCGTCGATGCGCTGCTCGGTGTCGGTGATCTTCTTCAGCTCCGACTGGCGGTGCGAGAGCGCGCTCGTCACCTGCTGCGCGTGGTCGACGTCGTCCCAGAGGTCCTGGGCCCCGGCCTGCTCGCTGAGGTCGGCGATCTCACGCTGCAGGCGGTCGACGTCGACCACCGAGCGGATGTTGCCGAAGGTCTCGCGAAGGGCGGAGAGCTGCTCGGTGAAGTCCAGTTCGACCATGGTCATCGATCCTACCGGCGCGAGTCCGACTCGGCCGACCGGGAGGCCCGGTGCGGGTCCGCCTCGCTGGTCGCGGCCGTCCTCCGAACGCCTCGCACCCCCGCCCCGGCCCCGTCATCCGGGCCTCCGGTGCGATCTGGCGATCGCGTACCGTCGCAGCCGCACGCCACCGCGGCGCTCGGTCGACAGCAGGACGGCGTCGTAGTGCTCCAGCACCCCGATGGAGCCGTCGTTGTCGTCATGGCAGACGGCGATCACCGGGTCGATCCCGACGCGCGACGCGTGCGCGAGCACCTGGCCCAGCGCCCAGGTCGCCACGCCTCGGCCCCTCGCCGACGGGCGGATCCCGTACCCGACGTGGCCGAACCGCTGCACGCCGGCCGCGTCTCCCGGCGCCCGGAGTGCGATCCCGCCCAGGACGCGGCCGTCCTCGACGATCCACCAGAGGGCCCCGGGTCTGGCGTGCAGTCGGCCGACCCAGGTGCGGAACCCGTCCTCGTCGCCGACGTCGTCGTGCGCGGTGATCCCGAAACCGTCCTCGTGCACACCCGGCCCCCACTCGGCATGCGCTTCGACCCACGCCTCGTACAACGCCGTCTGCGGTCTCACCAACTCGAGCATGTCCAAGTATCACAACGAAGCGGGTCGGTGGCGATCCCCTCCTGCGGATCCGACGCCAGTCGCTTCCGGGGTCGCGCGCGCGACCCGCACCGACCGTGACCCGTAGAGTCGAGAGACTCTCGACGTCAGGACCCGAACGATGACCAGCCCCGCAACCGACCCAGCCGGAGCCGAGCGTTGGGCAGCCGCCGCCCGGCTCGCCGACGGCCAGAGTGACGACGGGCTCCGCCGTCGCCGGACGCGCGTCTTCGTGTGGGCGGGGGCACTCGTCCTGGTGTCGTGGGCGGTCGGGGTGGTCCTGGCACTGGTGCTGGTGCCGGCCACCGGGAGCAACCACGCGAGTGGCCGCGATGGCGTGCAGCTGCTCGTCCAGCTCCTGCTGTTGCTGCTCGGGCTGGTCGTCGGCATCGTCGGTTTCGTGTGGGCCTTCCGCTCCGGTCACTACGTCACTCGCTGGCGATCGGTGAGCAGCCCGCTCTCCCGCGCGGAGCAGCGGTCGGTGCGGCGTCAGATCGCCGGCAAGGAGCCGATCGACGACGAGCACGCGGACATCGTCGTCGCGGTGGCCGTGCAGAACCGTCGAGCCACGCTCGGGATCCTGCCGATCGTCGGCGCCGTGATGCTGTTCGCCGCCTCGACGGCGGTGAGCACGGACAGTCTGCCCATCAAGCTGATCGAGCTCGTCGCGTCGTTCGCGGTGGTGCTCGGGCTCGTGCAACTGGCCGTGCAGTACCGACGAGCCGGGCGGTTCCTCTCGGAGCGCCCCGTCAGCTGACGTCGTCCGGCTGGCCGTCCGCACCGCTCGACCGTCGGCGGCGTCGGCTCCTCAGGACCAGCAGGAGACCGACCAAGGACGCGACGCTCCCGAGGAACACCCCCGCACCGACCCACGTCGTGACGGACGTGCCGTGCCCGAAGAGCGCGTTGATGAGCATGCCGAGTCCGACGGCCACGCCGGTGAGCAACACCGCGCAGGTCGGTTCGAGCCACGGAGGCGACAGGAGCGACCGTCGGTCGACCGGGAGGCCGCGGTCCAGCCGAGCACGCGCAGCTCGCTCGCGGTCCTGGATCGCGATCCCGATCATCGGCCCCCAGAACGCCACCGTGGCCTGGCTGCCGCCGGGATCGACCACGATCAGGATCGCCATCGTCGCAACCGCACCGCCGAGGTACCACCAGGGGAAGACCCGACGGATCGGGACGGCCCAGCGGCTTTCCCGCCGGGTGCCGTTCCGCGGGTGGTGCTCACCGCTGGTCGTGGCCATGGTCAGCGCTCCCGGCGCAGGTCGGCGCTGCCCTGCGGTTTCGGAGAGGTCACGAGCTCAGGCTACTGGCGGACGTCCGTCCACCTCGCCGCTCCCGGTGAGCACGTCCGAAGTACCGTCACCTGCTCGAGACCGCGCAACCGCCAGTGCCTGCTCAGCCGACGCGAGGAGCACCGGATCACTGGCCCGTCTGAGCGCGACGGCGAGTGTGAAGTCCTCGACGGCACGGTCGACGCTCCCGGCTGCGAGGAGCGCCTTGCCCCGGTGTTGCCGCATCGTGGCCTCGCGAGTCGTACCGATGCACTCGGCGACGAGGAGGTCGTACTCGCGCACAGCGGTGCGGGTGTCGCCGAGGTCACGGTGGCAGTCGGCCCGCAGTGCTCGGACACGCTGCGTCGAGGCGACCCGTTCGAGACGACGAAGCGCATCGCCCGCCTTGCCGGTCCACAGCAACTCGATCTCCTCACGGAGTGGGTCGTCGGCCGATCCTGCGCGGAACGCAGCGAGGTCGGTGATCACCGGACGGAGATCGGCGGACCGGATTCGCCAACCGGGGCCACCCTCGACGTCGATCGTGGTGGCCGTCCCCCGGGTGTGCGGCGTTCGAGGTTCCGGGATGCACGCCGTCACGGTCGTCCCTTGCGGAACGGAAACCGGAACGACCGTCGCCGAACCGCCACGGGCCGAAGCCCTTCTGCCAATCGCGTCAGCTCCACACGCAGGTCCGCATCAACGGTCGGCACCCCGACACCCGGGTGCCGAGGGAACGGGTTGCCCTCGATCCCGAGCACGGTCAGTGCGGCGTGGGCGTGCCCGGATGCCGATTCCGGGTCTCCGAGCCGGCTCGCGACGCGGGCGCGCGCAGTCAGGTACCGGACGACGCGGTCGCGGAAGAACGCCGTCCTCCGGATCGAGTCCTCGGCGCCGGCGAGCAGTGCGTCCGCCTCGGCGAGCGACGAGGGATCGCCGAGCTGCAGGAGCACCTCGGCCAGGAGGACCTCCGACATGCCGGTGGTGAACGAGTCGGAGCTGCACTCGGCGATGCGCCGGAGGACGCTCCAGTACTCGTCAGCGGCGTCACGCAGACGTCCCGACAACGCCAGCGACATCGCGAGCACCTCCCCGCCGTCGTTCACGCGCGCCTGCGACCCGCCGACGGCCTCGATCTCCGCCATGAACCGGACGAGCAGCCCCCGACCGACCTCGCGGACGCCCTCGTCTGCGGCGCCCTGCAGGGCGAGGGTCACCCCCTGGATGCGGATGTACTCGAGCCTGGACGATCTCGCACGTGCGAGCTTCGCTTCGAACGCCGCAGCGATCTCGTCGTCCCACTCGGTCGAGCGGTACAAGTTGTCGTCCCGCGGCGGTCGGACTCGCGCTGGACGGCGGACGTCCCCTGCGTCGTGTACGTCGTCCGGCCTCGGCACCACGAGCAGCAGTATGCCCTGGAAGGGGACCGGCGTCAGCGTCGCAGCCGAGATCGCCGGTGTCCCACCCAAGCACTGACCAGGACGACGACCGCGCAGATGAAGGTGACGAACCCGAAGGGCCGGGATCCCGGGTGGGTGAACAGCGCGACCGAGACCCCGAAGAACACGATGCCGAGCAGGGCGAAGACGACCCACTCGGCGGACGATCGAAGCATGCCCGGAGTCAACCACTACCGCCCGAGCAGCGGCTCCCGCGACGCCATCCCAGCTGCACCGGCCCGAGCGACCGCATCGGGCAGCGCCGTCAGGAACGCGTCGACGTCGGCATCGGTCGTCGTGTGGCCGAGCGTGATCCGGAGCGCACCACGGGCGTCCTGCTCCGACAGTCCCATCGCGAGCAGCACGTGCGACGCCTCGGGCACGCCGGCCTGGCACGCCGACCCGGTCGACACCGCGACCCCGGCGGCGTCGAGCAGGAACAGGAGCGAATCGCCCTCGCACCCGGGGAACGTGAAGTGGGCGTTGCCCGGCAGCCGGTCGACCGGGTCCCCCATCAGCACCGCAGACGGCACGGCCGCACGGACCCCGGCGACCAGGCGGTCCCGCAGGGCGACGAGCGACGGGTGCGGCATCGGCTCGGCGACGACCGCGCTGGCCGCGACGCCGAAGGCCGCAGCCGCCGGGGCGTCCTGCGTGCCGCTCCGCACCTGCCGCTGCTGCCCCCCGCCGTGGATGAGGGGTTCGACGGTGGCCTTCCGTCCGAGCACGAGTGCACCGATGCCGACGGGCCCGCCGATCTTGTGCGCGGAGACGCTGAGGGCGTCGAGGCCGGACCCGGCGAACGACACCGGCACCTGCCCGTAGGCGGCGACCGCGTCGCTGTGCACCGGCACGCCTGCGGCGTGCGCGAGCTCGACGATCCGTGACACGGGCTGGATGGTGCCCACCTCGTTGTTCGCCCACAGGAACGTGACCAGGGCGACGTCCGAGGCGTCGGCGAGCCGCGCCTCCAGTCCGGCGAGGTCGACGCGACCCTGCGCGTCCAACGGGACCACGTCGATGACGGCGCCCTCGTGCGTCTCCAGCCAGGTCAGGGTGTCGACGGTGGCGTGGTGCTCGCCGCCCGGGACGACGATGCGGGGCCGCTGGCGGTCGCGCTGGCGAGCCCAGAACAGGCCCTTCACGGCGAGGTTGATGCTCTCGGTGCCGCCGGAGGTGAACACGACCTCCACCGGGTCGGCGTCGAGCGAGCGGGCGACGGCGGCGCGGCCGTCCTCGAGCAGCATCTTGGCGCGCTGACCGGCGCTGTGGATGGACGACGGGTTGCCGACGGTGCCCAGGGCATCGGTGAAGGCGGCGAGCGCCTCCGGCAGGATCGGCGTCGTCGCGGCGTGGTCGAGGTAGACCGACAAATGCACCCCCTGGATCGAGCAGTGTCCAGGATACGCGCCGGTCCTCGTACCCTTGTCGCGTGCACGAGACAGCGATCGACCTGACGCCGGGGTTCTCCCTGGGCGGGACCGTCCCCCGGTTCACCCTGCGGTCCGCGACGGCGACGGACGTCGTCCTGGTCGTGGCGAGCGCGGGGAGCGCCGACGGAGCCGACCCCTCCGACGTGCGGCCGACGCGCTACCCGCTCGAGCGCGTGCCGGACACGGACGTGTGGACCGGCGAGGTCCCCGGGGTCGTGCCCGGCGACCGCTACCACCTGCTCGTGGACGGGCCGGTCGGGCCGCGGCACGAGTTCGACCCGACGCGTCCGCTGCTCGACCCGTACGCGCGGGGCATCCTGCCGACCGGCGACGACGAGGCGTCCGGCCCCCGCTGGACCAGCGTGGTCGTCGACGACGCGTTCGACTGGGGCGGCGTCGTGAAGCCGCAGGTCCCGCTCGACCGTGCCGTCGTCTACGAGGCGAACGTCCGCACCCTGACGGCCGCGAACCCGCACCTGCCGGAGCACCTGCGCGGCACGTACGCCGGGGTCGCCCACGAGAGCACGATCGCGCACCTGCACCGCATCGGCGTCACCACGCTCGAGCTGCTGCCCGTGCAGGCGTTCGACACCGAGCGGTGGCTCCGCGACGCCGGCCGGCAGAACGCCTGGGGCTACAACACACTCGGGTTCTTCGCCCCGCACGCCGCGCACGCCTCGGCACCGGCGCAGCAGGAGGGCGCCGACGCCGTCCTGCGCGAGTTCAAGGGCATGGTCCGGCTGCTGCACGAGGCCGGCATCCAGGTCGTCCTCGACGTCGTCTACAACCACACCGCGGAAGAGGGCCTGGGTGGTCCGACGACGAGCCTGCGTGGCATCGACGGTGCGAACCGCTACCGCTGGGCGCAGACCGACCCACCGCGTCGGGACACCTACTACGACACCACCGGGTGCGGGAACACGCTCGACACCTCGGTCGAGGCGACGGCGGACCTCATCGTCGACAGCCTGGTGTACTGGGCGCGCGAGGTGCAGGTCGACGGGTTCCGCTTCGACCTGATGGCCGCCCTGGCCCGCGACGGCGAGCACCGGTTCGACCCGTCGCACCCGCTGCTCGAGCGCATCCGGAACCACCCCGACCTGCAGGACACCCTGGTGATCGCCGAGCCGTGGGACGTCGGCCCGGACGGCTGGAAGACCGGGGAGTTCGGCGCGGCCGGGCACCGCACGAGCGAGTGGAACGACGGGTTCCGCAACACGGTCCGCCAGTTCTGGCTCACCGACATCGCCGAGGAGCGCCGCACCGGCCTGCCGCAGACCGGGATCGGTGCGCTCGCCGGAGCCCTGACCGGGTCGCGTCACGTCTTCGGCGCCGATCGCGGCCCGCTGGCGAGCGTCAACTTCGTCACCGCGCACGACGGCTTCACCCTGCTCGACCTGGTGTCGTACGACGGCAAGCACAACGAGGCCAACGGCGAGGACAACCGCGACGGCTCGAACGACAACCGCTCGTTCAACCACGGCATCGAGGGTGACACCGCCGACCGCGGGGTCCGCGCCGCGCGCGGCCGGTCGATGCGCAACCTGGTGGCGACCCTGATGCTCTCCGCCGGGGTGCCGATGCTCACCGCCGGCGACGAGCGAAGCCGCACGCAGCACGGCAACAACAACGCCTACGTGGTGTCCGACGACCTGACCCCGGTGGACTGGTCCGACGACGAGGACGCCGAGACGATGACCGAGGCCGTCGCCGCGCTGGCCCGGTTCCGGCAGGCGCACCCGTCGCTCCGCCCCACCCGCTTCGGCGTCGAGGGGCAGGAGACCCCCGGGGCCTCGCGGATGTCCTGGTACGGGCCGGACGGGCACCCGATGACGATCGAGGGCTGGGACCAGCCCGTGCACCGCGCCCTGCAGTACTTCGTCGAGTCGACGCCGGAGCACGAGCCCTTCGACCGCGTACTGGTGGTCGTGCACGGCAGCGGCCGCACCCGCGACCTGACCCTGCCGGTGCGCGAGGACGTCCTCGGGTACCGCCTGGCCTGGTCGAGCGAGAAGCACCGCGACCACGAGCGCCTCCGTCCCGCCGGGCAGGTCTTCACCGCCTACGGCCCCGGCATCCACCTGTTCGAGGTGGCGTAGCGCCGAGCAGGCGGGTGCGGCCCGGCGTCGTGACCGGGTGGCGGACGGGAGGCCCGTGGCGGCCCCGCCGCGGGCCTCCCGTCCGGTCCTCAACAGGCTCCACGGCGCGCCCGGCCCTCCACAGCGGGCCGATTCCGGGGAACGCGGAGCCGCTCGCCGGGTAGCGTCGCTTCCGTGGCCACCGCAGACCGACCCCGCCGCCCGAAGATCGGGCGCATCCCGATCACCGAGCTCGCCCCGAGGACGCCGAACGGCTTCCCCGGCAAGGCATTCGACGGCGAGGTGATCACGTTCGGTGCAACCGTCTTCCGAGAAGGACACGGCATCATCGGCGCCGACCTCGTCCTCGAACGCCCAGACGGTGGAACCCGCACCGTCCCCATGACCCTCGGTGCCCCCGGCACCGACCGCTACGAAGCCACCGTGCAGGTCGACCACGTCGGCGTCTGGACCTGGCACGTCGAGTCGTACTCCGACGACTGGGCGAGCTGGCTGCACGGCGCACGCCTGAAGATCGCGGCCGGCGTCGACACCGAGGCGACCCTGCTCGACGGTGCCGTGCTGCTCGACCGGCTGGCCGAGGAGACCGACTCCCCCGCCGCCACCCGTGCCGCCGCACGCGTCCGCGACACCGACCTCGACCCGGCCGAGCGCCTGGCCGCCGTCGACGACCCGCGGATCGTCGCCGAGGTCGAGGAAGCCCCGCTCACCTCGCTTCGGACCCACTCCGCCACCCAGCTGCTCGACGTCGAACGCACCCGCGCCGGCGTCGGCGCCTGGTACGAGTTCTTCCCCCGCTCCGAAGGCGCGAAGAAGAACCCGGACGGCTCCTGGAAGAGCGGCGACTTCCGCACCGCGGCCCGCCGGCTGCCCGCCGTCGCCCGGATGGGCTTCGACGTCATCTACCTGCCGCCGATCCACCCCATCGGCACCACCGCCCGCAAGGGGCCGAACAACACGCTCACGCCCGGGCCGAACGACCCCGGCAGCCCCTGGGCGATCGGCTCCCCCGAGGGCGGGCACGACGCGATCCACCCCGACCTCGGCACCGAGGACGACTTCCGCGACTTCGTCGAGACGGCGAAGAACACCGGCATGGAGGTCGCGCTCGACTTCGCGCTGCAGTGCTCCCCCGACCACCCCTGGGTCACCCAGCACCCGGAGTGGTTCACGCAGCGTGCCGATGGCTCCATCGCGACCGCCGAGAACCCGCCGAAGCGCTACCAGGACATCTACCCGATCCAGTTCGACACCGACCCCGAGGGCCTGGTCACCGAGGTCGAGCGTGTCCTGCGGCACTGGATCGCCTTCGGCATCCGCATCTTCCGCGTCGACAACCCGCACACGAAGCCGCTCTGGTTCTGGGAACGCGTCATCCGTGAGATCCGCGACGAGCACCCCGACACCGTGTTCCTCGCCGAGGCGTTCACGCGCCCGGCGATGATGCGCGCGCTCGCCGAGGCCGGGTTCCAGCAGTCGTACTCGTACTTCACCTGGCGCAACACGAAGGACGAGATCGAGGACTACTTCACGGAGCTCTCGCACGAGACGAGCGACTACCTGCGTCCGAACCTCTTCGTCAACACGCCCGACATCCTCACCGAGTACCTGCAGTTCGGCGGCCGTGCCGGCTACAAGGTGCGCGCGGCACTCGCCGCCACCGGTGCGCCGACGTGGGGCATGTACGCCGGGTACGAGCTGTTCGAGGACGTCGCCCGTCCGGGCTCGGAAGAGAACATCGACAACGAGAAGTACGAGTACAAGCCGCGCGACTTCGCCCTGGCCGAGGCCGAGGGTGCGTCGCTCGCGCCGTACGTGACGATGCTCAACCGCCTCCGGGCGGCGCACCCCGCGCTGCGACAGCTGCGGAACCTGCAGGTGCACGCCGCCGACGACCCGGCGATCGTCGTCTACTCGAAGCACCTGTCGGGCGACTACATCCGGTCAGGGCGCCCCGACACCGTGATCGTGGTCGCCAACGTCGACCCGCACTCCGCCCGTGAGACCACCGTGCACCTGGACCTCGCCGCACTCGGTCTGCCGACCGAGGGCCTGTTCGACGTCCGTGACGTCGTGACCGGTCAGCGCTGGACCTGGGGCGCGTCGAACTACGTCCGCCTGGACGCGTTCCAGGAGCCCGTGCACCTGCTCGTCGTGGAAGGACCCCACCGATGACCCCCGAACCGACCGACCCCACGAAGCGCGGACCGGCCGTCCCGCCGGTGCCGCCTCCGCCGCCGGCCGTGCCGCGGTACGAGCCGAAGGTGTCCGCGCCCGACGAGGACCTGCCCGGCGCTCCGCCGGCGCAGCGCGAGGCGCCCGACCGCGGCGTGGCGGAGTCCGCCACGCTCGCCGGGCACCCCGCCGACCCGACGCACCCGCGGCAGCCGTCCGTGGCTGCCGCGGCATCGTCGGACGCCCCGACGGCCCCGACCGGCGGCGCTGCGCCCGTGGTCCGCCCGGCCTCCGTCGACGCGCCCGTCGCCCCCAGCGCCGCTGCTCCGGCGCCGACTGCTGCCTCGGCTCCGGCCGCCACCGGTGCGGCCACGGATCCGCGGCCGGCTCCGATCGAGGACTGGCTGCGTCTGCAGGTGGCCGAGGGCCGCTGGTCCCAGCCGCACGACGTGCTCGGCCCGCACCCGGTCGACGGCGGCACCAGCGTCCGCGTCGTCCGGCACCTGGCCCGCGCGGTGCGCCTCGTGCGCCCCGACGGCGACGACATCGAACTCACGCACGAGGGCGACGGGCTCTGGGCCGGTGCCACTGCCGAGAACCTCGGTCGCTACCGCGTCGAGTCGGAGTACGACTACGACGAGTCCACGGACGAGGACGACGCCACCTGGACCACCGACGACGCATACCGGTTCGCCCCGACGCTCGGCGAGCTCGACCTGCACCTGTTCGGCGAGGGCCGTGACGAGCAGCTCTGGCACCACCTCGGCGCACACGCCCGCACGGTCGACGGTGTCGACGGTGTCGCGTTCGCCGTCTGGGCACCCCGGGCCACCGCCGTCCGCGTGATCGGCGACTTCGAGGGCTGGGAAGGCCGCACCACCGCGATGCGCCGTCTGAGCGACCTCGGCGTCTGGGAGCTGTTCTGGCCCGGCGCCGTCGTCGGGCAGCGCTACAAGTTCCAGATCCTCACCGACTCCGGCTGGGTGGAGCGGGCCGACCCGTTCGCCCGCGAGGCCGAGATCGCGCCCGCGACGGCCTCCGTCGTCACCGAGTCCACGTACACGTGGTCCGAGGGCGACGCCGCGTGGATGGAGCGCCGCGCACAGACCACCACGCACGACGCCCCGATGAGCGTCTACGAGGTGCACCTCGGCTCGTGGCGCCCCGGCCTGTCGTACCGCGAGGTCGCCGACCAGCTCATCGGGCACATGGAGTACACCGGCTTCACCCACGTGGAGTTCCTGCCGCTCGCCGAGCACCCGTTCGGCGGCTCGTGGGGCTACCAGGTCACCGGGTACTACGCGCCGACCGCACGCTTCGGTTCGCCGGACGACCTGCGCTACCTGATCGACCGCCTGCACTCCGCCGGCATCGGCGTGATCATGGACTGGGTCCCCGGGCACTTCCCGAAGGACGAGTGGGCCCTCGGCCGCTTCGACGGCTACGCGCTGTTCGAGCACCCGGACCCCCGCCGCGGCGAGCAGCTCGACTGGGGCACCTACGTGTTCGACTTCGGGCAGCCGCAGGTGCGCAACTTCCTGGTCGCGAACGCGCTGTACTGGTTCGAGGAGTTCCACATCGACGGCCTGCGGGTCGACGCGGTGGCTTCGATGCTGTACCTCGACTACTCCCGCACCGACTGGCTGCCGAACATCCACGGCGGCCGCGAGAACCTCGACGCGATCTCGTTCCTGCAGGAGACGAACGCGACGGCGTACAAGCGCTACCCCGGCATCGTGATGATCGCTGAGGAGAGCACCTCGTGGCCGGGCGTGACCCAGCCGACGAGCGCTGGCGGACTCGGCTTCGGGCAGAAGTGGAACATGGGGTGGATGCACGACTCGCTCGAGTACGTGCAGCGCGACCCCGCGTACCGCAGCTACCACCACGACGAGATCACGTTCTCGTTCGTCTACGCGTTCAGCGAGCAGTTCACCCTGCCGATCAGCCACGACGAGGTCGTGCACGGCAAGGGCTCCCTGTACGGCAAGATGCCCGGCGACGAGTGGCAGAAGCTCGCCAACGTGCGTGCGTACCTGGCGTTCATGTGGGCGCACCCCGGCAAGCAGCTGCTCTTCATGGGCCAGGAGTTCGCGCAGCCCGCCGAGTGGTCCGAGGCGAAGGGCCTCGACTGGTGGCTCCTCGACCAGCCCGGCCACCGCGGTGTGCAGGACCTCGTCGCGGAGCTCAACCGCGTGTACAAGGACTCCCCTGCGCTCTGGACGCACGACTCGACGGCCGACGGCTTCGAGTGGCTCGAGGGTGGCGACGCAGCGCACTCGACCCTCGGGTTCCTGCGGAAGGACGGCGACGACCGGGTCGCAGTGTTCGTGAACTTCTCCGGCGTGCCGGTGGAGCGTCGCTTCGGGCTGCCGACCGCCGGCGAGTGGCACGAGGTGCTCAACACCGATGCTGCCGAGTACGGCGGCTCCGGAGTCGGCAACCTCGGCGTCGTCACCGCAGAGGACACCCCGTGGGCGGGCCGCCCCGCCTCGGCGCACCTCGTGGTGCCGCCGCTCGGTGCCGTCTGGCTGAAGCTGGCCCAGTAGCCCGGCCAGCGTCCGCGACGCGACCGACAGACAGACGGGAGGCCCGGTGCCAGCTGGCACCGGGCCTCCCGTCTGTCTCGTCCCGGGCGAGCGGTTGTGCTCGGGACGCCGTCGTGTCCTCGAGACGCCCCCGAGACGCCGAGACGCCGCCGGATTCGGCGGCGTCTCGGTGTGACGACGGCGTCTTCTTCGCCGTCCGGACCCCGCGGGTCTAGTACAGCGCGTTCGCCAGGCGGCGACGCGCCGCGACGACGCGCGGGTCCTCGCTGCCGATGAGCTCGAAGTACTCGACGAGCCGGACGCGCAGGGCCTCACGGTCGTCGCCGAACACCGTCGGCACCAGGTCGAGCAGTCGCCCGAAGGCGTCGTCGACGTGCCCACCGGAGATGTCGAGGTCGGCGACCGCGAGCTGCGCCTGGACGTCCTGGGGGCCCGCTGCTGCTGCCGCACGGATCTCGTCGGCCGTCCGGCCGTTCAGCCGGTCGAGCAGCGACACCTGTGCGAGCCCGGCCACGGCCATCTGGTCGTGCGGGTCCTGCAGGATCGCGGTCTTGTACTCCTCGATCGCGGTGGCGTAGTCGCCCTGCTCGATCGCGTCGTACGCGGCCTGGTGGTGCGGCGGGAGCGGCTCCGGCTCCGGTTCGCCCTGCTCAGCGTCGACCTCGGTCGCAGCGCCGGCGACGGTCACGCGACCGGCCACGCCGTTCTGCTCGGCGGCCTGGAGCACCTGCTCGTAGACGTCGCGGACCTGCGCCTCGGGCAGTGCCCCGACGAAGAGCCCGAGCGGGCGTCCGCCGATGACGGCGGCCACGGTCGGGATCGACTGCGCCTGGAACGCCTGCACGAGCTGCGGGTTCGTGTCGGCGTCCACCTTGGCGAGCACCACGCGGCCGTCGTACTCCGCGGTGAGCTGCTCGAGGATCGGCGAGAGCTGCTTGCACGGCCCGCACCACTCGGCCCAGATGTCCACGATGACCGGGACGACGTTCGACAGCTCCAGGACGTCCTGGAAGGTCGCGTCGGTGACGTCGATCACGAGCGACGGGACGGTCAGGTCGGCACCGTTCACGGCGCCGACCTCGGCGCCGGGAACGGCTCCGCCGGTGGAACCCGCCGGGGCCGGAGCACCGGACGGCTGGGGCGGCCGCTGTGCACGGTCGACGAGGGACGACAGGTCCACGGCTCCGCGGAGCCCGGACGGGGTCGGGGGGATGTTGCTCATTGCACCTCACTCGCTGCGGTCAGGCCCTGTGTGAACCCGAGCAGGACCACTTTGCCATCCGAGGCGACCGGCGGCACGTAGAAGAGCAGCTGGACGCTGTAGGTCGCGCTGATGCCCTTCTTGCTCGTGTCCACGCCGGACAGTGCCTTGACGGCACCCTCGGTGTTCACCTCGGCACCCGAGGCGGTCGGGGTCACCTTCTCGATCTCGTCCAGGTCCGCGGAGACCAGGGCGCCGGCGTCGTCGGTCGCGATCGCGACGGCGGAGTCGGCGGGCACCTCGGACGAGTACTCGATCTTCGCCGTGTCCGGCAGGGCCTTGGCCTTCTTGTCCTTGTACGCCTTGCCGATGGTGGTGCGGAGCGCATCGCCCTCGGTCGCGAACAGGTCGGCGTACTCGCTGGCGGTGTCCTTCGACAGGATGTCGCCGTAGGCGGTCGCGACCTGGTCGGGCTGGATCGTCAGGAGCTTCGACTCCGGCGCGAGCAGTGCGGCACCGATCGTCGTCGGGGCGAGGCTCGGGATCTTCGCGTCGGCCTCGAGCGAGACGTCGTACGCCACCTTGTAGGGATCGCGGGCGGTGTCCTGCACCAGGGTCAGGGCCTGCGGCGCGGACTTGGCGTCACAGTCCTCGGCGACGATCGTGAAGACCGTTCGGGGCCAGGTGTCGGTCTGCTGCGGCAGCGCGACGCACACCTGCGCGGCCGAGATCGCCGGCGGTGCCTTGACGTCCGAGTCCTTGCCGCGGATCGAGTAGTTCGCCAGACGGAGGTCGAGCGCCGCTCCGGAGAACCGGGTCCGGACCAGGTCGCGGTCGCGCGCCCCGTCGGCCTGCTCGGCGACGGCGGCGGTGCGCTGCACGATGCGGGTGATCTGCTGCTTGGTCGCAGCCGTCGGCTCGGTCGTCTCCGCAGCCCCCGTGGCGGTGGCCGTCGGGGTCGGCGTGGCGAGCGACGGGTCGCCGCCCTGCGGCCAGTAGTCCGAGGAACAGCCGGCCAGGGTCAGGGCGCCGACGAGCAGCACCGGGACGCCGATGAGCGCGCGCGTGCCGCGACGACCGCGGCGCGGCACCTGCGCTCCGGCGGCGGCGGCTCGACGGGACGCACGCACCCGCGGCGGGCGGCTGCCACCATTGCGACGGCGGGGACCGCGGCCACGGCGCTGGTGCAGGAAGGCGAGGACGAGCAACACGAGACCTCCGAGGACGAACACGCCGCCGGCCACGAGCAGCGGACCGACCGCCGGCGTCGCGGTGTCCTGCGGCCAGGTGACGGACACGTCGCTCGGTGCTGCGGCCTTGCCGTCGCTCACGACGAGGACCGAGACGTCCTGCGGCAGGCGGACGGTGAACTGCCCGGCACCGTCGTACTCCTGGTACCAGAGGTCACTGCCCTTCGGCGAGGGGACGCTGGTCTCGCTGCCCGAGGTCGACCCGACCAGCGACCCCTTCTCGGCGTCGAAGCGGAGCGTGGTGTGCTCGGCGTCACCGATCCAGGCGTCGACGTCGGCGGTCTTGCCGTAGGCCGCGAAGACCTTGCCGGAGCCGGACACGTTGATGCGCTGGTAGCCGGGGTTGGCGTTGAGCGTCGTCCCCGGGATCACGGTCACCGGGGCGGAACTGGTCGTCGAGCTCTCGGCCACGAGCGAGGACGGCGGCGCGAACACGGTCCGCTGTCCCACCGCCAGCGCCACGAGCAGCAGACCGATGACGAAACTGACGATCGCCAGGACGAATCGCACGAACTCTCTCCCTACCGCGCCGGGGTGGGGATGTCGGCGCGCGAATCAGCGACTCAGGATAGCGAGCAACGCTGGACAGCGCATCAATCCGCGCTGTCGCCGGACTCAGACGACCCGCTCCGGCCGCCACTACAATCGACCGCGGGCCGATCCGGGCCCTCCGCCGAGCACCCAGGAGCGACACGTGGCGAACGACGAGGCCGAGTTCGGGACCGAGCTGCGGGGGTACCGCCGCGACGAGGTGGAGCGTTCGCTGAACGACCTGCGCCGCGAGCTCATCAAGTCGAACAACGACCGCGCCGACGCCGCGAAGGAGATCCGTCTCCTGCAGGCCCGGGTCTCCGAACTGCAGGGCGAGCTCGACGAAGCCGGCACCCCCACGTACAGCGGACTGGGCACCCGCCTCGAGTCCACCCTGCGTGTGGCCGAGGAGCAGTCGACCCGCCTCATCAGCCAGGCGGACATCGACGCCCAGCGCCTCCGTGCCTCGAGCCGTTCCGAAGCCGAGCGCACCGTCCGCGAGGCCCAGGAGGAAGCGCGCGACACCCTCGAGGACGCCCGCACCCGCGCCACCAACGAACTGACCCGCGCCCGCGCCGAGGCAGCCGACACCGTCGAACGTGCCCGGGCCGAGGCCGGTCTGCTCACGCAGGACGCCCGCAACGAAGCCGCCGCGATCCGCGGGGCAGCCGTGACCGAGGCCGCCGAGGTCCGTTCCGTCGCCATCCGCGAGACGAACGCACTGCGCGCTCAGGTCGAGCACGAGGTCGCCGAGCTGCGCGAGATCGCCCAGCGCGAGTCCGCCGACGCCCGCACCGCTGCCGCCGAGCTCGACCGCGAGACCGAGCACCGCCGTTCGGTCTTCGAGGCCGACCACGCCCGCCGCACCGAGGACCTCGACCGCGAGGAGACGACCCGGCGCGAGGCCCTCGAGCGCGAGGTCACCGAGGGCCGCGCCGCCTGGCACCGCGAGCGTGACGAGGAGCAGCAGGCACACGCGCTGGCACTCGAGACCGGTCGCGCCGAACTCGAGTCCGAGGTCACCCGCCGCCGCGCCGAGCTCGACACCGAGGTCGCCGACCGCCGCCGCGAACTCGACGAGGAACTCGCCGCCGCCCGCGCCCAGTGGGACCGCGAACTGGCAGCAGCCCGCACCGCACTCGAGCAGGAGATCGAGGCGGCCCAGGCGCAGCTCCGCGTCGACGAGGAGCAGACCCGCGTCGAGAACGCGCGCCTGGTGCAGGAGACCGCCGACCGGATCGCCCGTGAGCTCGAGGAGCACGACGCCCGGATCGCGCAGGAGCGCGCCGAGGCCGATGCGGCAGTCGAGCGCGCCGTCCGGGAGCACGAGAACGCCATCGCCGCCCGACGCGAGCGCGAGCACGCCGAGGTCGACACCGAGATCGCCGACCGCCGCACCGCCGAGCTCGGGGTGCTCGAGGCCGAGCGCACCGCCCTGCGGCAGGAGATCGACACCGCACGCGCCGCCCTGGTCAAGGAGCGCGACGAGGTCCGTGCCGAGATCGCCCGGGAGCGCGACGAGGCCCGCACGACGCTCGAGTCGGAACTCGCCTCCCGCCGCGACGACGCCGAGCAGGACTACCTGCGGAAGCACCACGAGACGGTCACCGAGACGCAGAAGTACCTGGACGAGGCCAACCTGCAGCTCGCCGAGGCCACGCGCCGCGCGACCGAGGCCCGCGAACGCGCGGAACGCCTGCAGCAGGAGGCCGACGACCTCGAGCGCACCAGCACGGCCGAGGCCCAGGAGCACGCCCGCACCATCGTCGCCGACGCGCAGGACCGGGTGCACCGGATGGTCGCCGACGCCGAGGAGCGCACCGCCGGCGTCATCGCCGAGGCCGAGGACCGCCTGGCGGCGATCCGCACCGAACGCGAAGCCGTCGCGGGCTACCTCGAGAACCTCCGCGGGGTCCTCACGAACGCCACGGGCCTGCTCGGCACGGCACCCGCCGCAGCGTCCGCTGCGGACGCTGACGACGACGTGGACGCGACCGACCGCTGACGGTCCACGGCCTGGAGGCGCGACCCGCGCCTCCAGGCCGTCCCACCTGGTGCAGGTGGCGGGCCGCAGGGCGTCGTACGGACGTGCTCAGACGGGCCAGTGGGTCGGCAGCGGGGCGCTGCCCGGCACGACGAGGTCGGCGATCGCGTCGAGGACGATCCGCACGTACCGCTCCCCCACCCACAGGTGCTTCGCACCGTCGACGGGCACGACCCGGACGTTCGGGGCGAGCGCGAACCGTGCCACCGCGGCCTCGGGCTGCAGGAAGTCGTCGTGCTCGGGGACGAGCGCCACGACCGGGACCCCGACGGCAGCCCAGCGGGCGAGCTCCTCGTCCGAGGTGCGGTGCAGCGGCGGTGACAGCAGGACGACTCCGGCGACCGTGCCGGCCTCGACGTGCTCGAGCGCGTGCTTGAGGATCACCTCGGTGCCGAAGGACCACCCCACCAGCCACGGGGTCGGCAGGCCGCGGTCGACGACCTCGGCGACGGCGGCACGCAGGTCGAAGCCCTCGGACACACCATCGCCGAAGACACCCTCGGACGTGCCGCGCGGAGACGTGACGGACCGGAAGTTGAACCGCAGCACCGCGATGTCGGCGAGGGCGGGCAACCGTGCCGCGGCCTTCTTGAGGACGTGCGAGTCCATGAACCCGTGCGCGGTCGGCAGGGGGTGGAGCGTGACGATGGTCCCGCGAGCCGGGGTGTCGGCCGGCTCGGCGAGTTCACCGACGAGCGTCAGGTGGTCGTCCGTGACGAGCTCGACATCGGTGCGACGGGCCGGCAGCACGGTGGCGGACCGGATCTCGGTGTCGTGCGGCACGTCGTGCTCGGTCATGCGATGCTCCAGCAGTGGTTGTGCCAGTGCCGGCGCGACGCCAGGTCGGCAGCATCGCCGAGCACGCCGTCCGCACGCCAGACCACCACGTGGGCCGTGCCGGGCAGGACGCTTCCGCCGCACCCCGGGCAGATGTACTCCTTCTGCGCCGACGCGGCCGAGATCGGCTGCACCTGGTACTCGCGACCGTGACGGACCTCGGTGCGCTTCCACGAGCTCATCAGCCGGTCGAGGGTGGTCTCCTCGTCAGGCTCGACGTCGCGACCACGGGGACGCCGCGGTCGGTTGCTGCGCGGCACCCGAGCAGCCGATCAGTACCAGTTGTTGGCCTGGCTGTGTCCCCAGGCACCGCAGGGGGTGCCGTAGACGCCGGCGATGTAGTTGAGACCCCAGGTGATCTGCGTCGCCGGGTTGGTCTGCCAGTCGGCGCCGGCCGTGGCCATCTTGCTGCCGGGAAGAGCCTGCGGGATGCCGTACGCACCGCTGGGGTTGTAGGCATTCACCCGCCAGCCGGACTCCTTGTTCCACAGCGAGACCAGGCAGTTGTACTGGTCGGTGCCCCAGCCACGAGCCGTGACCTGCTGCAGGGCGATCGCCTGCGCGCTGCCCGGGTCGGGCGTCGCGGCGGTGGCGGCGAGCGTGTTGGCGGCCGAGACCGGCTGGGTCTCGGTGGCCGCGGCGTCCGCGCTGTCGTCGGTGGTCTCGGCGTCGGCGTCGGCTTCGTCCTCTTCGACGACGGGCTTGACGACCTTCGGGGCCGGGACGGTGACGTCGTAGCCGTCACGGTCGGCAGCGGCCACGGCGTAGGTGCCGTGCGCGGTGTACTGCTGCGGCGCCGGCGGCGTCTTCACGAGCACGGGGGTGTCGACGGCGGCCTGTGCCACGTCGGCCTGCAGCGGGTTGAACAGCGAGCCGCCGACGAACAGGAACACGCCGACGAAGGACATCATCGGGGCGACCGCGCGCTTACGTGCGACGGCGTTCACCGACGACGCGGTGGGCTTGACGAGCTTCGGCGTCGCACGGCGCTGCACCGTCGCGGTGCGCTGCTTCGCGGGACGCTGGTCGGCGTCGACCAGAGCATCGTGGGCGAAGGACGCCACACGCTCGTCGGAGACGCGGTTCGCCGCCACCGACTTCGGCGTGGCGACCGGACCCGTCGCCGCGGGCGCTGCCTGCGGGCTCACCCCGAACGCCGACGTCTCCGTCGTGCGGGTTCGCTGCATTGCCGCGCGGCGCTCACCCGAAGCCTGGAGGCTGAGGTGCTCGCGGGTATCGCGGTCGGAGCTTGAGTCTGCCGTGTGCCTGCCCATGAGTAGGACCAGGGTAACGGAACGATCACGGAAAGCGAAGCACCTGGGGACAGCGCGTCGTCACCGGACAGCGAGCATCACTTCGACGACGGCGTCGAGCAGGGCGTCGACCTGCGCCTCGCGGTACCCGCCGTGCTTCGGGCGGAAGACGATCGAGCGGACCTCGGTGAGGCTGAGCGGCTTGCCCTCGCGGAAGTACCCGGCCAGTCGGGCGGCGAACGCGTCGACGTCCTTCGGGTGGTAGCCGGTGCCGAGCACGCTGACCCGGCTGAACCGCTGCCCGTCGGGCCGCTCGAGCCGCGCCACGACGTCGGAGGCCTTCGTCCGTGCCTCGGCGTACCAGGCCTTCTTGCCGACCTCGCTCATCTCCCGCTCACGCTCGCGGGCCGCGAAGGCGTCCTCGAGTCGCTCGAGTGCGGCGTCGACGTGCGACGTGGAGTAACCGCCCTTGCGCATCGAGAACGCCGTGGCGCGGATCTTCGCGGCCTCGATGCCGGGGGCGCTGTCGTCGGCGGAGTACGCGCGCCGGGCGTCCTCGAGGAAACGCTCGACTTCGTCGACGTCGTAACCGAGGGCGGAACGGGCTGCGGTCGGGAAGGTGGTGGCCACGGCGTCATTCTGCCAGTCCCCGACCGTGGCACAACCTGGACGCGCTGAGTGCGGCGTTCAGCCCGGCCCGACAGCGGTCAGTGGTTGACGATCAGGTACAGCACGTAGGCGACGGCGGCGGACGGCAGGATGCTGTCGATGCGGTCGAGCAGGCCGCCGTGTCCGGGCAGGAACGACGAGATGTCCTTGATGCCGAGGTCGCGCTTGATCATCGACTCGGTCAGGTCGCCGAGCGTGGCCGAACCGGAGATGAGCACACCGAGCAGGACACCGGTCCACCAGGGCAGCCCGAGCATGAACACGGCCACCAGGATGCCGACGACGATGCTCGCTGCCACGGACCCGGCGAAGCCCTCCCACGTCTTCTTGGGGCTGATGCGGGGAGCCATCGGGTGCTTGCCGAGGTTCAGCCCGGTGGCGTACGCACCGGTGTCGACCGCCACGACGACGAGGATGAACCCGATCACCCAGAGGTTGCCGTCCGGCTGGGCGGACAGCAGCACGACGCACGCGCCGAGCAGCGAGATGTAGGCCTGCACGAACAGCCCGTTCGTGAGGTCTCGGGCGACGTTGCCGGCCGGGGGCTTCTGCCGCGCGACGGCGACCTCGAGCAGTCGCCAGACACTGATCAGGACGATGCCGCCGAGCAGGGTGAACAGCGCCGCGACCTGGCCGAGCAGGAACGCCGCCGGCACGATCGCGATCGCGACGGCGACGCTCGGGATCCGCGGGACGTCGCGGCCGGCGAACCGCATCGCGCTCGTGAGTTCGTAGACGCCGACGCCCAGCAGGAACGCCGCGACGACCATGAAGGACGGCGGCCAGAGGAGCAGCGTGCCGAGCATCACGACCGCGAACGCGAGCGCGATGCCGATCGCCGCCGGCAGGTTGCGCCCGGTCCGCGCGGTCAGCGCTTCGTTGCGCGCGCCGAAGTCGGCCTTGCGCTGGCGGAGCTGCGCCTCGAAGTCGGTGCGCGCCGCTCGTGCGCGCGCATCGAAGTCCTGACGGAGCCCCTTCTTCACGGGCCCGCTCGACGCGGGCCCGTGCTCTGCTGTGGGGCGGTCATCGCCCTGGTCGGAGCGACGCATCAGACCTCGAGGAGTTCGGCTTCCTTCTTCTTCAGCGACTCGTCGATCTGGTCGACGTGCTTCTTCGTCAGGGCCTCGAGGTCCTTGTCGCCGCGCGAGATCTCGTCGTCGGAGATCTCACCCTTGAGTGCGTCGAGGTCGTCCTTGGCCTTGCGGCGGATGTTCCGGACGACGACCTTGTGGTCTTCGCCCTTCGTCCGGACGAGCTTGACGAACTCCTTGCGGCGGTCCTTCGTGAGCTCCGGGATCGTCACGCGGACGATGTCGCCGTCGTTCGTCGGGCTGGCGCCGAGGTTCGGGAACGTCGCGATCGCGCGCTCGATCTCCTTGAGCGCCGTCTTGTCGTACGGCGTCACGATGAGCGTGCGGGCCTCGGGCGTCTGCAGCGACGCAAGCTGCGCGAGCGGCGTCGGCGTGCCGTAGTACTCGACCGGGATCTTCTGGAAGAGTGCCGCGTTGATGCGGCCGGTGCGGACGGTCGAGAAGTCGTCCTTGGCGACCTCGACAGCCTTCGCCATCTTCTCGGTGGCTTCGGTCAGGACATCACTGATCACGGTGTTACTCCTTCGGTACTGGCGTCGAGTCTAGTCAGCGCCGGGGGTCAGTTGCTGACGACGGTGCCGATGCGCTCGCCACGGATCGCGGCCTGGACGTTGCCGTCGCCCTCCATGCCGAAGACGTGCATCGGCATGCCGTTGTCCATGCAGAGCGAGAACGCGGTGGCATCGACGACCTTGAGGCCCTTGAGCAGCGCGTCCTGGTAGGTCACGTGGTGCAGCTTCTCGGCGGTGGCGTCCTTCTTCGGGTCGGCGGTGTACACGCCGTCGACGCCGTTCTTGGCGACGAGGACCTCGTCCGCCTTGATCTCGAGCGCACGCTGCGCCGCCACCGTGTCGGTGGAGAAGTACGGCAGTCCGGCACCGGCGCCGAAGATGACGACCCGGCCCTTCTCGAGGTGCCGCTCGGCGCGCCGCGGGATGTACGGCTCCGCGACCTGGGTCATCGCGATCGCGGACTGCACGCGGGTCGCAGCGCCCGCCTGCTCGAGGAAGTCCTGCAGCGCGAGTGCGTTCATCACCGTGCCGAGCATGCCCATGTAGTCGGCGCGCCCGCGGTCCATGCCGCGCTGCGAGAGCTCGGCTCCGCGGAAGAAGTTGCCCCCGCCGACGACGATCGCGATCTCGACCTCGCGCGCGGCGACGGCGATCTCCTTGGCGATGGTGCCGATCACGTCGGGGTTCACCCCGAGGGAGCCAGCGCCGAACGCCTCTCCCGACAGCTTCAGCAGAACGCGGCGTCGTCCGGTCTTCTCGTCGGTCATCTGGTCCGCACCCTTCGTCGTGGTCTCGTGGAAATGTACTCGCGGATGTGTCGCGCGCGTGTCGTGCCGGCGCGCGCGAAAAACGGGGCCAGGAACCTGGTTGGTTCCTGACCCCGTCACGGGTTCGTTACGCGCCGACCTTGACGCGGGCGAAGCCCTGGATCGTGATGCCGGCGTTCTCGGCGGCCTTCGCGACGGAGATCTTGTTGTCCTTCGCGTAGTCCTGGTCGAGGAGCGACACCTGCTTGATGTAGGCGTTCACCCGGCCCTCGACGATCTTCGGGAGCGCAGCCTCGGGCTTGCCCTCTTCGCGCGTGATCGCCTCGACGGTCGCACGCTCCTTCTCGATGGCCTCGGCCGGGACCTCGTCGCGGGTCAGGTACGTCGGGTTCGCGAACGCGACGTGCTGGGCGATCGAACGTGCCTCGGCGGCGTTGTCACCCTCGTACGCGATGACGACGGCGATCTGCGGCGGCAGGTCCTGGCTGGTCTTGTGCAGGTAGATCTCGAAGGCCGAGCCCTCGACACGGCGGACCGTGCGGACCTCGAGCTTCTCGCCCAGCGCGGCAGCCGACTCGTTGACGACCTCGAGGACGGTCTTGCCGTCCAGCGGTGCGGCGTTGGCGGCAGCGACGTCGGCGGCACCGGCAGCGGCGACCGCGCCCAGCACCTTGTCGGCGAGGGTCGTGAACTTCTCGTTCTTCGCGACGAAGTCGGTCTCGCTCGCGAGCTCGACGACCGTGGCGGCGCCGTTCTCGGAGGTCGCGACGACGACACCCTCGGAGGTGGCACGGTCGTCGCGCTTGGCGACGGCCTTGGCACCCTTGATGCGGAGCAGCTCGACGGCCTTGTCGTAGTCGCCGTCGGCCTCGACGAGCGCGTTCTTCGCGTCCATCATGCCGGCGCCGAGGTCCTCGCGGAGCTTCTTCACGTCAGCAGCGGTGAAGTTTGCCATTGACTGGAGTCCTTTCTGGACTGTACGTGTGTGGAGAGTGGAGTGCAGTCGGGGCGCCGGACCCGGTGGGGTCCGGCGCCCCGGCGACTCACTCGGCGGGGGTGGTCTCCGCGGCTGCCTCGGCCTCGGCCGTCGGCTCCGCGTTCTTCGCCTCGTCGGCGATCGGCTCGCCGATCTCCTTCGCGGCGACCTGCGCGTCAGCGTCGTTCTCCTCGACGGGGGCGGCGGGCGCCTCGGTCGTGGCGGCGGTCTCGCCACCGAGGAGCTCCTGCTCCCACTCGGCGAGGGGCTCGCTGGCCTCGTCCTCGTCGCCACCGTTGTGGCGGGTCTTCAGGCCCTCGGCCGCGGCGTCGGCGACGATGCGGGTCAGGAGGCCGACGGAGCGGATCGCGTCGTCGTTGCCCGGGATCGGGTACGT
The DNA here is from genome assembly GCF_003234255.2 of Curtobacterium sp. MCSS17_016. Taxonomy (NCBI): domain Bacteria; kingdom Bacillati; phylum Actinomycetota; class Actinomycetes; order Micrococcales; family Microbacteriaceae; genus Curtobacterium; species Curtobacterium sp. MCSS17_016. The sequence goes on from NZ_CP126254.1 coordinate 2,384,689, forward strand.
GATCTCGTCGGGGTCGCAGTTGGTGTCGAGGATGCCGATGATCGGGATACCGAGCTTCTGCGCCTCGTCGACGGCGAGGTGCTCCTTCTTGGTGTCGACGATCCAGAGCGCGCTCGGGGTCCGCGTGAGGTTGCGGATACCACCGAGGGTCTTGTGGAGCTTGTCCAGCTCGCGCTTCTTGATGAGGAGCTCCTTCTTGGTGAAGCCCTTCGTCGTGTCGTCGAAGTCGATCTCCTCGAGCTCCTTCATGCGCGCGAGGCGCTTGGAAACCGTCTGGAAGTTCGTGAGCAGACCGCCGAGCCAACGCTGGTTGACGTACGGCTGGCCGACGCGGGTCGCCTGCTCGGCGATGGAGCCCTGCGCCTGCTTCTTGGTGCCCACGAAGAGGATCGTGCCACCGTGCGCGACCGTCTCCTTGACGAAGTCGTACGCGCGGTCGATGAAGGCCAGCGACTGCTGCAGGTCGATGATGTGGATGCCCGAGCGCTCGGCGAGGATGAAGCGCTTCACCTTCGGGTTCCACCGACGGGTCTGGTGTCCGAAGTGGACGCCGCTGTCGAGCAGCTGGCGGATGGTGACGACGGCCATGTGCCGTCCTCCTTCTGCGTTCTCGGCGCGCAGCCGTGCTCTCGCACGTCGCTGCGGACCTGTTGCGGTTGTGTCGATCACGACCGTCGGTCGTGGTCCCTGGTGTCCTGGCACGCGACCGCCCGCTCGTGAGAGCGGGACCGGTGGTCGGGTACCGAGCCCGTGAGGGCCTGGTGGACACGCGAAGTCAGCGCGCATCAGCACGCTGCTGGATAGATGCTAACAGAAGGGAGGCCCGGATCACGCGCGCCTCGCGGCTGACGTGATCCGGGCCTCCTGTCCGGCGATCCGTGCGGAACGGACGCGGTACGCGACCGGCCGATCAGGCCTTGGCGTCCACCGTGTCGCCGTCGGCGGAGATGCCCATCTCCTCGAGCGAGCGGCCCTTGGTCTCCGGGATCTTGGCGATGACGAAGAACAGCGACAGCAGCGCGAACAGCGCGTAGATGCCGTAGGTGACCGTCAGGTTGAAGCCGGACAGCACCGGGAACGAGATCGTCACGATGAAGTTCGCGATCCAGTTGGCGGCCGAGCCGATGCCGAGCGCCGTGGCACGGATGCGGTTCGGGAACATCTCGCCGAGCAGGACCCACATGAGCGGACCCCACGTGGCGCCGAAGGACACCACGAAGAGGTTCGCGAAGATCAGCGCGATGACGCCCCACGAGCCGGGGAGGCTCGGGCTGCCGTCGACGATCGTCGCCTGCGAGAACGCGATGGCGACCATGGTGAGCGAGACGAACATGCCCGCGGAACCGGCGACGAGCAGCGGCTTGCGGCCGACCTTGTCGACCAGGAAGATCGCCACGAAGGTGACGGCGACGTTGACCACCGAGGTGATCGTGGAGATGAGGAACGAGTCCTCCTCCTTGAAGCCGACGGCCTGCCAGAGCGTCGTCGAGTAGTAGAAGATCACGTTGATGCCGACGAACTGCTGCAGCACGGCCAGGATGATGCCCACCCAGACGATCGGCTGGAGCCCGAAGCGGTTGCCCCGGATGGAGCCCTTCTTCTCGTTGGCTTCCTTCTTGATGCCGTCCTGGATCTCCTCCAGGCTCGTGTTCACGGTGTCGCGCGGGACGATCTTGCCCATCACGACGCGCGCATCGTCAGCACGGCCCTTGGTGAGCAGGTAGCGCGGGGACTCCGGCAGCGTGATCGCCAGGACGCCGTAGACGACCGAGGGGATCACCCCGACCAGGAACATCCAGCGCCAGGCGGCCAGGCCCCAGACCTCGGCCGAGGCGCTGCCCGCGGTGACGGCGAAGAGCTGATCGGACAGGAGCGCGGCGAAGATACCGAGCGTGATCGCCAGCTGCTGGAACGAGGCCAGCCGCCCGCGGATCGCCTTCGGGGAGACCTCGGAGATGTACGCCGGTGCGATGACCGAGGCGGTACCGATGCCGAGACCGCCGACGAGACGCCAGATCACGAGGTCCCACGTCGCGAACGCGAACGCCGAACCGATCGACGAGACGAAGAACAGCACGGCGGCCCAGAACATGATCCGGGTGCGGCCGTAACGGTCGGCGAGGCGGCCGGCGAAGTAGGCGCCGAACGCGCAACCGATCAGGGCCGATGCGACCGCGAAGCCGCTGGCCGCGTCGGAGAGGTTGAACTCGCCCTTGATCGCGTCGACGGCGCCGTTGATGACGGACGAGTCGAAGCCGAACAGGAAGCCACCGACCGCCGCCGCGATGGCGAACAGGGTGACCTTCCCCTTGAACGCACGGTCTTCGCCGTGCCCGGTGGTCGTGGTGGACACGATGCTCCTGGGTTCTGCCGCCGTGCAGTTGTGCAGCACGGTGCCCCGGCGGTCGGCTGGTTCGCCGTCCGAGCGGCGTTGCGTGTTCCGGAGCGGCCCCGACTGTACTCCTCGCTCGGGATCTGGTCATAACCGGGGCGTGATCGGGACGGCGCGGGGCTTGCGCGCCGACGCGGAACGACACTGTCGCCGTCGTACGACGTCGGTTCTGTCGTTTCCGTCCTCGGCACGTTCCTCCCCAAGCCTGGAGGCGCGACTCCCCCTCCACGGATCGCCCACGCCCGCCCCGGGGCCGGATTCCACCGCCCAGGCTGGGGACATGCGATCGAACGCACGTCCCGTCCTGCTGTCCGTGGTGTGCGCGGCGGTGCTGAGCGTGACCGTGCTGAGCGGGACGGTGCTGGGCGGGACGGCGGTGTTCGGTGCCGTGCCGTCGACGGGAGCCGGGGCGTCGGTGCGCACTGCGATCGACTCGGGCCGGGTCGAGGCTCGCTGGGTCTGGCCCACCGGATCGCGGGTGGTCGAGCGCGCGTGGGAAGCACCGTCCTCGGACTACGCCTCCGGCCACCGGGGCCTCGACGTCTCGGCAGCCCTCGGCAGCACTGCCTCGGCGGTGGACGACGGCACCGTGGCGTTCGCCGGCCCGGTCGGCGGCCGCACCGTCGTGACGATCGACCACGGCGACGGGCTGGTCAGCACGCTCGACTCGGTGACACCCCTGGTCGCCGCCGGGGACGAGGTCGTGCAGGGCGCGCCGGTCGGGCGCGTCTCGGTCGGGCACTGTCCGGCGTCGGCACCGTGCCTGCACCTCGGTGCTCGCGTCGACGGTCGCTACGTCGACCCGATGGCGTACCTGCCACCAGCCGAGTGGCCGGTCCTCCTGCCCGAGTCGGCCTGGCCCGGATGAGCGAAGCCCCCCCCCCCCGGAGGCCGACCGAAACTGACCGGAAACTGACCGGGCACCGACCGGGACGCACGTCGGCCAGCCGTCAGGCGCGCGGGTGCGCCGTCCGGTAGACCTCGCGCAGCCGGGCCGACGACACGTGCGTGTAGATCTGCGTCGTGCCGAGGCTGGCGTGACCGAGGAGCTCCTGCACCGCGCGCAGGTCCGCTCCCCCGTCGAGCAGGTGCGTCGCCGCGGTGTGCCGGAAGGTGTGCGGCCCGCTCGGGCCCTCGCCCGGCAGGTCACCGAGCAACCGCGCCACCACGCGGTAGGCACTGCGGACGCCGAGTCGGGCGCCACGGTCGCCGAGGAACAGCGCCGTGCCTGCCGGTCCCTCCGCCCGTGCTGCGAGGGCGGGCCGTCCGCGCTCGAGCCACGCCTCGAGTGCGTCCCGTGCCGGCACCCCGAACGGCACCACGCGTTCCTTTCCGCCCTTGCCGAGCACCCGCACGGTCAGGCGTCCGCGATCGACGTCGGTCACGTCGATCCCGACGAGTTCGCTGACCCGGATGGCCGCGGCGTACAGGAGCTCGACCAGGGCCAGGTCCCGCAGCGCCGCCGGGTCGTCCGTCGCCGCTCGGGCACCGAGCCCGTCGAGCAGGGCGCGCACCTGGTCGGCCGACACGACGCGGGGAAGGTGCGCCCCGCCCTTCGGTGCACGGAGCCGGACCCCGGCGTCGGTCGTCGTCACCCCGGTCTCGCTCGCCCAACGCGTGAACGCCCGCACGGACGAGGACCGCCGAGCGATCGTCGACCGGGCGAGCCCCCGGTGGTCGGCGTCCCACAGCCAGTCACGGAGGAGCTCGAGCTCGACGTCGGCGACGCGGTCGACCCCTCGGGTGTCCGCGAAGGCCACGAGCTGCTCGAGGTCGTTGGCGTACGCGCGCAGGGTCTGCTCGCTGAGGCCCCGCGCGTGCCGGGCATGCCCGAGGAAGGCGTCCACCGCCATCACCAGTCGACCGTCCGTCCGCGCAACCACGACGTCAGCGTACGGCTGTCGACCGTCATGCCCGCCCCCACCCGCCGCCGCTCGCGACGACGAGTCCCTGCAGCTGCGCCAGGGCGAGCGCGTCGGCGACGTCGGCCGTCGACATGCCTGCCCGACGGGCGATCTCGGCTTCGGGCAGAGCGCGACGACCGAGCGCGTCGAGCACCCGGAGCACCTCGGGGTCCTGCCGACCGGACAGGAGCGGTTCGTCCGGCACCGCTCCCCCGCTCGTCCCGGTCGCCGGTCTCGCCGCCGCGACCGGATCGCCGGGGTGCACGACGATCTGCGCCCGCCCCTGCGCGATGAGCCGGTGGCACCCGACCGATGCCGAGGACGCGAACGCTCCCGGGACCGCGAACACCGGCCGGCCGAGCTGCGCTGCGTGGTGGGCCGTGTTGAGCGCCCCGGACCGGGCACCCGCTTCGACCACGACCGTGACGTCGGCCAGCGCGGCGATCAGCCGGTTCCGGGCGAGGAAACGCCACCGCGTCGGTCGCGTCCCCGGTGCCGACTCAGCGAGCAGCGCCCCCTGCCGCGCCACGTTGTGGAGCAGCTGCGCGTTGCCCACCGGGTAGAGCTGGTCGATGCCACCCGCCAGGACGGCGACCGTGGGCGTCCCGGCGGCGACGGCGACACGGTGCGCCACCGCGTCGATGCCGTAGGCACCCCCGCTCACGATGAGGAATCCCGCGTCCGCAGACGTCGAGGTGATCTCCGCCGCGGCCTCGGCACCGGCCACCGTGTTCGCCCGGGACCCCACGACGCCCAGCGCCGGCGTCCCGTCGCCGAGGCGCGCACCCGTGCTGCGCGTCCAGAGGACCACCGGGGCGTGCGGCCCGAGGTCGTCCATCGCGGGCGGCCACCCGTCGCTCTCGGGGACCAGCAGTCCGGCTCCGACCGCACCGGCCGCCGCGAGCACGTCGCCCACCTCGACAGCGGCCAATCGGGGCCGCCAGCGTTCCACCGCGGTCTGCAGCACGCCGAGCAGCACCGCTGGGTCCTCCGCACCCGGCACCTCGGCGTCGACGCAACATCCCAGCAGCGAATCGAAGTCTCCGTCCGCGGCGAGCAGCACCGCACCGAGCGCACGTTCCGGTCCGAGGCCGGTGAGGAGCTCTCCGGCGACGGAGTCCCCCGGTTCGACGATGGCCGACCAGGCGACCCGTGCCGCGGCCTGCACCGGATCCACCGCGGCACCGCTCCGTCCCAGCAGGCGCGCCACCGTGTCGAGGAGCTCCGTGCCCGCCAGCATCACAGCGCGCTCCGCAGGGCCAAGGCGCCGCGGACGTGCGCACCCGTGGGCCGCTCCACCGCGTCGAGGTCGGCGAGCGTCCACGCCAGTCGCATCACACGGTCCCACCCGCGCATCGTCAGGGTCCCGAGGTCGAGTGCGCGGTCGAGGTCCGCCGTCGACCCGGGTTCGATTCGCCCCTCGGCTCGGAGCCACGTCCCGGTGACCTCGGCGTTGCGCGTCCATCCTGTGCCGTGCAGTCGCTCCGCCATCCGGGCTCGTGCTGCCGCGACCGCCGCACGCGCCAGCGCCGTCGTCGGGGTGCTGCCGTCCGCCTCCCGCATCCGACCCGTCGTCACCCGGGGCACCAGCACCCGGATGTCCATCCGGTCGAGCAGCGGCCCGGACATGCGGCCGAGGTACCGGCGGACGGTGCTCGGTGAGCACTCGCACGGCTGCCCGTGCGCACCACCGGCGTTGCCGCACGGGCAGGGGTTCGCCGCCAGGACGACCTGGCAGCGTGCGGGGAACTCGGCCGCTCCCGCCGCACGGTGGATCGTGATCCGCCCGGACTCGAGCGGTTGCCGGAGCGCGTCGAGCACGGCCCGCGGGAACTCCGGCGCCTCGTCGAGGAACAGGATGCCCCCGGTGGCGCGCGACACCGCTCCGGGGCGCAGGACCCCGGACCCACCGCCGATGAGCGACACCGCCGACGCGGAGTGGTGCGGGGCTTCCCACGGTGGCTTCGTGCTCCACGACGCGGGGCCCAGCCCAGCGACGGACCGGACTGCGGCGACCTCGAGCGCGGTCTCGTCGTCGAGGTCGGGCAGCAACCCGGGCAGCCGTTCGGCGAGCATGGTCTTGCCGGCGCCCGGCGGCCCGAGCAGCAGGGCATGGTGTCCACCGGCCGCCGCGGCGATGAGTGCTCGGACGCCGACCGGGTTCCCCACGACGTCCGACAGCTCGGCTACGGGACGCGGCACAGCCGTGACCGGGACCGGCAGCACCGGGTCGACCTCGACCGTCGGTAGGAGCGCCCCGGCGTCGATCGCCGCCGCCCGCAACGAGTCCACGCCCCGGATCCGGACCCCGCCGACCACACGGGCCTCGGTCAGGTTGCCGACGGGCAGCACGACGCGGTCCACACCGGCGTCGCGCGCGGCGATCAACATCGGGATCACGCCGGGGACCGGACGCACCCGCCCGTCGAGGCCGAGCTCGCCGATGTAGACGATGCGCTCCGAGACGTCCGGCGCGAGACCGGCACCGGCGAGCACGGCCATCGCGATGGCGAGGTCGAACCCCGAACCGCGTTTCGGGATCGCCGCCGGGGTCAGGTTCACGGTGATCCGGCGGGCGGGCAGCGGGCACCCCGCGTTCTCCGCCGCGGATCGCACACGTTCCCGTGCCTCACCCAACGAGGTGTCGGGCAGACCGATGATGCTGAACGCCGGGAGCTGACTGGTCAGGTGCGCTTCGACCTCGATCCGCCGACCGGTGACCCCGAGCAGCGCGACCGCGGCAGCGCGCCCGATGCCCGTCACAGGACACCAGCCAGGTGCTCGACGACCGTGCGGGGCCCGTCGACGTGGACCGCGACGACGTCCACCCGGACCGCGCGCGCCGAGACCCCGGGATGCGCGTCGAACCACTCGGGCACGAGTCGCCGCATCCGGGTGAGCTTCGCCGCCGTGATCGCCTCGAACGGGTGACCGGTGGCGGCACCGGAACGGGTCTTCACCTCGATGAAGGCGAGCGTGCAGGAATCCCACGCGACGATGTCGATCTCACCGCGCGCACATCGCCAGTTCCGCTCGAGCACGCGGAATCCCCGGGCTTCGAGCCAGGCCACCGCTCGCTCTTCACCGAATCGTCCGAGTCGGCCGTTCCGGAGCGACCGCCCCGGTGCTCGTTGCACGTCTTGTTCCATGTCGTTGCCTCCACGACAACGATCTCCGGAACGCACACACCGTTCGGCGAACTCGGAGAGTCTGTGGAATCAGTGCGGACGAATTGCCCCTGTGGAGGAAAGAAGAAGGACCCGGGCGATCGAGATCACCCGGGTCCCGCTGCGACGAGCGTCAGTGCGCTGCTGCGTAGGCTTCCTGCACCTGCGTCGAGATGCGCCCGCGGGAGGAGACCTCGTACCCGTTCTCCTTGGCCCACTCGCGGATCTTGCCGAGTTCTTCGGAGTTGCCGCGCTTCGGGGCGGACTTCGGCGCGGACCCGCCGCCGGTGCGACGACCGGAGACCTTGCGCGCTGCGGCGATGTAGTCGGAGATCGCCTCGCGGAACTTGTCGACGTTGTCGTTCGACAGGTCGATCTCGTACGACGAGCCGTCGAACGCGAATTCGACCGTCCGGCCTTCACCGGTGGTGATGGGGGAATCGTCGAGGTCGTCGACGAGCTGGACGGTGACCTTCTGTGCCATGGGGTGCTCCTGTTCGTGGGGCGGTTATTTCCCCATCAGAATAGCGCGCACATTTCCCTGGCGGTCCGGATCAGCGGCGATTCACCGAGAAAGAAGCAGGAGAAAGGAAATTGACGATCACTCGTCGAGTGCGAGTTCCTTCGGCAGTTCGAGTTCCCGCGTCGTGAGTTCCTCGACATTCACGTCCTTGAACGTGAGTACCCGGACACCCTTGACGAACCGGTCGGAACGGTAGACGTCCCAGACCCAGACGTCGTTCATCGTCAGTTCGAAGTAGAAGTCGTGCTCCGTGTCACGGCGCACGAGTTCGACCTCGTTCGCCAGGTAGAAACGGCGCTCCGTCTCGACCACGTAACGGAACTGCGACACCACGTCGCGGTACTCGCGGTACAGGGCCAGCTCGACCTCGCGGTCGTAGTCGTCGAATTCGTCCTCATCCATTGCGCCCACAGTCTACGGCGACGGAGGCCCGTGCGGACGACGGGCTCAACCGGCGAGGGCGTCGAGTTCGTCGAACCCGTCCAGCGCGACGCTCGAGGCCTGGTGCAGCCACGACTTCCGGTGCAGCGCGTGCGCCCCGATCGCCCGGATCGCGTCGTAGTGCGCCGTCGACCCGTAGCCCTTGTTCGACACCCACCCGTAGTGCGGAGCCTCGTCGTGCGCGGAGATCATGAGCGCGTCACGAGCGACCTTGGCCACCACGGACGCCGCGGCCACCGAGGCGCAGTCGCGGTCGGCCTTGACCCGGACGACGACCTCGAGCGGGTCGGCGGCCGGACGGAGCGACGCGGGCAGCGCACGGCTCAACCAGTCGAACGAGCCGTCGAGCACCACCACCGCGCCGTCGAGGGACACCCCGTCGGCGACCAGGGAGCCGAGCGCCTGCGCACCGGCTGCACCGAGAGCGGGCACGATGCCCTGCTGGTCGACGAAGTCCGCCGAGGCCATGCCGACCGCCGTGCGCGCCCAGCGCTGCACGACGGGCACGAGGTCGGTCCGGCGCGCCTCCGACAGCAGCTTCGAGTCCGCGAGCCCCTGGGGCACACGACCGATGTCGAGCGTCACCGCGGCCACACCGACGCCGACCGGACCGGCGATGGCGCCACGGCCGACCTCGTCCATGCCGATGACCGTCACGCGGCCCTCGGCGAGCAGACGTTTCTCGAGCCGGAGCGACGGACGGACGGCGGTCACTCGTCGCGCTCCTCCACGCCGGCGAACACCTCGGGGTGGTCGTCGAGCCACGTCCAGCGGCTCGCCGGCCACGAGATGACGAACGCGCGACCCGTGACGTCGGACATCGGGACGAAGCCCTTCGACGGGGTGTCGCCGTTGTACCGGGAGTCCTTCGAGTCGTTCCGGTTGTCGCCCATCACCCAGATGGTGCCCTTCGGCACGGTGACCGAGAAGTCGGTCGCCGAGGCCGGGGCGCCGGCGGGGAGCTTCAGGTACGGCTCCTTGATCGGCACACCGTTCACCGACATCTGCCCGAGGTCGTTGCAGCAGGACACCTTGTCACCGGGCAGACCGATGACGCGCTTGATCAGGTGGTCGTCGCTGTCACCGGTGCCGAGACCGACCTGGGTCAGTGCCCAGTCGATGGCCTTCGCGGGCTGGGTGTCCGGCGTGACGCTCGGCACCTCGGACCCGGTGAGCCAACCGCCCGGGTCCTTGAAGACGACGACGTCTCCCCGCTTCAGTGCCACGGCGCCGGGGACGAGCTCGTTCACGATGACGCGGTCGTTGATCTGGAGCGTGTTCTCCATCGACGCCGACGGGATGTAGAACGACCGGATCAGGAACGTCTTCACCAGGAACGACACGAGCAGTGCCGCGATGAAGATGATGACGAGGTCGCGGAGGAATGTGAGGACACCGTTCCGTTGCTTCTCGGCACGTGGCCTGCGCCCGGAATCCTCTGTCGTGTCCGTCATTTCCGCTCTCGTTCGAACCACTGACTCCCCGCAAATGGGGAGAGCCCCCCGTCGATGCACAACCGTACATGGACGAGGGGCTCGCAGCGGCGTCCGGCTCGCGGACGTTCACTGTGAAGGCGATCAGGCGTCGCGCTTCTCCTTGATCTTGCGGCGGGCCGCCTTGCCGCGGAGCTCGCGCAGGTAGTAGAGCTTCGCACGACGGACGTCACCCTTGGTGACGATCTCGATGTGGTCGATGATCGGCGAGTGCACCGGGAACCAGCGCTCGACGCCGACCTGGAAGCTCACCTTGCGGACCTTGAAGGTCTCGCCGATGCCGTGGCCCTGACGGCCGATGACGACTCCCTGGAAGACCTGGATACGCGAGCGCGTGCCTTCGATGATGTTGACGTGCACCTTGATGGTGTCGCCGGGACGGAAGTCCGGGACGTCGGTACGCAGCGATGCTGCGTCGACGTTGTCGAGGAGCTGGCTCATGGTGGGTTTCACTCTCTGCGGACGCGCACGGGTCGCCGCGGATCGAAGGTTCGGAAAGTGGTGGTGCGTGCCCGGTGTCGGCGACTCCCCCGTGGCAGAGTCCAGCCAGGGCACAGCGTTCAATACTGCCACAGAGAGCGCTGGAGACAAAACGACGAGGATGGACCCATGATCGAACTCCGCACCCCCGCCGAGCTGGACGGACTGCGCGTCGCCGGCCGGTTCGTGGCCGACGTCCTGGACGAGCTGCTCGAGACCGTCGACGTCGGCGTCAACCTGCTCGACCTCGACCGCGTCGCGGCCCGGATGATCGCCGAACGCGGGGCGGAGAGCTGCTACGTCGACTACCACCCGTCGTTCGGCATGTCGCCGTTCGGCAAGAACCTCTGCACCTCGGTCAACGACGCCGCCCTGCACGGCCTGCCGCACGACCGTACCCTGCAGGACGGCGACCTGGTGAGCCTGGACTTCGCCGCGAGCGTGGACGGCTGGGTCGCGGACTCCGCCGTCAGCGTCCAGGTCGGCACCCCGCGCGACGAGGACCAGGCACTGATCGCCACGGTCGAACGGGCACTGGCCGCCGGCATCGCCCAGGCGGCTCCCGGCAACAAGCTCGGCGACGTCTCGCACGCCATCGGTCACGTGGCGCACCAGGCCGGTCACGACGTGAACCTGCAGTTCGGCGGGCACGGCGTCGGTCGCACGATGCACGGGGACCCGCACGTGCCGAACGACGGCCGTCCGGGTCGCGGCCTGAAGCTCCGGCCGGGTCTGGTCGTCGCGATCGAGCCGTGGCTCATGCAGACCACCGACGAGCTCTACCAGGACGACGACGGCTGGACGCTGCGCAGTGTCGACGGATCGCGTGCCGCGCACGTCGAGCACACGGTCGCGGTCACCGAGGCCGGCCCCGAGGTCCTGACCCTGCGTCGCGCCCAGCGCGACCAGTAGCGAGCCTGGAGGCGCGGCACCAGCTGGCACCGCACCTCCAGTCCGTCACGCGTCGCCCCCACCCCACGGAAGCGTCAGATCTCGCGGCCCGCGGACCGTCACAACAGCGAAAGCGACAGATCTCCGCGGATGTTCCGCGGAGATCTGTCGCTTTCGCGAGACGGGTGACTCTACGCGTCGGGCAGCAGGTCCGGACGGACGCGCCGCGTCCGCTCCAGCTGCTGCTCGTGCCGCCAGGCACCGACGCGGGCGTGGTGCCCGCTGAGCAGGACGTCGGGGACGTCGAGGCCGCGCCACGACGCGGGCTTGGTGTACGAGGGGTACTCGAGCAGGCCGTCCTCGTGGGACTCCTCGACCAGCGACTCGGGGTTGCCGACGACGCCGGGGACGAGTCGACCGACGGCCTCGATCATCGCCATCGCGGCGACCTCGCCGCCGTTCAGCACGTAGTCGCCGAGCGAGAGCTCGACGACGGTGGCGCGCGACGACGCCCACTCGAAGACGCGGGCGTCGATGCCCTCGTACCGCCCGCAGGCGAACACGAGGTGCTCCGACGTCGACGCGAGGGACCGCGCGATCGACTGTGTGAAGGGCGTGCCGGCCGGCGTCGGGACCACCAGGGTCGACGAGCCGTCGGGGCGGAAGAGCGCCTCGAGCGCCTGCGCCCACGGCTCCGGCTTCATCACCATGCCGGCGCCACCGCCGTACGGGGTGTCGTCGACGGTGCGGTGCCGGTCGGTGGTCCACGATCGCAGGTCGTGCACGTGCAGGTCGAGCAGCCCGCCGGAGCGGGCCTTGCCGAGCAGGGACACGTCCAGCACGGAGAAGAACTCCGGGAAGATCGTGACGATGTCGATCCGCACGGGGACTAGTCCGTGACCGTCTCGGGGCGCGAGGTGTCCTCGGGATCCTCGAACAGGCCCTGCGGCGGCGTGACCGTGACGGTGCCGGCCGCGATGTCGACCGCGGGCACGATGGCCGAGACGAACGGCACGAGGACCTCGCCGCGGGACGGCGTGTCGATCGCGAGCAGGTCCTGGGCGGGCATGTGGTCCACACGGGCGACGGTGCCGACCTCGACGCCGTCACGCAGGACCTTCAGCCCGACGAGCTGGTGGTCGTACCAGGCGTCGTCCTCGCCGGTCTCGGCGTCGGCGTCCTGCTCGACCCAGAGGATGATGCGGGCCAGGGACTCGGCCGCGGTGCGGTCGTCGATCCCGGCGAAGAACGCGACGGGGTGACCGTTGTACCAGCGGAGTTCGTCGAGCTCGAGGGTCTTGCCCGACCACGGTGAGTCGTCGGGGACCTGGAGCGTGAAGGTGGCGCCCGGGGTGAACCGACGATCCGGGTCGTCGGTGTAGAGCTCGAGCTTGATGCCGCCCTTGAGCCCGTGCGCCTTCGTGATTCGACCCACCCGGAGCTGGGTCGTCTCCCTAGGAATCGGTGTCCACCACGTCGACCCGCACGCGCTTGCCGTCGGCCAGGGCCGTGACGAGCGTGCGGAGCGCCTTGGCGGTGCGCCCGGCGCGACCGATCACGCGGCCGAGGTCCTCGGGGTGCACGCGCACCTCGAGGACCTCGCCGCGTGGGGAGGTGGAGCTGGCGACGCGCACGTCGTCAGGGTGATCGACGATCCCCTTGACGAGGTGCGTCAGCGCGGATTCGAGCAAGGACTACGCCTCGGTCGTCTCGTCGGCGGTCTCGGCGTCGTCGGCCTTGGCGGCGGGAGCCGTCTTCTCCGACTTCGGCTTGAGCACGGCCTTCTTCGAGGAGTCGACCTGGAAGGCCGGCTTCGGCTCGGCGACCTTGACCTTGGACTCGGTGTCCTTCTCGCCCTTGAACTTGGCCCAGTCGCCGGTCAGCTTGAGGAGGGCCGCGACCTGCTCGGTCGGCTGCGCGCCGACGCCGAGCCAGTAGAGCGCACGCTCGGACTCGATCTTGATGACCGAGGGCTCCTCGGTCGGGTGGTACTGACCGATCTCCTCGAGGACACGACCATCGCGCTTGGTGCGCGAGTCGGCGACGACGATGCGGTAGTAGGGCGCACGGATCTTACCGAGACGCTTCAGACGGATCTTGACAGCCACAATTGCTCCTGTTTGCTTTCGTTGTGGTTGAACTGGAACCGCGGGCGTGGGGGCACACACGGCGAAAGCTCGAGAGAGATCGCTCACAGCTGGATAGAGGGTCGAGCTGCGGCGATTCGACCGTTCATTCTTGCAGATTCCCGGCCGTGATGCGAGCCGACTCGCTACGGCGCGAGCCGCCGCACCGCTTCGAGGGCCTCGGACGTCGCCCGGACCGCGTCCACGCTCCGTGCGTCACGCGCACCGCCGACGACGGCGTACGGCACGCCGGCGGCCTGGAGGCCCGTCACGAGTCCGTCAGGCGCGTCGCCCTCGGCATCGGTCGCGCGCTCCTGCCCGGCGCAGACCACGACGGTGTCCGCCGGGACGCCGACCTCGTCCCCGTGCTCGTCGCGGATCCAGAGCACCCCGGGTTCGATGCGCAGGTACTCCTGCACGCCGCCGACCATCCGCACCCCGGCGTCCCGCAGCCGACCGATCGCGACCCAGCGCGAGGTGATGCCGATCCCCTGGCCGAACTTGCCCGAACGCCGGAGCACCGTCACCTGGGACCCCGGTCGGGTGGTGCGCCGTGCCGCGGGGAGGCGCTGCGGCACGTCGCCGACGAGCTCCTCGGACACGTCGAGGTCCCACCGGGCCGCGAACTCGGCGGCCCGGACGACCTCGTCGGGCGACTCGGTCAGGAACGCCGCGGTGTCCACGCCGATGCCGCCGCCGCCGATGATCGCGACGGTGCCCTCGGGTACGCCGTTCCGCAGGGCCTGCTCGTAGGACAGCACGTGCGGCAGGTCGCTGCCGGGGACGTCGATGCTCCGCGGGACGACCCCGGCCGCGAGCACGACGGCGTCGCTGTCGACGAGGTCCCGAGCCGTCGCCGGGCGTCCGAGGTGGATCGTGGCACCCCGCTCCGCGAGCTCGGCGCGGGCGGACCGCACCGTGGCGGCGTAGTCCTCCTTCCCCGGGACGAGCGCGGCGAGGCCGAACTGGCCGCCGAGGCGGTCGGAGGCCTCCCAGACGGTGACGTCGTGGCCCCGGCGTGCGGCGTCCACCGCGGCGGCGAGCCCGGCCGGTCCGCCACCGACGACGTCGACGCGCTTCGGGTCGGTGGTCGGGCGGGCGGGGAAGGCCACCTCGCGGGCGGCACGGGGGTTCACGAGGCAGGACACCGGTGCGCCGATGATCGAGCGGTCGAGGCACGCCTGGTTGCAGCCGATGCAGGTGTTCACCAGGGCGAACCCGCCCGCGAGCGAGCGCGACACGATGGCGGGGTCGGCGAGGAACGGCCGGGCGAGCGCGACGGCGTCGATCAGGCCGTCACTGAGCACAGCCTCGCAGTCGCGCAGGTCCGTCATCCGGTTCGAGGCGATCACGCGGACGTCCGGGTACGGGGACGCGCGCACCACCGCGGCGATCCGTGTCGCGTACGCCAGCCAGGCCCCGTGCGGCACCGAGGCCTGCACGGTCGGGGTCCGGGACTCGTGCCAGCCGATGCCGACCGAGATGCCGTCGAGCCCGAGCGGCAGCAGGTCGTGCACGAGCGCGTCGACCTCGTCCTCGGTCGACGAGCCGGGCATCAGGTCCGCGCCGGACAGCCGGATCGTCACGGCGAGCTCGGGCACCGCGGCGCGCACGGCCCGGACGACCTCGATCGCGAAGCGCCGACGCCGTTCCGCGTCACCGCCCCACTCGTCGTCGCGCAGGTTCGTCAGCGGTGACTGGAACTGGTTGATCAGGTACCCCTCGGACGCCATGATCTCGACGCCGTCGAACCCGATCGTGCGGGCGGTGCGGGCCGCGGCGGCGAAGTCCTCGATGGTCCGCTCGACCTCGGCCGACGTCAGCTCGGTCGGCACCACACCGCGGGCGGCCGCCCACGGCAGGGCCGAGGGCGCCACGACGCGCTGCGGGTCGCCGTGCCGGTCGACCATGCCCGACGCGAGCGCGTACCGCCCGGCGTGGAACAGCTGCGCCAGGATGGTCCCGCCCTCGTCGTGCACGGCGTCGACCGCCACCCGGAACCGCTCGTCGGCTCCCCCGACGCCGAACACCGCGAAGTCCGGACCTCCGCGGGCCTCGTCGTTCACCGCGATGCCGCCGGTGATGATGCACGCCGCTCCGCCGGCCGCCCGTTCACGGTAGAAGGCGGCCATGCCGGCTCCACCGTCGTCGTGTACCTCGAGCCCGGTGTGCATCGACCCCATCACCACCCGGTTCGCCAGGTGCAGGGGGCCGAGGGTCCAGGGTGACGCGACGGTCCGGAGGGACTCCGGCACGACGGGGGCGGAAGCGACGCTGCTCATGCGCCTATTCTGCGGTGTCCGCGGCCGGAGCGTCGGCCGGCAGCACCGCGTCGCGGAGGGGCGACGTCGTGTCCGACCAGTACGGCGGTGCGATGACCGTCAGCCCGCCGTCGACCGAGAGCACCTGCCCGGTGATGTACCCGGCCTTGTCCGACAGCAGGAAGTCGACGGCGTCGGCCATGTCATCGGCCGTCCCAGGGCGCTGCAGCGGGAGCTTCTCGAGGACGGTGTCCATCGGCGCCTGCCCGGGGACCTTCGTGTAGAAGTACTCGAGCGAGTCGGTGTCGATGAGGCCGCCGTTCACCGCGTTGACCGTGATCTGACGCGGACCGAACTCCACCGCCATGTACTTCATGTACGCCTCGCTCATCGCCTTCGCGGCACCGAGTGCGGCGTAGGTCGGGAATGCCCGGAGTGATCCGTACGAGGTCACGACGACGATGCGGCCACCCCGGTCCATGAGCTCCGCGGCGCGCTGGGCGCCGAGCACGAACGAGCGGGCGTTCGTGGCGTAGCTGCGGTCGAGGTGGTGCAGCTTGAGGTCGGCGACAGGCTTGAACGCGCTGGCGGCGGCGTTCGCGACGAACATGTCGAGGCGTCCGTAGGTGTCGCGCACCAGGTCGAACAGGGCGTCGATCGACTCCGGCTGCTCGATGTCGACCTGCGCCGTGATGCCGTCGCCGCCTGCCGCCCTGACGTCGGCCAGGGACTCCTCGGCCAGGTCGGCGTTGCCCTTGTACGTCACCACGACGGTGACGCCGCGCTGGCCGAGCTTCTGCGCGATCAGGCGGCCGATGCCGCGCGAAGCGCCGGTGATCAGTGCGATGGGCGGGCTGAGCGCGATGGGTGCGTTGGTGCTGTCGGTCACTGCGGTCCTTTGCGTGCGTGGGGACGGACGGGAGGCGCGGGGCGGGCCCGCCACGGGCCTCCAGTCCGGTGGTTGGTTGCGGTCTAGAACCCGGCCTTGCCGGTCACGACGGCGCGGCCGACGACCAGCTTCTGGATCTCGTTGGTGCCCTCTTCGAAGCGCTGCGCGCGTGCGTCGCGGTAGACGCGCTCGATGGCGTTGCGCTTCCAGTAGCCCTGCCCGCCGTGCACCTGCAGGGCCTTGTCGGTGACGCGCGCGAGCATGTCGACGGCGACCATCTTCGAGGCACTGGACAGGGTGCCGGCGTCGGGACGGTCTTCCTCGTAGGCGCGAGCGGCCTCGAGCACCAGGGCGCGTGCTGCGGCGATGTCGGCGTAGTTCTCGGCCAGGTAGAACTGGATCGCCTGGCGGCTGGAGAGCTGCTTGCCGAACGTCTCACGCTTGTTCGCGTACTCGACGGCGAGCTCGTTCGCCCGCTCCGCGAGCCCGACGGCGCTCATCGCGACGGACACCCGGCTCGGCAGCAGGAAGCCGCCGAGCGCGACCTCGAGACCCTGGCCCTCGGCACCGAGCAGTGCACTCGCCGGCACGGGCACGTCGGTGAAGCGCAGGATCGCGTGGTCGGTGCCGCGGATGCCCATGGTGTCGGAGTCGTCGATCACCTCGGCACCCGGCAGCCCGTTGTTCGGCATGAGGAACGCGACCGTGCCGTCCTGGCCGCTCGTCCCCTCGAGGCGGGCGGCGATGAGCCAGTAGTCGGCCTTGACGCCGAAGGTGATGAGGTGCTTCTCGCCGTTCATCACGTAGGTGTCGCCCTCGCGCCGGACGGTCGTGCGGATGTCCGCTCCGGTGCCCGCGGTGGCCTCGGTCAGGGTGAACGCGACGAGCTTGTCGCCGGCGACGCTCGGCTTGACGACCTGCTCGATCTGCTCCGGCGTCGCGTAGGGGGCCATCGCGCGCCAGGTGCCGTTGATGACGTGCACGAGCATGCGGATGGAGGCGTGCGAGCGGGAGACGACCTCCATGATCTCGAGGTAGCGCGAGAACGGGATGGCCCGTCCGCCGAGCTCGGTCGGGGCAGCGAGGCTGAGCCACCCCTTGTCCTTGAGCTCCTGGAACAGCTCGGGAGCGACCCGGCCGGTGCGCTCGATCTCGTCCGCCCACTCCTCACCGGGGCCGCGGACCCACTCGGTGACCTCGGCCTTGAGCTGCTGGAAGGCGGCTTCGTCGAAGCCCGTGCTCGTCTGCTCGACGATCGTCATCGTGTCTCGTTCTCCTTCGTCGCGACGAGCGCGGCCGCCTGCTCGCGCAGGATGTTCTTCTGGACCTTGCCGACCGCGTTGCGCGGCAGCTCGGTGGTGTACTCGAGTCGCTCCGGCCAGTAGTACTTGCTCACGCCGGCCGTGTCGAGGTACTGCTGCATCCCGGCGAAGTCGAGCGGCTCCTCCGCGCGGGCGTTCACGACCCAGGCGCAGGCACGCTCACCGAGCCGCTCGTCCGGCATCGCGACGATCGCGACGTCCGTGACCAGCGGGTGCTGGTACAGCAGGTTCTCGATCTCGACGACGGGGATCTTCTCGCCGCCGCGGTTGATGACGTCCTTCACGCGCCCGGTGATCGACAGGAAGCCCTTCTCGTCGACCTTCGCCAGGTCGCCGGTCCGGTACCAGCCGTCCGCGGTGAACACGTCGTCGGTCAGGTCCGGGCGGTCGAGGTAGCCCGCGAACATCGTCGGCGAGTGCAGCTCGAAGTTGCCCTCGGTCCCGGCGGGCAGCTCGATCCCCGCGTCGTCGACGATGCGGATCGCGATGCCCGGCAGCGCCCGGCCGTCGTGACCGTACGCGTCGGCGGGGTCGTCGCTCGGGCTGGACAGGGCCCCGAGACACGTCTCGCTCGTCCCGAAGGCGCCCAGGATGGCACTGCCGAGCACCGTGCTCGCCCGCTGAGCCAGTGCACGGGGCACCGCGGCGCCCGTCGGCACGAAGATCCGGAGCGACTCGGGCTGCGGAGCACCGGCCTCGACCAGGTCGACGAGGTCGGTCAGGAACGGCGTCGCGCACTGCACGAAGGACGCCCGTGCGACGCCGAACGCCTGCTCGAGTGCGACGCGGCCGTCCCACACCGGCTGGATGACCTGCGCCGCACCGAGCCGGAACGCCAGCAGCATGCCGTACAGGAACCCGGTCTGGTGCGCGAGCGGCGACGGGATGTAGATGCGGTCGGCGCTGGTCAGCCCGGACTGCGCCACGTGCATGGCGGTCGCGAGCCCGAGCGTGCGGTGCGGGTGCTGCACGCCCTTCGGCTCCCCCGTGGTGCCGGAAGTGAAGAGCAGCTGGCACACGTCATCCGGGCCGGGAGCGTGCGACGCGATCTCGTCGACGTCGACGTGCACGGCGGCGAGGGCGTTCTCGAAGTAGCGCCAGTGCCAGTCGCTCGCCACGACCCGTTCCAGGGCGTCGGCGGGCAGCGGCGGCTGGTTCGTCGGGGTGTCCCCCTGCCCGCGGGCCTCGGCGCGGAGCACGATGACGTGCTCGAGCGACAGGCGGCGGTCCTGCGCGGCGGCCTCGTCGATGACGTCGAGGAGTTCGAGCGCGGGACGGCGCTTCCGGAACACGTTCGGCAGGAAGACCACGCGGGCCTTCGAACGCGCCAGCGTCATCGTGGTCTCGCGGGGGCCGAACACCGGCATGATCGGGGTCGCGACGGCGCCGATCTGGATGGCACCGAGGGTGATCGACACGAACTCGCGCCAGTTCGGCAGCTGCATCGCGACGGATTCACCCGTGCGCACGCCGAGTTCGAGCAGCAGGGCGGAGACCCGGTCGGCCTCGTCCTGCAGCTCCTTCCACGTGGTGTTCGCGGGGGTCGCACCGCCGACCTCGATCACGGCCAGGCCGTCGGGGTCGGTCTGGGACAGCGCACGGACCCGCTCGCTCAGGACGAGCGGGTCGGCGTCGACGCCGGCGAGCTCGGGCACGGCGACGGCGGGCTGTGCTGCGGGCTGCGGGGCGGTGGGCTGCGCGGTGGGCTGCGCAAGCGGCTGCTCTGTTGGCTCGGGCGCCGCAGACGTCTCGAGGGGCGTGCCCAGGTGCGTGCGGACCCCGTCGGCCTCGGCGGCGTCGATCCGGTCGTCCCGCGCCGCCTGGGCCGCGAGCCGGTCGCCGACGGACATGTCGAGCCCGACGGAGCTCATCGCCTCAAGGAACGTCGGGTAGGAGATCCGGTAGGCACGCGGGTAGGTCAGGCCGGACACCCCGTCGGCGCCCGACGCCGCGACCGCGAGCGACATCAGGACGCGGTGGTCGTTGAACGAGGACATCGGCGCTCCGTGCAACCCGGCCGCGCCGACGCCGGTGACCCGCAGCTCGTCCGCGCCCTGCTCGGCGCGGCCGCCCATCCGGTTCAGCTGGAGCATCGCGGCGACCCGGTCGGACTCCTTCAGTCGGATGTGGGCCACGTTCCACAGTCGGCTGGTGCCCTCGGCGAAGGTGGCCATCGTCGACAGCACGGGCAGCAGGTCCGGGATCGGACGGCAGTCGACGTCGAGCGGCCGGAGCGGGGACCCGTCGTGCTCGATCCGGACGAAGCCGGTCTCCTCGTCGATCCGCATCGGGACACCCATCGCGGTCGCGAGGTCCAGGAACTCGCTCTCCGGGTGGTCGGTCTCGGCCGTCGTCGTGGCCGTCATGCCCCGCAGCAGCACGTTCGACTCGCGGGTGCCGGCCGCCGCGATGCCGAACGCTGCGGAGCCGATGTCGGGCGGGATGACGTAGTCGTGCGGGGTGGCCTGCTGGCCCGCCGGGATCCGGTACTCGAGCCAGTCGTCGGAGACCTCCACCGTCAGGCCGAACTGCCGCATCATCCGCACGGTGAGCTCGACGTAGGGCTGCTCGTTGAGCCGCCCGCCGGTGATGTGGATCCGGGTCTCGTGCTCGGCGAACGGCGCCACGAGCAGCAGCCCGGACACCCACTGCGACAGGGTGCCGGCGATCGTCACGTCACCGCCGCGCGGACGCTTCGGCTGCACGATGACGGGCGGGCAGTCGTTCGTCGCCTCGAGCTCCACCCCCATCTGCATCAGCGAGGTGAGCAGCGCCTTGATCGGCCGGCGCTGGAAGTACTTCATGCCCGACAGGGTCATCGGGCGGTCGGCCAGCGAGGCGAGCCCGGTCATGAAGTAGAGCGTGGTGCCCGAGGACCCCATGTTGAGCAGTCCGTCGGCACCGCGCGAGCCGTGGTCCACGACGTCGGTCGCCTGGTACCGGCCGCCCAGCCCGGTCACGTGGTACGCGTTCCCGCGACGCTTGACGTCGACGCCGAGGGCGCGGAGCGTGCCCACGGTCCACTCCACCTGTCGCGTCGCGCTCACCCCGGAGACGACACTCGTCCCCTTCGCGAGCGACGCGAGCACCAGCGCGCGGTGCGCGTGGTACTTCGAGACCGGGATGTCGAGTTCTCCGACGAGCGGGGCGTTCGTCCCGCGCACCACCAACTGCATGCGTACCTCTTCCCTGTAGGAACATTTCAACGGTACGCCCACAGTGGAACTAGTTGCAGGACGATCCGCACGATCGGGACAACGCTTCGTTGTGCGTGTCCGACAAGGACCCGGGCAGGATGGACCGCATGGACATCCGCTTCACCGAGTCCCGCCCGTCGACCATCGGCGTCGAGTGGGAACTCCCCCTGGTCGACCGGTCGACCGGCGACCTCGCTCCCCGCGCCCCCGCCGTCATCGCCGCCGTGCACGAGCGGCTCGGCGACCACGACCGCGTCACCGAGGAGCTGCTGACCAACACGGTCGAGGTCGTCTCGAGCGTCCACGACCGCGTGGGGGCTGCGACGAGCGAGCTGTCCGGCATCATCGGCGAGGTCATCGACGCCGCCGAACCGCTCGACGCCCAGGTGATGTGCTCGGGCACGCACCCGTTCGCGGTGTGGGACCAGCAGGAGATCACCCCGGACAGCGAGCACTACACGACCCTGATCGACCGCACCCGCTGGTGGGGACGCCAGATGCTCATCTGGGGCGTGCACGTGCACGTCGGCATCGACGACCGCGACAAGGCCGTCCCGATCATGAACGCGATGCTCGCCTACGTCCCGCACCTGCAGGCGTTCACCGCGTCGAGCCCGTTCTGGGGCGGCACCGACACCGGGTACGCCTCGAACCGCGCCCTCATGTTCCAGCAGCTCCCGACCGGCGGGCTCCCGCCGCAGCTCGGCGCCTGGGCGAACTTCGAAGAGGTCGTCGGCGACCTCACGCACACCGGCGTCATCGACGGCGTGAAGGACCTGCGCTGGGACATCCGCCCCTCGCCGGGCTGGGGCACCCTCGAGAACCGGGTGTCCGACGGCATCTCGACCCTGCACGAGGTCGGCGCCGTCACCGCGCTCGTCCAGTGCCTGGTCACCGCCTGCTCGGACCGGCTCGACGCCGGTGAGACCCTGCCCACCATGCAGCCGTGGTTCATCCGCGAGAACAAGTGGCGTGCCGCCCGCTACGGCATGGAGGCCGAGATCATCACGAACGTCGCCGGCGACGAGCGGCTCGTGACCGACGAGGTGCACGACCTGGTGCAGCGGCTCGACCCGATCGCCGAACGGCTCGGCTGCCAGGACGAACTGCACCACCTCGACACGATGATCGAGCGCGGTGCCTCGTACCAGCGGCAGCTGCAGGTCGCGCAGGAGAACGGCGGCGACCTGCGCGAGGTCGTCCGCCACCTCGTGACGGAGTTCCGCGAAGCGCTCTAGCCGCGACCGAACCGAATCGGGCGTACCTGGTCGAATCGGGCGTACCTGGTCGTTCCTCCCGACCAGGGACGCCCGATTCCACTTTCCATCGCGCGTGCGATGGGAAGGAACGTCGCGGCGCGACCACGAACGGACGGGAGGCCCGGTGCCAGCTGGCACCGGGCCTCCCGTCCGTCAGGTGGTCGCGATCGCGAGCCGCGTCAGCGACCCAGGAACTTCTGCAGCGACGCGAGCTCTTCCTCGGTCGGCGCCTTGCCGCCCTTGGCGCCGCCGAGGCCGAGGCCGGACCCCTGCGGGGCCTGCTGCGGCGCAGCCGCCGCGCCGGCCGCGAGGGCTGCGCGCTTGGCGGGGTTGCCCACCTTCGACTTCTTCTTGCCGCCCTGCTGCTGCTTCTTGCCGCCGTGCATGCCCGGGATCGGACCCATGCCCGGCATCTGCGGCACGCCACCGCGGGCGACGGTCTTCATCATCTTGGCGGCCTGCTCGAAGCGGTTGACCAGTGCGTTGACCTCGGTGACCGTCGATCCGGCACCGCGCGCGATGCGCAGACGACGCGAACCGTTCAGGAGCTTCGGGAGCTCGCGCTCCTGGGGCGTCATCGACTGGATGATCGCCTCGGTGCGGACGATCTCGCGCTCGTCGAAGTTGTCGAGCGCCTCGCGCATGCCCTTCGCTCCCGGGAGCATGCCGAGCATGCCCTTGATGGAGCCGGCCTTGCGGAGCTGCTGCATCTGCTGCAGGAAGTCGTTCAGCGTGAAGTTGTCGGTTGCGATCTTGTCCGCGACCTTGCGCGCCTCTTCCTCGTCGAAGGCGCCCTGCGCCTGCTCGATGAGGGACAGGATGTCGCCGAGGTCGAGGATGCGGCTCGCCATGCGGTCCGGGTGGAACGGCTCGAAGTCGTCGAGCGACTCACCCGTCGACGCGAACATGATCGGGCGGCCGGTCACGCTGGCCACCGACAGGGCAGCACCACCACGGGCGTCACCGTCGAGCTTGGAGAGCACGACACCGGTGAAGTCGACGCCTTCCTGGAAGGCACGGGCCGTGTTGACGGCGTCCTGACCGATCATCGCGTCGATGACGAACAGGACCTCGTCCGGGTCGACGGCCTTGCGGATGTTCGCGGCCTGCTTCATCAGCTCGGCATCGACACCGAGTCGACCGGCGGTGTCGACGATGACGGTGTCGTACTGCTGGTCGATCGCGGCCTTGATGGCGTTCTTGGCGACCTTGACCGGGTCGCCGACACCGTTGCCGGGCTCGGGCGCGAACACGTGCACGCCGGCCTGCTCGCCGACGACCTGCAGCTGCTGCACGGCGTTCGGACGCTGGAGGTCCGCCGCGACGAGCATCGGGGTGTGGCCGTCCTTCTTGAGCCACTTGCCGAGCTTGCCCGCGAGGGTGGTCTTACCGGCACCCTGCAGACCCGCGAGCATGATGACCGTCGGCGGCTTCTTCGCGAACTCGAGCCGTCGCTGCTGCCCGCCCAGGATGCCGACGAGTTCCTCGTTGACGATCTGGACGACCTGCTGCGCCGGGTTGAGCGCGCGGTTGACCTCGTCGGAGAGGGCACGCTCGCGCACCGATGCGGTGAACGCCTTGACGACCTCGAGCGCGACGTCGGCGTCGAGGAGCGCCCGCCGGATCTCGCGGACGGTGCCGTCGACGTCGGACGGAGTCAGCCGACCCTTGCTCCGCAGATTGCGGAAGGTCTCGGTCAGCCGATCGGAGAGTGAACCGAATTGCGCCATGATCCGTCGATTCTACAAGGCTCCCGCCGACGACACCGGCCCGTTCACCGCAGGAGGACACCCTCGGTCAGCTCGAGCGGCGCCCCGAGCCCCACGTCGATGACCACCGGCGCGCTCGACGGGCTCCGGTCACCGGTCGGGAACCAGCGTCGGTCGGGCGACACCAGGATCACGAGACCGTCCACGTCGCCCACCGCCGCGAACGACTCCCCCGGCGGGTTGGCGTACGGCTCGAGACCGGCGCGTCGCAGGGCCGAGGCTGCGCCGAGGACGTCGGGCACGGGGACGCCGACCTCGCTGACCGAGACGAGCGGGACGCCGGCGTCGGAGTCGCTGCCGGTGCCGGTGCCGGTACCGTCGCCGGTGCCGACGCGCCGGGCGCCCGACTCCAGGTCCCGCCGCTCGATGAGCTCGAGGAGCTGCTGGTCGGGCCCCTCGAAGTAGACCGACCGCGAGTTCCAGTTCGGCGGCCCCTCGAACTCGTCCTGGTCATCCGTACCGAGCACCGTCGTCAGCCCGGCGATCCAGGCCTTGGCCGCGTCGAAGGCCCCCGTGGGGATCGTGATCGCCAGGTGCAGGGCTCCGGTCATCTCCGGCAGTTCGCGGAACACGAGGAGCGTCGACCCCACCATGATGCGCGCCGTGGCGTCGACGATCTCGACCGAGCACCCCAGTCGTTCGTAGAACCGGGCGGTGTCGGCGAGCGATCGGGTGGCGAGCTGT
Organism: Curtobacterium sp. MCSS17_016; assembly: GCF_003234255.2. Classification (NCBI taxonomy): domain Bacteria; kingdom Bacillati; phylum Actinomycetota; class Actinomycetes; order Micrococcales; family Microbacteriaceae; genus Curtobacterium; species Curtobacterium sp. MCSS17_016. Next base: position 2,409,487 of record NZ_CP126254.1, read on the forward strand.
ACCTGTCGGATGTCCATGTCCTCATCGGACCATCTCAACCATTGTTAAGGTCAAGCCCCCGGTTGTTGGACGCCGTCCAGAAACTGTCGTACGCTCGCCGCATGCCGGAACTCGAGATCGTCCGCCACCACGGCTTGCTCGACTACGCGGACGGCCTCGCCCTGCAGCGGGACCTGCACGCCGACGTCGTCGCCGGCCGCTCCCCCGGGGCCCTCGTCCTCTGCGAGCACCCGTCCGTGTACACCGCCGGACGCCGCACCGAACCGTCCGACCTGCCGACGAACGGCGCCCCGGTCGTCGACACCGACCGTGGCGGACGCATCACCTGGCACGGGCCGGGGCAACTGGTCGCCTACCCGATCGTCCGGCTCGCCGAACCCCTCGACGTCGTCGCCTGGGTGCGCGACCTGGAGCAGGTCGTCATCGACGCCGCGGCTGCCGTCGGAGTGCACGCCGAACGGGTCGCGGGTCGCAGCGGCGCCTGGGTGCCGGGCACGGACGGGTCCCCCGCCGCCAAGGTCGGCGCGATCGGCCTGCACGTCGCCGAGGGCGTGGCGAGCCACGGCATCGCGATCAACTGCGACAACGCCCTCGACGCCTACGCCGCGATCGTCCCGTGCGGCATCGCGGACGCCGGGGTCACGACGCTGAGCGCCGCGGCGGCGCACGTGGGGCGTGCCGACGTGACCGTCGACGACCTCGCACCCCTGGTAGCGCACGGCGTCCAACAGGCCGTCGACGGCATGCACAGCGGCCGCCGGATCAGCACGACGGCCCCCAGCACCAGCACGAGCACGAGCACCGCGCCCGCCCGACAGGAGACCCTCGTATGACCCTCGCCCCCGAAGGCCGCCGCATGCTCCGGGTCGAGGCCCGGAACGCCGAGACCCCGATCGAGACGAAGCCCGCGTGGATCAAGACCCGTGCCACCCAGGGTCCGGAGTTCCGCGAGCTGTCGAGCCTGGTGCGCGACAAGCAGCTGCACACCGTCTGCCAGGAGGCCGGCTGCCCGAACATCTTCGAGTGCTGGGAAGACCGCGAGGCCACCTTCCTGATCGGCGGCTCGCAGTGCACCCGTCGCTGCGACTTCTGCCAGATCGACACCGGCAAGCCGGAACCGCTCGACCGCGACGAGCCCCGCCGGGTCGCGGACTCCGTCGCGGAGATGGGCCTGCGGTACGCGACCGTGACCGGCGTCGCACGCGACGACCTGCCCGACGGCGGCTCCTGGCTCTACGCCGAGACCATCCGGGCGATCCACGAACACTCCCCCGGCACCGGCGTCGAGATCCTGGTGCCGGACTTCAACGGGCGACCGGACCAGCTCGGCCCGGTGTTCGACGCCCGCCCCGAGGTCTTCGCCCACAACGTCGAGACCGTCCCGCGGATCTTCAAGCGGATCCGGCCGGCGTTCACGTTCGAACGTTCCCTCGACGTCATCACCCAGGGCCGCGACGCCGGACTCGTCACGAAGTCGAACCTGATCCTCGGCATGGGCGAAGAGCGCATCGAGATCGAGGACGCCCTGCAGCGCCTCTACGACGCGGGCACGGACATCATCACGCTGACGCAGTACCTCCGCCCGTCGCCCCGGCACCTGCCGGTCGCCCGCTGGGTCAGCCCTGCGGAGTTCGTCGAGCTCCGCCAGGTCGCCGAGCAGATGGGCTTCGCCGGAGTGCTCGCCGGACCGCTGGTCCGGTCGTCGTACCGGGCGGGTCGGCTGTGGGCACGGGCGACGGTGGCCCGCGGCGGCTCGGTTCCCGAGCACCTGGCCCACCTGCTCGACGCGACCCCTGGTCGCCAGGCCGTCTGACGCTCCGGCCGACACACGGACGGACAGGAGGCGCGGTGCCAGCTGGCACCGCGCCTCCGGTCCGTCAGGTGGTGACGACTACTTCGCGTCGGCCTCGACCGACTCCTTCGGCTGGCCGGTCGGGGTGAGCCCGCGCTCCTGGCGGCGCTTCGAGACCACCAGCGACGCGGTCGTGGCGACCGCGATCGTCAGCGCGATGAAGCCCAGCGAGAACCAGATCGGGATCTCCGGCGCCCACTCGATGTGCTCACCGCCGTTGATGAAGGGCAGCTCGTTGACGTGCATGGCGTGGAAGACGAGCTTCACACCGATGAACGCGAGGATGACGGCCAGGCCCTGACCCAGGTAGATGAGGCGCTCGAGCAGCCCGGCGATCAGGAAGTACAGCTGCCGGAGACCGAGCAGCGAGAACGCGTTCGCCGTGAACACGATGAAGGCGTCCTGCGTCAGCCCGAAGATCGCGGGGATCGAGTCGAGCGCGAACAGCACGTCGGTCAGGCCGATGGCGACCATGACGAGCAGCATCGGGGTGAACAGCCGCTTGCCGTCGACACGGGTGGTCAGACGGTCGCCGTCGTAGTGGTCCGAGGTCGGGATGATGCGCTTGAGGATCCGGATGAGCCGGGATTCGCCCTCGCTGCCGTGGTCGTTGCCGCTGCGGGCCTGCGACCAGGCGAGCCAGAACAGCAGCGCACCGAACAGGTAGAAGACCCACGAGAAGTTCTCGATGATCGTGACGCCGAGGGCGATGAAGACGCCACGGGCGACGAGCGCGATCGCGACGCCGACCAGCAGGACCTTCTGCTGGAACTCCTTCGGCACGGCGAAGCTCGACATGATGATGAGGAAGACGAAGAGGTTGTCGACCGACAACGCCTTCTCGGTCAGCCAGCCGGCGAAGTACTCACCACCGGCCTGCCCGCCGCCGAACACCAGGATGCCGATGCCGAACAGGATCGCCAGCCCGATGTAGAAGGCCGACCAGAACGCGGATTCGCGGATGTGGGGCACGTGCGGCGTGCGGACGTGCGAGTAGAAGTCGAACACCAGCAGCGCGAGGATGCCGGCGATCGTGATGAGCCAGACGAAGAGTGGGACGTCCACGGTTTCCTTCAGGTAGGGCGCGCCGCTGATGTGCGGGTACGCCGAGGCCTGAAGGTCTCTTCCGTCGCCCGGCACCGGAACCGGTGCCGCACGACCGGCGCCCCGGGGCCGGATCGTTCCGGACCGTACTGACGGGGTCACCGAGAGGGAATACTCCCCTTCGTGTTCCCGAGCATACCGGGCACAGCGGACATGTGCCGCGCTCTAAGCTGGGAGCATGGCGAGTTCCTGGTCACTGTCCTCACGGCTGCGCGGCCTCTTCCAGCGCAAGACGATCGACGAGACCACGTGGGAGGACCTCGAGACCGCCCTCATCGGCGCCGACTTCGGGCCCGACATCTCCGAGGAGATCATCGAGGACCTGCACGCCCGCGTCGACCGGTACGGCACGACCGACCCCGCCGACCTGCAGCGCATGCTCCGCGAAGTCCTCGAGGAACGGCTCTCCAAGCTCGACACCACCCTGAAGCTCAGCGCGCGGCCCGCCGTGGTGCTCGTCGTCGGGGTGAACGGCGTCGGCAAGACCACGACGATCGGCAAGTTCGCCAAGTTCCTGAAGACGTACGACCGCACGGTGCTCGTCGGGGCGGCGGACACGTTCCGCGCCGCGGCGGTCGAGCAGGTCGCCACCTGGGCCCAGCGCGCCGGCGTCGACGTCGTCCGTCCGTCGCAGCCCGGGCAGGACCCGGCGTCGGTGGCGTACCAGACCGTCGAGAAGGCGATCCGCGACCAGACCGAGATCGTCGTCATCGACACCGCCGGGCGGCTGCACACCAAGGCCGGCCTGATGGACGAGCTCACGAAGATCAAGCGCGTGGTCGAGAAGCAGACCGAGATCAGCGAGGTCCTGCTCGTCCTCGACGCGACGACCGGCCAGAACGGACTCGCCCAGGCCCAGGCCTTCATCGAGGGCGCCGGTGTGACCGGCCTCGTCATCACGAAGCTCGACGGCTCGGCCAAGGCCGGGTTCGTGCTGAGCGTGCAGGAGAAGACCGGCATCCCGATCAAGCTCATCGGGCAGGGCGAGGGCATCAACGACCTGACGGGCTTCACGCCGCACGTGTTCGTGCAGAACCTCGTCGGCTGAGCGAACGCGTCGGCACGCCGAGGAGTAGCGTCCCTGTCGGCCCGGGCATCTGCTCGGTCTCGTTCCAGGGATAGGAGACCCTCATGCCCGCACTGCTGATCATCGCGATCATCGTCGGCCTCGTCCTGCTCTTCAGCGGCATCTTCGTCGGTGCGCTGAAGCTCCTGCTCTGGGTGGGCATCGTGCTCATCCTGCTCGGGATCATCGGCTGGCTGCTCCGGACGATCCGCGGTCGCGCGTAGCGACCCGGCGTCCTGTCCGGACGCACCTGACAGAACGGGAGGCGCGGTGCCAGCTGGCACCGCGCCTCCCGTCTGTCGTGGTCGCGACCAGGACGCCTACGCGACCGCGTCCGCCGGCTCGCGCTTCTGCACCCGCTGGCCGACGACGGCCGAGACGCCGTCCTGCCGCATCGACACCCCGTACAGGGCGTCCGCGATCTCCATCGTCCGCTTCTGGTGCGTGATGACGATGAGCTGGGACGACTCGCGCAGGCGCTCGAACACGGTCAGCAGGCGGCCCAGGTTGGCGTCGTCGAGTGCCGCCTCGACCTCGTCCATGATGTAGAACGGCGACGGCCGCGCGGTGAAGATCGCGACGAGGAGCGCCACCGCCGCCAGGGACCGCTCGCCGCCGGACAGCAGGGTCAGGCGGTCGATCTTCTTGCCGGCGGGCTTCACCTGCACGTCGATCCCGGTGCCGAGCAGGTCGGTCGGGTCGGTCAGGTTGATGGACCCCGAGCCGCCCGGGAACAGGATCGGGAAGATGACGTCGAATGCTTCCTTCGTGTCGTTGAACGCGGACTCGAAGATCGTCTGCATCTTCGTGTCGAGCTCGTCGATGATCGTCAGCAGGTCTGTCCGGGTCTTCTGCAGGTCCTCGAGCTGCTCGGCGAGGAACGCGTGCCGCTGCTCGAGCGCCTGGAACTCCTCGAGCGCGAGCGGGTTCACCTTGCCGAGCTGCCCGAGGTCGCGCTCGGCGGCCTTGAGTCGGCGCTCCTGCTCGGCACGGACGTAGGGCACCGTCTCGACGTCGGCGGGGTCGACCTCGTCGGTGGTGTCGAACTCGGGCAGCGCGGGGCCGCCGGGCAGGGTGGACTCGGCGTCGACGAGGGCCACGTCGTCGGTTTCGGGGCCCGCGTCTGCCGCAGCTTCCTCCGGCTCGGTCACGCCCGCGGCCTCGGCGGCTGCAGCCGCCGCCGCGCGCTCCGCCTCGCGGTGCTTCCGCGCGCGCACCCGCGGGTCCACGAGCACGTCGACCGGCACCGGCACGTGCGGCCCGTACTCGGCCACCAGCACGGCCTCGGTCAGCCCGAGCTCGCTCTGCGCCCGGTCGAGGACGCCGGACACGTGCAGCTTCTTCTCGTAGATCTCCATCTCGAGCGAGTGCACGCCGTCGGTGATGGTCTGCAGGCGGTCCCGGAGTTCGCGCTCCTCGTTGCGGATGGTCTGCAGCTCGGTGTTGCGCTTCGACCGCTCGGCTTCCTCGGTCGCCAGCTGCACCCGGGCCTCGGCCAGCGAACGGTCGACCGCACCGAGCACCCCGGGCAGGTCGGCGAGCACGGCTTCCGCGGTCCGGATCTGGCCGCGTCGGATGACGGCGAGCCGGGCGGCCTCCTCGGCGGCGGCGCGCTCCGCCTCGAGCTGGCGTTCGAGCTGGTCGGCGCGGTTCCGTTCGGCGCGCACCCGCTCGCGCACGGTCTCGACCTGGATCCGCTGCTCGACCTCGGCCGCACGTGCGGCTTCGAGCGCGTCCTGCAGCGCGGGACGCTCAGACGCGTCGACCACGGGACGCTCCTGCTCGGTGAAGGCCCGGTGCGCCGACTCGGCCTCGGCCAGCACCGCCTCGGCGGTCTCGACGGCGCCGTCGGTCTCGGCCAGCGCGGCACGCAGCCGTTCGACCTCGGCCGCGGCGTTCTCCGCCTTCGCCCGCGTCGACGCACTCGTGCGGTCGTACTCGGCCTTCGCCCGCGTGTACGCGCGGGATGCTGCGTCGGCCTCGTCCGCACGGCGGCGTGCGTCCTCGACGGCACTGCGTGCGGCCTGGAGGCCCGTGGCCGCGTCCTCGGCGTCGGTCGCGATCGCGTCGCGGCGCGTCACGGCGTCGTCGCGCTCCGCGACGAGCTCGATGCGCGAGGTCACGCGCTCCCCGCCGCCGGTCACGCGGACCGCGCGGACGAGGTCGCCGGACCGCGTGACCACCGTGGCGTGCGGGGCGGCCGTGAGCACCACCTCCAGGTCGAGGTCGTCGGTCTCCGCGACCAGCGTGTCCCGCAGGATCGACGCGAGCGCCGGCGGTCCCTGCACCAGGTCTGTGGCACGGCGGACGCCGGCCGGCAGGGTCTCGGGCAGGGCGGTGGTGACGGACGCGGCGTCCGCGACGACGACGTCGATCCGGCCGAGGTCAGCAGCGCGGGCGTGGTCGACGGCGTCGAGCGCTGCACCGCGGTCGTCCGCGAGGACGGCGTCGGCGAGTCCCTCGAGCGCGGTGGCGATCGCGGCCTCGAACCCGGGCGAGACCGCCAGGCTGTCGGCCAGGCGACCGACGATGCCCGCGCGACCGGCGTCGATCAGGGCCTGCGAACCGTCGCGGACCTCGATCGACATGCCGAGCGCGGTGACCCGGGCGTCGAGGGCGTCCCGCTCGCGTTCGAGGGCGTGGAGGCGGTCGCGCTGCTCGTCGCGCGTGGTCTGGGCCCGTTCGAGCTCGGCGCGCGCCTGCTCCAGGGTCTGCGCGAGCGCGGTCTCGTCGACGCCCTCGGACGGGTCGACACCGAGTTCGGCGAGGGCCGCCGCGGCACGCTCGGCACGCTCCCCGGCCTCGGCCAGAGCCCGCTCCCGCCGCTCGCGGTCGGCGACGGCGGAACCGCGCTTCGACCGGGCGACGTCGACGGCGCTGGCGAGCCGCTGCGCCTCGAGGTCGTGCTGCGAGACCCGGGCTGCCTGGGCGGCGATGCGTTCGTCCAGGGCGTCCAGCGCGGCGCGTGCGTCCTGCACCGCGCGGGCGGTCGTCGCCGAGCCGCCCAGCATCTCGTCGGCGCGTGCGGCGAGGCGGTCGGCCTCGGCACGGACCCCGGCGACCTGCTCCTGGGTGACGGTCGGGCCCTGCTGTGGCGCGTCGGCCTGCTGCGCGAGGAACATCAGGCGCTGGTTCGCCAGGCTCGACAGGCCACGGAGACGCTCCTGCACGCTCTCGAGCCGGTGCACGACGGTGCGGGCGCGGTCGACGTCGTCGCCGACCATGCTCTGCTCGACGTGCTGCTGGCGCACCCGGGTCTGGTCGAGCCGCTCGGTCAGGACGATGCGCTCGGACTTGCGGCCCGCCTCGACCTCCTGGTGGTCGTGCAGCTCGCGGCGCAGGCGCACCACGTCGTCGGCCAGGATTCGGGCCTTGGCGTCGCGGAAGACCGCGGCCACCGACTGGGCCTTCCGTGCCACCTCGGCCTGCCGCCCGAGGGGCTTCAGCTGCCGCCGGATCTCACCGGCCAGGTCGGACAGGCGGGTCAGGTTCGTCTGCATCGCGTCGAGCTTGCGGAGGGTCTTCTCCTTGCGGCGACGGTGCTTCAGGATCCCGGCGGCCTCCTCGATGAAGCCGCGGCGGTCCTCCGGGGTGGCGTGCAGCACCTTGTCGAGCTGCCCCTGCCCGACGATCACGTGCATCTCACGGCCGAGACCGGTGTCGCTCAGCAGTTCCTGCACGTCGAGCAGCCGGCAGTTCTCGCCGTTGATGGCGTACTCACTGCCGCCGTTGCGGAACAGCGTGCGCGCAATCGTCACCTCGGAGTACTCGATCGGCAGCAGGCCGTCGCTGTTGTCGATGGTCAGCAGCACCTGGGCCCGACCGAGCGGACCGCGGGTCGAGGTGCCGGCGAAGATGACGTCCTCCATCTTGCCGCCGCGCAGGGTCTTCGCGCCCTGCTCCCCCATCACCCAGGCCAGGGCGTCCACCACGTTCGACTTGCCGGAGCCGTTCGGGCCGACGATGCACGTCACGCCCGGCTCGAACGCGAACGTCGTCGGCTGCGCGAAGGACTTGAACCCCTTGATGGTCAGGCTCTTCAAGTACATGCGGTCTCCGGATGCTCTGGTTGGCGTCAGGCTAACGCGTGCGGGCGCGGGGACGGGGTTGGCACACGGGGCAGATGTGGCTCGACCGGTTCATGAAGGCCTCGCGCACGATCGTCGTGCCGCAGCGTGGACACGGCTTCCCCTGCTGCCCGTAGACGTTCAGGCGCTGCGAGAAGTACCCGGACTGCCCGTTGACGTTGACGTACTGGGCGTCGAAGCTCGTGCCGCCGTCCTCGAGCGCCCGGCGCAAGATGGCGCGGACCTCGTCGAGCAGTCGTCGCAGGTCGGCACGGGTGAGGCGGTCGGCGGCGCGGTCGTAGTGCAGCTTCGCGGCCCAGAGCGACTCGTCGGCGTAGATGTTGCCGATGCCGCTCACGACGCCCTGGTCGAGCAGCACCCGCTTGATGCCGCTCGAACGCTTCCGGGCCATCGCGGTGAACCGGTCGTCGTCGAACGCGGGGTCGAGCGGGTCACGGGCGATGTGCGACACCTGCCCGGGCACCCAGCGGCGCCACACGGCATCGGGGTCGATCGCGTCGACCTGCCCGCCGAACCCGGCCGGAGCACCGTCGATCGTCGGCACCATCGCGTCGATCGCCATCGAGCCGAACGTGCGCTGGTCGACGAACTCGAGTTCCACGGGGGGCTCCGCAGCACCCGAGCGGTCGGTGCCCGCGGGCTGCACGTCGATGAGGATCCGCCGGTGCTTGGCTGCCGGTCGCCCACGACCGAGCAGGATCTGCCCGCTCATGCCGAGGTGGGCGACGAGTGCCTCGGGGCGGGCCCCGTCGTGCTCGGGCTGCAGCGGCATCCAGAGGAACTTGCCCCGGCGGACGGCCGCGGCGATCGTGCGACCGGTCAGTCGGTCGACGAAGTCCTCGGCGGGGCCGTCGTGCCGGGTGAGGGCACGGTCGTCGACCACGTCGACGTGCAGGACCCGCGCACCGCTGACGGCGGGTTCGAGGCCGGCGCGGACGACCTCGACCTCGGGGAGTTCGGGCACGCGGTCAGGCCGCTCGGCCGGACAGCCGGGTCCAGGCGTCGAGCGCGGCGGCCATCTCGGCGGCCTTCTTGCTCGACCCGGTGCCGGTGGCGATGTCCTCGCCCTGGAGGACGACCGTCGCCATGAAGGTCTTGTCGTGGTCCGGGCCGGTCTCGGTGACGCGGTACGCCGGGTTGCCGAGCGAGCGGCTCGAGGCGAGCTCCTGCAGGCTCGTCTTCGGGTCCATCGCGGCGCCGAAGCGGTCCGGGTCGATCATGAGCGGTTCGACCAGACGGAGCACGAGCTCGGTCGCCGGGTCGGGACCGGCCGACAGGTACGTCGCGCCGATGACGGCTTCGACGGTGTCGGCCAGGATCGACGACTTGTCTCGGCCGCCGGTCTGTTCCTCGCCCTTGCCGAGGCGCAGGTAGCGGCCGAGCCCGATCATCCGGGCGATCTCGGCCAGCGCCACGGTCGACACCAGGCTCGCTCGACGCTTGGCGAGGTCACCCTCGTCGAGGTCGGGGAACGACCGGTAGAGCTTCACGGTCACGGCCTGGCCGAGGATCGAGTCCCCGAGGAACTCGAGGCGCTCATTGTGCTTGATGCCCCCGTGCTCGTAGGCGTAGGAGCGGTGCGTCAGGGCGAGCTGGAGCAGCTCGAGGTCGATGTCGGCCCCGAGGATGCCCTGCAGACGAACGACGTCCGGCCCCGCGGGGCGAGACCCCGCAGCGCCGGACGTTGTCGTCATGCGTTCGGTCCGATCAGACGTCGGCGACCTTGCGGCCCTTGTACTCCATGTACAGGGGCGTGCCGGCCGAGTCCTCGACGACCTTCGCGCGGTGCGGGAGGCTGTAGGTGACCTGACCGTTCTCGATCGTCTTCACGAGCTGGATCGGCGTGGCCTTCCACTGCGAACGACGGGCGTGCGTGTTCGCACGGGACTGCTTGCGCTTGGGAACGGCCATGGTGAATCTCTTTCGGTTGGTCGGTGGTCGGTACGGGGGCTGGCGGTGTCGGGACCTACTCGGTCTCGGCCCGCTCCTCGCCCTCGGTGGTCTTCGGTGCGGTGGTGTCACCGTCGGTGCTGTCGTCGAGCTCGATCGCGCTGAGCGCTGCCCAGCGGGGATCCAGCACCTGACGAGCGGGCTGCTCGCCGAGGTCGGCCAGACGCTCGCCCGTCACCGGGTCGAGTCCTGGGCAGTCCGGTCGGCAGACCGGCTGGAACGGCAGCGACAGCACCACCGCATCTCGAACGACCTGTTCGGTGTCCACGTGGTCATCGCGAACGAAGAAGTCGAAATCCTCCGAGGCATCATACGCGAACAGCTCGGCGAAATCGACCTCGATCGGTTCGCTGATGTCGATGAGGCAGCGCGAGCACTCCCCCGTGGCGTCGGCCGAAGCGTGTCCGGACACGAGGACGCCCTCGTGCAGGCCTTCGAGTTTGACGTCGATGTGCAGTTCGGCACCCTGTCGGACGCCGATCAGACCGGCCCCCATCGCGTCGGGCACCTCGATGTCGAGCGAGTGCTCGCGCATCTCACCCGGCCGGTGCGCGAGGTCGCGCACGCGCAGGGCGTAGGGGCTGTTCACGGGGGAAGACACGATCGACAAGCCTAGCGCGATCGGGGCCGAGAGTCGAGGTGGCGACAGGCGTGTCCGGACGCGGTGGGCGCAGTGCGGGTGCTTGTCGGACTGGGCGGACTGGCTGGGCGCGTACAGCGGGCGTGCTCAGCGAGCGTGCTCAGCGGGCCGCGAGCGCGTCGGCGACCGTCTTCGGCACGTAGGGCGTGACGTCACCGCCGAGGGACGACACCTGGCGGATCAGCGAGCTCGACACGTGCGCCCGCGACGCCTCGGGCAGCAGGAACACCGTCTCGACGTCGGCCAGGTGGCGGTTCATGATGGCCATCGGGGTCTCGTACGCGACGTCCTCGCCGGACCGCACGCCCTTCACCAGGACCTTCGCCCCGACCTGCCGGCAGTAGTCGACCAGCAGCCCGGACGTCCACTCGCCGACCGTGACCGTCTCCGGCGCGCCGACCTCGACCAGCGAGTCCTTGATGAGCCGCACCCGGTCGACGGCCTCGAACATCGCCGGCTTCTTGTCGGGGTTGTGCACCACGAGGACGTGCACCTCGTCGAAGAGCCCGGCCGCGCGGCCGATGACGTCGAGGTGCCCGAGGGTGACGGGGTCGAAGGAACCGGGGACCACCGCGATCTGCGCCATGGCAGCGACGATACCGCGCGGGCCGTCGGGCTCCGGGTCAGTTCTTGCCGAGGAACGCCGCGTCGGACTCGTCGAGACGCCGGGCGAGGGCGTCGCGGAGGGCCGGGGACCCCTCGAGCTCGGGATCGGGTTCGAGCACGCGCTCCGCTTCTCCGCGCGCGTCGACGATGAGGTCGGCGTGCTCGACCACCCGGAGCAGGTTGAGCGAGGACCGCCCACCGGACTGCCGTTCACCCAGGACGTCGCCCTCGCGCCGGAGCTCGAGGTCGACCCGGGCGAGCTCGAACCCGTCGTCCGAGGCGGCCACGGCGTCCACGCGCTCGCGCGAGGTCGTCTCGAGCTCGGCCGTGGTGACGAGCAGGCAGACACCGGCCCACTGCCCACGACCGATGCGGCCGCGGAGCTGGTGGAGCTGCGAGACCCCGAACCGGTCGGCGTCGAGGACGGCCATCATCGCCGCGTTCGGCACGTCGACCCCGACCTCGATCACGGTCGTCGCGACGACCACGTCGAGGTCGCCGGCGGCGAAGGACGTCATCACGCGGTCCTTCTCGTCGGCGGTCATCCGGCCGTGCAGGACCGCGATCGAGCGCCCTTCGAGCACCGGCATGGTGCGCATCCGCTCGGCGGTCGCGAGCACGGTCGCCGGGGCGCGCTTCGGGGTGTCGTCCTCGCCCTCGGCCGGCTCCGGCTCGCCGTCGTCCTCGGTGTGGGCGTCGTCGATGGCGGGGCAGACGACGAACGCCTGGCGGCCCTTGGCGAGTTCCTCGGCCATGCGGGACCAGATCCGGGGTTCCCACCCGGGGTGCTCCGCCAGCGGGACCGTGAAGGTCTCAACGCCGGCGCGCCCCGACGGCATGCCCGTGATGGTCGAGACGTCGAGGTCGCCGAACACCGTCATCGCGACGGTGCGCGGGATCGGCGTCGCGGTGAGCACGAGCACGTGCGGCGGGGTCGTGCCCTTGGTGCGGAGGGCCTCGCGCTGCTCGACGCCGAAGCGGTGCTGCTCGTCGACCACCACGAGCCCCAGCTCGGCGAAGTCCACCCGGTCGCCCAGGAGCGCGTGGGTGCCGACGACCAGCCGTGAGCTGCCCGACACCGCCGCGAGCAGGGCCCTTCGACGTTCGTCAGTGGACTGCGACCCGGTCAGGATCACCGGTCGGAGCTCGGCGGCCAGGTCCGGCCCGAGGAACTTCACGATGGAGCGCAGGTGCTGGGCCGCCAGCACCTCGGTCGGGGCGATGAGCGCGGACTGGCCGCCGGACTCGGCCACCGTGAGCATCGCCCGGATCGCCACGAGGGTCTTGCCCGAACCGACCTCGCCCTGGATCAGCCGGTGCATGGGCCAGGTGCGGGCGAGGTCCTGGTCGATGTCGGCACCGACGGCCCGCTGGTCGTCCGTCAACGTGAAGGGCAGGGTGGCGTCGAAGCGCTCGAGGATGCCACCGGGGGCGGCCACGCGCGGGGTGGCCGCGGTGCGACGGGCCGCGATCCGGCGCTGCACCAGGGCGGTCTGCAGCACGAACGCCTCGCGGTAGCGCAGGGCGTCCTGCGCGCGCTTGAAGTCCGCGACCTTCTCGGGGCGGTGCAGCAGCTCGAGGGCACGGCGGAACGGCACGAGATCGAGCCGGGACCGCGCGGACGCCGGCACCGGGTCGGGCAGGTCCGGCAGGGTGTCGAGGACGATCCCGATGGACTTCGCGATCTGCCAGGACGTGAGCGAGGCCGTCGCCGGGTAGATCGGGATCGGCTGGCGCGACCACCGGATCGCTTCGTCGGAACCGGGCTCCGCCGTGGCGCGGGGGTCGTCGGGGTCGAACAGCTCGTAGTCCGGGTGGGCGAGCTGCCGGGCACCCCGGTAGTCGCTGACCTTGCCGGAGAAGATGCCCCGGGCGCCGGGGACGAGGTCCTTCGTGCGCCACCCCTGGTTGAAGAACGTGAGGGTGAGCAGGCCCTTGCCGTCGCCGATCTTCGCTTCGAGGATCGAGCCGCGGCGCGCGCGCATGGTGCGTTCACGGACGTCGACCACCTCGGCCACGATGGTGACCGGTTCGCCGATCGCGAGCGAGTCGAGGGCGGTCAGTGCACCACGCTCGGCGTAGCGGCGGGGCGCGTGCTCGAGGAACTCCCCCACCGTGCGGTAGCCGAAGGCCTTCTCGATCGCGGTCGCCGTCCGACCGCCGAGCACGTTCGCGAGCCGCGCGTCGAGCGGCGCCGGACCGAGGTCGGGCGCGGCCGGCGCAGCGGGGGTTCCGGAGGTGACCACGCTCCAACGGTACCGGGCACGACCGACCCCACCCGTGCCTCCCGAGCGGCCTGTGGAGAACGCCGGACCGGACCCGCCGGGCCGATACGGTGGCTGCATGACCCGCATCATCGCCGGCGCCGCCGGCTCCCTGACGCTCCGGGTGCCGAAGTCCGGCACCCGCCCGACGAGCGACCGCGTGCGCGAGGCGCTGTTCTCGTCGCTCGAGGCACGGGGGCTCGTCGAGGCCACGTCGGTGGCCGACCTGTACGCGGGGACGGGCGCGCTCGGGCTCGAGGCGGCCTCGCGCGGTGCGGCCGAGGTCGTCCTGGTCGACCGGGCGTCCGCCGCCGCGCAGGCCTGCCGGGCGAACGCGAAGGCCGTGCAGCAGCGGGTGCCGGGCGTCCGGATCGACGTGCAGCCGCAGCCGGTGCTCGGGTACCTGCGCGGGACCGTCCGCACCTTCGACCTGGTGTTCATCGACCCGCCCTACGACGTCACCGAGCACGAGCTCGCCGAGGTGCTCGAGGCCCTGTCGCCGAAGCTGACGCCGGATGCCGTCGTCGTGGTCGAGCGGAGCAAGCGCTCCCCCGAGCCCACCTGGCCGGCGGGGCTCGCGCCGTTCAGCAAGCGCAGCTACGGCGAGACCGTCGCGTGGGAGGCCGTCGCCGCCGGCTGAGGCAGCCGGTCAGCGCCGTCAGCCGGCGGCACCGTCCCAGTCGGCGTAGGGGTCCCAGCCGGTCGTCGGCACCGCGGCACCGGCGCGCAGCAGGTCCGCGTCGCCGCGCTCCCGCACGACACCGATGCGCCGGAAGCCCCCGGGAAGGACCGCGTCGGCCGGGAACGTGGCGAGCAGTCCGTGGTCCTCGCCACCGTGCAGCGCGACCTCGTCCAGGTCGGTGGCGGCATCGAGTTCGAGCGTCACCCGGCTGGCACGGGCGAGCCGACCGGCGTCGATCGCCAGGCCGTCGGACAGGTCGAGCATCGCGGTGGCCCCGGCCCCGGCCGCGAGCGGCCCGTCGGCGATCGGGGGCACCGGGCGGCGCTGGCGTCCCACGTCGGGGTCGACGTCCGCGCCGCTCGCGACCGTCGCGGCACGGTCCGGCTCGCCCCGGCCGTCGACGCCCTCGCGGAACAGCCGGGACAGCCCACGGGCGGCACGTCCGAGCTCGCCGGACACCGCGAGCACGTCGCCGACGGTCGCACCCGACCGGAGCACGGGCGCGCGGCCCAGCAGGTCACCGAAGGCGGTGACGGCCACCGTGAACGTCGCCGAGGTGGAGAGGTCTCCCCCGACGACCCCGCACCCCGGCGCGAGTGCGTCGACGGCGAGCCGGAAGCCGTCGGCGATGCCCTCGAGGACGGCCACGGGGGTGCCCTGCGGTGCAGCGAGAGCGATCACGAGGCCGCTCGGTACAGCCCCCATCGCGGCGACGTCGGAGAGGTTCGTGGCGGCCGCCTTCCAGCCGATGTCCGTCGGCGACGACCACGCCCACCGGAAGTCCGGACCGTGCACCATCATGTCCGTCGTGACGACGAACCGGCCGTCCGGAGCGGCGACGACGGCGCAGTCGTCACCGGGGCCGAGGATCGGCGTGCCCGCGGGCAGACGGCTCGTGATCCGGTCGAGGACGACGAGTTCGCCGAGCTCCCCCACCGTCGGTCCGGCCCAGGCGTCGTCCGTCGCATCCACACGAGAACGGTAGCCTGGACGGCGATGGACACCGCGCGCCGCACCCCTCGCACCCTCGCGATCGTCGGGGCCGTGATCACCCTCGCCGCCGGACTGACCGGGTGCACGAACGCCGTGTCGATGTCCGCAGCCCCCTCGGCGAACACAGCGGCGTGCGCTGCCGTGCAGGTCCGACTGCCCGCGACCGTGGACTCGAAGTTCGACCTGCGGAACACGAACGCGCAGGCCACGGCAGCCTGGGGCGACCCCGAGGTGGCGATCTACCACTGCGGTGTCGCCGTCCCCACCGTGTCCGACCTGCCGTGCTTCTCGCAGGGCGGCGTCGACTGGATCCGCGACGACCGCGGCGACCAGGTCGTCTACACGACGTTCGGTCGGTCACCGGCTGTGCAGGTCGTGGTCGACTCGACGAAGACCACGTCGGTGGTGCAGGAGCTGTCCGACGCCGTGTCGTCACTGCCGAAGGACGGACACGAGTGCCTCGACCCCGCCGACGTGCAGGGCTGACGCCCGGCTGGCGCTCGCGCGCCGACCGAGCCAGCACGGCCTGGTCAGCACGGCCTGGTCAGCACGGCCTGGTCAGCGAGGCCTGGTCAGCACGGCCTGGTCAGCGGACGGCGGCTCGACCCAGCTCGATGAGCTCGGTGATCAGCTCGCCGTAGGACACCCCCGACGCCGCCCAGCAGCGCGGGTACATCGACAGCGGCGTGAAGCCCGGCATCGTGTTGACCTCGTTCACGACGAAGCCGTCGTCGGTCAGGAAGCAGTCGACACGGGCGAGCCCGGAACCACCGATTGCCTCGAACGCGCGGGCACCGATGGAGCGGATCTCGTCGGTCTGGTCGTCGGTCAGCGGTGCCGGGCAGAGCAGCGACTCGTCGCCGCCCAGGTACTTCGAGGCGAAGTCGTAGAAGCCGTCCTCGGCCACGACGATCTCGCCCGGCAGGCTCGTGCGCGGCACACCGTCACGACCCTCGAGCACGGCGACCTCGACCTCGCGGCCGATCACACGGGGCTCGACGATCACCTTGGAGTCGTGCTCGAAGGCCAGGTCCATGGCGGCACCCAGCTGCGAGGGCTCGTCGACACGTGAGACACCCATGCTCGACCCGGCGCGGGCCGGCTTGACGAACAGCGGCCAGCCGTGCGCGGCGATCGTCTCGGCGACGTCCACCGGGTCGGCCGCCCACTGCCGGCGGAGCACCGTGGTCCACGGTGCGACCCGCAGCCCGGCGTGCTCGAGCACGGCCTTGGCGACGTGCTTGTCCATCGCCAGGGCGCTCGCGAGCACGCCGTCGCCGACGTACGGCAGCCCGGCGATCTCGAGGAGGCCCTGGATCGTGCCGTCCTCACCGAAGGGGCCGTGCAGGATCGGGAACACCACGTCGACCGGGATCGCTGTGACCGTGCCGTCGGGATGGGAGACGACGAGTTCATTGGTGGCCGGCGACGTGGGGAACGCGATCCGCGTGCCGTTGTCGGGCACGGTGGGCAGCGCACCGTCGCGGATGGTCCACTGCGCCGGGTCGTCCGACTGCAGCGTGAAGGCACCGTCCTGGGTGATCCCGATCGGCACGAGGTCGTACTCGGCCCGGTCGACGACGTCCATGATGCCGCCGGCGGTCACGCAGCTGATCTCGTGCTCGCTCGAGCGACCGCCGAAGAGCACGGCGACGGTGGTCCTGGGCATGGGGGTTCCCTCGGGGATCGTGGGCACGGGAGTCCCTTCGTGACTCGGTGCGGGACCGGTCACTCGCCCTGCGGCTCGTCGGTCTCGGTGAGGTGCGGCGCGATGTTGCGCGGATCGAGCCTACCGGCGAGGACCTCGCCGACCTGGCTGACGATGGGCATGTCGACGCCGTTCGCCGCGGCCAGCTCGAGGATCGGGGCGACCGAGGCCAGCCCCTCCGCCGTCTGGTTCATCTGGCGGACGACCTCGTCGAACCGGTAGCCCTGGCCGAGCAACCGCCCGGCGGTGTTGTTCCGCGACAGCGGCGACTGGCACGTGGCGATGAGGTCGCCGAGGCCCGCGAGCCCGGACAGCGTGGACGACTGCGCGCCGAGCGACACCGCGAAGTCGGTCATCTCGGCGAGGCCGCGCGTGATGATCGAGGCCTTGGTGTTCTCGCCGTAGCCGACCCCGTCGACGATGCCGATCGCGACGGCGATGAGGTTCTTCAGCACGCCGCCGAACTCGGTGCCGATGACGTCGGTGTTGATGAACGACCGGAAGTACGGGTTCGTCGCGACGGCGGCGACGTCGGTGGCGGTCTCCAGCGACGACGACGACACCACGGCGGCGGTCGGCTGCCGACGGGCGATCTCGAGCGCCAGGTTCGGGCCGCTGGCCACGGCGATGCGGTCCTGGTCGATGCCGAGGCCCTGCAGCAGGACCTCGCTCATCCGCAGCCCCGTGCTCTTCTCGACGCCCTTCATCAGGCTGACGACCGGCACGTCGGCCGGCAGCAGCTCGCGGATCGCGGCGAGGTTGGAGCGCAGGGTCTGCGAGGGCACCGAGACGTACACCTGCGAGGCGCCCTCGAGCACGCGCTCGAGCGACGTCGAGGCGGTCAAGGTGCGGGGCAGGTTGATGCCGGGCAGGTAGTCCGAGTTGCGCTTGGTCTCGGTGATCTCGCGGGCGACCTCGGGGCGTCGGGCCCACACCACGGTGGAGGCACCGCCCTCGGCCAGCACCTTCGCGAACGTGGTCCCCCAGCTGCCGGCACCGATCACGGCCACCCGGGGCTTGTCGGTCGACTGCATGACCACCCGGATCGCGGCGGTGTCGAAGGCCCCCGGAGCCGCGGCGGCGGGGTCGGGTCGGTCGTCGTGGGGTCGGAGGTCACTCAAACCGGCCGGTCTCCTTCTGGTTGTTCGCCGCCGGGTCCCAGCGGGTCGCGGGTGCCCGTTCGCCACGGAGCACCTCGAGCAGCGCGGTGATCTCGCGCATGACGAGTTCGGTGGCCTCGCCGAGCATCTGCTGGTCGATCTGCCGACCGCGGTACGCCGACAGGTCGACCGGGTCACCGATGATCACATCGACGCGGGACGGCGGGAACAGCCGGAGCTTCTTGCCGTACCTGGCCATGATGTTCTGCGTGCCCCAGTGGGCCATCGGGATGAGCGGCACGTCGTTCTCGAGCGCGATCCGCACCGCGCCCGTCTTGCCGCGCATCGGCCACAGGTCGGGGTCGCGGGTGAGCGTGCCCTCGGGGTAGACGATGATCGCCCCACCCTGCTCGACCAGGGACCGTCCGCCCCCGAGCGGGTCGCTCAGGCGCGTCCGGCCGGAGCGTTCGACCGGGATCTGTCCCATGCCGGACATGAGCTTGCCGACCACCGGCACCTTGAACAGCGACGCCTTCGCGAGGAACCGCGGCGCCCGCTTCGAGATGTACACGGCGGTGCCGACGACCAGGGGGTCGATGTTCGTGAAGTGGTTCGGTGCGAGCACGAACGCGCCCTCCGCCGGCAGGCGGTTCGGGCCGTGCCAGTGGTAGCGCGCCGAGAACCGGAACGTCGGGATGACGATCGAGGCGACGATGCGGAACGCGGTGTTCAGCTCACCGCGGCGCCACCGGCGCCCACGCACGGGGAGGCCGGTCGCGACCTGCGCGTCGGAGCCGCCACGGGCCTCCAGACCGTCGCCTTTTCCTTCTGCCGGCACTGTGCCTACCCAGCGAAGTCGAAGTCGGCGCCGAGCTTGCGCAGCTTCGGGATGAAGTGCTCGTAGCCGCGGCTGATGATGCCGACGTTGGTGATGTGCGACTCGCCGTCGGCGGTCAGCGCCGCGATGAGGTGGCTGAACCCGCCGCGCAGGTCGGGGACGCGGACGTTCGCGGCGTGCAGCTTCGTCGGACCGGTGATGACGGCGGCCTGCTCGAACGGGCGGCGGGCGACACGGCGGTCGTGGCCGGGCAGCCCCTCCTTGTGCACGACGATGTCGGCACCCATCTCGTTCAGGGCGTCGGTGAAGCCGAAGCGGTTCTCGTAGACGGTCTCGTGCACGATGCTCTGGCCGTCGGCCTGGGTCAGGGCGACGATGAGCGGCTGCTGCCAGTCCGTCATGAAGCCGGGGTGCACGTCGGTCTCGATGACGACGGGCTTCAGGGTGTCCAGCTCGCGGTAGAACCGGATGCCGTCCTCCTGGATGTCGAACCCGCCGCCGACCTTGCGGAAGACGTTGAGGAACGTCATGAGCTCCTGCTGGTTCGCGCCCTCGACGAAGATGTCGCCGTTGGTGGCGAGCGCGGCGGAGGCCCAGCTCGCGGCCTCGTTGCGGTCGTTGATCGCACGGTGCGTGTAGCCGCGGAGCGACTCGACGCCCTCGATGAAGATGACGCGGTTCGGCTCGACCGAGACGATGGCGCCCATCTTCTGCAGGATCGCGATGAGGTCCATGATCTCGGGCTCGATCGCGGCGTTCCGCAGCTCCGTGACGCCCTTGGCGAGGGTCGCGGAGAGCAGGACCTGCTCGGTGGCGCCGACGCTCGGGTACGGCAGCTCGATCGAGGCGCCCTTCAGGCCGTCCGGGGCCGTCAGGTGGATGCCGTTGACCTGCTTGTCGACGACCGCACCCATGGCGCGGAGGGCGTCGAGGTGGAAGTCGATCGGACGGTCGCCGATGCGGCAGCCGCCGAGGTCGGGGATGAACGCCTCGCCGAGCTTGTGCAGCAGCGGACCGCAGAACAGGATCGGGATGCGGCTCGAACCGGCGTGCGCGTCGATCTCGGCGAAGTGCGCCGACTCGACCCGCGACGGGTCGAGGATGAGTTCGCCTCGTGCAGGATCGGTGATGCGCACGCCGTGCACCTCGAGCAGCCCGCGGACCACCTTGACGTCGGAGATGTCCGGCACGTCACGGAGGATCGACGGGGTGTCACCGAGCAGCGACGCCACCATGGCCTTGGTCGCGAGGTTCTTCGCCCCACGGACCTCGATGCGCCCCACGAGCGGCTTGCCCCCGCGGATGACGATCTCGTCCGACTTGAGGCCCACGCGCGCCCCTGCGGCCGCTGCGTCCTGTACGAGAGAGTTCACTACTTCACCGGCAATGTCTTCGGCCGCCAACTGGAGCGGCGGGATTCGAACTCCGTGATCGAGGTCTCGTCACGGAGGGTGAGCCCGATGTCGTCGAGCCCTTCCATCAACCGCCAACGAGTGTAAGCGTCGATCTCGAAGGGGACGTCCACATCCCCCAGCGACACGCGCTGCGTCACGAGGTCGACGGTCGCCTCGATGCCCGGGTTCGCCTCGATGGCGGCCCACAGGCGCTCGACTTCCGGTTCGGTCACGATCGCGGTGACCAGGCCCTGCTTGCCGGCGTTGCCCCGGAAGATGTCCGCGAACCGGGGCGAGATCACGACCGAGAAGCCGAAGTCACGGAGCGCCCAGACGGCGTGCTCGCGGGACGACCCGGTGCCGAAGTCGGGGCCGGCGATCAGGACGCGGGCGCCCTGGTAGCGCTCCTGGTTCAGGACGAAGTCGGGGTCCTGACGCCACCCGGAGAACAGGGCGTCCTCGAAGCCGGTCTTGGTGACGCGCTTCAGGTAGACCGCGGGGATGATCTGGTCGGTGTCGACGTTCGACCGCTTGAGCGGGGCCGCGATGCCGGTGACGGTGGTGATCTTGTCCATCAGAAGGTCCCCTCGGTGGTGGCGGTCTCGTGGTTCGTCACCGACGCCAGCGCGTCGTCGGTCTGCAGGTCCCACGGGCTGGACAGCGTGCCTCGGATCGCGGTGGCCGCGGCGACCAGCGGCGACACCAGGTGCGTGCGCCCGCCCTTGCCCTGCCGACCCTCGAAGTTGCGGTTCGAGGTGCTCGCGCAGCGCTCCCCCGGTGCCAACTGGTCGGGGTTCATGCCGAGGCACATCGAGCAGCCGGCGAACCGCCACTCGGCACCGAACTCGGTGATGATCTTGTCCAGTCCCTCGGCCTCGGCCTCGAGCCGGACGCGGGCGGAACCCGGGACGACCATCACCCGCACGCCGGGCGCCTTCTGCCGGCCCTGGATGATCGAGGCGAACGCCCGCAGGTCCTCGATGCGCGAGTTCGTGCAGGACCCCATGAAGACCGCGTCGACGGCGATGTCCTTCATCGGGGTGCCGGCGGTGATGTCCATGTACTCCAGGGCGCGGCGTGCGGCGGCCTGGTCGTTGGGGTCGCTGTAGGCGGCCGGGTCCGGCACGCTCTCGGACAGCGAGACGCCCTGGCCGGGGTTCGTGCCCCAGGTGACGAAGGGCTCGAGCTCGTCGGCGTCGATGAACACCTCGGCGTCGAACACGGCGTCGTCGTCGGTGGCGAGGGTCTCCCAGTAGGCGACGGCGTCGTCCCAGTCCTGACCGGTGGGCGCGTGGTCGCGGCCCTGCACGTAGTCGTAGGTGGTCTGGTCGGGGGCGACCATGCCGGCGCGGGCACCGGCCTCGATCGACATGTTGCAGATCGTCATGCGGCCCTCCATCGAGAGCGCACGGATGGCGGAACCGCGGTACTCGAGCACGTAGCCCTGACCGCCGCCGGTGCCGATCTTCGCGATGACGGCCAGGATGATGTCCTTCGCCGTCACCCCCGGACGCAGCGTGCCCTCGACCGTGATCGCCATCGTCTTGAACGGCTTGAGCGGCAGGGTCTGCGTGGCGAGGACGTGCTCGACCTCGGACGTGCCGATGCCGAACGCCATCGCGCCGAAGGCCCCGTGGGTGCTGGTGTGCGAGTCGCCGCAGACCACGGTGATGCCGGGCATGGTCAGGCCGAGCTGCGGGCCGACCACGTGGACGATGCCCTGCTCCTTGTCGCCCAGGGAGTGCAGCCGGACGCCGAACTCCTCGCAGTTGCGACGGAGCGTCTCGATCTGGATCCGGCTCGTCGGGTCCGCGATGGGACGGTCGATGGCCAGCGTCGGGGTGTTGTGGTCCTCGGTCGCGATCGTCAGGTCGAGGCGACGCACCGGTCGCCCGGCCTGCCGCAGGCCGTCGAACGCCTGCGGACTCGTCACCTCGTGCACGAGGTGGAGGTCGATGTAGAGGAGGTCGGGGTTGCCGTCCTCGCCCTTGACCACGACGTGGTCGTCCCACACCTTCTCGGCGAGCGTCTTTCCCATGAGCTCAGCCCTCCTCGTCCTCGTCGTTGCGCCGCGACCGCGGCGCGATCAGGCGACTCTACCATTGGTATACCAACGCGCGGCACCCCGCCCGCCGCGGGCCCGTCACCCCGCCGTCGCACGCCCATCACCCCGTGACGGCACTGCCTGGAGGCCCGTGGCGACTCCCCGACACCCGTCGCGGTGGGAAGATGGTGACGACATGACGACACCTGCGCACTCGACCCGGACCATCAACCTCGAGGGCGCGGCACGCGCCGCGATCGCCGGTGGCGCACCGCTCGCGCTGCTCATCGCCCTCGGCATGCCGGCGTACGCCGCCTTCGCCATGTTCGCCGGGTTCACCGCCATCTTCGGTGCGACCGAGCCCTACCGGCAGCGTGCCGTCACCACCGGCGTCGCGGGTGCGCTGCAGGCACTCTGCATGTTCGCCGGCATCGGGGTCGGGCTCGTCGGGTCGCCGCTCTGGCTGCAGGCCGTGGGTCTCGTCGTCGTCCTGGTGGTCGCGGTCTGCACCCTCTCCACGCTCCGGGCGATCCCCGCGCAGCCGATCTTCCCGGTGTTCGCGTTCGTCGTGTCCGCACTCGTGCCGATGCGCCCGGCCGACGTCCCGCTCGTCACGACGATCATCGTCTGCTCGGTGGTCTGGGCCTGGCTCGTCGCGATGTCCGGTGCGGTGCTCCGTCGGGTGCTCCACCCGCACGCCCCGCACCGGTTCCGCCCGCTGGCCGACCGCAAGCACCGGTCGCTCGCGGTCCTGGGGACACCGGCGCTGTGGGAGACCGTCGGGCTCAACGTCGTCGGGTCACTCGTCGCCGGTGCGGTCGCGGAGTCGATCCCCTGGCTCGGGCACCCGTACTGGGCCGTCATCGCGGTGGTGTCGACCCTGCCGGCGATCCGCCAGCGGCACACCGTGGTCCGCGCCGGGCAGCGTGTGGTCGGCACGATCGGCGGCACCGTGATCGCGGTCGGCATCCTGCTGCTCGAGCCGTCGGCGTGGTGGATCGTCGTGCTGGCCGTCGTCGGGCAGTTCTTCGCCGAGATCTTCGTCGCCCGGAACTACGCCGTGTGCCTGCTGTTCCTCACCCCGCTCGCCCTGGCGGTGTCGTGGCTGAGCCTGCCCGAGGCGCCGCAGCTGCTGGCGCTCGACCGCATCGCGCAGACCGTGCTCGGTGCTGCGGTCAGCGTGGGGCTACTGCTCGTCGGGCGCGCGATCGAGCGCCGGCGTGGCCGTGCCCTCGGTGCGACGAGCGCGATCCGCACCGTCTGACGCGCCTGGTCGTTCCGGGCGTCCCTGGTCGAACCGGGCGTACCGGGCGTACCTGGTCGAACCGGGCGTACCTCGTCGAACCGGGCGTACCTCGTCGAACCGGGCGTACCTCGTCGAACTGGGCATGCCTGGTCGAACCGGGCGTGCCTGGTCGAACCGGGCGTCCCTGGTCGTTCCTTTCGACCAGGTACGCCCGAATCCGCCTGCCATCGCGCGTGACAGGGGAAGCAACGTGCGCGGACGGCGGACGCGACCACTGCGTCCTGCGAAAGCGACAGATCGCTGCGGGACAACCGCGGGGATCTGTCGCTTTCGCGGACGGGACGGCACCGCGTGCCGCGGGTCTGTCGCTTTCGCGAGCCCGTCCACCCCACCAGCGCGTCAGTCGCGCGGCTGGATGTTCCAGGCGTCGATGACGGGGCGGCCGTGTTCGTAGCCGAGGATGCTGACCGAGGCGGTGCCGAGCTTCAGCACGGCGCCGTCCTGCGGCGCGAGTCGGATCCACGCGGCACCGAGCGCCCGCAGCACGTGGCCGTGGGCGATGAACACCGCGTCGTGGCCCTCGGCGAGCACCGGACGGGCGCGGTTCAGGATGCGCTCGACGCGCACCCGGACCTCGGCGGCGTTCTCACCGGGGGTGTCGCCGGCGGGGACGCCGTCTGTCCAGAGGTCCCACGGACCGTGGCGCAGCACCTTGATCTGCGGGGTGGTGAGGCCCTCGTACGCGCCGTAGTCCCACTCGTACAGGTCCTCGTCGAGCTCCGGCTCGACGCCGATCAGGTGCGCGGTGTCGCGGGCGCGCTGCAGCGGGCTCGACAGCGCCAGCGCGAACGACCGGTCCCCGAGGTACCGGCCCGCGCGCTTCGCCTGCTCGACACCGTTGTCGGTGAGCGGGATGTCGGTGCGGCCGGTGTGCTGCCCGCTCTTCGACCACTCCGTCTCTCCGTGACGGACGAGGACGAGTTCGCCGGGGCGTTCCGAGGTCATGAGTTCCTTCCGATCCAGAGGCCGAGCGCAGCTGCGCCGACCGAGACGACGAGCATCCCGAGGCCGTTCAGGACGGCGAGCCGGGTCTTGCCGGATCGGAGGAGCTGTACGGTCTCGACGCTCGCCGTCGAGAACGTCGTGTACCCACCCATCATGCCCGTCCCGAGCACAGCGACCGTCGAGGCGGGGATGGTGCCGGCCTGCCCGAGGCCCGTCAGGACCCCGAGCACGAGCGATCCGGACACGTTGATGAGCAGGGTCCCGACCGGGAACCCGGCGAACCGGGAACCGGCGATGCGGCCCTTGACGACGCCGTCGAGCACGAAGCGCAGGGCGGCACCGGCTCCTCCGCCGACGGCGACCAGGATCAGTTCGACCGGGCTCATCGGGCGTCCGGCAGCGGCTCAGGGCGGGTGCGGGGCCGGGTGGCCGCGGCGACCCACAGACCGAGGACGACCGCAACGAGTCCGAGCACGATCGACAGCAGCGCGTACCCGGTGCCCGCCGTCCAGCGGCCGAGGTCGAGCAGCTGCGCGGTGTCGTCCGCGAGCGTGCTGTAGGTCGTGAAACCGCCGAGCACGCCGGTGCCGACGAACAGCCGGACCGCGCGACGACGACCGACGTCGGGGCCGCGGCGCACGAGCGCGTCGAGCAGGAACCCGAGGCAGAACGCCCCGACGACGTTGATCACGAGGATGGTCCAGCTGATCCCGTCGTGCGCGGGGAACGCCGCTGCGAGGAGTGCGCGGACGGCCGTCCCGATCGCGCCGCCGAGGGCGACGAGGGCGACGAGCCTCCAGTGCAGGTGCGGTGGGCGTTCGGCGTGCATCGTGCTCCCGTCGCGAGGCGGTCGTTCCCCGGACGACGGGGACGATCCAGGCTAGCCGAGACGACGAAACCCCCGCCGAGCCGGAGCTGGACGGGGGTTTGCGTGCTGGTGACCCCAGCGGGATTCGAACCCGCGTTACCGCCGTGAGAGGGCAGCGTACTAGGCCGCTATACGATGGGGCCGCGGCTGTTGTCGGACTCGGAGCATGTCACCTGTGGTGACCCCAGCGGGATTCGAACCCGCGTTACCGCCGTGAGAGGGCAGCGTACTAGGCCGCTATACGATGGGGCCGTTCCGACAACTCGACAAGTATTGCACAAGGCTCGCATCCGCACCAAAACGGGGCGTGTCGCCCGGGTGTGCCGCCATGTCGGAGCAGGCATACGGTGGATCGATGACGGCCGACCACGACGCGATCGCCCGGGCCAGACACGTGAGCGGCTGCCCGTCGGCCGCGGTGCGGATCGGCCTGTCCGGGTGGCAGTACGACGGCTGGCGCGGGGACTTCTACCCCGAGGGACTCGCGAAGCGGCGGTGGCTCGAGCACGTGGCGTCGCGGTTCCCGACGGTGGAGCTGAACGGATCCTTCTACTCGCTGCAGCGCCCGGCGCGCTACCGGGCGTGGCGTGCGGCCTCGGGCGGGCAGCCGTTCCGGTTCGCGGTCAAGGGCGGCCGGTACGTCACGCACATGCTGCGGCTGCGGAATGTCGACACCGCGCTGGCGAACTTCTTCGCCTCGGGTCCGCTGGAGCTCGGGGACACCCTCGGGCCCGTGCTCTGGCAGCTGCCCGAGCGCCTGCTGCCGACGCCGGAGGTGCTCGACGCGTTCCTCGGGCTGCTCCCCCCGACGCACGGTGCCGCCGCTGAGCTCGCACGCCACCACGACGACAAGGTCCCCGCCGAACCGGACGGTCTCGCGGTGCCCGAGGAACCGGCGTGGTCGATCCACCACGCGCTCGAGGTCCGGGCAGCCGGCTTCGGCGACGAGCACCTCGACGTGCTCGGCCGGCACCGCGTCGCCCTCGTCGACTCGCACGCCGGCGACTTCCCCCGCTTCCGGGCGGACACCGGGGCGCCGCTCGCGTACCTCCGGTTGCACGGCGCGCCCCGGACCTACCACGACGGGTACTCGCCCCAGGCGCTCGGCGGGTGGGCGACGACGGTCCTCGAGCACGCCGAGGCCGGCCGGGACGTCTACGTGTACTTCGACAACGACGCCGAGCGGCACGCTCCGTGGGACGCCCTGACGCTCGACCGCCTGGTCGCGGCGCGACTGCGCCGCGCTTCGTGAGCAGGAATGGTCGCCTCGGGCGGACGGACCCGACCGTTCCTGCACACGATGCGGACAGGAGGCGCGTGGCGGCGCCGCCACGGGCCTCCAGGCCGCGCAGCGCAGCGCAGCGCAGCGCCGCGCCGCGCAGCCCTAGAGCGTCAGCGACTCCCCCGGACGCAGCACGACGAGCGACCCGGCGGGCTCGACGGCCTCGCGGAGCCGGCCCGTGTGCATGCCGAGGCCGACCTCGGACAGGGTGGCCTCGTGGATCGGGTACGCCCGGGACGGCGCGATCGCGGCGACGTAGTCCATCATCTCGGCGACCTTGAGCCACGGCGCCCCGACGGGTGCAGCGAGGACCTCGACCGGGACGCCCGGGTCCGTGTAGGAGTCGCCCGGGTGGAACAGCCGGCCGTTCACGAGCACGCCGGTGTTGTCGACGATCGGCACCGAGGCGTGGATCAGCTGGTGCCGCGTGCCGTGGAAGGTGAGCGTGAAGGGGCCGACCGTCCGGTGGTCGCCGTCCGTGACGACGTCCACCGTGACACCCGCCTCGGCGAGCGCCGCGCGCACGCCCTCCGGTCCGATGACGACCGCACGGGGGTTGGCGTCGAGGATGCGCCGGACCTGCTCGGGGGTGACGTGGTCCGGGTGCTCGTGCGTGACGACGACGGCGACGACCCCGGTCACGTCGACCGGTCGGGTGAGGTTCCCCGGGTCGAGGACCAGGCGGGCGTCCCCCTCGGTGATGACCTGGCAGGCGTGTTCGAGTTTGGTGACCTCCATGCGGGCGACCCTACGCGGGACCGTGCGGGCCGGGACCCGTGGTCGCGCGGACGACCAGGTGCGCTGGTGCCGCCGCGATCGGGCCGGCGACACCGCCGTCGACCTCGGCGAGCACGGCCCGTGCGGCGGTGCGTCCCTGCGCCACCGGGTCCTGCGCGACGGTGGTGAGTCCGACGGTCGAGCCGTACTCGTGGCCGTCGATCCCCATCACCGACACGTCCTCGGGGACCGCGAGGCCGGCTCGGCGTGCGGCCAGCAGGACACCGAGGGCCATCTCGTCCGACGCGCAGAGCACCGCCGTCGGTCGCTCCGACGCGGGCTCGGCGAACAGCACGGCCCCGGCAGCGGTCCCGCCGGCGAACGAGAACCGGCCGTCGAGGGACCACCGTTCCGGCACCGCCTGTCCCGACGACCGCACGGCGTCGAGGAACCCGTCTCGTCGCAGGTGCGGCACGGCGACGTTCATGCCGGCCTCGTCCTGCCCGCCGACGTAGGCGATGCGTCGGTGGCCGAGGCCGTGCAGGTGTTCGACCGCTATCCGGGTGACCTCGCGGTCGTCGACGCCCACGTTCCGCAGGCCCGGTGCCGGGCCGCCGATGACGACCATGGGGTGCCGGCTGAGTTCGAGCTCGGCCCGTTCGGTGGCGTCGAGCACCAGGGAGAGCAGGACGAGGCCGTCGACGCGGTGGCGCAGCATCGAGCGCCGGAACGCCCGGTCACGGTCGCCGCCCGGGCCGCCGAGGTTGTAGAGGACCAGGTCGTACCCGGCCTGGCGGAGCTCCGCGTCGACACCGCCGAGCGCCTTCACGTAGAACCAGCGGTCGATGACGGGCACGACCACCCCGACGGCGCGCTGACGCCCGGTGGCGAGGCCGGCCGCCGCCGAGCTCGGGACGTACCCGAGTTCGTCGGCGACCCGCTGCACCTGCTCGATCGTGGTGTCGGCCACGTTCGACATGCCGCGGAGCGCCCGCGAGACGGTGGACTTCGACAGCCCCGTGACGGTCGCGATCTCCTGGATCCCCATCGGTGCGACCCGGGAGGCCCGTCAGCCGTCCGTGCCGTGCGTCACGTCCGCCGGTGCGTCGGGTCCACCCCGTCGGGCCGCCACCGCGGGCACACCGCGGTCCGCCCGGCGTTGCGGCACCCGGGCGGAGCGCGCCGGCCGTCGTGCACCCGGTGCGACCTCGTCCCAGCCGGCGTGCTGGTGCACCCGTCCGTCCGCGCCGGGTCGGGGTCGGCGACCGGTGGGGTCGGTGACCGACGTGTGCACCGGGGCGACCGCGGGCGCAGCACCGACGCCCCGGGGCACGGACGCACCCGTGCCGTCCTGCGGTGCGGTCCGGCGGAGGACGGCGACCCGCCACCGGTCCAGGGCGACGACGCCGAGCACGCACACGAGCAGGGTGAGCGCCCAGCCGAGCGCCGGTCGCCCGGTGAGCTCGCAGAACACCGTGACGCCGAGGAACAGGACGCCGAACATCCCGACGAAGCCGATGGCCTCCTCGATGTGGGCGGTGGGACGGGTGGGTCCGCGCTGGGCCATGGTCGTCAGCCCTTCACGCCGCCGGCGGTGAGCCCCGCCACGATGCGCCGCTGGAAGATCAGCACGAGGATGACCAGCGGGATCGTGACGATCGTGCCGGCGGCCATCACCGCCGTGTAGGGCTCCTGGTGCGGCTGCGACCCGGCGAACGAGGCGATCGCCACGGTCACCGGCTGGGTCGCGTCACTCGACAGCTGCGACGAGATGAGGTACTCGTTCCAGCTCGAGATGAACGCCAGGATCGCCGTGGTGAACACCGCGGGCGCCGCGAGCGGCAGGATGATCCGCCGGAACGCCTGCACCCGGGTGCACCCGTCGATGCGGGCTGCCTCTTCGAGGTCCCACGGCATCTCGCGGAAGAACGACGCGAGCGTGTACACGGTCAGCGGCAGCACGAACGAGATGCTCGGCAGGATGAGCGCCTGGTACGACCCCATCCACCCGATGTCGGTGAACAGCTGGAACAGCGGCGAGATGAGGGCGACGCCGGGGAACATCGACGCGGCCAGGATCGCGCCGGCGATGAGCGACTTGCCGCGGAACTCGAGCCGGGCGAGGGCGTACGCCGCCGTGGTGCCGACGAGCAGGGCGATGACGGTCACCGCGACCCCGATGAACACGCTGTTCAGGAGCGCTCGGCCGAGGTGGTTGCCCAGCGCGGTCGAGAACGCGGTCGCGTAGTTGTCGAGGGTCACGTGGGTGAACCACGGGGTGGCGTCGAACGTGTACCCGACCTCGCGGAAGCTCGTGACGACCATCCAGTAGAACGGCAGGAGGCACCACACGGCGATGACGACGGCCTGCACGGCGGTCCGGAGCTTCGGGCCCGTCTCGCGCCGGACCCGCACGTCGGGACGGTCCGTCGCCCGGTCGCGGGTCGCGGCGGTGCGGCGGGGACGATCTGCTGCGAGGGTCACTTGAGTTCACCCTTCTGCTGGGCTGCCTGCGTCTGCACGACGTTCGCGCCGAGGAACCGGACGAAGACGAACGCGACGATGAAGACGATGAGGAACGTGATGGTGGACAGGGCCGATGCGGCGTTGAACCCCTGCCGGATCTGGTCGACGACCAGCACCGACAGCGACACGGTCGCGTTCCCGGAACCACCACCACCGCCGGTCATGATCGCGATGAGGTCGTAGATGCGCAGGGCATCGAGGACACGGAACAGGATGGCGACCATCAGGGCCGGCCGGACGAGCGGGAGCGTGATGAGGAAGAAGCGCTGGAGGGTCGAGGCGCCGTCCATCTTCCCCGCCTCGTAGACGTCCTCGGGGATGAGCTGCAGGCCGGCCAGGATGAGCAGCGCCATGAACGGCGTGGTCTTCCAGGTGTCGGCGATGACGATCGCGAACCGTGACGCCCATTCGTCGGAGAACCAGAGGACCTGGTGCCCGATCACGTGGTTGAGCACACCGTTCGCGTCGAAGATGAAGTACCAGAGCTTCGCGGTGACGGCGGTCGGGATCGCCCACGGCACCAGGATCGCGGCACGGACGAGGGCGCGGCCCTTGAAGTTGCGGTTCATGATGATGGCCATCCACAGACCGATGACGGTCTCGAGGATCACGGTCACGAACGTGAAGAAGAACGTGTTCCCGAAGGCGACCCAGAACTGGGAACCGAGGTTGCCGGGCGGGCACGCGACGTCCCCGCACCGCTGGCCGAGCCAGTGCACGTAGTTCGTGACGCCGGCGAAGCCGCCCTCGACGAACAGACCGGTCGCCTTGTCGAGGCCCTGGTCGAGCTGGAACGACTGGATGACCGCGCTGACCACGGGGTACCCGATGACGACCGCCAGGAGCACGATCGTCGGGCCGATGAGGTACACGGCCCACCGGCCGTGCTCGGCGTTGAGTCCGCCCTTGCGCCGTCGGCGCTTCGGTTCCGTGCCCGTCGGATTGGGGATGGC
This sequence comes from Curtobacterium sp. MCSS17_016, assembly GCF_003234255.2. Lineage (NCBI taxonomy): Bacteria > Bacillati > Actinomycetota > Actinomycetes > Micrococcales > Microbacteriaceae > Curtobacterium > Curtobacterium sp. MCSS17_016. The sequence continues at coordinate 2,440,413 of NZ_CP126254.1, forward strand.
TGCGGGGATCTCGGTTGCTGCTGACACGTGTCGGCCTCCTTGCCGGGGGTGTCGGAACGCAAGTATGGGGCGGACGGGAGGCCCGTGGCGGACCCGCCACGGGCCTCCCGTCCATCAAGCGGCGTGCGCCGCTAGCTGCTGGTCGCCGACTTGAGGGCGTCCTGCATGTCCTTCATGGCTTCGTCGACCGACTTCGATCCCTTGAGCGCGGCGTAGGTGTTGTCCTGGATCGCCTTCGTGACGGCCGGGTAGAACGGCGTGACCGGGCGCGGCTCCGCCGACTCGATCGACTTGAGCAGCGTCGGCAGGTAGGGCAGCTGCTTCGTCAGCTCGGGGTCGGTGTACAGGTCACCGACGACCGGGGCGAGCGAGCCCTGGGTCGCGAAGAACTTCTGCGTCTCGTCCGAGGTCAGGAACTCGAGGAAGTCGTGCGCCGTGGCCTTGTGCTTCGAGTACACGCTGATGGCCGCGTTGTGGCCGCCGAGCGTGGAGGCACCGACGCCGTCGGCACCGGGGATCGGCGCGATGCCGAAGGTGTCCTTGACCTTCGACGAGCCGTCGGTCTTGGCGAGGCTGTAGACGTACGGCCAGTTGCGCAGGAACAGCAGCTTGCCGGCTTCGAACGCGGTGCGGCCCTGCTCCTCCTGGTAGGTGATCGCCTCGGCCGGGATGTTCCCGTCCTCGAACGCGTCCACCAGGTTCTGCAGGCCGGCCTTCGCCTTGTCGGTGTCGACGTCGGGCGCACCGTCGCTGCCGAGCACCGAACCGCCGGAGCCGTTGATCGCCTCGGAGGCGTTCACCGTCAGGCCCTCGTACTTCGCGAACTGCCCCGCGTAGCAACCGATGCCGGCGTCCTTCGCGATCTTGCAGTCGTCCATCATCTCCTTCCACGTGGTGGGAGGCGTCTTGACGAGGTCCTTGCGGTAGTAGAGCAGTGCGCCGTCCGAGGTCTGCGGAGCGGCGTAGAGGGTGTCGTTGTAGGTGGCGGTCTTCACCGTCGACGGCAGGAGCTTCGAGGTGTCGAGCTCCATGTCGCCGGTCAGCGGCGTCAGCCAGCTCTTGGCGGCGAACTCGGCGGTCCAGACGACGTCCACGTCGACGACGTCGTAGTTCTCGTCCTTCGCCTGGAAGTGCTGCACGAGGTCGTCGTGCTGCTGGTCGGCCTGGTCGGACTGTTCCTTGAAGGTGACCTTCTCGTCCGGGTGGGCCTTGTTCCACTTCGCGATGAGCGGGCGGACGACGTTCGAGTTGTCCTTGCCCTGCACGTAGGTGATGGGGCCGCGGCTGTCCTGGCCGCTCTTGGCGTCGTCCGATCCGGCGCCGGAGCTCCCGCTCGAGCAGCCGGTGAGCACGAGGCCGATGACGGCGACCCCGGCAACGGATGCGAACCGCACCCTGGAGCGTGTTGTCTTCACAGCGTTGTCTCCTCATTGAGATCACCAGGGGGCATCGACCGGGTTCGACGACACTGCCCTGGAGCAGGCGCCGCTGCCTGCTGGTGGAGGAAGCTACGCCCGGTCCGGCGGGAGCGCAACCGGTTGCATCGGTTCCGTGACCTGAGCGTGACCCATGAGGTTCCCGTGGCTTCCTGGGTGAGCGCTCACCCCCGTCGGGGGCACACGCACCGCGCTGCGGAACCCCGCACGAACCCCGCCACTGCTGGTCCGGTCCGTTGTCCGGACACCGCGGGCGGTCGTAGCGTCCCGACCATGACCCTGCACTCCTCCGTCACCGTGCCCGGCCCCCGTCGGGTCGTCAGCGTCGACCTCGACGCTCCGCTGCCGCGCCTGGTCGCCGACGAGTCGGGTTCCTCCGCGCTCGTCGTCGGCTACCGCGACGGCTTCCCCGTCACCACCCTCGACGTGCTGCTCACCGCGGACCCGGCCGACGCCGCCCGCGCGATGGCGCCCCTGGTCGACGGCCTCGCACGGACCTCCGGTGCGACGGAGACCCCGATCCCCGACCTCGAGCTCCCGCTCATCTCGATCGTCGTGTCGACCATCGTCACCCGGGTCGAGGACATCCGGAAGCTGCTCGACTTCCTCGAGCACCTCGACTACCCGCGGTACGAGGTCATCCTCGTCGACAACCGCGTGAAGCTGCCCGAGGTCGACGCCCTGCCCGGGCTGCTCGAGGGCCGCGACGTCCGGCTGGTCACCGAGCGCCGTCCGGGCTGCTCCGCCGGTCGCAACGCCGGGGTCGCAGCGGCGCACGGCGAGATCATCGCGTTCACCGACGACGACGTCCGGGTGGACGCACAGTGGCTCCGGTCCATCGGCACGCGCTTCGTCCGCGAGCCCGAGGTCGCCGCGGTCACCGGGATGATCCTGCCCGTCGAGCTCGAGACCCCCGCGCAGATCTGGTACGAGGCGTACTACGGCGGCTTCAGCGGCGAGCGCACCTTCCAGCCGGTGACGATCGTGCCGGACGACGTCCCCGGGGTCATGCGGCACGCGCAGGCCCGGGCCGTCCGACCCGACGGCTCGGTGCAGAAGCACTTCGCCGTGTACGGCATCGGCGGCTACGGCGCCGGCGCGAACTGGGCGGTCCGACGGTCGGCGTTCGACGCCGTCGGCGGGTTCGACCCCGTGCTCGGTGCCGGTGTGCCGGCCCGCGGCGGCGAGGACCTGGCGATCTTCATCGACATCCTGTGGAGCGGTGGCCGGATCGGCTTCGAACCCCGTGCGGTCGTCCACCACCGGCACCGGCAGGACCTCGCCGGGCTGCACGGGCAGCTCCACTCGAACGGCGTCGGGTTCACGGCGCTGATGTGCGAGCTCATCGCGAAGGACCGCCGGCACGCGCTCGTGCTCGCGCGGCTGATGCCCCGCGCCGGCAAGATCAAGCTGAAGCAGCTCGTGTCACGGCTGGCCGGCCGGCGTGACGCCGCGGCGGAGAGCATCACCGAGGCCTCCACGACCCGGATCCCGCGCTCGCTGGCGTACCACGAGTTCCGCGGCTTCCCGGCGGGTCCGGCGGCGTACTTCCGCAGCCGTCGGTTCTGGCGCGAGGTCGAGGAGGGCCGCTTCCGCCCGTAGGCGGCGTGCAGGAGACGTCCGCACCGGACGGACGGGAGGCCCGTGGCAGCGTCGCCACGGGCCTCCCGTCCGTCCGGTGCGTGCGTGCGGTGCACGCGGTGCCTGCCGTGCGCACCGCGCACGCGGAGCGCGGTCGCCCGCGCCGCGGTCACCCGCGCCGCGACCGCCCGACGACGTACCGCCACGGGCCACCGAGCGCCGCAACGAGCTCGACGCGCTTGAGGCCGGCCGTCGCCTCGCGGAACGCGTCGTCAACGGGCCACCCGCCCACGGCGTCCACCGCGGCGGACACCTGGTCGGTGTCGGCACCGGTGCCCTGTCCGAGCGCGCCGAGCTGCCGCAGCGCCCCGACCGCCCGACGCAGCACGGCCAGTGCGGTGCGCGGTCGCAGCATGAGCTTCGCGACCCACGCGCCGAGGCCGGTGCCGTAGCCGAGCGCCTGCGAGCGCAGCGCCGCACGGTCCGGCCGGTGCTTGTGCCAGACGACGGCCGTGGGCTCCACGGCGAGCGCGCCGCCGGAGAACAGCACCCGGGTGAACAGGTCGGGGTCCTCGCCGGCGCGGGCCAGGGTGCCCGGGCCGAGTGCGACGTCGAACCCGCCCAGGGCGAGCGCGGCCGAGCGGCGGAGCGACATGTTGGCACCGGTGCCGAACGCGCCCACGGAGAACGGGAACAGCGGGAGGTCCGCCGGCGGCGCCGACGTGCGGAACACCCGGCGGTCGGTGTTGCGCGCCCAGGTGACGCGCTCGTCGAAGTACCGCTGCGTGGGAGTCCGGAGTTCGCCGCTGGGCACGAGGCCGGTCACGCAGACGACGTCCGCGTCGCGGGCGTACGCGTCGGCGAGCGCTGCGAGCCAGTGCCGGTCGACGACCACGTCGTCGTCGACGAAGGCGACGACGGCCCCGGACGCGAGGGCGAGTCCGGCGTTCCGTGCGCGCGAGACGCCGGGTCGGGCCTCCAGGACGTACCGCAGGCGCGGGTCCGCGAGCGACGTGACCACGTCGCGGGTCGCGGTGGTGGTGGGCGCGTTGTCGACGACCAGGACCTCGAAGTCGTCGTGCTCGGACGCGAGCACCGAGCGCACGCAGCGGCGCAGGTCGTCCGGCCGGTCGCGGGTACCGATGACGACGGAGATGCGCCCGACCGGCGTCCCCGCGGGGGCGGCCGGGAGGCCCGTGGTGCGCAGCGCGCGCAGGGCCGGTCCCAGCTCGGCCGGGTCCACGCCGCCGTCCGCGTCGACGCTGACGTCGACGAACCCGGCGATCTCGCGTCCGTCACGGACGAGCAGGCGGGCGCGGCGGAAGCCGGTGGCACCGGCGAGTTCGACGGCGGACGCGGCGAGCGCCTCCTGCCGGTCGACGGCGCCGACCCAGGCCGCGCCGGCCCAGGCGGGCACGTCCGGGGACGGCATCGCGGGCGTGAGCGTGAGCACGCGGGTGGTGGTGGCCTGCTGGTCGGTCATGGTCCGATGCTCCGGTGGGGCTGCTGCGGGGTCAACGGCGGCCGCCCGCGGTTGCGGCGACGGTCGTCCGACTTGCGGTTTGCCGCCAGTGCACACCCCCGGACGGTAGGATCGTGAGGACGACTCGGCGGCAGCACGCCGGGCACGAGGAGGACGCATGTCGATGGGCCCCACCGACGAGCTCGGCGCCGTGCTCCACTCGGAACAGAGCGTCTTCGTGGTCGACGCCGTGACCTGCGTCTGCGGCCACGTGCAGGACGCCCACGAGCACTACCGTCCGGGCACGGACTGCGCACTCTGCGACTGCCAGAAGTTCCGCAAGAAGCGCTGATCAGGCGCTTTCGAGCACTGACCGATCGGGGGCGGTGCGGGAAACCGCCGCTTCCCCGCAGACGGGCACGGGTCGCCTTGTCGGCCCCGGAACGGCGCGGTTAGCGTCGCGTCCATGGCCATCTCCCCCGCGGTCCCCGCGTGCATCGTCCTCGCCCACGAGGACCCGGCACACGTGCGCCGACTCGTCGAGGCGCTCGACCCGTTCCCGGTGTTCCTGCACTGCGACGCGCGCACGCCCGAGACGGTGTTCCGCGCCATGACCGACGGACTGCCGGACCGCGTCCGGCTGCTCCCCCGCATCCGGACGGGCTGGGCCCGCTGGGAGAACGTCGCCGCCGAGGTGTCCGGCTACCGGGCCGCCCTGGCCGAGACCGACGCCTCGCACGTGGCCGTCCTGACCGGCAGCGACTACCCGCTCGCGAACCCCGCCGAGATCACGACCCTGCTCGAGTCCCACCGCGAGGAGTCGTTCATCTCGGTCAACCCGCTGCCGTTCGCACCGTGGGGCCGTGACGGCGGCATCTCCCGCATCCGGTTCCGGCACTGGGCGTGGCGGAAGCACATGCTCCGGCTGCCGGTCCCCCGCCGCGTGCCGGCGAAGGTCTCCTTCGCCGGGGGCTCACAGCTCAAGGTCCTCGCCCGCCGGCACGCCGCCGCGGTCGTGGACACCGTGGACCAGCGCCCCGACCTGGTCCGGTTCTGGCAGCGCACCTGGGTCGCCGACGAGACCTTCGTGCCGTCGGTGCTCAACTCGCCGTCGCTGACACCGGGGTTCGCCGACGAGCACGTCTCCCAGCCGCTCTGGTGGATCGGGTGGGACGGCACCGCGCGGAAGAGCCCGCCGTGGTTGACCGTCGCCGACGCGGGGCAGCTGCTCGAGCGTCGGGCGGACGCGGACGTCGAGGTGCAGCACCTGTTCGCGCGGAAGTTCTCGACCGACCGGAGCGGTGACCTGCTCGACGTCGTTGACGCTGCCTTCGGGCTGCGCCAGGGTGCGGGCGCGGTGTCGGGGTCGGCGTCGGCGTCGGCGCGGCAGGACGCGGCAGCGGTGGTCGCGCCGTGAGCTTCCCCCCGCAGACCCGCCGCGAGGCCCGCGCAGCGCGCGAGGCACCCGTCCCCGTCGCCGCCGTGCCCGAGTCGCTCGACACGGGGTCGGTCGCGGTGCGGAAGGGCGCCTCCGTCCTGTTCGGCCGCGGCCTGCTGTACGTCGTCGTCTGGTCGATGCAGCTCGTCGTCTCGTCGCTCATCTCCCCGGTGCTCGCGCACCTCATGCCGCCGGCCGAGTTCGGCGTCCTCGCCTCGGCCATCGCCCTGTACCAGGCGCTCGTCGTCCTGGCAGTCCTCGGCATCGACCAGGCGTCGGTGCTGCAGCGCGCCGAGGACGGCGACGACCGCCGGGCGCGTGGCCTGCTCGCCGTCGGCATGGTCACCGCGATCGTCGTCACCGTCGCCGCGCTCACCACGATCCCGGTCTGGGCCGACGCAGCCGGCTTCGTCGGCAACCACCCGCTGCTCCTCGTCGCGGTGCTCTGGACCGGCCCGGCCGCCATCGTGCAGATCTCCCTCGCGCTGCTCGTCGCCCAGGACCGCATCCGGGTCTTCGCGGTCACGAGCCTGCTGTCCTCGATCGGCGGCTCGGTCATCGGCCTCGGGCTCCTCACCTGGGTGCAGGCCGACGCGACCACCTACGCGTGGGGCGGTGTCGTCGCCCAGGGCGTGGCGATGGTCATCGGCATCGCGGCGACCCGCCCGCGTCTCGCCGGCCTGTTCGACCGCAGGACCACCGCCCGGGCGTTCCGCCTCGGCGTGCCGATCGCCCTCGGCAACCTGTCGTACTTCGTGCTGAACGCCGGCGACCGGATCGTCGTCCAGCGGCTGCTCGGCCCGGACGAGGTGGCCCGATACCAGATCGCCTACGTCGTCGGCTCGGCCGTCATCCTGCTCCTGACCTTCACGAACCAAGCCTGGGCGCCGCACTTCGCCGCCCTCCGCGACCCGGTCGCCCGCCGGCAGCTCGCCATGCACTCCCGCGACGAGCTGTACAAGATGCTCGGACCGGTCCTGCTCGCCGTGACCCTGGTGTCACCGGTCGCGCTGCCGATCCTCGCCCCGGCGTCGTACCGCGTGCAGGAGCTCTCGGTCGTCGTCTTCGTCGTCGCGATCACCGCGTTCCCCGTGGTCGCCAGCGGTGCGACCGGACGCCTGCTGCTGGTCGAACGCCGCGGTGTCGCCGTCGGGGTGATCGCCGCGATCGCCGGCGCCGTGAACATCGGCGCGAACCTCGTGCTCGTGCCCGTGCTCGGCATCGCCGGCGCGGGCCTCGCCACCGTCGTCGCCTACGCGATCCTGGCCGCCATGCAGCTGCTGGCCCTGCCCGACCGCCGCGAGTGGCGCGGACCGGGAGCCCGGATCGTCCTGACGACCCTCGCCGCGCTCGTCGTGGCCGCCGCGTCCCTGCTCCTGCCGCAGGACGTGCTCTGGAACTGGGTCCGCATCGCCGGGGTGGTCGCCTGCCTCCCCTGGTTCCTCCGCCGACTGAAGACCGCAAGGGGTGGTGTCTCGTGAGACCGCGACAGACTGCAACCGACGGCACCCGCCGACTCCGCGTCGGCGTGCTGGTGACCGGACTCGCCATCACCGGCGGACTCGAACGCTGCGTGCTCGAGGACACCCGCGAGCTCGTCGCCGCCGGCCACGAGGTCGAGGTCTGGCACCGGAACGCCCAGTCCCCGCGCGCCGCCGAGGGCCCGCCGCCCTACGAGGCGATGGGCGTGCGCCTGGTGGAGGCCACCGACTACCGGTTCGGCATCACCACGGCACTCCGCGACGCCTGGCGCTTCGCCCGCGAGGGACTGCGGATCCGACGATCACACCTCGACGTCCTCTGGCTGAACCGCCCCGAGTACCTGCCGTTCGGCCGGGTCGCGTCGCTCGTCTCCGGAGTCCCGCTCGCGGTGCACCTGCACCACGCGCCGAACTACCGGCGGCTCGGACCGATCGCCGGCGGCCGCACCCGCTACTTCGCCGTCTCGCACGCGATGGCGCGCGCCTGGGCGGCGTCCGGCGTGCCGACGGACCGCATCACGATCGTGCCGAACGGCGTCGACACCGACGCGTTCCCGGCCGCCACCCCGGCGTCGGTGCACGACGCCCGCGCGGCACTCGGCATCGCCGAGGACACCCCGACGGTGCTCTACTACGGTCGGCTCACCCGGTCGAAGGGCGTGCTCGCCCTCCTGGAGGCGTGGGGTCGCGTCCGCACGACCGCCGCGGCACGCGTGCCGGTCACCACTCCCCCCGTGGCCGGTCACACGGCGCCCGCGCCGCTCCTCGTGCTGGCCGGTGCCCTCTACCCGGAGGAAGCCGACGCCGTGCACGCCGCGATCGACGCGCTCCCCGCCGGTTCCGTGCTCGTGCTCCCCGAGCGGGACGACGTCGTCCCGCTCCTGCACGCCGCCGACGTCGTGGTGGCGCCGTCCATCGAGCCCGAGGGCTTCGGCCGGGTCGTGGTCGAGGCGATGTCCACCGGCCGTCCCGTCGTCGCGGCCGCATCGGGCGGCACCGGGGAGATCCTGTCGGGTGACTGGGCGCGGTACACCGTCGACCCGGCCGACCCCGACGCACTGGCGGAGAAGCTGCTCGACACCCTCGACGACGCCGAGCGCGACCCGTCCCTCGCCGCACGGTGCCGCGCGTGGGTGCGTGACCGCTACGGGCGCGAGCCGCACGTGCGCGCGCTGCTGCAGGCGCTGCTGGCACACGCCCGGCGCTGACCGGGCCGGGCCCGGCGTCGTCTGCGTGCACCGGGCGGCGGCGTCGGTCTGCGCCGGGCTCGGCGCCGTCAGCCGGCGGTGGGTTCCGTGGACGGCAGCGTGGCCCGGGGGCTCTCGCCGTCCGCGGGCACGTCGATCGTCATCCAGTCGACCAGCAACGACCCGGCGGCGTCCCGGGGCGGCAGGCCCTCGAGCGATCCCGTCTGCACGACCAGGTGCATGCGCTCCACGGGGATGTCCTGTGTGGTGCTCCCGACGACCTCGTCGTCGACCAGGAACGACATCCGCGACGGCGTCCACTCGATCGTGTACGTGTGCCAGTCGGCCAGCGACGCGTCGGTCTCGTGGTGGATGCACTTCTCGGCCGGGTCGACCAGGCAGTGCACGTTGAGCCAGGCGGGCGCACCGAGAGCCCCCTCGGGGAAGTCGATCTCACCGTGCGCCCAGACGTTCTCGTCACTCCAGAGCAGCACCGCCACCCCGTAGCCGTCGACCTCGTCGCTCTTCATCCGGATGCTGTACCGGCCGGAGGTCTGTCCGCCCCATCGTCCGTCGACGAGCGGCACGACCCCGCCGGCGAGCGGGGTGCCCGCCTTCGTCGTGCGCAGGTGCATGTCGAGCATCCCGTCGTGGGCGCTCAGCGTGGACGCCTGGTACCGACCGGTCCCCGCGGTGTCCGCGAAGCCGTGGTAGACGGTGAACCGGTCGTCGTACGCTGCCTCAAACCCGCCCGACGGGGTGGTGTCGTCGAAGTCCTCGGAGAACACCCGCTTCCAGCCGTCCCCGTCGCCGGTCGGCATCGCGACCCCGCTGGGTCCGGGGCCGACGGACGTCGTGCCGGTGGTCGCCGCGGCGACGGCACCGACCGCGACCACCAGGGCGGTGGCCACGATCGCGACCCGTCGTCCCCGTGTCCGGAGCGGGGTGCGGTGACGGGAGGCGCCGAGGCCGTGCGCGGGTGGGGCACCGTGCGCGGCGGCCGACTGCTCGGCGACGGGGCGGGGGCCGTCCTCGTCCGGGGTCATCCAGCTGTCCATGCGCGGATCTCCGAGAGACCGACGTTGATCGTGCTGTTCGACACCCCGGTGGTGGTGAACCGCACCCAGGTGACGTTGCGGGCGGTGAAGTCCACCGTGCGGGCACTGCCGTCGTTCGGGAGCTCGCCCACGGCGACCTGGCTGCCGTCCGAGAACGTCAGCGTGCCGCTCGTGATCTGGTCGTCGCTGTTCGGACGGTCGTGCAGGACGATGCGCTGGAGCGCGACCGGGGCGGCCCAGTCGAGCTGGATCCAGATGCCGGTCCGTCCCCAGGGCACGGTCCACTCGGCGGTGTGGTCGACCGGGTGGCCGGACACGACGCCGTCGACGGCCTTCGCGACGGTCTGGCCGTCGGCCGGGTTGTCGGCGATCGCCGTCGGGGTCGCCGAGCCGGTGACGTCCCGCAGGCCCGGAGTGGGCGTCGGCGTGGGCGTCGGGGTCGGCGTGGGCGTCGGGGTCGGCGTGGGCGTCGGCGTCGGCGTGGGCGTCGGCGTCGGCGTCGGCGTCGGCGTCGGCGTCGGCGTCGTACCGCCGCTGCTCGCCGGGGAGAACGCGCGGATCTCGGCGAGCCCGACGTTCTGCGTCCCGCCACTGACCGCCGTCACCGTGAACCGCACCCACCTGACACTGCGCGCCGCGAACGTGATCCGCTGCACCGCACCGCCGTTGTTCAACGCCGGCACCGTCACACTCGAACCGTCCGAGAACGTCAACGTCCCACCCAGCACCTGGTCCACCGCGTTCGGACGATCAGCGAGCTCGACCGCGTCCAACACCGTCGCCCCCGCCCACCCGAGCTGGATCCACGTCCCCGCACGACCAGACGGCGCAACCCACTCCGCCGTCGGCGCATCCGGGTACCCGCTCACCACACCATCGACCGCCTTCACGGCCGTCTGACCATCAGCCGGGTTCTCCGCACTCGCCGTCACCGACGCCGAACCCGTCACGTCCTTGTGTGCGGGGGTCGGGTCCGTGGGGTCGGTGGGGTCCGTCGGCACGGGTGAGCCGGCGGTGTACTGCCGGCTGAGCCACGAGGTCTCGGGTCGAGCCGAGCAGGCCTCGTACGAGGCGCAGGTCTCGCTGTCGTGCGCGGCGTAGGTGAAGAACGCGTCGGCCTTCGCCTGGGTCTCGGCCGTCGTCAGGTTCGCCGGACGGTCGGCGATCGGGTACCCCATGTACCCGGTGAAGCCGTGCGCGCCGGTGTACTGCTGCTGCACCTGGTCGGTCAGGTACGCGACCGTGTGGTGGTCGCTGTGGTCCCCGTCGCCGTACTCGCCCTCGTGGTCGAGGGTGTGGATGTCCGTCGGCGCGAAGTCCTGCACGATCCCCTGCAGCGTCGCCCGGAGCTGCGCGAGCGTGTACGTGGCGGCGTGCGGGGCATCGGCGACGGTGTGCAGCGTGTCCATGTCGCCCGTGTACAGGCGCTGGAGGCTCTCGTAGCCGTTCGCCCAGAAGCCGTTGCCCTCGACGTTGCCGTCCGGCAGGTCCATGAAGACCAGGCTGATCCGCGGGTCGGCGGTCAGGGTCTCGGTGAGCAGGGTCCGTCCGGCGACCGTCGTGGAGCCGGTCGTCGACGCCGGGTCGACGCCGGCCATGCTCGCGTAGGCGGCCATCAGCCCGACCTGGCGTTCCTGCCAGTACCAGTCGGGCTTGCCGGCGTCACCGGCGGTGACGATCACCGAGCGGACGCAGCGCCCCGCGTCGATGTCCTTCCGCAGGTCCGTGCCCTGGAAGAGCAGGTCGTCGTCGGGGTGGGCGACGACGTTGAGCACCCGCCCGGCGCTGCAGTCCGCAGCCGCAGCGGCGGCCGGCTGGACGGCGAGGTTCGGCGCGATCAGCACGGCGAGCACGGTGGCGAGCACGCCCGCGACGGACGCGACGGTGGCCCGTCGCGTCCGTCGCGGTCTGTCGGAGGTCGGTTCAGTCGGTTGCATGGCGCAGGCCCTCCGTCGTCAGTTCGTACATCGCGGTCGTCCCCGACGACCAGACCCGCTTCCAGTAGGGCGAGGACGCCATGGCGGCGGCGAGCTCCTGGTAGTCGGCGTCGCTCTGGTAGCCGTACCGCTCGTCGTAGGCGCCGAAGGGCTCGGCGACCAGGGCGTAGTAGCCGGTGGACGACCAGTTCACGACGAGCTCCCGCGTCACGTTCGACAGGTCCGCCTCGGCGTCGTAGCCGCCGGTCGGGTCCGGGTACGGGCCGAGTGCTTCGCGGGACAGGTAGCCCACGTCGAAGTACCGTGCTCCGGTGTTGCTCGGGACGGCGTTGGCCGACCCGGTGAGCAGCATCACGGAGCCCGCGGGTGCCGTGCGGTCGTAGTACTGCGTCGCCGCGGACTGGCTCCGGGTCATGACGCGGTTCCAGTCGAGCGAGGTCTGCCCGAACGCACCGATCGCGACGAGCGCCGCCACCGCTGCTCCGGCGACCGCGAACCGCACCGCGGACGGACGCATTCCCCGCTGCAGGACCGCCCCGACCGGGGCGAACCGACCGGCGGGCATCGGGAGCGCCGCCGCCAGGATCGCGATCCACGGCGTCGCGAAGAGCACGACGCGGAAGACGCCCTCCTGGCCGTAGTTCGTGGCGACGAGCAGCGAGATCGGGCTCGCGGCGGTGGCGAGGAGCGCCCAGTGCGTCCGGTCGCGCCGCATCAGGACGGTCACCACGGCGATGAGCCCGAGCACCACGAGCGCGGCTGCGGGGATGTCGAACGCCAGACGCGTGACGAGCGGCTTCGGCAGGACCGTCATGTCGTGCGCGGGCGGCTGCACGTTGTCGAGCACGCGTCCGACCGCCGCGAGCGACAGGAACCGTCCGAGGATGTCGCCGTTCAGCGCGGCGAAGACCACCGCCGGCACGAGCACGACGGCGGGCAGCCACCAGGGGCGGAGCATCCGGAACACGATGAGCGTGACGAGTGCGGCGACCGTCAGGTACGGCGAGATCTGGTGGGTCACGGCGAGCACGATGCCGATGAGGGTGATCGCGACGATCCGCGAGAGCCCCACGCGCCGTGCCCGCGGCTTGGCGGCGACGGAGCCGTCGGCGGTGGTGACGGCGGCATCGCGCAGCGGTCCGGTGGCGAGCACGAGGATCACGATCGACATCAGGATGCCGGTCGACTGCGGCGAGAAGTACGTGGTGTTGAGCGAACCGGTCATCGCGGTCAGCAGCGCTGCGATCCACGGCCGACGGGCGCCGGGCAGCCAGTGCGCCGCCAGGACGCCGACGGCGATGGTCGTGCTGAAGGCGAGCAGGACGGGCACCCACGCGGCGATGAGGATCGTGTTGACGATGCCCCCGACGTCGGCGACCCAGGCGGCGCCGGCGAACAGGCCGGACCAGGTCTGGAAGATGTCGGCCGACGGGTTGGTCCCACCGAACTGGCGGATGTACTCGACGACACCGATGTGCCGCGCGGCGGCGGTCACCGTGGGCACGCCGTACGTGATCGCCTGGGCGAGCTGCACGACACCGCCGAGCACGACGACGGGCACGGCGAGCGCGCGGCCGCGGACCAGGGCGATGACCGCCGCGGCGACGACGAGCACGAGGCCGACGACCAGGCCGGGGCCGAGCGAGCCGAACAGGCCTGCGGGCACCGGGTCGCCCATGTGGGTGAGCGCGGCGACGACCACCACGACGAGCCCGCCGAGCGAGAGCGCCGTCACGGTGGCGGTCGTGCTCCACCGGGGCCGGGCGGTCTCGCGGCGCACGAGGCCGGCGCGACGGAGCTCCCCCACGTCACGGGGTACCGAGACGGCGAGCGCCGCCGCGGTGAGCACGACGACACCGACGAAGGGGACCGTCGGCGCCCAGATGTGGAAGGTCGCCATGGTGTACCCGATGCCGATCGTGCCGACGAGCGACCCGGTGACGGCGAGGACGGCGAACCGGGCGAGGGACATCGGACGGACGAGCAGCATCGGGGCGACCCCGAGCAGTGCGAACAGGAAGACCGCGACGGCGCTCGCCCGCAGGGTGGGCAACTCGACGACGCTGCCGACGGCGGCCACCACGAGCGTCAGCACGACGATCGCGGCGGCGCCGAGTCGGGCCGCCGGGCCCATCGCGCCACCCGGAATCGGTCGTGCTGGACCCGCGGTGTCGAGGCCGCGCTGCAGCTCGTGGCGACCGTGCGCCGTCCGGTCGATCGTCCCCGCGCCGCCCATGCGTTCGCGGAGCGCCAGGACCGGTGCGGTGAGCACGGATCGCCGCTCGACGCGACGCAACCGGCGCTTCGTCGCCGCGAACTCCGCGTCGACGGCGTCGACGGTGTCCGCGTCACGCGCGGCGCCCGTCCCGTGGCCGTTCGCCGGAGCAGCGTCGGCAGCGTCGTCGCCCTGCTCGAGGCCGAGGCGTGCGAAGGCGCTGATGGCCTCCGGCGCCGCGTCCACCGAAGCGGTCAGCGTGTCGCGGTCGAGTGCGTTCTTGGTCATCCAGGCTCCGAGTCCGTGGCCGTGCGCGGCAGCGGCGGCGCGGAGCGACGCGACGTCGTCCGCCGATCGCTGCCACGCGATCGCGGCCGGTTCGACGGCGATCGCGGATCCGGCGAACAGCAGTCGTGTGAAGAGGTCGAGGTCGTCGCCACCGCCGACGCGGGTGCCGGGACCGAAGGCGGTGTCGAACCCGCCGATCCGGAGCGCGGTCGCGCGGTGCACGGCGAGGTTCGCGCCGGTGCCGTAGGCCGAGGCGGCGAAGGGGTGCAGCGGGAGGTCGTCGACCGGGTCGTCGAGCCGGAAGACCCGCCGGCGGACGGTCCGCCCACCGGGGGTGCGGTCGTCGTGCCAGCGCTGCGCCGGCGTCCGGAGCTCGGCACTCGGCACGAGCCCGGTGACGCAGGCCACGTCGGGGTCGGTCGCGAAGGCACGGGCGATGGCGGCGATCCAGTCGCCGTCCACGACGGCACCCTCGTCCACGAACGCGACGACGTCGCCGATCGCGACGAGCAGGCCGGCGTTCCGCGCGGCGGCGAGGCCGCCCTCGGGCGCGGGGATGGTGGTGACGCGGCGTCCGCTGATGTCGACCGTCGCCACGCCGCCGTCGTCGGCGCCGTGCGAGACGACGACGACGTCGAAGTCGGCGTGCCCGTTGGCGAGCACCGACCGCATGGTCGTGCCGGCGGCGCCGTCCGTGCAGAGCACCACGGTGACGGACGGCAGCACCAGACCTGCTGCCGGCCGACGCTCGGGTGCCGGCATGGGCCGGATCGCGCGCTGGAGCGCACGGACGTCGATGGTGCCGCCGATGCGACGGCGTTCGGTGATCTCGGCCTCGACGAAGCCGAGCGGCTCGCCGTGGTCGCGGACGAGCAGGCGGGCACGCCCGTACCCGGCGGATCCCTGCAGGGCGATGACGTCCCGGTGGCTCGACGCGTGCACGTCGGCACGGTCGACCTCGCCGACCCAGAGCGCGCCGTCCCAGGTGGGGACGAGCGGCCCGGTCACGACCGGCGAGAGGACCATCGCCAGGGTCGCGCGGGTCACGGTGTGCCCACCGGCTGCGGGAGCGGGGCGGGTGCGGGCGGGGTCCGCACGACGACGGTGCCGAGGACCCGGCCGACGGCGTAGCCCGCGACCGTCGAGACGACGGAGAGCGCGATGGCGTACGCCCGCAGGCCTCCGCCACGACCGACGTGGCGCAGTTCGCGCAACACGGCGCCCGGGATCACCCGGGTCAGGTAGGTCGACTCGCTGGCGAGCGAGTCGCCGGTGCCGACCCGACGGCTCAGCACGGCCTTCGAGATGCCCTCGTAGTAGCTGCGGCGGCGCAGGTAGCGCATCGTCACGCGGTCCGGCGAGACCCGGTGCGAGACGTTCGAGCGCGGTTCGTGCCGGATCCGCGCGCCGGGACGGGCCTGGGCGATGCGGATGCAGAGTTCGGTCTCCTCGCAGCCGAGCGGCTGGTTGCCGACGCGGCCGATGCCGGAGCGGAAGCCGCCGGCGAGCAGGATCGCGTCGCGGCGGAACGCCATGCTCGACCCGATGACGTTGCGGACGTCGCCCGGGGTCTCGGGCAGCCCGCGGTACGAGCACCCGACGATCCAGAGCAGTTCGTCGGCGTACGGGCCGGGGCCGGTCGCGGTCGGCCAGGACGGCGTGGCACGACCGCCGACACCGACGACGTCGGGGTCCTCGAGCGCGGTGAGCATGTGCCCGAGCCAGTCGGGGTCCGCGGTGGCGTCGTCGTCCAGGAACGCGACGACGTCGGCGTCGGTCAGGGCGACACCGGTGTTCCGGGCCCCGGAGAGTCCGCGGTCCTCGGTGTTCGGGACGACCCGGAGTTCCGGCCAGCGCGCGGCGGCGCGGGCCAGGAGCTCGGGCTCGTGGTCGATGACGACGACGACCTCGGGGCCCTCGGGCTGGCGCTTGGCCGACTCGACGCTGTCCTGCAGGTCACCCCAGCGCTGCTGGGTGTAGGCGCAGATGACGACCGCGACGGTCGTCACGCGACGTCCTCCTCGAGGGCGACGACGGACGCGACGACGGCAGCCCCGGCGACGGACGCCCCGGCGACGGCGGACGCAGCGACAGGGGTCGCGACGGACGCAGCGACCGGCGCCGCAGCGACGGGAGCAGCAGCAACCGGCGCAGCAGCCGGCGCGGCGAGCTGCTCGGCCGGCGGCACGACGCTCATCGCCGCGCGACGGACCTCGGCACGGCCGATCGCGGCACGACGACGCTCGTGCATGATCGACTTCAGCACGCGGATGCCGTCGGTCACGGCGTTGAGGTTGCTCGAACCGTGCACGCGGAGCTTCTCGTGGCTCGGCACCTCGGTGATCGCGAGCTCGGCGGCCGACCAGCGGCAGGTCAGGACGGTCTCGATCTCGAACCCGTCGCCCCACAGCATCGAACCGTCGGCCGGCTTCGGCAGCTCGGACGACAGCAGACCGATCTCCGGCAGGACGTCCGCCCAGAAGGCGTTGTAGCCGTAGCAGAGGTCGCTGTAGCGGGTGCCGAGGATGATGTTGCAGAGCATGTTCAGGCCGCGGTTGCCCATGTTCCGGACGATCGTGATGTCGTCGCTGCCACCGCCGAGCGAGTACCGGGTGCCCTTCGCGACGTCGGCGCCGTCGACGAGTGCCTGCACGAACCGCGGGATCTCGTCGGGGTCCGCGGAGCAGTCGGCGTCGAACATGACGACGATGTCGCCGGTGACGGCCTCGAAGCCGCAGGCCAGGGCGTTGCCCTTGCCCTTGCGGGTCTGGTGCACGACGCGGATGTCGGGCATCACGCGCTGGGCGGCGGCGATGGTGTCGTCGACGGAGTTGCCGTCGACCAGGATCACCTCGTACACGGGCGGGAGCTTCGGGAGGATGATCTCGAGGTTGCGGGCCTCGTTCCGTGCCGGGATGACGACGGAGACCCTCGGGTCTGCAGGGCGAACGGTACGTGCGGGCATGGCGCGGTCCTGTCGGGTCAGGGTTGCTGTCGGGTGGTGGCTCGTCGAGACGAGCGGCGCGTCCTCGGATGACGCATCGACGACGGTGACCGTCGTCGGTCGAGCAGCGGGACGCGGGTACGACGCCGCCTGCTTGCCGCGGGTGAGTGGGTACTCTCCCCCGCGGTTCCAACCATCGCCGTGGCCAGCGGGAGGGTCAATGCGCGGTGCGGTCCCTTGCGGACACCCGGGTGCGGATACGGAAACCCGCAACGGTCGTGCAGGTTGGCGGTCCGGCGCGGCGGCCGGCGGGTGGTGGACGCAGGACGAGCGGACGGGAGGCGCGGTGCCAGCCGGCACCGCGCCTCCCGTCCGGTCGTGGGCCGGTCTCAGACCTGCGGCACGTCCGCCGTCTCGAAGGCGGCCCGCAGCGCGACCGCCAGCTCGGCGACGTGCGGTTCCCGCAGCAGCGACGTGTGCTCGCTCGCGATCCGCACCATCTCGGTGGGCCCGCGCAGCAGGGCGGACCACCCGGCGGCGTCGGGGTTGGCGTCGGCGAGGACGTAGGTGGCGCGCCCGTGGAACGGCGTCGGGTGGTGGCGCCTGGTGACGATCTCGGCCTGGTCGAAGAAGGCGTCGAAGTCCTTCTGCCCACCGTGCCGCAGCACGCCGGCGGTGTAGGCACGGAGCCGCTTGGCGAACAGTGCCCCGTACGGCACACCCGCGGGCAGCACCCGCCTGACGGCGCGGTCGAGCCCCCGCTGCACGGCCCGGACGGCGGTGTTCGGCTGGTCGCGCGACTCCATCCGGCCGAAGTGCAGGCGGGCCTGTTCGGACTTCGTGCGGGGCAGGTAGGTGTCGAGCAGGACGACGTGCTCCACCTGCTCGCCGCTCTCGGTCAGGAGCCGGGCGATCTCGAGCGCGACGAGTCCGCCGAGCGAGTGCCCGACGAGCAGGTACGGGCCGCGGGGCTGCACGATGCGCATCAGGGCGAGGTAGCGGCGGGCGCTCCGCTCGATGTTCCAGTCCGGCATCCCACGGCGCTCGAGGGCGTGCTGCTGGAACGCGTACAGGTCGTGCGCGGGCAGGTGCCGCGAGAGCGGCAGGAACGTCAGCGCCAGGGCACCGCCACCGGCGAAGCAGAACACCGGCGGACGGCCGCCCTCGCGCGCCTCGGACACCTTCACGACGTCGGGGTGGCTCGGCAGCGCGCTCGT
This sequence comes from Curtobacterium sp. MCSS17_016, assembly GCF_003234255.2. NCBI lineage: Bacteria > Bacillati > Actinomycetota > Actinomycetes > Micrococcales > Microbacteriaceae > Curtobacterium > Curtobacterium sp. MCSS17_016. Next base: position 2,458,657 of record NZ_CP126254.1, read on the forward strand.
CCCGCTCCGCACCCGTCGGGCGAAGGCGCGGAGCGTCGGGTGCTCGAGCACGTCCGAGGAGCGCAGGTCGACCCCGAGCCGGTCCTGCACGACGGCGAGCATCTCCTCGGCGGACAGCGAGTCGCCGCCGAGGGCGGAGAAGTCCTCGTCCAGGTGCACGCCCCGCAGGCCGAGCACCTCGGCCCAGATCTGCCCCACGACGAGCTCCCACTGGTCGTACTCGCCCTCGACCATCTCGGTCTCGACGCTCGGTGCCCCGGGGAGTTCGGCCCGGTCGACCTTGCCGCGCTCGTTCCGCGGCAGTTCGGTCATCGGCACGATCGACGCCGGCACCATGTACTCGGGCAGCCGCTCACGGAGCGCCCGTCGGAGCGCACCCGGTGCCGGGGTGCGGTGCCCCGGGCGACCGACCACGTAGGCGACGAGCCGGGTGACGGAACCGGGGTCGACCTGTGCCGTCACGACCGCATCGTGCACCTCGGGGACCGCGCGGAGCGCCGCCTCGACCTCACTCGGCTCGACCAGGTAGCCGCGGACCTTCACGGCGTCGTCGGACCGGCCGAGCAGCACGAGCCGCCCGTCGGGGTCGACGCGTGCCAGGTCGCCCTGCCGCCAGCTCGGGGTCCCGACGGGGATGCCGACGACGGCCTCGGCCTCGCCGGTGCGTCCGGCCCGTTCGGCGGTCTTCTCCGGCGCGCCCCAGTAGCCCGCGGTCAGGGCGTCGGAGACGACGACGAGCTCACCAGTCTCCCCCGGGTCGGCGGGGCTGCCGTCCTCACGGAGCACGAGGACCGTCTTGCCGGGCAACGGCCACCCGGCGGGCACGACGCCCTCGGGCACCGGCTCGCCCGGGGCCACCGGGCAGTACGCGACGCACGCGGTCTCGCTCGAGCCGAAGGCGTTCAGGAGCAGCGTGTCCGGGTCCAGGTGGGGTCGAGCCGCGGCGAGGTCGGCGCCGGTGACGGACTCGCCCGTGGTCATCAGGAAACGCAGCCCGCCGAGCACCGGCGCGGTCCCGGCGGCGGTCCCGTGCGACCCGGGGGCATTCTGCGACCCGATGATCGAGCGCAGCAGGTGCGGGGTGCAGACGAGCACGTTCACGTCGTCGTCCCGGAACCGCCCGAGCAGCCGCTCGACACCGAGTTCACGCGGCTCGAGCAGCACGATGGTGCCGCCGCAGAGCAACGTGTCGAACGAGAACAGGAGCCCGGCGGCGAACGACAGCGGCAGGACGACACCGAGCCGGTCACCCGGGCCGAGGCCGAGCGCGACCGCGTCCTGCTCGGCGTCGGCGATCTGCTGCCGGTGCGTCAGGACGACGCCCTTCGGCATGCCGGTCGAGCCGGAGGTGAAGACGATGGCGAAGGGGTCCCGCCCGCCGGGGCGCACGCCGACGGTGTCCGCCGACGGGGCCGCGCCGGGACCGCCCGCGTCCAGCGGTTCGCCCGCGTCCAGCAGCTCGCCGAGGGCGTGCACCCGGCCGTCCCGTTCCGCGACCACGTCGGCGGCCAGCGCTGCACGCTCGGTGTCGGCGACGATCTCGTCGACGCCGGCGAGCCGGGCCACGTGTGCCAGCCGTGCTGCGGGCAGGTGGTCGTCGAGCACCACCACGGTCCGTCCGGCACGCACCAGCGCGAGGATGCCGATCACGGCCTCGGTCGACTGCCCCGCCATCAGCCCGACCGGCTTCGACGCCCCGCCCGGGGTGTCGCCGACACCGGCGCCGCTGCGGTCGTCGGGTCGGAGCGTCACGGCCAGGGCTGCGGCCAGCGCGCGCGAGGCCCGGTCCGCTTCGGCGTAGGTGTAGGGACGGCCGTCCCCCGCGAGCGCGGCGGCGTCGCCCCGGAGCGCCACCACGCGGTCCCAGCGGTCCAGTACGGAGTGGTCGGCCGCCGCGGGCACGGCTGCGGGGTGGTTCCAGGGATCGACGGTCGTCAGCGGGTCGACGGAGGTCACGATGACACCTCGGGTGCTCAGCAGCGGACCGCCACGACTCCCGCGACGGTCTTCCGACCGTAGGTCCGCGCTCCCCCGACCCGCGAGCAGGCTCCGGCCCGGTGCGGGGAACCGCAACCGGCCTGGAGGCGCGGCCTGCGCCCGCCACGGACGGTACGACTCCGGAACGACCGGTCCACTGCCGTGGGCGCCGTCCGCACGGCGGCTCGCCCGGCTCGGGGATCGTGCGGTTCCGCGCAACCTCCGGATGAGCCGTGGCGTGACCGTGGATGCGCCGTGCATCGCCGATGAGGACGCTCGGAACGAGAAGGTCCCGGAAACGAGAACAGCCCCCGGGATGTCCCGGGGGCTGTTCGTCGAGTGCTGGGGTACCTGGACTCGAACCAAGAACGACGGTACCAGAAACCGCTGTGTTGCCAATTACACCATACCCCAAAAGGCCTGTCGGCCTTCTGGCCCGGTCACCCGGGGCACGATCAACTACTGTACAGCATCCCGGAGGTCCGCAAGACCACCCACCAGGTCTCGGTGCACGGCGGCGGCGGTCGCGGCTCCGTGTCCGGCGGCGACGATGAGCTGCTCCGGCCCGGGAGGTGTGACGTCTCCCACGGCGTAGAGCCCGGGGACGGACGTCCGGCCCACCCGGTCGACCACGAGGAGTCCCTGCGTGTCGCGCTGGAGCCCGTCGAGCGCTCCGGGCGTGTCGCCGTTCGCGGCCGTGTTCCCGCTCGTTGCGCTCGGACTCGTGGTGGCGCCGGTGCCCAGCCAGTCGAGGTCGGCGTGCCACACCGGTCGGACGAACCCACCGGTCCGTGGCTCGACGTGGCCGTCGGCGAGTCGGACGCCGGTCATCCCGGTGCGATCGCCCTCGAGGTCCTCGACGACCCGCTCGTCCACGACGACCCCCGCGGCCGACAGTCGAGCGCGGCCGGCGTCGTCGAGCGGTGCCACCCCGTTCGTGTAGACGATCAGGTCGTCGGTCCATGCGGCGATGAGCAGCGCCCGGTCGACCACGTCGTCGGTCTCGCAGATGAAGGCGAGCGGCTGCCCGGCCTTGTCGTACGCATCACACTCGACACAGCTGTGCACCGCGGTGCCGTAGAACGCGCGGAGCATCGGCAGCGCCGGGAACTCCTCACGCAACCCCGTCGCCACGACGACCGTCCGGGCGCGGGCCTCGAGCTCGGTGCCGCGCCACGAGCCGTGCACCTGCCAGGTGTCGGTGTCGGGGTCCGGGGCCACCAGGTCGACGACGGACTGGACGACCGTCGCTTCCGGGTACCCCTCGACCTCGGTCCGCCCGAGCTTGCGGAGTTCGAGCGGCGAGATGCCGTCCCGCGTCAGGAACCCGTGCGACCGCAGCGTCGCGGCGTTCCGGGGGCGGTTGGCGTCGACGAGCAGCACGGTGCGCTTCGCCCGGACCAGGTTGAGCGCAGCGCTCAGCCCGGCCGGCCCGGCGCCGATGACCGCGACGTCGTGCACGACCTGGTCGGCGTGCTCCGTACTGCTCACGGTCGGTCAGCGCGCCGCGAGGGCGCGGAGCCGGGTCAGGGTGGACTCCTTGCCCAGGATCTCCATCGACTCGAACAGCGGCGGGCTGATCCGGCGTCCGGACACCGCCACGCGCAGCGGGCCGAAGGCGACGCGGGGCTTCAGGCCGAGCTCGTCGATGAGGGCCGCACGGAGCGCACCCTCGATGGCCTCGGTGGTCCAGTCCTGGACGCCCTCGAGCGCGGCGGTGCTCGCGGTCAGGACCGTCGCCGTGTCGCCCTTGAGCGAGGCCAGTGCGTCGTCCTCGACCACCAGGTCGGCGTCGGAGGTGAACAGGAAGCCGAGCATCGCCGGCGCCTCGCCGAGCAGCTGCATGCGCTCCTGCACGAGCGGGGCGGCCTTGGTCAGGACCTCGAGCTGCTCCGGGGTCGCCGGGTCGCTGATGAACTCCGACAGGTACGCCAGCAGACGCGACCGGAAGTCTTCGGGAGCGAGCAGACGGATGTGGTCCCCGTTGATCGCCTCGGCCTTCTTGTGGTCGAAACGGGCCGGGTTCGGGTTCACGTCGGTGACGTCGAACGCCGCCACCATCTCGTCGATCGAGAACACGTCGCGGTCGGGGCCGATCGACCAGCCGAGGAGCGCCAGGTAGTTGACGAGCCCCTCCGGGATCATGCCGGCGGCGCGGTGGTGGAACAGGTTCGACTCGGGGTCACGCTTCGAGAGCTTCTTGTTGCCCTCCCCCATCACGTACGGCAGGTGTCCGAACACGGGGATGGAGGGCGCGAGGCCGATCTCGTACAGCGCCTCGTACAGGGCGATCTGGCGCGGGGTCGACGACAGCAGGTCCTCGCCCCGGAGCACGTGGGTGATGCCCATCAGGGCGTCGTCGACCGGGTTGGTGAACGTGTACAGCGGCTTGCCGTTCGGGCGGACCACCACGAAGTCGGGGAACGTGCCCTGCTTGAAGGTGATCTCCCCGCGCACCAGGTCGTCGAAGCTCAGGTCACGGTCGGGGACGCGCAGGCGGAGCGCCGGCTCGCGGCCCTCGTCGCGGAACGCCTGGCGCTCGGCATCGGTCAGGTCACGCTCGTGATTGTCGTAGCCCTGCTTGGGGTCACGACCGGCCGCCTTGTTCCGGGCTTCCATCTCGTCCGGCATGACGAAGGACTCGTAGATGTGACCCGACTCCTTGAGCTTCGCGATCACGTCGTCGTAGATCGCGGTGCGCTCGGACTGCCGGTACGGTCCGTGCTCGCCGCCGGCGTCCACGCCCTCGTCCCAGTCGAGCCGCAGCCAGCGGAGCGCGTCGAGGATCTGCGCGTACGACTCCTCGCTGTCGCGGGCGGCGTCGGTGTCCTCGATGCGGAACACGAGCTTGCCGCCGGTGTGACGGGCGTAGGCCCAGTTGAAGAGCGCGGTGCGGATGAGCCCCACGTGCGGGGTCCCCGTCGGGCTCGGGCAGAAGCGGACGCGGATGTCGGAGCCGGAGGCAGTGGTGAATGGCGCAGTCATGACCCGACAACCCTACCGCGGCGTCCGTCTCTCCAACCTGCCCTGTTGACGGTCCGCAAACGCAGAAAACCCCTGACCACGAATGGTCAGGGGTTCCCTGGTTCTTCTCCGTTAAGTCCGGCGGCGTCCTACTCTCCCACAAGGTCCCCCTTGCAGTACCATCGGCGCTGAGAGGCTTAGCTTCCGGGTTCGGAATGTGACCGGGCGTTTCCCTCTCGCTATGACCACCGGAACACCTTCGACCATGATCTGGTCTCAAAGCTGTCCCAGCTGCTGCCCTCCGTGAAGAGGGCAGAGCGGTGTATTCAGTTTCGATTCCCGATCGTCTGTCGGGAACCACAAAGTGGACGCGAGCCCGTGCAACAAGTGCACGGAAATCAGTGTGTTATCAAGTCTTCGGCTTATTAGTACCGGTCAGCTCCACGGGTCGTTAGTCCCCGCTTCCACATCCGGCCTATCAACCCAGTAGTCTGCTGGGAGCCTCTCACACTCAAGGTGCATGGAAATCTCATCTCGAAGACGGCTTCCCGCTTAGATGCTTTCAGCGGTTATCCGGTCCGAACGTAGCTAATCAGCGGTGCCCTTGGCAGAACAACTGACACACCAGAGGTTCGTCCATCCCGGTCCTCTCGTACTAGGGATAGATCTTCTCAAATTTCCAACGCGCGCAGCGGATAGGGACCGAACTGTCTCACGACGTTCTAAACCCAGCTCGCGTACCGCTTTAATGGGCGAACAGCCCAACCCTTGGGACCTACTCCAGCCCCAGGATGCGACGAGCCGACATCGAGGTGCCAAACCATGCCGTCGATATGGACTCTTGGGCAAGATCAGCCTGTTATCCCCGAGGTACCTTTTATCCGTTGAGCGACAGCGCTTCCACAAGCCACTGCCGGATCACTAGTCCCGACTTTCGTCCCTGCTCGACCTGTCAGTCTCACAGTCAAGCTCCCTTGTGCACTTACACTCGCCACCTGATTGCCAACCAGGTTGAGGGAACCTTTGGGCGCCTCCGTTACTCTTTGGGAGGCAACCGCCCCAGTTAAACTACCCATCAGGCACTGTCCATGAACCCGATCAGGGTCCTACGTTAGACATCCAAAGTGACCAGAGTGGTATTTCAACAATGACTCCACGAACACTAGCGTGCCCGCTTCACAGTCTCCCACCTATCCTACACAAGCCACTCCGAACACCAATACCAAACTGTAGTAAAGGTCACGGGGTCTTTCCGTCCTGCTGCGCGTAACGAGCATCTTTACTCGTAGTGCAATTTCGCCGAGTTCGCGGTTGAGACAGCTGGGAAGTCGTTACGCCATTCGTGCAGGTCGGAACTTACCCGACAAGGAATTTCGCTACCTTAGGATGGTTATAGTTACCACCGCCGTTTACTGGGGCTTAAATTCAGAGCTTCGCCCAAAGGCTAACCCTTCCTCTTAACCTTCCAGCACCGGGCAGGCGTCAGTCCGTATACATCGTCTTGCGACTTCGCACGGACCTGTGTTTTTAGTAAACAGTCGCTTCCCACTGGTCTCTGCGGCCTTCAACGCTCACGGAGTAAATCCGGTCACGTGTCCGGCCCCCCTTCTCCCGAAGTTACGGGGGCATTTTGCCGAGTTCCTTAACCACGATTCTCTCGATCTCCTTGGTATTCTCTACCTGACCACCTGAGTCGGTTTCGGGTACGGGCGGCTGCAACCTCGCGTCGATGCTTTTCTCGGCAGCATAGGATCACTGATTTCCCCTTACGGGTACGCGTCGGATCTCAGGCATACAGACGACGGATTTGCCTATCGTCAGCCCTACATCCTTACACCAGGTTCACCTTACGGATACCATCGCCTGGCTCAGCTACCTTCCTGCGTCACACCTGTTCATACGCTAACCGCACCAGCATGGGGTCGAGCGTTAGACCGGCCACCATCACCCCGAAGGGATCCGGTTGTACCGGGTTAGGACTCTTAGCACCACTGGATTAGCTTGGGCGGTTGTTCGCCGGTACGGGAATATCAACCCGTTGTCCATCGACTACGCCTGTCGGCCTCGCCTTAGGTCCCGACTTACCCAGGGCGGATTAACCTGGCCCTGGAACCCTTGGTCTTTCGGAGGACGGGTTTCTCACCCGTCTTTCGCTACTCATGCCTGCATTCTCACTCGTGTAGCGTCCACGGCTGGATCACTCCGCCGCTTCACTCGCCACACGACGCTCTCCTACCACTCCGCACGACTGAACCACGAAGGCTTGTCTATAGTGCGAAATCTACAACTTCGGTGGTGTGCTTGAGCCCCGTTACATTGTCGGCGCGGAATCACTTGACCAGTGAGCTATTACGCACTCTTTCAAGGGTGGCTGCTTCTAAGCCAACCTCCTGGTTGTCTGTGCAACTCCACATCCTTTCCCACTTAGCACACGCTTAGGGACCTTAGTTGGTAGTCTGGGTTGTTTCCCTCTCGACGATGAAGCTTATCCCCCACCGTCTCACTGCTGCGCTCTCACTCACCGGCATTCGGAGTTTGGCTGACGTCAGTAACCTGTTGAGGCCCATCGGCCATCCAGTAGCTCTACCTCCGGCGAGAAACACGCAACGCTGCACCTAAATGCATTTCGGAGAGAACCAGCTATCACGAAGTTTGATTGGCCTTTCACCCCTATCCACAGCTCATCCCCTCCATTTTCAACTGAAGTGGGTTCGGTCCTCCACGACGTCTTACCGTCGCTTCAACCTGGCCATGGATAGATCACTTCGCTTCGGGTCTAGAACATGCGACTCAAACGCCCTATTCAGACTCGCTTTCGCTACGGCTGCCCCTCACGGGTTAACCTCGCCACATATCACTAACTCGCAGGCTCATTCTTCAAAAGGCACGCCGTCACCCCTACTAAGGAGGCTCCGACGGTTTGTAAGCAAACGGTTTCAGGTACTATTTCACTCCCCTCCCGGGGTACTTTTCACCTTTCCCTCACGGTACTTGTCCGCTATCGGTCATCTGGGAGTATTTAGGCTTATCAGGTGGTCCTGACAGATTCACACGGGATTTCTCGGGCCCCGTGCTACTTGGGATACACATCCGGCCATAACACCATTTCGTCTACGGGGCTGGCACCCACTACGGCCCGGCTTTCAAACCGGTTCGACTATGATGCGCTGTAACCGTCCCAGTCCGGCAGAACTGAGTGACGTGTCCCACAACCCCGACCATGCAACGCCCGCCGGCTATCACACATGATCGGTTTAGCCTCATCCGCTTTCGCTCGCCACTACTCACGGAATCACATGTTGTTTTCTCTTCCTGTGGGTACTGAGATGTTTCACTTCCCCACGTTCCCTCTACCCGCCCTATATATTCAGGCGGGAGTCACCAGGTCGCAAAAGCGCCTGGCGGGGTTTCCCCATTCGGAAATCCTCGGATCACAGCTCGATTATCAGCTCCCCGAGGCTTATCGCAGATTTCTACGTCCTTCATCGGCTCCAGATGCCAAGGCATCCACCGTTTGCTCTTAGAAACTTGACCACAAAGATTAAAATTGCGATCCAACGTCACACCACACCAACCCGAAGGCGGATCATGGATGACGCGAATCAAAGATGCTCGCGTCCACTGTGTAGTTCTCAACATACGATCGGCACCAGCACTCCCCCACCACAACGGTAGGTTCACCCTGGCCCGACGAAGGACCCGTAGGCCCAACCCCCACCACCACTCACGTGACAGTAGGAAGCCTGGTCCCTCAGGACCCAACAACGTGCACCAGCCGGCAGCTCCACCCACGACCCGTCCCAACCCTGCAAGCAGAGCGTACTGAGGTCGGAAGCATCACTCCCAACTGCACTGTCAATGTTCCACCCATGAGCTACCCGTCGGACACGTTCGGTCCGAAACAGGCGCCTGGACCAGCAACCAACCACCCATGATGGGCGACCAGCACTGACCAGATGCTCCTTAGAAAGGAGGTGATCCAGCCGCACCTTCCGGTACGGCTACCTTGTTACGACTTAGTCCTAATCACCGATCCCACCTTCGACGGCTCCTTCCACAAGGGTTAGGCCACCGGCTTCGGGTGTTACCGACTTTCATGACTTGACGGGCGGTGTGTACAAGGCCCGGGAACGTATTCACCGCAGCGTTGCTGATCTGCGATTACTAGCGACTCCGACTTCATGAGGTCGAGTTGCAGACCTCAATCCGAACTGAGACCGGCTTTTTGGGATTCGCTCCACCTTACGGTATCGCAGCCCTTTGTACCGGCCATTGTAGCATGCGTGAAGCCCAAGACATAAGGGGCATGATGATTTGACGTCATCCCCACCTTCCTCCGAGTTGACCCCGGCAGTCTCCTATGAGTCCCCGGCATAACCCGCTGGCAACATAGAACGAGGGTTGCGCTCGTTGCGGGACTTAACCCAACATCTCACGACACGAGCTGACGACAACCATGCACCACCTGTACACCGACCACAAGGGGGCGACCATCTCTGGCCGTTTCCGGTGTATGTCAAGCCTTGGTAAGGTTCTTCGCGTTGCATCGAATTAATCCGCATGCTCCGCCGCTTGTGCGGGCCCCCGTCAATTCCTTTGAGTTTTAGCCTTGCGGCCGTACTCCCCAGGCGGGGCGCTTAATGCGTTAGCTACGACACAGAAACCGTGGAAAGGTCCCTACATCTAGCGCCCAACGTTTACGGCATGGACTACCAGGGTATCTAATCCTGTTCGCTCCCCATGCTTTCGCTCCTCAGCGTCAGTTACGGCCCAGAGATCTGCCTTCGCCATCGGTGTTCCTCCTGATATCTGCGCATTCCACCGCTACACCAGGAATTCCAATCTCCCCTACCGCACTCTAGTCTGCCCGTACCCACTGCAAGCCCGAGGTTGAGCCTCGGGATTTCACAGCAGACGCGACAAACCGCCTACGAGCTCTTTACGCCCAATAATTCCGGACAACGCTTGCACCCTACGTATTACCGCGGCTGCTGGCACGTAGTTAGCCGGTGCTTTTTCTGCAGGTACCGTCACTTTCGCTTCTTCCCTACTAAAAGAGGTTTACAACCCGAAGGCCGTCATCCCTCACGCGGCGTTGCTGCATCAGGCTTTCGCCCATTGTGCAATATTCCCCACTGCTGCCTCCCGTAGGAGTCTGGGCCGTGTCTCAGTCCCAGTGTGGCCGGTCACCCTCTCAGGCCGGCTACCCGTCGTCGCCTTGGTGAGCCATTACCTCACCAACAAGCTGATAGGCCGCGAGTCCATCCCCAACCAAAAAATCTTTCCACCACCAGACCATGCGGCCAGTGATCATATCCAGTATTAGACGTCGTTTCCAACGCTTATCCCAGAGTCAGGGGCAGGTTACTCACGTGTTACTCACCCGTTCGCCACTAATCCACCCAGCAAGCTGGGCATCATCGTTCGACTTGCATGTGTTAAGCACGCCGCCAGCGTTCGTCCTGAGCCAGGATCAAACTCTCCGTAAAAAAATACAGACCCAACACCCGAAGGCATCAGACCGAGTTGATTCTGACTGTTGACTGTCTACTGACAATCTTCAATCCAAAAGGAATTGCTTCATGACCCAGTCAGCAAGCCGACCAGGCACGAGGTCAATCAATAAATTGGCATTGACAATGTGCACGCTGTTGAGTTCTCAAGGACCAGACGCACTCCCCGCTCGACCCACGAAAGGTTCCGCCAGAGAGGCATTCGTCTTGTACAACTCCCTGGGCGCACAACCAGAGGTCGTGTTTCCGAGGAGTTGGTTGCCTGAGCGGGACCCCGTCCGGACTGCATCTCCAGGTGTTCAACCCGGTGATCGTCTCGGCCGTTCCGTTCTCCGCCTCAGCGGCAACGAGTGATTACTTTACGCAGAGGTGAACGGCAGCGCCAAGCCGGCCCACATCCCGGGCGTGTCGCCCTCTGCGCCGGGGTTGGGTACTCCCCGGCAACGACGAACGGCCCGCTCCCCACCTGGGGGAACGGGCCGTTCGGGAGCGCTGTCAGTGCCGCGCGATGACCGGGTTCTTGAGCGAACCGATGCCGGAGATGGTGACCTCGACGATCTCGCCGTCGCGGATCTGCCCGACACCGGCCGGAGTCCCGGTCAGGATGACGTCACCGGGCAGGAGGGTCCAGATGGAGGACACGAACTCGACGAGCGACGGGATGTCGTGCACCATCTCGTTCGTCGAGGCCGCCTGCCGGAGGTCACCGTCGACGCGGGTCTCGATGCGGATGTCCGACGGGTCGATCTCGGTCTCGATCACGGGGCCGAGCGGGCAGAACGTGTCGAAGCCCTTCGCCCGGGTCCACTGACCGTCGCGCGCCTGCAGGTCACGGGCGGTCACGTCGTTGGCGATCGTGTAGCCGAGGATGACGCTCGCGAAGTCTTCACGTCGGACGTTCTTCGCGAGTGAGCCGATCACGATGGCGAGTTCGCCCTCGTGGTCGACGCGTCCGATGTCGGCGGGGAGGCGGATGGGCTCGTCCGGACCGATCACCGAGGTGTTCGGCTTGAGGAACACCACCGGGTCGTCGCCGGCACGCTCGTCCATCTCGGAGGCGTGCTCCGAGTAGTTGAGCCCGACGCCGATGACCTTCGACCGCGGGATGACGGGTGCGAGGAGCTTGGCGTCGGCCAGTGCCACGCGCTCCCCCGTGGTCTCGAACCCCTGGTACATCGGGTCTCCCGCGAGCACCACCAGAGCGCGCTCGTCGAGGATGCCGTACCGGGGGTCTTCACCCTTGCTGCTGAACCGTGCGATCTTCACCGTTCGACCCTACCCACGCCCGCCGGTCGATCAGGACGCGTCGGTCAGCTTGGTCATCCACCCGTGCGGGTCGGGACGACGACCGTACTGGATGTCGGTGAGTTCGTCGCGCAGGGACATCGTGAGTTCCCCCGCCCCGACGGTCGGCGAACCGATCGTGAAGCCGTCACCCCGGAGTTCGGCAATCGGGGTCACGACGGCGGCGGTCCCGCACGCGAACGCCTCGGTGATCGAGCCGTCGGCGACGCCGTCACGCCACTCGTCGAGGGTCACGCGGCGCTTCTCGACGGTCAGGCCGCGGTCCTCGGCCAACTGCAGGATCGAGTCACGCGTGATCCCCTCGAGGATGGAGTCGGAGTCGGGCGTGACGAGGGTGCCGTCGGACTTGACCAGGACGACGTTCATCCCGCCGAGCTCTTCGAGGTACTTGCCCTCCACCGAGTCGAGGAACATCACCTGCTGGCAGCCGTGCTCGTAGGCCTCTTGCTGGGGCAGCAGCGACGAGGCGTAGTTGCCGCCGGTCTTCGCCGCACCGGTCCCGCCCTTGCCGGCGCGCGCGTACTGCGTCGACAGCCAGATCGACACCGGCTTCGGGCCCGAGGTGAAGTACGCACCGGCGGGGCTCGCGATGCAGTGGTACGCGACGGCCTGTGCCGCGCGGACCCCGAGGAACGACTCCGTCGCGATCATGAACGGCCGCAGGTACAGGCTCGTCTCGGGCGCCGAGGGCACCCAGTCGACGTCGGTCTGCACGAGCTGCCGGATCGACTCGACGAACGCCTCGACCGGGAGCTCCGGGAGCGCCAGGCGTCGGGCGGACCGCTGGAAGCGTCGGGCGTTGGCGTCCGGTCGGAACGACCACACCGAGCCGTCGGCGTGCCGGTAGGCCTTGAGCCCCTCGAAGATCTCCTGGGCGTAGTGCAGGACGCTCGCGCTCGGGTCGAGGGACAGCGGCCCGTACGGGTGGATCGACGCACTGTGCCAGCCGTCGTCGAGCGTCCACTCGACCGTCGCCATGTGGTCGGTGAAGTGCTTGCCGAAGCCCGGGTCGGCGAGGATCTGCTCACGCTCGGCAGCCGCGCGGCGGTCGGCGGACGGGGTGCTGGCGAACTCGAGTCCGAAGGCGGTGTCGGTGCTCATGGGGAGGACTCCTTCTCAGGCGGTGGTGGTGCGTGCCGTGGCCGCGGCGGCGATCGCGTCGCCGATCTCGGCCGTGCGACGCGGCGTGGTGCCCCGGTCGGCGAGGTCGGACTCCACCGCAGCCGTCACCGCGGCCGCCAGGTCACCGCGACCGAGGTGGTCGAGCAACAGGGCGACGGAACGGATCGCGGCGGTGGGGTCGGCCAGCTGCCGACCTGCGATGTCCGGCGCGGAACCGTGGACCGGCTCGAACATGCTGGGGAAGGTGCCGTCCGGGTTGATGTTGCCCGAGGCCGCCAGACCGATGCCGCCGCTGATCGCGCCGGCCAGGTCGGTGATGATGTCGCCGAACAGGTTGTCGGTGACGATGACGTCGAACCGTGCGGGGTCGCGGACCATGTGGATGGTGACCGCGTCCACGTGCTGGTAGTCGACCGTGACGTCCGGGTACTCGGCGCCGACGGCCGCGACGGTGCGCTGCCAGAGGGCTCCGGCGTGCACCAGGACGTTGCTCTTGTGCACGAGGGTCAGGTGGCGACGCGGGCGTCGGTCGGCCAGCGCGAAGGCGTACCGCACGACCCGTTCGACACCGAAGGCGGTGTTCAACGAGACCTCGGTCGCGATCTCGTGCGGGGTACCGGTCCGGATGGCGCCGCCGTTGCCGACGTAGGGCCCCTCGGTGCCTTCGCGGACGACCACGAAGTCGACCTCGCCGGGGTCGGCGAGCGGCGTCGGGACGGCCGGGTGCACCGTCGTCGGCCGGAGGTTCACGTAGTGGTCGAACGCGAAGCGGAGCTTGAGGAGCAGCCCGCGCTCGATGATGCCGCCGGCGAGCCGCGGGTCACGCGGGTCACCGCCGACCGCTCCGAGCAGGATCGCGTCGTGCTGCGCGATCGCTGCCATGTCGTCGTCGGTCAGGACGTCGCCGGTCTCCAGGTACCGTGCGGCACCGAGGGAGAACGGGGTCTCCTGCACCACGAGGTCGTCCGGCAGGACCGCGTGCAGGACCTTCAGGGCCTCGTCGACGACCTCGGGGCCGATTCCGTCACCACGGATGACCGCGAGTCGGATCGTCTGCGCGCTGCTCATGTCCGCCACTCCCCTAGAGCGTGATGTCGATCTCGCGGAGCGAGGACGCGTCGATCGCCGAGCGGACGTGCTCGAGGATCTCGGCCGGCACCGGCGAGTCGACGGTCAGGACGCTCAGCGCCTGGCCTCCGGCGGCTTCGCGCGAGATCTGCATCGCGGCGATGTTGATGCCGGCCTGGCCGAACTCCTTGCCGTAGACCGCGACGATGCCCGGTCGGTCGGTGTACTCCATCACGACGTGGTGCCGGTCGAGCGGCACCTCGACGTCGTGCCCGTTGATCTCGACGAGCTTCTCGACCTGCTTCGGGCCGGTGAGCGTGCCGGACACGCTGATGGCCGGGCCGTCCGACTGGGCACCGCGGATCGTCAGCACGTTGCGGTACTCGGGGCTGTCGGTCTCGGTGATGAGGCGGACGGTGACCCCGCGCTGCTCGGCGATGAGCGGGGCGTTGACGTAGGAGACCTGGTCGCTCACGACGTCGGTGAAGACGCCCTTGAGCGCCGCGAGCTTCAGCACGCTGACGTCGTACTCGGCGAGCTCGCCGTGCACCTCGACGTCGATGCTCGTGACCGGCGAGGTCGCGAGGGCGGTGAAGACCTGGCCGAGCTTCTCGACGAGCGGGATGCCGGGGCGCACGTACGGGTCGATGACCCCGCCCGCGACGTTGACCGCGTCGGGCACGAGCTCGCCGCCGAGGGCGAGACGGACCGACTTGGCGACCGAGACGCCTGCCTTCTCTTGCGCTTCGTCGGTGGAGGCGCCGAGGTGCGGCGTCACGACGACGTTCGGGAGTGCCAGGAGCGGCGAGTCCTTCGGGGGCTCGGCGACGAAGACGTCGAGGCCGGCGCCGGCGATGGTGTTCGACGTGAGGGCCCGGTGCAGGGCGTCCTCGTCGATCAGGCCACCGCGGGCCACGTTCACGACGAACGCGGTCGGCTTCATCAGGGCGAACTGGGCGTCCGAGATCATGCCGAGGGTCTCCGGTGTCCTCGGCATGTGGATCGTGGTGAAGTCCGCCCGACGCAGCAGGTCCTCGAGGGAGACGAGCTCGACCCCGAGCTGCTGCGCACGTGCCGTGGTGACGTACGGGTCGTACGCGATGACCGTCACGCCGAAGGCCTGCAGCCGCTGGGTGATGAGCGCGCCGATGCGGCCGAGGCCGATGATGCCGACGGTCTTCTCGTAGAGCTCGACACCGGTGTACGACGAGCGCTTCCACGCACCGGCGGCCAGCGAGGCGTGGGCGGCCGGGATGTGCCGTGCGAGCGACAGGATGTGCCCCACCGTGAGCTCCGCCGCCGAGATGATGTTCGAGGTCGGGGCGTTCACCACCATCACGCCGGCGGTCGTCGCGGCCTTGATGTCGACGTTGTCGAGGCCGACGCCGGCACGGGCGACGACCTTGAGGACCGATGCCGCGGCGATCGCCTCGGCGTCGATCTTGGTGGCGGACCGCACGAGGACGGCGTGCGCGTCGGACAGCGCCGCCAGGAGCGCCGGACGGTCGGTGCCGTCCACGTTCCGGATCTCGAAGTCGGGCCCGAGGGCGTCGACCGTTGCGGGCGAGAGTTCTTCGGCGATCAGGACGACCGGCTTCGACACAGCAGCTGTTTCCTCACTCGAGACGGTTGGTATCCCACCATGCTATCGACGCGGGCCGGTGGTTACGACCGCGGGAGCGGTCCTGTGGAGAACCACACGAGGGCAGGAGGCGCGGGGCGGGGCCGCACCGTGCCTCCTGGCCGTCGACGGGTCGCGTCAGAAGTCCAGCAGCGTCGGGACGAACAGCTGGAGGTCGAGCCAGAGGGCGCCGGCGCCCGCGAAGGCGACCACGAACACCGCGATCGTGACGGGCAGGCTCGAACGCCGGGTGATGACGATCGCCGCGACGAACGCGACCGGCGCGATGAGGATGTCGAGCACGAGCCACAGCCACGGGGTGCTGGTCTGCAGCGAGTCGCCGCCCGAGGTCGTCTGGAGGAACGCGTTGAAGGCGTCCACCCGCTGGTTGATCTGCGTCAGGTTGCCGACGGCCTGCACCGTCATGTACGCGAACAGCGCCGCGAACACGACCCAGACCACGATCTTCGCGACCACGGGGGCGCTGTTCCGGCGGGTCGTCGCCGGCACTGCCCCGGTCACCCGAAGCTCCGCGTCAGGAGGAACGGCCAGGGGAAGAGCACGACGGCGCCGAGGAGCATCCAGAGCAGGCGGGTTCGCGTGCGGCTGCTGCGCGCCGCCCAGAGCACCACCGTGAACCAGAGTGCCGGCGCGAGGATCGCGAGGAAGCGGAGCACCTCGACGAAGAGCGTGAGGACCGTGTCGACGCCGGAGACGTACGCGGTCGACGCGGTGAGGAGCCAGGCCACCGTGTAGAGGAGGTAGAGGCCCCCGAAGACGCCGAACCCGACGAGCGCGCCGGAGGTCTCGGGCGCCTCGGGGTCCCGCTCGCCGCGCTCGCGCACCGCCACCGGGTTGTGCGCCGCGTCGACGTGGGTGGCGTCGTCGGCGTCACCCCAGCTGAGGGCGGCGTCGTCGGTGTCGACGGCGTTCGGCACGTCCGGGTCGATCGACCCGTCTGGTGGGGATGCTGCCGTGGTCATGCCCCGATTCTACGAGGGACACGACACCGGGAGGACCAGCGACGGCCGGGAGGCCGACGTCAGACGTCGGCCGGCTGCGTCGCGAGGACCTCGGCGACGACGTCGCGGACGGCCGGGAAGAGCGGGTGGCTCTCCATCAGGCCCGTGAGGATCTCGGTCAGCGCGTGCGCGGTCGCCCCGGAACGCAGGAGTGCGTGCAGCTCGATCGACTCCGGGTCGTTCTCGTCGTCGAAGGCGAGCGCCACGCGGACGGCACCCAGAAGGTGCTCGACGGGCAGGCCGCGCTCGGCGAGCTGCGACGCCGGGCCGACGAAGCGTTCACGACGGCCGAGCTTGCGGAGCGGGTTGCGTCCGACGCGCGCGGTGGAGTCCGGCAGGTGCGGGTTCGCGATGCGGGAGAGGTTCGCGGCGACGTAGCGCGCGTGGTCCTCGGGGTCGAAGCCGTGCTTCGCGATCAGCAGCGCGGTGGTCTCGGCGAGCACCCCGTCGACCTCGGCGCGGACGGCGTCGTCCTCGAGTGCTTCGCGGATGAGCCGGATGCCCCGCACGTAGCCGTGGTAGGCGGCGGTGGCGTGCGCCGTGTTGACCGTGTAGAGCTTGCGCTCGACGAACGGCTGCAGGTCGTCGACCCAGGTGACGCCCTCGATCGTCGGCGGTTCGGCGTCGGAGCCCAGGAACGGGGTGCGCTCGATGACCCACTCGTAGAACGGTTCGAGCACGACGTCGAGGCCGCCGGACTGACCGAGCACACCGGACTGGTCCGGGACGATGCGGTCGATCGCGCAGTTCGCGAAGACGGCGGCGATGTCGCGGTCTTCGAGGATGGGGGCTCGGCGGATGCTGGCGTGCAGCGAGTCGGTCGCGTTGAACGCGTTCTCGCAGGCGACGATCGTGACGTCACCGCGCTCGAGCGGGCGTGCCGCGAGGCCTTCGGCGATGAGCGGCGCGACGAGCGGGAGCGTGCGTGCGCCCACGGCGGTGGTCACCACGTCGGCCTCGGCGATGGCCTGCACCACACGCTCGCGGTCGGTCTTGCTGCTGAGCGCCCGGAACCCGTAGACGAGGTGCTCGACCGGCATCTCGCCGACCTCGTGCACCACGAACCGGCCGGCTTCGTTCAGGGCCGAGACCACGCGTTCGTCGACGTCGACGAAAGTGAGCTCGTAGCCGCTCGCCACGAGGAACTGGCCCACGAACCCACGCCCGATCTTGCCGGCGCCGATGTGGACCGCTCGCTTCGTCACCGCCATCGAACGATCATCCCATGCTGGTCGGGGCGGTCCTGACCGCGGGTGCGCAGCACGGCCGACGGGTGTCGGGAATCGTCCGCGCGCACGGCGGAGGGACGCCGGTCCGCGGCGTCGGGGCTGGAGAAGAGCTGCTGCATAACGTTCGGGTCACATCGCGAGGCGGCGGTGCAGGTGCACCGCCGCCTCGCAGGTCGAGTGGTTCTCGGAAGACTACCGCGCGGCCGAGCCGTCCACGTAGTCGCCGTCGTTCTGCTTCCACGCGAAGAGCGCGCGGAGCTCGCGGCCGGTGGCCTCGATCGGGTGGCCCTCGCCCTTGGCACGGAGCGCCCTGAACTCCGGTGCGCCGGCGTCCTGGTCCTCGATGAAGCGCTTCGCGAAGGCACCGTCCTGGATGTCCGCGAGCACCGCCTTCATGTTCTCCTTGACGTCCGGCGAGATCACGCGCGGGCCGGAGACGTAGTCACCGAACTCGGCCGTGTCGGAGATCGACCAGCGCTGCTTGGTGAGGCCGCCCTCCCAGATGAGGTCGACGATGAGCTTGAGCTCGTGCAGGACCTCGAAGTAGGCGATCTGCGGCTGGTAGCCCGCCTCGACCAGGGTCTCGAAGCCGTACTGGATGAGCTGCGAGGTGCCACCGCAGAGGACGGCCTGCTCGCCGAACAGGTCGGTCTCGGTCTCCTCGGTGAAGGTCGTCTTGATGCCGCCGGAGCGGAGGCCACCGATCGCCTTGGAGTACGACCACGCGAGGTCCCAGGCGGAACCGGACGCGTCGACCTCGACGGCGACGATCACGGGGACGCCACGGCCGGCTTCGTACTCGCGACGGACGGTGTGACCCGGGCCCTTCGGCGCGACGAGCGACACGTCGACACCCTCGGGCGCCTCGATGTAGCCGAAGCGGATGTTGAAGCCGTGGCCGAAGACGAGCGTCGCGCCCGGCTTGAGGTTCGGGCGGATGTCCTCGGCGTAGACGATGCGCTGGACCTGGTCCGGCGCGAGGATGACGACGACGTCGGCCCAGGCGGTGGCGTCGCCCGGCGTGTGGACCTCGAAGCCCGCCTCTTCGGCCTTCTGCCGGCTCTTCGAGCCCTCCTGCAGGCCGATCTTCACCTCGACACCCGAGTCACGGAGGTTGAGGGCGTGGGCGTGGCCCTGCGAGCCGTAGCCGATGACGGCGACCTTCTTGCCCTGGATGAGCGTCAGGTCGGCGTCGGCGTCGTACACGATGTCAGTCACGAGGGTGTGTCTCCTTGGTTCTGTGGTCGGTGCCGGGCACCATCGGCGCCCGGGGAAGGGTGTGACGGGCGCTCAGCGCACCCGGTCGGTGATGCTCTTCGGTCCGCGGCCCATGCCGAGGAGGCCCGCGCGGGCGAGCTCCTTGACGCCGTAGGGCTCGAGCACGCGGAGGATCGCCTGGATCTTGCCGGGGTCGCCGGTCACCTCGACGATCAGGGAGTCGGTCGCCACGTCGACGACCTGGGCACGGAACAGGTTCACTGCTTCGAGCACCGCCGAGCGCGTCTGGTTGTCGACGCGCACCTTCACGAGCATGTGCTCGCGCTGGACCGACTGCGAGAAGTCCAGTTCGACGATCTTGATGACGTTCACCAGCTTGTTGAGCTGCTTCGTCACCTGTTCCAGCGGGAGGTCCTCGACGTCGACGACGACCGTGATCCGGCTGAGGCCGTCCACCTCGGTGTTGCCGACGGCGAGCGACTCGATGTTGAACCCGCGGCGGGCGAAGAGTCCGGCGACACGGGTCAGCAGACCGGGCTTGTCCTCCACGAGGAGGGAGAGGACGTGGCTCATGCGGTTTCTCCCGTCATGTCGGCGTCCTCGTCGTCCCAGGTGGGCGCGAGTGCCTGGGCGTACTCGATGGACGAGTTGCTGACGCCCTGCGGGACCATCGGCCACACCATCGAGTCACGGCTCACGACGAAGTCGATCACCACCGGGCGGTCGTTGGTCGCGAGGGCGAGCTCGATCGCGGCGTCGACCTCGTCGGCCTTCTCGACCCGGATGCCGAGGGCACCGTAGGCGTCGGCCAGCTTCACGAAGTCCGGCACACGGCGCGAGGCGTGCCCCGTCTCGAGGTCGGTGAAGGAGTGCCGGCCGTCGTAGAACAGCGTCTGCCACTGCCGGACCATGCCGAGCGACGAGTTGTTGATGATCGCGACCTTGATCGGGATGTCGTTGATGACGCAGGTCGCGAGTTCCTGGTTCGTCATCTGGAAGCAGCCGTCGCCGTCGATCGCCCAGACCACGCGGTCCGGCTGTGCGACCTTCGCACCCATCGCCGCGGGGACGGAGTAGCCCATCGTTCCGGCACCACCGGAGTTGAGCCAGGCGTTGGGCCGCTCGTACTTGATGAACTGCGCGGACCACATCTGGTGCTGGCCGACACCGGAGGCGTAGACGGCCTCGGGACCGGAGAGCTCACCGATGCGCTTGATGATGCCCTGCGGCGCGAGGAGCCCGTCGGTCGGCTCGGCGTACCCGAGCGGGAAGTCGGTCTTGAGCTGGTGGAGCTTCGCCCACCACTCGTCGGTCGACGCGCGGTCCTCGACGGCGATGCCGCCCCAGGCGTCGAGCAGGTCGACCAGGACCTCGCGGGCGTCACCGACGATCGGGACGTCGGCGAAGCGGATCTTCGAGATCTCGGCCGGGTCGATGTCGACGTGCACGACCTTGGCGTCCGGCGCGAACTCGTCTGCCTTGCCCGTCACGCGGTCGTCGAAGCGGGCACCGAGGGCGACGATGAGGTCGCTGTCCTGCAGGCCGAGCACCGCGGGCACCGTGCCGTGCATGCCGGGCATGCCGAGGTGCTGCGGGTGCGAGTCCGGGAACGCGCCGCGCGCCATCAGGGTCGTGACCACCGGCGCACCGGTCGCCTCGGCGAAGCGGAGGAGCTCGGCGGTCGCGCGGGAGCGGATGACCCCGCCGCCGACGTAGAGCACCGGGCGCTTCGACTCGGACAGCAGCTGCGCGGCCGCGGTGATCTGCTTGCCGTGCGCCTTGGTCACCGGGCGGTAGCCGGGCAGGTCGATCTTGGGCGGCCACACGTAGGGCGCCGACTTCTGCTGGGCGTCCTTCGTGATGTCGACCAGCACGGGGCCGGGCCGACCGGTCGTCGCGATGAGGTGCGCCGCGGCGAGGGTCGCCGGCACGTCGGCCGGGTCGGTGACCAGGAACGAGTGCTTCGTGATGGGCATCGTGATGCCGACGATGTCGGCTTCCTGGAACGCGTCGGTGCCCATCAGCGTCGAGAACACCTGACCGGTGATCGCGATGAACGGCACCGAGTCCATGTAGGCGTCGGCGATGGCCGTGACGAGGTTCGTCGCACCGGGGCCGGACGTCGCGATGGCGACGCCGACCTTGCCGGACGACGAGGCGTAGCCCTCGGCGGCGTGGCCGGCGCCCTGCTCGTGACGGACGAGGATGTGGCGGATCGTGGTCGACGCCATCAGCTCGTCGTAGAACGGGATGATCGCGCCGCCGGGCAGGCCGAAGACGTCGGTGATCCCGAGGTGCTCGAGCGTCCGGAGGACGGCTCCCGAGCCGGTGAGGATCTCCGGCGACCGGCGTGCACCGGCGGCCGCGGACAACGGAGTTGCTTCCGTGGGCATGAGTGGTCCTTGCCTGAGTGGTGGCGGTGGTGCGGGTGTCGGACGCTAGCCCGTGACCGCGCCCTGGGCGGCGGACTTCACGAGCTTGGCGTACTTCGCGAGGACTCCGCGGGTGTAGCGCGGGGGCAGCGGGGCCCAGCCGTCACGGCGGGCCTCCAGCTCGGCCGGGTCGACCAGTAGGTCGAGCGAGCGAGCCGCGATGTCGACACGGATGCGGTCGCCATCACGAACGAAAGCGACTGGACCTGCGTCCACTGCTTCCGGTGCGATGTGGCCGATGCACAGGCCGGTTGTGCCGCCTGAGAATCGACCGTCGGTCAAGAGTAGTACATCCTTGCCGAGGCCCGCGCCCTTGATGGCCGCGGTGATGGCGAGCATCTCGCGCATGCCCGGGCCGCCCTTGGGGCCCTCGTAGCGGATGACGACGACGTCGCCCTTCTCGATCTTGCCCTCGGTCAGGGCGTCCATCGCCGCACGTTCGCGGTCGAACACGCGGGCGGGGCCCTCGAAGACGGAGGCGTCGAAGCCCGCCGTCTTCACCACGGCACCCTCGGGGGCGAAGGAGCCCTGCAGGACGGTCAGGCCACCGGTCTCGTGGATCGGGTTGTCGAGCGTGCGGAAGACCTCGCCGTCGAGTGCCGGCGGGTCGATCTCGGCCAGGTTCTCGGCGACGGTCTTGCCGGTCACGGTCATGCAGTCGCCGTGCAGCAGGCCCGCGTCGAGCAGCGCCTTCATGATCACGGGGATGCCGCCGTTGCGGTCGACGTCGACCATGACGTACTTGCCGAAGGGCTTCATGTCGGCCAGGTGCGGGACCTTGGAACCGATGCGGTTGAAGTCGTCCAGCGACAGCTCGACCTCGGCCTCGTAGGCGATCGCGAGCAGGTGCAGGATGACGTTGGTCGAACCGCCGAGCGCCATCGCGACGGCGATCGCGTTCTCGAAGGCTTCCTTCGTGAGGATCTGGCGTGCGGTGATGCCGTGCTCGAGCATGTTCACCACGGCCTCACCGGAGCGGTGCGCGTAGTAGTCGCGGCGACGGTCGGCGCTCGGCGGAGCGGCGGAGCCCGGCAGCGACATACCGAGGGCTTCGGCAACCGAAGCCATCGTGTTCGCCGTGTACATGCCACCGCAGGCGCCCTCGCCGGGGACGATGGCGCACTCGATCTTCTTGAGCTCTTCCTCGCTCATGGTGCCGGCCTTGCAGGCACCGACGCCCTCGAAGGAGTCGATGATCGTGACTTCCTTCATCGTGCCGTCGGCCTGCTTCACGTAGCCCGGCATGACCGAACCCGCGTACAGGAACACGCTCGCCAGGTCGAGGCGCGCGGCGGCCATCAGCATGCCGGGCAGCGACTTGTCGCAGCCGGCGAGCAGGACGGTGCCGTCGAGGCGTTCGGCGTTGACGACGGTCTCGACGCTGTCCGCGATGACCTCACGCGAGACGAGGGAGAAGTGCATGCCCTCGTGTCCCATCGAGATGCCGTCCGAGACGGAGATGGTGCCGAACTGCAGCGGGTAGCCGCCACCGGAGTGCACGCCCTCCTTCGCACCCTGCGCGAGGCGGTCGAGCGACAGGTTGCACGGCGTGATCTCGTTCCACGAGGACGCGATGCCGATCTGCGGCTTGCTCCAGTCCTCGTCTCCCATACCGACGGCCCGCAGCATGCCACGCGAGGTGGTTGCTTCGATCCCGTCGGTGACGACCCGGCTGCGCGGCTTGACGTCGATATCAGGCATGGGATGAGTCTAGGACGCTTTGGGATACCAGCCGTGCACCCCCGTGCATTCTCATGCTCGGGGGCCGCGATCAGCGGGTGGCGCGGAGCCTCGCCAGCTGCTTCAGGACCCCGGTCAGGGCCGCCGGGTCGGCGAGGCGGTACCCGGCCCGGGTCTGGCCCGGCCCGACCTTCACCCCGACGTCGCCGTCGCCGAGCACGCGGAAGGCGTCCTCGTCGGTGACGTCGTCGCCGGCGAAGAACACCGCGTCGGCACCGTGCAGCTCGCGGAGCCGGGCGATCGCGTCGCCCTTCGTGACGTGTCGCACCGCGAACTCGACGATGTCCTTGCCACCGCGCTCGAGCACCTCGGGGTCGGCCTCGTGCGCCGCGCGGCTCGCCGCCGCGTTCGCCTCGGCCGCGACCTCGGCGGAGACACGGCGTGTGTGCACCCCGTGCCCGGCGGGCTTGTGCTCGATGACGACGCCCGGGAACCGTTCGCCGACCGCGTCGAGCGCCGCACCGATCCGTGCCACGCGCTCCACCTCGTCGTCACTGAGCGCGGCCTCGTCGTGGCCGTCCACGCGCCACTCGACGCCGTGCGAGCCGACGAGCGCCATGTCCTCCGGCGCGTGGGTCACCGCGGCCAGGCTGCCGAGGGGACGCCCCGACACGAGCACCACCTCGGTGTCCTTCGCACGGTGCAGGGTCAGGACCGCGGCCCACGACCCGGGCAGCGCCCCGACCTGCGAGGGGTCGTCGGCGAAGGGGGCCAGCGTGCCGTCGAAGTCGAGGGCGACGATCAGTCGCGGCGCAGCCGCGAGCGTCTCGAGGGCCGCGTCGATGGCGGACTGGTCGGTGGTGGTCTCAGTCATCACGTGCCTCCCGGGTGTCCTCGGCAGCCCTGGCGGACTGGGCGTCCTGGTCGAAGATCGACATGTTGTCGGTCTGCGCCTCGCGGTGCTGTTCGCGCGGGTCGGCGGCGGACGGGTCGATCTGGGCGTTCCGCGGCGCGTGCCGGTCGAGCGCCTCGAGGAACGAGCGCGACCAGCGCGCCACGTCGTTGTCGCGGACGCGCTTGCGGAGCGCGCGCATGCGCGTCGACCGCTCGCGACGCGGCATCTGGATGGCGCGCTCGATCGAGTCCTTGAGCGCCCCGATGTCGTGCGGGTTGACGATCACGGCCTGCTTGAGCTCGTCGGCGGCGCCGGCGAACTCGGACAGGATGAGCACCCCGTCGTTGTCGAAGCGGGCGGCGACGTACTCCTTCGCGACGAGGTTCATGCCGTCGCGCAGTGCGGTGACGAGCATGATGTCGGCGGCCAGGTAGAGCGCCACCATCTCCTCGCGCGGGTAGCCGTGGTGCAGGTACGAGATCGGCTGGTGGCCGATGACGCCGAGGTCGCCGTTGATGCGGCCGACGCTCAGCTCGATCTCGTCGCGGAGCGCCGCGTACGAGTCGACACGCTCGCGGCTCGGGCTCGCGACCTGGATCAGGGTGGCGTCCTCGACCGCGATGCGGCCGTCCTCCACCAGCTCGCCGAAGGCCTTGATGCGGTGGCGGATGCCCTTGGTGTAGTCGAGCCGGTCGACGCCGAGCAGCACCGTCTTCGGGTTGCCGAGGCTCTCGCGGATCTCACGCGCACGCTCCTGCACCTCGGGCTTGCGGGCGATCGCCTCGAAGCTCTCGGCGTCGATCGAGATCGGGAAGTGCCTGGCCTCGACGTGGCGGACCGTGATGCCCTTGCGGCTGCGCGGGGCTGCCGGGTCGTCCACCGGGACGTCGATCGTGGTGCCCTTAGTCGTGTAGCCCTTGATGTGCCGGACTGCGCGCAGGAAGTCGCTGGCGTCGTCGTGGCGCTGGAAGCCGATGACGTCGGCGCCGAGCAGCCCGTCGAGGATCTGCGCACGCCACGGCAGCTGCGCGTAGATGCCGACCGGCGGGAACGGGATGTGGTTGAAGAAGCCGATCGTCAGGTCGGGGCGCTTGGCGCGGAGCAGGGCCGGCACGAGCTGCAGCTGGTAGTCCTGCACCCAGACGATGCCGTCCTGCTCGACGATCTCGGCGATCTGCGCGGCGAAGCGCTCGTTCACGCGCTTGTACGCGTTCCACCAGTCACGGTGGTAGCTCGGGTGCTCGATGACGTCGTGGTACAGCGGCCAGAGCGTGTCGTTGCTGAAGCCCTCGTAGTACTCCTCGACGTCGTCGTCGGAGAGCGGGACGGGGACGATGTGGATGCCCTCGTTGTCGAACGGTGCAACCTCGACCTCGGCCTGCCCCACCCAGCCGACCCAGGCTCCGTCGTTCGCGCGCATCACGGGTTCGAGGGCGGTCACGAGGCCACCCGGCGAGTGCCGCCAGCCCTCGTTGCCGTCCTGGTCGACGACGCGGTCCACCGGGAGTCGGTTGGAGGCGACGACGAACGAGTAGCGGGTCTGTTCGGTGCGGTCTGCAGGCATGGGGTGGTGTGATCTCCGTTCCGCCCGGCCGGGGCCGGGTGCGTCGGGTGCGACGGTGCGTCGGGTGCGACGGCCGGCGCGGTGCGCCGGGTGGTCCGGCGTGCTGCGCCGGGTGCGCTGCCGAAGTTACCAGCGTGGGGACAGCGCATTCACGGCGGATCGGCGGTTCCGCTACGCTGCAGGCACGTGTCGGGGGGACACGGGTGCTGGAGTGCGGCGCCGGCCTCCCGGTCGGAGAGGACCCCCAGCCGTGAGCGAGAACCCGCCCAACCAGCCCGTCCCGCCGTCGCAGCCCGGTCCGGGCCAGCCCGGTGCCGGCCAGCCCGGATCGGGCCAGCCCACTTCGGGCCAGCCCGGTGCCGGCCAGCCCGCCTGGAACGGCCAGCCCGCCTGGCAGCAGCAGCCTGGAGGCCCGCAGCAGTGGTCGGGTCAGCCCGCCCCCGCCGCGCAGCCGTCCGATGCGTTCGGTCGCTTCCTGCGGTCCGTGTCCGGCCGCGACTGGCTGGCGGCCGTGCTCGCCGCCGTCGGCGGCTGGGTCGCGGCGTACGTCGTCGCCGGGCTCTCGCTGCTCATCACCGTCGGACTGCTCGCGTCGGGCGGCAGCGGGTCGGCCGCTCCGTCCGCCGGGTCCGGCACCGACCTCGGCGCGGGCTCGGCCCCCGACGTGGAGTCGCTGCTCTCCGGCGTGAGCGTCCTGCTCGGTGCGCCGGCGCAGCTCGTGGCCCTCGCCGACCTCGGCCGACTGCACCTGTCCGGGTCGATCGGGTTCCTCGGTTCCGGCTCGGGCTCGCTCGCCGTGGTGCCCGCGCTGGTGCTCGCCGCGCAGGTCGTCCTGGCCGTCGTGCTCACCCGCCGGATCCGCACGCGTGGCCTCGGCCGCACGCAGGTGCTCGTCACCGCGGTGGTCTCCGGCCTCGTCACCACCGTGCTCACGAACGTCGCCGCTGGCCTCTTCGCGATCCGGTTCCCGTCGGTGTCCGGCGCGGTCATCGAGCCGGTGCACGCCGTCGGTCTCGGCAGCATCATCGGTGCGTTCGTCATCGGGGCCCTGGCGGCACTCCTCGCCCGGCCCTCCGTCCTCGCCGGGCGCAACGTCTTCACCGCCCGCCTGCTCGGCACGCTCCGGGTCGCCGCGTCGCAGCTCACGGTCCTCGTCGTGCTGGTCACCCTCGTCGTCATCGTCGTCGCCCTGATCGCCCAGCCGTCCTACGGCTCCGCGTTGCCGCTGCTGCTCGGCAACGTCGCGATCGGACTTACCGCGCTCGGGTTCTTCGGTGGTGTGGGGACGTCCGGCTTCGGGTCCGCCAGCGACACCGCCTCGGTGTTCGGCGGAGCCGGCGGCTGGACCTGGCTCGTCGTGCTGTTCGTCGTCGTCACCTCGGTCGCGGCCGGGCTCGCCCTCGCCGTCCGTCGCAACGACCGGATCCGCACCACGCTCGACTGGGTCGTCACGCCGCTGGTGTGGTTCGCATTCGGTCTGCTCTTCTTCGTCCTCGGCACCGGCGTCGTCTCGTACCAGGTGAGCAGCACGAGCTCCGTGGACGGCTCGGGGTCGATCGGCATCGCGCCGTGGACGCCGATCGTCTTCGCCCTGTGGGGCGGCGCGATCGAGGTCGTCGCCCGGTACCTCGCCCCGGTGCTCCTGCCCCGCCTCGGCGGAGCCGTGGTGCTCCGGACGTCCCGCCTGGTCGGAGCGGACCCCCGCCCCGTCCTGCCGCCGGCGTTCCCGGCCGGGCCCGCAGCCGGCCAGGCCGGGCCCGCCGCGGCCCAGGGTGCGCCCGTCGCGCCCACCGCGACCGTCGACCCGGCCGCGCCCGGCGCTCCCGTTGCGCCCGGTGCGCCTGTCGCCGCCGACGCGCCGGCTGCCGCCGCGTGGAACACTCCCCCGGCCGCTGACCAGCACGTGCCGTACCCGCCGGCCGGGCCTGCCCAGGAGCCCGCGTACGGCGTGCAGTCGATCTCCGGCGCGCAGCCGGCGGCCGGGTCGCAGCCGCCCTACGGCACGCAGCCCCCGTACGGCGCACAACCGGCCGACGGGTCGCAGCCGTTCATCGGCGGTGGTGCCCCCGCTGCGGCACCGATGTCCCCGCGGGCCAAGAAGATCCTGGTCCGTTCGCTCATCGCCGGTGGCGCCGTCATCGTCGTCGTCATCGCCGGTGCGGTCACGACGAGCGTCCTCCGCGCCAACGTCTGGGGTCCGGCCCCGACCGTGAAGTCCTACGTGCAGGCCATCGCCAGCGGCGACGCCGACACCGCCGCCGACCTGAGCGAGATCCCCGACGACGCGGCGATGCTCGACTCGAAGGTCCTCGGGAGCGCGAAGGACCGCCCGTCGGACATCCGCGTCGGCCGGGTCGCCCGGACCGGTGACACCGCCATCGCCACCCTGAGCTACACCCAGGACGGCAAGAACCGCTCCGGCCAGGTGTCGCTGCGGCGCACGGGCACCTCGTTCCTGGTGAAGGACGAGTGGCGTGTCACGCAGCCGCTGGCCCAGCAGGTGACCCTGACGGCCTCCGACGTCCTCGAGGGCGCTCCGGTGACCGTCGGCGGCAAGGAGATCGGGAAGATCAGCGACGGCAAGTTCACGTCCCTCGCCTACCCCGGCACCTACCAGGTCTCGGTCGGCGGGACGAAGTACTTCACCGGCGGCACCGAGAAGGTCGCCGTGGGCGCGGTCACGTCGGGCTACGTCGACTTCGCGCCGAAGGCGACCAAGGCACTCGAGCAGGACGCCGAGCAGTACGTGACCGACCTCATCGACGACTGCGCCGAGAAGACCGAGCTCCGGGCCCTGAGCGGCTGCCCCTGGTACGGGCCCTACGACGCCGACGGCGGCGTGCAGTACGACGTCACGTCGATGCCCGAGCTGGAGGTCGAGGCGTCGCGCGCCGGCACCGTGATGGTGACGAGCACGAAGGACGGGAGCGTCTCGTACGGCTACACCTCGTACCTGGGTGACAAGAAGCGCGGCGAGGACTCGTTCAGTGTGAACCAGTACCTGAAGGTGGAGGACGGCAAGCTCGTCTCCGCCTACTGAGCAGGAGCCGACCGAGCAGCTCAGCAGCACCACGACGGCCGACCCGGGATCTCCCGGGTCGGCCGTCTCAGTAGGCTGGCGAGCATGGTCAGGACACGGGCGTGGTGCAGGGGCGACACGGTCGAGCGGGACTTCCCCGTCGACCGGATCTCCGACCTCGTCGCCGACCCGGACACCTTCGTCTGGATCGACTACACCGACCCGACGTCGGCCGACCTCGAGCAGATCGAGGAGGAGCTCGGCATCCACGCGCTCGCCGTCGAGGACGCCGTCGAGCACGGTCAGCGCCCGAAGCTCGACCGGTACCGGGACAGCCTGTTCCTGGTCGTCTACGACGTGGGCGGCACGGACGACGAGGGTGACCTGATCACGCACGAGGTCAAGGCCTTCGTCACCGAACGGGCGCTCGTCACCATCCACGGGTCCGACGTCGACACCGCCCCGATGGAACACCGGCTCACGGCGAACTCCGACATCGCCGAACACGGCGTGCCCTGGCTCGTCTGGGCGCTGCTCGACGCCGTCGTCGACCGGGCCACGGACACCGTCGAGGACCTCGAGCGGCAGATCGATGCGCTCGAGGACGACCTGTTCGAACCGGGCGACCCCCGCGAGCAGCAGATCCAGCGGCGGTCGTTCCGGCTCCGCAAGACCCTCGGGGTGCTCCGGCGCCTGGTCGTCCCGACGCGGGACAGCGTCGCCTCGTTGCTGCACGGTGACGCGGAGACGATCTCGAACGGCATCCGGCCCTACTTCCGCGACGTCGAGGACCACCTGGTCTCGATCGCTGACTCCGTCGAACAGCTCCGTGACGCCGTGTCGAGCGTGCTCGACACGACCCTGAACCTGGCGTCGAACCGGCAGAACACCGTCATGAAGAAGGTCACGAGCTGGGCGGCGATCATCGCGATCCCGACCGGTGTGACGAGCTTCTACGGGCAGAACGTGAAGTTCCCGGGCGAGGGCGCCTGGAGTGGTCTCTGGGCCTCGCTCGCGATCATCACCGCGTCGTCGCTCGTGCTCTACCGCGTCTTCAAGACCCGCGACTGGCTCTGACCGCGCACGGCACCGGCACCGGCTCGGGACCGGCTCGGCACCGGGCTCCGCCGGCGTCAGAGCGCGAGCGCCAGGACCCCGGCGACGACGGTGAGCGGCGCGACGACGCACCCGAGCGCCATGTACCGGCCCCAGGACAGGTGCACGCCCTCGGCCGACAGCCGTGCGTGCCACAGCAGCGTCGCGAGCGAGGCCCACGGCGTGATGAGGCAGCCGGCGTTGACGCCGATGAGCAGCGCCGCGTACCGGACGGCCTCGTGCCCGGCGGCCGGTTCGAGCACCAGGTACGCCGGCAGGTTGTCGATGCCGTTCGCGGCGACAGCGCCCGCACCGCCGAGCAGCAGCAGCGGTCCGGTCCCGGTGCCGCCCTGCAGCGCGTGCACGATCGGGTCGGTGATGCCCGTCGTGTGCAGCGCCTCGACCACCACGAAGAGCCCGGCGGCGAACAGCAGGGTCGACCACGGCACGCGGGACACCCGGAGTTCGGACGGCGACCGGAACGCCGCGACCACGACGAGCACCACGGCGGCCAGGACCGCAGCGATCCACACGGTCACCCCGGCCGTCAGGGCGACGACGAGCGCGACGAGCACCGCGGAGGCCGCCCAGAAGAACACCGGGTCCTTCGGCGTGCGGACGGACACCGGCGAGTAGCGGCCGAACAGCTTGCCGCGGAACACCACGAGCAGGACGACGCACGGCACGACCACCCCGGCGACCGCGGGCCAGGCCATCAGCCCGGCGAACGGCAGCGGGCCCCCGAGCCCCATCCGGTCGACGGCGAGCAGGTTCGTCAGGTTCGACACCGGCAGCAGCAGCGAGGCCGTGTTCGCGAGCCAGACCGTGGTCAGGGCGAACGGCATCGGGGGCAGCCCCACGCGCCGTGCGAGCGAGATGACGATGGGGGTGAGGAGCACCGCGGTGGTGTCGATCGACAGGAAGACGGTGCAGAGCACGGCGAGCACGACGACCGCGCCCCAGAGGCCGATGGTGCGCCCGCCACCGACCCGGGCGGCCACGTCGGCGAGGCGGTCGAACACCCCCGCGTCCGCGGCGAGCTCGGCGACGACGGTCAGCCCGAGCACGAACCCGAGGACCGGCAGGACCCGGTCGGCGAGGACGGCGAGGTCGTCGAGGGGCAGCAGCCCGAACACGACGCAGACCGCGCCGACCACGAGCAGGGCCGCTCCGATGACCGCTTGACGCACGAACACTCCTCCGGCAGACACCGCGGCAGGGTGACCGGCGGCGCTCCAATGTACGGGCCGGTAGCGTTGTCAGCACGACGACAGGAGGCCTCTGTGCGCAAGTTCATGTTCAACGGTGCGGTGTGGAGTTCGCTCATCAGCGGCTACAGCGTGCTCCAGACCACCCGCCAGGGACCGCGTGACTGGCGGCTCGCGCTGACCTGGGTCGCGTGGATCGCCACGACGATCGTGGCGATCGGCACGGTCGTCGAGGACGACCGCGCGGTCAAGGCGCGCCAGTAGGTCGAGGCGCGGCAGGCGGTCGTGGACGCGACCGCGTGACGGACGGGAGGCCCGGTGCAAGTCGGCACCGGGCCTCCCGTCCGTCGTCCGTGTCGTCCACCGCAGCCGTCCCCGGGGCCGGCTGGCCCCGGAAGCGGGTCAGCGCTCGGACTCCGGGATGCCGGAGGTCTGGATCGGTCCGGTGAAGAGCGCGCCGCGCTCGTCGTCGCCGAACAGCTGTGAGTCCCCCTCCGCAGTTCGTCCGCGGCGGCGCGGCGCCGACGCGGTCGGCTCGGAGAGCTGCACGCGCTGGACCGGCAGGGCGTCCGGGTGGGTGCGCTGGATCCACTCGACCATCTCCTCACGCACGTAGCAGCGGAGGTCGAACAAGCCGCCGGCATCGGGCGCGGTCACGAGGATGCGGACCCGGACCAGTCCCCCGACGGCATCGGTGACCTGCAGCACCTTGACGCGGCGGTCCCAGATCGTCGAGGTGTCGAGGATCCGGTCGAGCTCCGCCCGCATGTCGGCCGGGCTCACCCGCCAGTCGAGGTCGAACTCGACGGCACCGAGCAGTTCGCTGCCGGTCCGGGTCCAGTTCTCGAACGGCGTGCTCGTGAAGTACGTCGACGGCAGCACGAACCGACGGTCGTCCCACAGGTGCACGACGACGTAGGTCAGCGTGATCTCCTCGATCCGTCCCCACTGCTGCTCGACCACGACGACGTCGTCGACGCGGATCGACCCGGAGAACGCCAGCTGCATGCCGGCGAACACGTTGCCGAGCGTGGACTGCGCGGCGAGGCCCGCGACCACGGAGATGAGGCCGGCACTGGCGAGCACGCTCGCGCCCGCCGCCTCGACCCCGTCGAAGGTCAACAGGATCGCCCCGACCGCGATGATGACGAGCACGGCGACGGTGAGCCGCCGGATGATGAGCACCTGGGTGCGGATCCGACGCGCCTGCCGGTTGTCGGGCACGTCGATGCGGAAGCGGTGCAGCCCGAGATCCTCGAGGAAGATCGCGACCTGGCACGCGAGCCAGCAACCGACCGCGATCGTGACGATCAGGAAGGCGTGCGCGACCTCGTCCCGCCAGGGGTAGGCGTCGGCGTTCCGCGGGATGCTCGACGTGAAGGCGATCCAGAGCAGGACCACCAGCAGCACCGTGCGGAAGGGGTGCCTCGTCCGGCGCGAGAGCACGCCGGCCCACCGTTCCCGGCGTGCGATCGCCCGGAGGACCAGGTGCAGGACGAGGGCGACGACGGCGGTGACGAGCAGGGCGAACCCGATCGCGACGAGGAGTCGGAGGAGGATGTCCATCCCTCCATGCAAGCAACGGACGACGGTCGTCGTTCAGGATCGGGCCGCCGTCGGCTGTGCGGACGTTCAGCAGCTGCGGTTCGCCCGAACCGGGGTTTGCGTGACGGCCCGGTCCGGTGCGCATGTAGGTTCTCTCGCATGACAGCGCAGAACGACACGGGTGGCAACCGAGCGCCGGCGACCGACTTCTCGCACGAGCAGGAGGGCTACCAGCACGGTCTGAAGCCCCGGCAACTGCAGATGATCGCGATCGGCGGCGCGATCGGCACCGGTCTCTTCCTCGGTGCCGGTGGACGCCTGCACACCGCGGGTCCCGCGCTGGCGGTCACCTACCTGGTCGCCGGCGTCTTCGCCTTCTTCATCCTGCGGGCGCTCGGCGAGCTCGTCCTCCACCGCCCCTCGTCCGGGTCCTTCATCTCGTACGCCCGCGAGTTCTACGGCGAGAAGTTCGCGTACGCCGCCGGGTGGATGTACTTCCTGAACTGGGCGATGACCTCGATCGTCGACACCACGGCGGTCGCGATCTACCTGCAGTACTGGTCCGCGTTCACCGCGGCACCGCAGTGGTTGCTGGCACTCATCGCACTCGTCGTCGTCCTGGCCGCGAACATGGTCGCGGTGAAGGTCTTCGGCGAGCTCGAGTTCTGGTTCGCACTCATCAAGGTCGCCGCCCTCGTGTCGTTCCTGGTCGTGGCGATCATCTGGCTCGTCTTCGCGTTCCCGGTCGAGGCCGGCGGCGAGGCGGTCCGGACCGGCTTCTCGATCTGGGGTGACAACGGCGGGCTGTTCCCGAACGGGCTGCTCCCCGCGGTCATCGTGATCCAGGGCGTCGTGTTCGCGTACGCCGCGATCGAGCTCGTCGGCACCGCGTCGGGCGAGACGCAGAACGCCGAGAAGGTCATCCCGCGCGCGATCAACTCCGTCGTGTTCCGGATCGCGGTGTTCTACGTCGGGTCGATCGTCCTGCTCTCCCTGCTGCTGCCGTACACGGCCTACAAGGAGGGCCAGAGCCCGTTCGTCACGTTCTTCTCATCACTCGGCAACCCGCACGTCGGCGCGATCGTCGGCGGCATCATGAACTTCGTCGTGCTCACCGCGGCACTGTCGTCGCTGAACGCCGGCCTCTACTCGACCGGTCGCGCGCTCCACTCGATGGGCATGAACGGTTCCGCGCCGAAGTGGACCACGAAGATGTCGAAGGGTGGCGTGCCGTACGCCGGCATCCTGCTCACCGCCGCGTTCACCGTCGCGGGCGTCGTGCTGAACTACTTCGTGCCGAAGCAGGCGTTCGAGATCGCCCTGAACATCGCCAGCCTCGGCATCATCACCGCGTGGGGCACGATCATCCTGTGCCAGATGCGGCTGCGCCAGTGGGCCAAGCAGGGGCTCGCGAAGGAACCCTCGTTCAAGCTCCCCGGGGCGCCGGTGACGGCGTGGCTGACCCTGGCGTTCCTCGCCTCGGTCATCGTGCTGATGGCGATCGACTACCCCGTCGGCACGTACACGATCGCGTCGCTCGTCATCATCATCCCGCTGCTCGTCGTCGGCTGGTTCCTGCAGCGTGACCGCATCCTGCGCATCGCCGCCCTGCGCGAGGGTGTCACGGGCCCGTACCCGATCGGCGTCCGCAACCCCGCCGCGTCGGTGCGGCGCGACGGCGACGGGAGCTAGCGCTCCGCTTGTCCCCGGAACGCAAGGCCCCCAACGCGAACACGAGCGGTCCGGCACCCGTCGCTACCATCAGCGGGTGCCGGACCGCTCTCCTTCTCCCACCCTCGACCTGCAACTCAGCTGGCGAGGTGCCTACGGACGCCTCCGGGTGTTCGCGGATCGTCTCGAGGCCGAGACCGACTACCAGCGCGAGACGCGCACGGTGGTGCCGATGGACGCGGTGCAGGGGTGGCGCCTCGGACCGTGCGACGAGGACGCCGTCTGTGTCGAGTTCCTCGCCGGGCAGGACACCTACCGGGTGCTGCTCGACACCCCGGACGAGCAGCTCGCTGCGCTGGCGATCCGGAAGGTGCTCGGCCCGCCGCTGGAGTCCTGAGGACGCCGGTGCCGGGGCCCGCTGCCCCGCTGCCCCGTTGCCCGGGTGCCCGGGTGCCCGGGTCAGTCGTCGGTGTCGACGCGGTCGGTGACGACGTCACCGGAGCCGGCGTCGATGCGCACGCTGTGCTTGGTGCCGGAGGAGTCGAGCACGTCGCCCTCCCAGACGACCGTCCCGACGTGGTCGTCGAGTCCGAGTTCGGTCACGGTCCCCGCGTGCAGGTCCTGCAGGGCGTCGACGGCCTGCTTGACACTCAGGTCGGCGGCGGCGACGAAGCGCTCGTGCTCGGCCTTGTCGTCTGCGTCGGCGGCTTCGGTCTGCGGGGTGCCGGCGACCGAGGTGCCGTCGGCGTTCGTGTGCACCTCGTGCTCGGTGCCGTCCTTCGTGACGACCAGGACCTCGTAGGCGGAGGCGCCCTGCTCCTGCTCGACCGAGATGACGGTGCCCGAGCCGACCTCGCCGCGTGCGGTGGCGACGGCGGCGAGCAGGGCCTTGTTCGAGCCGGCGGACGCGGCGCCGGACGCACCGGTGCCGGTGCCGGCCGAGTCCGTCGCCGACGAGCCGACCGAGCCGGAGCCGGCCGAGCGGGTGTCGTCGTCGGAGTCGTCGCTGGCGCACCCGGTGAGTGCGAGCGCCGCGACGATCGGCAGGGCGGCGAACGCGGCGATGCGGCGGACGGAGGGCTTCTGGTGCTGGGTACGGGAGTTCATGTGGACGAGCATCGCGTCGGGGTGCTGAAGCAGCCCTGAAGCCGCCTGTTCAGCCGCCGAGTGCGATGCGGACGACGAACCGTGCGCCACCGAGCGGGGACGCGACCACGGTCGTGTCGCCGCCGTGCGCCCGCACGGCATCGCGGACGATGGCGAGGCCGAGCCCCGCACCGCCGGCGTCCCGGCTGCGGGCCTCGTCGAGACGGACGAACCGCTCGAAGACGCGCTCGCGCTCGTCCTCGGGGACGCCGGTGCCGTCATCGTCGACCGTGAGCACCGCGGACCCGTCGTGCTCGGTGAGCGAGACGGCGACGCGTGTGCTCGCGTGCCGGACGGCGTTGTCCACGAGGTTCCGGACCACCCCCGCCAACACGCGCTCGTCGCCGAGGACCCGCGCTGCCGAGATCGCCGAGCCGTCCACCCGCACCACCGGGGCGTCGCCGTGCCGCTGGGGCGCGACACCGTCCGTCGACCGTGCTCGCGCGCGGGCCACTGCGTCGAGCGCCAGGTCGTCGAGGTCGACGGGGCGCCGCGTGCGGACCCCGCCCTCGTCGAGGCGGGAGAGCTCGAGCAGCCCGGTCACCAGGTCCTGCAGGCGCACCGCCTCGGACCGGACGATGTCGGCGAGGTCGGCCACCTCGGTCCGCTCCGGGTGCGCGACGGCGACCTCGGCGTGCTGCCGGATCGACGCGATCGGCGACCGGAGTTCGTGGGAGGCGTCGGACACGAAGCGCCGCTGGCTCTCGGCGGACCGTTCGAGGCGGTCGAGCATGGCGTTCATGGTGCTCGCGAGCCGGGCGACCTCGTCGCCGGTGTCCGGCACCTCGACCCGGGCGTCGGGACGGGCCGCCCGGATCGTCTCGACCTCGGTGCGCATCCGCTCCACGGGCCGCAGCGAGCGCCCGGTGACGACCCAGGTGACCGCGACCAGCAGGAGCACCAGCACGGGCACCCCGACGGCGAGGAGCACGACGGCGGTGCGGACCGCGGTGTCGGCCTGGTCGAGCGTGGCGCCGTAGACGAGCGTCGCCTCGCCGCCGCCGGGCAGATCCACGTCGTCCGCCACGAGCAGCCAGCGTTCGCCGTCGTGCGTCCAGCGGGACTCGTCGGCGGTCGGGAGGGCGTCCCCGTCGGCGTCCTCGCCGTGCGCCAGGACCGCCCCGCCGTCGCCGATCACCTGCACCAGGACGTCCTCGTAGCCGGTCACCGCGGACGCACCGTCCGCCTCGACCCGGGAGGACACCTGCTCGAGACCCGCCTCGGCCGAGGTCCGCACGCCGTCGAGCAGCACGAGCCGCAGCACGACGACGAAGGCGACGGCACCGATCACCAGCGCAGCGAGGACGACGACCCCGGCGCCGAGCGTGGTGCGGGCCCGGACCGACCGGGCGCGCCGTGGCCTGGACGGCGCGACTCCGCTCGCACCGGGCTTCGGCCGCTCAGCCACCGTCCGCCGCCAAGCGGTACCCGGCGCCCCGGACCGTCTCGATCGCGGCACGCCCGAACGGTCGGTCGAGCTTCCGGCGGAGGTGCCCGACGTACACCTCGACGATGTTCGGGTCGCCCTCGAAGTCGACGTCCCAGACGTTCTCGATGACGTCGCGCTTCGACCGGACCTGTCCCGGGTGCCGTGCGAGGTACTCGAGCACGGCGAACTCGCGGCTGGTCAGTTCGACGGGGGTCTCGCCGCGGGCCACGGTGCGCGCCGCGGGGTCGACCACCAGGTCGCCGAGGGTCAGCACGGTCGGGCGCTCGCGGGCACCCCGTCGGACGAGCGCCCGCAACCGTGCGACGAGTACCGGGTGCGAGAACGGCTTGGTGACGTAGTCGTCGGCCCCCGCGTCGAGCGCCTCGACCTGGTCCCACTCGCCGTCCTTGGCCGTCAGCATGAGCACGGGGGTCCAGTCGCCGTCGGCGCGGAGCTGCGCGCACACGGCCCAGCCGCTCAGGCCGGGCATCATCAGGTCGAGCACGATCGCGTCGTAGCGGAACTCACGCGCGTGCCACAGACCGTCCACGCCGTCGTTCGCGACGTCGACCGCCCACCCCTCGGCCTCGAGGCCGCGGCGCACGCCGTCGGCGAGCCGGACCTCGTCGTCGACCACCAGCACACGCATGGGGTCGATCCTGCCGTGCCCCGCTGAAGCAGGGCTGAAGCGGCCCGCCAGCGCGGCTCGCGACGGTGACCGGGGCGGACGGGAGGCCCGTGGCGGCGGCGCCACGGGCCTCCCGTCCGGCGGTGGTCCGGACCAGGGCCGCGCCGACCCGGCGTGCTCAGACCAGCAGCAGGATCCCGGCGATCACGGACGCGACGGCGATGGCGAGCGCGATGAGCAGGAGCACGAGGTGCACCGTGTAGAACGTCGTCGGCTTGCCGGCTGCGTCGCGGGCACGGGAGTCCTTCGCGACGCGCTGGAAGAAGCGCGGCCAGGTGACGACGTTGAAGACGGCGCCGATGAACAGGACGACTGCGGCGAAGACGAGCACGGGACGATCCTAGTGAACGTTCGCGGCGACGATGCCGGTACGGCGACGCCGGGCGGGTGGTGCTCGGCCGCCCCCAACGCGGCCGAGTCCCGACCCAGCAGGCCACAGGATCTGTAGCACTTGCTACAGACTGTACACGGCCTGTTCGGCAGCGTCGAGGGACTACACGGTCTCGAGCGCGGCCTCGGCGTCGGCGAGGGCGGCACGCTCGGCGTCGGTCAGGGACGCCCGTGCACCCCGGACGCCGTCGTTGATCTCGACGATGCGGCGGCTGAGCCGGGTCGCGGGGTCGTCGGTCGGC
Source organism: Curtobacterium sp. MCSS17_016 (assembly GCF_003234255.2). Taxonomy (NCBI): domain Bacteria; kingdom Bacillati; phylum Actinomycetota; class Actinomycetes; order Micrococcales; family Microbacteriaceae; genus Curtobacterium; species Curtobacterium sp. MCSS17_016. The sequence continues at coordinate 2,496,700 of NZ_CP126254.1, forward strand.
GGGTAGGCGTTGTCCACGCCGATCCGTTCGTGCAGCGGTGCCAGGCGGCGGAGCGCATCGTCCACACGGCGGGCACGGCGGCGGCGGGAGATCCGGTGCCCGAAGACGAGCAGGAGCATGCCGGACGCCACGCACAGCACGGCTCCCGGCGTGGTGACGTCGTAGGGCAGCGAGAGCGCGTGCGTGACGTCCAGGTCGCCGGCGACGTGGGCGACGTCCATCACGACGACCACGACCATGCGGACGACCCCGAGCACCCCGCCGAGGACCAGGACCCACAGCCCCACCAGGTCGGTGGTCGTCCGGGCCTCGCGCAGCCGGAGCACGCAGATGAGCCCCGTCGCGCCGAGGGCCACTCCGAGGTACACGGTCTGCGCGATCGAGTAGACGGTGGCAGCCGGGTGCGAGCCGGCGTCGAGCATGAAGGTCGTCGTCGTCGCCGGCTTGTCGAGCACGGTGAACGCGACGACGACCACCACGACGACCACGGCGAACGACACCACGACCGCGTTCCGGAGCCAGGGCCGCGCCGCGCCGACCGCCTTCGCCACGCCCCACAGCAGCGTGCTCGTGCCGGCCACCATGAGGCAGTCGCTGATGACGGTGACGACGTTGAACCCGCCGAGCAGCGGGTCGAGCCACCGGTACAGCGGGTCGACGTTCGTCACGATGGTGGCGGCGAAGAGCAGGAACGTGAACGCCAGGGTGCGGTCCTGCCCGCGTTGCAGGACCAACAGCAGGATCGTCCCGACGATGAGCAGCACCGCCTGGACGACGGCGATGATCACCCGAAGACCCCGCGGAAGGCGCTCGGGCGGCCGCGGTGCTGGCGGATCACGGTGGCCAGGCGGTCGGCGAAGACCTCGGCCTCGTGCTCGTAGGTGTTCGAGAACATCCCCCGGGCCAGCGCACGCTCGACCTTGTACTCGGGCAGGTCGGGGATGACGTCACGGATGTAGGCGCTCTGCGGGGCGTGCTCCTGGTGCCGGTGCAGGACGTGCCCGAGCTCGTGCCCGATCACGAACGAGCGGAACGTCGGCGAGGTCGTCGGCGAGATCATCACCAGGTGCGCGTGCTCGAGGGTGGCCACGAAGCCACACACCGGTTCGGCGGCCAGGAACGACTCCTCGCGCACCACGATCGGCTTGCCGACGACGTCAGCGGCGGCGGCGACGGCCTGGTCGACGTCCGACCACCCCTCGGCGGCACCACGAGCCCAGAACGCCTCGACGAGGGCGTCGGTCATGCGACGCTCCCCCGCTGTGATTCCTCCTCGAGCACCTCGGCGATGCGCCGCAGCGCGTCGGGTGAGAGTTCACCGGGGAAGGTCCGGGCCGCGAAGCCGCTCACGCGGGCGGACCGCAGGGACCGGACGAGGGCGAGCTGGGCACCGATCCGTTCCGGTACCTCGCTGTCCTCGAGCAGGAAGCGTTCGTCGACCTCGAAGTACCCGGCCAGCAGGCGCAGGAGCTCGGTGTCGCGGTTGCGGCGGCCGTCGCCGGAGAGCATGTAGGTCCACTTCGCCCGCGACAGCGAACCGCCGTGCGCCGCGACGTACTCCTCGATCGAGGAGAACGGCACCGGGGCGCCACGCTGCGACTCCTCGAAGTCGAGGAGCAGGTTGAGGCGGCGCGCGAGCTCGGCGGCGTCGAGCGCCCCGCCCTTCAGATCACCCGTGTCCATCTCGGACTCCTCCCCAGCCGTGTCCGCGCGACCTGTGGGTCCGGCGCGTGGACGCCATGCTAGCGCGGGTGCCCGGCACGCGCGCCGCTACCCTCGTGGGCATGCCCCGCCGCTTCCCCGCCACCGTCGCGGCACCGGTCGAGCACGAGATCGTCATCACGAAGTCGCGGTTCATCACGACCGTCGCGCCGGTGTCCGGGGTCGAGGACGCCGACCGCGTGATCGCCGAGGTCCGCCGTCGGTACTGGGACGCCCGGCACAACTGCACGGCGATGGTCACCGGCGTGCTCGGCGACCAGGCCCGTTCCTCGGACGACGGCGAGCCCTCCGGCACCGCGGGCGTCCCGATGCTCGAGGTCCTGCGACGCCGCGGGCTGACCGACGTCGTCGCGGTCGTCACGCGGTACTTCGGCGGGGTGAAGCTCGGTGCCGGCGGACTGGTCCGGGCCTACTCGACCTCGGTGTCCGAGGCGCTCGACACGGCGGTCCTCGTCCGTCGCGAGGCATTGACGCAGGTGCGCTTCGACGTCGACCACGCCGACGCCGGGCGGCTCGACAACGTGCTGCGCGACTGGGTCCGGCACCACCACGCGACGCTCGGCCCAACCGAGTACGGGCAGGCGGCGACCTTCGAGGTGTGGGTCCCCCACGAGGCGCTCGGAGCCCTGACCGCCGACCTCGCCGCCGCGTCGGGCGGTTCGCTCGAACCCGTCATCGGCGAGGAGCGGATCGTCGACGTCCGCGCCGGCTGACGTCCGCGCCGGCTGACGTCCCCGCGGACGCAATTCGCAGTTCCTGCACACCTCGGGCGTGTCTCGGCATCGGCGTGGAAACCTGCCCGGAACGCACGAACGCCCCGACTCGATGAGCCGGGGCGTTCGTCCTGCGGTGCACCCCCTCGGACTTGAACCGAGAACCCACTGATTAAGAGTCAGTTGCTCTGCCAATTGAGCTAGAGGTGCATGTTCCGGCTTCCGTGCCGCAACGGGAATCAACAATAGCATGGGTTTCGCGCGCCCACGACCACTCGCGGGCGCACGACGCGAACAGGAGCACCATGACCGACCGTCTCGTCCCCGGCGACACCGCCCCCGACTTCACGCTGCCCGACCAGGACGGCGTCGAGCACTCCCTCGCTGCCCTCCGCGGCAAGAAGGTCATCGTGTACTTCTACCCGGCGGCGTCCACCCCGGGCTGCACCACCGAGGCCTGCGACTTCCGCGACAACATGTCCTCGCTGCAGGCCGCCGGCTACGAGGTCCTCGGCGTCTCGAAGGACGAGCAGGCGAAGCTCAAGACGTTCCAGCACGAGCAGGCGCTGACCTTCCCGCTGCTGAGCGACCCCGACCTCGCCGTGCACAAGGCCTACGCGGCCTGGGGCGAGAAGAACAACTACGGCAAGATCGTCACCGGCACGATCCGGTCCACGATCGTGGTCGACGAGGACGGCACCGTCCAGCTGCCGCTCTACAACGTCAAGGCCACCGGGCACGTGGCGAGCCTGCGGAAGAAGCTCGGCCTGGTCTGAGGGCCGGCCACGCACTGGAGGCCCGGTGCCGGTTCCGAGAACCGGCACCGGGCCTCCAGTGCGTGGCGGACCAGACCGTCTACTCGGCCGGACGCGCGAGCGCGGCCGTCACCGACCGCGACAGCACCAGCGTGATGCCGAGCAGGGCCGGGACGAGCAGTACCCAGCCGACCGCGGCGACGCGGAAGACGCCCTGGAACGCCCCGATCGCGATGGCGCCCTGCAGGACCTGCCAGACGATGATCCCGGAGCGCACCCACGGCCGGCCCTGCCACAGGCCGTTCAGCAGCGCACCGAGCCAGAGCGCAGCGATGGCGACGAGGACGGTGAGGGCGATGCCTGAGGCGATGCTCGTGGCCGGGGCGACGAGCAGTTCGACGACCAGGACGACGGTCACGACCACCAGCGCGAGGAACTCGAGGCCGACCACGGCGAGCAGCCCCAGCATCGCCGGCGACCGGCGCGCGACGGGCGTGGAGGGTTCGGTGTCGTTCGGGGTGTCGTCGTGCACAGTGATCCTCCAGCATCGGAACCCTTGATTTGGCCCTACCAGTATGGAACGATATTGGAGGTCGTTTGGACGGCACGATGTGGTGTGCGTCTCCCGTGGTTCATCGCTCCTCCCCCGAGCGTCTCGCGGGCGTCAGACACGCTTCCTGCGGACTCCTCCCCACAGTTGTCCCCTCCATGCCGCATGCATGGTCAGCGGTCCGATCCCCCGAACCACGGCCCCGGCCTGCCGTTCGAGCATCGACATCAAGGAGCACCACACATGGACTGGCGTGACAAGGCTGCCTGCCTCACCGCAGACCCCGAGCTCTTCTTCCCCGTCGGGAACACCGGGCCCGCCGTCGATCAGATCGAGAAGGCCAAGTCGGTCTGTGCGCGTTGCACGGTCACCGAGATGTGCCTGCAGTACGCACTCGAGAACAACCAGGACTCGGGTGTCTGGGGTGGTCTCAGCGAGGACGAGCGTCGTGCGCTGAAGCGTCGCGCCGCCCGCGCTCGCCGCGCGTCCTGACCCCGGTCGTCTGACACCACGACGCCCGTCGTCCCCTCGGGGGCGGCGGGCGTCGTCGTGCGTGCGGGGCGGCGGTCCTGCAAGACACCGGTGTTCACGCATCGAACACCGGAACTCGGGTGTGCGACCGGTGAACACCGGTGTTTTGCGATCTCGAACCGCCGGGCGGCGTCAGGCGGCGGGGGCGGTCAACCAGCGGAACGGGATGGTGATCGTCACCTCGGTGCCGCTGCCCGTCAGGGTGTGCCAGTCGATGGTGCCGCCGAGCTCGCCCTGGATGAGCGTGCGGACGATCTGCGTGCCGAGGCCCGAGCCGACCTTCCCCTCGGGGAGCCCCACGCCGTTGTCGCGGACCTCGATCTCCAGGTGGTCGTCGAAGCGGCGGGCGACGATCTCGACCTCGCCGTCGCGGCCGTCCAGCCCGTGCTCGACGGCGTTCGTCACGAGCTCGGTGAGGCCGAGGGCGAGCGGTGTCGCGGCCTCGGAGGGCAGCACCCCGAACTCGCCGGTCTTCTTCGGGTGCACGGTGGTGTTGTGCGACGCGGCGACCTCGGTCACGAGCTTGAGCACCGAGTCGAACACCTCGTCGAAGTCCACGGTCTGGCTGAGCCCGCTCGACAGGGTGTCGTGCACGACGGCGATGGCGGCGACGCGGCGCATGGCGTTCTGCAGCGAGGTCCGCGCTTCGTCCGAGTGCGTACGACGGGCCTGGATCCGCAGCAGGGACGCCACGGTCTGCAGGTTGTTCTTCACACGGTGGTGGATCTCGCGGATCGTGGCGTCCTTGGTGATGAGCTCGCGCTCCTGGTGCCGCAGCTCGGACACGTCGCGGCAGAGCACGATGGCACCGATGCGCTCACCGTGGTCGCGGAGCGGGATCGAGCGGAGCGACACCGTGACGCCCTTCGACTCGATGTCCGCCCGCCACGGTGCACGGCCGGTGACGACGAGCGGCAGGGACTCGTCGACGTCGAGCTGGGCCCCGATGAGCTCGGTGGTGACCTCGGCGAGGGACTTCCGCTCGAGCTCGCCCTCGAAGCCCATGCGGTTGAACGCGCTCAGACCGTTCGGGCTCGCGAACGTGACGATGCCGGCGGTGTCGAGCCGCAGCAGGCCGTCGCTGGCACGGGGCGCACCACGACGGGGGCCAGCCGGTGCACCGAGGTCGGGGAAGTCACCGGTGGCGATCATGCCGAACAGGTCGTTCGCGCTCGCGGTGAAGTTGAGTTCCTGACGGCTCGGGGTCCGCATCTCGTCCTGGTTGGAGTGCCGGGTGACGACGGCGATCGGTCGCTCGGTGGTCTCGGCGCTCTTCGCGCTCAGGCGGCGGAGCACCGGGATCGCGCGGACACGGGTCGGGGTGTCCTCGTACCAGTCCGGCTCGGCGGAGTCGACGACCCGTGACCCGGCGAAGCTCTCGGTCACCTGGCCGCGCCACTCCTCGCGGATCTCCTGCCCGACGATGTCGCGGTAGAACAGCGTCGCCGCGGAGCTCGGCCGGGCGTGTGCGACGGCCACGAACGAGCCGTCCTCGGCGGTCGGGACCCAGAGCACCATGTCGGCGAAGGACAGGTCGGCGAGGAGCTGCCAGTCCCCCACGAGCAGGTGGAGCCACTCCACGTCTGCTTCCGAGGAACGGCCTTGCGCGAGGACGAGGTCACTGAGGGTCGACACCCAGCCAGTCTAGGTCCGCTGCCTTGTGGAGAACGTCGCCCTCTCCACAGGGCAGACCAGTGTGTATTTCGTATGTCGCACGCCCCATACGCTCGCTCCAACGACGGAAGGGGCAGGGGTGGCAGAGCAGGCACGCCGCATCGATCACGAGACGACGACGGCGCACCCACCGCCGCTGCGGATCGTCGAACCGGCGCCGGAGCCCGCCACGGTGACCGGTCCCCCGGACCCGGCGACGACCGCACGGGCGCTCGGACTCTGCGTCGCCGAGGTGCTCACCGGCGCGCGGGAGGTCGACAGCATCGCCCGCTGGATCAGCGACGACGTGCAGCGGCACCTGCAGCAGCGGGCGGCGGTGGCAGCGCACGCCCGGGGCTCCGGTCGGCGGGCACGCGGGCGCCCGGTGCTCCGGGTCGGCAGCGTGCTCGTCTGCCGCCCCGCGGCGGGCGTCGCCGAGGCGACGGTGGTCGTGCACGCACGCAGTCACGCCCGGGCGGTCGCCATGCGGCTCGAAGAGCGACACGGACGGTGGCAGGCGACCGCGATCGGGGTCCTGTAGCCGAGTGGCGGACGGACGGGAGGCCCGGTGCCAGCTGGCACCGGGCCTCCCGTCCGTCGTCGGTCACGCTCGGTGAGCAGGAATGGTCGGGTCCCGACGTGGGACCCGACCACTCCTGCTCACGATGCGCTCGCGCGCGGTCGCTAGTTCTTCTTGGCCGCCTGGCGACGCTCGGCGCGGTTGCTCGCCGCGGCCTGACCGGAGGCGGTGGCCGCGTTGCCGAACGCGGAGCCCTGCTCCGGCTCGGCGACCGCTTCGGCCTCAGCCTCGGCCTGGGCGCGCTGCGCACGAGCGGTCGCGGCCTGCTCGAGGCGACCCTTCTCGTCGCGGACCTCGACCTCGCCGTCGATCGACGGTGCCGAGTACTCGAGGCCGGAGACCTCGTCCTCGCCGAGGCCCTTGGCCTCGATGACCGCGTTCTCGCCGTCGGACTGCACCTGGACCTCGAGGTTGAAGAGGTAGCCCACGGACTCCTCGCGGATCTGCCCCATCATCGTCTGGAACAGGGCGTAGCCCTCGCGCTGGTACTCGACCAGCGGGTCGCGCTGCGCCATCGCGCGGAGGCCGATGCCGTCCTTGAGGTAGTCCATCTCGTACAGGTGGTCGCGCCAGCGGCGGTCGATCACCGAGAGCACCACACGACGCTCGAGCTCACGCATCGCCTCGTCGCCGAGGAGTTCCTCGCGCTGCTGGTAGGCCAGCTTGGCGTCGGAGAGGATCTCGCGGGCCAGGAAGTCACGCGATGCCTTGCCCTTCGAGCCGGCCTCGGTGATGACCTCGTCGATGGAGATCGAGATCGGGTAGAGCGTGCCGAGCTCGGTCCACATGGCGTCGAGGTCCCAGTCGTCCGGGGAGCCTTCGCCGGTGTGGCTGTCGATCACGTCGTCGATGACGGCCTTGAGGAACGACTGCGCGCGGTCGTGCAGGTCGTCGCCCTCGAGGATGTGGCGGCGGTCGCTGTAGATCGCTTCGCGCTGGCGGTTCAGGACGTCGTCGTACTTCAGCACGTTCTTGCGGATCTCGGCGTTGCGGCCCTCGACCTGCGCCTGGGCGGACCGGATCGCACGGCCGACGAGCTTGTTCTCGATCGCCAGGTCGTCCGGCACGTTCGAGCGGCCCATCAGGCTCTCGGCGGCACCGGAGTTGAACAGGCGCATCAGGTCGTCGGTGAGCGACAGGTAGAAGCGGCTCTCGCCCGGGTCACCCTGACGGCCGGAACGACCACGCAGCTGGTTGTCGATGCGGCGCGACTCGTGGCGCTCGGTGCCGAGCACGTACAGGCCGCCGACGGCGCGGACCTTGTCGCCCTCTTCCTCGACCTCGGCCTTGACGCGGGCGAACACGTCGTCCCACTCGGCCTCGTACTCGTCGGGGGTCTCGGTCGGCGACAGGCCCTTGGCGTGCATCTCCTGCACGGCGAGGAACTCCGCGTTGCCACCGAGCATGATGTCGGTACCACGACCGGCCATGTTCGTCGCGACGGTCACGGCGCCGAAGCGACCGGCCTGGGCGACGATCGCGGCTTCACGTGCGTGGTTCTTCGCGTTGAGGACCTCGTGCTTGACGCCCTGCTTGGCGAGGAGCTTCGACAGGTACTCGGACTTCTCGACGCTCGTGGTGCCGACGAGGACGGGCTGGCCCTTCTCGTGGCGCTCCGCGATGTCCTCGGCGACCTGCTCGAACTTCGCCTTCTCGTTCTTGTAGACGAGGTCGGTCTGGTCGATGCGCTGCATCGGCTTGTTCGTCGGGATGGGCACGACGCCGAGCTTGTAGGTCGACATGAACTCGGCCGCCTCGGTCTCGGCGGTACCGGTCATGCCGGAGAGCTTCTGGTAGAGGCGGAAGTAGTTCTGCAGCGTGACGGTGGCGAGGGTCTGGTTCTCGGCCTTGACCTCGACACCTTCCTTCGCCTCGATCGCCTGGTGGATGCCCTCGTTGTAGCGGCGGCCCATCAGGATGCGGCCGGTGTGCTCGTCGACGATGAGCACCTCGCCGTTCATCACGACGTAGTCCTTGTCCTTCTTGAACAGGGCGACGGCCTTGATGGAGTTGTTCAGGAACGAGATGAGCGGGGTGTTCGCCGACTCGTACAGGTTCTCGATGCCGAGGTAGTCCTCGACCTTCTCGATCCCGGGCTCGAGGACACCGACGGTGCGCTTCTTCTCGTCGACCTCGTAGTCCTCGCCCGGGGTGAGGCGCTTGGCGATCGAGGCGAACTCGGTGAACCAGCGGTTGGCCTCGCCCGAGGACGGACCGGAGATGATGAGCGGCGTGCGGGCCTCGTCGATGAGGATCGAGTCGACCTCGTCCACGACGGCGAAGAAGTGACCGCGCTGCACCATGTCGGACGCCTGCCACGCCATGTTGTCGCGCAGGTAGTCGAAGCCGAACTCGTTGTTGGTGCCGTACGTGATGTCGGCGGCGTACTGCTCGCGGCGCTCGGCCGGGGTCTGGTTCGCGATGATGCAGCCGGTGGTCATGCCCAGCGCGCGGAAGACGCGGCCCATGATCTCGGACTGGTACGACGCCAGGTAGTCGTTGACCGTGATGACGTGCACGCCGCGCGACGGGATCGCGTTGAGGTACGCGGCGGTCGTCGCGACGAGGGTCTTGCCCTCACCGGTCTTCATCTCGGCGATGTTGCCGAGGTGCAGTGCCGCGCCACCCATGAGCTGCACGTCGAAGTGCCGCATGCCCAGGGTCCGCTTCGCGGCTTCACGCACGGCGGCGAACGCCTCGGGCAGGAGGTCGTCGAGGGTCTCGCCGTTGGCGTACCGCTCGCGCAGCTCCTTGGTCTCGTCGTGGAGTTCCTCGTCGGTGAGGCTCGAGAAGTCGTCCTCGAGGTCGTTGATGGCCGAGGCGTACGCCTTCAGCCGGCGGAGGGTTCGTCCTTCGCCGATGCGGAGGACCTTCTCCAGCACGTTTGCCACGTGAACTCCTTACGAGGTCGTCGCGCGCGACCTGCACGCCCGATCGACCAGTCATGCTAGCAACCCGCGAACCCACGGCGCTGTGAGCGGCGCGGCTGTCGCGGACACGGGTGTGCGCGGCCCGCGAACGGACCGCGCACACGGTGCGGGACCGGAGGCCCCGAGTCGGATCAGGCGATCGCGGCTGCGCGCTCCGTGTCGGTGTCGACCGCGGCCGGCGCCTGGCCGGCGGGCACCTCGTCGATGCCGATCACACCGTAGTCCCAGCCCTTGCGTCGGTACACGACACTCGGACGGCGGGTCTCGGCGTCGAGGAACAGGTAGAAGTCGTGCCCGACGAGTTCCATGTAGTACAGGGCGTCGTCGACCGTCATCGGGGCGGCCTCGAAGACCTTGTGCCGGATGACGACCGGGCTGTAGACCTCGTTCTCGTCCTCGGCGGCCTCTTGATCGACGACCGGGACGGCACCGGTCGCGACGTCCTCGATGAGCTTGCCGTCGGCCGGGACGACGCCCATGCCGTCGAACCCGCTGCCGGCGGCCTCGGCGACCGAGGTGGGGCGGTGCCGGCCGTGGTGCACCTTGCGGCGGTCACGCGCCCGACGGAGGCGTTCCATGATCCGCGCGAAGGCGAGGTCGAAGGCGGCGTACTTGTCCGACGCCGCGGACTCGGCCCGTACGAGCGGCCCCGGTCCGATCAGCGTGAGCTCCACGCGGTCCTCGCCCTGGCTGCCGCTCGACTTCTCGTGGTGGCGGCTGATGCGCACCTCGAAGGCGAGGGCGCGGTCGGCGAGCACGTCGATCTTCTCGGACTTCTGTTCGACGTAGGTGCGGAAACGGTCGGTGACCCCGACGTTCCGGCCCGTGATCGTCACGTCCATGTGGCGGCTCCCATCCAGTGTCGGCGCGTCGCCTCCGTCCGGCGACCCGAACGCCTTGTCGCGAGGCTAGACCCGGCGCACCCTCGGCGTCACGGGGAGGCGGCGAGTCCGCCGGACACTCACCGGACACACAGCGGCCACCGGGTGTTCACCGATCATCAGTCGTCGACGCTCGCCACGGCGACGCAGCGCACCACCCGACCGCCCGCCGCCCGCACCGCGCGGACGCCCTCGGCCATCGTGACGCCCGTCGTCACGACGTCGTCGACGAGCACGACCTCGCGGCCGTCGACACCGGTCGCCCGCAGGGTCCCGACGGTCGCGGCGACGCGTTCCACCGCCGACCGCTCCTTCTGCCCCGGTCCGGATCGCCGTCGTCCGGCAGGGGTCCGGCCGAGGCGCCCCGTGTGCCGGACACCACCACGGGCGAGCAGCAGCACCACCGGGTCGAACCCGCGGCGTCGGGCACCCGCGCGGGACGGCGGCACCCGGAGCACCACGGTGCCGTCCGGGGCCGCGGCGAGCGCCGCGCGGACGAGGGCACCGAAGCGGACGCCGAGCGGACGGGCGACGTCGACCCGGCCCCGGAGCTTGAGTTCGAGCACCAGGGTGCGGACCAGCCCCTCGTACTCGAAGGCCGCGTCGAGCCGGACGCCGGCGACCAGCCGGACCCGCCGGGGCCGTGCGTCGAGCGCCGCGCGGCACGGTGGGCAGAGCGCGCGGTCCGGGCGGCCGCAGCCCAGGCAGGCGACGGGCAGGAAGAGCCCGAGCACGGCGAGCAGGGCGTCACGCCACGGGGTGGGGGCGTCGTCAGGGGGCATGCCCACGACTGTGGTGGTGATCGGACGACGGCGGTGGGCCGGCGTGCCGGACGGTGGACGGGCCTCCAGGCAGGGCGGGGTGTGGAGGACGGTGGCGTCAGCGCTGGACGCCGAGCACGTCGGCGGTGACGCCCGTCGAGTCCCAGCCGCCCCCGGTGGACTGCAGGACGTCGCCGCTCGACATCCGGAGCAGCAGCGCGCCACCGCTGCCGCCGCTGATCGCGGTGGCGCGACCGTCGGGCTTCGGCAGGGTGCTCGACTTGCCGCCGATGGTGGTGCGGACGATGTTCGGACCGGTCGGCGTCTGCCCGACCGAGGCGACGTCGGTGTCGTTCACCCACGTGGCGTCGACCGCGGTGCCGCTGGCGGCCTGCACCCGGACCGGGGCGCCGAACGAGGTCGGTGACCGGTCGGACCCGCGGATGATCGCCATCACGTACAGGCCGGGGCCGTCCGCGGTCTCGATGAGTGCGAGGGCCCTGGTGGAGTCGCGGGACACCTGGAACGACACGAGGTCGCCGCGCGGCAACGTGGTGCGCACCTGGTGGGGGTCGCCGCCGAGGCCGTACGCGGTGACGTGACGGGTGTCGGACTGCTGCCCCACCCAGACGAAGCCGAGGTCGTCGACGGCGGGGGCGACGAGGTCCTCGCGGGCGTCGACGCGCAGGCGGTCCTTGCCGCGCACGACGACGACGCCGTCCCGGTTGCCGACGGCTGCGGTGGTGCCGGACGCCGACAGGGCGATCGAGGTCGGGTCGAGGCCGGCGATCGCGGCCCCGACGCCGCTGCCGAGCTCGGCGACCTTGCCGGTGCCCGAGGCGGCGTAGCCGACGACGCCGTCCTCGTCGACCAGGGGGCGGGGGTCGACGTCGGGGTTCTGCTGGGCGTCCGCTCCCCCGGAGTCCGGCACCGACAGCGTCGCTCCCTCGATCGTCATCGAGACCGACGAGATGGTGGCGACCGAGGCGAGGGACTTGCTGAGCTGTTCGCGCATCCGGACCTTGTCGACCGTGCTCGCACGCAGGGCGTCGCTCGACAGGTCGACCAGCGCGGTGCCGCTGTCGATCGTCACCGCGTTGAGGGACAGCTGGGTGCCCTCCGGGAACGACGAGACGACGGCGCCCTTCAGCCAGTCGGCGGGGCCGGCGAGCAGGGCGCTGGCGATGCGGGTGCTGGTGGAGGACCGTGCGAGGAACCACCGCTGGTCGGGCACCAGGAAGCGGTAGGTCGGGTCGTAGAAGTACAGCGCGTGCGACTGGAACACCGACTCGAAGCTGACCGGCGACAGGATGATGCCGTCCGGGGCGTAGGCGATGCGCCACTCGCCGTCCTCGCGGACGAACTGGAACGTCAGCGTCGACGAGGTGGGGCGGACGGCCTGGGTGTACTCCCCGTCGGAGTCGACCGTGGCGCTGGCCGTCATCGTGTAGGTGAGCTCGCGGTCGTCGGCGCGCTCGACGGTGCCGCTGCCGTCCCGGATCGTGACGCCCTGCCGGGGGTTCCACCGCTGGGCGAAGTCGGCGGCCAGGAACTGCCGGGCGATCGCGTAGTTGTCCTGGGCGCCGGTGGCGGCGGCGATGAACCCGCGGAGGATCGCCGTCTGGTCGGACCCGGTGATCGGCTTGTCCGGCCGGAAGTCGACGCCGGAGAGCGACTCGTCCTTGATCGTCTGCCCGGTGCGCACGGCACCGTCGGTCGGGATGGCCGCGCACGCGGTGACCGCGAGCAGGCTGACCGCGGCGAGCGCGACGGCGAGGACGTGGCGGATCCGGTGGCGCATCAGGACTCCTCTCGCACGGCGCGGGGGCCGTCGTACGACTCGTCGAGCTCGGGCAGCGGGATGGCCGAGGTGGCGGTGGTGCCCTGCTCGTTGCGGGGCAGGGTGAGCACGAACGTCGATCCCGCGCCCGGTCGGGACCACACGTCGATGCGCCCGCCGTGGAGCTTCGCGTCGCCGAGGCTGATCGCGAGGCCGAGGCCGGTGCCGCCGATGGTGCGCTTGCGGCTCGGGTCGGCCCGCCAGAAGCGGTCGAACACCCGTGCGGCGTCCTCCGGCGGCATGCCGACACCCTGGTCGCGGACGGCGATGGCGACGGTGCGTGCGTCGCTGTCGACGACGACCTGCACGGGCTTCGCGTCGCCGTGCTCGATGGCGTTGCCGACGAGGTTGCGCAGGATCCGTCGGACCCGCTTGGCGTCGAGCCGCATCGTGGTGTGGCCGCCGGGGGTCGCGAGCTGCAGGTCGATGCCGGCGCGCTCGGCCAGCGGGCGGAACTCCTCGACGATGTCCGCGGCGAGGGAGGCCGGCACGACGGGTGCGGTGTCGAGCTGCACCGCCTGGGCGTCGTACCGGGAGATCTCGAGCAGGTCGGCGAGGAGCATCTCGAAGCGCTCCACCTGGGCGTGCAGGAGCTCGGCGGACCGGCCGACCGACGGTTCGAACGCGTGGCGGGAGTCGTAGAGCATGTCGCCGGCGAGCCGGATCGTGGTGAGCGGGGTACGGAGCTCGTGCGACACGTCGGACACGAACCGCTGCTGCACGCGGGAGAGCTCGGCGAGCTGGGTGATCTGGCGGCTGACCGCCTCGGCCATGCCGTTGAAGCTCCGTGCCAGGGTCGCCAGGTCGTCCTGGCCGCGCACGGGGATGCGTTCGTCGAGGCGGCCCGCGGCGATCTTCCGGCTCGTCTCGGCGGCACCGCGGATCGGCACGACGACGAGCCGGACGACGAGCGAGGTGACCAGGGCGATGAGCACCATCAGCGCCACACCGCCGATGGAGAGGGTCTGGGAGACGAAGTCCAGGGTCTGCTGGGCGTCGGAGAGGTCGTAGACCAGGTACAGCTCGTACTGGCCGGCGCTCGGGATCTGCAGCGTGGACCCGACGGCGAGCCCCGGCACCCGGCGCCCGTCGTCGTCGAGTTCGACCGGCTGCAGGCTGAGCCGACCGGTGTTCTGCGCGACCTCCTTGCGCAGGGCGTCGGTGATCACCGCGTCCGGGAAGTCCTGGCTGGCGATGGTCTGCAGCGTCTGCGGCGTGGACTGGTCCGGGCTCCGCTCGATGGCGATGCTCGTGCCGCCCGGACTCGTCGTGTTCGACAGGATCGCCTGCTGCGCCTCGTTCTGCAGGGTCTCGAGCTCGGACTGGTTGTTGTCCTCGGCCGCCGTCGCCGCGTCGAAGATCCCCTGGGCGACGATGGTGGCCCGTGCGGACTCGGACTCGATCTGGTCGCGGCGCTGCGAGTAGACGTTCGTCGAGATGCTCACCATGACCGCGGTGCCGATGATCCCCACCGCGAGCCCGGTCGTCATCACGGTGATGGCGACCGAGCGGAACATGAGCGAGCGCCGCCACAGGTAGGCGATCGGACGCCAGGCGCGTCGGAGCCAGCGCCGCATCCGGCGACGGCTGCGGTCGACGACGCCGATCGAGACGGTGGTGCTGCCGGCCCCACCGGCACCGCCGGACCCACCGGCGCCGGTGGCCCGGCCGGCGCCGCCGACCCGGCCGGAGCGTGCCGAGCCCGGCGGGCGCGTCGAGGGCGGCACGGTGCTCAGGCTCCTCCGGCGCGGTACCCGACGCCGCGGACCGTGGTGACGGTCTTCGGGTTGTCCGGGTCGTGCTCGATCTTCGCGCGGAGCCGCTGCACGTGCACGTTCACCAGACGGGTGTCCGCCTTGTAGTGGTAGCCCCAGACCTGCTCGAGCAGCATCTCGCGGGTGAACACCTGGTTCGGCTTCTCGGCGAGCGCCCGGAGCAGGTCGAACTCGAGCGGCGTGAGCGCGATCACGGTGTCACCGCGGCGCACCTCGTGCCCGGCGACGTCGACCGTGACGTCGCCGACGTGCAGCACGGTGGCGTCGGACGCGCTCGGCCGCAGGCGGGTCCGGATGCGCGCGACGAGCTCTTTCGGGTTGAAGGGCTTCACGACGTAGTCGTCGGCACCGTTCTCGAGCCCGAGGACGACGTCGGCGGTGTCGCTCTTCGCCGTGAGCATGATGATCGGCGTGCCACTCTCGGCACGGATGCGCTTGCACACCTCGATGCCGTCGATGCCGGGCAGCATGACGTCGAGCAGGACGAGGTCCGGCTTGGTGGCGTGGAACGCGTCGACGGCGTCGTTGCCGTCGGCGCTGAACTCGGGTTCGTACCCCTCGGAGCGGAGCACGATGCCGATCATCTCGGAGAGGGCCTGGTCGTCGTCGACGACGAGGATGCGCGGTGTCATGTGATCTGGACTCCGGGTGGCGTGCGGGTGCCGTGGTCGGCACGTGTCCCCACACGATAGCCGAGGCCCCGCCGCGCCGGGTTTTCCGCCAGGATGGGGGTGGACCGTGCATCGCTGGCTCGGTCCGACACGACGAGGGGGCTGGAGTCATGTCCGATTGGCACACACCGGGCGGTGGGCAGCAGGGTGCGCCGACGCCGCCGGCGTCCGGACCGGCGCAGGGACCAGGACCCCAGCCTGGAGGCCCGCCCCGCTTCTCCGTGCCGCCGCAGCCCGCCCCGGGGCCGGGTCCGGGGCGACCGGGCGGTCCGTCCGGTGGCTCGCGTCCGGTGATCCCGCTGCGCCCGCTCGGTCTCGGGGACATCCTGGCCGGGGCGTTCACGGTCTTCCGCCGGAACGCCCGCGTGCTGCTGCTCTGGAGCGTGCTGCTGAGCGGTGTGCTCGGCCTGCTCTCGACGCTGGCCAGCACCTTCGGGCAGCAGGCGTTGCAGTCGCGGATGTTCTCGGCCCTCGACGGCGGCAGCGGTGCCGACTCGGTGGTCGCTGGCACGCTGACGCTCACGGCACTGCTCTCGGTCGTGCTGCCGTTCCTCGCCTACCTCGGTCGCGGGTTCCTGGTGGCGCCGGTCGCCGCCGACACCGGGCAGCGGGTCCTCGGCCGTCGCGCCACGTTCCGGGGGCTGTGGGCGCTGCTCGCCGGCCGCCGGTGGTCCGTCGTCGCGTGGATGCTCGTGCAGATCGGGGCCGGTGCGGTCCTCGCGATCCTGGCCGGACTCGTGTTCTTCGGGGTGTTCGCGGCCATGGGCGCCGCCGACTCCGGCACCGGGTGGTTCGTGCTGGCGCTGGTGCTGTTCGTGCTCGGCATCGGTGTCGTCGTCGTGTGGCTCGCCACGCGCTTCGTGCTCACCGTCCCGACCATCGCGCTCGAGGGCCGACCGGTCTTCGCCGCAGCCGCACAGTCGTGGCGCCTGACCCGCGGGGCCTTCTGGCGGACCTTCGGCATCCTGCTGCTCGTCCAACTCATGTTCGGGTTCGCGGCGTCCATCGCGTCGATCCCGCTCACCATCGGCGCCGTGCTCGTCGGGGGCACGTTCGACCCGCTCGGGCAGACGGGCGGCACGTCGGGAGCCGGCACCGGTGCGGTCATCGCCATCGTCGTCGGGAGCCTGCTCGCGATCGCGGTGCAGTGCATCACCGACGTGCTGAGCGCCTCGATCACGACGTTCCTCGCCATCGACCGGCGGATCCGCACCGAGGCGCTCGACCAGCGGATCGCGTCGCACCTGGACTCCGGGCAGCCGACCGACCCGTTCGCCCCGTCCGAGCCCGTCGCACGCCCGCCGTGGCCGCCGCAGCAGCAGTGGGGTGGCCAGCAGTGGCAGGCGCAGCAGCAGCCGTGGCCCGGGCAGCAGCAGTGGCAGCCCGGTCAGCAGCAGCAACCCTGGCAGCCCGGTCAGCAGCAGCAACCCTGGCAGCCCGGTCAGCAGCAGCCGTGGCAGCAGGGTCCGGGCCAGGCGCCGCCGAACGGCTCCGCGTGACGGCGGTCGACCCGGACGAAGCGCGTCGCCTGCTCGAGCGCGAACTCGAACGGTCCGCCTACGACGGTGCCCGGCCGACGTGGTGGGACCGTGCCTCGCGCTCCTTCCTCGACTGGCTCGGGTCGCTCCGCGCCGACGGCATCGACTCCCCCGCTGCGGCCCGCACCGCGCTGGTGATCGCGATCGTGGTGCTCGTCGCGGTCGTCGTGCTCGTCGTCGTCGCCCGCGGACTCCCCCGCCGGCGCGCGCGGGCCGGTGACGGTGACACCGGCGGGGTGTTCGACGCCGACGACCTGCGCTCCGCCCGGGAACTCCTCGAAGCGGCCCAGGCCGCCGTCCGTCGCGCCGACTGGTCGGCAGCGGTGCTCGACGGGTTCCGCGCGATCGCCAGGGGCCTCGGCGAGCGCGACCTGGTGCCCGACGTGCCCGGAGCCACCGCGCGGACGATCGCCGCACGGGGCGCCGTGCCGTTCCCCGCGTCGGCCGGTGCACTCGACGCGGCAGCGACCGCCTTCGACGCGGTCCGGTACCTCGGTGCCGAGGCCGACGAAGCCGCGGCCCTGCGCGTGCTCGACACCGAGCGGACCGTCCGGCAGGCCCGGCCCGCCCGGGCCGAGGGACCGGTGGTGCCGGCATGACGACCGACACCGCCACGCGGACGAGCGCCGGACCGAATCCTGCTCGGGTTCCGGCTCCGGCCGAGGGACGCCGGTTCCGCATCGGGTTCTGGGTCGCGATCGTCCTGGTCGGCGTCCTGCTCGCCGCGCTGACCGCCGTCGTGCAGGGCACCGACCCGGACGCACCGCGTGCGCTCGACCCGACCTCGACGACGGCCAGTGGTTCGGCCGCCCTGGTCCGGGTGCTCGAGCAGCGGGGCACCGCGGTCTCCGTCACCGACACCGTCGACGGCGTCGGCGGGATCGACGGCGGCACGGTGTTCATCGACGACGCCGACGGGGCGCTCGACCCCGACGTCGCGGAACGGATCGCCCGCACGGCGCGGCACGTCGTGGTCGTCGGCACGAGCGGCGCCGGACTCGAGGCACTGCTCGGGTTCCCGGTCGACCCGGCCGTCCAGGTCGACGGCGACGCCACCGTCTCGACGGCCTCGTGCGGGATCCCGGCGGCGGCCTCGGCTGCCCGGGTCACCACCGCCGGCTCCGGGTACACCGTGCAGGACGCGACCGCCGAACGGTGTGCGCCGACCGGCGAGGGCGGCTCCCGGGTCTGGGGCCTCGTGCGCACCACGACCCAGGGCGGCGACGTCACACTGCTCGGCACGACCTCGGCGTTCCGGAACGACACGATCGCCACCGCCGGGAACGCCGCACTCGCCCTCGGGCTGCTCGGCGCCGACGAGCGACTCGTCTGGTACACCCCGGCCGTCGGCACCCCCGACGCCGCACCGACCCTCGGCGAGCTCGCCCCGCCGTGGGTCCCGAGCGCCCTCGCACTGCTCGCCCTCGTCGCCGTGGCGGCCGGCGTCTGGCGGGGCCGACGGCTCGGCCCGCTCGTCGTCGAGCGGTTGCCCGTCGTCGTCCGTGCCGCGGAGACCACCGAGGGTCGCGCCCGCATGTACGCCCGCACCCATGACCGCACCCACGCCCTCGACACCCTGCGCGTCGCCGCCGTCCGCCGCATCGGCCGGATGCTCGGTCTGCCCCGATCGGCCCACGTCGACGAGGTCGTCCGGACCGCGGCCCAGGCCACCGGCATCCCGCACACCCGTGTCGGCGCCGTGCTCGTCGGCGGGACCACCGACGACGACCGTGCACTCGTCGACGGCACCGCCGCGCTCGACGACCTCGAACGCGCCGTCCGCCGGGCGACCTCCGGTGACCGACCGACCTCCGACCCCGACCGACCAGGAGCACGACCGTGACCGACCTGCCCCCTGCCACCACCGAGCACACCGCACCGGAGCACGACCCCACGACCGCGGCCGGCACCGACCTGCGCGACGCGTTCGGCCGGGTCCGCACCGAGGTCGCCAAGGCCGTCGTCGGCCAGGAGGGCGCGGTCTCCGGCATGATCGTCGGACTCCTCGCACAGGGGCACGTGCTGCTCGAGGGTGTCCCCGGTGTCGCGAAGACCCTGCTCGTCCGCAGCCTCGCCGCCGCGATGACGCTCGACACGAAGCGCATCCAGTTCACGCCGGACCTGATGCCCGGCGACGTCACCGGGTCGCTCGTCTACGACGCCTCGACCGGCACGTTCCCGTTCCGCGAGGGCCCCGTCTTCACGAACGTCCTGCTCGCCGACGAGGTCAACCGCACGCCGCCGAAGACCCAGTCGGCGCTGCTCGAGGCGATGGAGGAACGCCAGGTGAGCGTCGACGGTGACGCTCGGGCGCTGCCGGACCCCTTCTTCGTCGCCGCGACGATGAACCCGATCGAGTTCGAGGGCACGTACACGCTGCCCGAGGCGCAGCTCGACAGGTTCCTGATGAAGCTGACGCTCGACATCCCGCCGCGCGACGTCGAGTGGCAGGTGCTCCGGCGCCACGCCGACGGGTTCGTCCCGCGCGACGTCCGGTCCGCCGGTATCACCCCGGTGGTCGGCGTCGACGAGGTCGTCCGTGCGCAGCGTGCCGTCCGCGGCGTCGGGGCCCGCGACGACGTGCTCGCGTACATCGTCGACCTCGCCCGGGCCACCCGGCAGGCACCGTCCGTCCGCGTCGGGGTGAGCCCCCGCGGAGCGACGGCACTGCTCGCGGCCGCCAAGGCCTGGGCCTGGCTCACCGGCTACGACGCGATCACCCCGGACCACGTGCAGGCCATGGCCCTGCCGGTCTGGCGGCACCGCCTGCGGGTCGCCGCCGACGCCGAGCTCGAGGGCGTCGGTGCCGACGGCGTGCTCCAGCAGGTGCTCGAGCAGGTGCGGGTGCCGATCTAGTGGCGGTCTCCGGCCGGTTCGTCGCGCTCCTCGCCGTCGCCCTCGTGCCCACCGTGCTGCTCGGCAGCGGGTGGGCCGGTCTGGCGTGGGTCGGGGTGGTGCTGCTCGCCGCGGCGCTCGACGTCGTGCTCGCCGCCGACCTGCGACGGGTCCGCGTGGAGCGGCGGATGCCCCGGCTCGCTCGACGCGACAGCACCGCGGACGGCACCCTCGTGCTCGCCAACGACGGCTCCCGGACGGTCCGCGGTGTGGTCCGTGACATGTGGGAGCCGTCGGCCGGCCACCGTCCCCGTCGGATCCGGATGACGGTCCCCGCCGGGGAACGACGGACGGCCCGGATGCGCTTCACCCCGTTCCGTCGTGGTCGACGCCGCACCACCGGGGTCGCCGTGCGGTCCTTCGGTCCCCTGGGCCTCGCCGCACGGCAGCGGGTCGTCGCAGCACCGGGCGAACTCGTCGTGACGCCGCCGTTCCGCTCCCGGCGGCACCTGCCGTCACGGTTGGCACGGCTCCGCGAGCTCGACGGCGAGACCACGCTGCAGCTCCGCGGGCACGGCACCGAGTTCGACTCACTGCGCGACTACGTGCGCGGTGACGACGTGCGGTCCATCGACTGGCGCGCCACCGCGCGGCGGCAGGACCTCGTCGTCCGCACCTGGCGTCCGGAACGCGACCGACGCGTGGTCGTCGTGGTCGACGCGGGCCGGGCGGGCGCCGGCCGCGTCGCCGACGAACCCCGACTCGACACCTTCATCGAGTCGGCGCTGCTCCTCGGTGCCCTCGCGGCAGCCGCCGGTGACCGCGTCGACCTGGTGGTCCTCGACGACACGGCACACGACCGCGTGCACGGCGCCACCCGCACCGACGTCGTGCAGCGCTTCGGCGAGGCCCTCGCGATGGCCGAACCCGGGCTCGCCGCGACCGACTGGGCATCCGTCCCCGCGCTCGTCGACTCGATCACGACCTCGCGCGCCATGGTCGTCCTCGCCTCGAGCCTCGACTCCGTCGGCGCCTCGGGCGACCTGCTCGCCGTGCTCCCCCGGCTGTCACGACGGCACGCGGTCCTCGTGACGAGCATCGAGGACCCGGCCGTCCAGCGGATGGCGCGCGGCGGGGTGGACCCGGCCACGGCGATCCGCACCGCGCGGGGCGGACGGGTGCCGGGCCTCCCCACCGGCGCGGAGCGCGACGTCTACCGACGTGCGGCCGCCGAACGCACCCTGCTCGACGCGGACGGTGCGGCCGACGTCGCACGGCGCTCCGGCGCCGAGGTCGTGCGCGGCGCACCGGCGGACGTCCCGCCGCTCGTCGCCGACGCCTACATCCGGGCGAAGGCCACCGGCCGGCTCTGAACCGGGACGGACGTCAGCCGGCCACCAGGGCGGTGGAGCCGCGCTCGAACTCCTCGAGGTCGCCGCGCTCCCCCGCTCGGTACGCGCGGCCGCCGAGCACCCACTGGTAGGCGAGCACCGCGACCAGGGCGAGGGTGCCGATGCCGATCTTGATCGGCCACGGCCAGTCCTGCCGCGTCACCACGCCCTCGACGATGCCGGACAGCAGCAGGGTCAGGGTCAGGCCGACCGCGATGGTGATGAGTGCGCGGCCGTCCTCGGCGAGGGCCTGGGCGCGCGTCCGTCCGGGCCCCGGTGCCACCCACGACCAGAAGATCATCAGCCCCGCACCGCCGGCCAGGAAGACCGAGTAGAGCTCGAGCTGCCCGTGCGGGGAGATGTAGAGGAAGAAGTCGGCAAGGCGGCCCTGGGAGTGCATGATCGCCGCGGAGACCCCGAGGCTGACGGCGTTCTGCATGATCGAGAACGGCACGAAGACCCCGGTGATGCCGAACGCCACCATCGTCGCGGCGATGTAGGCGTTGTTCGTCCAGACCTGCGCGGTGAAGGCCCCCAGGCCACGGTCGGAGTAGTAGTCGACGAAGTCCTGCGTGGCGTACCGGCGCAGGGCCTCGTCACTGCCGAACGTCGCCGTCGCACCCGGGGTGGTGGTGATCCAGACCGCGACGATCGCCCCGATCGCCACCGTCGCGAGCGCGACCCAGATGGTCACCCAGCGGATCCGGTAGAGCGCCGCGGGCAGCTGCCGCGTGAAGAACAGAGCGACGGCGGTCAACGGGTCGACGGGCGTGCCGGTGAAGCGCAGACGGGCGCGGAACAGCGTGAGCGAGAGCCGGTCGCCGGTCACGGTGCGCGGTGCGGCGCCCCGGATGCGGGCGAGGTCGGTCGCGGCCTCCTGGTAGCCGGCGACGAGCCGGTCGACGTCCGCGCCGGACCGGTGCCGGGCACGCGCCAGACGGTCGAGCTCCTGCCACCGGTCACGGTGCACCTCGGTGTAGGCATCCAGGTCCACGTGTTCCCCCTCAGGTCGCGCGATCTCCGACAGAATGATCCCATGCCGAAGCCCCGCACGCCGCGTGACCTCGCCGACGCCCGGTTCTCGCGCGACCTCGACGAGACCGCCGACGAGCTGGTGGTGGGCGAGGGTGTCGCGCTCGACGTCCAGCCCGCCGGACTCGTGCTGCGACTCGCGGCCGCGCTGCTGGACGGCCTGTGCGTCCTCGTCCTGTTCGTGCTCGCGCTCTTCGGCGTCTGGCGGCTCTGGCCGAGGGGGCTCGAGCCGGCCTGGGGTGCTGCGCTCAACATCGTGCTGCTCGTCGTCGTGCTCGTGCTGGTCCCCGCGGCGGTCGAGACCGTGACGAAGGGGCGGAGCGTCGGACGGTTCGCCACCGGCACCCGGGTCGTCCGGCTCGACGGCGGCGCGATCGGCTTCCGGCACGCCTTCACGCGGTCGCTCGTCGGCCTGTTCGAGCTCTGGATGACGTTCGGCTCGGTCGCCCTGCTCGTCGCGCTGTTCGGCAGTCGGCCGCGGCGCCTCGGCGACCTGCTGGCGGGGACGATCGTGCAGCACGAGCGCCTGCCGAAGCAGCGGGACCCCGAGGTGCTGCTGCCCCCGGAGCTGACGGCCTGGGCCGGTGTCGCGGACGTCTCGGCGCTGCCGCAGCGGTTGGAGAACCGCCTCGGTGCGTTCTTCCGCGGGGCCGCACTGATGCGACCCGAACTGCGCGAGGCGGCGGCGCAGGCCCTGGCGGCCGAGGTGTCCGCGTTCGCACACCCGGTGCCGCCGGTCCCGCCGGAGGTCTTCCTGGCCGGGGTCGTCGTGCTGCGGCGTCGTCGGGACGTCCGGGCGCTGGGTGCCCGCGCCGAGCTGCTGACCGCCGCGGGGGCGACCGCGGCGGCGCCCCCGCCGGGCTTCCCGCGCTGACGCGGAGCGCGGCGCTGACGCGCGGCGCGCCACCGGGCTGCTCGCAAGACACCGGTGTTCGCACTCCGAACACCCGCGTGCGGGGGTTCAACATGCGAACACCGGTGTTCAGCGGAAGCGGGCCGCCCCGCCGCGCTCAGTAGCGGTAGTGGTCCGGCTTGAAGGGACCCTCGACCGGCACACCGATGTACGCCGCCTGCTCCGGACGCAGCGACGTCAGCTGTACCCCGAGGGCGTCGAGGTGCAGCCGCGCGACCTTCTCGTCCAGGTGCTTCGGCAACACGTACACGCCGGTCGGGTACTCCTCGCGCCGCGTGTGCAGCTCGATCTGCGCGAGCACCTGGTTCGTGAACGAGTTGCTCATCACGAACGACGGGTGCCCGGTCGCGTTGCCGAGGTTCATGAGCCGGCCCTCGGACAGCACCAGGATCGACCGCCCGGTCGGCAGCCGCCACTCGTGCACCTGCGGCTTGATCTCGACCTTCGAGACGCCGGGCAGCGCTTCGAGCCCCGCCATGTCGATCTCGTTGTCGAAGTGCCCTACGTTCGCCACGATCGCCAGGTGCTTCAGCCCGAGCATCTCGTCGACCCCGACGACGCCCAGGTTGCCGGTGCACGTGATGACCATGTCGACGGTGTCGACGACGTCCGCCAGGCGCGCGACCTGGTAGCCGTCCATCGCCGCCTGCAGCGCGCAGATCGGGTCGACCTCGCTGACGATGACGCGGGCGCCCTGCCCGCGGAGCGCCTCGGCCGCACCCTTGCCGACGTCGCCGTAGCCGACGACGAAGGCGACCTTGCCGCCGATGAGCACGTCGGTGGCCCGGTTCAGGCCGTCGGGCAGCGAGTGCCGGATGCCGTACTTGTTGTCGAACTTCGACTTCGTCACCGAGTCGTTGACGTTGATCGCCGGGAACTTCAGCTCGCCGTTCCGGAACAGCTCGTACAGACGGTGGACGCCCGTGGTGGTCTCCTCGGTGACGCCCTGGATGTCGGCCGCGATGCGGGTCCAGCGGTCGGACGAGGTCTCGAGCGACCGCGCGACGGTGTCGAGCACGATCTTCCACTCGGTGCTCGCGTCCGGCTCGGCGACCGGGGCGGCACCGGCCGCCTCGGCGTCGGCACCGGTGTGCACGAGCATCGTGGCGTCGCCGCCGTCGTCGAGGATCAGGTTCGGCCCGGTCCAGTCGGCACCCGCCGCGGCGGCCTCGTCGCTCCAGTCGAAGATGCGGCTGGTGCACCACCAGTACTCCTCGAGCGTCTCGCCCTTCCACGCGAACACCGGGACGCCGGCGGGGGCGTCCGGAGTGCCGGTCGGCCCGACGGCGACGGCCGCCGCCGCCTCGTCCTGGGTGGAGAAGATGTTGCAGCTGGCCCAGCGCACCTGCGCGCCGAGGGCGACGAGCGTCTCGATGAGCACCGCGGTCTGCACCGTCATGTGCAGGGACCCGGCGATGCGCGCGCCGGCGAGCGGCTGCGCCGCGGCGAACTCGTCACGCAGGGACATCAGGCCCGGCATCTCGTTCTCGGCGAGGCGGATCTGGTGCCGGCCGGCCTCGGCGAGGGACAGGTCGGCGACGCGGAACGCAGCAGCGGTGCGGGTTTCGGTGGGCATGCCCACCAGTCTTCCATGCCGGGAGGCGCGGATCACCAGCCGATCCCGGTCACGTTCCCCGGGCCTCCAGACCGACCCCCGCACCCACGTCGCGGACGCGAGCCGTCAGTCGACGTCGCGCGGCAGCGGCTCGCGCCGCACCACCTGCCAGCCGCGCGGGACGCGCAGGGAGGCAGCGTGCCGGGCGCAGAGGTCGTAGCCGTGCGGCTCGACCCGGGTCGACAGCGGACCGACGACCACCATGGAGTCGCCGTAGTCGTACGTCAGGGTCGACGAAGCGCTGTTGGCACACGCCACCTTGCTGCAGATCCGCACGTCCATCTCGACAGGGAGCCTAGCGGAGCGTCCGGCGCGCACCCGTCCCCGCGTACGATGTGGGGATGCGTCGGAAGCCTCGCCTCGTCACCCCGGTCGACCGCGGTCGGGGGCGCTCCCGGCACGGCCGCGGTGGGCGCTCGAGCGTCACCGGGCCCGAGCTCGCGCCGATCATCACCCGCGCCGAGGCGTTCGACCGGATCGTCGGCGACAGCGCGCACTACCTGCTCGGACTCTGGCCCGAGGAGCTCTCCGGCGTCGTGTTCCAGGTGGCGGACATGCCGAGCGACACGACCCTGCCGGACGAGATGCCGCGCTGGCGGATCGACCGCGACACCCGCCGCGTGACCGTCTTCCGGATCCCCGTCGAGCGGGTGAACCGGAGCCCCGAGAAGGACGACTCCGACCGCCGCATCATCATCGAGACCGCGGTGTTCCGCGCGGTCGGCGAGCTGATCGGCAAGGACCCCTGGGACCTGGCGCCGGACCGCTACCGGCACTGGTGAGCCGGGCGGACCGCGCCGGACTTGCCGCACCCGGTGAGCCGGGCGGACCGCGCCGGACTTGCCGCACCCGGCGAGCCGGGCGGACCGCGCCGGACTTGCCGCACCCGGCGAGCCGGGCGGACCGCGCCGGACTTGCCGCACCCGGCGAGCCGGGCGGACCGCGCCGGGCCGTCGTGCCGGGCTGATCGAGCCGCCCGTCAGGGGTAGACGCGGACCGGGGTGGAGACGTCGGTCGCCGGACGCACCGGGAACCCGGCGATGCCGTCGGCCCCACGGTAGGTCACGCCCGCGACGATGCCCTCCGTCCCGGTCAGCGTGAGCTGCTTCGCGGTCTGCACCGGGAGCGTCACGGTCGCACCGGACAGGATCTTCAGCGTGCGCCGCTCGTCGCCCGACCGCACCGTGACGGAGCGGTCCTGGCGGGTGGGGTTCACGAAGTTCAGCCGCACGCCCTCGCCCGGGGCGATGGCGGTGATCGTCCGGTCCCCCAGCGGCTCGGCCGAGGCGAACCACCCGAGGTCGGTGCCGCTGCTGGCACCGTCGGTCGGCGTCGTGGTGCGTGCACCGGTGACGACAGGCTCGGTCGAGGTCACGGTGAACGAGTACCGGCCGTCCGGGAAGTCGTCGAGCGCGACGTCGGTGACGACCCCGGGCTCTGCGGTGGCGTTGACGGTCGTGCCGCCGCCGTCGGCCGTGCTGATGCCGAGGGTGACGCGCGCCGACTTCGTGCCGGGGACGAACAGCCGGACGATCGGCGCCGCGTCGGCCGTGTCGTCGCCGCGCTGGGCGGCCTGCGCGTCGGCGAGGGCGACGGCGGGGATGACCTGCGAGCGGGACGGCGCGGCCCCACCGGAGACGATGTCGTAGCCGCCCGGGGTGAGGGTGCGGACGACGGACTCCTGCATGTGCGCGACGATCTGGCCGCCGGACGACGTGACGTGCACGACGGTCGAGACGGCGTCGGACACGAAGCCCGACAGCGGGACGACCTTCTGCGTGTTCGGCGCGACGACGATGCCGGTGGTCCCGGGTGCGCTGACCGTCCCCGAGCCGTCGAAGATCGTCAGGTCGACCGTGGCGTTCACGTCAGTCGGGTTCGAGAGCGTGACGAGGCTCGTCCGACCGGTCTCCGTCGAGCCGCCGACGAGCCACGTGGACTGGGTCGGGTCGTCGCACGAGGCAGCGCCCGCGCCCACCAGGTCGCCGCTCGAGACACTCTGGAAGCTGCTGCCCGCGACCTGCGGCGTCGTCTCGCCGGCGGGGGCCGTCAGGAGTCTGGGGTCGCTGCCGCCGGTGGTCGAGGAGTCGAGCGAGGACCGCTCGACCGTCGAACCGGTCGTCGCCGTCGCGACGGTCGCGGTGCCGACGGTGCTCGCCTGCGTCGCGTCGTTGCCGGCGTCGTCGGACAGGCGCAGCGCACTGCCGGCGCAGACACGCTCGGC
Source organism: Curtobacterium sp. MCSS17_016 (assembly GCF_003234255.2). Lineage (NCBI taxonomy): Bacteria > Bacillati > Actinomycetota > Actinomycetes > Micrococcales > Microbacteriaceae > Curtobacterium > Curtobacterium sp. MCSS17_016. The sequence goes on from NZ_CP126254.1 coordinate 2,523,610, forward strand.
GGCGGCGGGGACCGGCGTGACGGTGCGCCCGGCCGGTCGGCCCGGTTCGGACTCGGTGCCGATGGCGTGCGCCGCGGTGACGGCACCCGCGGCCACGACGACGGCGACGGCCGTGGCGGTGCCGCGGACGATCCAGCGCCGGACCGAGGAGGGGTTGGTGCTCATTCGTCGCGCTCCTCGTCGAAGGTGGTGGCGGGTTCCTCGGCCTCGATGACGTTCGAGGTGGCACGGCGGCGGCGCGGGGCGGTCGGGACCGCGAGGAGTGCTGCGGCGCCGAAGACCACGCCGAGCACGACGAGGTACAGCACGTGGGTGGCCTGGGTCGCCGCGGAGCCGGAGCGGGTGCGGTCGACCTCGCCCTCGTAGTGGAACAGCTGGCCGTTCGTGGTCTCGCCGATGCTCGTGAAGAGCGCGTTCTGACCGATCGCACCGGCGGCCCGGTCGTGCACCGTCTGCGCCTCGGGGTCGTCACCGGCGTCGTCGATGAGCACGAAGCTCACGCCGAGCTCGCGGAGCGCGGGCCGGGGGTCGTACCCGCTGCGGCTCGCCAGGTTGCCGGCGAGCGTCGTCAGCCGTGCGCCGGACTCGCTCAGCCGGAGTGCGGTGGCGTCGAGCGTCGACTGGTCGTCGAGGGTGGAGCCCTGCCCGCGCTCGAGCGTGACGGCGAGCGAACCGTCGTCCTGCGGGACGACCACGAGCGTGCCGACGTCCGGGTTCGCCTGGGCCTCGGCGTTCACGTACGCGCTGAGCACCCGGCCGGTGGTCGGCTCGATCGTGGCGGTGCCGAGGTAGAACGCCGCGAAGGCCGGAGCCACGGCCACACCGGCGAGCACGGTCGCGACCAGCCCGGTGACCGGAGCGGCCTTCGGCAGCACGTCGATGCCGATGCAGGCCGCGACCACGAGGGCGAGCCAGTACACGGACAGACCGCTGCCGGGCCAGACGATGGTGGTGGTCGACCCGACACCGGTGACCGTGACGTGGGTGGCGGCGAAGGCCGTGGCGAAGCCGAGGAGCGCGATGACGAGCGCCGAGCCCGCGACCGCCCAGCGGTGGCCGAGCATCGCCCCGATCGCGGCGGCGGCCACGGGGAGCGCGAGGACGGCCATCACGATCGGCAGGACCGTGGCGACCAGCGCGAGTCCGGACGTCGCGGGGAGCCAGCCGCTCCAGTCGGGCAGGGGCTGTCCGATGGCCAGCTGGAGCGCGGACGGCGCCCGGGTCGCGGACGGCGCACCCGGGTCCGCGAACACGGCGAGCAGGTTGCCGCGTGCCGCCTGCGCCAGGATCAGCGGCAGGAAGAGCACCGCGGTCGGCACCGGGATGAACAGGCGACGGTGGGCCCGGCGCCAGCCGACCAGGAGCGCCACGAGCCAGCCGACCAGCAGGACCGGCAGCAGCGACGGTGCCGAGGCGGCGACGACGGCGAACAGGAGCGACGCTCCCGAGGCCCAGGCCCACGAGCGGTGTGCCTCGAGCACGGCGACGAACAGCCACGGCAGCACCAGGTGCGCGATCACGGCGCCGAGGTGTCCGGTCGTCACCGCGCCGACGAGCGACGGGGCGATCGCGTAGAGCGACGCACCGATGACCGGCACCCAGGTGCGGGTCGTGACCTTGCGGACCGCGAACCAGGCCCCCAGTGCGGACAGCGGGAACGCGACGAGCATGACCAGCACGACCGCGGTGGACGGCGACCAGAAGACGATCGAGCCGAGCACGGCGAGCACCGCGGCGAAGGGGTCGGACGGGCCGGTGAAGCCCGTGCCGAGCGAGTGGAAGCCGTACCCGACGTTCTGCCAGAGCTGTCCCGGCGTCGCGGAGAGCGGCAGGAGTCCCCCGCCGGTCAGGGCCGGCGACCCGAGCAGCGGGTAGAGCGTCACGACGCTGAGGACCGCGGCGGCCAGGACCACCCAGATGCCGCCGTCGCTCAGGAACGACGCCCGGGCGATCGGGGCGTCCTCGGCCCGGGCGAGTTCGACGTCCCGCGAGGTGGTGCGGTGCTCGTGCACCCGACGCCAGCTCACACGGAGCGGTTCGACGGCGGCCCAGCCGAGCTTCTTCGTGCGGGCGAGGTTCTTGCGCGCACGCCCCGTGCCGCCGCCGAACGCGACGGCGAACGCGGCGGAGAGCTCGGGGACCACGGCGGCGGGGTGCTTCGCGACCAGGTGACCGAGCGCGCGGCCGATCGCGAACGGCACGAGCGTGAGCCAGTGCAGCCAGACCAGCGCGGCGGGCGCGTAGGTCATCCGGCGGTGCAGCTGCGCCTGCCGGTGCATCCGGACGCGCCGCGCCTCGGACACGCGCTTGCGGCCGAACTCCTCGATCGGTCCGGCGCTGGTGACCTTGGCCTCCGGCACGAGGGCGACGCGGTGTCCGGCGAGGCGGACCCGCACCGCGAAGTCGAGGGCCGCGTCGACGTCCGGCAGTGCCGGGTCGAAGCCGCCGAGTTCGTTCCAGACCGACCGGCGCACGAGCATGCCGCCCGCGGCGACACCGAGCACGTCGGTGTTGCGGTCGTGCTGGCCCTGGTCGAGCTCGTCCTGCACCAGCACGATCGACCGGCCGAAGCGGGTCATGCTCTCGCCGAAGGCGCGGATGAGCGAGGGGTCGTCGTCGGCGACGAGCTTGGGACCGGCGACGACGACCGACGGCGCGATCTCGACGGCGGACAGCAGGTCGGCGAGCGCGGTCGGCGCCGGCGCGTTGTCGTGGCCGAGGACCCACAGCCACTCGTCGACCGGCTCGTCGGTCGCCGCGGGCGGCGCGCTGCGCTCGCCCTGGCGGACGGCGTCACCGAACGCGGTGCCGGCGGGTAGCCGGACGAGCTGCGCGGACCCGCCGAAGGACAGTTCGGCGGTCGATCCGTCGGTCGTGCCGACGTCGACGACCACCAGGTTCTCGGGGTGGCGGGTCTGGGCGGCGAGCGCGTCCAGGGTCCGGTCGAGGTGGGCCGCCCCGTTGGCGGCGACGAGGATCGCGGTGACTCTGGGCTGCATGACGGGCGTCACTCTACGGTCTGGAGGCGCGGTGTCGGCTGCGGACGGCGGCGCGCCGTGAACCTTTGGATGCGCTCACTGCGCGGTGCGGGACGGGCGGAGGTGGTCGCCTTCCGGCGCCTTCGTCGCAGGCTCCTCAGGGGCGCAGTCGCACGGCGCTGGCGCGCCGTGAACGCTCCTACGCCCTTTTCCGCAACTTGCGGCGTTCACGCTCGGAGAGGCCACCCCAGATGCCGAAGCGTTCGTCGTTCTCGAGCGCGTACTCGAGGCACTGTGCCCGGACCTCGCACGAGGTGCAGATCTTCTTCGCCTCGCGCGTGGAGCCGCCCTTCTCGGGGAAGAACGCCTCGGGGTCGGTCTGCGCGCAGAGCGAGTCGACCTGCCAGGCGAGCGGGTTCTCCTCGTCGTCGGTCTCCGGACGTCGGACACCCGGGACGCCGAGCGCCACGGGATCGACGTGCCAGTCCTCCGGAACTCCGGCGTGGAACTCGGAACCGTTCACCCTGATCACCCCTGCCGCCTCGACAACGAACCCCAACTCTTGCGGCCGTTGCCTGTAATTACAGCGGTGTCATTCGCCTGAGTCAAGTCGCGGATCATAGAAGGCACTGACCGCTCCAGCGTGTCATGTCCCCCGTTTGGGCGTGTCGCACCGCTCGGGTGGGCCTTCCGGGGGACAACTGACTCGTCCTCAGGCGCTCAGGAGGCGCTGCGACGGGCCTCCCAGGCGCTGGACACCATCTCGTCCAGGGAGTGCCGCATGGCCCACTCGAGGTCACGGGCGGCGGCTTCGCCGGTCGCGACGATGCGGGCCGGGTCGCCGGGTCGCCGCGGTGCGATCTCGGGGTCGAAGGCGATCCCGGTGCCCGCCGCCATCGCGTCCATGATCTGCCGGACGCTCACGCCGTCGCCGCTGCCGAGGTTGTAGGCACGCTCGAGCGGCTCCCCCGCCTCGAGCTTCCGCGCGGCCACCGCGTGCGAGTGCGCCAGGTCGGCCACGTGCACGTAGTCGCGGACGCAGGTGCCGTCCGGGGTGGCGTAGTCGTCGCCGTTGATCCGCGGGGTCCGGCCGGCGAGCAGCGCGTCGAAGACCAGCGGGAACAGGTTGTGCGGGCTGGCGTCGTACAGGTCGGGCTCCCCGGAACCGACGACGTTGAAGTACCGGAGCGACGTGGTGGTGAAGCCCGCGGCGACCTCCATGTCGCGCAGCAGCCACTCGCCGATGAGCTTCGACTCGCCGTACGGCGACTCCGGGTTCTTCGGGGTGGACTCGACCACGGTCTCGACGTCCGGCGTGCCGTAGACCGCCGCGCTGGACGAGAAGACCGCCTTGGTGACGCCGGTCTCGGCCATCGCGCGCAGCAGGGTCGCCATGCCGGTGACGTTCTGCTCGTAGGTGTGCAGCGGGCGCTCGACCGAGACGCCGGCGTACTTGAACCCCGCGACGTGGACCACGCCGGTGACCTCGTGCTCGCGCAGCGTGCGTGCGACGAGCTCGCCGTCGAGGATCGTGCCCTCGACGAACGGCACGTCGTCCGGGACGAACGCGCGGAAGCCGCTCGACAGATCGTCGAACGCGACCGTGTCGATGCCGGCCGAGCGCAGTGCTCGGACGACGTGGGACCCGATGTACCCGGCACCGCCGGTGACCAGCCAACTCATGGTCGCCACGCTAGCGGACGTCGGCGACGCCCCGGTGGCGGTGTGCGGGTCCACGCCACGGCGTGCGGCCCCGCGCCGGTCCCGGTGCGGGTCCGCGCCCCTAGGCGCCGGTGGCGATGAACACGGTCGACGTGATGCCGTCGGAGGAGTCCGCCTCGACTGTCACGTCGCCCTCGTCCGGGGTGATGAAGCACGACTCGCCCTTGCGGAGCAGGGTCGCCGACTGCGCGCCGACGAGCGTGACGACGCCCTCGGTGCAGATCGCGATCGACGGCCCCACGAGCGGGGCGACCCCGCCGGTGCTCAGTCCCACCGGGCGACCGTCGCCGTCCACCCGCAGCAGCGCGAAGCCGACGCCGTCCGGCGCGAACCGGTCGACGCCCGGGGCGAGGCGCTCGGGCTCGAGGACCGGTGCCGGGTACGCGGTGAAGTCGAGCACCCGCAGGAGCTCGGGCACGTCGACGTGCTTCGGCGTGAGCCCGCCGCGCAGCACGTTGTCCGACGGCGCCATCAGCTCGATGCCGAGTCCGTCGAGGTACGCGTGGATGTTGCCGGCGGGCAGGTACATGGCCTGCCCCGCGGTGAGCGTCACCCGGTGCATGAGCAGGGAGACGACGATGCCGGGGTCGCCGGGCCAGCTGGTCGCCAGGTCGCGGACGGTCGCGGTGTTCGGGGTGAGCAGGTCGTCGTCGAGCGAGACGGCCAGGTCGCTCGCGGCCTGCACCACGGCGAGCGCGGACTCGTCGGCGGTCTCGAGCCAGCGGACGGTGTCCTCGAGCCCGTGCAGCAGGTGCACTTCGAGCGGACCGAGGCGGCCGGTACCGGCGTCGAGCACGCGGACCTCGGCCAGGGTCTCCTCGACCGGGCGGAAGCCGCTCAGCGCCTCGAACCGCTCGCTCAGCGCGACGACGAGCTCGGGCTTCGGGAACGGGTCCTTGTAGTTGCGGGCCGGGTCGTCGAGCGGGATCCCCTCGCGCTCCTCGCGGGCGAAGCCTTCTTCTGCCTGCTCCGGGGTCGGGTGCGCCTGCAGCGAGAGCGGTGCCGCAGCGGCGAGCACCTTGAGCAGGAAGGGCAGGCCGGTGCGGTCCGGACCGAGTGCGGTCTCCGGCTCGTCGGCGATCCAGTCGCGGAGCGTGTCGGCCCCGCCGACCATGGCCGGGTTGACCACGACACTGGGGCTGCCGGCGTGGGCGCCGAGCCAGAGCTCCGCCTGCGGGGCACCCGTGACGGTGCGGCCGAGGAGCTCCGGGATCGCGGTGACCGAGCCCCAGGCGTAGTCGCGGGGGGTGTTCGTGATGCCGAGGAACATGGGCCAGAGCCTACCGGCGCTGCCGGTGGAGTCCTGCGGACGGCGACCGGCCGGTAGCCTGGCGTCGTGACGAACACCTGGCCACTGGCGCGCGGGACCGTACCGGAGCGCGAGGCGTTCGCCTTCGGAGCGACGACCCTGTTCGTGCTGTTCGCGGGCGACGCCGTGCCGAACACCCTGACCTGGGTCGGGGCCGGCGTCCTCTGGGCCCTCGTCGCGGCGTGGGGCATCACGATCCTGGTCCGGGCGAGGCCACCGCTCGTCCGCACTCCCTGGGCGCTCTGGGCGTTCCTCGGCTGGTGCCTGGTGACCCTGGTGTGGTCGCACTGGCGCTTCGCGACGATCTCGAGCCTGACCGTGCAGGTGATCTGCGCGGCCGTCGCGTTCACGATCGCCTCGACCCTGACGTGGCGCCGGATCACCGACGCCCTGAGCCTCGCGCTCCGCTGGGTCCTCATGCTCTCGCTCCTGTTCGAGGCCGCCGTCGCGGTGTTCGTCCGGCACCCGATCGCCCCGATCTGGACGGACTACGGCGACCGCGACGTCCCCGACGCCTTCTACTTCTCGCGCGCCGAGCTCTTCACCGGGGGCCGGATCCAGGGGCTGCCCGGCAACGCCAACCTGCTCGCGATGGTGGCCCTGCTGGTCGCGATCGTGGTCGCTGTGCAGTTCGCCGAGGGTCGGATCCGCCGGAACCAGGCGATCGGCTGGCTCGTCGTCGCGGCACTCGGTTTCGTCCTCACCCGCTCGTCGACGGTCATCGCCGCCGCACTCGTGGTCGCCGTGGTCGCACTCGCCGCCGTCTGGATGCGCCGTGTCCCGACCGAGCGCCGCACCCCGCGCTACCTGTTGCTGGCCGTGGGTGCCGTCGTCGTCGCCGTCGCCGCGTTCGTGCTGCGCGGCCCGGTGTCCGAGCTGCTCGGCAAGGGCTCGGACGCCACCGGACGCGGGGAGATCTGGGCCAAGGTGCTCGGCCTGATCGACCAGCACCCCGTGGGCGGCTGGGGCTGGATCGGGTACTGGTGGCCGGGCATCCCGACGCTCGCCGACCTGGCGCAGCGCAAGGGCGTCACGTACCTGCAGGCCCACGACGCCTACCTGGACGTCTGGATGCAGACCGGCATCATCGGCCTGGTGCTCTTCGCGATCTACGTGGTCACGACGCTGTCCCGCTCGTGGGCCTGCGCGACCCGCATCGGGTACGACGCCGCGCTGCGTCCGCGGTCGTTCGACCCGGTGTCGCTCCTGCCGCTCCTGGTCGTCGTCGCCCTGCTCGTGCAGTCCGTCGCCGAGTCCCGCCTGCTCTACCAGGGGAACTGGGTGCTCTTCGCCCTGCTCGCCATCAAGACGCGCATCGTGCTGACCGGCGAGGAACCGGTGTCCACCGGCGACGGTCCGCGCACGCCGCCCGCCAAGCGCGAGTTCCGCTGGGCCGGCACGCGCTGACCCGCACGCTCCCTCAGCGCGACAGCCACGAGCACGACACCGGGGACGACCACGGGTTCGACTTCACCCGGGCGACCTCGAGCGTCGGGTCCGCGTCGCACGCCGCCACCGCCGCCGGCAGTTGCCCCGCCCACACCGGCCCGCCGCTCCGCCGCGTGTCCGTCGGCGCGACGTGCAGGACCGCCGACGCGACGACGGCGGTGACCACGCACCAACCGGCCAGCGCGCCGACGAGGCGACCAGGGCCTCCCGTCCGTCCGGCAGCACGCGACCAGCTGCGGGCGTCCACGAGCGTGGCGGCGGCGACCACCGCGGCGCTCACCAGCAGCAGGCCGGCGGCCGCGGCGTAGCGCTGCGGCGGCACGGCGGCCATCGCGGCGACCGGCGCCGACCAGCGGAGACCGTCACCGCCGTTGGCGAGCAGGGCCACCCACCACACCGCGACGGAGCCGACGGCGAGGGCTGTGACCATCCACCGGGTGCGGGCCGGCCCGACCACGACGGCCGCCACCAGGACGACGAGCAGCAGGGCCGCCGGCACCACGACGACCGCCCAGCCGTGCTCGACCACCGCCGTCAGGACCGCGCCGAGGTCCGGGTCCCAGGCACCCGCCACGGGACGCAGCAGGTACCCCGCGAGCACGTCGCGCACCGCCGGCGACCCCGTGGCGAGGGCACGCGGACTCGTCAGGGTCGTGATGCCCTGCACCGCCAGGGCGACGACCACGACGAGCGTGACCGGCAGCGCGGTCCACCGGCCGGCCGGTCCGGGCGCACGTCCACGCGGCGTCCAGGCGAGGAGCAGCAGGGGCGCGAACAGCGCGGTGAGCGGTTCGGTGAGCACGGCCGCACCCGCGACCACGGCGAGCGCCCCGGCCGCCCACCACGACCGAGCACGCCACGCGAAGACCCACGGCACCAGGACGAGCAGGAACCAGTGCAGGTTCGCCGCGTTGCCGCTGATCTCGTACGGGGCGAGCGGCAGGACGACGGGGACGGCGGCGAGCACCAGCCGCAACGGCCACGGGCGGACGACGTCGCGGGACAGCACGAACACCAGGGCGCAGACCCCGCCGACGACCGAGCACGCAGCGAGCGCCACCACCTGCGCGTACCGCTCGGGCGGCAGCGCGTACCCGAGGTCGACGATGAGGCGCGGCAGCAGGTGCACGTACCCGGCGTAGGGGTGCAGCAGGGTGTCGACGGGACCGATCGCGATCCGTTCGCGCAGGAACACGCCGCCGTCCTCGGCCCAGACGGTGTTCCGCGGCACCGGGCCGAGCCGGTACCAGGCCAGGGCGGTCGTGAGCAGGCCGACGACGACCGCGACGAGGGGGACGCCGGCGACCCTGCGCGCGAGGTCCATCCGGTGAGGATAGTTCGGTCATCGCGCATCGTCGATACAGCCACACCGCGATGCGGTGTGCTCGTCACAAGGTCGTGCGCCAAGATGGACGCGTGACGGACGGCCGGGTGAGCAGACAGGTGCTCGGGCGCCGGTACCTCTCCGCCTGGATCGGCTTCTCGGCCGGTGGACGGTTCAGCCAGGCGCTCGCGACGGTCATCGTGCTGTTCGGGTTCGGCCAGCCCACCGTCGAGGCCCTCGTCGGCCGGGCGGGGACCTGGGCGGTGCTCGTGACGCTGTTCGTGCTCGCGGGGCTGAGCCTGCTCGGCCAGCGCTACCGGATCGAGTGGCACGGGGTCCTCCCCCTCTCGCTGCTGGCCTTCGTCGGCTACTGCGCGTTGAGCGTGCTCTGGAGCGAGTACTCCTGGGTGGCGCTCCGCGGACTGGTGCAGACCGTGTGCTTCATCGGCCTCGGGCTGTACCTGGCCCTCGGCCGCGACCTGGTGCAGGTGATCCGGGCCTCGGGTGACGCCTTCCGGATCCTGCTCGTGACGGCCCTCGGACTCGAGGTCCTGTCCGGCCTGGTCCTCGACGTCCCGTTCCCGGCGTTCGGCATCCGCGGCGACATCGCGTACGGCGGCCCGATCCAGGGCATCGGCGGGACCCGCAACTTCATGGGCTTCATCGCCGCGATGGCCCTGGTCACCTTCGTGGTCGAGTTCCTCACCCGGTCGGTCACGGTCTGGCGCGCGATCGCCTCGACCTCGCTCGCCGTCATCGCCCTGATGCTCGTGCAGTCCCCCATCACCGGGCTCGCGATGATCGCGCTCGCCGTCACCGCACTGGCGCTCTGGTCACTCCGGCACGCACGACCGGCGACCAGACCGGTGGTCAACGGCGTCCTCGGCGCGGTCGTCCTGCTGACGCTGGCCGTCGGGGTGCTCGCCCGGCACCGCCTGCTCGCCGAGATCGGGGCGGCCGGCGGCACCGCCACCCGGACGGACCTGTGGTCGCAGATCCGGGTCCTGGTGGAGCGCTACCCGATCCAGGGCTGGGGCTGGGTGGGCACGTGGCCGACCGAGCCCGTCGTGCCCTACGTGACGCTCATCGACCCCTCCGGCGTCCGGTTCACCTCGGGCCTGAACGCCTTCGTGGACGCCTGGCTGCAGATCGGCTTCGCGGGCACGCTCATCCTCGGCATCACCGCGTTGCTCGCCTTCGCGCGCGCCTGGGTGACGGCGACGACGTTCCCCGGGGTGGCGTACGTGTGGCCGGCCGCCGTGCTCGTGCTGCTCGCCGTCACCAGCACGGCGGAGAGCTACCTGCTGCACGGCGCGGGCCTGATGTTCTTCGTGACGGTCCTCGTGATCGCCGCGCGGCGCCGCTCGTGGCGCCGGCACCTGCCGCGCGTCTAGCGCGGGCGCTGCGCGCCGAGGCGCTTCGTGAGCAGGAATGGTCGCCTCTGCGGAGGCGACCCGACCGTTGCTGCTCACGAAGCGGCGGTGCGGCGCGACCCACCGCCGGACGGGAGGCCCGTTGCGGCCCCGCACCGCGCCTCCAGGCCGTCACGCCCAGCGTTCCGGGCCCGCGCATCGTGAGCAGGAAAGGTCGCTTCTGCGGAGGCGACCCGACCGTTCCTGCTCACGAAGCGAGCGCGCGAGCGCCCTACGGGCGCGTGCGGCGACCGAGGCGGCGCTGCACGCCCCACTGGGTGACGCGGAGCATCGCCTCGAGGACGATGGACCGGCTCATCTTGGAGACGCCGTGCACGCGGTCCCGGAAGCGGATGGGCACCTCGACGATGCGTCCGCCGAGGGCGTCCACGCGCAGCGTCATGTCGACCTGGAAGCAGTACCCCTTCGAGTCCACCGACCCGAGGTCCATCCGCGCGATCGCCGACGAGCGGTACACGCGGTAGCCGGCGGTGATGTCCCGCACGTCGAGCCCGAGCACCAGCCGGGCGTAGGTGTTGGCCCCGCGGCTGAGCGCCTGGCGACGGAGCGGCCAGTCGACGACCGACCCACCGGGGACCCAGCGGGACCCGATGGCGAGCAGGACGTCGTCGGACGCGGTCACGGCGTCGACCAGGGCCGGCAACCGGTCGGCCGGGTGCGAGCCGTCGGCGTCCATCTCGACCAGCAGCGGGTACCCGCGTTCCAGACCCCACCGGAACCCCGCGACGTACGCCGTGCCGAGCCCGAGCTTGCCGGAGCGCTGCAGCAGGTGCACGCGGTCGTCCGCGGCCGCCAGGGACCGCACGATGTCCCCGGTGCCGTCCGGGCTGCCGTCGTCGACGACGAGCAGGTGGGCACCGGGCACCGCCGCCAGCACGGCGGCGGTGATCGCACGGATGTTCTCGGCCTCGTCGTACGTCGGGACGATGACGAGGGCGGTGGTCTCCCCCGGGGTCACCGGTTCAGGCGCCGCTTCACCTTGCCGGCGACGCTGCGCGGACCCTCGGTGCGCAGGTAGTGCACGGCACGGCCGAGGTCGTAGCGGACGCCGGAGAGCTTCTTGCGCTCCGGGACGCGGACGCGCATCTTGTGCGGCTCGATCGACGACGCGGTGTCGCGCACCGACTTGTCCGCAGCGCGGATCGGGTTCCGGCAGAACTCGACGAGCGGGGCCAGGACGTTCTCCCACGTGAACTGCTCGCGCACGCGGTCGACGTTGCCGATGAACTCGGTGCGGGCCTTCTTGTCGAAGAGCGCCGTCTCGAGCGCGGTGGCCAGACCGTCGATGTCCTGCTCGTGCACCGCGATGCCGAGCTTCTCTTCTGCGACGAGGTCACCGAACGAGTCGCCGGCCGTCGTGACGATCGGCAGGCGTGCCCACAGGTAGTCGAGGATGCGGGTCCGGAACGAGAAGGTGGTCTCGAGGTGCTCGTAGTGCGTCGAGACGCCGGCGTCGGCCTCGAGCAGGTAGGCGCCGCGCTCCTCGTACGGGATCCACTGGTCGTTGAAGAACACGTGCTTGCCGGTGAGCCCGAGGGCGTCGGCCTCGGCGCGGACCTTCGCGACGATGTCCATCTCGGGGACGTCGGGGTTCGGGTGCTGCACGCCCATGAAGAAGAGCTTCACCGACGGGCGGCGCTCGGCGAGCTGGGCGATCGAGCGGACCAGGGTGATCGGGTCGAACCAGTCGTAGATCCCACCGCCCCAGACGACGAGCTTGTCGTTCTTGCCGATGCCCGGCACGACGCCCTTGACACGCTGCTGGTCGTGGACCGGCGGCGTCGAGGACAGGCCGAACGGCACGACGCCGATGAGCGAGCGCAGGTCGGCGTCGCGCGAGTACGTGCGGGCGTTCACACGGCCGGAGCCGGCGAGCTGCCCGAGCCAGAACATCCGCTGGCGCTCGGAGGCGCAGATGAAGTAGTCGCCGAGCTCGAGCTGGTGGTTCAGCGTGTCCGAGGCGTCGAGGATCTGGCGGTTCCACTTGTCGACGTCGTCGCTGCGGCCCTGTTCGAGCTGCTCGAGGTGCAGCGGGTCGTAGACGTCGACGACCAGGATCTTGCTGGTCGACTCGAGCACCGGGAACAGCCGGAGCGCGTGGCCCTGCACGATGATGACGTCGGCCCAGCCCTCGTGCTCGACCATCTGGCGCGGGTGACGGTGCGGGACCGTGACGACCTCGTACGACGGGTCGATCGGCGACGAGCGGGTCAGGCTGACCACGCGGACGTCGTGCTCGGACGCCAGCTGCTTGGCCATCTGGGTGGCACGGATCGCCGGACCGGCCATCTTCGCGCCGATCGAGTCGCCCGTGATGATGAGGACGCGGCGACGGGTACCGACCTCGAGCACGCCGAGGGAGTGCACGATCTTGTCGTAGCCGGCCAGGTAGTTCTCGATCGGGTACGCGGGCTCGTCGCGGTTGCCGAACAGGCGGAGGAGCTCGCGGTCGGACCGGACGCGGGTCGCCTGGATCTGGCGGCGGGACTCGGTCATCGACGGCAGCTGCTCGACGAACTGGTCGACACCGTAGATGCCCGCCATGCTCGTCTTCGGCACCGGGATGGTCGGGACGCTGTCGTCGCCGGGGTTGCGCAGGTCGAGCTCGGTGGAGTCGAGCTCCCCGCGGCCCACCGCACGGCGGACGGCGAGTGCCAGGGAACCGGGCAGCGCCGCGGCGAGCTGCTCGTCACCGAGGTTCTTGTAGAGCGTGAACAGTGCGTTCCGCTCGAGCAGGTAGGTCTCGCGGAAGTCGCCGAACTTGTTCATCGACGCGTGGTGCTTGTGGAACGCGACCGACTTCGGCTGGTACCGGAAGCGCCAGCCGAGCAGGTTGAGCCGCCAGCCGAGGTCGACGTCCTCGTAGAACATGAAGTAGCGGTCGTCGAAGCCGTCGAGCTGCTCGAAGAGCTCCGCGCGGATGAACATCGCGGCGCCGGTGCCGAACAGGACGTCGGTCTCGCTCTCCCACCGGCCGGTGTCCGGCGACCCGGCGAAGGGCTTGTAGCCCATGCCGTACCAGGTCATCGCGGCCTCGGTGAAGTCGACGTTGACGCCTTCCCAGTCGAGGACCTTCGAGGCGACGGCGCCGATGTCGGCACCGGAGGCGAAGGTGGCCATCGCCTCGCGCACCCAGCCGGTGTCCGGGCGGGCGTCGTTGTTGAGGAACGCCACGACCTCGCCGGAGGACTTCTCGACGCCGAGGTTGCACCCCCCGGTGAACCCGAGGTTCGCACCCGCGTCGATCAGGGTGAAGTCGAGGCTCGAGGCCTTCAGCCGCCCGAGGTGCTCGGGGCCCGAACCGTTCTCGACGACGATCACCTCGAGCTTGTCCTGCGGCCAGTCCTGCTTGCGGAGTTCCGCGATGCTCGTCAGGGTGTCGTCCGTGCCCTTGTAGTTCACGAGGATGACGGACACGACTCCCGGCTTGCGCTCTGTCACGCGAGTTCCTCCAGCAGCTGCCGCGCACCGGGCGCGGGTCGATGGGTCGGCCGACGGGGTGCCGCGGGCCGATGACACCCTACAAGGCGCGCCCAGGGACTCCCTGCCGCCGCTGCGGATTCGTGCAGAATGGCGTGCGTGACCGCAGTGATCCCGAGCACCCCCATGTCCTCTCCCCTCCGCGAGGACTACGCGGCCCTCGCGGCCGACGAGCACGCCGAGGGCCCCCGCGGCACGATCCGCTTCGCGGTGTCGACCGCCGACCCGGCCGAGGGCAAGGGCGACCTGTTCGTCGCGCTCGGGCTGGCACGGGCGCTCCGGGCCGAGGGCTGGGGCGTCGCGATGTGGCCGCTCGAGCGCTGGGGCGAGGAGCTCCCCGCCGACACCGCCGTCGTGGTCAGCATGATCGAGTCCTTCGTGCCCGGGTACGTCCCAGCCGGCACCGCCCTGGTGGCGTGGGTGCGGAACTGGACCGCCAAGTGGGCAGCCCTGCCGTACCTCGACGAGTTCGACGCGGTCTGGACGTCGTCCGGGATCGCCCGCGACGCGATCGCGGCGGCGTACTCCGGCCCCGTCGAGGTGGTGCCGATCGGCGTCGACACCGAGCTGTTCACGACCGACGCCCCCGCACCGCGCGAGCGCACGGACCGCGCCGTGACCACCGTCAACTTCTGGGGCGTCCGCCGCCGGGTGCAGGACGTCCTGGCCGAGGTCGCCCCGGCCGAACCGATCGTCTGGTTCGCCGCGAACGTCGACCACGTCGAGGCCTCCGCGGGCGTCGAACTCCGCCCCGCCGTGCCCTACTTCGCCCTGCCCGAGGTCTACCGCGCCGCCGGTTTCGTCGTCGACGACGTCATCGAGCCGGCCGCCGAGTACGGCACCCTGAACTCCCGCCTGTACGAGTCGCTCGCGTCCGGTGCGCTGCCCGTCACCGACTGCGCGCTCGGGCTCGACGAGCTCGGCCTGTCCGACGTGCCGGTGTTCGACGACGCCGCCTCGCTCGAGCGCGTGCTCGCGATGCCCCGCGACGAGCGCACCGCCCTGGTCGCCCGGCTCCGCGCCGTCGTGGTCGAGCGGCACTCGTTCCGCAGCCGAGCCGAGCAGGTCGGTCCGTCGCTCGACGCCGCCGTCGCCGCCGCCTCGGGCCGGAGCGGCGAGCGTGGCGCGTTCCTGCGGTGGGCCACCGCCCAGCGCGAGACGCTCCGGCAGACCGAGCACGACCGCGACGTCCACCTGGCCGGCGTGCACGACATCAACGCGCGCCTGGTCGAGTCGGAGCAGAAGGTCGGCGCGTACGACACCGCCCGCCGCCTGGCCGAGGCGGAGCGCGACCAGATCGCGGCCCGCTTCGAGGGCCTCACGCGCTCCCCCGAGTACCGGCTGCTGCACGGCGTGGGCCTGATGGCGCGGCGCGTGCGGCGCTGACGGCGGTCGACGCGACCGGAGACGGACGGGAGGCCCGGTACCAGCTGGTACCGTCCCTCCAGGCACGGCCGTCACCCCGCTGGCGCGGTGCGCCGGTACCGGCTGGCGGGGCCCACCTCCCGTCCGTCGTGTGGCGACCGTCTACTGCACGGTGACCGTCTACTGCACGGTGACGGTCTTCGTGCCGAAGCTCTTGTAGGTGCCGCTCGGCAGGTCCTGGAAGTAGACGCGCACGGTGTGCGTGCCCTTCTTCACCCCGGTGAACTTCCGCGACAGCCCGACGTCCGAACCCCAGTCCGGGTGCACGGCCTGCACGTCGGTGCGGGTCGCGTTGACGGTGCCCGGCGAGACGGCGACGCCGTCCAGGTGGATCTTGTACTTGACCGGGTCCCAGACGTCCGGGTCGATCGCCCAGCCGGCCACGGTGATGGTGCCCGTGCCGCCGGTGACGGACTCGTACAGGCCCTTGACCGAGCCGGTCTTGCCCGTCTTGCCGGTGGTCGGCGGGTCGGTGACCGTCACGCTCTTCGTGCCGAAGCTCTTGTAGGTGCCGCTGGGCAGCTCCCGGAAGTACACGCGCACGGTGTGCGTGCCGGCGGTCAGCCCGGGGATCTTCAGCGAGAGGCCGACGTCGGAGCCCCACGCGGGGTGCACGGCCTCGACGTCGGTCCGCTTCGCGTTCGCGGTCCCGGGGGCGATGGCGACACCGTCGACGTGGATCTTGTAGGCGACGGGGTCCCAGACGTCGGGGTCGATCGCCCAGCCGCGCACCGTGGCGCTGTTCACGCCACCGACCACGGACTCGAACGCACCCTTGACCGAGCCGGTCTTGCCCGTCTTGCCGGTCGTCCCCGACGCGTCGGGTTCGGCGGTCGACGCGGCGGTCACGGTCACGGACTTGGTGCCGAAGCTGACGTACTTGCCGCCCTGCAGGTCCTGGAAGTAGACGCGCACGGTGTGCTTGCCCGCCTTCAGGCCGGTGAGCCGGAGCGTCAGACCGACGTCGGAGCCCCACGTCGGGTGCGTCGCCTCGACGTCGGTGCGGGTGGCGTCCGCGACCCCGCTGTTCGTGCTCACGCCGTCGACGTGGATCTTGTACTTGACCGGGTCCCACACGTCCGGGTCGATCGCCCAGCCGCGCACGGTGGCCGTGCCGACGCCGCCGGTGACGGAGTCGTACGAGCCGCGCACGGCACCGGTCTTGCCGGTCTTGCCGGTGGTCGGGGCGTCCACGACGACCGACTTCGACGCGACCTTCACGTACTTCGTGCCGGGCTTGTCCATCACGTACAGCGTCACGGCGCGCGTGCCCGCGCTGATGCCGCCGATCGTCTTCGAGAAGCCGAGGGTGCTCCCGACGCCCGGGTAGACCTTCGCGACATCGGTGCGGGTCTTGTCCGCCGTGCCCGTCGCCTTGCTCACGCCGTCGACGAGGATCTTCCACGAGCCGGGCTTGGACGAGTCGGGGTCGAGGACCCAGCCGGTGGCCGAGATCGTGCCGACGCCGCCGGTCACCGAGTCGAGGACGCCCTTGGGCGCCGCGCTCGTGATGGTGCGGGTGTAGCAGCCGAGCAGGGTGTTCGCCCCGCGGCCCTGGTTGATGGCGTAGCTGCAGACGGAGTGCTTGCCGAGGCTCAGCCCGGTCAGTTCGGCCGAGAACCCGTGCCGGGTGTTGTTCGCGCCGAGGGTGCCGGCCAGGTCGCTCCGGGTCGTGTCCGCCGTGACGGTCTTCGCGCCGGTGCCGTCGACGTAGAACGCGACGCGCAGGGCGTTGGTGGTGTCCGGGTCGGCCGCCCAGCCGGTGACCGTGATCGACGAGGTGGAGGTCGCGGTCACGGAGTCGACGTCGCCGTAGGGGTTGCCGCCGCCGGCCGCAGCACCGAACCAGTCGGTGTACATGCGCCAGAAGTTGCGGTTGCCGTAGGCGGAGCAGCTGTCACCGGAACCGTAGAGGTTCGACATGGCCGCGGCGTTCGGGGTGTACGGGGTGTAGATGTACAGGCTCGCGGTGGCCTGGTTCTGGATGTAGACGGACTTCCGACCGCAGGCCGCGTTCGGGTTGAGCAGGATCGAGTTCGTCCGGCCCGCCTGGTACGCCCACGAGGTCGGCGACGCCTGGTACCGCTTGAACTGCAGGGCCGCGGCGTAGACCTGCTGGCCGAAGCCGAAGTAGGCCGGGTCGCACGGGGCGGTGTCCGGGCACGCGAAGCCGGTGGCGTGCAGGTACATGTAGGACGTCGGCGAGGACGTCGTGACGATGCCCTGCTCCTTCTGCAGGAGCACGAGGAGCACCTTCTGGCTGATGCCGCACGCGGCACCGACCTGGGCGATCATCGTCGCGGCCGACTTGGTGCCGCCCGCGATGGCCGCGCACCGGCCGGAGACGGCGCCGATCGAGCTCATCTTCTGCGAGAAGTCCTTCAGGCAGGCGGGGCCGCTCGACGACTTCCGGCAGTTCGGCGCGACGCTCGTCAGGAACGACTGCACGGCGGCGGCGTTCATCGCCGAGCCGTTGTAGAAGTTCGCGTCGCTGATGATGTTGCCCGGGTCGAAGTCCGAGGCGACCGCGGCCGACGCCGACTGGGTCGTGGTCTGCTCCGCGAGCACCGTGCCGAAGGTCAGGCCGCTCACCGCGACGGCGAAGGCCGCCACCAGGGCGAGGGAGCTCCGGAGGGAACGACGGGAGCGGGCTCCTCGGGGGGAACGGGGGGAACGGGGGGTGCGGGGGGTGCGGGGGGTGCGGGGGGTGCGGGGGGTGCGCATCACGGGACCTCGGCGGTCAGGGGGTCGGACGTCGTCGACGCGGAGCCGACGGCGTAGGTCAGGGTGACGGACCAGGTGCCGCTCGACACCTTCGCCGCGGGGAACGACACCTGCGCGCAGTTCACCGACGAGGCACTCGCCTGTGCGGTGCTCGTGGCGGTGCGCGTGACGCCGTCCTTCGTCGCGGTGAAGGTGCACTTCCCGCTCGTGTCGGTCGTACCGGAGACCAGGCCACCGGCCTGGAGGGTCTTCGAGCCGGTGTCCCAGCCGGCGAACGTGACGACGGACGTGGCCGGGTACTCCGACGGGTCGGTGTCCGGCTGGTTCGTCGCGCCGCTGCCCGGGAACGCACCGGGGGTGTCGTCGTCGGAGGCGCCGGCGTCGTCGCCGTCACCGTCGTCGGACCCACCGTCGGTCGGCGTCGAGGCCGCGTCGGTGGGGACCGAGGTCGCCGAGTCGTCGTCCGTCGGGGTCGCACTCGGGGTGCGCGAGACGGACGCGGACGGCGACGGGGTGGCGTCGTCGCCACCACCGGAACAACCGGCCAAGAGGAGACTGAGTGCACCGACCACCGCGAACGCAGCGATCGGCCTGGATGCGAGGAGCATGCTGACGGGCCGTCCTGTGGATGTTGACAAGGGTCCGGGTTGCAACAACGGTAACTCGAAAGTGAAGGTTGAGGGTTGGATCGGCCGGAATCACCCCCACTCGGGGTGCACGACGACCGTCGCCCAACCCCGTCCCGCGGGCCCGGTGAGTATGCTGTTCCGGTCCTGCCCCCACGAACGAAGAGACGTATGGTCGACCAAGCCCGCATGACCGCGCTCGCGAAGGAACCCCTCGTCGTGATCGGCGCTCCGACGAGCGCCTTCCGCGGGACCTTCCGTGAGCTGCGCGACGTCTTCCGGCAGCGCGAGATGCTCGGCATGCTCGTCCGGCGTGACCTGAAGGCCCGCTACAAGGACTCGGCACTCGGGTTCGTGTGGACGCTCGTGCGCCCGCTGACCCAGCTGCTCATCTACTACTTCGTCATCGGCAAGGTCCTCGGCGCCGCCAACGGCATCGACAACTTCGCGATCTACGTCTTCACCGGCCTGACCGCCTACACGCTCTTCAGCGAGATCGTCGCCGGGTCGACCGGGTCGATCGTCGGCAACTCGGGGCTGATCAAGAAGGTCTACGTCCCGCGCGAGGTCTTCCCGCTCGCCAGTGTGGGCGCGGCCCTGGTGAACTTCACCATCCAGTTCGCGATCCTCCTGGCGGCGACCGTCGTCATCGGCGTCTTCCCGTGGCACGAGGGTCTGGTCTACCTGATCCCCTCGCTCGCGGTGATCCTGGTCTACGGCGCGGCCATCGGCCTGGTGCTGTCCGCGCTCAACGTGTACCTGCGCGACGTGCAGTTCGTCATCGACGTCGGCCTGATGGTCCTGCTCTGGGCCTCACCGATCGTCTACTCGTACTCGCGGGTGGTCGCCACCGTGAACGCCGACTGGCTCCTCACCCTCTACACGAACAACCCGCTGACCCTGTCGGTGCTCGGCCTGCAGAACGCGATCTGGCTGCACGACCCCGCCGACGTCACGTACCCGGACCACCTGATGCTCCGGCTGGGGATCGCGTTCGTGATCGGCATCCTCTGCCTCATCGGTGCGCAGCGGATCTTCTCCCGCCTGCAGGGCAACTTCGCGCAGGAGCTCTAGACCATGGCCATCAGCACCCCCGTCGCCCCGACGACCGCCGGCGAGACCGCCGAGCGTCCCGACGTCATCGTCATCGACCACGTCCGCAAGCGCTTCACGGTCCGCAAGGACAACACCTTGCGCGAGCGCATCGTCACGCTCGGCCGCGCCGGGCGGAAGCACCGCCAGGACTTCTGGGCCCTCGACGACGTCACGGTGTCGATCCAGGCCGGCTCGACCGTCGGGCTCATCGGCCAGAACGGCTCCGGCAAGTCGACCCTGCTCAAGGCCATCGGCGGCATCATCCAGCCGACCTCCGGCACGGTGTCGCGCCGCGGTCGCCTCGCCGCGCTGCTCGAGCTCGGCGCCGGGTTCCACCCCGACCTGTCCGGCCGCGAGAACGTCTACCTCAACGCGAGCCTGCTCGGCCTCAGCCGCAAGCAGACCGACGAGAAGTTCGACGACATCCTGGCGTTCTCGGGCATCGGGGACTTCATCGACACCCAGGTGAAGTTCTACTCATCGGGCATGTACGTGCGGCTCGCGTTCGCCGTCGCCGTGCACACCGATCCCGACGTCCTGCTCGTCGACGAGGTCCTGGCCGTCGGTGACGAGGCCTTCCAGCGCAAGTGCCTCGACCGCATCCGCACCTTCCAGGAGGCCGGCAAGACGATCATCATCGTCACGCACTCCCTCAGCCAGGTGCAGGAGATGTGCGACCGCGTCGTCCTGCTCAACAAGGGCAAGGTGCTGCACGACGGTGACCCCGTCCAGGCCGTGAGCATGTTCCGCGAGGTGCTCGAGGAACGCCGGCAGGGCGAGCTCAGCACCGACGTCGCCGTCGGCCGGGGTAAGGTCATCGGCGCGAGCGTGCGCGTCGACGGCAAGGAGCCCCGCGCCGAGGTCATGCCGGGCGACGACCTCGTCGTGGACATGGAGTTCGAGCACCTGGACGGCATCGCCGACTGGGAGGCCGCGGTCCAGATCAACAACGCCGGTGGCCAGGTCGTCTACGGCACCACCACCGGCATCATGGGCCTCGAACTGCAGCCGCTGCACGGTCGCCGGAAGCTCCGCCTGCGGATCGCCGACACCGCGTTCGGCACCGGCAAGTACTTCATCAACGTGTCGATGATGGACTCGGCCGGGCGCCACCTGCACGACATGCCGGAGTGCGACTCGTTCGAGGTCCCCGGGTTCGAGCACGCCGTGGGCACGGTCTACGCCGAACCCTCGATCGAGGAGCTCGACTGACCCCGGACGACGGCGACACCGGGACCAGCGCCGACGGCACGCCCCGTGCCGACTCCGCGCCCCGGACCGACGGCACGCTCCGCACCGCGGTCGTCGTCGTCAACTGGAACCGCGCCGACCTGACCACCGCGGCCGTCCGCGCCGTGCTCGACGAGGGCACGGCCGACGACGTCATCGTCGTCGACAACGGGTCGTCCGACGACTCCGTCGCGGTGCTCCGGCGTGCCCTGCCGGACGCCACCGTCATCGCACGCGACGACAACGGCGGCTTCGCGGCCGGTGCCAACACCGGCATCCGGTACACGGACGCCGACGTCGTCGTGCTCCTCAACAACGACGCCGTGCCCGCACCGGGCTTCGTCGCGGCGCTCCGCGACCACCTGGCGCACGCCGGGCCCGAGGTCGCCGCGGTGACGGGCCGCATCGTGCTCGCCGGACGCTGGACGGGCCTCCCGGCCGGGGTGGAGCCCGCCCCCGGCCAGCGGGTGCTGCGCGACCACGACGGCCGTCGCTGGACGCCGTCGGCGGACGGCGAGGTCCGGCTCAACTCCACCGGCGTCCGTGTCGACCACGACGGCAACGGGATGGACCGCGACTGGTTCGCGCCCGTCGACCGGGTCGCCGACGTCGACGTCTTCGGTTTCTCCGGCGGCGCGTCCGCGCTCCGGCGCACGGCGCTGGACGACGTCGGCCTGCTCGACGAGTCCCTGTTCATGTACTACGAGGACACCGAGCTCGCCTGGCGGCTGCACCGCCGCGGATGGCGCGTCGAGCACGCGGCCGAGGCGGTCGTCGAGCACGACCACTCGGCGTCGTCCGGCGTGCAGAGCGACCTGTTCGTCTTCCGGAACGCGCGCAACCGCATCGTCGTCGCGCTCTGGCACGCTCCGTGGCCGACCGTCGTGCGGGCGAGCGTCCGCACCCTGGTGCGCGGTCTGCGTGGGCTGGCCTCCGGTCGCACCCGCCGGGAGGCGCGGCTCGTCCTGACGGCGTTCGCGGACGTCGCGGGGACCCTGCCGGTCCACCTCGCGCGCCGGCTGCGCGAGACCCGGCGCGCGTCCGTCCCGCGCCGCAGCGTGGACCCGGGCGCATGAGTGCAGCGGGCTATCCTGGACACTCCCCCGTCGACGGCCCCGGCCACGACGTCCCCGCCCGGAAGGAACCACGCGTGCCGCAGCTCACCGTCCTCGTCGACGGGACCGCGGTACCGCAGGCGCTCGGCGGCGTCGGACGCTACGTCGAGGGGGTCGTGTCCCACCTGACCGACCCGTCGCTCGACGTCCACCTGGTCGTCCGCCCCGTGCACGCTCCGCACTTCGCCGCCGTCGCGCCGCACGCGACCGTGCACACCGCACCGGGCTGGACCGACTCGGTGCCGCTCCGGTTCCTGTGGGAGCAGACCGGGCTGCCGGCGCTCGGCCGTCGGCTCGGGGCGCATGTGCTGCACTCCCCGCACTACACGTTCCCGTTCAGCTGGCGCGGCGGGTCCGTCGTCACGCTGCACGACGCCACGTTCTTCTCGAACCCCGAGTGGCACTCGCGCCTGAAGCGCACCTTCTTCACCTGGTGGAGCCGCCGGTCCCTGCGCACCCGACCCGTCGTCATCGTGCCGAGCGCCGCGACCGCGACCGAGGCCGCCCGGGTCGTGCGGGGCATCCGCGCCGACGTCCGGGTCGCACCGCTCGGCGTCGACCGCACGGTGTTCCACGAGCCCGACGTCGCCGCGGTCGAGGACGCCCGGATCGCCGCCACCCTGCCCGAGGGTGCCCCGTGGATCGCGTTCCTCGGCACCATCGAACCGCGGAAGAACGTCACGGCGCTGCTCGACGCGTACGCCTCGGTGCGCGCCGCGCGTGCGGCTGCAGGGTCGGACGGTCACCCGGGTGCGGAGACCCCGTGGCTCGTGCTGTCCGGGGCCCGCGGCTGGGACGAGGCGGCCATCGCGCGGCTCGACGCCCTGCAGCCCACCGACCACGTCATCGAGGCCGGCTACCTGCCGATCGAGGACCTCGCCGGGTTCCTCGGCGGTGCCGAGTTCGTCGTCTACCCGTCCCTCGGTGAGGGCTTCGGGCTGCCCGTGGTCGAGGCGATGGCCTCCGGCGCGTGCGTCCTGACCACCCGGCGGCTGTCGCTGCCCGAGGTCGGCGGTGACGCGGCCGTCTACAGCGAGCCCGACGCGACCGCGCTGGCGTCCGCGATGACGGCGCTGCTGGACGATCCCGCGCTCGTGGCCTCGCACCGTGCGGCGGCGCTGACGCGGGCCTCCGCGTTCACCTGGGACGCCACGGCAGCCGTGCACGTCGAGGCCTACGAGTCCGTCGCCGGGGGTGCGCGGTGATCCGGGTCGCGGTGCTGACGGTCACCTACAACACCGGCGAGACCATCCGGCCGTTCCTGGCGAGCGTCGCCGGTGCCTCGAAGGACCCGGTCGCCGTCGTCATCGCGGACAACGGCTCGGCCGACATCGACGCGCTCCGGGCGATCGGTGAGTCCTACGGCGCCGTCGTGGTGTCCTCCGGTGGCAACCGCGGCTACGGCGGCGGCATCGACGCGGCACTGAGCGCCCTCGACGACGTGCTGCCGGACGTCCGTCCGGAGTTCCTGCTCGTGACGAACCCCGACGTCGTGCTCGGCGAGGGCTCGATCGACGAACTCGTGGCCGCCGCCGACCGGTTGCCGTCCGGTGGGTCGTTCGGGCCCCGGATCCTCGACGACCAGGGCGAGACCTACCCGTCCGCCCGGCAGCTCCCCTCGCTCCGGACCGGCCTCGGCCACGCGGCGTTCTCGCGGTTCTGGCCGGCGAACCCGTGGAGCCAGCGGTACTGGTCCACCACGAAGGTCGTCGAGCGCGAGGCCGGCTGGCTCTCCGGTGCGTGCTTCCTCATCCGGACGTCGCTCTTCCGCGAGCTCGACGGGTTCGACGAGTCGTACTTCATGTACTTCGAGGACGTCGACCTCGGGCAGCGCGTCGGACGGTCGGGTCGAGCGAACGTGTACGTGCCCTCGGCGGTCGTCACCCACACCGGAGCCCACTCGACGTCGTCCAACCGGCGCCGGATGGAGATCGAGCACCACCGGAGCGCCTACCGGTTCCTGTCGCGGAAGTACCGGGCGTGGTGGCTCTGGCCCCTGCGCGTCGTGCTGCACGCCGGCCTGTCGCTCCGCGCCCGCTGGGTCACGCGCAAGTAGCTCCCGCTCGGTCGGGGTCGTTGCGCGCGGGGTCTGCCGTCGCGCCCCCGCACGGGCATCGCGCCCCGACTCCTCGGGGCGCAACGACCGCAGCGGGGCGCGCACATCGGTCGCGGGTTCGGAGGCCCCGGTTCGATCGCGTTCCGCACAACCGAAGTGCACGCGAACCGCGGGATTGCGCGGCTCGAACACACTTTGCTTGTGCGGAGCGTCGCGCGGCGGGGACGCGGGCAGCGGGTGGCGACGGCGTCGGCGGGTCAGGGGTGCAGGCGCGCGCGCGACGCGCGGGCCGCCGCCAGCAGCACGGCAGCGCGGGCGTCGAAGGAGTGCTCGGCTGCGATGCGCTCGGCCACGGCGGCACGCTCGGCAGCCGACGGCCACGAGCGCGCCGGGTCGAGCAGGTCGGCCAGCTCGTCGCGGGAGCCCGCCACCTCGAGGGTCGGGACGTCCAGCACGTCGGACAGCCCGGCCACCGGGTCGGTCACGACGACTCCCCCGGACGCCAGCACGTCGAACACCCGGTTGGACACGAAGCCCCCGGCGGCCATGTCGGGCCAGTGGTCGTTGAGCACCACACGCGCCGAGGCGTAGGCCGCCGCGACCTCGGCCCGGGTCAGCGACGGTTCGCCGAGTGACTCCGCGGGGACGACCTCGTCCCACCCCGGACCGTGCACGCGCAGGTCGGCACCGAGCGCGACCGCGTCGGACACGATGGGTCGCGCGGCACCGCGAGTCGAGCCGACGAACACCGCGTGGTCGGCATCGGGGCTCGTCGCCGTGCGCGCGCCCGGGTGGAACACCGCCGGCTCGGTCGCCTGCAACAGGGTCCGGACCGGCACGCCCGCACGCGCAGCAGCGGCGGCTGCCCACACCGGTCCGGCCGCGAAGGCCGCGTCGAACGACCGCAGTTCGGCGTCGGCGACGTCGTCGGGGTGGCTGATCACCCAGAGCAAGTTCACCGACGCCGGGTTCGGCGGCACCCGGTCGAGGCCCCGGATCACCAGCGTGACGTCGTCCGAGGCATCGTCGGCCCGCACGTGGGCGTCGCGTCGGTCGATCCGGACGCGCTGCCCCAGCCGCTCGAGTGCCCCGGCGAGCTCGGCGGCGAAGTGCACGTCGCCCCAGCCGTCGCCCTCCGGCCCGGCGGGCGCAGCGATCTTGAGCGACCAGGTGAGGTGTTCGGCGTCACCGCCGGTCACGCGCGCGGCCGGGGCCACCGGCCGGGCACCCCAGGGCGGCAGGGGCGGTCCGGTGACGACACCGTCGCCCTCGGACGCGCGGTCGCGCCAGGCGGTGAACGCGTCGACGGTCGCGGCGTCGACGGTCCGACCGGCCTCGACCGAGCGAGTCGCCTCGCCGACGACGCGCACGGCTCCGCCATCGGCATCGGCGACCGCGCGGCTCCAGGCCGTCAGGGTCATGCGTTCGTCCGGGAGGCACGGTGCCGGCACCAGCGCCGCCCCCGGCACCGAGAGCACCGGCTGGTCCGCCGCGAAGACGGTGTCGACGTCGGTCACGGCGTCGACGCGGTCGTCCGACCACGGCAGGGCACCGGGCCGCAGCAGCCGAGCGCCGGAGCGGAAGGTGCCGTCCGGCATCCGGACCCGGGCCTGCGCGACCGAGCCCGCCGCCGCGAGGGCGTGCAGCGCCGGCACGTCGACCGACACCGAGGTGTCGACCACCACGAGCGTCCGGCCCACACCGGCTGCGACCCCGGCGTTGATCGCCGAGCCGAGGCCGTCGACGGGTTCCGGTCGGACCCACGGCAGGCGACGGCCGAACGGGTCGACCGGCGACGCGTCCGCGACGTAGCTCACGGCCCGGACGTCGACCCCACGACCGAAGGCACCACGGGCGACCGACACGAGCCGGCCGACCTCGGCGTGCCGGTCCGAACGGGTCGTGACGAGCACCGTGACGTCCTGGTCGAGCCGCGACAGCGGGTCCGGGAACCCGGTCACGGGAACGACGGACGCCGCCGTCACGGACGCGGGACGGGCCTCCTGGCCGGGGTGGCCGGAGGCCGTCGCATCCGGACGGCGGCGTCGACCGAACCAACCGGGGGCGGGGGTCACGTGCGGAGCTAGACGCCGAGGAGTCGCTGCAGGTAGACGCCGTAGCCGCCCTTGACCAGCGGCGCGGCGAGCTCGGCGAGCTGCGCGTCGTCGATCCAGCCGTTCCGCCAGGCGATCTCCTCGATGCAGCCGATCTTGAAGCCCTGACGGTCCTCGATGACCTTCACGTACTCCGACGCCTGCATCATCGACTCGAACGTGCCGGTGTCGAGCCACGCGGTGCCGCGGTCGAGGACCTGGACGCCGAGCTCGCCGGCCTCGAGGTAGCGCTCGTTGACCGTGGAGATCTCGAGCTCGCCGCGGGCGCTCGGCTCGATCGTCTTCGCGATCTCGATGACCTTGTTGTCGTAGAAGTACAGGCCGGGGACGGCGTAGTTCGACTTCGGCTCGGCCGGCTTCTCCTCGATGGAGACGGCGGTGAAGTCGTCGTCGAACTCCACGACGCCGTACGCCTTCGGGTCGGCCACGTGGTACGCGAAGATCGTCGCGCCCTGGACGTCGGTGTTCTTCCGGAGGTTCGTGCCGAGGCCGGTGCCGTGGAAGATGTTGTCGCCGAGGACGAGGGCGACGCTGTCGTCGCCGATGAACTCCTCGCCGATGACGAAGGCCTGCGCCAGACCGTCCGGGGACGGCTGCACGGCGTACTGGATCTCCATGCCGAGCGCCGAGCCGTCGCCGAGCAGGGCCCGGAACTGGTCGTTGTACTCCGGCGTCGTGATGACCAACACCTGTCGGATGCCCGCCATCATCAAGGTCGACAGGGGGTAGTAGACCATCGGCTTGTCGTAGATCGGCATGAGCTGCTTGCTGATGCCCTTGGTGATCGGCCAGAGGCGCGTGCCGGAACCGCCGGCGAGGATGATGCCCTTCATCGCTTTCCCCTTACTTCTTCGTCCGGAGCGACTCGGTGTACGCGACGCACTCGTCGTACGTCGGCAGCAGGCCCTGTGCCGCGGCTTCCTCGAGGGTGGGGGCGCTGGTGTCCTTCTCGGACAGCACCAGCTCGCCGAGGCCCTCGGGCAGGTCGAGCCCGACCGTCGGGTCGAGGATCGTGATCCCCTTCTCACGCTCGGGGTTGTAGTGCGCGCTGACCAGGTAGTTCACGGTCGACTGGTCCTCGAGCGCGACGATCGCGTGGCCGAGCCCCTCGGACAGGTAGACGGCCTTGCGGTCGACGTCGTCGATCCGGACGGAGTCCCACTGGCCGAACGTCGGGGACCCGACGCGG
Organism: Curtobacterium sp. MCSS17_016; assembly: GCF_003234255.2. Lineage (NCBI taxonomy): Bacteria > Bacillati > Actinomycetota > Actinomycetes > Micrococcales > Microbacteriaceae > Curtobacterium > Curtobacterium sp. MCSS17_016. Next base: position 2,550,879 of record NZ_CP126254.1, read on the forward strand.
ATGTCGACGATGTAGTCGATGAACGCCCCACGCACCGCGGTGACGTACTTCGCCTGGCTCGGTGCGACGAGGGCGTAGTGGATGCCGCGGGCGACACCGGCCGCGGAGATCGACATGTTCACCTGGCGGAGGTCGAGCGGGTGACCGACGGTCTCCTCGAGCACGTCGGCGCGGTACGCCTCGAGGAATGCTCCTCGTGCGTCGCCGTGCTGGACGGGCGTGAACTCCCACGCGCCAGGGATCTTCAGTTCGCGGATCTGCACCGGGGAAGCCTAGCAAGCCGTGAGTTCGCATAGGCTGTCATGGTTCTGCGCATTGCCGACTCCCGAATCGAGACCAAGCGAGCCCGTGAAGCTATTCGTCCAGATCCCCTGCCTCAACGAGGAGAACACCCTCGCCAGCGTCATCGACTCCATCCCGCGGGAGATCGACGGCATCGACGAGATCGAGATCCTGGTGATCAACGACGGCAGCACCGACCGCACCGTCGAGGTCGCCAAGGAGCACGGCGTCAAGCACTTCGTGCACCACACCACGAACATGGGCCTCGCCCGCTCGTTCCGTGACGGCGTCGACTACGCGCTGCTGCACGGTGCGGACATCGTCGTGAACACCGACGGGGACAACCAGTACCCGCAGGCGCAGATCGCCGAGCTCGTGCAGCCGATCCTCCGGAAGGAAGCCGAAATCGTCATCGGCGACCGGCAGACGCGCACCATCGAGCACTTCTCCGGCTTCAAGAAGGTCATGCAGCGCTTCGGCTCGTGGGTCGCGAGCCGCGCTGCCGGGCTCGACCTGCCCGACGCGGCCAGCGGGTTCCGCGCGTACTCGAAGTACTCGCTCATCCGCCTGAACATCGTGACGCGCTTCAGCTACTGCATGGAGACCATCGTGCAGGCCGGCTACAAGCGCCTGGCGATCGCGTCGGTGCCGATCACGACGAACCCGAAGACCCGCGAGTCACGGCTCTTCAACAACATCTTCCAGCACATGTTCGAGTCCGGCTCGGCGATCGCCCGCGTCTACCTGATGTACCGGCCGATGGCCCTGTTCCTCTGGGTCGCCGCGGTGCTCGGTGCGCTCGGACTCTGGCCGCTCATCCGCTACCTGGTGCTCCTGGCGATGCAGACCGGCGGCAACCACCTGCAGTCGATCATCCTCGGTGTCGTCCTGCTCATCACGGCGCTCCTGTCCATAGTCATCGGCGTCGTGGCCGACCTCACCCGCCTCAACCGCACGCTGGCCGAGGAGCAGCTCGACCTGCAGAAACTGCAGCGGTATGGCGACTGACACGGCCCCGGCCGTGTCGCGCTCCGACGTCCGACCCGCGGTCGGGCGGCGCGAGCGCATCCTCGTGATCGCGTCGACGGTGGCGTTCGCCGCCGTCCTCACGGTCTGGGCCGTCGTCACCACGACGTACAAGGCCCCGGACGAGCCGACCCACGTCGACGCCGTGCTGCACCTGGCGATCGGTGACGGCTGGCCGGCACCCGGTGCGATGCACTACCTCAACGCGGTGCACGACACCCAGATCAGCAACATGCGGCAGTCGACCGACGTGAACCAGACGTGGGGCGAGCTGCTCCGCGAGTTCCCGGGCGTGCACCCGACGAGCATCGACCAGATGTCGCAGCACCCCGCCACGTACTACGCCCTGGCCGCCGGGGTCCTGCAGCTGGTGCACTTCGAGGACCTCCGCTGGGACCTCGCCGTCATGGTGCTGCGACTGTTCGACGCCCTGCTCGTCCTGCCGCTGCCGTTCCTGGCGTGGGCGACCGTGCGTCGGCTGACGCGGTCACCACGGGCCGCCCTGGTCGGCGGTGCGGCGGTGTTCGCCCTGCCCGAGGTCGCCTCGATCGGCACCTCGGTCACGAACGACGCGCTCATGCTGCCGCTGGCCGGCGCGCTCGTGTACTTCGTCGTGCGACTGCTCACGGGCGACCTGCGGGTGCGCACGACCATCTGGATCGGGCTGCTGCTCGGCGCGATGCTGCTCGTCAAGGGCACCGCACTCCCCGCGATCCCGTTCGTGGGCATCGCCGTGATGGCCGCGGGCTGCGCCCGGGCGACCGTCTGGCGGAACGCGCTCCGGACGCTGTGGACCCTGGGGCTCGCCGCCGTCGTCGGTGGCTGGTGGTGGCTGCGCAACATCCTCGTGTACCGCGACATCCAGCCGGACGGCATGGCCGGCGCACGTCCGCCGATGCCGTTCCCGGCCGGCACCGCCGCCAGCCCCGAGGTGTTCCTCCGCGACTACTGGAACGGCGTCACGCGCACCTTCTGGGGCAGCGTCGGCGGTCTCACCCAGTTCCAGCTCGCCCAGGTCCTGATCGACGGGCTGACCATCGCGTCGATCGTCGGCATCGTCGTCTGGGGGTTCCGCCGCGGCCCGTCGCTCCGCCCGGCGATCGTGCTGGCGTCGTTCCCCGTCATCCTCATCGCCCTGCACCTGCAGAGCGGGTGGGGCGGGTACGTCCGGAGCACCATCGTCGCGGGCACCCAGGGGCGCTACTACTACCCCACGCTCATCGCCCTCATCGCCCTGAGCGCCCTCGCCTGGCGCCGGGTCACCGTGACGGCAGCCGGCACCACCCGGCTCGCCGTCGGGATGTCGATCGCGGCGATGGCCATCGCGCTGTACGGCGTCGTCTACGCGCTGCGGGCCTTCGGGCGCGACGCCGCCTTCTGGGTCGACGAGTTCGCGGTCGGCCGGTTCGACCGCTACGGCATGGTCCCCGCCGGCACGAACTTCACCCTCGTCGCCGTCGCCGCGGTCGCACTGACCGTCACCGCCGTGCTGCTCGTCCGGTTCATGCGCCGTCCGGAGGTGCTCGCGTGAGCGCCCGCCGACCGCTCGTCGGCCGGCACGAGTGGGTCCTGCTCGGCACCGTGACGCTGGCCTGGCTCGCCTTCCTGCTGACCTTCGCCCTGGTCACCCCGGCCTTCGGGGCACCCGACGAGCCCGCACACGTCGACGCCGCGTTCCGCCTCGCGCTCGGACTCGGCTGGCCGCACGGCGGCGAGATGCACTACCTCGCCGCCGTGCGCCAGGTCGTCGAGCACCCCGCACCGGCCGTCGACCGCCCCACGGTCGACGCGCTGCTGGCGGCGGTGCCCGGGGACTCCCCCGCGATCGACCCGATGTCCCAGAACCCGCCGACGTACTGGTTGGTGGCCGCCGGGATCCTGCGCGTCATCCGGTTCGGCTCGCACGACTGGGCGACCTCGGTGCTCGTGCTCCGCGTGTTCGACGTGCTGCTCGTCACCGCGCTGCCGGTCCTGGTCTGGGCGACGGTCCGTCGGGTGACCCGCTCGCCCCGCACCGCACTCGTCGCCCCGGTCCTGCTCTTCGCCGTCCCGCAGCTGGCGCAGGTCGCCTCCGGCGTCACGGTGTGGGCACCGGTCGTCCTGCTCGGCGCCGTGCTCGTCTGGCTGAGCGCACGCGTGCTGACCGGCGACCGTTCGTGGTGGACCACCGCCGGGCTCGCCGTCGCCGTCACCGGGCTGGCCGCACTGAACGCGCTGGGGCTCCTGGCGATCCCGTTCGTCGTCCTCGTGTCCGCCCTGGCACCGGGCCGGACGTGGGGTCGCCGGGCCCTGCACGCCGGCGTGGTCGTCCTCGCTGCCGTCGCCGTGTCCGGCTGGTGGTGGGTGCGGACACTGCTCGTGAGCGGGACGCCCCTGCCCGACGCCCTGCGCGCCGTCACGACCGTGCAGCCGTACCCGGCGGGCGGTGCGAACCCCGGGGCGTTCGCCGGGCGCCAGTGGGACGGCCTGACCGCCTCGTTCTTCGGCGCACTCGGTGCGAACCAGTGGCCGTTGCCGGCGATGGTCATCGACACGCTCGCGGTCGTCGGACTGGCCGTCATCGGGTGGTCGTACGCCCGCCGGGTTCCGGGCCGCCGGGTGACCACGATCCTGCTCGTCTGGCCGACGGCCGTCCTCGTCGCCACCCTCGCCTACAACTGGCGGAACTACCTCGGCACGCACCAGGGCAACGGGCTGCAGGGCCGGTTCCTGTTCGTCGCGGTCGTCGCGCTCGTGCTCGCACAGGCGGTCGCCTGGCACGCCCTCGTCGTCCGTCCGGAGCTCCGCCGACGCCTGGCCCGGCTCGCGGTCGTCGGTTCGCTCGCGATCGGCACGTACGGCATCGGCCTGACCTACCGCGGCGGGTGGGAGAACACGCAGTTCCGCATCACGCCCGGCGGGATCTCCGCGATGGCCGGCGGCGCGGTCACCGGGCCGTTCGCGATCCTGCTGGTCGCAATCGTGTTCGCGGCCGCCGCCGTCGCGAGCGTCGTCCTGGTGTGGCGGACCGTCGCCGAGCCGGGAGCACCCGCCACCGCCGCCGAGCCCGCCGACGACGCCGAGCCCGCCGACCCCACCAGCGGCCCGCTAGAATCGCCGCCGACCCACGAACCGACCGTCAGGAAAGAGAACTCGTGAAGATCCTCGTCACCGGAGGAGCCGGCTTCATCGGCTCGAACTTCGTCCGCCGCACGCTGGAGGACGCGTACCCCGGCCTCGAGGGCGCCGAGGTCGTCGTCTACGACGCACTGACCTACTCCGGCAACGAAGCGAACCTCGCCCCGGTCGCCGACTCCCCCCGCTACACCTTCGTGCACGGCGACATCCGCGACGCCGCGAAGCTCGACGAGGTCGTCCCGACCGTCGACGCCATCGTGCACTTCGCCGCCGAGTCCCACGTCGACCGCTCGGTCCGTGACTCCGGCATCTTCGTCGAGACCAACGTCGTGGGCACCCAGCGCCTGCTCGACGCCGCCCTCCGCCACGGCACCGAGCGGTTCGTGCACGTCTCCACCGACGAGGTCTACGGCTCCATCAGCGAGGGCTCGTGGGACGAGGAGCGCCCGCTCGAGCCGAACTCGCCGTACTCGGCGTCGAAGGCCGGCAGCGACCTGCTCGCCCGCAGCTACCACCGCACGCACGGGCTGAACCTCTCGATCACGCGCTGCTCGAACAACTACGGGCCGTACCACTTCCCCGAGAAGGTCATCCCGCTCTTCGTCACCAACCTCATCGACGACGTGCACGTGCCGCTGTACGGCGAGGGCAACAACATCCGCGACTGGCTGCACGTCGACGACCACACCCGTGGCATCGCGATGGTCCTGACCCGTGGCCGCGCCGGCGAGATCTACAACATCGGCGGGGGCACCGAGCTGACCAACAAGGAGCTCACGCAGCTGCTGCTCGACGCGACCGGCAAGGACTGGTCGTACGTCGACCGCGTCGCCGACCGTCTCGGCCACGACCTGCGCTACTCGGTCGACATCTCGAAGATCCAGGCCGAGCTCGGCTACGAGCCGCTCGTGCCGTTCGAGCAGGGCCTGGCCGACGTCGTGCAGTGGTACCGCGACAACCGCGCCTGGTGGGAGCCGCTCAAGCAGCGTGCGGCCCTGAGCTGAACCGGCACACCGTGACCAGGTACCTCATCACCGGCGCCGCCGGCATGCTCGGCCAGGACCTCCAGGCCGCACTCGCCGGCCGCGACGTCACCGCGCTGTCGCGGGCGGACCTCGACATCACCGACCCGGCCGCGGTTGACGCCGCCGTCGCCGGGCACGACGTCGTGATCAACTCGGCCGCCTACACGAAGGTCGACGACGCGGAAGACCACGAGGACGACGCCCACGCGGTCAACGCGACGGGGCCGAAGCTCCTGGCCGAGGCCGCGGTCCGCCACGGCGCGAAGCTCGTCACCGTGTCGACCGACTACGTCTTCGACGGCAACGGCACCGCGCCCTACGCCGAGGACGCCCCGACCGACCCGATCAACGCCTACGGCCGCACCAAGGCCGCCGGCGAGGCGTTCGTGCGCGCGATCGCCCCGGACACCTCGTACGTCGTCCGCACCGCGTGGATCTACGGCGCACACGGGCCGAACTTCGCCGCGACGATGCTCCGGCTCGCGGGGTCGCACGACACCGTCAGCGTCGTCACCGACCAGGTCGGCCAGCCGACGTGGACGGGCGACCTCGCCGCGCGGATCGTCGAACTCGTCGACGGGGACGCCCCCGCGGGCATCTACCACGGCACGAACGCCGGCCAGGGTTCCTGGTTCGACTTCACGCAGGCCATCTACCGCGAACTCGGGCTCGACCCGGAGCGCGTGCTGCCCACCGACAGCGCCGCCTTCGTCCGGCCGGCGCCGCGCCCGGCGTACAGCGTGCTCGGCCACGACGGCTGGTCGCGCGCCGGACTCGCGCCGATGCGCGACTGGCGCGACGCATTGCACGCTGCGGTCGCGGCGGGTGCGCTGACCGCGTAGGCACGGCTCTCGACCGGGAGGCGCGGGTCGGTTTCCGCACACCGCGGACCCGACCCGCGCCTCCTGTCCGACCACCGACCGCGCCCAGGGGGCGCCGGGACCACCCTGGTAGTGTCGGGCAGCCGAGCGCCGGGCCGGCCCTCGGCCCCCTGACCACGGGTCCACGAACCACGACGAGGAGCACAGCACCATGACCACCCTCCACGTCATCGTCGACCAGATCGTCGCGCCCGTGCCGGGCGGCATCGGGCGCTACGCCGAGGAGCTCGCGCGACACCTCGTCGAGCACGCGCCGAGCGGCTGCGAGGTCGCGGGTGTGGTCTCCGCTGTCGGGTCCGACGAGATGGCGCACCTGCGGACGCTCCTGCCCGGACTGTCCGACCTGCAGCGACTGCCGCTGCCGCGTCGTGAGCTGTCGCTCGCCTGGCAGGGCGGGTTCGTGGGCGGCATCGCGAAGGGCATGGTGCACGCGCCGAGCGTGCTCGCACCACTGGTCAAGCACGACCGTTTCCAGGACCCGGGCCGGCAGACCGTGGTGACCGTGCACGACGTGGTGCCGTGGACCAACCCTGAGACCCTCACACCGCGCGGCGTCCACTTCCACAAGGCGATGGTGAAGCGGGCGTGGAAGCACGCCGACGCCGTCGTGGTGCCGACCCACGCCGTGGCGGGTGCGCTGAACGAGATCCACCGGTTCGACGACCGGCTCCGCGTGATCGGCGGCGCCCCGAGCGGACGCCTCCGCCTGCCCGTCGACGCCGACCTGCGCGCCGAGCGCCTCGGCCTGCCCGGCCGCTACGTGCTCGCGGTCGGCACGCTCGAGCCGCGCAAGGCCCTGGCGTCCCTGATCGAGGCGATGGCCCACCCCGACGCCCCCAGCGACGTGCCCCTGGTCATCTCCGGCCCGGACGGCTGGGGCGACGTCGACGTGTACGGCACCGCGGAGCGTGCGGGCCTGTCGCGCGACCGGGTGAAGGTCCTCGGCCGCATCGACGACGCGGACCTCGCGGTGGTCTACGACCGTGCGACGGTGTTCGTGTTCCCCAGCCTCGCCGAGGGCTTCGGCCTGCCCGTGATCGAGGCGATGAGCTTCGGCACCCCGGTGATCCACTCCGACGACCCCGCCGTGGCGGAGGTCGCGTCGGACGCCGGCGTCACCGTCGCCCGGTCACCGCGGGAGTCCTACCCCGCACGGCTCGCACAGGCCGTCTACCAGGTCGTGAACGACCCGCAGCTGTCCAGCCGGCTGGCCGTGGCGGGGCCGGACCGCGCACGCATGTACGACTGGTCCGACTCCGCCGCGGAGACCTGGCAGCTGCACGCCGACCTCTGACGGCCGGAGCGCGTCAGCCCTTGTACGTGTAGGTGCTGACCCAGTCGATGTACAGGTGCCCGGTGTCGCCCCAGTCGCCCACCTGGAACATGTAGCGGTGTGCGGTCTTCGGCACGTCGTAGGTGATCGTCTTGATCACCTTGCCGTCGAGGCGGTACCGCACGGACTTCCCGGGCACCCACTCGATCGAGTACGTGTGCCACGAACGCCACGAGACGCCGGTGCTCATGCTCGTCGCGTTGGCCTCCTGGCCCGCGATCATCGAGTGGTGGTGCAGCATCGGCTGCTGGTCGAAGTTGGCCTCGGGGTAGTCGATCTCCCCGTCGGCCCAGCGGTCGGACGACGGCCAGAGCATGAAGGCCGCGCCGTTGCCGGCACCGCCCGTGGCCTTGGCGCGGACGATGAACTTGCCGCCCTTGTGGCCCCAGGCTCCCGTCGGCGTGCCGAAGGTACCGGCGGCGCCGTGCTTGCCGTCGAGCTTGACGTCCATGTACCCGTTGTGCGAGCTGATCTGCGAGCCCGAGTAGTACATGCCGCCGGTCCCGTCCGGGTACGGCTGCCACGAGTTGGCGTACTTCTTGGCGAAGGCGCCCTTCGCACTGGCCGCGGTGCTGAACTGCTCGCGGAAGGTCTGCTTGAAGTTCCCGACGTCGCCGAGCGGTGCCGAGCTGGCGGTCGCTGCGGTCCCCTGACCGAGCGGTCCGGCGACGAGTGCTGCTCCGAGGAGCACGACGGCGAGTGCGGCCCTCCTGGTGGTGCGCTTCTGCATGAGGTCGGTCACTCCCTGACGTGACTGTTCGCACCCGTTCCCGTGGGTGCCGGGCCATCGGATCTCGACTGCCCGGCGTTCACGGTAGTTGCTGTCCACAATCTGCGCCTGGGGGTTGACACTTCAGCGCACCCCCAGTACACGGGGCTTGCGCGAGGATCAGCCGTCGGGCAAGAAGTCCTGGTCAGTGCGCGTGGCGCGACCGGTCACCCGTCGGATCGACCAGGGAACGTCGTCGTGCCGCCCGATCAGGGGCGGGCGCGACGACGCCGAGCGACGAGCGCGACCACGACGGTGGCCATGACCGCGACGACGGCCACGACCCCTGCGACCTCGGCGACGTGGAGCGCCGCGAACCACGAGTCGAACTGCGACTTCGTCGCCACGACGTCCGGGCCCGCGCCACGGAGCCACACCGCCACGGGGTTCACCGGACCGGCCGCGCCCGCAGCGACCACGCAGACCACCGCGGCGACCACGGCGACCGCGGAGAGGACGAGGACGGGGACGGCGCGGCGCATCCCGCTACCGTAGCGCGGCTCGGACCCCGCAGCGGCGGCCTCAGAGCGAGTCGCGGAGGCGCGCCGCCTTCTCCTCGACCAGGCGCTCGAGCCCGTCGGCGTACTCGGCCAGGCGAGCGGCGACGGCCGGCTCCGAGGAACCGATGATGCGCGCGGCCAGCAGACCGGCGTTGGCGGCACCGTTGATCGCCATCGTCGCGACCGGGATCCCCGCCGGCATCTGCACGATGGAGAGCAGCGAGTCGAGGCCGTCGAGACGCGCGAGCTGCACCGGGACACCGATCACCGGGAGCGTCGTCATCGAGGCCACCATGCCCGGCAGGTGTGCCGCTCCGCCGGCCCCGGCGATGACGACGCGGATGCCACGGTCGGCGGCACCGCGGGCGAAGCGGGTCATCTTGTCCGGCGTGCGGTGCGCCGACACGACGTCCGCCTCGAACGGGATGCCGAGTTCGGTGAGGATGTCCGCCGCGGCCCGCATGGTCGGCCAGTCGGAGTCCGACCCCATGATGATCGAGACGAGCGGCTGTGCGGGTGCGGCGGTGTCGGTCACGCGACGAGCCTAGCCGAGCAGCACGCGTCGCCAGGTGTCGCCGTCACGGCCGATCGTGCGGTCCTCGGCGACCCAGCGGGCCGCTCCCTCGTCCGCCCGGCCACGGTCGACGGCGGTCCGGACGGCGTCCCGCCACGCCTGGACGTCGTCCGGCACGGCCACGGCCCCGTGGGCCCGTGCGACGGCGTAGGACGGACGGTCGGACACCACGGCGGGCAGCCCGAGCGCGGTGTACTCGAGGAACTTCAGGTCGCTCTTCGCGCGGTTGAACTCCTCGTCACGGAGCGGTGCGACGCCCGCCCGCCAGCGCTCCCGGTGCGCCACGAGCCATCGGGAGAACGCCGGGTAGTGCCCGTCGGGGACCTCGACCCGGCGGAACCAGTCGGCACCGCCCTCGTCGGTCACCCCGATGACCTCGAGCCGGATCGGGGTGCCGTCGGCGGTGGTGAGGTCGGCGAAGACGTCACGCAGGAGCTCGAGGTCGGCGGCGTGGGTGAGCGTGCCCATGTACAGCACGCGGTGCTCCCCCGCGGTCCGCTCGTCGTCGTCCGCGGTGGGGCCGGCGGTCCAGATCGTCGGGTCGAGGGCGTTCGGCACGACGACGACGTCCCGCGCCACCGGACGGACCACGTCGGCGAGTTCGGGCGTGCTCACGACGACGGTGTCGGCACCGCGCACCAGGGCGTCGATCGAGGCGAGCCGGTCGGGGTCGTACTCGGCGCGGGCCAGACGTGCTCGTCCGGACTCGGTGAAGAAGTCGTCGTCGACCTCGGCCACGACGCGGATGCCCCGGGAGGCGGCTGCCGCCAGGAAGGGCTGCACGTCGGCACGGGGAAGGATGTCCCGCTGCACCAGGAGTGCGGCGTAGGGCGCCTGGTCGGAGCCGTCGACGAACGCTGCCGGGTCCACCTGGCGCACCTCGGCGGTGCCGCTCGCGGCCAGGTGCTCGGTGCGGCGGACGACACGGACGTGTGCCGAGGCAGGGTGGGCGCCGCCACCGCCCGCGACGACGTACCCGAGGACGGGCAGGGGTGTCGGCTGCGGCGGGGCACCTGCGACGGCGCGACGCAGGCGTGCGGCGGCCCGGCGGACGAGATCACGCGGCATGCGCCCATCCTCTCGCACCTGGCACCTCGCACCGTGCGGCGTCCGCCGCACGGCGGACGCCCCCCTCAGCGCACCGTCACCGTCCGGCACGGCGACGCCCTGCGGTCCGCGCCGCTCCCGGTGTTGTGGACGATCGCGCAGACGGTGTGCTTGCCGGCCGCCGCCCGGACGGTGCCCGCGAAGCCGTGCGACCCACCGGAGCCCCAGGTCGCGTCCACGTCGGCGCGCTTCCGACCGGCGTCCAGCGACGTCACCCGCTTGCCGTCGACGGTGATCGCCACCCGGCTCGCTGAGGCCACCGCGTCGCCGTCGAACGCCCAGCCGCGCACCGCGATGCCCCGGGTCACGGCCTTCGCGGACTCCAGTTCGGCGTACGGGTCGTGCCGGTAGGCGCGGACGGTCGAGCAACCGAGCGGGGTGTCCGACCCCGCGCCGATGTTCACCGCGGTGACGCACACGCGGCGAGCGCCGGCCGCTGTGGGCACCACGACGTCGAAGCCATGGGTCGCGCCGACCCCGGAGCGTGCGTCGACGTCCGGCCGGTCGAGCCCGGCGGTGGTGATGCCTGCAGGGACACCGTCGACGGTGGCGCGGACCCGCACGGGCTGCGTGGGGTCGTCCTCGTCGTAGGCCCACCCGGACACGCGGACGCCGCCGCCGGTGCCGGCGACGGCCTCGAGCGTGCCGCGGGGGGTCAGGTCGGCGGCGGGCACGCCCAGGCGTGCGTTCGCGACGAGGGCCTGTGCGTAGGTCGAGAACCACTTGCCGGCGGCCGGGGCCCCGTTGCAGGTGCCGTCGCTCGCGCCGGGGGTCTTGACCCACAGCAGGGCGTCGAGCGCCGTGCCGTCGGACACCACCCGGGGCGAGGTGCCGAGCCCGGCCCCCGGTCCGTTGCACCAGGTGCCGCGCCAGCCCTGCCCGTTGCGTGAGGTGTCGATCACGTAGTGCGAGCCGCCGGTGGCGGCGGACACCTTCTGTGCGTAGGCCTGCTCCTGCGCGGTCGGGTAGTAGTTCGCCACGTTGGTGAAGAACCCGCGGGCCTGCTGGACGCCCGCGCTGTTCAGCCGCGACGCCATCAGCGCGGGCTGCACCCAGTTCGAGTTGCCGGCGTCCAGGTAGGCGGGGACCCCGGCGGCGGTCAGCCCGGCGACGGTGCGGGACAGGATCCGGTAGCGCTGCTCGTCGAGCGCGGTGCTGCACTTGGCGTTGCTGAGCATCGCGAGCGAGTCCGGTTCGACGATGACGGCTGCGCGGTGTCCCGCCAGCGCCGCGGTGACCTGGTCGACCCAGGCGTCGTAGGACCCCTCGTCGAAGCCGCCGGCGGAGTACCCGCCGCAGTCACGGTCGGGGATCGCGTAGAGCACGAACACGGGGGTGGTGCCGGACTGTTCGGCACCGGTGAGGGCGGTGCTGATCGTCTTGGTCAGCTGCGTCCCCTGGCTCCAGTCGCCGAGCCAGGTCGCGACGGGGTACCCGGCGATGGTCTTCGCCGCAGCGGCCCCGGCCGGGTCGGTGGCGGCCAGGGCGGCCTGCGCCTTCGCTGCCTCGCTCGTCGGCGACCGGTACGGCCCGGCGACGTAGAGCGACGCGGACGTCGCCGAGCGGATGGTCGAGGCCGAGGTCGCCGCGGACGCGGTCGCGGTCGGCAGCAGGCCGGCGACGGCTGCGACGAGGGCGATGGCTGCGCCGCAGACGGCGGCACGGCGCGGACGGCGGCGCATGGGGACTCCCTGGACGGTGGGCACGGACCGTTCCAGGGGAACACGCGCTCCCGGCCCCCGCCAGCCTCCCGACCGGGTGCCACCCGAGGGGGTGTCCGCAGAGCGGCCGACAAGTGTGTCCCGCACCCGTGGCGGACGGGAGGCCCGTGGCGGCGTCGCCACGGGCCTCCCGTCCGTCATCCGGTCACGTCGAGGACGCCACCCGGTGTCGCGGACACCGTCTCAGTCGTCGAAGTGCGCCGCGGCCGCGCGGGCGCGGTAGACGACGTCGTCGACGTCGTCGCCGAGCACCGTGACGTGCCCGATCTTCCGGCCGGGCCGGGGCGCCTTGCCGTAGAAGTGGTACTTCGCCTCGGGGAAGGCCTCGAGCGCTGCGGGGTACCGGGCGGCGAGGTCGCCGTCCGCGGGTCCGCCGAGCACGTTGACCATGACGGACGCGGGGGCGAACGAGCCGGTGGCCCCGAGCGGCAGGTCGAGGACGGCGCGCAGGTGCTGTTCGAACTGGCTCGTGGTGGCGCCGTCGATGGTCCAGTGCCCGGTGTTGTGCGGACGCATCGCGAGTTCGTTGATGAGGATGCGCTCGTCGTCGGTCTGGAACAACTCGACCGCCAGCACACCGGTCACACCGAGTTCCTCCGCGATGCGGACGGCGATCGACTCGGTCAGGTCGGCGATCCGGCCGGCGCTGTCCGGGGCCGGTGCGATGACCTCGGCGCAGACCCCGTCGCGCTGCACGGTCTCGACGAGCGGCCAGGCGACGACCTGCCCGGAGGGACGGCGTGCCACGGACTGCGCGAGCTCGCGGGTGAAGGGGACGAGCTCCTCGACCAGGAGGGCCTGGTCGCCGCCGGCCTCGGCCACGGCGATGAACCAGTCGTCGACGTCGGACGCGTTGGAGACGACCCGGACGCCCTTGCCGTCGTACCCGCCCCGCGGCGTCTTGACGACGGCACGGCCACCGTGGTCCGCCAGGAATGCTCGGAGGTCGTCGGGTCCCTGCACGGCGGCCCAGTCGGGCACCGGCAGTCCGAGTTCGCTCAGCCGGCGACGCATGGTGATCTTGTCCTGGGCGACGGCCAGCGCGTCCGGTCCGGGGTGGACCGACACGCCCGCGTCGACCAGGCTGCGCAGGACGTCCTGCGGCACGTGCTCGTGGTCGAAGGTCACGACGTCGACCTGTCGGGCGAACTCGAGCACCGTGGCGGCGTCGTGGTAGTCGCCCTCGGCGGTGGCGGCGATCGCGGCGGACATGCCCGGCCCCTCGGCGAGCACCCGGATGTCGATCCCCAGTTCGACCGCGGCCGGCACCATCATCCGTGCCAGCTGTCCCCCACCGATGACCCCGACGCGCAACGCCATGCTGTGTGATCCTTCCGGCGCTCCCACCGTGCGGTGGGAACGCGTTGTCTACAATCGCTGTTCGGGTCGCGCTCTGCACGACCGGTCACAACTCTACGGATCCTGGAGGGCTCGTGCGGCGCCTCATCGCCCAGCTGGCACGCTTCGGCGTCGTCGGTGCCGTCGGCTTCGTCGTGGACACCACGGTGTTCAACGTGCTGCGCATCACCGTCCTGAACCCCGAGGACGTCCACTCGGGGCCGTTCTGGGCGAAGGTCATCTCCACCGTCGTGGCGATCTTCGTGAACTGGATGGGCAACCGGTACTGGACGTTCCGCGAGCAGCGTCGCGCCGTGGCCACCCGCGAGGGCATCGAGTTCGTCGTCGTGTCGCTCGGCGGCATGGTCATCGCGCTCGCCTGCCTCGGGGTGTCGCACTACGCGATGGGGCTCACCTCGGTGCTCGCCGACAACGTCGCGAACATCATCGGGCTCGTGCTCGGCACGGTCTTCCGGTTCTGGCTCTACAAGGTCTGGGTCTACCACCCCGAGCGCACGGCCACGCAGCCGGCCGCCGCGGACGAGTCGGTGTCCGACGGCCCGCGGGTCCCCCACGACGTCTGACCTAGGATCGGTGGGGTGACGGCCGAGACGACCACCACCCCCGCCCCACCCCGCACCGCGCGCTGGGAACGTGTCGCGATCGCGGTGATCACGGCGACCTTCGGGCTCTGGCTGGTGGCGTGGGCGTTGCTCGTCCCGGTGTTCGAGGCCCCCGACGAGACCGCGCACATCGACGCCGCCGTGCACGTCGCCCTCGGTGACGCCTGGGCTGCCCCCGGCGAGCTGCACGTCACCAACGCCGTGCAGGCCGCGAAGGTCGAGCAGGCGACGAAGCCGTCCGACGAGTGGTCGACGGTGAGCGAGCTGCTGCAGAACGCACCAGGACCCTCGGCGACGGTCAACCAGATGACCCAGCACCCGCCGACCGCCTACCTGGCCGGAGCCGCCGTGCTCCGGGCCGTCGACTTCGGCGAGCTCCGCTGGGACCACGCGTTCATCGCCCTCCGCCTGGCCGACGTGCTGGCCGTCACCGCGCTCCCCCTGCTCGCCTGGGCGTCGGTGCGCCGGGTGACCCGCAGCCCACGCGCCGCGCTGATCGGGGCCCTCGCCGTGTTCGCGACGCCCGAGCTCGCGTCGATCGGCTCGTCGTTCTCGAACGACGCGCCGGTGCTGCTCGTCGCCGGGATCGTCGTCTGGCTCGCCACCCGTCTGCTCACCGGCGACACCCGCTGGCGCACCACGATCGCACTGGCTGTCGTGCTCGGGGCCCTGGTCTGGATCAAGGGCACCGGGTTGCCGGCGGTGCCGTTCGTCGCGGTGGTGGTGCTGTTCGCCGGCGCCGGGGTGCTGTCCCTGCGGCAACGGATCGTCCGCACGGTCGTCACGATGGCGGTCTCCGGAGGCATCGGTGCCTGGTGGTGGCTGCACAACCTCGTGTCGTACGGCCGGATCCAGCCGAACGGCTACACGGCCATGCGGCCCCCGAAGGACTTCCCGCCGGGCGAGAGCCCCACGCTCGGACACTTCCTCGACGTCAGCTGGGGCACCCTGTCGCGCACGTTCTGGGGCAGCTTCGGCGGTCGGGCCCAGGTGACCATCGGCGACCTGTTCACCGCCGTCCTGACCCTCGTCGCCCTCGTGGTGCTCGTCGGCTGGGCGTTCCGCCGGGGCCCGGACCTGCGGGTGGCCCTGTGCCTCGCGGTGTTCCCGGCGCTCCTGATCGGCATCCAGAACCGCACGAGCGCGCACTCGTACCTCACCACCACCGAGGTCGCCGCCACCCAGGGCCGGTACTACTTCCCCGCGATCGTCTGCCTGATCGTGCTGAGCGCGCTCGCGTGGCGACGACTGGTGCCGGCCGGCCGGGCACGCACCTGGGCCGCGGTGGCGCTGGCCGTCGTGCTGCCCGCGGTGGGCGTGTACGGCTTCGCGGTGGCGTCGGCCTGGTTCTGGAACGCGGCGCTGTTCCCGGTGACCGGCCGCGGGCTGCTGCGGTACTCCGAGATCGGGCCGGTGCCACCCGCGGTGCTCGTCGTCGTCGTGGCCCTGGTCGCGGTGGGGCTCGTCGCGTCGGTCGTGCAGGTCGCGCGCGCCGACCGTCGGACCCTGGCGACGACGGTTCCCGCCCGCTGACACGCCCGGCTGCGGAGCGCCGCGGTGGCACGACGTGCCGCAGGCGGCGCCGAGGGGTCGCGAACTGTCGGCAGGCGAGGCCGCAGACGACACTTCGTGACCCCTCGGCGGACGGCGCGCGGCGTGCGGTGGGCGCACCCACGAGACGGACGGGAGGCCCGGTGCCGGCTGGCACCGGGCCTCCCGTCCGTCGTCACGCACGACCGGTGCCCCACTCCGTGAGCAGGAATGGTCGGGTCCGTCATCCGGACCCGACCATTGCTGCTCACGAAGCGACGCGCGCGACGCGCGTCAGGCGGCGGGGACGCCGCCCTCGACCGCGGAGGGGTCGTCGGTCGGGCGGTTGCGCCGGAACCACGTGGGGGCCGCAGCGCAGAGCAGGAAGAGTCCGTCGACCGCCAGGCTCCAGACACGGGTGACGACGACCACGACCAGTGCGATGGGCGGCGGCATGACGAGCGCCAGCAGGAGGGCCTGCACGCCCTCGCGGACGCCGAGCCCGCCGGGGGCGAAGACGGCCAGCATGCTGATCGCCGAGGCCATGCTCGCGGCACCGATCACGAAGGCCGCGTCGGTGAGCTTCAGCGACGGGTACACGCCGAGGGTGATGAAGTAGTACGCCGTGCCGGACAGCACCGCACCCGCGACGTAGAGCCCGGCTCCGCCGAGGACGGTGCCGAGGTTCGGACGGACGTCGGCCTCGAGCGGCTTGCGACGCAGGACCTTCAGCGCGATCCCGATCAGGAACACGAACACGCGCGGGATCAGGCAGACGACGCAGCCCACGAACGCCGCGATCATCAGGACGATCAGCCACGGGTCGAGGTTGTGCGTCCGCGGGTCGATGAGCAGCAGCACGAGCGCCAGGGCAAGCGTGGCGGCGATCTGCAGGGCGCCCTCGAGCAGCCCGCTCACGCCGAGGCGGGCCTTCGAGACGCCGTGCTTCGAGGCGAAGTAGACCTTGCCGATGATCCAGGTCGCGGCACCGGGGATGTAGCGGCCCATCCAGGACTTCGCGTACACGTAGGTCAGGGTGACGCCGCTGCCCTTGAGCCCGGTCGCGCCGAGCCGTCGCAGCAGGTAGAACCAGATGCCGACGCCCCAGTACCGGAAGCCGAGGCTGATCACCGTCGCGAGGATCACCCACGACCACTGCCAGTCGAGCCCGGCGAGCTGTCCCCAGTCGACGCTCCGGACGTACAGCACGAGGAACACCGCGAGCAGGACGTAGAAGGCGATGGGGATCGCCTTGCCGAGGAACCGTCGTCGCTTCGACGGACGCTTCCCCTCGGGCGCGGGGGTGTCGCTGGTGCTTGCGGACAAACGGGTCTCCTGCTCAGGTCACGGGCTCAGGTCATGGTAGACGCTGGGGCGGGCCGCTCCCTGCGGTGCTGCCGCAGGGAGCGGGTGCCGGGGACGTCACCGGTCGAGCGTCACCGGGCGAGCTTGACGATCTGCACGCGGCAGGGGATCTCCGGGTCGGTGGAGCGGTCCGCGCTGCACGAGATCGTCGCGTTGTACGTGCCGACCAGCTTGCCGGCCACCGAGTAGTCGCGCGCCGGGGCGGTCGCCGGGTCGAACTGCACGAAGTACTGCACGCCCTCGTCGATGAACAGGTTGCGCATCGCGTCCGAGTGGTACGTGTAGCCCTGACCTGAGCGACCGTACACACGCGTGTCGGTCAGGAACGCGAGCGAGGAGAGCGAGCGGTAGTTCGAGCCGATGACGGTGGCGTCCTCGGGCAGCGCGCCGCTCGCCCGGATCTGGTCGGCGAGCCGGACGATCTCCGGCACATCGGTCGGCCCGAAGACGCGCAGCGCCTCGGTGCGGTTGACCGACGGGTAGAACGGCGCCGGGGACCCGAACCAGTTCTGCGTGTACGAGGCGATCGGCACCACGGCGATCGCGACGCACGCCACGATCGTGCGGACCACGCCCCGACGGCGCACCAGCCGCCAGACGGCCGGCAGCATGAGCGCCCCGATCATCGCCGTCAGGTAGAACAGCGGCCAGTAGTACCGGGCGTTGCCACCGCCGCTCGACGACGACGTGATCATGCCGTAGCCGACGAAGTACACCAGGGTCGTCGCCGCGACGATGCAGGTGAACGCGTAGCGGCGGAACCGCACGACACCGATGACGAGTGCCGCCGCGAAGAGCAGGGCGATCGGCGCCGCGAACGGGGCGAAGGTGCTGATCTTCTGCAGGTAGTACGGCAGGGCGAGCATGCGCTCGTGCAGGTAGTACCCGGCACGGGCCGCGATGCCCGACTCCTTCGTCACCTTCGGCGCGGTGTCCTCGGTGGTCGACTGCGTGGGCGGCGGCACCACGGCGGGGTCCGGGTTGTCCATCGGGCCCTGCTTGTAGACCGACGGGGTGAAGTCCTCGTTGGGCGAGAAGGCGTGGTCGTTGGGCGGGACCGGCAGGAACGGCCAGTCCGTGGCACGGCCGCCGTCGTCGAACTTCGAACCGATGTTGACCGACAGCGACGACCCGAGCGTCACCGTGCCGTACTTGAGGGTCAGTGCGCCGACCCACGGGGCGATGACGACGGCGAACACGACGATCGTGGCGACCGGGGCCGTCCACCAGTGCCGGACGGGCTCACGGCGGCGACGGGCGGACCAGACGCGCAGCAGCAGCCAGAGGATCACGGCACCGACGGCCACGGGCAGCAGGAAGAGCTTGGTGAAGTACCCGAGCGCGGCCACGACGCCGAGCACCGCGCCCGAGGCGACCCGCGCGCGCGTCGAACCGTGCAGCGCCTGGTCGGCCCACCGGAGCGCCCAGAGGAACCCGACGATCCACGCGACGACGAGCAGGTCCGGGGTCTGCACCGACACGGCGCTCATCAGGGCGGGGATCGCGGTGACCATGAAGAGCACGGCGGGGACGATGCGGTGGTTCTGCGACCAGACCAGCCACCCGCCGATGCCGAGCACGACGGCCACGGCGAAGCAGTTCACGATCGCGAAGGCCGTCTGCATGCCGAGCCCGAGGGCGATGAACGGCGCCATCATCCACGAGACCAGCGGCGACCAGTACGCGTTGATCGCGTCGGGCAGCCAGCCGTTCGCGTACTCGCGCGCGATGCCCATGTAGGAGATGCCGTCGACGTTCGTCACGCCGAGGCGGTTGTGGTAAGCCACGGCGGCGCTCAGGGCGACCCCGATCACCACGAGGACGCCGAGGATCAGGGGTGCGACGACGTGCCGGTACCGTCGCGCACCCGCCCCCGAACGCCGTCGTGCGGGCTCGTGGGTGCTCTGCGGTGCTGCGGTCGTCGTCACGGTCACGTGCTTCATCATGACATCCGTTCGCTTGTCGGACCGCACCGAGGCGGATCGCGGGCCCCGCTCGGCGTGTGGGAGACTGCCGGGGACCCCGCTCCGACCACCTCGAGGACGTTCGTTGGCCACCGAAACCCGCGCAGCCGAATCCGCAGCCGAACCGACGGCGGCCGCTCCCCGCGCAGGGGGCCGGCTCGAGTTCCCGTACCTGGACGGGCTCCGCGGTCTCGCCGCCCTGGCCGTGGTGTTCTACCACGCGTACCTCTTCACCGGGACGACCGGGACCGGGCCGACCGAACTGCCGTGGCTCCGACCGTTCATCGGGTGGGGCTACCTCGGCGTCCCGCTGTTCATCGTCCTGTCCGGCTACGTCCTGATGCTGCCCGTGGTGACCCGGTTCGACCGCTACCGGTTGCCCGGCGGCTTCTGGAAGTTCATCTGGCGCCGCGCCCGACGGATCATCCCGCCGTACTGGGCGTCGCTCGTCGTCTTCGCGCTCATCATCCTGTTCGTCCCGGTGATGGGGCAGCCCGGCGGCACCCAGTGGGACACGAAGCTGCCGATGGGCTGGGGTACGTTCCTCACGCACTTCTTCCTGGTGCACGACTTCTTCCCGCAGTACATCGGCAAGATCAACGGCCCGATGTGGACGGTCGCCGTCGAGTGGCAGATCTACTTCCTCATGCCGCTGCTGATCCTGCCGCTCTGGAAGGTCTTCGGCGGGTGGGCGACCGCGTCCTCGCTCGTCCTCATCGGCATGTGGATGGGCTCCGAGAGCCGCTACTCGTGGATGCACCCGTGGTTCGTCGGCCTCTTCGCGGTCGGCATGCTCGCCGCCGAGCTCACCGTCAAGGCCCGTGACGAGCACCTGACCGGCAAGCTGAACACCTCGAAGCTCGGCGGGCCGCGGTGGCAGAGCGGCACGTTCGTGGCCGCGATGTTCGTGGGCATGCTCCTCGTCTTCTTCCGCAACCGCGACTACTGGCAGCACCAGACCTGGCCGTCCGAGGTCGTCCTCGGCATCTTCGCCGGCATCCTGCTGACCTGGATGGGCCGCAAGGCGGTCACCGGGCAGCACACCTGGCTCGCACGGTTCTTCGCGTGGAAGCCCTTCGTGCTCGCCGGCCTCGTGTCGTACACGGTCTACCTCTTCCACAGCCCGCTGCTCGGACTCGGCAACCTGCTGCTCCTGCCGATGGGCCTGTACCCGAAGTGGCAGTTCCTGATGATGGTCTTCGTGGTGATCCCGATCACCCTGGCGATCTGCGTCGGGATGTGGTGGCTCGTCGAGCGCAACTTCCTGAACCGCCGGCAGAAGCACGCCACCCGCGAGGTCTCCTCGCGCGGGCGCCTGCCCGAGGTCGAGACGGACGACGAGGGCACCCGCACCGCCCGCTGACCCCGAAAGCGGATACCGCAGCGGACGCCGTCCGGGTGCGTCTCACGGACAGGTGTCGCCGAGTCCGGGTAGCATCGCTCGGACCGCGGCGTGGGAGATCAGGCCCACGGCATCTCGACAGGGAAGACGAGACCACATGCGCGCACCCATCAGCAGGATCCTCGGACTCGGCACCGCTGCCGCCGTTGCCGGGGTCATCACCTTCGGCAGTGGCCCGGCGGTCGGCGCGACCGCCACCGAACCCGCCGGCACCGACACCGGTCAGCAGCTCTCCATCGCCGAGATGGACCGCACCGGCAACCACACCATGGGTGCCGGCATCGCCGCCCACGCCGGTGAGACCCACGTGACGACCTCCCCCGACGCGACCTCGGGCGGCGGCGTGAGCGCACAGTCCCTCAGCTCGTCGGCCGCTGCCGCCACCGCCGGCGGGCCACCCCCCGGCCGGGTGCAGGGCTTCGACATCAGCGCGTGGCAGCCGAGCGTCAACTTCCTGCAGGCCTACCGCAACGGCGCCCGGTTCGTGTACGTGAAGGCGACCGAGGGCACCTCGTACGTCAGCTCCACCTACAAGCAGCAGTACGCCACCGCCAAGCAGCGCAACCTGTACCGCGGCGGCTACGTCTACGCCCAGCCGAGCCAGGCGAGCGGCGCCGCGACCGCGAACTACTTCTTCGCCCACGGCGGCCAGTGGAGCAAGGACGGCAAGACCCTGCCGCCGCTGCTCGACATCGAGTACGGCAGCGCCGCCCAGGGCACCTGCTACGGCAAGTCGTGGGGCGCGATGCGCACCTGGATCAAGGACTTCAACAGGACCGTCGTCGCCAAGACGGGTCGGTACCCCGCGATCTACACCACGACCGACTGGTGGAAGCGCTGCACGAACAACAGCAACCAGTTCTCGAAGAACCCGCTGTTCGTCGCGATCTACCCGGTGAAGAACTTCACCACCCCCGGCACCCTCGGACGCAGCTGGTCGAAGTGGACCTTCTGGCAGTGGGCGGCCAGCGGCACGCTCCCCGGCGACCAGGACGTCTACCGCAACGACATCACGTACCTGAAGCGCTTCGCGTCCCGGACGAGCTGACGCCCGTCAGGGACGTCGCTGCGATCGACGGCCCTGCCACCAGCCGACGGCGAACAGCACCGCGCCGACGAGCAGGAACGGCCCACCCGCGAAGACGAGGAACGCCGCACCGAACGGGAAGCTCCCGCCGGTCGCGGCGTACACGGTGAGGATCAGCGCCCCGGTTCCGGAGACGGCTCCGCCGATGGCGGCGGTGACGCCGCCGGCGACGGTGAGGGATCGACGCTCGGTCATGTCGTCAGCCTAGGGGCGCGCGCCCCCGGCGCTCGGCCACCACGAACGGACAGGAGGCCCGTGGCGGTGTCGCCACGGGCCTCCTGTCCGTCACGGGCGCGCGTTCGCACCCGCCGTGTCAGCGCACAGTGTCAGCGGACGTCGCGCGTCGCCTCGGCGAAGTCGGCGTCGAGGGCGGTCGCCATGCGGGCAACGCCCTGCGCGAGCTGCGCGCGGACCGCGTCGCGGTCCGCGTCGAGCGCCTCGAGCTGCGCCGTGACGTCGTCGACGAACGTGGGCTCGAGTGCCGCCTCGATCGGCTTCGAGTAGGCCTGCTGGCCCATCTGCTCGAAGAACAGCCGGCCCTTGTCGACGTAGTAGAGCACCGCGGCGGGGACCCCGGCGATCGTCGCGACGATCGCCGAGTGCAGGCGGCTCGCCAGGAACAGACGGCTGCGCGACATCAGCCCGGCGTACTCGGACGGCGAGAACTCGTCGGCCTCGACCACGTGGGTGCGGTCGGCGTGCCGCATCAGGGCGATGACCTCGCGGGCGAAGGCGGCGTCACCCTCGGACGCCTCCATGTGCATCGGGTAGAACACCACGTCGGCGTCCCAGCGGTCGATCACACGGTCGGCGAGGTCGGCGACGGCCTGCCGGTAGGTCACGAGCTTGTCGCTGTCGACACCGGTCTGGCGGAAGCGCTTCGGCAGGAACCGGAACGGGATCCAGCCGCTGCGCTTGTAGTGGAACCAGCGACGGACGCCGAAGCCGATCGAGCCCTCGAGCTGCTCGGCGGTCAGGCCGGTGGTGCGCTCGAGCCGTTCGAGCACGTCCGCGTCGGGCGGGGTGACCGTCCCGACGACCGCGGGGTCGAAGGACGACACGATCGGCGTCTTCACGCCCCAGGACAGGAGCTTCTCGCGGGACTCGTCGTCGCGGACGGCGAACGCGCTGCACAGGTCGACGGTGGCGCGGATCAGGCGCTTGCTGACCCCGGCGGTGGTCGGGCCGATGCCCTGGAACGCCCCGACGAGGTTCTTGTTGACCGCACGGACGAGCAGCATCTTGCCGAACCAGTACACGAGGCCGAGCTTGTTCGTGTAGTCCTTCAGGATCTCGCCGCCACCCCAGAGCACCACGTCGGCGCCGCGGGCGGCACGGAGCAGGGCGAACAGGTCGCCGATGCCGGTGCTGTACGGCGAGACCGGCAGGAACCGGATCCCGAACCACGCGGCGTCCCGCTCGGGGTACTGGGACAGGGACACGATCTCGGCGTCGGGCCACCGGCGACGGACGAGCTCGACGTTGCCGGCGAGGATCGCCCGGTCCCCGCGGTTGTGGGGCGAATCGCTATTGTGGATCAGTACGCGCACGGGGTGAGAGCCTACCGGACCGTCCCCCGCCAGCCCCGGAAAGGCACGATGTCCCGCACCACTCGCTCCGCCCGCTCCCGCCAGGACCGCCCCCGCCTGCTCGTCCTGGGCTCGACGTTCCCGGCCCGTCCGGACGACGGCGTGCCGGCGTTCGTGCTCGACCTCGCCCACCAGGAGGCCACCGAGTTCGACACGATGGTGCTCACCCCCCGGGTGCCCGGCGGTGCCACCAGCGAGCGCATCGGCGACGTCGGCGTCCGACGGTTCCCGTACTTCCCGAAGGCGTTCGAGGACCTGGCCGACGGCGCGATCCTCGACAACCTCAAGGAACGTCGCTCGCGCATCGTGCAGGTGCCGGCGCTGGTGCTCGCGCAGTGGTTCGCGATCCGGCGCGTGGTGCGCTCCGCGAAGCCCGACGTCATCCACGCGCACTGGGCCATCCCGCAGGCCCTCGTCGCGACCCTGGCCGCCCCGGGTGTGCCCGTCGTCGTGACGACCCACGGCGGGGACATCTACGCGCTCCGCGCGGCTCCCCTCGTCCGGCTCAAGCGCTGGATCTTCGGACGGTCGGCGCACGTCACCACCGTGAACTCCGAGATGCGCGAGCGCCTGACCGAGTGGGGCGTCCCCGAGTCGCGCTCGACCGTGATCCCGATGGGTGTCGACCTCGGCCCGGCCCGCGACACCCGTGCCCGCGTCGCGCCGCAGGAGCACCACGTCGTCGCCGTCGGTCGTCTGGTCGAGAAGAAGGGCTTCGGCAACCTGATCGAGGCACTCCGTGGCCTGGGCGACGACGTGCCCTGGCGGCTCACCGTGGTCGGCGACGGCCCGTACCGCGCCCAGCTCGAGCAGCAGGCGGCGGGTCTGCCGGTGACGTTCCTGGGCCAGCGGGGCCGCACCGAGGTGCTCGAGACCCTCGCGTCGGCCACCGTCGTCGCGGTGCCGTCGATCCCCGCGGCGAACGGCGACCAGGAAGGCCTGCCGGTCACCCTGCTCGAGGCCGCGGCGGTCGGGGCCGCGATCGTGGCGAGCGACCTGCCGGGCATCCGGGACGTCGTGCAGGACGACGTGTCCGGCGTGCTCGTGCCCCCGGGCGACGTCCCGGCACTCCGCGCAGCACTGCAGCGCGTGCTCACCGATGACGCAGCGCGCTCGCGCTACCAGGAGCAGGCCGTCGTCTCGGCGGCGGAGTTCTCCACCGAACGGATCGGCGAGCGTTACCGGGCGGTGCTGCGCGCAGCCATCGGCTGACGACGCGGCAGACACGCAGGAGGCCCGGTGCCGGTCCCACGGACCGGCACCGGGCCTCCTGTCGGTCGCGCTAGCGCCCCATGCCCCGGTACGTGAAGCCGGCGGCGGTCCACGCGTCACGGTCGAGGCAGTTGCGGCCGTCGATGACGACCGGCGACGCCACGAGTGCGGCGGCGGCGGTCGCGTCGAGCTCGCGGAACTCGGTCCACTCGGTGAGCACGAGCACGAGCTCCGCCCCGCCCAGCGCCTCGGCCGCGCTCTCGACGTAGTCGAGCTCGGGGTGGACGCGGCGCGCGGTGACGACGGCCTCGGGGTCGTACGCCGAGACCACGGCGCCGAGTTCCTGCAGGCGGGCTGCGATGTCCAGGGCCGGCGAGTCGCGCACGTCGTCGGAGTTCGGCTTGAACGCCAGGCCGAGCACCGCGACACGCTTGCCGCTGACGACCCCGCCGAGCAGCTCCTGCGCCAGCTCGACGACGTGCGCGCGACGGCGCAGGTTCGTGGCGTCGACGTCGGCCAGGAACGCCAGGGACTCTCCGACGCCCAGCTCGTTCGCCCGTGCCTGGAACGCACGGATGTCCTTCGGCAGGCACCCGCCACCGAAGCCGAGGCCGGCGTTCAGGAACTTCCGGCCGATGCGGGCGTCGTGGCCGATCGCGTCGGCGAGCGCCGTGACGTCGGCACCGGCGACCTCGGCGATCTCGGCCATCGAGTTGATGAACGAGATCTTCGTGGCGAGGAACGCGTTCGCGCTGATCTTCACGAGCTCGGCGGTGGGCAGGTTGACGACGAGTCGGGGCGTGCCGGTGGACAGCGCCTCGGCGTAGACCTCGTCGAGGGCGGCGACGGCCTGTTCGCCGGCCTCGCCCTCCGGCACGCCGTAGACGAAGCGGTCCGGCGCGATGGTGTCCTGCACGGCGAAGCCCTCACGCAGGAACTCGGGGTTCCAGACGAGCGTGGCACCGGGGACGTCCTCGCTGACCTCGGCGGCCAGGCGTGCGGCGGTGCCGACGGGCACGGTCGACTTGCCGACGACGAACTCGCCGGCGGACAGGTGCGGCGTGAGCGCGGCGACGGCGGCGTTCACGTAGGTCAGGTCCGCGGCACCGGTGGGGCCCTGCGGGGTCCCGACGGCGAGGAAGTGCACGCGGGCACCGGCGACCTCGGCCATGTCGGTGGTGAAGCGGATCCGACCGGACTCGAGGGCCTCGGTCAGGATCTCGGGCAGGCCGGGCTCGAAGAAGGGGGCCTCGCCCGCGGCGAGCCGCTCGATCTTGGTGGGGTCGACGTCCACGGCGACGACCTCGTGTCCGAGTTTGGCCATGGAGGCGGCGTGCACGGCACCGAGGTAGCCGCAGCCGATCACAGAGATACGCACGTCGAAGAAGGTACCGGTTTCTCGCCGAACTCTCATCACGGCACCCGCAGCGGCGCCCGCGGCGACGGTCACAGCGGCCGGATCAGGCCCGCACGTCGCCCCACGGCGGACGGTCCGGACCGCCGACGATCTCGTCCCAGTCCGGCTCACGGTGCCGACGCCTGGCCTCGTAGGCCTCCACCAGGTCGTGCAGCACGGCGACGACGAGGTCGGCGTGCGGCACGTCGGCGAGGACCACCGCGGGGTCGTCGCCGGGGAACACGAGCACGTCACCGGAGCGGAACAGCCCCTGCAGCCCGCGGCGCCGTACGGTCACGTCGTAGCCGCGGGAGTGCAGGAGCTCCCGCCGGGTCCGCGTGCCGAGTCCGTTGACCACGACCAGGCGACGCGTGGTGACGACGTACCGCTCCGACATCCAGCGGAACAGCGGGACGGCGCCGCCGAACACGACGAGCACCACGACGACGAGCGCGACGACGGCGTTCAGCCACGCCAGCTGCGCCTGGAACACGCCGAAGCCGAACCCGCCGGCCGCGGTGACGAGCACGACGAACACCGCCGGGCGCACCAGCCGACGGGCGTGTGGTCGCAGGCGTGCGACGACACGTTCGGGCGGGGGCTCGGCGGTCATGCCGTCATGCATACCGCAGGTGGGTGACGTCCCCCACCGCGACGCCCCTGGTGCCGCCCGCCTGGTCCCGGATCGTGATGCGACCGGCGTCGTCGATGCCGATCGCGTCGGCCTCCTCGACGGTGCCGTCCGGCAGCTCGAGGCGGATGCGGCGACCGATGGTGCCGCATGCGGCGCGGACGTGGGACCGGACCGTCTCGGCGGCGGGCCCCCCGGTGACCAGGCCGGCCACCGCCTCCAGGACGGACCGCAGGAAGGCGGACAGGACCGCGTCGGCCAGGGCGGGTGCGTCGTCGACCGCGCCGGCGAGCAGGAGCGAGGTGGACGTCGGGGTGGGCAGCCGATCAGCCGGGATCGTCAGGTTCACGCCGGCCCCGACCACGACGCTGCCGTCGGCGGCGACCTGGCAGAGGATCCCGCACACCTTGTCCCCGGCGACCTGCACGTCGTTCGGCCACTTCACGACGACGTCCGCGCCGGCGGGGAGCACCGACGCGATCGCGTCGCGCATCGCCGCCCCGGCGACCAGCGGCAACCAGCCGCGGTCGTGGTCGTCCAGGTCCGCACGGACGAGCACGCTGGCGGCCAGCGTCTCACCGGCCGGAGCGGTCCAGGTGCGGTCCAGCCGACCCCGGCCCGCGGTCTGGTGCAGGGTCGCGACGACGCTGCCGTGCTGCTGCCCGGGGGCGGCGGCGAGCAGGTCCGCGTTGGTGGACCCGGTCTCGGCGGGAGTGGTGATCGTCGCGCCCGCCGACCGGACAGCCTCGCTGGTGGCGGGGAACGACGGCGACGGGGATGTGGACATGCACGCAAATGTACGGGCAGGAACCGTGGGGGTCCTCCAACCGGCAGCGTGGCACCCGCCGGTAGGGTGAGCGGGTGACTTCAGGAGACACCCCCGATCTGTCGACGACGGCCGGCCGACTGGCCGACCTCCGCGACCGGTACCACGAGGCCGTGACCGCCGCGGGCGAATCCGCCATCGCCAAGCAGCACGCGAAGGGCAAGGGCACCGCGCGCGAACGCATCGAGCAGCTGCTCGACGAGAACTCCTTCGTGGAGTTCGACGAGTTCGTGCGGCACCGCACCACGTCGTTCGGCATGGACGCCAAGCGCCCCTACGGTGACGCGGTCGTCACCGGCGTCGGCACGATCCACGGCCGCAACGTCGCCGTCTACGCGCAGGACTTCACGGTCTTCGGCGGGTCGCTCGGCGAGGTCGCCGGCGAGAAGATCATCAAGGTCATGCAGCACGCGCTCAAGACGGGCGTGCCGATCATCGGCATCCTCGACTCCGGCGGCGCCCGCATCCAGGAAGGCGTCGTCGCGCTCGGCAAGTACGGCGAGATCTTCCGCCTGAACACCCAGGCCTCGGGCGTCATCCCGCAGCTGTCCATCGTGATGGGTCCGGCGGCCGGCGGTGCGGTGTACTCCCCCGCCCTCACCGACTTCGTCATCATGGTCGACAAGACCAGCCACATGTTCGTCACCGGCCCCGACGTCATCAAGACCGTCACGGGCGAGGACGTCGGCTTCGAGGAGCTCGGCGGCGCCCAGACGCACAACGCGGTCTCCGGCGTGGCCCACTACCTGGCCGAGGACGAGACCGACGCGCTCGACTACGCGCGCTCGCTCATCGGGTTCCTGCCGGACAACAACCTGTCCGACCCGCCGGCCTACGACGTCGCCCCGGAGCTCGAGACCACCGACGCCGACCACGAGCTCGACCTCGTGATCCCGGACTCGACGAACCAGCCGTACGACGTCACCACGATCATCGAGCACATCGTCGACGACGGTGAGTTCCTCGAGGTCCAGCCGCTCTTCGCGCCGAACATCCTGATCGGCTTCGGCCGGGTCGAGGGCCGCACGGTCGGCATCATCGCGAACCAGCCGCAGGCGATGGCCGGCACGCTCAACATCGACGCGGGCGAGAAGGCCGCCCGCTTCGTGCGGTTCTGCGACGCGTTCGGCATCCCGATCCTGACCCTGGTGGACGTGCCCGGCTACCTGCCCGGCACCGACCAGGAGTGGACCGGCGTCATCCGCCGCGGCGCGAAGCTGCTGTACGCCTACGCCGAGGCCACCGTCCCGCTCGTCACCGTCATCACCCGCAAGGCCTACGGCGGCGCGTACATCGTCATGGGTTCCAAGCAGCTCGGCGCCGACATCAACCTGGCGTGGCCGACCGCCGAGATCGCCGTCATGGGCGGCCAGGGCGCCGTGAACATCCTGTACCGCGCCGAGATCAAGCGCGCCGAGGAGTCCGGCGAGGACGTCGCCGCGGTCCGCACGAAGCTCGCGAACGAGTACACGTACAACGTCGCGTCGCCGTACCTGGCGGCCGAGCGCGGTGAGCTCGACGGCATCATCCAGCCGCACGCGACGCGCGTGTCGGTCATCAAGGCCCTCCGGTCGTTGCGGGGCAAGCGCGCCACGCTGCCCCCGAAGAAGCACGGGAACATCCCCCTCTGATGGAACCGGTCGAATCGCCGCGCACGGGATCATCACAATCCCGCGGCCTGATGGGTCGCCACGCAGCAGCCGTGCCCTCGGACGAGCCCGCCTCGGTGGCGGACGTCCGGGTGGTCTCGGGCGACCCCACCCCCGAGGAACTCGCCGCCGTCGTGGCCGTCCTGCAGCGCCAGGCCGACGAGGCCGCTGCCGCCGGACGCGCCGCCGTGGTCGTCGAGCCCCGCACCGGGTGGGACGCCGCGGCCCGCGGCCTCCGCCGCCCGCTCGATCACGGACCGGGTGCCTGGGGCCGATCGCTCCGCTGATGTACCCCTGGTGCGCTGGCGACCGGAACGGTTGCAGGGCGCACTTCCCGGTCGGTATCCCCTCACTCGGGGGACACGTTCAGCGGATACGGACCGGAAATGCCGGAATTGTCCCCCATAATGACGACTGACATGCAGCTCGTGCGTCGGCATAGTAGTTGGTGTTCGGTGTCCTTCAACGAAAGACATCGCAGGACGGTGGCCGACTAGGGTACGAAGCCACCGCCCGCTGCGAGGCAGGGCGACATTCGGGTTGTCGCTCAGCCTCGGGTCGTGAACGGGCCGGTCGGTATCCGACCGGCCCGTTCCCCGTTTCCGGGGCATTGAGCGCGGGCGTCGGTGCGGTTGGCGGGGCGGCTGGCGAGGCCGATCCGGAACGACACCGTCGACGTCGTACGACAACGACATGGTCGCTTCCGTGCGCGCGCCCGCCCGACGCACCCGCGTGACGGTCTGGAGGCCCGTGGCGGCGCCGCCACGGGCCTCCCGGGTGTCCCCCATCGCGTCCACCGCCGCCCGCACGCCCGGCGCGCCACGCGCGTCCGCAACGCCGTCCACACCACGTTCGCGACGATCCACGCGTCGATCACGTGGTGCATGGTCGCAACACGCGCGCACGCGCTGCCGCGCGCTGTACCGGGCGCGCCGCGCGCTACGCGGGCTCGTGCCGCGGGATCTCCAGCCAGAGCGCGACGGAGTCGTCCTCGTCCCCGTCGTCGTCGTCCATCCCCGCTCCGAGCGCCGCGGACTCACTGGCCGCGCCGTCGAGGCGGAGTCCGACGACGGTCACCGCGGAGTCGGAGCCCTCGCCGACCGTCCGCACGATGACGTTGTCGGCATCGCGGGCCTGCCGGAGCGCCTCGGCGACACGGGCGTGGATGCGCCGGATGTCCGGGGCGTCCAGGTCGTCGAGCCCGCCGTCGTCGTGCAGCTGGACGGTCGCTCCGCGGCGACGCAGGCGCATCACCTCGTCGCGGACGTCGTCGGACAACAGGGACCGACCGCGGATCTCGTCGCGGATGGCCTGCTCGAGGTGCAGGCACTCGGCGCGGTCGGCGTCGTCGAGGTCGCCGCAGGAGTCGATGATGCGCTGCAGCATCGGCAGGGCCATCCGGGTGGTCTGGCTCAGCCGGAACTGCCGCTCGAACACGTGGGCGTCCTGCGCGGCCTGCCAGTCGGCGGTCTCCTGCTCGGCGAGGACGAGTTCCCGGGTGTTCCGGATGGCGCGGCTCATCGCGGCGGCGAAGACCGTGGCGATCGCGACCCAGGCGACGCTGCCGACCACGCCGAGCCCACCGAGCGAGCCGAGGCCGGCCCAGGCGACGGTGTACACGGTCAGGAACAGCACGCCGGCCCACGCGAAGGGGCCCCGGCCGCGCACGACGAGCACCACCATGAGCGTGCCGATGGCCGCGATCCACCAGGTGGCGGAGCCCGGACCACGACCATCGACGAGGACGGGGGCGGCGATCACCGGCATCACGATGGCGGTGGCGAGGGAGAAGCAGGCCGTCCAGACCGGCAGGACCCTGCCGGGGACGAACAGTGCGAGGCCGGTGGCCGCGGCGTACAGGACCATGCAGGCGATGATCGGGGCGACCTGGTCGACGCGCGGCAGCGTGGCCGCGGCGAGGACCAGGTGGTAGAGGGAGAACAACGACGCCAGGCCGAGGGCGATGCTCGCCGGCAGGGAGACCCTCATGCGGTCGTCCTCGCGGCCGGCGACCACGTCAGCACGATGCGGGTGCCCTCGCCCGGGCCCGTGTGCACCTCGGCACGGCCGTCGACGGTCGCGACGCGCTCGACGATGGAGCGGCGGACACCGAGCCGTTCGGCGGGGATCGCCGCGACGTCGAACCCGCGGCCGTCGTCACCGACCTCGACGAGCACCCCCTGGCCCTGCTGCTCGATGCGCACCCAGCGCGAGACGTCGCCGTCGCCGGCGTGCTGCACGCTGTTCACCGCGGCCTGCAGCGCCGCCGAGGCCAGCGCGTCGGCGACCGACGCGGGCAGGCGGACCGACCCGGTCGGCGTCGGGACGAGGCGGACCGGAGCGGGCAACGCCCCCACCCCCTCGCGGATGCGCGCCCGGAGTTCCCCGAGGGCGACCGGCGCGACGTCACCGGGACCGTCGGTGGCGGCGGCCTCGAGGTGGTCGATCGCGTTCCGGGCCATCCGCGCGGCGAGGGTCTTGGCCTCGAGCGTGTCGGCGCGGGCGGCGGACAGCAGCGTCGTGAGCACGCTGTCGTGCACGATGGCGTCCACCTGGACCCGTTCGACCTCGGTGGCGTGCTCCCGGATGGCGAGCGAGTACCGCCGCACGGCCGTGGACTGCGCCGTGTCGACCGACGTGGCCGCACGCCGCAGCACCACCGCGATGACGAGCACCGCGCCGCTGAGCAGCGCCGTGTAGACGCCGTCCAGCAGCACGGCGAGGACCCCGACGTCGCCGCCGAGCGGGCTGAGCCGGATGACGACGTAGACCGCCGGCACGAGCGCCGTGTAGACCGTCGCACGCCACGTGGCGAAGCCCATCGCCGCCGCCGTGCAGCCGACCGTGCAGAACCACCACGGCCACGGCTGCTGCGCCGACGGGATGGGCTCCTGCACGGTGGCCGTCCACGTCACGAGCACGACGAGGAACAGCAGCGCGCAGACGATCTGCGCCAGCTGCGCGACCCGCTGCACGAAGGCCGAGACCCCGATGAACACGAACGACGCCGCGAGGGCGAGCATCAGCGTCGGCCCCCAGAACGGGTCGAGGTACGGCAGCTGCTGCAGGACCGCGGGCGCGTCGACGATGCCGAGGCCGATCGCCGCCATCGCGAGGAGGATCGCGAACGCGCGCTCGACCGACGCCTGCGTGATCGAGGCGCGGACGCTGCGCGCCGGATCGGCGCCGAAGGGCGCCGGTTCGACGACCGTCCGCGCCGACTCAGCCGCGGTCGCCATCCGTGTCAGCGACCGTCGCCGTCGGGGTCGATGCCCGAGTCGAGCCCGGGGAGGATCCCGTCCTCGACGGCTCGACGCAGCAGGTCGACCTTCGTCGGGGCCGGGCGACCGACCTCGACGTACTTCACACGGATCCGGTCGAGGTACTCACGGGCCGTCGAGTAGCCGATGCCGAGCTGCTGGGCGGCGAGCTTGAGCGGGAGACCCGAGGCGTAGAGGTGCAGGATCTCGCGCTCGCGGCGGCCGAGCTGCGCCTTCGCGAAGTCACGGTCGGCGTCGATGGCGCTCGCCCACTCGAGGTTGTTGAGCACGTCACCACGTGCGACGGTGGCGACCGCGGCCATCACGGTCTTGGTGGCCGAGGACTTCGGGATGACGCCGGCAGCCCCTGCTGCGAGCGCCTCACGCACGTTGGCGACACGGTCCGCGATGGAGTGCACGAGCACCGCCGATCCCGTCCCCTGCACGCCCTTGACGTTCTCGGTCACGGTCGAACCGTCACCGAGGGACAGGTCGAGGACGACGACGTCGACCTCTCGCCCGTCGAGGTTCTGGACGTACTCGGGGACGCTGGCGGCGGTGAGCACCACCTCGAACCCCTCGTTCTGGCACGCCGCCTGGATCCCGAGTCGGACGGACTCGTGGTCGTCGACGATCGCGACCCGGACCGGCCTGGTGGCCGCCCCCGACGTCTCGGTGCTGGTGGTTGTCGTTCCTGCTGCCACAGTGGCCTCTCGTTCCGATGCGCGACGCCGGCCCCTGAAACCGGAGTGCCATCAACGACCCAGGATACCCAGCCCGGACTCAGGTGCGGGGCTTCTCCGCTGCGCCACGCTGGCCGGTCCGCCGATTGGTGGACACCCCGACACGCAAGGACCCGCGGTCGAGCGACCCCCGGACCTCAGCGCGCGGGGACCAGGCGTGCGACGGCTTCCAGGTGGTGCGTGTGCGGGAACAGGTCGAAGGCCCGCAGTGCTTCGAGCCGGTAGCCGAGGTCGGCGAACGTCGCGACGTCGCGGGCCAGCGCCACCGGGTCGCACGCCACGTAGACGACCTGCTCCGGCTGGAGCGCGGCGATCTGCACGACCACGTCACGACCGGCGCCGGCGCGGGGCGGGTCGAGCACGACCGTGCCGGCGCGGAAGCGGTCCTTCTCGGCGCGCGAGGCGTTCGCAACCGTGTTCGTCAGCCAGCGGTCCACGCGGCCGGTCTCGGCGCGGGCGCCGAGCCATTCGGACAGGTTCTCCTGCGCGTGCTCGGTGGCACGGGCGGCGCTCTCGACGCTCGTGATGCGCGCCTTCGGGCCGACCAGGTCGCCGAGGGCGGCGGCGAGCAGGCCGACACCGCCGTACAGGTCCAGGTGGGTGCCCTCGGGGTCGAGTCGGTCACGGTCGACCAGGTCCTGCACGGCCTCGGTGAGCACGGTCGCCGCGGCCCGGTGCACCTGCCAGAACCCGTTGTCGTCGACCTGGAACGTGCGCTCCCCCACGACCTCGGTCACCACGGTGGGCTTCTGGTCGTCGATGACGAGCCGCGCGCCCTCGGAGCCGCTCGGTGCGAGGACGTCGATGACCGAGGACCCCGGCAGCGCACCACGGCCGAGCGGGGCGCTCTGCTGCACGACGGCGGTCGCGAGCGGCAGGCCGGTCACCGGGATGACGGAGTGCGAGCGGGCCGCGAACGGGCCGGCGGTGCCCTGCTCGTCGACGTGCAGCCGGACGCGGGTGCGCCAGCCGAGGCCGTTCGCCGCGTCGTCGCCGGGCGCGGCCTCGACGACGACGTCGTGGCCGAGCACCTCGGCGAGGTCCATCCGCGCGAACCGCGCGAACGAGTCGACGAGGACGTCGTGCTTGAGCGTGCGCTGGTGCGAGAGGGCGATGTGCCCGAACTCGGCGCCACCCGGGCGCGTCTCGGGGTCACGCTCGAGCGCGGCCTCGGGCCAGACGTGGTCGACGCGGTGCTCGCTCGGCGTGATGACGCTGACCGTGTCGGCGCGCCAGAACGACTTCTTGCGGTCCTCGGTCACCCGGGCGACGACGCGCTCCCCGGGGATCGCGTCCGAGACGAAGACCACCCGTCCTTCGTGCCGTGCCACCGAGATGCCGCCGTGGGCGATCCCGGTGACGTCGAGTTCGAGCAGCGTGCCGACGGATTCACCCATGGTGAGATGGTCCCATGCGTCTGTACCTCGCGAGTACATCCCCCGCCCGCCGAGCACTCCTCGCCCAGTCCGGGATCGAACCCGTGCTCGTGTCCCCCGGGGTCGACGAGGACGCCGTCGGCGCCGCAGCAGCGGCATCCCTCGGCCGCGACCTGACCGGTCCGGAGCTCGTCTCGCTCCTCGCCGTCGCGAAGGCGTCCGCAGTCGCCGACTCCGTGGTCGCCGGGTCACCGGTCGACGGAGTGGTGTTCGGCGGCGACTCCGCGTTCGAGGTCGACGGACAGCTGTACGGCAAGCCGCACGACCCGGCGGTCGCCCGGGAGCGCTGGCGGCAGATGCTCGCCGCCGGCGGCGGGACCCTGTGGAGCGGGCACTGCGTGATCGATCGACGACGCGACGACCGGCACCGGGACCCGGAACCGGCCACGGGGCGGCCTGGAGGCGCGGTACCGGCCCGCACCGTGCCTCCCGTCCGGTCCCTGGTCACGTCCACCGCCGGCGTCCCGCAGCTGGGTGACGTCGCGCCCGGCGGGTCGGCGCTGGCCGCCGCCGGCGACCGCGTGGTCGCGGTCGACAGCGCGGTGCTGACCTTCGCCGACGACGTGTCCGTCGACGAGATCGACGCGTACGTCGCGACGGGCGAGCCGCTCGAGGTGGCGGGTGCCTTCACCATCGACGGTCGGGCCGCGGCGTACATCACGCGGATCGACGGGGCACCGTCCGCCGTGATCGGGATGTCGCTGCCGGTGCTGCGGTCGATGCTCCTCCGGGGCTTCGGTATCGCCTGGCACGATCTCTGGGCTCTTTAGACGCGGCGCACTGTAGACATCCACACCTGTTCCGGGTGGTTCTTTGTGGGTGCCAGTCAAAACGCACTCCCGCCGCACGAATACGCTGCTGTGTCATGCCCCGTATCAGCAAGGTCCTCATCGCGAACCGCGGCGAGATCGCCGTCCGCATCATCCGCGCGGCCCGCGACGCGGGCAAGGCATCGGTCGCGGTCTACGCCGACCAGGACCGCGATGCCCTGCACGCCCGCCTCGCCGACGAGGCCTACGCGCTGAACGGCACCACGAGCGCCGACACGTACCTCGTCATCGACAAGATCATCTCGGTCGCCCGCCGCTCCGGCGCGGACGCCGTGCACCCGGGCTACGGGTTCCTCGCCGAGAACGCCGACTTCGCCCGCGCCGTCATCGACGCCGGGCTCGTCTGGATCGGCCCGTCGCCGGAGTCGATCGAACGCCTCGGCGACAAGGTCTCCGCGCGCCACGTCGCCGAGAAGGTCGGCGCACCGCTCGCCCCCGGCACCATCGAGCCCGTGCAGGACGTCTCGGAGGTCTTCGACTTCGTCGACCAGGTCGGTCTGCCCGTCGCGATCAAGGCGGCGTTCGGCGGTGGCGGTCGTGGTCTGAAGGTCGTCCGCGACCGTGCCTCGGTCGAGGAGCTCTTCGAGTCCGCCACGCGTGAGGCGATCGCCGCGTTCGGTCGGGGCGAGTGCTTCGTCGAGAAGTACCTGGACAAGCCGCGCCACGTCGAGACCCAGTGCCTGGCGGACGAGCACGGCAACGTCGTCGTGGTCTCCACCCGCGACTGCTCGCTGCAGCGACGCCACCAGAAGCTCGTCGAGGAAGCCCCGGCGCCCTACCTGACGTCCGAGCAGCAGACCGCACTGTACGAGTCGTCCAAGGCGATCCTGCGCGAGGTCGGCTACGTCGGCGCCGGCACCTGCGAGTTCCTCATCGGTGCCGACGGCACCGTGTCGTTCCTCGAGGTGAACACTCGCCTGCAGGTCGAGCACTGCGTCTCCGAAGAGGTCACCGGCATCGACCTGGTGCGCGAGCAGTTCCGCATCGCCGAGGGTGGCGTGCTCGACTACTCGGACCCCACGCCGCGGGGACACTCGTTCGAGTTCCGCATCAACGGCGAGGACCCGGGTCGCAACTTCTTCCCCGCGCCCGGCCCCGTGCACGCGTTCAACGCACCGTCCGGCCCCGGCGTCCGTGTCGACTCGGGTGTCGTCTCCGGTGACGTCGTGTCCGGCTCGTTCGACTCGATGCTCGCGAAGCTGATCGTCACCGGCGCCACCCGTGCCGAGGCGCTGGAGCGTTCGCGTCGTGCACTCGCCGAGTTCGAGGTCACCGGCCTGCCGACCGTGCTCCCCTTCCACCGTGCCGTGGTGTCCGACCCGGCGTTCGCGACGGCCGACGACGAGCCGTTCAGCATCTACACGCAGTGGATCGAGACCGACTTCGTGAACGACATCCCGGCGTGGAGCGGCTCCCCCGAGGAACTGCCGGCCCCGGCTGCGCGCGACAGCGTCGTGGTCGAGGTGCAGGGCAAGCGCATCGAGGTCACCATGCCGTCGATCGTCGGTGGCGGTGCTGCCGGTGGTGTCGCCGGTCGTCGTCCGGCCGGCCCCACCGCTCCCCCGAAGCGCCGCTCGTCGGCCGTCCGCGGGGGCCTGGCGAAGTCCGGGTCGTCCGTCGCGTCGCCGATGCAGGCCACCGTGGTGAAGCTCGCGGTCGCCGAGGGTGACACCGTGGTGAAGGGCGACCTGCTCGTCGTGCTCGAGGCCATGAAGATGGAGCAGCCCGTGCAGGCCCACAAGGACGGCGTCGTCACCGCGCTGAACGCCCCGGTCGGCCAGACGGTCTCGTCCGGTCACGTGCTGCTCGAGCTCGCGTAGCGCGGGGTTCCGTCTCGCAGCTCGGTTGGCGCCCCGCTGTGGTCATCGCGCCCCGACTCTTCGGGGCGCGATGACCGTCAGAGGGCGCGGATCGCAGCATGACGCCAAGCCGTACCCCAGTCCGGACCGAGCGGCACCCCGGCATCGTGCAGGATCCGCGGGAGCTGCCCCGCGGGCATCGCGTCCGCCCACATCACCCGTGCGAAGCCGTTGACCTCACGACGGCGACGGAGACGGTCCTCCCGGCGCTTCTCGTCGACCAGGGCGTCCGCCGCTGTCCGCCCTCGTCGCGGGTCGTCGTACTTCACCCGGCCGTCGAACTCGACTATCACCCCGGGTTCCGCGAACCACAGGTCCACCCGGTCGCGGAGCAGGCCGTCGTGCCGGAACTCCTGCTGCAGTACCGGGTCCGGAGCGCCGAGCACGTGCGCACCCCACCGTGTGATGCTCTCCCCCGGTGACTCGGCGAGCGGATCCGCGTGCTCGATCAGTTCTCGCGCGCGTCGATGCCCGCGAGCACGGCGACTCCCGAGCACTTCGAGGATCGTCGTCCGCTCGACGCCGCGCCGCAGGACCGCGTCGAGCACGACGATGGCACGCCACGGGTGTTCGCGAAGGGCGACGTCGACCGCGGTCTCGGTCAACGTCGTGACGGGCACACGGTCGACCTCGACGGAGGACGGTCGCCTGCCGGCGCTGCCGATGCGCTGGATGCTCTGTTTGACCTGGCCCCGGTCCCGCGACGGGTCGGTCACCGTGACACGCTCGCCGAACACCCCTATCCACGGAAGTCCGAGCATCGCGACCGCTGACCGGTGTGACACCACGACGGAGCCCCTCCCGCCCGCGAGCACACTCCGGACGAGCATGCGATGTCGTTCGCGTCCCGTCATCGACGCCCACTCACCTGACCCGACGTACGTGCCACGGTGCACCCGGACGAGGGCGCCGACTTCCGCTGCACGACGGATCGCCGAGGCGCGGCCGGGGTCCTGCGCGAGGCCGACGGTCGAGATGGGTTCGTGTTCCATGCTCCGATGATCGTGACGCACGGTCCATCGCGAGCGGGGTTTGCGCGATCTGTGGACAGGCCACGGAGCAGCGCACCCCGTTGCGGGCATCGCGCCCCGAAGAGTCGGGGCGCGATGCCCGCAACGGGGCGCAACACGAACGAGCGGGGCGGCCCGCGCCCTACGACACCAAGGGTCGCACCGCGTCGGCGAGGGCGTCGACCAGGCGCTGGGCCTCGGCGGGGGTGTCCGCGACGGTGTCGATGTAGACCTTCACCTTGGGCTCGGTCCCGCTCGGGCGGACGATCACCCGGGCGTCGCCGGACAGGTCGTAGCGCAGGATGTCCGAGGGCGGGAAGCCCGCCACCCCGTCGGCGTAGTCCGTCACCGTGTGCACGTCGAGCCCGCCGAGCGTCGTCGGTGGCGTGGACCGGAGCGACGCCATGATCTCGCCGATGCGCGACAGGTCGTCGACGCGGGTCGCGACCTGCCCCGAGGCGAACGCCCCGAACTCGGCGGCGAAGGCCTCGAGGTGGTCGGCGATGGTCGAGCCGGACGCGGCGAGCTCGTCGGCGAGGGACAGCAGTTCGAGCGCAGCCGAGATGCCGTCCTTGTCGCGCACGACCGACGGGTCGACCAGGTAACCCAGGGCCTCTTCGTAGCCGAACAGCAGCTCGGGCACCCGCGAGACCCACTTGAAGCCGGTCAGGGTGTCGCGGTACTCCAGCCCGTGGCGCGCAGCCACCCGGGCCAACGCCGGCGACGAGACGATCGACGCGGCGAGCGTACCGGTCGTGCCGGACTCGGACGCCCGTGCAGCGGCCCGCCATCCGAGCAACCAGCCGACCTCGTTGCCCGACAGCCGACGGTACGACGGCGCACCGGCGTCCGTGGCCGTCGGGATCGCGAGCGCGAGCCGGTCGGCGTCGGGGTCGTTCGCGATCACCAGGTCGGCGCCGACGGCGAGACCACGGGCGATCGCCAGGTCCATCGCGCCGGGCTCTTCCGGGTTCGGGAACGAGACCGTCGGGAAGGCACCATCGGGGTCGATCTGCTCCGGCACGACGGCTGGCTCGGCGAACCCGGCGGCGACGAACACCGCGCGAGCGGTCTCCCACCCGACGCCGTGCATGGCCGTGTAGACGACCTTCGGCTGCTCGTCGACCCGGAGTGCCGGAGCGGGCACGATCGCGGCCGTGGCGGCCACGTAGGCGTCGACCAGGGCCGACGACGCGACGGTGTAGTCCGTGCCACGCGGCAGGTCGGCGACGGACCCCGCGGCGACGGCGTCGATGGCGTCCGCGATCTCACCGTCGACGGGCGGCACGATCTGCGAGCCGTCGTCGCCCTGACCGAGGTAGACCTTGTACCCGTTGTCCCGCGGCGGGTTGTGGCTCGCGGTGACCATGACGCCCGCGCCGACGTCGAGGTGCCGGACGGCGAACGCGAGCACCGGCGTCGGCAGGGCCGAGGGCAGCAGGGTGACCTCGAGCCCTAGGCCGCGCATGACCTCGGCCGAGTCACGCGCGAAGACGTCCGAGTTCACCCGGCCGTCGTACCCGATCACGACGCTGCGCGAGCGCCCGGTGTCGATGAGGAACCGTGCGAGCCCCGCAGCGGCCTGGGTCACGACGACCCGGTTCATCCGCAGTGGGCCCCAGCCGAGCTCGGCACGGAGGCCGGCGGTGCCGAACTGCAGCCGGCCGTCGAACCGCTCGGCGAGCGCCCGGACAGCGGGACCGTCACCGTCGGCGGCCGCGTCGATCGCCGCGGCCAGCTCGTCGCGGGTCTCCGGGTCGGGGTCCTGCGCCAGCCACGTCCGCGCGGTGCCGAGCACCTGGTCGAGGTCGAGCTTCACGACGCCGGCTGCCCGAGTGCGGCGACCACGCGTGCGAGCAGGTCGGCGATCACCGGCTCGGCCTGCTTGCCGGCCTCGAGCACCTCGGTGTGCGACAGCGGGGTCTTCTGGATGCCCGCGGCGAGGTTCGTGATGAGCGAGAACCCGAGGACCTCCATGCCGGCCTGACGGGCGGCGATGGCCTCGAGCGCCGTGGACATGCCCACGATGTGCCCACCGATGGTCTTCGCCATCTGGACCTCGGCCGGGGTCTCGTAGTGCGGGCCGCGGAACTGCGTGTACACACCCTCGTCGAGCGACGGGTCGACGGACTTCGCGACCGAGCGCAGCCGCGCCGAGTACAGGTCGGTGAGGTCGATGAACGTCGCGCCCTCGAGCGGGCTGTCCGCGGTCAGGTTGATGTGGTCGCTGATGAGCACCGGGGTACCCGGGGTCCAGTGCTCCTTGATGCCGCCGGCACCGTTGGTCAGCACCATGATCGAGGCACCGGTCGCCGCGGC
This sequence comes from Curtobacterium sp. MCSS17_016, assembly GCF_003234255.2. NCBI lineage: Bacteria > Bacillati > Actinomycetota > Actinomycetes > Micrococcales > Microbacteriaceae > Curtobacterium > Curtobacterium sp. MCSS17_016. The sequence continues at coordinate 2,591,283 of NZ_CP126254.1, forward strand.
CGTGCGGACGCTGTGCACGACCCGACGGACCCCGTGGCCCTCGTAGTAGTGGGTACGGGCACCGATGACGAGCGCGTGGCGGCCGTCGGCGAGGCGGATCGACCGGATGGTGCCGGAGTGACCGGGGACGGCCGAGGCGCTGAACCCGGGGACCTGCTCGGCCGGGATCTCGGACACGGTCTCACCGATGATGTCGGCGGCCTTGCCCCAGCCCGACCCGAGGGTCAGGGCGATGTCGTGCCGCTCGATGCCGGACTGTTCGGCGATGGCGGCTGCGGCGGCCCGCGCGACCTCGAACGGGTCGGCAGCGGGGTCGTTCAGCGGGTTCTCGGTGCTCATGCCCCAACTCTAAAGGGCGGACTGAGCGCTCAGTGCTCGCCGAGCGCCCGGTCCACCGCCGCCGTGATCTCGCCCTGGTCGAAGTGGTTCGCGATGACGATGACCTCGGCGTAGGTGTCGCCGATCGCCTCGACGAACTCCTGACTCGTCAGGATCACGTTGGCGTCGTCGGAGACGTCCCGCACGGACGCGACGTCCGCTGCGACGACCGACGCCGACAGCCCGAGGGCGACGAGCGCCTTCTCGGCGTTCACCTTGAGGATGCCGCTCGACCCGATGCCGGCGCCGCAGATGGTCACGATCTTCACGCGGAGACCCCCATGATCGCGCGGACCTCGTCCGCGGTGGTCGCCGCCGCGATCCGTCCGGTCACGGTGGCGTCGTTGAACAGGTTCGCGATTTCGCCGATCGACTCCAGGTGGGTGCCGACCTCGGCCACCGCGAGCCCGAGCACCACACGGACGGGGTCGTTGTGCGGGTGGCCGAACGCCACCGGCGTCGCGAGCGTCACGATCGCGAGTCCGTCCCGCACGACCGCGCCACCCGGCCGGGCGTGCGCGAACGCGAGCCCCGGCGAGATGACGATGTACGGCCCGTGCTCCTCGACCATGCCGATCATGGCGTCGGTGTACTCGTCGGTGGTGGCGCCCGAGGCGACGAGCGCACCGCCGACCAGGCGCATCGCGTCACGCCACGCGGGCGCGTCCGCACCGAGGAGGACGGCGGTGTCCGGCAGCGGTGGCAGTCCCATGCGTCAGGCCTCCTGGTACCCGGCCGTGATGGTGGCGATGATCTCCTCGCGGTCCTCCAGCGGCAGGAACGACCCGAGCGCGGCGTTGATCTGGAACGCGGCCAGGTCGTCGAGGTCGTACCCGAACGTGCCGGCGAGCAGCGCGAGCTCCTTGGACAGCGAGGTCCCGCTCATCAGGCGGTTGTCGGTGTTCACCGTGACACGGAAGCCGAGCTGGTAGAGCACGTCGAACGGGTGGTCGGCGAGGTCGTCGCCCCACGCGGCGATCGCCCCGGTCTGCAGGTTGGACGACGGCGAGACCTCGAGCGGGATCTCGCGGTCACGGACCCACGAGGCGACCTCGCCCAGGGAGGCCAGCGTCGAGCCGTCCCCGGCGTCGGACAGGGCGACGTCCTCGAAGATGCGGACGCCGTGCCCGAGGCGGAGCGCCCGGCCGTCGACGAGCGCGGAGCGGATGGATGCGAGCCCGTCGGCCTCGCCCGCGTGGACGGTGACGGGGAACAGTTCGGACGCCAGGTAGTCGAAGGCGGCGCGGTGGTTCGAGGCGGGGAACCCGGCCTCGGCACCGGCGATGTCGAAGCCGACGACCCCGGCGTCGCGGTGCCGGACGGCGAGCTCCGCGATCTCGAGCGACCGGTCGGCGTGCCGCATCGCAGTGACGAGCTGGCCGACGCGGATGCGCCCACCGGCGGCGTCGACGGCTTCCTCGATGCCAGCCTGCACTGCCTCGACCGTCTGGTCGAGGGTCAGTCCGCCCTGCAGGTGCTGCTCCGGCGCCCAGCGGACCTCGCCGTAGACGACGCCGTCGGCGACCAGGTCCTCGACGAACTCGCGGGCGATCCGGGTGAGCTGCGGTGCGGTCTGCATCACCGACGTGGTGACGTCGAACGTCTTCAGGTACTCGACCAGGGAGCCGGAGTTCGACTGGTCGGCGAACCACTGCCCCAGCTCGGCCGGGTCGGTGGTGGGGAGCGACACACCCGCCGAGGCCGCGAGCTCGATGATGGTCGCGGGACGCAGGCCGCCGTCGAGGTGGTCGTGCAGCGAGACCTTCGGCAGGTCGTTGATGACCGCCCCGGCGTCGGGCAGGCGGTAGGTCGGGGCGTCGGCGCTCATGCCACCAGGCTATCGGTGGTCACCGCCGCCGCGCAGGCACCTGTGCACAACCCACGACCGAAGACACTGGAGGCTCCCCACAGGTGTGCAGGGAGCCTCCGTTCGGTCGGGTGGCCCGGTTCAGGACCCGATGCGCTCGCGCACGATCGGCCCACGTGCCGCGGCAGCGGAGCCCTCCGGGCCGATGGTCCACGCACCCTCGAGCGACTCCAGCGCACGCGGGATCCGCGACGCGTCGTCGGAGTGCAGCGTCCAGAGCGGCTGGCCCTCGGTCACGGTGTCCCCCGGCTTGACGTGGAGCTCGATGCCCGCACCGGCCTGCACCGGGTCCTGCGCGCGGGCACGACCGGCCCCGAGCCGCCAGGCCGAGACGCCGAACGGCAGCGCGTCCTGCTGGGTGAGGACCCCCGACGTCGGCGCGGTCACGACGTGCTGTTCCCGGGCGACGGGCAGCGCCGCGGACGGGTCCCCGCCCTGCGCCTCGATCATCCGACGCCAGGTGTCCATGGCGCGGCCGTCCGCGAGCGCCGCGGCCGGGTCGGCGTCGGGCAGTCCCGCCAGCGTGAGCATCTCGGTCGCGAGCGCAACCGTCAACTCGACGACGTCAGCGGGGCCGCCGCCGGCGAGCACCTCGACCGACTCCCGCACCTCGAGCGCGTTGCCGATCGTCAGCCCCAGCGGGACCTCCATGTCGGTCAGCAGCGCCGAGGTCGCGACCCCGGCGTCGTTGCCGAGGTCGACCATGGTCTGCGCGAGCTCCCGGGACGCCTCGTACGTCGGCATGAACGCGCCGGACCCGAACTTGACGTCGAGCACGAGCGCCCCGGTGCCCTCGGCGATCTTCTTCGACATGATGCTCGACGCGATGAGCGGGATGCACTCGACCGTGCCGGTGATGTCGCGGAGCGCGTAGAGCTTCTTGTCCGCGGGTGCCAGGCCGGACCCGGCGGCGCAGATGACCGCGCCGACGTCCTGCAGCACCTGCATCATGCGGTCGTTCGAGATGGACGCCTGCCACCCGGGAATCGACTCGAGCTTGTCGAGCGTGCCGCCGGTGTGGCCGAGCCCGCGGCCGGACAGCTGCGGCACCGCGACGCCGAACGACGCCACCAGGGGTGCCAGCGGCAGGGTGATCTTGTCGCCGACCCCGCCCGTGGAGTGCTTGTCGACCGTCGTCTTGCCGAGCGACGAGAACGACATCCGCTCCCCCGACGCGATCATCGCGAGCGTGAGGTCCTTGATCTCACGCCGCTCCATCCCGTTCAGGAAGATCGCCATCGCCATCGCGGCCATCTGCGGGTCCTCGACGTAGCCGCGGGTGTACGCGTCGACGAGCCAGTCCACCTCGGCGGTGCTCAGGGCCCCGCCGGAGCGCTTCGTACGGATGAGGTCGACGGTGTCGAACGGCTCGACGGCCATGTGGATCAGTGCTCCTGCTGGTAGGTGGCGAGGGTCCGCGGCCCGAAGGCGTCCGGCAGGACCTCGTCGATGGTGCGGATGCCGGAGAGCGTCTCGAGGAGCATGCCCTCGGTCGAGTGCTCGAACAGCAGCTGGCGGCAGCGGCCGCACGGCATCAGGGTCGCCCCGTCGCCGTCGACGCACGTGAACGCGACGAGCTTGCCGCCGCCGGTCATGTGCAGCTGCGACACGAGGGAGCACTCCGCGCAGAGCGTCACCCCGTAGCTCGCGTTCTCGATGTTGCAGCCGGAGACGATCCGGCCGTCGTCGGTGAGCGCCGCGGCGCCCACCGGGAACGACGAGTACGGCGCGTAGGCGCGCCGCATCGCGGCCGTGGCGGCGTCCCGCAGGACGCCCCAGTCCACGTCGTCGACCGGGAGGCCCGTGGCGGCGTCCGTCGGGTCGGTGGCGGTGACCGCCTGGTCACCTGGTTGCTGCGTGTCGGTCATGTGTCGTGCCTCCAGGCCGTCAGCTCTTGATGTAGGGCTTGCCGGACGCGGCGGGGCCGCGCGACTGCCCGACCAGGCCGGCCACGGCGAAGATCGTCACCACGTACGGCAGCATCAGCAGGAACTCGCTCGGCACGGGCGAGCCGACCGCGCTGAGCGTGTTCTGCAGGTTCGACGCGAAGCCGAACAGCAGGGCGGCGAGCGTGGCCTTGATCGGATCCCAGCGGCCGAAGATCACGGCGGCCAGGGCGATGTAGCCCGCGCCCGCGGTCATGTCCTTCGTGAACCCGCCGGTGGCGTCGAGCGTGAAGTACGCACCGCCGAGGCCCGCGATCGCACCGGCGAGCGAGACGTTCCAGAACCGGGTGCTCGTGACGTTGATGCCCACCGTGTCGGCGGCCTGCGGGTGCTCGCCGACGGCGCGGAGTCGCAGACCCCAACGGGTCTTGAACAGGCCGAAGGTGACGACCGCGACGGCGACGTAGGCCAGGTAGACGACGACCGACTGCTCGAAGAAGATCGGTCCGATGATCGGGATCTGGTGGAGCACCGGGACCTCGAACTTCGGGAACCGGATGCCGATGTTGAGCGTCTGCTGGTTCGGGGACAGCACCTGCGAGTACAGGAAGCCGGTCAGGCCCGAGATGAAGGCGTTGATGACGACACCGACGATGACCTGGTCGACCAGGTACTTGATGCTGAACGCCGCGAGGACGAACGACACGAGCACACCCGCGACGAGGGCACCGACGAGGCCGACCCAGGGCGACCCGGTGAGCGAGGCGATGAGCGCCGAGGTGAACGCACCGGCGAGGAACTGACCCTCGATCGCGATGTTCACCACGCCGACCCGCTCCGAGATGACGCCGCCGAGTGCACCGAACACGAGCGGGACCGCGAGGCCGAGCGCACCGAAGAGCATGCCGGGGATGGTGATCGAGTCGCCGGCGACCGCCCATGCGAGGAAACCGACCACGAAGACGATCGCGAACACCGAGGTCACCCAGAGCGGCACACGTCGCGAGGCACGGGTCTCGACGATCGCGTACACCGTGGCGAGCGCGAGCAGCACGGTGACGACGATCCCGGTGGCCGTCGCCGGCAGCGGGAGGTTCGGCAGCGCGAAGAAGTCGCCCTTCGACGCCAGGCGGAGCGTCGCCGTTCCGGGGCGGTGTCCGAAGCCGAAGAGCACGAGCGCGAGCAGCGTGAACACGCCGTACCCGATCGGGAGCTTCCAGCTGCGGGTCGTCTCGACCGGGCGGTCGTCCAGGGGCATGCGCGGCGCGGCCGCGGTGGGGCTGAGGGTGCTCATGCGGCGACCGCCTTCTTGCTGTTCTTGCTCGTCTTCGTGCGCTTGCGTGCACCCGGCTGCGGGATCCGGAAGATCGCGCGGACGAGCGGCGGCGCCGCGATGAAGAGGACGATGAGGGCCTGGATGACGCCGACGATGTCGATCGGGATGCCGTTGGCGGCCTGCATGGCGTAGCCACCGTTCTTCAGCACGCCGAACAGGATCGCCGCCCAGAAGACACCCCACGGCTTGGAGCGGCCGAGCAGGGCCACGGTGATGGCGTCGAAGCCGATGCCGGCGTCGATGCCCGAGGTGAAGCCCGTGGTGACGGCACCCTGCACCTGGTAGGCGCCGGCGATGCCGACCAGGGCACCGGAGATGACCATGACCCAGATGGTCAGCGACGGGACGCTCATGCCGGCCACGCGGGCGGCACGGGGGTTCTCACCGATCGTGCGGAAGCGGAAGCCGAGCGAGGACTTGTTGACGAGCCACCAGACGACGACGACCGCGATGATCGCGACGATGAACCCGAGGTCCACGCCGTACCGCACACCGAAGAGCTGCGGCAGGAGCGCGCTGTCCTTCGTGGCGGGCGAGATCGGGTTGCTGCTGCCCGGGGCCTGCAGCAGGCCCGGGGTGCGGAGCAGGTAGCTGACCAGGTAGAGCGCGACGTAGTTGAGCATGATCGTGACGACCACCTCGTTCGCACCCGTCCGGGCCTTGAGCACACCGACGATGCCGCCCCAGACCGCGCCGCCGACGATGCCGGCGAGGATCGTGAGCGGGATGTGGATCGCGGCGGGCCCGTCGAACGAGAACCCGACCCAGCCGGCGGCAGCGGCGCCCATCAGGATCTGGCCCTGGCCGCCGATGTTGAACAGCCCGGCGCGGAACGACAGCGCGATCCCGAGCCCGGCTGCGATGAGCGGTACCGAGTAGTCGACGGAGCGTGTGAGCGGCCCGATCGCCTGCTGGAAGGAGTCCGCACCGAAGTTGAACACCGACCCTTGGAACAGCGAGGCGTAGGCGCCGCCGACCGCGGTGCCGATCGCCTGGAGCATGTCGGTGGGGCGGGCGAAGAAGTAGCCGGCGGTCGCACGGACGTTCTCGTCCGTCACCGCGATGAGGATGCCGCAGGCGACCAGCGCGAGGACGACGGCGAGGACCGTGACGAGCACGGAGCCGTTCAGGATCCCCTGCAGGGCGGCCTGCCAGCGGTCACCACCGGCGCCGTTGCGGCGCTCGGTGTCCTCCGCCGAGTCCGTCATCAGGTGCGGGGTCGACTCGACCTCCTGCAGACGGTCGTCGGTGAGCGGGGCGTCCGCGGTGCCGTGCGCAGCCGGGGCCGGCTGCTGCGTGTTGTCTGGTTCCTGCGCGGTCACGCGGCCAGCTCCGTTCCTTCTGGGATCTCCCCGGCCATCATGAGGCCGAGGACGTCACGGGGGGTGGTCGCGGGGACGATGCCGACGATGCCGCCGCGGTACATCACGGCGATCCGGTCGGCCAGGGCCACGACCTCGTCGAGCTCGGTGGAGACGACGATGACCGGCACACCGGTGTCGCGGGTGGCGACGATGCGCTTGTGGACGAACTCGATGGAGCCGACGTCGATGCCGCGGGTGGGCTGCGCGGCGACGAACAGCCGCAGCTCGCGGCTCAGTTCGCGCGCCAGGACGATCTTCTGCTGGTTGCCACCGGACAGCCGACCGGCCGCGGTGGTGCGACCCGGCGTCCGGATGTCGAACTCCGCGATCTTCTCGTCGGCGAAGGCGTCGCGTTCCGCCGAGCGGATCGTGCCGGCGCGGACGAACTCGGCGTGGTCGGCTCGGTCGAGCATCAGGTTCTCGGCGATGGTGAACTCGCCGACCAGGCCGTCCTCCTTGCGGTCCTCGGGGACGAAGCCGACGCCCGCGTCGAGCACCTGCTTGACGCTCCGGCCGGTGAGCTCCTTGCCGTCCAGGGTGATCCGGCCGGCGTGGGCGGGCTCGAGGCCCATGATCGCCTCGGTGAGCTCGGTCTGGCCGTTGCCCTGCACCCCGGCGATCGCCAGGACCTCGCCGCGACGCACCGTGAAGGAGACGTCGTCGACGAGCACGATGCCGGACGGGTCGGTCACGGTCAGGTTCTCGACGACCAGGGCGTCCGCGCCGCCGGTCGCAGGAGCCTTGTCGACCACGAGTGAGACGGCACGGCCGACCATCAGCGCGGCCAGCTCGTTGTTCGTGGCGGTCGGCGATGCTTCGCCGACGACCTTGCCGAGACGGATGACCGTGATGCGGTCGGCGACCTCGCGCACCTCGCGGAGCTTGTGGGTGATGAAGACGATCGCGGTGCCGGCTTCGCGGAGCTGGCGCATGATGCCCATCAGCTCGTCGGTCTCCTGCGGGGTGAGGACGGCCGTCGGCTCGTCGAACACCAGCACGGAGGCGTCGCGGGACAGCGCCTTGATGATCTCGACGCGCTGCTGCACGCCGACGGGCAGGTCCTCGACCTTGGCGTCGGGGTCGACGTCGAACCCGAAGCGGTCGGAGATCTCCTGCACGCGCTTGCGGGCACCGGCCAGGTCGAGCCGCCCGCCGAAGGTGGTCTGTTCCTGCCCCAGCATGACGTTCTCGGCGACGGTGAACACGGGCACGAGCATGAAGTGCTGGTGCACCATGCCGATCCCGGCGCGCATGGCGTCACCGGGGCCGTCGAAGTCCTGCACCACGTCGTCGAGCAGGATCTCGCCCTCGTCGGCGTCGTACAGGCCGTACAGGACGTTCATCAGAGTGGACTTGCCGGCGCCGTTCTCACCCAGGAGGCAGTGGACCTCACCCGGCTCGACGGTGAGCGAGATGTGGTCGTTGGCGACCAGGGCGCCGAACCGCTTGGTGATGCCGCGGAGTTCGAGCTTCATGTTCGGGAGTCTATTTCTGTCTCGCGCGCGCCACGCGGGCGCACGGTGTCGCGTGCAGCCCGCGGATGCACGATGTGGTGTGCGCCGCCGGGCGCACGATGTGGTGTGCGCCGCCGGGCGCACGATGTGGTGTGCGCCACCCGGGCGCACGAGAACGCGGGCGAGGGATGCTCCCCCGCCCGCGTTCACCGGGTCAGGACTGGGTCTTGACCTTGATCGAGCCGTCGATGATGCCGGCCTTCACGTCGTCGAGCTCGCCCTGCAGGCCCTTGTCGACCTTGGACTCGAAGTCGTGGAACGGCGCGATGCCGACGCCGTCGTTCTCGAGGGTGCCCACGTACGGGTCCTTCGAGAACTTGTCGTCAGCCGCCTGCTCGACGACGTCCTTCACGGCCGGGCGCATGCCCTTCTCGACCGAGGTGAAGGCGATGTCCTTGTAGCGGGGGTCGGCCTCGTAGAGGTCGCTGTCCGCACCGATCAGGACGGAGCCGTTGTCGGCGTCCTTGATGGCCTCGGCAGCGGACTGGTAGATCGGGCCACCGACGGGGAGGATCACGTCGGCGTCCTGGTCGAGGAGCGTCTGCGCGACCGACTTGGCCTGCGTGCCGGCCTCGAAGCCACCGGTGAAGGAGCCCTTGCCGGTGTCGACGTTCCAGCCGACGACCTTGACGTCCTTGTCCTTCTGCTCGTTGTAGTACTTCACGCCGTCCGCGAAGCCGTCCATGAAGATGGTGACGGTCGGGATCTGCATGCCACCGAAGGTGCCGACGACGCCGGTCTTCGAGTAGGACGCCGCCGCGTAGCCGGCGAGGAACGCCGCCTGCGAGGTGTCGAACGTGATCGGCTTGACGTTCTTCGCGTCGATCGAGTTGTCGTCGATGATCGCGAAGTCGGTGTCGGGGTTCGCAGCGGCCTGCTTCTTCGTGGCGTCAGCCAGGTTGAAGCCGACGGTCACGACGAGGTTGCAGTTCTGGCCGATGAGCTGCTCGATGTTCGAGTCGTAGACGGTGGCGTCCTTCGACTCGGCCTCCTTGTAGGTGGCACCGAGGTCCTTGGCTGCGTCCTTCATGCCCTCGTAGCCGAGCTGGTTGAACGACTTGTCGTCGAACCCACCGGCGTCGGAGACCATGCAGGGGCGGAAGTCGGTCTTCTTCGCCGAGTCGGTGGTGGACGGCGCCGAGGCGCAGCCGGCCAGGACGGCGACGGTGCCGGCGAGCGCGAGGCCGCTGAGGACGACCTGTCGGGTACGAGATGTCACGGGTTGGTTCCTCCGGGGAGCGTGCCCGGACCACGTGCGTTCCGGGCGATCGTGGCGACAGTACACGACCGTCGGGTCGGTACAGGACCCGTTGCGGGGGTCCTGCGGATCGGTTACGGGATCGCGACCCCGCCGAAACGCGCCCGTAACGCGGGGCCACCCGCGCACCCCCAGTTCGAGGGGTTTGTCGATGGAGCGCTACAGGACGTCGCCGCGGCCGCTGATCTTCAGGGCATCCACGACGCCCTTCACCCGCTGTGCGTTCGCGCTCGTGGTGACGAGCAGCGCATCCGGGGTGTCCACGACGACGATGTCCTCGACGCCGATGAGCGAGATGAGCCGCTGGCTGTGCGAGATCACGATGCCGCTCGACGAGTCCGCCAGGATGCGGGCACCGTCCCCGAGCACCGCGAGGTTGTTCGGCCGGCCGCCGGACTGCAGCTTGGCGAGCGAGGCGAAGTCGCCCACGTCGTCCCAGTCGAAGTCACCGGGGACGACCGCCATGCGTCCGGCAGCGGCGGCGGGCTCGGCGACCGTGTAGTCGATCGCGATCTTCTCGAGCATCGGCCACACGGCGTCGACGACGGCGCCGCGCGCCGAGGTGTCCCAGGCGTCGGCGAGTTCGTTGATGCCCGCCAGCAGCTCGGGCTTCGTCCGGCCGATCTCGGCGAGCAGCACGTCGGCGCGCGCGATGAACATGCCAGCGTTCCAGAGGTAGTTGCCCTGCTCGACGTACGAGCGGGCGGTGTCGAGGTCCGGCTTCTCGACGAACGACTTGACGGCGTGTGCGGTCGGGGCACCCTCGATGTCGAGCCCGGCGGTGTCGGCGTTGATGTAGCCGAAGCCGATCGCGGGCTCCGTCGGGGTGATGCCGATGGTGGTGACGTAGCCGGCACGGGCGACGGCGACGGCCTCGCGGACCGAGCGGCGGAAACCGCGTGCGTCACCGATGACGTGGTCGGCGGCGAACGAGCCGATGACGACGTCGGGCTCGCGGCGCACCAGGATCGCCGCGGCCAGGCCGATGGCGGCCGTGGAGTCCTTCGGTTCGCTCTCGAGCACCACGTTGTGGTCCTCGACGCCGGGCAGCTGCGACTCCACCGCCACCCGGTGCGCACGGCCGGTGACGACCATGATCCGCTGGTCGCCGGCGAGCGGCGCCAGGCGGTCCCAGGTCTGCCGCAGCAGCGAGGTGCCGGAACCCGTCAGGTCGTGCAGGAACTTGGGTGCGTCCGCGCGCGACAACGGCCACAGGCGCGATCCGATGCCCCCTGCGGGGATGATCGCGTAGAAGTCTTCGAGAGCGTCAGCCACGCGCTCACCGTACCGGTCCCACCGGGTGGATCCTGGGTGGTCTCCGCACGATTCCCGCATGCGGGCTCCCGCAGCGTCGGCCGTCGCGTTGTTCACCCGGCGCGCGCGTCCCGTTCACGTCGTCGGCCCCGCCGGGTCACGTCACGCCCGGAGCATGGGCAGCACCATGAGCGCACGCAGCGTGGAGCGCGGCACGTCCCCCCGGACCGTCGCCGTCGTGACCGAGAGCTTCCTGCCCACCCTCAACGGCGTGACCACCAGTGTCCTGGCGGTCCTCGACCACCTGGAACGACGGGGTCACCGCGCGGTCGTGATCGCCCCGGACACCCCCGGCCTGGCGCAGTTCCGGTCGCGCAGCGCCGTCGAGCGCTACCGCTCCTTCGACGTCCACCGCATCCCCGCCGTCGCCTACCGCCAGTTCCCGGTGGCACTCCCCCACCCGGTGCTCGACACGATCCTCGCCGCCTCCGGCGCCGACGTGCTCCACGCCGCCAGTCCGTTCCTGCTGGGTGGGCGCGCGATCACGGCAGCCGGGAGGCTCGGCATCCCCTCCGTCGCCGTCTTCCAGACCGACGTGGCCGGGTTCGCCCGCCGCAACGGCCTGACCGCGACCGTCCCGTTGGTGCGGAAGATCCTCGGACGCATCCACGCCGGCGCCTCGCTGACGCTCGCCCCGTCGAGCGCGACGGCCACGATGCTCGCCGAGGAGGGCGTGCCCCGCGTCGCCCGCTGGGGTCGCGGCGTCGACACCGAGCTGTTCCACCCCGCGCGCCGGTCGACCGGGCACGTGCGGGCACTCCGCCGCCGCCTGGCCCCGAACGGCGAGACCATCGTCGGGTACGTCGGACGACTGGCCCCGGAGAAGGAGGTCGAGCGGCTCGCCGAACTCGGCGGCGTCCCCGGCATCCGGGTCGTCGTGGCCGGAGGGGGTCCGTCGCGGGCGATGCTCGAACGTCGGCTCCGGCACCTCGACGTCACCTTCACCGGCCCCCTGCGCGGCGACGCACTCGCCGACGCGTACGCGGCGCTCGACCTGTTCGTGCACACCGGTCCGGCCGAGACCTTCGGGCAGACGCTGCAGGAGGCCCACGCCTCCGGCCTGCCCGTGATCGCGCCGGCGTCCGGCGGCCCGCTCGACCTGGTCGCCCCGGGGCTCGACGGCGAGCTCTACGACGCCGATGCCCCGCAGGCCCTGCGGCACGCGGTCCTGCGACTGCACCACGACCGTGCGCTCGCGGAGCGGATGGGTTCCGCCGGTCGACTCCGGGTCGAGGGCACCACCTGGGAGGCCGTCGGCGACCAGCTCCTCGACCACCACGACACGGCCCGCACCATCGGCGCGCCGCCCGTCGGACGGGGCCTCCGGGCAGGTCGGGACGAGAAGGTCAGCGCCCGCGCATAGGATGGGTCGTGTTCCACACGAACACGAACGGCAAGGGCTCGCCGATCGGGCGAGCCCGTCCTATGGAAGGACGAGCTCATGGCTGAGCACACCGGCGGGGGTACGGCGACCGCGGTGCCCGACGTCTCGATTGAAGCTCCACGGGCTTCTCGGACGCCACAGGGCACGCTCTACCGCGGTTCGATCGGGATGTGGTCGTGGGTCCTCCACCGCATCACCGGCGTCGCGATCTACTTCTTCCTGCTCGTGCACATCCTCGACACGGCGCTCGTGCGGCTCTCCCCAGAGGCGTACAACGCGGTCATCGGCACGTACAAGACCCCGATCATGAACCTCGGCGAGATCGCGCTCGTCATGGCCATCGTCTTCCACGCCTTCAACGGCCTGCGGATCATCCTGATCGACTTCTGGTCGAAGGGCCCGAAGTACCAGCGGGCCATGTTCTGGATCGTCATGGTCCTGTGGGCGGTGGCGATCGCGGGCTTCCTGCCCCGCCAGCTCATGAACCTCGTCGCGGACTTCAACTGAGGGGCACGAAGATGACCACGCAGATCGTCGAACCTCCCCGCTCGGCCGCAGCCGCCCGCAGCACCACCAACTGGGAGAAGTGGGGCTGGATCTACATGCGCGCCTCGGGCGTGCTGCTCGTCGTGCTGATCTTCGGCCACCTCTTCGTCAACATGGTGGCCGGCGAGGGCGTCAAGCAGATCGACTTCGCCTTCGTCGCCGGCAAGTGGGCCAACCCCTTCTGGAAGGTCTGGGACTCGCTCATGCTGGTCCTCGCCCTCATCCACGGCTCGAACGGCATGCGCACCATCGTCAACGACTACGTGTCGAAGCCGGGCATCCGCAAGACGCTCCTCGTCGCGATCCTGGCCGCCTGCGTCGTGCTGATCGTCCTCGGGCTCCTCGTCTGCTGGACCTTCGACCCGTGCCCCGCCGGCGCCGCTGCCGCCGACCTGCCGTCCTTCTGCCCGGCGCAGTAGCACCACCACCGTTGCTGCCCGCGTTCCCACCGTCTACGGAAAGACCCCTGTGACCGAGACCACCGTCCACCACCACCAGTTCGACATCGTCATCATCGGCGCCGGAGGCGCGGGTATGCGAGCCGCGATCGAAGCCGGCCCGAAGGCGAAGACGGCCGTCATCTCGAAGCTCTACCCCACCCGGTCGCACACCGGCGCGGCGCAGGGCGGGATGGCCGCGGCCCTCGCGAACGTCGAAGAGGACTCGTGGGAGTGGCACACCTTCGACACGATCAAGGGCGGCGACTACCTGGTCGACCAGGACGCCGCCGAGATCCTCGCGAAAGAGGCGATCGACGCCGTCATCGACCTCGAGAACATGGGCCTGCCGTTCAACCGCACGCCCGAGGGCAAGATCGACCAGCGCCGTTTCGGTGGCCACACCCGCGACCACGGCAAGTCCCCGGTCCGCCGGGCCTGCTACGCCGCCGACCGCACCGGGCACATGATCCTGCAGACGCTGTTCCAGAACTGCGTGAAGCTCGGCGTCGAGTTCTACAACGAGTTCTACGCGCTCGACCTCATCATGGTCGACGTCGTCGGTGACGACGGTGTCACCCGCCAGCAGCCGGCCGGCGTCGTCGCGTTCGAGCTCGCGACCGGTGAACTGCACGTCTTCCACGCCAAGGCGATGATCTTCGCGACCGGCGGCTTCGGCAAGATGTACAAGACCACTTCGAACGCGCACACCCTGACCGGCGACGGCGTCGGAATCGTGTGGCGCAAGGGCCTGCCGCTCGAGGACATGGAGTTCTTCCAGTTCCACCCGACCGGGCTCGCCGGGCTCGGCATCCTGCTGACCGAGGGTGCCCGTGGCGAGGGCGCGATCCTCCGGAACGCCTCGGGCGAGCGCTTCATGGAGCGGTACGCCCCCACCATCAAGGACCTCGCACCGCGTGACATCGTCGCGCGCTGCATGGTGCAGGAAGTGGCCGAAGGTCGGGGTGCCGGACCGAACAAGGACTACGTGCTGCTCGACTGCACGCACCTGGGGGCCGAGGTCCTCGAGACGAAGCTGCCGGACATCACCGAGTTCGCCCGCACGTACCTCGGCGTCGACCCGGTCGTCGAGCCGGTGCCCGTCATGCCGACCGCGCACTACGCGATGGGCGGGATCCCGACGAACGTCAAGGCCGAGGTCCTGTACGACAACACCACCGTCGTCCCCGGCCTGTACGCCGCCGGCGAGTGCGCCTGCGTCTCCGTGCACGGCTCCAACCGCCTCGGCACCAACTCGCTGCTCGACATCAACGTCTTCGGCAAGCGCTCGGGCAACAACGCCGCCGAGTGGGTCCAGACCGCCGAGTTCCTCCCCCTGCCGGAAGACCCGGCGGCCGGCGTCCGCGGCATGCTCGACCAGCTCCGTGCCTCGACCGGCACCGAGCGCGTCTCCGCCCTCCGCAAGGAACTGCAGGAGGAGATGGACAAGAACGCGCAGGTGTTCCGCACGGACGAGTCGCTCGCCCGTGTCACCGAGACCCTGCACACGCTCCGCAACCGCTTCATGCAGGTCTCCGTGCAGGACAAGGGCAAGCGGTTCAACACCGACCTGCTCGAGGCCGTCGAGCTCGGGTTCCTGCTCGACCTGGCCGAGGTCGTCGTCTACTCGGCGCGCAACCGCAAGGAGAGCCGCGGCGGCCACATGCGCGACGACTACCCGAAGCGCGACGACGAGAACTACATGCAGCACACCATGGCGTACCTGACGGGCGACCCGCACTCGTCACTCGCCGACGACCACATCACGCTCGACTGGAAGCCCGTCGTCATCACGCGGTACCAGCCGATGGAGAGGAAGTACTGAGATGACCGACACCCTGGTCTCCGAGGCACCCCGCACCGACACCGTGCAGGACGCCCCTCCCGGATCCTTCTCCGTCACGGTCATCGTCCGTCGCTTCGACCCCGACGTCGACGACGAGCCGCGCTGGCAGGACTTCGACGTCATGATGCTGCCGACCGACCGCATCCTCGACGCCCTGCACAAGATCAAGTGGGAGCAGGACGGGTCCCTGACCTTCCGCCGCTCGTGCGCACACGGCGTCTGCGGGTCCGACGCGATGCGCATCAACGGTCGCAACCGCCTGGCGTGCAAGACCCTGATCAAGGACCTCGACGTCTCGAAGCCGATCTACGTCGAGGCGATCAAGGGCCTGCCGCTCGAGAAGGACCTCGTCGTCGACATGGAGCCCTTCTTCCAGAGCTACCGCGAGGTGCAGCCCTTCCTGCAGTCCTCGTCGGCCCCGACGCCCGGCAAGGAGCGCGTGCAGTCCGTCGCCGATCGCGCCCGCTTCGACGACACCACGAAGTGCATCCTCTGCGCCGCGTGCACGTCGTCCTGCCCGGTGTTCTGGACCGATGGGCAGTACTTCGGCCCCGCGGCGATCGTGAACGCACACCGGTTCATCTTCGACTCCCGCGACGACGCCGCGAACGTCCGTCTCGACATCCTCAACGACAAGGAAGGCGTCTGGCGCTGCCGCACGACCTTCAACTGCACCGACGCGTGCCCCCGTGGCATCCAGGTGACGAAGGCGATCTCCGAGGTCAAGCAGGCGATCATGCGCGGCCGCGCGTAGTCCCGGCTCCGTCCAAGGCCCAGCACCACGTCGACCGATAGGCTCCCGACCATGACGTTCGCGGACACCCGCCCCATCCTCGACCAGCTCGGCTACACGACCCGGTACGTGCAGCTCCCCGGCGAGACCCTGCTCGAACCGCCGGTCGAGGGGGCGCTCCGCATCGTCCAGACCGACGCCTCCGGCTACGCGCTCGAGGTCGTCGACTACGGAACGGCTCGTCGTCTCGCGCAGGCCACGGGCGAGGACGACGCGGTCGAGATGCTGCGCCGCTTCCTGAACCGTCCGTTCCCGGAGCCGCGCGACATCCCTCGTCATGAGCTCGAGGGGCTCCGCGACCGCGCAGCGTCGACCTACCCGCAGCTCGCGCAGCAGGTCGCGCAGGCCGGCGAGCAGGGGCTGACCATCCAGATCCCGGCCGGTGTCCCCGTCGACCGCATCGGTGGCCCGGACGGCTACCTGCTGCACCCGCTCGACACCCCGCTGCCCAGCCGGTCGCTGCCCCCGCACGTGACCTCCTCGCCGGAGACTCACCGCTACGTCGTCGACCGGCCGTTCCTGGTGAACGTCCGCTTCGTCCAGCCGTGGTTCGAGCAGCCGGGCGGCGCCCTGCGCTTCCAGATCGCCGACCCATCGGCCACCGTGCGTGACCTGGTGGTCGACGGCGCACTCGTCCGCCTCCGGGTCGTCTGAGCCCTCCCCGACACGAGAACAGCCCGCCCCGCGCTCGAAGCGCGGGGCGGGCTGTTCTCGTTCGTGGAACTACCGCAGGTCGGGGCGGTCGTACCGCGCACCGGCCGGGTTCGACGGCAGGCAGCCGAACACGATTGCCGCGGGGCTCGCGATGAGCGACACGAGCCAGAGCGGGCCCGGCAGGTTCGCGTCGTGGAGCCGGCGCCACGCGAGTGCCAGGTTCGGCACGAGGGTGGCGAGCCACCACAGCCCGAAGAGCCCGAGCAGCACGAAGGCGAACGGCGAAGGCGCCCCCGACACGTCGCGCGAGTACCCGTAGTCGTCCACGACGGTTGTGGTCGGGCTGGTGGCGATCAGCAGGGCGATGAAGCCCCCGTAGAGCACGATCGTGACGATGGCGTTGGCCAGGAACCAGTACCAGTACTCACTGCGACCGGCACGGCCATCGAAGCGGGCGTACTTCTTGAAGAACCGGAGGAACGCGTCGAGGAACCCGATGCCGTACCAGGGGGCCCACAGCGGCGGAACGCCGTCCGGGCCGACCGGTATCGGCTCCGCCAGTTGCGGGTACCCACCGACGTACGGCTGGGCGTACTGCTGGTACGGCTGCTGTCCGTAGCCGGGCTGCTGCCCGTAGCCAGGCTGCTGCCCGTAGCCAGGCTGCTGCCCGTACCCAGGCTGCTCGCCGTAGCCGGGCTGCTGCCCGTACCCGGGCTGCTCGCCGAACCCCGGCTGTCCCTGCTGCTGATCGCCGCCGGGCTGGCCCCACTGGGGCGTCCCGTCGTTGCTCATCGGCTCGAGACGGGGCGGTCGTACCGCGCGCCCTGCGGGTTCGAGGGCAGCAGGCCGAAGACGATGCCGACGATGCCGACGAAGATCGCGATGATCCACAGCGCACCGGGGAGGTTCGCGTCGTGCAGTCGGCGCCAGCCGAGGGCGAGCGTCGGGATGATGATCGCGAGTCCCCAGAGCAGGAACAGGATGCCCGAGATGACGAAGAGCGCGGACGGCTCGGTGACGGTGGACTGGACGCTGGCCGACGTCGAGGACGACATCGACACGGTCGAGCGCTCGGAGGTCGCGAAACCGATGGCGTACAGGATGCCGAGGACGATGCCGACGATCGCGTTGGCGAGGTACCACCACCAGAACTCGCTCCGGCTGGCACGACCGCTGAACGTGGCGTACTTCTTGAAGAAGCGGCCGACGGCCTTGCCGAACGAGATCCCGTACCACGGTGCCCAGAGCGGCGGTTCGCCGTTCGGTCCGGTCGGCGGCTGCTGGCCGTACTGCGGTGCGCCGCCGAACTGGGCGTTCGGCTGGTTGTTCGGATCCTGCGGGTACTGGTCGCTCACGTGGTCCCCCTCGAGTGTTGGCTGATGTTCACGGTCGAGTCAACCAGAACTCCTGAGCGGCGGTCAGAACCGGTACCGCGTCACCCCTGCAGCGGACGGTCGTACTGCTGCCCCTGCGGGTTCGACGACATCAGGCCGATGATCAACGAGAACAGGATGCCGATCGGCGGGATGATGAACAACAGGGCGAGCAGGCCGCTGAGGTTGACGTCGTGCAGCCGTCGCACGGTCAACGCGATGAACCCGAGTGCGCAGGCCAGGCTCCAGAGACTGCCGAGTCCGTCCGAACCGTCGTCGACGAACGGCAGCACGTCGAACCCGCTCCCGATGATGCCGGCGGCAGCCGAACCGATGAGGTACCAGAGCGCCCAGAACCAGTACTCCGACTGGCTGGCCCGACCGTCGAAGCGCACGTACTTCTTCCAGAACCGCAGGAACGCCTGGGGGAAGGGGATGCCGTACCAGGGTGCCCAGAGCGGCGGCTCGGACCTCCCACCACTCGGCCGACCCGGACCGGGCTGCCCGTACTGCCCCGGAGGCTGCTGCCCCCACGGTTGCTGTCCGTACAGGCCCTGCTGCTGGCCGTACGGGTCACGGGGCGGGTACTGGTCGCTCATCGGTCGGTTCCTTCCGGCGCGGCTGTCGGTCCACACAGAGTGTGGCACTCCCCCGAGCCGGCGAGCGTCATCCGCGGGAACGACTCCTGTCCGACGATGCTGTCAGGGCAGGAGCGCGAGCTTGCCCCCGGGGTGCCCGGACTCCAGCAGCTCCGCCGCCGCCTTCGCCTCCGCCAGCGGGAAGGCCCGCGCCACCGGCACCTCGAGCTGTCCGGCACCAGCCAGGTCGATGAGCCGCTGCCGCACCGAGTCACGGAAGGCCTTGCTCGCCGGCTGCGCGCCGCCCACCACGGCGATCCCGTCCGATGTGGCCCGCGCCTGCGCGGCGATCGTCACGATCCGTGACCGGTCCGCGACCAACGCGAGCGAGACGTCGACGGCCTCGTCGGTTCCGACGCAGTCCAGTGCCACGTCGATGCCGGAGGGTGCGAGATCACGGACACGAGCCTCCAGGCCGTCGCCGTACGCGACCCACTCGCCACCGAAGCGTCGCACGACGTCCGCACCACGCTCCGACGCGGTGCCGATGACGCGGGTGCCGAGCAGCCGCAGCTGCTGGAGCAGGCTGACGCCGACCGCGCCCGAGGCGCCGTGCACCAGGACGGTGTCGCGCCCCTCGGCGCGGGTGACGCGGAGCATGTCGGCGGCGGTCGAGCCGGCGAGGAGCAGGTTGGCGGCCTCCGGGAAGCCGAGCGAAGCGGGCTTCCCGGAGACGTCGGCCGCGGGCACCGTGACCGACTCGGCCCAGCCGCCGCTGACGCGGAAGGCGAGGACCTCGTCGCCGACCGCTCCCCCACCGGACGCGATCTCGGTGTCGGGGCCGACGGCGGACAGGACGCCGGCGACCTCGTACCCGACGGCGATCGGCAGGTCAGCGGCGTCGCCCTGGCGGGTGTGCTTGGTGTCGGCCGGGTTCATGCCGGCGGCGCGGACGTCGATCGTGACCTCGCCGGGGCCGGGTGCCGGCACCTCCGCCTCGACGTACTCCAGGACTTCGCTGCCGCCGAACCGTGGGGCCACCCAGTGCTTCGTCATGCGGGCGACGGTACGCGTCGCGACCCCGGAACGGACGGGAGGCCCGTCACCAGCTGGTGACGGGCCTCCCGTTCGTCCGTGCGGACGTCGTCAAGCCGCCCTTGCGGACGTCATCAGGCGCGCGCGGACCGGATCCGCTCGGTGAACGCGGCGTGCAGCGGGTGCTCCGCGGCGAGACCGGTGATCTGCGTGGCGACGTCCGCGTCGGACGCGTCCGATGCCAACAGCGCCTGCAGCTCGACGCTCTGCTCGTCGTCCGCGACGTCGAAGCGGAGCGCCGCGGCCATCGCATCGAGGAGCGCGGTCGGCTCGGTACCGTCCTCGGCCAGCGCGGCGGCGGGCGAGACGAACCGCTCGTCGCGCGACAGCTTGCGGAGCGGCTGACGGCCGACGCGGGTCACCGTGTCGGGCAGGTGCGGGTTCTCGAACCGGCCGATGATCGCCTGCACGTACGCGCGGTGCACCTCGGCGTCGAGCTCGTGCCGGCGGATGAGCAGGTCGCTCGTCTCGGCGAGCACGGACTCGAGCTCGGAGCGCACGGCGGGGATCGCGATGGCGTCCGAGATCTTGTCGGCCCCGGCGACGAAGCCGTGGTACGCGACGGTGGCGTGCCCGGTGTTCACCGTGAAGAGCTTGCGCTCGATCGACGCCGCGAGGCCGTCGACGTAGTGCGCGCCGGGGATCTCCGGCTCGTTCCCACCGAACGGCGTGCGGTCGATGGCCCACTCGAAGTAGGTCTCCACGGTGACGTCGAGTCCGCCACCCTCGGGCTGCGCGGGCACGATGCGGTCGACGGCGGTGTTCGCGAAGACGGCGTTGGCCAGGGCGGCGTCGCGGCCGTCCTCGGGCAGGGCGGCGACGATGAACTCGCGCAGGCGGTCCGTGGCGTTGAGGGCGTTCTCGCACGCCATGACGGCGATCGGTGCGGCGTCCGCGTCGCGGGCGACGAGCGCGCGGGCGATGACCGGGGCGATGAACCTCAGGACGTTCGGGCCGACGGCGCACGTGACGATCGCTGCGGACGCGATCTCGGCGACCACGGCGTCCTCGTCCTGCGCGCTGTTCAGTGCGCGGAAGTTCGTGACCTCGTGGTCCTGGGCGCCGGCCCCGACCTCGTGCACGGTGTACGAGTCGGCTGCGGCCAGGGCGTCGATGAGCGGGGCGGCGACGTCGGCGAAGACGACCTCGTACCCGGCCTCGTGGAGCAGGAGCCCGACGAAGCCGCGGCCGATGTTGCCGGCGCCGAAGTGGACGGCGGTGCTGGTGCTCACTCGTTGACCTCGCCGAGGATCGCGAGGATCGCGGCGGTGTCGGCCGCGTCGGTGAGCTTCTGGACCTCGTCCTCGTCGGAGAACACGATCGCGATCTTCGACAGGATGTCGAGGTGCTCGTTGTTCACACCGGCGATGCCGACGACGAAGCGCACGGGGTTGCCGTCCCAGTCGATCGGGCTGGCGTAGCGGATGAACGACAGGGCGGACGACTTGATGGCGTCCTTCGCGTCGTTGGTGCCGTGCGGGATGGCGAGGAAGTTGCCCATGTAGGTGGACACGCTCTTCTCACGCTCGAGCATCGCCGGGTAGTAGTCGGCCGTGACCGCGCCCGCAGCCTCGAGGATCTCGGCCGCCTCCTTCATCGCTTCCGACTTGGTCGGCGCGGTGTCCTCGGTGTGGATGCGGATCTGGCTCTCCTGCAGGACGGGCATCGGGGGTTCTCCTTGTGTTGAGGACGAGATGGAGGGGACGGGTCAGCCCCGTCCCCTCCGATACTGCACTTCGTTACTGGTTGTGGCGTTACTGGTTCTTCAGCTGCTCGACGACCTGGTCGTACTGCGGAGCGTTCATGAAGTTGCCGACCGACACGTGCTGTGCGTTCGGGTTCTTCTGCTTCGCGCGGTCCGTCAGTTCTTCCTGCGTGATGATCAGGTCCTCGTCACCGGACAGGTTCGCGATCGCCTTGTTGGAGACCGTGACCCCTTCGATGCCCGCCTTCTTGATCTTGTTGCGCAGGACGCTGGCGCCCATCGCACTCGAGCCCATGCCGGCGTCGCAGGCGAAGACGAGGTTCTGGACCTTCGTCGCCGTCGCCGTGCTGGCCGAGCCGACGCCGCCGAGGGAGGCCTCGGCCTCTTCCTCGTTGGCCGGGGAGTTGTTGCCGAGCAGGCCGGCGGTCGCCGAGTTGACGTCGCGGCCCTTGTTCGCCTGGAGCTTCGCCATGGCGGCGCTCATGTCACCGCCACCGTTCGCCAGGTCGCGCTTGCGGCTGGCGAGGAGGAAGAAGGACGAGACCGCGAACGACACCGCGGCGGACAGGATGACCGACAGGATCACGCCGAGGAAGCTGTTGCGCTCCGTGGCGCCGAGCACCGCGAAGATCGAGCCGGGCGACGCCGGGGCGACGAGGCCGGACTGGAACGCGACGTTCGTGGCGACACCCGTGGCACCACCGAGGATGACCGCGATGAACAGGATCGGCTTCTGCAGCACGTACGGGAAGTAGATCTCGTGGATGCCACCGAAGAACTGGATGATGATCGCGCCGGGAGCGGTCGAGCGGGCGATGCCGACACCGAAGAAGGTGAAGGCGAGCAGCAGACCGAGGCCGGGGCCGGGGTTCGCCTCGAGCAGGAACAGGATCGACTTGCCCGACTCGGCGACCTGCGCCGCACCGAGCTGGTCGAGCACACCGTGGTTGATGGCGTTGTTCAGGAAGAAGACCTTCGCCGGCTCGATGATGACGCTGGCGAGCGGCAGGAGCGAGTGCTGCACGAGGAAGTCCACCGCGGAGCCGAGGCCCTCGGCGATGAGCTTGAACAGCGGCGCGAGCCAGAAGAACCCGATCATCGCGAGGACGAAGCCCAGGATCCCGGCTGCGTAGTTGTTGACGAGCATCTCGAAGCCGGGCTTGATCTTGCCGTCCCAGATCCGGTCGATCTGCTTGATCAGGTAGGCACCGAGCGGGCCACAAATCATCGCGCCGAGGATCATCGTGGTGCCGGAGGCACCGATGATCACACCCATGGTCATGATCGACCCGACGACGGCACCGCGGGTGTCGTAGATCATCCGGCCGCCCTGGATGGCGATCGCGAGCGGGATGAGGTAGGTCAGGATCGGGCCGACGAGGCCGGGGTTGGCGACGCCGGCCGTCTCACCGAACCCACCGAGGACGCCGACGGGCGTCCACCCGGTCTCGATGAAGAAGGCCGTGATGATGCCCCACGCGATGAAGATCGCGATGTTGGGCATGACCATGCCGGAGAGGAACGTGCCGAACTTCTGAACGGCGACGCGTGCGCCGCCCCGCGACTTCGCGGGTGCGTCGGGCGCTGCAACGGACGACGTTGTCATGTGCGGTGACTTTCTGTGTGGTGGAGCTGCTGCGTGGTGCTGGGCGGGGTGGTGCTGGGGGTGCTGGCTCAGGCGGCGTGCACCGCGGCCGCGGCGGCGGACTTCGCGGCCGCCGCCGTGCTCGCGGCGAGTGCCGCCGTCGCCATCTCGCGGGCCTGTTCGAGCGTGTAGCGACCGAGTTCGGCGCGCACGTCGGCCAGGGCCGCGGGGGTCATGGAGAGGGTCGTGGCGCCGAGACCGACCAGGACGACGGCGAGCAGCGGGTCGGCTGCTGCCTCACCGCAGATCCCGACGGCCTTGCCGGCGGTGGCGCCCGCGGAACCGAGCTGCGCGACGAGGCGCAGGACGGCGGGGTGCCACGGGTCCTGGTACGACGCGACGGTGCCGAGCATGCGGTCGGCGGCCATCGTGTACTGGGTCAGGTCGTTCGTGCCGATCGACACGAAGTCGGCGTTCTGGAACACCTGCTCGGCCATCAGCGCGAGCGACGGCACCTCGGCCATGACACCCGCGGTGCGGATGCCGAGTTCACGGGCCAGGGTGACGAAGTACTCGGTCTCCTCGGCGTCGGCGACCATCGGGGCCATGACCCACAGGTCGGCCTCGGTCGCGGCGTCGGCCTGCGCGAGCGCGGTGAGCTGGTCGCGCAGCACCTCTGGGTGGTTCCGCAGGGCACGCAGGCCGCGGCGACCGAGGGCCGGGTTCTCCTCGTCCTTGTCGGTGAGGAACGGCAGGGGCTTGTCGGCGCCGGCGTCGAGCGCGCGCACGACGACCTTCTTGCCGGGGAACGCCGCGAGCAGCTGGCGGTACGACTCGGTCTGCTCGTCGACCGTGGGGGCCTTCGGCGAGTCGAGGAAGAGGAACTCGGTGCGGAAGAGCCCCACGCCCTCCGCACCGAGAGCAACGGCCCCGGCGGCGTCGGCGGGGCTGCCGAGGTTCGCGAGCAGGGGCACGACGTGGCCGTCGGCGAGGGCACCGGCGGTGAGCGGTGCCGCTGCGGCGGCGAGACGGTCGGCGATGCGACGCTCGACGTCCGCGACGAGTGCGGCGTCGGGGTCGGTGACGACCGTGCCGGCGATGGCGTCCACGACGACGGACTGGCCGTCGGCCAGGTCGTCGGCACCGGTCACGCCGACGATGGCGGTGATGCCCTTGGCGCGGGCGAGGATCGCGGTGTGCGAGGTCGGGCCGCCGTCACGGGTGACGAGCGCCAGGACCTTCTCGAGGTCGAGCAGCGCGGTGTCCGCCGGGGCGAGGTCGCGGGCGACGAGGACGAAGGGAGTGTCCGACTCGGGGACGCCGGGGGCGTGCACGCCGCGGAGCTTGGCGATGATGCGCTGGGCGACGTCGTCGAGGTCGGCCGCGCGCTCCCCCATGTAGCCGCCCATGCCGACGAGCAGGTCGCGGAACTGGGCGAACGCTTCGTACACGGCGCGCTCGGCGTTGATGCCACCGTCGATGCGGGTGTGCACGTCGTCGAGGAGCGTCGGGTCCTGCGCCATGAGCGCCTGGGCCTCGAGCACGGCCTGGGCGTCGCCACCGGCGAGCTGTCCGCGCTTGTTGAGGTCGTCCGCCACGGCGGCCAGTGCGTCGTGCACGGCCTGCTTCGCGTCGTCGGCCGAGCCCACCAGGGCGTCCTTCGACGGTTCACCGAGCGGGTCAGCCATCCGGAGCACGGGGCCGTGGGCAACGCCACGGCCGACGCCGGTGCCGAGCAGTTCGGACATTCGAGACTCCTTCATCTCACACGCGCTTGCGGTGGGGTGGATCGTTCGGTGCACACGACACGGGAACAGACCACGCCCGTGCGGCTGATCAGCACACTACCCCGCTTCGCGTTGACAAACAAACACATCCGGGGATAAAAATGCAGAAACAGATGCCCGTTTGCGTCTGGCGGATCGAACGCAGGGGACGACATCGCGGATGTCGTGCCCGAGCATGTCCGTTCCGTTCCGACCCGAGACGACGAGGTCCGATGTACGCACCAGAACGCCACCAGCGCATCGTCGAGCAGGCGCGCGCGCAGGGCCGGGTGGACGTCAAGGACCTGGCCGAGTCGCTCGCCGTCACGCCCGAGACCATCCGCCGCGACCTGACGAGCCTGGAACGCCGCGGCCTCGTCCGTCGTGCGCACGGCGGTGCGATCCCCGTCGAGCGGATCACCCTGCACCCCGGCGTCGGCGACCGTGGCGGCATCAACCAGACCGAGAAGATGGTCATCGCCGAGGCCGCCCTGGCCGAACTGCCCGAGAACGGCTCGATCATGATCGACGCCGGCACCTCGACCATCTGCCTGGCCGAGCTGCTGCCGACCGACCGCGGGCTGACGGTCGTCACGCACTCGCTCCCCGTCGCCACCGCCGTCGCGAACCGCCCGGGCATCGACCTGCACCTGCTCGGCGGCAACATCCGCAGCGACTCCCTGGCCGGGGTCGGCACCTGGACGCACCAGCTCATCGGCATGGTCAGCGTCGACGTCGCCTTCATCAGCATCAACGGCATCACGCCGGAGCGCGGCCTGACGACCCACAACATGGCCGAGGCCGCCGTGAAGAGCGCCATGATCAAGTCCGCACGACGGAGCATCCTGCTCGCCGACCACACCAAGTTCGGCCGCGAGGAGTTCGGTCGCGTCGCCCCGCTCGCAGCGATCGACACGATCATCACCGACCCCGCCGTCAACCTCGACCTGGTCCGCGAGGTCGAGGCCGCCGGCACCGAGGTCTTCTGGCCCGGCCGACCCTGACCGCGCCCCGTCCCCGCCCACCCAGTGCTCGCTAGCATGAGCCAACCACCCATCGACAGGAGTACATCGATGTCCGAAGCCACCCGCACCGTGACCGTCGCCAGCGCATCCGGCCTGCACGCTCGCCCCGCATCCCTCTTCGTCCAGACCGTGACGGCGTCGGGGCACCAGGTCACGATCGCCAAGGGCGACAAGTCCGGGAACGCCGGCAGCATCCTCGCCCTGCTCGGGCTCGGTATCGAGAACGGCGACGAGGTCACCCTCACCGTCTCGGGCGACGACGCCGAGACCACCGCGGACAGCCTGGTCGAGTTCCTCAAGACGGACCACGACGCGGCCTGATCGCGCAGGTCGCGTCCTGCACGCGACCACCAGACGGACGGGAGGCACGGTGCCAGCTGGCACCGTGCCTCCCGTGCGTCCGTGGGGGCGTCCAGGGCTGTCGGCACCCGCCGATAAGGTGTTCTGCATGACACGCCTGCGCCTCGCATCCGTCAACGTGAACGGCGTCCGCGCCGCCTTCCGCAAGGGCATGGGCGACTGGCTCGCCACCCGCGACGTCGACGTGCTGGCCCTGCAGGAGGTGCGCGCGTCGAGCGACGACCTGGCGGCGCTGCTCGGCGACGAGTGGGACATCGTGCACGACCCGGCGACCGCGAAGGGCCGGGCCGGCGTCGCGATCGCATCCCGACACTCCGCCCAGATCCACCGCGTCGCGCTCGGCCCGGACGACTTCGACTCGGCCGGCCGCTGGCTCGAGGCCGACTACGAGATCGGCGGGACGACCGTCACGGTGGTCTCCACCTACGTGCACTCGGGCGAGGTCGACACCCCGAAGCAGGACGAGAAGTGGAAGTTCCTCGACGCCATGACCGAGCGGCTGCCGGCACTCCGGGCGCACAACCCGCTCGCGGTCGTCGTCGGTGACCTGAACGTCGGGCACGACGAGCGCGACATCAAGAACTGGAAGGGCAACGTCAAGCGAGCTGGCTTCCTGCCGCGCGAGCGCGCCTACTTCTCGCGGTTCTTCGGCGCCGACGGCGAACCGGTCGAGGGCGCCGACGGCTCCACGGGTCCCGGCCTCGGATGGGTCGACGTGGGTCGTGCCCAGGCCGGCGACGTCGACGGCCCGTTCACGTGGTGGTCGTGGCGCGGTCAGGCCTTCGACAACGACACCGGCTGGCGCATCGACTACCAGATGGCGACGCCCGACCTGGCCGCCAAGGTCACGGAGTACACGGTCGACCGCGCCGCGGCGTACGACCAGCGATGGTCCGACCACGCCCCCGTGGTCGTCGACTACGAACTCTGACCCCTCTTCTCTCGCTTCACCTGACGCACCGGAGCACCACCATGACCAAGACCCGCATCTTCTCGGGCATCCAGCCGTCCGCCGGATCGCTGCACCTCGGCAACTACGTCGGGGCGCTCATGCAGTGGAGGACCCTGCTCGACGACTACGACGCCATCTACTGCGTCGTCGACATGCACGCCATCACCTCGCCGCAGGACCCGGCCGAGCTCCGCGCGAACACCCGGGCCACCGCTGCGCAGTACATCGCGTCGGGCATCGACCCGTCCAAGGCGACGCTGTTCGTGCAGTCGCACGTGCCCGCGCACGCCGAACTCGCCTGGGTGCTGAACACCCTGACCGGCTTCGGCGAGGCGAGCCGGATGACCCAGTTCAAGGACAAGTCGGCACGCCAGGGCGCCGAGGCCGCGTCGGTCGGGCTCTTCACCTACCCGATCCTGATGGCCGCGGACATCCTGCTCTACGACACCAAGGTCGTGCCGGTCGGGGACGACCAGCGCCAGCACGTCGAACTCACGCGCGACCTGGCCGGACGCTTCAACTCGCGGTTCGGCGACACCTTCGTCACGCCCGAGGCACGCATCCTGACCGAGACCGCGCGCATCTACGACCTGCAGGACCCGACCAGCAAGATGAGCAAGTCCGCAGCGTCGGACAACGGCCTCATCCGTCTGCTCGACGACCCGAAGCGCACCGCGAAGAAGATCAAGTCGGCCGTCACCGACGCCGAGCGTGAGATCCGGGCCGACCGCCAGACGAAGCCCGGTGTGACGAACCTGCTGACGATCCTGTCGGCGTTCACCGGCACCTCGATCACTGCGCTCGAGGAGTCGTTCGCCGGAAAGGGCTACGGCGACCTGAAGGGCGAGGTCGCCGACGCCGTCGTGGCCGAGCTCGAACCGGTCCGCGCCCGCACGCTCGAACTGCTCGACGACCCGGCGGAGCTCGACCGGCTGCTCGCCGTCGGCGCCGACCGCGCCGAGTCGATCGCGCAGGAGACCCTGGCCCGCGTCTACGACCGCATCGGGTTCGTCCCGCGGTCGCGCGGCTGACCGTGCAGCCCGTCACCCTCGAGTCGGCGCGGGTCCGGCTCGACCTGCCCACCCGCGCCGACACCGCGGCGATCACCGAGGCCTGCCAGGACCCGGAGATCGTCCGGTGGACGACGGTGCCGACGCCGTACCGCGAGCAGGACGCCCGGACCTTCGTCGACGCCCTGGTCGGACCGGGGTGGGCATCGGACCGCGAGTACACCTGGGCGATCCGACCGGCCGGTTCGACGTGGCTCGCGGGCATCATCAGCTACCGCACCGCCGGCCGTGACCTCGGGTTCTGGCTCGCACCGTCCGCGCGCGGTGCCGGACTCATGCACGACGCTGTCCGGCTCGTCGTCGACTGGGCGTTCGAGCAGGGCGCGCCGGACGTCTACTGGGAGTGCTACGAGGGCAACGCAGCGTCGGCAGCGGTCGCCCGTGCGGCCGGGTTCTCGTTCACGGGCCTCGGCGCAGCACGGGTGCCGGACCGGGACGGCGGCCCGACCACGGCGTGGACCGCACTGCGACGCGCCGACGGCACCCCAGCCTCCGCGCTCCCCTGGCCCGTCGCCTGAACGCGCTCACATCCGTGGTGACGTGTCACCCAACCGCCGCCGGTAGGCTCGGCCCGTGAGCGACACGGCACGACCCACCGAGGTCCGGGCGATGCGCCGCGGGCTCGAACTCGCGGCCCTCGGGCCCGTCGTCGGCGACCACGCCCGCGTCGGCGCCGTGATCCTCGCCCCCACCGGTGAGGTCCTCGCCGAGGGGTGGCACAAGGGCGCCGGCACACCGCACGCCGAGGTCGACGCGATGGCCAAGGTCGACCCGGCACTGCTGCGCGGTGCCACGGCGGTCGTCACCCTCGAACCCTGCAACCACGTCGGCCGCACCGGGCCGTGCGCCGTGGCCCTGCTCGACGCGGGGATCGCCCGGGTCGTGTACGCGATCGACGACCCCGGCGCCGACGTGCACGGCGGCGCCGACCGACTCCGCGCCGCCGGGGTCCAGGTCGTCTCCGGCGTCCTGGCCGCCCAGGCCGAGGCGTTCCTCGAACGCTGGCTGCTCTCGGTCCGGCTCGGCCGACCGTGGGTCACCGTGAAGTGGGCGTCCAGTCTGGACGGGCGCGCCGCCGCTGCCGACGGCACGAGCAAGTGGATCACCGGCGCCGCCGCACGGCAGCACGTGCACGAACAGCGCGCAGCCCACGACGCGATCCTCGTCGGCACCGGCACCGTCCTGGCCGACGACCCGAGCCTGACCGCGCGCGGGGACGCCGGCGAACTGCTCGCCGACCAGCCGCTCGCCGTGGTGCTCGGCGACCGCCCGGTGCCGGCCGACGCCGCGGTCCGTCGGCACCCGCGGGGGCTCGTCACCCTGCCCGGACACGACCTGGCCACCTCGCTCGGTGCCCTGCGCGGGCACGGCGTGCACTCGGTGTTCGTCGAGGGTGGCCCCACGGTCGCCTCGGCGCTCATCGCCGCCGGACTCGTCGACGAGTACCTGGTGTACATCGCCCCGGTGCTGCTCGGCGGACCCCGGGTCGCCCTCGACGACCTGGGCGTGGGAAGCATCTCCGACCGTCGGCGGTTGGACGTACTATCGACCACCAGCCTCGGCCCCGACCTGCTGGTCCGAGCCCGACCGCACCGTCCGCAACACCAGAACCAGCACCAGCACGACCGCCAGCAGCAGCAGCACGCGACACCCGGGCTCGGGAACGACGGGCCCACGAACGACCGGAGCACCCCATGACCGATGCGCTGACCTCCCCCACGCCGGGGAGCCCGGTCAAGTTCGAGGTGTCGACGAACGTGCCGACCACCCACGGCACCTTCCAGATGCGCGCCTACCGCGACCTCGTGACGAGCGCGGAGCACGTCGCGATCATCGGCACCCTGCCGGACGGCTCGATGCCCACCGACGGCGCACTCGTCCGGGTGCACTCCGAGTGCCTGACCGGTGAGGCCTTCGGGTCGCTGAAGTGCGAGTGCGGCCCCCAGCTCGACGCCGCGCTCGACACGATCGCGGCCGAGGGCGGCGTGGTCATCTACCTGCGCGGGCAGGAGGGCCGTGGCATCGGTCTCATCAACAAGCTCAAGGCCTACCGCCTGCAAGAGGACGGTCTCGACACCCTCGACGCCAACCTCGCGCTCGGTCTGCCCGCCGACTCCCGCGCCTACGGCGGCGCCGCGGGCATCCTCGCCGACCTCGGCATCACCCGCGTCCGGCTGCTGTCCAACAACCCGGAGAAGCGCCGCCAGCTCGAGGAGCACGGCATCACCGTCGACTCCCTCGTGCCGCTCGTCGTGGGCATCTCGGCACAGAACGCCGGGTACCTGGACACCAAGCGCGACCGGATGGGCCACCAGCTGCCGGAGCACCTCGAAGCCGGGGCCGGCGCGGGCGCCTGAGCGCGCGCCGACGACGGACGCTGCGGCCAGCTGACTCTGGGCTGATTCGCAGGCAGACGACATCTGTCGTATGATCGGGCTTCCGTCACAAGCGGTCCCCTCTCAGCCGAACGCACCCGATCGGTGCCCGCGCCACCCCGCGCGAACCGATCGGTGTCCGCCGTTTCGGATCCTCGTGTTCCCCGTCGGGAGCACGCAGCACGGAAGACCCCGCCCTGTCATGACCGCCGCCCCGGCACCCGCAACCCCCACCTCCGCTCCGGCACCCGCCGGCAACCCGCGCTCCCGCGTCGTCATCGCGAGCCTCGTCGGCACGTCGATCGAGTTCTACGACTTCTACGTCTACGCGACCGCCGCGGTGCTCGTCTTCCCGACGCTGTTCTTCCCGAACGAGGACCCGACGGCCTCGCAGCTGTCGTCCTTCGTCACCTTCGCCCTGGCGTTCTTCGCCCGGCCGGTCGGGTCGATCATCTTCGGGCACTTCGGTGACCGGATCGGCCGCAAGACCACCCTCGTCGCGTCGCTGCTCGTGATGGGCACCGCCACGTTCCTGATCGGCTGCCTGCCGACGTTCGACACCATCGGGGTCTGGGCCCCGGTCCTGCTCGCCGTGATGCGCTTCGCCCAGGGCGTCGGGCTCGGTGGCGAGTGGTCCGGTGCGGCCCTGCTCGCGACCGAGAACGCACCGAAGGGCAAGCGCGGCGTGTTCGGCTCGATGCCGCAGCTCGGTGCCCCGATCGGCTTCCTGCTCGCGAACGGCCTGTTCATCGCGATCAACGCGGCGATGCCCGCCGGTGCCGACGGCACCCCGAACGCCGACTTCCAGGCGTGGGGCTGGCGCATCCCGTTCCTGCTCTCCGCCGTGCTCGTCATCATCGGTCTCTACGTGCGCTTCAAGCTCGTCGAGTCGCCGGTGTTCCGCGGTGTGCAGGAGTCCGGCACGGTCGCGAAGGTCCCGCTCGGCCGGGTGTTCCGCACCTCGTGGCGGGCCGTCATCGTCGGCACGTTCGGCATGGTCGCCACGTACGTGCTCTTCTACTTCATGACGACGTTCACCCTGTCGTACGGCACGACAGGCTCCGAGGCCAGCGCACTCGTCCCGAAGGTCGGCCTCGGGTACACCCGTGGCGAGTTCCTGACCCTGCTCATGATCGGCGTCGTGTTCTTCGGCATCTTCACCCCGATCGCGGGGCTGCTCGCCGACAAGTTCGGCCGCCGCAAGATCCTCATCCCGACCACGATCGGCATCGCGCTGTTCGGCCTGACGTTCCAGTTCTGGTTCGCGGCGTCGAGCGGCCCGATCACCGTGGTGACCTTCCTCATCGTCGGGCTCTCGCTGATGGGGCTGACCTTCGGTCCGATGGGTGCGCTGCTGCCCGAGCTGTTCCCGACGAACGTCCGGTACACCGGCTCGGCAATCGCGTACAACGTCGCGTCGATCCTCGGTGCGTCGCTCGCCCCGACCATTGCACTGGCGCTCTGGAAGCCGGACGGCGACATCTTCCTGGTCGGCCTGTACCTGACGATCGCCGCGGTCGTGACGCTGGTCGCGCTGCTCTTCGTGCGCGAGACGAAGTCGAAGGACATCGCCGACGCCTGATCGGCGACGCATCCGCGGGACGGGCGCACCCCGCTCAGCAGCGACGCGAAGCGTTGCGCGGGGTGCGCCGACCGAGCCTGCGAGGGAGGGGTGCCAGCTGGCACCGGGCCTCCCGTCCGTCGTGTGCGCGCCTCGCCCCGCGCAACACGCCGTCGTGTCAGCGGGACGCCGCATGCCCGTCGAGACGCCGCCGGATTCGGCGGCGTCTCGCGCGCGTGGCGGCGTCGAACGAAGACGCCGGCGTCTGCGCACCCGATGCTGCACGGCTCGCGCCGTCAACGCAGGTTGACGAATGTCGGTGCGTCAATGTAGGTTGACACCCATGGACCGACCGACCATCACGAGCCTCGCGGCCGGAGCATCAGGGGACGACCCGTTCTCCGCCCTCGCCAACGTGCGGGAACTCCGCCGTGAACTCGACCGGACCGAAGAGCTCGCCGCGCGACGTGCCCGCACCGCCGGCGCCTCGTGGCAGGAGATCGCGACGCTGCTCGGTGTCAGTCGACAGGCAGTGCACAAGAAGTACGGCAGAAACTAGGAACACGATGAGCTTCCCCTTCGCACGCCCGAAGACCTCCGACGGCCCCCGCGCCACGTTCGGTCGCCTGCTGTCCTACCTGTTCGAGAACAAGCCCGCGATGGTCGTGATCATCGTGCTGAGCGTCCTCGGGGCGGGGGCCTCGCTCGCGCAGCCGCTCCTGGTCAACCAGGTCATCACCGCGGTGCAGCAGGGCAACACCCTCAGCACGCTCGTGTGGCTGCTGGTCGGGCTCGTCATCGTCGCGGGGGTGCTGAACGGCGTGCAGCACTTCCTGCTGCAGCGCGCGGGCGAGGGCGTCGTGCTCTCCACCCGCCGCAAGCTCATCGCCCGCATCCTCAACCTGCCGATCTCGGAGTTCGACACGCGGCGCACCGGCGACCTGGTGTCCCGCGTCGGCAGCGACACCACGCTCCTGCGTGCCGTCCTGACCCAGGGGCTGATCGAGTCGATCGGCGGCGCGCTCACGTTCATCGGCGCCATCGTCGCGATGGCGATCATCGACCCGCTGCTGCTCGGCATCGTGATCGTGATCGTCCTGATCGCCATCGTCGTCGTCGGCGGGCTGAGCCGTCGCATCCGGGTCGCCTCGAAGCGTGCGCAGGAGAAGGTCGGCGACCTCACCGCCGCCGTCGAACGCGGGATCGGCGCGGTCCGCACGATCCGTGCGGCCGGCGCCACCGCACGCGAGGTGCGCGAGGTCGACGGCCACGCGACCGAGGCCTACAAGCGCGGCCTCGACATCGCCAAGATGTCCGCCTTCGTCGTCCCCGTCGCGAGCATCGTCATGCAGGTCGCGTTCATCGCCGTCCTGGGCGTCGGCGGGGCACAGGTCGCGGCCGGCACCATCACCATCGCGACGCTCATCACGTTCATCCTGCTGCTCTTCATGATGATCATGCCGCTCGGCCAGGCGATGGGCGCGGCAGTGGCCGTCGCCCAGGCGCTCGGCGCGCTCGGCCGGATCGAGGAGATCCTGCACCTGCCGATCGAGTCCCAGGACGACGAGTCGGTCCGGCCCGCCGCGGCGGTCGCCACCGACGACGCCATCGCGTTCGAGCACGTCTCGTTCCGGTACCGCGCCCAGGCGGACGCCTCGGGTGCCGACGGCGCGGTCGCGTCCGACCCCGCGGACCGTCCAGGAGGCCCGGATCGCGTCGACGACGAGCGCCCGGCCGACGACGTGGTGCTCCACGACGTGTCGTTCCGGGTGCCCCGCGGCTCGCGAGTCGCACTCGTGGGTCCGTCCGGTGCCGGCAAGTCGACGACCCTGGCGCTCATCGAGCGGTTCTACGACCCCACCGACGGCGTGATCCGCCTGGGTGGCATCGACGTCCGCGGCATGGACCGCGACGAGCTCCGGGCTCAGATCGGCTACGTCGAGCAGGACGCCCCCGTGCTCGCCGGCACGATCCGCGCCAACCTGCTGCTCGGGTCGCCGAACGCCACCGAGGACGACTGCGTCCGGGTGCTCGAGGCGGTCAACCTCGGCGAGGTCATGCACCGCGATCCCCGCGGTCTCGACGCGCAGGTCGGTGAGGACGGCGTGATGCTCTCCGGTGGGGAACGGCAGCGCCTGGCCATCGCCCGCGCGCTGCTCGCCGCTCCCCCGATCCTGCTGCTCGACGAGTCGACGTCGTCACTCGACGGCGTCAACGAGCAGAAGATGCGGCTCGCGATCGACGCCGTCGCCGAGGACCGCACCCTGCTCGTGATCGCCCACCGGTTGTCGACGGTGGTCGACTCCGACGTGATCGTCGTGCTCGAGCACGGCCGGGTGGTCGGCAGCGGCACGCACTCCGAGCTCGTGGAGTCGACGCCGCTCTACCGCGACCTGGCGAAGCACCAGCTGCTGGTGTGAGTGCCGGTACGGCCGCGGGCACCGCGGCCGTACCGTGGATCCAGGCGGCGGCTCAGGGTCAGGCGGCGAAGGGGTCCGGCGTCAGCACGTAGACGGTCTCGAGGTACTCCTCGATGCCCTCGTGCGAGCCCTCACGGCCGAGGCCGGAGGACTTCACGCCGCCGAACGGGAACGCCGCGTTCGACACGACGCCCGTGTTCAGCCCGAGCATCCCCGTCTCCAGGCGCTCGGCGAGCCGCTGGCCGCGCCGGAAGTCGGTCGTGAACGCGTAGGCGATGAGCCCGTACTCGGTGTCGTTCGCGAGCCGGATCCCCTCGTCCTCGGTGCTGAAGCGCGTGACCGAGGCGACCGGTCCGAAGATCTCCGTCGTCATGATCTCCGAACCGGGCTGCACGTCGTCGATCACCGTTGCCTCGTAGAACGTGCCCGGGCGGTCGATCCGGTGGCCGCCGGTGACGAGCCGGGCACCGCGGCCGAGGGCGTCGTCGACGAGCGAGGCGGCCTTGTCCACGGCACGGTCGTCGATGAGCGGTCCGAGCGTCGTGCCGTCTTCGGTGCCCCGGCCGACGCGCAGGGCGTCCACCTTCGCCGTGAGGGCCGCGACGAACGCGTCGGCGATGCCGTCCTGCACGAAGAACCGGTTCGCCGCGGTGCAGGCCTCGCCCGTGTTCCGGAACTTCGCGAGCATCGCCGCGTCCACCGCCTCGTCGAGGTCGGCGTCGTCGAACACGAGCAGCGGAGCGTTGCCACCGAGCTCCATGCTCGTCTTGAGCACGTTGTCCGCCGCCTGCTTGAGCAACGCCGAACCGACCGGGGTCGAACCGGTGAACGTCAGCTTCCGCAGGCGCGGGTCGGCGATGATCGGCTCGGACAGTCCCTTGGCGTCACTCGACGGGATCACGTTGAGCACGCCGTCCGGCAGCCCGGCACGGCGGAACAGCTCGACCAGGAACAGGGTCGTCAGCGGGGTGAGATCGGCCGGCTTCGCGACCACCGTGCAGCCGGCGGCCAGGGCCGGGCCGATCTTCCGCGTCGCCATCGCGAGCGGGAAGTTCCACGGGGTGATCGCGTACACGGGGCCGACCGGGCGCTTCAGCACGACCGCGCGGCCGGTGCCCTCGGGGTTCGTGCGGTAGTCGCCGGTGATGCGGACGGCTTCCTCCGAGAACCACCGCAGGAACTCGCCGCCGTAGACGACCTCGCCGCGAGCCTCGGCCAGCGGCTTGCCCATCTCGAGCGACATCAGGGCCGCGAGGTCGTCGGCGTGCTCGTGCACCAGGTCGAAGGCCCGGCGCAGGATGTCCGAGCGCCTGCGTGGGGCCGTCACTGCCCACGACTCCTGCGCCGCGGCGGCTGCGTCGAGGGCAGCGAGGCCGTCCTCGGGAGTCGCGTCGGCGACCTCGGCCAGGACGGCACCGGTCGACGGGTCGTGCACGGCGAAGGTGGACCCACTCGACGAGGCGCGCCAGGTGCCGCCGATGAAGAGTCCGGTGGGGACGCCCTCGACGCGGACGTGCTCGTCGGCGACGGTGGTGGTGGTTTCGTTCGTGGTGGTGTCGGTCACAGTCGTGCTCCTCCTGGGTTCGCGAGGCCCTCGTCCATGTCGCTGCGGTCGACGTGTCCGCCGGCCGCCCGGATCTCGTCGAGCGCCCGGGCGCTGCGCTCGACGTCGACGCCGGCCACCAGGTCCTCGTACACGGCGACGTCGAGGCCCGCGGCACGGGCGTCGAGCGCCGAGGCACGGACGCAGTGGTCGGTGGCGATGCCGACGACGTCGATCGTGTGCACGCGGCGCTCGGCGAGCACCTCGGCCAGCGGGACGCCCGCCTCGGTCCGGGCCTGGAACGCCGAGTAGTCCGGCGTGCCCTGCCCCTTGCGGACGTCGACGTCGATCAGTGCGGTGTCGAGATCGGGGTGGTAATCGGCGCCGGGTGTGCCGGCGACGCAGTGCACCGGCCACGTGTCGACGAAGTCGGGTCCGTCGGGTCCGGCGAAGTGTCCACCGTTGTCGTCGTCGCCGTGGTGCCAGTCGCGGGACGCCACGATCAGGTCGTACTCGTCCCCGTGCCGACCGAGGAACGCGGTGATGCGCTTCGCGAGCGCCGCTCCCCCGGTGACCGCGAGCGCACCGCCCTCGGTGAAGTCGTTCTGGACGTCCACGACGAGCAGTGCTCTTGCCATGGGTCCATCCAACACCCGTCGGCTCAGGAGCCGGTGAGCTTGCTCCCGCACGAGTAGGTCGCGGCGGTCACCGCGTCGAGTGCAGGCAGTGCCGCTGCACGCGGCGAACCGATGGCGTAGAAGGCGAAGGTCAGCCGCGACCCGTCGGCGGCGTCGATGTAGCCGCCGAGGGTGTTCGCGCTGTCGATCCAGCCCGTCTTGGCGTGCACCTTGCCACGGGCGACCGCGTTCGCGCCGGTGAACCGGCTGGCCAGGGTGCCGGACTGGCCGGACACCGGCAGGGCGTTCGCGAGTGGGCCGAGGCCCTTCGCGCCGGAGGCGACCTGCACCATGAGGTGTGCGACGAACTCCGGCGACACGGCGTTCGAGGCGCTCTCGCCCGAGCCGTCCTTGATCACGATGCCGGCCGGGTCGAGGCCGTAGGAGCGCAGTGCCGACTGGTACACGGACGACAGCGACGCCGCCGAGCCGTTCGAGCCGGACTCCTTCGAGGACACCCGGGCGAGCATCTCGGCCAGGGTGTTGTCCGAGTTCGGGATCATCTGCCCGATGAGTGTCGACACCGGCTGCGACGACACCGTGGCGATCGTCTCGGTGCCCGTGGTCGCCCGCTTGACGATCTGCGCGGACGAGGCGCCAGCGACGCCAGCGTTCGCCAGTGCCGTCCGGAAGGCGATGCCCGCGCGTCCGACCGGGTCCTCCGACCGGGGCGAGGTCGCCGCTGCGGGGTTCGCCCGGTCACCGTCGACCATGAGCGCCGTGACCTCCGGCTGGTACCCGATGGTGCGCTCGGACACCGGCCACGTGGGGTCCCAGGCGTCGGCGTCGCTCCAGTAGGAGTCGTCCGTGACGATCGTGGTGACCGGGGTGTCGCCGACCTTCGCCTTCACCTGCTGCGCGAGCTGGGCGAGGGTCGGGGCGCCCGGGTAGACGGTGCCACCGCCGGCGGAGAGCGTCGCGTCGCCGTGACCGACGAGGGCGACGGTGTTCGCGGACTCCCGTGCGACGGTCGTCGGGATGCGGTGGTCGCCCCCGAGCACCGAGAGAGCGGTCGCCGAGGTCAGGGTCTTCATGACGCTGCCGGTCTGGGCGGCCCGCTCGCCGTGCTTCGAGAACAGGACCTTGCCCGTCTTCGCGTCCATCACGTACCCCTCGAAGTCACCGAGGCCGCTCGCCGACGCAGCCGTCGCGATCGAGCAGGTCCGGAGCGCAGACGGACCCGCGAGGTCGTCCGGCACCGCGCGGGCATCTGGGGTCGGGGTGGGGGACGGCTTCGTGGTCGGGCGCTTCGTGGTGGTCGTCCGGTCCGGAGCCGAGGACGCGGTCCGGGTCGGGCTCGGCGCCGCAGCGGTCCGGGAGTCCGGGGTCGTGGCCGCCGCGACGGCGACGGCCCCACCGGAACCGACCACGAGC
The DNA here is from genome assembly GCF_003234255.2 of Curtobacterium sp. MCSS17_016. Classification (NCBI taxonomy): domain Bacteria; kingdom Bacillati; phylum Actinomycetota; class Actinomycetes; order Micrococcales; family Microbacteriaceae; genus Curtobacterium; species Curtobacterium sp. MCSS17_016. The sequence continues at coordinate 2,629,319 of NZ_CP126254.1, forward strand.
AGCGCCGCGAGACCACCGGCGATCCACGGGACCGGGCGTCGCGCGGCGGAGGCGCGCACCGCGGTGACGGCGGCGTGGAACCGCTCCGGGACGGAACGCGGGGTGGGCTGCTGCTCGGACATCGCGACCGATCCTACGGAACTGCGGCAGGAGCCTCCAGGCCGGATCCGGGATCCGTGGCGGACGGGAGCCGGATCAGGGAGCCGTGACGGGACCGTCGGCCGGGTACCGGACCCCGACCTGGCGTCGTGCCTCGTCCAGCACCGCCATGATCGCGACGGTCTCGTCCGGGTCCATCGGGCCGCCGTCGTGGCGGCCCGACGTGATCATCGTCTCGAAGGCGCGGGCCTCGTGCTCGTAGCCGGCGAGTTCCTCGCGACCGTCGAACTCCTCGACGACGGCTCCGTCGCGATCGCGGATCCGCCAGGTGGTCGGCGTGTACCAGGTGGAGTCGAGGTCGATGCGGCCGGTCTCGCCGATGATCGACGCGGTGTTCGGGCTCCGCAGGTCCATCCCGAAGTGGATCATCGACTGCGCACCGCCCTCGTGCGTCATGACCAGGCCCATCTGCTCGTCGACGCCCTGCTCGCTCAGCGTCCCGGCTGCGACCAGCGCGGTCGGCACCCCGAGCACGTCCACCGCGAAGGACACCGGGTAGATCCCGAGGTCGAGCATCGCTCCCCCGCCGAGTGCCGGGTCGCGCAACCGGTGGCCGGGGTCCGTCGGGAGGGCCTGGTGGTGGGTCGCCTCGACCACCATCGGGCGGCCGATCCGTCCCTCGGCGACGACCTCGCGGATCATCGCCATCTGGGGCAGGAACCGGGTCCACATCGCCTCCATCACCGCGACACCGGCTTGCCCCGCGGCGTCGACGACCGTCCGGGCCTCGTCCGCGGTCATCGTGAAGGCCTTCTCGACCAGGACGTGCTTGCCCGCGCGGATCGCGAGCAGGGCGTCCTCGGCGTGCCGGACGTGCGGGGTCGCGACGTAGACCGCGTCGACGTCGTCGTCCGCCACCAGGTCCTCGTAGGAACCATGGGCCCGCTCGATGCCGAACTCGGCGGCGAAGGCCTCGGCGTGTTCGCGGGTGCGGCTGCCCACGGCCGTGAACACGATGCCGGCCGCGGTGCAGTCACCCACGAAGGACCGTGCGATGCCGCCTGTGCCGATGACTCCCCAGCGAACCGTCATGGGTCCTGTCTACCAGCGCGGGGTGTGGCGCGGCCCGCGGCGGTCGTCAGCGGGGTCCGCGTCGGGCGGTCAGCGGCGGCGCCCGCCTCGGGTCGTCAGCGGCGGTGCTTGCCGAGCGCGGCGTCCGGGGCGGCCATCGGGTGGTTCCGGAACCAGCGCAGGAGCTCACGGGCACGGCTCGTGTCGGCGCTCGCATCGCCCTCGGCGAGGAACGAGTCGAAGCCGTCGGGCAGGTCGGCGTCCGGTTCGCGGTGGAACGCCATCTTCCACTCGCCGAAACGCCGGGTGTGGATACGCTCCTCGACGAGCAGGCCGACGTCGGTGTGCCGCGGGTCGTCGATGATGCGCTGGTACGTCTCGAGCACGGCTGCCTCGGGGCCCTCGAGCAGCTGCATGAACCGGCCGTCCTTGTAGACGAGCAGACCGGACAGGCCGGACGCGGTGTTGCGGACCCGTGCGTGCTCGAGCAGTGCGTCGAGCCGCTCCTGGTCGAACACCTCGTTCGCTGCGCTCATGTAGACCAGGGACAGCAGCATGACGACCTCTCGGTGACGACGGAACGGGTTCCCTCTCATCGTGGACCGCACCGACGCCGTCGGGCAGCCCCAGAACGGGGATCGTTCCCGCCCGCGCACCCGCGTCGAGGTTCGGGTCATCGACGCGAGCACACGGGTGTCGGGTCGTACGACCGGACTGATTCGGAGCCCCCGTCCGGGGGGTTTGGTCACTCCGTGTCGTAGGTGCGGACCCAGTCGATCTGCACGTGCCCGGGGTCGCCCCAGTTGCCGATCTGGAACATGTAGCGATGCGGCGTGGTGGGCACGTTGCGCGGCACCGTGAACACGAGCTTGCCGTCGAGGTAGTACCGGATGATCTTCCCCGGCACCCACTCGGTCGTGTAGGTGTGCCAGTCGTTCCAGGACACCCGGGTGTTGTAGTGCTCGGTCCGCTTCTCGAGCCCCTGGAGCATCGAGTGGTGGAAGACGCGCGGTGAGCCGTTGAACTGCCCCTCCGGGTAGTTCAGCTCGCCGTCCGCCCAGGCGTTCGACGTCGGCCAGAGCATGACCGCGATCCCGTTGCCGTCGCCACCGGTCGCCCGCGCACGGATGCTGAAGGTGCCGCCGACGTGTGACCAGGCGCCGGTGGGCGTGCCGAACGTCCCGGCGGCGCCGTGCTCCCCGTCCATCGCGACGTCCAGGTAGCCGTCGTGGGCGCTGATGAGCTTGTCCGAGTAGTACTTGCCGCCCGTGCCGTCGGGGTACGGCTGCCACGAGTTCCGGTACGTCTCGGCGAAGGGGCCGCCCGCTGCTGCGGGGGTGTCGAAGTCCTCGGAGAAGGTCGGCTCGCGGTCCGCGAGGTACGCGGGGCCGGTCGCGGACGCCGTCGGGGTCGCGGACGGACCGGTGCTCGGCGACGAGGTCGAGGCGGACGTGGCACGGGACTCGGGCACGGCTGCCGCGGTGACCGCGAGGGCTCCGGCGGTGGCAGCGACCACGACGATGACCAGGACACGCTTCAGCACGGCGTCACCGCCGGTGGAGCGCTGGGCTGGTGGTCGGTCATCGTGTCCCCCGTTTCGCGGACAAGGTTAGCCCGCGAACGCGCCCGACGTCTGTCCCTCGGGCGAGGGACGCGGGTTTCGTCCGGAATACGAAAACCCCGGTCAGAGCCACTTCGAGTGGGCCTGACCGGGGTGTTCACGGAGCCGCCTGTCGGAATCGAACCGACGACCTATTCATTACGAGTGAATCGCTCTACCGACTGAGCTAAGGCGGCGCACACTCCATGTCCGGAGTGGCACGAGCAATGACTATACAGGTTCAGACGAGTGAACGCGAAACCAGCACGCCGAGCTCGGAGAAGGACCGTTCGAGCTCGTCGACCAGGTGTGTTCCGGCCTCGGAACCCGACCACTCCCACCACGCGTGGCGCAGGGCGGCGAGGGCGACGATGGCCGCGAGACCCGCGCGACGGCGGAGTGCCTCGGCGTCGGCGGCGAGCTCCGGGTCGGCGTGTACGAGCCGGCGCGTGACGGCCGCCTGCAGCTCCGCCTGGAACTCCTTCATGGACGCCATGCGACGACTGAAGAGCTCCGGGTTCGCGCGGAGGACCTGCTGGCGCTCCTCGATGAGCCCGCGCTCCTCGATCAGTTCGCGCGTGGAGTGCACGAGCAGCGTGCCGATGTCCGCGAGCAGGTCACCGCTCGGACCACCGTCGACGAACGCCTGCAGCGAGGCGTCGTCGGGCAGCTGCGGGTCGTCCCCGAGGATCGCCTGCTCCTTGCTCGGGAAGTAGTTGAAGAACGTCCGCGGCGAGACGTCTGCCCGCCGGGAGATCTCGTCCACCGTCACCGCCCCGAGGCCGTCCTCGATGGCGATCCGGAGCGCAGCCTGCTGGATGGCGCGCCGGGTGGCGCGGCGCTTCCGTTCGCGCAGGCCGGGTTCAGCGTCGGGCATGCCGTGATTGTCGCACGCCGAGCCTCAGCGGCGGGCGCGGGCGATGGTGACGAGCAGTGCTTCGAGCGCCAGGAGTGCCGCCACGTTCGCCGCGATGCGCTGGCGCGCCAGGGCCACGGCGTCGAGGACCTCGAGCGCGGCAGCGGGCGGTGTCGTCGGCAGCGCGTGTTCGAGCTGGTCCTGCATGGCCAGGTTGACCGGTTCCGCCGGGGCTCCGAGCCCCAGCAGGAGGAGGTCGCGGTACAGGGACGAGACGTCGACCAGGATGCGGTCGAGGCCGTCGCGCAGGCTCCGGGTGGCCCGGCGTTTCTGGTCGTCCTCGAGGGCGCGGAGCTGCGACCGGAGCGCCGGCGGGATCGTCCCCCCGGGTTCGACCCCGAGCGAGCGCAGGGCTGCGTCGCGCTCTTCGGAATCGCGCTGCTCGGTGATGGACTTGGCGTCCTCGTCGGCGACGGCGAGGAGTTCGGCGGCCGCCATGACGGCATCGCCCACGCTCCGCACACCGAGCACGGTCGTCAGGGTCCGGCGGCGACGGTCTCGTGCCGGCTCGCTCGTGGCGAGGCGCTGTGCCATGCCGATGTGGCTCTGCGCCTGACGAGCAGCATCCATCGCGAGGGCACGGTCGACACCGGTCCGGGCGACGAGCAGGTCGGCGACGGACTCGATGCCGGGCACGCGCAGGCGGACCGAGCGGACGCGCGACCGGATCGTCGGCAGCAGGTCGGCCTCACTCGGGGCGCAGAGGATCCACACCGTGCGCTCCGGGGGTTCCTCGAGCGCCTTGAGCAGCAGGTTCGAGGTGCGCTCGGTCATTCGGTCGGCGTCCTCGATGATGACGACCCGGTAGCGGCCGACCGACGGCGAGTAGTACGACGAGGTGACGAGCTGCCGGATCTCGTCGATCGTGATGATCACGCGCTGGGTCGTGAGCACCGAGACGTCGGGGTGGGTCTTCGCGGTGATCTGCCGCAGGGTGTGGTCGTCGTCGGGGCCGTTGCCCACGAGCGCCGCCGCGAAGGCGGTCGCCACGTTCGACCGACCCGATCCGGGCGGGCCGGTGATGAGCCACGAGTGCGTCATGCCGCCGGTGCCGTCGGTGGACTCGGCCGCGTTGCGCAGCGACGCGACCGCTTCTTCCTGCCCGGTCAAGCCGTCCCACACGCTCACGGGACCATCCTGTCAGTGACCACCGTCATGCCGGGTCGATCCCGACGAGCGGGGCCACCGCTCGACGGACCGCGTCCTGCACGGTGTCGGTCGGGGCCGAGGCGTCGACCACCAGGAAGCGCACCGGCTCGGCCTCGGCCATCGCGAGGAAGGCCTGACGGACGGACTCGTGGAACGCCGCAGCCTCGGACTCGAGACGGTCGAAGGTGTCGCCCCGCGCCGCGGCCACCCGGGCGCGTCCGACGGTGACGTCGAGGTCGAGCAGGATCGTGAGGTCCGGTGCCAGACCGTCCGCTGCCCACTCCGAGACGGACCGGACCTGCTCGGCGCCGAGGCCGCGCGCGACGCCCTGGTAGGCGACGGACGAGTCGATGTAGCGGTCCTGCAGGACGACCTCGCCGCGAGCGAGCGCCGGACGGACGACCGTCTCGACGTGCTGGGCACGGTCAGCCGCGTACAGCAGCGCCTCGGCCCGGGGTGCGACGTGGCCCCGCTCGTGCAGGACCATCTGCCGGATCTGGACGCCGAGGTCGGTGCCGCCGGGCTCGCGGGTGCGGACAACGGTCCGACCGTGCGCACCGAGCCACGCCGAGAGCAGCTCCGCCTGGGTCGTCTTGCCCGCGCCGTCGCCGCCCTCGAGCGTGATGAAGCGACCGGTCACTTCTTCTTGGCCGCCGTCCGACGGGCCGGGGTCTTCTTCTTGACCGGCCCCTTGGCACGCTTGTCGGCGATGAGCTGGACCGCGCGGGCGTGGTCGACGGCCTCGACGTCCTCGCCCTTCGGGATGGTCGCGTTCGTCTCGCCGTCGGTGACGTACGGCCCGAACCGGCCGTCCTTCATCTTGATCGGCTTGCCGGACACTGGGTCGGCGTCGAACTCCTTGAGCGCGGCGCTCGCGGTGCGGTTGCCGCCGTACTTCGGCTGCGCGAACAGCTCGAGTGCACCGGGCAGGTCGATGTCGAAGATCGCGTCCTCGCCGGGCAGGGTCCGGGTGTCGGTCCCCTTCTTCAGGTACGGCCCGTACCGGCCGTTCTGCGCCGTGATGTCGTTGCCCGTCTCCGGGTCCTGGCCGACGACGCGGGGCAGGTCGAGGAGCTTCAGCGCGGTCTCGAGGTCGACGGTCTGCGGGTCCATCGACTTGAAGAGCGAAGCGGTGCGTTCCTTCGGCGCCGCGGCCTTCTTCGTCGTCTTCTTCGCAGGCGCCTTCTTGGCGGGGGCCTTCTTCGCCGTCGCCGTCGCCGATGCCGTCTCGCTCGTCGCGGTCGCAGCAGCCGCGTCGGCCACGGGGGCCTCTGCCGCTGCGGGCGCTTCGACGACCTCGCCGGTCTTCGGGTCCACGGTGGGTTCGGGCTCCGGGGTGCGCTCCGTGACGTAGGGGCCGAAGCGGCCGTCCTTCGCCAGGACCTCTTTTCCGGTCTCCGGGTTGATCCCGACGACACGGTCGCCGATCACCGGTGCGTCGACGAGTTCCTTCGCCTTCTCGACGGTCAGTTCGTCGGGAGCGAGGTCCTCGGGCACGTTCACGCGCCGCGGCTTCTCGGGGTCGTCGCTCGGCACCTCGATGTAGGGGCCGTACCGACCGATCCGGAGCGTGAGGCCCGGAGCGAGCTCGACCGAGTTGATCTCGCGGGCGTCGATCTCACCGAGGTTGTCGATGACGGTCCGCAGGCCGCGCTGGTCGTCGTCGCCGCCACCGAAGTAGAAGCCCTTGAGCCAGTCCACCCGATCGGCGTCGCCGCGGGCGATGCGGTCGAGGTCTTCTTCCATCTCGGCGGTGAAGTCGTACTCCACGAGCTCGCCGAAGTACTCCTCGAGCAGGCGCACGACGCTGAACGCGATCCAGTTCGGCACCAGCTGCGTGCCGCGGAGCGAGACGTAGCCGCGGTCGATGATCGTCGGGCTGATCGTGGGGTAGGTCGACGGACGCCCGATCCCCAGCTCTTCCAGCGTCTTGATGAGGCTCGCCTCGGTGAAGCGCGGCGGCGGGGTGGTGTCGTGCCCCTTCGCCTCGACGTCGGTGACCGCGAGGTGCTCGCCCTGGGCCACGTTCGGCAGGGCGACGTCCTGGCCCGCACGCTCGGACGACTCGTGGCGGTCCTCGTCACGGCCTTCTTCGTAGGCGCTGAGGAAGCCGCGGAACGTGATGACGGTGCCGGATGCGGTGAACTCGGCATCCGTGCCGTTCGCGGTCGAGGCGATGCCCTCGACCGACTCGGTGGAGGAGATGCCGAGCACGATCGACGCGGTCGAACCCTTGGCGTCCGCCATCTGGGACGCGATGGTGCGCTTCCAGATGAGGTCGTAGAGGCGCCACTCGACACCGGTGAGGGTGCCCTGCAGGTCCTGCGGGGTGCGGAAGGAGTCACCGGCGGGACGGATCGCCTCGTGCGCCTCTTGCGCGTTCTTGCTCTTGCTCGCGTAGAGGCGGGGCTTGTCGGGCACGGTGGCCGAACCGTACAAATCGGCTGCCTGCTTGCGAGCGGCGTCGATGGCTTGCTTCGAGAGCGAGACCGAGTCGGTACGGATGTAGGTGATGTAGCCGTTCTCGTACAGGGTCTGCGCAGCACGAGCGGTCTGTCGCGGGGACAGACGGAGCTTGCGCGCGGCTTCCTGCTGGAGCGTCGACGTGGTGAACGGCGCGGCGGGGCGTCGCGTGTACGGCTTCGAGTCGACGCTGCGGACGGTGGCGTCACCGGCGCGCTCGAGGACCGTCGTCAGCGACGCGGCAGCGGCCTCGTCGAGCCGGACGACGTCACCGCTGAGCGTGCCGCGGTCGTCGAAGTCACGGCCGGAGGCGACGCGGGTGCCGTGGATCCGGGCGAGTCGCGCCGAGAAGGAGGACTCGCCGGCCTTCTCGAACCGGGCGGAGAGGTCCCAGTAGTTGGCGGACACGAAGGCCAGGCGCTCGCGCTCGCGGTCGACGACGAGCCGGGTAGCGGCGGACTGCACACGGCCGGCGGACAGACCGGGGGCGACCTTGCGCCACAGGACCGGGGAGACCTCGTACCCGTACAGCCGGTCGAGGATGCGGCGGGTCTCCTGCGCGTCGACGAGGGCGGTGTCGAGCTCACGGGTGGCTTCCTGCGCGCGCTGGATCGCCTCCTTCGTGATCTCGTGGAAGACCATCCGCTTGACGGGGACCTTCGGCTTCAGTACCTGCAGCAGGTGCCACGCGATCGCTTCACCCTCGCGGTCTTCATCTGTTGCGAGGTAGAGCTCGTCGGCGTCCTTGAGGGCGCGTTTCAGCTCGGAGACGGTCTTCTTCTTGGCGTCGGACACGACGTAGTACGGCTCGAAGCCGTTGTCGACGTCCACCGAGAACTTGCCGAGGGAGCCCTTCTTGAGCTCGGGCGGCAGGTTCTTCGGCTCGACGAGGTCGCGGATGTGTCCGACCGAGGCCTGGACTTCGTATCCGTCACCGAGGTATTGCGCGATCGTCTTCGCCTTCGCAGGGCTCTCGACGATCACGAGCTTCTTCGTGCCTGGCACGTGTCTCCTTGATCGATGGTGCTGATCGGCCCTGGCCACGAGCGTGTCCGGGTCGACCGGGACATCGGTGACCGCGGGCCGACAGGCACACCATACACATAGTGTTCGGGCGGGTCGCCTGCCGGACCGGCCACCGCGAGTGCGCCGACGACGAACGGTCCGGTGCCCACGACCACGCGGACGCGGGCCGTGGTGGCGACGAGTTCGCAGGCGTCGAGGGCGGCCCCGTTCGCCGTGGCGATCCGGGTCGCGACCGCACACGGCTCCCCCGGTACCAGCCCGGTGGCGGCCGCCGCGGTGCCCACGGCGGCGGCGTCGGCGGCGCCCTGGGCGCGGAGGGCCTGCGTGCGGTGGCCGGCGGCGGCGAGCGCCGTGGACCCGACGAGGACCTCAACGCCGAGGACCGCCACGAGCAGCACGGTCGCCGAGCCGCGTTGGCCGTCGGGGATCGTCACGTCAGCCCCCTCGGGCCGCGGCGCACGCCGTCGCGGTCAGTGGGAGCGCCGCGAAGGGACCGGTCCCGCCGCGCGTGGCGTCGACGCAGACCAGGTCACCGTCCGACCGGACGACGACCGAGACCCCCGGAGCGATCCGGTCGGCCGCGGACCGGCCCTGGTGCTCGTCGTCACGCCCGATCGCCCGGGCGGCGGTGGCTGCGGCGAGTTGCAGACGGCCCTGCGCGTCGACGACGAGGACGGCCGCGACGAGGGCGGTCAGCACGATCGCCACCACGGGGAGCGCCACCGCGAACTCGACGGTCACGGAGCCGCGCTCACAGCGAGAGCGCGCCACGGACGAGGTCGGTGAGGATGGTCTGGACCTCGCCGGAGCGCATGACCGCGACGAGCACACCGGCGAAGGCCACGGCGGCGAGGATGACGACCGCGTACTCGGCGGTGGCCGATCCCCGGTCGTCCCGCAGCCGGGACGACCACCGGGCGACGGGGCGACGCGGGCGACGGTGGTGCCGGATGGCCCGACGGGTGCGGCGGTCGGGGGATGACGTGGTGCTCATGGAGTCCGTCCTTTCTGTTCGGTGGGACCAGCGTGTCCTGGTTGGGGTGTCGACGAAGCGGCCTCGGCGCCATCTGTGGAGAGGTCACGCGGCCCCGCCCACCGTGGAGGAGAGGACCCCGACCACCACGGGCACCACCCCGACGAGCACGAAGGCCGGCAGCACGCAGACCCCCAACGGCAGCACCAGTCGGACGGCCAGCCGTTCCGCTGCCACGAGCCCGTCGGCGGCGGCCTCGTCGCGGACGTCCTCGGCAGCGCGGCGGAGCAGCACCGCCGCCGGGACCCCTGCGCGTCGGGCGAGGTCGAGGACCTCCCGCAGTCGGTGCAGGTCGTCGGCGGGCGGGACGGCTCCCGCGGACGCCTCGGCGACTGCCTGCCCGGCGGTGGTCCACGACCCGCCCCCGGCGACCGCCACGGCCCAGGCGTCGAGGAGCACCCCGGGGACGCGGCCGTCGGGGGTCGCGGACCGGACCAGCCGGGCGGTCCACCGTCGCCCGGCCAGGACGAGGGCCGCCGCGGTGCACGAGCACGCCCAACCGGCCGGTGAACCGACCAGGACCTCGACGGCACCGGCACCCCAGGCCGCACCGAGCCCCAACCCGAAGAGCGGCAGCGCGAGCACGACCCGGGCGCTCGTCCGCGGGCCCGCCAGGGCGACGCGGATCGCCCGGTCCGATGCTGCGGCGCGTCGGAGCGCGCCGGCGAGCCCGCGGAGGGTCTCCGCGACGGGCGCTCCCGTCCGGTCCGCCACGCGGAGGACGACGACGATGTCCTGCCGGGCGGGTCCTCCGGCCCCGGGCAGTCCGCCGACGAGCTGCCAGGCCCGCGGTGGCGGGACCCCCGCCGCGACCAGCGTCGCCACCCGGTCGAGCACCCCGGCCACCCGCGCCGGGCCGTCGGGTGTGGGTCGCCTCACCGCAGCCCGTCCACCGGGCGCACCTCGAGCCTCCCGTCCGGGCCGACGCACAACGTGCCCACGCCGCCGAGCCGTCGCTGGCCTGCTCGCCGCTCCACGTGCAGGACCAGGTCGAACGCGCTGACGGCCTGCCGGGCGAGCGCCTCGGCACCGAGGCCGGCGAGTGCGCCGAGTGCTTCGAGGCGAGCGGCGACGTCGGCGATGCCGTTGGCGTGCACGGTGCCGGCTCCGCCGTCGTGCCCGGTGTTCAGGGCGGAGAGGAGTTCGCGGACCTCGGCGCCGCGGCACTCCCCCACGACGATCCGGTCGGGTCGCATCCGCAGCGCCTCGCGCACGAGCCGGTCGAGGCCGAGTGCGCCGACCCCCTCGGCGTTCGCCTGCCGCGCCTCGAGCGCGACGACGTGCGGATGGGCGATCCGGAGCTCCGCGACGTCCTCCACCGTCACGATGCGCTCGTCGACGGGGACGTTGCCCAGCATCGCCGCGAGCAGCGTGGTCTTGCCGCTGCCGGTCGCGCCGGTGACCAGGACGTTCCGGCGCGCCGCGACGGCGTCCTCGACGACCGAGCGCGGGACGAACGCGAAGGTCCCGCCGCGCTCGAGGGTGGCGAGGGAGGGTCGATGGACCTGTGGCAGTCGGATCGACACCGCGGTGCCCCCGACGGACACCGGCGCGAGGACGACGTGGACCCGGACGCCGTCGCCGTGCCGGACGTCCGCGCACGGGGTGGTCTCGTCGACGTGGCGACCGCCGAGCGCGACGAGCCGGGTCGCGAGTTCGCGGGTACGTGCTTCGGTCAGTCGCGGCTGGACGGCTTCGAGGCCGGTGCCGCGGTCGACCCACGTCCCCACGCCGCCGAGCACCAGGACGTCCGTCACGGTGGCATCAGCCACCAGGGCGGCGAGTTCTTCGAACTCGACGACCACGGACGCCCGACGACGAGCCGGAGGCGCTGCTCCGGGCAGGAACGGCGCGGACGGAGCATGCGCCCGCGCCGGTGCCGAGAACGCAGGCGATGTCGACGCGGACGGCGCCGACGCGCGGGGAAGCAGTGGAGCACGGTGCAGGGGCATGCCGCCGACGGTAGGGAGCACTTCGGCCTTCAGCCGAGACGGTCCCCACTTCTGTGGACAACGTCGGAGTGCCCCACCAACGGACCGGTTTGTCCCCCGAAACGGAAAGCCGTACCCCGGTCGATGATGCGACACCGACGCGCTCGGGGCTACCCACCACCCCCGCTTCCCCCGGCCGGACTGTGCGTAGCACCTGCTACGCAAGAACATGCAGAATGCATGCACGAGCATGGACCGGTCTGTCCACGCGACCGGCGTGCCTGCGCGGATCGGGGCACACGGCGGAGCCCGACGAGCCACCATCGCTCGAGTCGGACCCCGGGAAACAGAAGAGGCGGCACCGGTTGGGGGGAACAGGTGCCGCCTTGACATCGAGGGATTGGGGGGAATCCGATTCGATGCCGCCGGAAACGAGTCCAGCGGGATCTACTGTACCCCACGATCGGCCCTCCAGGGCAACCCCGGACACGACCTCCGGGCGTGCCGCGCCCCGACCCGGCCGAGGGGTAGTCTCCGGATGCACGCAGGCACCGGCGACGGATGCCACCAGAGGCCGCAACGACGCGAAAGGACATCGATGTCCACTCCGACCCAGACCGACCCCCGAGGCGACGACGGAGCGACCTTCGCACCGCCGCCCGAGTTCGTGGCCGACGCGGTCGCCGGCGAGGACCTCCACCACGCAGCAGCAGCCGACCGCGAGGCGTTCTGGGCCGAGCAGTCCCGCTCCCTGCTCGACTGGCGAACCCCGTTCACGCAGACCCTGGACTGGTCGGGTGCCCCGTTCGCGAAGTGGTTCGCCGACGGCACGCTCAACGTCGCCGAGAACTGCCTCGACCGGCACGTCCGCGCCGGCAACGGCGACCGGGTCGCGATCCACTTCGAGGGCGCTCCCGGCGACACGCGCCGGATCACCTACGCCGAGCTGACCGCCGAGGTGCAGCGCGCCGCGAACATGCTCACCGACCTCGGCGTGGGCCAGGGCGACCGGGTGGTCGTGTACCTGCCGCTCATCCCCGAGGCCGTCGTGACGATGCTCGCCGTCGCCCGCATCGGTGCCGTGCACTCGGTCGTCTTCGGCGGGTTCAGCGCGGAGAGCCTCCGTGCCCGCATCGAGGACGCCGGCGCGAAGCTCGTCGTCACCGCGGACGGCGGGTGGCGGCGGGGTGTCGTCTCACCGCTCAAGCCCGCCGTCGACGAGGCACTGACCGGCGAGGGCACCGACACGGTCGAGCACGTCCTGGTCGTCAAGCGCGGCGGCAACGACATCGTGTGGAACGACCGCGACGTCTGGTGGCACGACGAGCTGGCGAAGGCGGCACCGACCCACGAGGCCCAGGCGTTCCCCGCCGAGACCCCGCTGTTCATCCTGTACACCTCGGGCACGACCGGGAAGCCGAAGGGCATCGTGCACACCTCCGGCGGCTACCTGACCCAGGCGGCGTACACGCACAAGAACGTGTTCGACATGCACCCGGAGAAGGACGTCTACTGGTGCACCGCCGACATCGGCTGGATCACCGGCCACTCCTACGTCGTCTACGGCCCGCTCGCCAACGGCGTCACGCAGGTGCTCTACGAGGGCACCCCCGACGAGCCGAAGCCCGGCCGCTGGTGGGACCTCGTCGACGCGTACGGTGTCACCGTCCTCTACACCGCACCCACGGCGGTCCGCGCAGCGATGAAGGCCGGCCGCGAGATCCCGGAGGCGCGCAGCCTCGAGACCCTCCGCCTGCTCGGCAGCGTCGGCGAACCGATCAACCCCGAGGCGTGGCAGTGGTACCGCCAGGTCATCGGCCACGACCGCACGCCGATCGTCGACACGTGGTGGCAGACCGAGACCGGCGCCATCATGATCTCCGCGCTGCCCGGCGTCACGAAGCTCAAGCCCGGCGCCGCGCAGACGCCCCTGCCGGGCATCGTCGCCGAGATCGTCGACGACGACGGCAACCGTGCCGAACCTGGCGAGAGCGGCTACCTCACGATCACCGAGCCGTGGCCGTCGATGGCCCGCGGGATCTGGAACGACCCGGACCGGTTCGTCGAGACGTACTGGTCGCGGTTCCCCGGCCGCTACTTCGCCGGCGACGGCGCGCGGCTCGACGGGCAGGGCGACATCTGGGTGCAGGGGCGCGTCGACGACGTCATGAACGTCTCGGGACACCGCCTGTCGACGGCCGAGATCGAGTCCGCCCTGGTCGGCCACGAGGGCGTCGCCGAGGCCGCCGTGGTCGGGGCCGCCGACGAGACCACCGGGCAGGCCGTCGTCGCCTTCGTCATCCTGACGGCCGAGGCCGCCGCAGACGTCGACCGCGAGACCGCCTCCGCGGAGCTCCGCAACTGGGTCGGCAAGCGGATCGGCGCGATCGCGAAGCCGCGCCAGGTCGTCATCGTGCCGGAGCTGCCGAAGACACGCTCCGGCAAGATCATGCGGCGGCTGCTCCGCGACGCGGCCGAGGGCCGCCGCATCGGCGACACGACGACGCTCGCCGACCCGACGATCATGGCGACCATCGCGGAACTCATGTAGTCCCGCCGGACGGAAGCAGGGCCTCCAGTCAGATCTGGAGGCCCTGCTCGCGTTGGTTCCGTCGGTCGCTGCCGTCAGGCGGTGAGCTCCACCACCAGCTCGACCTCGACCGGCGCGTCCAGCGGGAGCACGGCGACGCCCACCGCGCTCCGCGCGTGGACGCCGGCGTCGCCGAAGACCTCGCCGACCAGGGTCGACGCGCCGTTCGCGACAGCGGGCTGCCCCGTGAACGACGGGTCCGACGCGACGAAGACCGTGACCTTGACGACACGGGCCACGCGGTCGAGCGAACCGGCGACCGACTGCACGGCGGCCAGGGCGTTCAGCGCGGCCACGCGAGCCTGCGCGGCGGCGGTCTCAGCGTCGACGTCGGTGCCGACCTTGCCGGTCACGGGCAGGGCGCCGTCGACGAACGGCAGCTGGCCCGCCGTGTAGACGTACTGGCCCGTCACGACGGCGGGCACGTAGGCGGCGACGGGCGCGGCGACCGCGGGGATCGCCAGGCCGAGTTCGGCGAGCCGGTCGGAGACGCTCATGCGTCGGCCTTGGGGCGCTTCAGGTAGGCGACGAGACCGCCCTCGGGCCCGGTGACGATCTGGACCAGCTCCCAGCCCTCGTCCCCGTAGTTGTTGAGGATCGCGGTGGTGTTGTGGATCATCAGCGGCGTGGTGAAGTACTCCCAGCGAGTCATGCGGTTCCTTGCCAGCCTTTCAGTCGGGGGTGTCGTTTAGGCTGCATCCTATGTCTGCCCAGAAGACGTCTGCATCGCGGACCAAGCCCGTCTCAGCAGTCGGCGCCTTCATCGGATTCGTCGGGTTCAGTGCCCTCGCCGGCCTGCTCGTCACGATCGGCGTCACGCCGGCCATCGCCGTCGCCGGTGTCACGACGACGTCCACGATCGGTGTGTTCGAGTCCCTGCCGGAGTACATCGAGATCGGTGACCTGCCGCAGCGCAACGAGCTGTACGCGTACTCGGGCGGCAAGTCGGTGCACTTCGCCACCCTGTACGACCAGAACCGCCAAGAGCTGAAGTTCGACCAGATCAGCGACCAGCTGAAGAACGCGGCGATCGACGGCGAGGACAAGCGCTTCTACGACCACGGCGGCGTCGACATGACGTCGCTCATCCGCGCCGGTGTGGGCAGCATCGCGGGCGGCCTCGGCGACTCGGGCGGTGGGTCGACGCTGACCATGCAGCTCGTCCGCAACATCAAGATGAACGAAGCCCTGAACCTCCCCACCAAGAAGGAGCAGGAGAAGGCCTACAACGAGGCCGTCGAGCAGACCATCCCCCGCAAGCTGGAGGAGATGAAGCTCGCGATCGGGCTGGCGAAGAAGTACTCGAAGAAGGAGATCCTCACCGCCTACCTGAACATCGCCTACTTCGGCGACCAGACCTACGGCGTGCAGGCCGCGGCGCAGCACTACTACAACAAGAGCGCGACCGACCTGACCCCGGCCGAGGCCGCGTCGCTCATCGCGATCGTGCAGTACCCCGAGGCGCGCAACCTGTCGAGCCCGAAGAAGTACGACGCCAACGTCGCCCGGCGCAACGTCGTGCTCCGTTCGATGTACGACCAGAAGAACCTCACCGAGGCCGAGTACCGAACGGCTCGCCAGTCGAAGCCGGCGGACTACGTGCACCTGACGCAGCCCTCGCAGGGCTGCCGCGCCTCGGTCGGCGACGGCTCGCAGTTCTTCTGCGACTACGCCAAGAAGGTCGTGCTCGAGATGTCGCAGCTCGGCTCGTCGCAGAAGGCTCGCGACACCGCCTGGCGGAACGGCGGCTACAAGATCCAGACGACGCTGAACATCGACCTGAACGCCGAGCAGAAGCGTCTGCTGAACACCTACGACAACAAGGCCGAGACGAACCTGGCCCTGGGTTCGACGCTCAACTCGATCGAGGCTGGCTCCGGCCGAATCATCACGATGGCACAGAACAAAGACTTCGACGAGTCCTTGAAGTCGGCGCCGACATCGACCTCGCTGAACTACAGCGTCGACGAGAAGTACGGCAGCTCGAAGGGCTTCCAGACCGGCTCGACCTACAAGTTGTTCACGCTGCTGGACTGGGTGAAGGCCGGACACGGGTTGAACGAGACCGTCAGCGGTGCTGAACGAGTGGTCACGCCGTGGACGATCTGCGGTCAGACCGACTACACGAAGTTCGACGTCTCGAACGACGCTCCCGGTGAAGGCGGCAACTGGAGTGTGCTGGGCGCCACCGCCGGCTCGATCAACGGTGCGTTCGCCTCGATGGCGCAGAAGCTCGACCTCTGCGACATCCGCGACATCGCGCAGTCGCTCGGTGTCCACCGTGCGGACGGCGCAGAGCTGCAGTACCAGAACCCTTCCGCGATCCTGGGCACGAACGAGATCGCCCCGATGACGATGGCTGCGGCGTACGCGGCCGTTGCGAACAACGGCATCTACTGCAAGCCGATCGCGATCGACGAGATCACGTCGCCGTCCGGCAAGAAGCTCGGCGGCCAGACCAAGGACTGCCAGCAGGCCGTCGATCCGGCCTTCGCCCAGGCAGCGATCTATGCAATGAAGGGCACGATCAGGAGCGGAACGGCAGTGGGCGCGCAGACGCCTGACGGCACCCAGCTGTTCGGCAAGACGGGTACCACCGACGAGGCTGACCAGATCTGGCTCGTTGGTGCGAGTTCGCGCGTGGCCACCGCCTACTGGCAGGGCAACACCGACGGTCGCAAGATCAACCTCCGTCACTTCAGCAACGGTGTCGGCGGAACGTACGCCGGAGACCGCGCCAAGGTCTGGCGCGAGGCGATGACCCCGATCAACGCGATCTACCCCGCTGGCCCGTTCACGGACCCGCAGCAGAACGCGATCCGCGGCAACGCCAAGGCACTGCCGAACCTGCAGGGCAAGACGGCTGACGAAGCCCGCGCGGCGATCTCGGGCGCCGGGTTCACCTACGTCGACGGTGGGGCACGCCCCGGCCCGGGGAACCCCGGCTCCGTGACCTCGACGTCCCCGGCGGCAGGTGCGCTCCTGTCCTCGGGCTCGAGCGTCACCGTCTACACGTCCGACGGCACCCAGGCGACCGTTCCGGAGATCGGCGGCGACTCCCTCGGAGACGCCCGCTCGGCACTGAACGATGCCGGGTTCACGAGCGTCAACCTCGCCGACAGCTACGCCAAGGGCGGCGGTGGCAAGACCTGCAAGGTCGCCGCGGTCGAGCCGGCGATCAACGCCACGGCGAACAAGAACGACAACGTGACGATCCAGCTCTACGGCGACAAGAACGGCAAGGCGCCCAAGGACTGCAAGTGACCCGCGGTCGCACCGCACTCGGTGTCCTCGCTGCCGGCGCGGCCGTCGGAGCTGCTTCGGCAGCGTGGGGGTCACTCGTCGAGCGTCGTCGCTTCGGGATCCGGTGGGAGACCGTTCCGGTGCTCCCGCCGGGTTCCCGTGACGTCACCGTCCTGCACCTCTCCGACATCCACATGGCCCCGTGGCAGGCCGACAAGCAGCAGTGGCTGCGCGACCTGAGCCTGGTCGAACCGGACTTCATCGTGAACACCGGGGACAACCTCGGCCACGCGACCGCGAACGCCGCCGTGGAGTACGCGCTCGAGCCGTTCCGCGGGGTGCCCGGTGTCTTCGCCTACGGGTCGAACGACTTCTTCGGGCCGTCCCCGCGCAACCCGCTCAAGTACTTCTCGGGGCCGAGCCGGATGCACAAGGCTGCGGAGCCCGTCGGTCTCGACATCGACCGGCAGACGGCGTTCTTCGAGTCGCTCGGCTGGCTCGACCTCAACGACCAGGCGCACGCGATCGAACTCCGCGGCTCCCGGTTCGAACTGTTCGGCACCTCGGACGCGCACCGCGACTGGGACCGCCTCGACCTGCTCCCCACCAACGTCGACGAGATGCGCAGCGACGTGCCGTGGTCCGAGGACGAGGATGGCCCCGCACCGGTGGCGATCGGTGTCACGCACGCGCCCTACCGTCGCGTGCTCGATGCCTTCGTGACGCAGGGTGCCGACATCATCTTCGCCGGGCACACCCACGGCGGTCAGGTGGCGGTCCCCGGGGTCGGCGCGCTCGTCACGAACAGCGACCTCCCCCGCCGGTACGCCAGCGGGTTGCACAAGTGGGAGCACCGCAACCACTGGTCGTGGCTCGAGGTCTCCGCGGGCCTCGGCACCTCGATCTACGCGCCCGTCCGGTTCGCCTGCCGACCCGAGGCCGTCGTGGTCACCCTCACTGCACGGGCTTCCTGAGCCGACGCGCCCGGGAGTTCGCCGGATGGTCGTGAGCATCCCCGATCATCGGATAGTATTGTCTGGTTGCTCCGGTACGGAGTGATCACACCGCGGGGTGTGGCGCAGCTTGGTAGCGCGCCTCGTTCGGGACGAGGAGGTCGCAGGTTCAAATCCTGTCACCCCGACACTGTGTTGAGACAGTACGAAGAAGGCCCTGGTTCTCCGGAACCAGGGCCTTCTGCTTTCCCCGGGTGCATCTCGGCCGCCCGATGGGTCCCACGACCCAGTCAGCCGGTCCTGCTCCAACGCGAGCAGCCCCTCCCGCTACGCTCGCAAGCGCCATGCAGAACGACCATCCCCTCGCCGCAGTGCTCGCCGCGATCGCCGCCGAGTTCCCCGACCTCGCGGACGACCCGGTGCTGGCGCAGAGTCTCACCGAGAACGTCTCGTCGATGATCGCCGAGGCCCACGAGCGCTACGCCGCGGGGACCGACGGCAGCGTCGTGAGCCACGCGTTCCTCGACCCCGAGCACCTGGCGACCGGCAGTCTGCACGCCGAGCACGCCCAGCACCCGGCCGGCGCCATGCTCGCGGCGGAGATGCTGTTCGACGCCTACCTGCCGGTCTTCGTCGACGAGGTCGGCGCGGCGTCCACCGCCGAGGTCCTGCGGGCCACGAGGGCCCTGCACGCCGGCATCTGGAGCCGGTTCCCGGCCGGGGCGGTCGCGTACACGGAAGCGCTGCGCCAACGCCTCACCACGGCACACCTGGACTCCCGCACGCAGATCGCGCGGGACCTGCACGACCGCGTCGCCCACGGCATCCTCGCCGGGCTGCAGCGCCTCGACCTCGTCCTGCTGACGGACCCGCCTGCGGACGAACGAGCCGGCCAGCTCGACGACGCAGCGCGGTTGCTCCGGAGCGCGCTCGGCGACGTACAGGACCTCGCAGTGAGCCTGCACGCCCGGGTCGGGGATGCCCTGCTCGACGACGCGCTCCGACGGCACGTGCGCGACCTGTTCCCCGACGACGACCTCCTGTCCATCGAGTCGACGGGCGTCTCCGGTCCCCTGCCGAACTGGCAGGCCGAGGAAGCGCTGACGATCCTGCTCGAGGCGCTCACGAACCGCAGCAAACACGCGCCTGGAGCGACGGCTTCGGTGCGCTTCCTCTGGTCACGCGCAGCACTGGTGGTGACGGTCGCCGATGACGGTCCGGGCTTCGAGGTGGAGGGCGACGCCGACGGCCGCCTCGGGCAGCAGACCATGCGCGAGCGTGCCGCGGTGATCGGCGCCCGGCTCGACGTCGAGAGCGTCCGCGGCAGCCGAGACCACGGCACCACCGTCCGCCTGACCATCCCGAGGGGCACCCTGTGACCGTCACCCACGTCGCCATCGTCGACGACCACCGGCTCTTCCGCGAAGGACTCGCCACGATCCTGGCCGCAGTCCCCACGATCCGCGTCGTCGCGCACGGCGAGCGACCGGCCGAGGTGCTCGACTCCCCCGAGGCCGCGGCGATCGACGTCCTGCTGCTCGACGTCGAGCTGGACGGCCCGCCGGCACGGACGACGATCGCCACGGTCCGCCGCACCCGCCCGGACATCCGGGTGGTGGTGCTCACGATGCACCGGGACGCCGTCCTCCGCCGCACCCTGCTCGATGCCGGCGCGGTCGACTTCGTCACGAAGGACACCCCGAGCCGCGAACTCGTCGACCGGATCGCCCGGGCAGCCCACGCCGATGCGGCACCCGTCACGTTCCCGGTCGACCTGGTGACCGAGGCCCGTGCCGGCTCACCGTTGAGCGACCGCGAGCTCGAGGTCCTGCGACTCATCGCCGCCGCCCGCACCAACGCCGAGATCGCCGCCGACCTGCAGCTCGCGATCGGCACGGTGAAGCGCCACGTCTACAACGTGTTCCGGAAGCTCGACGTCGGCTCCCGCGTCGGGGCGGTCGCCGCCGCCACGCGCCTGGGCCTGCTCACCTGAGGCGCCGCGGAACTTCGTGAGCAGCAATGGTCGGGTGCACGACGGCGACCCGACCATTCCTGCTCACGAAGCGAACTAGACGGAGACTGCAGCACCCGCAGGCACGAGCTTGCCGGCGGCGTGCAGCCCGGCCACGACGTCGAGCGCCTGGTGCCGGTACCGCGCCTGCGCAGCACCGGGCGACACGATCACGCCGTTCGCCCCGGTCGACGCCACGAGCGCGTTGATCTTCTCCGCGACCTGCTCGGCGTTGCCGTAGGCCTGACGCTCGGTGCGGGCCGCGATGAACCGACGCTCGAGGTCGTTGAACTCGTACGCACGCGCCTCGTCCATCGACACCGGCTCGGGCTTCCGGCCCGAGCGCATCCGGATGAACGAGATCATGCCCGGGGCGCTCTGCTCGTCGATGACGGCGGGGTCCTCGTCGGCGACGACCTGCACACCGATCAGCGCGTTCGGCGTCTGGCGGAAGCGTGACGGACGGAACGAGTCGCGGTACAGGGCGAGTGCCGCCTCGGTGTTGTCCGACGCGAAGTGGTGGGCGAAGGCGAACGAGATACCGAGCGCACCGGCGACCTGGGCGCTGTAGCCGGAGGACCCGAGCAGCCAGAACTCCGGCACGTCGCCGTAGCCCGGCACGGCGCGGATGCCGGCCAGCGGGTTCTCCGCGCCCATGCCGGTGAAGAACCCGATCAGGTCGGCCAGGCGGTCCGGGAAGTCGTCGACGTCGAGTCGGTCCGTGCGGCGGAGGGCCATCGCCGTCGCACCGTCGGTGCCGGGAGCGCGCCCGAGACCGAGGTCGACCCGGTCGCCGTACAGCGCACGGAGGGTGCCGAACTGCTCGGCGACGACGAGGGGCGCGTGGTTGGGCAGCATGACGCCACCGGATCCGATGCGGATGGTCGAGGTGGCCGCGCCCACGGCGCTCAGCAGCACCGCCGGGGCCGAGGAGGTGATGCCCGGCATCCCGTGGTGCTCGGCGACCCAGAACCGCTCGTACCCGAGCTGCTCGGCGTGCACGGCCATGTCGATGGACCCCTGCAGGGCCTCGGTGTTGGACTGGCCGTACTCGCGGGTGGCCAGGTCGAGGACGGACAGGTGCAGGGTGTCGTCGGTCATGTGGTCACCAACGCACGCCGGCGCACCCGCATTCCACCCGGGACCGGGACGTCGACCGGTCACGACATGCCGTCGTCCAGCCGCCGCCCGGTCACCGGGCGTCGCCCGGAAGTCGCGGCAGCGACGATTCGCGACCACTCGGCTGACGCACGCGGCCCGCCCTGGACGTGCGGCGCGACGGCCGGGAGGCCCGTGGCGGGGCCGTACCGCGCCTCCAGGCCGCCTGTCGGTTGCGTCTCGGACGCCGAGCGGTCACGACGTGCCGCGCGTACCTCGCGGACCGGTCACGTCCGGTCGCCCGACAGGCGCACCGCCGACGCGATGTGACCGCACGGCGAAACCGAGTGGGGTGTCGTGACCGCTCGACGAACCGAGCGAGTGTCGTCTCCGCCCGGCAGACCGTCAGGCGCCGTCGAGGCGGCCGCCGGACTCCGTCAGGTAGCAGTTGGCGCAGAGCGACTCGTAGGCGACGTCGACACCGTCGATCGCGACCTGGGAGCCGTCGAAGACGAACCGGCCGTCGACAGTCCGGGCGTTGAAGACCGCCTTGCGGCCGCAGCGGCAGATGGTCTTCAGTTCTTCGAGGGAGTGCGCGACCTCGAGCAGGCGGGCGCTGCCGGGGAACGCCTCGGTGCGGAAGTCCGTGCGGATGCCGTAGGTGATGACCGGGATCTCGTCGAGCACCGCGATGCGCAGCAGGTCGTCGACCTGCCGCGGGGTGAGGAACTGCGCCTCGTCGACGAGCACGCAGCTGACGGGCCGCACCATGCCGTCCAGGCGCTCCGACTCGGGGTCGACGGCACCGGCGGCGGTGACCGCCTGGCGCACGTCGGCGTCCGGCGAGAACACGATGTCGACGGTCCGGGTGACACCCAGGCGGGAGACGATCTCACGGTCGCCCTTGGTGTCCACCGCGGGCTTGGCGAGCAGCACCCGGTGCCCGCGCTCCTCGTAGTTGTAGGCGGCCTGCAGCAAGCCCGTGCTCTTGCCGCTGTTCATCGCGCCGTAGCGGAAGTAGAGCTTCGCCACTACGCGAGGAACCCGTCCTCGGCGGCCCGACGGATGAGGTCGGACTTCTTCGAGGCGGGGCGGCCCACCTTGCTGTACTTCTCGCGCACGCGACGCAGGTAGGTCTTGGCGGTCTCGTACTGCACGTTCATCTGCGCGGCGACCTCGTTCGTCGAGTAGCCGGACACGTAGAGCCGCAGCGCCTCCTCCTCACCGGCGCTGAGCTTCGGGCGCTGGTGCGCGGCCGCACCCGTCGGCAGCGGACGCCACTCCCGGGGCTGCGGGGTCTCGCGGGCGACGCCCATGATCTCGCGGGCGACGTCCATGACCTCGCGCATCGGGAGCGACTTCGACAGGAACGCCGCGGCGCCGGCGGCCAGGGCGCGGTCGCGGGACTCACGGCTGTCGACGCTCGAGAGCACGATGACCTTCGCTCCGGCGGCACGGCACGTGCGGACACGGGCCTCGATCGAGACCGGTTCCTTGAGCTGGAAGTCCAGGAACACCAGGTCGGTCGGGAAGCTGTCACTGTGGACCATCTCGAGCCAGGTGTGCGCGGTCAGGGCCAGGTCGAAGTCGAACGCGTTCACCGCGATCCAGCTCGACAGGCTGTCCAGCAGCACCTCGTGGTCGTCGAGGATGGCCAGCCGCACACGTCGTGCTCCCGGGTTCGGGAGGGACGGCGACCCCTCCGAGAGCCTGTTCGGGTCAGTGCTGGTCATAGGAGAACCTTAGTGCGAGGGCGGAAGGGCGGACCGCGACGTCGAGGTCGGGGAACGTCACGCGGAGGACGGCGAAGTAGGGGTCGAAGGTGCGGTGGATGCCGATGTCGGAGTCCGCGACGGCGAGCTCCACGTCGACGGACACACGAGCGGGTGCGGGTGCCTGCGCGGGTCGGGACGCCGCGGCTGCCCGAGCCGCGGGGGCGGCGTGGTCCGCCGGGCGGGCCTGGGGTGCCGGGTCCGCCAGAGTGTCGGCTCGTCGCACGGTCGCGCGGAAGCCGGCCGGGTCGACGGTCGAGGCACGGAGGGCCGCACGGACGAACGTGCGGACGACCGCCCGCTGGTCGGTGTCGAGCGTCGCGATGAGGCCGTCGGGGTCGTCGACCACCGGCGCCTGGCCGCCGTCGACCCGGACGGCGTGCTCGAACCAGGTGCGGTCGGCGTCGGCGACCATGGACGCGCGGATGCCGTCGGCGATCGCGCGGGCACGGGCACGGTCGGCGTCGGTGATGACGTCGCGTGTGCGGAGCTCGGCGAAGAACGGGGCGACGTCGCGGGACAGGATCGTCGAGCGGTCCTGCTGCACGCTCGCCGCGATGCCGTCCCGCTCGGCGCGTGCGACGGAGTACGACCCGGCACGGATCTGCACCCGTTCGGCGAGCCCCGCGAAGGTCCAGGCGAACACCGCGGACGCCGCGGTCAGCACGAGCGTCGGGGCCGCGGCCAGGAACGCCGCGACGGCGACCGGCACCTCGTGCGGGAACTCTGCAGCACCGGCACCCCAGGTCACGGCGTTCACCGCGGCCAGCACGAGCCCGCCGATCGTCAGGTCGGTCCACGGTCGGTACGGCGCGACCATGACGATGCCGGTCGCGGTGATCAGGGACATGAAGTCGTTCAGGGCGCTGCGGTCCGGTCCCCACTGCGCCGCGACGCTCGTCACCGACGCCAGGCCGAGCAACCCGACGTGCGCGACGAACGCCGACCGCGGGAACGGCGCTCGGAACGGGCTCGAGGCAGCGAGCACCACCACCGCCGAGGCCGCGACGAGCAGCACGGTGAGGGCACTGAGGGTGGGGCTGCCCACGACGTCGCGGTCGAAGATCGACACGAGCAGTGCCCAGACGACGCTGCCGGCACCGAGCACGACGGCCAGTGGCCGCGACCCCATCGCGCCGAGCGGGTCGTACTGCTGGGCGGTGCGGCGGGACCCGCGCTGCCGAGCCGCCGTCATCGCTCGATCCCCAGGTCGCCGCTGACCGCCGGCACGGTGACCGCGCCGGTGACCGGTCCGTACGGCACGGTCATCATCACGCTCGTGCCGGAACCGGGCGACGACCAGATCTGGACGTCACCGCCGACCCGGCCGATCCGCTCTCGCACCGAACCGCGGAGGCCCATCCGGTCGGCTCCGGTGGCGTCCTCGTCGAACCCACGACCGTCGTCGACGACCATGACGGTGCAGGACGCGCTGTCGTCGAACACGCTGACCTCTGCGGCGTCGGTCCCCGCGTGCTTCCGCACGTTGGCCAGGCACTGGCCGACGGCCCGGACGACCGCCGACAGCGCACGCTGGTCCAGGCGCTCGAGCGCGGAGCTGTCACCCGAGACGGTCACGTCGAGTCCGAGCGTCCGGTGCTCGTCGACCATGGTGCCGAACGCCTCGGCCGCGGCCCCGGGACGCGGGCGGGCGGCCGGCGCGAGCCACCCCTTGCCGGTGAGCACCGCGACGTCGGCGTCGACCGTCTCGGCGAGGTGCGGGTCCATCGGGCCGTCCGGCGCGAGGGCGATCGCGCCGAGGTGGTTGAGCACGGTGTCGTGCAGGATCGCGGACGCCTCGGCCTCGACCCCGGCGCGGTACGCGGACACGTGTTCTTCGCGCGCGGAGCGCAGGAGCTCGGGCTGTACCCGTTCGCTCCGCCCCGTGCTGCGGGTCGTGAAGAGCACGAGCGCGACCACGAAGCCCAGCGTGACCCAGGCGAGGATGAGCGGACGGGGCGACTGGTCGGCCTGCACGATGGCGATCCAGGTCGCGAGTCGTCCGGTCAGGAAGCCCACGAAGGACCACAGCACGACGCGGCTCGGCACGGCGCCTGCTCCCCCGACCAGGATGAGCGGGATCACGACGAGGGACATCAGGTACGAGGTCACCCAACCGGTCGGCACCTGCTGCTGGACCCCGACGGCGAACCACCAGGCACAGACACCGCCGACGGCCAGGAAGGCGATCGCCGAGACGCGGTTGCCGAACTGCACGTGCACGCCGATCATGGCGAGCATCGGGACGACAGCCAGCGCCGTGCCGACGACCCGCACCCCGGGCTCGGACAGGCCGTAGAGCACGAGCGTGATGGCCGCGGCCACCAGCGAGCCGATGGCGCCGGCGTGGAATGCGCGCACGGTCGACCACGCGTTCACTCGCGGTGCGAGGTGCGTGGGGATGCCGAGCACGAGGTGGATCCTTCCGGGTGGCGAGGGCGCCGTCCACGATCCAACCACCGGAGCAGCGGCCGTGTACCCCGAATCCGGGGCCGTGCGGCGACCCGCACGATGATAGCGGCCCGGACCGGGGTCCCGCTGTCCCCCGAACGTGGACCGGACACGACCCGGACGGACGCTCCTCAGAACAGCGTCTGTGCGGCCGTCGGCCGGAGCAGCCGCTGGTCGAACCCGGGGTCGGCGCGCTTCAGCGGTGACACCGTCGGCACCGACTGCTCCTGCGGCAGCGCCTGTGGCAGGCCCGGACCCAGCCCCTGCGGCATCCCCCGCTGCAGCGTTCGCGGTTCCGAGAAGCCCATCGACCCCGTCGCCGGGTCCACGCGCCCCAGTCCGACCCCGTGCGCCGCCAGGATCGGGCGGATGCGCTCCGACAGCCACCGTCGGTAGTCCTTCGGCGCGTACGTGTTGTCGAGGTACATCGCGCGGTACCGCTGCACCAGGTCGGGTCGCTCGCGGCCGAGCCACTCGAACCACCACGGCTTGACGCCCGGCCGCAGGTGCAGCGCCGAGTACATGATGCTCGTCGCACCGGCCGCGGTCGCCCGACCGATGGCGTCGTCGAGGTGCGCCCGGGTGTCGGTGATGTACGGCAGCACCGGCATCAGGAACACGGCGCAGTCGAGCCCCGCGTCGCGGATGGCCCGCACGGTCGCCAGCCGGGCCGACGTCGTCGGGGTGCCGGACTCGACCGACTGCTGCAGCGAGTCGTCGTACACGGCGATCGACATGGCGAGGTCGACCGGCACCACCTTCGCCGCCTCGGCCAGCAGCGGCAGGTCGCGACGCAGCAGGGTGCCCTTCGTCAGGATGCTGAACGGGGTGCGTGACTCCGCCAGCGCCTCGATCACGCCGGGCATCAGCCGGTACCGCCCCTCGGCCCGCTGGTACGGGTCGGTGTTCGTGCCGAGCGCCACCGGGTGACGGTCCCACGAGGGCTTGCCGAGCTCACGACGCAGCACGTCGGCGACGTTCGTCTTCACCACGATCTGCTGGTCGAAGTCGGCGCCGCCGTCGAACTCCAGGTACGTGTGGGTCGGGCGGGCGAAGCAGTACACGCAGGCGTGGCTGCACCCGCGGTACGGGTTGATCGTCCAGCCGTACGTGCCCGACCCGTCCGCGCTCGGCACCCGGTTCAGGGCGCTCTTCGCGAGGACCTCGTGGAAGGTCACCCCGGCGAACTCGGGCGTCGTCACGCTCCGGACGAATCCGCTGTTCGATTCCATCCCGGGCAGCGCGTCGCTCTGCTCGGCGTCGATCGCCTGTCCACTCCACCGCATGCCGTCATTCGAACACACGTTCGAACAGACCGCAAACCGGCCCGGACCACGACAGGCCTCAGTGGTGCAGGCCGAGCACCTTCGCGGTGCGCTCGAGCGTGGCGTCGGCCAGAGCCGGGTCGTCCCCGAGGTCCTGCCCGTAGGTCGGCACCATCGCGCGGACGTCGTCCTGCCAGCCGTCCCACCGGTCCGGGAAGCACCGGCGCAGCATCGTGAGCATGATCGGCACGGCGGTCGAGGCACCCGGCGACGCCCCGAGCAGGCCGGCGATCGAGCCGTCGGCGGCGGTGATGACCTCGGTGCCGAACTGCAGCACACCGCCCTTGTCCTTGTCGGGCTTGATCACCTGGACACGCTGCCCCGCGGTGATGCGGTGCCAGTTCTCGGGCTCGGCGCTCGGCATGAAGTCGCGGAGCGCCTCGAACTTGGTGTGCTTCGACGCGAGGAGCTGGCCGACCAGGTAGCGGACCAGGTCGAAGTTCGAGAACGCGACGCTCAGCATCGGGCGGAGGTTGTGCGGTCGGATCGAACGGAACAGGTCGAGGACCGAGCCCTGCTTCAGGAACTTCGGGCTGAACCCGGCGTACGGCCCGAACATCAGCGACGACCCACCGTCGACGATGCGGGTGTCGAGGTGCGGCACCGACATCGGCGGGGCACCGACGCTGGCCTTGCCGTAGACCTTGGCGGAGTGCTTCTGCACCACCTCGGGGTCGTCGGTGCGCAGGAACTCGCCCGACACCGGGAAGCCGCCGTAGCCGCGGATCTCCGGGATGCCGGACTTCTGCAGCAGGTGCAGGGCTCCGCCGCCGGCGCCGACGAAGACGAACTTCGCGGCGATGCGCTGCGTCGACCGGCCGATCTCGTTGCGGACGTTGAGCACCCAGCCCTCGGACACCTTCGAGCGGGTCAGGTTGGTGACCTGGTGCGAGGGCTCGAACTCGACACCGTCGATCTCGAGCTGGTCGAAGAGCTGACGGGTGAGCGACCCGAAGTCGACGTCCGAGCCGGCTGCCGAGTAGGTCGCCGCGATCGGCTGGTCCTTCTTGCGGCCGGGGATGAGCGCCGGTGCCCACTTCCGGATCTGCGCCGGGTCGTCCGAGAACTCGATGCCCGCGAAGAGCGGGTGGTCCCGCATGGCCTCGTACCGGGCGCGCATGTAGGCGACGTTGGCCTCGCCCCACACGAAGGAGATGTGCGGCGTGGGGTTGATGAAGTTCGTGGGCTCCGGCAGCACGCCGGTCTCGACCAGGTGCGCCCAGAACTGCCGCGAGACCTGGAACTGCTCGTTGACCGTGACGGCCTTCGCGATGTCGACGCGGCCGTCAGGCAGTTCCGGCGTGTAGTTCAGCTCGCACAGTGCCGAGTGGCCGGTGCCCGCGTTGTTCCAGGGGTTCGAGGACTCCTGCGCCACCGTGCCGAGCCGCTCGTACACGCGGATCTTCCAGCTCGGCTCGAGCTTGTGGATGATGGCCCCGAGCGTGGCACTCATGATGCCTCCGCCGATCAGGACGACGTCGATGGGGTCCACCTGCTGCTCTGCCACCCGTCGATCCTACCGGCGGCACCCGACAGACGGACAGGAGGCCCGTGGCGGTGTCGCCACGGGCCTCCTGTCCGTCTGCTGGTCGCGCCCGGGGCGCGCTACGCGTCGACGGAGCGGCGCGCGACGATCGTCTCGGCGATCTGCACCGCGTTGAGCGCGGCACCCTTCCGCAGGTTGTCGTTGCTGACGAACAGCACGAGGCCGCGGCCCTCGGGCGCGGACTGGTCGGCGCGGATGCGGCCGACGAACGCCGGGTCCTGGCCGGCGGCCTGCAGCGGGGTCGGGACGTCGGAGAGTTCGACTCCGGGTGCGCTCGACAGGATCTCGGTCGCACGTTCGGGCGACAGCGGACGCTCGAACTCGGCGTGCACCGAGATGGAGTGCCCGGTGAACACGGGGACGCGCACGCACGTGCCGGCGACGAGCAGGTCGGGCAGCTCGAGGATCTTCCGGCTCTCGTTCCGGAGCTTCTTCTCTTCATCGGTCTCGCCCAGGCCGTCCTCGACGATGCTGCCGGCGAGCGGCACGACGTCGAAGGCGATCGGGCGGACGTACTTGACGGGCTCGGGGAACGTCACGGCGGATCCGTCGTGCGTCAGCGCAGCGGTGTCCTGCTCGAGCGCGGCCTTCGCCTGGCCCAGGAGTTCCTCGACCCCGGCGAGCCCGGAACCCGAGACCGCCTGGTAGGTCGTCGCGACCAGGCGGCGGAGCCCGGACTCGGTGTCGAGCACCTTGAGCACCGGCATGATCGCCATGGTCGTGCAGTTCGGGTTCGCGATGATCCCCTTCGGCGCCTGGTCGATGGCGTGCGGGTTCACCTCGCTCACGACGAGCGGGACGTCGGGGTCCATGCGCCAGGCGCTCGAGTTGTCGACGACGAGCGCGCCGGCGGCGGCGAACTTCGGCGCGAGGGCCCGCGAGGCGGTGGCCCCGGCGGAGAACAGCGCGATGTCGATGCCGGACGGGTCGGCGAGCTCGGAGTCCTCGACCACGATCTGCTCGCCGCGGAACGGCAGCGTCGTGCCGGCGGAACGGGCGCTCGCGAAGAAGCGGACCCGGTCGGCCGGGAACGCGCGCTCTTCGAGCAGGCGACGCATCACGGCGCCGACCTGGCCGGTGGCGCCGACGACGGCGACGGTGAGGGTGCTCATGCGGTGCTCCTGGTGGTTCAGCGGATCGACGGGTCGGCGGGCGTCAGCGGCCGGTGCCGGCGTAGACGACGGCCTCGGCGTCGGCGTCGAGGCCGAATGCGCTGTGCACGACGCGCATCGCCTCGTTCAGGGTGTCGGCACGGGTCACGACCGAGATGCGGATCTCGGACGTGGAGATCATCTCGATGTTGATCGACGCGTCGTGCAAGGCGCGGAACAGCTGCGCCGAGACACCGGCGTTCGTGCGCATGCCGGCGCCGACCAGGGCGAGCTTGCCGATCTGGTCGTCGTACTGGATGCTCTCGTAGCCGATGTCGGCCTTCGCGACCTCGAGCGCCGTCAGCACGGTCTGGCCCTGGTCCTTCGGCAGGGTGAACGAGATGTCCGTCCGCCCGGTCGACGCCGCCGACACGTTCTGGACGATCATGTCGATGTTCGCCCCGGCGCGTGCCACGTTGGTGAAGATCTCGGCGGCCTTGCCCGGCTGGTCCGGGACCCCCACGACGGTGATCTTGCCCTCGGAGAGGTCTCCGGCGATCCCGGTGATGATCGGTTCTTCCACGGTTTCCCCCTCGGCAGGGTTGTAGACGATGGTGCCCTCGTTGTTGTTGAACGAGGACCGGACGTGCAGGGTGACGCCGTGCCGCCGGGCGTACTCGACGGCGCGGATGTACAGGACCTTGGCACCCGAGGCTGCGAGCTCGAGCATCTCCTCGCTGGTGACGCGGTCGACCTTGCGGGCCTTCGGCACGACGCGGGGGTCGGCGGTGAAGATGCCGTCGACGTCGGTGTAGATCTCGCAGACGTCGGCGTCGAGCGCTGCGGCGAGGGCGACGGCGGTGGTGTCGGAGCCGCCGCGACCGAGCGTCGTGATCTCGCCCGTCGTGCGGTTGAAGCCCTGGAACCCGGCGACGATCGCGACGTGGCCGGAGTCGAGCGCCTCGCGCACGCGCTTCGGGGTGACGTCGACGATGCGGGCCTTGCCGTGCTGGGCGTCGGTGAGCATGCCGGCCTGGCTGCCGGTGTAGGACGACGCTTCGACCCCGAGGCTCTTGATCGCCATCGCGAGCAGCGCCATCGAGATGCGCTCCCCCGCGGTCAGGAGCATGTCGAGCTCACGGCCGGCGGGGATCGGTGTGACGGAGTGCGCCAGGTCGACGAGTTCGTCGGTGGTGTCGCCCATCGCCGACACCGCCACGACGACGTCGTTGCCGGCCTTCTTCGTCTCGACGATCCGCTTCGCCACGCGCTTGATGCTCTCGGCGTCCGCGACGGATGAACCACCGAACTTCTGCACGATCAAGGCCACTGGCTGGTACTCCCGGAGACGGCGACACCGCGAGGTCACGCGGTCTCACAATGGTAGTCGGTGTTTCGGGGATGTTGCGTGCGAGCGGGCCCTGACGCAAGGATCCTGCGTGGTGGTCAGCCGCCGACGACGCGGCGCCCCTCGAAGGCACGACCGAGCGTGACCTCGTCGGCGTACTCCAGGTCGCCGCCGACCGGCAGCCCCGACGCGAGCCGGGTGGTGCGGATGCCCATCGGGACGAGCAGCCGGCTGAGGTACGTCGCCGTCGCCTCGCCCTCGAGGTTGGGGTCGGTCGCGATGATGACCTCGGCCACGGTGCCGTCGGCCAGACGCGTCATGAGCTGCTGGATGCGCAGGTCGTCCGGTCCGATGCCGTCGATCGGGCTGATCGCCCCGCCGAGCACGTGGTACAGCCCGCGGAACTCGCGGGTGCGCTCGATCGCCGCGACGTCCTTCGCTTCTTCCACCACGCAGATCGTGGCTGGCGAGCGGCGCGGGTCGCGGCAGATGCTGCACTGGACGTTCTCGGTGACGTTGCCGCAGATCTCGCAGAAGCGGACCCGCTCCTTGACGTCGGCCAGCAGCTCGGACAGACGACTCGGGTCGAACGACTCGGTCTGCAGGATGTGGAAGGCGATGCGCTGCGCCGACTTCGGGCCGATGCCGGGCAGGCGACCGAACTCGTCGATGAGGTCCTGGACGATCCCGTCGTACATCAGGCACCGTCCTGGTGGAGAGCGGTCTCCTCGATGAACTGGGCGTTGAGGATCTCACGCACGACCGCCTCGCCGTACCGGCCGGCGACCGGGGCGCGGCGTGCGGGCGGTGCGGTGCGCGCGGGAGCGGCGGCGGGCTGGGCCGCGCGCTGCGGTGCGGGCTGCTGCGTCGGGGCTGCCGGCGCGGCGGCTGCGGGTGCTGCTGGCGCTGCACCGCGTCCGATCCCAGGGTCAGGGAACGGGGCGCCGTCGTCGTACGGTTCGTCGTCGAGCGGGTAGTCGTCGACCGGGACGCCCGGCACGACGGGACCGCCGGGAGGCACGGCTCCCGCTCCGGACGCCGCCTGCGGACCCGGGGTGGTCGGGCCGTCGGGCTGCCCGGCCGTGGCAGCGCCCGGTCGCGCGGGTGCGGCCGACGGTGCCGACTCGGCCGGCTGGGGCGTGCTCGTCTCGGCGGGGGCGACCGGCGCGGACGCCGGCACGGTGCCGAAGGGTGCTGCCCAGCTGGGCTCGACGGACTCCGGGACGGCGTCGGCGGTGGGGTCGCTGGCGGGGATCGTCGCGACCGCCCAGTCCGTCACCGGCGCTCCCGAGGGAGCGGGGGTCGGTTCGGCCGGTGCCTGGTCGCGCTGCGGGGCGGACGCGGTCGGCACTGCCTTCGGCTCGGGCGCGGACTTCGGCGCCGGCGCGGACTTCGGCGCGGGCGCTGCCGTCGGCGCAGGAGGTGCCGTCGACCCGGGTGCTGCCGACGCGGCCTTCGGCTCGGCGGCAGGGGCAGCCGTCGGCGTGGGCTCGGCAGCGGACGCCGGTGCCGGGGACTCCGGTGCTGCGGACTCGGGCGCCGGGGCCGGGGCCGGGGTCGCGGCGGCGGCGGCGGGCGCCTGGGCAGCGGGCGCCGGACGCTGGGCCGGTGCGGCAGCCTGCGGTGCCGGAGCCGACTGCTGCTGCTGCTGCTGGGGACGCTGCTGCTGTCCGGGCCCGCGGGCGACGAACTTCACCCGGAGCCCGAGGACGTCCACGATGGCGGCGCGGAGCAGTTCGCTGACGCTCGCCGAGGGGTCGGACATCTCCTTGAACGAGGCGACGTCCTGCTGGCTCGGGAACGTCAGCGTCAGCACGTCGTCGCGGAGCGCGGTGACCTGCGCCGTGACGACCACCGACCACGCCGAACGCTTGGCGTGCTGCACGTGCTCGACGATCTGCGGCCAAGAGTCACGCATCTGCTGGAAGCCGACGGCACCGACGGTCCGGACGGCGGGCTCGTCCCCGATCGTCGTGCCCTGACCCGTGGACGACGGGCTGACCGGCTCGGCCGCGGGCTTCGAGGGCTCCGGCTTCGAGGGCTCGGACTTCGCGGGCTCGGCCGAGGTCTGTCCGGGCGCTCCAGGAGTGCTCGGAGCGACCGCTGCCCACGACGCTGCGGCGTCACGGGCCACGGCTCCGGAGTCGGCCTGCGGCGCGGCGGGCTGCTCGACGGGACGCTCAGGCGTCGCACGAGCCGCTGCCGGAGCGGGCGTCGGGGCGAGGGAGGGAGCAGGCGCTGCGGGAGCCGCGGCTGCCGGCTGCTCACGACGCGGTGCAGCGGCGAAGGCGGGAGCGGACTGCTCGCCGGCGTCGGCCTGGTGTCCACCGGCGTCGTGTCCACCGACGTCACCCACCCCGACACGACGTTCCAGCCGCTCCACCCGGGCGAGGGCTCCGCGCTGGGTGTCGTCGGCCTCGGGCACGAGCATGCGGGCCGTCATGAGCTCGAGGTGCAACCGGGGCGAGGTCGCGCCGGTCATCTCGGTGAGGGCACGGTTCGCGATGTCGGCGGAACGGGAGAGCCCGGTCGCGCCGAAGACCCCGGCCTGGCGGCTCATGGTGTCGAGTTCTTCCGGTGAGACCCCGCGCAGGACGGCGGCGGCGCTCTCGTTCGTCGCCGCGACGACGATCAGGTCGCGCAGGCGCTCGAGCAGGTCCTCGACGAAGCGGCGGGGGTCCTGTCCGGTCTGCACGACGCGGTCGATCGCGGCGAACGCGGACGCCGGGTCGGCGACGGCCAGGGCGTCGACGACGTCGTCGAGCAGGGCTGCGTCGGTGTAGCCGAGCAGGGCCACGGCACGCTCGTAGGCGATCGCACCGTCTTCGCTGCCGGCCATCAGCTGGTCGAGCAGCGACAGGGTGTCACGGACGGATCCACCGCCGGCACGCACCACCAGGGGCAGGACGCCGGGGGCCACCGACACGGACTCCTGCGTGCAGAGCTGCTCGATGTACTCGAGCATCACCGCAGGCGGGACGAGCCGGAACGGGTAGTGGTGGGTGCGCGACCGGATGGTGCCGATGACCTTCTCGGGCTCGGTCGTCGCGAAGATGAACTTGACGTGCTCCGGGGGTTCCTCGACCAGCTTGAGCAGTGCGTTGAAGCCCTGCGGCGTCACCATGTGCGCTTCGTCGAGGATGAAGATCTTGTAGCGGTCGCGAGCCGGCGCGAACACGGCACGGTCGCGCAGGTCACGCGCGTCGTCGACACCGTTGTGGCTCGCGGCGTCGATCTCGATGACGTCGAGCGAACCGCTGCCGTCGCGGGCGAGTTCCACGCAGCTCGGGCAGACGCCGCACGGGGTGTCGGTCGGGCCCTCGGCGCAGTTCAGGCAGCGCGCCAGGATGCGGGCCGACGTCGTCTTGCCGCAGCCACGGGGCCCGCTGAACAGGTAGGCGTGGTTGACGCGGTTCGTGCGGAGCGCCGTGCGGAGCGGGTCGGTGACCTGCGACTGCCCGATCAGCTCGGCGAAGTTCTCGGGCCGGTAACGGCGATACAGGGCGGTGACCACGCGACAAGGGTAGCCGTCACGACCGACAACCCGCGTGCCCGTCCACAGGTCGTCCTGCCGGGCCGGACCACCCGTCGGCGGTGGGCCGAGCGCCCGGACGGCACCGCGCCTCCCGTCCGTCTGGTCGACGGGCGGGAGGCGCGGTGTGTGACGCTGGTGCGGACTCAGCCGCGGGTGCGGCGACGGAGCCTGCCGGCGAGGCGGGAGAGCCCCAGCAGCAGGAACCCGAGGGCCACCAGGCCCGCCGCGGTGCCGGCGATCGGGACGACGTCGGCGCCGGTCCAGGCGAGGGCACCGGTGCCGTTGCCGGAGCCACCGATCCCGGCGCCGGAGCCGTTCCCGGAGCCACCGCCGATGCCGGTGCCGGTCCCGGTCCCGGTGCCGGAGCCGCCGCCGGTCCCCGGCGTCCCGGGTGCACCCGGCGTTCCGGGGGTCCCGGGCGTCCCAGGCGTTCCGGGGGCCCCGGGCGTCCCAGGCGTTCCGGGCGTCCCCGGGGTGCCGGGCGTGCCCGGCTCCTCCGGGTCGACGGCGTCGTCCATCACCATGACGCGGAGCATCTGCGCCTGCGAGGTGAACCCGCCGACCGACTGGGTGACGCGCAGCATGTGACCGCCGACCGGCAGCGCCACCATGACCCACCACTCGCCGTCCTCGTCGGCAGTCGTGGCGACGGCGTCGCGGCCCATCGGCTGCACGGTGACGGTCGCGCCGGGCTCGGCGGTGCCCGTGACCATCAGGTCGTGGTCACCGTCCTCGTCGGCCATGTACTGCGAACCCGGTGTCGGCGAGGTGACCGCGAGCGGCTCCAGGGTGTCGACCACGATCGGCACCTGCGGCGCTGCCGAGGTCGTGCCGTTCACCGACTGCGTGGCGCTGATCGTCCACTCCCCCTCGGGGACGCGCTCGAACACGACGCTCCATGCACCCTCGTCGTCGGCGGTGGTGGTGCGGACCTGCCCGGTGGACAGGGTCACCGTCACCGCGGCGCCGGGGGTGGCCTGACCGGTCACCGTGAACGAGCCGGTGTCTCCGAAGCCGTCCGCCTGGATCAGCTGCCCGGGGTCGGGGCTCGTGATGACGATGCCCGTCTCCTGCGCAGCGACGACCGTGACGTCGGCGGTCACCGGGTCGGAGGTCCGACCGCCGACCGTCTGCGTCACCGAAACGGTGTGGTCCCCGAGCGGCACGCCACCGATCGTGACCGTCCACGAACCGTCGTCGCCGGCGGTCGTCGTGGCGGTCCGGCCGTCGAGGTCGACCGTGACGGTCGCACCGGGCTCGGCGGTGCCGCTCACCGGGACCGACGTCGTCGACCCCGTGGTCGGGAACGCCTGGCCGTCGGTCGGGCTCGAGATGACGACCGGCGTCGCGGCCGTCACGGTGAAGCCGACCTGCGGAGCGTCGGTGGTGACACCGTCGACCGTCTGGCTGGCGGCGATCGTGTGGGATCCCTCGTCGACGTCCCGCACCGTCACGGACCACGTACCGTCGTCGTCCGCGGTCGTGGTGACCGCGGTGCCGTCGTCGATGCGGACCGAGACGGCGGCGTTCGGTGCCGAGGTGCCGGTCACCCGCACGTTGGTCGAACCGCCGAGCACCCGGTGGTCGGTGCCGTCGGCCGGGCTGGTCACGACGATCGCGTCCGCGGCGGCGGCCACGACGGTCACGTCGCGCTCGATCGCATCGGACGTCGTGCCGTTCACGACCTGGGTGACGACGAGCGTGTGGTCCCCCGCCGGCACGTCGGTCAGCGTGGTTTCCCACCGCCCGTCGGTGCCGACACGGACCACGACCGGGTCGACGTCGTCGAGGACGACGCGGACCGTCGCGCCGGGCTGGCCCTCGCCACCGACCGGGACGGTCGCGGTGGGGTCGGTGCTCGGCACGGTGAACGTGGTGTCATCGGCCGGGGCGGTGACCGTCAGCGCGGCACCGGGTGCCACGGTGAAGGTGCTGCGCACCACCGCGGACGTCGAGCCGTCGACCGTCTGGGTCGCACGGATCGTGTGCTCGCCGACGGTGGTGTCCGGCAGTTCGACGCTCCAGGTGCCGGCGTCGGTCGCGGTCACGGTCCGGGCGTCGCCGCCGTCGATCGCGACACGGACCTCGGCACCGGGCTCGGCGGCCCCCGCGGCGGTGAGGGTCGCGACCGAGTCGCGCTGGGCGACCCGGATCGTGGTGCCGTCCGCCGGGGTGGCGATCGTGATCGGGTCGGCGACGAGGACTCGGACGTCCACCGTCACCGGCGCCGACTCGGTGCCGTCGATGCGCTGCGTCACGCTCACGGTCGTGGTGCCGGCCGGCACACCGGGGACCGAGACGCTCCACGCGCCGTCGTCGTCCGCGGTGGTCGACTCGGTGCGACCGTCGCCCAGGTCGACCACGATGGTCGCGCCCGGCTCGGCGGTGCCGGCGACGTCGACCGTCGTCGTGCCGTCCCCGTCGGCGACCGTGTACTCCTGGTCGGCCGTCGGCTCGGTGATGACGACGGGCGCGCCCGCCTCGATCTCGAACGTCGTCCCGACCGGGGTGGTCGAGGTCGAGCCGTCGACGGTCTGCGTCACCTCGACGGTGTGCTCGCCGACACCGAGGTCCGGCACGTCGACGCTCCACGAGCCGTCGTCACCGGCGGTGACCTCGACGGGGTGGCGGTCGTCGACGGTGACCGTCACCGTGGCGCCGGGTTGGGCGTCCCCGGCGACCGTCACGGTCGTCGTCGCGTCGCCGTCGGCCACCGTGATCGGGTCGTCGCCGGGCTCACGGATGGTGAGGTCCGCGGCGGCGACCACGGACACCGGTCGTTCGACCGCCGCACTCGTGGTGCCGTTCAGGGCCTGCGTGACCGAGGCCGTGAACGAACCGGTCGGCACGTCCTCGACCGTGGTCGCCCAGCGGCCGTCCTCGTCCACGGTCGCCGTGGCGGTCCCGCCGTCGCCGAGGTCGACCGTGACGGTCGCGCCCGGCTCACCGGTGCCCGCGAAGTCGACCCCGGTGGTGGCGTCGTCGTCCGCCACCGTGACGGTGGTGGCACCGCGCGGGGTGGACACCACGAGCGGGGCTCCGGCACGGACCGACACCGCCGCCGTCACCGGCGTCGAGGTCTGCCCGCCGACGACCTGCGTCGCGGTGACGCGGTGGTCACCGACCGGGACGTCCTGGAAGGTGGTCTCCCACCGGCCGTCCTCGTCCGCGGTCACCGTCTCGGTCTCGCCGGTCGAGATCCGGACCGTCACCTCGACGTCGGGCTGCGCCCGACCGGTCACCTCGACGTCGGCGGTGCCGGACGTGTCGGCGACCGTCAGGACGTCGCCGTCCTCCGGGGTCACGATGGCGAGCGCGGTCCCGGCCCGCACCGTGACGGTCTGGTCCGGACTGGAGGCGGTGGTCCCGCCGACCGTCTGGCTGGCGGTGAGCGTCGGGGTGCCGACACCGACCCCGCCGAACGTGACCGTCCAGTCGCCGTCCGCGTCCGCGGTGGTGGTCGCCTCGTCGTCGCCGAGTCGCACCGTCACCGGCGCGCCCGGCTCCGCCGAACCCGTGACCACGACGTCGCGCGTCGCGTCGGCGTCCGGCACGAGGAGGACCACGTCGGTCCCCGGTGCGGTGATCGTGACGGCGTCGGCAGCCTCGATCGTGACCGTGCGTTCGACGGGGTCGGAGGTGCGCGGGTCGGAGACGGTGCCGGCCAGGGTCTGGGTGACCGTGACCTGGTGCTCGTCGACACCGAGGTCGGGGAACGTGACCGACCACGTGCCGTCGGCACCGACCGTCGTCTCCTGGTCCTCGGAGCCGGCGAGGGTCGCCGTGACCGCGGCGCCGGGCTGGCCGGTGCCGGTGACCGTGACGTCGCGCACGACGTCCGGTCCGGCGACCGTGATCGGGTCCGTGGCCGGACCGGTGATCGTCAGCGCGTTGGCCGTGACGACCTCGAAGGTGATCGGGACGGCGCTCGTCACGACGTCCTCGACCTCCTGGCTCGCGGACGCCGTGTACACGCCGGTCGGGGCGAGACCGGTGGCGTCGACCGCCCAGCGTCCGTCGTCGTCAGCCGTGGTGGTGAACCGGGTGCCGGGGCCGACCGAGACGGTCACCGCGGCGCCGGGCTCGGCCGTGCCGGTGATCCGGACGGTCGCGGTGGCGTCGGCGTCGACCACGACGAAGCGTGCGCCGCTCGCCGGGGTGTCGATGACGATGGCGTTGCCGGGGACCACGGTGAAGTCACGCGTGACCACCGGGCCGTCGGTGCCGTTCACGGTCTGCACGGCCTCGACGGTGTGCTCGCCGATGCCGAGCTGCGTGGTCGGGAGCTCCCAGTTGCCGGCCGTGTCCGTGACGACCTCGACGGGGTCGCCCTCGTCGATCGTGACGGCGACGGTCGCGCCGGGCTCCGCGGTGCCGCGGACGACCACGTTGGCCTGCCCGCCGGTGCCGGCGGGGACCTCCTGGGCGTCACCCGGTGCCACGATGACGAGCTCGTCGCCGGCCTCGACCGCGAAGTCACGGTCGACCGGTGCTGAGGTCGCACCGTCGACGGTCTGGGTGACCGTCGCGGTGTGGTCGCCGGTGCCGACGTCCGACAGGACCACCGACCAGGCCCCCCGCGGGTTCGCGGTGGTGGACACCGCGTCGCCGTCGTCCAGGACGACCTCGATGCGGGCGCCGGGCTGCGCGGTGCCCCGCACGGTGACGTCGACGACGGAGTCGTCGGTGGCGACCGTGACGGTGGCGTCCTGCGCCGGAGCGGTGACGGCGAGCGGGGCGCCCGCCTGCACCGTGACGACCTGGCGGACGGCCGGCGAGGTGGTCCCGCCGACGGTCTGCGTCGCCGAGATCGTGTACCGACCGACCGGGACGTCGGTGACGGTCAGCGTCCAGGTGCCGTCGTCGTCGGCCGTCGTGGTGGCGGTCAGTCCGTCGCCGAGCGAGACCCGCACCTCGGCGCCGGCCTCGGCCGTGCCGGCCAGGTCGAGGTCGGTGGTGGTGTCGGCGTCGAGGACAGTGACGACGTCGCCGTCCTCGGGCTCGGTGATCGCGAGCGGGTCGCCCGCCTCGACGGTGAAGGTGGTACCCACCGGGCCGGACGTGGTGCCGTCGACGCTCTGACGCGCCGTGACGGTGCGCTCCCCGACCGGGACGTCGGCGAAGGTCGTCGTCCAGGCACCGTCCTCGTCGGCGGTGACCGCGGCGGCGAACGAACCACCGATGCCGACGGTGACCCGGGCGTTCGGGGCCGCCGAGCCGGACACCGTCACCGGGGTGGTCGAGCTGTCGTCGGCGACGGTGATGGTGCTGCCGTCGGTCGGCTCGTCGATGGTGAGCGCGGGGGCCGCCGTCACGGTGAAGTCCCGGGTGACCGCGGCGCTCGTGGTGCCGCCGACGGTCTGGGTGACCTCGGCCGAGTACTCCCCGGCCGGGACGTCCGTGACGCTCGTCGACCAGGTGCCGTCGGCGTTCGCGCGGGTGGTGGCGGTCAGGCCGTCAGCGAGGTCGACGTCGACGCGGGCACCGGCCTGTGCGCTGCCGGAGAACGGGACGGACCGGGTGTCGCCGGCGAGCGGGAAGTCCTGGTCCGCCGTGGGGGTGTCGACGGTCAGGCCGGCCGCGGCCACGACCCGGAAGGACCGGGTCACGGGTGCCGAGGTCGTGTCGCCGACGGTCTGCGTGACGCTCGCCGTCTGCTCGCCCACCGGGACCTCGGGGACGGTGATGCTCCAGGCGCCGGCGTCGTCCGCCGTGCCCGTCGCGGTCACGCCGTCGCCCAGGTCGACGCTGATGCGCGCGTTCGCCGTCGCGGTGCCCGTCAGGGTGACCGGGGCGGTCTCCCCCGTGGTGGTGAAGGTCTGACCGGCCGTGGGCGTGGTGATCGTCAGGGCGCGCTGGGCGACGACGGAGAAGTCCTGCGTCGCGGTGCCCGCCGCGGTGCCGCCGACCGTCTGGGTCGCGGTCGCGGTGTACGCACCGGTGGGGACGTCGGCGATGGTCGTCGTCCAGGTCCCGTCGGCAGCGACGGTCGCGGTGCCGGTCCGGTCCCCGCCGAGGCTGACGGCCACGCTGGCGCCGGGCTCTCCGGCCCCGCTCACGACGACGCTGCGGGTCGAGGTCGCCGACGGCACCGTGAACTGCTGTCCGGCCGTGGGTGCCGTGATGGTCGGAGCCGCGAACGCCGTGGCGCGCACGGTCGAGGTGGCGAGGTCCACGGTGGCGACGTTCGCCCCGGGGAGCACGGAGAGCCGCAGGGCGTGCACGCTCCGCGATCCGGTGTCGTACCCGCGGGGGTCGCGGAAGCCGGTGGTGTCCTGCGCGTTCACGGTGAGGTCGACGACCTGACGGAGCAGCAGCACGACGGGGCGCAGCAGGGTGGAGACGGCCGAGGTCGTCGCCGTGAGCGTCGTGCCGAGGTTCGTCAGGGCCGTGCCCGTCACCAGGGGACGCACGATGGTCTGCAGTGCCGGGACGACGACGGTGTTGACCGCCGGGGCGAGCAGGGTGCCGAGCACGTTCAGCCCGAGGGGGCCACCGGTCGCCGTCACCGTGGCGGTGGCGGGCGACGTGCCGGCGAGGGCGCCGAGCGTGGTGTCCGCGCGGAGGGCC
Organism: Curtobacterium sp. MCSS17_016; assembly: GCF_003234255.2. Lineage (NCBI taxonomy): Bacteria > Bacillati > Actinomycetota > Actinomycetes > Micrococcales > Microbacteriaceae > Curtobacterium > Curtobacterium sp. MCSS17_016. Next base: position 2,670,140 of record NZ_CP126254.1, read on the forward strand.
AGTGCGGTGAGCGGGATGCCCGCGAGGTTGACGTTCGCGGTGACGTTCACCCGCACGGCGGTCGAGTTGATCGTGTTGACGACCGCGGTCTGCAGCGCCGTCGGCAGCTGCGTTCCGAGGATCGTCGTGATGCTCCGGTTGATCGAGCTCACGGCCGCTTCGGTCAGCACCGACGTGTTCGCCGGCTGACCGTTCAGCGTGGTGAGCCGGTCGAGGTCGACCGTGATCGCGCCGGTCGACGGGGTGATCGTCACCGCACCGTCCGTGAGCGGCTGCTGCAGCACACGGGTCAGGGTGTCGTCGAGGTTCAGGTCGACGGTCGCGGTGACCGTCGTGCCGTTGAGGTTCACGAGTCCGAGGCTCGTCGTGCGGAGGAGCCGCTGCAGCTCGCTCGTCAGCGCCGTGGTGGTGCCGGACAGCGCCCCGTCGGCACCGACCGCGGAGTTCACCGTGCCCGAGAAGGTGCGCAGGTCGTTCCGGAGCGCGGTGCTGAGTCCGGTGACCGCCGGACTCGTCAGGTTGAGGTCCGCGCCCGCGATCCGGTAGTCCGTCGTCGTTCCGACGGTGGTGCCGCGCGTCGCCTGGATCCGGGACGCCAGGGCCCCGACCCGCAGCTGCGCGTTCGACAGCACCGTGGTGTCGGCGCCGACGCGCGAGAACAGCGGGTTGAGGTTGACCGTCGCAGCGCCGGTGCCGGACCCGGTGCCGACCCCGATGCCGCCGTCGTTCGTCAGGAGCCCCGACGACGCGGTCGCGCCCGTGGCGGAGGTCGTGGCGTACTGACCGTCGACGCCGAGGGTCAGGATGCCGTTCGGGCCCAGCAGGTCGATGTCGTTGCCGAGGTCCACCCCGACCGCGTTGAGCGCCGTCAGGTTGAGCGGCTGGTTCGTGGTGCCGCCGCCCGAGGTCGCACCCCGCGCGGAGTACGCGCCGCCGAGCTGGGCGACCGCGTCGGCGTTCACGATGCCGGAGCCGCTGAGCAGCAGCCCCTCGGCCTCGGCGACGTCGGTCTGGGCGGCCGCAGCGGGTTGGATCGCCACGGTGGCGGCGATGAGCGCCGTCACCGTGGCGACGACGCCGCCGCGCAGGAGGAACCGCCGACCGTCCGTCGCTCGTCCTCGAGCTCGGCCGTCGGCGCGGGTGATCCGTCGTGTCCGTTCGTCCGCTGCGGAGGGTACGGGGGTACCGGGCAGCGACGCGTGCCTGCGCATGCGTGTCTCTTTTCCTGGCGGGCGCGCCCGCCACCTGATCCTCGGAATCCACCGCTGGTGAGGCGGCGGAGGCTCCTCCGCTGGTGAGGCGGTGGAGGGTCGGAACCCTGGTTGGGGATTCCTGAGGCAGATCTTTACACATGATCAGGAAGCTGTCCGCAAGCATCGACGAAAAAGGACGCGAGACCTCCCGAACGGGGGGGGACACCGGGGAGCCGACTCGACCCGGAACGAAGAAGACTCCTCACGCACCCGCCAGAGCCTGGTTACCCTTGCTGCGTTTCCGCCCTGGGGGAGTTGGCCTGGATGGCGTCACGTGAGGAGCCGCCGAGAAGTCTACCGGACGCGACGGGCAGACTCGAACACATGAAGATCGCCATCGCCGGAGGACACGGCCAGATCGCCCTGCTCCTCGCCCGCCAGATCACCGACGCCGGCCACGATGCCGTCGCGATCGTCCGCAACCCCGCGCACGTGGCCGACGTCGAGCAACAGGGGGCGCGTGCGATCGTCGCCGACCTGGAGCAGCTCGGCGACGACGACCTCGCGCTCCGCCTGCGCGGTGTCGATGCCGTGGTGTTCGCCGCCGGTGCCGGGCCGAACAGCGGCGCCGAACGGAAGCTCACCGTCGACCGCGACGGTGCGATCCTGCTCGCCGACGCCGCCGAGCGTGCTGGCATCGAGCGGTACGTGATGATCTCCGCGATGGCGGCCGACACCTACGACCCCGAGCTCGCCGTCGTGCCAGCGCAGGACGACGCCGCGGTGTTCCAGGTCTACCTGCGGGCGAAGGCCGAGGCGGACGCGAACCTGCGGGCCCGACGCCTCCGCTGGACGATCGTGCGTCCCGGCGGCCTGCTCGACACGCCGCCGCAGGGCACGGTCCACGTCGGCCGGACGGTGCCGCGCGGCTCGATCCCCCGCGCGGATGTCGCGACCGTCGTCCTGCACGCACTGCTCGACGACGCCGCGGTCGGCGTGCAGTTCGAGGTCACCAGCGGCGATACCCCGATCCCGGCGGCGCTGAACGCGCTCACCTGACCCGTCGGTGCCGCCCGCACCGTGCGCGCTTCGTCACACCGTGCGAGCTCCTCGCCGAAGGTGCCGGGCCGCGCACCGTGCGCCCCTGCTCACCCCGTGCGCACTTCCGCGCCCCGTGCCGCGCTGCAAGCGCGCACCCACCAGGCAACCCCGCACCAGCCCACGAACGCCGCACCGTGCCGCCGCGACGCGACCCACGGGCGGACGGGAGGCACGGCGCCAGCCCGCCCCGCGCCTCCCGTCCGCACCGCGCGCACCTGCTCACCCCGTGCGCACTTCCGCGCCCCGTGCCGCGCTGCAAGCGCGCACCCACCAGGCAACCCCGCACCAGCCCACGAACACCGCACCGTGCCGCCGCGACGCGACCCACGGACGGACCGGAGGCACGGAGCCAGCCCGCCCCGTGCCTCCCGTCCGCACCGTGCGCACCTGCTCACCCCGTGCGGACTTCCACGCCCCGTGCCGCGCTGCAAGCGCGCACCCAACAGGCAACCCCGCACCCACCGACGAACGCCGCACCGTGCGCCGCGACGCGACCCACCGGCGGACGGGAGGCACGGAGCCCGCCCGCCCCGCGCCTCCCGTCCGCACCGTGCGCACCTGCTCACCCCGTGCGGACTTCCGCGCCCCGTGCCGCGCTGCAAGCGCGCACCCAGCAGGCGCCCCCGCACCGTGCGCGCCTGCTCACCCCGTGCGGACTTCCACGCCCCGTGCCGCGCTGCAAGCGCGCACCCAACAGGCAACCCCGCACCCACCGACGAACGCCACACCATGCGCCGGACGCGACCCACGGGCGGACGGGAGGCACGGCGCCAGCCCGCCCCGCGCCTCCCGTCCGCACCGTGCGCACCTGCTCACCCCGTGCGCACTTCCGCGCCCCGTGCCGCGCTGCAAGCGCGCACCCACCAGGCAACCCCGCACCAGCCCACGAACACCGCACCGTGCCGTCGCAACGCCCCGACGCCCCGACGCCGCGCCACGCGGCGCCACGGCGTCACGCGTCAGAGCGCGACCGCAGCCGACTGCCGGGCGATCTCGAGCTCCTCGTTCGTCGGGATCACGAGCACCGCGACCCGTGAGCCGTCGGTGGAGATGCGGCGGGCGTCCCGCGATGCCAGCTCGTTCCGGTCCGGATCGATCTCGATGCCCAGGTGCTCGAGCCCCGCGAGCACGCGCCGCCGCAGCAGCGCGTTGTTCTCGCCGACCCCCGCGGTGAACACGACCGCGTCGAGCCCGCCGAGCTGTGCCGTGTAGGCGCCCACGTAGCGACGGATGCGGTGGCGGTACACGGCGAGCGCCGCCTCCGCCTGCTCGTCGCCCTTGGTGGCGGCGTCCTGCACGTCGCGCATGTCGCCGTTGCCGGTCAGGCCGAGTAGACCGGACCGCTTGTTGAGCATGGTGTCGAGCTCGTCGAAGGTCATCCCGGCCTCGCGGTGCAGGTGGATGAGCACCGCGGGGTCGAGGTCGCCGGAGCGGGTGCCCATGACGAGCCCCTCGAGCGGGGTGAGCCCCATCGAGGTCTCGATGGACTTCCCGCCGTCGATCGCCGCGACCGAGGCGCCGTTGCCCAGGTGCAGCACGATCGTCTTGAGCTCGGCGAGCGGCCGGTCGAGGAACTCCGCGGCCTGCTCGGAGACGTACTTGTGGCTGGTGCCGTGCATGCCGTAGCGGCGGATCCCGTACTCGGCGGCCAGGTCGGCGGGGATCGCGTACGTGTACGCGTGCGGGGGCATGGTCTGGTGGAACGCGGTGTCGAACACGGCGACGTGCGGGACGTCCGAGAAGACCTGCTTCGCGGCGCGGATCCCCTCGAGGTTCGCGGGGTTGTGCAGCGGTGCGAGGCTGTTGAGGTCCTCGATCTGCTGCTCGACCTGGTCCGTGACGACCGTCGCACGGTCGAAGGTGGTGCCGCCGTGCACGACGCGGTGGCCGACGACGGCGGGCGGGTGCTCGTCGAACGACGGCCCGACCTTCGCGAACGCGTCGATCATCGCCTGGAACCCGGCCGCGTGGTCGGGCACCGACGCGGCGTCGTTGGACGACGACTCCCCCGTCAGCGCGTTGGTGTGCTTCCAGGCCCCGGCGGACTCGCCGATGCGCTCGACGAGCCCGGAGGCGAGCGTGCGCTCGTCCTCGAGTTCGATGAGCTGGTACTTGAACGAACTCGAGCCGGAGTTGACGACGAGGGCTGCGGTCACGGGGTGGTCACTTTCTGTCGGGCCTGGAGGCGCGGTGCGGGTCGGGCGGTCAGGCCGCGTCGGTCGCGGTGCCGGCCTGGATCGCGGTGATTGCGACGGTGTTCACGATGTCGCCCACCAGGGCGCCGCGCGACAGGTCGTTGATCGGCTTGCGCAGGCCCTGCAGGACCGGGCCGATCGCCACGGCGCCGGCCGAGCGCTGCACGGCCTTGTACGTGTTGTTGCCGGTGTTGAGGTCCGGGAAGATGAACACCGTCGCGCGGCCGGCGACCGGGGAGTCCGGCATCTTCGTCGACGCGACTGTGGGGTCGGCTGCGGCGTCGTACTGGATCGGGCCCTCGACGAGCAGGTCGGGCCGGCGTTCCCGCACGAACGCGGTGCCGGCGCGCACCTTGTCGACGTCGGCTCCGGAGCCGCTGTCGCCGGTGGAGTAGCTGAGCATCGCGACGCGGGGGTCGATGCCGAACTGGGTCGCGGTCTCGGCGGACGAGATCGCGATGTCGGCGAGCTGCTCGCTCGTCGGGTCCGGGATCACGGCGCAGTCGCCGTAGACGAGCACGCGGTCGGCGAGCGCCATCAGGAACACGCTCGACACGATCGAGGTGTCCGGACGCGTCTTGATGATCTCGAACGACGGCCGGATGGTGTGCGCGGTGGTGTGCTTCGCGCCGGAGACCATGCCGTCGGCGAGCCCGAGCTGCACCATCATCGTGCCGAAGTACGAGACGTCGGTGACGGTGTCGCGGGCGAGCTCGATCGACATCCCCTTGTGGGCGCGGAGCCGGGTGTACTCCTCGGCGAAGCGCTCACGCAGCTCGGGGTCGAACGGCGAGACGAGCTGCGCGGCCTCGAGGTCGAGGCCGAGCTCGGTCGCCCGCGTGCGGATCGCGGCGGGGTCGCCGAGGATCGTCAGCTCGCAGACCTGGCGCTGCAGCAGGGTGGAGGCGGCACGGAGGATGCGGTCGTCCTCGCCCTCGGGCAGGACGATGCGCTTGCCGTAGCTGCGGGCCCGGTCGAGCAGGCCGTGCTCGAACATGAGCGGGGTGACGACCCCGGACGGAGCGAGCTGCAGGCGGTCGCGCAGGGCCTCGGCGTCGACGTGCTGCTCGAACAGGGCGAGCGCGAGGTCGGCCTTCCGGGGCGAGTCGGCGGCCAGGCGGCCCCGGGTCTGGGTGATCCGGAGGGCGGTGTCGTACGTGCCGAGGTCGTTCTGCGCGATCGGCAGCGAGCTCGACAGGCCCTCGAGCAGCCGCGACACCTGCGGGGCGATCTCGAACCCGCCGTTCAGGATGACGCCGGCCAGGCTCGGGAACGTCTCGGACTGGTTGGCGAGCAGCGTGGCGATGAGGACGTCGCTCCGGTCACCGGGGACGACGACGATGCCGCCCTCGATCAGCCGGGGCAGCACGTTCTCCATGCTCATTCCCGCGACGACGGTGCCGAGGGCCTCGCGGTCGAGCAGGGCGTCGTCACCGCGGACCAGGGTGGCGCCGGTGGCCTGCAGCAGGGCACGGACGGTCGGGGCGACGAGCACGCGGTCCTCGGGGATCGCCCACACCGGGACGTCCGGGTGGTCGTCGTGCACGGCCTGCTCGACGCTCGTCACGATGGCGGCGAGGGCGTCCGGGTCGGCACGGTTCACCACGACACCGAACAGCTGCGCGTGTGCCGCCCGCAGCTCGCTCGTCGTGACGTCCGCCACCTGCGCCATGCCCTCGGGGGTGCGGGCCGCACGTTCGGCGGCGTCGCGGCCACCCAGCACGAGGAGCACCGGAGCGCCGAGGTTCGCGGCGACCTTCGCGTTGAAGGACAGCTCGGTGGGGCTGCCCACGTCGGTGTAGTCGGACCCGAGCACCACGACTGCGTCGCACTGCCGCTCGACCTGGGCGAACCGGGTGACGATGGTGCCGAGCGCCGCCTCGGGGTCGGCGTGCACGTCGTCGTAGGTGACCCCGACCGCGTCGTCGTACGAGATTCCGACGGCCGTGTGCTGCAGCAGCAGCTCGAGCACGTAGTCGGGTTCGACGACCGATCTGGCGACGGGCCGGAACACGCCGACGCGGCCGACGGACCGGGCGAGGGTCTCGAGGACACCGAGGGCGACGGTGCTCTTGCCCGTGTGCCCTTCTGCTGACGTGATGTAGATGCGGGTCGACACGAGGCCCAGGGTAGTCGCCGGACATGTCACGACATCTGGGAGCACCGGCACCGACGACACGCGGTCGTGAGCACCGCGCAGAACCTGTACCATTGGGTGTCGCCGTCGCGAGACGGTGTCAGGAGAATTCGCCTAGTGGCCTATGGCGCACGCTTGGAAAGCGTGTTGGGTGCAAGCCCTCGGGGGTTCGAATCCCCCATTCTCCGCAGCGAGCAAGGCCGAACCACCACGAAGGACCCGCACCGATCGGTGCGGGTCCTTCGTCGTTCCACGACCGTCCGGTCCCCCACCCTGCGGACGAGCGCGTGCCCTGTTCCCCCTCGGTTGGCCGGGAAACGCCGACCAGGGGTGGAACGGGCTGTCCCCGGTACCCGCCGGTCGCCTATGCTGGCCGAGCGAACGGCTCCGGGACGAGCCGACCGCGGTGCATCGAGCGGCAGGGGCGTCGCTCGGAGGGCGTGCTGATCAGCGTGCCCGGAACACCCGAGGGGACGAGGAGACGCGCCATGGGGGACACCACCGTGCCCGCAGTGCCCGTGCGGCCCGCCGTCTTCGACACGGTCCTCCGCCCGCGCCGGTCCCTCGTCCGTTCCACCGCGCTGAGCATCGCCTTCTCGGCAGTGCCGCTCGCCGTCGCCCTGGTCTGGGTCTCGTTCCCGTTCCGCACGTGGGCCGTGTTCGCCGGGATCGTCGTCGCGATGGCCGCGGCCGTCGGCATCGTGTTCGTGCGACTGCACACCGCGTTCATCGGGATCGACGAAGACGGCCTGACGATCCGCGGGGTCCTCACGGCGCACCGGCGGGTCCCCCGCGAGCGCGTGCACAGCCTGGTGCTCGCCACGACCTTCGGATCGTCGGTGGACCGGACCGTCCGGGAACTCGTCGCCTTCGACCGGACCGGCACCCACCTCTTCCGGCTCCGCGCCGACGTGTGGGGGGACGATGGGCTCGACCGGGTCGTCGACGCGCTCGGCGTGCAGGTCGTCGAAGAGTCGCGGCCGGTCTCCGCCCGCACCTTCGCGAAGCGCTACCCGACGAGCCGCGCCTGGTACGAGCAGCGGTCGGCGTTCCTGCTCGTCGGCGGCCTCGTGGTGCTGGTCGTCGGCGGGCTGCTCGCCGTCGAGTTCGCCGGCCTCAACGCCCGCTGACCCACCGGCGGACCGGTCAGCGGCCACCGCACGGCACCCGTCAGCACGGCACCCGTCGACGCGGCACCGGTCAGCGCCGACGCCGCAGCGTCGAGAAGATCCCGCGCACCACTTCCTTCGCGATGGTCCCGCCCAGCCCGGAGCCGAGCAGGCCCGACAGCGGGTCCCCCGCGGATCGCCGCGTCCCGCCCGACCGACCGGAGCCGCCGGACCGACCGGAGCGCCGCGCGTCCGACGCTCGCTCGGCCCGCTCGAACTCCCGCTGCTGCCGCTCGTACTCCTGCTGGGCATCCGCCGACGCGTCCGCCGCGGCGGCAGCTGCCTCGTCGGCTGCGGCAGCGGCGTCGGCTGCAGCGGCCGCCGCCTCCATCCGGCGCGCGAGCACCTCGCGGGCCGAGTCCGGATCGACGCGGGTGCCGTAGGTCGCCAGGAGCGGTGAGGCCTGCACCCGTGCGGCCATCTCGTCGGCCGGCATCGGGTCCATCGACCCCTGGGGTGCGCGCAGCCGGGTCCACGCGACGGGGGTCGGCGCGCCCCGCTCGTTCATCACCGTGACGATGGCCTCGCCGGTCGCGAGCGACGTGAGCACCTCGCCCAGGTCGTAGTCGCTCGTCGGGTAGGTCGACACCGTCGCCCGGAGCGCCTTCGCGTCGTCCGGGGTGTGGGCGCGGAGCTGGTGCTGGATGCGCGACCCGAGCTGCGCCAGCACGTCGTTCGGCACGTCCTTCGGGGTCTGCGTCACGAAGAAGACCCCGACGCCCTTCGACCGGATGAGCCGCACGGTCCGCACGATCTGCTCGGTGAAGTCCTTCGACGCCCCGGTGAACAGCAGGTGCGCCTCGTCCAGGAAGAACACCAGCTTCGGCTCGTCCTGGTCGCCGACCTCCGGCAGCTCGTTGAACAGGTCCGCCAGCAGCCACATCAGGAACGTCGAGAAGACCTCCGGCCGGTCCTGCACACCGGGCACCTCGAGCAGACTGACGATCCCCCGCCCGTCCGCCGCCGTCCGCAGGAACAGCTGCGTGTCGATCTCGGGCGCCCCGAAGAACCGGTCGGCACCTTGGTCAGCGAAGGTGACGAGCTCCCGCAGGATCACCCCGGCGGTCTGCTTCGACAGGCCCCCGAGCTCGGCGAGCTCCCCCTTGCCCTGCTCGCTCACCAGGAACGTCAGCACGCTCCGCAGGTCGTCGAGGTCCACCAGCGCGAGACCCTGCTGCGTGGCGTAGTGGAACACCAGACCGAGCGAGGACTCCTGCGTGTCGTTCAGCCCGAGCACCTTCGACAGCAGCAGCGGCCCGAAGCCCGAGACGGTGGCGCGGATCGGCACGCCGGTGCCCTGCCCGCCCAGCGAGAACAGCTCGGCCTGGCTCGCGACGCCCTGCCACTGCTGGCCGATGCCCGCGGTGCGGTCGAGCAGCTTGTCGTTCGCCTGCCCCGCGACGGCCAGACCCGACAGGTCTCCCTTGATGTCGGCGGCGAACACGGGCACCCCGTTCGCCGCGATCTGCTCGGCGAGCACCTGCAGCGTGCGGGTCTTGCCGGTGCCGGTCGCCCCAGCCACCAGCCCGTGCCGGTTCAGCATCGCGAGCGGGATCCGGACCTGCACGTCGGGCACCGCTGCGCCGTTGACGAGGGCACCGAGTTCGATCGCGCCTCCGTCGACGGCGTAGCCGTCACGGATGGCCGCGACCGCGTCCGGTCCGAGCGGGCCGGCTTCGGCACGGACGGGAGGCACGGTGCCGGTCGCCGCCGTCGCCACCGGATCCGGGGCGGTCGCGTCGACCGCCGCGGCAGGGGTCGTGGGAGCCGGTGCGGCCGCAGGGGCGGGCTCCGCGTCGGGCGCGAGCCGCGCCTCCAGGCCGGTGGGTGGCGGGGACCCGACGACCGCGGGTTCCGCGTCCGCGGTGAGGACAGCCTGCTCCTCCGCCGCCAGTGCGGCGGCGAGCTCCTCGGCTCGCCGCGCCGCTTCGTCGGCGAGCCGACGTGCCTCGTCGGCGGCCTGTCTCGCTGCCTCGGCAGCCGCTCGTGCCCGCTCCGTCGCGTCGCTCATGGGCACAGCCTAGGGACCGGAGCCCGCGGCGGTCCGGGTCGTCAGTGCGTCAGCGCGGGGACCGTCCGCGGTCGGACCACGAACCAGAGCATCAGGATCGCGACGGCGGCGGTCGACGCCATCACCATCGCCATCGGGGTGGCCGTCGTGATGCCGAGCCAGCCGACCACCGGCGAGATGAGCCCGGCGACGCCGAAGTTCAGGGCGCCGAGCACCGAGGCGGCGGTCCCCGCCTCTTTCCCGTGGGCGGCGAGACCGATGACCTGCACGAGCGGGAACGAGAACCCGCACGCGGCGATGAAGAACCACAGCGGGACGAGCACGCCGACCAGACCGGCCCCGAGCTGGTCGAGGACGATGATCGCGAGCGACGCCAGCAGCAGGGTCGCGGTCGAGCACGCCAAGATCCACTGCGGACCCACCCGCTGGGCGAGCCGCGACGAGATCTGCACGCCGAGGACGACCCCGACGGAGTTGACGGCGAAGAGCAGCCCGTACTGCTGCGCGTCGAGCCCGTAGACCTGCTGGAACAGGAACGGTGACGCGCTGAGGTAGGAGAACAGCCCGCTGAACACCATGGCGCCGATGAGCGCGACGCCGACGAAGATCCGGTCGGAGAACAGCGCCTTGTAACGCTGGCCGATGGTGGAGTGCCCGGCCTCGTGCCGACGGGCCGGGGGCAGGGTCTCGACGATGAGCAGGATCGACGCGATGACCACCGCCAGGCCGTAGCAGGCGAGGAAGACGAAGATGCCGCGCCAGCTGGTGAACTGCAGCATCTGCGAACCGATGAGGGGCGCGAGGATCGGTGCGAGGCCGTTCACCATCGCCAGGCGGGACAACATGCGGACCAGCGGCTTGCCGCCGAAGAGGTCACGCACCGTCGCCATCGCGACGACACCGCCGGCTGCGGCGCCCATGCCCTGCAGCACGCGGAACACCGCGAGCAGCTCGATGTCCGGCGCGGTCGCGGCGCCGATCGACGCGGCGATGTGCACCGTCGTCGCGATGATCAGCGGCAGTCGACGGCCCACCTTGTCGCTCCACGGGCCGACCAGGAGCTGGCCGATCGCGAAGCCGAGCGTCGTCGCGGTGAGCGTCAGCTGGACCGCGCCGTCGGTGACGCTGAACTGGTCCTTGATCGCCGGGAACGCCGGCAGGTACAGGTCGATCGTGAACGGACCGAGCGCCGTGAGGGCGCCCAGGACGAAGACGTAGACGAGCCGCTGCCCGCGGGAGAGCGAGTCTCCCGGGTGCAGGACGACCCGGAGCGAACCGGTGGTGGCGGGCGCGGTCACGAGACAGGAGTCCTTCGACGATGAGGGGGCGGGGGGTGATCGCGGGTCGATCGAATCGATTCGTCCGCGGAACCATCCTACGGTCGCCGGTGCGTGCTCGGCGCCGCCGGTGCGGGCCGCCCGCGTGAAGCGGCTGGTGCTGCCCCTCGGCCCGGCGCGGACCATGCGGTAGCGTCGGGTTGCTCGGGGGCCTTCCGGGTGAAGCGGATCAGAAGGGGGTGGGCGTCATGGTGGATGCCCGGATCCTGCACACCACTGCAGCGCTGCGCGAGGCGATCCTGCGACTCGCCGCGGACCGACCGGTCTCGGAGATCACCGTCGCCGACGTCACGCGTGCCGCCGGCATCAACCGGGCCACGTTCTACTCGCACGCCGTCTCCCCCGGGTCGCTGCTCGCCGACGTCCTGACGCCGGAACTCGACCGCATCCGGCAGGACGACGCCGACGAGCGCCGAGCCGCCGCCGACCGGGGCGCCGGAGCCGACGAGCTCGTGGCCATCACCCGGCGCGGCATCAACGCCGTCGTCGAGCACGTGACGACGCACCGCGACATCTACGGCAAGGCGCTGCCGGACCCGAACGACGCCTCGCTGCACCGGCTGCTCGTCGAGCACTTCACGGTGTCGAGCGCCCTGCACATCCGCGAGCTCGACCCTGCACACCGGCCCGACCTGCTCGACGACGTCGCCGCGGGGTTCGTGGCGCAGGGCTTCGTCGGGGCCATCGAGGCTTGGCTCGCCGGGCCCCGGCGGTCGCGGAAGGCGCTGGTCGAGACGATCACGCTGTCGTTCCCGGCGTGGTGGAGCTGAGCGGACCGCTCCTACTCGGCGTCCGTCGTGTCGCCGTCCGTCGGGTCGGTCTCCGGCTTCTCGCCGCGCTGCAGGGACTGCACGACGTCGACCGCCGTCGCCGCCGTGTCGGCGTCGTCACCCTCCGACGGCACGCGGTAGTCGGCGGACACCCCGTCGCCACCGGTGCCGGTCGCGGGCAGCGGATCACCGAGGGACACCACGACGACCCCGGCGTCGTGGGCGGTCTGGATCACGCCGGTCAGTGCGGACGGCCGCGCGGCGTGCACGAGCAGGGCCTTGGCCCCCTTCCGCACGAGCTGGGCGACAGCGGTCCGCTGGGACGCCGCTGCACCCGATGCCGGAGCGACCCGGACATCCGGCCGGAACCCGGCGTCGGTCAGGTCAGTGCGGAGCCGGTCGGCGAGGGCCGCGTCGTCGTGGACCAGGACGACACCGATCACGGCCTGCTGGTCGAACCCCCCGTCGGAACTCGTCAGGTCCGTGCTCTGCACGGGTGTGGGGGCAGCCGACGTCGTGCCCTGGCACCCGGCCAGGGTCAGGGCCGCCGCCAGGGCGACGGTCACGGCGACGATGCGCAGCACGGTGGTCTCCTCTTCGGTCCGGTCTGCCACGCTACCCGGCGGCCGGGCCGTGCGACGACGGAGTCCGCGACGGGACTGTTCCGCCCGGGCCTGCCGGGGCTGTCGTCACCGGCGCGGGCACGGGGCCGAGCCGTCGGACGGCCGCGATCGCCAGCGCAGCGAACCCGATCATCGCCGCGAACACCAGGGGGAACGACACCGTGCCGTCGGCGCCACCGGTCGCGGTGAAGAGCAGGCCGGTCACCGCGAGACCGATCACGCTGCCGGCCGCGTCAGCGATCGTCAGGGCCGAGCTCGCGAACCCGTCGTCGCCCTCGCCGGAGAACCGCAGGGTCAGCATCGAGGCACGCGGGTAGATCGCCCCCCATGCCCGCGCCACCGACGAACCAGCCGGCGACCAGCACCCACCACGACAGGTCGAACGTCGCGACCGCGAGCGCGGTCACCAGACTGACGAGCACCAGCGTCAGCCCGACCCCGAAGGTGCGCCGGGCGGTGAGCCGCCGCTCCCCCAGACGACCGTGCGCCCAGCTCGACGCGGCCCAGCTGAGTGCCGCCACCGTCAGGGCGAGCCCGGCGGCAGACGGCGACAGCCCGTGTTCGGCCTGCAGCAGGAACGGCACGTACGCCTCGCTCCCGAAGAACGACGCGGCGACGAGCCCGCGCAGCAGCACGACCGACGGCAGCCCGGCCGCGGCGCGGAACGTCCCGGTCGGCAGCAGCGGCCGCAGGGCGAACCAGGTGCCGACCAGCCCGACGACGACCGCCGCGACCATGCCCCACGGGGTCAGGTCCGGGGCCACGTTGAGCAGCAGGATCGACACGGCCGCCGCCACCGACCACCCGATCCGGACCCGCTGCCACGGCGGGCGGAGCGACGCGGCCGGGGCGTGCAACCGGCCGAGGGTCGGCACGAGCAGGACGAACGCCGCCAGCGCGATCACCAGGGCCCCGGCGAAGACCCAGTGCCAGTTCCAGGTGTCGGTGACGATGCCGGCCAGCGCGGGACCGATCAGCGCGGGGACGACCCAGGCTGCGGCGAACCCGGCGAACACCGGTCCGTGCAGCTCGGCGGGGAAGATCCGGGCGACCAGCACGTACAGCACCACGTCGATGGCCCCGGCGCCGAACCCCTCGATGAGCCGCCCGGCCAGGAACACCTCCATGGTCGGCGCGAGCATCACCACGGCGGTCCCCACGGCGAAGAACACCGCCGACACCCAGGCCACGATCCGGCCACCGGCCCGGTCGGCCCAGTTGCCGGCGAGCACCATCCCCGGCACCCCGGCGGCGAGCGGGGCGGCGAAGGCGAGCGCGTACAGGGTCTCGCCGTCGAGGTCGCGGCTGATCACCGGCATGATCGTCGTCATCGCCAGGTTCTGGAACGCCGCGACGCCGACGATCGCGACCATGCCGATCGTCGCGAGGGCGTACGGCCCGCTCAGCAGGCTGGTCCGCGACGCCGTTGTGCTCACCCGATCATCGTAGGGGTGGGCGCCGACGACACGGTGGCGCGTCCCGCGTCCCGCGTCCCGCGTCCCGCGTCCCGCGTCCCGCGTCCCGCGTCCCGCGTCCCGCGTCAGCAGTGCCCGCGTCACCGCGGCAGCAGGGCCCGCTTCAGCGCGCCAGCGCCTGCTCCAGGTCCGCCACCAGGTCGCCGGCGTCCTCGATGCCCACCGACAGGCGGACCACGTTCTCCGGCACGGCCAGCTCGGTGCCCTTCACCGACGCGTGGGTCATCTCGCTCGGGTACCCGATGAGCGACTCCACGCCACCGAGCGACTCGGCCAGGGCGAACAGCTCCGTCGACTCCGCGAACCGCTTCGCCGCCTCGGCGCCGCCGGACAGCGCGACCGAGAGCATCCCGCCGAAGCCGCGCATCTGGCGGGCGGCGACGTCGTGCCCCGGGTGGTCGGGCAGGCCCGGGTAGTAGACGCGCTCGACGCCGGGCGCGACGACGAGCTCCTCGGCGACGGCCTGCGCGTTCCGCGAGTGCCGCTCCATGCGCACCGCGAGCGTCTTGATGCCACGGGTGGTCAGGTAGGCGTCGAACGGCGACGAGATCGCGCCCGCGCCGAACTGCAGGAACTGCACCTTCGCCGCGAGCTCCTCGTCCGCCAGCACGACGGCTCCGCCGACGACGTCGGAGTGTCCGCCGAGGTACTTCGTGGTCGAGTACACGACGACGTCGGCGCCGAGCGACAGCGGCTGCTGCAGGTACGGCGACGCGAACGTGTTGTCGACGACCACCAGTGCGCCCGACTCGTGCCCGAGGGTCGCGAGCGCGGCGATGTCGGCGATCTTCATGAGCGGGTTCGTCGGCGTCTCGACCCACAGCACGGTGGTGGCCGGTGCGCCCTGCAGGGCTGCACGGACCTGGTCGAGGTCGCTCATGTCGACGACGACGAGCTCGACGCCCCACGGCACGTGCAGCCGGCTCACCAGGCGGTGGGTGCCGCCGTACACGTCGTTGCCCATCACGACGCGGCCACCGGGGACCAGCGCGGCACGGAGCAGGGCGTCCTCGGCGGCGAGCCCGGACGCGAACGACGACGCCGCGACGCCGCCGTCGAGGTCGGCCAGGAGCACCTGCAGCGAGTCACGCGTCGGGTTGCCGGCGCGCGAGTACTCGTAGCCGTTGCGCATGCCGCCGACGCCGTCCTGCACGTACGTCGACGTCAGGTGGATCGGCGGGATGACGGCGCCGGTGGTCTCGTCGGGCTCCTGGCCGGCGTGGACGGCCCGGGTGCTGAACTCGGTCATGCTCGGTGGTTCCTTACTCGGAGAGGTAGGTGAGGAGGTCGTGCCGGGTCAGCACGGTGACGGGCTTGCCGTCCGCGACGACGAGGAGCGCGTCGGCCGACTCGAGCGCACGACGCGCCGCGGAGACCGACTCGCCGACGCCGATGAGGGGCAGCGGGTCGCCGACGAAGCCGGTGAGCGCGTCCGACATCTTCGCGGTGCCGGTGAAGACCTGCTCGAGCAGCGCCTTCTCCTCGACGGCGCCGACGACCTCGCCGATGACGACGGGCGGCTCCGCGCTGAGCACGGGCATCTGCGAGACGCCGTACTTGGTCATGATGTCGACGACGTCGCGCACGGTGTCCGCCGGGTGCGCGTGCACGAGGTCGGGCAGGCGGCCGTCCTTGCCGGCGATGAGCGAGCCGACGGTGCGCTCGTCGTCGGTCTCGGCGAAGCCGTAGGAGCGCATCCACCGGTCGTTGAAGATCTTGCCGAGGTAGCCGCGGCCGCCGTCCGGCAGCAGCACGACGACGACGTCGTCCTCGGTCAGGTCACGGGCCGCGCGGAGCGCCGCGACGACGGCCATGCCGCTCGAACCGCCGACGAGCAATCCCTCTTCGCGCGCCAGGCGCCGGGTCATCGCGAAGGAGTCGGCGTCCGACACGGCGATGATCTCGTCCGGCACGCCGGCGTCGTACGCGCTCGGCCAGAAGTCCTCGCCGACGCCCTCGACCAGGTACGGGCGACCTGTGCCGCCGGAGTACACGGAGCCCTCGGGGTCGGCCCCGACGATGCGGACGCCGCCGTCGGACGCCTCCTTCAGGTACCGTCCGGTGCCCGAGATCGTGCCGCCGGTGCCGACGCCCGCGACGAAGTGGGTGATCTGCCCCTCGGTGTCGCGCCAGATCTCCGGACCGGTGGTCTCGTAGTGGCTGCGGGGACCGTTCGGGTTCGCGTACTGGTTCGGCTTGTAGGCGCCGGGGATCTCCTGCACGAGCCGGTCCGACACCGAGTAGTAGGACTCGGGGTGCTCCGGCGCGACCGCGGTCGGGGTCACGACGATCTCGGCGCCGTACGCCGTCAGCACGTTGCGCTTGTCCTCGCCGACCTTGTCGGGCAGCACGAAGACGCACCGGTAGCCCCGCTGCTGTGCGACCAGGGCCAGACCGACGCCGGTGTTGCCGGAGGTCGGTTCGACGATGGTGCCGCCGGGGCGCAGGTCACCGGAGGCCTCGGCCGCGTCGATGATCCGGGTGGCGATGCGGTCCTTGGACGACCCACCGGGGTTCAGGTACTCGACCTTCACCAGGATGGTCGCCCGCACCCCCTCGGTCACCCGGTTGAGCTTGACGAGCGGGGTGTCGCCGACGAGGTCGACGACGGAGTTCGCGTAACGCACGGCGTCGAGTCTAGGACGCGGTCCCCGCGTCCCGCTGGGATGTGTCGTGTGCGGACAGCGCCCCGGGATCCCGCGGCGGGCGACGTGCCCTGGTCGCGCTGCGCGCCGGACGGGAGGCCCGTGCGGACGCCGCCACGGGCCTCCTGTCCGGCGCCCGGTCGCGACCACGACCGGTCAGGGCCGGACGACGTCCGCCGACGTGTTCTGCTGCCGGTGCAGCTGGGCGTACGTGCCGTCGAGGGCGAGGAGTTCGTCGTGCGTGCCCTGCTCGACGATCTGGCCGTGGTCGAGGACGAAGATGACGTCGGCGTCGCGGATCGTCGACAACCGGTGCGCGATCGAGATGGTGGTCCGACCGGCCGCCGCAGTGTCGAGCGCCGTCTGCACGACGTGTTCCGAGATGGAGTCGAGTGCACTGGTGGCCTCGTCGAGGACGAGCACCGGCGGGTCCTTCAGCATGACCCGCGCGATGGCGATGCGCTGCTTCTCGCCACCGGACAGGCGGTAGCCGCGCTCCCCCACGACGGTGTCGTAGCCGTCCGGGAACGACGCGATCGTGTCGTGGATGTTCGCCGCACGGGCCGCACGCTCGAGCTCGTCGTCGGTGGCGTCCGGCTTGGCGTACCGCAGGTTCTCGCCGATCGTGGCGTGGAACAGGTACGTCTCCTGGCTGACGATGCCGACGTGCCGCATCAGGTCCTCGTGCACCAGGTCGCGGACGTCCTGCCCGGCGAACCGCACCGATCCCTCGGTCGCCTCGTACAGCCGGGGCACCAGGTAGGACACCGTCGTCTTGCCCGCGCCGGAGGGGCCGACGAAGGCCGCGAACTGCCCGGGGCGGAGCTCGAACGACACCCCGCGCAGAGTCGGCTTGTCGGCTTCGCCGTCGGGGTAGGTGAAGACGACGTCCTCGAAGGCGACGTGGCCGACCTTCGACTCGTCCACGGGCCGGGCGGTCGGCGAGTCCGTGATGGCCGGCTTGAGGTCGAAGTACTCGAAGATGCGGGCGAAGAGCGCACCGGAGGTCTGCAGGTCGAGGACCACGCGCAGCAGCCCGACCGTCGGGAACAGCAGCCGGGACTGCACCGTCGTGAACGCGACGATCGTGCCGGCCGTGATCGGGACGTCGCCGATGATCAGGTACGCGGCGACGACGTAGATGATCGCCGGGATGATCGACAGGAAGATCTGCACGATCGCGAAGAACCACTGCCCGGACATCTGCTGGCGCACCTGCAGGGTGATCTGGTTGCGGTTCTCGTCCCCGTAGCGGCGGGTCTCGCTGGCCTGCTGGTTGAAGCTCTTCGCCAGCAGGATGCCCGAGACGCTCAACGCCTCTTGGGTGATGGCCGTCATGTCGGACAGCGACTCCTGCGTCTGCGCGGCGATGCGGGCGCGGACCTGGCCGACGCGGCGCTGCGCGATCACGAGGAGCGGCAGCAGGACCACGGCGACCAGCGTCATCTGCCAGCTCAGCAGGAGCATCGCGACCACGGCGGCGATCACGGTCACGGTGTTGCCGAGCACCGACGAGATCGTGTTGTTCAGCACGCTCGCCACGCCACCGACGTCGTTCTGCAGGCGCGACTGGATGACGCCGGTCTTGGTGCGGGTGAAGAACGCGAGCTCCATCCGCTGCAGGTGCGCGAACAGGCGCATCCGCATCGCACCCATGACCTTGTTGCCGACCGTCGCGGTCAGGTACGTCTGCCAGACGCCGACCCCGGCGCTCGCGATCCAGAGCAGGACCATCGCGGACACGAGCTCGACCAGCACCGGGACGTCGGGGCGACCCGACGGCGGGAACAACCCACGGTCGAACGCCTGCTGGGTGAGCAGTGGCGGCACGACCGAGATGGCCGCACCGATCAGCACGAGGACGACTGTGAGCACGATCGCCCGACGGTGCGGCTCGAACAGTGCGGCGATGCGCCGGACCAGGTGCGGGATCCTCGGCGCCTCGGCGTTGGCGGCCTTCTGCGCGCGGAAGTCGCCGCTCGAGATGCGCCCACCCCCGCGCGGACCGCCGCCTCGCCCGCCGTGTCCCATGCTCATGGAGCCACCGTAGCCCCGCGCTCGGACATCGACCGCCCTGTCCACAGCCCCGCAGTATTTGACCCCGTTCAGGGGGCGTGCGAGCATGTGCCGTCCCCGTCCCCGCACCACCGAGGTCCCATGTCGTCCGCGCCGTCACGTCCCACGTCCCTGGGGGCGCAGCTCGCCCGCCGCAAGCCGATCGAGCAGCTGCAGGCCGAAGCCTCCCGCGGTGTGAACGGGGAACCGCTCCGTCGGTCGCTCGGGGTCTGGCAGCTGACGATGATCAGCGTCGGGGCCACGCTCGGCACCGGCATCCTGGTCGTCCTCGGCACCGCGGTCCCGCTCGCCGGTCCCGCCGTCTGGATCTCGTTCGTCGTCGCGGGGATCGCCGCGCTGCTGTCCGCGCTGTCGTACGCCGAGATGGCGGGCGCCGTCCCGACCTCGGGGTCCAGCTACTCGTACACCTACGCCACGATGGGCGAGGGCATCGCCTGGATCTGCGGATGGTGCCTCGTGCTCGAGTACGCCGTCTCGGTGGCCGCGGTCGCCGTCGGTGCCAGCGAGTACGTCGACGAGACCCTGCGCGTGTTCGGCCTGCACCTGCCCACCGCACTCGCCGCTCCCCCGGTCGACGGCGGCGTGGTCAACCTGCCCGCGGCGGTCCTGGTCCTGCTCGCCACCGCCGTGCTGCTGCCCGGTGCCCGCGAGAGCGCCTGGGTGAACACGGTCATGGTGATCGTGAAGATCGCTCTGCTGGTCTTCTTCGTCGTCGTGGCGTTCACGGCGTTCCGGGCGCAGAACTTCGAACCGCTCGCCCCGATGGGTGCCGCCGGGGTCACCGCCGCCGCGTCACGGCTCTTCTTCTCGTACATCGGCTTCGACGCCGCTTCGACCGCCGGTGAAGAGGCGAAGAACCCCCGCCGTGACCTGCCCCGGGCGATCATCGGCTCGATCGCGCTCATCACCGCGCTGTACATCCTCGTCGCGATCGCTGCCGTCGGGGCCCGCTCGTGGACCGCGTTCTCGTCGTCCGAGGCGTCGCTCGTCCGCATCGTCGTCGACGTCACGGGGCAACCGCTCGTCGCCCTCGTGTTCTCGATCGGGGCGGTCGTCGCCATCGCCAGCGTCGTGCTCACCGTCCTGTACGGCCAGACCCGCATCCTGCTCACGATGTCCCGCGACGGCCTGGTGCCGAAGGTCTTCGGCCGGGTCTCCCGTCGCACCGGCACACCCATCGCGAACACGCTCATCATCGGCATCGCCGTGACGATCGTCGCCGCGCTCGTGCCCCTCGGGGAGCTCGCCGACGCCACGAGCATCGGCACCCTCGTCGCCTTCGCCCTGGTGAACGTGTCCGTCATCGTGCTCCGCCGTTCGCAGCCCGACCTGGAGCGCTCGTACCGGGTGCCGCTGTTCCCCGTCGTGCCGATCCTCGGCACCCTGAGCTGCGTGCTGCTCGCGGTGTTCCTCGGCGCCACCACCTGGATCGCCTTCGGTATCTGGATGGTCGCCGGCGCCCTGCTCTACCTGGCCTACGGCCGCCGCCACAGCACCCTGCGCTGACGCGCCCGCGCCGCGCCGCCCCGCCCGCCCGCCGCGCCGACCTCACGCGCTCACTCCCGCAAAGCGACGGATGCCCGCGGAACATTCGCGGCACTCTGTCGCTTTGCCGGGAGGCATGACTCACCTCCCGCGAGAAGTGTCGCTCTGGCAGCACCAACAAGCCAGGACGTCATCGGCACGGCACACCGTGCTGACGGAACAGGGTTCGGAGGCGCTCCGGCACGACGAGGTGCTCCCAGTACACGCGGACGAACCCGTTGACCTCGCCGCGAGCACGGACCCGGTCCTCGCGCCGCTTCTCGCTCCAGACGGCGTCGGCGCCGCTCCTCCCCCGCAGCATCTCGCGGTCCTCGTACTTCTGCCGCCCGTCGAACTCGATCACGATCCCCTGCCTCGGCAACCAGAAGTCGACCCGGTCAACGGCGCCGTCCACGCCGATGAACTCGTGCTGCGGTTCCATGTCCGGGCACCCGAGCTCGGCCGCACGCGCTGCGAAGTAGGACTCACCCACCGACTCGTGGCGGACATCGCAGATCTCCAACGCGTGCTCAAGGCGGACCGCGCCCCACGGACCGACAGTCAGCGCCAGGTGCTCGAGGTCTTCGTGCCGGACTCCGTTGCGGAGCGCGTGGTCCAGCCCAACGACCGCCGCGGTCAGGGGTCCCCGACGAGCGAGCTCGATCGTCGTCTGCGCGAGAGCCGTGTACTCGACGCCGTGGAAACGGTGCCCCGACACGAGCGAGGACCCGGCGTGCATCGTCAGCCCGGTACGTCGGAGGTCGTGCTCCAGTGCGGGCACGTTCGCATGGACGCGCTCCGGCCACGGGTCGAGACGAGGTGCCCCGAGGATCGCAGCCGCTGAGTCGAGCGACCACACAGCGCCTCCGCGGAGCAGCGGGAGAGCGGCCCGCATGCGGACGAGGTGTCGACTCCGGCCGTCGAGCGCGTCCCACGCCGAGCGGTCGACGTAGACGCCATGTCGCACGCGGACGAGTTCACCGGCCAGCTTGCGGCGCTGCAGCTGTCGAGCGTCCGCGCGGTCGAGTCTGTTCGTCCGGAACAGTGCGATGGCGTTGGCGGGGTGCATGGCAGCACTCTGTCGCCCAGCGCAACCGATGTCGGCGACGTTCGCCGATCTGTGGAGAATCCACGCGCCTCCAGGCGGTCGTGCGGCGATGCCAAAGCGACGGTTCTCCGGAAGTGGGCTCTGTCAGAGGCGCCGAAGCGACAAGAAGCCGTGATCTTTCCGGGCCCATCTGTCGCTTTGGGGAAAGCGACAAGAAGCGACGCACACACCCCAGCACACGACGAAGGCCGCCGCCCCGAGGGGCAGCGGCCTTCGTGACCCGAACGGTCGAGACTACGCGAGCTCGATCGTGGCGCCAGCGGCCTCGAGGGTCGCCTTCGCCTTGTCGGCGGTCTCCTTGTTCGCACCCTCGAGGATCTTGGCGTCGGCGGTCTCGACGAGCGCCTTGGCCTCACCGAGGCCGAGCGACGTCAGGCCACGGACCTCCTTGATGACCTGGATCTTCTTGTCACCAGCGGACTTGAGGATGACGTCGAACTCGGTCTTCTCCTCAGCGGCCTCGGCCGGAGCAGCTGCGCCGGCGGGGGCGGCAGCGGCGACCGGGGCGGCCGCGGTGACCTCGAAGACCTCTTCGAACTTCTTCACGAAGTCCGAGAGCTCGATGAGCGTGAGCTCCTTGAAGGCCTCGATGAGCTCGTCCTGCGAAAGCTTCGCCATGATTTTCTCCTACTACTAGCTAGTACGTGTGGTTGATGAACGCGAGCCTGATCAGGCCGCGGACTCCTGCTTCTCGCGAAGGGCGTCCACGGTGCGGACGGCCTGCGAGAGGGGTGCCTGGAACAGGTACGCAGCACCGAACAGCGAGGCCTTGAGTGCGCCGGCGAGCTTGCCGAGCAGCACTTCACGGGACTCGAGGTCGGCGAGCTTGTCCACCTCGGTCGCGGTGAGCGGGTTACCGTCGAAGTAACCACCCTTCACCACGAGCTCGGGGTTCGCCTTGGCGAATGCACGCAGCGACTTCGCGACGGCGACGGTGTCACCGTGGACGAAGGCGAGAGCGGACGGACCGGCGAGCTCGTCGTCGAACGACGAGATGCCGGCGTTGTTCGCCGCGATCTTGGTCAGCGTGTTCTTCACCACGGCGTACGTGGCGTGCTCACGGATCGAGTTGCGGAGCTCCTTGAGCTGCGCGACCGTGAGACCGCGGTACTCGGTGAGCAGAACGGCGTTCGAGCTACGGAAGGACTCCGTGAGCTCGGCGACCGCAGCTTCCTTGTTCGCCATGGTTCTCCTTGGGGGTCTTGCCGGCAGCCCCAGGTCCACGAACGAAAAAAGCTCCGGCGCAGAGGCTCGGAGCTGCTCTCACCAGATGGTGGGAGTGGTTCGGAACACCTGCGCGGGATGCCTCACGAGTGAGGACCTTCGGTCACGATGTTCACAAACACGTTGCGAGCAGCACGACATCCGGCGGTCTTTGGCTTCGAGAACACTAGCAGATGCCGTGGACGAGACCAAACAGCGGTCGGGAGGCGCGGGGCGGGCCCGCCCCGCGCCTCCCGTCCGTCAGTGGGTACGGTCCACCGCAGCGGGTGTCGCCGACCAGTCCGCGGACCCGGCAGGGTCAGCCGACGACGACGCGACAGCCCCGGCCCCGGCCCCGGCCCCGGCCCCGGCCCCGGCGGCTGCCGCAGCCGCAGCCGGGTCGCGGGGCAGGTGCACCGTGAACACGGTGTCCCCCGGTTCGCTCGTGACCTCGACCCGGCCGCCGTGCGCCTGCACGACCGCGTCCACGATGGCGAGCCCCAGGCCGGTCGATCCGACCGTGCGGGACCGCGAACTGTCCGCCCGGGCGAAGCGCTCGAACAGCTTCGGCAGGAACTCCGGGTCGATGCCCTGGCCGGTGTCGCGCACGGTCAGGTCAACGCCGCCGTCGACCGGGGCGAGGCCCACCGTGATGCGGGTGCCCTCGGGCGTGTGGGTCCGGGCGTTCGTGACGAGGTTGACGATGACCTGGTGCAGGCGTGCGGCGTCCCCCGTGATGGTGACCGGCTCCGGCGGGACGTCGACCTCGATCGGGTGTTCGGGGGACGCGGCGTGGGCGTCGTTCACGGCGTCGAGCACCAGTCCGGTCAGGTCGACCTCGGCGAACTGGATCTCGCGGCCTTCGTCGAGCCGTGCGAGGAGCAGCAGGTCCTCCACCATCGAGGTCATCCGGATGGACTCGGACTCGATGCGGCTCATCGCGTAGACGACGTCCTTCGGCAGGTCGCCGCCCATGCGCCGGGTGAGTTCGGCGTACCCGCGCACCGAGGCGAGCGGGGTCCGGAGCTCGTGCGAGGCGTCGGCGACGAACTGCCGCACCTTCTGTTCCGAGCGCTCCCGCGCCTGCATCGCACTGCCGATGTGCCCCAGCATGCGGTTGAACGCGCTGCCGACCCGGCCGACCTCGGTGCGGGGGTCGGTGTCGGGCACGCGGACACCGTCGAGGGCGTCGCTGCGGTCGAGCGGCATGCGCGCGACGGTGGACGCGGTCTCGGCGACGCGCTCGAGCGGCCGGAGCGACTGCCGGACCACGAACGCGGCGACGACCGAACCGGCGACCAGTGCGGTCGCCACGACGGAGAGGACGACCCCGAAGAGCTTCCAGACGCTGTCGTAGACGGGGGCCATCGGGAGTCCCACGACCAGGACGGCCGGGCCGACGTTGACGGCGGCGAGGCGGTACCGCCCGACGTCCGAGCCGAGGTCGATCGTCTCCGGGTCGGCGTCCACACGGACGGACCCCAGCGCCTCGGCGCTCGTCTGCGGGACCCCGCTCGGGCGGCCGTAGTCGTCGAGCACGTTCGCGATGACGACCTGCCCGTCGACGAAGTACGCCGTCAGGGTGCCGGCGGCCTGCCCGGACGGCCGGGACAGGTCGATGCTCGGCTGCCCCGACTGGTTCTGCTGCAGGTACCGCTGCGCCCGGTGGGTGGCGCTCGTGATCTGCTTGTCGATCGCGCTGGTCTGGATCGAGAAGAGCGCGATGATGCTGGCCGCCCCGATCACCGCGCTGACGGCGACGACGAGGGCGACGATGCTCAGGACGAGCCGGCGCCGCAGGGTCACGAGGTCGGCTTGATGACGTACCCGACGCCGCGCACCGTGTGGATCATCGGGGTCTCACCGGCGTCGATCTTCTTGCGCAGGTAGGAGATGTAGATCTCGACGACCGACGACTTGCCGCCGAAGTCGTACGACCACACCCGGTCCAGGATCTGCGCCTTCGAGAGCACGCGACGGGGGTTCCGCATCAGGAAGCGGAGCAGCTCGAACTCGGTGGCGGTCAGTTCGATCGGGCGGCCGGCGCGGTGCACCTCGTACGACTCCTCGTCGAGCACCAGGTCGCCGACCACGATGCGGGAGTCCCCGGCCTCGGAGATCGAGATCTGCGAGCGGCGGATGAGCCCACGCAGCCGCGCCACGACCTCCTCGAGGGAGAACGGCTTGGTGACGTAGTCGTCGCCGCCCGCGGTGAGCCCGGTCACGCGGTCCTCGACGGAGTCCTTCGCGGTGAGGAACAGCACCGGGGTGTCGTCGTTGTTCTGCCGCAGCCGGCTCAGCACCTGCAGCCCGTCGAGGTCCGGCATCATCACGTCGAGCACCATCGCGTCGGGCTTGAACTCCCGCGCGGTCGTCAGGGCGTCCTGCCCGCCGTTCGCGCTCTTGACGTCCCAGCCCTCGTAGCGGAGTGCCATGGACAACAGGTCGGTGAGGCTGGCTTCGTCATCGACGACCAGGATGCGCAACGGGGTTCCGTCGGCACGCGTGAGGCGCGGGGCTGCTGCGGGATGGGAGATGGTCACGTCTTCGAGTATCGAGAAGTTCCTATGAGTCGTCTGTGGCGCGGCCCAGTGCGTTCTGTGGATTGAGGACACGTCCACGTCTGCCGCTCCGTACGTTGGGAGCATGTTGCGATCTGCAGCCTGGCCCCCGTCGGCCCGGCACCTGGACACCGCGCGGATCGAACGGACGACCGGGAGGCCCGGCTCGCCACCGACGGACCGCCTGACGGTCGCGCGGGCGGTCGCCGCCACCACCCCACCCCTGTCCGCCGGCACGGCCGGCGGGTTCTTCGGCACGCTCGCCGCGGTCGCCGCGGCGGACGTCGCCACCGCCCGCACCGTCGAACCGCACCTGGACGCGCTCGGGATCCTCGCGCAGGCCGGGGTCGACGCCCCGGACGGCTCGACCTGGGGCGTCTTCGCGGCCGAGGGGCCGGGCCTCCGGCTCGACGCCGCACCACAGCACGACGGCACGGTCCTGCTGCACGGCACGAAGCCGTGGTGCTCGCTCGCCTCAACGCTCTCGCACGCCCTGGTCACCGCGCACCTGGGCGACGAGCGGGTCCTCGTCGCCGTGGACCTGCGACAGCCCGGTGTCACCGTGCACGACGAGACCTGGGTCGCTCGCGGCATGCCGGACGTGCCGAGCGGACCGGTCGACTTCGACGGCGTCCGGGCACGACCCGTCGGCGCGCCCGGCTGGTACCTGCGACGTCCGGGCTTCGCCTGGGGCGGCATCGGCGTCGCGGCCTGCTGGTGGGGCGGTGCGGTCGGGCTCGCCCGGGTGCTCCGTGACACCGCGTCGGCGCACCCGGAGTCCGAGCTGCTGCAGGCCGCCCTCGGCGCCACCGTGGCCGACCTCGCCGACGCGGAGGACGCCCTCGCCGACGCCGCCGCCCGGATCGACGACTCCGACCCGGCCTCCGACGACACCGACTGGCGGTTGCTCGCCCAGACCGTCCGGTCGCGGGTGCGCCGTTCGGTCGACGCCGTGCGCCAGCGGGTGGTCTCGACGATCGGCCCGGCACCGCTGACGGCCGACCCCGCCGTCGCCGCGCGGATCGCCGACCTCGAGCTCTACGTCCTGCAGGACCACGGCGCGCGGGACCTCGCCCGCATCGGCCGGATGGTGCTCGAGCGGGGCGGCGTCGCGTGGTGAGCTTCGACCACCGCGAGCCGGGCACCGACCCGTCGGCGTGGACGGGGTTCCTCGACGGCCTGGACACACCGGCGATCGAACTGTCCGGCACCGGGTCGGTGGTGGTCGTCGCGCCCCATCCCGACGACGAGACCCTCGGCGCCGGTGGGCTGATCGCGGCCGCTGCAGCGGTCGGCGTCCCCGTGCACGTGCTGCTCCTCACCCGCGGCGAGCGCTCCCACCCGGACTCCCCCACGACGACCCCGGACGCACTCGCCGCCGCCCGCGACGACGAGTTCGTGGTGGCCCTGCGCACCCTGCACCCCGACGTGACGTCGACCTCGGTGGGGATCCCGGACGGCGCGACCCGCGAACACCGAGACCGTGTCGTCGAGAGCCTCGACACCGTGCTCGCCGGCGCCGCCCGCCCCGTGCTGCTCGTCGCGCCGTGGCGTGGGGACGGGCACCGCGACCACCGCATCGCGGGCGAGGTCGCCCAGGCCACTGCGGCGAGCGCCCCCGACGTCGACCTGCTCGCGTACCCGATCTGGGCCTGGCACTGGGACGACCCGGACCACTCCGTCGCCCCGTGGGACGACGTCCGGGCCCTCGCGCTGCCCGACGACCTCGTCGCCCGGAAGCGTGCCGCCCTCGATGCCTACCCGTCGCAGACCCGGCCCCTGTCGCCTGCACCGGGAGACGAGGCGATCGTCGACGACCGGCACGCCGCCCACCACCTGCGGACGACGGAGTGGTTCTTCGCGCCGGGGTCCGCCGCGTCGCGGTCGCGCGAGTCGTTCGACGCCCACTACGACCGGAAGCCCGAAGGGTGGGACTTCGACGGGTCCTGGTACGAGCAGCGCAAGCGGGCCGTGACGCTGGCGGCGCTCCCCCGCCCGCGCTTCCGGTCGGCGCTCGAGCTCGGCTGCGCGACCGGGGTCCTGACCGCTGCCCTCGCCGACCGCGCGGACGACGTCCTCGGCACCGACATCTCGGCGGCGCCCCTGGAGCGTGCTGCCCGCCGCACCCCGACCGCTCGGTTCGTGCAGGCTGCCCTGCCGGCGGAGTGGCCGGACGGGCGGTGGGACCTGGTGGTGATGTCCGAGGTCGGGTACTACCTGTCACCAGCCGACCTCGACGCGACGATCGACCGGGTGCTCGGGTCGCTCGACGACGACGGTGTGCTCGTGGCCTGCCACTGGCGGCACCCCGACGACGAGGCCGTGTCGAGCGGTGACGCGGTGGACGCGCGGCTGACCGAACGGTGGCCGCGTCCCGCCCTGCTCCGACACGTGGAGGAGGACTTCGTCCTGAGCGTCCTGCCCGGCCCGGCGGTCACCTCGGTGGCCCGGGCCGAGGGGATCATCCGGTGACCGGACCGGAACCGCGTGCACGCATCGACGTCGTCGTCCCCGCGCACGACGAGGCGGACCGGATCGCCGCGTGCCTCGACGCGCTCCTGGTGGCCGTCAACCGGCTCGCCGCGGAGCGACCCGGATTCGACGCCGCCGTCACGGTGGTGCTCGACGGCTGCACGGACGGCACCGCGTCGGTGGTCGATCGGTACCCGGTCGACGTCCTGACCACGGACCGTGTCGGGGTCGGTCGGGCACGGACCATCGGGGCGACGCACGCCCTCCGTGCGCATGACGGCGACCCGGCGGCCCGCTGGCTCGCCCACACCGACGCCGATTCCCGGGTGCACGAACGGTGGCTCGTGCAGCAGTGCGACGCCCTGGCGTCCGGCGCACAGGTGCTCGTCGGTGCCGTCGTCCCCGACCCGGACGACCTGGCGCCCGCGGTGCTCGACCGCTGGACGCTGGCGCACCCGCCCGGTGCCGCCCTCGGCCACGTGCACGGCGCGAACCTCGGCGTGCTCGCCGCGGCGTACGTCAGCCTCGGCGGGTTCGACCCCGTGCCCGAGCACGAGGACGCGCGGCTGGTGGCCCGGGCACGGGCGCTCGGTTTCCGGGTGGACGCCACCGTCGACCTGCCGGTGGTGACGAGCGGGCGCTTCGCCGGCCGGACCCCCGGCGGGTACGCGGAGCACCTGCGCCAGCGGTACGGCGACGTCGGCTGACCCGGCCTTAGTCGCCTCATAGGTGCGCGATGGGTCGGTCATCGACAGCGTGCCTAGCTTCTCCTCCGTCGGCCCCGCCGCGTGCTCTGCGCGGCCGGTGACCCCAGCCGGCCACCACCGAGGAGAACCATGTTCCTGACCTACCTCAGGCGCGAACTCACGAACCGCAAGAAGCAGACGGTCATCATCGCGATCGGGATGGCCCTGGCCATCGCCCTCGTGGTGATCGTGTCGTCGATCTCGGGTGGCGTGCAGGCAGCGCAGTCGAGCGTCCTGCAGTCCGTCTACGGCGTCGGCACCGACATCACCGTCACCAAGACCGCGACGGCGTCGACGAACGGCGGGCGTCCGAGCTTCGACTTCGGCAGCCAGGGCGACAGCGACGACGACAGCGGTTCGACCGACCTGTCGCAGTCGCGGCTCGCCGTCCCGCGCGGCACGAGCACCCTGAACGCCGCGAACCTGTCCACGATCACGAGCACCGACGGCGTCAAGGCCGCGACCGGTGTGCTGACCCTCGAGAACAGCACGTTCTCCGGCCAGGTCCAGCAGCAGTCGACCGACGACAGCAGCACGGACAGCAGCAGCGACTCCAGCAGCGACAGCACCACCCAGCAGGGCCCGCCGAGCGGGGACACCGGCGGTGGCGGCGGGTTCGGCGGTGGGTCGTTCAGCGTCGACTCGTTCACGGTGACCGGCATCCCGGTGTCCGGCGCGACGGTCGGTCCGCTCACGAGCACCGAGCTCACGAAGGGGCGCACCTTCGCCGCGAAGGACGCGGGCAAGGACGTCGTCGTGCTCGATGCGTCGTACGCGAAGAGCGAGTCCAAGGCGGTCGGCGACACCGTCGACATCGGCGGCACCGACTTCACCGTCATCGGCATCGTCAGCTCCACCGGCTCGGCCTCGACCACGGGCTCGAACACCTACATCCCGCTCGACACCGCGCAGGCGCTGGCCGACCTCGACGGCAAGGTCACCTCGATCTACGTCTCCGCCGAGTCCTCGTCCGACGTCAGCACGATCAAGTCCGCACTGCAGGCGAAGCTGACGAGCGCCACCGTCTCCACCGAGGCCGACCTGGCCTCGAGCGTGTCCGGGTCGCTCAGCACCGCCTCGAGCCTGGTCTCGAACCTCGGCAAGTGGCTGTCGATCGTCGTGCTCGCCGCGGCGTTCCTCATCGCGATCCTCTTCACGATCTCCGGCGTGACCCGCCGCACCCGCGAGTTCGGGACCCTCAAGGCGATCGGCTGGTCGAACGGCCGCATCACCCGACAGGTGGCCGGCGAGTCCCTGGTGCAGGGCCTGATCGGCGGCGTGCTCGGCGCCGCGGCCGGCCTGATCGGCATCCTCGTCGTGAACGTCATCAGTCCGACGATCTCGGCGAGCGCCTCGAGCACGACCGGCGGGGGTGCCGGTGGCGGTGGTGGCATGCCCGGCGGCGCAGCGACCGCGGCCGCGGGCAGCGGCACGACGGGCGGTGCACCGGCAGGAGGCTTCGGCGGCGGCGCGAGCACCGCGTCGACGACCGACGTGGTCCTGCACGCCCCGGTGACCGTCGAGATCATCCTGCTGGCGATCGGCCTCGCGATCCTCGGCGGCCTCATCGCCGGCGCGCTCGGCGGCTGGCGTGCGAGCCGGCTCCGTCCGGCCGAGGCGCTCCGGAGCGTGGCCTGATGCCCGGCAGCACCGACACGACCGAACCGACGACAGGAGCAACCGTGACCAGCACCGACACCGCGACCGGCGAGGCGGAGGCGAGCCGTGCCTCCAGTCCGATGTACCGGCTGACGAACGTCAGCAAGACCTACCAGCAGAAGAACCGGACCGTCACCGCCCTGACGAACGTCCACCTGACGATCCCGCAGGGGCAGCTCGTGGCCGTGCAGGGGCCGACCGGCGGCGGCAAGTCGACGCTGCTGCAGATGCTCGGAGCGCTCGACCGGCCGAGTGCCGGGTCGATCCACCTCGGTGGCGACCGCGACGTGGCGAAGCTCGGTGACGGCGCGCTGACCGACCTGCGGGCGACCGAGATCGGCTTCGTGTTCCAGAGCTTCAACCTGATCCCGACGCTGACGGCGCTCGAGAACGTCGAGACGGCGTTCGCGGGGTCGCACGCGAACCGGTCGCGGAGCGAGGTCCGCGAGCGTGCGGTCGCCGCGCTCCGCGAGGTCGGACTGGGTGAGCGGATGGAGCACCTGCCGGCCGAGCTGTCCGGCGGCCAGCAGCAGCGCGTGGCGATCGCCCGGGCGCTGGTGAAGAACCCGAGCGTGCTGCTCGCCGACGAGCCGACGGGTGCACTCGACGAGTCGACCCGCGACGAGATCATGGCGCTCATCGAGAAGCAGTGGCGGGAGCGCGGGCTGACCGTCGTCATCGTCACGCACGACTCGTGGGTCGCGAAGCGTGCCGAGCGGCGCCTGCACATCAAACAGGGGCAGGTGCGCGAGGTCTAGCTGGGCTGGCGCACGCGCGGGCAGGCGCGGGGCGTCCGCCCGCGTTTCGCGGTGAGCGACAGTCCACGCGTCCAGGAGCGCGTGGACTGTCGCTCAGCGCGTGAAGACGCCGCCGTTACCCCGCCACGGGGTAATCGCAGTACGCGAACCACCTCGAGTCCGGGGCCCACGGCGGCACGTTGACCGTCCCCTGCCCGCCGTCGAGGGCCACCAGGGCCTCCGGCTGGACCGCGATCCGGGCACCCCGGACGAGCGACCCCGGCAGCAGCCGCAGCTCGACGCGGTGGTCGGCCGGGTGGCCCTGCACGCCAGGTTCGTACGACAGGTAGAGCAGGTGTGCGGCGTCCGGGGACAGATGCGGGAACCAGTTCACCCGGTCGTCGTTCGTCAGGCGGACGGGGCTGTCGTGCCCGGGCCAGCGCACGGCCAGCTGCGCGGTGCCGGGGGTGAACCGCTCCGTGTTCCAGAGCAGGATCCCGCCGGCCGGACTGACGGTGCAGCCGTCGTCGGGGTGCTCGTCCCGCGTGACGAACGTCGGCTCGCCGGTCTCCGGGTCGACCATCGCGACGTCGGTGGTCCAGACGCCGTCCTCGGACAGCTCCCCCACGATCGCGGCGAGGGCGCTCCCGTCGGGGGCGATGCCGTGCAGGTAGAACTTGCGCTTGGTGGGCAGGGCCGCTGCGACGTCGGTGATCCGGGTCGCGGGGCCGCCCTCGGGCAGCGGGACGCGGTACAGCTCGCCGTCGCGGGCACTCACCACGATGGAGCTGCCGGACGGGTCGAGCACGTGGTCGTTGTTGATCTCGTCGACGCCGTCCATCGGCACCGGCACGAGCGCCGTCTCGTCGAGCACGGTGCCGGTGCCACTGTCGGCCGACGGCAGTCGCAGCAGCCACAAGTCGCCGTCGCCGTTGAGCACCAGGGTCTCGGCGTCCAGGACGTTCGGCGCCTCGACGAGCACCGTGGCCGACTCGAACACGAGCCGCGAGGTGCGGGACTCGACGTCGTACACGTGCACGCGGCTGGTCTGTCCGGGCAGCAGCTGCCGCCCGCGGGTCTCGTCGCTCATGGTTCCATCCTGTCGTCGTCGCGTGGTCGGGTGGTCGGGTCGGTGGGGAACGGCAAGACACCGGTGTTCACGCTGCGCACCGCGTGATGCGGGGGCGTCGAGCGCGAACACCGGTGTCTTGCGGAAGGGCTCCGCCTACTTCACGGCACCGGCGGTCAGGCCGGCGACGAACTGGCGCTGGACCACGAGGAACGCTGCCACGACCGGGATCGACACGACGAGCGACGCCGCCATGACCTGGTTCCAGTACACGTTCGTCTGCGTCGAGTACTGCTGCAGACCGACCGCCAGGGTCGAACCGAGGCCGTTCGTCATGACCGAGGCGAAGAGGACCTCACCCCAGGCCGTCATGAACGAGTAGATCCCGACCGCCACCAGGCCCGGACGGGCCGACGGCAGGATGACCCGGAACAGCGCACCCATCGGGCCCGAACCGTCGACCATCGCGGCCTCGTCGAGTTCGCGCGGGATGGTCTCGAAGTACCCGGCGAGCATCCAGATCGAGAACGGGAGCGTGAACGTCAGGTACGTGATGATCAGGCCGAGCCACGACCCGACGAGCTGGATGCCCAGGGTGTTGCCGAGGTTCGTGAAGATCAGGAACAGCGGCAGCAGGAACAGCACGCCGGGGAACATCTGCGTGGAGAGCACCGCGGTGGTGAAGGTGCTCTTGCCCTTGAAGTTCCAGCGCGAGACACCGTAGGCGGCGAACGTCGCGATGATCAGCGAGAACACCGTCGCCACCGTGCAGACCACGAGCGAGTTGATGAAGTACCGACCGAGCGGCACCGTCGACCACATGTCGATGAACGGCTGGAAGGTGATCCGCGACGGAATCCACGTGAAGTTGTCCTGCACGTCGCCGAGGGGCTTGATGGCCGTGGTGATCATCACGTAGAGCGGCACGACCGTGAACAGCGTCAGGACGACCAGGGTGATGATCTTGAAGGACTTGGCGCCAGTTGTCTCACGCACGGACGGACCTCCGGTTGGTCACGGCGAGGTAGATGCCGGTGACGACGAGCAGGAAGAGCAGGAGCAGGACGCTCATCGCGGCACCGGAACCGAAGTTCCAGGTGATGAACGACGCGTTGTAGATGTGGAAGCTCAGCAGGTCCGCGGCGGGCGGCTGCGCGGTCGAGCCGAACAGCACGAACGGCGTGTTGAAGTCGTTGAACGTCCACAGGAACATCACGAGCACGAGCGTCACGTTGACGGGGCGGACCATCGGCAGCGTGATCGAGCGCCACTGGCGGAACGGCTTGGCACCGTCGACCGAGGCGGCCTCGTACACGTCGTTCGGCACCGACTGCAGGCCGGCCATGAGCATCAGGAACGCGAACGGCCAGGTCTTCCAGATCGCCACGACGACGACGGCCACGAACGCGTTGTTGCCGATGAGCCAGAACGGGGCGTTGCCGCCGAACAGCCCGAGTTGGTCGACGAGCAGGTGGTTCAGGGCCCCCGAGTCACGCTGGAACATGAACTTCCAGGTGATGACGCCGGCGTACATCGGCAGCGCGTAGGGCACGAGGAACAGGGTGCGGAAGAGCCCGCGTCCGGCGAACGGCTTCTGCAGCGCGACCGCTGCGGCCATGCCGAAGGTCCAGGAGAGCCCGACCACGAGGACCGTGAAGGCGCACGTGATGAGGAACGAGTTGAGGACCCCGCGGCCGATCGCCTGGTCGAAGTCGACGACGACCTGGTAGTTCCGGAACCCGGCGAAGGGCGCGGCACCCCAGTTCGCGATGAAGTACTTGGTGAGCTGGATGAACGAGATCCAGATGCCGGTGAGCATCGGGACGATGTGGATGAGCAGCTCGAACAGGATGGCCGGCGCGACGAGCGCGTAGGGCAGCCAGTGGGTCTTGCGCTTGCGACCTGGCGGACGGCCCGACATCGTCGGGGCCTTCGTGTGCGTCAGGTCGATGCGCTCCGAGTCGGGCAGGACCGTCGTGGACATCTGGTGGGGCCTTTCGGCAGGAGGGGCGTGCAGGTGCGGTCCGCGCGGCCGTGGCAGCGGCCGGGAGGCGCGGGGTGCGTGGGGCGTCAGCCGCACGGCCGACGCGTGGTCGGCTCCGGGGCGTGTGCCTCACGGCCGACGGGTGGTCGGCCCGGGAACGTCAGGGGCGGAGGCCCGGGCGCGTCCGTCGGACGCGACCCGGGCCTCCAGGGTGGATCAACCGGCGGCCTGGGACACCTGGTCCTGGGCGGTCTGCAGTGCCGACTTGATGTCGGCCTCGGAGACCTTGGAACCGGTCGCGATCTTGGCGAACATGTCGTTCATCGCCTTGCCGACCGTGGACTCGAACTGGTCCTCGGCGGGCACCAGCGGGAGCGGCTTCGCCTTGTTGTTGTAGATGTCGAGGAACGTCTTCGTCTGCTCGTCCGTGACGGAGTCAGCAGCCTCGGCGAGCACCGGCAGAGCCGAGTACGGCTTGTCCAGCGTCGTCTGCGTGTCCATGCTCGTCATGTACTTGACGAACTTGAGCGCGCCGTCCTTGTTCTTCGTGTTCTTGAACACCGACAGGTTGATGCCGGCCGGGAACGAGGCGATCTGCTCGCCACCGCTCGGGGCGGGCAGCGCCACCACGCCGTACTCGGACGACTTCATGCCGAGGGACTCGATGGTCGCGTTCGCGTTGTTCTGGTTGAGGATGAACGCGGCCTTCTTCTTCGCGAAGTCCGTGGTCGACTGCGTCGCGTTGTCGTACTGCGCGTTCGACGGGTTGGCGACCTTCGAGTCCTGCATGAGGTCGAGGTAGCGCTTGATGCCGTCGACGTTGGCCTTCGAGGTGAAGGTCGGCTTGCCGTCCTTGTCGAACCACTCGCCACCGTTCTGCGCCGAGTTGATGAACGCGAAGTGCGAGTTCTCGGTGTAGGAACCACCCGCGAGGCTGAAGCCGTAGGTGTCACCCTTGGTCAGCTTCTCGGCGTCGGAGACCATCTCCTCCCACGTGGTGGGCGGGGTGATGCCGGCGTCCGACAGCATCTTCTTGTTGTAGTACAGGCCGTAGGCGAGGCCGTAGAGCGGGACGCTCGTGACCGTCTTGTCGGGCGCGCCACCGGTGGACAGGGCGACCTTGCCGAACTTGTCCTCGCCGCCGATCGCCTTCATCTCGGCGTCACCGAACTCCTGGAAGGCGCCGGTGGCCTGGAGCGAGGTCGCCCAGGTGTTGCCGATGTTGACGACGTCCGGGCCCTGGCCCGAGGTGACGGCGGTCTGGATCTTGTTCTGCAGGTCGTTCCAGCCGATGACCTGGAGGTCGACCTTGATCCCGGTCTCCTTGGTGAACTTCTTGAGGACGGGGGTCAGCACCTCCTTGTCGTTCTGCAGGGACGTGCCCTGGTTGGACGCCCAGTACGTGAGCGTCTTGGAGTCGCCGGAGTCGCCGGACGATCCGGAGGAGCAGGCTGCGAGGCCGGACACGGTGAGTGCGGCGGCCGCGGTGATGGCCAGTGCGCGGATGGCAGTGCGCATGACTCTCTACTTTCTCGTCGTTGAGATGGTGCAGGGATGGAGCAGGAATGGAGCTGGTGCTGCGGATGGTGCTGGTCGGGTGCTGCTGTGGGTTGCGGGCAGCGCCCTGGCGGTCAGGCCAGGGTGCGTTCCGCGGGGTCCCAGCCCTCGGGGAGGGTCGGGGAGGGCGACACGGTGCTCTCGACGAGCACCGCCTCGCCACGTTCTGCCGCCTCGGCGATGGAGACCATCACGTCGAGGACGTGGAAGGCGAGCGCACCGGGGACGCGGTTCTCGTCGCCTGCCCGCAGCGAGCGGGCCAGGTCGACCACGCCGGTGCCGCGCGAGTAGGTGGAGCCGACCGCGGGGATCGTCTCGGGCTCATCGGAACCGAGGGCGTAGAGCTCGGTGTCGCCGTCGAAGTTGTTCGGGTCGGGGAACACGACGGTGCCGGTCTCCCCCGCGATCTCGACGAAGCCGGTGCGGCCCCGGTCGGACTCGAACGAGAAGACGCTCTGCGCGCTCCCGCCGTTCTCGAACTCGATCAGCGCGGAGTGGTTCGTCGGGACGTCGACCGGGAACTCGGTTCCGGCCTTCGGGCCGGAGCCGATGGTGCGGGTCGCGCGGGACTTCGACGCGGTTGCCGTGACCTTCTTCACCGGTCCGAACGTCTGCACCAGGGTGGTGATGTAGTACGGGCCGATGTCGAACAGCGGACCGGCGCCGTACGCGAAGAGGAACTCCGGGCTCGGGTGCCACGACTCGGGCCCGGGGCTCTGGAAGAGCGTCAGTCCGTTGAGCGGCGTGCCGATGCGGCCCTCGCGGATGGTGCGGAGCGCGGTCTGCAGGCCGGCGCCGAGGAACGTGTCCGGGGCGACGCTGACGGTCTTGCCCGCGGCGGCCGCGGCGTCGCGGAGCTCCGCGGCGCTGGCACGGTCGAGGGCGTAGGGCTTCTCGCCCCAGACGTGCTTGCCGGCGGCCAGGGCCTGCAGCGCGACCTCGACGTGGGCGGCCGGGATCGTCAGGTTCACGACGATCTCGATGTCGTCGTCGGCCAGGAGCTCCTCGACGGTGCCCGATCCGGGGACGCCCCACTTCTCGGCCTGGGCGGCGGCGCGCGGCAGGTCGATGTCGGCGATGAAGCGGACCGTCACGTCAGGGAAGACGGTGAGGTTCGACAGGTACTGGTCCGAGATGACCCCGGCGCCGATGACGCCGACGCCGACGGGGCCGGTGCGGGTGGTGCTGTCGGTCGCCGTTGCAGCGGCGGTCGTGGTGTCGGTCATGCGCGGGCCCCCTCGAGGAACGTGTAGGAGTCGGCGACGGCCTGGAAGACGTCGCCCTCGTGGTCGTCGAGCTCGACGACGTGGAGTGCGTCGGGCGCGGCGGCGATGATGTCGCGGATCGGCATGATGCCGTTGCCGACTGCGACCTGCTGCTTGTCGTCGTGCGAGCCGTCGCCGTCCTTGACGTGCAGGAACTGGACCTTGTCGCCGTACTTGCCGATGACCGCGACCGGGTCGTCCCCGCCGACCTGCACCCAGTAGGTGTCGAGCTCGAGCACGACGTCGTCGGACAGGGCGTCGGCGAAGACCTCGTACGCGCTGACGCCGTCGATGCGGTTCGAGAACTCGAATGCGTGGTTGTGGTAGCCGAGCACCAGGCCGTGGTCGGCGGCGCGCGGGGCGAGGGCGCTGAGTTCGCGGGCGATCGCCTCGACGTCCTCGCGGGTGGTCCAGCGGGACTCGTCGATGTGCGGGTCGATGAGGGTCCCGAAGCCGAGGGTGGTGGAGGCGTGGAAGATGCGCTCGAGGTCCTGCTCGCCGGCATCCAGCAAACGGGCGTGGCCGCTCGGGGCGGCGAGGCCGGCGTCGCGGAGGGCGGCGGCGAGTTCGTCGGCGTTGTCGACGAAGCCGAAGGCCTCGACGTTCGTGTAGCCGATGTCGGCGATGCGCTGCAAGGTGCCGGGCAGATCGGCACTGAGGGCATCGCGGACCGTGTAGAGCTGGACCGAGAGCGGTTGGGTCACCAGGGGTTCTCCTCGTCGAGATGGTGCGGTCGTCACTGACCGATCGTCACACTACGAGCACTTTTGTCGGCGGTCAAGCAGAAGTCCGAGGAATGTCGACGGACTTCATTGCGTGGCGCGATCGATGTGTGCTTCACTCCCCACATGGTCGACTTGAACCGGACGGCAGCGTCGCCTCCGGTCGGGACGAGCGAGCTCTTCCAGATCCTCCGCGACGGCGTGCCGCGCACCAGGGCCGAGCTCGCCGCACTGACAGGACTCGCACGCTCCACCATCGGCGTGCGCCTCGACTCCCTGATCGACATCGGGCTGGTCGGCGCGGTGGACACCGCCGTCTCCACCGGCGGCCGTCCGCCCGCCCAGGTGGCGCTGAAGCCCCGCGCCCGCCTCGTGATCGCCGCCGACCTCGGTGCCTCGCACGGTCGTGTCGCCGTCACCGACCTGGTCGCGGCGCCACTCGCCACCCGCGAGGCCCGGATCGACATCGCCGCCGGTCCGGTGCCGACGCTGTCCTGGCTCGTCGAGACGATCGACGACCTGCTCGCCGAGGTCGGGCGCAGCCGACAGGACGTCATCGCGATCGGCATCGGCGTCCCCGGACCGGTCGAGTTCTCCACCGGCCGCCCGGCCAACCCGCCGATCATGCCCGGCTGGGACGGCTTCGACGTGCCCTCGTGGCTCCGTCAGCACATCGCCGCCCACGTGCTGCTCGACAACGACGTCAACATCGCGGCCCTCGGTGAGCGCGAGCACGGCTGGCCGGACGTCGACCACCTGCTGTTCGTGAAGGTCGCCACCGGCATCGGATCCGGCATCGTCTCCGAGGGCCGGCTGCAGCGCGGCGCCCAGGGCACCGCGGGTGACATCGGCCACGTGCGGGTCTCCCGCGCCGGCGACGTCCCCTGCCACTGCGGCAACACCGGCTGCCTTGAGGCCGTGGCCTCCGGTCCGGCCATCGCCCGCGCACTCCGCGCGAAGGGGCACGACGTGCACACCGGTGCGGACGTGATCGACCTGGTGAACCGGTCGGACCTCGACGCGATCTACGCCGTCCGACAGGCCGGTCGGGACATCGGCGAGGTCCTGGCGACCTGCATCTC
This sequence comes from Curtobacterium sp. MCSS17_016, assembly GCF_003234255.2. Taxonomy (NCBI): domain Bacteria; kingdom Bacillati; phylum Actinomycetota; class Actinomycetes; order Micrococcales; family Microbacteriaceae; genus Curtobacterium; species Curtobacterium sp. MCSS17_016. The sequence continues at coordinate 2,708,561 of NZ_CP126254.1, forward strand.
GCTCATCAACCCGTCCGTCATCGCACTCGGCGGATCGATCACGCAGGCCGGTGAGCACCTGCTCGCCGGGGTCCGCGAGGTCGTGTACTCCCGCTCGATGCCCCTGGCCAGTGAGCACCTCGTCATCGTGCAGTCCCGCGCCGGGTCCCTCGCCGCACTGCAGGGGGCCGCAGCCCTCGCCATCGGTTACGCCCTCTCCCCCGCCGGGGTCGACGAGCTGGTCGCCTTCGCCGAGGGCCGCGAACTGGTCTCCTGACGCGCACCCGCGGCCGTGTGAGCGCGTCGGTTTCGGTCTTGCCGGTGGTCGGGGGGACAATCGTCGGGTGACGATCGTGCAGCCCACCCTGTGGGGCGACCTGGACCCCGGTCTGGAGGCCCTTCCCGGGTCGTCCGCGCCGGTCCCGGCTGCGCGTGATGCGTTCACCGCCCTGCGCGGCCACACCGAGCGCATCGTCGCGCACTCCTCAGACCGCGTCGCCTGGCTCCGCGCCCGCGCCATGGGCATCACCGCCACCGACGTCGCCCGGCTCGCCTCGCTGCGCGCCGTCGAGGCCGTCGTCACCGAGAAGCGCTACGGCTCCCGGTTCTCCGGCAACGCGTTCACCGAGCACGGCAAGGACCGCGAACCAGTCATCGCCGCCTGGGTGGCCGCCACCCACGGCATCCAGCCCTCGGCACACCTCTTCCACGCCGCCGCGAACCGCGCCCACCTCGCCACCCCGGACGGCGTCGGGGTCGACGAGTCGTCCCGCGTGGTGCTCGCCGAGATCAAGACCACCGGCAAGGCCTGGCGGAGCATCCCCCGGCACTACCTCCGGCAGATCTGGTGGCAGCAGTACGTGCTCGGCGCCGACCGCACCCTGTTCGTCTGGGAACGCCACGACGGGTTCGTGCCGGTCGCCGACGAACCCGAGTGCCGCTGGGTCGACCGCGACGACGACCAGATCCGCGGGCTCGTGCAGCTCGCCGACCTGGTGCTCGACAAGCTCCGCGGCTTCCGCTCCTAGACCTTCACCAGCCGCAGCCTGCTCATCCCGACGACGAGGATGCCGAGCAGCGTGATCGAGACCGCGATCCCGACCACGTAGATCGCGACGACGCCGTAGCCCTGCGCCGGATCGAGGAACGGGTACGGCACCCACCCGTCGGTCGCGCCGCGGACGAGCACCACGGTGGTCCACACGGCCGGGTAGAGCAGGAACCACCACACGTGCCGGAGCAGCAGCCGTGCGCGGTCCGAGAACAGCAGCCAGTCGAGCACCGCGTACACCGGGATGATCTTGTGCACGATGTCGTTCGACCACGGCACCGAGGCCGACACGTTCGCGCCCGTGAGCAGCGTGTTGTAGACGATGCCGGTCGTTGCGATGTACACCGTCGCGGCGCCACGGAGCACCGAGACGGCGAGGTCCGCCCGCTTGCGACGGGCCGCGGCGACGAGCGTCACCGCGAGGGCCACGGCGATGATCAGGTTCGACTGGATCGTGAAGTAGCCGAAGAAGTTCCAGAACGAGTAGGTCGGGGTCTGCGAGCTCTCGAGCCACTGCGCCACGACCGCGACGACGATGGCGATGACGGCGATCAGTCGGAGCGAGTTCACGAGGGTGCGCACGGTTCCACGCTAGCGGGACACGACCCCGACATGCAGGAAGGGCCCGCACCGTTGCCGGTGCGGGCCCTTCCACGAGTCATCGGACTCAGATGCTGTTGACGTCCAGCGGGATGCCGGGGCCGAAGGTCGTCGAGACGGCGCCCTTCATGACGTAACGGCCCTTCGAGGACGACGGCTTGAGGCGGTTGATCTCCTCGAGCGCGGTCGAGATGTTCTCGTCGAGCTGCTCCGGCGTGAACGAGGCCTTGCCGACGACGAAGTGCACGTTGGCGTGCTTGTCGACGCGGAACTCGATCTTGCCGCCCTTGATGTCGTTGACGGCCTGCGCCACGTTCGGGGTCACGGTGCCGGTCTTCGGGTTCGGCATGAGGCCACGCGGGCCGAGCACCTTACCGAGACGACCGACCTTGCCCATGAGCTCCGGGGTCGAGACGGCGGAGTCGAACGAGGTGTACCCCTCGGCGACCTTCGCGATGAGCTCGTCGCCACCGACCTCGTCGGCACCGGCGGCGATGGCGGCCTCAGCAGCCGCACCCGTCGCGAAGACGATGACGCGGGCGGTCTTGCCCGTGCCGTGCGGCAGGATGACCGTGCCGCGGACCATCTGGTCGGCCTTGCGGGGGTCCACGCCGAGCTTCAGCGCGACCTCGACCGTGGAGTCGGTCTTCGAGGAACCGGTCTCCTTGGCCAGGGCGACGGCCTCGGTCGGGGTGTAGAACTTGTCGGCCTCGATCTTCGCGGCCGCGGCCTGGTAGGCCTTGGACTTCTTCGCCATGGTGGTCTCCTTGCGAGATACGTGGTTGGCGAGCCGGCGAGGCTCTCCCACGGAAAGGTGTCTGGTGGTGGGCCGGAGCCCGATCGGTGCTTAGGCCTCGACCGTGATGCCCATCGAGCGTGCGGTGCCGGCGATGATCTTCGCGGCCTGCTCGATGTCGTTGGCGTTCAGGTCGGCCTGCTTGGTCTCGGCGATCTGACGGACCTGGTCCATCGAGATCTTCGCGACCTTGACCGTGTGCGGGGTCGAGGACCCCTTCTGCACACCAGCAGCCTTCTTGATGAGCTCGGCGGCCGGCGGGGTCTTCAGGACGAACGTGAACGAACGGTCCTCGTAGACGGTGATCTCGACCGGCACGACGTTGCCACGCTGCGACTCGGTCGCCGCGTTGTACGCCTTGCAGAACTCCATGATATTGACGCCGTGCTGACCGAGCGCCGGACCGATCGGGGGGGCCGGGTTGGCGGCTCCCGCGTTGATCTGCAGCTTGATCAGGCCCGTGACCTTCTTCTTCGGTGCCATGACTTGTCTTCCTCCTGGAATCGAACACACGGGGATCCGTGCACTCTCCCGCTGGTCCGGCCGTTCCGGACAGCGGTGAAGGCCCGCTCGCACGAGGCGCGCGGGCCCAAACCCGTTCAGTGTAGTCGATCTCGGTGATCGCTACAGCTGGGTGGTCGTTAGAGCTTGGTGACCTGGTCGAAGCTGAGCTCGACCGGGGTCTCGCGCTCGAACAGCGAGACGAGGACGGTGAGCTTGCCGCTCTCCGGCTTGATCTCCGAGATCGAACCCGGCAGGCCCGCGAACGAGCCTTCCTTGATGGTGATCGTCTCGCCGATCTCGAAGTCGACCTCGGCCGCGGGCTGTGCCTGCAGGCCGCTGCCCTTCGCGCCACCCTTGGTCGGGGCGGCCTCGGCGACCTGCACGAGGGACTTGAGCATGCCGAACGCCTCGTCGAAACGGAGCGGCGTCGGGTTGTGCGCGTTGCCGACGAAGCCGGTGACGCCCGGGGTGTGCCGGACGACGGACCACGAGTCCTCGTTGAGGTCCATGCGGACGAGCACGTACGAGGGGATCCGGACGCGGGTGACCAGCTTGCGCTGCCCGTTCTTGATCTCGACGACGTCCTCCATCGGGACCTCGACCTGGTAGATGTAGTCCTCCATCGACATCGAGACCATGCGGTTCTCGATGTTCGACTTCACGCGGCGCTCGAAGCCCGCGTAGGAGTGGATGACGTACCACTTGCCCGGCTTCATCCGCAGCTCGGCCTTGAAGGCCTCGTACGGGTCGACCTCGGCGGGCTCGTCGTCCTCGTCCTCGGCGTCGAGTGCCTCGTCCGCTGCGAGCGTCTCGTTCGCCTCGGCGGCGGTCTCGGACTCGAGCTCGACTTCTTCCTCGTCCTCGACGGCCTCGACGGCGGCCTCGGCCTCGTCGGTGGAGTCGATCTCGAGGGCGTCGTCCACGACGGCGTCGGCCTCGGGGTCACGGGCTTCCTGCAGGGCCGTCAGTGCTTCGTCGAGGCCGGCGTCGACGGTGCCGTCGTCGGGCTCGGAGCTGAGGCCGAGGGACTCGTCGTCGTCGCCCTCGATCGAGATCGCACGCTCTTCAGCGGACTCGACGGAGCGTCCTTCGCCGGTCTCGACGTCGCCTTCCTGGTTCTCCTCGACCTCGGAGGACTGCTCGGCAGCCGTCGCGAGGTCGATGTCATCGCGGGAGTTGTCAGACACAGTCGATTCTTTCCGTTCGGTGGTTCGGGTCGGGGTGGCGTTCGTTCATGGTCACGAGCGACGCCGTCACGATCGACGCCGTCTCGGGCGACCGTACTCCTCGGAACGACCGCACACGGCAGTCGACGTCGGGGTCAGGCCGTGGGCCCGTTGCCGAAGACGTACCCGACGCCGAGACCGAACACGAAGTCGAGGATCGACACCAGGATCATCATGACGACGACGAACACGAGCACGACGCCCGTGTAGCTGAAGAGTTCCTTGCGGGTCGGCGTCACGACCTTGCGCAGTTCGCCGATCACCTGGCGGATGAAGAGCACGATGGCAGCGATGGGCCCGCGGCGCTCGGCCCGGTCCTGCTTCGCCTTGGCGACGACGTCGTCCGCCGTCGTCTCCATGTCTTTGCTCGCCAACTTCTACCCTTCCAGAGTTGCAGGGCGGACAGGACTCGAACCTGCAACCTGCGGTTTTGGAGACCGCTGCTCTACCAATTGAGCCACCGCCCTTCGCAACGAGGTTCGTCACCGATCCGCGTTCCGGTGGACGAGTCTACGGGAGTCCGTCACACGGTGTCCACTTGGCCCCTTCCACGGCGTGCCGCGCCGGTAGGCTGGGCCCCGTGAGCACCGCAGCCCCAGGCCCTGAGTCCACCGCCCACGTGTCCGTCGACACCCTCGCCACCGCGCCGGCCGATCGTCGGCGCATCGCGTCCCGCATCGCGGCCATCGCCGAGTCCGCGACGCTCAAGGTCGACGCGAAGGCCAAGGCGCTCAAGGCCGCCGGGCGTCCGGTGATCTCGTTCGCCGCCGGCGAGCCCGACTTCGCGACCCCGCAGCACGTGGTCGACGCGGCCGTCGCTGCCGCGCAGGACCCGAAGAACCACCGCTACACGCCCGCGACCGGCCTGCCCGAACTCAAGCAGGCGATCGCCGACAAGACCGCCCGGGTGTCCGGCATCACCGTCGAGCCGTCGCAGGTCATCGTCACGAACGGTGGCAAGCAGGCGGTCTACCAGGCGTTCCAGACCATCGTCGACGCCGGTGACGAGGTCCTGCTGCCCGCGCCGTACTGGACCACCTACCCCGAGGCCATCCGGCTGGCCGGCGGCGAGCCGGTCGAGGTCTTCGCCGGCAGCGACCAGGACTACCTGGTGACGGTCGAGCAGCTCGAGGCCGCCCGCACCCCGGCGACCAAGGCGCTGCTGTTCTGCTCGCCGTCGAACCCCACGGGCGCCGTGTACTCCGCCGAGCAGACCCGGGCGATCGGCGAGTGGGCGCTCGAGCACGGCATCTGGGTGATCAGCGACGAGATCTACCAGGACCTGGTCTACGACGGGGTCCGGTTCGCCGGCATCCTGACGGAGGTCCCCGCCCTCGCCGACACCACGATCCTGGTGAACGGCGTCGCGAAGACCTACGCGATGACCGGCTGGCGCGTCGGGTGGTTCATCGGCCCGGCCGACGCCGTCAAGGCCGCGTCGAACCTGCAGTCGCACCTGTCGTCGAACGTCTCGAACGTGTCGCAGCGCGCCGCGATCGCCGCCCTCACCGGTCCGCAGGAGCCCGTCGCCGCCATGCGCGAGGCCTTCGACCGCCGACGGAAGGCCATCGTCGACGGCCTCAACGCGATCCCGGGATTCCGCACGCCGACCCCGCAGGGCGCCTTCTACGTCTACCCGGACGTCACCGCACTGCTCGGTCGCGAGTGGGCCGGCACCACCCCGACGACCACGCTCGAGCTGGCAGACCTGATCCTCGAGCACGCCGAGGTCGCGGTCGTGCCGGGTGAGGCCTTCGGCCCCTCCGGCTACCTGCGCCTGTCGTACGCCCTGGGCGACGACGACATCGCCGAGGGCGTCGCCCGGCTGGCGGAGTTCTTCGCGTAGACCTCGGGAGTACAGAACGGGCCACCTCGTCGAGGTGGCCCGTTCTGCGTGCCGGGAGGCCCGTGGTCCGTCGTGCTCGTCCGTCCCGTCGCGCGGACGATCAGCCGAGCAGGTCCCCCACCACGACGGGTTCCGGGACGAGCGAGACACCGAAGCGGTTCAGCACGGTCACCTGCACGAACCGTGCGAGCTCGGCCACCTGCGCCGCCGTCGCCCCGCCGCGGTTCGTGAGCGCGAGGGTGTGCTTGGACGAGATCGCAGCGCGGGAGCCCGGCACCGCGTACCCGCGGTGCACGCCGGCGTGCTCGATGAGCCACGCGGCACTGAGCTTGACGTCGTCGCCCGCGGGCCAGCGAGGCGCATCCGTCGGCAGGGTCTCGGCGAACGCCGGCGAGACGATCGGGTTCGTGAAGAACGACCCGGCGCTCCAGGTGTCGTGGTCGTCCCCGTCGAGCACCATGCCCTTCGAGCCGCGCAGCCGCAGGACCTCGTCGCGGACGGTCGTGGGCGGCACGAGCGCACCGAGCTCGACCCCGAGCGAACCGGCGAGCTGCGCGTACCGCACGGGCACGCCGTGCTCCCCCGCGAGCCCGAGTCGGAACTCGACCGTCAGCACGACACCGCGCCGACCGTGCTTGAGGGTCGACGTGCGGTAGCCGAGCGCCAGCTCGGCTGCCGGGAGCCACGCGCGCTCCCCCGTGGCCGCATCGAGGAACTCGACGCGGGTGAGCACGTCGGCGAGTTCGACCCCGTAGGCGCCGATGTTCTGCACCGGGGACGCACCGACGGTGCCCGGGATGCCGCTGAGGGCCTCCAGGCCGGTCCAGCCGTTCGCGACGGTCGTGGCGACGAACGGGTCCCACGGTTCCCCCGCGGCGACGCGGACGGTGACGCCGTCGGCGTCGCGGTCGGCGTCGACGCCCGTCGTCCGGACCAGCACGACGGTGCCGTCGAAGCCCTGGTCGGCGACCAGCAGGTTGCTGCCGCCGCCGAGGACGAGCCACTCGTGGTCGTCGAAGGCGTCGAGCGCGTGGGCGACGAGCTCGTCGGTCGTCTCGGCCGTGAGCAGCCGGGCGGCGGCCCCGCCGACGCGGAGCGTCGTCAGGTCGGCCAGCACCGGCTCGGACACGGTCAGCGGAACACCACCGTGACCTGCGCCTTGCCGAGCACGGTCTGCCCGGCGGCGGTCACGGTGAGGTCGATGCGCTTCGGCCGGCCGTCCTCGTCGACGGTGCCGACCTTCGCGACGATGCCGACGGTGGCACCCTGCTCCGGCTCGACGACGACGGGGCGCGTGAAGCGGACGCCGTAGCCCGCGACCCAGCCGCTGTCACCGAGCCACTCGGCGACCGGCTGCACGGCGATGCCCATCGTGAGCATGCCGTGGGCGAGCACACCGGGCAGGCCGACCGAGGCGGCGACGTCGTCGCGGTAGTGGATCGGGTTGAAGTCGCCCGAGGCGCCGGCGTACCGGACGAGCGAGTCGCGCATGATGTGCACGTCGCGCTCGGCGACGACGGTGCCGACCTCGAGCGCGGTGGCGGGTGCGGCGGTCATGCGTCGTCTCCTCGGACCACGAGGGTGGAGGTCGCCGTGACGACGTGCTCCCCCTCGGCGTCGTTCATGGTGCTCTGGGCGGTGACCATCGCGTTGCCGCCGAGGGTCTTCACGCTGGTGACCGTCAGGGTCGCGGTGAGCTCGTCACCGGCGACGATCGGCCGGTCGTAGGTGAAGGACTGCTCGCCGTGGACGACGCGGGAGAAGTCGATGCCGGCGTCGGGCTCGTTCAGGAGCTGCGCGAGCGTGGCCTCTTGCACGACGACGGCGAACGTCGGGGGTGCGACCACGTCGGCGTACCCGGCGGCACGTGCGGCGTCCGGATCGTGGTGGACGGGGTTGGTCGCGAAGACCGCACGCGAGAACTCGCGCACCTTCTCGCGGCCGACCAGGTAGGGCTGGGCCGGCGGGAACGTCCTGCCGACGAGCTCGGGGTTCACTGACACCACGGCAGTCTACCGAGGCCCGTCCGGGGGTCGGTGATCGATGAGAACGCTTCAGCTAGACTGTCTGAGACCGATTCGGGGGAATCGGGGCGTGCCGTGCGGCACGGGTTCGTTCGGGACGGGGAGGGCCGATGGACACCACGACGGAGTTCGCCGTGCACACGGGAGACCGGTGCACCGCCATGGAGGTCGCGGCCGCCGCGCTGCGCCGCACGGGCCACCACGTCGAGTCGACGGGTGGCACGATGACCGCGACGGCGGGCAGCCGGACGCTCACGATCCTGCTCGGCGCGCTCGTCCAGCCGGCCCGGGAGTACCGCCGGTACGAGCTGTCGACCGTCGTGGACGGTGCCACCACCACGATCACCCTGCGCCGGGCCGGGCACGGCACGGCCGTGTCGGGCGGCAGCATCGGAGCGAACCGGCGACGGGCCGCCTGGCAGCAGGTCACCGCCGCGGTCGAGGACGCGTTCCGTGCGGCCGGGGTGCTCGCGACGCGGACGGACACCGGCTCCCACCGCACGCAGTAGGCGGCCGGACGGCCTCCGGCGGGTGGCCGCGCGGCGCACCGCCACGGGAGCGGTCACCGGGGACCCGGCCAGCCATCTAGGTTGGGCCCGGGGCCCCGGAAAGGAACCGCCATGAGCATGGAGAGCGCAGCCTGGAGCTCGCTGTACAAGATCTCGTCCGCGCAGGGCGGCAAGCACGGGTTCTCCCGCGCGTCCGTCCGGCGGATCCTGACGTTCGCTGTGCCGTACCGGGCGAAGCTGCTGGTCTTCATCGGTCTCTCCGTCGTCGGCGCCTTCCTCGCGGTCGCGACGCCGGTCCTCGCCGGGCAGGTGGTCGACGTCATCGTCGCCCGCGGTGAGGTCGCGACGATCGTCCGGCTGGCCGTGGTCATCGCCCTGGTGGCCGTGGCCGACGCCGCCGTGTCGCTGACGACGCGGTGGTACTCGGCGCGGATCGGCGAGGGCGTGATCCTGGATCTCCGCACCGCCGTCTTCGACCACGTGCAGAAGATGCCCATCGCGTTCTTCACCCGCACCCGGACCGGTGCGCTCGTGAGCCGCCTCAACAACGACGTGATCGGCGCCCAGCAGGCCTTCAGCGGCACGCTGTCCGGCGTGGTCACGAACCTCGTGGCGCTGGTCCTCACCCTGATCGTCATGCTCAGCACCTCGTGGCTCGTGACGGTGCTCGCCGTCGTCATGCTCCCGGTGTTCCTGGTCCCCGCGCGCCGGATGGGGAGCCGCCTCGCCGCCCTGCGTCGTGAGGCCGCCGACCACAACTCCGCGATGAGCACCCAGATGACCGAGCGCTTCTCGGCTCCCGGCGCCACCCTCGTCAAGCTGTTCGGCCGACCCGACGAAGAGGCCGAGGAGTTCCGTGTCCGCGCTGCCCGGGTCCGCGACATCGGGGTCCGGACCGCGATGCTGCAGTTCGTCTTCTTCACCGCGCTGATGCTCGTCTCCGCGCTCGCCCTCGCGCTGGTCTACGGGCTCGGCGGCTTCCTCGCGCTCGCCGGCCGGCTGGACACCGGCGAGGTCGTCACCCTGGCGCTCCTGCTCACCCGGCTCTACGCCCCGCTGACGAGCCTGGCGAACGCCCGGGTCGAGATCATGAGCGCCGTGGTCAGCTTCGAGCGCGTCTTCGAGGTGCTCGACCTCGAACCACTCATCCAGGAGCAGCCGGACGCGGTCACCATCGCCGACGGCCCGGTCTCCGTCGAGTTCGACGACGTCCGGTTCGCCTACCCGTCCGCCGACAAGGTGTCCCTCGCCTCGCTCGAGGAGGTCGCGACGCTCGACACCCGCGGCGGCGAGGAGGTGCTGCACGGCCTGTCGTTCCGGATCGAACCGGGGCCGACCGTCGCCCTGGTCGGCTCGTCCGGAGCCGGCAAGTCCACGGTCGCGCAGCTGCTCTCGCGCCTGTACGACGTCGACAGCGGCGCCGTGCGTCTGGCCGGGACGGACGTCCGCGACGTCACCTTCGCCTCGATGCGGCACACCCTCGGCATGGTGACGCAGGACGGCCACCTGTTCCACGAGACCATCCGCTCCAACCTGCGGTTCGCCCGGCCCGAAGCCTCCGACGACGAGGTGTGGGACGCCGTCCGCCGTGCGCGGCTCGAGCCGCTCATCCGGTCCCTCCCCGACCAGCTGGACACCATGGTGGGTGAGCGCGGCTACCGGCTGTCCGGGGGCGAGCGCCAGCGGATGACGATCGCCCGGCTCCTGCTCGCCCAGCCGCGCGTCGTCATCCTCGACGAGGCGACGGCGGCACTCGACTCGACGTCCGAGGCAGCGGTGCAGGCAGCGCTCGGCGAGGCGCTCGAGGGGCGGACGGCGATGGTGATCGCGCACCGGCTCTCCACGATCCGCAGCGCGGACGTGATCCTCGTGGTCGAGGACGGCTCGATCGTGGAGCGGGGCACGCACGACGAACTGCTGGCCGCGGGTGGCCGGTACGAGGAGCTGCACCGCACCCAGTTCGCCGCGCAGGAGAACGTCGCGGCCGACGTGCCGGCGGCGGACTGAACGCGCGGCGGGTCGGCCCCGGCAATCGAAGTGGGGCCGGCAACAGAGAAGGCCCCCTGACCCAGGGGATCCTGGACGAGAGGGCCTTGCGTGTAGCGAGGGCGGGACTTGAACCCGCGACCCCACGATTATGAGTCGTGTGCTCTAACCAACTGAGCTACCCCGCCAGAGATCCGGAGCGGCACGCGCACCGGGTCGGAGCCCCGAGTCAGGATTGAACTGACGACCCCCTCCTTACCATGGAGGTGCTCTACCACTGAGCTATCGGGGCGATGTACCGCGAGCGGCACCACACGAGGATAGCAGACCTCCGACGCTGCTCCGGAACCGGACGAGACGCCCGGGCGTGCCGCGTCGCGGGCCCCTAGTTCGCGTTGGTCTTGAGCCACGCCAGCGGGTCCACCGGGACCCCGTCGACGTGCACCTCGAGGTGCAGGTGCGGGCCCGTGGAGTTGCCCGTGCTGCCGACGAGACCGAGGATGTCGCCGACCTCGACGTGCTGGCCGGTGACCACCTTGAAGGAGTTGTCCTCCATGTGGCCGTAGACGCTGACGAACTGCTTGCCGTCGACGTCGTGCTCGACCCAGACGTCGTTGCCGAAGCCGCCGTCGTTCGCCTGCACCTTGATGACGGTGCCGGCGGCGATGACGCCGATCGGGGTGCCCTCGCCCGGGGCGAAGTCGACGCCCATGTGGTTCGTCGAGCAGAACGAGCACCCGGCGACCTGGCGTCCGCCGAAGCCCGAGGTGATCGGGACACCGGTCAGGAACGGCCACTGGATCGTGCCGGTCGGGTCGTTCGTGAAGCTGGAGGAGTCGACGTTCGCGTACTGCGTGGCGTCCGAGACCGTGAACTGGTCGCGAGCGGTCGACCCGTCAGCAGCGGCACCGACCTGCATCGACTGGGTGGCACCCGAGCTGGCACGGGCCGCGGTCGAGCCGGACTCGGGCACCCAGAGCGCCTGGGCCGGCAGCGAGGTCGAGACGACCAGGCCGGCCGCGAAGAGCAGGGCACCGACCGCGGTCACACGGGAGGCCGACCGGCGGAACGACGCACCACGCTTCGGGGCCGGTGCGCTGACGGGGGTGCTGGAACGGATGTGACGGGTCGCGCGGTCGACCGGGGTCTTCGGCGCCGGACGGCTGGTGCGACGACGCGACGCGGGGACCTGCCCGGCGACCCGACGCGGCTGCGACACCGAGGCAGCGGGAGCGGCCGGCCGCGCGTGCACGACGGGCGAGGTGGGGGCCGGCGGCGTCACGATGCGGGACGCCGGGCGCACGGGCGACGCCGGTGCGAGGTCGATCGGCGACACGGGGGCCGCGGGGGTTCCCGGCGTGGCCGCACCGATCACGTCGTCGAAGCTCGGCCCCGTCGAGTCCTGCGCCTCCTGCACCACGCTCGAGCCCTTCGCCGCTGCTCGTTCCGCCTCGATCCGAGCGCGTCGGGTCTGGTGGACGACCGGGGTGGCGGCGTCGACGGAACCGTCGGTGGGAGCGGACGACAGAGGAGTACGGGGCATGCGTGCGGTGGCGATCCTGATCGGAGAAGGGCTCACTCGTTGGTAACGAGCAGGTAACGGGACCTGAGCACGCTAGCAGGAGACGTCGCAGGTCGCCAGTCGTGGTCATGTCCTCCCGGCACCCCCAGACCTGGGGATCGGCGCGTCCTCAGGCCCGCACGGCTCCGAGTGCACCGGCCTCGAGTCCACGCACCAGGGCCTCGAGTTCGTCGGCGACGGCGGGGCTCGCGAACAGGAAGGAGCGGGTCCCGCCGGCCTCCCAGATGCGGATCACCGCGCCGGCCTCCTGCGCGACGAGGGCCCCGCCCGCCATGTCCCACGGGTTGATCCCGCGCTCGTAGTACGCGTCGACCACGCCCGCCCCGACGGCGCAGCAGTCGAGCGACGCCGCTCCCCCACGGCGGATGTCCCGCACCTCGCCGATGAGTCCGGCGAGCACCGCGACCTGCTCCCGGCGACGGTCGGCCGTGTACCCGAACCCGGTGGCCACGAGCGTCTCGGCGAGCGAACCGGGCGCGGCGACGGACAACGGTTCTCCGTCACGGGTCGCTCCCTGGCCGACCGCCGCGCGGAAGACGGTGCCCGTCGCCGGTGCCACGACGACGCCCGCGATCGGCTCCCAGGTCATCGGGTCGGGTGCTCCGCGCACGACGCCGATGCTCACGCCGTACTCGGCGCTGCCGTACAGGTAGTTGACCGTGCCGTCGATCGGGTCCACCACCCAGGTGATGCCCGAGGCGCCCGATGCCGACCCGGACTCCTCACCGTGGAAGGCGTCGTCCGGTCGGGCCTCGGCGATGCGGGCGCGAATGAGTGCCTCGACCTCACGGTCGGCGGCCGTGACCACGTCGACGATGCTCGACTTCCGGTCCGCGACCTCGACCCCCTCGGCGCGGCGGCGTGCGGCCAGCGCCGCTGCGTCACGGGCGATCGACTCGGCGAGGTCGGCGAACTGGGACGGGGTGAGGTCGGATGCCATGCACCCATCCTCCCGGAAACACCATCGGCCCCGTCCGCAGTGGACGGGGCCGATCAGATGGTGGCAAGTGAGGGATTCGAACCCCCGAAGGCTACGCCGGCTGATTTACAGTCAGATCCCTTTGGCCGCTTGGGTAACTTGCCATGCGCACCCAGCCGGTGTGATCACCAACCGAAGGCGCGCACAAAAGCATAGCGGATGGCTGACGGTGGTCGTGACCATCGCGAGCCGATCCGCGCGACCGGAACCGGGCCTCCCGTCCGCCGTTAGGCTGTTCCGCATGGCAGACAGTTCCTTCGACGTGGTCAGCAAGGTCGACAAGATGGAGGCGGAGAACGCCCTCAACCAGGCGGCCAAGGAGATCGAGCAGCGGTACGACTTCAAGGGCGCCGACGCCTCGGTCGCGTTCAGCGGCGAGGACGTCCTCATCAAGGCGAACTCGGAAGAGCGCGCCAAGGCCGTGCTCGACGTCCTGCAGAGCAAGGCGATCAAGCGGAACATCAGCCTGAAGAGCCTCGACGCCGGCGACCCGTACCCCTCGGGCAAGGAGTACCGCATCGAGGTGAAGTTCAAGAACGGCATCGAGCAGGACGTGGCGAAGAAGATCGGCGCGTTCCTGCGGGCCAACGCCCCGAAGACGGTGAAGAGCCAGATCCAGGGCGACGAGCTCCGGGTCTCGTCGAAGAGCCGTGACGACCTGCAGAACACGATCCAGCTCCTCAAGGGTGAAGAGTTCGACGTCCCGTTGCAGTTCATCAACTTCCGCTGACCCGCGGCCCCTGCGAACGACACCCGACACCCCGTGGAGCACTGGCTCAGCGTCGTCATCACCGTCCTGCTCGTCCTGCTGGACCTGGCGATCCGCGTCTTCTCGATCATCTACGTCCCGATCAACCGGAAGCCGCAGACCGCGACGGCGTGGCTGCTCGCGATCTTCCTCATCCCCTACATCGGCTTCATCGTCTTCCTGGTCATCGGGTCGACGAAGCTCCCCCGCGCCCGTCGCGAGAAGCAGACCGAGATCAACGCGTACATCCTCGAGCAGACCGAGGGCATCGAGCGGGTCCGCCGTGACCACCCGTGGCCCGCGTGGCTCGAGAGCGTCACGCGGCTGAACCGCGAACTCGGTGCGATGCCGTTGGTCGGTGGCAACTCCGCGGAGCTCTACCCCGACTCCGAGGAGTCCATCGCCGAGATGACCCGGGCGATCGACCAGTCCCGCCGGTTCGTGCACGTCGAGTTCTACATCGCGACGCTCGACGACACCACACGCCCGTTCTTCGAGGCGCTCGCGCGGGCGCAGGCACGTGGCGTCACCGTGCGGTTCCTGCTCGACCACTGGGCGAGCCGCGGCTACCCGGGCTACAAGGACACCCTGGCGTTCATGGACCAGGCGGGCATCGAGTGGCACCTGATGCTGCCCCTCCTGCCACTGCAGGGCAAGTTCCAGCGCCCCGACCTCCGCAACCACCGGAAGATCATGGTGATCGACGGCTCGGTCGCGTTCACCGGCTCGCAGAACCTGATCGACGCGTCGTACGACATCAAGTCCCACATCGAGAAGGGCATGGTCTACAAGGACCTGTTCGCCCGGTTCGAGGGACCGGTCGTCGCCGGGCTCAACGCCCTGTTCGTCACCGACTGGTACAGCGAGACCGACGAGCTGCTGCTGCGTGAGAGCGACCCCGTCCAGCGGGCCGACCGCGGCGATGCGCTCGACTGCCAGGTGGTGCCGTCCGGCCCGGGCTTCGACGGCGAGAACAACCTGCGCCTGTTCAACGCGCTGCTCTACTCAGCGCAGCAGAAGGTCTCGATCACGTCGCCGTACTTCGTGCCGGACGACTCGATGCTCTACGCCATCACCACGACCGCCCAGCGCGGGGTCGACGTCGAGCTGTTCGTCGGCGAGATGGGCGACCACGCGATGACCTGGCACGCGCAGCGCTCCTACTACGAGGAACTCCTGCGGGCCGGCGTGCGGATCTGGCTGTACCGCGCGCCGACGATCCTGCACGCCAAGCACTTCACGATCGACGACGAGGTGTCGGTGATCGGGTCGAGCAACATGGACATGCGCTCGTTCAGCCTGAACCTCGAGGTCTCCGTGATGGTGCGCGGTCACCGCTTCGTCGACGCCCTGCGCGAGGTGCAGGACTCCTACAAGGAGCACAGCTTCGAGCTCACGCTCGACGCGTGGGTCGACCGTCCGCGCCGGTCCAAGGTGCTCGACAACGTCGCGCGGCTCACGGCGGCGCTGCAGTAGCCGTCTGGAGGCCCGTCGCAGCGTGCACCGTCGCACCGTCGCACCGTGCGTCGTCCCCCACCCGGTGCGACCTTGGCCGCACCGTGCGTCGCGACAGCGGGGCACCCGGCGAGCAAGCCCGCGGCGAACGGAGAACCCTGCACCGTGCGGTGAGCGTTCCGAGCCGGTTCAGGATGCCGTGCGCCACGCGTCGCACAACCAAACACGCACGGTGCGGACGGGAGGCCCGGGTCGCCTCCGTCGCGCACGGTGCGTCGTCCTCCACCCGGTGCGACCTCGGCCGCACCGTGCGTCGCGACAGCGGGGCACCCGGCGAGCAAGCCCGCGGCGAACGGAGAACCCTGCACCGTGCGGTGAGCGTTCCGCGGCCGGTGCGGGTCCGCCAGGTGCGCTCAGCGCATCGGGACGAGGGACGCCAGGGCCCCCACCACCCGCTCGAGCGGGCCGCGGCCGAGGAACCGCCGCCACAGCATCGCGAAGACCACCGAGCCGAGGGCGAACCAGCCCCAGGCCTCGGCCGACTCGGGGTAGGTCGGCAGCATCGCGATGACCAGGAGGTGCCCCGAGTACACCGTCAGCGGCATCGACCCCACGGCCGCCAGGGGGAACGCGATCCGCTCGGCGACGCGCCCGCGGCCGTCGAACACGAGCAGGCAGAGGGCGATCACCGCGACCGCCACCCCGGCCGTCCCCACCACGTCGACGACCGACGACGAGTGGTCGCGCGGGGACAGGAACAGCTGCGCGAGGGCCTGGCCGGGGGCCGAGGCCTCGCCCGCGTACGGGACCCCGGGGAACGCCAGGGCCGCGTCGTCGGGCAGCGGGGCGAGGACGGACCCGGCGACGTACGCGGTGGCGGCGACCAGTGCGCCGGACGCCAGGAGCAGGATCTGCCGGCCACGGTCCTCCAGGTCGGCCCGGGCGACCGCGAGCCCCACCAGGACGTACGCCAGGAAGGTGACCACGGGGTAGACCAGGCCGAGCTGGACGCCGATCATGCCGGCGTCCGCGTAGGCCGGCGCGATCGTCAGCGCGGCGAGCGGCGACAGCACCGCGCAGAGCGCGGCGATGCCGAGCAGCGCCGCCGGGCGGACGCGGAGCACCGGGACCACGAGCAGGAACAGCACCCCGTAGGTCGGCAGGATCACGTACACGGGGGTGTCGAGCGCCATCAGGGCGAACCCGATGACGACGACCACCACGGCGCGGATCGCGAGCCGGGCACGGATGCGGCCGATGGTGGGCGGGCCGGGCGGGTCGGTGCGGCCGCTCGTCAGACCGATCGAGACGCCGGCGAGGACCGCGAACAGCGTGGACGGGCGCCCGTGGGCGACGGCGGTCCAGGTGGCCGGGTCGGTCCAGTCGAGCTGCTCCGCGATGCCACCGATGTGTGCGGCCATCATGCCCAGCAGCGCGACCGCACGGGCCACGTCGACGCCCTGCAGCCGCATCCCTGACGTGGACGCGCCCCGCACCGCTGTGAACGGGACGGGGCGCGTGTCGGTCATGGTCGTCAGCTCGTCGGGGTGTCGACGCGTCCGAGCGAGACCTCGATCATCTCGTCGCGCGGCACCACCTTGATGCGCTCGCGCCCGTCGACCGCACCGAGCGCCTGCTCGTGGGTGTCGAGGTGGTGCCAGCCCTCGAGGTCGGTGTACTCGACACCGCGCTCGCGGAGCAGGGCCGGGATCGCCTCGTCGGAGGGGTCCTCAGGGGTCCACCAGCTCGCCTGGTCGTTGACGATGTGCTGCACGGTCTCCATCGCGTCGGACTTCGTGTGCCCGATGAGCCCGACCGGACCGCGCTTGATCCAGCCGGTGGCGTACACCCCGGGGATCTGCTGGTTGTCGTCGTCGAGGACCTGGCCCTCGTGGTTCGGGATGACACCGTGCCGCTCGTCGAACGGCACACCGGGCAGCGGGGAACCGAAGTACCCGACCGCGCGGTAGGCGGCCTGGATCGGGATCTCGCGGATCTCGCCGGTGCCCTCGACGCCGCCCTCGCCGTTCGGCCGGGTGCGCTCGTAGCGGATGGCGGTCAGCTTGCCCTGCTCGTCGCCGACGAACTCGATCGGCTTCGCGTAGAAGTGCAGGTGGAGCCGGCGGCTGGCCTGGCCGACCTCGCGCGTGCGCCACTGCTCGAGGACACGGTTGATCACCATGACCTGCTTGTTCGTCGCGATCGCGGTCTTCGACGCCTCGTCGTGGTCGAAGTCCTCGTCGTAGACCACCATGTCGACGTCACGGACCTCGCCGAGCTCGCGGAGCTCGAGCGGCGTGAACTTCACCTGTGCCGGGCCGCGGCGGCCGAAGACGTGCACGTCCGTGACAGGCGATGCCTTGAGGCCCTCGTAGACGTTCGCGGGGATCTCGGTCGGCAGCAGGTCGTCGGCGTGCTTCGCCAGGATGCGGGAGACGTCGAGGGCGACGTTGCCGACGCCGATGACCGCGACGCTCTCGGCGTTCAGCGGCCAGGTGCGCGGGACGTCGGGGTGGCCGTCGAACCAGCTCACGAACTCGGCGGCGCCGTACGAGCCGTCGAGGTCGACACCGGGGATGTCGAGGTCGGCGTCCTTGATCGCACCGGTCGAGAACACCACCGCGTTGTAGTGCTTCTTGAGGTCCTCGAGGGTGATGTCCTCGCCGTAACGGACGTTGCCGAACAGCCGGACGACCCCGCGGTCGAGGACGTCACGCAGGGCGTTGATGATGCCCTTGATGCGCGGGTGGTCGGGGGCGACGCCGTACCGGACCAGACCGTAGGGCGCGGGGAGCTGCTCGAACAGGTCGATCGACACGTCGTAGCCGTGGGCCTCGCGCAGCAGGATGTCCGCGGCGTAGATGCCGGCCGGGCCGGCGCCGACGATGGCGAGTCGGAGGGTGGGCACTGATCGTCTCCAGTTCGTTCGGGTGGGGGTTCCCGGGGGGGCCTCCCGACCGGGCCGCGGTGCGTGCGCCGTCGGGAGGGGTATTCAGCGGCTTCGGTCGACGACGGAGTCCGCGAAGCGGGTGAGTGCCCGTTTCACGGTGCCGTCGGGGAGCGGGGCGAGGGCGGCGACGGCTTCGCGGGCCCAGGCGACGGCGACGGCTCGGGTCGCCGCGGTGGCCTCGTGCTCGCGGAGCGCGGCGACGGCGGACTGGTACGGCGCCGAGTCGACCACGTCGTCCGGCGCACCGTTGACGTCGCGCTCGATGCGCTCGACCAGGTGCTGCGCGGACGGGTCGGTCGCGGCCATCCGGCGCAGCTGCAGGACCGGCAGGGTGTCGACGCCGGCACGCAGGTCGTTGCCGGCGATCTTGCCCGTCTTGTCCGTCGCGGGGGCGAGGTCGATGACGTCGTCGACGAGCTGGAAGGCGACGCCGACCTTCTCGCCGAAGGTACCGACGGCGTCGAGGTAGGCACGGTCGGCACCGGAGAACATCACGCCGGCGCGGGCGGCGGTGGCGATGAGCGAACCGGTCTTGTCGCTGAGCACCTGGATGTAGTGCTCGAGCGGGTCGTCGTCCGGCTGCGGCCCCGTGGTCTCGTGCAGCTGCCCCATGCAGAGACGTTGGAAGGTCTCGGCCTGCATCCGGATGCCCTCGGTGCCGAGGTCGGCGGTGATCAGGCTGGCGCGGGCGAAGAGCAGGTCGCCGGTGAGGATCGCCACGTTGTTGCCGTAGGTGATCTGCGCGGCGGGGACCCCGCGGCGCACGGGCGCTTCGTCCATGACATCGTCGTGGTACAGCGACGCCAGGTGCGTGGTCTCGATGCTCACCGCGGCCTTGACCACGGCGTCGGTCACGCCGTCACCGAGCTGGGCGATGAGGAGCGTCAGGGTCGGACGGATGCGCTTGCCGCCGGCGGACAGCAGGTACCGACTGGTCGTGTCGGCGAGGGTGTCGGTCGAGCGCATGGCGTCCTCGAGCCCCTGCTCGACGAGTTCGAGCCCGTCGTCGACCGCGGAGATGAAGCGTCGGTCGGCGGGCGTGGCGAACAACCGCTCGCCGATGCCCAGCGATGCGCGCAGGCTCGGCGCGCGACGTGCGACCGGGACGCTCGGATTCAAGTGCTGCTCCGTCTTCGGGGGTGGTGACCGGTCAGTCGGCGGCCGGGTCGACGCGCGGCTGCTCGCCGGTGTTCTGGTGGTCACGGCGAGCCTTCGCACGCCGTGCCGCGGACTCGCGCACCGTGTCGGCGACGGGCTTGCGGCCACGGTGCAGTGCGACGATACCGGCCGTCAGGTTGCGGTAGGCGACCACCGAGAAGCCGACACCGCGGAGCCACTGGGTGAGCACCTGCTGGTCGGGCCACGCATCGATCGACTCGGCGAGGTAGCGGTAGGCGGCCGGGTTGCTGCTCGAGAGCCGCGCGATGCCCGGGAGCACGCGCTTCAGGTAGGTGCCGTAGCCGAGGCGCAGCAGGGCGCGGGGCGGCGTCGAGAACTCACAGATGACGACGCGGCCACCGGGCTTCAGGACGCGCAGCATCTCGGCGAGCGCCTGCTTCGGGTCGTTCACGTTGCGCAGCCCGAACGAGATCGTGACGGCGTCGAACGTGTCGTCGTCGAAGGGCAGCTGCTCGGCATTGCCCTCGACGAAGGTGATCTCGGGGTGGCGTTCGCGGCCGACGGCGATCATGCCGGCGGACAGGTCGAGCGCGGTGACCTCGGCGCCCTTCTTGGCGAAGGCCGCTGCACTGGTCCCGGTGCCCGCGGCGATGTCGAGGACCTTCTCGCCGGGCTGCGGGTCGACCGCGCGGACCGTCGCGACACGCCACAGCGGGGCGTTGCCCGCCGACAGGATGTCGTTCGTGAGGTCGTACTTGGCCGCGACGTCGTCGAACATCGCCGCCACCTCGTCCGGGCGCTTGTTCAGGTCCGCTCTGCTCACACGGTCAATCCTAGAGGTCCCGACCGAGCGTTCACCGGACCCGCAGCCACCCGGGCGGTGCGGGATCGGCGCGTAGCATCGGAGCCGTGACCCGAACCACCACGGCGGCGCCCCCGCTGACGGTCTCGACCCGGATCCTCGACGACCCGGGCGCCGTCCTCCGCCACACGCTCCGCGACCGTCCCCTCGCCTTCGTCCGGAACGGCGACGGCATCGTCGGCATCGGTGAGGCGCTCCGGTTCACGTTCACCGGCCCCGACCGGATGCGGGACGCCGCGGCCCTCTGGCGCAGCATCGTCGAGACCGCCGTCGTCGACGACCCGGTGCAGCTGCGCGGTTCGGGGCTCGTCGCGTTCGGGTCGTTCGCCTTCGCCGACGACTCCGCCGACGAGAGCGTGCTCATCGTGCCCCGGGTGGTCCTCGGCCGGCGTCGCGGCAAGGCCTGGCTGACCGCGATCGACACCACGCTCGGCGCGGAGCCCCTGGCCTTCACCCGGACCTCGGTCCCGGTCCCCCACGTCGGGCCGCACGTGTCCGTCGCGCTGCGTCCCGGGCACATCGACGAGGACACCTACGCCGCCAACGTGACCGAGGCGGTCCGCCGCATCGTGGCCGGGGACGCCCGCAAGGTCGTGCTCGCCCGCGACCTCGTCGGCACGCTGCCGCCCGGAGCCGATCGACGGGCGGTCCTGCTCGACCTCGCGACCGCCTACCCGCAGTGCGTGACCTTCGCGGTGGACGGACTGGTCGGCGCCACCCCCGAGACCCTCGCCCGCACCGACGGCACGCGGTTGACCGCACGGGTGCTCGCCGGCAGCGCCGCCCGGGGCACCGACGAGGTGTCCGACCGGGCCGCCGCCGAGGCCCTGGCCAGCAGTGCCAAGGACGTCGAGGAGCACACCTTCGCGATCGACAGCCTGCTCGCGGCCCTCGCACCGCTCGCGACGGACCTGCGCGCCGACGCCGAACCGTTCCGGCTGCAGCTGCCGAACCTGTGGCACCTGGCGACCGACGTGCAGGCCACGCTGCCGCCCGACACCACGTCGCTGGACGTCGCCGACGCCCTGCACCCGACGGCCGCGGTCGCCGGGACCCCGACCGACGTGGCCGTGCGGCTCGTCGCCGAGCTCGAGGGCGTCGACCGCGGCCGCTACGCCGGGCCGGTCGGCTGGATGAGCGCGACGGGCGACGGCGAGTGGATGCTCGCGCTCCGCAGCGCGCGGATCGACGACGACGGCACCGTGCGGGCCTGGGCGGGGGCCGGGATCGTGGCCGGTTCGGAGCCGGCGCGCGAGGTCGCCGAGACGGCCCTGAAGTTCCGGCCGATCGCTGACGCCCTGGCCTGAGGCAGGCGCGCGATCCAAGCGGTCGCGCGATCCGCGCGGTCGCGGGACCCACGCGGTCGCGCGACCCTCGCGGTCGCCGACAGCCGCTGGGTGGTCAGTCGGCCAGCGGGACCTCGATCACGACCCGCTCGGCTGGGTCGGTGAGCACCCGCTCCAGGTCACCCCACGTCGCCGCCCGGCGGTACTCCCACCCGAGGCCCGTGACGACCCGTTCGACGTCGACGTGCTGCGGGGTCGACATCATCCGCCGCATGTCGGCGTCGGGCGTGGTCTTCGCCACCTCGAGCCCGCGGAAGATCGCGCCGCCGTGGTCGTTGCCGACGACGACCTGCACCCGGTGGGTGCGTTCCTCGGTGCCGGTGACGAACGCTCCGAGGTCGTGCAGCAGGGTCAGGTCGCCGAGGAGCACGCGTGTGGTGCCCACTGAGGCCGAGGACTGCTCGAGCGCCGCGGCGATGCCGAGTGCGGTCGAGACGGTGCCGTCGATACCCGCGAGCCCGCGGTTCGCGTGCACCCGGATCTTCTTGCCGAGCACCCGGGCGTCGGCTTCACGGATGAGCTGCGACGCCCCGAGGACCAGCCGGTCGTGCGGCCAGGTCACCCCCCAGACGGCCTCGGCGAGCATGGCCCGGTCGACGGGTCGGCGACGGAGCGCGACCTCGTCACGCAGGAACTTGTTCCGCTCGGCGCGGTCGGCGGAGCGCTTGGCGTCGAGGTCCGGGCCGGCATCGCCGTCCCCCAGGATCCGTCGGCTGGCGCCGACCCAGCGGCCGACCCACGCACGGTGCTCCGGCCGGGTGCGGCCCGTCACGCGGACGTCGGACACGAAGGTGGTCACGGCGTCCGGTCGGGAGGCACGGGCCGGGTCGAAGGGGTCGGCCGCCGGTCCGCGGACGACGATCGTCTCGACCCCGTCGCGCTGCAGGAGCGCGGGGACCTCTCTGCTGAGGGTCGGGTGGCCGAGCACGACGGCGCGGCGGACGGCGCCGCCGTGGTCGGCGTCGCGCAGGAGTTCGCGGTAGGCCACGACCAGGTTGCGGCCGAAGCGCGCGCCGCTCGAGACCTCGGCGAGGAGCGGCGCCCCGAGTTCCCAGGCGATCCGCTCGGCGTCCTCGCCGGCGTCGTGCCCGGCGATGACGACGGTGCCCGGTTCGTCGTCCGGGGTGAGTTCGGCGACCGGCAGACCCGTGTGCGCCCGGCGGGTCGCGAACGCCAGGTCGACCTCGTCCTCGGGCACGGGGCTGACGTGCTCCGGGGCGAGTCCGGCCGACAGCGGCTCGCGGAACGCGACGTTGAGCTGCGCGGGACCGGGCTGTCCGGTGTGCCCGGCTGCGGCGGCGACCGCCTGGCGGGCGAGGGTGCGCAGGGTGTCGCGGACCGAGCCGTCGACGCCGTGCGCCGACGGGGCCTCGACGTCGCGGACGAAGGCGACGGCCTGGCCGAAGATCCCCGGCTGGACGGTGGTCTGGTTGCTGCCGATGCCGCGCAGTTCGTCGGGACGGTCGGCGCTCAGCACGATCATCGGCACGCCGGAGTGGTGCGCCTCGAGCACGGCGGGGTGCAGGTTGGCCACCGCGGTGCCCGACGTCGTCACCACCGCTGCGGGTCGGTGCGTCTCGACGGCGAGCCCGAGTGCGAAGAACCCGGCGGTCCGTTCGTCCAACCGCACGTGCACGGTCAACCCGCCGGCGCGCTCGAGGGCGACTGCCGCGAGGGCGAGTGCCTGGGAACGCGAACCGGGGCTCACCACGACGTCGGTGACGCCGGCACGCACGAGTTCCTGCAGGAGGGCGAGCGCGGTGTCCGTCGCCGGGCTGCCCGAACCGGCGGGCCCGTCAGCGATCGGTGCGGCCGTCGTCGTCGCGCTCGTGGAACTGGTCTTCGAGGTCTCGGAGGGTCGCGTCGTCCTGGTCCTTGTCCGTGAGGGTGGTGCCCGGCTCCGGCGTGGTGCCGAGGAAGTCCGGGTCGTCTTCGGGTCCACGGTAGCGGGCCGACGCACCGGGGTCGGCCGCCGGGGTGCGGCCCAGCAGGAACCAGAGCACGCCACCGAGGACGGGCAGGATGATGACGAGCAGCAGCCACACGCCGCGACGCAGGGAACGGACGCGCTGGCGCGGCATCGTGCCGCAGTCGATGGCCGCGTACACCGTGAAGGCGACGGCGGCCACGGCGACGATCAACCACAAGCGGACCATGCGGTGAAGTCTAGGTCGCGACCCTGTGATGCCCCTGCCGGTCGGCGCTCCGTAGACTCACCGTGTGAAAGCGTGGCTCCTGTACACCCTGGCTCGGCTCGGCATCTTCGTGGTGGCGCTCGTGCTCCTCCTGCTCCTGACGCCGATGCCGTGGTACTGGGCGACGATCGTGGCCGCCCTGGTGGGCCTGCTCATCTCGTACATCGCCCTGTCCGGACTGCGCACGCAGGTGGCCCTGAGCCTGGCGAACCGCCGCGGTGCCCCGGAGCGGGACGCCGACTCGGACTTCGAGGACGACTTCGTCGACGCCGCCGACTCGGACGCCACGGTCACCCCGTCCGTCCGTCCGGTGTCCGACGCCGACCGGCACGAGGCGCGCCGGGACACCGACGCCGACTGACTCCGAGCGCGAGGGCGGGGCCGTCCGGTCGAGCAGCCGGGACGGCTACGGCTGGACGGCCAGGGTGATCCCGAGCACCACGCCGAAGGCGAGCGAGGCGAACGACGAGAGCTGCAGGGCCGTGATGAGCTCGCGGGGCTTCCGCGACGACACCCCGATCGCCAGTGCCGGCAGCGCCAGCAGCAGCGAGAAGTACGTGAAGCCCGTGCGGAAGTACAGCAGCACGAACCAGAGCAGCACGACGTACGGCAGCATCAGGAACAGGCCGTACAGGACGCGGGCCACCGGACGGCCGACGACCACGGCGAGCGTGCGCTTGCCCGCCAGCTGGTCCTCGTCGATGTCGCGGATGTTGTTCACCATCAGGACCGCGCAGGCGAAGAAGCCGGCGGCCACCGCGGCTGCCCAGCCGCTGACCGTGACCTCGCGGATCTGCACGAACTGGGTGCCGAGCACAGCGACCAGCCCGAAGAAGACGAAGACGAAGACCTCGCCGAGGGCGTTGTACCCGTACGGCTTCTTGCCACCCGTGTAGAACCAGGCGGCGACGATGGCGGCTGCCCCCACGAGCAGCAACCACCACAGCTGGGTGAGCAGCACGATGACCAGGCCGGCGACCGCGGCCAGGCCGAAGAACGTCAGGGCGACGGTGAGCACGGTCCGGGGCTTGGCCAGACCGGCTCCGGTGAGTCGTGCCGGGCCGACGCGGTACTCGTCGGTGCCGCGGACCCCGTCGGAGTAGTCGTTGCTGTAGTTCACACCGATCTGCAGGAACAGCGCCACGGCCAGGGCGAGCAGCGCGACGGCGAGGTGGCCGTCCTTCGCCAGGTAGTCGCCGAAGTCGCCGGGCTCCCCGCTGTCGACGAACGCGACGGCGGTGCCGAGCACGACCGGGACGACACCGAGGGTCAGGGTGCGCAGGCGTGCGCCGCCGATCCAGTCGCGTGCGGTCGCCTTCCGCTTGGTGCGGGCGGGGGCAGCGGCCTTCGCCGGGTTGCCGGACCGGCCCTGCTTCTGCGTCGAGTTCTTCGTTCGTGCCACGAGCACCGATCATATTGCCGATGCGCCGCCCGGCCGCTCGCGGTCCCTACGGGAGGCCCGGGTCGACGAGCGCCTGCACGGCCCGACGGTCGGGCTTGCCCGACGACAGCATCGGGATCCGGTCCAGGACGACGACGTCCGCCGGACGGGCGGCACGGCCCAGGGTGGCCCCGACGTGCGAACGCACGGCATCGAGGTCGAGCGGCTGCTCGGTGACGACGACCGGGACCTCGCCCCACTCCCCCGCCGAGCGCCGGGCGACGACAGCGGTCTCCTGCCCGGGCAGCCCGCGGACGAGCCGTTCGACCGCACCGAGCTGGACCTTCTCGCCGCCGGAGATCACCACGTCGTCGAGGCGTCCGAGCACGCGGACCACGCCGCCGGACAGGGTCGCGGTGTCCCCGGTCCGGTACCAGCGCAGCCCGTCCCGCTCGACGAAGGCCGACGCCGTGCGGGCGTCGTCGTCCAGGTACCCCTCGGCGAGCATCGGCCCCGCCAGGTGCAGCTCGCCGTCGACCAGCGCGGTGCGAAC
Organism: Curtobacterium sp. MCSS17_016; assembly: GCF_003234255.2. Lineage (NCBI taxonomy): Bacteria > Bacillati > Actinomycetota > Actinomycetes > Micrococcales > Microbacteriaceae > Curtobacterium > Curtobacterium sp. MCSS17_016. The sequence goes on from NZ_CP126254.1 coordinate 2,734,252, forward strand.
CGTCCCGAACGGGACGCCGTCGTACACGCATCCGCCGCTCGTCTCGCTCGCACCGTACGTCGTCACGACCCGGACCCCGGCGTCGAGCGCACGCTGCCGGAGCGGCGCCGGGGTGGCCTGCCCGCCGACCAGGACCGCGTCGAACCGGGCGAGCGCACGGGTGGCGTCCGGGTCGTCGAGGACCCGGGCGAGCTGCACCGGCACCAGCGAGGTGTAGCGACGCGGCGCGGCCGGACCGGTGACGAGCCGTTCTGCGGCCTCGGTGAACGCGGCGGCCGCGAAGTGCCCGGGTGGCACGACGACGGGTTCGGTGCCCGCGGTGATCGAGCGGGTCAGGACGTTGATACCCGCGATGTAGTGCGTCGGCAGCGCGAGCACCCAGCGCCCGGGCCCACCGAGTGCCGCGTCCGCCGCGGCGGCACCGGCGAGGAGCGCCTCGGACGAGAGCGCCACGCGCTTGCCGGTGCCGGTGGACCCGCTCGTCTCGACCACCAGGGCGACCGCCCGCCGGACCTCGGCCGGAGGTGGCGTCGGCAGGGCCGGTGCCCCCTCGGCGACGGGGAGCAGTGCGGGGCCGCCGGCGAGTGCTACCTCCAGGCCGCGCAGCACGGCCGTCGGGTCCGACGTACCGGTCGCGACCAGCGGACGGGGCATCAGTAGTGCCAGGGGAACGCGGTCCACTCGGGAGCGCGCTTCTCGAGGAACGAGTCGCGGCCCTCGACGGCCTCGTCGGTGCCGTAGGCCAGCCGCGTCGCCTCGCCCGCGAACACCTGCTGGCCGACCATGCCGTCGTCCACCGCGTTGAACGCGTACTTGAGCATCCGGATCGCCGTCGGCGACTTGCCGAGCACGATCTCGCCCCAGCGGATCGCCTCACGCTCCAGGTCGGCGTGCGGCACCACGGCGTTCACCGCACCCATCTCGTACGCGCGCTGGGCGGAGTACTCCTGGGCGAGGAAGAAGACCTCGCGGGCGAACTTCTGCCCGATCTGCTTGGCGTAGTAGGCGCTGCCGTATCCACCGTCGAACGAGCCGACGTCGGCATCGGTCTGCTTGAACTTCCCGTGCTCGGCACTGGCGATGGTGAGGTCGCAGATCGCGTGCAGGGAGTGCCCGCCGCCCGCGGCCCAGCCGGGGACGACCGCGATGACGACCTTGGGCATCATCCGGATCAGGCGCTGGACCTCGAGGATGTGCAGCCGCCCCATCGACGCCTGCGCGGCCGCGGGGTCGACGCCCTCCGGCGGGGCACCCTCGTCACCGACGTACTGGTAGCCGCTCCGCCCCCGGATGCGCTGGTCGCCGCCGGAGCAGAACGCCCACCCGCCGTCCTTCGGGCTCGGGCCGTTGCCGGTGAGCAGCACGACGCCGACACGGGGGTCCTGCCGGGCGTCGTCGAGGGCGCGATAGAGCTCGTCGACCGTGCGCGGGCGGAAGGCGTTGCGGACCTCGGGACGGTCGAAGGCGACCCGGACGATGCCCTTGGAGACGTGCTTGTGGTACGTGATGTCGGTGAACTGCTCCGCGATCGGAGCGGTGGTCCAGACGTCGGGGTCGAACAGGTCGGAGACGGGAGCAGCCATGCTCCCAACGTACCGCCGGGCGTCTGGCGGGTCAGGCGCCCATGTCGGTCAGGATCTCCGGCGCGACGAACACCATGATCACGATGAGGATCACGGGGTTCGCGAAGAACGCCAGGACGACCCCGACGGCGCCGTACCAGCGTCCGAACGAGCCGACGGCGGCGACGAACCCGAGCACCGCGGCGACGAGCGTCAGGAACACCACGACGAAGCAGATCCCGAAGGCGAAGTTCGTGTCACCGCCCATGAACACGGCAAAGGCGCTGGCGTCCACCGCGGCGGACACCACGGCCAGGCCGAGGGCGATCTTGCCGACGACGGGGTTGCGGCGCTTCGTGCCACCCGTCTGCCGGACGTCGACGGTGTTGCGCTGCATGAGGCGGGCGAAGTCGTCGGAGTCGCGCCCGGGAGCCGCCGCGGATCGAGCTCCCGCTGCCGGGCGGGTCGCCGCCGCGGGTCGGGCTGCAGCTGCCGGACGAGCCGATGCTGCCGGGCGTGCTGCTCCGGCGCTCGACGGGTCGGACGGGCGCTGCGATGCGCGCTGCTGTGCTGCGCGCTGCCGCGGATCCACCGCCACCGAGCCTCCCTCGTTCCGGGTCGTTCCCCTGCCGACCGAGGCCGACCGATGCATGCTAGTGCCCTGCCCTGGCGGTCCCCTCCGAGGAACCGGCAGGGCCCCTGGGTGCGGTGGGAGGATGGCGGACGTGCTCCCCGACCTCGCCGACCTCCTCGCCGACGCCCACGTGGTGGCCCTGCCCATGCGGGTGCGGTTCCGCGGCATCACCACGCGCGAGGCGGTCGTGCTGCGTGGCCCCGCCGGCTGGACCGAGTTCTCGCCGTTCGTCGAGTACGACGACGCCGAGGCCGCCGCCTGGCTGCGCGCCACCGTCGACTTCGGGTGGACCGACCACGAACCCGCCGCCGACTCCGTGCCGGTCAACGCCACCGTCCCGGCGATCGCCGCCGACGACGTCGCCGACCTGCTCGCGCGGTACCCCGGGTGCACCACCGCCAAGGTCAAGGTCGCGGAGCCCGGCACGACCGTCGACGACGACGTCGCCCGTGTCGCCGCGGTCCGCCTGGTGATGGGGCCCGAGGCCGCGGTCCGGGTCGACGCGAACGGGCTGTGGAGCGTGGAGCAGGCCGCCGCGGCACTCGAGCGGCTCGCACCGTTCGACCTGCAGTACGCCGAGCAGCCCTGCGCGACGGTGCCCGAGCTCGCGGAGCTCCGGTCGCGGATCGCCGGCCTCGGCGTCCGGGTCGCCGCGGACGAGAGCGTCCGGAAGGCGAGCGATCCCCTCGCCGTCGCCCGGGCCGGCGCCGCCGACGTCCTGGTCGTGAAGGCCCAGCCGCTCGGGGGGATCACCGCGGCCCGTGCCGTCATCGCCGACGCCGGGTTGCCGTGCGTCGTCTCCAGTGCGCTCGACACCTCGGTCGGGCTCGGCATGGGAGCGTTCCTGGCCGCTTCGGCGATGACGCCCGGGTACGCCGCCGGGCTCGGGACGGCGGCCATGTTCGCCGGGGACGTCACGACCGATCCCCTGCTGCCGGTCGGCGGTCGGGTGCCGGTGCGCCGCGTCGACGTCGCGGCGGAGCAGGTGGAGCGCTACGCCGCGTCGCCGGAGCGCACGGTGTGGTGGCGTGCGCGGGTGGCCCGAGTGCACGATCTGCTCGCAGCTGCCGGGTAGCGCGCCAGCCGCGTCCTCACGAGACGCCGCCGTCTCCGGAAGACGCCGGCGTCTCAGTTCGACGCCGGCGTCTCCTTTCGGCGCCGCCGAGTCATCGAGACGCCGCCGAAATCAGCGGCGTCTCGATGACTCGGCGGCGTCCCACCGACACGACGGCGTCTTCCTGTGCCGTGCACGCGACCGGACGACGGACGGGAGGCACGGTGCCAGCTGGCACCGTGCCTCCCGTCCGGTCGTGGTCGCGACCAGGGCCGCGTCAGCGACCCGCGCGGCTCACAGACCCGAGTAGCTGTGCAGGCCCTTGAAGAAGACGTTCACGACCGAGAAGTTGAACATCACCGCGGCGAAGCCGATGAGGGCCAGCCAGGACGACCGCGCACCGCGCCAGCCACGGGTCGCACGAGCGTGGATGTAGCCCGCGTAGACGACCCAGATGATGAAGGTCCAGACCTCTTTCGTGTCCCAGCCCCAGTAGCGGCCCCAGGCGCGCTCGGCCCAGATCGCACCGGCGATGAGCGTGAACGTCCAGAGGACGAAGCCGACGAGCAGGACGCGGTAGGTCAGGACCTCGAGCCGGTCGGCGTCGGGCAGCGTCGCCATGAAGCGGAGCTTGCCGGAGGCCGTGCGGCCCTGGCGGTACGTCTGCACGAGCTGCGCCACCGCGAGCCCCGCGCCGAGCGCGAAGAACCCGGTGCCGGCGATCGCCACGAACACGTGGATGACCAGCCAGTACGACTGCAGGGCCGGCTGCAGCGGGACGACGGGGACCCAGTAGTTCACGGTCGCGATGCCGAGCAGGATGATCGTCAGGCCCGTGATGAAGACACCGAGGAACTTCAGGTTCTGCCAGAACTGCACGAGCAGGAAGATCAGCGTGATCAGCGCCGTGCCGGTCAGCGAGAACTCGAACATGTTGCCCCACGGCACGCGGTCGGCCGCGATGCCGCGGAGGACGACCGAGGCGACGTGCAGGACGAGCGCGAGGATCGTCATCGCCATGCCGACGCGCTCGAACTTCGTGCCGCGTCCGGCGGAGCCACCCGACGGCGGTGCGGCGACCTGCTCGAGCACGACGGTGCCGCCGCGGACGGTCGCGACCGTCTTCGCTCCGGGTGCTGCCGCAGCGCTGGCCGCGTCGGCCGAGCTGTCGTCGGCACCCGCGGTCTTCGCGGCAGCCGTGACGTCGCCGGAGCGTTTGGCCATGTCGAGGGCGAACGAGATGAACGCGACCACGTACACCGCCATCGCGGAGTACGTGAGCACGACCGAGTAGGTCGCGAGGTTCGTGGTCATGTCGTTCACTGGGGCATCCTAACTCCGAGGTCCGACGTGTGGCGCTGTGCGATGTCCGCGACGGCCCGTTCGAGGTTCGGGTCCTCGCCACGGGCGAGGCCCGCGTACTCGAGGTCGTACTCGCCGCCCGACGTGTCCGTGCGCGGGACGACCTTCACCCAGACGCGGCGGCGCGGGACGAACAGCGAGGTGAGCAGGCCGAGGGTGGAGAGCAGGGCGAACCCGCCCACCCAGAGCTGCGAGGGGTCGTGGTGGACGTCGAGGGAGACGTACCGCTTGACGCCGTCGAACGTGATCGACCCGGCGCCCTCCGGCAGCTTCTTCGTCTGGCCGGGCTTCAGCGCGATGCTCGCGGTGTCCGACTGCCGACCGGCGATCTGGTCGAGCCCCTTGGTGCTGAGCGTGTACACGCTCTGCGGCACGCCGCTGTCGAGCCCGAGGTCGCCCGTGTAGACCTGCAGCGTCAGCAGCGGGTTCTGGGTGTCCGGGTAGGCACTCGAGTAGGCGCCGCTCGCGAGCTTCGATGCCGTGGGGTAGAAGAACCCGACCATGCCGAGCTGGTCCGGCTTCGCGTCCGGCACCTTGATGACGCCGGTGGAGGTGTAGTTCGCGTCCTCCGGCAGGAACGGCACGACGTCCTTGAAGGCCACGTTGCCGTCGCCGTCGCGCACCGTGACCTGCATCGCGTAGCCGTTGCCGAGCAGGTAGACGTTCGTACCGCCGACGTGCAGCGGATCGTTCACGCCGAGGCGGCTGGTCTTCGGCTCGCCGCCCTTCTCGGTGCTCGTGACCGTGGCCGAGTAGTCGAGCGCCTGCCCGAGGGCGTCGAGGTTGCGCTCCTCGTACTTCGTCACGAACTTGTCGAGCCGGAGGTTGTAGCCCTTGAGGTCGGTCTGCTGGAACCAGCGACCGGGGTTGAACGAGTCGTACGAGCCGAGCACGTTCGAGAACGTCTGGCCCTCGACCAGCAGGCGCTGTCCGGTGAAGCCGAAACCACCGCCGACGCCGACCGCCAGGAGCACCCCGACGAGGGCGGCGTGGAACACCAGGTTGCCGGTCTCGCGCAGGTAGCCGCGCTCCGCGCTCACCGAGTCGCCGAACCGCTCGACGCGGTACCCGGACCGCTTCAGGATCGCCATCGCGCGCGTCACCGCATGCTCGGCGGACGGGAGGCCCGTGGTCGCGTCGATCCCGGTCGTCCCGTCGATCATCGCGTCCGGCTGCACCGCCACGGTGCGGAAGCCCGCCAGTCGCGTCAGGCGCGCGGGGGTCTTCGGCGGACGGGTCCGCAGTGCCTGCCAGTGGTGCTTCGTGCGGGGCACGATGCAGCCGATGAGCGAGATGAAGAGCAGCAGGTAGATCGCGGAGAACCACACCGAGGTGTAGGTGTCGAAGACCTGCAGCTTGTCGAGGACCGGGTAGAGCTGCGGGTGGTCCGCCTTGTACTGCACGACGCCGTTCGGGTCGGCGGTGCGCTGCGGCACGAGCGACCCCGGGATCGCCGCGAGGGCGAGCAGCATGAGCAGGAACAGCGCCGTGCGCATGCTCGTCAGCTGCCGCCAGAAGAAGCGGAGGTACCCGACGAAGCCGAGCTTCGGCTGGTTGATGCCACCGTCGGTGGGGCCGGAGCCGTCGACGTGGTCGGACGGTCGCTGCGGGTCGGAGGCGCTGTCGGCTCCGTCGCCTGCGCCCGTCGGGATGTGCTCGTTCAGGTCAGACCGCGGGGACAAAACTCTGGATCACCGCCCCGACGCTCGACATGACGGCCGACCAGATACCGGTGACCATGAGCAGACCGATGACGATCAGGATCGCTCCTCCGATGATGTTGACGGTGCGCATGTGACGCTTCACCGCCGCGATGGCCCCCGTGGCCCAGCCGGCGCCGAGGGCGACGAGGACGAACGGGATGCCGAGCCCGAGGCAGTACGCCACCCCGAGCCACATGCCCTGCCAGGCGCTGCCCGACTGCACGCTGAGCAGGTTGATGGCCGCCAGCGTCGGGCCGAGGCACGGGGTCCAGCCGAGGCCGAACACGATGCCGAGCAGGGGGGCGCCGAGGATCCCGGTGGCCGGGGTCCAGCTGGGCTTGATGGTGCGCTGCAGGAACGTGAACCGACCGACGAACACCAGGCCCATCGCGATCACGACGACCCCGAGGATCTGCGTGATGAGGTCGCGCCACCGCACGAGCCAGAAGCCGAGCGCGCCGAACACCGTCGTGTACGCCACGAACACCGCGGTGAACCCAGCGATGAACAGCAGCACGCCGAGCACCACTCGACCCCGACGCTGCCCGCCCTCGGCGACACCGCCGACGTACCCGAGGTACCCCGGTACGAGCGGCAGCACGCACGGGGACAGGAACGACACGAGCCCGGCGAGCGCCGCCACGGGCAGCGCCACGGCCATCTGGCCGCTCAGGATCGCGTCAGCGAAGGGGTTGGAGGTCACGGGTCAGGAGGCCTTGCCGGCGTCGAGCTCGTCGCTGACCAGGGTCTGCAGGATGCTCGTGCCGTCGATCGCGCCGAGGACCCGGGCAGCCACGCGGCCCTTGGTGTCGAGGACGATCGTGGCCGGCACCGCGTTCGGTGCGATCTGCCCGGACATCGCCAGCTGCATCGTGCCCGTGCGCTGGTCGAGGACCGTCGGGTACTGCACGTCGAAGGTGCGCTCGAAGGCGGCCGCGGTCGCTGCTTCGTCGCGGACGTTGACACCGATGAACGCGACGTCGTCGGCGTCGGCGTACTCGTCGTGCACCTGGTTGAGGTACTTCGCCTCGGCACGGCACGGCGGGCAGCTGGCGTACCAGAAGTTCAGGACGACGACCTTGCCGCGGAGGTCCTTCGACGAGACCGTGTCACCGTTCGAGTCCTCGGCCCGGAAGGTGACCGGGTCGGTGCGGTCCTTCGCGGAGACCTCGGTCACGGCACCGTCACCGGAGATGTAGTTCTGGGTCGTGCCGTTGCCGTACTGCTTCGCGATGCCGCCGCTGTCCGACGAGCAGCCGGACAGGACGAGCGCGGCGGCGACGGCCGTCGCTGCGAGGACCGCGAACCGCTTGCTGATGACGCGCGCACGCTTCGTGCTGTTCACACTGCTCCTTCGTCGACGGCGGTCGCGCGCAGTTCCTGCGCGGGGTCCGCGTACCCGACCTCGGTGAACCGACCGGTCGACGTGGCGGGCACACGTTCGACGGTGGTGATGCTCGACAGGTCACAGCGGCGCTTGCGCGGGTCGTGCCACAGGGGCTCCCCCGCGAGCTTCCGGTGGACCATCCAGATCGGCAGCTGGTGGCTGACCAGGACGACGTCGCCCTCGTCCACGCTCTCCCACGCCGTGGTCATCGCCGCGAGCATGCGGTTGGCGATCGACTCGTACGCCTCGCCCCAGCTGGGACGCAGCGGGTTCGCGATCCACGGCCACTCCGCCGGGCGGCCGAGCGAGCGCTTCGTGAACCCGGGGGGCTGCCCCTCGTAGCGGTTCGTCGGTTCGATCAGGCGCTCGTCGAGCGTCACGTCGAGCCCGTAGGCGGCCGACCAGGGCGCAGCGGACTCCTGCGTGCGCTGCAGCGGGGACGCCACGATCCGACGCACGTCAATGCCGGCGTCCTTCCAGGCGGTCGCGGAGGCCTGCGCCATCCGCGTGCCGAGGTCGCTCAGCCCGAAGCCCGGGAGCCGGCCGTAGAGGACGCGGCCCGGGTTGTGCACCTCTCCGTGCCGGACGAGGTGGAGACGGGTCGCGGGCATGGGTTCCAGTGTAGGTCGCCCGCGGTTCCCACCGCCCCCTCAGGTGATTCACCGGATGCGGAAGCACTCAGCCGCCGAGCTCACCGGAGAGCCGCCCGTGCAGCGCGATCGACCCCGTGTCGAGGTTCACCACCTCGACGGTCGACCCGTGCTTCGCGAACCGCTGTTCGACCCCGTCGAGCGCCGCGACCGTGGACGCGTCGAACACGTGGGCGTCGGCCAGGTCGATGATCACGTGCTCCGGGTCCTCGGCGTAGGAGAACCGCGTGACGAGGTCGTTCGACGAGGCGAAGAACAACGCCCCGCGGACCCGGTACCGCACGGTGCGGTCGTCGACCGGCTCGCGCACCACGGTCACCACGTGCGCCACCCGTCGGGCGAAGACCAGGGCCGCCACGACCACGCCGACGAGCACCCCGGTCGCGAGGTTCTCGGTCACGACGACCACCACGACGGTGACGAGCATGACCGCGGTCTCGCCGAGCGGCATCCGTCGGAGGGTGCGCGGTCGGATGCTGTGCCAGTCGAAGGTCGCGACGCAGACCATGAGCATGACCGCCGTCAGTGCCGCCATCGGGATCTGGGCCACGAGGTCGTGGAGCACGATCGTCAGGACCAGCACCGAGACCCCGGCTGCGAAGGTCGAGACGCGGGTCCGGGCACCCGCGGTCTTCACGTTGATCACCGTCTGGCCGATCATCGCGCAGCCGCCGGTCCCACCGAAGAAGGCGGACGCGATGTTCGCGACGCCCTGACCCCACGACTCGCGCCACTTGCTCGAGCCCGTCTCGGTGATGGAGTCGACGAGCTGCGCGGTGAGCAGGGTCTCGATCAGCCCGACGATCGCGACACCGAACGCGTACGGAGCGATGATCTGCAGCGTCTCGAACGTGAACGGCGTCGTGATGCCGCCGAAGCCCGGGAGCGCCGTCGGCAGTTCGCCCTCGTCGCCGACCGTCGGCACGGCGACGCTGAACACCATCGTGAGACCGGTGACGACGACGACCGCGATGAGCGGCGCGGGGATCGCCTTCGTCAGGAACGGGAAGCCGACGATGATCGCGATGCCGAGCACGGTCAGCGGCCAGACGATGAACGGCACGTCGTCGCCGAGCAGGTTCGGCAGCTGGGCGGTGAAGATGAGGATGGCCAGGGCGTTCACGAACGCGACGTTGACGCTGCGCGGGATGAAGCGCATCAGCCGTGCCACCCCGAGGAACCCGAGCACGAGCTGGAACACGCCGCCCAGGACGATCGCGGGCACCAGGTACTCGATCCCGTGCTCCCGGACGAGCGGGGCGATGACGAGCGCCACCGAGCCGGCTGCGGCGGAGATCATCGCGGGGCGACCACCGACGATCGAGATCACGATCGCGATGATGACGCTCGAGAACAGGCCGACCGCAGGATCGACCCCGGCGACGACGGAGAACGAGATCGCCTCGGGGATGAGGGCCAGGGCGGTGACGATGCCGGCCAGGACCTCTCGGGTGAGCATGCGGGGCGAGCGGAGGGCGGCGAGGACGCTCGGGGCCGTCGGCGCGTGTGTGATCACGGACATCGATCGGAACTCTACCCTCACGTGAGGGTAGAGTCGTACGCCGTGAGCACCAGCGACGTCCCCGACACGATGCACATCGACACGATGCACATCGGCGAGCTCGCCGACCGCGCCGGCATGTCCCTGCGCACGATCCGGCACTACGACGAGGTCGGGCTGCTCGTGCCGAGCGGCCGCACCACCGGCGGGTTCCGGGTCTACACGGCGCAGGACCTCGAACGGTTGCTCGTGATCCGCCGGATGAAGCCGCTCGGGTTCACGCTCGACGAGATGGCCGAGCTGCTCCGCGTGGTCGACGCCCTCGCGACGAAGGACCCCGAGGACGAACCAGCGCTGGCAGCCCGCCTCGACGCGTACCTCGAGGATGCCCGCGCCCGGCACGCCAAGCTCGTCGAGCGGGCCGGCATGGCCGAGGAGTTCATCGGCACGCTCGGATCACTCCGCGCGTCGCTCCCCTGATGTCGCGGTGTCCTCGGCGAGCACCCTGGCGCGCATGCGCTGCCGCTCGAGTTCGAGCTTGAGCTCCCCCTCTTCCACGTGGAGCTGCCAGTCGATCGCCCCACGTTGCGCCCAGTCCCACATGCTCTCGCCGGGCGCAGGACCGATGTACGGCCGCTCCGCGGGAACCGTGTCTTCCTTCCGAACCAGCTCTCGCCAGGCACGGCGCAGACGAGTCGTCATCACGGTCTCCTCTTCTCGATGAACAGTTCCGCAAGCACCCTCGCAGCGGGTTCTTCTCCGGCAGGCACTTTCTGCATGTCGTACATCGCCTGTGCCAGATTCCGGCCGATCTCGCGACGCCCGACCTCGGCCGCGGTGATCAGGTCGAACACCACGGTCAACCGCCCCCAGTAGCGGTCCCGTTGCTCCCGCGCGACGTCCCGCCGCCACCGGATGACCGCCCACAGCCCACCGACGACCGCCACGAGCAGCGTGAACGCCGCCGTGCAGAGCGCAGCCACCACCACCGCAACCGCCGCAGGCGGCCAGGTCGCGAGCTCCCCCGTCCCCGTCCCCACCCGGTCCCCCTCTCGTCCCGCGACCCGGCCACGTCGAGAACGCTACGGAGTCCACGCATGCCGCCACGGGCCTCCCGGCCATCGGTGGAGAACATCGGACGCAGGCGGCCCTGTGGAGGGAAGAACCCCGCCGCCCACGCCCCCGGACGCAGGCGGTTAGACTCGACCACCGTGATCGAACGCACCCGCATCGCCGACCTGGCAGCCCTCCCCGACGGTCCCGTCTCCGTGGCCGGATGGGTCGAGACCGTCCGAGACCAGAAGAAGGTGCAGTTCGTCGTGCTGCGCGACGAGACCGGCGCCGTCCAGCTCGTGAACCCGGCGACGCGCGAGGCCGAGGACGGCGACGACGCGGCACAGTCCGCGCTCGCGACCACCAACGAGATCTCCGTCCTGGCGCACGGCACCTTCGTGCACGTCACCGGCACGCTGAAGCACGACGAGCGCGTGAAGCTCGGGGGACTCGAGGTCAAGATCGGTGCGCTGCAGGTGGTGAGCGCCGCGATCCCGGAGACCCCGATCGCCGACGACTCGTCGCTCGACAAGCGTCTCGACTGGCGCTTCCTCGACCTGCGCAACCGCAAGCAGAACCTGATCTTCCGCATCCAGACGACGCTGGAGCACGCGTTCCGCACGTACTGGGTCGACCGCGACTACATCGAGATCCACACCCCGAAGCTGATGGCGTCGGCGTCCGAGTCGCGCGCCGAGCTGTTCCAGCTCGAGTACTTCGAGACGACCGCCTACCTGGCCCAGTCGCCGCAGAACTTCAAGCAGATGGCGCAGCCGGCCGGCTTCGGTGCCGTGTTCGAGATCGCGGACGCCTTCCGCGCCGACCCGTCCTTCACGAGCCGCCACGCGACCGAGTTCACCAGCGTCGACGCCGAGTTCTCGTGGATCGAGTCCCACGAGGACGTCATGGCGATGCACGAAGAGGTCCTGGTCGCCGGCATCACCGCCGTCAAGGAGAAGTACGGCAAGGACATCGCGGAGGTCTTCGGCTTCGAGCTGCAGGTCCCTGCGACGCCGTTCCCGCGCGTGACCCTGGCCGACGCGCGCAAGATCGTCACCGACAGCGGCTACGACGTCGTCCGCGCCGACGGCGACCTGGACCCCGAGGGCGAGCGCCGCGTCGCCGCCTGGGCGAAGGAGCACCACGGCTCCGAGTTCGTGTTCGTCACGGAGTACGACGCCTCGATCCGGCCGTACTACCACATGCGGAAGCCCGGCGACCCGTCGGTCACGAACAGCTACGACCTCATCTTCAACGGCGCCGAGATCTCCACGGGTGCACAGCGTGAGCACCGCGTCGACGTGCTCGAGGCGCAGGCAGTCGAGAAGGGTCTCGACCCGGAGGAGCTCGGCTGGTACCTCGACTTCTTCCGCTACGGCGTCCCGCCGCACGGCGGCTTCGGCATGGGCCTCGCACGCGTGCTGATGCTGATGCTCGGTGAGCCGTCGATCCGCGAGGTCACGTACCTGTTCCGTGGCCCGACGCGCCTGACCCCGTAGGACCCGTGCGCGGCGAGCCCGCGCGCGCATGGTGAGCAGCAATGGTCGCCTCCCGATGCGGGAGGCGACCATTGCTGCTCACGAAGCGCGACGCGGAGCGACGAGCGCGACGCGGAGCGCCGAGCGCGCGCGGACGGGAGGCCCGGCTCAGCTCTGCCAGTCGATGGCGGCCCGCGCCGTGACCAGTTCGCGGATCTCCGCTGCCGCGGCCTGGTGCTCCGGGTGCACCTGGTACGCGTCGAGCCCGGCGAGGTCGTCGAAGCTGGCGACGACGGCGACGTCGTGGTTCTTGTCCGGGTAGGCGACGTTCTCGACGACCTCGAGCGAGCGGATCGACTCGACGGTGCCGATCAGACCGGTCAGGAGTTCGCGGATGCGGGCGATCGACGCGGTGCGGTCGAGGTCGGTCCGCAGGGACCAGGAGACGACGTGGGAGATCATGCGCGGGCCTCGGCCTTCTCGAGCGCACGTGCGAGCCGGTCGGCGTCGACGTACCAGTTGCTGTGGACGCGCCCGTCGATCAGCACGACGGGGATGTCCTCCGCGTACTCCTGGCGGAGGGCGTCGTCGTCGAGGATCGAGCGTTCCTGCAGGGTGACCCCCGGGTGGTCGGCGACGACGCGTTCGACCACGGGTCGGGCGTCGTCGCAGAGGTGGCATCCGGGCTTCGTCAGGAACGTCACTGCGGGCATGGTCCCAGCGTAGTCCGGGAACGCGAAAGCCCCGGCGAACCGGGGCTTCTCGTGCAGGTCCTCCGACCTGCGCAGACCTGTGAGGGTCTACTTCTTGTTGCGGCGCTGGTGACGCGTCTTGCGAAGGAGCTTGCGGTGCTTCTTCTTCGCCATGCGCTTACGACGCTTCTTGATGACAGAACCCATGTGGACCTCGCTCGGACTGATGCTGATGTACGGACACCGGGCCGAAGAGACCGCGGAAAATCAACCTGCCCGAGTCTACCGGCTGCCCGCTGTGATGTCGAACGCGCGCTCAGCCGACGTCCGCCACGCCACCGCGCAGCACGTCGGCGACGGCTGACTCGGGGACGCGGAAGGAGCGGCCGAAGCGGATGGCGGGGAGCTCACCGGCGTGCACCATCCGGTACACGGTCATCTTCGAGACGCGCATCATCTCGGCGACCTCAGCGACGGTGAGGAAGCGCACGTCGTCGAAACTGCCGGTCATGGTCCGCCTTCGGGGCTCGCACGCGCGCTGCGCACGGGAGTGGTGTGACCTGTGTGGTCAGTGGCAACTGTAGAGGCGTGTGCGACCCGGTGTCCAGGATCAGTCCACGCCCGGTGCACACCGACCGTGCCGCGGGCTCAGTCCTCGTCGCCCCGGCGGGTGAAGCGCTTGCGGCTGCGGTCGACGACGCGCTCCCAGCCCTGCTGCGCTCCGGAGATCGCGGCGGTCGCCCGGTACGACGCCTCGGCCATCACACGACCGAGCTCGGTGCCCACCTCCACCGTCGCCTTGCCGGCCGTGCCGTTCCGGCGGATCGACACCGGCTGGCCGTCCGGCGTCCACGCGGTGGTGGCCGGGGTGCCGTCGGCGTCGACCGCGCCCGTGAACGGCAGGACCCAGTCCTCCAGGTGCACGAGCGGCTCCGGGTCGAGCCGGTAGTAGCGGTGCTGCCCTTCTTCGCGACTGGTGACGAGCCCGATGTCGCGCAGGACACGCAGGTGCTTCGACACCGTGGGCTGGCTGACCCCGAGGCGTTCGACGAGCTGGCCGACGCTGAGCTCCCCGCCGGTGACGTCCGAACCGTAGGCGGACAACAGCGTGCCGAGCAGCTCGCGCCGGGTCGGGTCCGCCACGACGGAGAAGATGTCGGCCATGGGGCAAGGCTAGCCGGGGCACCACGGATGTACCATGACGAACCGTCCCGGCCCATGTCCTCGGAGGCATACGCATGCTCGACCGAACCGAGCCGATCCCGCACCACGTGAGTGTCGGCCGACGGCGAGCGAGCCGGATCGCGACGGTGCTGCGCTCGTCGCCGTCCCGACTGGCGATCGTCGTGTTCATCGCGCTGATCTTCCTGTTCACGGTGCTCTTCATGACGCCGTGGGCCACCGCGGACCGCAGCAGCACCCACTTCGCGGACGCCCTGTTCACCGCGGCGTCGGTGGTCTGCGTCACCGGGTTGTCCACGGTCGACATGGCGACGCACTGGTCGGTGTTCGGCAAGGTCCTGGTGGTCATCGGCACCCAGATCGGCGCCGTCGGTGTCCTGACCTTCGCGTCGATCCTCGGCCTGTTCGTCACCCGCAAGCTCGGCCTGCGCGCCAAGCTCATGGCGGCCGGCGACTCGAACCCGCTCCGCACCCACCACGGGGCCGTGCCCGAGGGGCAGGCCGTCCGGCTCGGCGAGGTCGGCACCCTGCTCGCGACGGTGGCGGTGAGCACGCTGTCGATCGAGATCGTCCTCGGTCTGCTGCTCCTGCCGTCGGTGCTCATCGCCGGCATCCCGTTCTGGACCGCGGTCGGCGACTCCTTCTACTACGCGGCGATGGCCTTCACCAACACCGGGTTCTCGCCGAACGCCGACGGCCTCGACCCGTTCGCCCACGACTACTGGTTCCTGACGCTGCTGATGATCGGTGTCGTGGCCGGGTCCATCGGGTTCCCGGTGATCCGTGCCCTGACGAAGCAGCTGCGCACCCCGCGGCGGTGGCCGATCCACGTCAAGCTCACCCTCGCGACGAGCGCGGTCCTGCTCCTCGGCGGCGCGGTCGTCTACACCGCACTCGAGGCGTCGAACCCGACGACCTTCGGCGAAGAAGGAGCCGGGCGCACCGCGTTCCAGGCGCTCTTCCTGTCGACGATGACCCGCTCCGGCGGGTTCTCGCTCGTCGACTTCGACCAGCTCAACGGCTCGAGTCTGCTCGTCACGGACATGCTCATGTTCATCGGTGGCGGATCCGCCTCGACGGCCGGCGGCATCAAGGTGACGACCCTCGCGGTGCTGTTCCTGGCCGCCGTCGCCGAGGCCCGGGGGCGCCAGAGCATGGAGGCCTTCGGCCGCCGGATCCCCAGCGACGTGCTCCGCGTCGCGGTGGCGGTCGTGCTCTGGGGCGCCACGATCGTGGCGGTCGCGACCGTGGTGCTCCTGCAGATCACCGACGACTCGCTCGACCGGGTGCTGTTCGAGGTGATCTCGGCGTTCGCGACGTGCGGCCTGTCATCCGGGGTGTCCGCGGACCTGCCGGAATCGGGCAAGTACGTGCTCGCCGCCACCATGTTCCTCGGCCGGGTCGGTACAGTGACCATCGCCGCTGCCCTGGCCGCCAGCCAGAGCCGGCAACTGTTCCGCCGTCCCGAGGAGAGGCCGATCGTTGGCTGACCGCACCCGTTCGTCGCACCAGCACGGTGCCATCAGCCACGACGCACCCGTCCTCGTCATCGGGCTCGGTCGCTTCGGGGCCGCCACCGCCGGCCAGCTCGAACGCCAGGACCGCGAGGTGCTCGTCGTCGACACCGACCCCGGACTGGTGCAGAAGTGGTCCGACCGGGTCACCCACGCGGTGCAGGCGGACGCGACCGACATCGACGCGCTCCGGCAGATCGGCGCGCAGGACTTCGCCATCGCCGTCGTCGGCACGGGCAGCGACCTGGAGTCGAGCGTGCTCATCACGGCGAACCTGGTCGACCTCGGCGTCCCGCAGATCTGGGCGAAGGCGATCAGCCGCTCGCACGGCACGATCCTGTCCCGCATCGGCGCGAACCACGTCGTCTACCCGGAGCGCGAGGCCGGCGAGCGCACGGCGCACCTGGTCTCCGGCCGGATGCTCGACTTCATCGAGTTCGACGACGACTTCGCCGTGGTCAAGATGTTCCCGCCGCGCGCGGTCCGCGGCAAGGACCTCGCCACCACCGTGATCCGCACCCGGTTCGGCCTGACCGTGCTCGGCATCAAGCCGCCCGGCAGCCCCTTCGTACCGGCGACGCCGGACAGCGTCATCGGTGAGGACGACGTCATCATCGTTTCGGGTTCCGAGACCGACCTCGAGCGCTTCGCCGCGTACGAGTAGCGACCCCCGGACGGACGGGAGGCCCGTGGCGGCGTCGCCCCGGGCCTCCCGTCCGCACTGTGGCTGCGTCCACGACGCGGTGTGCGTCTACGACGCGGCGATCTCTTCGGCACGCGCGATCGCGGCACGCGACGCGCGCAGCAGCGTGTCCGCCA
Organism: Curtobacterium sp. MCSS17_016; assembly: GCF_003234255.2. Classification (NCBI taxonomy): domain Bacteria; kingdom Bacillati; phylum Actinomycetota; class Actinomycetes; order Micrococcales; family Microbacteriaceae; genus Curtobacterium; species Curtobacterium sp. MCSS17_016. The sequence goes on from NZ_CP126254.1 coordinate 2,750,843, forward strand.
GGTCGGCGTCCTGCAGCACCGCGACTGCCCGCTCGGTCGTGCCCTTCGGGCTCGTCACCGCACGGCGCAGGTCGGCGGGCTCACGGCCCGACCGCTCGAGCAGCTCGACCGCGCCGCGGACGGTGCCCTGCACCATCGTCGCCGCCTGCTCGTGGGTGAACCCGAGCTCCTCGGCGGCACGCTGCCACTGCTCGACCAGCAGGAAGACGTAGGCGGGACCGGAACCGGACACGGCGGACAGCGCGTCGAGCTGCGACTCCGGCACCTCGATGACCGCGCCCGAGGCGGTGAACACCGACGACGCCAGCGCGACGGCCTCGGCGTCGGCCGAGGTGCCCGCGCTGATGCCGGTGACGCCCTGGCCGACGCCGATCGGGGTGTTCGGCAGGGCACGGACGACGCGGACGCCGGCGGGCACCCGTGCCTCCATGCTCGCGGTGGTGGTGCCGACGGCGACGCTGACCAGGACGGCGCCGGGTTCCAGGTCGTCGGCGACCTCGTCGAGCAGGTCCGCGATCATGTACGGCTTCACGCCGACGACGACGAGGGCCGCACCACGGACGGCTGACCGGTTGGCGTCGGGATCGGTGTCGCTCGCGGTGGCGTCGAGACCGCGCTCCCGGTGGGCAGCAGCGGACGCCTCGGACTTCGTGGTGAGGGTCACGGTGGCCGGGTCGAGTCCCGCGGCGAGCAGGCCGTCGAGGACCGCGCCGGACATGGAGCCGACGCCGAGCAGGGCGGTGCGGGGCAGGTCGATCGTCATGCTCCCGACCCTACCGACGCCACCCGCCTAGGATCGTGTCGCAGACCACGAGAAGGGGACAGCTGTGAGCGCTTCCGGAGGCACGAAGGCGATCTTCGCCGCACTCGGTGCCAACATCGGCATCGCGATCGTGAAGTTCATCGCGGCGGCGATCAGCGGATCGGCGTCGATGCTGGCCGAGGGCGTGCACTCCCTGGCCGACTCCGCGAACCAGCTCCTCCTGCTGCTCGGTGGCCGGAAGGCCCGGCGAGCGGCGGATCAGGAACACCCGTTCGGCTACGGGCGTGAACGCTACGTCTACGCGTTCGTCGTCTCCATCATCCTGTTCTCGGTCGGCGGTGTGTTCTCGCTCTACGAGGGCATCGAGAAGCTCGCCCACCCGCACCCGCTCGAGAACTGGTGGCTCCCCCTGGTGGTGCTCGTCATCGCCATCGGGCTCGAGGGCTTCTCGCTCCGCACCGCCCTGCACGAGGCCCGACCGCAGAAGGGCTCGCAGAGCTGGGTGCAGTTCGTCCGCCGTGCGAAGGCCCCCGAGCTGCCCGTCGTGATGCTCGAGGACACCGCGGCGCTGCTCGGCCTGGTCTTCGCCCTGTTCGGCGTCGGCCTGACTGCGATCACCGGCAACGGGGTGTTCGACGCGATCGGCACCATGCTGATCGCGGCGCTGCTCATCGCGGTCGCCGTGGTGCTCGGCATCGAGACGAAGAGCCTGCTCGTCGGCGAGGGCGCGACCGCCGCCGACGTCGAGCGCATCAAGCAGGCGGTGCTCGACGGCCCCGAGGTCGACGCGATCATCCACCTGAAGACCCTGTACCTCGGACCGGACGAGCTGATGGTCGGCGTGAAGGTCGCCGTCGACGGGGACCGCCGGCTCGGTGACGTCGCCGCCGGCATCGACACCGTCGAGCAGCGTGTCCGGAGCGCCGTGCCGATCGCCCGGGTCATCTACGTCGAACCGGACGTCCTGCGCACCGGGCCACAGCCGCCGACCGAGGCGATCGTCATCCTCGCCGCGGACTGAAGAAGTCGTCGAGCAGCTCGGCGCACGCCTGCTCGAGCACGCCCCCGATGACCTCGGAGCGGTGCGGCAGCCGGCGGTCCCTGGCGATGTCGTAGACGCTGCCGCTGGCGCCCGCCTTCGGGTCCCACGCGCCGAACACGACCCGGGGCACCCGCGCGGCCATGACGGCGCCGGCGCACATCGGGCAGGGCTCGAGCGTCACCACGAGCGTGTGCTCCTCGAGGTGCCAGTCCCCCGTCACCGCCGCCGCAGCACGCAGAGCCAGGACCTCGGCGTGGGCCGTCGGGTCCTGTCGTGCCTCACGCTCGTTCCGGCCGGTGGCGACCACCACGCCGTCACGGTCGAGCACCACAGCGCCGACCGGGACGTCGTCGGTCTCCAGGCACCGTCGAGCCTCGTCGAGCGCGCGCTCCATCGCCGGGACGAACGGGCGGGCTGCGGGCTCCTCCACGGGACCTCCTGACGGTCGACGGCACGCTAGGCTCGACCCTATGCGAGTCCACGTCGCCGACCACCCGCTCATCACCCACAAGCTCTCGGTGCTCCGCGACCGTACGACGCCCTCCCCCACGTTCCGCGCCCTGACCGAGGAGCTCGTCACGCTCCTCGCGTACGAGGCCACGCGGGGCGTCCGGGTCACGGCGACGCCGATCGACACGCCGGTGGCGCACACCATGGGCGTCGCGATCGCCAAGCCGCGGCCGCTCGTCGTCCCGATCCTCCGCGCCGGGCTCGGCATGCTCGAGGGCATGGTCAAGCTCGTCCCGACCGCCGAGGTCGGCTTCCTCGGCATGGCCCGCAACGAGGAGACGCTCGAGCCGCAGACCTACGCCGAGCGCCTGCCCGACGACCTGTCCGGGCGGCAGTGCTTCGTGCTCGACCCGATGCTCGCCACCGGTGGCACCCTCGCCGCCGCGATCGACTTCCTGTTCGCCCGCGGTGCGCAGGAGATCACGTGCGTGTGCATCCTCGGTGCCCCCGAGGGGCTCGCCATGGTCGAGCAGGCCGTCGGCGACCGCAACGTCTCGATCGTCCTCGGTGCGCTCGACGAGAAGCTCGACGAGAACGGGTACATCGTCCCGGGCCTCGGCGACGCCGGCGACCGGCTCTACGGCCTGGCCGAGTAGCGCAGACCCGCCACTTCTCGGACTGGAGGCGCGGTGCCAGCTGGCACCGCGCCTCCTGTCGTCCGTGCGGTCGCGCCCACCGCACCCGCCCGTTCCGGGCGCACCAGCCTGTTCCGGGCGCACCAGCCCGTTCCGGGCGTACCCGGTCGTTCCGGGCGTACCAGGTCGTTCCGGGCGTACCAGGTCGTTCCGGGCGTACCCGGTCGTTCCGGGCATACCGGGTCGTTTCTTTCGACCCGGTACGCCCGATTCAACTTTCCATCGCGTGCGCAATGGGAAAGAACGTGCGTGGCACTCGACGCCCGTGCGGTCGCGCCACCGCACCGTCCGCGCGGACGGTTGACACCGCGTTGGTATACCGCAGATACTCGTCACATGACTGCAACCGTGTCCACCCGCGTCCTCTCCGAGGCGTGCTCCTCCGCAGGGGCAGTGGGGACCGTCGGCGTGATGATGCCGACCATGCCGGTCATGCGTTGTCGAATGTGTGCCTGATCGGCACCCGTTCCAGCCGGATCCCCCGCGACACCACCCCCGTCGCGAGCGCGTGATCCCCGGGTGACGGACACCGTCGGCGACGCGCACCACGTCACGAGGTCTGTCTCCCGTTCCCCCGGGTCGGCCCCGGTCCGCAGCAGGACCGCAGGGCACATCGGCGTACCGCCGCACCCGGGATGACGCATTCGACACCGGCCGCCGCGCCACCAGCGCACCGGCCACACCGCCCGGAGAACCACCATGTCGCTCACCATCGCCCAGCCCCGCACCGCGCTCCGCACCGCACCGGCTCCGACCGACCTCGGCACCGTGACGCCGATCCGCCCGCGCCCGGCCTCCCCGGCGGCCACCGGAGCGGCCACCGTGCCGACGAGCCCCGTGATCGCGCCGCAGCGGAACCGCGCACTCCCCGACGGCACCGAGGCCCGCGGCTTCGCCCTGTACGTCGGCATCGACGAAGCGAAGGCCGCCGCCGCCGGCACGACCCTGGCCGCGGTGGTCGAGCAGCTGAAGGCCCTCACCGCGCAGCTCGTCCCGTCGTCCGAGACGTACGCGGCCGTCGCCGTCGCCGCCGAGCACTCCGGAGGCCGTGACGTCGACGTCGTCCGCCTCGCCCTGCAGGACCGCTCAGCGGTGGCCGCCCGCAAGCAGGCCGAGAAGCCCGAGCCCGAGGAGACCGGCGTCGTCATCGACATCTCCCGGAAGCGCGTGACCCTCGACGGCGAAGCGGCGCCCCTGACCTACAAGGAGTTCGAGCTCCTGCAGTTCCTGGTCCTCCGCGAGGGCCAGACCGTCGACCGGTCCGCGATCATCGACGGCCTCTGGTCGGACGGCGAGGACGAGACCCCGAACGAGCGCACCATCGACGTGCACGTGCGTCGGCTCCGCTCCAAGCTCGGCGCGTTCGAGGAGATCGTCCGCACCGTGCGCGGCGTCGGCTACCGCTTCGACCGGCACGCGGACGTCGCCGTGCGGTACGCGTCGACCCCGTCGCCCGACCTCTTCTGAGCCTCATCGACTGCTCTTGGTGAACTCGCAGCGAACCGGCCACGGAGAGGCTGGCGCGCCGTTACCGCTTCGTTATACAGTCGGTGGTGCAGGCAGTGTTTGCTGTGGCACCGCCTGTGGAATGTGATTGCAGGAAACTCTTGGTGCAAGGGAGAGGGCCGGTCGCCGACAGGCGGCCGGCCCTCGTGCATGTCGCCCGGCTCCTGTCGGACCCCGTCGGTAGTGTGGTCAGACCGTACGACCGGAGGGAACGCGAACGTGAGCGAGACACGCCGCAGTGAGAAGGCGACCGCCGTCGCTGCCTGGGAAGCGCTCTTCCGCGCCCAGGTCGCCGTGATGCGGAGTCTCAACGCGGACTTCCCCGGCGACGAGATCTCGTTCAACGAGTACGACGTCTGCTTCAACCTGTCGACCCAGCCCGGCCGCCGCTGCCGCATGCGCGACCTCACCGGGCACCTCCTCCTCACCCAGCCGAGCGTCAGCCGTCTGGTCGACCGACTGCTCGCCCGCGGCATCGTCGAGAAGCAACCGGACCCGACCGACGCCCGCGGGGTGATCGTGGCGCTGACCCCGCACGGCTTCGACGTCTACCGTCAGGTCGCCGTGCAGCACGCGGCGAGCATCGCGCAGCAGGTCGGCGCCGGGCTGTCCGACCCCGAACTCCGCACCCTCACCGAACTCTGCACGAAGCTCCGACTGGCGGTCGGCACGACTCCGGGCCGGCGGTCGACCGTCCGCCCGGTCGCTGCGGATGCGGCCACGGTGTGACCGGCGCGATCGTCTGGCTCCGTGACGACCTGCGGCTGTCGGACAACCCGGCGCTCCGTGCGGCGATCGACCACGGTGGCGACGTCACGGTGGTGGTCGTCCTCGACGAGCAGTCCTCCGGGCTCCGTCCGATCGGTGCCGCGAGCCGCTGGTGGCTGCACCACTCCCTGACCGCCCTCGATGCCGACCTGCGCGAGCGGGGTTCCCGGCTGGTCCTCCGGCGCGGCGCCGCGGCGAAGGCGATCGACCAGCTCGTCGCCGACACCGGGGCGGACGCCGTGTACTGGAACCGTCGGTACGGCGCCGTCGAGCGGGACATCGACGCCGGCATCAAGGCGGCCCTGCACGACCGTGGCATCGAGGCGCACAGCTTCGCCGCGAACCTGCTCTGGGAACCGTGGACGGTGCTCACCGGGCAGGGCGAGCCGTACAAGGTCTTCACCCCGTTCTGGAACGCCGTCCAGGCGCTGCCCGAACCGCGGCACCCCCTGCCCGACCCCGACGACCTCCCGGCTGCGGCCGACGTCACGGGTGATGCTCTGGCCGACTGGGCACTGCTGCCGACGAAGCCCGACTGGGCCGGCGGACTCCGTGACGCCTGGAGCCCGGGCGAGCACGGCGCCCAGCAGCAGCTCGAGCACTTCGTCGAGCACGCGCTCGAGGACTACGACCAGCGCGACGAGCCCGCGATGGAGGCCACGAGCAGCCTGTCGCCGTTCCTGCGGTGGGGCGAGATCAGCCCGTACCAGGTGTGGCATCGCCTGCACGAGCGGCTCGAGCCCGCGCAGCGCCAGAACGCCGCGGCGTTTCTCCGGCAGCTGGCGTGGCGCGAGTTCAACTGGAACGAGTACTTCCACTGCGACGACATCGCCACCGTCAACGTCCGTCGGAACTTCGACGCGTTCCCGTGGCGTGACCCGGAAGCGGCCGAGCTCGACCGCTGGCGGCAGGGTCTGACCGGATTCGACCTGGTCGACGCGGGCATGCGCGAGCTCTGGCACAGCGGCGCCATGCACAACCGGGTGCGGCTGGCCGCCGGCAGCTTCCTCGTGAAGAACCTGCTCGTCGACTGGCGCGTCGGGGAGCAGTGGTTCTGGGACACCCTGGTCGATGCCGACCCCGCCAACAACGCGGCGAACTGGCAGTGGGTCGCGGGCTCCGGCTTCGACGCCGCCCCGTACTTCCGGGTCTTCAACCCCGATCGGCAACTCGAGCGCTTCGACCCGCACCGCGAGTACGTCCACCGCTGGGTCCCCGCCGACGAGCTGCGCCCCGAGCCGATGGTCGACCTGAAGGCGTCGCGGCAGCGGGCGCTCGACGCCTACGAACGGATGCGGCGCTCGTGACCGGGTCGCATCCCGCGATCGCAGCGGTCGTCGACCAGGTCGACGAGCTGTTCCGTGCTCGCGTCGAGCAGGGCATCGCGCCGAGCAGCGTGTGGGGTGTGTTCGACCGCTCCGGCCTCGTCGCATCCGGTGGGCACGGCGACCGCGGGGACGGCAGGCGACCGGACGCCGACACCGTGTACCGCATCGCCTCCTGCACCAAGAGCGTCACCGCCGCGACCCTGCTGACCCTCGTCGCCCGGGGTGCGCTCGACCTCGACGCGCCGATCACCGACTTCGTGCCGGCCTTCGGCGCCGTCACCCTGCCGACCCCGGACTCCCCCGTCCCCACGGTGCGGATGCTGCTGACGATGTCGGCCGGGTTCCCCACCGACGACCCCTGGGCCGACCGGCAGGAGTCGATCTCGGACGCCGAGCTCGACCAGGTCCTTCGCGGCGGCCTGCTGTTCGACTCGCTGCCCGGCACCCGCTTCGCCTACTCGAACCTCGGCTACGCGCTGCTCGGCCGGGTCGTCGCCGTCGTGTCGGGGCAGCCCTTCACCGCGGCCGCCAGCGAGACCGTGCTCCGTCCCCTCGGGCTCACCGACACCGTGTTCAGCGCCGACGAGTCCACAGGCTTCGTGGTCACCGGTGTCCGCGGACACGAGGGCGACTGGGAACCCCTGCCGATGACCGGGCCCGGCGCCTTCTCGTCCATCGGCGGGCTCTTCTCGACCGTGCGTGACCTGGCACGCTGGGCGACGCACCTCGGTTCGGCGTTCTCCGCCGCACCGGAACCCGGCCCGGTCTCCCCCGCTGACCGCCGGCTGATGCAGCAGGCGATGCGGGTCGTCCCGTCGTCCGTCGTCCCGGGTTCTGCCCGCGCGACGGCGTACGGCTTCGGGCTGTTCGTCGAGCAGGACGACCGCTTCGGCGAGCTCGTCTCGCACTCCGGCGGCTACCCGGGCTTCTCCGCGCACATGCGGTGGTCCGTGCGCGACGGCTTCGGGGTCGTCGCGTTCGAGAACGCCACGCAGGCCAAGGTCTCCGCGGCCGCCCAGCAGGCGCACGACCTCGTGCTCGACGCGGCGCTGACGGCTCACACACCCGACGCGCCGGGAGCCAGTACCGACGTGACCGGAGCGAGCACCGGGGTGGTGGCGACCACCCGCGCGACGCGAGCCGCCCAGGTCGCCGTGACGCGCCTCCTGGCCGACTGGCGGGACGACCTGGCGGACGCGATCTGCACGCCCAACGTGGCGATGGACGTGCCGTACGACCGACGGCGGCGGGCTGTGGCGCAGGCCGTCGCGGACGTCGGTGCCGACCTCGGTGCCGCACCGGTGTCCGAGTACTCGGCGGCGCCGTCGCACCTGCGCTGGTGGCTCCCCGGCACCTGCGGGCGACTGCGCGTCGAGATCCGGCTGGCGCCCGCCGCCGCGGGACGCGTCCAGACCCTGAACGTCGTCGCTGAACCGTCCGAGCGCTGATCTGACGGCACCACGTGGGCGCCCGGCTCAGACGGGCGGTCGTCCGCCCACGAAGCCGAGTGCCCGCGCGGCGACCCGGGTGCCCTCGCGGGCTGCCGCACCGACGCGGACCGGATCCGTCGCCCACGCACGGACGAACCCGGCGACGAAGGCGTCCCCCGCCCCGATGGTGTCGACGACGGTCGCCGGTGTCGCGAGGACCCGGTGGACGCTGCGGCCCCGGCGCCCGATGAGCGCGCCGTCGGCCCCGGCCGTGACGACGACCAGTGGGATGTGCTCCGTCAGACGCCGCACCGCGGCGTCGAGATCGTCGCCCCCGGCGAGGGCGAGCGCCTCGTGCTGGTCGGGGAAGAGCACGTCGACGCCCCGCAGGGCCTCGAGGAACCGGTCGGCACCGATCGCCTCGATCACCGCCACCGACGAGGGGTCCACCGCCACGCGCGCCGGGCCGGTCCGGGCGCACGCCACGAGGTCGGCGAGCCGGTCGGCGCCACCGCCGAGCATGGCGGCCCCGGTCAGGTGCACGATGTCGGCGCGGGCGACCACGGACGGCGGGACGTCGGTGGCACTGATCTTCCCGCTCGCGGCGGGGTCCGACATCGCGGTGCGACCGTGGTCGTTGCGGACCGAGACCACGACCCCGGTGGACGTCATCGCGTCGTACCGCAGGTGGGCGCGGACCCCGGCGTCCTCGAGCGCGCGCTCGTGGCGGTAGACGTCATCGACCCCGACCCGGGCGACGACGTCGACCTCGGCCCCGAGCCAGCCGAGCCACGTGGCCGTGTTGCCACCGGCACCGGTCGGCCGGTGGCGGATCTCCGCAGCGGGGTCGTGCACCCCGATCCGGTGTGCGGTGGTGTGCACGAGGACGCCGTCCAGGACGTCGCCGACGACCAGGAAGCGTTTTCCGGCGCCGCGACGACGGCCCGCGACCACCCGTCCGGCGCGGGTCCCCTCGGGCCGTGACGGCGGCAGAGCGCCCTCGTACGGCATGGACATCCGCAACAGTGTACCCGGAGCCGAGTTTTTCTCCGTTTCTATCGGTGAAAACGGAGGTTTCGCGGAGAGATCGCACACAACGACCAATGGTGTCACTGATATACCGGCTGCTAGTATGTGGGCGGTCGCGCGACCACCGCCCCGACGACGGAGATGCCATGCCCAGGAAGCCCGACCCCACCCGCAAACCCGCGATCCTCGAGAAGGTCGTCGACCACTTCGTCGAGACCAAGATCGAGGACGTCACGGTCCGGGGCCTCGGCCGCGTGCTCGGGACGAGCGCCTACCCGGTCGTCTACCACTTCGGCTCCCGCGACGCCCTGATCGACTCCGTCGTCGAGCACCTCGCGACCTCGCACCGAACGCCCGCGCTCGACCCCGCCGCCGACACGGACGCCCTCGCCGATCACCTGGTCGCGACCTTCGGCGGGCTCGACGACACGCACCGTGCGCTGGCCGCACGGCTCACCTTCGAACTCGGCTCGGTCGAGTCCCTCGACGGGCGTGACCGGCAGCGCCGCGCGCACCGCTGCCAGGTCGCCGCCATCCGGGCCTGGTGCCGAGCACACGGCGCCGACCCCGTCCTCGCCGAACGTGCGGCCCAGCACACGGTCATGGCCGCCCGCGGAGCCCAGTGGGGCGCGCTCGTCGACGGCGCGCACACCGATGCTGACGCCGCACTGCGTCGCATTGCCCACGACCTGGCAGCCAGCACGGCCGCCGCAGACCGCGCGCGCTGAGCGCACGCGCGAACGCGATCGCGGACCGCTCGCGTACCCGGCAACGGCGCACGGCCCGGAACGTGACCCGGACCACGAACGGGAGGCACGCTGCCAGCTGGCACCGTGCCTCCCGTTCGTCAGGTGGTCACCGTGGTGACCCGCCGACGCGGATCAGAGCGTGACGAACCGCTGCGACTTCGCGTTCTCGAAACGAGCGGCGACGTTCTCCCAGTCGACGATGTTCCAGACGGCCTTGACGTAGTCCGCCTTGACGTTCAGGTAGTCGAGGTAGAAGGCGTGCTCCCACATGTCGAGCATGAAGATCGGGACGAGGCCGAACGGGATGTTGCCCTGCTGGTCGAAGAGCTGGAACGTGGTGAGCTTCTGGCCCACGGTGTCCCAGGCCAGCACGGACCAGCCGGAGCCCTGGATGCCGTTCGCGACGGCGGCGAACTGCGCCTGGAACTTCTCGAACGAACCGAAGAACTCGTCGATCGCCGCGGCGAGCTCGCCCTCGGGGACCTTCGTGTCCGGGCCGAGGTTGGTCCAGAAGATCGAGTGGTTCACGTGGCCACCGAGGTGGAACGCGAGGTCCTTCTCGAGCTTGTTGATCGCGCCGAAGTTGCCGGACTCACGGGCCTCACCGAGCTGCTGCAGCGCGGTGTTGGCACCGGTCACGTAGGCCTGGTGGTGCTTGTCGTGGTGCAGCTGCATGATCTTGCCGCTGATGTGCGGCTCGAGCGCGGCGTAGTCGTACGGCAGTTCCGGCAGGGTGTACTCAGCCATGTGAGGTCCTTTCGATCAGTGGGTTGTGGACGCGGCTCCGCGGCTCACGAGAGCCGGGAACGATCGGTGAGGGAGTGGAATTCCCGGTTGTGGTAGACCAGCGGCTCGCCGCGGTCGGCGCCGACGATGATGTCGAGCACCTCGGCCACGACGACGGTCGAGCTGCCGATGGGGGTCGTCGACAGCGGTCGGCAGCGGAGCGCACTCGCCGCACTCGGCAGGTAGCGGTCGCCGGACGGCAGGGTGCCCCAGATCGGGTCGTCAGCGGCCGGGCTGCCGGTCGAGGCGAAGCGCTTCGCCAGTGCGACCCCGAGGGAGTCGACCAGGTGCACGACGAACAGCGGCGCACCGAGCACGACCCCGGCCGAGCCGGAGTTCGTCGAGAGCGAGAAGACCAGCACGGGCGGGTCGACGGCGACGCTCGCGACGCTCGAGGCGGTGAGGCCGGTCGGTCCGTCGGGGCCTTCGGCCGTGATGACGGCGACGCCGGCAGGGTGCCCGCGGAAGGCGGACTTGTACGCGTCGGCGATGGTTGCCGGTGCTTCGTCGGGCATGGTGATCGTGGTCGTTCCTTCAGGAGGGGCTGCCGTCACTCGGCGGCTGTCACCCAACGTATGACCTGAACCCTGGTTGAGGTCAACGATTCACAGGTTCGGGCGTGGCCGGGCGCGCCGTTGCGGGCGCTTCGTGAGCAGGAATGGTCGGGTCACGCACGGCGACCCGACCATTCCTGCTCACGAAGCGCAGCGGCGCTCGCGGCGCAGCGGCGCAGCGGCGCAGCGGCGCAGCGCGCGCCCGCGCGCCCGCGCGCCCGCGCGCGGCCGCTCAGCGGCGCTTGAGCATGACGAGCGCACCCGCGGCCGCCACCACCATGAGCACCGCGGCGACACCCGCCGTGATCGTCACGCCGGAGTCGAAGGCCGCCCGCGCCGACTCGAGCAGCACCTGCCCGGCGCTGCCGCCGAGCTGGCCCGCCGCGGCGACCGCGCCGCCGAGGGTCTCCTGCGCCGCGATGTGCGCCGCCGAGGACAACCCGTCGGGCACCACGACGTGCGCCCGGTAGGTCGTCGCCAGGATCGTGCCGAGGACCGCGGTACCGAGCACGGCGCCGATCTCGTACGCCGTCTCGGACATCGCCGACGCCGCACCCGCCTTGTCCGCCGGAGCCGTCGAGATGATGAGGTCGTTCGTCACGGTCTCGGACGCCCCGATCCCGATGCCCAGCAGCACGAACGCGAACGCCAGGGCGGCGATGGAGGCGTGGTGTCCGAGGACCGCGACGAGGGCGTACGCCGCCGCCGAGAACAGCAGCGCGACCGACACGACCCAGCGCGGCGCGACACGCGCCACGATCGGCACGACCGCGAGCCCGGCGACGATGGTCAGGACCGACCCCGGGATGAGCACGATGCCGGACGCGAACGGGTCGAGCCCGGCCACGAGCTGCAGGTGCTGGGCGATGAAGAACAGGAACCCGGTGAGCGAGAACATCGCCGCCAGGTTCATCAGCACGCTGCCGGTGAAGGCCGTGCTGCGGAACAGCCGCAGGTCGAGCATCGGCGTGCGGGACCGCAGCTGGCGACGGACGAACGCGATGCCGCACACGACACCGACGGCGAGCATGGCGATCGCGAGGCCGCGCTCCTCGGGGTGCACGACCGACTTGATGGCCCAGGCGATCGGTGCGAGCGCGCCGAGGGACAGGAACATGCTCGGCAGGTCGACCGGCCCGGGCATCGGGTCGCGGGACTCCGGCACGCAGAACGGCACGCCGACGAGCATGAGCACGAGGATCGGCACCGCGACGAGGAACACGCTGCCCCAGTGGAAGTGCGCGAGCAGCGCGCCGCCGACGAGCGGGCCGAGGGCGTTGCCGGCCGCGAACATCGTCGACCAGACGGCGAGCGCCATCCGCCGCTCCCCCGCGTCCACGAACACGTTGCGGATGATCGAGAGCGTGGCGGGCATGAGCATCGCGCCGAAGACGCCCATGGCGATCCGGGCCGCGACGAGCATCCAGGCGTCGGTCGCGAAGGCCGCGGCCACCGAGAACAGTGCGAACCCGGTCGCCCCGATCACCAGGATCCGCCGGCGGCCGATGCGGTCACCGATGCTGCCCATCACGACGAGCAGGCCGGCGAGCACCAGCGGGTACGCGTCCACGATCCAGAGCTGCGTGGTCGCGTCCGGGTTCAGCGCGCGGCTGATCGACGGCAGCGCGAAGCTCAGGATGGTGTTGTCGACCGAGATGAGCAGGACCGGCAGCATGAGCACGGCGAGCGCCAGGAACCGTCGGGCGCGGCTCCCGGTGACGCGGGTGGCGACGGGGCTGGTGAGCAGTGCGGACACGGCGGACTCCTGGGACTTCGAGCCGGACCAGGTCGACGGCGGGTGGTACGTGGGGCAGACGAGACGGGACGCGGGATGGACACGCGCCCCGTCAGGACTCCGTTAGTGTACCGTCCGGACGGTTTTGGTTGCAAATGCAACTGACGACGGCCGGGAGGCCCGTGCCGGTCCCGCCACGGGCCTTGCGTCGGTCCACTGGTCGCGTCGTCGGCCTACGCCGATTCGCGGAGCAGCAACCGGTGTCGCACCGTGCGCTCCACGGCCTCGCCCGAGCGCGGCAGCTCGCCCGCGAGCATGCCGAGCGCCAGGTCGAGGGCCTGACCCGCGACCTCGTCGAGGTCGACGGCCAACGTGGTGAGCGTCGGCGCGACGAGCGTGCCGAGCGGCAGGCCGTCGACGCCGACCACGCGGACGTCAGCGGGGACGTCGACGCCGGCACGACGACAGGCCGACAGCACGCCGAGCGCCAGCACGTCGTTGAACGCCAGGACCGCATCGACCCGGCGGTGCTCGGCGAGGATCCGTTCGGTCCGTTCGGCACCGGCCTCTGCGGTGGGCGCGGACGCGACGACGAGGTCGGGCAGGTACCCGCGACGCCGGAGTGACGCGACCATGTGCTCCCCGCGCTGACTCGGCGCGCCGTCGGCGGCGGCGTCGAGCACGACGGGGTGCTTCACCCCGACGTCGACGAGGTGGTCGGCGAGGTCCTCGATCGCGGCGGTCGGGTCGATCCGGACCGCGGCGCGGGTCACCGGCCCCGAGGGGTCGAGCTCGACGACCGGGACCGAGCCGAGCCGTTCGATCCACTCCGGGGCGCGGGACCCGAGGTAGCCGATCACGACGTCGGTCTGGGCACCGAGGGACTCCACCATCCGGTCCGAGTCGCTCGCGAGCCCGACGTCGGCGAGCATGACGTTCCACCCGCGGGCGGCGGCCAGGCCGAGCACCGCGGATGCGAGTGCCGGTGCGTAGGGGTTCCGCAGGTCGTTGACGACGAGCCCGAGCTGGTGGTCGCCACCCGTGACGAGCCCGCGGCCGAACCGTGACGGACGGTAGTCGAGCGCAGCCGCGGCCTGGAGCACGCGGTCCTTGGTCGCCGCGCTGATGCCGGGCATGCCGTTCATCGCGCGGGTGACGGTCTGCCGGGACACCCCGGCGGCCGCGGCGACGTCGATGATCGTCGCGCGGCCGCCCGGGGTCAGGCGCGGAGGTCCAGCCATGCCACCTGTTCCGGGGAGAGTTCGACGGAGAGGCCGGTCATGGACGACCGGGCCTCCGCGATCGTACGGGGTCCGAAGAGCGGGAACGTCGGGAACGGCTGGTTGAGCACGTACGCCAGGGCGATCGCCGTCGCGGGGACGCCGAACTGCTCGCCGAGCTCCCGCGCACGCCGGAGCCGCTCGAAGTTGTCGTCCGAGTAATAGCAGCGGACGAGTTCGGCGTCGCTGGTGTCCTCGGGCGTCGCACGGCCGGTGAAGAACCCGCGGGCCTGCGAGGACCACGGCAGCAGCGGGACCTGACGTTCCTCCAGCCACGCCTTTGATGCCGCATCGGTCGCGTGTTCGCAGCCGTCCCACGGCACGTCGTACGCCTCGGCGAGACCGAAGTGGTTGCTGAGCACCTCGAACCCGTGCTTGCCGTTGGCCCGTGCGTAGGCGTTCGCCTCGTCGAACCGTGCGGGGGTCCAGTTCGAGCCGCCGTACACGCGGATGCGCCCGGCTCGGCGGTGCTCGTCGAGCACGTCGACGAACTCCCCCACCGGGATGTCGGGGTTGTCGCGGTGCATCATGTAGATGTCCGCGTAGTCGGTGCCCTGGCGCTCGAGGCTCTCGAGCAGCTGCCGGGTGATCGACTCGGGGTCACAGTGCGGGGTGTGGGCCCCCTTCGTGATGACGACCACGTCCTCGCGGATCCCCCGGTTCTGGATCCACTTGCCGAGCCGTCCTTCGAGCACACCGCCGCCGTAGATGTAGCCGGTGTCGAAGACGTTGCCGCCCTGCTCGACGAACAGGTCGAAGATCGCGCTGGCGTGTGCCAGGTCGGGCTGGTTGTCGACGCCCATCACCAGGCGGGACATCCGCTTGCCGACGCCCGGCACCTCGCCGTAGCGCATCGGGTTGCCGTCCTGCACGGTGAGCGGCCGGCCGGACACCGTCGGGATGTCGGCGGTCTCCGCCTCGAACGGGTAGCGCAGGCCGATCGCCGCGCGCCACCTGTCGAGCGTGCGGGCGGTGGCGAGGGTCTCGTCGATGGTCATCTGCGCCGCCTCGACCGCACCGGCACGCAGGGCGTCGGTGGTGGCGTCGGCTTCTCGGGCGTAGGGGTGCTCACCCGCGAACGACAGCGAGCGAGGGGGTTCGTCGACGGTGTGGATCTCGATGGTGGGATCGTCGCCCAGGGTCCACGGGTCGGTGAGCACGATGCGACCGCGCGAGCCGTACACCGACACGGCGTTGTCGTCCTGCACGAAGACGCCGGTCCGGACCGTCGCCGTGATCCCGCCCCGGTAGGTGAGCTGCGCGACCGTCCACTCGTCGACCCCGGTCGGCCCGAGCGTGCCCGTGGCGGTGAGGTCCACGGGCTCGGCGACGGCGACCCCGGTCGCGGCCTGCACGATCGCCGCGGCCATCGTCACCGGGTACCCGCCGACGTCGAGGATCCCGCCGCCGGCGGTGCCGACGTCGAACAGTCGACCGGTGCGCTCGCCCGTCCGGAACGCGAACGAGGCGTCGACGTGGGTCACGTCGCCGATCACGCCGTCGCGGATCAGGTCGAGCAGTGCCGCGGTCTGCGGGTGGAAGCGGTACATGAACGCCTCGACGAGCGGCAGACCGGCCTGGCGTGCGGCGTCCGTGAGCGCCATCGCGGTCCCGTGGTTCACGGCGAGGGGCTTCTCGCACAGGACGGCCTTGCCGGCCTCGAGTGCGGCGATCACGAGCCGGGCGTGCCCGGTGTGCACGGTCGACACGTAGACGGCGTCCACCCGCGGGTCGGCGAGGACCTCGTCGTAGGTCCCGGCGGTCACATCCGTGAACCCGAACCCGGCGGCCTCGTCGGCGAAGACCTGCGCCCGCTCGGCGGACGAACTGCCGGCCGCGACCAGGACGCCCCCGCTGGCGGGCAGCTGCGAGAGGAAGCGTCGGGCGATGCCGCCGGGGCCGAGGACGGCCCACCCGGGGCCGTCGGTGGTGGTCGAGGTCGGAGTGGTGGCGGTGTTCGCCGTCTGCGCTGACATGCGGATCCTTGTCGTCTCGTGAACCTTCACGGTCGGTTCGACGCTAGCCTCCGCGGGAGGGATCAGCAATGGTCTTGCGGCGATTCGTGAGCGTTCACGGCGGCGACGGAGGAGCTGGCGTCCGCGCCCCCCGGAACTGCTCCTAGACTCTCGGCATGGCCAGTGCCCGCGACCGTGTCCTCGACAGCTTCGTCGCCATCGTGTGCGAGGAAGGCGAGCGTCCCGCCACGCTCGACGCCGTCGCTGCGCGCGCCGGCGTCTCGAAGGGCGGGCTGCTCTACCACTTCGGCTCCAAGGCCGCCCTGGTCGAGGGGCTCTGTGAACGACTGTCGGACCTGTCCGCGATCGACGTCGAGCGCATGCAGGACGCCGAGGACGGTGCCGCGCGCTACTTCGTCCGCAACTGCCTGTTCGTCGGCAGCGAGCTGGACCTCGCCCTGCTCGCCGCGAGCCGCCTGCAGCAGGCCGGCTACGAAGAGGCCGGACGCACCCTCGACGACACCGAGAACGCCTGGCTCGCGACCCTCGTCGACGCCCTCGGCGACGAGCCGACCGCGCAGGCCGTCAAGCTCCTCGGCGACGGGCTGTACCACCAGGCCTCGCTCGGTGCCGCGAGCGAGGTGCGACCGAAGCGGGGCAGCGTCGACATGGAGACCCTGCTCACCGTCGTCGACCGTCTGATCGCGACGCGACCCGGAGTGTGAACCGGCACACCCCCGGCTGGGGATAGACTGGGGAACGATCCACTCGTCGACACCCGGAGGTATCCCGTGGGCCGCGTCATCGCCGCTGTTTTCTCGATCCTGCTGCTGCTGGTGTCGATGTACCTGTTCGGGTTCGCCTTCCAGGTCGAGTCGGGCCAGGCCTTCGTCTTCATGGCCGGCGTGCTCCTGATGAGCCTCTCCTTCTTCCTGCCGATCCACGTGTTCGGCAAGCGCTAGCCAACAAGCACTGCCGCGAGCCAGCAAGCACCGCCGCTGGCCAGCAAGCGCGGACCAGCAAGCACAGAACGGCCCCGCACCTCACCGGTGCGGGGCCGTTCTGCGTGGAGCGTCAGATCACGAGCCGATCAGACCGGGAGGCGCAGGGACCGAAGGATCACCGCGGTGCTGATCGCCGCGTGTGCGGCCTCGGCGCCCTTGTCCTCCTTGGAGTCGGGCAGCCCGGCTCGGTCGAGTCCCTGCTGCTCGTCGTCCAGCGTGAGCACGCCGAACCCGACGGGCTTGCCGGTGTCGATCGCGACCTGCGTCAGGCCGCTCGTCGCAGCACCCGAGACGTACTCGAAGTGCGGGGTGCCACCGCGGATGATGACGCCGAGCGCGACCGCCGCGTCGAACCCGGCCTCGAGCGCGGTCTTCGCGACCACGGGCAGCTCGAAGCTGCCGGGGACGGGGATGACCTCGGCCGTCGCCCCGAGCCGCTCGACCTCGCGCTGTGCGCCGGCCAGCAGGCCCGCCGCGATCGTGTCGTGCCACTGTCCGGCGATGACGGCCACCCGGATCCCGGTGCCGTCGACCTGGTCGCGGTCCGCCGCGCCTGCTCCGCTCATCGTGTCGTTCCTTCCGTGGGCGCTGCGGTCGCTGCCGCCGCCCGGTCTGCCGCGTCCAGCCACTCGGCGAGCGCGGCGATGGTGATGACGGGCACGCCCTCGCGCGCCCCGAGTGCGACGAGCGCCGGCAGCCGCATCATGCTGCCGTCCTCGTCGACGATCTCGCAGATCGCCGCAGCGGGCCGGAGCCCGGCTGCTGTGACGAGCTCGATCGCTGCTTCGGTGTGCCCGGCGCGCTCCCGGACCCCGCCCGGTCGTGCGCGCAGGGGCACCACGTGTCCGGGGCGGTGCAGGTCGTCGCGCACCGAGGTCGGGTCGGCGAGGACCCGCAGCGTACGGGCACGGTCGTGGGCGCTGATGCCGGTGGTCACGCCGACGGCGGCGTCGACGGTGACCGTGTAGGCCGTGCCGCGGACGTCCTCGTTGTGCGCCACCATCGGCGGCAGGTCGAGGGCGTCGGCGATCTCGGTGCTGAGCGGCGCGCAGATGAACCCGGACGAGTGCGCGACGGTCCACGCGATCCACTCCGGCGAGGCGAGCTCGGCGGACAGGATGACGTCACCCTCGTTCTCGCGGTCCTCGTCGTCGACCACGATCACCGGGCGCCCGGCGGCGATCGACGCGATCGCGGCCTCGATGCTCGACAGCCCGAGTGCCTGCGGGACGGCACCGGTCTCGGCGACCATCACCGGGCCTCCGATCCGACGGTCTCGAGCGACTGCGCCGCGGCGTCGAGCCGCAGCATGCGGCGGACGTGCCGTGCCAGGACGTCGGTCTCGACGTTCACCCGGTCACCCGGCACGCGGAGCCCGAGCGTCGTCGCCTCGAGCGTCTCGGGGATCAGGCTCACCTCGAACCAGGCCGCGTCGGGCGCGGTGTCCTCGGGTGAGACCGCGCTGACCGTGAGCGAGACGCCGTCGAGCGCGATCGAGCCCTTGTCGACCACGAGCGGGCTGAGCGCCGGCGCGAGCGAGAACCGCACGCGTCGCCAGCCGTCACCGTCTGCCGTCTCGAGCACCGTGGCGGTGCCGTCGATGTGGCCCTGCACGATGTGCCCGCCCAGGCGGTCACCCACCGAGGCGGCGCGCTCGAGGTTCAGGCGGTCCCCCACCCGGAGTGCACCGTGGGCGCTCATGTCGAGGGTCTGCTTCATGACGAAGGCGGTGAAGGTCTCGGGGGTCTGCTCGACGACGGTCAGGCAGACACCACTCGTCGCGATCGAGTCGCCGTGCCGGGCGTCCTGCACGACGACGGGGCCGTGGACGGTGAGCGCGACGGAGTCGCCCTGCTGCTCGACGGCGGTGACGGTGCCGAGTTCCTCGATGATGCCGGTGAACACTGGTGTCCTCTCAACGGGACTCCGGGGGCGTTCGACGATCGTCGGCATCGACGGACGGGTCGCACCCCACGGGTCGTGGGGTCGTCCTGTCCGCCCAGCGCGCCTCCCATCCGGACTTTCACCGTCGGTCCCGGAATCCCACCGGGTCAACCTCTGTCGGGTTCGCACCCGTCATCAGTTCGTGGACTGTCACCACCGGCTCGGAATTACACCGACCCCGGAGCGCTTGCGTAGTCGGAACGATACCCCAGGCCGCTGACGGCCGCGCCACGGTGGCAGCGCCGTCGTAACCGGGCGTCTCCCCCGGGCGCGGTGAGCACGTGGCACCCGCGGTCTCCGACGTCCGCGTCCGGCGTCCAGCGTCCGGCGTCCGGCGTCCGCACTGCGACGATGCACGAGTCGATCGACGAGCGGTCCGTCGGAACATGCACACGCATCCGATGCGCCGACATGTTCCGACAGGACATCCGTCGATCCTCCGGTGTTCTGTCGTGGAACGCGCACGCCCCCGGGCATGGTGATGAGGGGCGCCACGGTGTGACGCCCCTCGATCACCCGCCGGTCAGTGCCGGCGACGGAGCACGAGCGTGCCCGCTCCGGCGAGGAGCAGCAGGAGCGCGAACCCGGCGGGCAGGATCGGCGAGCCGGCTCCCGTGTAGGCGAGCTCCGGCTGGCCGTCACCGGCCGCGGCGGCTGCCGCGACGGTCCCGGCGCTGGTGCGGACCCCGCTGGTGGCAGCGGTCGTGGTGGTCACCACACCCGTCGTGGAGGCCCGGGTCGGCTCGACGACGTCGACCGTGCCCACCGGGATGGTCGCCGTGCCGGGCGTGGTGCCGGTGTCGGTGCCCGTCCCGTCGGTGGGGACGGTGCCCGGGTCGGTACCGGGGTCCGTACCGGGGTCGGTACCGGGGTCCGTGCCCGGGTCCGTGCCCGGGTTGGTCCCGGGGTTCGTGCCGGTGCCGGGGGTGGTGCTGGTGCCGTCACCGACGATGCCGATCCCGTTGCCGCCGATCGTGATTGGCAGGCTGATCACCGGGGTGACCTGGGTGCCGGAGAGCAGGCCGCCGTCGCCGGAGGTCGAACCGCCGGCCGTCGGGGTCGTGGTGCCGGTGGCCGGAGCCGTGGCGCCGCCGGTGCTCGTGCCGTCACCGAGGACGCCGACGCCGTTGCCACCGATCGTCACCGGGACGTCGACGACCGGGGACACCTGCGTACCCGAAGCCGTGCCGTCCGAACCCAAGGTCGAACCACCGGCCGCCGGAGCGGTCCCGGTACCCGTGCCCGTGCCCGCAGCGGGCGCCGTGCCCGTCGCGGTGCCCGTCCCGAGCAGCCCGATGCCGTTGTCCGCCACCGTGACCGGGATCGAGACGACCGGGGACACCTGCGTGCCCGAAGCCGTGCCGTCCGAACCAGAGGTCGAACCACCGGCCGCCGGAGCAGTTCCGGTACCCGTGCCCGCAGCGGGCGCCGTGCCCGTCGCGGTCCCGTCACCGAGGACACCGATGCCGTTGCCACCGATCGTCACCGGGACGTCGACCAGGCCGGTCACCTGGGTGCCGGAGAGCAGTCCGTCGGTGCCCGAGGTGGCGGGCGCCGACGGGGCTTCGGCAGCCGGCGCCGGTGTCGCCGCCGCCGGGGCGGTCGACGTCGCGGTGCCGTCGCCGAGGACGCCGATCCCGTTGCCGGACACCGTCACGGGGACGGTCACGGCCGGAGCGACCTGGGTGCCGGAAGCGGTGCCGTCCTCGCCCGAGGTGCTCGGAGCGGGAGCGGCAGGAGCGGCAGGAGCCGGTGCCGGTGCCGGTGCTGCAGGCGCCGGAGCTGCCGCGGGTGCGGGTGCGGGTGCGGCGGCCGAGACCGCGTCACCGGCGACCGCCACGGCGTTGCCGCCGACCGTCACCGGTGCCGCGACGTCCGGCACCACCTGGGTGCCCGAGAGGGTGCCGTCCTGGCCCGAGGTGCTGGGGGCAGGAGCGGTCGTGGCCGGAGCCGGAGCAGGCGCCGGAGCGGCGGGCGTGGACCCCGTCGCCGTCGACACCGCGTCGCCGAGCACGGCGATCCCGTTGCCGCCGAGGGACACCGGGGCGTCCACGGAGGGGGCCACCTGGGTGCCCGAGACGGTGCCGTCGGCACCGGATGTCGTGGCCGCGTTCGCCGCAGCCGTGCCGCCGAGCGTGAGCCCGCCGACGAAGAGGGCGAACCAGAGCCCTCTGGAGACGTACTTGTTCATGGTCGTACTCCCTGATCGAGTTCGTCACCGACCGCGGACGCAGCCGGGATGTGTGCGTGCCTGCCGTGGCGGACAGGCGCACCGATCTCAGTCAGGGGCGACGTCGTGCTCGCCGACGACCGATGCGGGGACCGCGTCGTCGGCGAGCGTGCCGCGAGACCCCGCGGCGAGGGAGACGATGTCGTCGGTCGAGCCGACGATGCCGACGGCTGCTGCGCCGCCGGAGGTCGAGGAGGCACTGCCACCGAGCACGCCGGCGTCGGCTCCGTCGAACGGGAGCCCGTGGCCCTCGCCGTCCGCGGGGACGAGCAGCGCGTGTCCGCCGAGCGTCGCGTCCTGCGCATCGACGGCCGTGACGACCGGACCGACCGTGGCCGTCGTGGCGGCTACGTCGACCGGCACCGACGGCCGGAGTCCGGCTCCGCGGTCGCCCACGGCATCGGCCGTGTCGACGCGCACGGATGCGGGTGCGGTGGGCACCGTGGCCCCCTGCGGGGCGACGGTTCCGGGCCGGACGGGTGCGTTCGCGTCCGGCACCGACGGGACGGGCCCGGCGGACGGGTTCGAGCCGCCGCCCACCGGGAGCGCGGGGACGTCGACGACGGGGTCCGTGCCTCCTGGCAGGGTGCCGCCGACGGACGGGACGACGCCCTCGACCACGTCGGGGACGGTGCCGACGGTCGTGCCGACCGAGCCGAGCGTGTCGTCGACCAGGCCCGTGACCGGGCCGGTGACGGTGCCGAGGGTGTCGTCGCCGAGGACCGCGCCGACCACCGGGACGCTACCGACCACGTCGTCGACGGTGTCGACGACGGCGGTCACGGGGCGCGTGTCGGTGACGCGTTCCACGGTTCCGGTGACGGGGCGCAGGACGTTCGCGACGGTGTCGGTGGCCGGCCTGGAGGCGCTGCTCACCTGGTCGACGACCTGTCGCACCGGGCGCGTGGCCGGGTGGGCCGCAGGGGCGGTCGTGGTCGGCTGGGCAGCCGGTGTGGTCGCGACCGGAGCGGGGCTCGACGGCGCGGGGGCTGCGGGAGCTGGAGCGGGTGCTGCTGGAGCCGGTGCGGGCGCTGCGGGCACCGGAGCAGGTGCGGGCGCGGGGGCCGGAGCGGGCGCAGCAGGTGCGGGTGCAGGTGACACGGCCTTGCGGACGGGATCCGTCACGCCGCCGACGACCTTGCCGACCTCACCGGTCACGCCCTGCACGGTGCCACCGACGCCGTCGACGACGCTGCCGACGAGTCCGCGCTGCTCGGTCGGTGCGGCAGAGGTCGTCGCGGCGGAGGCCGGTCGCGCGCCGAGGAGCAGGGACAGCAGCACGAGGGCGGCGAGCGTCCCGACGCCCAGCAGGACGATGCGGAGTGCGGCGCGCCAGGGTGCGCGCAACGGGTGGTCCATGCGCTCACCTCCTGATCTCGGCTGCGCACGTAGAGTGGTTGACCGGCAATGTACGCCGATCCGGTCCGGAACACACCCTGTTTCGGAAGAAATTCTCAGGAAGGGCCGTCCGTGGTCTCGATCTTCAACGCTCCGACCCGCAACCTGGACATCGTCACGCTGCACGAGATCCTGCGGCTCCGCCAGGACGTCTTCGTCGTCGAGCAGGAAGCCGCGTACGGCGACATCGACGGCCGTGACCTCGAGCCCGGCACCGTGCAGTTCTGGGCCGGCAACGGTTCGGTGGACGCGACGCTCCGCCTGCTCCGCGAGCCCGACGGCACCGAGCGCATCGGCCGGGTCGCCACCGCGAAGCACGCCCGCGGCCAGGGCCTCGGCGCGCAGCTCATGGAGGCCGCGATCGCCGAGTCGCGCTCGCCGAGCATCGCCCTCGGCGCCCAGTCGCACCTGGAGCAGTGGTACGGCCGCTTCGGCTTCGTGCGCTCGGGCGACGAGTACCTGGAGGACCGCATCCCGCACATCCCGATGACCCGGAAGCGCTGACCCGACGGCGCTGTTCTGACCGCGCTGATCAGGGCTTTCGCGCGTCAGGCCCGCCAGCGCCGCAGTTCGTCGAACGAGCGGCCCTGGGTGGCCCGGTCGGCGACGAGGCGTTCGAACACGATGTTCGTCTGCGTCGTCGCCACCGAGGGGTCGCCGCTGAGTTCGTCGGCGACGAAGTCCCGGAGCTGCTCGGTCGACTCGCACGCGATGTGCACGAGGAAGTCCTTGTCCCCCGCCAGGAACGACACGTCCTGCACGACGGGCACCCGCAGCAGGCGCTTGGCGAAGTCCCGCAGTTCGTGGCGGGCCGCGGCGTGCACCCGGACGGACACCATCGCCTCGATCGAGAACCCGAGCCGGGCGACGTCCACCTCGGCCCGGTAGCCGCGGATCACGCCGGCGTCCTCGAGCGCACGGACCCGTGCCAGGCAGGTCGACGGCGCGATGCCGACGGCGGCCGCGAGTCGGTTGTTCGGGATCCGGGCATCGGCCGACAGGGTCCAGAGGATGCGCTCGTCGACCTCGTCGAGGCGCGGAGCGGGGTCGGGGCGACGTGCGGGACGGTCGGACACGGCTCGACGCTACCGCGGCGGTGCGAGCAGGGCGCGGAGGGCGTCCTCGAGCGCGGCCGACACGACGGCGTCGTCGGCGGATGCCAGCGGTTCCACCGCGGTGGACTGCCGGAGCATCGACATCCCCAGCACCACCGCCAGCGCGATCTCGGCACGGACGAGCAGTTCCTCGGACCCCGCGCCGCCGACCGTGCCCGCGAGCCGTTCGGCGTACCGGCGCAGCGTCTCTCGGCGGATGGCATCGGCACCGTCGTCGCCGGAGGACCGGAGCAGGAGCATCAGCTGCAGGGAGTCGTCGTCGGTCGGGGCCCGCACGATGTGCGTGATGATCCCCGTGAGCGCCCGTTCGAGGCCCTGCTCGCTCGTCTCCTCGGCCCCCAGGTCGCGCACGACGCGGTCGAGGCAGGCGCGGAAGAGCCCCTCCTTCGAACCGAAGTACCGGTTGATCAGGGCGACGTTCACCCCGGCGTCCCCGGCGATGTCGCGCACCGTCGTCGCGCGGTAGCCGTCGAAGGCGAACCGACGCCGGGCGGCCTGCACGAGCAGGAGTCGGGTGGCCGCGGCGTCCTTGCTCATGGAGCGCAGCCTACCGGTCCTCACAGGGATGTAAGCAAGCGTTGACATGCCCTCTCGAACGCGTACCCTCGTCATGTCAGCAATTGTTTACATCGACGACCACGACGACACGGAGCACGATGACCGACACCCTGCAGAGCCCACGCACCGGCTCGCACCCCACCACCGACGGACGCCGTCCGAACAGCACGGCGATCATCGTCTACCTGTCCCTCGGCGGCCTGTCCTTCGCGGTCCTGCAGTCACTGGTCGCCCCGGCACTGTCGACCATCGGGCAGGACCTCGGCGCCTCCACCAGTGCGACGAGCTGGGTGCTCACCGCGTACCTGCTCTCCGCCTCGGTGCTCACGCCGATCCTCGGTCGCCTCGGCGACATGATCGGCAAGCGCAAGGTCCTGATCGTCGTGCTGTCGATCCTGCTCGTCGGCGCCGTGCTCGCCGCCCTCGCACCGAACCTCGGCGTCCTGATCGTCGGGCGCGCGCTGCAGGGCGCCGCCGGAGCGGTGATGCCGCTGTCGATCGGCATCGTGCGTGACGAGCTGCCGAAGGAGAAGGTCAGCGTCACGATCGGTCTGCTGTCGGCGATCTTCGGCATCGGTGCCGGTGTCGGCATCGTCGCGGCCGGGCCCATCGTCGAGCACCTGTCGTGGCACTGGCTGTTCTGGCTCCCCGCCGTGCTCGTCGTCATCGCACTGCTCGGTGCGGTCTTCGGGATGCCGGAGTCCCCGGTCCGGAAGCCCGGTCGCCTGGACATGGCCGGCACGTTCGTCCTCGCGGTGTCGCTCGTCGCCATCCTGCTCGCCGTCAGCGAGGGCGAGACCTGGGGCTGGGGCGACGGCAAGACCATCGGCCTGCTGGCCCTCGGCGCCGTCGCACTGGTCGTGTTCGTCCTGGTCGAGCTCCGGGTCGCCGAGCCGCTCATCGACGTCCGGCTCTTCGCGGTCCGCGGCGTCTGGACCGCCCACGTCGTCGCACTCGTCTTCGGGTTCGCGATGTTCGGCACCTTCGTCCTCGTGCCGACGCTGCTGCAGCTCCCGACGGCGCTCGGCTACGGCTTCGGCAAGGACGTCACCCAGGCCGGTCTCTTCCTGCTGCCGACCGTCGTGATGATGGTCGTCGCCGGGCCGATCGCGGGCATCCTGGTACGCAAGGTCGGCCCGAAGCCGCCGATGCTCATCGGCGGGTTCGCCATCGTCGCCGCGTTCGTGCTGCCGGCCATCGCACACGCCGAGCTGTGGCAGGTGGTGGCCTCCGGTGTCCTGACCGGCATCGGCATCGGCATGGCCCTCGCCGCCTGCTCGAACGCGATCATCGAGAGCGTCCCCGCGAACCAGACCGGTGAGGCGATCAGCGCCAACACGGTCGTCCGCACCATCGGCTCGAGCGTCGGCACCGCCGTCATCGCAGCGCTGATCACCTCGCACAGCACGCCGCAGGGGCTGCCGACCGACGACGCCTTCACGATCGGGTTCTGGGCGTGCACCGGTGTGGCGGTCGTGGCCGTGCTCGCCGCCGTCGCCGCGCCGTCGATGCGCGCTCGCCGCGCAGCGGCCGCCGCTCGTGGGATCGACGACCTCGAGGAGGTCGCCGAGTAGGGCCGTGGGCCCGACCACCCGGGAGGCCCGTCCAGCGTCGACGACGCGGGGCGGGCCTCCCGTCCGTTGCGCAACCTGGGAACGCACCGGGCGCACGCGAGTCAGCGTGACGATCATCGGACCGGTCGCGTCCCGTCAGGGGACGCGGACCGCCGCGCCCGGACAGGAGACCCCATGAGCAGCACCGACCACGACGACACCACCGCTCCCGGAAGGCCGTCGTTCCGCGACACCGTGACCGCCGGACTCGTGCAGAAGGCCCTCGAGCCGGTGCTGCGCGCCGTCCGCGAGGAGGTCGCCTCGGCGCGGCGCGAGATCGGCGAGCGCGCGAGCGGTGCGAAGACCGGGCTGGTGCTCACCGGGGTCGCTGTCGGGTTCGCCCTGACGACCCTGGTCGCGCTGGCCGGCTTCGCGGTGGCGCTGCTCGCTCTCGCGCTGCCGCTGTGGGCGGCGACCGGGATCACCTTCGTCGTGTTCGCGATCGTGACCGCGATCCTGTTCGTCGTCGGCCTGCGCGGGATCCGGCGGGGTGTGCCGCCGGTGCCGAAGGACACGATCCAGGCGGCGAAGCAGCGGGTGACGCACGCGGCGGACGCCCAGACGGACAGCGCCGCGCGCGGCTGACGGACCCGACGGACCTGCGGCGGGGGCCGCGACCGCCAGCGCTCGCTCCGCTACATCGCCAGGGTCATGCCGACCACCGCGACGGTCATCGCGAAGACCTCGCCGCTGCGGACGGCCCGCCGGTCCTCACGGCCCCACTCGTACCGGAGCAGCCAACCGCTGAACGCGCAGTAGCCGATCACACCGGCGCCGAGCACCGCGGACAGTGCGATGCCGTGCCCCGCGTGGTCGCCGGCGACACCCGAGGCGTGGCCCATCAGCAGCATCCCCGCCATCACGACGGCGGAGAGCGCGCGGTGGACGTCCATCGGCTCCGCGCGGCGACCGTCGCTACGGCGGCGACGCATCACGGGCAGCGGCGCGAGCAGGAGCAGGAGGGTCGCGGCGAACAGGGTCCACACCGCTCCGGCGTCGACGGCGGGCATGAGCATCGCGACGAGCATCACGCCGGCCGGCACGATGACGCCCGGGCGCGGTCGGTAGCGGTCACCGACGATGCAGCACACGGACGCGAACTGCGGCACGACGAGCATGGCGTCGGCGACGGTCTCGTGCACGTGGGGCGTCCTCGGTGCGGCGGAGTGGTGCGGGGTGGGGTCAGTCCTCGGCGCGGGCAGCGGCCTTGGCGGCGCGCTCCTGCTTCACGCGGGCGTTCTCGGCGTGCACGGCGGCCTGCGTCGCACGCTCACGGACGAGCCACTCGGGCTTCTGCTCGAGCAGCGTCTTGATGTCCGCCGTCGTCAGTGCGTCGTCGATCCCCGCACGGCTCAGGCCGGAGATGGAGATGCCGAGCTTCTGCGCCACGACGGGTCGCGGGTGCGGGCCGTCGCGTCGGAGGTCCTCGAGCCAGGTCGGGGGTTCGGTGCGGAGCTCGTCGAAGGCGGTCCGCGTGAGGGGAGCGCTCTGGAAGGACTCCGGAGCCGCCGTCAGCAAGATGCCGAGCTTCTTCGCAGCCGTCTCGGGCTTCATGGTCTGTTCCTGCGCCATGAGGACAAGGGTACGGCCCCTATGCTCGTCTGCATGACCGCGGCTCTCACCATCGCCTTCGTGCCGGGGGTCTCCCCCGCAAAGTGGGCCCGTGTCTGGCGGGAACGCTTCCCCTCCATCGAGCTCCGGCTGCGGCCGATCGGCGCCGACGACGTCGACGACACGCTGGCCGGCGAGGCCGACATGGTCTTCGCACGCATGCCCGTGTCCGAGCAGCACAACGCCATCCCGCTCTGGACCGAGACCGCCGTCGTCGCGATGCCCAAGGACTCCCCCCTCGCCGAACTCGCCGAGGTCGACCTCGCCGACGCCGAGGTCCACGTGATCGACGCCGGCCCGGTGCCCGCCGACATCGACGGATCGCTCGACCTGGTCGAGGCGAACGTCGGCGTCGTCGTGCTCCCCCAGTCACTGTTCCGCGCCGCCAGCCGCAAGGACCTGGTCGGTCGTCCGCTCATGGACGCCGAGGGCACGCGCATCGCGCTGGTCTGGCGGGACGAGGACGCCACCGAGACCACCGAGGAGTTCATCGGCGTGGTGCGCGGGCGGACCGCCAACAGTTCGCGCCAGCCAGGAGGCCCGGATCGCGACGCCGACGACGACTCGCGTCCGGCTCGTGGCGGTGCCAAGGCAGGGTCGGGTGCCAAGGGCTCGTCCAGCGGGTCGGGTGGGTCCGGCGGGTCGGGTGCGTCGGGTTCCAAGGGCGGCGCCGCGGGCGCCGGCGGCAAGGCCAAGGCGAAGTCGCCCGGCAGCGGTAAGTCCGGCGCCGGCAAGAAGTCGAACACCGGCAAGGGGCCGACACCCGGACGCGGCAAGATGCGCGGTAAGCCGAGCCGGGGTTCCAAGGGCAACCGATGACGGACACGCGGCTGGCACTGATGCCGGCCACGCGCCTCCCGGCCTGGCTCCAGCGCACGATGGCCGAGTACGTCGAGTCCCGGATGCAGGCGGGCGAGACCCGCGAGCAGGCCGAGGCGAACGAGCAGCAGTCGCGGGACCGCTGGTTCCCGGGCGGGTCCCCCGCTGACGGGCACCTCGTGTGGGACGTCACCGACCAGGACGACACCGTCATCGGGTACCTGTGGATCGGACCGCTCACGCCGGGCAGCACCGACTGGTGGGTGTTCAACGTCGAGATCGACGAGGCACACCGGCGCCGCGGGCACGCACGGCGGGCGCTCGAGCTCGGGCACCGCGCCGCTGCGGAGCACGGTGCGACGAGCATCGGGCTGAACGTGTTCGGCTACAACACCGGGGCGCAGGAGCTCTACGCGGCGCTCGGGTACCAGGTGACGTCGGCGCAGATGCGGAAGCCGCTGGTCTAGCCCGCGGCGGCCGCGCGGCGGCGGCTGCTGCTGCTGCCGCTGCTCGGGTCACAACACCCCGCGTGCATGGCCCCGAGCGGTCACGACGTGTCGACTGGCCGCGCCCGGAATGACGTGTCGTGACCACTCGGCGGAGGCCAGCGGGGATTCGTGACCGCCTGAAGGTCCGCGTCAGCGCAGGACGGCTGCGGCGGCGCGGGTCACCCTCGCGCCGCGCGACTCCTCGGCTGCTGCGCGGGCCCGGGTGACGACGACGGCGTCGGCGCGCTCGGCCGATCCGTGGTCGAACGGCGGTTGCGGGTCGTACTCGATCTGCAACTGGATCGCCTCAGCAGCGGGCTGTCCAGCGAGCTCGGCCGCGAGCCACAGCGCCATGTCGATGCCCGCGCTCACCCCGGCCGCGGTGACGACGGCGCCGTCCCTTGCGATCCGAGCGTCCACCGGCTGCGCGCCGAAGGCCTCGAGCATCGGCTTCGAGGCCCAGTGGGTGGTCGCGCGTCTGCCGGCGAGCAGCCCCGAGGCGCCGAGCACGAAGGCACCGGTGCACACCGAGGTGATCCACGTCGCGTGCTCGGCCTGGCGCCGCACGAAGGCCACGACGTCCGGGTCGAGCATCGCGTCGAAGGCACCGTCACCACCGGGCACCACGAGCACGTCCGCGGGTCCTGCATCCCTGATCGTCACGGTGGGGACGAGCGCCAAGCCGCAGTCGCTCGGCACCGGGTCGAGCGTCGCCGCGACGTACTCGACGCGTGCGCCGGGCACGCGGCTGAGGACCTGCGCCGGACCGGTCAGGTCGAGCTGGGTCAGGTGCGGGAACAGCAGGAACGCGATCCGGAAGTCGTCGGCCATGTCGTGACCATAGTCCCGGCGAGGACGTGCGTCATGGGCGGGCTGGCTCGTGCTTGCTCGTGCTCCTGGGCTGGACTGGGCTCGCCTGTCAGCCCCAGATGCCGGAGGTCCCGCGCCGGTGGCTGCCCACCAGGTGGGTGTCGACGATGCCGAGCGCTTCCATCAGGGCGTACATCGTGGTCGGTCCGACGAATGCGAATCCGCGCTTCCGCAGCGCCTTCGACAGGGCGAGGGACTCGTCGGACTTCGTCGGGACCTCGGCGGACGACCGCGGCTCGGGCGTGGTCGCCGGCTGGAACGACCACACGAAGTCGGCGAGCCCGCCGTCCTGCCGCAGGGCGATCGTGGCGTTCGCGTTGGTGATCGTCGCGAGGATCTTCGCGCGGTTCCGGACGATCCCGGCGTCGGCCATGAGCCGTGCGACGTCGTCCTCGCCGAACGCCGCGACGGTGTCGGCGTCGAAGTCGGCGAAGGCGGCCCGGAACGCCGGTCGTTTCGCGAGGATCGTGCGCCACGACAGACCCGACTGGAACGCCTCGAGCGAGAGCCGCTCGAACACCCCGCGTTCGTCGCGGACGGGCATGCCCCACTCGGTGTCGTAGTACTCGCGCAGGAGCTCGTCCGACGACGCCCAGACCGGCCGGGCGAGGCCGTCGTCGCCGGTGACGAGGTCGGGCACGGGCGGGGCGTCGACGGGCTCGGTGCTCATGCGACCATCCTGGCGGGCGCCGCCGACAGCCGATCACTCACTCGGCGGGCGGGCCGTCCTGCGTCGCCTGCTCGTCCATCCACACGTACTCCCAGCGGTGTCCGTCCGGGTCGGTGAAGCTCCGCTGGTACATGAAGCCGAGGTCCATCTCCGGGCGGTCTTCGGTGCCGCCGGCGGCCACCGCGGCGTCGACGATGCGGTGGACGTCCTCCTTCGACGGGGCGCTGAGCGAGTTGATGACCTCGATCGTGTCGGCGTCGGCGATCGTCTTGTCCGTGAACTCGGCGAACTTCGCTGTCGTCAGGATCATGACGGAGATCGTGTCGGACACCACCACGCACGCCGCGGTGTCGTCGCTGAACGCCGGGTTGATCGAGTACCCGAGCGCCTCGTAGAACGCCTTCGAGCGCTCGAGGTCCGTGACGGGCAGGTTGATGAAGACCATCGTGTCCATGGCGGTTCCTTTCGTCACGCTCAACCTGGACCCACCCGGTCCAGCGCGCAACCGTTTCGTGGGGGAACCAACCGGTACACAACATGCTGGTCGGATGCGGGCGGACGTGGACGAGTCAGAACCCGGTGGTGGACGGGACCACACCGCGTACGTCCTCGCTGCGGTGATCATGCGGATCAACGGCGAGGACGAAGCCCGCGAGGCGGTTCGACGGGCGACCCCTCGGCGGATGCGGAAGCTGCACTGGTACGAGGCACTCGGAGAACAGCGACTCTCATGGCTCGCCCTCCTGCGGCACGCCGTCGCCATCGTCGTCGTCCGTTACGCCGGTCATCCGGCCCGGACGGAACGCCGTCGCAGGCGGTGCCTGGAGCGCCTTGCTTGGGAGCTCGATCAGCGAGGAGTCAGTCGCGTGGTCTTCGAGTCGCGCGGGCCGTCACGCGACGCGAGTGATGCTTCGATGATGGAGTCGCTCCGCGGTCGGGGCCTCGGCGCAGAGTTGCAGTACGAACACGTCCGAGGCGGTGTGGAGCCGCTGTTGTCACTCGCCGACATCGCCTGCGGGATGCACGTGCACGGCGCCGAGAGCGAGCACGTGCGATTGGAGGTCGTGCGGGCCGAGTGACGGTCCGGACAGCGCAAAACCCCGGTCCCGCGCTGGCTGCAGGATGCTCCGGGGCTCACTTTCGACCGAGCAGCACCCGATCGACATATCAATGCTACCCGCAACGCTCGGCCCCGGTCAGGGCGCCGGCCGCCGCGGCCGGAAACGACGAAGCCGCTGTCGTCCGACAGCGGCTTCGTCGTTCAGCGTCAGGCCGGGGAAGCCCGACCTGAGCGACCTCAGGCCAGCTCGCGTCCTTCGCCCGCCGCACGCTGGTGCGACTCGGCCTCGGCCTGGCCGATGATGTCCTCGGCGGGCACCGGGTTCAGGCGGTCCCAGAGGAAGAACAGGCCGCCGCCGACGAGCAGCGAGATCCCGACCCACAGGTTGATGTGGATCCCGCCGGTCTTCTCGGGGTCGGTGTTCCAGTGCACGATCCCGACGATGGTCGTGATCACGCCGTAGAGCACGAACAGGCCGCCGAGGATGCGGCGCAGGTCGAGCCGGCGGGTGGAGCGGACGAGGGCTGCCTTCTGCTCCTCGGTCATCGCGCCGGGGGTGGTGGTGTCACTCATGAGAAGTGGTCTCCTTCGCGGATCAGAGGAACGGGAGGTACAGGACGACGCACAGGACGAGCGCGACGGTGCCGAGCAGGGCGGGCGAGCGGTACCAGGCGGTGTCCGTCGCGACCGAGTCGCCGTGCAGGTCGATCTTGCCCACGCCGTAGACGAGTCCACCGAGCTCCTTCTCGTCCTTCGGCTTGGTGAGCATCGAGACGACGAAGCCGACGACCAGCACGGTGACGAACGAGATGATCGCGCCGTACAGGGTCTCCGCGGTGGCGGTGGCGAACAGGTCCGGGTTGACCAGGTAGGCGATCCAGGTGATCGTCGGCGTCACGATGCCGAGGACGTACCCCCAGAGCGCACCCTGGGTCGTCATGCGCTTCCACAGCAGGCCGAGGATGAACACGGCGAACAGCGGTGCGTTGAAGAACGAGAACAGCGTCTGCATGTACGTCATGATGTTCGACGCCTGGGCCGCGATGAACGCGGTCGCGATGCCGACCACGACGCCGACGACGGTGACCCAGCGGCCGGTCTTCAGGTAGTGCAGGTCGGGCATGTTCGGGCGGATGTAGCGCTGCCAGATGTCGTAGGTGAAGACGGTGTTGAACGACGAGACGTTCGCCGCCATGCCAGCCATGAAGGACGCCAGCAGACCGGTCACCGCGATGCCGAGCACACCGGTCGGCAGGTACATCTGGATGAGCTTCGGGATCGCGTCGTTGTAGGTCAGCGTGCCGTCGGCGAACTGGTTGCCCACGACGGCCGCGGCGATGAGGCCCGGGATCACGACGATGGCCGGGATGAAGAGCTTCGGGATCGCGGCGATGAGCGGGGTGCGGCGGGCCGCGGACATGTTCTTCGCCGAGAACGCACGCTGCACCTCGGTGAAGTTCGTGGTCCAGTAGCCGAAGCCGAGCACGAAGCCCAGTCCGAGCACGATGGCGAGCCAGTTGGCGCCGATCGGGTTGGTGACGTCACCGAAGCCGGTGCCGGCCCAGGCCTGCAGGTGCTGCACGCCCTGGGTCTCGGTGATGGCCTTCGACAGGCCATCCCAGCCGCCGACGCGGTGCAGACCGACGATCGTCAGCGGGATGAGCCCGGCGATGATCACGAAGAACTGCATGACCTCGTTGTAGATCGCGCTCGAGAGCCCGCCGAGGGTGATGTAGACGAGCACGAAGCCGGCGGAGACGATGATCGCCAGCCACTCCGGCCAGCCGAGCATGGCCTCGATGACGATGGCCATCGCGTAGAGGTTGATGCCCGCGATGAGCACGTTCGACACCGCGAACGCGATCGCGTTCACCAGGTGCGGCGCCTTGCCGAAGCGGCGCAGCATGAACTCCGGCACGGAGCGGACCTTCGAGCCGTAGTAGAACGGCATCATCACGAGGCCGAGGAACACCATCGCGGGCACGGCGCCGACGAGGTAGTAGTGCAGGGTGGCCATGCCGATCTGGGCACCGTTGGCCGCCATGCCGAGGATCTCGGTGGCGCCGAGGTTCGCGGACACGAACGCCAGGCCCGTGATCCACGCCGGCATCGAGCGGCCGGACAGGAAGAAGTCCATGCTCGTCCGGACCTGCTTGCGGGCGGTGAACCCGATCCCGATGACGACCGCGAAGTACACGATGATCATCAGGTAGTCGACCCAGCCCAAGTCGAGCCGGATCCCTTCGTTCGCTGCAGCGAGAACCATTCACATCTCCACGTCAGTGTGTTGCAGTCGACAACTCTGCCGACCCGGACGGAGACGTTACACCGATTTGTGACCGTTCACATAGCCAGCGCATGCATCGTCCGAGCCGCGCAGCGCTCCCCCGGTTCGCTACGCTCAGCCCATGACCGACGCGTCGCGCATCCTCGTCCTCAACGGCCCGAACCTCGACATCCTCGGGCGCCGCGACCCGGAGCAGTACGGCACCGTGACGCTCGCCGAGATCGAGGCGATCGTGCACACCGAGGCGGCCGTGCACGGGCTCGAGGCCGACTTCCGCCAGACGAACCGCGAGGGCGAGCTGGTCGAGTGGCTGCACGAGGCCCTCGACGACTTCGCCGCGGTCGTCATCAACCCCGCCGCCTACGCGCACACCTCGGTCGCGCTGCACGACGCGGTGGAGGCCCTGTGGGTCCCCGTCGTCGAGGTGCACCTGTCGAACACGTGGAAGCGCGAGCCGTTCCGCCACGTCGACCACGTCGCCACGGCCGCGACGGCGGTCATCGCCGGCGCGGGCGCCGACGGCTACCGCCTGGCGGTCGCACACGTCGCGTCCCTGCTCGGCTGAGCCAACGACCGGACGGGAGGCCCGTGGCGGCGTCGCCACGGGCCTCCAGTCCGCCTGCTGGTCACGCTTGGTCGCGCCCGTTCCTTCCCAAAGCACGCGCGATGCCTGGTGGTTCCGGGCATACCTGGTGAGAACTTGCGACCCTGTATGCCCGGAAGCACCAGGTAAGCCCGGAAGAGCAAGGCGTGGGGATCAGAACTCGGCGGGGCGCCGCACGTCGGTCAGGCCGGCGGTGGCGAAGCCGCCGCGGATGAGCGGCACGGCCCGGCGCACGGCCTGGTCGATGCGGAGCTCGAGGTCGACGCTCGCGATGTCGTAGCCACCCTCGCGCTTGGTGAAGTCCCGCTCGTTCCCGAACACCCCGAGCGGCAGTGTCGTGGACTGGAAGAACCCGAACAACGGGCGCATCTGGTGCTCGACGAGCAGGGCGTGCCGGTCGCTGCCACCGGTGGCGGTCAGGAGCACCGGGGTGTCGACGAGGTCGTACTGCCCGACCCAGTCGAAGAAGAGCTTGAAGGCGCCGGAGTAGGCCGCCCGGAAGGCCGGGCTGCCGACGACGAGCACGTCCGCGGCCTCCACCGTCTCGAGGGCCCGGCGGGTGCGGTCGGACATCGTCTCGCGACCAGACGCCGCTCCGAGGTCGGCGAGCAGCGGGCCGATCTCGATCGTCTCGGTCCGGGCACCGTCGATCTCCTCGGCCAACCGGGCCACCGTCGCCGCGACCAGGGTCGAGGTCCGCGAGGGGCCCGATGGGCTGCCACTGACGCCGACGACCAGTTCTCCGCTCATGCGGTCGATGCTCACACGCTGCCGGGGCGGGCGGCACGTTCGTGACGACATGTGTCGGGTGCCAGTCCGTCGGGGTAGCGTCCGCGCCATGCAGACCTTCCTGCCGTACGCCGACTTCCGGGCATCCGCCGAGGTCCTCGACGACCGGCGGCTCGGCAAGCAGCGGGTCGAGACCTTGCAGGTGATGCGCGCACTGACGCTTCCCGACTGCGGCTGGCAGCACCACCCGGTGACGGCGATGTGGCGCGGCTACCGTCCGGCGCTGATGGCGTACCAGGAGGCCACGTGCCACGTCTGGGCCGAGCGCGGGTACGCCGACACGTGTCTCGAGAAGACCCTGCTCGACCTGGGCCGTGTGCCGGAGGACCTGGCGGCGTACGAGCGCGGCGACGTGCCGGTCCCGCCGTGGAACGACGACGAGGCCCTGCACGTCTCGCACCGCTCGAAGCTCGTGCAGAAGGCACCGGAGCACTACCGGGAGCTGTTCCCGGACGTGCCGGACGACCTGGACTACGTCTGGCCGGGGACACCCGAACCGGCGACGCACACCGCCTGACCGTCAGGCGACCGCCCGGCGGTCAGGCGACCGGGATCCAGCGACCGCCCTCGCGCCGGGTGACGACGTCGGAGCGGATCTCGACCACGTCCCGCAGCCCGTCGACTGCGGCGTCGCGGACGGCCGCGGCGGCACGGTCGTCCTCGGCCTCGAAGCGCACGACGGCACAGGGGGCACCACGGAGCAGCCGGACGTCCTCGGCCTCGACCACGGCGTGTTCGCGCACGAGGGCGGCCGCGGCGGGCAGGACGGCGTCCGGGGCGGTGCCGGGCGCGAGGGCGCCGATCGCCAGGGTCGCACGGTACGAGGGCATGCGACGACGCTACCGGGGAACCGGATCCCGCCGTGGGCTGCAGGGGAACCGACGCCGCTCAGGGGTGCGGACGTCGACCCACGGCGGGATCGCGGTGTACGGCGGGACACGACGACAGGGGGAACGTCGCGCCCCGCGCCGGACGTCGATCAGGGGATCGACATCCGGTCTGGGTCCACCGCGCGGCTCGGTTCAGGGGAACCGCACGGTGGTGGACCTCAAGGGTGTTCGGTGTCCTCTCGGTACCGGTCCGTCTCGGTCGGTGCGGGCATCGACCGATGGGCGGCGGCTGGCCGGACCATCGGGAGCAGGGCACTCCCGGCGGTCGCGAGCGCTCCGACCACGGCGATGATCCCGAGCGGGGCCGTGCCGAGGTCATGCTGCGCTGCCAGGGCGAGCGCGACGAGGGTGGCCGGCGCCGGCAGGAGCTGCACCGCTCGGAAGCGGTCGTCCCGTCGTGTCCGGGTCATCATCGCGTTTGCCATGACGACACTCTGACGCAGATCGGTTGTCCACAGAAGGGGGGACACGTACCCAGAGATGGAGTAGAACGTCTAGTACACCTCAGCCGAGGGCACGGACGGTCGCCACGGCGTCGGCCACGGCCCCCACGACGACCGGGACGTCGTCGGCCGTGAGTGCTGCGTCGAACGTCAGGCGGAGCGCGGTGCGCGCCACGTCCTCGGGGATCCCGAGCGCCGTGAGCACGTGGGAGGCCTCGGTGCTGCCCGCAGCGCAGGCGCTGCCCGACGACGACACCACGTCGCGCTGCTCGAGCTCGAGCAGGACGGTCTCGCCGTTGACGCCGGGGAAGCAGAACGACGCGTGCCCGGGCAGCCGGTACTCCCGCGACCCGGTGACGAACGCGCCGGGGACCGCGGCGAGCACGCCGTCGAGCACCGCGTCGCGCACGGTGGTCGCGGTGCCCTCCCCCGACCGCACCGTCTCCGCCGCCAGCCCGAGGGCGGTCGCCACCGCCACGGCACCGGCCACGTCCTCGGTACCGGACCGCCGCCCCCGTTCCTGTCCCCCGCCGTGCAGCAGCGGCTCGAGCGGGACGCCGGCGCGCACCGCGAGCACGCCGGTGCCCTTCGGGGCGCCGAGCTTGTGCCCGGACAACGACAGCGCGTCGACGCCCAGGGCCCCGAGACCGATCGGCAGCCAGGGCGCGGACTGCACGGCGTCGGTGTGGAACCGCGCCCCGACCTCGTGCGCCACCGCCGCGAGCGCGGGGACGTCCTGCACGGTGCCGATCTCGTTGTCGGCGTGCGCGATCGAGACGAGCGTGGTGTCCGGGCGGAGGGCCGCGCGCAGCACCGCCGGGTCCACGCGGCCGTCCGGGCCGACGGGCAGCACGGTGACGTCGAAGTCGTGGAAGCGGGCGAGGTACGCGCAGCTCTCCAACACCGCCTCGTGCTCGATGGCGCTCGTGACGACGTGCCGACCGCGGGGTGCGGCGAGGGCGATCCCCTTGATCGCGGTGTTCGCCCCCTCGGTGCCGCCGGTGGTGAAGACGACCTCGGCGGGCCGGCACCCGAGCACACCGGCGACGGCGGCCCGTGCGGCGGTGAGTCCCCGCGCGGCTTCGTCCCCGACCCCGTGCGTCGACGAGGGGTTGCCGAACACCCCCGTCAGGTAGGGCCACATCGCCTCGAGCACCTCGCGGCGGACCGGGGTGGTGGCGGCGCGGTCCAGGTAGAACACGGCTAGTCCCGCACCGGCACCGCGACGTGCTCCGTCGGCACCGCGACGTGCTCCACCGGCACCGCGACGTCGATGTCGAGTCCGAGGTCGAGCGCCCGCGCCGAGTGGGTCAGCGCCCCGACCGAGATGACGTCGACGCCGGTCGCCGCGATCACCGCGACGGTGTCGAGCGACACGCCTCCCGAGGCCTCGACGAGCGCGCGTCCGGCGACGATGCCGACCCCGGTCACGAGTTCGTCCGGGGTGAAGTTGTCGAGCATGATCGTGTCGACCCCCGCAGCGACGACGGGTTCGATCTGATCGATGCGGTCCACCTCGACCTCGACGTGCACGGTGTGCCCGAGCCGCTGGCGGGCCTGGGCGATCGCGTCGCCGATGCCGATGCCGCCGGCCAGGAGCACCGCCAGGTGGTTGTCCTTGGCGAGCACGGCGTCGGAGAGCGAGGTGCGGTGGTTGTGTCCGCCGCCGCACCGGACGGCGTACCGCTCGAGTGCTCGGAGGCCGGGCGTCGTCTTCCGGGTGTCGACGATCCGCGCCGAGGTGCCCGCGGCGGCAGCGACGTACGCCGCGGTGGTCGTCGCGATGCCCGACATCCGCTGCACCAGGTTGAGGGCGACCCGCTCGGCCCGCAGCACGGCACGCGCCGACCCGGTCACGGTCGCGAGGACGTCGCCCGCGACGAAGCGCGTCCCGTCGGCGACGTGCACGACGGCGTGGATCGACGGGTCGACGGCGTGCATCACGGCGACGAACACCGCGCCGCCACTCAGCACGCCGGGCTCGCGCGCGCCGAGGGTCGCGGTCGCGGTCGCCTCGGCGGGGATGAGGGTCTCGCTGGTGACGTCGCCCCAGGGTGCGTCCTCCTCGAGCGCGGTCTCGATCACGCGACGGAGCGCGTGCGGCGGGATGGTGCCGGGGTCGGTGGTCATGCGGGTACCTCCTGCGGGACGACTGCGGAGCCGTCGGTGCGTTCGTCCGTGTGCTCGTCGGGGTGTGCGTCGGTGTGGTCGGCGACCCAGGCGTACGAGGCCGGGGCGGTGGGGTCGGTGTCGGGGTGGTCGGTGCGGGCGTGCGCCCCGCGGGACTCGGTGCGGGCCTCGGCGGCGAGCGCGACGAGTCGCGCCAGGTCGAGCAGCGCACGGTCCTCGTGCTCGCGCACGCCCCCGCCGGTCGGCGCGGTCAGCGCGTCGAGCTCGCGGCGTGCGCTGGCCAGCCCGACGGCGTCACGGAGCAGCCCGACGCGGTCCGTCATGACGGACTGGACCGCCTGCCGGACGGCACCCAGGTCGTCGAGGTGGGTCGCGCCTCCAGGCAGGGTCGGACGGGAGGAACGGATCGCGTCGGCCGCTCGAGGCACGCTGGTGACGTGGAGACCCGCGTCCCCGCGCAGGCGGAGCAAGCCGGGTCGCGGTGCGGCGACCGCGTCCGCTGCGCGGACCGCGAAGACGAGTCCCTCGAGCAGGGAGTTCGAGGCGAGCCGGTTGGCGCCGTGGACCCCGGTGCAGGCGGCTTCACCGACGGCGAGGAGTCCGGGCAGGCTGGTGCGGCCCTCGGCGTCGGTGGCGATGCCGCCCATCGAGTAGTGCGCGGCCGGTGCGACCGGGACGCCCTCGCGGGTCCAGTCGAAGCCGGCGGCGCGGGTGGCCCGGGTGAGTCCGGGGAACCGCGTGACCAGGAACCCGGCGTCGAGGCCGGTGGCGTCGAGGAGCACGGGCGCGCCGCCCTGGTCGCGCACCGCGGCGGCGATCCCCCGCGCGACGACGTCACGCGGGGCGAGCTCGGCGTCCGGGTGCACGTCGGTCATGAAGCGGTGCCCGGCGGCGTCGCGGAGGACGGCGCCCTCACCGCGGACGGCTTCGGACACCAGGCCGCCACCGGGGACGGCCAGCCGTGTCGGGTGGAACTGGACGAACTCCAGGTCGGCGAGGACGGCGCCGGCGCGCCAGG
Organism: Curtobacterium sp. MCSS17_016; assembly: GCF_003234255.2. Taxonomy (NCBI): domain Bacteria; kingdom Bacillati; phylum Actinomycetota; class Actinomycetes; order Micrococcales; family Microbacteriaceae; genus Curtobacterium; species Curtobacterium sp. MCSS17_016. Next base: position 2,790,454 of record NZ_CP126254.1, read on the forward strand.
CGGCGGCGACCCCGTCACCGGTCGCGACCAGCGGGTTCGTCGTCTCGCGGTACAGGTGTCCGGCTCCCCCGGACGCGATGACGACGGCGTCGGCGTCGAGCCGGCGGGGTTCCCCGAGGAGGTCGAGGACGTCGACGCCGACGACCACGCCGCCGCGGACGACCAGGTCGGTCAGGCTCGTGCGCTCGAGGATCGTGACGTGCCGTCGGTGCAGTGCTGCGATGAGGGTGCGTTCGATGGCGGCTCCGGTCGCGTCACCGTCGGCGTGCACGACGCGCCACCGGCCGTGCGCGGCTTCTCGCCCGCGGGCGAGGTCGTCGCCGTACCGGTCGAGGGTCGCCGGGTCCGACGACCGGTCGAAGGGCACCCCGAGGGCGAGCAGGTCGCGGACGCGGGCCGGGCCGTCGGTGCACAGGACCTCGACGGCCCGGGTGTCGGCGCTGCCCGCCGCGGCGACGTGGGTGTCGGCCTGGTGCAGCGCCGCGGAGTCGTCGGCACCGAGCGCCACCGCGATGCCGCCCTGGGCGTACGCGGTGGCGCTGTCGGCGAGCGCCCCCTTCGTCACCAGGGTGACGTCGTGCAGGGCACTGGCGCGGATCGCTGCGGTCAAGCCGGCGATGCCGGAGCCGACGATGACGACGTGCACGGTGGTCTCCCTCGTTCGGTCGGGTCCGCGTCTCAGCCGCGCGGCTTGGCCGCGAGCATGCGCTCGAGCGCGACCTTGGCGTCGGCCTGCACGTCGGTGGGGACGACGATCTCGTTGAGGACCTCGCCGCGGACGAGGGCCTCGAGCACCCAGGCGAGGTAGCCCGGGTGGATCCGGTACATCGTCGAGCAGGGGCAGACGACCGGGTCGAGGCAGAAGATCGTGTGCTGCGGGTACTCGGCGGCGAGCCGGTTCACCATGTTGATCTCGGTGCCGATCGCGAACGTCGTCGGCTCGGTGGCCGCGGCGACGGTCTTCCGGATCAGGTCGGTGCTGCCGGCGTGGTCAGCGGCGTCGACGACGGCCATCGGGCACTCCGGGTGCACGATGACCTGCACGCCCGGGTGCTCGCGGCGGGCCTGGTCGATCTGGTCGACGGTGAAGCGGCGGTGCACCGAGCAGAAGCCGTGCCAGAGGATGACCTTCGCCTCGAGCAGGTCCGCGCCCGTGTTGCCCCCACCCGGCAGGCGCGGGTTCCACATCGGCATCAGGTCCGTGCTGATGCCCATCGCCTTCGCGGTGTTGCGGCCGAGGTGCTGGTCGGGGAAGAACAGGACGCGCTGCCCACGCTCGAAGGCCCACTCGAGCACGGTCGCGGCGTTCGACGAGGTGCACACGATGCCGCCGTTGCGACCGCAGAAGGCCTTGAGGTCGGCGGCGGAGTTCATGTAGGTGACCGGGATCACGGGGACGCGGCCGTCGGCGTCGGGCTCGGTGCCGTACACCGCGGTCAGCTCCGCCCACGCGGCCTCGACGCTGTCGATGTCGGCCATGTCGGCCATCGAGCAGCCGGCGGCCAGGTTCGGCAGGATCACGCGCTGGTCGTCGCGCGCCAGGATGTCGGCCGTCTCGGCCATGAAGTGCACGCCGCAGAACACGATCGCCTCGGCGTCGGGTTTCGTCAGGGCGGCGTTCGCGAGCTGGAACGAGTCGCCGAGGAAGTCCGCGTGCCGGACGACCTCGTCGCGCTGGTAGAAGTGCCCGAGGACGACGATTCGGTCGCCGAGGGTGGCCTTCGCCCGCTCGATGCGCTCGTGGAGCTCGTCGGTCGGGGTCGTCTTGTACTCGTCGGGCAGGACGCCCTGGCGCGGGGCGCTCGTCGGGATGACGTCGGACATCGACGACCCCGGGCCGTACCCGGGGCGGGAGTCGAAGTCCCACGTCGGCATCGCGAGGTCGGGCGTGCAGGTGCTGCCGCCGGCCTTGCCGTTGGAGATGAGTTCGATCGTCGTGGCGATGGACACGGGGCTTCCTATCGGTTCCGCTGCTGGTGCTGATCGGCCCCGGTCTGCAGCGGGCCGTTGTCCGCGTAGGCCAGGTCGGGGTTCGAGCGGTACAGCCGGGCCGGACGGTGCCGACCCCCGCTCGTGGTCTCGTCGGTCGGCAGGACCGCGTCGGTCTTCTCGACCTGCCGACGGAAGTTCGCGGGGTCGAGTGCACGGCCGAGCACCGCCTCGTACACGCCGCGGAGTTCGGCGAGGGTGAAGCGGTCACCGAGGAACGCCTGCGCGATCCGCGAGTAGGACATCTTGTTGCGCAGCCGCCACAGGGCGTACTCGACGATGCGGTCGTGGTCGAAGGCGAGGGGCGGGTGCTCGTCGGCCAGGAACCACCGGACGTTCCAGTCGTCGGGCACGACGTTCGCCTCGTCCGGGTGCACGAGTGCCCAGTACACGATCGACACCACGCGGCTCGGGGATCGTCCGACGTCCCCGAACGCGTAGAGCTGCTCGAGGTACCGCGGCTGGACGTTCGTCGTCTCGCGCAGTCGGGCGGCCGCGGAGTCCTCGAGCCCCTCGTCGTCGCCGACCCAGCCGCCGGGGAGCGCCCATGAACCCTCGAACGGTTCGGCGACGCGACGGACGAGCGGCATCCACAGCGCCGGGGCCCCGGTGTCGGGGTGCGGGCGCAGTGCGACGATCACGGTGGAGACCGCGACGCGGATGCCTGCTTCGTCCATGGTGGAGATAGTGTCAATCTGACTCGAAGTGTTCGGGTTGGGATGACACTATCACTGCCGACGCGGTGCGCTCGTCACGAGCCGGAAACAGATCGTCACGGGGCCGAAAACTCCCGAGGGGCCGCCGCGGTTAGCGTGGAGGACATGACGACGGTGACGAGGGTGCATGCCGTGGTGTCGGGGACGGTCCAGGGGGTCGGCTTCCGGTACTGGACCGCTCGGAAGGCGGACGGGCTCGACCTCGTCGGCTACGCGAGGAACCTCTGGGACGGCACGGTGGAGGTCGAGGCGGAGGGACCCTCGGTCGCCGTCGACTCGTTGGTCGAGTGCCTGCGCACCGGGCCACCGTCGGCGACCGTGACCGACGTCAGCCTGCGGTCGGTGGTACCGCACGGCGACACCGACGGGTTCGCGATCCTGCACTGAGCCGACGTGCGTGGGAGCTGCGCCGGCGACCGGCGTGCTCGGCACCGATCGTTCACCTGCGGATGTCGGAGCGAAGCGGAATAATCGCATCCACTCAGGGAGTTGGCCTGTCTGCGCGTCCTGCGCCACACCCGTTCCACCCGTCGTGACCACCAGGAGCACCCGCATGACCCAGGCCGTCGATTCCGCCCCCCGCACGGGAAGCGTCTCGCAGCCGTCCGCTGCCGAGACCCGACTCGTGATCGGGCTGCTGCTCGTCTCCGCGTTCGTCGTCATCCTCAACGAGACCATCATGGGCGTGGCCCTGCCCCGGCTCATGGACGACCTGGACATCAGCGCCGCGACCGGCCAGTGGCTGACCACCGGCTTCCTGCTCACCATGGCGGTCGTCATCCCGATCACCGGGTTCCTGCTGCAGCGCTTCAACACCCGACCGGTGTTCGTCTGGGCGATGGGCCTGTTCTCGGTCGGCACGCTGATCGCCTTGCTCGCGCCGGGCTTCACCGTCCTGCTCGTCGGCCGCATCGTGCAGGCCAGCGGCACCGCGATCATGATGCCGCTGCTCATGACGACGGTCCTGACCCTCGTCGACCCCGCGCACCGTGGCCGCATCATGGGGAACATCTCGATCGTCATCTCGGTCGCTCCGGCCATCGGCCCGACGATCTCCGGCCTGATCCTCAACGCGTTCTCGTGGCGCTGGCTGTTCGGCTTCGTGCTGCCCATCGCGATCGCGGCGCTCATCCTCGGCATGGTCAAGGTCCAGAACGTCTCGACGCCGCGCAGGGCACCGATCGACGTCGTCTCGGTCATCCTCTCCGCCTTCGCGTTCGGCGGCATCGTCTACGGACTGTCCAGCATCGGTGAAGCCGGTACGACCGGTCCGCTCGTCCCGGTGACCGCCCTGGTCGTCGGTGCCGTCGCCCTCGCGGTGTTCATCGTCCGGCAGACGCGCCTGCAGCGCACCGACAGCGCCCTGCTCGACCTGCGCACCTTCCGCACCCGTGGCTTCACGGTGCCGATCGTCGCGATGGGCCTGAGCTTCATGGCGATGTTCGGCACGCTCATCCTGCTGCCGATCTACCTGGAGCGCGTCCTCGGCCTCGAGGTCCTGCAGGTCGGCCTGCTGCTGCTCCCCGGTGGGCTGCTGATGGGCCTGCTCTCCCCCATCGTCGGGCGCATCTACGACCGCCGTGGCCCGCGCGTGCTGCTGATCCCCGGATCGATCATCGTCAGCGCCGTGCTCTGGGCGCTCTCCACCGTGGGCGTCGACACCAGCGTGTGGTTCGTCCTCGGTGCGCACGTGGTGCTGAGCATCGGCCTGGCCCTGACCTTCACGCCGCTGTTCACCGCGGCGCTCGGCGGGCTGCCCCCGAAGCTGTACTCGCACGGCAGCGCGGTGCTCGGCACGGCGCAGCAGCTCGCCGGTGCGGCGGGCACGGCCCTGTTCGTCACGCTGCTGACGATCGGTGCGGCCACCGCCGTCGAGGGCTCCGGTGCCCGTGGGGTCCAGGTGGCCACCGCGTCGGGCGTCGGCACCGCCTTCATGGTCGGCGCGATCATCTCGCTGTTCGGCATCCTCGCGTCGGTGTTCGTCCGCCGGCCCGAGGTGCCCGAGGGCGCGCCGACGCCCCCGCCCGTGCACTGACCGACGAGCCTCTCGCACCGACCGACGAGCCGGGCCGACGCCGAACCCGTGACGGGACCGGCGCCGGCCCGCGCCCGTCTCCGGACCGCGTGGCAGGGTGGGCGCCATGCGGTCGACGACGAGCGAGCTCAACTGGTCCGGCACGGTCACGTACACGGCCGAACGGGTCGTCCGCCCGTCGTCGACCGACGAGGCCGCCCAGGTCGTGGCCGACGCCGATCGGGTGCACGGCCTCGGCACCCGGCACTCGTTCAACGACGTCGCCGACACCGCAGGCACCCTGCTCGACCTGACCGGCGTCCCCACCGACCTGGTCGTCGACGCCGAGCACCGCACCGTGACCCTCGGAGCCGGCACCCGGTACGGCGACGTCGCGGCCGACATCGACCGTGCCGGGTTCGCCCTGCACAACACGGGGTCCCTGCCGCACATCTCCGTCGGGGGTGCGGTCGCGACCGGCACCCACGGTTCCGGTACGGCACTGGGCTCGCTCGCCACCGCGGTGCGCGCGTTCGAGGTGCTCGGTCCGGACGGCTCCGCCCGGACGATCGACCGGACGGACCCCGCGTTCGACGGTGCCGTGCTGCACCTCGGACTGCTCGGCATCGTGACCCGGGTGACCCTCGACGTGGAACCGTCCTACGGGATGCGTCAGGACGTCTACGGCGCGATCCCCTGGGACACCTTCACGGCGAACGTCGCTGACGTGCACGCCGCCGCGTACTCGGTGTGCGCCTACACCGTGTTCGGCGATGCGATCACCGAGGTCCTGGTGAAGTCGCGCGTGCCCGACGGCGCCGAGGACGTGCCGGTGCCCGAAGCGCTGGCCGGCGCACGCCGCCTGCCCGGCACCCCCGGCGACGACCGCCGGACCGCGCGCGACGGCTCGGTCGGACCGTGGTGGGACCGCCTGCCGCACTTCCCGATCGGGTCCGTCCCGAGCCACGGGTCCGAGGTGCAGAGCGAGCACTTCGTCCCGCTCCGGCACGCGGCGGCCGCTCTCGACGCGCTCCGGGGGCTCGCCGACCGGATCCAGCCGCACCTGCACGTCTGCGAACTCCGGACGATGGCCGCGGACGACCTCTGGCTCAGCCCGACCCAGGGCGAGGACGTCCTCTGCATCGCGTTCACCTGGAAGAAGCACCCGACCGAGGTCGCCGCGATCCTGCCCGACCTGGAGTCCCGGCTCGCAGCCTTCGACGGCCGACCACACTGGGGCAAGATGAGCTCCCTCGACCACGCGGCGATCGCCGGGCTGTACCCGCGGCTGGCGGACTTCCGCGACCTCGTCGCCCGGGCCGACCCGGAGCGGACGTTCGCATCCGCGTTCGGCGAGCGCGTGCTCGGGACCTGAGCCGGGCCTCCAGGCCGTGCCCCGCTAGCCGGTGGTGAACGCGAGCGGCGTGATCGTCCGCGTCTCGCCGTCCCAGTGCCGGACGCCGCCGACGTCGAGCGTCTCCGGCAGCGGCACGGCGCGCAGCGCAGCGACGGCGCGCGGCAGGTCCTCGTCACGCACCCGGCGGGCCAGCGTGACGTGCGGCGACCAGTGCCCGGGCACCGACGTCTCGACGCCGCCGGGCGCGACCGTGTGCACCTCGCCGTGGAAGGTCGTGAGCGCCGCGTCGAGGACCACCGCGCGCACGAGGACCGACCGACCGGCACCCGCGGGGAAGAGCAGGAGCCCGCCGAGCCGGATCGCGGTCGGGACCGACGTGCGGAACCCGGCCGGCACGGGCAGCGTGTCCCCGGCGGCCAGGGTGACGTGCGGGGCGTTCGACGGCGACGGGTGCCGACCGAGGCTCGGCAGGTCGGCGTCGATCAGGGCCTGCCAGGCGGACCGCACGGCGGCGTCCGACTCCGGGCCGAGGACGAGTTCGATGCTGCGCACGATCCGAGTCAACCAAGTCGTGTCGGGACGCGTGCTCCCACGCAGGCGGCACGGGTCGAGTGCTGCGTAACACGACGGAACGGAACTCGCACCGGGGGTGGACCGCACGTCACACTCGTCTCCACGCCGCGGACCACCGCGGCTCCCCCACACGCACTGCCCACGAGGAGCACCAGCATGTCCGCAGCCCCCGCACTGCCCGAGAAGCCGAAGGGCAAGCGCCCGATCGGCTGGATCGTCGCCGCCGCGATCGTCGTCGTGGCGATCGTCGTCGCCGTCGTCGTCGGCGCCCTCCGCTCCGGGAGCAACGACGCCGGTGCCGCCGGTGACGCCGCCCCGAAGACCGTCACGATCGGTGTCGCGGACAAGTCGCTCGGCTACTGGAGCACGTACACGAAGCTCGCGAAGGACAAGCTCAACGTCACCGTCAAGCTGACGAACTTCTCGGACTACTCGCTGCCGAACCCCGCCCTCAAGGACGGTCAGCTGGACATCAACCAGTTCCAGCACATCCAGTACCTGGCGGACTACAACGTCACCTCGAACGACGACCTGCAGCCGATCGGTTCGACCGCCGTCTACCCGCTGCCGCTCTACGCGACGAAGTACGACAAGCCGTCCGAGCTGCCCGCGAACGCCAAGGTCGCGATCCCGAACGACTCGATCAACCAGGCCCGTGCGCTCCTGATCCTGCAGGCGGCCGACCTGATCACGCTGAAGGACGGCGGGTCGGCGTTCTCCACCGCCGACGACATCGAGACGAAGAAGGTCGACGTCCAGCCCCTCGACGCCTCGCAGACCGCGAACGCGCTGCAGCAGGGCTCCGTCGCCGCCGCCGTCGTGAACAACAACTTTGCCACCGCCGCCGGTCTGCCGATCTCGGACGCGATCTACCAGGACGACCCCTCGAGCGCGAGCGCCGCCCCGTACGTGAACGTGTTCGCCGTCCGCGACGAGGACAAGGGCAACAAGACCTACCTCGACCTGGCCGAGCTGTTCCAGGACGACGCCGTGCAGAAGGCCTTCGCGAAGGACCTGCCCGAGGCAGTCGCCCGCGACGAGAGCGCCTCGAAGCTGCAGGACGAGCTCGCCCAGGTCGAGCAGGACGCGAAGGCGGCCAAGCAGTAGTGCCGGTCCTCGTCGAACTCCGCGGCGTCTCGAAGCACTACCGCCGCGCCGACACCGGCGAGACCGTGGTGGCCGTCGAGGACGTCTCCCTGGACGTGCACCAGGGAGAGGTCCTCGGCGTCATCGGGTACTCCGGTGCCGGCAAGTCCACCCTGGTCCGCCTGGTCAACGCGCTGGAACTGCCGAGTTCCGGCACGGTGACCGTCGCGGGCCGCGAACTGACGGCGATCCCCGAGCGGGACCGCCGTCTGGCGCGTCGCAACATCGGGATGATCTTCCAGCAGTTCAACCTGTTCCGGTCCCGCACGATCGCCGGCAACGTCGCGTACCCGCTCAAGGTCGCAGGCGTGCCGAAGGCCGAGCGGAACCGTCGCGTCGCCGAGCTGCTCGACTTCGTGGGCCTGCTCGAGCGCGCCCACGCCTACCCGGAGCAGCTGTCCGGCGGGCAGAAGCAGCGCGTCGGCATCGCCCGCGCCCTCGCCGCGTCGCCCGACCTGCTGCTCGCCGACGAGGCGACCAGCGCCCTCGACCCGGAGACCACCTCCGAGGTGCTCGCGCTGCTCCGCCGCGTCAACCGGGAGCTCGGCGTCACCATCATCGTGATCACGCACGAGATGGACGCGGTCCGGCAGATCGCCGACCGGGTCGCCGTGATGGAGCAGGGGCGGGTCGTCGAGGTCGGGGACGTCTACGACGTGTTCTCGACGCCGAAGACCGGTGCCGCGCAGCGCTTCGTCCGCACCGCGCTGCACGACCGGCCCTCCCCCGAGACGCTCCGGCGCCTGCGGGACCGCCACCCGGGTCGGCTCGTCACGGTGCAGATCACCGACGAGGCCGGGCTGCAGAACCGCATCGACGCCGCGTTCCGCGCCGCCGGGGTCACCGCCGAACTCGTCTACGGCGGGGTCGGCGAGATCCGGGAGCGTCGGATCGGGTCGCTCACCTACGAACTGAGCGCGCCCGGCGCCGAGCCCGACGCCATCGATCGCGCGATCGCCGCACTCCGCGCCGACGGCGTCACGACCGACGAGGAGGCCGCCGCGTGAACAACAACTCGTTCCAGAGCGTGATCGACACGTTCGACGTCTTCCTCGCCGCGATCCGCGACACCATCGTGATGTCGCTGATCTCGCTGGTCATCGCCGGGGTCATCGGCCTCGCGCTCGGCCTGCTGCTCTACGCGACCCGGCCGGGCAACGTCCTCGGCAACCGCACCGCGTACACGGTGCTCAACGTGTTCGTGAACCTGATCCGCCCGATCCCGTTCGTGATCTTCCTCGCCGCGATCGCGCCGCTGTCGCGGGTCGTCGTGCAGACCACGATCGGTGTCCCCGCGGTCACCTTCGCGATCTCGTTGGCCGCGGCCTTCGCGGTGTCCCGGATCGTCGAGCAGAACCTGCTGTCGGTCGACCCAGGCGTCGTCGAGGCTGCTCGGGCCTCGGGTGCGCACCCGGTCTCGATCCTGCTGACCGTGCTCATCCCCGAGGGTCTCGGCCCCCTGATCCTCGGCTACACGTTCATCTACATCGGCATCGTCGACATGACGGCGCAGGGTGCGCTGATCGGTGGCGGCGGACTCGGCGAGTACGCGATCACCTACGGCTCGCAGCGCTACGACTGGTGGGTGGTCTACGTCTCGGTGGCGGCGATCGTCGTCATCGTGCAGCTCGGCCAGTTCATCGGCAACCGCTTGGCGCGGGCAACGCTGCGTCGCTGACGCGGGCTCTCGGGTTCTGAGGGCAACCGCCTGGAGGCCCGGTGCCGGTCCACGAGACCGGCACCGGGCCTCCGGTGCGTCGCCGCCCGGACGGACGCGCCCAGCGTCGTGCGCCGAGCGGTCACGACTCCCCGCTCATCTCCGCCGAGGTCGCACGCACCGTCGCCCGACGCCCCCGCAACCGACAGTTCCCGACCACTCGGCGCCGCGCACACGGCACGTCGAGCGACCTCGGCACGCGCTGCCGAGCGGTCACAACTCCCCGCTCACCTCCGCCGAAGTCGCACGAACCGTCGTTTACCGGGCCCGCAACCGACAGTGCCCGACCACTCGGCGGCACGCACGCGGCATGTCGTGCGACCTCGGCACACGCCGCCGACGCGCCCGACGGCCCCCTGCCGAGCGGTCGGAACTCCCCGCTCACCTCCGCCGAGGTCGCACGAACCGTCGCCCGACGCCCCCGCAACCGACAGTTTGCGACCACGCGGCGATGCGCACGCGGCATGTCGTGCAACCTCGGCACGAGCCCGCCGCCGCGCCCGACGGCCCACCGCCGAGCGGTCACAACTCCCCGCTCACCTCCGGCGAGGTCGGTCGAACCGTCGTTTACCGGGCCCGCAACCGACAGTGCCCGACCACTCGGCGATGCGCACGCGGCATGTCGTGCGACCTGGGCGGCCGACACGAGCGGCCGACGGCGCGGGTCAGGCGGCGGGAGCCTCGACGGTGGTGACGGCGCCGGTCTCGCCGGGGTGCTCGTAGTGGGCACGGACCAGGATCGGGCGGTGGTCGGAGATGCCGGCCGGCAGGGTCTCGACGCCCGCGATGTGCAGGCCGACGCTCGTCGCGAAGTCGAAGTGGCCCGTGAACTTGCGGTAGCGCAGGTACGTCGGCTGGTCGGACAGCGACAACGCGAACCCGCCCTGCTCGATCTTGCGGCGCAGGTTCGTCTGGAACCACGGGTAGTTGAAGTCGCCGACCATGACCGCGGGGACGTCCTTCGCCAGCTCGCGCAGGAACTGGTGCGCGGCCTCGATCTGCTTGCGGCGCAGGGAGTTCGTCGCGGTCAGCGGTGAGGCGTGGAACGAGGCGACGACGACCTCGGCATCGGCCTCGGTGTCGCGCAGGTGCATCGCGATGAGCCGTTCGTGCGCGGGTGCGAGGACCCGGTCGTGCAGCGACTTCTGCAGCGAGTGGATGCTGAAGTCCTGCACCTCGAAGCGGTCGTCGCGCTTGTAGATCGCGAGCCCGAGTCGGTTGGTGCGGGTCGACGCGGCGAGCGAGAGGCCGCCGATCGACGGTGCGAGGTCGTTGCTGTCGCACTCCTGCACGCACAGGACGTCGGCGTCGGACGCCTCGGCCAGTGCGGCGAGCTCGCTGTTCGCGGTGTGCTCGCGGAGGTTGTAACTGACGACACGGAGCTGCGTGGGCTGCACGGTCTGCTCTGATGCGATCGTGCTCTGCTGCTCTGGCGCGGCCATGCTGCCTTCCTGTCCGGGTGTTCCGGTCACCCTGCCGCGGTCACCGTACTCGGGTACCGCGGACGGTTGCTGAGACTGTAACGCCTGCCGGGTTTCGTCCGTGTGACCGTGACGGAAACGGACAGCGGCGGGATCAGGCGCGGACACGGCGGACCGGGCGGACGGTGTCACCCGCTGTGCGACTCATCAGGATGCCCTCCACGCAGGCGACCACGAGCAGGGCGGCGATGACCCAGAACGCGGCCGCGTACGGCCCGTCGCCGCCCAGCCCGGAGGCCGCGCGGATGACCACGGCGGCGACGGCGACACCGAAGCCCGCGGCGGTCTGCTGCAGCGTCGACGACAGCGTGTTCGCGGGGGTCATGTCGGCCTGCTCGACGTCGGCGAAGGCGATGGTGTTGTACGCCGTGAAGCCCACGGAGCGGGCGGCACCACTGACGACGAGCAGGACGGCGAGCAGCCAGAACGGGGTGTCCTCGGTCATGAACGCCATCGCGACCACGGTCAGCGCGGCGACGGCCGACGACACGACGATCACCGGGCGGTAGCCGAACCAACGGAGGAACGGGGTCGTCATCGGCTTGATGCCGAGGTTGCCGACGAACACCCACAGCACGGCGGACCCGGCGAGCACGGCGCTCCAACCCCAGGCGTCCTGGAACAGCAGCGGGAGCACGAACGGCACCGCGGACACCGCCAGGCGGAACAGGCCGCCGCCGGCGTGCGACACCCGGAAGGTCTCGAGCCGGAACGCGTCGAGCCCCATGATCGGGTGCGGAGCCCGGCGGAAGTGCCGGATCGCGAGCCAGCAGCACACCGCGCCGAGGATGCCGGAGACGACGACCGCGGTGACCGGCACGACGTCGAGCGCGAGCAAGGACGCCATGACCACGAGCGAGCCGAGCCCGACGCAGGCGAGCAGCGACCCGAACCAGTCGAACGGCACCCGCTGCGCCGCACGCTCCTGCGGCACGAGCACCAGGGCGGCGATGAAGGCGACGACGCCGAGCGGGATGTTGATGAGGAAGATCCAGTGCCACGACAGCGTCTCGACGAGGACCCCGCCGATGAACGGCGCGATGATCGGTGCGGCGAGGGCCGGCCAGGTCAGGATGGCGATGGCGGTGACGAGTTGTTCGCGCCCGGCGCTCCGGAGCACGACGAGCCGGCCGACGGGCACCATGAGCGCTCCACCGAGCCCCTGCAGGATGCGCCACAGCGTCAGCTCGACCAGCCCGGTGGACAGCGCGCACAGGGCGGACGCGATCGTGAACAGCGCGATGGCCCCGGCGAAGACGGTCCGCGAACCGATCCGGTCGGTGAGCCAGCCGGACACCGGGATGAACACCGCGAGGGTCACGAGGTACGCGGTGATCGTGACGCCCACCGCGGCGGAGTCGACCCCGAGGTCACACCCCATGGCCGGGGCGGCGGTTGCCAGGATCGTGCCGTCCAGGAGCTCCATGAAGAAGGTCCCGGCCACCAGCACGGCGACCGCCGTGCTGCGCGTCCGTCGTCTGGGTGTCGTCGCCGTCGTCGTCATCGCCCACCGAGACTATGCCCGCGGACGTCCGCGCCGTCACGGACGGGCCGCCCACCGGACGCCGCACCCGCCACCCACCGGGCGCGACGCAGCGCACATGACGCGGGACGGGCCTCCAGGCGCAGTTCCGGGCGATCCTCATGCTCGGGCCGACTACCCTGGCCGGGTGCCGACCCGACCACCCGAACGCCGAGGAACTCGCGCGTGAGCCGCACCGACAGCGCCGGTGTGGTCGCCGCGGGCACGGCCAGCGGTCGACGACGTGTCCTGGACACCGTTGCCTCACTGCCGGCGTGGGCGGCGGTCCTGCTCGTCTGGACGGGCGGCCGGGTCCTGTCGACCCTCTGGCTCGCGCTCGCGTACCCGCTCATCGGTCGTGCACTGCCGGGCAACGCGATCTGGGGCAACGAGCACGGGTTCGGCGCCTTCCTGGTGGCCTGGGACGGGCAGTACTACGAGCAGATCTCGCTGCACGGGTACCCGGACGCGCTGCCGCTCGACGCCGCCGGCAACGTCGCGCAGAACGCCTGGGCCTTCCTGCCGGCGTTCCCCTTCGCGATCCGGGCGCTGACCGCCTCGACCGGGGTGCCGTTCGAACTCGGCGCACCGCTCGTCGCGATCGTCGCCGGACTGCTCGCCACCTACCTGCTGCACCGCCTGGTGCGGGACCGCGCTGGGCACGCCGCCGCGATGTGGGCGGTCTTCTTCTTCAGCTGCGGTCCGCTGTCGTTCCTGCTGCAGGTCGGGTACGCGGAGAGCATGTTCCTCGCGCTGTCGTTCGGGGCGCTGCTCGCGCTGGAGCGTCGGCGCTACGGGCTCCTGACGGCACTCGGCGTCGCCGCGGCCTTCACCCGCCCCGGTGCCCTGGCGATCCCGCTCGTGCTCGGCGTCGTCGCACTCGTGCGGTGGGTCCGTGCACGGCGCGAGACCGGCCGGGTGCTCGAGGGCTTCCCGCTCCGCGAGCAGGTCCGGGTCGTCGCCGCGGGGCTGACCATGGTCCTCGCGGGGCTCGCCTGGCCGGTGATCGCCTCGCACGCCACCGGGACACCGAACGCCTACCTGGAGACCGAGATGTCCTGGTGGGTGAACTTCATCGGCCGCGTGGACTTCGTGCCGCTGACGCCGTGGTTCCTCATCGCGGGCCGCTGGCTCGGCGTGGGCGGGATCCTGATCGTGGTGTTCCTGCTCGTCACGTACCCGATCTGGCTGCTCCGCCGCTCGACGCTGCGGCTCGGGCCCACGACGGTGCTGTACTCGGCCGCGTACGCGCTCTACATCTTCGCGGTGTCGCTGCCGATGGCCTCGACCCCGCGGCTGCTCATGCCGCTCGCGCCGCTGTTCGGGTCGCCCGAGCTGGTCGCGAAGCCCTGGATGCGGTGGACCTTCGTGACGGCCGCGTTGGCCGGGCAGCCGGTCCTGGTCGCGGTGCTGTGGCTGCTCGGCCCTCCGTGAGCGGCTGACGCGCAGCCCTCGCAGGCGACGGCCCGGTGCACGCGCCCCGACATGACGCGACGCCGCCGTCCGGACAGGACGACGGCGTCGCGCGTCACGCGTTGCGCCTCAGAGCTCGACCGTGCCGTGGTCGCCGGTGTCCGGCTGGCTCTGCTTACCGAGCGCCGCCTTGAACATCTGCACCAGGCTGCCGACCGGCCCGGTGTCCTGGGTCCAGTACTCGACTGAGACCCCCTCGACCGTGAGCAGCCGGATCGACGGGTCCTGACGGCCCTCGGGGAACCAGGCCTCGGCGAACGGGGACCACAGCTCGTCGACGACCGAGTCGTCCTGGGTCACGGTCGCGGTCCCGGCGATGGAGAGGTACCCGCCCTGCGACTCGATCGAGACGTTGACGTGCGGGTTCCGCGCGATGTCCTCGACCTTCTCGCTGCCGTCCTGCACCAGGAACCGCAGGGTCCCGTGGAACGTCTTGTCCTGCACCGCGAGGGGCCTGGCGTGCAGGTTCCCGTCCTCGCTCACCGTGGTGAGCAGTGCCGTGTGGGCGCCGTGGACGATGTCCGAGATGGCGGCGCGCTGGTCCGTCTGTGTGTCGGTCATGGTGCTCCTTTGCGTCATGCGCCCCGCTCCGCCGACGTGCGACCGTCGGTGCACGGGGCCGTACCGTTCCGACCAGTGTGCCCCTCCGGCGCTGGACGCGTCAGCCCGGCGCGTCGACGTGGTCCGGTCGCGGTCGGCCTGGAGGCCCGGTGCACGCCCGCCGCGCCGCCCCCGCCCGGCGCGCGCCGGCCTCCGAGCCGTGCATGCGTGTGCAGGAAGCGACACCACACGCGTCGATCGACAGGTGGAACGTCGTTGCATGCACACGCACCGGATGCGTGTGCATCGAGCGACCGGACACGAGTCGATCGACGCGCGGATCGTCGGAACATGCGCACGCACGGAACCGGCGGGCGGCCCCGTGGGCGGGCCAGCCGGCGTCAGGCGGGTTCGCGGATCGTGGTCTCGACGTCGACGACCTGCGGGATCTTCGGCATCGAGGCGAAGCCGAACGCCACGGGCGGGTCGAGCGGTGCCAGGTCCCCGAGGGGCTCCCCCGCCCAGGTCCCCCGCACGCCGGTGACGTCGTGCGCCCCGGTGACGCCGTAGTACTCGCGCCGGCCGTTGCCCGCCGAGCCCGCGGTCCCGGACCCGGGCGCGAGCAGCCGTGCCACGGGGTCGATCGCGGCGAGCCAGCGCGGGTCGCGGGCGATCGGCTTCGGGACGATGCGCAGGATCCGGCCGAGCGGCGAGATGCCGCCGACGTCGATCGAGGCCTGCAGCGCCCCGGCGGACAGCTCGAGCCCGCTGGCGGTGCGGCGGGCGCGGACGTCGACGACCGAGACGGTGTCGAAGCGGTAGGTGCCGGAGACGTACGCGGCGACGATCTCGTCGGGCGCGAGCAGCACGCTGGAGCCGTCGGGGAGTTCGAGGAACACGTCCGTGAACGGCCCGAACGGTGACCGGTCCCACATGCCGACGACGATCCGGACGCCCGAGGTGGTGCCGACGCCCATGATCCGGCCGCGGAACCGGCGTTCGACGACGGAGTCGGAGGCGTGACCAGCAGCGGGACCGGAGGCGTGGTCGGGGCGTGACGACATGCCCTGGACCGTACCCGCGGCCCCCGTGAGCCGATCTCGGCGGCCGCCCCGGGCCTCCCGGCCGTTGCCCGCGCGCCCGTGTCAGACGGAACCTGAACGCAAAACACCGGTGTCCACGCTCCGAACACCCGCGAAGGGTGGTGTGGAGCGCGAACACCGGTGTCTTGCGGACCGAACCGGACCGGACCCCGGACGGGCCCGCGACCGTCAGGCGACGGGGACGGGCTGCGCCAGCAGCTCGCGCACGCGGGGTGCGACCTCGGTGCCGTAGAGCTCGATCGAGCGCATCATGTCGGCGTGCGGCAGGCGACCCGTGGCGTACCGCATGTCGAAGCGCGAGGCGCCGAGGATCCGCATGTTGCGCGCGACCTTCCGGGCGACGGTCTCCGGGGAGCCGACGTAGAGCGAGCCGCCGGCCGACAGGCTCGCGCGGTACCCGGCGACGTCGAGGGGCGGCCAGCCGCGCTCCCGGCCGAGCTGGTCGGTGACGGCCTTGTGGTACGGCCAGTAGCGCTCGGCGGCCTCTTCGTCGGTGGCGGCCACGAAGCCCGGCGAGTGCATCGCGATGGGCTGCTGCGGCAGGTCGAGCTGCGCGAGGGCCTGGCGGTACAGGCGCGAGAACGGGGCGAACTGGGCTGGCTGCCCGCCGATGATGGCGAGGAACAGCGGCAGGCCGTACGACGCGGCACGGATGACCGACTGCGGGGAGCCGCCGACACCGATCCACGTCGGGATGGCGCCGTGCTCGAGCTTCGGGAAGACGTCCTGGTCGACCAGACCCGCACGCTTCGTGCCGGACCAGGTGACGGCGTCGCCGCCGCGCAGGGCCGCCCAGAGCTGGAGCTTCTCCTCGAACAGGACCTCGTAGTCGCTCAGCTCGTAGCCGAACAGCGGGAACGACTCGGTGAAGGAGCCACGACCCAGGATGACCTCGGCGCGGCCGTTCGACAGGGCGTCGACGGTGGCGAAGCGCTCGTACACGCGGACGGGGTCGTCGGAGGACAGCACCGTGACCGCGGAGCCCATCCGGATGCGCTCGGTGCTGGCGGCGATCGCGGCGAGGACGACCTCGGGGGCGCTCACGACGAAGTCGGCTCGGTGGTGCTCCCCGACGCCGATGAAGTCGACGCCGACCTGGTCGGCGAGGACGGCCTGGTCGACGACGTCGCGGATGCTCTGCGCGTCGGACTGCAGGCTGCCGTCGGCGCGCTCGGTGACGTCACCGAAGGTGTCGAGGCCGAGCTGCAGCGGTCCGATCCGGTCGGGTGCGGGCGGCGGGACGTCCGAGGGACGGTCGGTGCCGAATGCGTTGCTCATGGTGTCCTCCTGGTCGCACTTCCATGCGTTTGCATCAACATAGCACGACCCCGGCGCGCGCGCACCGGGGCCCGGGCCGGGCCCGGACCGGGGCCGGCCAGCCCGCACGAGTACGGTCACCCGCATGCCGAACCTCCCCGACCAGACCGGACGCCGCATCGTCGTCACCGGGTCCAACAGCGGCACCGGACAGGAGGCCGCCCTGCGCCTCGCCGGAGCCGGCGCCAGCGTCGTGCTCGCCGTCCGCAGCACCGAGAAGGGCGAGACCGCCGCCGCCGGCATCCGCGCCGCTAACCCCGGAGCCGACGTGGAGGTCCGCGAACTCGACCTCGCCGACCTGGCGAGCGTCCGCCGCTTCGCCAGCGGCATCGTCGACGAGGAACGTCCGATCGACGTCCTGGTCAACAACGCCGGCGTGATGGCGCCGCCGGAGCGCTTCGAGACCGTCGACGGATTCGAGCTGCAGTTCGGCACGAACTTCCTCGGCCCGTTCGCCCTGACGAACCTGCTGCTGCCGTCGCTGCTGCGTGCGCGCACGCCCCTCGCCGACGGTCCCCTGGCCGAGGCACCCCGGGTCGTCACGATGTCGAGCCTCGCCGCGATCCCCGGCCGGATCCGCTTCGCCGACCTGCAGTGGGAGCGCGGCTACAACGGCTGGCGCGCCTACGCGCAGTCGAAGCTCGCCGACCTGCTGCTCGCGCTGCACCTGCACCGCCTGACCGTCGAGGCCGACGTGCCCCTGGTCAGCACCGCCGCCCACCCCGGCTACACCCGGACGAACCTGCAGGCCGCAGGGCGCTCGCTCGGTCGGTCGAAGCCGGTGCGGTCGAGCAACCGCGCCCTGCCGTTCACCCAGGCCGTCGAGCAGGGCACCGAGCCGCTGCTGTACGCCGCGGTCGGGCCGAACGCCGTCGGCGGCGCCTACTACGGGCCCTCGGGTCCGTTCGGCATGACCGGTCCGACCACCACCGTGTCGATCCCCGGGTCCGCGCGGAGCGCCGACCTCGCCCGCTCGCTCTGGGCCGTCGCCGAGGACCTCACCGGGACGCGCCCGCCGCTCTAGCAGAGACGCCGGCGTCTCGCCAAGACGCCGGCGTCTCGCCAAGACGCCGGCGTCTCGCCAGGACGCCTCCAGCTCCACGAGACGCCGCTGAATCCGGAGGCGTCTCGCGCACCTGGCGGCGTCGAACGGGCACGCCGGCGTCTCGCGGGAGGCCCGGGGCGGGCCCGGTGCGTCGCCGGCGTCAGGCGCGGTGCAGCTCCACCGACCCGTCCAGCTTCCCGGGTTCGGTCAGGCGGGCGTGCTGCAGGACGGTGCGCCCCGGCGCGATCGCCGCGGCGACGATCGACAGGGTCGTCATGTGCCCCTCGGCCTCGTGCACGTCGCGGAGGATCGCGTCGGGGTGGTCGCTCGGCAGCGCTGCGGACTCCGCCAGCACGCCGAACCAGCCACCCCAGCCGTCCCCGGCGTCACCACCGGAGTCCACGGCGCGGAGTTCGTCGAACGGGCCGAGCACCGGTGGGCCGGCCGGGGCGTCGACGGCACGGAAGGCCTCGAGCCACCGACCGATGCGCGGCGCCGCGGGGTCGTCGGCCGCACCGTGCGTGACCATGTGGACGCCGGGGCCGAGGTCGGTGGTGCGGACCTGTTCACCGTCCCAGGTCAGCACCGAGGCGCCCTCGGCCGTGGCGCGCACCAGGTTGAAGGCCCGGGTGGTCGGCAGGGTGCCGTCGTGTCCGGGCAGCAGGTCGTCGGCGACGGCGTCCACCGGCACCACGCCGCGGGTCGTCCACGTGCCGTCGACGCTCGTCACGGGTTCGGCGCGGTTGAGCACCACGGCCAGGCCGGCGCGGTCGGACGCGGCGAGCCACGCACCACCGGCGGAGCGGTCACGGACACCACGGAGGTCCGGGTCCCGGTCCGGCCACCAGGCAGCGGGCGGGTCCCACGGGCGCTCGGGCGACTCGTCCCGCAGGGCGAGCACGGTGACGGGCCACGCGGACCCGGGGTCGACGCGGACGACGACGGTGCACATGCCGTCGATCCTCGCACGTGGCCCCGGTAGCGTGAGCCAGGTGAACGCAGCAGCAGAGCGCGCCCTGACCGTCATCGTGGGGATCACCGGGGGCATCGCCGCCTACAAGGCCGTCGGGGTCGTCCGCGACCTCGTCAAGCGCGGCCACGACGTGCACGTCGTCCCGACCGAGGGCGCCCTCCGCTTCGTCGGACTGCCGACGCTCGAGGCCCTCAGCCGCAACCCCGTCACCACGAGCGTGTGGGACGACGTCGCCGAGGTGCGCCACGTCGCGCTCGGTCGCCGCGCCGACCTGGTCGTCATCGCCCCAGCCACCGCCGACTCGTTGGCGCGGATGGCGCACGGCCTGGCGAGCGACCTGCTCGGCACGACGCTGCTCGCGACCGAGGCACCCGTGGTGGTCGCCCCGGCGATGCACCCGCAGATGTGGGAGCACCCCGCGACCCGTGCGAACGTCGCCACGCTGCGTGACCGCGGCGTCCACCTGGTCGGCCCGGTCGTCGGCGCGCTCACCGGCGACGACGCGGGCATCGGTCGGATGGCGGAGCCCGAGGACATCGTCGCCGCAGCGCTCGCCGTGCTCGACCAGCACCCCGCCCCGGCCGGCCGCCGCAGTGCGGACACCGGCACCGCGTCCAGCACCGGAGCCCGTGGTGAACAGGGCGACCTGGCCGGCGTCCGTGTCGTCGTCAGCGCGGGCGGCACCCGCGAGCCCTTCGACCCGGTGCGGTTCGTCGGCAACCGCTCGAGCGGCCGTCAGGGCATCGCGATCGCCGCCGACGCCGTCCGTCGTGGCGCGTCCGTGACCCTCGTCGCCGCGAACGTCGAGGGCTCGCTGACCGCCGGACTGGACGCGACCGTGGTGCCCGTCGGGTCCGCGCTCGAACTCGCCGAGGCCGTGCACGCCGCCGCCACCGAAGCCGACGTCGTCGTGATGACCGCCGCCGTCGCCGACTACCGTCCCGCCGAGGTGCTCACCGAGAAGCTCAAGAAGGACGCCCAGGGCGAGCGCATGACGCTCGAGCTGGTGCGGAACCCGGACGTGCTCGCCGACCTCGTCGCGGCGCGGCGGACCGGGCAGATCATCGTCGGGTTCGCCGCCGAGACCGAGCCCGACCGCGACGCACGGATCGAGCTCGGACGCGCCAAGATCAGCCGGAAGCCGGCGGACCTGCTCGTCGTGAACCACGTCGGCTGGTCGGCCGGCTTCGAGCGCGAGGAGAACGCGATCGAGGTCCTGGTGCCCGGTGGCGAGGTGGTCCGCGAGACCTCCGGCACGAAGGCCGAGGTGGCGACGGCGGTCCTCGACCTCGTCGCGACCGCACTGACGTGAGCAGCGTCTCCGGCTGCTTCCGAGGACGAGCGGGCACGATGGGGCGCATGCGACGACGTGAGCGGATCCGACGTGCCAACCGCACGGCCACCATCCTGGCGGTGGCCCTCGGCGCGGCGGGCACCATGCACTTCCTGCGCCCGACCCACTTCGACCGGATCGTGCCGGAGGCCCTGCCTCCGCGGCTGACCACGCTGGCCTCCGGGGCGGCCGAGCTGGGCATCGCCGCCGGGCTCGCGTTCCCCGCCACCCGCCGTGCCTCGGGCTGGGCGGCGGCTGCGCTGTTCGCGGCGGTGTTCCCGGCGAACCTCAAGATGGCGAACGACCTGCTCGACCATCCCCGCTCGAGCCGGGCGATGCGGCTGATCGGGGTCCTGCGGCTCCCCCTGCAGCTGCCGCTGGTCCTCTGGAGCATGCGCGTCGGTCGGCACGCACCGAAGCCGTGACCCAGCCGTCGTGGACCCGCGCGGCGGTGCCCCTGCTGCACCGCCCGGTCACCCAGCACGCCTGGGAGGACATCGTGTTCGCGCACTGGCGGCACGACCCGGCGTCGCTGCAGCGGCTCGTCCCGCGCGGCACCCGTCCGGACGTGGTCGACGGCAGCGCCTGGGTGGGGCTGTCGGCGTACGTGTTCCGGGAGACCCGGGTGCCACCGTTTCCCTCTGCCGGGCGGCTCGGCACCATGACCGAGGTCACGATCGAGGTGCTCACGGTGGACGACCATGGGCGCCGCGGGGTGACCTACCGCACGGTCGACACCGCGAACGTGCCCGCCATCGTGGCCGCGCACGCACTGCTCGGCGTGCCGTACACGTTCGCGCACGCACGTTCCCGTCGCCGCGGTGACGCGGTGGCGCACCGGTCCGTCCGGCACCCGACCCGCGCGCTGCACCCCGTGCGGTGGGCGCGGTCGCTCCGGCAGGAACGCCCGACCGGTGCGGTGCGGCCGAAGCACGCGGCCTCGGTGCGGGTGACCGCCGGCGAGGTCGTCGACACCCCGCTGGCCGCCGAGCTCACCACCCGCGCCGGCATCCACGCGCGGTACCTGGCGCAGACCCTGTTCTGGCAGCGACAGCACCCGGTGCTCACCACCCGTTCGGCCACGCTCGACCGACTCGAGGGCGACCTGCCCGACGCCGTCGGCATGCCCGGACTGTTCGACCGGGCCCCGGACTCCCTGCTCGTGGTCGACGGCACGACCGTCCGGTACGGCTGGGGCGGGGTCGTCCGGTGACGGACGCACAGCCGCACGCACAGGCCGACGACCCGTTCGACCTCGACCGCTTCGTCCGGGCCCAGCAGGGTGTGTACGACGTCGCGCTCGACGAACTCCGTCGGGGCCGGAAGTCGTCGCACTGGATGTGGTTCGTGTTCCCGCAGCTGGCCGGTCTGGGGCGGAGCGCCACGGCCGTGCGCTTCGCGATCACCGGCGTGGACGAAGCCCGCGCCTACCTGACGCACCCGGTGCTCGGGCCCCGTCTGCTCACTGCGACCGACGTCGCACACGACGCCCCCGCCCGCTCCGCCGACGCCCTGCTCGGGGGCATCGACGCGGTGAAGCTCCGGTCGTCGATGACGCTCTTCGCCCGGATCGCGGCCGACCCGGGGCCGTTCGTCGCCGTGCTCGACCGCTGGTACGACGGCGCCGAGGACCCGGCCACGGTCCGCCTGCTCGGGGAGCGCTGAGGACGCACCGGAGCGCCACCGGTCAGGCCGGCACCGAAACGGGCACCAGCGGCACCTGCACCTGCACCTGCACACAGTGAGCCGACCGCAACGCCGTTGTCATATCAGGTACGGTGATGCGAGCACGTGCGATGTCGACCGTGCCCGTTCGCCCGGCGCCCCGACGCCGCCGCCCCCGAAGGAGAACGCATGCCGGTCCCCCGCAGCGCCCCGACCGAGCACCAGCTGCTCCGTGACACCGTCCGCCACAAGATCCACGACGCGATCATGGACGGCACGCTCCTGCCCGGGGAACGACTGAACGACGACGAGCTCATCTCGTGGCTCGGCGTCTCCCGGACGCCCATCCGCGAGGCCCTGAGCCAGCTGTCCCGCGCCGGCCTGATCGAGATGGCCCCGAACCGGTACACCCGTGTCACCACGCCGGACCCCGCCGAGGTCGTCGAAGCGATGCAGACCCTCGGCGTGCTGTTCGGCGGCGTGGTCCGGCTCGCGGTCCCGCGCCTCGGTTCGGCGAGCCGGAAGAAGATCCTGGCCCAGCTCGACAAGACGATCACCGAGCTCGAGGCCCACGAGGTCGCCGCCGTCAACCACGACGCCCTCGACGTCTTCGCCCTGTACGTCGCCGAGTGCGGCAACGAGAACCTGCAGCGCGTCTGCCGCGACACGATGGACGGCCTGGCGTTCCGGTTGCGCCTGCCGAACCTCGACGAACTGGTCGACTGGGACCGGATGACCGAGGACTTCCGGCGACTCCGGGCGGCGACCGAATCCGGCGACAACGTCACGGCCGAGCTCGCGACCGAGGCGATCCACCAACTGCCGGGCGAGAAGCACTGAGTCCACCTGTACTCCCGTACAGGAAACGCCTGTCTCGCGCACGCGAGGCGGGCGGTCAACGTTCCACGGGCCTCCCGGTCGGCGGCCCGGCCATGCGCGTGACGCTCCCAGTCCCGGGGCCGCGCGGACCGATAGCATCGCTGGCGACCACCTGAACCAGGCACCCGGAGCAGCACATGAACCCCCGCCCGACGGACCGTACCGAGGTCGCCGCACGCCTGGCCGCCGCGGTCGGTCGGATCAACCGACGGGCCCGCACCGACTCGGCCTCGCTCGGGTACGGCATCGTGTCGGCGCTCGCGTCGATCCAGCGGCACGGACCCCTGCGCCCCGGCGACCTGTCGCGGATCGAGGTGGTCACGAAGCCCACGATGACCCGCATCCTGACCGAGCTCGAGCAGCGCGGCTTCATCCAGCGCGAGGCCGACCCGCGCGACGGCCGGGCGTTCATGGTGACGGCCACGCCGGAGGGCATCGAGGCGGTCGAGCAGGCCCGCGCGAACCGCACCGGGATCGTCGCCGAACTCATCGCCGAGCTCGACGAGTCGGACGTCCAAGCGATCGCCGGCGCCCTGGCCGCGCTCGAGCGTGTCGCCCAGGGCGAGCACGCCCAGGAACCTCACACCTTCTAGGCCTCGTAGGACCGTTACCGAACCGTTACCAAGTGGTGGACGGACCGTTCTGCCAGCGTTCCTGGACGCGCTGCCCAGTCTGACCGGTCATGGTGTCGGCTCCGCCTGACCGCGGCCACCCCACGGCTGCTCCCGGCGGACGGACGGGCCCCACACCACCGTCCGGTCCTCACCGGCTCGAGGACTCCTCGTCGTCGCCGACGGTGTCACCGACACCGCCAGCCTCCGGCGTGCCCGTACGACCTCGGTCGCGCGAGCGGGAGTCCCTCCCCCACCGAGCCGCCGACCTGCGGAACCGATGCGACACACCCCTGAGCTCCCCACCACGACGGCCTCGACCCGACGTGAAGCCCTGAACACCCCCACCCGCCGGATGCGTCGGGCCCTGCGGCACCGCGCGACACTGATCGCCGGCGGCGCGGCGGTCCTCGCCGTCGCCGGTGGCGCCCTGACCGTCGGCACGCAGCCCGCCATCGGCGAGGCCCTCGGCATGCCGACCGGCACCCCGAGCGCCTCGGCGACCGCGGAGCCCGCCCTGCGCGGCACCGCGCTCGACCGCGCCCAAGCCGCCGCCACGATCACCACGGCGAAGACCGTCATGCAGACCGCGAACCACAAGGTCGACACCTCGGCGCTCGAACAGCGCGTCGACGCGCTGAGCGACTACCCGGACCTGTCCGGCGCTGCGCTGACGAACCGCATCTCGACGACGGTCGCGTCGACCACGCACGTCGCCCAGGCGAGCGCCACGCAGGACAAGCGGGACGTCGACGCGAAGGCCGCGGCCGCAGCGAAGGCCGCAGCCGAGCGGAAGGCTGCCGCCGAGGCAGTGGAGGCCGCCCGGAAGCTCGCCGCCGGCAACACCGTCGCCGGTGCCAAGGCCACGGCGAGCTCGCTCGCATCGTCGGAGTACGGCTGGGGTGCCGACCAGTTCCAGTGCCTGGACAACCTGTGGACCAAGGAGTCCGGCTGGAACTACCAGGCCGTCAACGCGAACGGCGGCGCGACCGGCATCCCGCAGGCGCTCCCCGGCTCGAAGATGGCCACGATCGCCGCGGACTGGCGCACCAACGCCACCACCCAGATCACCTGGGGCCTGCAGTACATCAGCTCGGCGTACGGCACCCCGTGCGCGGCGTGGGGGCACTCGCAGGCGAACAACTTCTACTGATCGGCGCGGTCGCGACGGCGACCCGCAGACGGACGGGAGGCCCGTGGCGGATCCGCCACGGGCCTCCCGTCCGTTGCGTGGTCGCGGTCAGCCCACCCGCGCGACGCGCACGTCTGCGCGGGTGGGCAACGGACCCGCCCGTCGCGCCGCTCGTCGCGCCTGCTCCTCAGAGTGACCGGCGGAGGACGACGGACGCCTCGGGGGTGTTCACCCGGAACGCGAAGGTCTCCTCGACGTACATCGTGACGTCGACGGCGTCGTGGCCCAGGTAGCCGAGGGCCAGGTCCTCGCCGACGGTGAACACGAAGTCCCCGCCGCGCTGACTGATCAGCAGCGACTCGTCGATGCCGGGCGCTCGCTCGACCTGACCGCCGGTGATGCCCTCGAGCTGCTCACGCAGGGGCGTGCCGGCGTCGTCGGTCTCGACGATGTCCGCCCAGTCACGGGGGCTGCACGCCAGGGCGTACGGCCCGGCGACCCCGACGTCGCGGAGTGCGGCGACCGCAGCGGTGACCGCGGCCCGGAACGACGCCGGCGAGCCGTCGTGCGACTGTTCGGGCTGGGTCGACGCGTGGCCGGCCCCGGTGATGCCGCCCTCCGGCCACCCGCGCAGCGTCGCCCGGTTCTCGTGGGCCGCGAGCCGCAGCACGGCCGCGTCGAGGTCGCCCAGGTCGACGTCGGTGGCGCCGCGGGAGGAGTCCACGAGCTCTTCGAGCGCGACGGTGAAGGTCGCACGGACCTCGCAGAGCGGCAGGACCCGGCGTCGCCGTGCGGTGATGCCGTCGGCGACCCCGCCGGTCACCGCGTCGGTGCGGCCGAGGTCGACCGAGGACCACTGCCAGCCGCGCGGTCCGTCGAAGTCGACGATGCGCCGCGCGGCGAGCGCCGGGACCAGCCGGTCACGGGCCTCGGCGTCGAGCACCGCCCAGGTGTCGTCGCCGAACGGCGCGAGTTCGCGGAGGAGGTGGTTCATGGCGTGTGCCCTTCCGTGCTGCGGAGCGAACCGATGCCGAGACCGGGACCGGTGGCGTCGGGAGCCGCCACCACGGACGGCGACGGTGGTGCCGCGAGCGCGGCGAGGTCCACCAGACGATCGCGTGCGGGTGCGAAGAACGTCGCTCCGGTGATCGCACGTGAGAAGTCGAGCAGCCGGTCGTACGTCCCGGGAGGATCGCCGACGAACATCCGTTCCAGCATCCGTTCGAGCACCCAGAGCTCACCGCTGTAGCCGATGAAGTAGGTGCCGTACTCGCCGCTGCCGGGTCGACCGAAGGGCATGTTGTCGCGGAGGACGTCGTGCTCGACCCCGTCGTCGTCGACGATGGTCGCGAGCGACTTGTGCGACGGCCGGACCTCGGTGGCGCTGTCACGCTCCACGTTGTCCGACTTCGACCGGCCGATGATGCGTTCCTGCGCGTCCGTCCCGAGGGCGTTCCACGCCGCCAGGTCGTGCAGGTACTTCTGGACGACGACGTAGCTGCCACCGGCCCAGTCCGGGTCGTCCGCGCCGACGAGTGCGGAGGCAGCCAGGTCCTGCGCGACCGGGTTCGCCGTGCCGTCCACGAAGCCGAGCAGGTCGCGGGTGTCGAAGTACCGGAAGCCGCTGACCTCGTCGACCACGGTGACGTGGTCCCCGAGCGCGGCGAGCAGCAGGCGTTCGAACTCGAAGCAGACGTCGGTGCGTTCGCCCCGGATGTGGACGAGCAGGTCTCCTCCGGTGGACGGCGCCGAGTGGACCGGCCCGGTCAGTGCGGGGAACGGGTGCAGCGCGTCCGGGCGGGCGTGCGGCGAGAACCGGTCCCACGCCACCGCCCCGATGCCGACGACGCAGGACAGGTGCGCGTCGAGGTCGCGGAACCCGACCGTCTTGAGCAGGCCGTCGAGGTCGCTGAGCACGTCGCGGACGGCATCGAGGTCGTCGTCGTCCGGCCCGACGTCGAGGGTCAGGAACACCGCCGAACGGGACAGCGGTGCGTCGACGCTCTGCGCGTCGATGGGGACGCGGCTGCCGGGTGCGCCGGGCATCAGGGTGCGCCGTGGACGGAGGCCATGGTGTCCGCCTTTCCTCCGCAGCCGTCCTGACGGTGCGGTTCGGTGCCGTGGGGTGTCTCCCGTCGAGCATCGCCACCCGGCACCCCGTCACGCCTGAGTCGGATGACCCGCTCCGCAAGGGGGGATGCCCTCGCGACCACGGGGTGATGTGGTGACCGCGTCGTCGTCGCTAGCGTCCGGAGTAGCCGCCACGGGCCTCCCGGGCGGCGCAGTCGACCGACGATCCAGGAGCGACGATGACGATCAGCATCTCGGACGCACGACCGGCGCACGACGACGGCATCGGGCGAGCGCTGCGATCGCCGTCCGGCGGCACCGATCCCTTCGTGGTCGTCACCGGACCGGACGCGTCCGCCCGGGCGCGGGCGCTCGCGGACGTCGCCGACGCTGCCCGGGCGGACGGGAACACGGTCGTCCGGTGGCGTGCGGTGGGCGGTGACCCCGTCATCGAGGCCGCGTCGCTGGCCCCGTGGCTCGCCCTCGTCCGGGCGCACGACGCCGGGGCGCCGGGGCCCACCCGCAGCGTCGTGCTCGTCGAGGACTTCGACGCGCTCGACGAGGACGCCAGGACCGTGCTGCACGACCTGCTCGCCGCACTGGCGCGGGACCTCGGGACGGTCGTGGTGGTCGCCGTGCGTGAGGGCCGGGCCCTGGCGGGATCGGGCACCCGGCTGCCGTCGGCCGACGTCTCCGTCACGGCCGCCTTCACCGGGGACTTCGGTCTCGTCGACACCGAGGCCGAACGGGCCGTCCGCCGGGGCACCCGACCCGATCCGTCGCTGGTGGCGGCGGTCGAGTTCGTCCGGGCGGTCCGGTCCGGTGACGTGCACGCCGGCAGGCGGACCGTCCTGACCGCGCTCCGGGAGTCCGACCGGGCGGGCACCGACGACGTCCTGGTCGCGACGCTGCACGTGCTCTGCTACCTCGGCGGGCACGACTCCTGGTGGGGCGAGGCGCTGGCGCTGACCGCCGACCGTGACCTCGACCCGGTGCTGCGGCTCGTCGAGGACTGTGTGGACGGATCCGGCCGGACCGAGCACGAGCGTGCCGCGCTGTACCGCGAGGTGCACGCATCCGCTGCCGACACGCAACCGTGGAAGGCCGTGGCACTGCACATCGCGTGGACGCTGCTCGACTCGACGGATCCGCGCCGGGACCACGTGGAGGCCGTGCTCCGACGAGCGGGCGACGCCGGGCTCGTCGGCTACTTCAGCTCGTGCCGTGCCGCCGTGACGCACTACCAGGCCGGGCGGCTCGACGCGGCGCGGGCGGCGTTCGACCACGTGCTCCGAGCGGCCGAGCGCTGGCAGGCCGGGACGCTCGTCGCGCTGACCGAGGCGCTGCAGGCACTGGTGCTCTCGGTGCAGGGCGAGCCGGAGCAGGCGGCGTGGAAGGCCGACCGCGCCGCACGGTGGGCGGCGCAGCACGGCACGCCGCTGGTCGCCCGGGCTGCGGAGCACGCCCGCTCCGCGCTCGACGTCGCGACGGGACGGTTCGAGGAGGCCTACAGCCGCTCGGCGACGCGACCGGGCAGGGCGGAGCGGTGGCTCGAGAGCAGCTACGGACCGATCGAGCTGCTCGACGCGGTGGAGTCGGCTGCGCGGCTCCGCCTGGCCGACCACGGTGCCGCGCTGGTGGCCCGGGCAGAACGGGCGTTCACCGACCAGCCGACCCCGCGCCGCTCCCTGGTGCTGCTCGCCTGCCGAGCGGTCGTCGACGAGACGCACGGTGCCCGCGCCCTCTTCGAGGACGCGCTGGCCAGCGTCGACGGCGACGTCTCGCCGTTCGAGGTGGCCCGCGTCCGCCTGGCCTACGGCGAGTGGTTGCGTCGTGGGATGCACGCACTGGAGGCCCGGGGCCAGTTCCGGATGGCGGCGCGCGCCTTCGAGGTGCTCGGTGCCGGTGACTGGCGGGCCCGCGCGGAACGCGAGCTACGCGCAGCCGGTGCCGCCCGTCCGCTGCCGACGGCGCTGGAGGCGGTCGACCTGAGCGAACAAGAACGCCGTGTGGCGTCGCTCGCCGCTGCCGGGCTGACCAACAAGCAGATCGCCGGGCAGCTGTACCTCTCGCCGCGCACCGTGAGCGGGCACCTGTACCGGCTGTTCCCGAAGCTCGGCGTGACGACGCGCGCCGGACTCCGGGATGCACTCCTGCGACTGGGAGGCGATGCGACGGGCGACGTCCGGACGTGACCCTGTCAGGGACACCCTCGCCGGCCGCTCGCCCCGCGGGCCCCGGATGCCCCGGCCACCACCCGCGACACCCCGGGCGGACGACCCGGGAGCGTCACCGGAACCCGTCGCCGGGGTAACGGCAGGGCCCGTCGCGAGCCCGCGGTCCGTTCGTAGACTCCAGCCACCGACGAGGACTGGTGGCCGCCGTGTTGACGGACGAGGAGTTGCTCCCCCGCGGAGACGAGGTCTCCGTGCCGGTGTCCGCCGTGCCCAGCAACCGGCTGCCGATCCGCGGCCGGAGCATCGAGCAGGCCCTCGTCGCCGATGCCGTGGCCGGTCTGGCACGGGGTGCTGGTGACGTGCTCGTCGTCCGCGGAGCAGCGGGGGTCGGCAAGTCGCGTCTCCTCGAGGACGTCGTCGACCAGGCGACCGCGGCCGGCCTCCGCGTGGCCGTCGGTCGCACGGACCGCGACGCACGCCTGATCACGCTCGCACCGATCATGGACGCGCTCGGCGCCGGGCCCCGGCCGATCTCCGACCGCGTCCGGCTCAGCGCGGTGACGCTGGACCCGGAGGCGCGGTACTGGCTCCTCCAGCAGCTCCAGGACGACCTGGAGCGGGCCGCGGCGTCGGACGGCGTCGTGGTCGTCGTCGACGACCTGCAGTGGTGCGACACGACGACCCTGGCGGTGCTCCGATCGCTGTCGCGCCGGCTCGCCGACGTCCCCGTGCTCTGGGTCGTCGCGGTCCGGACCGAGCACCAGGACCCGCCGGTGACGGCGACCGTCGACGAGCTCGCCGCGACGGGACGGCTCGTCGACCTCGACCCGCTCGACGAGGAAGCCACGGCCGCGATGATCGCCGACCTGGTCGGCGCGACGCCGGACGGCTCGGTCCTGCGTGCGGCGCGCCGGACGGAGCACATCCCGATCCTCGTCGCCGAACTCGTCCGCGGGCTCGTCGACGAAGGCCTGCTGGCGGTCGTGGACGGCGTCGCCACGATGCCGGGCGCTGCACTGCCGGCGAGGTTCGGTGCGTCGATCCGCGAGGGCCTCCGACGCCTGTCGAAGCCCACGCAGCAGCTCGTGCAGGTCGGAGCGACCCTGGGACGCTCGTTCTCGGTGCGGTCGTTGTCTGCGATGCTCGACCAGCCGGTGCAGCGGCTGCTCCCCGGGCTGCAGGAAGCGATCGAGGCGGGGGTGCTCGTCGACGACGGCACGGACCTGTCGTTCCGCCACGACGTCCTCCGCGAGGCGGCGGAGTCGATGATCCCCGCGGCCGTCCGCGACGACCTGCTCCGGCAAGCGGTGGACGAACTCCTGCGGCAGGGTGTCCCACCGGTCTCGATCGCCGCGCGCATCGCCACCGTGGCGCAGCGCGGGGACGTCCGGGCCGCCGAGGTCCTGCGCACGGTGGCGATCGACCTCGCGAGCACGGATCCCACCGAGGCCGGCGCGCTCGCCCTCCGCGCCGCCGACCTCGCGCACGGCACCCCGGCGTTGCCCGGCGTCGTCGTCGACGTCCTGCCGCTGCTCTGGCACAGCGGTCGGACGGCCGAGGCCCGTGCGCTGCTCGACGCCCTGCAGGGCCGCCTCGCCCCGGAGGACGACGCACGCCTGCACCTCACCCTGGCGCGGCTGCAGACCGAGGGCTCGACGCCGGATGCGCTGCGGACGGTCGAGTCCGCGCTGGCCCTGCCCGGCGTGAGCGCCGGCGTGCGGTCGCGTCTGCTCGCCGTCCGCGCGCTGAACCTCGCCCAGGCCGGGCGGCACGCGGACCTCGCGACCGCGCTGCGGGAAGCCCGGGCGACGGTCGACCGCGAGGCGGACCCGGTCGCCGTCGCCACCTTCGAGGCCAGCGCGTCCGTGCTCGCCTTCAACGAGGGCCGGTTCGCGGATGCGACGCAGGCGATCACGTCGGCGATGAGCCGGATCGCTGCCACCGGGGGCTCGTCGAGCACCTGGTTGCCCGAGGGACTCTGGGTGGCGTTCCTCGCGGGTGCACTCGGCGACACCGACCGTGCCGGACGCATCGCCGAGGCGAACGCCATCGAGACCCGTCGCAACCACCTGGCCCGCCCGACGGCTGCCTGGATGATGCTGCGCACGCGGGTGCTCTTCGACCAGGGCCGTCTGGAGGACGCCAAGACGTCGGCCGAGTCGGTCCTCGACCTGGCCGAGGACCTGGAGCTCGGTCAGTTCGCTGCGCTCACGGCCGGGACGGTCCTATTCCGCACGGCGCTGCTGCAGGGCGACCGCTCAGCGGCCGACCGGACGCGGCACTTCGCCGAGGCCCTGCACGCCGATCCGGCCTTCGCACGCTCCGGCTCGTGGCTGCTGGCGCTCGAAGCGGACGCACACGGCGACGCCCGGGCCGCCGTCGACCGCAGCGAGGTGGCGTGGCGGAGCCTGGAGGAACCGATCGCGTCGATGTCGAGCCCGGCCGACTTCGCCGACGACGTCCACCTCGCGCGCATCGCGATCCGTGGGGGCCGACGGGACCGGCTCGAGCGGATCGAACGGGTGGCACGGCTCCGGGCCACGGCGAACCCGGACAACGACCTGTGCGGCGGGACCTGGCTGCACGTGCACGGACTCGTCCACGACTCCGTGGAGCACCTCGGTGCGGCGGTGGAGCGGCTGCGCCGGGTCGACCGCCGGCTCGTGCTGGCCGCGGCGCTCGAGGACCTCGGGAGCGCCCTGCGGCGGCGCTCCGTGCCCGCGGCCGTCGAGGTGTGGCGGGAGGCGACGGAGCTGTTCGACGACGCCGGTGCCCTGCGCGAGGCCGAACGGTCGCGGCGGCACCTGCGGGGCGTCGGCGTGACCGTCCGGGCGGCCACCGCCGACCCCGCTGCGTCGGGCGCCTCGGGACTCCCGGGGCTCACCGCTCGCGAGGCCCAGGTCGTCGAACGGGTCGCCGCCGGCCTGACGACGCAGCAGATCGCGTCCGACCTGTTCATCTCGACCCACACGGTGACGAGCCACGTCCGCCACGTCTACGCGAAGTGGGGCGTGGCCTCCCGCCGGGAGCTCGCGGCGCGGTTCCGGCAGCACCGCTCCGGCTGACCTCCGGTCGGGCAGCGCCGGGCGCACCGGGTCACTCCGGGTCACATCGGGTCACATCGCGGTCGTCGTCGAACCCGGCACCGAGCGCACGAACCGCCAGGTGCGGCGCGGTGGAGAAGCCGAGCTCGATCCGCCCGGAGAACCCCGCGAACCCGGCGAGCGCTCCGGCGCGGGTGCGGGTGGCGTCGAGGAACCCGAGGTGCAGGTCGGCACGGACCCCGCTCGGGCCCGGCGTCCGGAAGCCGACGAGACGCCCCGTCACCGCGCGGTGCACCGTCGTCCCGGTCGTGCCGTCCTCGGTCCGGACCTCGTCGAAGACGCCGTCGACCGAGACCGCCACCGCGAAGTCGCGCGGCGGCAGGACGGCGGCGATCCGGGCCTCCAGGTCGGCAACGGAGGCGACCGACGCGACCGTCACCACCAGGTCGGGCGAGAACGTCGAGACGACCGCGAACGCGACCGGGTCGGCCGTGTCCGCGACCGCTGCGGCGCCGTCCGGCAGCATCCGGAAGCACCGGCGGTCGAACACGACCAGGCCATCGGCGGTGCCGGTGCCGGTACCGGCGAGCGCACCGAGCCCGAGGGTGCCGTGCCGACCGAGGTCCGCGACGGCGACCGGGACGTGGACGGCCGGTCGTCGGTGCCGAGGATCGTCGACGACCTGCTGCGCCCACGTGGCGAGGGTCGTCAAGGACGTGGTCCTGTCATCCGTCGTCTCCCGCACCACGCACTCCTCGTCCGGCCTCGGTTCGACCGTAGGAAGTCCGCCCGCGCGGGACCAGCGCCGTTTGACTCAAGCGCTCCGGTGGGTGCGCGGCGCACGGTTGGACCATGAGTGCACGCGCGAACATGGTCTCCCCGTCCGTCCCCCCGTCCGGCACGGGGTGCGTGGAGTGCGACGCGACGGGCTCGTGGTGGGTGCACCTGCGTCGGTGCGCCGCCTGCGGGCACGTCGGCTGCTGCGACGACTCCCTGAACCGGCACGCCACCGCGCACTTCGCGGTCACCGGGCACGAGGTCATGCAGTCGTTCGAGCCCGGCGAGGGGTGGTTCTGGGACTTCGTCATGCAGGACTTCGTGGACGGACCCCGCCTCGCCGACCCGCAGGCGCACCCGACGACCCAGTCGGTCCCGGGCCCGGCCGACCGACTCCCCCGCGACTGGTCGGAGCAGCTGGCCGAGCGACGCTGACACCGGTCGCGGCCGGTCGCGGCCGGTCGCGGCCTCCCGCGACCGGTCAGGGCAGCCTGCGGTCGGTGTCGAGCGCCTCCGACCGGGCGATCACCTCGTGCATCGTGGTGTGCGACCGCACCTGGTACGACAGGTGTGCCACGGCCAGCACCACCGCCGATCCGACGCCCCACGCGATCGAACCCGGGTCGTCGACACCGAGCTGGTCGACCAGGATGGCGACCCCGGCGCCGGCGACGATCGAGTTCACCACCGCGATCGCGGACGACATCGTGAACAGCAGCCGGTACCACGACGGGGTCCGGCCGATGTCGAGCAGCTCGTTCGCCGCGTGCCGCCCGCGGGGCATCGGGAAGTACGTGTCGGCCTCGGGCAGCAGCCGACCGTAGTAGCGACGGATCCGTTGCATCGCGGCGAGCGCGGCGACGTCCTCGAGCGAGGTCTCGACGAGGCGTTCGTAGGTGAACGCGCCGAGCAGGACGATCACCGGGATGATCGCGCCGAGGAACCCGAGCGCGAAGGGCGTGTGCGCGAGGAACCCGAAGGCGACGAGCGAGCTGGAGAGCGTGGTGAGGTACAGCGAGGAGCGACTGCTCGACTCGCTGACCGTGATGCTCCGCGCGCTCTCGAGGACGAAGTGCTCGGTCATCAGGGCGTTGAAGAAGGCGGTCGGCCGGTCCAGGGAGGTGATCGACTCGGCGGCGGTCGGCAGTGTCGTGTCGGGTTCGTCGGGCATCACGGGACTCCTCGGTCAGTCGCTCGTCGCCAGGTGGCGGTGGACGAAGGTCACGGCCATGGCGCCCTCGCCGACCGCTGCGGCGACGCGCTTGACGGACCCGGCGCGGACGTCCCCGGCGGCGAAGGACCCCGGCACGTTCGTCTCGAGCCAGAAGGGACGCCGCTCGAGCGGCCACTGGTCGAGCGAGCCGTCGACGGCGTCCAGGTCCGGGCCGGTGACCAGGTACCCGAGCCGGTCGCGGACCATGGGCGTCTGTTCGGCCCAGCTCGTGTCCGGTCGTCCGCCGATGCAGATGAACAACCGCGTGGCCGGCAGCGACACCGTGGCCCCGTCGCCGTCGGTCACCTCGATCGACTCGAGTCGGGTGTCCCCGTGCAGCGCCGAGACCCGGCAGCCCGTCCGGACCGTGACGTTCGGCGCGTCCGCGATCCTGGCGCTCAGGTACTCCGACATGGTGGCGGACAGTGACGCTCCCCGGACGAGCATCGTGACGTGCGCCGCGGAACGGGACAGGTTCATCGCCGCCTGGCCAGCCGAGTTCGCCCCGCCGACCACGAAGACCTGTTCGCCGGCGCAGCCGTCGGCCTCGCTCGTCCCGGCACCGTAGTAGACACCGCAGCCGAGCAGCTCCTGCTCGCGCTGCAGCCCGAGCCGACGCCACTCGACACCGGTCGCGCAGATGTTCGCACGGGCGACGACGTGGCCGCCGTCGGCGAGGTCGGCGTGGATGCGGCCGTCGTGGAAGACCCCGCGCACGCCCTCGCGCATCACCAGGAGTTCGGCGCCGAACCGGACGGCCTGTTCCCGGGCGCGCTCGGCGAGGTCCGCTCCGGCGATCCCCTCGGGGAACCCCAGGTAGTTCTCGATGAGGCTGCTCGACCCGGCCTGCCCGCCCACGGCGTCCCGCTCGAGCAGCACGACGTCGAGCCCTTCGGAGGCGGCGTACACGGCCGCGGACAGCCCGGCGGGACCGGCGCCGTAGATGGACAGGTCGTACTCCTGGCGTCGTGGTGCGTGGATCCACCCGAGCCGGTCGGCGACCTCGCGCAGCGTGGGTGCGACCAGTTCCGTGCCGTCGGGGAACACGACGAGCGGGAGCCGCGACGGATCGACCCGGTCGGCGCCCCCGACCCCGTCGACGTCGACCGGGAACCAGTCGAACTGCACCACGGAGCGCGACAGGAAGTCCCGCAGGGCGTAGGAGTCCGCGTCGAACGGCCGTCCGTACACGCGGACGCGACGGGACGGGAGCACGGCGGCGTCGGTCTCCATGGCTCCTCCGGTCAGTGCGACGACGATCGGTGCGGAACTGCTGCCGCTCCCTCACGAGCACGCTACGGACTGCCGGCGCGCTGCACGTGGTCCTGCGAGGGTCTCCTTCGGCACCGGAGGCGGCGTCGGGTCGCGCCGGGCGGGATCAGCGGCGCGCACGGCGGACGGGAGGCCCGTGGCGGCGTCGCCACGGGCCTCCCGTCCGATCGGTGGTCGCGGTCAGCCCACCCGCGCGACGCGCACGTCGACGCGGCTGAGCGCCAGGCCGTGCGCCGCGGCGGTCGCCAGGGCGACGTCGTGGACGGCGCGGGCGACGTCGGGGGCCGGGCGGAAGCCGTCGGTGCCGATGACGACGCGCAGGGCGTCGTCGTCGACGACGATCCGGAGCGGTCCGGTGCTCGTGGCGATGCTGCGGACCGCCTGCACGGCGCTCGCGACCGTCGGGCGGGAGCGGTACAGGTCGGTGACCCCGGGGACCTCGAGGACGGCGGCCTCGATCGTGGCGAGGGTCTCGTCGGTGGTGCTCATCGGGCCTCCTCCGGGTCGGTGCCGGGCTCGTCGGCGCCTGTTTCGTCGGTGCCGGGCTCGGGGTCCGGCAGCAGGTCGCGGACGACGACGTCGATCGCCTCGACGAGCAGGTCGGTCTGCTCGGCCAGGGCACCGGCCACGGCGGTGCGGACCAGCTCGGCGGTCGCGGGGATCGACGGACCGGCGGCGATCGCGATCTCGACGGCGACCCGGATCGGGGACGCGAGTTCGGTGACGTCACCGTCCAGCTGGCAGCGGGCCACCAGGACCCCGGGGACCTCGTCGCCGGTGCGGCGGATGAGGGACCGGATGGCGCCCTCGGTCATCACGGGGCGCTCGGTCTCGGACAGGGGACGGAGCGGGACGTCACGTCCGGAGCGGGACTCGATCGAGATGTTCGCCAGGACGCCGCTGATCCAGGACTCGTCGGCCGGGGCCTCGTCGCGGGCGGCCGCCTCGAGCGAGCGGAGCGATGCGTGGCGGACGCGGATGATCGCGGCCAGGGCGTTCTGGCAGGCGGGCGAGTCGTCGATGCTCGGGTCCGCCGGCTGCATGCCTGCGTCGAGGTAGTCGGCGAGTTCGTCGATCGAGTGGCCGTCGAGGTCACCCGGTTCGAGGGCGTCGAGTGCCTCGGGGCTGTCGGGCAGGTCCGGTCGGATGCCGTCGTGGTCGGTCATCGCCATCCCTCCATGAGTCGGATCATGTTCTTCCTCGCTCGGGACAGCAGTCCCCGGACCGTCGAGGGTGGCAGGTCGAGTTCGGCGGCGATCTCGTCGTACCGGTACTCGAGCACCTCCTTCATGATCCAGCACCGTCGTTGGGCTTCGGGCAGTTCGGCCAGCGCACGTTCGACCGCGTCCTCGCGGGAGCGCGCCTCGGCGACCCGGTCGGGTGCGTCGTCGGCGGGCGCGGCGACCTCGAGCTCGGTGACGTCGTCGTGGATGCGGCGTGCGCGGATCCGGTCGAGGCACTTCCGGCTGAGGATGCGCATCAACCACGACTTCACGCGCGCGAGGTCCTCGAGGGAGTCGAGGCGGTCCCACGCGGTGATGAAGGTCTCCTGCACGACGTCGTCGAGTTCGTCGGTGGAACCGAGGGTCCGACGGGCGTAGGCGCGGAGCAGCGGGGTGTGGCGACGGATCAGGACCTCGAAGGCCCGGACGTCGCCGTCGGACGACCGGCCGGCGAGGACCGCGTCGTCGAGCTCGGCGAGGGACTGGTGGTGCACGCGTTCCTTCTACTGGTGGTGGATGGTGAACGGCTGGGTGCGTCCGTCCACCGTCGTCGGACGGGTACTGGTGGGACGCATCCCGCACCGCGTTCGTCACACACCGAAGGGCGCACACCGGACGGTTCCGGTGCGCGCCCCTGACGTCGTGCGTGTCGGCTCGCCCTCCTGCTGGTCGGCTCGTCCTCCTGCCGGTCGGCTCGTCCTACTGCTGGATGAAGGCGAGCAGGTCGGGGTTGATGACGTCCGCGTGGGTCGTCAGCATCCCGTGCGGGTAGCCCTCGTAGATCTTGAGCGTGGCGTTGCTGAGCAGCTCGGCCTGCTTGAGCGAGGCCGCCTTGTACGGCACGACCTGGTCGTCGTCGCCCTGCGTGACGAGGACCGGGACGGAGATCGCCTTGAGGTCCTCGGTCTGGTCCGTCTCCGAGAACGCCTTGATGCCCTCGTAGTGGGCCAGGGCGCTGCCCGTCATCCCCTGGCGCCACCAGTTCGCGACCACCGGGGCGGAGACCTCCACGCCGGGACGGTTGAACCCGTAGAACGGACCCTCGGCGACGGCCTGGAAGAACTCGGCGCGGTTCGCGGCGAGGGCGCTCCGGAACCCGTCGAGCACCGAGATCGGCGTGCCCTCCGGGTTGGTGTCGCTCTGCAGCATGATCGGGGGCACCGACGAGACCAGGACGGCCTTCGCGACGCGGCCCTGGGGCTCGCCGTACTGCGCGACGTACCGTGCGACCTGGCCACCACCGGTGGAGTGCCCGATGTGGACCGCGTTCTGCAGGTCGAGGTGCTGCACGACGGCATCCGTGTCGCTCGCGTAGTGGTCCATGTCGTGACCGGTGCCGATCTGCGACGAACGCCCGTGCCCGCGGCGGTCGTGCGCGATCACCCGGTAGCCCTTGCCCAGGAAGAACAGCATCTGCGCGTCCCAGTCGTCCGACGACAGGGGCCATCCGTGGTGGAAGACGATCGGCTGCGCGTCGCGCGGCCCCCAGTCCTTGTAGAAGATCTCTGCACCATCGCTCGTGGTGACGAACGCCATCGTGAACCTCCGTGAGTTTCTGCTCCACATGTGACGCGGACTGGCCGCTGCCTCCCGTTCGGCGGGAGACCGAAGCCCCTTCACCGTAGGACCGGCGCTCCGGCGACCGCTTGGGTCATTCATCCCGATCCGGCCGGGCCGGGCCGGGCCGGGCCCGGCTTGGTGCGGGGGCGTGTGTGCACCAGAGTTGATCCCATGTCGCTCGTCACCGCCGTCTGCCGCGTCGACCGCCTGCTGCCCGACTCCGGCATCATCGGCGTCACCGCCATCGACAAGCGCCCGGTCACCGGCAGCGTCCGGGTCCGGCCGCTCGGCCTGCGCGCCGACGTGCAGGCGAACCGCAAGTACCACGGCGGTGTGGACCAGGCCGTGTACGCCTACGCCGACGAGGACGCCGCGTACTTCGCCGACCTGCTCGAGCGCGAGGTCCCGCCCGGCCTGTTCGGCGAGAACCTCCGCACCAGCGGCATCGACGTCACCGGGGCCGTGACCGGGGAACGCTGGCGGATCGGCGACACCCTCGTGCTCGAGGTGACGGTCCCCCGCACACCCTGCGGCACCTTCGCCCGGCGCATGGGGATCGACGGGTGGGTGAAGCGGTTCGCCGACGAGGGGCGGCCCGGGGCGTACTTCCGCGTGGTCAAGTCCGGTTCGGTCGCCGCGGGTGACCCCGTCGAGGTGATCCACCGGCCGGAACACGGGGTGACCATCGGCGAGATCTTCGGCGACCTGGCGCCCGATCGAGCACGGGCCGTGCTCGAGTCGGGCGAACGGCTGGCACCGAAGGTCTTCCACGACCTGTCGAAGGTCGCGGCGCGGGCCTGAGCCGGTCGGGCCCGTCGGGCCAGTCGGGCCCGATCAGCTCGGCAGCACGCCGCGCGAGGGGTCGATCGGACGCTTCGCCACGGGCAACCCGGCGACGACCAGGTCGTAGGCGTTCGCCACGAGGTCCTCGACCAGGGTCTCGTCGATGCCGTCGCCCGGCGTCAGCGTGATCCAGTGCCGCTTGTTCATGTGCCACCCGGGCGTGATCTCGTCGTGGTCACGCACGAGCGCTGCCCCGTGCGGCGGCGCGCACTTGAGGTTCACGATCGGGGTCCCACGCACCTCGGTGACCATCACGAACATCTTGCCGACGACCTTGTAGACCACCGAGCCCTCGCCGAACGGCTGGGTCTCGACGGCCGCCGGCAACGCCAGCGCCGTGCGGCTCGCGATGTCGTGCAGCTGCTCGCCGTCCATGTGACCAGGATGCCGCAGGCCGCCGACAGCGCACCCCGTTCGGGGGCAGGTCGTGAGTGTCGATCACGTCGTAGGATCACCACGCCGCGCACCCGACGCGGCGGTCGCTCGCGCGATCACCACCAGTTCCAGGGGGAACCCGTGCGCATCATCCGTACCCTCGGCATCGCCGCCGCCACCGCCGTCCTCGCGACCACCGTCGTCGTCGGCGGGACCTCGACCGCGCAGGCCGCGCCGAAGTCCTACGCCAACTGCACCGCGGTGCACAAGGTGTACTCCGGCGGCATCGCCAAGAAGTCCGTCACGAAGAACAAGGTCGTCTCCGGCGGCAAGACCACCTACCGTGCGCTCAAGGGCACGGTGAAGAAGGACGACGCCCTGTACAAGGCGAACACCAAGCTCGACCGCGACAAGGACGGCATCGCCTGCGAGAAGAGCTGACGCTCCCGCTCGCTCGGTGACACCGGCAAGACACCGGTGTTCGCGTCCTGAACACCCGCACGCCTGGGTGCGATGCGCGAACACCGGTGTTCTGCGTGCCCGGTGCGCCCCGGCGTGCGCGGGCGGCGCGGTGCGACGCGCTCAGAGCGTCGGGACGCCCTCGTGCCCGGACCGGGGACGTGGAGTCCCCGCGACGCCCGTGACGACCGACCCCGCCGGCACGTCCTTCGTGACCACCGTGTTGGCACCGACGACGGAGTCCGGCCCGATCGTGATCGCCCCGATCAGCGACGACCCGGCGCCGAGCACCACGCGGTCCCCCACCACCGGGTGCCGTCGGGCTCCCGGCCCGTGGTCTCCGCCGCGTCCGCCCAGGGTGACGCCGTGGAACACGAGCACGTCGTCACCGATGACCGAGGTCTCGCCGATCACGACGCCCATGCCGTGGTCGATGAAGAACCGACGGCCGATGCGCGCGCCGGGGTGGATCTCGATGCCGGTGACCGACCGTGCGACCTGCCCGAGCAGGCGGGCCGCGAACCGGGACCCGGGCAGCCCCTGCGCGTTCCAGAGACGGTGGGTCACCCGGTACGTCCAGATGGCGTGCAACCCTGAGTAGACGATCGCGTTCTCCAGGTCGCCGCGGGCAGCGGGGTCACCGCGGCGTGCTGCGGACAGGTCCTCCCGGATGGTCCGCAGCACGCCTCGTCGAAGAGGACGACTCACGCAGTGAGCCCCTCGAAGAGCACCGTCGACAGGTAGCGCTCTCCGGTGTCGCACACGATGGCGACGATCCGCTTGCCGGCGTTCTCGGGGCGTGCGGCGATCTCGAGGGCCGCGTGGATGATCGCGCCGGACGAGATGCCGGACAGGATGCCCTCCTGCGTCGCCAGGGCACGGGCGACCCGGAGCGCGTCGTCGAGCTCGACGTCGAACACCTCGTCGATGACGCTCTGGTCGAGGACCTCGGGCACGAAGTTCGCGCCGATGCCCTGGATCTTGTGCGGACCGGCCTTGCCCTCGGTGAGCAGCGGCGAGTCCTTCGGCTCGACGGCGACGATCTGCACGCCGGGTACGCGCTCCTTGAGCACCTGCCCGACACCGGTGATCGTGCCGCCGGTGCCGACCCCCGCGACGAACACGTCGACGTGCTCCTCGGTGTCGCGGAGGATCTCCTCCGCCGTGGTCTTCCGGTGGATCTCGGCGTTCGCAGCCGTCTCGAACTGGTGGGCGAGGATGGCGCCGGGGGTCTCCGCGACGATCGACTCGGCCTTGGCGACCGCGCCCTTCATGCCCTCGGGCCCGGGGGTCAGGACGATCTCGGCACCGTACGCACGGATGACCGCACGGCGCTCGACACTCATGGTCTCGGGCATCGTGATGACGACCCGGTACCCGCGAGCAGCGCCGACCAGCGCGAGGGCGATGCCGGTGTTGCCGGACGAGCCCTCGACGATGGTGCCACCGGCCTGCAGCGCACCGGAGGCCTCGGCTGCGTCGATGATCGCGACGCCCAGACGGTCCTTGACGCTGGCGCCCGGGTTGTAGAACTCGAGCTTCGCGAGCACCTCGGCTCCGCCCGCCTTCGGCAGCCGGTTCAGCTTGACGAGGGGGGTGTTGCCGAACGCCTGGGAGATGTTCTCGTAGATGGTGCCGCTCATCCGGTCCGTCCTTCGCAGCTCAGGTCGCGCATCGCTCTTCCTGGAGGCGCGGTGTGCGCCCGATCCTAGCGACCGGACCCCAGGCGGTCCTGTCCGTGACGGCGCGTGCGCGCCCGGCAATTGGTCCACACGCTGTGGACCAATTGCCGCTTCCTCGGGCCACGCCTCCGCGAACCCACCGCGAAAGCGACAGATGCCCGCGGAAGGTTTGCGGACACCTGTCGCTTTCGCGGGAGTGAGCACGACCAGCGCCGAGGAGAGTCGCTTTCGCGGCTCGCCCCACCGCGTCAGCGCACGAACGCCGTCCGGGCGAACCGCTCGTCAGTCGCCTCGAGCACCCGCAGCACGTTGCCGCCGGCCAGCGCCCGCAGGTCCGGCTCGCCCCAGCCGCGCCGGACGAGCTCCGCCGCGAGCACCGGGTACCGCGACACGTCCCGCAGGTCCGGCGGCAGCACCGGGGTGCCGTCGTAGTCGCCGCCGAGGCCCAGGTGCGCCACACCGGCGACGTCGCGGGCGTGCTCGACGTGGTCGGCGACGTCCGACACCGTGACCAGGGGCGGTTCGCCGGACATGCCCGACTCCTCCCAGTCCGCCCATGCTCGCGACACGAACTTCGGCACGAAGGTGATCATCACGACGCCACCGTTGTCGGCCAACCGGGCGAGCACGTCGTCGGGCACGTTCCGCGGGTGGTCGTCGATCGCGACGGTGGACGAGTGGCTGAACACGACGGGTCGGGTCGCCACGTCGAGGGTGTCCCGCATGGTTTCCGGGGCGGTGTGGGACAGGTCGACGAGCATGCCGATCCGCTCCATCTCGGCGACGATCTGCCGCCCGCGGTCGGTCAGGCCGCCGTGCGCCCGCTCCCCGGTCGCGGAGTCTGCCCAGGGGGTGTCGTCGTTGTGGGTGAGCGTCATGTAGCGGACGCCGAGCCGCGCGAGGGTGCGGAGGACCGCGAGGTCGTCACCGATCGAGTGCCCGCCCTCGGCGCCCAGCAGCGACGCGATCCGGCCGGAGTCGACGGCGGCACGGACCTCGGCGGCGGTGCGGGCGAGCGCGAGGTCGTCGGGGTAGCGCTCGATGATCCGGTGCGCGAGGTCGACCTGCTGCAGCGTCGTCGTCACGGGGTCCGGGTCGTCCGCGGGCACGAACACCGACCAGAACTGCCCGACGACGCCGCCGGCACGGAGCTTCGGGATGTCGGTGTGCAGCGAGTCGGTCTCGGTGTCGATGCCCTCGACACCGGAGTCGTGGCTGTCACGACGCTCCCACGGCAGGTCGTTGTGGCCGTCGATGACCGGGAACGGGAGCGCGTCGAACGTCATCCCCCGACGCTACCGCCCACGCCGTCATGGCTAGGCTCCAACCGTGCAGCCCGTCACCCTCCGCACCGAGCGACTGGTGCTCTCGGCCCCCGACCTCGGCGACGCCGACGACGATCGGTCCGCCGCGACGGTCTGGCCGATGTCGTGACCGTCTCGTTCCGGGTCGTGACGGACCTGCCGGTTCCGCCGGAACGCGCCTTCGCGCTGTCGCTCGACATCGGCGCGCACGAGCGATCGATGGCCGCGACCGACGAACGCGCCGTCGCCGGCACGACGGCCGGCATGATCGGCCTGGGCGAGACCGTCACCTGGCGTGCGCGGCACTTCGGGATCGTCTGGCGGATGACGAGCAGGATCACCGCCCTGGAGGCGCCGCACCGGTTCGTCGACGAACAGGTGCGTGGGCCGTTCGCCCGGTTCCACCACGAGCACCGGTTCGAGCCGTCGGCCGGCGGCACGCGCATGGTCGACACCATCACGTTCCGCGCACCGCTCGGCCCGCTGGGCCGCCTTGCCGAGGTGCTCGCGCTGGCCCGGTACATGCCGCGGCTCATCGCCGACCGCAACGCCTCGCTCGCCGCCGAACTGCGTGCCGAGCAGCGCGCCGAATCCGACGGCGATCAGGGCGCAGCGAGCTCCCCCAGCGCGTCGTAGGCGGCGGCGACGGCGTCGACTCGCACCCGGCCACCCGGGCCCGAGGCGTCGTAGACGTCGTTCGTGATCGCGGCGACGACGGCGAACAGCGCGGCCATCGAGTCGAACGCCGACGGTGAGTCGACCGGGCAGAGGATCGCGGTGGCGGCGGGAGCGGCGATGACCGCGGCCGTCGGGTCGCCGAGGACGACGACGTCCGCCCCGGAGTCGACGCAGTGCCGGACGATCCGTTCGACCCCGGCGGTGTGCCGACGCACGGTCACCAGGATCACGAGGTCGTGCCGGTCGAGGTCGGCGACCTCTTCGCCGAGTCGCTGCCCGGGCGACGGACCGACCCGGACGTCGGACCGCACCTGCGCCAGCTGGGACCGCAGCTGCAGCGCGATCGGGTACGCGCCGCGTTCACCGAGGACGAGCACGCGGCGGGCACGGACGATCCGACGGGCCAGGCGCGGGCGATCCGCTCGGCCGAGGGACGCGAAGGCCGCGTCGAGGTTGCGCGCCTCGACCGCGCGCTGGTCGACGTGGGCGGCGTCCTCGGCGACCCACGGCAGGCCCGAACCCCGTGCGGACATCAGGTTCTGCCGGACCTCGGCGGCGTCCTGGAACCCCAGCGACCGCACGAGTCGCGAGACCGTGGCCTTCGAGGTGCCGGACTCGGCCGCGAGTTCGGCGGAGGTGCCGACGAGCAGGAGTTCCGGGTCGTGGCGGACCATCGCGGCGACCCGACGTTCGGCGGGCGAGAGCTGCTCCCACACGGAGTCGATCCGGGCGCGGACGTCGGGGCCGGCGGTGCTCATGCGCGGGCCACCCGGTCGACGGCGACGGCCAGGGCGTCGAGGCCGAGGGCGATGTCCGGCGTCGACACGAACTCGTCGGGGTGGTGACTGATGCCGTCGGGGTTGCGGAGGAACAGCATCGCCACGTCGGTCACGAGCCCGAGTGACATCGCGTCGTGGCCGGCTCGTGAGAACAGCTCCATCGGCGCGGTCTCGCCCGTCGAGACGATCCCGGCGCGGACGGCGTCCATCAGGCGGGGCGAGCAGAACACCGCGGGTGCGCGGTGCACCTCGGTCGGGGTGACGCTCACCCCGCGTCGTTCACCGATGAGCGTGAAGGCCTTGGTGAGTTCGTCCCAGACCTCGTCGCGCTCGTCGTCGAACTCGCCGCGCAGGTCGACGGAGAACCGTGCGAGCCCGGGGACGACGTTGACGGCTCCGGGTTCGACGGTCATCGTGCCGACGGTGCCGACCTGGTGCGATGCCCGGCAGATCCGTTCCACCGCGAGCGCGGCCTCGGCGGCGGCGAGCAGGGCGTCGTGCCGGCGCTCGTAGGGGGTGCCGCCGGCGTGCCGGGCCTCTCCCACGGCCTCGACCGAGAACCGGCGAGCACTCGCGATGCTCGTGACGACCCCGAGGGCCTGCCCGGCCTGTTCGAGGTGCGGCCCCTGCTCGATGTGCGCCTCGAGGTAGCCGACCACCGACGCCGGGTCGAGCGCGGCGTC
Organism: Curtobacterium sp. MCSS17_016; assembly: GCF_003234255.2. NCBI lineage: Bacteria > Bacillati > Actinomycetota > Actinomycetes > Micrococcales > Microbacteriaceae > Curtobacterium > Curtobacterium sp. MCSS17_016. The sequence goes on from NZ_CP126254.1 coordinate 2,835,179, forward strand.
GCCAACGCGCTCCGGGTCGAGGCCGAAGTCGGTGAAGGCCTGCCGGAGCGTGACGCCGTCACCGTCGGTCAGGTCCCACCAGGCGTCGTCCCAGACCCCGGCCACCGCGGACGACCCGAGCAGGGCCTTGCCGAAGCGCGTGCCCTCTTCGTCGGAGAACGCGATGACCTCGAGCGCGACGGGCAGCGGACCGTCCGCGGTGAGCCGGGCGGCGGTGCGGATGGCCATGAGCACCCCGACGACGCCGTCGTACCGTCCGGCGTCCACCACGGTGTCCAGGTGCGAGCCGAGCAGCAGCACGGGGGCGTCGGGCGTCGCACCCGCGGCCCGGCCGTGCAGGTTGCCGGCGGCGTCCTGCCAGGTGGACAGTCCGGCGTCCTGCATCCAGCCCGCGACGAGGGCGTTCGCCCGGGCGTGCTCGGGCGACAGGTAGACGCGGGTGATCCGGCCCGGTTCGGCGCTGAGGGCGGCGAGCTCGTCGCACCAGCGGGCGACGAGTTCGGCGTCGGCGGTGCCCACGGCGGTGGCGTTCAGGACGGGCACGGCGCTCACGCGAGCACCTCGGCCCCGGCGGGAGCGACCGCGGCGGTGTCGTCGCGGAAGACGTCGAGGGCCGCATCGACACCACCGCCGTGCGGGACCGCGTGCCCGGCCCGGCGCAGGGTGTGCTCGAGCGCGGCCAGGGTCGTGACCACGGTGTCCTTCCGGGCGTTGTAGCCCATCGTGCCGATGCGCCAGACCCGACCGTGCAGCGGCCCGAACGAGGTGCCGATCTCGATCCCGTGGTCGTCGAGCATCGCGCCGCGCACCTGGTCGCCGACGACGTCGGACGGGATCTCGACGGCGACGACGTTGTGCATCTTGCGGGCGACGTCGCCGAAGACCGGGAGCCCGAGGGCCTGCACCCCGGCGAGCATTGCGCGCCCGGCGGTCTCGTGGCGGGCGACGACGGCGTCGCGGCCTTCCTCGAGCAGGATGCGGGCGCACTCGTGCGCGGCGTAGAGCATCGAAGCGGCCTCGGTGTGGTGGTTCAGGCGGCGGGGGCCCCAGTAGTCGAGGATCATCGCGAGGTCGAGGTAGTTCGAGCGGATCGGTTCGTCGGCGACGTCGTCACCGGGTTCCCGGATGCCGGCCTCGACGCTCCGCCGCTCGTCGAGCACGGCCACGGCCTTCGGCGACAGCGTGACGGGTGCGCTGCCGGACGGGCCGCCGAGGCACTTCTGCAGCCCGGCGCTCACGGCGTCGATCCCCCAGGCGTCGACCTCGAGCGGGTTGCCGCCGACCGTCGCCGTGGCGTCGGTGTAGAGCAGGACGCCGTACCGCTCGCAGATCGCACCGAGCTCGTCGAGCGGCTGGTTCATCGTGGTCGAGGTGTCGCCCTGCACGACCGCCAGCACCTTCGGACGGACGCGGGCGATGGCCGACTCGATCGCGGACGGCGTGAATACCTGACCCCAGTCGGTCTCGATGGTGTGGACCTCGGCCCCGGCACGGCCGGCGATCTCGGCGAGCAGGTGCCCGAACCGACCGAACACCGGCACGAGCACGCGGTCACCCGGGGCGAGCAGTGACACCAGCACCGCTTCGATCCCCGCACGCGAGGTGCCGTCCACGAGCAGCGTCGCGTCGTTGCGGGTGCCGAACACGCGGCGGTAGAGCGCCTGCGTCTCGTTCATCGTCGAGGTCATCCAGGGGTCGTACTGGCCGACGAGCGGCGTCGACAGGGCACGGAGCACGCGCGGGTCGGCGTCGATCGGGCCGGGCCCCATGAGGAGACGGGCGGGTGGGTTCACTGGGAGCATGGTGGTTCCTTCCGTTCCTGATCCGACGATACCGGAACGATCGTTACAGGAGTGTTTCCGCGGCGAGCACGGGCCGTCCGGCCAGCTGCCCCTCGACGCCGACCACGCCGCCGTCCGCCGTGGCGATGCGACGGCCGCGGAGCCAGGTCTCGGTGACGCTGCCGCGCACGCAGAGCCCGTCGAATGCGGACACCGGGTTGCGGTGCTCGAGCCCGGCGACGTCGACGACGGACTCGGCGGACGGGTCGAACACGGCGAAGTGCGCCAGGGCACCGGGAGCGATCACCCCGCGGTCGCGCAGCCCGACCAGGGCGGCCGGACCGGTCGTGAACAGCGGGAGCAGCGCCTCGAGCGGGATCCCGCGACGCTCGGCCTCGGTCCACACCGCCCGGAACCCGACCTGCAGGCCGGCGACCCCGCCCCAGGCCAGGCCCCAGTCGTCGGTCTTCAGATCGGCGGTGGAGGGCGAGTGGTCCGACACGACGAGGTCGATCGTGCCGTCGAGCACACCGGCCCACAGCACGTCGCGGTTGGCGTCGTCGCGGATCGGTGGGCAGCACTTGTAGGCGGTCGCGCCGTCCGGGATCGTGCCCGCCTCGAACGACAGGTAGTGCGGGCAGGTCTCGACCGTGATCCGGACGCCGTCGTCCTTCGCCGCGCGGAGCATCGACAGCGCGCCCGCGTCGGACAGGTGCAGCACGTGCACCCGCGCCCCGGTCGCCCGCGCGCCGTCGATGACCTGCGCGATCGCGGACCGTTCGGCGGCGACGGGCCGGGTGGCCAGGAAGTCGGCGTACCGGCCGCCGAGCGCACGGTGCGGCACGAGGTGCTCCGGGTCCTCGGCGTGCACGATCAGCAGGGCGTCGATCCGGGCGACCTCGGCGATCGCGGCTCGGAGCTGCTCGGGGTCGAGGTGCGGGAACTCGTCGACACCGCTCGGCGCCGTGAAGCACTTGAACCCGAAGACGCCGGCATCGTGCAGGGCGTCGAGCGAGCCGAGACTCGCGGGGACCGCGCCGCCCCAGAACCCGACGTCGACCGTCACCCGACCCTCGGCACTCGCACGTTTGACGGCGAGCGCCTCGACCGTGGTCGTCGCGGGGATGGAGTTGAGCGGCATGTCCACGATCGTGGTGACCCCGCCCATCGCTGCGGCACGGGTCGCTGACGCGAAGCCCTCCCACTCGGTGCGGCCGGGCTCGTTGACGTGCACGTGCGTGTCGACGAGTCCGGGGAGCAGCACCTGCCCGGCCGGCACGGTGTGGTCCTGCACGGCGTCGACGACCGCGTCGACGGGCAGGACGCCGGTGACCCGGCCGTCGTGGACGACGACCGCAGCCGGGCGGAACGCCCCGTCGACCCAGGCTCGCTGCGCGCGGACGACCAGGTCTGCCGTGTCGCCCGCCGGGAGGCCCGTCACGCGCCCGCCCCGGCCGTCGCAACCGCCGCCGGGTGGCGTTCGAAGCCCGCCAGCAGCCCCGACATCGCCTTCACCGGCGGCAGGGCGTACTCGCCGCGCTTGCCCGTGGACAACCCGAGCCGGACGAGCGACTCCGCCAGGACCGTGGCTGCCGCGACGCCGTCGACGACCGGTGCCCCGATGGCCAGCGAGACCTCGGCGCAGAAGTCGGCCATGCCCGCGCACCCGAGCACGACGGCATCGGCTCCCCCGTCCATGACCGCTCGGCACTCCTCGATCACGAGCGCCCGTGCACCGGACTCGGGGTCGTCGAGCTCGAGCACCGGGACCTCGCACGCCCGGATCTCCGTGACGAGCGGGGCGAAGCCGTAGCGCTGGGCGAGCTCGTGGGCGCGGCCGGTCGTCCGCGCCAGGGTGGTGACGACACCGAACCGGCGGCCGAGCATCGCGGCGGCGTGGAACCCGGCCTCGGCGATCCCGATCACCGGCACCGTCGCGAGCTCCCGCGCAGCGTCGAGCCCCGGATCCCCGAAGCAGGCGACGACGAAGGCGTCCACCCCGTCCTGCTCACCGCGGGCGATCTGCTCGAGCAGCCCGGGCACGGCCAGGGCTTCTTCGTAGTGGCTCTCGATCGAGGCCGGCCCCATCGAGGGTTCGACCGCTTCGACCAGCGTGCCGGGCGCGGCGACGGCCTGGGCCGCGATGCCGATCGCCCGCGTCATCGACGCGGTGGTGTTGGGGTTGACGACGCGGATGCGCATCGGGGTCCTTCCGGTGGAGCGAGTGGAGCGGTGGAACCGGTGGTGCTGGGTGGTGACCATCGTGGCGGGGGCGGGGCGGGCCTCCCGGCCGTGGTGTGGATCTGTGGACGACCGAGCGCCGCGACCCGCCCTGTGGAGGGCGAGCCGCGACGCCGGGGGTCAGGCGCGACCGACGGCCGCGCCGTCGTCGACCGAAGGGTCGTCCGCGTCGAGCACGGGCATGCTCGGCCGGACACGCTCGAGCGCCCAGAAGACGACGAGGCCCAGGCCGCACCCGATGAACCAGCTGTAGCTCGACAGCCACGGCAGCACATCGAGTGCCGGGGGCAGGACCGCGCTCGCCACCGAGACCGCGCCGGTGACCACGAGGGTCCAGATGGCGTTCGGGTTGAACCCGCCGCGGTACCAGTACCGGGCGGTACGGCTCGTGGAGTACATGTCGTCGATCGCGATGCGCTGCTTGCCGACGATGTAGTAGCCCGCGATGAGGATCCCGAACAGCGGGCCGATCAGCGCACCGAGCACCCCGAGCGTGTACAGGATCGCCTGGTCGTTGCCGTACCAGTTCCACGGGGTGAGGAGCACGGAGCCGACCGCGGCGATCATGCCACCGGCCCGCCACGAGATCTTCCGGGGTGCCACGTTCGAGAAGTCGAACGCGGGGCTGATGAAGTTCGCGACGATGTTGATGCCGACGGTCGCCGTGACGAAGGTCAGGCCACCGAGCAGGATCGCGAAGGGTGCTCCGATGGCCTGCACGGTCTCGATCGGGTCGGTGATGAGCTTGCCGAACACCGGCACCGTCGCACTGGCGCAGAGCACCGTCAGGACCGAGAAGAACAGGAAGTTGATCGGCAGCCCCCAGAAGTTGCCGCGCTTGACCGCACGGAACGACCGGCCGTAGCGCGAGAAGTCCCCGAAGTTCAGCATCGGGCCCGAGAAGTAGCTGACCACCAGGGCGACCGCCGACAGCATCACCGGGATCGACGCCCCGAAGGACAGCGGCTCGCCGGCCGACAGGGTGAACGAGATGTTGCCGATGCCCGCCTGGCTGACCAGGTAGACCGCGAGCACGATCATCACCACGTAGACGGCCGGTCCGGCCCAGTCGATGAACCGCTTGATCGCCTCCATGCCCATCCAGAACAGCGCGCCCTGCGCCACCCAGAGGATCGCGTACGAGATCCACCCCAGGGCCGACAGCCCGAGGAACGAGTGGTCGAGCAGCCCCGCCGACGCCGGGATGAACTTGAGGAAGATGATGTTCAGCGACTGGGCGGCGAGGAAGGTCTGCACGCCGTACCAGGCCATCGCGATGAGGCCGCGGATGATGGCGGGGACGTTCGCGCCGAGCACCCCGAACACCGCGCGGTTGATCACCGGGTACGGCACACCGGTGCGCTGCGACGGCTTCGCGACCAGGTTGGCGAAGACCTGCACGATGAGGATGCCGACCACCAGGGCGATGAGCACCTGCCAGCTCGCGATCCCGAGGGCGAAGAGCGACCCGGCGGTGACGTAGCCGCCGACCGAGTGCACGTCGGACATCCAGAAGGCGAAGAAGTTGTAGCTCGTCCAGCGCTGCTCGCGCAGCGGGGCGAGGTCCTCGTTCGTGAGCGCCGGGTCGTACCCGGGCTTGACGACACCGGCACCCGCTGGGGCGGGAGCGGCGGTCGTGGTGGGGGCGTGGGGCGCGGCGACTGGTGTCGCGATGTCGGTAGCCATGGCGTCCTCCGAGGGAGTGGGAAGCGGGGCGGTGCGTGCTTGAGCACGAAGCTACGGAGCGACTTCGCCCCCGCCGTTTCCCTCGTGTAACGGTCGCGTGTCCCGCACCCCGTCCTGGAACGACCGTTCCGGGACGGTGGTCGAGACCGGCGCCGACCGCTCCCGGTGCCGCGCGCGGAGCCGCGGTGCGGCTTGCCGCATCGATGGGCACCGACCCCGCACGGACCCCGCCCCGACCCGAGCGGTGGTGACCGCCGGTGGTACGAATCGACCATGAGCAGGGGAATCAGGATCGACCACGTGGGCGTCACGGTGCCGGACATCGACGCAGCCACGCAGTTCTTCGAGGCGGCGTTCGACGCCGTCGTCCTGTACGACATGCGGCGTCGTGACGAGACGCCGAACAGCAGTTCCGAGGCGCACGGCTACCTCGGCATCCCGAGCACCATGGCGCAGGGGGCCATGCGGATGCTCGCGCTGCCGGAGGGGCCGGGGCTCGAGCTGTTCGAGTACCTGGGGCCCGAGCAGCGGAACGCCGCACACCCGTCCGACCTGGGATGGCAGCACCTGGCGATGTACGCCGACGACCTGGACGAGACGCTCGCCCGGGTCGAGGCTGCCGGCGGCACCCGGAACTCCGACCCGCGCGACCTGCGTGGTGACGAGGCAGGGGCCGGCAACCGGTTCGTCTACACGCGCACACCGTGGGGGTCGACGCTCGAGCTCGTCAGCTACCCGACGCCGCAGCCGTACCTGGTGTACGCGCCGCGGCCGAAGTGGGCGCCGTGGCCGATGCCGGACGACGTCTACCCGGTGCCGGCACCCGCCGTGCACTGACGACCGACCGCCGCACCGACCGACCGATCGACCGATCGACCAGGAAACCACCACACCGACCGCCAGATCGCCAGACCGTCCCTCAGTGGCGGGGCACCTGCCCCGTCCGCCGTACGGCCCGTTCGAGCAGTTCGACGTCGATCCCGACGTGCTGCCGGGCGATCACGCCCGCCTCGGGCGCCCGCCCCGAACACACCGCGTCCACCAGCAGTTCGTGCTCGTGGAGCGCGCGGGTCTCCATCTCCGCCATGCCCTCGGCCGTGCCCCACAGGTGCGCCGGAGCGGCGATGGAGATCTGCGCCTCCAACCCGGCGAGCGCCGTCCGCAGGGCGTCGTTCCGCGCGGCGTCGATGATCGTCCGGTGCAGCACGGCGTCGGCCTGCTGCTTCTCGAGCCCCGAGGTGGCGTCGCGGAACACCTCGAGCCGTGCACGGATCAGGGCGGCGTCGTCCGGGGTGACCCGTTCCGCGGCGGCCGTCGCGAGCGCCCCGTGCAGCAGCGCGATGGCGTCGGCGGTGTCCTGGATCGCCTCCCACCGGGCGAGCAGCACCCGTCCGACGGCGTCCGATGAGCTGTCCGGCCACTCGGTGCGGACGAACGTGCCGCCGCCCCGGCCTCGACGGGTCTCGAGCAGCCCCCGTTCGACGAGCCGCGCGATCGCACCGCGCACGGTGACCCGGGCGACGCCGAGCAGGCCGGCCAGTTCGCGTTCCGGCGGCAGGTTCGCGCCGGGCAGGTACTCGCCCACGGCGACGGCGGTCACGAGGCGGTCCTCGACCTCGTCGACGCGCGTCTCGGTCGTACGATCGGACACACGGACCCCCTTCGCGGTGTTACGACCACGTTAAGGCAGCAGAAAAGGTATTGCGTGGGACCTTTTTCCGCTCCATGCTGACCCCCATGTCCAGCATCACCGAATCCACGATGCCGTTCCGCGACGGCGAGACCTGGTACCGGGTCACCACGCCCGACACCCCGGTCGCGGGCGCGCTGCCCCTCGTCGTCCTGCACGGCGGGCCCGGCATGGCCCACGACTACCTCCGGAACCTCGCGGCCCTGGCCGACGAGACCGGCCGGACCGTCGTCCACCACGACCAGTTCGGCTGCGGCCGGAGCAGCCACCGCCCGGACGCGCCGGTCGACACCTGGCAGCCGCAGCTGTTCGTCGACGAGTACGCCGCCCTGGTCGAGCACCTCGGGCTCGGCGACCACCACGTGCTCGGGCAGTCGTGGGGCGGCATGCTCGGCGCCGAGATCGCGGTGCAGCAGCCCGCGGGGCTCCGGTCGCTGGCGATCTGCAACTCCCCCGCGTCGATGCAGCTCTGGGTCGACGGCGCCGCCGAGCTCCGCGCGCAGCTGCCCGCCGACGTGCAGGACGCCCTGACCCGGCACGAGACGGCCGGCACCGTCGACGACCCCGAGTACCTGGCGGCGACGCAGGTCTTCTACGAGCGGCACGTCTGCCGCGTGGTCCCGATGCCGCAGGACTTCGTCGACTCCGAGGAGCAGATGGAGCGCGAGCCGACGGTCTACCACACGATGAACGGCCCGAACGAGTTCCACGTCATCGGCACGATGCGTGACTGGACCATCGCCGACCGGCTCGACCGCGTCGCCGTGCCGACGCTCGTCGTCGCCGGCGAGCACGACGAGGCCACCCCCGCCACGTGGGCGCCGTTCGTCGAGCGGATCGCCGACGTCCGGCAGCACGTCCTCCCCGGTGCGAGCCACTGCTCGCACCTGGAACAGCCGGCGGAGTTCCGCCGGGTCGTCGCGGCCTTCCTGGCCGCGCACGACGACGCCTGACCCGGCCACCACCTTGCCTGGAGGCGCGTGGCGGGCCCGCCCCGCGCCTCCAGGCAAGCAGTCCCCACCCCCACCGCCGCACCCGTCCCTCCACCCGAAACGGAACCCGACATGTCGCAGCAGCACAGCGAGCTCTCCGCACAGCAGCAGCTCGAGGCCTACGGCTACAAGCAGGAGCTCAAGCGCTCCGTCTCCACCACCGACCTGCTCATCTACGGCCTGGTCTTCATGGTCCCGATCGCCCCGTGGGCGATCTTCGGGACCGTCTACAACGCCTCCAGCGGCATGGTGCCGCTGGTGTACCTCGTCGGCCTCGTCGCGATGATCTTCACCGCCCTGGCCTACGCGCAGATGGCGAAGTCGATCCCCCTCGCCGGCAGCGTGTTCTCGTACGTCGGCCGCGGCATCCACCCCACCGCCGGGTTCTTCGCCGGCTGGGCGATCCTGCTCGACTACCTGCTCGTCCCGACGCTGCTCTACGTGTTCGCCGCGGAGAGCATGGTCGGCATCTTCCCGGGCACGCCCCGCTGGCTGTGGGCGCTCGTGTTCGTCGCGATCAACACGGTCATCAACCTGGCCGGGGTGTCCTCGCTCAAGCTCGCGAACCGCATCTTCCTGCTCATCGAGCTCGTCTTCGTCGCGATCTTCGTCGTCATCGCCATCGTCGCGCTGACCGGCGGGACGATCCCCGACGCGTCCTTCAGCACCGAGCAGATCTGGGACCCGGCCAAGGTGTCGGCGCCGCTCATCGCCTCGGCCCTGTCGATCGCGGTGCTGAGCTTCCTGGGCTTCGACGGCATCTCGACGCTGTCCGAGGAGTCCACCGGCCGTCGTGGCGGAGCCGGCACGGCGATGATCCTGGCGCTCGTGATCGTGGCGTTCCTGTTCATCCTGCAGACCTGGCTCGCGTCCGCCCTGGCCGCGGGGCGGGACTCGTTCGCGGACAGCGAGGCCGGCAACGCCTTCTTCACCATCGTCGAGCAGGCTTCGTCGAGCGGGTGGGCGACCGCGTTCTTCGCCGTCAACGTGCTCGCCGTCGGCATCGCGAACGCCATGGCCGCACAGGCCGCGACGAGCCGTCTGCTCTTCTCGATGAGCCGCGACCGTCAGCTGCCCGCGTTCCTGCACAAGCTCAACGGGCGCCAGGTGCCGCAGAACGCGATCATCGTCGTCTCGGTGCTCTCCGCGATCCTGGTGCTGTTCTTCGTCGGGCAGATCGACACGATCTCGTCGCTCGTGAACTTCGGCGCGCTCTTCGGCTTCATGCTCCTGCACGTGTCCGTCTTCGTGCACCACGTGGTCAAGGGGAAGTCGCGCAACTGGCTGCTGCACCTGGTCGTGCCGCTGGTCGGGTTCCTGATCATCGGGTACGTCCTGCTCAACGCCGCGGTCGAGGCGAAGGTCGGCGGCATCATCTGGCTGATCGTCGGCGCGGCCGTGTTCCTGTACTACCGACGCACCGGCCGTTCCACCGAGGTCGGCTCCGAAGCAGAACCGACGACCGAGGACGCACGATGACGCCGGACCACTTCCTGCCGAACACCCTCGGCCGCCCCGGGTTCTCGGCCGACCGGGAGCCCGTGCTGCGGGTCCGCCCCGGCACCGGCGAGACCATCGGCTTCGAGACCACCGACGCCGTCTACGCCGAACTCGACCAGCACCACGACATGGCGCAGCTGCAGGCACCGATCAACCCGGTGACCGGGCCGGTGTTCGTCGAGGGGGCGGAACCCGGCGACACCCTCGTGGTGACCATCCACGCCATCGAGCTGACCACGCACGGCTGGTCGGTGTCCCTGCCCGGCTCCGGGGCCCTGCAGCACGTGATGGGCGACCGGGTCTTCGCCCGCCGCTGCCCGATCTCGGACGACATGGTGCAGGTGTCCGACCGGCACCGGTTCCCCGTCCGGCCGATGATCGGGTGCATCGGCACGGCGCCGGCCGAGGGCGAGAACTCGACGATCATGCCGGCCTACCCGGAGGGCGGCAACATGGACGTCACCGAGGCCCGCCCCGGCTCGACGGTGTCCCTGCCCGTCCGGGTCCCCGGTGCGCTGCTGTCGATCGGCGACATCCACGCGCTCATGGCCGAGGGCGAGTCGTCGTTCGTCGCCATCGAGGCCCAGGGCACCGCGATCGTCTCCGTCGACCTGGTCAAGGGCGGTCCGGTGCTCCGCGCGCCCCGCATCGAGACCGCCGACGACTGGCTGTTCGTCGGCCTCGGCGACCCCGTGCAGGAGAGCGTCCGGCGCGGGTACGAGGATGCCTTCGCGTTCCTGGTCGACGAGCACGGCTGGACCGCCGAGGACGCCTACGCGGTGCTCAGCGCGGTCGGTGACTCGAAGCTCGGCGGGCCGACCGGCTCCACCGCCCCGGATCCGTTGCACCCCTTCGCCGCCGTCGGTGCGGTCACCCTGCACCGGGTGCCGAAGGCGGTGCTGTGAGGGTTCGCTGAGGGTGACGAGCCCTTCGTGAGCAGAAATGGTCGGGTGCCGAACGGTGACCCGACCATTTCTGCTCACGAAGCCCACCAAACTCACGAAGCTCGCGCCGCCCACCGGGAACCTGCACAGGCATGTGCACGATGATGGGCGCATGCACGACACCATCCGCTACGTCGCGATCGGCGACAGCTTCTCGGAGGGCATCGGCGACGCCGGACCCGCTCCGTTCCCCGGCTGGACCGGACGACTCGCGAGCGCGATGGCGGGAGCCTCGGACGCCCACGTCTCGTACGCGAACCTCGCGGTGCGCGGCCGACTGCTCGCCGGGGTCCTCGACGGTCAACTCGAGGCCGCCCTCGCGCTCGACCCGGCGCCGACCCTCATCACCTTCTGCGCCGGCGGCAACGACCTGCTGCGCCCGCGCTTCGAGGTGGACGCGCTGATCGGGCAGGTCGAGGCCGCCGCCGACCGCGTCGAGGCCACCGGGGCGCGCCTGGCACTCCTCAGCCCGGCCGACCCGAGCGCCCGCCTGCCCCTCGGTTCACTCATCAACCGCCGCGGTGACGCCTGGGCCGAGGCGCTCGGCACCCTCGCCCGACGCCGCGGTCTGCCGTTCGTCGACGTCTCCCGCGACCCGCACCTGCGCCGTGCGGAGTTCTGGTCGGACGACCGGCTGCACATGAACGCCACCGGGCACCAGCGCGTCGCGGACCTGGCGCTGCACGCGGTCCTGGACGGCCCCGCGCCGGTCGAGCCCGCGGACCCCGGTGCCGCCCGGACCCGCCTGGGCGAGGAACTCCGTTACTACCGCGAGTACGTCCTGCCGTGGGTCCAGCGCCGGATCACCCGCACGTCGTCGGGCGACGGGCGCTCGGCGACCTACCCGACGTGGACGCCGGTGCGCGGTCAGGACGCGTAGCCAGCGTCAGCCCGCGACGTACACGCGGGTGGTGACCCCGCTCAGCGCGTGCGCGAACTCGTCGCCCGTCGCCACGAAGCCGCCCGCCTCGTACAGCCGCACCGCCCGGTCGTTGTCGCCGAGCACGTGCAGCACCACGCGGGGGTGCCCGGCGGCCCGGGCGTCGTGCACCGCCTCGGACAGCAGCGACCGTCCGACCCCGCGGGCCTGCACCCCGGGGCGCACCGCGAGCAACGACAGGTAGGCGGCGTCCGCCGGGTCCGTCGACCGACCGGTGCCCGGTGCCGTCACGAGCACGAAGCCGTCGACCGCACCGTCCGGGCCGGGAGCCACCAGCCAGGCGACGTGCTCCGCCGCGAACTTCTGCCGCGCGCGCTCCCGCACCGCCGGGTCCTCGGCGGCACCGTCACGGGCAGCCACGGCCGCGGCCCACAGGTCGATGCAGGTGTCGGTCTCGTCCGGGGTCGCGGGATGCACGACCACGGACGACTCGATCACCCGATCAGCCTACGACCGCCCGGCTCCCGATCCTGAACGACGCCCCACGGTGCTCGTCGGGCAGCCGGTCCCCACGGCCGTGCAGCTTCTGGCGCAGCGATCCCGGCTCGTACTCCTCCGGGTAGGCCCCACGGGCGCGGAGCTCCGGGATGACGAACTCGATGACGTCCTCCCACGTGCCCGGGGTCACCGCGTACGCCAGGTTGAAGCCGTCGACGTCGGTCAGCTCCTGGATCTCCTGCAGCCGGTCGGCGATCGTCGCTCCCCCGCCGACCGCCACCGGGCCGAGCCCGCCGATCGCCGTCTGCCGCGCCAGGTCACGGATCGTCCACTTCGACCCGTCCTCCCCCGTCGCTGCCGCGATGTTCGCCGCCGCCGACTGGATCGCGTTCGACTCGACGTCGCCGAGGGGCTGGTCCGGGTCCCACTGCGACAGGTCGACGCCCATCCAGCCGGAGTTGAGCACCAGCGCACCGAGCTCCGACGCGTACGACAGGTAGTCCTCGTACTTCGCCTGGGCAAGCTCGTCGGTGGCGTCCGTGATCACGGTGAGCAGCGTGTAGACGCGGGCGGCGTACCGGTCGCGACCAGCTGCCTCCAGGGCGTCCCGGACCTTCGCGACGGTCGACGCGAGCTGCTCGACGGTCGGTGCGCCCACGAAGACCGCTTCCGCGTTCTCCGCGGCGAAGCGGATGCCGCGCGGTGACGCGCCCGCCTGGTAGATGACGGGCGTGCGCTGCACGGACGGTTCGGACAGGTGGATGCCCGGCACGTCGAAGTGCGTGCCGTGGTGCTCGATCGGGTGCACCTTCGCCGGGTCCGTGAAGACCCCGGCTTCGCGGTCGGCGACGACGGCGTCGTCCTCCCACGAGCCCTCCCAGAGCTTGTAGAGGACCTCGAGGTACTCGTCCGCCACGTCGTACCGGTCGTCGTGCGACAGCTGGTCGGCCTGGCCCATGTTCCGCGCGGCACTCGGCAGGTACCCGGTGACGACGTTCCAGCCGACCCGCCCCTTGGTCAGGTGGTCGAGCGTCGACATGCGTCGGGCGAACGGGTACGGGTGTTCGTACGCGGTTCCGGCCGTGATGCCGAATCCCAGGTGCTCGGTCACCGATGCCATCGCCGACACGAGCAGGATCGGGTCGTTCACCGGCACCTGCGACCCGGTGCGGAGCGCGGCCTCGTTCGAGCCGCCGTACACGTCGTAGGTGCCCAGGACGTCGGCGATGAAGATGCCGTCGAACGCCCCGCGCTCGAGCGTCTTCGCCAGGTCCGTCCAGTAGGTCAGGTCGCGGTAGTCCCGCGACCGGTCGCGCGGGTGCCGCCACAGTCCGGAGGACTGGTGCGCGACGCAGTTCATGTCGAACGCGTTGAAGCGGATCTGCCGGTGCTCGCTGCTGGTGGTCACGGGTCGAGACGCTACGTCGGACACCTGCGACCGTCACGGATCGTGACGAAGCGTGACGGTCGTCTCCGGCACCGGCCTGGAGGCCCGCCCCGCGTCCGTCACGTCGCCCGCGCCGGGCGCGTGGCCGGCTCCAGGGCTCAGGCGCGGTCGTGGAGCGTGACGTGGTAGCCGTCGGGGTCGGCGAACGTGAACGTCCGACCGAAGGGACCATCGATCGGCGCCGAGACGATGCGGTGGCCGTCGGCGACCAGCGCGTCGTGGATCGCCTGCACGTCCGTTGCGTGCAGCCAGACCGCGGCGCCGACGCCGGGCTGCGCCACCGCGTCGAGGTCCGTGCCGGGCACCAGGTCGCGCAGGGCGAAGGCGATCGGCGTGGTCTCGAACACGACGGCGTGCGGCGGACCGGCCTGCGAGCGGACGAGGCCGAGGTACCGCTCGTAGAACGCCTGCGAGGCATCGAGGTCGCGGGTCTGCAGGGAGATGAAGTCGGGGCCTGTGACGGGCATGTGGTGCTCCTTGAGTACGTGTCAGTCTTCTGACACAGGACAAGCTATGTCAGACTACTGACATGCGTCAAGACGACACCGGCATCCACCTCGAGACGTCGATCGGCTACCTGCTCAAGGAGACCGCGAGCGCCCTCCGGGCGTCGATGGAAGCCGTGCTGCGCCCGCTCGGCATGACGGTGACGCACTACTCCTGCCTCGAGCTGCTCGCGCAGCGCCCCGGCCTGTCGAACTCCGAACTCGCGCGCGGCACGTTCGTGACCCGGCAGTCGATGAACGTGTTGCTGCAGACCCTGGAGCGCGACGGCTTCGTCACCCGTGCCACCGAACCGTCGGTCGGCAAGGCACTCCCCACGCAGCTGACCGACAGCGGGCGGCGGAGTCTGGCGCAGGCGAGTGCGGCGATCCGTGGGGTCGAGCAGCGGATGCTCGCCGATCTGACCGCAGACCAGCAGACCGAGGCCCGTCAGATCCTGCGGAGCATGGTGACGTCGCTACGGCGTCAGGGCGCGTAGCGCACCGAGGCGGCGTCCTTCGGTGCATACCGTTCCTCGAAGTCACGCTCGTTGGGGACCCACACGTCCCGCCAGAGCGCATCGTGCCTGCGCCCGAGCGCGCGATCACGAGCCGTGCCCCGACACACCGCCGTGTCGAGGTCGACGTCACACCAGATGCTGACGTCGAGGTGCGGGAGCGCGTCGGGGTGGAAGAGTCCGATCAGGTCGACGACCAGGACGTCCGTCCGCGGCAGCGGCTCGGCCGGGCCGAGGGCTCGCACCGACCAGTCGAACCGCTGGAACGTGCTCGCACGACCGGCTCGGTGCGGTTCGAGCACCGACGACACCAGACGGGGACGATCGACGCCGTCCCAGTCGGCCGACCGCTGATGGGACCGAACGGGGTCGAGGAAGTCGTCGCCGCGGATGCGGACCGCGCCGGGGAGCCCCTCGACGAGGGTGCGCGTCAGCGTCGACTTGCCGGATCCGCAGTAGCCGGAGACACCGACGACGATCGGTGCACGGGCCGAGGCGCGGCGGGACGAGACAAGGTCGATGACGCCGTCGCGGTCCATCGGGCAAGCGTACGAGGTCGATGACGGTGCACCGGAGTTCGTAGGCTGAGCGGATGGACGTCGCACTGCGGGACAGCACCACCAAGGACCTCGAGTGGCTCGTCGAGCTCCGGGCCGTGGTGCTGCGCGACGACCTGACACGCCTCGGGGTGTTCGACGAGACGCGCGTCCGACAGCGCCTCCGCGACGCGTTCCAGCCGGAGCTGACCCGCATCGTCGTGGTCGACGACCGCGACGTCGGGTCGATCACCGTGCGGGTCGAGGACGACGTCCGCTGGGTCGAGCACTTCTACCTCGCGCCCGACGTCCAGGGGCGTGGAGTCGGTTCGACCGTGCTGCGCGCCGTCCTCGACGAGCCCCACGACGGCCCGACGCGGCTCAACGTGCTGGTGGGCAGCCCGGCTCGTCGACTCTACGAACGACACGGCTTCGTGCTCGACACCAACGACGGCGTCGACGTGTTCATGACGCTGCGGGCCGCCGATCGAGCACCCCACGGAGTGCGCTGAGCTGCTCGTCGACCACGTCGGCCATCCGGCGCTCGGCCGGTCCGGTGAGCCAGGCCTCGAGGGCCAGGTGGAACAGCATCACGGTCGTCTCGGCGATCACCGCCGCCTCGGACGGATCGAGCCCGCGGTGGACGAAGGCCTCGCGCACCGCGTCTGTCAGGTCGGCGCGCTTCCGGGCGTCGCGCTCCCGGAGCGACGACTCGGACAGCACCAGCCGCCGCACCGAGCCGACCTCGCCGTGCCGCCCCTCGAACCGCTCGTCGGCGACGGTGCGGAGGCCGTGCACGACAATGTCGAGCGGGTCGATCCCGGCCGGTGCACCCTCGATGGCGGCCCGGGCGAGGTCGGGGATCTCGTCACCGGCGAAGATCACCTCGCGCTTGTCGGCGAAGTACCGGAAGAAGGTGCGGGTCGTCAGGCTGGCCCGTGCGGTGATCTGCGGCACGGTCGTCGCCTGGTAGCCCTGCTCGGCGAAGAGCTCGAACGCCGCACGCTCGAGTCGCCCTCGGGCATCCGGAGACCAACGCATGTGTCCACAGTAGTGGTGATGACACAGCGTGTCATGGTTGACTGGGCGATGACACGTCGTGTCATGATTCACTTCGAGCAAGAGATTCGGGACACCATGTCGCCATCCGGCAACGCAGCACTCTGGACCACGTCGACCGGGCGGTTCGCCGTCGGGCCCGCACCGGTCCCGCAGCCCGGCCCCGGCGAACTCGTCGTCCGCGCCGAGGCGGTCGCCGTCAACCCGGTCGACGCCGTCGGCGGGCTCTTCCGGCACCTGGTGTTCCCGAAGCTGCGGTTCCCCGCGGTCCTCGGGTCGGACGTCGCCGGCACGGTCGTCGCGATCGGCCCGGACGTCGAGCGCTTCCGCGTGGGCGACCGGGTCGTCGGGCACGCCGCGGGGCAGGAACAGCACCGGAACAGTGCTGCCGAAGGGGCCTTCCAGCACCTGGTCCTGCTGCTCGACCGTGTGACGACCCCGGTTCCGGATACCCTGCCCGCCGAGCAGGCGGCGGTCCTGCCACTCGCCGTCTCGACCGCCGCGGCAGGTCTCTTCGAGCCGGATCAGCTCGCGCTGTCGCTCCCGACGGCCGACACGTCCGAGCGCCCCGGGGTCGTTCTGGTGTGGGGCGCGTCCACGAGCGTCGGCGCCAACGCCGTCCGGCTCGCCCGGGCCGCCGGCTACGCCGTGATCGGCACCGCATCGCCGAAGAACCACGGGTTCGTGCAGGACCTCGGGGCCGAGGCCGTGTTCGACTACCGCGACGACGGTGCCGAACGCCGCATCCTCGAGGCACTCGCCGACCGGGAGCTCGCCGGCACCCTCGCCTTCGGCCAGGGCTCGCTGACCCGCACGCTCCCGATCGTCCGGGCAGCCACCGGCTCCGGTCGACTCGCGTCGGCGTACCCGACACCGGTGACGACGATCCGGGCGCGGCTCGAGCGCCGACACGGGGTCCACGTCACCGCGATCTGGGGCGGCCGCCCGACGGAGTCCGAGGTCGGCCCCGCGATCTACCGCGATTTCCTGCCCGAGGCGCTCCGCACCGGGCGGTACCGTGCCACCCCGACCGCGTCCGTCGTCGGATCGGGACTCGCCGCGATCCCGGATGCCCTCGCCGAGCTCCGCGCCGGTGTCTCCGCCCGGAAGCTCGTCGTCACGCTTCCCTGAGCAGGTAGCGTCAGCGACGTGACCGATGCCCACGAGCAAGACGAGACGTTCGAGATCATGATGTCGGGCGGTGGCACACCACGGGGACACCTGCAGGACCCGAGCGCCGTCACGCTGCACCTGGACCCGCGGCTCCTCGGCGACACCGCCAGGGGCAAGGAGATGTTCGCCCGGGCCATCGAGCAGCAGCACACCGCACTCTCCGACTACGCCACCGCCATCGCGGCCGCCGACGGTGACGTGACCGCTCCGGCGGTGCAGGACGCCGCGACCGCACTGCACCAGGCGCTCCAGTTCCTGCCGATCGCCCACACCGTGTACACGGGCGTCGGCTTCCCCACCGCCCGCGTCGGGGACGACCCCCGCCCGCCCGCGCTGCGACCGGAACGCGGCGAGCGCGGCCTCGGCGTCCACCCGGACATGCTCACCGCGATCCACGGGGACACCTCGCAGCGGTGGGAACTCGCGGGCGAAGAGGACCTCCCCCTCGCCGTCGAGATCACACTGGCGACCGATCGGGACGAGAACGTGCGGTCCGCCTTCCTCATGATGACGAGGTCACGAACCGTCGTCCTGCTCATGGAACAACGCGAGACCGACCCGGGCGTCCTCGACCAGCTCGCCCAGCAGAGCTACGCGAGCCCCGAACGAAAGCTCCCGCTGCGGTTCATGCACCTCGCACCGCGTGAGCTCGACGGGCTCTACGAGCTCCTGGGTCTCGACGACCAGGCCATCGCGCGCGCGGAGGCCCGCTGGGAACAGGCGCAGGATCGGAACGAGCGCATCAGCGTCGGTGACGCGCTGCGCGAAGTCGGCGTCATCAGCTGATCCGCTTGGCGTACCAGCGGTCCGAGTACGGATCGTCGTTGAACGGCGCCACCCGGACGAAGCCGAGCCGCTCGTAGAGCGCACAGGCCTCGGCGAGCTCAGCGCGGGTGTCCAGCCGCAGCGATGTGATCCCGCGTCCCCTGCAGACGTCCTCGACGTGGCGCAGGAGCGCCGAACCGACGCCTCGGCCGCGGTGCTCCGGCAGCGTGAACACCTTCGTCAGCTCGCCGACGGCACCGACGAAGCGCACGCCGGCGCAGGCGACAGCGGCTTCCCCGTCACTCGCGACGACGAACACCCCGGAGTCCCCCTGCAGGTCGTCGTACGGCTCCTCGTCGAGCGCCCGGTCGACCTCGGCCGTCGTCGCCGCCCGCCCGTACCACCGCGACGCGACCTCCGTCAGGTAGGCCCGCACGATCGCGTCGGCCCGGCCCGCGCCGGGTCGCTCCGTCTCGATGATCATCGCGCCCCTTGCGTGGCCGCAGCCGGCTCAGCGGGAAGCGGTCGCCTCGCGCGCGGCTGCTTCCGCCGCGACCCAGGCGAGCATGCCGCACTTGACGCGCATGACGAACTTGGAGACGCCGTGGAAGGCGACGAGGTCCTCGAGGACGTCCTCGTCGGGCTCACCCACACCGCGCGAGCGCATCATGTTGCGGAACTCCTCGGTCAGTGCGAGGAACTCGGGCACCGTGCGGCCGACGGCCATGTCGGTGAGGACCGATGCCGAGGCCATCGAGATCGAGCAGCCGTCACCCTGCCAGGCGAGCCCGGCGATGCGGTCGGTGCCGGGTTCGAGCCGCAGGCTGACCGTGATCTCGTCGCCGCACGTGGGGTTCCGCTCGAAGTGCGAGGCATCCGCGTCGGGCATCGCACCGTCGCCGTGCCGCGCCTTCGCGTGGTCGAGGATGACCTGCTGGTACAGGCTGTCGAGGGCGTTCACGCGGTGGCTCCGAAGTAGTCGCGGACCTCGGCGACGGCTGCGAGGAACCGGTCGACGTCGTGCTCGGTCGTGTACACGTACGTGCTGGCACGGCTCGTCGCGACGAGTCCGAGGCGGCGGTGCAGGGGCTGGGCGCAGTGGTGGCCGGAACGCACGGCGATGCCCTGCGCATCGAGGTACTGCGAGACGTCGTGGGCATGCACGCCGTCGACGTCGAAGGACACCAGGCCGGAGCGCGGGACGCCGGGGGGCGGACCGACCAGGCGGATGCCGGGGACTGCTGCCAGACCGTCGAGCATCCGGCGGGCGAGGTGCTCCTCGTGAGCACGGACGCGTTCCATGCCGATGCCCTGCAGGTAGCGGACGGCCTCGGCGAGGGCGACCGCCTGGGACACGGGCTGCGTGCCGGCCTCGAACCGCTCGGGTGCCGGCATGAACTCGGAGCCCTCCATCGTCACGGTGGTGATCATCGAGCCACCGGTGCGGAACGGCGGCAGGGCGTCGAGCAGCTCCGCACGGCCCCAGAGCACGCCGATGCCGTTCGGGCCGAGCATCTTGTGCCCGGAGAACGCGGCGAAGTCGACCCCGAGCTGCTGCACGTCGAGGGGACGGTGCGGCGCGGACTGGCAGGCGTCGAGCACCACGAGGGCACCGCGGGCATGGGCGAGGCCGACGACCTGCTCGACGGGGGCGATCATCCCGGTGACGTTCGAGACGTGCGAGAACGCGACGACCTTCGTGCGGTCGGTGATCAGCGCCGCGGCGTCGTCGGCGGTCCAGGTGCCGTCGTCGGCGACCGGGATCCAGCGCAGGGTGGCACCGGTCAGCGCGGCGAGCTCCTGCCACGGCACGAGGTTGGCGTGGTGTTCGGCCTCGGTCACGAGGATCTCGTCACCGGCGCCCAGGCGGAAGCGCTCTGCGTCGACACCACCGCGGCCACGGCTGGCGTTGGCCATGCCGTAGGCGACGAGGTTGAGGGCGTCGGTGGCGTTCGCGGTCCAGACGACCTCGGTCGGGGCGGCGGCACCGATGAAGCCGGCGACGGTGGCGCGGGCGTCCTCGTAGGCGTCGGTGCTGAGCGCCGCGAGCGTGTGGGCCCCGCGGTGGACGGCGGCGTTGTCGTGTTCGAGGAACCGGCGCTCGGCGTCGAGGACCTGGCGCGGGCGCTCAGCCGTCGCCCCGGAGTCCAGGTACGCCAACGGCTGCCCGTTCACGTCCTGCGCGAGGATCGGGAAGTCCCGCTTGATCGCCTCGACCTCGGTCTCGGTGAGCGGCTGGTTCGGCGCCACGACTGTCACGTCTCGTCCTCCTGGTGCTGCTGTCCGGAGCAACCCGTCCATGGTGTCCGTTGTTCCCGACCACGTCCAGTCGGCACGGCGACGGCCCAGGACCACGCCGGGTCCTGGGCCGTCGCACGTGGTTCGCTACTCGTTGCCGATCTTCTTGTCCGCTGCGTCGCGGGCACCGTCGATCTTGTCGTCGTACTTGCCGCCCGTGGCCTTCTTGACCGCGTCGGCCACACCGCCGAGCACCTTGTCGCTGACGCCCTCGGCCTTCTCGCTCTGCAGGGCGTCCTGGACCTTGCCGTCCTTCAGGAACTCCTGGGCCTTCTTCGTGATGTCGTCGAACCCCGCCATCGGTTGCTCCTCGTCTCGGTGCGGAGCCCGTCGCTCCGTCCTGGCGCCGACAGTAGGCCGCCGGGTAGTCGTCCGTACCGGAACGCTCGGGGTCTTCACACCATCTGGGCGCTGCGACGGCGCGCGAGCACGTACCCGACGGCGACCGCGCCGGACACCGCGAGCAACGAGGGCACGAGGATGTCGGTGCCCTGCTGGGTGAACTCGACGACGAGCACCAGGGCGGTGAACGGCGCCCGCATGGTGGTGGCGAGGAAGGCCGCTGCACCGACGAAGGCGAAGGCCGCCAGGCTCGGGCCGTCGGCCGGCCACAGCAACAGCCACGCACCGCCCAGCCCGCCACCGATCGCGGAACCGATCGCGATCGAGGGGGTCAGCGTGCCACCGACCGCACCCGCTCCGATGGTCGCAGAGGTGGTCACGGTCCGCAGGACCCCGAGCAACAGCAGCAGGACGATCGGTGAGAGGCCGGCGAACGAGGCGTCGTCGAGCGTGGTGTTCATCGCGACGAGGCCGAGCGCCCGCCCGTTGCCGAGGATCTCCGGGAACGGGATCGCGATGAGCCCCACCATCGCGAAGACCACCGGCAGCACGACGAGCAGGTGCCAGCCCTTCGGCGCGATGCCCTGCAGCCGGTTGGTCAGCTTGACGAACCCGACCCCGGCGAGTCCCAGCACGGGTCCCACGACGATCGCCCAGACGAGCAGCGACGGCGACAGGTGCATCGCGGGCACGTGGTAGAGCACCTCGTCCGGGATCACGAGCCGGGCGGTGATGGCGGCGACCGCACTCGTGGCGAAGGCGGGCAGGGCGGTCGCGAAGCTGATCTCCCCGAGCAGGACCTCGACCGCGAACAGCGCACCACCGAGGGGTACGTCGTACACGGCGGCGAGGCCGGCCGCAGCACCGCAGGCGACGAGGATCTTCGTCTCGCGCGCGGTCAGCCCCGCACGACGGGTGACGAGTTGGGCGAGCCAGGCCCCGACCTCGCGCGGAGCGACCTCTTTGCCGATGGACGCGCCGAGCCCCACGGCCAGGATCTGGATGCCGGCGTTCGCGAGCGTCGCCAGGGCCGGCATCCGCTTGCCGTCGACGGCCGCGGTGACCGAGACGATCGAGCGCCCCCACCGACGGAGCGCCCACCAGGCGAACCCGGTCAGGACGCCGGCCGCGGTGAGCGCGAGGAACCGGTTCAGGCCCGACGATGCGTCGGCGGCCTCGAGGTGCCCGCCGAACCCGTACCCGAAGGCGACGAACTGGATGAGCTGGAGCGCGAGCCAGACCGCGATGCCGGCGATGCCGCCGGAGACGCCCACCAGGGCGGTGACGACGGCGAGCTTGAGGGCCCAGACCGGGGTCGCGTGTCCGGAGTGCGGCATGACCGGAAGCCTAACGGGCTGGACGCACCCGATGACGGACCGCGACGGGCCGGCCGGACGCGGGACGGGCCTCCAGGCCGGGCACCCCGACCACCCGTCGTCAGACGGCCGTCACCCGGAACGGCACCACGCAGTCGGCCGGCATGAGCGGTGGCTGCAGGCCGACGGTGCCGAGCACCCGGCCGCTGAACACGCGCGGGCCGGACCACCAGTCCGGTCGCACCAGGTCGTGGCCGTCGCCGATGACCACCGGGTCGACGCGGTACGCCGTGTCGGGGTCGAGGTCGCGGAAGGTGACGCGGCCGGTGCCGGAGACCTCGGAGCGGCCGATGCCGGCGAGGAAGAAGACGGCCTGCTGCCGATCCGGCGCGACCGTGCCGTACACGAGCCGTGCGTCGTCGACCTCGTCCGAGCGCACCAGGTCGCCGCCGTGCAGGAGCGGGCGGAGCTCCCGGTACAGCGCGATCCACTCGGTCAGTGCAGCGGACTCGTCGGCGGTCGCGCCGGCCAGGTCCCACTCGATGCCGAGGTGGCCGACCAGGGCGGTGCCCGCACGGAAGGCGAGGTCGTGGACGCGACCGGTCGTGTGGTTCCGGCCGCTCGCGATGTGCGACCCGAGCAGCTCCGGCGGCAGGAGCTGCTGCGTCCACCGGTGCATCTGCTGGCGCTCGAGCGGGTCGATGTCGTCGGACACCCACACCCGCGCGGTGTGCTCGATGACGCCGAGGTCGACCCGACCGCCACCCGACGAGCACGACTCGATCTCCAGCGACGGGAAGCGCTCGCCGAGCGTCGCCATCAACCGGTACGCGGCGAGGGTCTGCTCGTGGACCGCTGCGCCACCGCCCGGGAACCCCGCCTCGACGAGGTCGCGGTTGTGGTCCCACTTCACGGCGTCGACCGCGTACTCGCCGATGATCGCCGTCATCCGTTCGAGCACGTGGTCGAAGGCCTCGGGGATCGCCAGGTTCAGCACCTGCTGGTCGCGGGAACGCGCGGGCAGCCGACCGTCGGCCTGCAGGATCCACTCCGGGTGGGCGCGGGCGAGGTCGCTGTCCTCGTTCACCATCTCGGGTTCGAACCACAGGCCGAACTCCATGCCGAGCGCACGGACGCGGTCGACCAGGGGGCCGAGTCCGTCCGGCCAGACGCCCTCGTCGACGTACCAGTCACCGAGGCCGGCGTGGTCGTCGCGGCGGCCACGGAACCAGCCGTCGTCGAGCACGTAGCGTTCAACGCCGAGGGCCGCGGCACGCTCGGCGAGGTCGACGAGACGGGCCAGGTCGTGGTCGAAGTACACGGCCTCCCACACGTTGATCGTCATCGGGCGGGGCGTCGTCGGGTGCTGCGGGCGGCTGCGGAGCCAGCGGTGGAACCGTCGGGCCTGGTCGTCGAGGCCGTCCCCGTGGGCGAAGTACACCCACGGCCCCTCGTACGTGGCGCCGGTGCCGAGCCGGACCTCGCCGGGCAGCAGGAGTTCGCCGCCGCCGATGACCTGGCGGCCCGTGGCGAGCCGTTCGGCGTGGTGCCGGTGGTTGCCGCTCCAGGCGGTGTGGACGCCCCAGACCTGACCGTGGGCGAAGCCGAACCCCGGCTCCCCCACCGTCAGCACGGTCGCTGCGTCGGTGCCGGTGCGGCCCTTCCGGCCCTCGCGCTGGTGGGTCCCCACGACGAGTTCGCGGCGCTGCGGGGTCCGCTCCTTGCCCCAGCGGCCGGCGAAGTCCAGGATCTCGCGGGCCCCCGACGGGATCGGCATCGCGAGCGTCAGGTCGTCGACGGTGTAGACGCCGTCGGCGGTGTTCGTCACGCCCGCGCGGGCCCGCACGAGCCCGGAGCCGAGCATCTCGATGGCGACCCGGACGGTGAGCCCGGCGACGGTGTCCTCGGCGTCGGCGGTGACCGCGGAGTCGGTGACCGCGAGCGACGTCACCGTGAACGCCGGCGACCAGTCGGCGCCGTCACGGTGCCCGGCGAGCCCCGGACGACCGCTCCAGCCCCGGTGTGGCTCGGGCAGCACCGACAGGCGCACCGGATCGTCCATCTCGTTCGGTGCGACGGGCGCGACGTCGGCGTCGGCGAGGGCCGTCAGCGCGTCGGTATCGAGCGGCCCGAGTGCCGCTCCCCAGTGCACGACGGCGGGGAGCGCGTCGTCGCGGCAGTCCAGGACGAGCGAGACGCCACCGGCGGTCAGGTGGACGAGTTCGTGCGGCATGCGGGCTCCAGTCGGCGTCGTTGCACGTCAGAGCTTTCCGGTCCGGGGCCGTCCGCTGCAAATCCTGCTGCGGCGCGGCTCCGGTTGCGGCTCAGCCCAGGCTGCGGCGCGGCTCCGGTTGCGGCTCAGAACCAGCGCTTGACCTTGAACACCACGTACAGGATCGCGGCGAACAGGACCATCGCGACGATCGACAGCGGGTACCCCCACGTCCAGCCGAGTTCGGGCATGTGCGTGAAGTTCATCCCGTAGATCGCGGCGATGAGCGTCGGTGCGAACAGGATCGCCGCCCAGCCGGAGATCTTCTTCGTGTCGTCGTTCTGCTTCTGTGCCGCCAGGGTCGAGTCGACGGTCAGGGCGTTCTGCAGCAGCTGCCGGAACGTGTCGAGGCGCTCCACCACCCGGATCGCGTGGTCGAGGACGTCGCGAAACCGCCGCTGCATCTCGATCGGCAGGTGGTACTTCTCGGCGCCGCGGTGCAGGTTCTCGATCATGTAGACGAGGGGACGCGCCGCTCGCTGGAAGTCGACGACCTCGCCGAACAGCTCGTACACGCGGCGGGACACCCCGGCCTCGCCCGAGAACAGCTGGTCCTCGATCTGGTTGATGTCCTCTTCGAGTCCGTCGATCACCGGCACGTAGCCGTCGACGATGGAGTCCATCAGCGCCCAGAGCTGCGCCTGCGGGCCGACGGTCACCAGCCCCGGCTTGCCGCTCAACCGCTGCAGCGCCCGGGGAACGGTCTGCCTGCCGCGGGGGTCGGCCTTCACGACGGCGAGGAAGAAGGTCTCACCGACGAAGGCGTACACCTCGCCGAACGCCACCTCTTCCTGCTGGTCGTTGTACAGCGCCGGCTTGAGCACCACGAACAACGTCGAGCCGTAGCGCTCGAGCTTCGGTCGCTGGTGCCCCTCGGCGGAGTCCTCGACGGCGAGTTCGTGCAGACCGAGGGCGACCGCGACGTCGCCGAGTTCCTCGGCGTCAGGCTGGTGCAGGACGATGCACGCGCTGGCGCCCTGCTCGTCGAGCATCCGGAAGCTGTCGTCGAGGGATGGACTCGCGATCGGTGCGATCCGGTCGATGTAGACGGTGTTCAGTTCGACGCTCACGCGCCCACCGTACGCAGGGTGGCCGGTCTCCGGCCTGGAGGCCCGTGGCGGCCCCGCCACACGCCCCGCGTCCTGCCTGAACGTGCGCTGCACGACCGCCGCCACCGGCCGCCTACGGTGCAGGTCATCAGCATGCTGACGAAAGGGACTGTCATGAAGAGGATCTGGAAGCGCATCGCGGTGGCCGTGAGCGCGGTCGTCGCCGTCATCGGCGCGTACGTCGGGTCGGGCGCTGCCGGCGGCACGCCCATCCAGGACGCCGCCGGTGGCGCCCTGTCGGCGTCCTCGACCGCGATCGCACCGGACGGCCCGGCCTTCTCGATCTGGAGTGTCGTCTACGCCGGGCTCATCGGCTACGCGGTGCTGCAGCTCTTCCGCACCGCGAACGACGAACGGCACGAGCGACTGGTGGTTCCGGCGGTGCTCTCCCTGCTGCTCAACGCCGCGTGGATCCTGTCCGTGCAGTTCGGGTTCCTGTGGGCGAGCGAGCCGATCATCGTCGCCTTGCTCGTCGTGCTGATCTGGACGTTCACGATCCTGCGCCGGACCCCGTCCCGCGGCGTCGTCGAGGCGATCCTGACCGACGGCACGTTCGGGCTGTACCTGGGGTGGGTCTGCGTCGCGACGGCCGCGAACACCGCTGCGGTGCTGACGGCGGCGGGCTTCCGGGGCTTCGGACTCGGGCAGGACCCGTGGGGCGTGGTCGTCGCCGCGGTGGCCGGGCTCGTCGGGGTCCTCATCGCGCTGTGGGGCCGGGGACGCCTGGCACCCATGGCCTCGGTCGCGTGGGGTCTGGCGTGGGTCGCCGTGGCCCGGTTCGAGGGACCGCTCGTCTCCGTGCCGACGGCGGTCGCGGCCGTGGTGGCTGCGGCGGCCGTGGTCGTCGTGACCGTGGTGGTGCGTGCCCGCGCCGGCTGGGTCGGCGGGCGTGCCGGTCGGGCGGCGGCTCCGGTCGCGGCCTGACGCGGATCTGCCTGCACGTCAGGCCCGCGAAAGCGACAGTTCCCGCGGCCTCGCACCCGTCCGGGCCGCGAAAGCGACAGTTCCCCGCCGATGTTCGGCGGGGAACTGTCGCTTTCGCGAAGTGGGCGGCCGGACAGCCCGACGCCCCCGGCCTCAGCGCGAGAGATCAGCGCGCGGACGCCACCAGGCCGTGGGCGGCGGCGACCGCGGCGTTCGTGACGCGGCCGTCGTGCACGTTCAGGCCGCCGGCGAGTGCGGGGTCGGCCTCGAGCGCGGCCTCCCAGCCACGGTCGGCGATCGCGACGGCGTACGGCAGCGTGGCGTTCGTCAGCGAGATCGTGCTCGTGCGCGGAACGGCACCGGGCATGTTCGCCACGCAGTAGTACACGGTGTCGTGCACCGCGAACGTGGGGTCGTCGTGGGTGGTCGGGTGGGAGCCCTCGAAGCAGCCGCCCTGGTCGATCGCGATGTCGACCAGCACCGAGCCCGGCCGCATGTCGGCGACCATCGCGTCGGTGACGAGCTTCGGCGCGGACGCCCCGGGGATGAGCACGGAGCCGATCACCAGGTCGGCGTCGCGCAGGGCCTCGGCGATGGCGTGCGCCGACGAGCGCAGGGTCGTGACGCGGCCGTCGAACCGGGCGTCCAGTGCCCGGAGCCGCGGCAGGCTGATGTCGAACACGGTGACGTCGGCGCCCATGCCGAGCGCCATCGTCGCGGCGTGCTCCCCCGCGACACCACCGCCGATGACGACCACGCGGCCCTTCGGCGTGCCGGGGACCCCGCCGAGCAGCAGCCCGCGCCCGCCGTTCGTGCGCATCAGGTGGAACGCGCCGACCTGGGCGGACAGTCGCCCGGCGACCTCGGACATCGGCGACAGCAGGGGCAGCGAGCGGTCCGGCAGCTGCACGGTCTCGTAGGCGATCGCCGTCGCGCCCGAGTCGATGAGGGCATCGGTCAGCGGTCGGTCGGCGGCGAGGTGCAGGTAGGTGAAGAGCACCTGGCCCGGCCGGATCATCGGGTACTCCGACGCGACCGGCTCCTTCACCTTGAGGATCAGCTCGGCGCGCTCCCACACCTCGGCCGCGGTGTCGACGATCGTGGCGCCGGCGGTGCGGTACTCGTCGTCGGTGAAGGCCGAACCGGACCCGGCCCCGGCCTGCACCAGCACCTGGTGGCCGTGCGACCCGAGCTCGGCGACACCGGCGGGCGTGGCCGCGACGCGGTACTCGTTGTTCTTGATCTCGGTGGGGACGCCGATGCGCATGCTGACTCCTTCGTGGGCGGTGCGTTCGTCCCGTCCATTGAGCACCGGATTCGCCAACAGCAGCGCTGAGCCGAACATCCGGACAGCGGCAGCGCGATCCGTGTCACGAGATTCGGCGGAACCGTTCGCAGCAGCAGTGTGTCAGCGCCCGCGCAGCGACTCGCTCGGCAGTTCCCCGAAACGGCTGCGGTAGGTCGCCGAGAAGCGTCCGAGGTGCCCGAAGCCCCAGGTCCGCGCGATCTCGGCCACGGTCGTCTCGTCCAGGCCACTGCCGACCAGGTCGGTCCGGGCGCCGTCGAGTCGCACGCCGCGCAGGAGTTCCCCCGGCGTCTGGTCGAGGTGCCGGCGGAGGGACTGCTGCAGCCCGCGCGGGCTGAGCCCCGCCGCCGCGGCGATGTCCGGGGTACCGATCGCTTCGCGCGCGTGCTCGTGCACGAACTCGAGCGCCCGGCGCAGGCGGTCGTGCTCCGGGCCGCTGCCGGACACCGTCGCGCGCCACTTGTTGCGCTGCGGGAACGCCCGGATCGCCGCGGTCGCGAAGGCCGCGGCGATGTCGTGCTGCAGCATCGGGCTCATCGACCGGTCGACGTCGAGCCACGTGGCCGAGTACTTCCGCACCACCGACCGCCACAGCGCGATGCCGTCGGCCGTCGGGCGGCGCATCGGCTCGAAGGCGAAGTCGTCGTCGCCGGCCACGGCTCGGACGAAGTCGCGGTCCAGGTGGACCAGGTTCAGGGCGATGTCGCGGTGGTGCAGCGCGTACGGCTCGGCGAAGGGCAGCACGACCGGCACCCCGGCCTCGAGCTCGTACGTCTCGCCGCCCGTGGTGATCCGGCTCGAGCCGCTCCGCATCCAGGCGACCAGGAACTCGTCGTCGACCTGGCTCTCGCTCCGCAGGTCGACCATGAACCGTGACGAGCGCAGGGACATCCGCTCGTCACCGACGCCGGCGAAGTCCCAGTGGGCGTTCTCGTGGGTGCGACGGACCAGTGGCGCACGGAAGTCGTAGTCGCCCGTGAAGAACGCGAGCGCCTGGTCGACGTCGCTGCCGACCATCCGCCGGAAGTACCGCTGACCGGGCTGTTCGAGAGAAAGCACCATGGTCGAGAACCTAGGACCGACCACCGACAAAGTGCGTCAGGTCCTGACTCAGGGCTGCAGGATCGCCTGCCCCACGCTCTCGTCCAGGATCAGGTCCGTGATGAGCCCGGCAGCCAGTGCACCGCGCAGCGACGCCGCCTTCGACCGCCCGGCGACGACGCAGACCCGCCGCGGCGCGCGCTTGATCGTGTCGAGGTCCGGAGCGCCGGCGCGGGCGTTCACCCCGATGTCCTTCCACGAGCCGTCGGCCCGGTAGAACACCGTCGAGACGTCCCCGACGACCCCCGCCTGCGTGAGCTCGTCGCGGTCCTCGGGGTCGAGGTACCCGCCGGAGTACACGTGCGAGGGCACCGGGGCCTGCGGGGCACCGACACCGAACACGACGAGGTCCATCCGCTCGTGCAGGTCGAGCACACGGCGGATCGAGCGCTCCCGGAACAGCGCTTCCTTCGTCGCGGGGTCGTCGAAGAACGCCGGCACCGGGAACTGCTGCACGAACGCGCCGTAGGCCTCGCCGAACCGGCGCAGGATCTCGGACGCGTAGACGATGCCGGTGGTGCGGGTGTTCGCGGCGCCGTTGATCTGCACGATCGTCGAGCCGTGGGTGGTCTTCGGCACCAGGTAGCGGCTGACCGCACTCACGGTCGAACCCCACGAGATCCCGATCACCATGTTCGACTCGACGTACTGCGTCAGGATCCGGGCGGCGGACAGGGCCACCCGCTCGAGCCGGTCGACGTCGCTCGTGTGGTCCGGCACCGGGACGACGTGCGCGTGCACCCCGAAGCGGGAGCGGATGCTCCGGCTCAGCGCGGCGGCCTGGTCCAGGGGCGAACGGATCTGGATGTCGACGAGCCCGGTGTCCCTGGCGTACTTCAGCAGCCGCGACACCGACGAGCGCGAGGTGCCGAGTTCGTCGGCGATCGCGTCCATCGTCAGGTCCTGCAGGTAGTACAGGTGGGCGGCGCGCAGCGCCTGCTGCGTGCGCATGGGCTGAGCCGCATCGCTCATGGTGCTCCGATCTGTCGAACGCAACCATGCACGGACGTGCAGGGCCTCTGCAACCCCTGCCGCGCCTCCTGACCGCCGTGTCGGGCCTGGACGACACGTGTGCTGCACGTTCGTGCACGCGAGTTGCCCGCCCTGTCGAACGAGCGCACGATCGATCCTGACCCCACGAACAGACGAAGGAAGCGACGAACCATGTCGAAGAAGACACAGCCCCGGAACACGGTGACCGCCCTCACCGAGCGCCCGAACGCGCAGGTCCTCGTCGTCGGCGGCGGCATCAACGGCATCGCGACGTTCCGCGACCTGGCGCTCCAGGGCGTCGACGTCGCCCTGGTCGAGCGTGGCGACTACGCCTCCGGCGCCTCCGCGGCCTCGAGCCACATGATCCACGGCGGCATCCGCTACCTGGAGAACGGCGAGTTCCGCCTGGTGCGCGAGAGCGTGCAGGAGCGCAACGGCCTGATCCGCATCGCCCCGCACTACGTCAAGCCGCTGCAGACGACCATGCCGATCTTCTCGACGTTCTCCGGCATCATGAACGCCCCGCTGCGCATGCTGACGCACAAGCAGCGCTCCACCAAGGAGCGCGGCGCGATGCTCATCAAGATCGGCATGACGATCTACGACTCCTTCTCGCGTGACGGCGGCTCCGTCCCGAAGCACGTCTTCCGCACCAAGAAGGCCGCGCTCGAGGACATGCCCGCCCTCAACAAGGACCTGAAGTACACGGGCACCTACTACGACGCGAGCGTGCACGAGCCCGAGCGCCTGGCCCTCGACGTCCTAAAGGACGGCCTGGCGGCGGGAACCGACAAGGCACGCGCGGTCAACTACGTCGAGGCAGCCGGCACCCGCGACGGCGGCGTCCTGCTGCGCGACCGCGAGACCGGCGACGAGTTCGTCTTCACGGCCGACGTCGTGATCAACGCCTCCGGCCCCTGGACCGACCTGACGAACGAGGCGTTCGGCGGCGAGACGAAGTTCATGGGCGGCACGAAGGGCTCGCACATCGTCGTCCACAACGACGAGCTGCTCGAGGCCACCAAGGGCCGCGAGCTGTTCTTCGAGAACGACGACGGCCGCATCGTCCTCATCTACCCGCTCAAGGGCCGGGTCCTCATCGGCACGACCGACATCGACGCCGACCCCGCGAAGCCGGTCACGACGACCGACGAGGAGATCGACTACTTCTTCGGGCTCGTCAAGCACGTGTTCCCGCAGATCGACGTCACCCGCGACCACATCGTCTACAGCTACTCCGGCATCCGTCCGCTCCCCCGCCACGAGGACACCGCCCCCGGCTTCGTGTCCCGTGACTACCGGATCGTGGACACCCAGATCGCCGGCCTGCCGAAGTCGACCGTGCTGTCGCTCGTCGGTGGCAAGTGGACGACCTTCCGTGCCCTCGCTGCACACCTGTCCACCGAGGCGACGACCAAGCTCGGCATGAGCCGCAAGGTCGACACCACGGGCATGCCGATCGGCGGTGGCAAGGAGTTCCCGACCACGGACGCCCAGCGCGCCCTGTGGATCAAGTCGCACCGCGACGGCCTGGACGAGTCCCTGGTCGAGGGGCTGCTCGAGCGCTACGGCACCCGTGCCGCCGAGGTCGTGGACGTCCTGACCGACGGCCCGGTCGAGCCACTCGAGTCCGACCCGTCGCTCACCCGCGCCGAGGTCGCGTACTTCGCCCGCCACGAGCAGGCCGTCCACCTGGTGGACGTCGTCCTGCGCCGCACGAACCTGGCGTTCGTCGGCGGGGTCACGATCGACCTGCTCGACGAGCTGGCCGACGTGCTCGCCGAGGCGCTCGACTGGACGACCGAGGAGCGCGCGGACGAGGTCCAGCGCACGCTCGACGTGCTGCGTGAGTCGCACGGCGTGATCGTGCCGCTGACGTCCGCGTCGGCGTCCCAGCTCGCGTAGTCGACGCAAGGACACGACGGACGGGAGGCCCGGTACCAGCTGGTACCAGGCCTCCCGTCCGTTCGTGGTCGCGTTCGCGAGCCGCTGGTCGCGTCGGCGACCGCTGGTCGCGTCAGAAACGCTCGCCGGTGGGGTCGAGCGCCGTGCGGTCGATGAGCTGGTCGCCGCCGACCGGCTCGCCTTCCCAGTCGACCAGGCGCCAGCCGTCGGCGAACGACCCCTCGAGCTCGACGATGCCGGTGTTCTCCAGGTGACGCTTCGTGCCGAAGTGGTCCGGGGTGTTCTGCGCAGCTGCGCTCGCCCACGTGCGGATCGCGGCACCGTGGCTGACGGCGGCGGCGACGGCGACCCCGGTGGCCTCGATCTGCCGGACGGCGTCGTCGTAGCGCTCGAAGAACTCGACGCCGCTCTCGGCACCGGGCATCCGGGTCGTGCGGTCACCGCCGGACCAGCCGTGCACGGTGGAGATGTAGGTCTGCACGGACACCTTGTCGCTCTTGCCCTGGGTGTCGCCCGCCTCGATCTCACGCAGGCCCGGCAGCACCACGGGCTCGAGGCCGAGCGAGGTCGCCAGGGGCGCCGCGGTGATCTGCGTGCGGACCATCGACGACACGAACAGTCGCTCGATCCCGCGGTCGGCGAGCGCTGCGGGCAGGGCGTCGGCCTGCTGCTGCCCGAGCTCGGTCAGCCCCGGTCCGGGCACCACGGCATCGAGGATGCCGTGCACGTTCGCGGGGGTCTGGCCGTGGCGGATGAGCAGCAGTCGCATGCCGCCACCCTACGGACCGCCGCTGACGTCAGCCCTGCCGGGTGTTCCAGCGGGGGTTCTTCTTGTTGATGACGTAGACGCGACCCCGGCGTCGGACCACCTGCGAGCCGGGGATCTTCTTCAGGGCCTTGAGGGAGTTGCGGACCTTCACGACGAGCCTCCTTGTTGATAACGGTTTTCAGTTACAGTAGCGGACATGCGTGCTGCTGCCATCACCCTCGTCACCGCCCTGCACCAGGTCGACGCCGACCGCGTCGCCGCCCGGATCACGGACGGACACCGGATGCACGTCGCCGGGAGTGCCTTCGCCACCGCCCGCGCCGTGGCCGACCGGGCCGACCAGCTCGACCGGGTCTGCGGGCCCGACGCGGGCCACGGGCTCGTCGTCACCCTGCACCCGGGAGCCGATGCCCGAGCGGTCGGTATGCTGCTCGCCAACGCGGCACGGTCCGAGACCGGCGACGACCGGGTGCTGCGGCACGTCGTCGGGGTGCTGCGGGCCGACGACGTCGCGCACCTGCTGTGGTCGGACGTCGACGACGCGTTCGTGGCCGCGGACCGGATGGCCGCACTCGTCGAGTACGCGACGGTGATCGCCCTCGACCGCATCGAGCCGCTGTCCGGCCGTCGGCGACGGGCGCTCGTGTCACTGCTGCACCGGATGGCACCCCAGGCCGTGATCGTCGCCCTGCCCGCGATCCGGAGCGCCGCCGACCTGCCGGCGTCGAACGGTGGAGCCGCGCGGGTGCTCGCCACCGGTGCCGGCTGGATGCGGGCGCTGTCGAGCGGCGCGGACACCGGGCGCGAAGCCCGCGATGCCCTGGTCTCGATGCGCTACCGGGAGCCGCTGCCGTTCCACCCCGGACGACTGTCGTCCGTCATCGCCGAGGACCTGTCCGCCGGCGTGAACGGCCGCGTGCTGCGGTCGCGGGGGTTCTTCCGCCTGGCGTCCCGGCCGGACCACGTCGGCTCGTGGTCGAGTTTCGGGTCGATGCTCGCGCTCGACCCCACCGCGAACCCGTCGTGGGACGCCGACGCCCCGATCGGGCAGGCGCTGTGGTTCGTCGGCGAGCAGCTCGACGTCCGGGCGATCCAGCGGGCGCTCGACGGGGCGCTGCTCACGCCGTCGGAGCTGCTCGCCGGGCCGGACGTGTGGCGCGGCTGGCCGGACCCGTTCCCGGTGTGGCCCGCGGTGGACCCGGCGTCGGAGCACCGGCACGAGTGAGGGGGCGTGGGCGTGGGCGGGTGCGCACTCGTCTTGCGACAGAGCACGAGTCGATCGACGCGTGCATCGTCGCCTCATGCGCACACATCCGCTCCGTGCGCATGTTGCGACAGAACGCGAGTCGAACGACGCGTGGATCGTCGCGGTATGCGCGCGCACGGACGGGAGGCGCGGTGCGGGTCCGACCCGCACCGCGCCTCCCGTCCGTGGTCACGTCGAGAGCCGCAGCGTCACCGCACCGGCGACGCCTCGCGCGCTGCAGCCTCACGCGCAGCGGCAGCCGCCGCGTCCTGCGCCGCGAACGGCAGGTCACCGAGGTCCAGGTGCGGGTTCGTGTCCTGCGTGAGCACGAGCTCCTTCGCCTCGTCCTCGGTCTCCACCGCCGGCATCGAGCCGGGCAGCGGGCGCTGCGAGGACTCCTTCATGCAGAAGACACCGATCGCTCCGACGACGCTCATCGCCATCAAGAAGTACGCCGGCGCGAGCTCGTCACCCGTCGCGGTGAGCAGCGCCTGCACGATCAGGGGCGTGGTCCCACCGAACACCGCGATCGCGATGTTGTAGGCGAAGCCCATGCCGCCGTACCGCGTCGAGGTCGGGAACAGCGCCGGCAGCGACGCGGCCTGGTTCGACACCCACAGCGCGGTCATGAGCGCGAGCAGCCCGAGGCCGGCGAGCGTCGACCACTGCGCCCCGTGCCCGATGAGCATGAACGCCGGCACGACGAGCACGACGGTGGTGGCGGCACCGATCCACATCACGACGCGGCGGCCGAGGCGGTCGGAGAGCTTGCCGGTCAGTGGGAGCATCACCGCGAGCAGCAGGAGCACCGGGATCGTCAGCAGCGTGCCGTCGATGGCGGAGTACCCGAGCGAGTCGGTCAGGTACGTCGGCATGTAGGAGGTCAGGGCGTAGCCCACGGTGTTCGACGCGGCGACGAGCATGATCGCGATGACGATCGGACGCCAGTGCTGACGGACCATCGCGACGACGTTGGCCGGACGCTCACCGTCGAAGGACGCACGGGACTCGGTCGCGGCCTCCTGCGCGGCCTGGGTCGCCTGGAACACCGGCGACTCCTCGATGCGCAGCCGGAAGTAGATGGCCACGACGCCGATCACACCGGCAGCGAGGAACGGGAACCGCCAGCCGTAGGCGGTCATCGCCTCGTCGCCGAGGGTGAGCTGCAGCACCGACACCACCGTGGCACCGAGCGCGAAGCCCAGGTAGCTGCCGAAGTCCAGGATGCTCGCGAAGAACCCACGACGGCGGTCCGGGGCGTACTCCGTGACGAACGTCGTCGCCCCGGCGTACTCACCACCGGTCGAGAAGCCCTGCGCGAGCTTCAGCACGACGAGCAGGATCGGGCCGAACACGCCGATCGTCGCGTACGCGGGGAGCGCCCCGATCAGGAACGTCGACGCCGCCATCATGATCAGCGTCGTCGCGAGCACCTTCTGCCGGCCGATCTTGTCGCCGAGGCGTCCGAACACGATGCCACCCAGGGGCCGTGCGATGTAGGTCGCCGCGAACACCCCGAGGCTGAACAGGATCTGCACCGAGGGTTCGGCCGTCGGCAGGAAGACCTTCCCCATCGTGACGGCCAGGTAGCCGTACACACCGACGTCGTACCACTCCATGGTGTTGCCGACGACCATGCCGCTGACGGCTCGTCGCATCATGCTCTTGTCGACCACGGTGACGTCGCTCTCGCGCAGCCGTCGGTGTGGTCGGGGGTGGGTACTGCTGGGGTCGGAACCCATGCCTTGCTCCTCGAGAAGATCGGTGGGCCGTCGGGAACCGGCCCAGAACAGCGAGCGACGTTACCGAGCAACCGAAATGTCATTGGCCGGTGATTCTCAGGGAACGGCGTGTCACCCGAACGGGGGCCGCCGCCGATCCGCACCAGTCCGGCGAACCCGGAAGCTGAGTAACGAGGCCGTAACATCGGCCCATGGCGATCGAACCCGAGACGAAGAACTGGACGTGGGTCATCGAGTCCGCGTGTCCCGAGTGCGGCTACGACGGCAGCGCGGTGACCGTCCGCGACGTGCCGGGCATCATCGACGAGAACACGGCCGGGTGGCCCGGAGTCCTCACGCGCGACGACGTCCGCGACCGCCCGGACGACCACACGTGGTCCCCGCTCGAGTACAGCGCCCACGTGCGGGACGTGCACCGGAAGATGGCGGAGCGCCTCGAGCTGATGCTCACCGAGGACGCCCCGACGTTCCCGAACTGGGACCAGGACGCCACCGCCGTCGAGGACCGTTACGGCGAGCAGGACCCCGCGGTCGTCGCTCGGGAACTGCGGGAGTCCGCAGACCGCGCGGCCCGGGCCTTCGCGGCGGTGCCCGACGAGGTGCTCGAGCGCACCGGGCTCCGGTCCGACGGCAGCGCGTTCACCGTCGCGACGCTCGCCACCTACTACGCGCACGACCCGGTGCACCACCTGTGGGACGTGCGGCGCACGCGCTAGACGTGGGGACCACCGGCCTGGAGGCGCGGTGCGGCCCCGCCCCGCGCCTCCAGGCCGCCTGCGGTCACCCCGCACCCGGCCGTACCTGCCAAATCCGGGCGTACCTACCGAAATCGGGCGTACCTGCCACGAAGAAACGACCAGGTATGCCCGAAAGCACCATCCATCGCACGCGTGATGGGAAGGATCGGGCACCGAGCCGGAGCGCTCAGGCGAGTGCGTCGAGCACGGCACGCGCCGTCGCGGCGTCCGTCACCAGCTCGTTGACGAGCCCGCCCCGCACCGCGGCCACGATGCTCGTGACCTTGGCGCTGCCCACGGCGACCCCGACCGCGTGCGGCACGGTCGACAGGATCTCGCGCGAGGTCCGCACCATCCGGTCGCTGCCGGGGAACTCGATCGGCGAGCCGTCCGCGGCGTAGAAGTTCAGGCAGACATCGCCCGCGGCACGGTCGAACGCGACGTCCTCGACCGGGATGCCCCGGGCCAGCGCGTCCCGCGTGTGGGTCGGCGCCCCGATGCCGAGGATGGCGCCCTTCGCCCGGCTCCACAGCCCGACGACGTGCTGGAACGCCGGGTCCTCGTCGAGGGTGGACCGCATCACCGGGGACGGCAGCGCCTGGGCGAACAGGAACGCCGGGATCGCGCCGGAGTGCTCCGCGGCAGTCCGGGTGATCTCGTTCGTCTGGAACCACGGCATCGGGTCGGCCTGCCCGCCCACCGTCGGCACGAGCTGCACCCCGGGCATGGTCGGCATGCCGGAGCGTGCGACGTCGTACACGGTGCGGCCGGACGACATCAGGACGGCGTCGCCGGGGACGAGTCCCATGCCCTCGACCGCGGCGGCCAGTGGTGCGGCCAGGTCGGCGCCGAGCGTGGCGGCGTGGGTGACCGCGGCGAGGTGGACCGCGCGGAGCCCGAGCACGACCTGCAGCCGTTCGGCGAGCGCCACGGTCTCGTCCTGGAACGGGTCGACGACCTCGATGCGGACGAGTCCCGCCTTGCGGGCCTCGGCGACGAGCCGCGAGACGGTCGGCCGTGAGACACCGAGGCGCGAGGCGATCTCGACCTGCGTGGCGTCCTCGAGGTAGTACATCCGCGCCGCCTGGTAGACGGTGTCCAGCGGGAACCGGGTGCGGGCTCCGTCCGGGGTGGGGGTCTCGGCCGACATGGTGCGATGCTACCGCCACGCACAACGCAGAAATTGTGTGCTGGACAGATGTCCACGGCCGTCGCAGACTGGTTCGGGAGCGCCCGGAACCTCGGGGCGCGGGAGGAGCACAGACATGACGTACCGTCTCGTGATCGGGTCCGACGACGCCGGGTTCGACTACAAGGAGATCATCAAGGCCGACCTGCTCGCCGACGAGCGGGTGTCCGACGTGCGGGACGTCGGCGTCGACGCGGACGGCCACACCGCGTACCCGCACGTCGCCGTCGACGCCGCACGACTGGTGGCGAACGGCGAGGCCGACCGGGCGATCCTGATCTGCGGCACCGGACTGGGCGTGGCGATCAGCGCCAACAAGGTGCCGGGCATCCGCGCCGTCACCGCGCACGACTCCTACAGCGTGGAGCGCTCGGTCCTGTCGAACGACGCCCAGGTCCTCTGCATGGGGCAGCGGGTCGTCGGCATCGAGCTCGCGCGTCGTCTGGCGAAGGAGTGGCTCGGCTACGAGTTCGACCGTTCAAGTGCCAGCGCCGAGAAGGTCAACGCCATCTGCGAGTACGACGGCAGTGCGCCCGCCGGCGTCGACGCCCAGGCGTAGTCCCCCGCGCAACGCCCAGCTGCCTGTCGGGGGCCGGACGTACCGTACCGACGACTCCAATGCTCCACGAGGGGAACCCGATGAAGAAGTCAGCCTGGCTGCCAGCCGTCATCGCACCGGTCGTCGTCGCCGGCGCCGTTGCCGCGCCGATGATCGCGAACGCCGCGAACGACCCGATCGCGGGGACGAACCCCAGCGCGGCGGCCGTCATCGCCAGCATCGCGAAGTCGTCGGACGCCCAGTACTCGGGGAAGCTCTCGCAGACGAGCGCACTCGGGCTCCCCGAACTGCCCACCGGGTCCGGCGGCTCCTCGCTCGAGGGCGACGCCTCCGACGTGCTCGGGCTGCTCACCGCATCGCACACCGCCCGGGTCTACGTCGACGGCCCCGACAAGCAGCGCGTCCAGCTGACGCAGCAGCTCGCCGAGCAGGACGTCGTCCGCAACGGCTCGGACGTCTGGACCTGGGACTCGACGGAACGCACGGCCACGCACGTGACCTTGCCGAGCGACACCGCGAAGGACCCGCAGGGCGGCACGACCACCCCGGCCGACATCGCGAAGCAGGCCATCGACGCGATCACCCCGACCACCACTGTGTCGAAGCCGACCGAGGTCAGCGTCGCCGGACACGACGCCTGGCAGATCACCCTCACGCCGAAGTCGTCCGACACCCTCGTCGCAGCCGTCCGGTTGGCCGTCGACCAGCAGACCGGTCTCCCGCTCCGTGCGAGCGTCCAGGCCGCCGGCGCGGACGACCCCGCGGTGCAGGTCGGGTTCACGAGCCTCGACTACGGCGCCCCGGCAGCCCGGCTCTTCGACTTCACCCCGCCGTCGAACGCGAAGGTGACCGAGAAGGACCTGTCCGAGGCCGGATCACACGCGAGGGGCGAGCACGGCGACCACCGTGGCACCCCGAACGGTGACGAGCCGACCTTCACTGGCACGGGCTGGAGCACCATCGCCGAGCTCCCCGCCGGCACCGTCGACCGGTCCGGGCTCGAGGGCGAGGCTTCCGGCCTGCTCGACCAGCTGACGAAGCCTGTCGACGGCGGCCGTGCCGTGCAGACGTCGCTCGTCTCGGTCTACCTGACCGACGACGGCCGCGTGCTCGCGGGTGCCGTGCCGGTCGCCTCCCTGGTCGACGCCGCGAAGTGAGCGCGGACGACCACGAGGTGAGCACCGCCGGCCACGCGGTGAGCTCAGCCGACCACCAGGCGAGCACGGCCGGACCGGGACCCGACCTGGCGATCCGCACCACGGGCCTCCAGAAGGTGTTCCGCAAGCAGCGCGCGGTCGACGGGATCGACCTGGCGGTGCCGCGCGGCGCGGTGTTCGGGTTCCTCGGGCCGAACGGTTCCGGCAAGACCACCACGATCCGGATGCTGCTCGGGCTCTCGAGCGCGAGCGGCGGCACCATCGAGCTGCTCGGCGAACCGATGCCGAAGGCGCTGCACGAGGTGCTGCCCCGCGTCGGCGCGCTCGTCGAGGGGCCGGCCTTCTACCCGTACCTGTCCGGCCGGGCGAACCTGCAGCGCTTCGACGCCGCCGACCCCACGTCGGACCCGCGCACCCGCAAGGCCCGCGTGGCCGGTGCCCTCGACCGCGTCGGGCTGACCCACGCGGCGGACAAGAAGGCGCACGCGTACTCCCTCGGCATGAAGCAGCGACTCGGTCTCGCGAACGCCCTGCTGTCCCCGCGTGACCTGCTGGTGCTCGACGAGCCGACGAACGGCCTCGACCCCCAGGGCACGCGCGAGGTCCGCAACCTCATCCGCTCCCTGGCCGACGACGGCACCACGGTGTTCGTGTCGAGCCACCTGCTGGCCGAGATCGAACAGGTCTGCACGCACGCAGCCGTCATGCGGACGGGCAAGATCGTCGCGCAGGGCCCCCTCGACGAGCTGCGCGCAGCAGGGGCCCGGACCGTGACCGTGCGGACGCCCGACGTCGGGCAGGCCGGTACTGTCCTCACCCGACTCGGGCTCACCCCGCGGCACGACGGCGGGGCCGACGTGCTGGTGGCCGACCTGCCGAACGAGCTGCTGCCCGAGACGATCACCGCGGAACTCGTGCGCGCCGACGTCCGGGTCCGCGGCCTGACGGTGGGCGGCGGCACCCTCGAGGACCTGTTCGTCGCACTCACCGGAGAGGGATTCGATGTCGCAGCCTGATGCGGCCGTACGCGACCTGCCCGTCCGCCGCCGGCAGCGCCCGTTCGCACTGCTCGGTTCCGAACTCGCGCTGGTGTTCCGGCGTCGCCGCACCTGGGCGATGCTCGGGGCGCTCGCGCTCGTGCCGATCCTGATCGCGGTCGCCGTGAAGCTCACGACCGACGGCGACGACGGCGGGCCGGCGTTCCTCGGCGACATCACCAACAACGGCCTGTTCGTCGCGTTCACCGCACTGACCGTGTCGATCCCGCTGTTCCTGCCGCTGACCGTCGGCGTGGTCGCCGGGGACACCGTCGCGGGCGAGGCCAGCCACGGCACGATCCGCTACCTGCTCGTCGCACCGACGGGCCGCGTGCGGTTCATCCTGGTGAAGTTCGCCGGTGCCGTCGCGTTCTGCCTGGCCGCCACGCTGCTGGTGGTGCTGGTCGGCGCGGCGATCGGCGCCGTGCTGTTCCCGATCGGCCCCGTCACGCTGCTGTCCGGCACCCAGGTCGGTGGGTGGTCGTACGCCGGCCGTGCCCTGCTGCTCGCGCTGTACGTCGCGATGTCGATGCTCGGGCTCGTGGCGATCGGCATGTTCACGTCGACGCTGACGAACGTGCCGGTCGGCGCGATGGCCGCGACGGTCGTGCTCGCCGGGGCGTCGCAGGTGCTCGACCAGCTCCCCCAGCTCGACTGGCTGCACCCGTTCCTGTTCTCGCACCAGTGGCTCGGGTTCGGCGACCTGCTGCGCGACCCGATCTCGTTCGACTCGTTCGGGTCGAACGCGGTGCTGCAGCTCGGGTACGTCGTGGTGTTCGGGGCGCTGGCGTACAGCCGGTTCGCCTCGAAGGACATCCTGAGCTGACGCGGCAGGGGCCCGACACGAAGGTGTCGGGCCCCTGCAACGCTCAGCTCGTTCCGCTCGCTCAGCTCGCGGGCGACGCCGATCCGCCGGCCATCGTCTCCGTGTCGGTCCCCCGCGCGTCGGCGTACCGGTCGCGCAGGTCACGGGCCTTCTCGGAGCGGTACCAGTCGAGCCGCGCCCCGGTCTCCACCGTCTGCATCCCGATCACGACCTTGCCGCGGGACTTCATCTCGGCCAGGTCCTCGTACGCCTCGACGATGTACACGAACGGGTAGAAGCCCGAGATCAGGACCTGCACGCGGCGGTCCTGCACGGCCTTCGCCAGCAGGGTGAGCAGCTCGCGCGTCTCCTCGTCCTCGGCGGGTGCGCGGAGGAACCGGACCTCGATGTCCCGGCGCTCCTCCGACGACACGAACCGCTCCTGGCCGACGCCGAGCCGTTCGGCCAGCAGCTCGGCGTTGCTCTCGCCGTGGTTGTCGATGAACGCGGTGATCGGCCGGCCGTCGGCGATGTCGCGGATGCGGTCTTCCTCGCCTTCGCCGTAGGCGACGGGCAGCGTGCCGATCTGCCGCAGGTAATCGTGGTTGCGAGGGCTGCCGAGGGCGATCACGGTCGCGCCGGCGTCGTGCGCCAGCTGGCACTCGATGTGTCCGACGCCACCGGCTGCGGCCGAGATCACGACGGTGTCCTGCGGTCCGAGCCGGAGCGACCGGACGACCGACACCGCGGTGCAGCCCGCCAGGTACAGGCCGCCGGCGACCTCCCACCCGACGTGCTCCGGCTTCTTGATGACGGCGCCGCGCGGCACCGCGATCCACGTGGCGTGGGCGCCGCCGGTCGGCGCGTGCCCCATCACCTCGTCGCCGATGCGGAGGTCCTTCACGCCGTCGCCCCGCGCGCGCACGATGCCGGCGAAGTCGACGCCCTGGTGTGCGGGGAACTCGAGGTCGACGTGGTCGCGGAGCTTCCCTTCGCGCAGGAACCGCTCGATGTGGTTCAGGCCCGCGGCCACGATCTCGACGACGATCTCGCCCGGTCCGGCCTCGGGCTTCTGCTGGGGGACGAGCTCGACGACGTCGAAGTCGCCGTACCGGTCGTACTGCACTGCACTGCCGACTCGCATGGGTGCTCCTTCGCTCCAGGTGTGCGTCCGTGCTACTCGGTGTTCCCGCACGCAACCCGAAGACGTGGGGTACC
Source organism: Curtobacterium sp. MCSS17_016 (assembly GCF_003234255.2). Lineage (NCBI taxonomy): Bacteria > Bacillati > Actinomycetota > Actinomycetes > Micrococcales > Microbacteriaceae > Curtobacterium > Curtobacterium sp. MCSS17_016. The sequence continues at coordinate 2,877,396 of NZ_CP126254.1, forward strand.
GCGGCTGTGGACGTGACCAGACGACGGACTGGAGGCCGTGGCGGCGCCGCCACGGGCCTCCAGGCCGCCGTCACGCACGTCCACCGCGCGTGGGGACCGGGCTCAGTGCTTGCCGGCCGCCGCGATGACGGCGCGGACCGTCTCGGGGTCCAGGCGGAACGCCCGCGGGTCGGCGTCGCCCCGGGGCACGCGGACCGGTGTCGACCAGACCGAGCCGTCCGCGGCGACGTCGACGACGAGTGCGCCGCTGTCGACGACGGCCGATTCCTCGTCATACGGGCCGACGACGTCGGTGTCGTTCGCGACACCGGGGGCGACGAGGACCGGGACGCCGGCGAGCGACCCGGCGAAGTGGTGGTGGTAGTGGCCGGCGAGGACGACCCGCACGTCGGAACCGCGGATGACGTCGGCGAGCGCCTCGGGGTTCTGCAGGCGGAGGGCCTCGTGCAGATCGGTCGGAGCGGGCAGCGGCGGGTGGTGCAGGACGACGACGGTGCCGTGCGGGGCGTCGTCCGGGCCGCTGTGGGCGTCTTCGGCCAGGGCCGTGCGCAGGTGCTCGAGCGCCGTGTCGCTGAGCTCGCCGTACCCGGCACCCGGGACGCTCGTGTCGACGGTCACGATCCGGCGACCCGCGACGACCGACCGCCCGGAGACCGGCACCGTCGGCGGCAGGTACTCCATCGTGTGCATCAGCGCGGTGCCGCCCTGGCCCAGGACGTGCCCGTTCGCCAGGACCTGCCGGAAGCCCTCGCGCAGGTCGTGGTTGCCGGGGACCGCGACGACGGCCGCACCGTGCCGTTCCGCCCAGCCGCCGACGCGGTCCCGCACGATCGCGTAGGACTCCGGGCTGCCGTCCTCGGAGACGTCGCCCGAGACCACCACCAGCCCGATGCCGGGCACCTCGTCGACGTGGGCGAGCAGCCGTTCGAGGGCGGCCGTGGTGTCGACCGCGCCCTGGTGCAGGGCTCCGTCGCCGGTCAGGTGGGTGTCGGAGAGGTGGAGGATGCGGAGGGTCCCGGCTGCTGGCGGCTGCATGCGTCCACGGTAGCCACGGCCCCCGTCAGTCCGGCGCGGCCGCAAGCTGGTCCTCCAGGTTGAACACCTCGGGCAGCACCCGCGCCGTCTGGTCGGCGCGCCCGGTGGCCCCGGCGAAGAGGTCCTGCATGTGCGCCTCCCACGCCGCGGCCACCTCGGAGGCCGCGAGTGCGGCGTCCGCATCGGCCACCGAGTCGGTCTCGTAGTACCCGATGAGCAACCCGTCGTCGTCGAGGAACAGCGAGTAGTTCCGCCGCCCCGCCGCCGCGATCGCCCGGAGCATCGCCGGCCACACCGCGGCGTGCCGCTCGCGGTAGGCGTCGAGCAGCTCGACCTGCACCTGCAACCGGAAGCAGACGCGGGTCACCGTCCGGCCTGTTCGCGGCGCCGCTGCTCGGCGTCGTGGACGCTGCGCTCGTCGGCGGTGCGGACCGTCCCGGTGACCGTGGTGACGGTGCCGTAGCGCTCGGCTTCGATCGCCTCGAGGGTCTTGCCCTGGGTGCGCGGTGCCCAGATCGTGCCGACGAGGAACGACAGCGCGAGGAGCCCGAGGATCAGGCCGCCGAGGGCCCGCAGCCCGATGTCCGACAGCAGCAGCGGGAACCAGATGCTCAGCAGGCCGACCATGACGCGGGCGGCCAGGAACAGCACGCCCTGGGCGCTGGCGCGGTACCGGGTGGCGAAGAGCTCGCTCGTCCAGAGGCCGTAGAACGCCTGCGCGCCGATGCCCGACGAGATGCCCCACGCCACGGCGAAGAACAGCAGGGTGCCGAGGTTGGCGGGCGCAAAGATGAGGACGGCCCACGCGATGATCGCCAGCACGGCACCGGCGGCGTAGAGCGCGCGGCGGCTGACCCGGTCGGCGTACCGCATGAAGCCGAAGTACGTCGCGGCGACGGTGCAGCCCCACACCAGGATCTGCAGTCCGTACTGCTCGGTGACGCTCGTGACCCCGGTCGCCGCGTACACCCGGGGCTGGAAGATGCCGGCCTGCCCGGCGACGGTGTTCCAGAGCGCGTAGACGCCGAACAGGAACAGCATCGCGGTCAGGTTCTTCCGGCGGCTGAACAGCTGCGTGATCCCGTGGAAGAAGTTCGCCGTGCCGGTGGCCGCGCGCTCGTCCTTCCAGATCGCCGACTCGGGCAGCCCGCGGCGGAGCCACCACACGATCGCGGCGACGACGAACAGGTGGGCGAAGATGAGGCGGCTGCCGAGCAGGCCGAGCGGGGCCGCGGCGATCGCCAGGGCGAACCCGACCATCGGCCCGATCGACCACGCGAGCTGTGCCGTGCCGACGTGGGCCGCGCGCTTGTCCGCAGGGGCCTGCTCGGCGATGTAGGTCCAGCTCGCCGGCACACCCGCACCGACGGCGATGCCGGTCAGGATGAAGCCGACCAGGAGCATGCCGTAGCTGCCGGCGAACACCGCGAGCAGGATGCCGAGCATGTAGAGGAGCAGGTCGTACGTGTAGATGAACTTCCGGCCGTACCGGTCGCACAGCGGTCCGCCGACGATCGCGCCGAGGGCGGCACCGAAGGCGTTCGCGGACAGGCTCGCGAGCAGGCCGACCTCGAGGTCGCCGATCCGGAACTCGGCCTGCCAGAGGCTGAGGCTCGTGGCGATCGCGATGATCGACCCCGACTCGATGTAGTTCGACATGGCCACCGAGACGGTGGCCTTCCAGCCCGTGGTGTTCCGGGCTCCGATGCGGACCGCCATTGGTCCTCCGTTCGCGTGTTCGTCGGTGAATCGTTTCAACGGGACGACGAGGACGATAGCGCTCCGGTGTGCGCGCTGGCAAGAGCGGGTTCGCCGGGCACCAGCCGCGTACCTCGCACCGTGCGCGGGGTCGCCCGACCCGTGCGAGATTGCGCCCGCACCGTGCGAGGGGGCGTTCGCCCCGTGCGAGGTTGCGCACTCGGTGCGAGCCTTTCCACCCCGCACCGAGTGCGGAACCTCGCACCAGCCGCACGGCTCGCACCGGCCGCGCGCCTCGCACCAGCCTCACGCCTCGCACCGTGCGCGGGCAGTCGACGCGACACCCCACGGACGGGAGGCCCGGTACCGGCTCGCCCCGTGCCTCCCGTCCGCGTTTTCCACAGATCACGGCGCGGGCCGACCGCGCGGACCGCGCCGATGCCAGGATGGCCACATGGCGGTCAGTGTGCGAGAGGTGGCAGCGCTCGCGGGCGTGTCCCTCGGCACGGTGTCGAACGTGCTGAACCGCCCCGACAAGGTCGCTCCCGGCACCGTGGAACGCGTGCAGTCGGCGATCGCGACGCTCGGGTTCGTCCGCAACGACTCGGCGCGCCAGCTCCGGGCCGGGCGCAGCTCCACCGTCGGCCTCATCGTGCTCGACGGCGGCAACCCGTTCTTCACCGACGTCGCCCGGGGTGCCGAGGACGCCGCGATGGACAACGGCCTCGCGGTGCTGATCGGCAACTCCGACGAGTCGACCGACCGTGAACGCACCTACGTCGACCTGTTCGAGGAACGCCGTGTCGCCGGACTCCTGATCTCCCCAGCCGGCGACGACCTGTCCCGCCTCGCGCGGCTGCGTGATCAGGGCACCGCCGTGGTGCTGGTGGACCGCCGCGCCGACGACGAGCACTTCGCCTCGGTCTCCGTCGACGACGTCGCCGGCGGCCGCATCGCGGTCGAGCACCTCGCGGCGATCGGCCGCACCCACATCGCCTTCGTCGGCGGGCCGTTCGGCATCCGCCAGGTCGCCGACCGGCACGCCGGGGCACTCGCCGCCGCCCAGGCCGCGGGCATCCGGCTCGAAGCCCTGCCGACCACCTCGCTGTCCGTGCTCGAAGGGCGCCGCATCGGCGAAGCGATCCAGGCCCGCCCGGCCGCCGAACGCCCGGATGCCGTCTTCGCCGCCAACGACCTGCTCGCAGTCGGGCTCGAACAGGCCTTCATCATGCGCGGCACCATCGCGGTGCCCGAGCAGATCGCCATCGTCGGCTACGACGACATCGCGTTCGCCGAGTCCGCCGTGGTCCCGCTGACGTCGGTACGGCAGCCGGCGCAGGACCTCGGCCGCCGCGCGATCGAACTCCTGACGAAGCAGGTCGAGCAGGGGCAGGACATCGACCTCGAGCACGTGGAGTTCACACCGGAGCTCGTGGTGCGGCAGTCCTCCGTCGCCGACGCCTAGGGCCCGGTCCGGACACGGCTCCCCCGCCGCCTACGATCGGAGCATGGTGCATGTCCCCCGGCGCGACGGTCCGCCGAGCGTGCACCACGTCGCAGCCCGGGCCGGGGTCTCGCTCGCCACGGTCTCGAACGTCCTGAACCACCCCGAGCGGGTCGCCGACGCCACCGCAGCACGGGTGCGCGACGCGATCGACGAACTCGGGTACACACCGAACCGCAACGCCCGGGCGCTGGTGTCCGGCAGCACCCGAGCGATCGGTCTGGTCGTGATGTCGCTGCGGAACTCCCTGTTCAGCGACATGGTCAACGGTGCACAGCTCGCCGCACGGGAACGCGGCTTCACCCTGCTGATCGCGAGCAGCGAGGACGACCTGCAGGCACAGGGTGAACACCTGGCCTACCTCGAGAGCGCCCGGGTGTCGGGGATCCTGCTCGCCTCGATGACGGAGTCCCGCGACCAGGTCGAGGTCGCGCGGCGCCACGACCGACCCGTCGTGTACGTCAACTACGAGCCGACCGAACTCGACGCGTGCGCGGTGGTCGTGGACAACGAGCAGGCCGGGTTCCTGGCGACCGAGCACCTGATCGAGCGTGGCTGCCGACGCATCGGGTTCGTGAGCGCCCGTCCGGACCTGCAGCCCGTCGACCGCCGACGGGCCGGCGTGCTGCGGGCCGTCGCGGCGCACCCCGGGGTCGTACTCGTCGACGTCGACGCCGGGGACATCGACCCGCCCGGAGGCACCGACGCCGGGCTCCGCATCGCCCGGATGCCCGAGGACGAACGCCCCGACGGGGTACTGGGTGTGACCGACCTGCTCGCGATGGCCGTCGTCTCCGAACTCCGGGCCGCCGGGATCCGCGTCCCCGAGGACATCCCCGTGTCGGGCTGCGACCACAACTCCGTGGCGTGGGGTGGTGCGGTGCCGCTGACCTCGGTGACGATGCACGGCTCGGAGATGGGTGCGGCGGCGGTGGAACTGCTGCTCGAGGAGCTCACCGACCCGATGCACGTACACCGGACCGTCGTGCTCGGCAGTGAGCTGGTGCCGCGAGAGAGCACGCTCGGTCGCGAGGGCGCGGCCGCAGCAGCCGCCGCCGCAGCCGTCGCGGGCACCACGCCGAGCGACCCGAGGCGCACCGAGGCCTGACCGGCGGCGGACCAACCCGCGAAAGCGACACATCCGCGGGTCGTCGCTGCGTCCGGTCCGCCAGAGCGACAGATCGGCGCGAACGTTCGGCGGCACACTGTCGCTTTCGCGGACAGTGGGCCGCGGGCCGCGGCAGCGGGCTGCGGGCAGCGGGCAGCAGGCAGTGGACTGCGGGCCGGGCCGGCGCGCACGAGGCGACCCGGGCCCGCGAACGCGACCGGGCGCCGGACGGGAGGCGCGGGGCGGGGCCGGTACGGGCCTCCCGGCCGGCGGGCGGCGCGACCACCGCACGGTGCAGCACCGCGCGTCGGCTCGGTGCGAGATTCCGCACTCCGTGCGAGCCCGCGCGCCCGTCACCGAGTGTTGAACCTCGCACCGAACGACGAACGAGCGAGCGAGCCTGCGGCATCGCGTAACGAAATCGGCACAGCGATTGACACGCTTCAATCCTCGTGGTTCCATCCTGATTGAAACGTTCTAAAACGCAGTAACCGGACCCCGCGACGGCGCGGGATCCGGGTCCGTTTCACCCGGGGTACCCCAGCCCCGGGCCTTACGAGGAGGTAAGGAATGTCAGTTCGTTCCGTGACCAAGCGCGCGATCGCCATCGGCGGCGCGACGGTCCTGATCGGCGGGCTCGCAGCGTGCTCGTCCGGCGGCTCCGCCGACGAAGGCGGCGGCAAGGTCGAGATCACCTACCAGGCCGACAACGCCCCGGCCACCGCGGCCACCGCGAAGCCGCTCATCGAAGCCTTCGAGAAGGCCAACCCCGACATCACCGTCAAGTTCGACACCCGGCCCCAGGGCACCGACGGCGACAACCTGATCAAGACCCGCCTGTCGACCGGCGAGGCCGCCGACGTCTTCAACTACAACTCCGGCTCGCTCATGCAGGCACTCAACCCGGACAACACCCTGGTGGACCTGTCCGACGAGAAGTGGGCGAGCGACGTCGACCCACAGTTCACCAAGGTCGTCAGCACCGACAAGGGCATGTACGGCGCCCCGTTCGGCACGAGCTTCGGCGGTGCGGTGCTCTACAACACGAAGGTCTACGACGACCTCGGCCTGAAGGTCCCGACCACCTGGGACGAGTTCATCAGCAACAGCGAGAAGATCAAGGACGCCGGCGACGTCGCCCCGATCATCCAGACCTACGGCGACACCTGGACCAGCCAGCTCTTCGTCCTCGGCGACTTCGCGAACATCACCGCGCAGGACGACAAGTGGGCGGACGACTACACCGCCAACAAGGAGTCCTACGCCGACGAACCCGCTCTCGCCGGGTTCGAGCACCTCGCCGAGGGCAAGGACAAGGACCTCTACAACGAGGACTACGCCTCGGCCACGCAGGCGAACGGCCTGAAGATGCTGGCCGACGGCACCGGCGCGCAGTACCCGATGCTCACGAACGCGATCTCGGCGATCCAGCAGGACTCCCCCGACGCCGTCGACGACATCGGCGCGTTCGCCCTGCCGGCCGAGGACCCCGCGGACACGAACCTGACGATCTGGGAGCCGAACGGCCTGTACATCCCGAAGACGACCACCGGTGACAAGCTGGCGGCCGCGAAGAAGTTCGTCGCCTTCGCGAACTCCACCGAGGGCTGCCAGGTGCAGAACGACACCGGCACCCCCGCCGGCCCGTACGTCATCTCGACCTGCTCGCTGCCGGACGACGTGCCCCCGATGATCGACGACCTGCAGCAGTACCTGGACGACGGCAAGGCGAGCCCCGCGCTCGAGTTCCTGTCCCCGATCAAGGGCCCGAACCTCGAGAAGATCTGCGTGCAGGTCGGCTCGGGCATCACCACCGCGAGCAAGGGCGCCGACCAGTACGACGACGACGTCGTCCAGCAGGCACAGCAGCTCGGCATCAAGGGCTGGTGATCGGCGTGACCGCGACCCTCACGACGGCGGTGGCCCCGCCGCAGACACGCAAGGCCGGCCGCCCCGGACCAGCGCGCAAGCGGATGCGCTCGTTCTACCCCGCGTGGTTCTTCATCCCCGCGATCGCGCTGTACGTCGTGTTCTTCGCGGTCCCGACCTTCGCCGGGTTCTACTTCTCGCTCACCCGCTGGACGCTGTTCGACCAGACCTTCATCGGCTTCGACAACTTCGTCCGGTTCTTCCAGGACCCGCAGCTCGTCTCCGGGTTCGTGCACACCTTCCAGTACGGCTTCGTGACGAGCGCGGCGAAGGTGGTCCTCGGACTCGCCCTCGCCCTGCTCCTCACGTCGCCCGTGCTGGGGCGCGGCTACCTGCGGGCGGTCGTGTTCTTCCCGGTGCTCGTGTCGACCATCGGCATCGGCATCACGTTCAAGGCGTTGATGGACCCGTTCCACGGGATCATCAACGGCGCGCTGGGTTCGGTCGGCCTGCCCACCCCCGGGTGGCTGACCGACCCGGCGCTCGCCCTGTGGAGCGTCGCCGCGGTGGACGTCTGGAAGGGCGTCGGCATCGCGACGCTCATCTTCATCGCCGGCATCGTGGCGATCCCGCAGGAGTACTTCGAGGCGGCGCGGGTCGACGGCGCGAGCGCGTGGTCGATCTTCCGGAACATCACCTTGCCGCTGTCCCGCCCCGCGATGGGCACGGTCATCATCCTGTCGCTCATCGGCGGCCTGCGGTCGTTCGACCTGATCTGGGCGATGACCGGCGGCGGGCCGGGGTTCACGAGCGACGTGATCGCGAGCGTGATCTACAAGCAGTACCAGGCCGGGTTCTACGGTCTGTCCACCGCCGGCAACGTGGTCCTGTTCGTCGTCGTCACGGCGATCATGGTGCCGATCTCGTGGCTCCTCAACCGCAAGGAGGCGGACCTGTGACCGCCGTCACCACCCCCGGGACCGGCCACGCGCCGGCGTCCGGCAGCCGCCGCCCGACGCCGGCGAGCCGGAACCGCCACCCCGGTCGTGCCCGCCGGTGGATCATCGGCTCGATCGCCATCGTCGTCAGCTTCGTCGTCTTCCTGGTGCCGTTCGTCTTCGTCCTGCTCCAGGCGGCGAAGAACCCGGCCGAGGCGAACCAGCTCGGCTTCAGCCTGCCGACCGACTGGCAGCTGTGGCAGAACCTGCAGGCGGTGTTCCAGAGCGGTGACGGCGGGATCCTCCGCGCGTTCTGGAACAGCGCCCTGCTCACCGTCGGCAGCGTCACCGTCATGGTCGTGTTCTCCGCGATGGTCGGGTACGTCCTGCAGCGGCGGCCGAGCCGGTGGAACGCCCTGATCAACTTCTTCGTGCTGGCGGGGCTCATCGTGCCGCCGGCGATCGTGCCGACCATCTGGGTGCTGCAGGGGCTCAACCTGTTCAAGACCATGGGCGGGATGATCCTCATCGAGGCGACCTTCGGCCTGTCGTTCTGCATCCTGCTGTTCCGGGCGTTCGTGGCGACGATCCCGAAGGAGCTCGACGAGGCCGCCGTGCTCGACGGCGCCGGCCCGATCCGCCTGTTCTTCGGGGTGGTGCTGCCGCTGCTCAAGCCCGTGATCATCACGGTCGTGCTCGTGCAGTCGGTGACGGTCTTCAACGACTTCACCAACCCGCTGTACTTCCTGCCGGGGTCCGAGAACGCGACGGTGCAGCAGACGCTCTACGCGTTCCAGAGCCAGTCGGTCAGCCAGCTGAACCTGCTGTTCACCGACGTGCTGCTCATCACGATCCCGCCGCTGATCCTCTACGTCTTCTTCAACCGTCAGATCGTCGCCGGCATGACCAGCGGCGCCGTCAAGGGCTGACCGCCCACCCCGGCCTGGAGGCGCGACCCGCCTCCGCCACACCGCCCACCCGGGCGGACGGCCGGGCCCACGACCCCCGCACCGGTCGACGACGACCGGTCGCGTGAAAGGACCACCACATGACCACCTGGACCGCACCGTTCATCGCGGCCGACACCGACCTCGGCAGCGCCCCGATCCTGCGTCGGGAGTTCCCCCTCGACGACGGCCACGGCGCCGTCACCGCCGCCACCCTCGACGTCAGCGCCCTCGGCGTCGTCGAGGCCTGGCTCGGCGGGCAGCGCGTCTCCGACCACCTGCTCGAACCGGGGTGGACGAGCTACGAGTGGCGCATCCGCGTCGTTTCGCACGACGTCACCGAGCACCTGACCGACACGCTCCCCGGCCAGCCGGCCGTGCTCGCGCTCGTCGTCGGCAACGGCTGGGCCGCCGGACGCCTGGCCTGGGGCGGCGGTGGTGGCTGGTACACCGACGAGCGCGCCGGGTTCGCCGAACTCCGGATCACCTTCGCCGACGGGCACGAGCAGCACGTCACGACCGACACCGACTGGCAGGCCCTGTCGAGCGCGATCACCGCCGACCAGCTCTACGACGGGCAGGACATCGACGCCCGACTCCGCGACGGCTCGTTCCTGACGCCCGGCGAGGTCACCGTGCCGAGCGTCGACGGGCACCAGGGACGGACGAGCACGGTGCACACGGTCGACATCGGCGAGCGCGAACTCGTCGCCGACACGGTGCCGCCGGTGCGCCCGCTGGCCGAGATCGCCCCGGTGGCGATCTGGACGAGCCCGTCGGGAGCGACCCTGCTCGACTTCGGCGTGAACCTGGTCGGGTGGCTCCGGGTCACCGCGACCGGCCCGGCCGGCACCGTGCTGACCCTGCAGCACGCCGAGGTGCTCGAGCACGACGAGCTCGGCACCCGCCCCCTGCGTACCGCGAAGGCGACGGACCACTTCACCCTGCGCGGTGACGACGAGCCCGAGACGTTCGAGCCCCGGTTCACGTTCCACGGGTTCCGGTACGCGCAGGTCGACGGCTGGCCGGGCACGCACGACGAGCTCCGCGCTGCGGTCACCGCCGTGCAGGTCGGGTCGGACCTCACCCGCACCGGCACGTTCGCGTCGAGCCACGAGCTGCTGAACACCTTCCACGACAACGTCGTCCGGGGCATGCAGGGCAACTTCCTGAGCGTGCCGACGGACTGCCCGCAGCGCGACGAGCGACTCGGCTGGACGGGCGACATCGCCGCGTTCGCCCCGACGGCCTCGTACCTGTTCGACACCCGGACGTTCCTGGCCGACTGGCTGCGCGACGTCTGGCTCGAGCAGCAGCACGCCGACGGGGTCATCCCCTTCGTGGTGCCGGACGTGCTGAAGTACTCCCCCGCCGAGGACTTCGGCACGCCCGACGCGACCGCCGTCTGGTCGGACGCCGGCGTCTGGGTGCCGTGGACCCTGTACCAGGCGTACGGCGACACCGCGGTGCTCGAGGAGCAGTTCGACTCGATGGCCGCACACCTGCGCCGGGTCCGTGACCACCTGTCCCCGGAGGACCTGTGGGACACCGTGTTCCAGTTCGGCGACTGGCTCGACCCGGACGCCCCGCCCGAGGCCCCGGCCGACGCGAAGGCCGACAAGGGCGTCGTCGCGACGATCTGCGCCTACCGGTCCGCGACGATCGTGGCGGACGCGGCGGAGTTGTTGGGCGGTCACGAGGCGGAAGCAGCGGAGTTCCGGGAACTCGCCACGCGCCTCCAGGCCGGGTTCCGCACCCACTACCTGCAGGACGACGGGCGGATCCTGTCGGACGCGACCACGGTGTACACGCTGGCGATCGTGTTCGGGATCCTGTCCGAGCAGGAGCAGGCCGTGGCCGGCGACCGTCTCGCCGAGCTGGTCGAGGCGTCCGGGTACCGGATCTCGACGGGCTTCGCCGGGACCCCGTTCATCACCGACGCGCTGACGCAGACGGGCCACCTGGAGGACGCCTACCGGCTGCTGCTGCAGACGGAGTGCCCGTCGTGGCTGTACCCGGTGACGATGGGCGCGACGACGGTGTGGGAGCGGTGGGACTCGATGCTGCCGGACGGCACGATCAACCCGGGTGAGATGACCTCGTTCAACCACTACGCACTCGGTGCCGTGGCGGACTGGATGCACCGGGTGGTGGGTGGCCTGTCGCCGCTGTCGCCGGGGTACGAGTCGGTGCTCATCGCCCCGCAGCCGGGCGGTGGGCTGACGTGGGCGGAGACCTCGCTCGACACCGTGCACGGGCACGTCGCGGTGCGGTGGGAGCTCGTCGACGGGGAGTTGCGCGTCCGGGCGACCGTGCCCGAGGGCGTGATCGCGGTGGTGCGCCTGCCGGGTGCTGCGGAGCAGCGGCTCGGCGGCGGCACGCACGACCTGCGCTCGCCCGCCGCCGTCCCCGCCGCGTAGGGGTCTGACGGGCGGAAGGTGGGCCGGTCACGGTGGGTGCGCGGGACGCCTGGCGGCGTTCGCCCGGCATCGCGCCCCCGGGCGGGCTTCGCGCCCCGACTCTTCGGGGCGCGAAGACCGCAACTGGGCGCACAGCCCGCCAGCGCAGCCGCCCCCTCGCTCCGCGAGCAATCCGCCCGTCCCACGCCCGTCCCACGCTCGTCCCACGCCCGTCCCACGCCCATCCCACGCCCGTCCCGTATCGCGCCCCCGTACGCGCATCGCGCCCCGACTCTCCGGGGCGCGATGACCGCAACGGGGTGCGCCGACGCAGCACCACCCACCACACGGTTGCGGCAGCCCGCCGCGCGCCGTACTGTATGAAACGATTCAATCGCACACGAGGAAGTGACACGATGACATCGACCCCGAGCTTCGCCGGCATCGCCGACCAGCTGGCACGACAGCAGATCGAGCTCCCCAGCTGGGCCTTCGGCAACTCCGGCACCCGCTTCAAGGTGTTCAGCACGCCGGGCACCCCGCGCGACCCCTACGAGAAGATCGCCGACGCCGCCCAGGTGCAGGAGTACACCGGCCTGGCGCCCACCGTCGCACTGCACATCCCGTGGGACCTGGTGGACGACTTCGCCGACCTCAAGCGCCACGCCGAGGAGCACGGGGTCTCGCTCGGCACCGTCAACTCGAACACGTTCCAGGACGACGACTTCAAGTTCGGCGCCCTGACCCACGTCGACGAGACGATCCGGCAGAAGGCGATCGACCACCACCTACGCTGCATCGACGTGATGGACGCCACCGGCAGCCGCGACCTGAAGATCTGGCTCGCCGAGGGCTCGAACTACCCCGGTCAAGAGGACATGCGCTCCCGCCAGGACCGTCTGCACGAGTCGCTCAGCACGATCTACGACCGCCTCGGAACCGACCAGCGACTCGTGCTCGAGTACAAGTTCTTCGAGCCGTCGTTCTACCACACGGACGTTCCCGACTGGGGCACGAGCTACGTGCAGACGGCGGCACTCGGGCCGAAGGCGATGGTCTGCCTCGACACCGGCCACCACGCCCCCGGCACGAACATCGAGTTCATCGTGATGCAGCTCCTGCGCCTCGGCAAGCTCGGTTCCTTCGACTTCAACTCGCGCTTCTACGCCGACGACGACCTGATCGTGGGCGCCGCGGACCCGTTCCAGCTGTTCCGGATCCTGGTCGAGGTCATCCGCGGCGGCGGCTACGACAACCCCGACGTGGCGTTCATGCTCGACCAGTGCCACAACATCGAGGACAAGATCCCCGGCCAGATCCGCTCGGTGCTCAACGTGCAGGAGATGACGGCCCGCGCGCTGCTCCTGGACCGCGTCGCACTGACCGCCGCACAAGAGGCGCACGACGTCCTCGGTGCCAACGAGGTCTTCATGGACGCGTACCAGACCGACGTCCGGAAGGACCTCGCCGAGTGGCGCGAGTCCCGCGGCCTGCCGGCGAACCCGATGCGCGCGTACCTGGAGTCGGGCTACCAGCAGTCCATCGCCGAGGACCGCGTCGGCGGCGTCCAGGCCGGCTGGGGCGCGTAGGAACATGACGAACACAGTGGAGGCACGGGTGGACCCCGCAACGCACGGCACCGACGCAGACACCACGATCAAGGCGCTCATCGCGCGCTCGAACGCGCTCGGCTCGGATCCGCGGATCACGAACTACGCGGGCGGCAACACCTCCGCCAAGGGCACCGACACCGACCCCGTCACGGGCGAACCGGTCGAGCTGCTCTGGGTGAAGGGCTCCGGGGGCGACCTCGGCACGCTCACCCCGGCGGGCCTCGCGGTCCTGCGCGTCGACCGCGTCCGTGCCCTCCAGGACGTCTACCCCGGGGTGGAGCGCGAGGACGAGATGGTCGCCGCGTTCGACTACACGCTGCACGGCAAGGGTGGTGCCGCGCCGTCGATCGACACCGCCATGCACGCCCTCGTCGACGCCGCCCACGTCGACCACCTGCACCCCGACGCCGGCATCGCGATCGCCACGGCGGCGGACGGTCCGGCCCTGACCGAGCGGATCTTCGGCGACCGGGTCGTCTGGGTGCCGTGGCGCCGGCCCGGGTTCCAGCTCGGGCTCGACATCGCAGGCGTCAAGCGTGACCACCCGCAGGCGATCGGCACGATCCTGGGCGGCCACGGGATCACCGCGTGGGGGGACACGAGCGACGAGGCCGAAGCGAACTCCCGCTGGATCATCGACACCGCCGAGCAGTACCTCGCGGAACACGGCACGGCGGAGCCGTTCGGCGGCCTCCGAGCGGGGTTCGAAGCACTGCCGACCGACGAACGTCGCGCACGCGCCGCAGCCCTCGCCCCGACGATCCGCGGCATCGCCGGGCACGACAAGCCGGTCGTCGGGCACTTCACCGACAGCGACGTCGTGCTCGAGTTCCTGGCGAGTGAGCGCGCCGAAGCACTCGCGGCACTCGGCACCAGCTGCCCGGACCACTTCCTGCGCACCAAGGTCAAGCCGCTCATCCTCGACCTGCCCGCAACGGCCTCCGTCGACGAGCAGACCGCCCGCCTGCACGACCTGCACGAGCAGTACCGCGCGGACTACCAGGCGTACTACGACCGGCACGCGACGCCGGACTCCCCCGCGATCCGCGGCGCCGACCCGCTCATCGTGCTGGTGCCCGGCGTCGGGATGTTCTCGTACGGCAAGGACGCCCAGACCGCCCGCGTCGCCGGCGAGTTCACCGTCAACGCCATCAACGTGATGCGCGGTGCCGAGTCCGTCAGCACCTACGCCCCCATCGACGAGGCCGAGAAGTTCCGGATCGAGTACTGGGCCCTCGAAGAGGCGAAGCTGCAGCGGATGCCCGCACCGAAGAAGCTCGCGACGCGCATCGCCCTGGTCACCGGAGCCGCATCGGGCATCGGCAAGGCGATCGCGAAGCGCCTGGCGGCCGAGGGTGCCGCCGTCGTCATCGCCGACCTCGACCTGGCGAAGGCGCAGGAGACCGCCGCCGAGATCGGCAACGGCGACCGCGCGATCGGCGTCGCCGCGAACGTGACGGACGCCGCCGCGATCGACCAGGCGATCCAGCAGACGCTGCTGCACTTCGGCGGCCTCGACCTCGTCGTGAACAACGCGGGGCTGTCGCTGTCCAAGAGCCTGCTCGAGACCACCGAGCAGGACTGGGACCTGCAGCACGACGTGATGGCGAAGGGTTCGTTCCTGGTGTCGAAGGCCGCGGCGAAGGTGCTCATCGAGCAGGGCCTGGGCGGCGACATCGTCTACATCTCGTCGAAGAACTCGGTGTTCGCCGGGCCGAACAACATCGCGTACTCCGCCACGAAGGCCGACCAGGCCCACCAGGTGCGGTTGCTCGCGGCCGAGCTCGGTGAGCACGGCGTCCGCGTCAACGGCATCAACCCCGACGGCGTCGTGCGCGGCTCCGGCATCTTCGCGAGCGGCTGGGGTGCCAACCGCGCCAAGACGTACGGCATCGAGGAGCAGGACCTCGGCAAGTTCTACGCGCAGCGCACGATCCTGAAGCGCGAGGTCGTGCCCGAGAACGTCGCGAACGCCGTCTACGCCATCTGCACCGACGACTTCTCGCACACCACCGGCCTGCACGTGCCCGTCGACGCCGGTGTCGCCGCGGCCTTCCTGCGGTAGCGACGACCGACGAACACCGAGCAGGAGCAGAGCATGCACACCAGCGGCAGCGTCGCCGCGGTCGACCTCGGGGCCACCAGCGGCCGGGTGATCGTCGGCCACGTCGACCCCGACGGGGTCCGGATGGACCACGTCGCCCGGTTCCCGAACGGCCCGGTCACCGTGCACGAGGGCGACGCCGACACCGGCCGCGACGCCCTGCACTGGGACGTCGTCGAGCTGTACCGACAGGTGACCGAGGGGCTGCGGCGCGCGTTCGCCGAGCACCCCGCGATCGCCAGCATCGGCATCGACTCGTGGGCGGTCGACTACGGCCTGCTCCGCGACGGCCGACTGCTCGGGCTCCCGTCGCACTACCGCGACGACCGGCACCAGGGCGGTGTCGTCCCCGTGCACGACCGGATGGCCGCCACCGAGCTGTACGCCCGGAACGGCTTGCAGCACCTGCCGTTCAACACCCTGTTCCAGTGGGCTGCCGACCCGTCGCTGCAGCTCGCGCAGCGTGCGCTGCTGGTCCCCGACCTGCTCGGGTACTGGCTGACGGGGGTCGAGGCGGCCGAGCGCACGAACGCGTCGACGACCGGGGCCCTGAACGCGACCACCCGTGGGTGGGACCCGGCGGTGCGGGCTGCTGCGGGCCTCCCGGCCGGGCTGCTGCCCACGCTGCGCGACCCGGGCGACCGACTCGGCCCGCTGCTGCCGTCCGTCGCCGAGCTCGTCGGCGGGCAGGCCGACGTGACCCTGGTCGGCTCGCACGACACGGCGAGCGCCGTCGTCGCGGTCCCCGCGACGGAGCCGGACTTCGCCTACATCTCGTCGGGCACGTGGTCGCTCGTCGGCGTCGAGCTCGACGCGCCCGTCCTGTCGGACGCGGCACGACGCGCGAACTGCACGAACGAGGGCGGTGTCGACGGCCGCGTCCGGTTCCTGAAGAACGTGTCCGGACTGTGGCTGCTGTCGGAGAGCGTCCGCACCTGGGAGCGCGGTGGCGACCACGTCGACCTGGAGGCCCTGCTCGCCTCCGCCGCGGCCGTCACCGCCCCGGTCCCCGTCTTCGACCCCGCGGACGAGTCGTTCACGGCACCCGGCGACATGCCGGCGCGGATCGCCGCGTGGTGCGCGGCGCACGGGCTGAGCGCCCCCGCCTCGCGGGCGGAGTTCGTCCGGAGCATCCTCGAGTCACTCGCGACGGCGTACGCCGAGACCCTGCGCACCATCGCCGACGTGACCGGCAAGGCCATCCGGGTCGTGCACGTCGTGGGCGGCGGCTCGCAGAACCGGCTGCTCTGCCAGCTGACCGCGGACCGCACCGGCCTGCCGGTCGTCGCCGGACCGGTCGAGGCGACCGCACTCGGCAACGTGCTGGTGCAGGCGCGCGCCGCTGGACTCGCGGGCCTCGGAGGGGCTTCACTGGAGGCACTCCGCAGCATCGTCGCACGGAGCGTCGAGCCCGTGCGGTACACCCCGTCGGCGTCGTCGCGCGCCGATCCCGATCGATCCCCCGTCAGGAGCCTCGCATGACCACGACCGACGACCAGCACCGGATCGACCCCGCGACCGGGGCACCGGCGCCCGCGACCGGCTCCGCGTCCGCCGCTCGCACCCGGGTCAAGCGGCAGCTGCCGACGGTGCGGGACCTCGCCCCGCTCATGCAGTTCAAGAAGCCTTCGCTGCCGGGTCGGCGTCAGCGCCTCGAACAGGCCTTGACGATCTGGGACCTGCGGGACATCGCCGCCCGCCGCACCCCGAAGGCCGCGTTCGACTACACCGAGGGTGCGGCCGAGGCGGAGATCTCACTGGCCCGCGCCCGGCAGGCGTTCGAGGACATCGAGTTCACCCCGGCGATCCTGCGGGACGTGTCGCGGGTGGACACCTCGCGTCAGGTGCTCGGGGCGCCGGTGTCGTACCCGTTCGGCATCGCGCCAACGGGTTTCACGCGGATGATGCAGACCGAGGGCGAGCGGGCCGGCGCCCGGGCCGCCGGACGTGCCGGCATCCCGTTCTCGCTCTCCACGATGGGCACCACCGCGATCGAGGACGTCCGCGACGCCAACCCGCACGGGCGCAACTGGTTCCAGCTGTACATGTGGAAGGACCGCGAGAAGTCGATGGCGCTGGTCTCCCGCGCCCAGCAGGCCGGGTTCGACACCCTGCTCGTCACCGTTGACGTGCCCGTCGCGGGTGCGCGGCTGCGGGACAAGCGGAACGGGTTCTCGATCCCGCCGCAGCTGAGTGCCCGGACCGTGGTGAACGCGATCCCGCGGCCGTGGTGGTGGTTCGACTTCCTGACCACCGAACCGCTGGCGTTCGCGTCGCTCGACCGCTGGTCCGGCACCGTCGGCGAGCTGCTCGACCACATGTTCGACCCGACCGTCACCTACGAGGACCTCGCCTGGATCCGTGACCAGTGGCAGGGCAAGATCGTCGTGAAGGGCGTGCAGTCCCTGGCGGACGCCAAGCGTCTGGCCGACCTGGGCGTCGACGGCATCACGCTGTCGAACCACGGTGGCCGGCAGCTGGACCGCGCCCCGGTTCCCTTCCACCTGCTGCCCTCCGTGGTCAAGGAGGTCGGGAAGGACACCGAGGTGCACCTCGACACGGGCATCATGTCCGGCGCCGACATCGTCGCCGCGGTGGCCCTCGGCGCGAGGTTCACGATGGTCGGCCGTGCCTACCTGTACGGGTTGATGGCCGGCGGCGAGGCCGGGGTGGACCGGATGATCCAGATCCTGTCCGAGCAGATCGAGCGGACCATGCGGCTGCTCGGGGTGGCCTCGCTCGACGAGCTCGAGCCGGGGCACGTGACGCAGCTGCAGCGGTTGCAGCCGATCCCCCGGGCCTGAGCGGTCGGCTCCCCGTTCGTTGCATCGTGCACGTTCGGGCGTCGGACACCGGGCGTTCGTCGGTCGATTTCCGTGACGCCCCCCGAACGGGTCACAAATGATGCAAGATGTCCGTGGACGTGTCAACGAAACCCTCGGCATCCGGCCGGCTGGTGCGTCCGTCCCTCCCCGCATCCTGCGCCCGAGCATCCACGAGGAGCCCGACATCTCGACCCGAAGCACGTGCACGCCCTCGCGCGGCACGACCCCACGGACCACCCCCACACCCCCGACCACCCGAGGGGGTACCCGATGATCCGCCACCGCGCGATCCTGGCGGTCGCGACCGCCGGCGCCCTGGTCCTCGGTGTCCCCACCGCCGCCTCCGCCCGCACCTGGTGGGGCTGGGACGGCGAACGCCGCTGGCACAACGCCCCGGTGAACCCCACCCCGACGCCGGCCCCGGACGAGACGGAGACCCCGGCCCCCACCGACGAGTGGACCCCGGACACGGAGCCCGAGCAGGACTCCGCGCCGATCGAGGACTCGGCCCCTGTCGCCGAGCCCGCGCCCGACGCAGAGGCCGAGCCCGAGGCCGCGCCCGAGGCGGAGGCCTCCCCCGCGGACCTGTCCGCGATCGCACCGGACGCCTCGTTCGTCGAGGACTTCACCACGAACGCCGTCACCGGCCTCGTCCAGTCGCTGTACCCGCAGTCGTGGCAGCCCTACCCCGACGGCACCTCGGGCATCTACGCGCCGAGCAAGACGGTGTCGGTGCACGACGGCGTGATGGACGTCGCCCTCGGCACCGGCGCCGGAGCGGCCGGCACCTTCGGCTCCTCCGACGGCGCCTGGGACCACGTCGGTGGCTCGTTCTCGGTCCGCGCGAAGGCGACCGGCGGCGACGGCAACGGCGCGGCCTTCATGCTGTGGCCGACGTCGAACGTGTGGGCCGACGGCGAGATCGACTTCCCCGAGGGCAACTTCGAGGACAGCCCCTCGGTGTTCCACCACTCGATGACCCCGGGCAAGGAAGCCGAGCGCGTCCAGCTCGGCACCGGCGTCTCGTGGCGCGACTGGCACACCTACAAGGTCGACTGGGTCCCCGGTGAGTCCGTCACGTACAGCGTCGACGGCAAGGTCCTCGGCACCGTCACGCACGACGTGCCGACGACCCCGCACCGCTTCATGTTCCAGGTCGGCAACTGGGGCGAGCAGGGCAACCTGCTCATCGACTGGGTCTCGACGACCGAGTAGCGTCCGCAGCTCCACCCGAGACGGACGGGAGGCCCGGTGCCAGCTGGCACCGGGCCTCCCGTCCGTCTGCGTGGTCGCGTTCAGGGCGTCGCGCGCCTTTCAGAAGAGCGCGTTGAGGTCCGCGTAGTCCACCCCGGCCGCCAGCGAGTCGTAGGTGCCGGTGGTCCGCAGCTCGGCCGTGGCCTGCCGGACGACGGCGTACGCGGCCTGCGCGACGGCGGAACCGAGACTGATGCGGGCCACCCCGAGCCGGGCGAGTTCCGCCACGGTCGGCGACCCCGGACCGGCCATCACGTTCACCGGGCCGTCGATCGACTCCACCAGCGCACGGATGGTCTCGACGTCTCGGACTCCGGGGACGAACACGCCGTCCGCGCCGGCTCCGCGGTAGCGACGAGCACGCTCGAGCGTCTCGGCCAGGAGTCGTTCGGGATCGACGAGACCGGCGAGGTGGACGTCGGTCCGTGCGTTGACGAACAGGCGCACCCCGGCTCGTTCCGCCGCGCGCCGGGCCGCCCCGATCCGGTCGGCGAGCGCATCCGGATGCAACCTGCCGTCCTCGATGTTGATCCCGACGGCGCCCGCTTCGAGCACCGCGTCCACCGTGCGCGCCACGCCCTCCGCGTCGTCGGCGTACCCGGACTCGATGTCGACGGTGACCGGCACCGACACCGAAGCCGCGATCCGCGCGACCGCGTCCATCGCTTCCGCGCGGGTCAGGGTGTTCCCGTCCGGTCGCCCGAGGGACCAGGCGACGCCCGCACTGGTCGTGGCGATCGCGGTCGCGCCGGCGTCCTCGACGATTCGGGCGCTCGCGGCGTCCCAGACGTTGACGAGGACGAGTGGCCGGGATCGGTGGTCGTGGAGTCCGTGGAAGGTCGCGGCTCTGGTCGAAGTCGTGTTCACCCCTCGATCCCATCGGTCCGAGCGCGGACGAGCTGGCGGATTCCGGACGACGCGGTGGGGCCGCTCAGCCCTCGGTCCGGGACGACCTGGGTGGGTTCAGCAGGTCTCCGTCCCACGACAGGTCGTCACCCTCGCGGACCTCGAACGCCTCGAACCGGTCGTCGTCGAGCACGCCGTCGACGAGCGCGCGCGATCCGGCGACGATCGTCGAGTCCCAGTCCTCCTCGGCGGCGACGACCCACGCGTGGTCCTCCGGCCAGACGAACGTCGTGTGCGGCGCCACCTGGTCGTGCCGCCCGAAGCTCTCCCAACCCGGGACCGCCCGCTGTGCCCACGACGGATCGGCGAGCTCGTCCAGGGTCGCGCTGAAGAGCCAGGTGTCCCGCTCGGGCCAGGCCATCAGCGCCCGCGCACGTCGGATCCGGTGCCGGCGTTCGGCTGACGGCGGCCCGCCCGTTCCCTCCCACGCTCCGACGACCAGGTCTCCGGGGGTCGACGTCGCGCTCCGCAGGTGCGTGGTGAGGACGGCGAGGTCCTGCGGGTCGAACCACCCGTCGTCCGACTGGTCCACGCGCCAGCCGTCGGCCCACGACGTCGTCTGCTCGTCGTCGGTCAGGCGTTGCCACTGCACCAGGGGGTGCATCACGCGGTCGTTGCGGCGCGCGACCTCCGACCACCGCCAGCGGGTGTGTTCGACGTCCGGGTGATCGCCCCACTCGTCCGTGGTGTCGAGGTCCGGCCGGTGCGCGCCGACCGGGTGCAACAGTCGTGCGTACGCCTCGAACCCGGTGCCCGCGACGCCACCGACACTCGCCCAGCGTCCGGCACGCGCGACGAGCCAGTCGCCCCGCGATGCCTCGCTCAGCAGGCGCATCGTGCTGCTGCTCAGAGCTTCTCGTCGACGAGCGCGATGAAGCGGCTGCCGATGCCCTCGACCTCACGCCGCGTCAGGCCGGCGGTGGGCTCGGGCGCCTGGTACGGGGCGTGGTAGTCGCACATCAGGTAGTCCCACTCGGGCCACCACTTCTTCGGGCGCGCCTCTTCGTCGAAGCCGCAGACCACGCACTCCAGGCGCGTCCAGACCTTCTTCGTGCCGGTGCGGTTGGCGCGGGACTGCACGAGCCAGGCGGGCGGGTCCTGCTCGATCGCGTCGAGCTCCGCTTCGCTCAGGCGCGACGGGATGCCGTGGCGGGTCGCCATCTCGAGGGGGATGTCGAGCCGGACGGCGGCTTCGCGGCGGGAGAGCATCCGTCCAGGGTAGGTCCTGCCACTTCCCACCTCGAACTGCGACGGCAGCAACCGGGACGTCCGCCGCGGAATTTCCTCGAGTGGGCAGTCCGTGTATGGTCTCGATCACTGAGGTAAAAGGCGCCGCGATCTGCGACGCACCCGCACGCGGCATCGAACGAGTCGCCACTTCTTCCCTCGAAGGAGTGCGCCATCGTGTCCCCCAGTCCCGCTCGCACCACCGGGCACGTGCCCGCCGGTGGTTCTTCTCCTCGTCTGCGCGACGCCTGGATCGCCCTCGCCGGGCTGTCCGCGGTGTTCCTGTTCGAGATGCTCGACAACTCCGTGCTCAACGTCGCCCTGCCGACGATCGGCCGCGATCTGGGCTCGTCGACGACGGGCCTGCAGTGGGTCTCAGGTGCCTACTCGGTCGCCTTCGGAGGGCTGATGCTCCTCTTCGGCGCCGTCGCCGACCGCACCGGACGCCGCCGGGTCATGCTCGCCGGGCTCGTCCTGCTGGCCCTCGCGAGCCTCGCCACGGCGGTGGTCACGTCGACCGAGCAACTGATCGCCGTGCGCGTCGCGATGGGCGTCGCCGCGGCGATGACGACACCCGGGTCGATGGCGCTGGCGTTCCGCCTCTTCGACGACGAAGGCCTCCGGGTGCGGGCGCTCACCGTCATCTCGACGGCCGGGCTCGTGGGGCTGGCCATCGGTCCGACCGTCGGCGGGTTCGTGCTCGCCGTCGCCCCGTGGCAGGTGCTGCTGCTGGCCGATGTGCCCATCGCGGTCCTCGCACTCGTCGGCATCCGGTTGGGTGTCGCCTGTGACGAGGCGGCGGGGCTCCGTCGCGATCCGGTCGACGTGGTCGGAGCGCTGCTCGGCAGCGGGACCACGGCTGGAGCGCTCGTGGCGCCGACGATCCTGGTCGAGTCCGGAGTCCACAGCTGGTGGGGGTGGGCCGTCCTCGCCCTCGCCGCCACCTGCGCCGTGGGGTTCGTCGCCCGCGAGCGGACCGCGCGGCACCCGCTGATCGACCTGCACCTGCTCGCCCGACCACTCGTCTCGAGCGGCCTCGCGTTCAAGGCCGCGTCGGGTCTGGCCGTCGCGGGACTGTCGTACCTCGTGACCCTGCAGCTGCAGTTCGCCTGGGGCTGGCCGCCGGCGCTGGCCGCCGTCGGGACGTTGCCGCAGGTGGTGGTGCTGCTCGTCGGCGGCCGCTTCGTCGGGCCGTTCGTGCAGCGGGTCGGCCTGGGCCGCGCCGCCTGGATGAGCGCCGTCTCGGTCGTCTCCGGTCTCGCGGTCTTCGGCGCCCTGAGCCGGTACGGGTACCCGTGGGTGCTCGTCGCGCTCGTGCTCGTCGCCGCCGGCATGCGGGTCGTCGGCGTCGTCGCCGGCGCGTCCGTCCTCACGGGACTGCCCGCGGACCGCACCTCGGTCGGAGCGGCGCTCGTCGACACCTCGAGCGAGCTCGCGGGTGGTGCCGCCGTCGCCGCGGCGGGGACCATCGTCGCCGCCTTCGTCGCCGGGAGCATCACCACGACCGCCTGGACCACCGCCCGGCTCGAGGGCTTCCGGGACGCCCTCACCGTCGCCGGCCTCGGCCTCGCCGTGGTCGCAGCACTGCTCGTCGTGGTCGGCATGCTCCGAGCCCGGCCCGCCGTCGAACCAGAGGACGCGGCCTCGTCCCAACCTGCCGACCACACCCCTGCACACACCGACCCGACCACCATCACCGAGGAGACCTCCCGTGTCTGACACCATCGCCCTCCCCCGCCCGCCGTTCGATCCCGAGTTCGTGCCCTTCCTCACCGCCATGGACGCGCGAGGCCGCTTCCACCTCACGGCGCAGATGCTGCCGCAGATGCGACAACTGGACATGACCGAGGCGCAGCTCGACGAAGGACTGCGTGCTCGCGGCCTCGAGCGGAGCAGCATCACGATCCCGGGGCACCGCGGTGACCCGATCGACCTCGCCGTGATCCAACGCACCGGCCGCACCGGCACGGCTGCCCTGGCCTACGCGATCCACGGCGGCGGCATGATGTTCGGCCACCACCTCGGCAACCTCGACTCCTACGACGAGTGGCTGCTGGTGCACGACGTCGTCCTGGTCAGCCCCGACTACCGCCTGGCGCCGGAACACCCGGACCCGTACCCGGTCGAGGACTGCTACGCCGGTCTCGTCTGGGCATCTGAGCACGCCGACGAACTCGGCATCGACCCGGAGCGCATCGTCCTCGTCGGGCAGAGCGCCGGTGCCGGTCTCGCCGCCGGCACCGCCCTCCTCGCCCGCGACCGACAGGGGCCCTCCGTCATCGGCCAGGTGCTCGTGAGTCCCATGCTCGACGACCGCGACGCGACGCTGTCGGCTCGGCAGTTCGACGGTGTCGGGGTCGCCGACCGGCAGATGACACGGTTCGGCTGGGACGCCTACCTCGGCGACCGGCGGGGTGGCGAGGACGTGTCGATCTACGCTGCACCCGGCCGCGCGACGGACCTCACCGGGCTCCCGCCTGCGTACATCGACTGCGGCAGCACCGAGGTGTTCCGCGACGAGACCGTCGCCTACGCCAGCTCGCTGTGGGCGGCAGGAGTCCAGTCGGAACTCCACGTGTGGCCGGGAGCGTTCCACGGATCGACGAGCATGATGCCCGACGCGACGCTGTCGCAGCGGGCGGTGCAGGCTCTGTGCGAGTTCACCGGGCGCCTCCTCAGCCCGGCCGTCTGACGGCAGTCCCGGCACGGGCGGATCGTGGCGCTCGTGCCCGGACCGAGTCGCAGCACCAGCTAGATCCGGTCCAGGGACACCACCGTGACGACGATCGGCCACGCCTCACCGTCGAGCTGCACGGACCGCAGCCCGCGCGGCAGAGCTTCGCCCTCATCGGACGCGACGACGACTCCCTGCAGCCCGATGAGGTGCCCAGAACCCCGGCTGTAGTGGACACGATCACCGACGACGGGCATGACGATGGTGTCCGCCGCCAGCTCCTCTGCAGCGAGTTCGACGACGAGAGGCCGGGACTCCGTGAGCACGTCGGCGAGCTGTGCCTCGAACCCGCCGCGTTCGTCGAGCTCCGCGTCGCGCACCTCGGGATCCGCGATCCTCGCGACTGGCAGGACCTGCGGGCCGATCGTGCGCGCGACTCCGCATCCGATCGCGACACCCAGGCCGGCGAGGGACAGCCCCGTGCTCGCCAACTCGAACCGCAACGGGACTGGCGCAGCAACGACCTGACGGAGTCCGCCGTTCGAGCCGCCGGCGGTGTGCGCTCGCACGGCAGTCGCCTTCACCGCGCCGTGGAGTCGTGGCGCGACCGGAGCTGCTCTTGTCCGCCGGAGATCACCGCCGAACTGCTCGCCGAGATGCTTCGTGAACGCGAGGGCGCCAGGCCGTCGCTCGTCGCAGTTGTCCATCGGGTCGCCTTCGGGTTGGCTTCTCGCAGCCTCGGGTCAGGCTGTTCCCGGACCGTACTGCCGGACAACCGGCGCACACGACAGTTCCTCACCGATCTTGCGGTAACCAGCAACGCCGATTCGGAGTTCGCGCCGGCACAGCCCCCGTTTGCTCCGACCTCGGCCTCCTCAGCGGGCGGGCGCCGCTTCGTTGCGGCGGGCTCTTCGCCGCAGGGCCTGACGGAACCCCGTGAGCACGGCGCCGCACACGACCGTGACGAGGATGCCGATGGCTGTTCCGCCGGCCGATCCGCTTCCGTAGTTCGACCATGGCAGCCCGAGAGCCCACTGGAGCGCGGGGCCCAACACGAGGAGCACCCCGGCCGGAATGACGATGATCAGCAACGCGCGGCGGCCGCTCCAGGCAGGATGGCGCAGGATGACAGCGGCGGCCAGGGCGACGACCGCGAGAGCACCGTAGATCCACGATGCGCCGGACATCCGCCACCCGTCGTGCGCGAACCAGTCTTGGACTTCACGGACGGTGCGCGCCCACGCGTGCTGACCTCGGCCGTGTGTCGACGAGATGACGGGCAGCGGCCATCCGATGACGGCGAGAACTCCGGCGACCGCGCTCGCGACTCCGAGCACGACCACCCCGAACCGCGACCCGGCGCTGGGTGCAACGTCGAAGTCCGAGATGCCCACGCGCAGGAGGCTACCGAGCGAGCGCAACGGTCGTTCCACTCGGGCACGCCGCTCTCCCCCGGGTCGATGAGTGTCTGGTGAACGACCGTCTGTGATCCGTTGATCCCGAGGTCAGTAGTTGCCCATTGAGTAAACTTGCCCAATGGGCAAACTTGTTCTAGTTTGGTGGCATGACAGACGAGATCTCGTTCCGTGAGCAGAAGAAGGCAGCGATCCGTGACGCGTTGAGTGTGACGACAGTGTTGCTCGCCCGGGAGCGGGGGCTCGACAACATCCGTGTCGAGGACATCGTCGGTCGGGTCGGAGTGTCGAGGCGGACGTTCGGGAACTACTTCTCGAGCAAGGAAGACGCGATCGCGGACCGCCACGTGCAACGCGTGCGCACGGCGGCCGACGATCTGCTCCAGCGGCCGCGCGAGGAGCCGTTGTGGACTGCCATCACGGAGGCGCTGCTCGCGCCGTACGAGGCAGAAGAGACGACGACCCCGTCCCGGGAGGAGCAGAGCGGGCTGCTCGCAGTGCTGTCGACGCCAGGCATGCAGTCAGCCGTCGATCGAGGTGCCCGCGCAGCGAACGCAGTGTTCGCGGCCGCCGTCGCGGCGCGCTCAGACGCAGCACCGGAGGATCCCATTCCTGGTCTGGTGTCCGCCGCTGCGCTTTCGACCTTGTTGACAACGCTGGAGTCCTGGGCGGCGCGCGCGGAGCCACAACCCCTCCAGCCGATCCTCCGAGCTGCGTTCCAACTCCTCGGCGACGGTTTCGACCACCTCCGCTGACCACTGATCCCACACTCTTCGCCAGAAGGAAGACCATCATGTACGACGTCGTCATCGTCGGAGGCGGACCCGTGGGCATCTTCGTCGCCTGCGAGCTGAAGCTCGCGGGTGCGAACCCCCTCGTCCTCGAACGCCTCCCCGAGATCAACCAATGGGACAAGGCGCACGGCTTGACCGGGCAGGTCGTCCGACTACTGGACCACCGCGGCTTGTTCGAGCGGTGTGCTGGGCGGGCCGTCCCGGAGCCGGCTCCGGGCTTCTTCTTCGGAGCGCTGCCGTTGCCGCTCCACACGCTCGGCGACCGCAACCCGATGTACCTGCTCCACATCAACCAGCGCAACCTCGAGCGCGTACTCAACGACCGCGCAGCGGAACTCGGCGTTGCGATCCGTCGCGGCGTCGAGATGCGCTCCTTCACCCAACACGACGACTCCGTCACCGTCGACCTCGTCGACGTCGCGACCGGAGCTGAGAGCACCGCGTCGGCGCAGTACCTCGTGGGGAGTGACGGCGCGCGAAGCACTGTTCGGAAGCTCTCCGGTATCGGCTTCCCCGGCAACACCGACCACCACATCGTGGACCGCACAGCCCTGATCGCACCAACTGAGCAGCTGACGCCCGCCGGCCCCGGGAAAGTGCACGTTGCGGGTCTGGGAGAGATCCCGGAGAGCTTCCACCGCACTGAAACCGGCGTCGTCACCATCGCCCTCCGTGACCCGGAGCACCCGCTGGTCTACACCGCGGAATGGGAGGACCAGCCTGACCGTAGCTTCCCCGGTGAGGGAGCAGCCATGACATTGACCGAGATGGAAGACAGCCTTGAGCGCGTCCTCGGCGTCCGCCTCGACCTCAACGCGCCGGCCGACGGTGAGCCGACGTTGCTGCGCCGTCTGACCGGTCGGAACACACGCGTCGCTGACCGCTACCGCGACCGGCGGATCTTCCTCCTCGGCGACGCCGCACACGTGCACTCTGCCGCAGGCGGACCCGGCCTGAACCTCGCGCTTCAGGACGCGGCGAACCTCGCCTGGAAACTCGCCGCCAGCCTCCGCGGCTGGGCCCCCGCGGGCTTGCTCGACACCTACGAGACAGAGCGGCGCCCGCTCGGACAACGCGTCTTCATGCAGACCCAAGCGCAGACCGCCCTCATGGCGCCCGGCTCGGATGTCACCGCCCTCCGCGACCTCTTCGCCGAGATGCTCGCCGACACGACCACCGTGCAGCGCATCGCAGATCTCCTCGCCGGCTCGGACGTCCGCTACGACACGAGCCCCGCGAACTCCGCGAACCCCGACGGCCCCACCGGATGGTTTGCACCGTCATCACAGGTCGAACTCGCCGACGGGACCATCCGCAGAATCCCGGAACTGCTCCGCACCGCCCACCCCATCCTGGTCGACGCGACCGGCACGTACCGCGACACCATCGCCCCATGGAACGACCGCGTCGACTACGTGCCGCTGGCCACAACGCACGAACAGACCTCGATGCTGATTCGGCCCGACGGATTCGTCGCCTGGTCCCACACCGACCCCGCCTCCCTCACAGAGGCACTCGCCGCCTGGTTCGGAACACCCGAACACGGCTCTACCGGAGCGGTGTAACGCGTGAACCTCGACGTGATCGGAGCCGCGATCATCTCGATCAGCGGTGCGCTCTTCGCGACCGCTTCGATCTGGTGTCTGATCGGCCTTCTCCTCAGAACACGAGCAATGCCTGAGCTCCCAGCAGCTTCCAGAGCCCACCTGTTCACGTCGGCATTGACGGTCTTCGCCGGGCTCGTGGTCCACATCATCGGCTTCTTCCCCGAAGCCTTCGTGCTCATCTACGGAGGCGCGACGTCGATGCTCGTCGCCGCCTTCTTCGCACGTACGACGGAACGGCCCGCTCCCGGCCGGGTCGCGGGACCGGCCCTGCTCACGGCGGGCGGGATCGTCGTGCTCACCATCGGGCTGCTCATCTGACCGCTGAACAGTCACAAGCGCGCGAGAGTACGTGAAGAAGAACACGTCTCCGGAGAAGCAGTCTCCGAAGACCATTCGCACCCGGGACGGGAGAACGCTGTTCCCCGCACGTTGCCTTGGACGCTCGAGGCTCGTCAGCGAACCGTTCCCTGGGCAAGGGCCGCGAAAGCGTCCTCGACCAGCTCACCGAGGCGCTCAGCTCCGCCGCTCTCGACCCATCCGTCGTACGCGACGATGACGCAACCCAAGGCGGCCATCACGAGTGTCTGCACCGCGATGCGTCGCAACTGGCTGCTGCCTTCACGCTCGACGAGCACCGCAGCGAGTCCTTCTCGCCAGGTTGCCTGCTTCTCGTGGAGCCGAGCCCACAACGCGGGCGTCGACCAGACCAAGTCGAGTCGCGCGAAGCCCGCCTCGGAATCGTCCTCGATGAGCGCCACGGCGGGCCTGACCGCGTGACGAAGCGCAGTCCAGGTGTCCTCCGACTCCGGACGCTCCCCGAGGGCCCGTGCCATCTGCTCACCGAGGGGATCGAAGACATGCAGGACGACGTCCTCCTTGCTGCCGAAGTAGCGCAAGAAGGTGCTTCGAGAAACCCCTGCTCGTCCGGCCAGGTCCTCGAACGTGACGGCCTCGAAGCCTGACTCCAGGAAGCAACGGAGTCCGATGCTCCCCAGCTCGTCCCGCACCGCCGCTCGTCCGATCGCTCGCGTGCTCATCGGGTTCATGCATCGACCCGCCGGATCGGCGGGTTGCAGCCCGCAGTCGTGTCCGCCGTCAAGAAGGCGGTGAACGCTGCCCCGAGCCCGATCACCCGTGCAGGCTTGGTTGCAGAGAACGCACTCCTCGGCCCGTTGTTCACTCCGGCCGCGGCCGACCGCGCGCACGTCCTGCTCGCCGCGGGCATGCAGACCCGCGACGGCGAACTCCGACTCGAATCAGTGATCAGCGGGCTCTGATCCGACAACCCCGACGGGAACCCGCCGGAATGTCCCAGAGCGGCCGACGCAGCACACGCCGGCCGCTCACTGCATCTCGGGTGAGACCCGCGGTGCGACGACAGACGCCCGGTGGTCCACACGAGACGGACGGGAGGCCCGGTGTCAGCTGGCACCGGGCCTCCCGTCCGCCTGCTGGTCGCGTCGACGACGCGACCAGCAGGCGCTGGTGCGTCAGCGCGATCCGACGATCGCGGCCTTGGTCTGGTCACGCAGGTACGCGATGCCGGCAGCGTTCGGGTGGAGTGCGCCGAAGAGGATGCTGTACTTCGTTCCGGCCAGCGGCGTGCTGTTCGCGGCGGTGCCGCGGTCGGTCAGGGTGAGTCCCGCCATCCATGCGGAACCCGACGCGGCACAGGGGGTGTGCGCGGCAGAGCCCTGGAGCGTCGAGACGTAGGTGAACCCACGAGCCTTCGCCGCAGCCTTGACCGCTGCGTCGAGCGCGTTCTGGGTGCGGTGGAAGTAGGCGGTGTCGGTGGCGGTGAAGGGGAACGCGTTCTGCGGGAACGGCGGTTCGAGACCGGAGTCACCGAGGAGACTCGAGAAGCATCCCTTCGGGGCCTGCGCCGCACCCGGCGCGAGCATCGGGTAGCCGACGACGAACACCTTCGCCTGCGGAGCACGCTGCGCGATCACGCGGAACGTCGCAGCGAGCCGAGGTGCCACGACCGTGCGGATGCGCGATGCGAGACGATCCCGCGTGACGCCGTGCACGACCGGTGCGTAGTAGTCCTTGCAGTGGTCGTAGGTCTTCCCGTGGATCTCCGAGAACACCGGGCCGGCCTTGTCCAGTGCGACGCAGTTCGCGATGACGCCGGAGAACCCCAGGTCGTTCCCGCCGATCGACACCGTGACGACGTCCGTGTCCTTGGAGAGCGCGTCGGCCTGGACGGGCGCGGTGGCACTTCCGGCTCCGGTCTTCTGCGCGACCCGGGAGATGTTGCCGGTGGTGGCACCGGCGCAGGCACGGTCGTCGAGCTGGAGTCCCAGTGATGCTGCGACCTGGTGCGGGTAGTCGGTGGTGGACTGGAAGCAGCCGGCAGCCGGACCCGAGCCGTAGGGGGCGACGCCGAAGCCGCCCGCGTACGAGTCACCGAGGGCCACGTAGCTGTCACCGCGGGACAGCGAGGACACTGCGGCCACGGACTGGGCGGGCGCCGCGCCGTCGGCGTTGGCCGCGGAGACGGGCCCGGCTGCCCCGACAGCGAGCGCTGCCGCCGTCAGGACGCCACTGGTGATCAGCAGCGCGTTGGTCCGGCGGAGGCGAGGAGCGTGACGCATGGAGCAGGTTCCTTCCAGAGGTCCATTCGACAGACGATCGTCTGACAAGTAGACGGTAGGTCGGTAGGACGCCCCGCGCCATGAGAGGGCCACAAGGTGCATCGGATGCATTCCGCGCACCCGCCCTGTCCCTCGACGTGGATCAGGCCGGCGCGCACCAGGTGGACAGGTGGTCCAGCGCCGCTCCGGCCGTGGCCACCAAGCGCTTGCGGGTCGATTCCCGGTCGGCGTCCGCGAGGACCGCGTCGCCGATGGCCTCGGTGGTCTGCTGCACGACGGCCACGAGCGCGGCAGCCTGAGCACGCCGGGTCATCGAGTCGAAACCCGTGTCCGCCAGTTCTGCTGCCACCGCGGACGTGACTTCGTCGTAGAACTCCAGCGCCCGTCGCCGGAGCACCGCGCTGAGCCGGCACTGCGCTGGGAACTCCCCTCGCGCCAAGGCCGGGTCCTCTGCGACGTACCGATCGACGTCCTCGAGCACGATGGTGCGCATCGCTTCCGCGGGTGACTGCTGCGCACCTCGGTCCGCAACCGCAGCTCGGATCTTCTCGAGCACCTCATCGGCTCGGTCGAACACCAGATCGGGTTTGGTCGGGAAGTAGTTGTAGACGGTCTGATCCGAGACGCCTGCAGCTCGGGCCACGTCTGACATCGGCACCTCGTCGTACCCGTGCTCAGCGAACAGGCGTGCAGCAACGTCACCCAGGCGCTCGCGGGTCTCCCGTTTCTTGCGCTCTCGCAGCCCCGACGGAACACCCTCGCTCGACTCCACCATCCCCCGAGTCTGACACGAAACGTTGAGTGACCCAAAGTTCTGGTACGTTGGCCGAACTTAGGGTCACTACAAGTTCGGTGGATACCGAAGAACGAGGACGATCGATGACAACGCAGAAGCAGGAACAGGTACTCATCGCAGGAGCGAGTTTCGCTGGGCTCACGACCGCACTGTGGATGCGTCGGCTCGGGTACGACGTCTCGATCGTCGAGGTCGCTTCCGGGTTGAAGCGAGGCGGCACCCCGGTCGACATCCGCGACGACACCATCGCGATCGTGGATCGGATGGGCCTGCTCGAGCAGATCTCGGCGAAGGCGCTCGCGCCGCGGGTGACGGAGTTCACGACGCCGGAGGGAGACCGCATCGCGCGGATGGATCCCGTGCCTCCCTCGGCCGGATCGACGGGCGACGGCTACGAGGTCCACCGCGACGACCTGCTCGACATCCTCGCCGCCGCGACCGAGGGCGAAGTGGAGATGCTGTGGAACAACTCGGTCACATCCCTGCACGAGACCGACGAAGAGCGCGTGCACGTCACCTTCCGCGACGGAACCGAACGGGACTTCTCCATGGTGTTCGGCTGCGACGGCAACCACTCCACAGTGCGTCGACTGCACTTCGGGCAGGAAGCTCTGTACAGCAACTTCCTGCGGACGTACTTCTCCGTCGCCACCCTCGACGACCTCGTCATCGAACCGCAGACAACCCAGATCACCAACGCACCGGGCGTCACGATGCTGGTCAACTCGTACGACACCACCACCGACCTCGTCCTCGGCTTCCGCTCCGAGCAGGAGATCCCCTTCGACCACCACGACGAAGCGGCACAGAAGCGCATCCTCCGCGAGCACATGCTCCGGGCCGGTTCGCCGTTCTCGGACCACGTCGACGAAGCCATCGGCGCCGAGACCTTCTACTTCGACAAGCTCAGCCAGATCAAGATGCCGGCGTGGACGTCCGGCCGCGTCGCACTCGTCGGCGACGCCGGTTACTGCCCTTCCCCGGCCGCCGGGATGGGCGGCTCGCTCGCCATCATCGGCGCCACTGCACTCCACGACGCTCTCCGGGACGCAGACGGCGACGTCGAGCAGGCATTCGCTGACTACGAGCGCGCGCTCCGGCCGGTCGTCGACGCGGTACAGCACGACGCCGAGCACATCGGTGTCAGCAGCTACTTCCCCGCGACCGCGGACCAGATCGATGCGCGCAACAGGATGCTGCTCGACCGCTGACCACCGCCCGAGCCGCCACCTAGGCTGCGGAGGTGACCAGGCACCGGACGAACACCCGACGAGCGATCGTCGTGACCGTTCTGATCGTGGGTGCTGCGGCGGTCCTGTTCATCGGCCTGCGCACCGCACTGTTGTTCCTGGGCGCGACGGAAGGCGACGTGCCGGCGACGGCGTCGATCCCCCTGCCGGCCGGGAGCAGGGTGGTCGACGAGGAGGAGCAGTGCGCGTCCGGCGGGTGCTGGTCGCTCGTGTCCGTGCAGCCGCCGTCGGGGGTGAGCCCGTCCGAACTGTCGACGACGTTGGGCACTGAACCGTTCGCGAGGCTGCCCGGGACGCTGTGGGATCCCCGCGTCGTCAATCTGACGTCGGAGGTCCAGGGCGAACTTCTCGTGGTCCGAGCGGACTACTGGTCGCGCGAAGCCCCGCCCTGACCCGCGGGTGGGGCTGTCACCGGACGCCCGCGCCGTCGCCGTCGCCGTCGCCGACCATGGTCAGTGGCTGTCGGTCATCCCGCTGCTGACGTACGAGGAGTTGACCG
This sequence comes from Curtobacterium sp. MCSS17_016, assembly GCF_003234255.2. NCBI lineage: Bacteria > Bacillati > Actinomycetota > Actinomycetes > Micrococcales > Microbacteriaceae > Curtobacterium > Curtobacterium sp. MCSS17_016. Next base: position 2,910,455 of record NZ_CP126254.1, read on the forward strand.
TGTCGTCGGTGAGCGTGCAGTTGTAGACGGCGTACGGGTCGGTGTGCCCGTCGTCGAAGGTGAAGGGGTAGATGAGCTGGTAGGTCCCGTCGCTGCCCGGGTACCCCGACGGGTCGTTCGTGAACGTCAGGGTGACCCCGGCATCCGCGGCCCCCTTGCTGCACTCGTCGTAGATGTGCTGCGCGAGCGCCGACGTCCCGGGGTCTTGTGACGGGGACGACGACGGAGTCGACGGAGGTTGGTTCACCGGGGTCGCGGCGTCGGTCGCGGTCGGAGACTGGGACGGCACCGGGGTCTTGTCCCCGGTCATCGCCGTAGTGGCGGACGGCGGCGGAGTCGCGGTGCTCGCAGCACAACCGCTGAGGGCGGCGACCATGACGCAGGCGGCCAAAGCTGTGACGCTGACGCGGGTTCGGGTGTTCATCGGTGGTCTCTCCTTCTGTCGGAGCAGAGGTCGCTCACTGAGAGATGTCGTGGAACGACGGATCCTGACACCGACAGCGGCCTCCACCACGAACAGGTTCAGCCGCCGCTGCGCTCCCGACGACGCACCCGCAGCGTGCCGATCCCCTGCACGATGCAGACGACACCGCTCGCGACGACGATGACCCCGGTCACGATCCGACCGACGGAGAACCCGCCGAACAGCAGCGGCGCGACCGCGACACCGATGAAGATCGCCCCCATCACGATGACGACGACCGGGTTCTGGGCGACGAAGAACCGGCGCCCACCGTTCGCCTCGGCGATCGCCCGGTCCCGAGCACGCGGGACGGCGTCCGGCGACCGACCAGCGCGGCGATCTGCACGCCGTCGCCGGCTGCGCAGGACCAACCACACCGCCCCGCCGATGACCACGGCCGCTCCGATCGCGATCCACTCGACGAGCTGGAAGAACCCGAAGACGATCACCAGGACGAACCCGACCGCGACGCCCACGAACATGTCCGTGGTCATCCGGTCGGTCCGGCCGTCGGCACTCGTGACGTACCCGGGGCGGCGTTCGTACGGATCGTGCTCGTCCACGGCCGGTCCGTCGGCCCGTTCGGTTCCCATGCTCCGAACGTACCGACGGCGCTGGGGAACCGTCCGGGTCAGCCCACTCGTTCCGCCGGCGACTCGGCCCGGACCCCGTGCGCCGGACGCCGCTCCCGCACGATCGCCACCGCCTGCCGCAGCGACAACCCTGGCAAGTAGGTACGGACGATCGCGACGCCGATCGTGGGCAGCGCCACCGGGTCGGGGTACGCCATCACGAGCGGGTGCAGGTCTGGCCCGAACTTCGCCTTGAAGCGCAGCAGCGAGCGGAACCCGTACACGGGCTCGAGCGCACCACCGACGACGTCGAGGACCGATTCGACGCCGCTCCGCCCGGCGCCCTGCGGTTCGGCCGATGATGCGAGCGGTGCGGCGGACAGGCTGAGCCGCTCGGCACCGTCAGCGCGCATCCGGTCGACCGCACTCGCGACCAGGAACTCCATCACACCGTTCGGGGCGTCCGGCGCGCGGCGCATCACGTCGAGCGTCCAACCGACCACCTGCCCGGCGCGGTAGGCGGGCAGCCAGCTGGTGACGGCGAGCACGGTGCCATCCGACCCCAGGGCGACGAGCGTCCGGACGGCGGGGTCGCGCATCTCGTCGATCCCGCCCAGGGTGAACCCCATCTCGGGCAGTTCGCGCTCGGCGACCCACTCCTCCGAGATCGCCTCGATCTGGCGCGTGACCGAGCCGGGCAGCGAGGCCCAGTCCGACCAGAGTGCGGTGGTGCCGGATCGTGCGGCCTTGTTGACGGCCGTGCGGACGTCCTGCTTGCGCTTGCCCGTCGTCGTCCAGGTGCGCGGGTCGAGGTCGGCGTCCTCGGCCACGGGAAGGGTCGTCCAACCGAGTCGGGCGAGTGCAGCGCCGAGGGTGGCGTCGATGCCGTAGAAGACGGGCGTCCAGCCGTGGTCGTCCGCGGCCCGTGCGAAGCCCTCGAGTGCCGCCAGCCGCGCGTCCTCGTGTCCGAAGGGGCCACCGGTCGTCACGGCGACGCTGCCGGTGCGGTGGTAGGCGACACCGGCACGGCCGTCCTCGGTGAACCAGTACTCGTTGCCGGGCCAGGTGGTCATCCACCCGAAGGTGTCGCCACCGCCCGCGATCAGCAGCGCCCGAGCCGCCACCCGAGCGGCGTCCTGCCCGTCGAGGTCGCTGTCCGAGCGCCCGGCCCCGGTCGGCCGGACCGCGGCGATCGCCACGGCGAGCCACAGGAGCGGGCCGGAGACACCCACGACGAACCGCAGCGCCGGGTCGGCCTGCGCCAGGTGCGTCGGCAGGGTCACGGGGGCGATCGGGCCGAGCACGGCGAGCGCCAGGTGGAGGGGCTCGCGCACGCTGTCGCCCGAAGCCACGGCGACACCGACGACGACGACCGCGAGCACCACGGCCGAACCGGCGACCGTCTGGACGAAGGTCCGCAGTCGTCGCCGGTCGGTCCGGACCGGGAAGTCCGCGCGGCGCAGGACGAGCACCACGGCGGTCGCGATCGGCACCAGCACCGACGCGGCGATCGAGAGCGAGACCGCGAGGTGGTCCGACGCCAGGCGCTGCACGACGGCGTGGTGGCGTTCGGGCAGCACCCCGTACGAGACGGCGGTCGCGACGCCGGACACCAGGTCGACGGTCGCGACGAGCCACAGTGCGAACCGGCTCCCACGCCGGAGACCCACGGCGCCGACCGCCAGGACCACGAGCGGCATCACGGCCAGCAGCGAGTGGAACAGGCCGTGCGGGTGCACCTCGGCGAGCGCCCGGACGCAGCTGGCGGTCACCCCGGTCACCGAGCAGTGCGGCATCCGGCCGGTCGGCCCGGTGTCGAGCACCACGGCGAGCGGGGCGAGCAGCCCGAACTGGGCACCGGTGACGAGCGCGAGGACCGGCCCGACGGCCGACACGGTCACCGCGGCCACGAGCAGCACCCGGGTCTCGCGTGATGAACTCCGGGTCCAGCCGCTCCGCACCGGCGACCGTCGCAGCACGCGGCCGAGCACCAGGCCGACGACCAGGGCGAGTGCCGCGTGCAGGTCGGACGCGTGTCCGGCGTAGAGCAGCAGTGCCGCGACGACGGCGATCGACACCACCCGGATCCGGCGTCGCCACAGCGCGCCGGCGAACGCGCTCGCGGTGACGATGGTCCCGACGATCCAGGTCCAGGGGCCGACGTGTCCCAGGTGCACGAGGAAGCCGCGGTTCGCCGGGGCGCCGTCGAACAGCTGCAGCAGGGCGCCGAGCCCGGTCCCCACCACGGTCGTGACGACCATCGCGAGCAGGGTGCGCCGCCAGCCGAGCAGCCGTTCGGACGCCGCGGTGCAGACAACGACGGCGACGAAGGTGACGAGGAACCCGACGACGCTGCTCGTCACCGCGACCACGCCGAGCGGACCCATCGTCCCGCCGAGTGTGTCGAGCGTCCGACCGTCCTTCGTGCCGAGGCACCTGAGCACCACGGCGGCGATGCCGGCGACGATCGTCAGGGCCGAGACGACGCTCGTCAGCGGGTACCGACGGGCTGCCGGAACGAGCCGTCTCGGATGCGCCCACGCGAGGGCGGCGACCACCGCGCTCACCGCAGGCCCAGGTGCGCGATGACGCCGGGCATCCCGACGCGCAGGGCGTAGCGGACGGTGTTCCAGTCGTGGGCGGAGCCCTCGGATACGAACAGCCGGGTCTGCATGCCGGCGGCTTCGGCAGCAGTGCGGAGCAACCCGGTCGAGACGGTGTACGGCCGGTCGTCGCTGCCGTAGGCGAAGACGGTCAGGTGCCCGGGGTACCGGCCGTGCGCCCGCATGATCGCCCGTGGTGCCGCCGCGGCGTACCGGGAGGCCGAGCCCCCGAACCCGTACTGGATGCTGTGCTGGACGGAGCCGTTCAGGGGTGCCAGCTCGCTCGAGATCGCGAAGGTCGTGCCGAACACGTCCGGGTGTGCGGTGGAGAACTGCATGGCACACGTGGCTCCCTGCGAAAACCCGACGATGCCCCAGGCCGAGGGCGCTGCCCCGACGCGCAGGTGCTGCCGGATCCAGTTCGTGGTGTCGGTCATGATGTACGTCGCGGAACGGCCGAGCGAGGAGTCGACGCACATCGGGTTCCGGTCCGGCGCCCCGAGTTGGTCCGGCGCGACGACGATCGGGGCGAGTCCGTGGTGGGCCTCGGCGAACGCGTCCATCACCGCGCCGAGCCGACCGGCCTGGAACATGTCGCTCGGCTGCCCGGGTTGCCCGGCCAGGCTGATGAGGACCGGCAGGGTCGGTGGTCGCTCGGTCAGGGCGGCCGGCGGCAGGTACACCACCGCCGGCCGTGCCTGGAAGTGGGAGGCGGTCGACGGGATGGTGACCGAGAGCACCTTCCCGCGTCGCGGCATGTCGGCGGGCGCCCGCCAGGTGGCCGGGTCGACCACCGGACTGGAGGCGCGCCCCACGCCCGTCTCGTGTCCCAGCGGACCCGACGGGTACGGATCGGTCGTCACGGCCTGCTCGATCGTGCGGTACGCCCCGAAGTCGACGTTGACGCCGAGGACGGTGGCCAGGGCCACCGCCACCGCCGCGAGCACGCCGAGCACGCGGCGGAGCCAGCCGCCCTGGACGACCGTCACGACGAGGAGCCCGACACCGCCGAAGGCAAGGGCCACCCACATCCGGGTGATCGGGGTGAACGACACCCCGTACAGGTCCTGCACGTCCCCGAACCACCACACCGCGACCAGCCCGATCGCGGCGCCGACGGCCACGGCGCCGAGCCGCCAGAGCAGGCCCCGGACCGGATGCCCGGAGTGACGACCGAACGCCGGCAGCAGCGCGGCGACGGTGAGGAGCCCGGCGGCGACGTCGACCGGGACGAGCACGGACGGTGTGACGACGGCGACGTGGAACAGGGGTCGGAGCAGATCGTGGAACATGGGGCCTCCCGGCGGACGGTGCAATCGTGGCGGCGGCCCGCTGCGAACGGGGCACCGAGGCGCTTCCGGTTCCCACAGTTCCCACCTGTGCGGCTCCCAGACCGCACTCGACCGACACCCAGTGAAGCGTCCGGTGCGGTGCCGCCGCCAGACCGCTCGGTGGTGCGCACCTAGGGTGAACGGGTGACGCACGACGGATCGGTACGGGCTGCCCTCGCGGCGGTCGCAGCGGACGGCTGGGGCGACGGTGGGCCGCTCGTCGAACCCGGCGGCACGGCCTCACCACGTCGGGCCGCGGTCCTGATGCTCTTCGGCGCGCTCGACCACACGCCGAGCGACCGACCGGCGGCAGCGCCCGGTGTCCCGCGGGACCTCGACGTCCTGCTCCTCGCCCGGGCCACCACCCTGCGCGCGCACGCCGGCGAGGTCGCGTTCCCCGGTGGACGCATCGACCCCGGTGACGCGGACGCCGTCGCCGCCGCCCTCCGCGAGGCACAGGAGGAGACGGGGCTCGACCCCGCCGGCGTCGAGGTGCTCGGCGCCCTGCCGGCCGTGCCCCTGGCGTTCTCGAACCACCTGGTCCGTCCCGTCATCGGCTGGTGGCGCGACCCCTCACCGATCCGCGTCGTCGACGAGCACGAGTCGGCGGCGGTGTTCCGGGTCCCCGTGGCCGACCTGCTCGACCCGGCGAACCGCGGCGTGACCGTGATCCGCCGCAGTGGTCAGGAGTGGCGCGGACCGGCGTTCACCGTCGAGGCCGACGGGGACGAGCACCTGGTGTGGGGCTTCACCGCGATGCTGCTGGATGCGCTGTTCGACCGACTCGGCTGGACGGAACCGTGGGACCGGAGCCTCGAGGTGCCGCTGCCCGACTGAGCAGCGGGAACGACAGCGGGTCGGCCCGCACCGCGTCGACCGCGTGGGCCACGGCCCCGATGACGACGACGTCGGCCCCGAGCGACGACGCGACGAGTTCGGGCACCGGGTCGAAGTGCCCCTTGGCGAGCAGGTCGCGCGCGCGGTCGATGACGGCGACCGCGGGCTGGGCGATCGCGCCGGCGACCACGACGCGGTCGATGTCGAGCAGGCTCGCGAGCAGGATGCAGACGTGGGCCAGGCGGTCCCCCAGACGGTCGACGATCGTGCGCGCGACCGGATCACCGCTCCGTGCGGCCGCGAACACCAGTGCGGCGTCCGCGGCGAGCGCGGCGTCCGCGGGGATGTGCCCGGCGGCGACGGCGTCGGCCACGAAGGTGCGGGCGACGGCGCCGATGCCGTCGGACGAGCCGACACCCTCGACGAGTTCGAGCACCCGCATCTCCCCGGCGCCACCGTGGGCACCGCGCAGCAGGACCCCGTCGACGACGAGGCCCGCGCCGAAGCGTTCGCCGGACAGCAGCGCCGCGAACGAGGCGTCGCCCGAGGACGGCCGCTCGGCGAGCGCGGCGAGGTTCGCGTCGTTCTCGACGAGCACCCGCCCGTCCGGCACGGCGTCGGCGAACCCCGGGTTCATCCGGACCCAGAAGCCGCCGTCGTCGGGCGAGGCACCGGCGGCGTCGACCGGCGCCGGGATGCCCACGACCGTGACCAGGACCCGGGTGCGGTCGACGTCGGCCGAGGCGAGGGCGGCGGCCACGGTGTCGGCGAGGACCCCGAGCCGCACGGGCACGTCGAGGCCTGATTCTCCGAGCGACCCCTCGGCACGACCGAGCACCGTGCCGCGCAGGTCGGCGACGAAGGCGGTGACCCGGTGCTGGCCGGCGTCCACACCGACGACGACCCCGGCGACCGTGTCGAGCTCGTAGCGGCGGGCGGGGCGTCCCATCCGGTACTCCCCCGCGGCCCGGGCGTCGTCGAGCTCGCGGAGCCAGCCGAGCCGCACGAGCTCCTCGGCGGCGCCCAGCACGGTCGACCGGGTCAGCCCGGTGGCGTCGATCGCCTCGGTCGCGGTGAACGCCGACGAGTCGAAGGCGTACGCGAGCAGCGTCTCTGCGCTCGTTCCACGGGGTGGCGGCATGTCGTGACCCTATCGCGCGACGAGTTCCTTGCGGAATTAGATTTTCTCGCTACATTTAGTTCCGCGAGCAGCATCGGAGCCGCTCGCGGGACGGAACGGCAGGGACGCCGGGTCCGGACGGACGGAGACGACGTGCAAGCACACGCCACCGCCAGGAGCGCAGCATCGGTCAGCCGACGCGGGTTCCTGCTGGGAGCGGGCGGCATCGGGGCGGGCCTCGCGCTCGCCGGATGCGCCCCGATCGGGTCCTCGAGCGCCAAGCCGGAGACCATCACGTTCTACGTGTCGAAGCCCGAGGTCATCGGCTACTTCGACGACGTCATCGCGCAGTTCCACCAGAGCCAGTCGAAGGTCCGGGTCGTGCGCGACTCGACCTCGAGCATGTCCGCGAACTTCGTGCGGAACCGGCCGCCGGACCTCGGCTGCTGGAACTACAACTTCTCGGTCGTGCCGTTCGTCGAGCACGGCGCGCTGACCGACCTGTCCGACCTGCCGCAGGCCGACACCATCAACCCCGACCTGTGGCCACTCATGGAGCAGACCGCCGACTACCCCGGCCGGAAGAGCGCCCTGCCGTACTCGGTGACGGCGGCGTCGGTGATCTACAACAAGGCGCTCTTCGCGCAGCAGGGGCTCGAGGTCCCGACGACGTGGAGCGAGTTCGCCGACGTGTGCGAGCGCCTGACCAAGGCCGGGATCGCGCCGATCTACGGCACGTTCAAGGACAACTGGACGATCGCCCAGGGCATGTTCGACTACTCGATCGGCGGCATGATCGACACCCCGGCGACCTTCGAGGCACTCCGGCGCGAGGGCACGAACGTCGGCAAGGGATCCGCCGTCTCGTTCGAGCGCGACCTGCGGAAGCCGATGGAGCGCATGGTGCAGCTCCGCGCCTGGCACCAGGACGGCGCCGCGAGCCGCGGGTACGGCGACGGCAACCTCGCCTTCGCCCAGGGCAAGGCGGGCATGTACCTGCAGGGGCCGTGGGCCCTCGGCGAGATCGCCAAGACCACGAAGGACATGGACCTCGGCACCTTCCCGCTCCCCGTCACCGACGACCCGGCCGACCGCAAGGTCCGCGTGAACGTCGACCTGGCGCTCTGGATCCCGGAGGCGTCGCGCAAGCAGGAGGCCGCCCGCGAGTTCCTGTCGTTCCTGATGACCAAGCAGGTCAACGACAAGTACAACGCGGACAACAACGGCTTCGGGGTCCGCAAGGACGCTCCCCCGGCGTCGAACCCCGCCCTCCGCGGCATGCAGTCGTACTACGACGACGCAGCCTTCTACCTCGGCGCCTCGCAGCTCATCCCCGCCGAGATCCCGGTCGCGAACTACGCGCAGTCGATCGCCTTCGGCGGCGACCCGCAGCGCCAGCTCCGCACCCTCGACGCCGACTGGGCGCGTCTCGCGCTCCGCACGGCCGCGTAAGGAGACGTCCGAATGGCAACCACGACCACCGAATCCATCACGACGGCGGACCGCCGCCGCCGTGGCGGAGCCGCACCGGGCCTCCAGGCCGGACGACGGGACGGACGACGCAAGCCCCGCGTCGACCCGCTCTTCCTGGCGTTCCTGCTGCCCACCCTGGTGCTCTTCACGCTCGCCATCACGCTGCCGGCCGTGATGGGCATCGTGCTGAGCTTCACGAACTCCGTCGGCTTCGGCGAGTTCCGGTTCACCGGGCTCACCAACTACATCGCGGTGTTCTCCGACCCCGCGATCCTGCAGGCGTACCTGTTCACGCTCGGCTTCTCACTCGTCACCGTGATCGTCGTGAACGCGATCGCGTTCCTGCTCGCCATCGCGCTGACGTCGAAGATCCGCGGCAAGATCGCGCTGCGTGCGGTGTTCGTGCTGCCGATGGTGATCTCGGGCATCGTCATCGCCTACGTGTTCTCGTTCCTGTTCGCGAACAGCCTGCCGGCCTTCGCCACCGCGATCGGCTTCGGGCCGCTCGAGCAGAGCATCCTGGCGAACCCCGACCTGGCCTGGCTGGCGATCGTCGTCGTCACCGCCTGGCAGGCGATCCCGTCGACGCTCCTCATCTACATCGCCGGCGTCCTCTCGATCCCCGGCGAGGTGTACGAGGCAGCAGCCCTCGACGGTGCCAGCGCGTGGCGGCAGCTCATCTCGATCACCGCACCGCTGACGGCGGGCTACATCCTGATCAACCTGGTCATCGGGTTCAAGAACTTCCTGAACTCGTACGACATCATCGTCGGCCTGACCGACGGCGGCCCCGGCACCTCGACCACCAGTGTCGCGATGTCGATCTTCAAGGGCTTCAACGGCGGCGACTACGCGTACCAGATGGCGAACGCCACGATCTTCTTCGTCATCGCGGTCGTCATCGCCGTGATCCAGCTGCGGGCGACCCGCGGGAAGGCAGCGCTCTGATGTCCCTGCAAGCACCCCTGCGACCGGGGACCACCGCGACCGGCAGCATCCGTTCCGTCGACGCCGACCGGTCCTCCGGCTCGGGCAAGGCCGGCCGCGCTCGTTCGAACTGGCCCGTCACCGTCGTCCTCGTGCTGTGCGCGCTGTCGGTGCTCGTGCCGCTGTACGTCACCCTGACGATGGCGTTCAAGACCACCGGCCAGGCCGTCGACGGCAACGCGTTCTCGCTGCCGGCACCGTTCAGCGTCGACGGCTTCGTGCAGGCGTGGCAGCTGACCGACTTCCCGCGGGCGTTCGGGGTCTCGGTGTTCGTCGCCGCGATCACCGTCGTCGGCACGATCCTGCTCGCCTCGTTCACGGCCTACGCGATCGCCCGGAACTGGGACCGCCGGCTGTTCCGCTGGTCGTTCTTCTACCTGCTCGCGGCGATGTTCCTGCCGTTCCCGGTGCTCGCACTGTCGCAGGTGAAGCTCACCGGACTCGCGCACCTGGACAACCCGCTCGGTGTCGCGATCCTGCACGTCATGTTCCAGCTGTCCTTCAGCGTGCTGCTCTTCACGGCCTTCCTGCGGTCGATCCCGGCGGAGCTGGAGGAGAGTGCACGCATCGACGGTGCGAGCACGGGGCAGGTGTTCTGGCGACTCGTGTTCCCGCTGCTGGCACCGATGAGCGCCACCGTCGGCATCTTCGCGTTCCTCGCGTCCTGGAACGACTTCGTGATGCCGTCGCTGATCACCTCCGACCCGGCGCTGCAGACCCTGCCGGTGCTGCAGCAGATGTTCCAGACGCAGTTCAGCAACAACTACAACGTGTCGTTCGCCTCGTACCTGATGGCGATGGCCCCGGCGATCATCGTCTACCTCGTCACCCAGCGGTGGGTGATGGCCGGCGTGACGCAGGGCGCCATCAAGTGACCGACACACACCCCTCGAACGAAAGGCCCGACGTGACCGACACCCTCACCCAGCCCGCCGCCACCTCGCACGACGAGACCTGGTGGCGCCAGGCCAGCGTCTACCAGATCTACCCCCGCTCGTTCGCCGACGCGAACGGCGACGGCATCGGCGACCTGCCCGGCATCACCGAGCGGGTGCCGTACCTGGCCTCGCTCGGCATCGAGGCCGTCTGGCTCAGCCCCTTCTACCCGTCCGCCCTGGCCGACGGCGGCTACGACGTCGACGACTACCGCGACGTCGACCCGCGCCTCGGCACCCTCGACGACTTCGACCGGATGGTCGAGGCACTGCACGCCGCCGGTATCCGGGTGATCGTCGACGTCGTCCCGAACCACACGAGCGACCGGCACGAGTGGTTCCGCGAGGCCCTCGCAGCACCCAAGGGCTCCCCCGCCCGCGACCGCTACGTGTTCCGCGACGGCACGGGGCCGTCCGGCGAGGAATCCCCCGCCGACTGGATCTCGATCTTCGGCGGCCCGGCCTGGACCGCCGTCGGCGACGGCCAGTGGTACCTGCACAGCTTCGCGAAGGAGCAGCCCGACCTGAACTGGGCGAACCGCGAGGTCCGCGACGACTTCCTGCACACCCTGCGCTTCTGGTCCGACCGCGGCGTCGACGGGTTCCGCATCGACGTGGCCCACGGCCTGGCGAAGGACCTGGGCGAGACCCTGCCCACCTGGGCCGAGCTGGCCGAGATGCCGAAGGACGGTACGCACCCGCTCTGGGACCGTGACGACGTGCACGAGATCTACGCCGAGTGGCGGACGGTCTTCAACGAGTACACGCCGGCCCGCACCGCGGTCGCCGAGGCCTGGGTCCCCGCCCACCGCCGCGCCCGCTACGCCAGCGCCGAGGGGCTCGGTCAGGCGTTCAACTTCGACCTGCTCGAGGCCGACTTCGACGCCGGCCAGTTCCGCACGATCATCGAGTTCAACCTCGGCCTCGCCGAGCAGTCCGGCTCGTCGACCACGTGGGTGTTCTCGAACCACGACGTCGTCCGGCACGCCACCCGCTACGCCCTGCCGCCCCGCGCCGGCGGCACCGACAAGCAGGGCAGCGCCTGGCTGCTCGCCGGTGGCTCGCAGGACGCGCTCGACCGGTCGCTCGGCCTCCGTCGCGCACAGGCCGCGACGCTGCTCGAGCTCGCCCTGCCCGGCTCCGCCTACCTGTACCAGGGCGAGGAGCTCGGCCTGCACGAGGTCGGTGACATCCCGGACGCCGACCGCCAGGACCCGGCCTTCTTCCGCAACCCGGGCGTTGACGTCGGTCGTGACGGCTGCCGCGTGCCGATCCCGTGGACGCGCACCGGTTCGTCGTTCGGCTTCGGCCCGGACGGCTCGCACCTGCCGCAGCCGGCGTGGTTCGCCGACTCCAGCGTCGAGGCCGAGGACGCCGACCCCGACTCCACCCTGAACCTGTACCGGAAGGCACTCGGCCTGCGTGGCCAGCTGCAGTCCGAGGAGCAGCTCGAGTGGATCGAGACCGGCCGCGACGACGTGCTCGCGTTCCGTCGGCCGAACGGCTGGACGAGCGTGACGGTCTTCGGCGACGAGCCCTTCGCGCTGCCGGCCGGCGAGCTGCTGCTCGCCTCGGCCCCGGTGGTCGACGGCGCCCTGTCGGGCGTCGGGACGGCCTGGTTGCGTTCCTGACGCGACCCGCGCCCTGGGCGCGACCGGATGACGGACGGGAGGCGCGGTGCCAGCTGGCACCGCGCCTCCCGTCCGTCTGTCGGGGCGTACCTGGGCGAGACGGGCGTACCCGGCGGAAACGGGCGTACCTGCCGGAAGCGGGCGTACCGGGTCGAAAGTTCCGACCAGGTACGCCCGTTCTCGCATCCCATCGCGGCCGTTCTGGGAAGGAAGTCCCGGTAGGGTCGCCGCATGAGCGGGGCGAGCATCAGCGTGCAGGACTTCGTGATGCGGTTCGGGGACCGCAACGTGGTCGACGGGCTGTCGTTCGACGTCGCCCCCGGGGAGACGTTCGGGCTGCTCGGCAGCAACGGCTCCGGCAAGACCACGACGATCCGGGCCCTGCTCGGCATCACCACCCCGACGGCGGGCACGCTGACGATCGACGGCCGTCCCTACCGACCGGCCACCGGCGGCATCGGCTACCTGCCCGAAGAGCGCGGGCTGTACCGCAAGGAGTCCGTCATCGACGTGATGACCTACTTCGGGCGCCTGCGCGGGCTCCGCGGTGCCGAGGCGACCGCGTGGAGCATGGACTACCTGGCACGGGTTGGTCTCGCAGACCGTGCGAAGCTGCGCGTCGACAAGCTGTCCGGCGGGCAGCAGCAGAAGGTGCAGCTCGGCATCACGATCATGGACCAGCCGCGGCTGCTCATCCTCGACGAACCGACCAAGGGCCTCGACCCCGTGAACCGGCGGCTCCTGCTCGACCTGGTCGACGAACGGAAGGCCGACGGGGCGACCGTGGTCCTCGTGACGCACCACATGGACGAGGTCGAACGACTCTGCGACCGCATCCTGCTGCTCAAGGACGGCCGGGCCGCCGCGTACGGATCCGTGCCCGACGTGCAGGACGCCTTCGGCGGCGCCGTCGCCCGCGTGGGGCTCGACGGCCCCGTGCCGAAGTCACCGCTGTACCGGCTCGCCCGTCACGAGGGGCACGTCGCCTACCTCGTCCCGACCCAGGCCGCCGCTCCGGACGGTGCGGACGTCCTGGCAGAACTGGTCGCGGCCGGGGTGCACGTCACCGCGTTCGAGATGCGCCGGATCCCGCTCGACGAGATCTTCGTGCAGGTCTACGGGCACGACGCCCTGGCTGCGGCGTCGACCGACGGGGCAGCGGCATGAGCAACCTCGGCACGGTCGTCCGGTTCGAGTTCGTCCGCGCGGTCAAGAAGCCCGCGTTCTGGATCGGGACCCTCGCGCTGCCGGTCGTCATCGTGGTCGTCTCGTTGCTCGTGGGCATCGGGCAGGCCGCCGGCACCAACTCCGTGGTGTCCGGGTCGTCGGCCACCAAGACCCCGTTCCACTACGTCGACGAGTCCGGCCTGGTGTCGGAGTCCGTGGCCGCGAAGTGGGGCGGGACCCCCTCCACCGACGCCGCCGCCGACCGCGCAGCCGTTCGATCCGGTGACCTCGACGCCTTCATCGCGTTCCCGTCGTCGCCGTCCACGACGGCCATCCGGGTCGACGCCGCCGACCGCGGACTCTTCGCGAACGGGGTCTACTCGTCGCTGGCCGAGCGGGTGCTCGAGCAGAGCGTCGCCGCCTCGGTCGACGACCCCGAGACCGTGCAGCTGCTCCGCAGTCCGCCCGCCACCGACGTCACCACCTACGCGGACGGCCGGGTTGCCCCGGGCTGGCTGTCCGTCGTGCCGCCGTTCCTGTTCGTCGCCGCGTTCTTCGGGCTCGTCATCCTGCTCGCCGCCCGGATGGTCACCGTCGTGGTCGAGGAGAAGGAGAACCGGATCTCCGAGATGATCCTGACCACGGTGACCGCGGGCGACCTGATCCGCGGCAAGGTCATCGCGATGCTGCTCGTCGGCTTCGTGCAGGTCAGCGTGTTCGTCGTGCCCGGCCTGGTCGGGCTGCTCGTCGCGTTGCCGCTGGTGTCGTCGCAGCTCGGTGGGCTGACCGTCGACCCGTGGCGGATGGTGACCGGGGCGCTGCTGCTCGTCGGCGGGGTGCTGCTGGCGTCCGGGCTGTTCGTCGCCGTCGGGGCCGCCGTCCCGTCGATCAAGGACGCCTCGGCCCTGCAGTCGGCGGCGATCTTCGCGCTGATCATCCCCCTGTACGCGGCGTTCTTCGTCATGACGACGCCGACGTCGCCCGTCGCGCAGTTCTTCACGTACTTCCCGACCTTCACGCCGATCACCGCGATGGTGCGGAACGCCGTCGGTGCCCTGACCGTGACGGAGTCGGTGGTCTGCATCGTCGAGGTGTTCGTCGTCGCCGGGCTGCTGCTGTGGTTCGCGGAGTACCTGTTCCGGCACTCGGTCGCGCAGTACGGGTCGAAGGTGACCGTGCGGCAGATGCTGTCGTGGCGGCGGGGGCGGCGGGGCTGATCCCCGCCGATCAGCCGGCGGCGATGCGGCGGAGCGCGTCCAGGTGGGCGGCCCAGACGGCCCGACCCGACGCGGTCAGGGTGATCGACGTGCGGGGCGTCTTGCCCACGAACCCCTTCCCCACCGACACGTAGCCGGCCGCCTCGAGCGCGGAGACCTGCTTGCTCAGCACCGAGTCGCTGACCTCGACCGCGTCCCGCACCTCGCGGAACCCGAGGGTGCCCGCGCGGGTCAGGGCGGCGATCACCGAGAAGCGCACGGGGTGCTGCAGCAGGTCGTCGAGCTCGTGCCGCGGGTGCACCCGGTCGGTGGTGCTCACGAGCGGGCCTCGCGCGCCGCACACACCAGGGCGACCAGCAGCACCAGCCCCGAGGTGATGCCCGACCAGAGCACCGAGCCGTGCACCCACCCGACCACGGCGATCGCCGCCAGGTAGGTGACCGCCCAGCTGGCGATGTAGACGGTCCAACGGCGGCTCCGGGCGAAGGCCGAGCGGCCGCGGATGCTCACCATGAAGAACACCACCAGGGCGAACAGGGCCACGAGGGTGCCGACGTAGACGGCGGCGAACGCGTCCCCGGTCGTGAGCCCCATGCCGAGCGTGCCGAGCGACGTCGCGACGCCGAGCGCGGTGATGAACGTGACGTACGGCCAGCGGACGGCGTCGTGCGCGCGTCGACCGATCCGGTCCGCCTGGTCGAGCAGTCGGGCCGCCTCGGCGGGTCCGGGTCGTGCGGTGGTGTTGTCCATGGTGTCCCCTCTCGTAGACACCAGTGTTGCAAGTACTTTCCAGTTTGGCAAGTGCTTTCCAAAACGGGGAACTCACCGCTGCACTCAGACGCGGGCGGGTGCCTCGTCGAGGTCCCACGACGGGACGGCGTGCCGCTTCCAGCCCTGGCGCAGGGTGTTCGCCGCGCGGTCGAACTCGACCAGGACGTCGATGTGCGGGCGGACCAGCATCTGGATCTGCAGCCCCTCGTAGACCGAGAGCAGCTGGGTCGCAGCCTGGTACGCGGGGATGCCGGCCTCTTCCGAGCCCTTGTCGAAGTCGCGCTGCAGCCCGACGGTCAACTGCTCGGCGTACTCCTCGAACCGCTTGCGGAACAGTTCGGCGAACCCTGACTCCGAGCTGGCCACGGTGATCAGCCCCGCGAGTACCCGGACGAGGCCGGGGTCGGCGACGTCCTCGGCCAGGGTCAGGCGGACGTGCTCGATCGTGCACGTCGGCGGGTTCTTCCGCCGGGTCCCCCGCAGCTGCGCCCACCGGTCGTAGGTGACCAGGAGCAGGGCGTGCCAGGTCGGGAACAGCCGCTCGACGGTCTCGAGCGGAATACCGGCCACCTCGGCGACGACCGCCGCGTCGACGGTGTCGAACGGGTGCAGCCGGTAGGCACGGATGGCCGCGCGCACCGTGCGCTCTGCGAGGGACTCGTCGTCCTCGACGCGTTCGCCGTGCAGGGGTTCCATCCGACCATTGCAGCGCATTCCGGGCCGTTTGTCTCGTCCCAGAGCGGGGGCCGTGCTCCGGGCCGCGTCAGCGCGTCGTGATCACGGCGGTCAGCCGACGGTGACGGGCGCCGCCGGCGGGCGGACCCGCTGGCGCATCCACACGAAGAACCCGGTCAGCGTGAAGACGCCGTAGAAGACGTACATCAACCCGGAGGCGTAGTACCCGGCCGAGAACAGCAGCGGCACGCCGACCAGGTCGACCGCCACCCAGATGAGCCAGAACTCGACCCACCCCTTCGCCATGCCGTACGTGGCGAGCAGCGATCCGACGAAGATCCACGCGTCGCTCCACACCGGCTCGTAGGACCCGAGCGCGCGGAAGACGGGGGTCAGCAGGGCGGTGCCGCCGACCATGCCGACGACGAGCAGCAGACGGGTCCGCCAGGAGGCCCAGCGCGGGTCGATCACGGTCGTCGCGTCCTCGGGGCGGTGCGTCCACCGGTACCAGCCGTAGATGCTCACGATGATGAACATGACCTGACGGCCGGCCTGCCCGAGCAGGTTGACGGGGTTCGGGGTGTCGAAGAGCGCGCCCATGAAGACGGTGAAGAGCAGGGCGTTGCCGACCAGTCCGACCGGCCAGGCCCAGACCTTCCGGCGCATGCCGCCGAGGGCACTGAGCAGCCCGAAGACGTTGCCGATCACCTCGCGCCAGAGCACCGTCTGGTCGCCGATGACGATCTGCGCGTCGAACAACCAGCGCACGACGTCCATGGGCCCTCCTCGTTTCCGGACGGTGCAACGACGCCGTGCGTACCGGCATTCCTTCTGTGATCGCTCTGCACACGCGGAGCGCGCACCCAGAAACCGGGGTACAAACCGTGTCCTCTCTAGCGGGGACAAAAATGACCCCTGTTCTGGGGTCCGGGTGAACGCTCGTTCTCGCTTGTCGGCACTTTGGGGGACAGGTAACGTCGACACCAGAGCGAGTCCAGCCCGCCCGAGCAGCAGCACATGCGCTCCGAGGCCCGGCGACCGCTCTCGGCACCGGTCAGCCGCGACCCCCTCCAACCACTGGGTCGATGACAACCTCCCCACCGGACACGACGCCCGAATGTCCCCGGTGGGCTTCAGCGTGCCCGGAGCACGCAGGAACGGATCCACCCCATGCACAAGATCGTCACCGGTGCCATCGCCGGCGCAGCAGGCGTCGCACTCCTCCTCGGCGGTGCGGGCACGTTCGCCCTCTGGAACGCCAGCGCCTCGAGCGCCGCGTCCGCCGTGAGCGCCGGCACCCTGACGCTGAGCGCCAACAACGACGGTGCATGGACCGACATCACGAACGGTCGTTCCACCGCGATCGACCCGACGAAGGCCCTGATGGTCCCGGGCAACACGTTCCAGTTCACCCAGACGCTGAACATCGGTGCGACCGGCCAGGACCTCAAGGCGAACCTGACCTACGCCAACCAGAGCATCACCGGCGACGCCGCGCTGCTCGCCGCCACGACGAAGACGCTGGCCGTCACGTCGACGAGCGCCTCGGTCGTGCAGTCCTCGTCGAACACGAACACCTTCGTGGTCTCGCCGTCCTCGTCGACGTCGACCGTCAAGGTCGTCTTCACGGTGACGCTCCCCGCATCGGCGACCACCGGTCAGGGCGGCTCGATCAACCTCAGCGCGCTGGCCTTCACGCTGACCCAGACCGCGATCGGTTCCTGATCCCCCGATCGCACCCCACCGACCACGACGACCAGGAGCACGCACATGACCGCCACATCGCGGACGACGGGACGCCACCGCGCAGCCCGACGGTACCGCTGGGTGTGGCCGGTCGCGATCGCCCTGGTCGTCGCGGTCGGAACGGCGCTCCTCGGCGCCGGCGGCACGTACGCCCTCTGGAACGGGACCGCCAGCACTGCAGCCACCACGGTGCGCTCCGCCACGGCGACCGTCACCGTCGGCAGCACCACGGCGATGAACACCGCGGTCCTCGGGCCGGGCACGAGTACCACCGGCACCTTCACGGTGCGGAACACCGGGTCGGTCCCCCTGTCCATGCGCGTCACGACGACGGCCTCGAAGTCGTCCGTCGCGGCGGCGACCGGTGAACTGACGCTCCGCCTCGCGATGGTGTCCTCGACCGCGAAGTGCGTGCCCGGGCTCACCGGCACGAGCGCGCGGCTCGCCACCTTCGACACCGGCACCGGGTCCTTCACCCTGCCGGCCGGGGTCAGCGGCATCGCCTGCCTCGAGATGGCCCTCGACGCCGACGCCCCGCAGACCGTCGCCGGCGCCACCACCGACTTCACCCTCACCGTCACCGGAACGCAGGTCTCCGCATGAACCGCCGCCTCCGGCTCCTCGTCGCCGTGCTCCTCACCGCCGTGTTCGTCGGTGGCACCTCGAGCGCCGCGTGGGCACTGTGGAGCGCGTCGGGCACCACCGCGGCGAGCACCACGGTCGGCACGGTCGCGGCGTCCATCAGCGGCACGAGCGCCCTCACCACGGCGTTCTCGTCGAGCGTCACCTCGACGACGAAGCCGATCACCCTGACCGACTCGGGCACCCTCGCCGGCACCGCCACCACCACGGTCTCCGTCGTGTCCGGCAGCTCGACCGCGCTCGCCAAGGCCGTCACCGTCGTCGCCTGGCCGGTCGCCTCGACCGCGGGCTGCACCACGAGCACGGCCGTCGGCACCGGGTCCGTCACCGGCACCTGGGCGTCGCTGCCGAGCATGAGCGCGAAGCTGGCCGCCGGCGCCTCCGCCGTCTGGTGCACCCGCAGCACCCTGCAGTCGTCGGCTCCGGCCGGCTCGACCGCCAAGGTGAACGTCAACCTCACCGTCACGAGCGGCACCTGGACCTCGGGCATCGTCGCCGGCGGCTTCACCCTGTCCACCCCGGCAGCGACCGTCGACACCACGCCCTCGCTGGTCTGCACGGACCACGGCGGTTGGTACGTCGAGATCCGGTGGGACGCCGCGAACCGGCCGATGGACACCTGGTACGGCGCGTTCGTCGGCTCGACCCCGGTCGGGCAGAAGGCGCAGGACTACTCCGCGTTCATCACGATCGCCCCGCCGGACGTCCCCGCGAGCGCCGGCACCGCTGGCACGCTGACCGTCACCGTCAAGGTGCTCGACAGCGCCGGCAACCCCACGAGCACCGTCGCGGGCACCGGCAAGGTCACGCTCTTCACGCAGGACAACGGGGCGGCGATCCGATGCGGCGCATGAGCACCCCCACCCCGCGCTCCGGCTGGCGCGCCGTCGTCCACGCCGTCGTGCTCGGTCTCAGTACCGGACTCCTGCTGCTCGTCGCGGCCCTGGCGGTCGTGCTGATCGTCGTGCCGAAGGCCACCGGCTCGATGCCACTCACCGTCCTGACGCAGTCGATGGAGCCGACACTGCCGCCGGGGACCCTGCTCGTGGTCCGTCCGACCCCGATCGACGACATCCGGGTCGGCGACGTCGTGACCTACCAGATCGTGTCCGGCCAGCCCGCGGTCGTCAGCCACCGCGTGGTCTCGGTGTCGTCGTCGTCGGACGGCGAGCGGACCTTCGTGCTCAAGGGCGACAACAACGCCGAGGCCGACCCGGCACCGGTCACCGCCGTGCAGATCCGTGGCGTGGTCTGGTACTCCGTGCCGGAGATCGGCATCGTCAACCAGGTCGTCAACGGGTCGCGGAGCTGGCTCATCCCCGCGGTCGCCGGCGTGCTCCTGACGTACGGGGCAGTGATGATGACGGCGGGCTTCGTGAGCGCCGCACGTCGTCGACGCGCTGGCACGAGCCGCGCCGGCACGAGCCGCACCGGCACCAGCCACGGACGCCGCAGCGCAGCGCACCACGTCGAGCGGACCACCACCGAGAACACGACCACCACCCGGTCTAGGCTCGGTGGACGTGACGGACGGAGTGCAGCGGGCGCGGGAGCTCCTCGACGCAGCGGCCCGACGGCTCCGCGCCGCGGACGTCCCGGACGAAGCACTCGGCGAGTACGTGCAGCCGAAGGCCGTCCTCGGGATCCGTCGTGACCCGACGATGCGACCCCTCGGCCGGGTGTGGCGGGTCGGAGCACTCCTGATCGGGTCGTCCCCCGAGACCGCCGGCCGTGTCTGGGCCACCGGGTCGATCACCCGTGTCACCGAACCCGGTCGGTCGCAGTACCAGTCGGTCTCCGCCGAGGTCCGTCGCGCCTACCGCGCCGCCGCCGCGAAGGGGCACTTCAGCGCCGGTGACACGGTGAACCACGGCGCCGTCCCGATCCCCGTCGACGACTCCCTGGTCGGCGCCGAGGGCGTGCTCGTCGTCATCGACGACGTGCCGTCGGTCCGGTGGTCCCCGACCGCCGGCGCCGCGGTCCCCCTCGCCGACTACCTGGACGACCGCGTCGGGCTGCTCGTCGATCCCCCGCGGGGCGCGACCGACTGAGGCGGCCACGGCCACGGAATCGCACGGTGCGGGGTTCGTCGTGCGGTGCCGGGTCACCCCACCCGTGCGAACTTGCCCGCCCCGTGCCCCGCCACGACCGCGCACCCAGCCACCTCCGCCGCCCGGACCCACGAACCACGCACCGTGCGGCTCCGGGTGAGCCCCGAGTACGCGACCACGGAGCCGCACCGTGCCGGGTTCGTCGTGCGGTGCCGGTTCCTCGCGCATGCGCACGGTGCAGCGGCGGCAACTCCGTGCGCGTTCCCGCTCCCGGTGCGAGCTCGTGCCCAGAGCCACACAACCGCACCGTGCCGGATCTCCTGACCCGTGCGAACTTGCCCGCCCCGTGCCCCGCCACGACCCCGCACCGAACCACCTCCGCCGCCCCCACTGACGAACCCAGCACCGTGCGGCCCGCCACCCGGAACCCAGCACCGTGCGGCCCGCCACCCGGAATCCCGCACCGTGCGGCCCGCCACCCGACGTCCCGCACCGTGCGTCCGCGGCACCCGAACCCGGCACCCGAACCGGCCACCCGCACCCCGCAGCCCGTCCGCCGAACGCGATCCGGGCCTCCAGTTCGACCGGACCGAACACGCGCCTGTCGCGACGTCACCCGGTCCCGATAGTGTCGGAACGTGAGCAACGAGGCATTCGACGACCGCTACGAGCTGCGCGAGTTCGCGCCCGGGACGGACGACAAGGGGGCACCGAACGCCGAGACGGCCGCGTGGATGCAGGCCGTCGGGATGGGCTTCCACGAAGCCGACCCCGACGCCGAGGGCGCAGCCCGCATGGCGTCGCACTTCATCGCCGACGAAGAGACGTTCCTCGGGGTCTACGTGCGCGAGCCGTTCCCGGGGTCCGTCGACGAGACGTGGCCGGCCGGCACCTTCACGTGGTTCCGCAAGGCGCTGAGCTGGGGTGACGGCTCCTCCGTCGACACCCAGGCGATCTCCGCGGTCACCGTTCGCCCGACCGAGCGTCGCCGCGGCATCCTGCGCCGGATGATGACGCACGCGCTCGAGCGCGGGGTCGCCGAGGGCTACGCCGTCGCGTCGCTGACCGCGTCCGAGGGCACCATCTACCGCCGCTTCGGCTTCGGCTGCGCCATCCGCGAGCGTGCTGTGCACGTCCGCCGTGAGCGCGCGCTCCCCCTGCTCGCCCCGACCTCCGGCACGGTGTCGGTCGTCACGCCGCAGTGGCTGGCCGACGGCCCGGGCAAGGCGGTCTTCGACCGGTTCCACGTCCGCACCCCCGGCTCGATGGTCCGCAACACCGGCACCTGGCCGATCGCGTTCGGCCTGCTCGGGCACGACGGGCAGAAGGCGAAGGACGTCCGTGCGGCGGTGCACCGTCCCGACGGCTCCGACGAGATCGACGGCTACGTGACCTGGCGCGTCAAGGAGGATCGCGGTTCCGACACCGCGCTCGAGATCGTCGACCTGGTGTACGCGGACGACCAGGCCTACACCGCCCTGTGGGAGTTCCTGCTCTCGGTCGACCTCAACGACGTCGTGAAGTACAACCGCTCCCGCCTCGACGACCCCATCGTCGCGGCGCTCGGCGACAACCGTGCGTACGACGTCGACCACGAAGAGGACCACGTCTGGCTGCGCGTGCTCGACGTTCCCGCGGTGCTGGCCTCGCGGCCGTTCGCCGTCGACGGGTCGCTGACACTCGGGGTCACCGACGCGCTCGGCTTCACCACCGGTACGTACCGCCTCGACGTCCAGGAGGCCCGTGGCACCGTCACGCGCATCGCCGACGACGTCGACGTGGCCGGGTCTGACGTCCAGCTCGACGTCGCAGAGCTCGGTGCGCTGCTGATCGGGTCAGTCTCCCCCGTCACCCTGGCCGCCGCGGGGCTCGTCCGCGCTGCGGACCCGGCGTCGGTGGAGCTGCTCCGCGCGATGCTGCTGCCGCCGCGGACGCCGCACGGCATCACGTACTTCTGATGGACGTCGCCCGGGTGGTGGGGCGCGCGCGTCAGGTCGTCTCCGTCCTGGCGTCCCCCACCCTGCGAGCAGCGGTGCTCGGCGGGAGCCCCGTCGATGACCGCACCCGGGCAGCGATCGACTCGTTCGACTGGCTCACCGACGACGGTCCCGACGCGTCGGTGCTCGGTCGGACGTCACGCGAACTCCAACGGCTGCAGTCGCCGGCAGCAGTGCTCGAGTTCGACCGGATCGAGCGGATGCCGGTGAAGGACGTCGAACGACATGCGCTGTCCGTCCGGATCGTGGAGCTGGTGTTCGAGCGACTCGGACAGGAGCGAGCCGTGCCGGAGGCCGTCCTGAACGCGGCCATCGGCATGTTCGCGACCGATGTCTCCGTCGTGCGCCGGGATGCCGTGGACCTCGGCGTCCTGACGCGCACCGACGACGGTTCGGTCTACCGGTTGAGGGTCGACCGCCCGGCCTGAAGCTGCTGGCCCGTTCCGTCTCGTGCGAGGTAGGTCCCTCGGTGTGAGGTTGTTCCGCCGCACGGGGCGAACAACCTCGCACCGTGCGAGCGGCCCTACGCCCGGCGCCGCACTCGCGGGTCGACGAACGCGTAGACGATGTCGACGATCACGTTCGCCGTGACGATCAGCAGCGCCGAGAACAGCGTGAAGCCGACGACCACCTGCAGGTCGAGGGTGTGCACCGCGTCGATGAGCAGCGCGCCGAGGCCCTGCATCGAGAACACCTTCTCGGTGATGACCGCACCACCGAGCAGCGACCCGAGGTCGAGCCCGAACAGCGTCACGACGGGCAGGATCGCCGTCCGGAGCCCGTGCCGCACGACGACCTGTCGCTCCCGCAGCCCCTTGGCCCGGGCGGTCCGCACGAAGTCCTGCGACATCGACTCGAGCATCTCGCCACGGGTCAACCGGGCGTAGATCGCAGCGCTGATGAAGGCCAGCACGCACCACGGCAGGATCAGGTGCGTGAACCAGCCGACCGGGTCGTCGCCGAAGGCCACGTAGCCGCTCGTTGGCAGGATCCCCAGCACGAACCCGAACAGCAGGATGCCGAGCAGCCCGACCAGGTACGCCGGGGACGAGACACCGGCGACCGCGACCGTCATGACGGCCCGGTCGACGAAGGTGCCGCGGCGCAGCGCTGAGACGGTGCCGCCGAACACCCCGGCGACGAGCCACAGCACGGCAGCGCCCACGGCGATCGAAGCGGTGACGGGCAGGCGCGCCAGGATCAGCTCGGTGACGCTCTCGTGCAGCTGGAACGAGTACCCGAAGCACGGCGCCGCGCACTCGATGACGCTGTTGCCGCTGCCGAAGGTCCGGCCGGTGAAGATGCCGGCCAGGTAGGCGCCGAACTGCGCGAGCCAGGGCTTGTCGGTGCCGAGGAACGCCTGGACCTCTCGCAGCCGGTCCGGCGTGCAGGGCTTGTCGCAGATCGCTCGGGCCGGGTTGGTCGGCAGGAGCATGAAGAGCGCGTACGTGATGGCCGCGACGACGAGCAGCACGACGGCGGCCCCGAGCACGCGGATCGCCAGGAAGCGCAGGGTGGCGGCGTTCACGCGGTGCCCCCTCGCGGGTCGAGGGCGTCGCGCAGGGCGTCACCGAGCACGTTGAAGGCGAGGGTGATGAGGAACAGTGCGGCTCCGGGGAACACGAGGTACATGGGGTCGGTCTGCACCCAGCCGATGGCGTCGCCGATGCTGCGACCCCACGACGGCGTCGGCGGGTTGACGCCGACGGCCAGGAACGAGAGCGCGGCCTCGGCACCGATCATCGACGGGATCGAGATGGTGGCGTAGACGGTGATCGTCGCGGCGAGGTTCGGCAACAGCTGCGAGCGGATGACGTGCCACCGGCCGGCACCCATCGCGGTGGAGGCCACGACGTAGTTCCGGCTGACGAGCGACAGCGTCTGCCCCCGCACGACACGGGCCACGGCCGGCCAGCCGAAGAACCCGATGACGAGCACGACGAGCACGGGCTTCGGGAACGTCGAGGGCACGATCGCGGTGAGGGCGATCATGAACACGAGCGACGGGAACCCGAAGATCACGTCGACCACCCGCGAGAGCACCCGGTCGTACCAGCCACCGAAGAACCCGGTCGTGACGCCGACGAGCACGCCGATGACGATCGACACCAGGGTCGCTGCGAGCCCGATGCCGAGCGACGTCCGCGCACCGTACGTGACGATCGAGAACAGGTCGCGCCCGGTCAGGGGCTCGACACCGAACCAGTGCTCGCCGCTGATGCCGCCGCCCGCACCCCGGGGCGCACCGAACGAGTTGAGCGCGTCGATGTCGTACGAGTACGGGTCCTGCCCGGACGCCTTCGCGATGAGCGGGGCCGCCACGGCGACCACCAGGAACACCGCGATGACGACGGCCGAGGCCACCGCCCAGCGGTCCTGCCGGACGCGTCGCACCACGGCCCGGAAGCCGGTCGTGCGGCCGGACGGTGCGACCGGTCGGTCGACGACGTTGGCCGTCACGAGGCCACTCCTTCCCACGCGCGCCACGACTCGCGGCGAGCGGCCTGTCGCACGGGATCGGCGACGGGCGCTGCGGCGAGGAGCATGCGCGTGTAGTCCTGTTGCGGGTCGTCGAGCACCGCGTCGGTGCTCCCCCGCTCGACGACCCGGCCGTCGCGCAGCACGATCACCTGGTCGGCGAGCTGGCGGACGACGGCGAGGTCGTGGCTGATGAGCAGCATGCCGAAGCCGAACTCCCGCTGCAGCCCGGCGAGCAGGTCGAGCACGGCGGCCTGCACCGTCACGTCGAGTGCCGAGGTCGGTTCATCGGCGATGACGAGTGCCGGCCGCAGTGCGAGCGCACGCGCGACGGCGACGCGCTGCCGCTGGCCGCCGGACAGCTGGTGCGGGAACCGCTCGGCCCACGTCGGGTCGAGCTGCACGGCGGTCAGCAGTTCACGGACCCGTTCGGCCCGGTCGGCGGCGGAGTCGGTGCCGTGCACGAGGAGCGGTTCCGCGATGCTCCAGCCGATGGTCTGCCGCGGGTTGAGCGACGACGCCGGGTCCTGGAACACGATGCCGACCCGACTGCGCAACTCGCGCAGTCGTCGTCCGCGAGCGGTGCGCAGGTCGCTGCCGTCCACCTCGACCGAGCCGGCGACGACGGGCACCAGGCCCGCGAGCGCGCGCCCGATCGTGGACTTGCCGGAACCGGATTCGCCCACCAGGCCGACGGTCTCGCCGGCATGCAGGTCGAGGTCGATGCCGGACACGGTCGGTCCGCCTCGGCGCGAGTACCGCACGGCGACGTCGCGCAGGCGCGCCACGGACTGCCTGGAGGCGCGACTCGCGTCGTCGACGTCGGCCAACGCCGAGACGGTGCTCGCGTCTGCGGACAGATCGCGGCTTGCCGGAGCCGAGTCCGGTCCGGCAGGCCGAGTCTCGGTCGACGCGAGCTGCTCGTCGGACGCGGGACGCGCCTCCAGGCTGGGGACGGCCGCGAGGAGCTCGCGCGTGTAGTCGGCAGTCGGGTGGGCGAAGACCTCGGCGACGGTCCCGTGCTCGACCGGGTCCCCGCGGCGCAGCACCAGCAGGTCGTCCGCGACGTCCGCGACCACGCCCATGTCGTGGGTGATGAGCAGCACCGCGAGGGAGCGCTCGCGGCCGAGCCGCCGCAGCAGGTCGAGGATGCCGGCCTGCACGGTGACGTCGAGGGCGGTCGTGGGCTCGTCGGCGAAGAGTGCGACCGGGTCACCGGCCAGGGCCATCGCGATCATCGCGCGCTGGAGCTGGCCGCCGGACAGTTCGTGCGGGTAGGCCTTCCGGATGCGCTCCGGGTCGGTGAGCCCGGCGTCACGGAGCAGTTCGTCGACGCGTGCCCGGACGCCTGCGCGGTCGAGCCCGGTCGGGTGCGCTCGGACGGCCTCGGCGATCTGGGTGCCGATGGACAGGACCGGCGTGAACGAGTTCATCGGCTCCTGGAACACCACGCCGATGCCCGCACCCCGGACGGCGCGGACCGTCTCGACGGGGGCACCGATGAGTTCCTCGCCACGGAACCGGGCGCTGCCCGACACCGAGGCCTGCGGCGGCAGGAGCCCGAGCACGCTCATGGCGCTGACGGACTTGCCCGAGCCGGACTCCCCCACCAGGGCGAGGACCCGGCCGGGCGTCAGGTCGAAGGAGACGTCACGGACGACGGGCTCCGCGTCGCCGAACGCGACGCGGAGCCCCTCGACCTGCAGGATCGGTTCGGTCACTGCTTGAGCGAGACCTTGAGGTAGTTCGGGTACGCGGGGAAGTCCGCGATCTGGAAGTTCTGCACGTTCGAACCGGCCAGGAAGGACTGCTTCGCGTAGATCAGCGGCACGACCGGGGCGTCGGCCATGATCTTCTGGTCCGCCTGGGCCCAGAGCTTCTGCGCGTCGTCCTGGTCGACCGTGGAGCTGGCCTTCTCGATGAGGGCGTCGACCTCGGGGTTGCTGTACTTCGAGACGTTGTAGCCGCCGCCACCGATCTGCGACGAGTCGTACAGGGGCTGCAGGTTGGCGTTCGCGCTCGGGAAGTCCGGCTGCCAGCTCGACAGCGACAGGTCGAAGTCGGTGCCGTTGGTGGTCGCCTGCGTGAAGGAGTCGTAGTCGAGCGGCTTGAGCGTCACGGCGATGCCGGCACGCTTCAGGCCGGACTGCAGCGCCTGGGCCTGGGCGAGGTACGTCGGGTCGTTCTGGGTGACCAGGGTCAGCTTCAGGTTGCTGACGCCGGCCTCCTTGAGCAACTCCTTCGCCTTGTCGACGTCACCGGTGGCCTTCGTCTTGTACAGGTCGTAGTCCTGGCGTCCGGCGATGCCCGGGGTGATGAGCGTCGAGGCGTACGAGCCGGCGATCGCGCCGCCGGCGGCGATTCGGAAGGACTTGCGGTCGACCGCGTACTGCAGCGCCTGGCGGACCTTGAGGTCCTTGAGCTCACCGCGCTGCGTGTTGATCGCCATGTAGCTGATCGGGCCGGCCTTCGAGGTGGCGAGGCGGTCCTGGGCGGCCGGGTTGCTGCGGACCTGGTTGAGCTCGGCGGCACCCAGGTAGATGGCGCCGAACGAGTTCTTGGCGTCCCCGTTGTCCGCGATGAGCGTCTGCGTCGCCGTGGACTGGTCCTGGCTCTCCTTGAAGACGATCTTCGACGGGCCGGCGGTGCGGACCTCGTCGGTCTTCGCGCTCCAGTTCTCGTTGCGGACGAGCGTGACCTGCGAGCCCTGCGTGTTCGACTGCACCTGGTACGGGCCGGACGCGACCGGCTTCAGGTCGTAGGCGCCGGTGTCCTTGCCGTCGCCCTCGGGCACCGGGGTGAACGCGGGCATCGACGCGAGCCACGGCCAGTCGCCGTACGCGTCGTTCAGCTTGAACACGATGGTCTTGTCGTTCGGGGTCTCGATGCTGTCGAGGGACTTGCCGTCGAACGGGCCCTTGTAGGAGTCACCACCGACCAGGAGCGACTTGTGGTAGCTCAGGCCACCGCTCAGGGTCGGCGCGAACGAACGCTCGATGCCCCACTTGATGTCCTTCGTGGTGATCGGCGTGCCGTCCTGGAACTCGACGCCGTCCTTCAGCGTGTAGGTCCAGGTCTTGCCGTCGTCGCTCGAGACCCCGGTGTTGGTCGCCAGGTCGGGGACGACCTTCGCCGTCTTGCCCGGCTCGACGTCCCACGTGGTGAGCCGTCGGGCGACGAGGCCCATCGACGTGATGCCGAGGCTCTGGCTGGTCGCGGGGTCGAGGTGGAACGAGGTCTGCGGCGTCAGGATGTTGAGCGTGCCGCCCTTCGCCGTGCCCTCGGCGCCGTCGTCGGACGAACCCCCACCCGAGCAGCCGGTCAGGACCAGGGCTGCTGCTGCGGCGACGGCCGCGGTGATCGTCAGGCGGTTGGGGCGTCTCATGACGGTGCTGCTCCTCGGGGAAGGGGGTCGCGATCGCGGTGGCGGTCGCTGCGACGGCGGAACGGTTCACCCGCCGGGCGGCGTCCATCCTGACACCGCGACGGTGGCCCGTCCGAATCTCGCGTGCGTCGGACGACGCACGACGAAACATTGCAAGCGCCGGACGCCGTCCCGCTATTCCCGATGCGTTCGCACCGCAGTGCGTCAGCGGTCGAAGAGCCCACCGAGGAAGTCGTTGCCGAGGTTCGACGCCTGCTCGCCGAGCCCGGACGCCTGCTCTCCGAACCCCGCGGCCTGCTCGCCGAACCCGCCGAGGAGCTGCTCGCCCTCGCCGAGGACGCCCTCGACGCCACCGCTGAGGTCACCGAGCCCGAGGTCGCCCATGCCCGAGGCGATGCCCTCGAAGTCCACGCCGAGGTCGGCCGCCCCTGCCAGGACCGGACCGGCGGCAGCGCTCAGCACCGCTCCCCCGGCCACCGCGGCGGCGAGGCCACCGAACGCCATCGCGCCGGCACCGACCGCTGCACCACCGGCGAACGCCCCGGCGCGTCCGCGGCCGTTGCCGTTGCCCGAGCGGCCGGAACCGCCGAGGACCCGTCGGACCAGACCCGGACGCGACATCTCTCCGCGGGTCATCGCACGGGCCATGCCGCCCGCCGAGTCGTCGCGCAGGTGCTCGTGGGGCGGGAGCTCGGAGTTCAGGCGGTCGCGGACCTGCTGACGCTGCGCGGGGGTGAGCCGCGCGAAGGCGTCGTGGTGGACCTGCTCGAGCTGCTCCGGCGACGAGGTGCGGAGCAGGTAGTCGTACTTCGCCAGGGCGACCTTGTCGGCGTCGGCCCCGTGCTGCGGCGTGCCGGCGTGCTGCGGCTGGCCGTACTGCTGCGGCTGGCCGTACTGCTGCGGCTGGCCGTACTGCTGCGGCTGGCCGTACTGCTGCGGCTGGCCGTGCTGCTGCGGCGGCTGCTGCTGGTTCCGGTCGTCACCGGTCAGCTTGTCCGCGGCGCTGCGCACGATGCCGCGCCAGTCGGTCCCGCCCTGCTGCGATCCGGCGCCGGGCACGGTTCCCCCCTGCCCACGCTTCTGGAGCTGCTTGTCGATGACCTTGGAGGCCATGCCGATGATGCGGTTGAGGTTCGCCATGCCCCAACCTTTGCGTCCTCACATGTGGACGACCGGTACCGAGGCGGGGGTTCGCCAGGGCATCCGATGGGGATCCGCTGTGAGAGTCGATCTGCATATCAGCGGACACATGCACGTAGGCTGGCTCCGGTCGCGTCACCGCCGGAACGCGACCTGGGCGAAAGCGTGAGGCCCGGGACTGCGACAACAGTTCCGGGCCTCGATTCGCCTTCCGAGTGGAAAGCCAAGGGATGCATCAACCATCCCGAGTCCAACGCTCGGAACCGATGGTAGCCGAGCCCGCTCGGCGACGCATCCCTCGGCCGAAGCTCCTCGTGTCAGCCGGCGACGACACCAGGAGGTCAGCGATGTCGAACGACACCGATGATCGGTCCAGGCGTCGGGTGCCCTGGCTGGGGATCGCGAGCTTGCTCGTGACCGTGGTCAGGCTCCTGATCGACCTGTCCCGCAAGGACTGAGGACCCGGGTGTCCCGCACCACAGCCGGTGGTGCGGGACACCTGTCCATCGCGTCAGGACAGGATGCGGGCCAGGAACGCGTTGCGGAACCGGCCGGTGGGGTCGAGGTCACGCGCGAGTGCGGCGAAGTCGGACAGCCGCGGGTACGCCTCGTGCAGCCGCTCGGCACTGGCCGCGGAGGCCTTGCCCCAGTGCGGCCGCGGGTCGAACGGTGCCAGGACGTCCTCGATCCGGGCCACCGCCGCGGCCACGGCGGCGGCGTCCCGGCGAAACGTGAAGTGCAGGCCGACCGACTGTCGTCCGGACGACGGTGCGAGCCACGCGGTGTCGGCCGCGATGGTGCGAACCTCGGCGGCGATGAGGATCGGGGCGAACAGCGACGCCAGCGGTCGGAGCGCCTCGAGCGCCGCCACCGCCGAGGCAGCTGGGATCAGGTACTCCGCCTGGATCTCGGCCCCGGTCGACGGGGTGAACGAGGACCGGAAGTGCGGCAGCCGCTCCGACCACGGCCCCTGCACGCCGCCCTGCTCGGTGACCCCGGCAGGGTCGTTCTCACCCGGGTGCACCGGACCCGAGGCCGCACGGGCTCCGAGGGCCACGAGGTCGACGGTCGGTGCGGCCTCGTCGACGCGGTGCTTGACCCAGACCTGCCGGGCACCGCGGTCGTCGAACGACGTGAACATCGACACCGAGTACGCGTCGGACATCACCTGGTCGAACCGCGCGGCGACGGCGTCCCACGGCAGGTCGAGGTGCACCGTCGTGGCGACCTGGAACGTCGGCTCGATCGCGAGCTCCACCGCCGTGACGACACCGAGCGCGCCGATCCCGACCCGGTGGGCGTCGAGCAGCCCGTCCGGCGACGAGGCGTCGACGTGCGCGAGCTCACCGGAGGCGCGGACGACGTCGAGGCCGACCACCGCCTGCGCGAGCGACGGGTTCCGCACACCGGAGCCGTGCGTGCCCGTGGCGACGGCCCCGGCCGTGGAGATGTGCGGCAGGGACGCGAGGTTCCCGAGTGCCCAGCCACGGGCCTCCAGACCGGCCGCGACCTGGCTGTGCGTCATGCCGGCCGCGACCCGCACGACGCGACGCGACGTGTCGATGTCGAGCACGGGCGGCAGGTCCGACAGTGACACCTGGACGGCATCGGTGTCGGCGATGGTGTTGAACGAGTGTCGCGAGCCGAGCGCCGTCAGGCGCGGCGTCGAGGCGACGAGCTGCCGGAGCTCGTCCACCGACGTCGGCCGGGCCAGCGCCGAGGCGCGGTAGGTGACGTTGCCCGCCCAGTTGGTGCGGGTGCGCTCGGCCGCGATCACGTCGTCCATCGTGGGTCCTGACTCCTCTAGAAGCCGCGGTCGAGACGGTGCCACGTCTGCTGGAGACGCAGCTCGTCGCGGAACCCGCGTGCGGTGGTGTGCTCGTCGATCACCAGGAACTCGGTGCCGACCATGGTCGCGAAGTCCTCGACGACCTGCAGGCCGACCGCCGTCGTCATGACGGTGTGGTGGGCGGCGCCGGCGGTGAGCCAGGCCTCGGCGGCGACGGGGAACGACGGCCGGGGCTCCCAGACCGCGCGGCCCACGGGCAGCTTCGGCAGGGCCTCGGTCGGGGGCACGACGTCGACGACGTTCGCCGTGAGGCGGAAGCCGTCGCGGGTGTCGGACAGCGCGACGACGACGGCCTCGCCGGAGTCGGCGGTGAAGACCAGGCGGACCGGGTCGTCCTTGCCACCGATGCCGAGCGGGTGGATCTCGAGCGTCGGCTTCGTGGTGGTGAGCGTCGGCGAGACCTCGAGCATGTGCGCCCCGAGGATCTTCTCGGCGCCCGGGGTGAGGTCGTAGGTGTAGTCCTCCATCAGGGAGGCACCACCGGGCAGGCCGGCACCGGCGACGTTCATCGCGCGGACCAGGACCGCCGTCTTCCAGTCACCCTCGGCACCGAAGCCGTAGCCGTCGGCCATCAGTCGCTGCACGGCCAGGCCCGGCAGCTGCTTGAGCGAGCCGAGGTCCTCGAAGTTCGTGGTGAACGCGGCGCTGCAGTTCTGCGCGAGCAGGGTGCGGAGGCCGATCTCGATGGCGGCACCGTCGCGGAGCGCAGCGTGCCGTTCGCCGCCGGCGCTGCGGAGTGACGGGTCCACGTCGTAGTCGCGCTCGTACGTCGCCACGAGCGCGTCGACCGCTGCCGTGTCCGCTGCTGCGGCGTCCACCGCTGCCGCGAGCTCGTTGACGGCCCACGTGTTGACCTGCACGCCGAGCTCGATCTCGGCCTCGGTCTTGTCACCCTCGGTGACGGCGACGTAGCGCATGTTGTCGCCGAAGCGGGTCAGCTTCAGCTCGCGGACGGCCGCGGCACCGGCGGCGGCACGGGTCCAGTTCGCGACACGCTGCTGGACGCGGGGGTCCGAGACGTGGCCGACGGCCGTGGCGTGCCGGACGCCGAGGCGGGCCAGGGCGTAGCCGAACTCACGGTCGCCGTGCGCGGCCTGGTTGAGGTTCATGAAGTCGAAGTCGATGTCCGCCCAGGGCAGCGTGACGTTCGCCTGCGTGTGCAGGTGCAGCAGCGGCTTGGTCAGCGCCTGCAGGCCGCCGATCCACATCTTGGCCGGGCTGAACGTGTGCATCCACGTGGTGACGCCGATGACCTTGTCGTCGGCGCTCGCCTCGATGAGCGCGCGGCGGATGCCGTCGGCGTCCTTGAGCACGGGCTTCCAGACGAGCTTCACCGGCAGGTGCCCGGCGAGCTCCGCGTGGACGGCCTTGCTCTGCTCCTCGACCTGGCGCAGGGTCTCCTCGCCGTAGAGCCCCTGGGAGCCGGTGAGGAACCAGACCTCGTAGCTGTCGAGCGTTTCCTGGGGGTCGACGTGCGTCGGGGTGTCCTGCGTCATCGCATGGCTCCTTCGGGGTTCTGTCCGTAGACGTTCTGGTAGCGATCGAAGAGTCGATCGATGTCTGCTTCGGGGATCGGGACGACCTCGCCGCCCTGCTTCGCGATGTGGACGGTCCGTGCCACGTCCTCGCACATCACGGCCGCCTTGACGGCGTCCTTCGCGTCCTTGCCGATCGTGAAGACGCCGTGGTTCTGCATCAGGACCGCACGGCTGCGGTGGCCGCTCAGGGTGTCGACGATGCCGTGGCCGATCGAGTCGTCGCCGATGATCGCGAACGGGCCGACCGGGATGGGGCCGCCGAACTCGTCCGCCATCGCCGTGATGACGCACGGGATCGCCTCGGCGCGGGCGGCCCAGGCGGTCGCGTACGTCGAGTGGGTGTGCACGACACCGCCGACCTCGGGCATGTTCCGGTACACGTAGGCGTGCGCGGCGGTGTCGCTGGACGGGCCGTGCTCGTTGCCCCAGCCCTCGGCCGGCACGCCGTCAAGGGTGCAGACGACCTGGTTCTCGGGCGTCAGGTCGTCGCTCGACACCCCGCTCGGCTTGATGACGAACAGGTCCGTGCCGGGCACGCGCTCGGAGACGTTGCCGCCGGTCCAGATCACGAGGCCGTAGCGGACGAGTTCGCCGTGCAGGCGCGCGACGCGCTCCCGCGTCGTCGCCACCGCCTGGCGTGTGGTCTCGTCGATCGCGTCCGTCATCGGGTCACTTCCTCTGTCTGGAGGCGCGGGTCGGCGCCGTCGGTCTCTTCGGTCGGTCCTGTGGTCGCGCTGGGGCGGGTCGCCGCCGCGGCGACGTCCTGCACGGGCAGTGCGGCCCGGTAGCGCTCCAGGTACGTCTGGAACCCGGCGAGGTCCGCCGACTCGGGTTCGGCCACGTGCACGGCGTCCCCGCCGAACACGGTGTCGGACAGGTAGTCGGCGAGCAGCTGGTCGGTGTGCTCGAGGTAGGCGGCCAGCACCGCGATCCCCCATGCGCCGCCCTCGCCCGCCGTCTCCTCGAGCGCGATCGGCACGCGCAACGCCGCCGCGAGGAGCCGCTGCGGGCTGCCCGGCGTGCGGAAGAGCCCGCCGTGCGCCGTCATCCGGTCCACCTGCACCTGTTCGCCGTGCAGGACGTCCATGCCGATGGCAAGGGTCGCGAAGGCGCCGTGCACCTCGGAGCGCACCAGGTTGCCGAGCGTGAAGCGTGCGCCGGGGGTGCGGAGCAGCAGGGGTCGGCCGTCCTCGACGTGGGTGACGGGTTCGCCGGCCAGGTAGTTGAACGAGAGCAGACCGCCGGCGTCCGGGTCGGTGTCGTCGGCGACGGCCTCGGCGAACAGGGTGGCGTAGACGTCGTCGATGCCGATCGGCGTCGCGCCGGTCCGCTCGCTCGAGGCCTCGGCGAAGCGTCCGAACACCCGGGCCCAGCTCGCGATCTCGCTCGCGCCGTTGTTGCAGTGCACCATCGCCACGGCGTCGCCTGCCGGGGTGGTGACGACGTCGAGTTCCTCGTGCGCGGTGGTCAGCGGCTGCTCGAGCACGACCATCGTGAAGATGCTCGTGCCGACGCTGACGTTGCCGGTGCGCGGGGCGACGGCGTTCGTCGCGACCATGCCGGTGCCGGCGTCGCCCTCGGGCGGGCAGAGCGGTGCGCCGGGTTCGAGTGTGCCGGTCGGGTCGAGCCAGGCCGCACCCTCGGGGGTCAGCTCGCCGGCTTCGGCACCGGCGACGAGGACCTCGGGCAGCAGGGACCGCAGGTCCGGCACGCCGATCAGGTCCTGCGCGGTGGCGAGCATGGCGTGGTCGAAGTCCTTCGCGCCCGGGTCGCCGGGGCCGCTGTCGACGGGGCCGCCCTCGATCGGGAACATGCCGCTCGCGTCGCCGACGCCGAGCACGTTCCGGCCGGTCAGACGACGGTGGACGTAGCCGGCCAGGGTCGTCACACCGGCGATCTCGGCCACGTGCGGCTCGTCGTCGAGGACCGCCTGGTACAGGTGCGCGATCGACCACCGCAGCGGGATGTTGAACCCGAGGGCCTCGCTGAGCCGTTCGGCCGCAGGCCCCGTCGAGGTGTTGCGCCAGGTACGGAACGGCACGAGCAGCTCACCCGCGGCGTCGAACGCCAGGTAGCCGTGCATCATCGCGCTCACGCCCGCCGCGCGGTAGGTGCTCGGGGCGACGCCGTACTGCGCCTCGACATCGGCCACCAGGGCGGCGTACGCGGCACGGAGTCCGGTCTCGACTGCCTCGAGCGAGTAGGTCCAGCGGCCGTCGACGTACTCGTTCTCCCACTCGTGGGAACCGGCAGCGATGGGCACGAGGTCCTCGTCCACCAGGCAGGCCTTGATGCGGGTGGAACCGAGCTCGATCCCGAGTGTGGTGCGGCCGTCCACGATCCGCTGTCGGCGGTCGTCACCCATGTGTTCCTCCAGAACCTCGTCGTCCTCAGTGAGCGCTCACATCCTGGCACGTGAGCGCTCACTCGTGCAACGCCGCGGCGCGCCGCCGGTGCGCCCGTCCCGCCAGCGGTCGAAACACCCCGCTCAGTTCCCCCGACCGGTCACGAATCGTCGTCCGGCGCTTCCGCAGCCGACCATTCCTGACCACTCGACGTCCCACGCGCGACGGGTCGTGACCGCGCGACGAACGAGGCCGGCGACGACGTGCGACCACCGCAACACTGCACCCGCGCAAGTCCCGACCACCCGCTGCCCCGCATCCGTGCAAGTCCCGACCACCGGCCACCCTGAACCCGCGCACGTCCCGACCACCGACCCCGCACCCGCGCAAGTCCCGACCAACGACTCTCCGAACCCGCGACACCCCGAACTGCGGCGCTCGGGACGGTCACGACACCCCGCTGCCTCCCCACCGCGCGGTCACGAACTGTCGGCTGGAGGGGCGCCGAGCGACGAGTCGTGACCGCTCGACCACGGCGGACGGGGTGTTGTGACCGCTCGACCACGAGCACGACCACGACCACGAGCACCAGCACCAGCGAGGTCGCACGACACGCCGCGACCGGTCCGCCGAGTTCGCGCGACCTCGCAAGCCCCGAACCCCGAGCGCCGAGGCCCGAGCCCCGAGCCCCGAGCCCCGAACCCCGACCGCGCCCTACGCGCCGACGGTGCTCTCGCGGATGACGAGCGACGGGGTCACGGCCGCCGACGACGCCGTCCCGCCGTCGATCAGGGCGAGGAGCGCCTGCCCCGCGACCCGTCCGAGCTCCTCGAGCCGCAGGTCCACGGTGGTCAGCGGCGGCCTCGAGGCGAGCGCCATCACGTCCCAGTCGTCGAACCCCGTGACCGCGACGTCTCCGGGCACCGAACGCCCGAGTTCCCGCAGCCGGTCGCACACGCCCCGGGCGATCTGGTCGCTGCCGCAGACGATCGCGTCGACGTCGGGCGACTCCCGTGCGAGCACGTCCACGGCCTGCCGTCCCCAGCGCTCCGACCACTCGCCGTACAGCGGGTCGGTGACCAGGTGCGGCCCGAGGACCGACGAGGCACCGGCGACCCGTCGTGCCGCGGACCGGTGCCGCGCCGGCCCCGTCACGATCGCGACCCGCTGCCGCCCGAGCGAGCGCACGTGCGAGGCGACCAGTGCCGAACCGGCGGCGTCGTCGAGGGTGACCGACACGTCGGCGTCGTCGGTCGAGGGCGTGAAGGCGTAGACGACGGGGATCGATACGTCGATCGGGGGACGGGCGTCGGCGGAACGGCCGGTCACGATGATGCCGTCGACGCCGCGGGCCGCCAGGGAGCGCAGGTAGTGGGCCTCGCGGACGTGGTCGTCGCGGGTGTCGCACAGCAGGACGGCCATCCGTCCGGCGGACAGAGCATCCTCGGCACCGAGCAGCACCGGGATCGAGAACCGTCCGAACGAGTCGGTGGTGATCATGCCGACGGTGTAGGTCCGCCCGGATGACAGCGCACGGGCCCGGGCATCGCCGACGAACCCGAGCTTCTCGGCGGCTTCCTTCACCCGCAGCCGGGTGGTGTCCCGCAGCTGCCCGGTGCCGTTCAGCGCCTTCGACGCGGTGCCGATCGACACCCCGGCGAGCGCCGCCACGTCGGTGATCCGGATCGGCTGTCCGGTGCGTTCGAGCGTCACGGCAACCACCTTTCCGACGATCAGGGCGTGCCGATGACCTTACACAAAACCGCCGGAATGCTCTTGCGCGACGTGCGCCCCGTGTCGTAGCGTCCACCGCAGAAACCGTTTTCCGGATGGCCAGCTCCATCCGGACGGTGCCAGTCACATCGCAAGGAGGCGACATGACCACCACGCTCGCGACCGATCGCGGCGCGCACACCGCGACCCCGGTCCTCCCGACCGCCGACGCGCACCTCACGCTCCGGCCGCTGCCGACCGGCGACGCCCGGATCACCGGCGGCTTCTGGGCGCTCCGCCAGGAGCGCAACGGCCGCGACGCCGTCCGCAGCGGCTACCAGCAGCTCGAGACGGCCGGCAACTTCCGCAACCTCCGCATCGCCGCGGGACTCGAGGAGGGCGAGGCCGTCGGCCCGATCTTCATGGACTCCGACGTGACGAAGTGGCTCGAGGCCGTGGCCTGGGAGTACGGCCGCGCCCCCGCCGAGGACCTGCTCGACCTGCAGCGCGAGGTCACCGCCCTGTACGCCCGGGCACAGGCCGACGACGGGTACCTCGACTCCGTCCAGCAGGTCCGTGGGAAGGGCGAGCGGTACACCGACCTCAAGTGGAGCCACGAGATGTACTGCGCCGGGCACCTGTACCAGGCGGCCGTGGCCCAGCACCGTGCGACGGGCGACACCGGGCTGCTCGACGTCGCGATCAAGAACGCCGACCACCTGGTCCGCACGTTCGGCGACGGCACCGCACCGGACGGCACGCCGAAGACGCGCGACGTCGACGGCCACCCCGTCGTCGAGATGGGCCTGGTCGAGCTGTACCGCGAGACCGGCAACCGTGACTACCTCGACCTGGCGCACTGGTTCGTCGACGCCCGCGGGCACGGGATCATCGAGCGCGCCGGCGGCGAGCCGACGTACTTCTCCGACCGGGTGCCGAGCCGGCAGGCCACGACCGTCGAGGGCCACGCTGTGCGCGCCGTGTACCTGGCGGCGGGTGCCGTGGACGTCGCGATCGAGACCGGGGACGCCGAGCTCCTCACCGCGAGCGAGCGCCAGTTCGCGGACATGATGGCGACGAAGGCCTTCATCACCGGCGGCCTCGGGGCGCGCTGGGACTGGGAGGCGTTCGGCGACCCGTACGAGCTGCCGACCGACCGCGGCTACGCCGAGACCTGCGCGGCCATCGGCGGGGTGCAGTGGGCCTGGCGCCTGCTGCTCGCCACCGGCAAGCCGGTCTACGCCGACGCGATCGAGCGCCTGCTCTACAACGCGTTCCTCGCCGGGGTGAGCCTGGCCGGTACCGAGTACTTCTACGTGAACCCGCTCCAGCAGCGCGACCACGCCCACCAGGACGAGAACCGCTCGCCCGCCCACGGGCGCCGCGGCTGGTTCGACTGCGCCTGCTGCCCGCCGAACATCATGCGCACCTTCGCGAGCCTCGACGGCTACCTGGCCACGGCAACCGACGGCGGGCTGCAGATCCACCAGTACGCCACCGCCGACCTCGGTCCGGTGCGGGTCGAGACCGACTACCCGCACGACGGCCGCGTCCGTGTCACGGTCACCGAGGACGGCCCGCTCGCCCTGGGGCTGCGCATCCCGGCCTGGTCGGACACCACGACCGTCACGGGTCCGGACGGGTCCGCGAGTCCGACAGCGGGCACGCTGCACGTCGTCGACCGCGAGTGGTCGGCGGGCGACACGGTCGAGCTCGTCTTCGACACGACGCCGCACCGCTACGTCGCCGACGCCCGCATCGACGCCGCCCGCGGGCAGGTCGCGATCGAGCGCGGCCCGCTCGTGTACGCGGTCGAGCAGGCGGACCAGCAGGGCTTCACGGTCGACGACCTGACGGTCGACGCGGATGCGCCGATCACCGAGGAGCGCCGCGACGACCTGCTCGACGGCGTCGTCACGCTGCGGTTCCCGGGGCACGCCCCGGCCGAGCACGTGCAGCCCGCCTGGCCGTACCAGCGTCTGGACGCGACCCGGTCTGGAGGCGCGGATCACGCCGGAGACGCGACCAGCGTCGACGACGTGGCCGGTCCGCAGGGCGCCACCACGGGCCTCCAGGCCGGTCGCGACGTCACCGCGATCGCCGTCCCGTACTACGCGTGGGCCAACCGGGGAGCCGCGCCGATGCGCGTCTGGCTCCCGCTGGCGCGGTGACCGGCGTGGACCGCCGTGCGTTCCTCGTCGGCGGCGTCGCCGGCGGGGCCGCCCTCGCCCTGGCCGGGTGCTCCGGCACCCTGCCGAAGGTCGTCGCGAAGCCCGCGAGCTTCGGGAAGAACGCGACCGGCACCGTGCAGGTGTGGTGCCGGTCGGCGACCCAGGCCGGCCTGACGTCGGCCGTCGCCGGGTTCAACAAGGCGAACCCGGCGCTGCAGGTCCAGCTGACGCCCGTGCCGGACGCGCAGTACGTGACCAAGCTCGCGACCGCGATCCGCGGGGGTGAGCCGCCGGACGTCGTCGACATCGACGACATCAACTCGCAGCTGTTCATCTTCCGCGAGGCGTTCGCCGACCTGACCGACGTGGTCAAGAGCCTGGACTACTTCGACGCGATCTCGCCGGGGCACCTGCGCCTGCTCGAGTACCGCGACCGGTACTACGGCCTGCCCTACCTGGCCGACAACTCGCAGCTGTTCGTGAACACCGAGCTGTTCGAGCGAGCGGGCCTCGACGTCGAGGAGTCGACGAAGGACCTGTCCACGCTGCTCGACGCGGCGAAGGCCATCCGGAAGCTCGACGACGACGTGTACGGCTGGTCGATCTCCGGCAACGCCGCCGGCATCATCGGCTTCGTCACGCAGCCGCACGTCTGGGCGACCGGGGTCGACATGATGACCGGCGAGGTGGGGTCCCAGCGGGCGAACATCACCGGCAACGAGGCCCTCGAACGCATGCTCGAGTTCTACCGGCAGCTCTGGAAGGACGGCGTGCTGTCGCAGGCGACGTACTCCGACGCCGGCACCACGTGGGGTGCCGACTTCCGGGCCGGCAAGGTGGGGATCTTCCCGACCTCGTACGGGGCGACCGTGCCCGCGGCCACCAAGGCGATGCGGGCGAAGATGCAGACGGTGCTCATCCCGTCGTGGGACGGCCAGCGGTCGTTCTTCGACGGCGGCGACAACATGTGCATCCCGAACGGGGCGGCGAACCCGTCCGGTGGGTGGGCGTTCATGCAGTACGCGAACGGGCTCCAGCAGCAGCAGGCACTGCCCGACGGCGGGTACTTCCCGACGCGGTCCGACGCCGCCACCCCGGAGTACCGCAAGCGGTTCCCGCTGGCGTACGGGCCGCTCGACGCCATCGACAAGGGCTACGCGCCGCAGACGCTGGCGTACAACCTGCTCAACAACCAGCCGTCGTCGCCGTACTTCGCGATGTTCCGGGAGGCCGTGTTCGGGTCGGGGAGCGCTGCCGCCATGCGGACGGCGCAGTCCGACTACCAGCGGATCCTCGACCAGGTGCAGGCCTGAGCCTGCCTGCCTGTCTTCTCCGCTCGTCCCGCTCGTCTCGCTCTTGTTGATGCACAGAGAGGTGCACGCATGTCGACCATCTCCACCCGGCGCCCCGCCGCCCGGACCGGCCCGGGCCGTCCCACCGTGGGCCGCGGCCCGGGGCGTGGCGGCTCCGTCCGGACCCGCAACTCGCTCACCCACCCGCCGCGCACCGGCGCCGTCCTCGTCGCCCCGGCGATCCTGTTCGTCGCCGTCTTCGTGCTCGTGCCGCTCGTGTTCGCGCTCTACATCTCGTTCACGAACTGGCCCCTGATCGGCCCGTACCGGTTCATCGGGCTGCAGAACTACCTGACGCTGTTCCAGGACCCG
The DNA here is from genome assembly GCF_003234255.2 of Curtobacterium sp. MCSS17_016. Lineage (NCBI taxonomy): Bacteria > Bacillati > Actinomycetota > Actinomycetes > Micrococcales > Microbacteriaceae > Curtobacterium > Curtobacterium sp. MCSS17_016. Next base: position 2,950,956 of record NZ_CP126254.1, read on the forward strand.
ACGTTCGTGCACGCGATCGGCTACACGCTGCTGTACACGGCGATCGTGACCCTGCCGATCCTGGCGCTCGGGTACTTCCTCGCCGTGCTCGTCCGGGCCCGTCGCCGTGGCAGCACGATCCTGCGGACGGTGTTCTTCCTGCCGTACGTGGTCGGGCTGACGACACTCTCGTTCATGCTCGTGCTCGAGGCGCAGCCGAACTCCGGCGCCGTGAACATGGTGCTCCGCTGGCTCGGGATCACCGACGGCAGCACCGCGTGGCTCGTGAACGGCCCGCTGGCGACACTGCTCATCTGCGTACTCGTGGTCTGGGCGGTGTCCGGACTGACCATGGTGCTGCTCATGTCGGCGATGCAGGGCGTCCCCGACGAGGTCTACGAGTCGGCGCAGCTCGAGGGGGCCTCCTGGTGGCAGACCGAACGCCTCATCACGTTCCCGATGATCCGCTCCACCGTCGCGCTGAGCGTCATCATCTCGGTGATCGGATCGCTGCTCGCCTTCAACCAGTTCTACATCCTGACCCAGGGCGGACCGGGCACCGAGACCACCACGATCGTGAACGCGATCTACAACCGCGGGTTCGTGAACCTACAGCTCGGAGCGGCGACCGCCCAGTCGATCGCCCTCGTCGTGGTGATCGCCGCCGTGACGGTGTTCCAGTTCTGGGCACTGCGAGAGAAGGACTGACGCCATGAGCACCACGACCTCCCGTGCGGCCCTCGCGGCGCCGGACCTGTCCACCAGGACCCTGACCACCACGGGTGACGGCCGACGTCGGCGCCACCAGCAGGGCAGCGTCCAGCACCCCCGCGACACCACCGTCAAGCGCACCCTGTACGCCATCGCCGGCATCGGTTCCGCGCTCGTGTTCGGCGTCCCGCTCATCTGGTCGATCCTGCGGGCGTTCCAGTCCGAGGCCGTCATCACGCAGGCCCCCGACCCGGCGACGTTCTTCCAGCTCGGGTGGCAGAACTTCGCCGCCGTGTTCGCCTCGTCGTCGCACCTGCTCACCGGCGTCGTGAACTCGCTCATCGTGTCGATCGCCACGGCGGTGCTGACCGCGGTGATCGCGACCATGGCGGGCTACGGGTTCGCGCGCTTCCGGTTCCGGGGCGCCGGCCTCGTGTTCGGCCTGGTGCTGCTGACGATGATGGTGCCGTTCCAGGCCATCCTCACGCCGCTGTACCTCGAGATGAACGCCATGGGGCTGACGAACTCGCTGCTCGGGCTCGTGCTGTTCTACACGACGGTGAACCTGCCGTTCGGGGTGTTCGTGATGCGGAACGCGTTCGAGTCGATCCCCACCGAGCTCGAGGACTCGGCCTTCGTCGACGGGGCCTCGCGCTTCCGGGTCGTCGTGTCGGTGCTCCGCCCGCTGCTCCTGCCCGGGGCGGCGACCGCGGCGCTCTACGCGTTCCTGGCGTCGTGGACGGAGTTCCTCGGAGCCCTGACGTTCCTGACGAAGGACTCGCTGTACACGCTGCCCGTCGCGCTGCTCAACCTGCAGACCGGGGCGTACGGGCAGGTGTCGTACGGCAACCTCGTCGCCGGGTCGGTGGTGGCGATGATCCCGTGCATCGCGCTGTACGTCGGGTTGCAACGGTTCTACGTCGCCGGGCTGTCGTCCGGGGCGTTGAAGGGCTGACGGTCGGGTCAGCTCGGGGTCGTGCACGGCTTCGCACCGTGCGCGGCCCCTCGGTCGGTGCGGGGTTGTGCGCGGCTTCGCACCGTCCGCGGCCGCTCGGTCGGTGCGGGGTTGACCGCTCGGTGCGCGACTGTAGCGCCGCACCGAGCGATCAACCTCGCACCGGCCGCACAACGCCGCACCGTGCGCCGCGGGCCCGCGCAGGGAAGAACCTCGCACCACCCGCACACCGCCGCACGGTGCGACGGGGCGCTACGTGCTGCGCCGCACCACCAGCTCGGGCGCGAGCAGCGTCTCGTCGCGGGGCTCTCCCTCGACCAGGGCACGCACGGTGTCGAGCACCCGCTCCCCCATCGCCCGGAAGTCCTGCCGCACGGTGGTCAGCGGCGGCGTGAAGTGCGCCGCCTCGGGGACGTCGTCGAACCCCACGACCGCGATGTCGTCGGGCACCCGCAGCCCCTCGTCGGCGAAGGCGTGCAGCACTCCGAGCGCCATCTGGTCGTTGCCCGCGAAGACGGCGTCGACCGTCCCCACGTCGATGTGCCGGGCGGCCGCGAAGCCGCTCGCCGGGGTCCAGTCGCCCTCGAGCACGACCGGTTCGAGCCCGGCGTCCTGCATGATCCGCACGTAGGTGGCCCGGCGCACCTCGGACTCCTGCGACACGTGCGGCCCGGCGATGTGCACGATCCGACGGTGTCCGCGGTCGAACAGGTGCTGCATGACGAGCGAGGTGCCGGCCGCCTGGTCGATGGCGACGGCGGCGACGCTCGGCGCGACCGGGGTCCGGACGGCGTCTCGTTGCACCGCGTTCGACACCACGACGGGCACCGTGACCGGCACGGTGAGCGATGCGAGGGCGTCGAGCACCCGGTTGTCGGCGGCGACCAGCACGATCGCGGCGACGTCCTGTGCGAGCAGCGTGGTGAGCGCCCCGGACAGGTCGGACGGCCGCGGTTCCTCGGGCAGGGTCGACAGCAGCACGTGGTAACCGGCGGAGCGGGCCGCCCGTTCGAAGCCGATCGAGGTGCTCGACGGACCGTACAGCGCGTCGCCGGCGGTGATGATGCCGAGCACCTTGCTCCGCCCGCCGGCGAGCGCCCGGGCGGCGGCGCGGGGCCGGTACCCGAGCTCGGTGACGGCGTCGGTGACCTGCGTCCGGAACTGCTCGCGGACGGTCGGATCGCCGTTGATCACGCGGGAGACGGTCTGGTGGGACACGCCGGCGCGTTCGGCGACGTCGAAGATCGTCGGGGCCTTCCGGCGCTTGCCGCCCCTGCCCTCGGGGGCGGTCGTGGTGCTCACGTGGCCAACCGTACCGCTCGGTCCGGTCGCCGCGGCAAGATCACGAAACGGCGGTGTTGAGTTGACACCCCGTCACGGAACCCACAAGATGTGAGCGCTCACACGAGCGCATCCCACGGGGCACAGCAGCCCCGGCACCCGACCGCGTCGAGGACGACGCGAAGGAACAGAGGTACTTCGATGATGAAGCGCAGGATCATCGCGGGCGTCGCAGCCGTCGGCATCGCGATCTCGCTGGCCGCTTGCTCGGCCGGCGGCCGTGCGTCCACCGATGGTGGCGGCAGCGGCGACAACAAGGGCGCCCTCGTCGGCGTCGCCATGCCCACCAAGGTCTCCGAGCGGTGGATCAAGGACGGCAACGCCGTCAAGAGCGACCTCGAGAAGGCCGGCTACAAGGTCGACCTCGAGTACGGCGACAACAAGGTCCAGCAGCAGGCCCAGCAGGTCAGCAACATGATCACCAAGGGCGCGAAGGTCCTGATCATCGCGTCGATCGACGGTGGCGCACTCTCCGACCAGCTCGACGCCGCCGCCAAGGCCGGCATCAAGGTGATCTCGTACGACCGCCTGCTCACGGGCAACAAGAACGTCGACTACTACGTGTCCTTCGACAACGAGAAGGTCGGCGTCGACCAGGCGAACAGCCTGCTCACCGGCCTGGGCGTGCTCGACGCGGACGGCAAGAAGACCGGCGAGAAGGGCCCCTTCAACATCGAGGTCTTCGCCGGCTCGCTCGACGACAACAACGCCGGGTTCTTCTTCAACGGCGCCATGAAGACGCTCAAGCCGTACCTCGAGGACGGCACGCTGAAGATCCAGTCCGGCCAGGACGAGCTGTCCCAGGCCGCGACGCAGCAGTGGGACCCGGCCACGGCCAAGGCCCGCATGCAGAACCTGATCGCGAAGTCCTACTCGGGCGGCACCACGCTCGACGGCGTGCTCTCGCCGTACGACGGCATCTCGATCGGCATCATCTCGGCGCTCCAGGGCGCCGGGTACGGCACGAGCGACCGTCCGCTCCCGACGGTCACGGGCCAGGACGCCGAGGCCGCCTCGGTCAAGTCGATCATCGCCGGCCAGCAGTACTCGACGATCTACAAGGACACGCGCAAGCTCGCCAAGCAGTCCGTCACCATGGCCGAGGACCTGCTCACCGGCAAGGACCCCGAGGTCAACGACACGAAGAGCTACGACAACAAGGTCAAGGTCGTCCCGACCTTCCTGTTCCAGCCGACGGTCGTCACGAAGGACAACTACAAGGAAGTCCTCGTGGACTCCGGGTACTACACCGAAGCCGACCTGAAGTAGTCAGGCCCATCTCACGGACCGGAGGCGCGGTGCCAGCCCGCACCGCGCCTCCAGTCCGTCTCCACCAGCGCGCACGCGCGCACGACGGAAAGGCGTCCACATGGCGGACACCATCCTCGAGATGCGGGACATCACCAAGACGTTCCCCGGCGTCAAGGCCCTGCAGGGTGTCTCGATCGAGGTCGAGCGCGGCCAGGTCCACGCGATCTGCGGCGAGAACGGCGCGGGCAAGTCGACGCTCATGAAGGTGCTGTCGGGTGTCTACCCGGCCGGCTCCTTCGACGGCGAGATCCTGCTCGACGGCGAACCCGTGCGGTTCGCGAACATCAACGACTCCGAGGCTGCGGGCGTCGTCATCATCCACCAGGAGCTGGCGCTCAGCCCCTTCCTGTCGATCGCCGAGAACATCTTCCTCGGCAACGAGCAGTCCAAGGGCGGCTTCATCGACTGGAACAAGACGAACCTGACGGCCGCCGAGCTGCTCAAGCGCGTCGGGCTGAAGGACAACCCCGTCACCAAGGTCGTCGACCTCGGTGTCGGCAAGCAGCAGCTCGTCGAGATCGCGAAGGCGCTCTCGAAGGAGGTGAAGCTCCTCATCCTCGACGAGCCCACCGCCGCGCTGAACGACGACGACTCCGCGCACCTGCTCGAGCTCATCCGCTCGCTGCAGGCCGAGGGGATGACGGCGATCATCATCAGCCACAAGCTCAACGAGATCAAGGCGATCGCGGACAAGGTCACGATCATCCGCGACGGCAAGACCATCGAGACGCTCGACATGCGGGCCGACGACGTGTCCGAGGACCGGATCATCCGCGGGATGGTCGGCCGTGACCTGTCGAACCGGTACCCCGAGCGCGAGAACCCCGTCATCGGCGAGGAACTGCTGCGGATCGAGGACTGGACCGTCCACCACCAGCTCGACTCGTCGCGCGAGATCATCCACCAGGCCAACCTCAACGTCCGCGCCGGCGAGGTCGTCGGCATCGCCGGGCTCATGGGCGCCGGCCGCACGGAACTCGCGATGAGCGTCTTCGGGCAGTCCTACGGCACCGGCATCAGCGGCACCGTCTACAAGCGCGGCACCCCGATCAAGACGCACACCGTCTCGCAGGCGATCGACAACGGCATCGCCTACGTCACCGAGGACCGCAAGCGGTACGGCCTGAACCTGATCGACGACATCAAGCGGAACATCTCCGGGTCGGCACTCGGCAAGCTCGCCAACTGGGGCTTCGTGAACTCCTCGGAGGAGACCACCGTCGCGACCCAGTTCCTCAAGAGCCTCAACATCAAGGCGCCGAACGTCGACGTCGTGACCGGAAAGCTCTCCGGCGGGAACCAGCAGAAGGTCGTCCTGTCGAAGTGGATGTACGCCGACCCCGACGTGCTCATCCTCGACGAGCCGACCCGCGGCATCGACGTCGGCGCGAAGTACGAGATCTACACGATCATCAACCAGCTCGCCGACCAGGGGAAGGCGGTCATCGTGATCTCCTCCGAGCTCCCCGAACTGCTCGGCATCTGCGACCGCATCTACACCCTCTCCGAGGGCACCATCACGGCCGACGTCCCGCGCGCCGAGGCGACGCCCGAGGTCCTCATGCAGTACATGACCCAGGAACGGGAGACCCCTGTCAATGAACGCGCTTAAGTCCGCCGTCGGCTACCTCACCGGGCAGCTCCGACAGATCGGCCTGTTCATCGCGCTGATCGTCATCGTCATCTTCTTCCAGGTGACCACGAACGGCATCACGCTGGCCCCGATCAACGTCTCGAACCTGATCGTCCAGAACAGCTACATCCTCATCCTGGCCATCGGCATGGTCATGGTCATCATCGCCGGACACATCGACCTGTCGGTCGGGTCGGTGGTCGCCTTCACCGGTGCCATGGCCGGCGTGATGATCACGCAGTGGAACATCCCGTGGCCGATCGCGGTCGTGCTGTGCCTGGTGGTCGGTGCACTCGTCGGCGCCTGGCAGGGCTTCTGGATCGCCTACTTCGGGATCCCGGCGTTCATCGTGACGCTGGCGGGCATGCTCGCGTTCCGCGGCGCGGCGCAGATCGTCCTGCAGAACCAGCAGATCTCGCCGTTCCCCGCCGGCTTCCGCTCGCTCGGCTCCGGCTTCCTGCCGTCCTTCGGCACCACCGGGTACGAGCCGCTCACGATGATCCTCGGCTTCGCCGCCGCGGCCGTCATGGTGATCGCCGCGTTCCGCGGTCGCATCACGCGTCGCAAGTACCAGCTCGAGAGCGAGCCGTTCGCCTGGTTCATCGTGAAGACGGCGTTCGGCGCCGTGCTCGTGATCTACGTGGCGCTCCTGCTCGCCAGCTACAACGGCACCCCGATCGTGCTCGTCGTGCTCGGCGCCCTCGTGGTGATCTACTCGGTCGTCATGCGGAGCGCGGTGTTCGGCCGCCACATCTACGCGATCGGTGGCAACGCCCTGGCCGCGCAGCTGTCGGGTGTGAAGACGAAGCGCGTGACGTTCCTGCTCTTCGTCAACATGGGTGTCATCTCGGCCCTGGCGGGCGTGGTCTTCACCGGCCAGCTCAACCTGGCGGCACCGGGCGCGGGCAACGGCTTCGAGCTCGACGCCATCGCTGCCGTCTTCATCGGTGGCGCGGCCGTCACCGGTGGCATCGGCACCGTGCCGGGAGCCATCGTCGGTGGTCTGATCATCGGTCTGCTGAACAACGGCATGTCGATCCTCGGTGTCGGCACCGAGTTCCAGTCCCTGATCAAGGGCCTGGTGCTGCTCGCCGCCGTCGCGTTCGACGTGTTCAACAAGCGCCGGGCGGCGTCCGCGCGCAAGTAGCGCGTTCGGGCGTGCGCGCGCGTGCGCGCGTGTGCGTGCGCGTGTTCGCTTGGTGAGCAGAAACGGTCGGGTCCTCGATGGGGACCCGACCGTTTCTGCTCACGAACGCGACAGGACGGCCCAACCCCCGGCCGGGAGGCGCAGGGTCCCGTCCCCGAGATCGGCCCCGCCCGCCTCGACCTGCGTCGCGTCGGCCACGGGCACCTCGACGGGATCGTCCGACAGGTTCAGGGCGGTCACCACGGCGGCGTCCGCCGTCGCGGTCCGCAGCACCACGGCGGTGTTGGTCAGGTGCACGACGTCGGTGTGTGCGCGGTGCAGCCACGGGTTCCGGCGACGCAGGGCGATGAGCGCCTCGTACGCGTGGGTCAGGTCCGTCGGCTCCGGCACCTCGGCCGGGAACTCCGGGCGGACCGCGTCGTCGCCGCCCTCACGTTCCTCCTTCACCCCGGTCCAGCCGTACTCGTCGCCCGCGTAGACCACCGGGGTCCCCGCCACCGTGAACAGCACCGCGGCGGCATGCCCGGCGAACCGCTCCCCCACCGCACTCGCGATCCGGGTGACGTCGTGGTTGCCGACGAACGTCGTCGGGGCGAAGGTGGCCAGCAGCGCGTCGTGCCGCTCGATCGCGTGCGCGAGCTCGTGGCCGTTGCGGTCCGCGATGCCGTGCCAGATCCCCTGCCACAACTCGTACTGGGTCAGCGAGTCCATCGTCGAGTCGCGCGCGATCGCCGCCGCGTCGCCGTGGATCACCTCGCCGCTGAACCAGGCGTCCGGGAACCGCTCCCGCACCCGCGGCAGCACCCGCGCCCAGAACGCTGGCGGCACCGCGTACGCCGCGTCGAGCCGCCAACCGTCGACGCCGCGGGCCAGCCAGTGCGTCATCACTTCCACCACGAGGTCCTCGGTGGCGCGACTGTCGTGGTCGAGCGCGACGAGGATGTCGTGGCCCTCGAACAGCCCGACGGGCACGGGCTGCCCCGGGTGCCACCCGGACCAGTCGATGGCGAACAGGCCGGCGGTCGGTGCCTCCGGGCCGTGGTCCGACAACGCACGGAACGCCGGGTGCTCCCGGCCGACGTGGTTGAACACCCCGTCCAGCAGCACCCGCACGCCCCGCTCGTGGGCCGCGGCGACCAGGGCGTCGAAGCCGGCGTCGTCGCCCAGGCGCGGGTCGATGTGGAAGTGGTCGACCGTGTCGTACCCGTGGGTCGAGCTCGCGAACACCGGGCCGAGCAACAGGCCGTTCAGACCGAGGTCGACGACGTGGTCGAGCCACCCGGTCAGGCGGTCGAGGCGGTGTTCGAGCGGACGCTCGCCCACTGGTGCCGTCGGACGGACCTCGGCGCCGACGAAGCCGAGCGGGTAGACGTGCCACCACATCACGTGCTGGACCCAGGCCGGCTCGGACGGACGGGCGGGGGCGGTGTCGGGGTTCACCGCTCCGATGCTGCCAGGCGCACCTGGACCGTGTGCGTGGTCGCTGTGTGCCGCCCCGCCGAGCAGGACGAGGATGGGGCCATGGGACGGGCGATCAGGACGGAAGCCGATGCGTCGGCATCGGAGTCGACACACGCCGAACGGACCTGCGCCTCGTGCGGGCGACGGATGCCGTCCTCCGCGGCGCCGGAGGCGAAGTGGTGTTCCGGAGCCTGCCGTCGACACGGCCTCGACGACACCGACCGGGCCCTCGAGCAGCGCATCGACGAACTGCTCGCGGCACGGGCGCGGACCTCGAGCATCTGCCCGTCCGAGGTCGCACGCTCACTCGACCCGGACGACTGGCGACCGCTGATGGAGCCCGCACGTCGAGCCGCCCGGCGCATGGTGGCGCGCGGCGAGGTCGAGATCACCCAGGGCGGGTCGGTCGTCGACCCGTCGACCGCCAAGGGCCCGATCCGCATCCGCCGTCCGCGGTGAGGGAACACGTGTCGTTCAACGTCGGTTGCATCGAAGGATGACTGCAACCGGATCGACCGAACAGACCTCTGCCCGCCGCGAAGCCCTGGTCGTCGGAGCCAGTGGCATCACCGGTTCCGCCCTGGTGCGCCACCTGCTCGACCTGGGCTGGGACGTGACGGCGCTCTCCCGCCGACCGCTCGCTGAACAGGGCGTCCGGACCGTCGCGGCCGACCTGCGCGACCCCGAGAGCCTGGCGGCCGCACTCGCCGACGAGCACCCGACCCACGTCTTCTTCACCGCCTGGCAGCGGCAGGACACCGAGGCGGAGAACATCCGCGTCAACGGCGGCATGGTCCGCGACCTGCTCGCGGCGCTGTCGCACGCTCCGCTCGAGCACGTCGCCCTGGTCACCGGCCTGAAGCACTACCTCGGCCCGTTCGAGGCGTACGCCGCCGGCGAGATGCCCGACACCCCCTTCCACGAGGAGGAACCGCGCCTCGACACCCCGAACTTCTACTACGCGCAAGAGGACGAGCTCTTCGCAGCTGCCGAACGCCAGGGGTTCACCTGGTCCGTGCACCGCTCGCACACCGTGATCGGGCACGCGGTCGGCAACGCCATGAACATGGGCCTCACACTCGCCGTGCAGGCCACGCTGGCGAAGGAACTCGACCTGGACTTCGTGTTCCCGGGCAGCGAGGCACAGTGGAACGGCCTGACGGACATGACCGACGCCGGCATCCTCGCCGAGCACATGGTGTGGGCCTCGACGTCACCCGAGGGTGCGGACGAGCCGTTCAACATCGTCAACGGTGACGTCTTCCGGTGGCGCTGGATGTGGCCGCGCCTGGCCGCGCACCTCGGTGTCGACCCCGCGCGCGTCGTGGGCTACGAGGACGCTCCGCGACCGCTCGAGGAGCAGATGGCGCCGTACGAGTCCGAGTGGGCCGGCATCGCCGAGCGCCACGGACTCGCCGAGGCCGACATCACCCGGCTCGCCTCGTGGTGGCACACCGACGCCGACCTCGGTCGTGCGATGGAGGTCGTCACCGACATGGGGAAGAGCCGCGACGCCGGGTTCACGGCGTTCCGCCGGACCGAGCAGGCCTTCGCGGACCTGTTCGCCCGGTACCGGGCCGACCGCCTCATCCCCTGATCCGTCGGGGGCCGGTCAGAAGGCGTACCGGATCCGGCAGGACGGCAGGTGCTCGGCCACGAGTTCGCGGAAGCGCTCGACGAGCTGCCCCTTCATGCCGGACCGGTAGCGCACGTTCACGGCACCGTTCTGGGACACCTTCTGCTCCTGCAGGTCCGGACGCCACAGCAGGTCCTCGGCCTTGGGGTGCCACCCGAGGTTGATCTCGTGCAGGGGCTGGTTGTGGGTCAGGAAGATCACCTCGGCCGCGAGCTGCGCCTTGGCGGCCGGGGACAGCACGTCGTCGACCTGCCGGAGCATCTCGGCCCAGTCCGACTCCCACGTCGGCGTGAGGATGACCGGCGAGAAGTTCAGGTGGACCTCGTACCCGGCGTCGACGAAGTCGTTCACCGCGGCGATGCGCTCGGCGATCGGGCTCGTACGGATGTCGGTGACCTTCGCGGTCTCGTGCGGCATCAGCGAGAAACGGATCCGGGTCCGACCCATCGGGTCCCAGTCGAGCAGGTCGCGGTTGACGTACTTCGTGGCGAACGAGGCCTTGGCCGTCGGGGTCATCCGGAACAGGTCGCAAAGGTCGCGGACGTTGTCGCTGATCATCGCGTCGACCGAGCAGTCGCTGTTCTCGCCGATGTCGTAGACCCAGGCTTCCGGGTCGCACTGGTTCGGTTCGGTCTTCGGCCCCTGCTTGGCGATGTTCCGCGCCACGTGCTTGGTGATCTGGTCGATGTTCGCGAACACCGTCACCGGGTTGCTGTAGCCCTTGCGCCGCGGTACGTAGCAGTAGGCGCACGCCATCGCGCAGCCGTTCGCGGTGGACGGTGCGATGAAGTCGGCGGAGCGGCCGTTCGGCCGGGTCACCAGCGACTTCTTCACACCGAGCACGAGCGCCTCGGTCTTGATCCGCACCCAGCGCTGGACGTTCCGTTCGTCGCCGTGCACCTCGGGGATGTTCCAGTGCGACTCGACCGGGACGATCTCGGCGTCAGGCCAGCGCCCGACGATCTCCTGCCCACGCTGCAGTTCGAGGGCGGCCGGCTCGGCGTAGATGCGCCGGACGTCGAGCATCGGGCGGACGCGTTCGTGGCTCATCAGCTCCTGTCTACCCGGCACCACCGACGGTGCAGACTCGGACCATGACCGCTGAACCCGACGACCACTTCTTCGTCGTGGACGGCCGACGCTGGCGCCGCACCGACCCCGCCCTGCCCGAGGAACTCGCCGCCGCGCTCCGCTCCCACCTGGGGCGCGGGCGCAACGCTGTGAAGACCGCGAAGCGCGCGGGCGATGACGAGGCCCTGGCGGCGGCGCGGCACCGGAACGGCCTGGCCAAGCACGGGCTGGGCGAACGCGGCCCCGAGTGGTGGACCCGCCCCGAGGCCGACCGGATCGCCGATGCCGAGCAGGCCCTCGCCGACCTGGACGCTCTGCCGTGACGACGATCCGTCCACCGCGCCCGGATCGCATCCTGAACCTCATCGTGTTCGGCCCGGTGATGATCGGGACGGGAGTCGCACTCGCGGGCGTGGCCTTCGTGCCCGGAGCATCGGCGCGGGTGTTCGTCTTCGTCCTCGGTGTCGCCTTCATCGCCGGCGGGACCTGGGCCACGGCCAGGCTCCGACGCGTCGCCGTGCACCTGTGCGACGACACCCTCCGGTACTCCGGCTTCCTCTCGTCCTGGACCGCCCCGCGTGCGGGGATCACCGCGGTGCTCGACGACGCGTTCGTCGAGTGGCGCGACGATCACGGGGCCGAACACCGACGGCAGATCTGGCTGCTGACCCGGGCACGGGAGGACGACGGCACGAAGTTCGCTCCGCTCTGGCGGTGGCGACGCGAGGCACTCCTCGAAGTTCGAGCGTGGGCGGCGGCTCGCGAGGTCCGAAACGTCCCATGACGCCCGCGATGGAAAGCAGAATCGGGCGTACCTGGTCGAAACTTCCGACCACGTACGCCCGATTTGACCAGGGACGCCCGGTTCGACCTGGCCGCGGGCCCGATTCGACCGGGCCGCGCGACTAGGCCTCGGTGTGACCCAGGTCCGGCTCGACGAGCAGGCACGCGGTGCGGGACGCGGCGGCGTGCAGCTCGAGCACGACGAGCTCGTTGCGACCGTGGCGGAGCACCGGCCCCGGGATCGCCAGGGTCTGCTGCGGGCCTCGCGACCAGTACCGGCCGAGGCAGAACCCGTTGACCCAGGCGACACCCTTCCGGAACCCGTCGAGCGACAGGTACCGGTCGTCCACGGTGTCGAGGTCGAACGAGCCAGCTGCGAACGTCGGTCCGGCGAGCACCTCGCCGCCGGTCGGAACGACCTCGGACAGCGCGGTCACGGCGGCCGGGGCGATGGGGTCGAGGGCGAGCGGCGATGCCGTCCACCGGGCCACCGGGACGCCGTCGATCGAGACGCCCCCGATCAGGCCCTTCGGCTCGCCGATGCGGACGCCGTAGTCGACGCGGCCCTGGTCCTCGACGAGGAGCTCGAGCGTGCCGGTGACCGGTGGCAGGGCGATGGCGCGGTCGTGGTGCTCGCGCTCCAGGACGCCGACCACGACACCGTCGGCCGACACGATCGCGCGGTCACGCACCTCGGTGCCGACGGTCAGCACCCCGCCGGTGGGCAGCTCGACCTCGGCGCGGTAGGCGACGAAGCCGCTCGCGGCCCCGAGGGCGTCGAACGTCGGCGGCTCGTCGTGCGCGGACCACGTCGTGAGCGTGGGCAGCAGGGAACGGAGCGACGCGACGCGGTCCAGACGGACGGCGAGGTCAGTGGCGGGGGTGATCCGGGCCTCCAGGCCGTCGCCGGATGCGGCCACGGGACCGAGGCGACCCGACCCACCGGGCTCCATCGTCGCGGGCAGCGGCGGGACGGGCGCATAGCGCGCGATCACCGCACGGAAGGCGTGGAACTTCTCGGTCGGTCGGCCGGCCTCGTCGAGCGGGGCGTCGTAGTCGTACGACGTCGCGATCGGACGGTAGACGCCCTTGTCGTTCGCGCCGTTCGTGAAGCCGAAGTTCGTGCCGCCGTGGAACATGTAGATGTTCACCGAGCCGCCGGCGGCGAGGAGGACGTCGAGGTCCTCGGCACTGGCGGACGCCGGCGTGGTGTGGTGGTGCTCGCCCCAGCTGTCGAACCAGCCGTCCCAGAACTCCGAGCACATCAGGGGCCCGGTGGGCTGGGCCTGCCGCAGGCGCTCGAGCCGGGCGGCGGAGCGTGAGCCGAACGAACCGGTCTTGTGCAGCGAGGGCAGGGAGCCGTCCTCGAGCATCGTGCCCATCGGCTGGTCCACGCTCGTGAAGGGGACGGTCAGCCCGATGTCGCGGTGCATCTGCTCGAGTGCGCGCAGGTACCCGGGGTCGGAGCCGTAGGCGCCGTACTCGTTCTCGACCTGCACCAGGACGATGGGCCCGCCCTGGTCGATCTGCCGCGGGACCAGCACGGGGGCCAGGTGCTGCAGGTACGTCTCGACCGCTGCGAGGAACCCGGGCTCGTTGCGCCGGACACCCACGGAACCGTCGGCGAACAACCAGTACGGCAGACCGCCGTTCGTCCACTCGGCACAGATGTAGGGGCCGGGGCGGACGATGGCGTGCATGCCCTCGGCGGCGACGAGGTCGAGGAAGCGGCCGAGGTCCAGGCCACCCGACAGGTCGAACTCCCCGGGCGACGGCGCGTGCGCGTTCCAGGCGACGTAGGTCTCGATGGTGTTGAGGCCCATCAGCTTCGCCTTGCGGATCCGGTCGGCCCACAGGTCGGGGTGGACGCGGAAGTAGTGGATCGCGCCGGACAGGACCCGGTGCGGCTCGCCGTCGAGCAGGAAGTCGGTGTCGCCGATGGCGAAGCGCATGGTGTGGTTCTTTCGTTGCCGGCCGGGCCGGGCGTGGAGCGGGGCCAGGCGTCAGGCCGGGCCGGGCGTGGAGCGGGGCCGTGCGGACGTGTCCGCACGGCCCCGCGGGGATGCTGTCGAACTACTTCGACGAGACCGTGAAGCCCTGGTCCTTGCCGTACTTGGCGAGGGCCTTCTGCCAGGCCTGCAGGCCGGCGTCGAGCGAGGTGCCGTTCTCGTACGCCTGGCCGACGGTGTCGGCGTAGACGCTGTTCGCGTACACCTGGTACGGCAGGTAGGTGAAGTCGTTGTCCGAGGACTTCGACGCGTCGACGAGCACCTTGTTGATCTGCTGGCCGCCGAAGTACTCCGGCTTCTCGTCGAGGAACGCCGACGAGTCGAGGTCAGCGGTGGTCGACGGGAAGCCGCCGGACTCCATGAAGACCTTCGTGGACTCCTTCGAGGAGTTCAGCCACTTGAGGAAGCCCGCGGCGAGGGCCGGGTTCTTCGACTGCTTCATGACGACCTGGGCGCTGCCGCCGTTGTTCGCGGTCTGGGCGGTGCCACCGTCGTAGGTCGGCATCGGGGCGACGCGCCAGTCACCCGAGGCCTGGGCGACGCCGGACTCCAGGTTGCCGGGCATCCAGGCGCCGGTGATCATCGTGGCGATCTCACCGTTGCCGAGCTGCTTGTACCAGTCATCGGTCCAGCCGACCGTCTTCGACAGCAGGCCCTGCTCGACGAGCTCGTTCCAGGTGCTCGTCCACTTCTTTGTGCCCTCGTCCTGCAGGTTGATGGTCACCTTGTCACCGTCGGTGGTGAAGGGGGTGCCACCGGCCTGGGCGATCATGCTCGTGGTGAAGCCGGCGTCGCCGGAGTCCGCCGCGATGTAGGCCTTCGGGTCCGCCTCGTGCAGCTTCTTGGCCGCGGTGACGTACTCGTCCCAGGTCTTCGGCACGGCGATGTCGTGCTTGTCGAAGACCTTCTTGTTGTAGAACAGCGCCATGGGGCCGGAGTCCTGCGGCAGGCCGTAGACCTTGCCGTCGATCGACACCGAGCTCCAGGTGCTCTTCGCGAAGTCCTTCTCGAGCGAGTCGAAGCCGTAGCTCGACAGGTCGAGCAGCGACTCGGACAGGGCGAACTGCGGCAGGGCGTAGTACTCGACCTGGGCGACGTCGGGGGCGCCCGAGCCGGCCTTGATCGTGTTCTGCAGCTTCGTGTACTGGTCGGCACCGGTGCCGGCGTTGACGAGCTTGACCTTCACCTTGGGGTACTGCTTCTCGAACGCGGCGACCTGAGCCTTCGCCGACGGGGTCCACGACCAGTAGGTCAGGGTGCCACCGTCCTGCAGGGCCTTGTCGATGTCGTCGGCCGATCCGCCGGAGCCGGAGCCGCCGGAGGCGCACGCGGCGAGGGCGATCGCGGCGGTGACGCCGATGGCGAGGGCGCTGAGGCCGCGCCGGAGACGCTTGTTCATGGGAGTGCCTTTCACTTCTTCGTGGAGGGGGTGGTGCTGCTGTGTGCCGGACCGGAGGACAGGGGCGGGGTCGCCACGGGCCTCCTGTCCAAGGGATCAGGCCTTGACCGACCCGGCCGCGAGGCCGGACTGCCAGAAGCGCTGGAGGAAGAGGAACGCGACCACGATCGGGATGATCGTGAGGAGCGATCCCGTGACGACGAGGTTGTAGATCGGCTGCGCGCCGGACCCGGTGGCCTGCGCGTTCCACTGGTTCAGGCCGACCGTCAGCGGGTACCACTTCGGGTCGCTCAGCATGATGAGCGGCAGGAAGTAGTTGTTCCAGGTGGCGACGACCGCGAACAGCAGGACGGTGACGACACCGGGCGCGAGCAGGCGGAGCGCGATCGTGAAGAAGATCCGGAACTCACCGGCGCCGTCCATGCGGGCGGCCTCGAGCAGTTCGGCCGGGATCGCGTCGACCGCGTAGGTCCAGATCAGGTACATGCCGAACGGGCTGATCAGCGAGGGCAGGATGATCGCCCACGGGGTGTTGGTCAGGCCGACCTGCGAGAACAGCAGGAAGGTCGGGACCGCCAGGGCCGTGCCGGGGACCGCGATGGCGCCGAGGACGACGGCGAAGACCGCGCGGCGTCCGGGGAACTGGAACTTCGCCATGCCGTAGCCCGCGACGGTGGCGAGCAGGGTGGCCCCGCCGGCACCGACGACGACGTAGAGCAGCGTGTTGCCGAACCACTGCAGGAAGATGCCGTCGTTGTACGTCAGCGTGTCGACGATGTTCTGCCAGAGGTTGAAGTCCCCGCCGAACCACAGACCGAACGTGGAGAGCAGCGACGCCTGCGTCTTCGTGCTGTTCACGAGCAGGTAGAACAGCGGCGCGAACGAGTACACGACGAAGACGACCATGACCGCGGTCAGCAGGCCGGAACGCTTCGGCTTGCGTCCGTCGACGTGCTGGTCTGCCTTCCTGGAGGCGCGGATCGAGCGGGTGCGCGGCGCACGTTGCGTCGTGGTCGCCTCGGTCACCGTGGCCGCTGCGGGCCCGGCGGGGTGCTGGATGGTGCTCATCGGTTCTCCTCGCGGGTGCCGCGGACCTGGACGACGTAGGCGATCACCGCGGTGATCACGCCCATCACGATCGCGACCGTGGCGGAGTAGTTGAACTGCTGACCGCTGAAGGACAGCGAGTAGGCGTACATGTTCGGGGTGAAGGCGCTGCCGATGACGTTCGGGGCGAGCGTCTTGAGCAGGTTCGGCTCGTTGAAGAGCTGGAAGCTGCCGATGATCGAGAAGATCGTGGCGATGACCATCGGGCCGCGGAGCGCCGGGAGCTTGATCGAGAAGACCGTGCGCATCGGGCCGGCGCCGTCGAGCTCGGCCGCCTCGTACAGCTCACCGGGGACGGTGCGGAGTGCGGCGTAGAAGATCAGCATGTTGTAGCCCAGGAACTCCCACGTGACCACGTTGCCGATCGACGTCAGGACCCAGCTCGGGCTGAACGGCTGCAGCAGGTCGATGCCGAGCGCGTCGTTCGCGGCGCCCGTCAGCCCGAACTGGTTGCCGTAGATGAAGCCCCAGATCAAGGCCGCGACGACACCGGGAACGGCGTAGGGCAGGAACACCGCGATGCGGAAGAAGCTCGTCCCCCACAGCCGGGCGCTGTCCAGGGCCAGGGCGGCGACGAGCGCGAGGCCGAGCATGATCGGCACCTGGACGACCAGGAAGATCGCCACCCGACCGAACCCGGACCAGAACTTGGCGTCCTGGAAGAGCTGCACGTAGTTGGCGAACCAGACGAACTGGTTGCCACCGATGAGCTGGTCGCGGAACAGGCTGAGCCAGAGCGCGTAGCCGATCGGCACGATGAGCATCAGGACCAGGACGACGACGAACGGGCCGACGAACAGCCATCCGGTGAACCGTCCCCGCGGCTTGGGGCGGCGGCCGGCGGGGCGCTCGGCGGTGGGGCGCGGTGCTGCCTCACCGGGGCGCGCTGCGAGCGTGCTCATGTGACTCCTTCGTCTGCTGCGTTCGGGTGGTCGATGTCGGCGGCTCGGCCCGGGCCGGATCAGGATGTCCGGGCGGTCACCGATGTTGACGTCAACATCGAACGACGCGACGATAGCATGGCAACGTCAACATGCGCTAGCGTCCGGGGAGGCCGTCCGTTCGGCCCCTCGATCCGGAAGGAGCGCCAGCGTGACGATGGAGTCCCCCGCCGGCACCCGCCGCGCCCCCTCGATGGCCGCCGTGGCCGACGCCGCCGGAGTGTCGATGCAGACGGTCTCGCGCGTCGCCCGGGGCTTCGACAACGTCAGCCCGGAGACCCGCGACCGCGTCCAGCGCGCGATGGAGTCCCTCGGCTACCGGCCCAACCGTGCCGCCCGTGCCCTGCGCTCCGGCCGCTTCCGCACGATCGGCGTGATCATGTTCACGCTCGCGTCCTTCGGCAACATGCGCACGCTCGAGGCGATCGCCGACGCCGCCGGGGTCGCCGACTTCACGATCACCCTGCTGCCGATGGCCTCGCGCACCGAAGCGGGCGTCCGTTCCGCGTTCTCGCGCCTGCACGAACAGGCCGTCGACGGCGTCGTGATCATCATCGAGTCGCACATCATCGACACCGCCGAGGTCGTGCTGCCCGACGGCGTGCCGATGGTCATCATCGACTCCACGGGCAGCACCGACCACCCCGCGATCGACACCGACCAGGCCGACGGCGCCCGACAGGCCACGCAGCACCTGCTCGACCTCGGGCACGAGACCGTCTGGCACGTCGCCGGGCCGGAGTCGTCGTACTCGGCCGCACGTCGCCTCGCCGCGTGGCAGGACACCCTGACGCGCGCCGGTCGACCGGTGCCCCCGGTGTTCCGCGGCGGCTGGACGACCGAGCACGGCTACGAGGCCGGGCTCGAGATCGCCGCACGCCCGGAGATCACCGCGGTGTTCGCCGCGAACGACCAGACCGCCCTCGGTGTCCTGCGCGCCGCACACGAGTCCGGACGCCCGGTGCCGTCGTCGCTCAGCGTGGTGGGGTTCGACGACTCCCCCGAGTCCGACTCGTTCTGGCCGCCGCTCACCACCGTGCACCAGTCCTTCGACGAGGTCGGCCGCCGAGCGGTCGCGAACCTGCTCGCCCAGATCGACGGCGAGCGGGTCAGCGTCGCGGCAGACCTGGTGCCGGTGCGGCTCGTCGAGCGCGCGAGCACGGCGCCGCCGCCGGCGCGCTGACGCGGCGCGCGTTTCGCGCTCACCGCCACATCACGTGCGCACGCCCCCGTGATCTGTCGCCCAGCCCGTGAACTCGCGCACATGCCGGCCGGGAGGCCCGGTGCCAGGCCGGCACGGGCCTCCCGGCCGCCGCGCCGCGACGCCACGGCCCTTTCCGCGAAAGCGACAGAATCGCGCCGAACGTCCGTGGAGAACTGTCGGTTTCGCGGACCTGACCCGGCTAACTGCCGACCACCTGTCGCTTTGGCAACCACATGCCGGACGGGAGGCCCGGTGCCAGGCCGCCACGGGCCTCCCGGCCGCCGCGCGGGCCACGTCACGGGCCCAGCGACAGTCCACGCGCCCGTCACCCCGTGAGGTGTCGCTCACCCCGTGAAGTCGCGCCCGGCTCGCGCCGCCCGCCGCACCCCCGCAACGAGCAGAGGACGTCGGGCGCGAGCGCCCGACGTCCTCTGTGCTCACTCGACGCCCGCCGTGGCGTGCGCCGAGGCGCCTTGTCAGCCGATCGAGACGGCGGTCCAGGAGACCGGCGGGAGCTCGATCGTGACGGTGTCGCCCTCGCGGCGGACCGACTCGTTCGTGCGGAGCCCCACGCGCGAGGTGTTCTCCAGGTCGTTCACGGCGTGCAGGTCGTCGTCCCAGACGCCCTCGGCGTGGACGTCACCGGTCGCACCGATGCCGGCCAGGTCGATCGTCACCGTGGTCGGCTCGGACGGGTGGCGGTTGATCAGGAAGACCGCGGCCTTGCCGTCCTCGGACACGGTGGCGGCGGAGTCCACGACCGGGACCTCGCCGTGCTTGCCACCGTCGACCGTGTCACCCGAGGCCTTGACCTGCAGCGAGGTGCCCTGCGCCAGGCGCGAGGTGACCGAGAACGGGAAGAAGGTCGTCTGGCGCCAGGCCGGGCCACCGGGCTCGGTCATGATCGGGCCGATCACGTTGACGAGCTGGGCGAGCGAGGCCGAGGCGACGCGGTCGGCGTGGCGGAGCAGCGAGATGAGCAGGCCACCCACGACGACGGCGTCGGCGACGGTGTAGACGTCCTCGAGCAGACGCGGGGCGACGGGCCACTCGTCGAGCGTGAAGGTCTTGGCCTTCGCTTCCCACTTCTTGATCGACCAGACGTTCCACTCGTCGAACGAGATGTCGATGCGCTTGTCGGACTTCTTCTGCGCCTGGACGTGGTCGGCGGCCGTGGTGACCGTCTTGATGAAGTGGTCCATGTTGGCGCCCGAGGCGAGGAACGACGGCAGGTCGTCGTCCTCCTCGTAGTAGGCGTGCGCGGAGATGTAGTCGACGTCGTCGTAGGTGTGCTCGAGGACGGTGCGCTCCCACTCGCCGAACGTCGGCATCGACGCCCCGGAGGAACCGCAGGCGACGAGCTCGAGGTCGGGCTGGATCTGCCGCATGGCCTTGGCGGTCATGGCGGCGAGCTTGCCGTAGTCGTCGGCGTTCTTGTGGCCGAGCTGCCACGGGCCGTCCATCTCGTTGCCGAGGCACCACATCTTGATGGCGAAGGGTTCCTGGCGACCGTTCGAACGACGGTATTCGGACAGTGCGGTCCCGGCGTCGATGTTCGCGTACTCGAGGAGCTCGATCGCCTCCTGCGTGCCGCGGGTGCCGAGGTTCACGGCGAGCATGAGCTCCGAGCCGACCTGGTCGAGCCAGTGCTGGAACTCGTGCAGGCCGACCTCGTTGGTCTCGGTCGAGTGCCAGGCCAGGTCGAGGCGGCGGGGGCGCTGCTCGACGGGGCCGACGCCGTCCTCCCACTTGTACCCGGAGACGAAGTTGCCACCGGGGTAGCGGATGGCGGAGACGCCGAGTTCCTTGACGAGTTCGACGACGTCCTTGCGGAAGCCGTGCTCGTCGGCGGTCTCGTGGGTGGGCTCGTGGATGCCGTCGTAGACGTGGCGGCCGAGGTGCTCGACGAACCCGCCGAACAGGCGACGTCGCACCGGCCCCACGGTGAACGCGGCGTCGAGGACGAGGTGTGTGCGGGGCATGGATCTCCTTCGATCGTGGCAGTGCGGTTCGTGCGGGGAGCGGGTGGGGCCACGGACGGGAACCGAAGCGGGCCGTCACGAAAGTGAGCGCTCACCTGACAGAAACGCTACCGGGTTCCACGCCGTCGCGAAAGGGGTGGCGGATGCCGGGAGCGAGCGCTAATGTGAGCGCTCACGGAGCACCGGAAGGTCGTTCCGTGTCCGGAGCAGCAGTGCTCCGGGTTCGGAGCAGCGATGCTCCGGCGGGAGCACCGACCCTGTTCCCGAGCCCGGCCCATCCCGATGGAGTGATGCCATGCCGATCCCACCCGCAACACCCGCGTCGCGCCTCTCGCGCCGGGGCTTCCTCGCCGCCGGCGCAGCGGCCGCGACGGTCCTGCCGCTCGCCGCCTGCTCGAGCCCCCTCGCCGCCGGCCTCGCCGGCAGCGCACTCAACCCCGAGACCCTCGTCTTCTGGAACCTGTTCGGCGGCGGCGACGGCGTCCGCATGCAGGCCATGGAGGACGGCTACGCGAAGCAGCACGGCGGCTCGAGCGCGCTGCAGGGCACCACGTTCGCGTGGGGCAACCCGTACTACTCGAAGCTGACACTGGCGACCGTCGGGAACAAGCCGCCGGACGTCGCGGTCGCGCACCTGACCCGCGCGAAGCCGCTCTGGGACGGTGACCTGCTCGACCCGATCACGTCCGACGACCTGGCGAGCGTCGGCCTGAGCGCCGCCGACTTCAACCAGAAGGCCTGGGCGGCGCAGAAGACCGACGGCAACAACATCGCGGTCCCGCTCGACACCCACCCCTTCGTCCTCTTCTACAACGTCGACGTCTGCAAGAAGGCCGGCCTGATCGACGGCGACGGCAACCTCGTCGACCTCAACGGCATGGACAACTTCGAGAAGGCCCTCGCCGCGGTCGCCAAGGTCACCGGCGGCACGGCGCTCAACGTCGCGAACGTGGTGCCGGAGACGGCCACCCCGTGGCGCTTCTTCTGGACGATGTACAACCAGCTGAAGGACGCCACCCCGTTCATCAGCGACGGCGGGTCCAAGCTCACCGTCAACGAGGACGCCTACAACGAGGTCACGAGCCGCACTCAGAAGTGGGTGAAGGAGGGCTGGCTGAACAAGGCGCTCGACTACGCCACCGCGCAGTCGCTCATGTTCGACGGCAAGGCCGGCTTCTTCATGCAGGGCGAGTGGGAGATCAGCACCGCGCAGTCGATCAAGGGCCTGAACTTCGGCATGGCGCCGATCCCGCAGCTCTACGACAAGCCGGCGACCCAGGCGGACTCGCACACGTTCGTCCTGCCGAAGAAGGACCGCACGCCGGAGCAGCGCAAGCAGCACATGCTCTTCATCAAGCAGATGCTCGAGCAGAGCCTGACGTGGGCCGAGGGCGGGCACGTGCCGGCCTACATCCCGACGTTCGACAGCGCCGCGTACAAGAAGCTCACGCCGCAGTCGAACTACGCGGCCGCAGCCGAGACCGCCGTGTTCGACGACGCCGCCTGGTACGGCGGGTCGGGTTCGACGTTCGAGGGCACGGTGGGCGCCCAGCTCGCCCTCGTGCAGCAGGGCAGCTCGTCCCCCGCGCAGGCACTGCGCGCCATCAAGTCGCAGCTCGCGACGTACCTCAACACCCCGAGCCCCCTGTGACCCGGCACGCAACCGCCCGGCGGGACCACCCCGGGCAGACGACCCCCGCGATCGCCGTGAACACCGCGCGAAAGGCACGATGACGTGACCACAGCACCTGTCCTCGACCGGCCGACCGACGCGGCCACCGCGCCGCGTCTCCGCCGGAACCGCTCCTACGGCTCCAGCGTGAACCGCGGCCAGGGCCGCAGCGGCTGGCTGTTCCTCGCCCCGTTCGGCCTGTTCTACGTGGCCTTCCTGCTCGGCCCGACGGTCTGGATGATCGTCACGAGCTTCTTCAACACCTCGACCGTCCGCACCGGGCTCGGCAGCTTCGCCGGGTTCGCGAACTACGCCGAGATGCTCGGGCGCAGCGACTTCTGGTCGTCGCTCTGGCACACGCTGCAGTTCACGCTGTACACGACCCCGCCGCTCGTCATCCTGGCGTTCGTGTTCGCCGTGCTGACGAACCGGATGAACCGCGGGCAGTGGTTCTTCCGTCTGGCGTTCTTCCTGCCGTTCATCCTGCCGTCGGCGACGATCTCGCTGATCTGGGTGTTCATCTTCACGCCGAGCACCGGTCTGTGGGCGAGCCTGCAGTCGGCGATCGGCATGACGCCCGGCTCCGGCATGCTGTCGAGCCCGAACACGGCCATGATCGGTGTCGCGATCGCCACCGTGTGGTGGACCCTCGGCTTCAACTTCGTGCTCTACCTGGCCGGTCTGCAGGAGATCCCGCGCGAACTGTACGAAGCAGCCGCCGTCGACGGTGCGTCGAACTGGCAGCAGATCAAGTCGATCACGCTCCCCCTGCTCGGCCGCACGACGACGCTGGTCGTCCTGCTGCAGATCATCGCGAGCCTGAAGATCTTCGACCAGGTCTACCTGATGACGAACGGCGGGCCGGGCATCTCGACCCAGGTCTCGCTGCAGCTCATCACCGGCGTCGGCTTCACCGACAACCGGCTCGGTGCCGCATCGGCCGCGTCGGTCCTCCTGTTCATCGTGATCGTGGCGATCGCGGTCATCCGGCAGCTCGTCGAGCGCGCTGCCGCCAAGCGAGAGATCGGGGCCTGACATGACCGCCACCGAGAGCATCACCACCGGCCGCAAGCTCCGCACCGGCGTCTCGTCCGCCGCTCCGACGAGCGCCGCGAAGATCGGCGTCAGCGGTCGCGGCTTCACGATCGCGTCGGGGATCGTCCTGACGATCTTCGCGATCATCTGGCTCATCCCGAGCGTGTTCGCCCTGAAGACGTCACTGTCCGACAACGGCGTCGCCGCACTCGGCGCGAATGCGATCCTGTCGAACTGGAACCCGACGCTGCACTCGTACTCGTCGCTGTTCCAGGCCGGCGACATCTGGAACTGGTACCTCGCCAGCGCCATCACGAGCGTCGTCACGGCGGCACTCACCGTGCTGTTCGCGTCGATGGCGGCGTTCGCGCTGTCGCGGCTGGTGTTCCGTGGCCGCAACATCGCG
Organism: Curtobacterium sp. MCSS17_016; assembly: GCF_003234255.2. Lineage (NCBI taxonomy): Bacteria > Bacillati > Actinomycetota > Actinomycetes > Micrococcales > Microbacteriaceae > Curtobacterium > Curtobacterium sp. MCSS17_016. The sequence goes on from NZ_CP126254.1 coordinate 2,974,739, forward strand.
TTCCTGCTCATCATCCTCGGGATCATGATCCCGACGCAGGTGCTGATCATCCCGATCTTCCAGGAGCTCAACGCGGTCGGCCTGCTCAACACCTACTGGTCGGTGATCTTCCCGCAGGTGCCCGCCGTGATCGCGGTGTTCATCTTCAAGCAGTTCTTCGACGGCATCCCCAAGGAGCTGGAAGAGGCGGCACGCATCGACGGCGCCGGCATCTGGAAGGTCTACTGGTCGGTCATCCTGCCGCTGTCGCGTCCGGTGATCGCGGCCGTGACGATCCTGACCTTCGTCGGGGTGTGGAACAACCTGCTGCTGCCGCTGTTCGTGCTGTCCAACCCGGACCTCATGACGATCCCGGTCGGGCTCGCCACGGTCCAGGGCAGCTTCGGGCAGCGCTACGCCGACATCCAGGCCGGTGCGATCCTCGCGGCGCTGCCGCTGATCATCCTCTACCTGATCTTCCAGCGGCAGATCGTGGAGGGCGTGACGGGCTCGGGCCTCAAGGGCTGACGCCACCCCACCACGGACGGGAGGCCCGGTGCCAGCTGGCACCGGGCCTCCCGTCCGTCCGTTGGTCGCGTCGCGAGCGCGGCGCGGCTGGTGCTTTCGGGCGTACCTGGCGGGATCGGGCGTACCTGGTCGAACCGGGAGTACCTGGGCAGAAGTTCCTTGGTGGTATGCCCGAAAGCACCAGGCATCGCGGGTACCAGGGGAAGAACCGGGCGTACCTGGCGAGACCGGGCGTACCTGTGCACAGCGGGCATACCTGGCGGAACCGGGCGTACCAGGGCGAAAGTTCTGTGGCGGTATGCCCGAAAGCACCAGGCATCGCGGGTACCAGGGGAAGAACCGGGCGTACCTGGCGAGACCGGGCGTACCTGTGCACAGCGGGCACACCTGGCGGAACCGGGCGTACTCGGTCGGAAGTTCCTTGGTGGTAGGCCCGAAAGCACCAGGCATCGCGCACGCCAAGGGAAGGACCGGGCGCACCTGGCAGAACCGGGCATACCTGGTGGGAACGGGCGTACCTGGGCGGAAGTTCCGTGGTGGGACGCCCGAAAGCGCCGGGCATCGCGGCTGTCAGGGGAAGGGCCGGGCGTACCTGGCAGAACCGGGCGTACCTGGCGGGAACGGGCATGCCTGGCAGGCACGCGCGGGTCAGGCGGGGACGGAAACCTTCGTCTCGTGCTTCCAGAAGCCGGAGAACGTGATGCGCGACTTCGGCAGGCCCGCACGGTGCAGGTGGCGGCGGCCCTCCGTTGCGAGTCTTGACTCCCCCACGACGAACGCGTAGCCCTGATCGTCGGACGGCACGTGCCGCTGCAGTTCGGCGAGGGCGCCACTGCCGGGGACCGCGCCCGGCTGCCGGACGATCCACGTCACCTGCACGCCGGTGGGGGCGTCGAGGTCGCGGATGTCGGCGGGGGTCGGGACCTCTTGGATGATGCGGCCGACGGTGTCGCGGGGCAACGACGCGGCGATGCCGACGACGCCGGGCAGACCGGTCTCCTCGGCCGCGACGATGACCTCGCTGGTGCCGGCCGGGACGTCGAAGATGCAGCCCTGGTCGAGCATCGCGAGTTCCTCGCCGGGGCGGGCGGAGCAGGCCCAGATCGCGGCGCGGCCCTCGAGCTGACCGCGGTGGTCCAGGTGCACGACGAAGTCGATGTCCAGCTCGGCGGTGCCGTCGGCGAGCAGCCGGTACGCGGCGACGGTGTAGTTCGCGCAGTGGGGACGGATGTCCTCGGGGATGCCGAGGAACGTCGGCCACCACTTCTTGCCGTCCAGGTCGGGCATCCGGAAGGCGTCCTGGTCAGGGCGTCGGACGAACAGGCGGAACCAGTGGTCGAAACCGAGGTAGCCGAACTCGTGCAGGTCATCGCCGGTGACGGTGACGCGCTGCATCGAGGGGGTCACCCGCTGGGTCCGGAGGACACGGGCGCGGAAGAGCCGGGGGTTCGTCGGCAGGAGCCGCGGGGTCTTCGCCATGAGGCAAGGCTAACCTAAGATGACTTCCGTGCCAGCCCCCAATCCCGTTCTGGCTTCCGGTCCGGAGGCCCCCGAACCCGTCGCGTCCAGCACCCGAGACGGCGACGCGTCCCGCGCCCTCGGTGTGCACCGGACCGCGATGCGGCGACGGACCGCGGTCGTCATCGGCCTCGTCGTCGCCCTGGTGCTCGTCGCCGTGGCGAGCATGCTGCTCGGCAGCAACCGCATCGGTGTCGCCGAGGTGTGGGCGGGGCTCACGCGCTCCGGATCGAGCACCGACGAGGCGATCGTGTGGGGGTCCCGCATCCCGCGCACTCTCATCGGTGCTGCGGTCGGGGCAGCCCTCGGCATCGCCGGGCTGCTCATGCAAGGACACACCCGCAACCCACTCGCCGACCCCGGCCTGTTCGGCGTCTCGTCTGGTGCCGGACTCGCGGTGGTGCTCGGCGTCTACGTGTTCGGGGTGACGAGCACGAGCGCGACCGTGTGGTTCGCCCTGGTCGGGGCCCTGGTCGCCAGCGTCGTCGTCTTCTCGGTCACCATCGCCGGCAGCGGCACCGCCAGTCCGGTGCCGCTCGCCCTCGCCGGGGCCGCGGTCTCGGCGCTGCTCGCCGCCCTGACCTCCTTCGTCGTGCTGACCGACCAGGCCTCGCTCGACGCGTACCGGCTCTGGGTCGTCGGGTCCCTCGCGGCACGGCAGCTCGACATCCTCGGGGCGGTGTGGCCGTTCCTGGTCGCCGGGCTCGTGCTCGCGGTGCTGAACGTCCGCGCCCTGGACGCCCTCGGGCTCGGGTCCGAACTGGCGAAGGGGCTCGGCGAGAACGTGCTCGTCGCCCGGCTCGTCGGCCTGGGCGGGATCACGCTGCTCGCCGCCGGGGCAACCGCTGCTGCCGGCCCGATCGGCTTCGTCGGCCTGACGGTGCCGCACGTCGCCCGCGCGCTCGTCGGCACCGGACACCGCTGGACACTGCCGGTCTCCGGTCTGGTCGGCGCCGCCCTCGTGCTGCTCGCCGACGTCATCGGTCGCCTGATCGGCGGGTTCTCCGAGGTCGAGGTCGGCATCGTGCTCGCCGTCATTGGTGGCCCCGTGTTCGTCGCGGTGGCCCGTCGCCGATCGCTGGTGTCGCTGTGAGCGGGGCAGCGGTGCGCAGCACCGGCAGCACGCCCGAGACCACCACGCCCGGCACGCCCGCCTCGGCTGCACGAACCCCCGGCCGCGCCGGCATCCGCATCGGCCCCGTCGGCCTCGCCTGGCACCCCCGGGTGTTCTGGTACACGGTCGGGTCGCTCGCCACCGTCCTGGTGCTCATCGTCATCGGGACGGCGGTCGGCTCGACGTGGATCGCGCCCGGGGTCGTCATCCGGTCCCTGCTCGGCCTGGAGTCCGGGCCGGATGCCTTCATCATCACCACCCTGCGGCTGCCCCGCGTCCTCACCGGCGCACTCGTCGGCCTGACGCTCGGGGTCGCCGGCGCGCTCACCCAGACCTTCACCCGCAACCCCCTCGGCACCCCGGACATCATCGGTGTCACGGCGGGCGCGAGCGTCGGTGCGGTCGCGGCGATCGTCCTCGGCGGCGGGACGTACTCGGTGTCGTCCCTGGTGCTCGGTGGCGGGATCCCGGTGGCCGCCACGATCGGCGCCCTGGTCGCAGCGGTCCTGGTGTACGGCCTGGGCTGGCGCGGCGGCGTGCAGAGCTACCGGCTCGTGCTGGTCGGCATCGGCGTGAGCGCGACCCTCGACGCGGTGACGAGCTACCTGCTCGTCCGCGCGAAGATCACCGTCGCCACCGCGGCGTCCCAGTGGCTCGTCGGCAGCCTGTCGAGCACCTCGTGGGAGAGCGTCTGGCCGCTGCTCGTGGTGGCGGTCGTCGCGGTGCCGATCGCGCTCGCGACGAGTGCTGCCCTCGGCATCGGGCAGCTCGGCGACGAGGTCGCGACGGGCGTCGGACTCGGCGTCCAGCGGCACCGGCTGCTCGTCATCGCGCTCGCGGTCGTGCTCACCGCCGCCGCCGTGGCCGCCGCGGGACCGGTCGGCTTCGTCGCGTTCGTCGTCCCGCAGGTCGGGCTCCGGCTCGCCGGCACGAACCGGCCGCCGCTGCTGCTCGCCGGTGCCCTCGGCGCCGTGCTCGTGCTCGCCGCCGACCTGCTGTCCCGTTCCGCGTTCCCGTGGCAGGTGCCGGTCGGCATCATCACCACCGTGATCGGGGCGCCGTACCTGATCTGGCTCCTCGTCCGTCACCGCAAGGAGATGTCCCGATGACAGCACCACACCAGGACCAGCACGACACCCCCGTCCTCGAAGCCACGGGCCTGTCCGTCGGCTACGACCGCCAGCCCGTGCTGCGCGACCTGGACCTGCGCATCGAACGCGGCACCGTCACGACGTTCCTCGGCGCGAACGGCTGCGGCAAGTCGACCCTGCTCAAGGCGTTCGGCCGCGTGCTCAAGCCGCAGGCCGGCGAGGTCATGCTCGACGGCACCCCGATCCGCAGGGAGCCGAACCGCCAGGTCGCCCGCAAGCTCGCGATCCTGCCGCAGTCCCCCGTCGCCCCCGCGGGCACCAGCGTGCTCGACCTCGTGATGCGCGGCCGGAACCCGCACCAGTCGTGGGCGAAGCCGTGGACCGCCGAGGACGCCGCCGTCGCCGAAGCGGCCATCGCCGCCACCGGCCTGACCGAGGTCGCGCACCGCGACGTCACGAGCCTGTCCGGCGGGCAGCGCCAGCGTGCCTGGATCGCCATGGTCGTCGCGCAGCAGGCCCAGACGCTCCTGCTCGACGAGCCGACCACCTACCTCGACCTCGCGCACCAGCTCGAGGTCCTGCGGCTCGTCCGGCGGCTGAACCGCGAGCAGGGGTCGACGATCGTGATGGTGCTGCACGACCTGTCGCTCGCGGCGCGGTACTCCGACCGGCTCGTGGTGCTGCACGACGGCGGGGTCGTGGCCGACGGCACCCCCCACGACGTCCTCACCCCGGCACTGCTCGAGCACGCGTTCGGTCTGCACGCCCGGGTGTTCCCCGACCCGGTGACCGGTGCGCCGATGATCGTGCCCGAGGCGGACGAGCACGACCCCGTCCCGAGCGCCCCGACGGAGCACACAGCCCCGGGCGCCCGGACCGAGCACACCGTCCCGACGAAAACCGAAGACGTGCTGGCGAGTACCGCGAACTTAGGTTAGCCTCTCCTAACGTGAAGACCTCCCGACGTGGCCACCTGCGCGCCGCCCTCCTGACCTCCGTGACCGTCTCGGCACTCCTCCTGACCGGCTGCTCGAGCACCGGCAACTCGAACGACTCCGACTCCGACGGCGGCACCGCCGCGTCGAAGGCATGGTCGTACGAGGACGCCACGGGCGCCACCGTGAAGGTCGACCACACGCCGAAGCGCGTCGTCGTGCTGAACGACATCGCCCTGTCGTTCATCGAGTACGGCCTGAAGCCCGTCGGCACCTTCGGGCAGCTGACGATGGCGAAGGACGCCCGGTTCAAGGGCCTCGACACCGACGGCATCACGCAGCTCGGCACCGCCTACGGCGACATCGACCTCGAGCAGCTCGCCGCGCTCAAGCCCGACCTCGTCGTCACCTCGGTCTACCCGACCGACGCCAAGGGCACGCTCGACACGAAGCAGCCCGGCTACGGCTTCAAGGACAAGGCGCAGGAGAAGCAGATCGAGGCCATCGCGCCGGTCGTCCAGGTGAAGTGGGGCGGCAAGGGCGAGGACGTCATCGAGAAGATCGCCGAACTGTCCGAGTCCCTCGGCGCGAAGGAGTCGACGGTCGACGCCGCCGAGGAGCGCTTCGACACCGCGGCCGACGAGCTCGAGAAGGTCTCGAAGGAGCAGGACCTGTCGGTCGTCTCGATGTACGCCGACGGTGACGGCGCGTACGTCACCCGCCCGACCGACGAGCCGTCGCTGCAGATGTACGCGTCGTACGGGGTCGACTTCGTCAACCCGAAGCCCGAGGGCTTCTACTGGGGCATCTACTCGTGGGAGAACGCCGGCCAGATCACCGGTGACGTGCTGCTGCTGTCGCAGCAGGGATACCAGGTCGCCGACCTCGAGAAGCAGCCGACCTTCGCCGACAACGCCGCGCTCGAGGCGGGCCAGGTCCACAGCTGGACGTTCCCGGCCCTGGACTACGCGTCGCAGGCCGACTACATGACCAAGCTCGCGGGCTGGCTCGAGGACAGCAAGAAGCTGTCGTAGGACGCAACCGAGAACCGGCCTGGAGGCGCGGTGCCAGCTGGCACCGCGCCTCCAGGCCGTTGGTGGTTGCGTTCCGGGCCGTCAGCCGACCGGCAACGCCGCGTTCACCGCCGTCTGCGCGTCGCGCCAGACGGCCGCGCGCGACCCCGCGTAGGTGCCGCCCTGACCGTTGGAGAACGACCGCAGGTTGTGCTTCGCGCCGTCCGTGTTGCCCTGCCAGTAGGCGGTGACGGCACGCGAGGTCCCGCCCACCAGCCACACCTGGTCCGCCGCGTCCGTGGTGCCGGTCTTGCCGAACAGGGTCGCGCCGTCGGGGGTCTGCCCGCCGCTCGCCGTGCCGCCGCGGAACGCGCCCTGCATGACGTCGAACGCGGTGGCCGCGGTCTGCGGCGACACCGCCTGCGTGCAGGTGCGGGGTTGTCCGCCGAGTTCCTCACCGTCGGGGGCGACGACCTGGTCGATCACGACGGGTGCACAGAACCGCCCGCCGTTCGCGATGCCTGCGTAGGCCGACGCCACCGTGAGCGGGGCGATGCTCTCGGTGCCGAGCAGGGACCCCGGGTTCCAGGGCAGCTCGCCACCGGTCGCCAGGTGCACCCCCAGCCGCTCGGCCACGTCGCGGATGTCGCACAGGTCGAGCTGTTCGGCCATCGACTGGTACGCCGCGTTCACGGACTGCGCCGTCGCGGACCGGACCGAGTACGGACCACGCTGCCCGGGTGAGTCGTTCTTCGGCTGCCAGAACGCCGAGGCGGGTCCACCGCAGGCGGTCCACTCGCTGTGCGGGTGCGGGGTGCCGTCGACGACCGTGTCCGGGCTGCGGCCGGCCTCGATCCACGCCAGCAGGGTGAACATCTTGTAGGTCGACCCGGTCTGGAACCCCGTCGAGCTGCCGTCCGCCTGGTCGGTGGCGTAGTTCAGCGAGGTCGCGGTGCGGGGCGCGTCGGACGACCGGTCGTGGTCGGTGTTCTGTGCCATCGTCAGCACACGGCCCGTCCCGGCCTCGACCGTGTTGAACGTGGCCCCCAGCGCCAGCCGCGTCTCGGTCTTCGGGTCGTACTGGTCGAGCAGCCGCTTCTGTTCCGCGTTCAGGTCGAGGTCGAGCGTGGTCTGGATCCGGTACCCGCCGGTGCGCCAGGCGTCCGCCCGCTGCTGCTTCGTCGCGCCGAGCTGCGGGAGCCGCTGGGCGATGGTCTCCGCGTGGTCACAGAAGAACTCCGCGCCCACCTCGACCGCCTCGCACCCCTGCTGCGGTGCCGTCAGGTGGACGGAGTCGGCGACGCGGGACAGCCGAGCCGTGCGGTACTCCTCGGTCGACAGGTGCCCCTGCTCGTGCATCGACCGCAGGATCACGTTCCGCCGCGCGGCGTTGTCGCGGTGGTGGTCCGGCGTCGACAGGTCCCGTCGCTCCGGCCACTGCACGATCGCGATGAGGGACGCCGCCTCGGCCGGGGTCAGGTCGGTCGCCGACTTGCCGTAGTAGTGCTGCGCCGCCGACTGCACCCCGTAGGTCTGGTCGCCGAAGTAGGCGATGTTCAGGTACGCCGCCAGGATCTGCTGCTTCGTGTACTGCTTCGCCAGGCTGATCGCGAGCTTCATCTCGGCGAGCTTGCGCTGCGGTGTCCGCCGGGTCGCGTCCTCGTACGCGGCCTCGCGCTCCTCGGCCGTGGGCAGTTCGCTCGCCTGCTGCATCTTGATGTTCCGCACGAGCTGCATCGTCAGGGTCGAACCACCCGACCCGCCCTCGGTCCCGGACGTGGCGACGCTCACGAGCGACCGGACAACGGACGTCGCGTCGACACCGCCGGTCTCGTAGAACCGCTTGTCCTCGCCGTCCACCGCGGCGTGCTCCAGGTGGTCGCTGATCTGGTCGAGCGTGAGCTCCTGCCGGTCCTGGTCCCACACGTTCGCCAGGTGCACCGGCTCGCCGCCGCGGTACGCCCAGATCTGGTTCCGCTGCGGCAGCTGCCCGATCTCGATGTCCTCCGGCAGCGACTCGAACACCCCGATCGCCGAGGTCGTGCCGACGCCGGCGACCGCGATCACCGGAGTCACCCCGACGCTCACCAGCAGCCCGGCGAGCACACTGCCACCCACGAAGCCGATCGCGGCTCCCCCTGCACGTCGCATCGTCATGTCGTCCGTTCCCCCTCGGGCGCACCGTCTTCGGCGCGGTCCGGAGAGGCTCGCAGTCCTGCTCGGGCGGTCGCCGGGACTTCCCCGCGGAACACCGTCGTGTCGGCTGGGAAAGTGCCGGGCTCGTGCTCGCGAGTCGGCAGCGGCAGCGGCAGGCGCAGGCGGCCCTCCGGCCCCTCGGGGTCAGCGGGCGTCCGCCGCAGGATCGTCCTGCATCCAGCGCTGTCCCCAGTCGACCAGCGGTGCCAACGCCCGGATGAGCTGCCATCCCGACTCCGACAGTTCGTACCGGATCTGCACCGGCACCGACGGCGTCACCTGGCGCACGACGAGGCCCTGCCGCTCGAGGTCGCGGAGCCGCGCGGAGAGCATGCGGTCCGAGATGCCGCTCACCGTGTGCCGGACCTCGGTGAACCGGCCGGCCCCGCGGGCCAGCGAGAGCAGCACCGCGGCCGTCCACTTCTGCCCGGCGAGCTCCGCCGCCACCTGGAACCGACGGCAGGCTTCCGCGTCGATGTGCTCGAGGACATCCCCGGCGCGATCATTCACTTACCCAGAGTAAGTCACTCACCTTCCGATTGCCAGTGCCTGCGACGCGTTCGAGACTGGATCCGACAAGAGGAGACAAGTCATGCAACTCGGTGTCTACAGTTTCGGCAGCACCGCCCGCGACCCGGAGAACGGCACGGTGGCCACGACGGCACAGGCCACCCGCAACCTGCTCGAGGCGATCACGCTGGCCGAGGAGGTCGGCCTCGACTACTTCGGCATCGGCGAGCACCACACCGCCGAGATGCCGGCCTCGTCGGCAGCCACCATCCTCGCCGGGGCCGCGACCCGCACGCGTCGCATCCGTCTCGGATCGGCCGTGACCGTGCTCAGCACCGACGATCCGGTCCGGGTCTACCAGCAGTTCGCGACCCTCGACGCACTGTCGGACGGGCGTGCCGAGATCACCGCAGGACGGGGTTCCTCGACCGAGTCCTTCCCGCTCTTCGGGCACGACCTGGCCGACTACGACCGGCTGTACGCCGAGAAACTCGATCTCCTGCTGGCGATCGACGCCGGTGACCCCGTGACCTGGTCGGGCACGACGCGGTCACCCCTCGACCACGCCGTCATCGTCCCCCGTCCTGACCGCGGGTCGCTGCCGATCTGGCTCGGAACTGGCGGCAACCCCGGTTCGTCGATCCGCGCCGGACGGGCCGGACTGCCGATCTCGTACGGCATCATCGGCGGCCAGCCGGCACGCTTCGCCGCGCTGGCCGACCTCTACCGGCGAGCGGCTGAGCAGGAGTCGGTCCCCACCGAGCAGGTGCGCATCTCCGTCGCGACGCCCGGGTTCGTCGGCACGGACGGCCCGGCGGCGCGGGACCTCTGGTGGACGGAGTGGAACCGGATGATGACCGGGATCGGGCAGCAACGCGGGTTCGCCCCGCCGTCGCGCCAGGCGTACGACCACGACACCGCCCCCGGAGGAGCGTTGTTCGTCGGTAGTCCGGACGAGGTCGCCGAACGGATCCTGGTGCTCCACGGCCAGATGGGTCACATGCGGCAGTTCTTCCAGGTCGACCTCGGCCACCTCCCGCAGCGCGACTTCCTCCGGACCATCGAGCTCCTCGGTACCGCTGTGAAGCCCCTCGTGGACGCCGAGCTCGGCCCCGAGCCGGCGGTGTTGCCCGCATGACCGCGCCGTTGGACGTCGGGATCATCGGCGCGGGTCGCGTCGGGACCGCCCTCGCCCGGCTCGCCCTCGCCGCCGGCCACCGTGTGCACGTCGCCAACCGTGGCGACCGTGCGACGAACGAGCTGCTGCTCACCGCGACCGCCCCAGGTGCCGTCGCGTCGGACATCGCCGGCCTGGCGGACCGCACCGGTCTGGTCGTCCTCGCCGTCCCGTTCACGGTCGCGCTCGGGCTGCCGCTGGACCGACTGGACGGCGCGTTGGTCGTCGACGCGACGAACCACTGGGAACCGACCGAGGGTCCGCTCGGTCCGGCACCGGACGGCACGAGCGCCCTGCTCGCCGCGGCACATCCCGACCTGCGCTGGGCGAAGTCGCTGAACCACCTCGGCTACCACGACATGGAGGACGACGCCCGACCGGCAGGCACGGTCGATCGCCGTGCCGTCGCGGTCGCCAGCGACCACGTCGTCACCGTGGTCGCCGACTTCGTCGACCGGATCGGGTTCGAGCCCGTCGACGCCGGCCCGCTCGGCAACGGCGTCCTGGTGCAACCCGGGTCAGCAGTCTTCGGCACGTTCCACACCCGCTCGACCCTCCGCGCTGCGCTGGCCGAGGACGCCCGGTTCCGTCCGCACCCCGAGCGCGCCACGGCGAGGGCGGCTCGGGCCTGACCGCCCGGAGGACGGCGGCCGGACACGTCGAGGAGCATGATCGGGCCATGGAGTACTCGACGACGATGCTCACCGAGGAGACGTGGCCCGACTTCGCCGCGCTCGTGACCCGCAGCAACGGTGTGTGGGGCGGGTGCTGGTGCATCGGCTTCCACCCGGACGGCCCACGCGGGATGCCCGACCCGACGACGTCCCACCAGGAGGCGAAGCACCGCCACGTGCGGAACGGCACGAACCACCAGGTGCTCGTCTACGCCGACGGCACGGCGGTCGGGTGGTGCCAGTTCGGGCGGCCGGTCGAGCTGCCGACGATCCTGAACCCCGGTGCGTACGCCCGGGACGCCTCGACGCCGCCGGACTGGCGGATCGGCTGCGTGTTCGTGGAGTCCCGACACCGCGGTCAGGGGGTCGCACGCGCTGCGGTCACGACCGCACTCGACCAGATCCGGCGGGACGGCGGCGGGACCGTCGAGGCCTACCCGGAGCAGACGGTCGAGCGGAAGCCGCAGCGCGGTGCCTACCTGCACACCGGGCCGGAAGAACTGTTCACGCAGTTCGGGTTCGTGCGCGACCGCCGCATCGCCAAGTGGCGGTGGGTGATGCGCACGACGGTGTGACCGGCGTACCCGCTCGACGCCGCACTGCCAGCCCGTCGCGCGTACCGTGGGAACCGTGACACGCACCGCTCCGGTACGACCGCACCGCCTCGCCCTCATCGGCGCCGCCGTGGCCCTGGTGATCGGGGTCGGACTGCTCTTCACCCCCTGGGACGGGCCGGTCATCGTGCTCGCCTGGGCGCTCATCGTCGCCGCGGTCGTCCTGGGCGCCGTCACGCTGTTCCTGGTGCGGGCGCCCCGCAGCTAGGCCGCGCGCCCCCGCCGGCGCGACCGTTCGGTCAGCTGCGCCGCCGCGCGCCCGCGGAGCGTGGCGGATTCGCGCGCAGGTGCTCCGCCGCTCCCCCGAGGATCCGCGCCAGGTCGTCGACGTCCGCGTCCGACATCGACGCGAACAGCAGGGTGTGCAGCGCCTCGATGTGTCCGGGGAAGACCGCGGCGAGGACGTCACGACCGGCCCGGGTGATCGTCACGACCGTGCTGCGTTCGTCGTCGGGCGAGGGCCCGCGGGTGACCAGCCCGCGCTGCTCGAGCAGTTGCGCCTGGTAGGTCAGCCCGCTGCGGCTGTAGACGACCCCGTCGGCGAGGTCGGTCATGCGCTGCTGCCCGCCCGGAGCGTCACCGAGCCGGGCGAGCAGCTGGAACTGCACGTAGCTCAGGCCGCCGACGTCGCGCAGCTGCTGCTCGACCGCGTGGCGCAGCAGGCTGCTCACCTCGGTGAAGGCGAAGTACGCCCCGAGCTGCGTCGGGGTCAGGGAGTTCGGCACATCGGTCACGCTTCCCATCCTACCTGTTGCTTCGAGTTCGAAGCAGTGCTAGCGTCACCGTCAGTTGCTTCGAACTCGAAGTACAACGAGGAACACCGACGAAGGGCACGATCATGCAGGCAGTACGGTTCCACGAGGTCGGCGGTCCCGAGGTGCTCCGCACCGAGGACGTCGAGCAGCCCATCCCGGCGGCCGGGCAGGTGCGGCTCCGCGTCGCCGCCTCGGCGTTCAACGCGGCGGACAACGGGATGCGGGGCGGATTCCTGCCGATCCCGGTCCAGCTGCCGCACGTCCCCGGCTACGACGTGTCCGGCACCGTCGACGCGCTCGGCGACGGCGTCGAGGGGATCACCGTCGGGGACACGGTCATCGCGTTCCTGCCGATGGAGCTCGACGGCGGAGCGGCCGAGTACGTCATCGCCCCGGCCGACGCGGTGGTCGCCGCGCCGACGAGCATCCCGCTGGCAGACGCGGCTGCGCTGCCCTCGGTGGCGCTCACCGCGTGGCAGGCCCTGTTCGACGACGGCCAGCTCGAGGCGGGCCAGCGGGTCCTCGTGCTGGGCGCCGGCGGTGTCGTCGGCAAGTACGCCGTCCAGCTCGCCGTCCGGGCCGGGGTGCACGTCATCGCCACGGCGAGCCCGCGCAGCATCGAGGCTGTCCGGGCCGCCGGTGCCCACGAGGTGATCGACCACACCACGACCGACGTCCGTGCCGCCGTGACGGAGCCGGTCGACGTGCTGCTCAACCTCGCCCCGATCGACCCGCAGGACTTCGCGGCACTCGTCGACGCCGTGCGTGACGGCGGCGCGGTCGTCAGCACCACGGCGTTCATGGCCACGCCGGACGACGAGTCCCGCGGGGTCCGGGCGGCGACGGTGTTCGTCCTGCGCAACCGCGAACGCCTGGCGGAGCTGGTGTCCCTGGTCGACGCCGGAGCGCTCACGGTCGAGGTCACCCGGCGCATCCCGCTGACCGAACTGCCGTCCCTGCACGCCGAGGCGGCCGCCGGACGGATCAGCGGCAAGGTCGTGGTCCTGGTCGGGTGACGGCCGCACACTCCCGCACCAGCACCACCCGCAGCAGCGCCGGATACGCTCGGCGCATGACGGACCAGGGGTGGCACGAGGACGTGCTCGGAGCACCGTACGAGCGGCTCGAACTGCCGCTCGGCACCGACTCCGAGGGACCCGTCGTCGCCACCCTGGTCCGCCGCCGGCACACCCCGACGGACCTGCTGCTGCACGGTCGCGGGCCCCTGCACGGGGTCGACGTGCTCTACGTGCACGGCTGGTCGGACTACTTCTTCCAGGTGGAGCTCGCCGAACGCCTGGAGCGGCTCGGTGCCCGGTTCCACGCGCTGGACCTGCGGAAGTACGGTCGGAGCCTGCGTCCCTACCAGACCCCGGGCATGGTCGACGACCTGGCGGTGTACGACGAGGACATCGCCGCAGCGCTCGACGCGATCTCGGCCGAGCACCCCGGCTCGGACCGGCGCCGACTCGTCCCGATGGGCCACTCCACCGGCGGCCTGACCCTGTCGCTCTGGGCCGCCCGGCACCCGGAGCTCGTGCACGGCCTCGTGCTGAACAGCCCGTGGCTCGAGTTCCAGGCCACCGCGGTCGGCCGGGCCATCGTCGCACCGGTCATCAAGCTCGGTGCCCGTCGAAACCCCCTCGCGCCGATGCCCGCCGTCGACCCCGGCTTCTACACCCGCACCGTCTCGGCCGAGGGCGAGGGGTCGTGGACCTACGAGCAGAAGTGGCGGCCGGAGCGCGGCTTCCCCCTGCACCCCGGGTGGCTCGCCGCGGTGTTCGACGGCCAGGCACAGGTCGAGAAGGGCCTCGGGATCGCGGTCCCGACCCTGGTGATGCTGAGCGACAAGAGCATGCTCCAGCCGCGGTGGGACCCTGGGATGGCGCGGGCCGACGTCGCCCTGAACGTCGACACGGTGGCGCACCGCTCGCTCTCCCTCGGCGAGGAGGTCACGGTCCGCCGACTCGAAGGCGCCCTGCACGACGTCGTGCTGTCCGCGCCGGAGGTGCGGGAACGGGCGTACGACGCGATCGGGCGCTGGGCGAGCACCCTCCGGTAGTCCCGCGACGACAGTCCCGCGACGCTGGCGACTCAGTCGGACAGCCCGGCAACCGCGGTGCGGGTCGCCGCGGCGACGAGCTCGTCAGACGGCTCCGCCCCGGGATCAGCGCGGCTCGTCATGACCACGAGCACGACGGGGTCGCGCCCCGGCGGCGTCACGACCGCGATGTCGTTCCGCACCCCGTAGGACGCCGTACCGGTCTTGTCGGCGACCCGCCACGACGGGTCCACCCCGGCACGGATCGTCGCGTCCCCGGTCGTGTTGCCGAGCATCGCCTCGCGCAGCACCCGACGGTCGGCAGCGTCGAGGGCGTCTCCGAGCAGCATCGTCCGGAGGTCCGCCGCGAACCGCTCCGGCGTCGTCGTGTCCCGTCGGTCACCCGGGATCGCCTGGTTCAGGTCGGGTTCGACCCGGTCGACGCTCGTCGTCCGGTCCCCGATACCGCGCAGCCACCGCTCGACCGCTTCCGGCCCGCCGAGCCGCTCCACCAGCAGGTTCGCCGCGGTGTTGTCGCTGGAGCGGAGCGCCGCATCGACGAGCTCGCGCACCGTCATCCCGGTGTCGACGTGCTCGGTCGTCACGGGCGCGTACTCGAGCAGGTCGCCTCGGTCGTAGTGCACGACGGTCGCCAGGTCGGCGTCGGACGAGGCGTCGAGGACCGCGGCCGCGATGAACACCTTGATCGTCGACGCGAACGCGAACCGCTCCCCCGCGCGGTGCGCGATCTTCCGACCGCTCCCGGTGTCGATCGCGGCGACCCCGAGCCGTGCGTCGTACCGCCGTTCCAGCGCCGCGAAGGCCCGCGCGGTGGCGGGGTCGGTCGCCGGGTCGGTCGACGGCGCCACCGAAGCCGACCCAGACGCAGCGGCAGGAGCAGACGACGTCGGCCCGGTCGTCGCACCACCCGGCCCACCGGAGCACCCCACCAGCCCGACCAGCACCAGCACCGTCAGGGCCGCGGCCGTCGTCCTCGTCCCACCTCGCACGCCCCGAGCCTGCCCGACGACCGTGCAACTACCCTGGGCGGCATGCCAGCTCCCGCCGTCCGCCTCACCCGCCTGGACCCCACCGGCGCCGACCGCCAGGAGTTGCTCGCGTTCCTGACGTCCGAGGAGTTCCCGTTCCACGTCCGACGGCGCATCAGCGCGGCCGACGCGGCGAGCGCCGTCGACTCCGGCGCCTACCGCGACGACGAGCACGACACCTCCTGGCTCGACCACGACGACCTCGGGCGCATCGGACTGGTCCGCCTCGAGGACCTGGCGGACCCCGTCCCCCTGTTCGACCTGCGCCTGGCCGGTCGCTTCCGGGGTCGGGGCCTCGGCGTCCCCGCCCTGCGTGCGGTGACCGACCACGTGTTCACGACGATGCCGGCGATCACGCGTTTCGAGGGCCAGACCCGCGAGGACAACACCGCCATGCGCCGGGTCTTCGTCCGCGCCGGGTGGGTGCAGGAGGCCCACTACCGCGAGGCGTGGCCCGTCGACGGCGGCCCGGCCGTCGGGTCGGTCGGTTACGGCGTGCTGCGCCGCGACTGGGAGACGGGCGAGACCACCCCGGTGCCGTGGGACGACGTCGCGCTGTGAGCGGCTGACGGTTCTGGTCCACGATCCTCGGGGTTCGTGAACCGGAACCGTCATCGCGCGGACACGAACCGCCGTCCTGCGCTCGTCACGTGGGCAGCAGGCGGACGGGAGGCCCGTGGCGGCGCCGCCACGGGCCTCCCGTCCGTCGGTCGGTCGCGTCTCAGGACCGTGACAGGCGCTCCACGGTGGCGTGCGCGCCGTCCGCGATGAGCCCGTCCAGGGCGTCGCGGTACGCGGCGACGAACCGTTCGTCGTCGACCAGGTCGCCGAAGACCTGGCGGTTCGCGATGAAGGCGAGGCGGTCGTCGCGCTGGGTCAGGGCGATGCGGTGCAGGGGCTCGGCGAGCCGGTCGACGATCTCGATGGGTTCACCGGACTCGTCGGTGCCCTCGTCGTAGCGGGCCCACGACGCGACGATGCCGGCGGACAGCGTGACGGGCCGACCGGCCGCCAGGTTCTCGCGCACGACGGGGAGCAGCCACTTCGGGATCCGGTCGCTCGACTCGGCGCAGAGCCGGGCGAGGGTGTCGCGCACCTCGGGGTTCTGGAAGCGCTCGATCAGGGTCGACTTGTAGTCCTCCAGGTCGATGCCGGGCACCGGGTGCAGCGTCGGCGTGCCCTCGTCGTCCATGTAGCGGCGCAGGAAGGTCGCGATCGCCGGGTCCTGCGTGGCCTCGTGCGCGTAGCGGTACCCCGACAGGTACCCGAAGTAGCAGAGCCCCTGGTGGCTGGCGTTGAGGAGCCGGAGCTTCATGAGTTCGTACGGCTCGACGTCGTCGACGAGCTGGACGTCGGCGTCCTCGTAGGGCGGACGGCCGGCGGGGTGGGCGTCCTCGAGCACCCACTGGAAGAACGGTTCGGCGACGACGGGCCAGGCGTCGTCGATGCCGAGCTCGTCGCGGACCCAGGCGCGGTCCTCGTCGGCGGTGACCGGGGTGATGCGGTCGACCATCGAGTTCGGGAACGCCACGTGCTCGTCCATCCAGACCGCGAAGGCCGGGTCCTGCAGCCGGGCGTAGGCGGTGAACATCGACCGTGCGACGTGCCCGTTGCCCTGGATGTTGTCGCAGGACATCACGGTGAACGGGTCGAGGCCGCGGTCCCGTCGGCGGCGCAGTGCCTCGACCACCAGGCCGAACACCGTGCGGGGCGGGCCGTCGCCGCGCAGGTCGGCCGCGACGCCGGGCTCGTCGGCGACGAACTCGCCGGTGACGTGGTCGAAGTTGTAGCCGCCCTCGGTGATGGTCAGGCTGACGATCCTGGTGTCCGGGTGCGCCATCTTCTCGACGACCGCGTCCGGATCGTCGACGGCGAGCAGGTACTCGACGATGCTGCCGACGACGCGTGACTCACGGGTGCCGTCCGGGTGCTTGAGGACGAGCGTGTACAGGCCGCCCTGCTCGGCCATCGCGGTCGCCATCCGACGGTCCTGCTCGAGCACGCCGACGCCGCAGATGCCGTACTCGCGGGCTTCGCCTCGCTGCAGGAGCCGGTCGATCACCATCGCCTGGTGCGCGCGGTGGAACCCGCCGACGCCGAAGTGGACGATGCCGGCGGTGATGCCGTCGCGGTCGTAGGTGGGCACGGCGACACCGCTCGTGGCGATCTCGTCGAGGGTCTCCGGGGACAGGCGGACGGGCATCGGGTACTCCTTCGTACGGCGGCGGATCCGCGGGCGGTGACGCGGCGGTTCGTCCGTCCAGTCTGGCACCCGACACCTCCGACAGAACAGTGGTGCAGCACAGGCGTTCCGCTCCGGGGGACGAACCTGGGGATGCACTCAACCTCGTTGCACCGAGTGCATCGATGCACCTAGTGTTCGATCTCGTGACCATCGCGACCGACCGCCGTGCTGCCCTCAAGGCGAAGCACCGTGCGGCGATCCTGCAGGCCGCTCGCGACCTGATCGACGAGCGCGGCGGCCGCGACTTCAGCGTGGACGACCTCGCCGCCCGGGCCGACATCGCCCGGCGCACCGTCTTCAACCACTTCGCCTCGCTCGACGAGGTCCTGCTGGCCGTGTGCGAGCAGGAGCTGTCCGTCATCATCGACCGGTTCCTCGCCGACATGGCCCGCACCCCGGTGGGCGACGGCAGCCGGGCCTCGATGTTCGACGAGCTCGAGTCCGCCGCCCGCGGTGCCGACCTGGCTCCGGCGATCGCCAGCATGTACCGGATCCTCGGCGACCCGGGCAAGGACGACCCGAAGGCCGCGGTGCTGACCCAGACGGCGTTCTCGCGGGTGACCGAACGGCTCCGGCACGAGGTCGCCCGGCGCTACCCGGCCGCCGATCCCCTCGACGCCGCACTGCTCGTCGAGTCGCTCATGAGCGGCATCGTCGTGATCGCGGAGCACTGGCTGGCGACGTCCGGCCCCGAGCTCGACCAGCCGGCGCTCGACGCGTGGGACGACCTGCTCGCACGACTCGTGCACAGCGTCCGCAGCGGCTACATGGCCGACGACTGACACCGCTCCACCTCCTCATCCCCCAGGGGTCCACCGGCGCACCCCGCACCACCAGCACCTGACACGAAAGGACCGCAGGCAACCGCATGGCCGGTCTCCTCTACCGTCTCGGACGGTTCTCCGCACGACGCCACTGGCTCGTGATCATCACCTGGGTCGTGATCATGGCCGTCGCGGGCGTCACGTACACGCTCTTCGCCGGGACGATCTCGTCGTCGATCACGATCCCGAACACCAAGACCAGTCAGGTGCAGGACCAGCTCGCCGACAAGTTCCCGTCGGCGAACGGCGGCAACGGCACGATCGTCTTCGAGACGAAGGACGGCAAGGCGTTCTCGTCGTCGCAGCAGTCCGAGATCGACGACTTCCTGACCAGCCTCGAGAAGCTCGACGGCGTCAAGGGCACGACGAGCGGCTTCGACACCCAGCAGCAGCTCGACGACCAGCGGCAGAAGATCGTCGACGGCCGTGACCAGATCGAGTCCGGTCGCGCGAAGATCGAGACCGGCCAGGACCAGCTCGACGCCCAGAAGGCGCAGCTCGAGTCCGGCAAGCAGAAGATCGAGGACGCCCAGGCGCAGCTCGACGCGCAGAAGGCCCAGGCGCAGGCAGCCGGTGGCGCAGCCGTCCCCGCCGCACAGGCGCAGGCAGCGGCCGCCCAGCTCCAGCAGGCGCAGGCGCAGATCGACGCCCAGCAGGCCCAGATCGACGCCGGTGAGCAGCAGATCGCCGACGCCCAGAAGACGATCGACACGAACAAGCAGAAGCTCGACGACAACGAGCAGGAGCTCGAACAGGGCTCGGACCTGCTCGACCTGTCGAAGGACATCCGCTTCGTGTCGGACAACGGCAGCGCAGCGATCGGCACCGTGCAGTTCACGAAGTCGACCTACGAGGTACCCGCGGACACGAAGACCGCCATCGCGGACGACGCCGAGTCGGCCGACATCCAGGGCGTCAACGTGTACGTCTCGAACGACATCGCACAGGGTGTGCCGTCGATCCTCGGCCCGGGTGAGATCGGCGGTGTCATCATCGCCGCGATCGTGCTGCTCCTGATGCTCCGCACGGTCATCGGCGCCGCGGTCCCGCTCGTCAGCGCCGTGCTCGGCGTCGGCGTCGCCTCGCTCACCGCCCTGTCGTTCTCGAGCGTCGTCGAGTTCATCTCGGTCACGCCGGTCCTGGGGGTGATGCTGGGCCTGGCGGTCGGCATCGACTACTCGCTGTTCATCCTGAACCGGCACCGGACCCAGCTGAAGCAGGGCATGCAGGTGCACGAGTCGATCGGGCTCGCCAACGGCACCTCGGGCAACGCCGTGGTGTTCGCCGGTGCGACGGTCATCGTCGCGCTGCTCGCGCTGAACATCACCGGCATCCCGTTCCTCGGCCTGATGGGCACGGTCGGTGCGGTCGCGGTGCTCTTCGCGATCCTCATCGCGACTTCGTTCACCCCGGCCCTGCTGTCGCTCATCGGCATGCGGATCCTGCGGAAGAAGGAGCGCGCGAAGATCGGCAACACCGACTCCACGCGGATCCCGAACAAGCCGATGTCGAGCTGGCGCGCGGTCATCACGCTCGTCCTCGGCGTCGCGGTGCTCGGCACCATCGCCCTGCCCGCGACCCAGATGCGCCTCGGCCTGCCGAGCGGTTCGTCCGAGGCCGTGGAGTCGAGCCAGTACAAGGCCTACAAGACGCTCGAGAAGGAGTTCGGCGCCGGGCAGAACGGCCCGCTGCTCGTCGTGGCGACCCTGCCGGAGTCGATCAGCAAGAGCGACGTCACCGCGACCGAGGTCACCATCGGCCAGGCGATCGCGAAGAACGACGACGTGAAGGCAGTCCTGCCCATCGGTGCCTCGAAGGACCGCGACATCGTCGCGTTCCAGGTGAAGCCCTCGGGCGGCCCGGACAGCGTCTCGACCGAGAACGTCGTGAAGGACCTGCGCGAGCAGACCGTCTCCACCGACGACGGCAAGGTCACGCTCGGCGTCGCCGGCAACGCGTCGGCGAACATCGACGTGTCCGAGAAGCTCTCGAACGTGCTGCCGCTCTACCTCGTGGTGGTCGTCGGGCTGTCGCTGATCATCCTGATCATCGTGTTCCGGTCGTTCCTCGTGCCGATCACCGCCACCGCCGGGTTCATCCTGTCCGTGCTGGCGTCGTTCGGTGGTCTGACCGCGATCTACCAGTTCGGCTGGCTCGGCTCGGTCTTCGGCGTGCACGACCCGGCGCCGATCCTGAGCTTCCTGCCCATCATCGAGATCGGCATCCTGTTCGGTCTCGCGATGGACTACCAGCTGTTCCTGGTGTCCGGCATGCGTGAGGCCTACGCCCACGGCGCGAGCGCGAAGGTGGCCGTCCAGCGCGGTCTGCACGCCGGTCGCGCGGTGGTCACGGCGGCGGCGATCATCATGATCTCCGTGTTCGCGGGCTTCATCTTCTCGGACTCGTCCACCATCAAGCCGATCGGCTTCGGGTTGGCGTTCGGTGTCCTGATCGACGCCTTCGTCGTCCGCATGCTGCTCATCCCGTCGGCGATGCACCTGCTCGGCAAGAGCGCCTGGTGGTTCCCGAAGTGGCTCGACCGCATCGTGCCGGACGTCGACGTGGAGGGCGCGAAGCTCGAGCGCACCCACCCGGTCGCCGGCCACGAGGACACGCACACCGGTACCCACGCGCTCCCCGTGGAGCCGGACGCGAACGCGCACGACTCGGGCCACCCGCCCGCGCACCGCGCGTAGTCGACGCACCCGGTCTGGAGGCCCGGGCCGACCCACACGGGTCGGCCCGGGCCTCCAGGCCGTTGCGCCCACCGCCCCGGGTCGCGAGCACGCATGTTCCGACGTTCCACGCGTCGAACGACGGGTGGAACGTCGGAAGACGCGTGCGCGGACGATGCATCGACTCTTTCGTGCACGAACGAAGTACCCTGGACACATGACCCAGACCGCACCGGACCCGCTCGCGCTCGACCGGCAGCTCTGCTTCGCACTCGCGGCAACGAGCCGCAGCGTCATCGGGCTGTACCGCGACCTGCTCGAGCCGATGGGCCTGACGCACCCGCAGTACCTCGTGATGCTCGCCCTGTGGGAGCGCGACCCGCGGTCGGTGCGGGAGATCGCCGGCGAACTGCGACTCGACTCCGCGACGCTGAGCCCGCTGCTCAAGCGACTGGAGGCCTCCGGCTACGTCCGCCGCACCCGCAGCGCCGCCGACGAACGCCAGCTCGAGGTGTCCCTGACGACCGCCGGGCACGCCCTGCGCGACCGGGCCCAGGCGGTGCCACTCGCCGTCGCCGACCGGCTCGGGTGGCCGCTCGCCCGGCTCGAGTCCCTGAAGGACGAGCTGACCGAACTGCTGGAGCGCGTCGACCAGGTGTGATCCGGAGCCATCAGTGCCATAATGGTTCGTGCACGAACGAAAGGATGTTCCGTGGGACGCTTCGGCCAGTGGTACGAACGGTGGAACACGACGCTCATCAACAAGATGGGCCCCTCGCAGATCGGTGCCGGTCGCCCCGAGGGCATCGACGACCGGACGATCGACCGGGGCTGCCCCCTGTGCGGCAAGCCCCTCTCCCAGCACCAGGTGATCCGGCCCGAGGGCCAGGTGCGCTCGTCGACGCTGGTGTGCCCGCGCGACTGACCGCACTGCCTGAAGAAGTGCTCCGAGGCGGAATTGCATCGGACAACTCGTCGTTCGCCCTGACGTGAAGCTCTTCGAACCCGCCTCCATCGGCGCCCTGTCCCTGTCGAACCGCGTCGTCATGGCCCCGCTCACGCGCACCCGCGCCGGCGAGCACGGCGTCCCGAACGACCTGCTCGTCGAGCACTATCGGCAGCGCGCCGGCCTCGGCATGATCATCACCGAGGGCACCTGGCCCGTGCAGGAGGGCCGCTCGTACCCCGGGCAGCCCGGCATCGAGACCGACGACCAGATCGCCGGCTGGCGCCGCGTGACCGACGCCGTGCACGCCGCCGGCGGCACCATCGTCATGCAGCTCATGCACGGTGGCCGCGTCTCGCACACCGACATCTCGCAGACCCCGCGCATCGTCGCCCCGTCCGCCATCGCCGCCCCGGGGCAGACGCACCTGGCCGACGGCTCGAAGGCCGACATGCCCGTCCCGCACGAGCTGACCACCGCCGAGGTGCAGGAGGCCGTGCAGGGCTTCGTGCAGGCCGCCCGCAACGCGATCGCCGCCGGACTCGACGGGGTCGAGGTCCACGGCGCCAACGGCTACCTGGTGCACGAGTTCATGTCGCCGGTGTCGAACACCCGCACCGACCAGTACGGCGGCTCCCCGGAGAACCGCGCACGCTTCGCGGTCGAGGTCACCACCGCCATCGCCGAGGCCATCGGTGCCGACCGCACCGGCATCCGCCTGTCGCCCGAGCACGGGATCCAGGGCGTCATCGAGGACGACGCCGACGACGTGCGCGCCACCTACACCGCCGTCGCCGAGGGCCTCGCGCCGCTCGGCCTCGCCTTCGTCGACGTCCTGCACGCCGAGCCGACCGGTGACCTGGTGCAGCACGTCCGCCGTACCGCGGGCGCACCGTTCATCGTGAACTCGGGCTTCTCGTCGCTCACCACACGCGACGAGGCCATCGCGATCGTCGACGGCGACCACGCCGACGCCGTCGCCGTGGGCCGCGCCGCGATCGCCAACCCGGACCTCGCGCACCGTTGGGAGCACGACGCCGAGCTCAACGAGCCGCGTCCGGAGCTCTTCTACGGCGCGACCGCCGAGGGCTACACCGACTACCCGTCGCTGGCCGAGGCGCGCGCGACCGTCGCGTAGTCGACGCACCGACAAGTCAAACGGGAGGCCCGTGGCGACACCGCCACGGGCCTCCCGTCCGTACCGGGGCCACGTCGCAGGCGGGCGCCGACGGTCAGCGGTCGAGGACCGACATCGACCCGACCACCGCGACGGCCAACGGTCCGCTGTAGGACACGCACACGACGCCCATCCACACGGCTCCCGCCCACGTCGCCCGCAGACGGCTCTTCCGCCGGTCGCGGAGCACCAGGCGACGCCCCGCGGCGGCGATCGCGTCGGCGTGCCCGTCCTCGAGCAGCGAGCGGTCGTCCTGGTACCGGGCGGCGGCGCGCACGACACGGGGCACGACCTCGCCAAGGACTGCCTCGACCTGCACCCACGGCGCAGGGCGCGACCAGTCCGCGGTCCCCGGCGCCGAGAAGACCAGCCGGTCGTCGACCATCTCGACGTTCCAGCCGGCCGCGTGGTCGACGAGCGCCGCCATCACGTCAGGGGTGAGGACGTACAGCGCGTCCTGGCCGTAGTCCTCCGGCGCCCACACCCGGAAGTGCCGGTCGAAGTCGCCTTCCAGGGACATCCGCTGCCGGTGGCGGAGCACCACCGGCAGGTCGCTGCGACGACCGTCGTTCGCCGTGGCGTCGAGGAGCAGGTGCGGCAACGTGCCGGGCAGCCGGACGGTCAGGTACGTCCAGTCCCGCGAGACCATCCAGCGCCGCAGGACGCAGCCGAACTCGACGTCCGGGACGCCGTCGACGTGCACGGGGGCGGTGCCGAACCGGGGGTGGACGCGGATGCCGGAGTAGCGCGGGGTGATCATCGAGTCGAGCGGCTTCGGACGGACCGGACGCGCCGGGTACCCACTGGCCTCCCCCGTCAGCACTGCCCGAGCCTCGTCCGGACGCGGGGGCCGAGGTCGTTCGCCCCGGACCAGGAGCACGACGAGCCCGACCACGCCGGCGACGAGCACCACGAACCAGGCCGCCCAGCGGACGACGTCACCGACACCCGCGCCGTTGTGGACGAGCCCGGTGCCCCAGATCACGAGCGCGGACGCGAGCCACGCGAGCGGGACCTCGATCGCCAGGAGCAGCGCGTTCCACCACCACGGGGCCTGTCGCGGGCGGCGCATCCGCGGTCGTCGCGCCGCCTCCGCCGCGAACTCGTCGTCGGACGCGGTCAACCAGCGCAGATCCATCGGCCCCCCTCTGGAGAAGGATCGTAGCGTCCGCGTCGAGAACGCCCGGCGGAGCCGTCCACGTCTCCTAGGATCGACGCAGTGAGTACAGCAACGCCGGGCGAGCGGGGCCCCGCGCACCGAGCGCGCGACACCACGCGGTGGGACATCCAGGGCCTCCGCGCGTTCGCCGTCCTCGCGGTCGTCGTCTACCACCTGTGGCCGGCTGCCCTGCACGGCGGGTTCGTCGGTGTCGACGTCTTCTTCGTGATCTCCGGCTTCCTGATCACCGGGCTGCTGCTGCGGGAACAGCTCGCGACGGGCACGATCCGGCTCGGACGGTTCTGGTCGCGCCGGGCCAAACGCCTGCTGCCGGCCGCGTTCCTCACCATCGTCGTCACGGGCATCGCGGTGCTCGTCGCCGTGCCGAGCGCGCTGTGGGGGCAGTACGGGCGTGAGCTGATCGCCTCGACGGTGTACCTGCAGAACTGGGAGCTCGCGGCGAACGCCGTCGACTACCTGGCGTCGGCGGACGCCCCCTCACCGTTCCAGCACTTCTGGTCGCTGTCGGTCGAGGAGCAGTTCTACATCCTCCTGCCGCTCCTGCTGCTCGGCGTCGGGGCGCTCGCACGCCGTCGGTTCACGCCGCTGGTGACCGCGCGGCTGCTGCTCGGCAGCGTCGTCGTGCTGTCCCTCGTGTGGAGCATCGTGCAGACCGCCACCGACCCCGGCGTCGCCTACTTCTCCACCGGCACCCGCGCGTGGGAGTTCGCACTCGGCGGTCTCGTCGCCACCGTGCACCTGCCCGAGGTCCGCACCGAGGTCGCCCGACGGGTCCGCCTGGTCGCCACCGGCATCGGCGTCGTGGCCCTCGCACTGTCCCTCGTCGTGATCACCCCGGGGACGGCGTTCCCCGGGATCGCGGCGCTGCTGCCGGTCGCCGGTGCGGCACTCGTGCTGCTGTTCGGCGCGGGGACCGAGTTCGAGGATGTCGGGGCACTCCGGCCCGTGGCCTTCTTCGGACGGATCTCGTACGCGCTCTACCTCTGGCACTGGCCGCTCGTCGTCATCCTGCCGATCATGCTGGGCCGTCCGCTCGACTGGGCGACGAGCTCGGCGGTGCTGCTCGTCGCGATCGGTCTGGCCACCGTGACGACGATCTGGTTCGAGGAACCGGTCCGGTTCTCGACGTGGCTGCGGGACCTGCAGCCCCGGGGCGTCGTCTCGCTCGCCGTCATCTGCAGCTTCACCGTCGTGACGCTCGGGGCCGCCACCCTGACGGCCGTCTACGTGCAGGAGGTCAACGCGACCACGGTCACGAAGCAGGTCACCGCGGAGCAGGAGGACGACGACGAGTCCTGCTTCGGTGCCGCCGCGCGCATCGGGTTCGCGGACCCCTGCGTCGACCCCGAGCTCGCCGACGTCCGTGTGCCCGCTCCGGCCGTGGCCAAGGACGACGACGACAACCGCGCCGAGTGCTGGAGCGGCACGTTCCGGCCCTGCGTCCTCGGCAAGACCACCGGCTGGTCGAAGCACCTCATCGTCATCGGCGACTCGCACAGCAACGCACTGCTCGGTGCGTACGAGAAGATCGCCGACGACAACGGCTGGCGGATCGACCTGGCCGGCGCCGGCGGCTGTTACCTCACCACCGCGCAGCAGGACTCGCTGAGCCCCTCGTCGATGCTGGGCTGCAACTCGTGGAAGCACGCCGCCATCGACTACGTCCGCGAGCACCGCGACGCCGACGCCCTGGTCGTCACCCACTCCACCACGCAGATGCCGGTCAGCCTGCCGCCCGGACCGGCCCGCGACAAGGCCACCCGCAACGGCCTGGTCGACGCGTGGGAGCAGGCCGCCGGTGACGAGCTGCCCGTCATCGCCGTCCGTGACAACCCGGTGCCCCGCCCCGACGTCGTCGCCTGCCTGAGCACGATGTCCGGACCGACGACGGACGCCTGCGACCGGACGCGCGCCGAAGCACTCGGGACGACGGACTCGTCGGTCGAGGCCGTCGCCGCGTTCCGGGCAGCCGGGGGCAAGGCAGCGTCGATCGACCTGAGCCGCTACTACTGCACCGACTCCACGTGCCCGGCGGTCGTCGGGGGCGTCCTGGTCTACCGGGACAGCACGCACATCACCGCGACGTGGGCGTCGTCGCTCGAGCCGTTCCTGGAGCGTGCACTGCAGGACCGGTTGGCGGCGTTCGCGCACTGAGCCGGGCAGCCTGGCCAGCCGGACTGAGCGCTTCATCAGACGATCGTCTGCCGAATTGCAGGACCGTCCCAAGTTGAGGGACGAAGTTGCTCGGACCATGCCGCGGCCGTCAGCATCGCACAACGCGATCGATGGCCAGCGGACGCTCGAGGCAACTGAAGGGGCACCCCCGTGCACATCTCGCGCCGAACTGCGCTCATCGGCATCACCGCCACCGTCCCGCTCGTCACGACCGCACTCGCGGCCCCGGCCGACGCGGCCACTCCCTCCGGCTCGGCCGGCTCCTCCGGCACCACCGGCACCAGCGGTTCCTCCGGCTCCGCCGACTCTGGCGTGCTCGCCGTGCAGCGCTGGCTCAACACGACCTTCGGGCACCTGCACGGGTGGGTGCACGTGGACGAGGACGGACTGACCGGCAGCGGTACCGTGCTCGGGATCGTGCAGGCCACCCAGTCGCTGCTCGGCATCTCCCCCGTCGTCGCGACGTTCGGGCCGACGACCCGTCGGAAGCTCGAGCAGCACGGCGACGTGGGTGCCGAGACGGGCGCCGACGCCGCGACCTGGCGCCGGCTCGTCCAGGCCGGGCTCGTCTGCAAGGGCGCCTCGACCGTCTCACTCACCGGTGAGTACGACGCGGCCACCGTCGCGGCCGTGCAGGCGCTCCGGTCCGACCTGGGTGCCGAGCCCGGCGCGCTCCCGCTGTCGGCCCACCTGTTCGGCGCGCTCCTGACCGTCGACCCCGTGCGACTCGCCTCCGGCGGGTCCCGAGCGGTGCGCGCGGTGCAGCAGTACCTCAACCGCACCTACGCCGAGGCGACCGGCGGCGCGTACGGCAGCACGAGCGGACTCGTCGACACGAGCACGTACTCGGCGGCGATCCGCGCGGTGCAGGTCGCGGTGGGCGTCACGGTCGACGGCGCCTGGGGCCCGGGGACGGCTGCTGCGCTCCGTGCAGCGGGCCCGAGCGTCGTCGGGGTCGGGGCCACCGGCGCCTGGGTGCTGCTCGTCAAGGCGCTCCTGGTGCTGAACGGCGAGCGCGTCGTGTTCAGCAGTGCCTACTCGGCGGCGGACGCCGCGGTGGTCCGTGCGTTCCAGCAGTTCCAGGCGTTCCCGCCCGCCGAGCAGACCGGGACGTGCGACGCCGGCACCTGGGCAGCCCTGGCGGCGAGCACGGGTGACCCGGACCGTGCGACGACCGGTGCCGACACCGCGGTGCGCCTCGACGACGCCCGCGCGGCCGCCGTCCGGGCGTCCGGTGCCACCAGCGTCGGCCGGTACCTCACGAACCACCAGCGTTCCGGGGCACTCGACAAGGCCCTGACCCCCGAAGAACTCCGTGTGATGGCGAGCGCCGGGCTCGGGCTGTGGCCGATCTTCGAGGAGGGCGGGTTCGCCGCCTCGTGGTTCACGGAGGAGCAGGGTGTCCGCGACGCCCACCGTGCCCACGACGCGGCCCGGAAGCTCGGGATCCCGAAGCAGACCACCGTCTACTTCGCCGCCGACTTCGACTCGACCTCGGCGCAGGACGAGTCACTCGTGGTCCCGTACTTCCGCGGCGTCGCCGCCGGCCTGCGGGACCGGGGCAACCTGTACAAGGCGGGCGTCTACGGGTCCCGCGCCACGTGCACCGCGGTGAGCAGCGCCGGACTCGCTCACTTCTCGTTCG
Source organism: Curtobacterium sp. MCSS17_016 (assembly GCF_003234255.2). NCBI lineage: Bacteria > Bacillati > Actinomycetota > Actinomycetes > Micrococcales > Microbacteriaceae > Curtobacterium > Curtobacterium sp. MCSS17_016. The sequence continues at coordinate 3,002,800 of NZ_CP126254.1, forward strand.
TCGCCGGGATGTCGCCGGCATGGGCGGGCAACCAGCTCGAACCCCTGCCGGGCAACTGGTCGCTCAACCAGATCCAGAACCGCACGGTCGGATCGGGCAACGGGTCCACCGAGATCGACGCCGTGGTGGACTCCGGGCGCGACCCGGGCGTCCCCGCAGCTCGGCTGGCCGGCTGACCGGCCGCTGGGACGGATCGAGCACCGCCGTGACCACCACGATCCCGCGTGACGACGAGCCGCAGGCCGCGTTCCCGCACCGCGCCACGTACGTCTTCTCGAACTTCGAGGAGGCGATCTCGATGGACTGCTACTGCGAGGAGGGCGCCGACCACTTCGGCGTCTACCCGTTCTACGACGAGGTCGTGAAACCCATCATCGACGATCTGACCCGACGCGTCCGGCGCCGGTTCGGGAAGGAAACCCCGTGAACACCCCACACCCCAGCACCCCGAACCCCGCCCGCCACCGCACCCGCAGGAGCGCCGCGACGGCGCTCACCCTCGGCCTGCTCGCGGCGGGCATCGCGCTGCCGACGTCGGCAGCGAGCGCCGATCCCCTGCCCACGTCCGCCGAACCGACGGGTTCCACGATGACCATCTCCCACGACGGTTCCGGTCCCACGGCCTCGACGGCACAGCTCGACATGATCGGCTCGCTGATCATCCGCCGACTCGAGCTCGCCGACCCGGTGGCCGAGTCGAAGTGGCTCAGCGGCAAGCCGGTCGCCGACCCGGTGCGCGAACAGGCCGTCGTCGACGAAGCGGTGACCCTGGCAGAGCAGCAGGGCGTCGACCCCGCGCTGGTGACCCGGGTCATCCGCGCGCAGATCGCGGCGAGCAAGGTCGTCCAGCGCGGCCTCATCAACCACTGGACGCACAACCCGTGGACCGCACCCACGACGGCCCCGGACCTGACCACCATCCGCCCCCAGCTCGACGCCATCGACACCGACCTGGTGACCGCGCTCGGCCAGGCCCAGACCGTCGCCCAGGACCACCGGTGCACGCACCTGGTGGACGCGGAGCGGAAGCACCTCGACGTCGGACTCGACTCGCTGCACCGGAAGGGGATCGACGTGGCCTGGCACACGTTCTGCGCCGCCTGACGCGGGCAGGGGACGGGCCGTCATCGTGAGCGGCCCTAGGATGTGGTGTTCACTGATCGCTCAGCTCCGGGCGAGGAAGGACACCGCGCCAGATGAACCAGCGGCAGCTCGCCATGGAGGCCTCTCGACGAGCCATCATCGATGCCGCGGGGCAGCAGTTCGCCGCCTTCGGCTACGAGGCGACCACGTTCTCCCGCGTCGCTGAGGCGATGGGGAAGCCGAAGTCGGCGATCGGGTACCACCTGTTCCCGTCGAAGAAGGACCTGGCGACGGCGGTCATCGAGCTGCAGCAGCAGCGCTGGCGTGCACTCTTCGACGCACTCCCCGCGCAGCCGGGCATCGAGCGGCTGACGGTGTTCCTCCTGACCACCGGGATGGACGTCCGCCGGGGCTCGGTCGCGGGCGGCGCGGTCCGGCTCCTGCACGAACTCGGCAAGGCCGGCGTACCGGTGCCGCGCGGATTCGACTGGTTCGAGATCACGCGGGGCGAGCTGGTCAGCGCCGGGGTCGCGGCAGCGGACGTCGACGCGGCCGAGGTCCAGCCGTCCGTCCTGCTGCTCCTCAACACGACGCTGGGGATGGTGGACGGTTCGACGCAGCTGACCGACGACGAGCTCGTGGCGCAGCTCAAGGCGCTGTGGGCACCGCTCTTCACGTCGTTCGGCATCGCCGGTGCGTCCGAGGTCATCGAGGCGGCCCAGCCGTACTCCCCCGCCACTTCGTGAGCAGGAACGGTCGAGTCCGTCCCCGGGACTCGACCGTTTCTGCTCACCGAGTCGCACGGAGATGACCCTCGCCGGCCGGAACGACGAAGGGCCCCGGTGGAATCCACCGGGGCCCTTCTTCGTCCTGTGCGCTCGAAGGGACTCGAACCCCCAACCTTCTGATCCGTAGTCAGATGCTCTATCCATTGAGCTACGAGCGCGTGGCCTTGCGGCCGTGGAAGACTCTACAACAGGTGCGGCCCGGGCGCCAATCGAGGCGCTCCGACCCCCGTGCTCGGCGTGTCGCGAACGGTCTCCGACGGCAGCTCCGTCACAGCGCCGCGGGCTCCTCGTCGAACACCTCGGCCAGGAACACCCGGAGCGCCTGCCACGACCGGCGGTCGGCACGCTCCTGGTACTGCGCGCCGTGGTCCGGCGCGTCGGTGCCGGGCACGGCGAACGCGTGCATCGCGCCCGAGTACGTCACGACCTGCCAGTCCACCTGAGGTGCAGCCCGCATCTCGTCCTGCCACGCGTGCACGGCCTCGTCCGGCACGACGGGGTCGGCGCCCCCGGTGAGGACGAGCAGCTTCGCACGGATGTCCGCGGCGTCCGAGGGGTCGTGCGCGATGAGGCCGCCGTGGAACGCCACGGCACCGACCAGGTCGGCCCCGGTCCGTGCGAGTTCGAGTGCGGTCGAGCCACCGAAGCAGTAGCCCATCACCACGACACGGGCGGGGTCGACGTCCGGGTCGGCGAGCAGTCGCTCGAGCCCGGCGGTGGCGCGGGCGCGCAGCAGGGGCAGGTCCTGGTAGAAACCGCCGGCGACCTGGGCCGCCGTGTCGTCGCCCGGGCGGACACCGGCGCCGTAGATGTCCGCGCCGAACGCGACGTAGCCGAGCCGGGCGAGCATCGTCACCCGGGCCTCGACGTGCTCGTTCACGCCGTGCCAGTCGTGCACGACGAGGACGGCCGGACGACGGCCCGCGATCGCGGCGTCCTTCGCGAGCACACCGAGCAGTTCGGTGCCCTCGTGGTCGTAGGGGACGTCGTCGACACGGATGTCGGCGCCGGCGGGTTCGGGAACGGTCTGCAGGACGTCGTCGGTGGTGTTCACGTCGCCCGACGCTACGCCGCCACTCGGGCTCAGGCCTCGATGTTGTCCCAGCCGTCGGGGCCGACCGACCCGGCGGCGTACTCGTCGAGGGGTGCCTTGCCGGCCTTCCACGCGTCGAGGAACGGCCCGACGACCTTCCAGCCCTGCACAGCGCTGTCACCGCGGACCGACAGCGTGGCGTCGCCCTCGAGCACGCCGGCCAGCACCTCGCCGTAGGCACTCAGTCGCCCGGGGTTGAACGTCACCTCGAGGCTGGTGTGGTCGATCGTGTACGGGTCACCGGCACCGTTGACGTTGAGCTCGAGCTGCATCTCGTCCGGGGCGATCCAGATGCGCAGCCGGTCGGGCAGCTCGGTGCCGGTGAGCCCCTCGGGCACGTGCGGGGAGTCCTTGAACGTGATGACGATCTCGCGGCGCTGTGCGGCGAGCGCCTTGCCGGACCGCAGGGTGAACGGGACGCCGGCCCAGCGCCAGTTCGCGATCTCCAGGGTGAGCTGGGCGAGGGTCTCGGTGCCGAGCGACGGGTCCACGCCGTCCTCGTCGACGTACGACGGCAGCTGGCGGTCCCCGACGGTGCCGGCGGTGTAGCGGGCGCGCTTGCCCGCGGTGACGACGTCGCCGCCCCACGGCCGGACGGCCCGCAGCACGAGTTCCTTCTGGGTGCGCAGGTCGTCGGCCTTGATCGAGGCGGGGGCCTCCATCGCGACGACGGCCATCACCTGCAGCAGGTGGCTCTGGATCATGTCGGTGAGCGCCCCGGCCTTGTCGTAGTAGCGCGCCCGGCCCTCGAGACCGAGGGTCTCGTCGTAGACGATGTCGACGCGCTCGACGTGCTGCGACGAGAGCAGCGGTTCGATGATGCGGTTGGCGAAGCGCAGCCCGAGCAGGTTGAGGACGGTGGAGCGGCCGAGGAAGTGGTCGACGCGGTGGATGCGTTCCTCGGGGATGAACGAGTGCAGCAGGTCGTTCAGGTGCGAGGCACTGTCGGCGTCGGTGCCGAACGGCTTCTCGAGCGCCAGGCGGGTGCCGGCGGGCAGGTCGAGGTGGGCGAGCTGCTCGCAGCTCTTCTCGGTGACCGCCGGCGGCAGCGCGAAGTAGATCGCGGGGTCGTGCTCGCACGCGGCGAGCAGTGCGCGCAGGTCGTCCGGGTCGGTGACGTCGGCCTTCCGGTAGGTGGAGGCGTCGACCACGGCCTGCAGTCGCTCCGGCAGCGCTGTGTCACCCGAGGCGCCCTCGTCCTCCTCGTTCTTCGACGCCTGCGCGTTCTCGAAGGACTCGCGCACCTGCGCCTTCCAGTCGGCGTCGGACAGGTCCTCGACACCGGCCCCGACGAGCTGGACGTCCCAGTCGTCCTTCACCTGGAGCAGGGTGGCGAGGCCGGGCAGGAGCAGGCGCTTGGACAGGTCGCCGCTGGCTCCGAGGATGAGCAGGCTGGTCTGGAGGCTCGACATGCAGCAGACGGTACTCATCGGCCCCGGTGGATGACCGGGCCGCTACGGTGGTGTCATTCCGGCGCGAGGGAGCACCATGAGCAGTGGGTACGAAGGGCGACGCCTCCGTGTCGCCGTGGTCGGGACGGGCATGATCGCCGGCGTCCACGCCCGGGCGGCCCGGGCCTCCGGTGCCGAGGTCCTCGGCGTGCTCGGCCGGAACGCCGCGCGGTCCGAGCAGGTGGCGGCGCAGCTCGACCTGCCCCGTGGCTACGCCTCCCTCGACGAGGTCATCGCCGACGCCCCCGACGTCGTGCACATCTGCACCCCGAACGACCAGCACCACCCGCAGGCGCTCGCGGTGATCGCGGCCGGCATCAACGTGGTGTGCGAGAAGCCCCTGGCGATCGACCCCGCCCAGGCCGCCGAGCTCGTCGCCGCCGCTGCCGAGGCCGGCGTCGTGGCCACCGTGCCGTTCGTGTACCGGTACCACCCGATGGTCCGCGAGATCCGGGCGCGCATCGCCGACGGGGAGCTCGGCCGACTGCTCGCGGTGCACGGCCACTACCTGCAGGACTGGATGCTCGACGAGGACGCCTCGAGCTGGCGGGTCGACCCGACCTCGAGCGGGCTGTCCCGCGCGTTCGCGGACATCGGCTCGCACTGGTGCGACCTGGTCGAGTTCGTGACGGGCGAGCGCTTCGCCTCGGTGTCCGCCGCGACCGACATCGTCTACCCGACGCGGCCGGCGGCGTCCGGTCCGTCGTTCTCCGGCTCCCCCGACCCGGACCCGGTGGCCGACGCGGCCGAACGCGCCGAGGTCACCACCGAGGACACCGCCGTCGCCACCTTCCGCACGACCACGGGCCGCATCGGCAACGTCGTGATCTCGCAGGTCGCGTCGGGACGCAAGAACCGCCTGTGGTTCGAGGTCGACGGCACCCGCGGCAGCGCGGCGTTCGACCAGGAGCAGCCCGAGTCCGCGTGGTTCGGCAACGAGCGCGGCGCGCAGATCGTGGTCCGTGACCCGTCGCAGGGGTACCCGGACCAGCGCCGGCTGGCGATCGTGCCGGCCGGGCACCCGCAGGGGTACCTCGACGCCTTCGCGGCCTTCGTCGCCGACACCTACACCGCGGTCCGCACCGGAGTGGCCCCCGACGGGTTGCCGACGTTCGCGGACGGCGCCCGCTCCGCCGACATCATCGAGGCCGTGATCGGCAGCGCGGCCGAGACGACCTGGCGGGAGATCCGGTGAAGCTCGGCATGCTGACCGCCTGCCTGCCCGGCTGGTCGCTCGACCGGATCGCCGGGTTCGCCGAGCAGCAGGGCTACGAGCGGCTCGAGGTCGCCGTCTGGCCGGGCACCGGCGGCCGTGACTTCGAGGCGGCGCACCTGCCGGTCGCCACGTTCACCGACGAGGACGCCCTGGCCACCCGCGCCCTGCTCGACCGCACCGGGCTCGAGATCTCCGCACTCGCGTACTACGAGAACAACCTGCACCAGGACCCGGAGCACCGTGCCGCGGTGCGGATCCACCTCAAGCACGCGATCGACACCGCGCAGACGCTCGGCATCCCGTACGTCGGCACCTTCATCGGCCGAGACACCACGAAGTCCGTCCGCGAGAACATGGCCGAGGGGAACCGGGTCCTGCCCGAGCTCGTCGACTACGCCGGCGAGCGGGGCGTGCGGCTCGTCATCGAGAACTGCGTGATGGAGGGCTGGCACCCGGACGGGTACCCCGGCAACATCGCGTACTCCCCCGAGCTCTGGGGCTGGGTCACCGGCCTGGGCTTCGGCCTGAACTGGGACCCGTCGCACCTGACGTGGATCGGGATCGACCCGGTCGAGACGATCCTGCCGTTCGCCGAGCACATCGTGCACGCCCAGGCGAAGGACCTCGAGCTGTTCCCCGAGCGGCGCAACGAGTACGGGTTCTTCGGCAAGGTCGACAAGGGCGACGACCCGTGGGACATGGGCTGGTGGCGGTTCCGGGTGCCGGGCCGCGGCGTCGTGGACTGGCCGCGCGTCGTCGACCGCCTCTACGAGGCGGGCTTCGACGGCACGCTGAGCGTCGAGCACGAGGACCCGCTCTGGGGCGGCACCGACGACAGGGTGCTCGAGGGGCTGCGCATCGCGCACCGCACGCTGCGTCCGCTGATCGCGCAGGAGCAGTAGCGAGCACCCACCGGCAACGAGCACAGGGCCCTGGTCTGGAGGCCCGGATCACGTGACCGACGTCGGTCACGTGATCCGGGCCTCCAGTCCGGTGCCTGTGAACGGACCCGTGCGCGCCCGCGCACGCTGGTGCCATGAGCACGACCGTGAGCGACTTCGTCATCGACCGCATCAAGGCGTGGGGGGTCTCCCGCGTGTTCGGGTACCCCGGCGACGGGATCGGCGCCTTCGACGGCGCGCTCGGCAAGGCGGCGTCGAAGGGCGACGGCCTGGAGTACGTCCGCCCCACGCACGAGGAGATCGCGGCGCTGATGGCGACCGCGCACGCGAAGTTCACCGGCGAGGTCGGGGTGTGCGTCGCGACGTCGAGTCCCGGCGCCTTCCACCTGCTGAACGGCCTGTACGACGCCCAGATGGACAACCAGCCGGTGGTGGCGATCGTCGGCCAGCAGGGGCTCGCTGCGATGGGCTCGTTCACGCAGCAGGAGTCGAACCTGGAGCGCGTGTTCGCCGACGTCGCCTGCTACGTGCAGACGGTGGCCACGCCCGAAGCCGTCGGTGTGGTGCTCGACACCGCGTTCCGCACGGCGTCGCTCCGCAAGCAGCCGGCCGTCGTCGTGCTGCCCCACGACGTGCAGGCGATGGCGTACGACGCGCCGCCGCTGGAGCACTGGGCCTCGCGGTCGAGCGACGTCCCCGCGTCCACCCGGATCACGCCGCCCGCCGACGAGGTCCGGAAGATGGCGGAGATCATCAACGCCGGGTCGAAGGTGACGTTCCTGGTCGGTGCGGGCGCGCGTGGTGCGACGGCCCAGGTGCTCGCCGCCGCCGAGAAGGCGGGCGCGGGGATCATCACGGCGCTCCGTGGCAAGGACGTGATCCCGTCCGACGTGCCGTACCACTCGCAGCAGCTCGGGCTGCTCGGGTCGCTGCCGTCGCTGCACCAGATCCGCGACTGCGACACCCTCGTGCTGCTCGGCACGAACTACCCGTACGGCGAGTACATGCCGAAGTCGGGGCAGGCCCGGGGCATCCAGGTCGACATCAAGCCGGAGCAGCTCGGCCTGCGGTACCCGACCGAGCTGAACCTGTGGGGCGACGTCGGCTCGACGCTCGACGCGGTGCTCCCGCTGCTCGAGCAGAAGACCGACAAGTCCTTCCAAGAGACGGTGGCCGACGAGATGCGCGAGTGGGAGTCGGAGATGCGTGCGCAGTCCGAGGTCGCCTACGACGACGGGGTGAACCCGCGCCGGGTGATCCAGGCCGTCAACGACCGGCTGCCCGACGGCGTCACGGTCACCGCGGACGCCGGCACGACCGCCGACTGGTACGGCCACCACATCCGGCTGCGCGAGGGCATGCGCGGCGACATGTCCGGCCGGCTCGCGACGATGCTCGCAGCCATGCCGTACGCGGTGACGGCGAAGTTCGCGTTCCCGGACCGCCCGGCGGTGTGCACGATCGGCGACGGGGCCTTCCAGATGCTCGGCATGAACGAGCTGATCACCGTGAAGAAGTACCTGGCGGCCTGGCCGAACCAGCAGCTCGTCATCGTGGTCATGCACAACGACGACCTCGGCCAGGTGTCGTGGGAGATGCGCACCGAGGACGGCAACCCGATGTGGCGCGGCTCGCAGGACGTCGAGTCGATCGACTACGCCGGGTACGCGACGCTGCTCGGGTTCCAGGGCATCGCGGTGCACGAGGACTCCGAGGTCGAGGCGGCGGTCGAGCGGGCCTTCGCCCACCAGGGGGTGACCCTGATCGACGCGTACGTCAGCCGGAGCGTCCCGCCGCTGCCCCCGCACATCACGAAGGAGTACGCGATCAACACGGCCAAGAGCCTGCTGAAGGGCGATCCGGTCGAGTTCGACGTCGTGAAGGACTCGGCCAAGGCGATGGCGACCGAGGTCACCGAGCGGGTGAAGGGCGCGCTCGGCCGCGACTGAACCGGGTCGGCGGTGCGAGGGGACGGCCGTGTGAACGTCGTGTGACGAGTTGCGCGGGGGTCTGGCGAGTCGCCTGTGCGTCTTCGTAGGTTCGACCACGATGAACACTTCCCACACCACCGGAACCGCTGGTGCGACGACCCGACGGCGCCTCGGCGCCGGCGCGGCCCTCGCCACCGCCGGGGTCCTGGTCGCACTGTCCGTCCCGTCCGCAGCCGTCGCCGCCGACGGCGACACGACGATCGACATCGTCGACGTCAACGACTTCCACGGTCGCATCGAGTCCGAGGGCACCGCCGCCGACAAGGCCGCCGGCGCCGCGAAGCTCGCCGGCGTCGTGCAGTCGTACCGCGAGGCCAACCCGAACACGATCTTCGCCAGCGTCGGCGACAACGTGGGCGCCTCGACCTTCACCTCGCTCATCCAGCAGGACTCCCCCACGATCGACGCCCTGAACGCCATGGACCTCGACGTCAGCGCGATCGGCAACCACGAGCTCGACAAGGGCCAGGACGACCTGACCGGCCGCATCGAGGACCGCGCCGACTGGCCGTACGTCTCGGCGAACATCGTCAAGGCGGGCACCACCGACCCCGCCTTCACCCCGTACTCCATCGTGGAGAAGGGCGGCGTCAAGGTCGGCTTCATCGGTGCCACCACCGAGGACCTCATCCCCGGGCTCGTCAGCCCCGGCGGGGTCGAGGGCCTCGCGATGGCCCCGATCGTCAGCCAGGTCAACCGGTACGCCGAGCAGCTCACCGACGGCAAGGACGACAACGGCGAGGCCGACGTGCTCGTCCTGCTCGTGCACGAGGGCGCCACCACGAGTGCGCTCACCGACGCCACCGGCACCGGCGCCTTCGGCAAGATCACCTCGGGCGTCTCGTCGAAGGTCTCGGCCATCGTGTCGGCGCACACCCACGCGACGTACAACCACTCCATCGCGGGCCCCGACGGCACGAAGCGTCCGGTGATCCAGGCCGGGTCCTACGGGGTGAACCTCGGACACCTGCAGCTCACGGTGGACGCGGACAAGCAGCTCACCGGCATCACGTCCTCGGTCACCCCCGTCAACGAGGACAAGCGTGTCCCCGCCGACACCACCTCGGTGACCGAGGTGAGCGACATCGTGACCGCCGCGAAGGCCGTCGCCGACGTCAAGGGCGGCGAGAAGCTCGGCGAGATCACGGGTGACCTGCGTCGCGCCGTGCAGTCCGACCGCAAGGCCGAGAACCGCGGCGGCGAGTCCGTCCTGGGCAATTACATCGCCGAGGTCCAGCGCAGCGCCACCGAGCGGAACGGCTCGCAGGTCGCCTTCATGAACCCGGGCGGCCTCCGCACCGACATGGTCTACGCGTCCAGCGGCGCCGGCGACCCGGACGGTACCGTCACCTACAAGGAAGCCGCGCTCGTCCAGCCGTTCGCCAACACCCTGGTGACCAAGGACATGACCGGCCAGCAGATCAAGAACGCCCTCGAGCAGCAGTGGCAGCCGGACGGCCTCGAGCGTCCGTTCCTGAAGCTCGGCGTCTCGGACGGCTTCGCGTACACCTACGACCCGTCCAAGGGTCGCGGCGAGCGCATCACCGCGATGACCCTCGACGGCGAGGCGATCGCGCTGACCGACACCCTCAAGGTGACCGTCAACTCGTTCCTGTCGACCGGTGGCGACAACTTCGCCGCCTTCGCGACCGGCACGAACGTCGCCGACTCCGGCCAGGTCGACCTGCAGGCCCAGGTGGACTACTTCCTCGCCAACCCGAAGGTCACGCCCCCGGTCGACCAGCGCGCCGTCGGCGTCACGGTCACACCGACCCCGGCCGGTGGCTTCCAGCCCGGTGACGCGATCGAGCTCGACCTGTCGTCGCTCGTGTTCAGCAGCGAGGACCCCGCGAAGGCCGGCACCGTCTCGGTCACCGCGGACGGCAAGGAGCTCGCATCGTCGGCGATCGACCCGACGATCACCGACAAGAACGACGAGCAGGGTCGCGCGACCCTGACCGTCACGGTGCCCGAGATCGAGGCGCCGGCCGCACGCGCCGCCGCCCGCACCGCCGGTTCCGTCTCGCTCGCCGCGGTGGCCGAGCCGGTCGCCACGACGGACGCGCCGCTCGTCGTCACCCTGCCGGGTGGCCAGACCGTCACCCTCGCCGTGACGATCCCGGTCGCCGCAGCGGTCGACCCGACCGACCCGACGGACCCGACCGACCCCACGGACCCGGTCGATCCGACCCCGGCTCCGACCCCGAACCCGGGTGGCGGGGTCATCCCCGGCCCCGGCGCGGGTGACGGTGACGACGCCGGCATCGGTGGCGTCGGCGGGACCGACGACGACCCGCGCGCTGGTGGCGACCTCGCCTACACGGGTGCGGACCTGACCGCTCCGGCGATCGCGGCGGGCCTGCTCCTGCTCGCCGGGATCACGGCACTCGTGGTCCTCCGCCGCAACCGCGCACGACGTGCCGCGACGGTCCTGACGGACTGACCCACAGCCTGCGGGCACACACGCGAACGGGCCGTCTCACCCTGGTGAGGCGGCCCCTTCGCGTCGGTCAGGAGGCCCGGAGCACGTCCGGCGCACACCCCGCGCGACCCGGCGGTCACGGTTGCTGTCCCATCCCGGTCGATCACTGCGGATCCGCGGATCCGCGGGGTACTCTCGGGGTTGTCGCACCGCGACGCGTCGTGCCGGGTCGCTTTCAGCAAGTCGACGGTGGTTCCGTTCGGCGAGACTCCGCGACGCGGGCGTCCTCCGCCTCCAGGGAAACGGCGGAGGGCGCCCACCCTCGCGTGTCAGCGACTCAGCTCAGCGGAACAGCTGCTCGCCGATGTACGACCCCTTGCGGGGTGCCGGCGGCACGGCGAACACCGCGGAGCCGATGTGCGAGACGTACTCGTTCAGCCGGTCCGAGGCGCCGAGCTTCCGCTGCAGCCGCGTGAAGTGGTCCGGGTCGTTCACGTAGGCGATGAACAGCAGCCCGGCGTCGAGCTGGCCGTACTCGTTGAGCCCGTCGGTGTAGTTGTACGGCCGGCGCAGGATCTTCACGCCGCCGTTCGCCTCGTGCGCGGCGAGGGCGATGTGCGACGTCGCGTCGATCTTCGTCACACCGTCGTCGTCCTTGGCGTGGAAGTCCGGGGTGGTGTGCTCCTTCCCGCCGGAGAGCGGTGCGCCCTGGATCTTCGTCCGCCCGAACACCCGCTGCTGGTCGCTGACGACGTCGGCGTCCCAGGTCTCGATGTTCATCCGGATCTTCCGCACCACCTGGTAGCTGCCGCCGGCCATCCACCCGGCGTCGCGGTCGAGCCAGACGAACCGGTCGTGGTCGGCGTCGGTCGTGATGTTGCGGGTGCCGTCCTTGAACCCCATCAGGTTGCGGGGCGTGCTCTGGTGCGGCCCGGCCGATGCCCGGCCGAAGCCGAGCACGGTCCAGCGGACGGTCGCGGTGCCGCGGGCCATCCGTGCCAGGTCGCGCACCGCGTGGTACGCCACCTGGGGGTCGTCGGCGCAGGCCTGCAGGGACAGGTCCCCGCCGGTCAGGCCCTCCTGGAGGTTGTCGCTCGGCAGCGTCGGGATGTCGGCGAGCGAGGCCGGACGGCGGTCGGCGAGCCCGAAGCGCTCGTCGAAGACGCCGGGTCCCAGGCCCACCGTGACGGTCAGGGACGCCGGCCCGAGGTCGAGCGCCTCGCCGGTGTCGGCACCGACCCCGTTGCCGTGTGCCGGCTCGACGCTGCCGACGGTCTTGCCGGCCTGCAGCTGGGCGATCGCGGCCGACCAGCGGGCGAGGAGCACCTGCAGCTCGGTCGTGACGGTCGTCGACAGGTCGAACGTCATGTAGACGCAGTACCGCTGCGGGGTGGTGCGGATCCCGCCCTGCGGCTGCCGTGCCGCGGTGGCGTAGAACGGCTGGCTCTGCGACAGGTCGATCGACTCGTCGCCGTTCGTCGCCGCCGTGAACGGGTTCACGCCGGTCGCCGCGGTGGCGCCGCCGATGCCCGCTGCCGCGCCGACCCCGGCACCGGCCACGGCCAGGCCGGCGCCGAACAGACCACGGCGGGAGACGTTCGCCCGGGGTGCGTCGTCCGCCCGCGGTGCCTCGTCCGGCTCGGTCACGCGGTCGCGACCTTCTCGGCCAGACGGGACAGCGGGTCCTGCAGCGCCTGGATCTGCTGCGAGATCGTGTTCGCGTCGGACTTCTTGGTGGCGGCGTCCCACGTGGCGAAACCGCCCAGGTCGTCGGCGTCGCGGTAGCCGTCCATCATCGTGTTCGTGGCGTCGAACTGCTTGGCGATCTGCTTCGTCAGGGTCGGGTCGAGCTTGGTCAGCCCCGGCTTGAGGTACGCGAAGGCCTGACGGGCACCCTCGACGTTGGCAGCGAGGTCGACGAGGTCGATGTGGCTGTACGCCTCTTCCTCGCCGGTGATCTTGTTCGACTGCACCTCTTCGAGCAGACCCGCGGCACCGTTCGCCAGGTCCTCCGGCTTGTAGTCGAGCGTCGGCACGAGCTTTGCGAGCAGCTGCACGTCCTCGGTCAGGTCCGCGGCGGTCTGCTTCGTCGACGCGGTGATCTTCCCGGCCTGGAACAGGTCCTTCTCGACGGCGTGGAACCCGCTCCAGCCGACGGCCGGGTCGAGGTTCGAGGCGCGCATGTCGATCAGGTAGTCGAGGTTGCCGGCGTTGTCGGTGGCCTTGAAGCCCTTCTTGACGAAGCCGTCGACGTCGCTCTCGACGTGCTCGTAGAACGGACGGGCGTTCGCGTAGTCGGTCTTCGCCGCGTCGAGGTCGCCGGCGTCGATGTGCTCCTGCATCTGCTCGACCGCGGCGACCATGTCGGTGACCTGGCCGTCGACGTAGGTCGCGTACCCCTTCGTCCCGTCGCGGAGCAGGGTCGAGGCGCTGCTGTTCGCGGTCGACGCGGCCTTGCCGGTGACGGTGAAGTCCGTCAGCTCGGTCTCGGCGCCGGGGCAGTACACCTGGTACTTCCCGCCGGTCAGCGTGGCGGTGAAGCGGACGGCGTCGAGGCCGGGCGCCAGGTTCTCCTTCTCGCCGAGGATCCGCTGGTCCTGCAGCAGCTCGACCTCGGTGATCGCGGTCGACGACTCGTTCTTGACCGTGAAGGTGACGGGGCCCGCGGGGACCTTCGTCGAGGACACCGCGCAGGCGTCCTGCCCGTCGTTGGTGAGCGTGATGGTGACGCGGGAGACCTTCGCGTCGCCGGAGCCGGAGCCGGAGCCGTCGGCTCCGGTGGACCCGCCGGCGCACCCGGTGAGTGCGAGGGCGGTGACGGCGCCGAGGGCGCCCAGGGTGATCAGGGGTCGGACGGGCTTACCGAAGGACATGGTCGGTGCTCCTTGCAGGGTCCGCGGCCGGAGGGCCACGAGCGGGGACGGGTTCGGGGGTGGGGGTTGTGGGGAGTCGCCGGCGACGGCGGTCACGGAGGGCCAGCAGCGCCTGCGCGGCGGCCGCGATGCCCAGGGCGATCGGCAGCCAGGCCTTCCAGAGCAGCAGGTCGGCGGACCGCGAGTCCGCTGCGGCCACCGAGGCGGCCGACCGCTCGACGCGGGCGTCGGGCACGGACCAGACGGTGCGGTCCAGGGTCGTGGTGCGCGCGGACGGGAGGCCCCCACCGCTCAGCGTCAGCACCTCGCGTTCGTCGCGGGTCGCGTCCAGGACCCCACCACGGACGGTCCACAGGGTCACCGTGTCGCGCACGGCCCAGCGCGCCGCGAACGGGCCGGGGTTCGTCGACGGGGAGACCCCGACGGGCAGGCGGCCGAACAGGCCGACGAGGTCGTCGAGCGTCAGCGTCGCCGGGCGGTCGGCACCGCTCCCCTGCTCACCGGCCCCGTCCTGCACGACGCGCCACCGGTCGGCGGCCACGCCCGCGCGGGTGACGCGGCGGTGGGCCGACGTCGGCAGGGTGATCCGGGCCTCCTGGCCGGTTCCGGTGCCGGCCACGCGGAGGACGCCGGACGCACCGTCGACGCTGGCGGAGACGGAGCTGGCGTCGCCGCTGACCGCGGTGGTGCGGGGCAGGTCGACCCCGCCCGTCGGCACGGCGATCGCGAGTGCCGCTGCCGCCACGGCGAGTGCACCGGCGACGACGGCGCGCACCCGGGGCACGCGGTCCGGCGACGGACGCCAGGCGCGCGGCCAGAGCGTCAGGGCCAGCACCGGGACGACGTAGAGGAACCAGCCGAGCACCTCGATGACCCGCGGGTCCGGCGGGATGCCGAGCACGCCGGTGACCAGCGCGCCCTGCACCGAACCGTTCGGCGCGAGCCACGACAGGTCGACGGTGCGCTGCTGGCCGATGACGATCCAGCCGGCCTCGTGCGCGCGGCGGAGGACGGTCAGCACCAGGCCACCCGCGACGAAGACCAGGAAGACCCCGGTTCCGGTGAAGAACCGCGACAGGTTGAGGCGGACGCCGCCGGTGTAGATGCCGAAGCCGACGACGACCGCGGCCGTGATGCCGATCACGGCACCGAGGGCGGCGAGGCCGGTGTCCGACGACGCCTGGAACGTGGCGAGGAGGAACACCGAGGTCTCGAAGCCCTCCTTCAGGACGGCGAGGAACGCCATGCCGGCGAGGGCCCAGGCGGTGCCACGGCCGAGGGCAGCGGTCGCACTGGCCTCGAGGTCGGCGGTCAGGGTGCGCGCGTGCGTGCGCATCCAGACGATCATGCCCGTGACGAAGACGACGGCGACGATGCCGATGACCGCCTCCATGCCCTCCTGCTGGGCCTGCGGCAGCGCCTGCTCGACGGCCTGCAGCCCGAAGCCGACGGCGATGCTGAGCAGCACCGCGAGCCCGACGCCCGACCACATCGGGGTGAGCGGAACGCGGTTGCGACGCAGGAACGCGGCGATGATGCCGACGATGAGCGTGGCTTCGAGGCCTTCACGGAGACCGATGACGAGAGTGGCGAGCATGACGAAGGTGAGGCTAACCTAACCGCCGAACGGCCCGCCAGTCGTGCGACGTGATGTTTGATGGTTCTCATGAACCTGCTGTCCGTCGACGGCCTGGCGTCGGTCACGAACGTGCTCGACCTCGCCGGGGTCTTCGCGTCCGCCCTGCTCGGCGGCTCCATCGCCCGCGCGATGGACTTCGACCTGTTCGGGTTCCTGGTCGTCGGGTTCGTCTCCGGACTCGGCGGCGGGATGCTCCGCGACACCCTGCTGCAGAACGGGCCACCCGTCGCGCTCGTCGATCCGCTGTACGTGCCGGTCGCCGTCGCCGGGGCGCTCATCGCGTTCCTCGTGTCGTTCTCCGAGCTCACCTGGGACCGGCTGTTCACCGTGCTCGACGCCGCCGTGATCGGGTTCTGGGCCGTGGTCGGCGTGCAGCGGACCTACGACGCCGGGCTCGACTGGCCCGCCGCGATCATCATGGGGACCATCACCGCGGTCGGCGGCGGGGCCATGCGTGACCTGCTGCTGCGGCGGGTGCCGGCGGTGTTCGGCGGGAACGCGCTGTACGCCACCGTGGCCGTCGCTGCGTCGGCCGTGATGGTGATCGCCTCGGCGCTCGGGTCGCCGTCGCTCGGCATCCTGCTCGCGATCACCCTGTCGCTCGGGCTCCGCTGGGGAGCGGTCCGGCGGGGCTGGGGGCTGCCGAACGGCCGTGACTGGCAGCCGAAGTCGACCCTCGGTTCGCTGCTCCGGCGGGGTCGGAGCCTGCGGCCGGACGCGCTCCGGTTGCTCCGGCGCCCGGGCCGTCGGACCGGTGCCGGCAGTGTCCGAGAAGAGCACGAGGACTGAGGGGCTGTCCTCCGGCGCTCCGCGACGGTACGATCAGTACCGCCGGGTATCGACCTGGCAGTTCTGCCGGGCAACGTCCCGGTGAACGCTGTCCGCACAGCACCGACGCGACCCGAACGCGGCGGTTCCGAGCAGACGTGGGGATGGGGGCTTCGCTGATGCCGCGCGGGATCAGACGCGCGGCGCGGCAGGTCTCCACCACGATGCTCTCCCCGACGACCACCAGCACAGGTCGGAGCAGCAACCGATGAGCGACGACGCTTCCCCCACCCAGCGCATCCCGCGCGCCGAGGTCCGGGAACGCCTGCTCGCCGCCGGAGCCGCGGTCTTCGCCGAACAGGGTGTGTACGGCGCGCGGCTCGACGACGTCGCCGCGCGCGCGGGGTTCAGCAAGGGTGCGGTCTACTCGAACTTCTCGTCCAAGGAAGACCTGCTCGCCCAGGTCATGCAGCGGTCAACGAACGTCGTGCTCGGCTCACTGCAGGAACTCGTGCACGCGGACATCGCCGCCGTCGACGTCGGGGACGTCCTGCGCGCCGCGTTCGGGCGGAACGACCAGAGCGAGCAGTTCGCGCTGCTCTCGGCGTTCCGCGGGTACGCGGTGCGGCACCCCGAGTTCCTGCCGGAGTTCATCCGGCAGCGCCGGATCCTGCAGGACGGGGTGCTCGAGCTGGTGCGGCTGTGGCTCGGTGCCCACCCCGAGGTCGAGGTCGGCATGACCCCGGAGGAGTTCGCGACCGTGCTCATCGGGGCGAACGTCGGCCTGGTGTTCGACGCGCCGGCGCTGCCCGGGGTCGATCCGGGCGAGCTCATCGCGACGCTGGTCGAGGCGGTCATCCGCCGGCGCTGACGCGCGGCGCCCCGCTCGGCGGCGCGGGCGGGCGCGGGCGGAGGTTGGCGGGCGGCGGGCGGCGGCGAGGCGCGGCGCGGCGGTCGGGGCTTCGCACCGTGCGAGGTTCGCGACCCCGTGCCCACTCGACCGCCCCGTGCCCGCCTACAGCCCCGCACCGAACCACCAACCACGCACCACCCGACGAACCCCGCACCGTGCAACACCCGCCGAGCCATCGCCCAACAGAGCCCGCACCGTGCGAGGTTCGCCACCCCGTGTCCGCTCAACCGCCCCGTGCACGCCTACAGCCCCGCACCGAGCCACCAACCACGCACCACCCGACGAACCCCGCACCGTGCAACACCCGCCAGCCGGCACGCGCCCGCGTCAGGCCGTGCGACGATCCCGACGGCGGGGCTTCGGCCCGTCGTGGGACCAGGCGGACGACGGCAGCAGGCTCGGCGGCAACAGGCGCGACCGCACGACGCGCACCGTGGGGACCGAGGCGTCGAGCGCCTCCCGAGCGTCGCGGACGTGACGTTCCAACGACGGAGTGTCCACCGATGCAGCCCCGCCGGCGGCGAAGCGTTCGCGATCGACCGCGTCGACCGCGGCCTCCAGGTGCGGCACGACCGACTCCGGTAGCCCGGGCCGCAGGCGTCCGAGCACGGCTCGGGCGGTCCGGGCCACGGCGGCGGGGTCACCCGGCGGCGCCAGGCCCGGGGCGTACCCGTGGTCGGCGACGTCGTCGAGCAACTCCCGCCACGCCTGCACGGCGGGTGACCGACCGGCAGCGATCGCCGACAGCCTCGACCGGCGGCGAACTGCTCGCACAAGGCCCGGGGCGACGAGGACCGCGAGCACGAGCAGCAGGCCCACGAGCAGCCCGACCGGCCCACCGCCGCCGCCGGTGCCGGACGCACCCGTGGCACCCGGAACCGGAGTCGCCGACGGAGTCGGTGACGCTGATTCGTCCGCCGGGGTGGTCTGCTCGGGCGCCGGCAGCGGGGTCTCCGGTGCCGCCGCGGTCGGCGAGGCCGAGGGCTCCTCGGACGGCGCGGCCTCGTCGGAGTCGGGCGTCGGCTCGAAGGCGACCCACCCGGCGCCCTGGATGTACAGCTCCGGCCAGGAGTGCAGCTGCCGGTTCGACACCGCGTACTCGCCGTCGGGCTGCGGCGACCCGGCCCGGTACCCGACCGCGATGCGCGAGGGGATGCCGAGCGTCCGGGCCATCACGGCCATCGCGGACGAGAAGTGCACGCAGTACCCGTCGCGGACCTTCAGGAACGTCGAGACGACGTCCATGCTGTCGCCGTCGTAGCCCTGCTCGACGGGAGCGGTCTCGGAGTACGTGAACAGGTCGCTGCGGAACCACTGCTCGAGTGCCCGCGCTCGCCCGTAGTCGTCGGTCGCGGCGGCTGCGACGCGGGTCGCGGTGGTCGAGATGTTTGCCGGCAGGTCGTCGGGCAGGGCGAGGTCGGTGCGCAGCTGCTGGCGGCTGGGCTCCCGGAAGCCACGGCCGTCGGAGCGGGCGAGCACGCCCGAAGCAGCGACCGCGTCGAGGTAGTCGTTGGCGAACGTCGAGGCCCCGTAGACCTCGTACATCGCGCCGCGGGCGGTCGCGGCACCCGTCGACCGGACGGTGCTCGAGTTCCCCATCCACCGCCACTGCGACAGGTCGAGGTTGGTGGACTGCGACTCGATCGACACCGCACCCGACGGGACCGGCAGGTAGGTGCTGGACAGCCCGGTGATCCGGACGGTCACGTCGCCACGGCTCGCCAGGCGCGGGTTGACGCCCTCGGCCCACTGCTGTTCGTCGGCTGTGTCGGCCTCGGCCGCGTTCGTCACGGTCGGCACCCAGTCCCCCGTGCCGAACTCGTCGAGGTCGGCGAGCTTGAGGTACTCGGGCTGCCCGTCCGACGAGCGGTAGCGGAACACCTCGAGCTCGCTCGGACGGCGCAGGTCGTTGCCGAGTTCGAGCAGGGTGCCGGGCCGTCCGGGCTGGATCGGCGACTGGATCGCACCGGTCACGCCGGACAACCAGCTGGCGTTGAGCGGCACGATCGTCGGCAGCCCGATGGCCACGACGAGCCCGATCGCCCCGACGACCGCGGCCGGCAGTGCGCGCTGCACCGGACGCACGGACAGCCAGAGCAGGGCGAGGAACGCCACCGCCGTGGTGATGACGAGCGGGGTGCCGGCGGGCTGCCCGGTGATGACGCCCGGCACGATCAGGATGACGAGGGCCGGGGCAGCGGCGAGCGACGGGATCCGCGCGATGGCGGCGAGGAACAGCGAGACCGCAGCGACCCAGCCGATCGACGCGGTGACGACGAGCCGGATCGCGTCGGTCTGCGGCAGTGGTGCGGGGTTCAGGCGGATCGCGGCGAGCGTCTCCCCGAGGGCCCCGTCGGCGTCGAGCCACCCGAGCGGTTGGATGTCGTTGACCAGTGCGGCGGCGCACGAGCAGGCGATGACCGTGCCGACCAGGACGACGAAGCGGATGCCGGGCGTCTGGCGGCGCACGGCGAGCATCACGGCGACGAGCACGGCGACGACGACGACACCCGATGCCCACCAGGCGATGCCCTGCACGAGCGGCCGGATGGCGAGGGCGGCGAGGAGCACGGGCACCGGCGCGAGGGCCACGACCCAGGCGCTCGGGACGTCACGCAGGTCGTCGTCGCGGTCGAGGATCTCGCGCACGTCGGCACGGCCACGCGCCGGTGCGCTCACCCCGGTCACCGTGCGGCCCCGGACGGCGTCGCGCCGACGACCGGCACCACGAGGGTCCGCCAGCCGCCGCGGTCGAGGATGCCCCGCACGGCCGGGTCCGGCGGCACGATCGTCGCCAGGATGCCGCGGCTCGACCCGCTGGTCGCGCTGACGAGTTCGGCGGCTTCCTCCGCGGTGCAGGTGCCCGTCACGACGGCGGTCATGCCGTGCACGTCGCGGCCACGGACCTCGGGCAGGACGTCGGTGACTTCGCGGGCGTCGGAGCGGAGCCGGACGTCGGCGAGCCCGACGAGCACGTCGGTGAGCCCGCCGACGTCGCCCGCGTGCCGGGTCGCGCCTTCGGGACCGTCGAACACGAGCACGACACGGGAGGTCCGGGCGGCGAGCGCCCGGGCGACACTGGCGGCCACCACGACGGCGTGTTCGAAGGCCTGGTCGCCGCCCAGGTCGGACAGCTCGGCGAGGTCCTCTCGACCGAGCCGCTGGTAGGACTCGCGCCGGACGTCGAGGGCGATCACGGCCTCGGGCGGCTGGGCCTGGGTGGTCTGGCGGACGTGCAGTTCACCGCGCCGTGCGCTCTGGGCCCAGTGCACGCGGCGGATCGGGTCACCCGGTCGGTAGGGGCGGAGTTCGCTGTCGTCGGCGGAACCACCCTGTCCGACCCGGCCCTCGTCGGCCGAGACCGCACCGGCGAGCGCCCCGGCGTCGATCGCCCCGAGGGGGGCCGAGGCCGGGACGACGACGACCTCCTCAGCAGGGACGACGGGTCGGTCGATGCGGAGCAGGCCGAACGGGTCCTCGACCCGGATCGTCACGGGGCCGACCAGCGAGCGGCCGCGGTGCATCGCGAGCGCCTCGACGTCGAGCGCTGCCGGCGGCAGGTTCGGCCCGACCTCGGCGTAGGTCTCCGCCTCGGCCAGGCTGGCGAAGGCGTCCTCGAGCTGTTCGCGCACGAGCAGCGTCGCCCGCGGGCCGATCCGCAGGCTGGTGCTGCCGAGGGTGATGCGTTCCCGGTAGACCTCGCCCACCTGGACGATCGCCCGTGCGGTGCTGCGGCTGCCGCGGAGCGGGGTGGCGACGACGAACGCCATCACGATGCCGAGCACGACCAGGACGAGCAGCAGCAGGCCGGCCGTGACGGCGACGCTCGTGGTGCCGACCAGACCGCCGCCGACCAGGCCGATGCCGACGGCGATGACCGTCCAGCCCCGGATCGTCGGGCGCGGGAACGGGGTGCGTCGGGCCAACGACAGCCCCCGGCGGCCGAACCGTGCCGCCGTGGACCGCGCGGCACCGACGCGTCGCAGCAGCGACGGCGGTGCCGATGGACCGGCCATCAGGAGCGGACGGGGGTGGCCGTGAACGGGATGGCGGTGTCGGAGACGATGCGGACGACGATCTCGCGCACGGTGTCCTCGCCGGTGCCGCCGAGCCCACGGGCGACCGGCACGAGCCGGTGCGCGAGCACGATCGGGGCGAGCGTCGCGACGTCGTCGGGGGTGACGAACGGGCGGCCGAGCAGGGCTGCGTGCGCACGGGCCGCCTGCGCCAGGTGCAGCGTCGCGCGGGGGCTCGCACCCAGCACGAGGTCGGGATGGGTGCGCGTCGACCGGACGATCGCGATGATGTACGCCTCGACGTCGGGGGCGATGTGCACCCCGGCGACGGTCTCGATGATCGCCCGCAGCGTGGTGACGTCGACGATCGGCCGCAGGCGCGACAGCGGGTCGCTGCCGCCGCGGTTCGCGAGCATCTGCCGTTCGGCGTCGACGCTCGGGTAGCCCATCGCGATGCGGGCCATGAAGCGGTCCCGCTGCGCCTCGGGCAGCGGGTACGTGCCCTCCATGTCGATCGGGTTCTGCGTCGCGACGATCATGAACGGCCGGTCGAGCGGACGCGTCACACCGTCGACGGTGACCTGCGACTCCGCCATCGCCTCGAGCAGGGCCGACTGGGTCTTCGGGCTGGTGCGGTTGATCTCGTCGCCGATGACCACGTTCGCGAACACCGGGCCGGGCGAGAACCGGAAGGTGCCGGACGACTGGTCGAAGATGTTCACGCCCGTGACGTCGGACGGCAGCATGTCCGAGGTGAACTGGATGCGGTTCACGGACCCGCCGACCGAGGCGCCGAGCGCCTTGGCGAGCACGGTCTTGCCGACGCCGGGGACGTCCTCGACGAGCAGGTGTCCCTCGGCGAGCATCACCGTCAGGGCCGTGCGGATGGCTTCCGCCTTGCCGTCGATCACCGTGGCGACCGAGGCCACGATGTCGTCGCCCACCGCCCGCACGTGTTCGAGCGGGAAGGCGGGGTGGGTCGGCTCCGGCACGCAGGGCTCCATCGTCGGGGACAGGTGTCGTGCATGCTACATCGGGCCGGTGACAGCACCCGGTACGGGTGCACGGACTGGTCGTTCCGCGCACCGGTGGCCGATCCGCGTGTGGTGGGGCCGGGAGGCACGGCCCCACCACACGCCGGTCCGTCACCCGGTGCCCGGAACGGTTCACGGGCCTCCAGGCAGTGTTCGGGTCGGCTGACGGACGGTCAGGACCGGGGCGCCAGCGCCGCGTCCGCGGCGCGCAGCACGCGTGCGGCGACCGCGACCCCTTCTTCGCGCCCGAGCTCGGTGTCCTCGTGCTCGATGTTCACCCACATGTCCGGGTCGATCGCACGCAGGGCCTCGAGGAACGTCGTCCAGTACGCCTCGTCGTGGCCCTTGCCGAGCGCGACGAAGTCCCACGCCGACGGCTTCGGCCACTCGTTCGCCCACTCGTCGCCGCCGAGGTTCGTGCGTGACTCGTCCGGCGACAACCGGCGGAACGAGTTGTCGAGCACCCCGTTGATCGCGGCGTGCGGGTTGATCCGGACGTCCTTCGCTGCGGCGTGGAACACGAGCGGACCGAGGTCGTGGGCGACCGCCACCGGGTCCATCTGCTGCCAGAACAGGTGCGAGGCGTCGAGCTCCACCCCGACGTTGGTCAGCCCGCCGCGCTCGACGAGCTCCCGGATCGACGCCGGGTTGAACACGAGGTTCTGCGGGTGCAGCTCGAGTGCGACCTTGACGCCGTGCTCCCGGGCCAGGGCGTCGATCTCCTGCCAGAACGGCACCGCGACGCTCCACTGGTGCTCGAGGACGTCGAGCGCAGCCGAGTTCCAGGCGTTCACGATCCAGTTCGGCCGCGTCCCGCCCGGCTCCCCCGCCGGCAGTCCGGACATCGTGACGACGCGGTCCTGCCCGAGGCGGGCCGCCAGGCGGATGCTGCGCCGGACGTCCTCGGCGTGCGCGGGACCGATCGCCGGGTCGGGGTGCAGCGGGTTGCCGTTGCAGTTGAGCCCGGCGATCTCGACGCCGGTCCCCGCGAACTGCGCGAGGAACGCGTCACGCGCCCCGTCGTCCTGCAGGATCGCGTCGATGTCAGGCACGTGCACCGGGGGCAGGAACCCGCCGGTGTTCAGCTCGATGCCGGTGAGGCCGTTGGCCGCGATGACGCGGAGTGCGTCGGCGAGGGGCCGGTCGTGCAGGATCGCGTTGTAGAGACCGAGCTTCATGCGCGGACACCACCCTCCGTGGTCGGGACGACGGCGTCGGCAACGTCGACGGACGTGCCCCCGGCTGCGGCGGACCGTGCCACCGCGTCGAGGACCTCCATGTTGTGCACGCCGTCGTCGAACGTGGCGTTCGCGGGCAGAGCGTCGGGCACGGCGCCGGACAGCCCCGCGATCTCGTCGAGGAACGCCCGCGCCTGGTACTCGAACATCTGGTTCTGCCCCCAGCCGACCCCCGGGGCGTCCATCGCCATGCCACCCGCGACGTAGGGGTGGTCGGGGCCGAGCACGACCTGGCGGTACCCACCCGTGCGCGAGCCGTCGGACTGCAGCGCGAGGCCGATCTCAGAGGCGCGCTCCTGGTCCCAGCGGGCGGCGCCGCGCTCGCAGAACACCTCGATGACGAGGCCGTTCGGGTGCCCGGCCGCGACGCGTGAGGCCTCGAGCGACCCGACGACCGTGCCGTCGCCGAACCGTGCGCTGAACGTGGCGTAGTCGTCGTTGCCGACGGCCGCGGTCTCTCCGGTGAGCGGGACGGCCTGCCCCCGCAGAGCGTGTCCGGCGGCCACGGGGCGCTCGGTGATCGACGTGGTGAACGTCCCACCGCTGACGCTCCGGACCGGGCCGGCCAGGAACTCGGCGACGTAGGACAGGTGCGAGCCGACGTCGGCGAGCGCGCCGGATCCCGGCGCCCCGGCGAAGCGCCACGAGAACGGGACGTCGGGCGAGGCGCCGTAGTCGGTCCAGTACCGGCCGGAGACGTGCAGGACCCGGCCGAGCGTGCCGTCCTCGACGAGCTCCTTGATGGCCGCGAGGCCGGGAGCCCGGCGGTAGGTGAACCCGATGCGACCGAGCACCCCGCGCTGCGCGGCCTCGGCAGCGGCGGACGCCATCGCGCGGGCATCGTCGAGCGAGTCGGACAGCGGCTTCTCGCACAGCACGTGCTTGCCGGCGGCGAGCAGGCCCTCGACGATCTCGCGGTGCAGGGTGTTCGCGACGACGACGCTCACCACGTCGATGTCGTCCGCTGCCGCGATGGCCCGCCAGTCGGTGTCGTGCCGCTCGTAGCCGAAGCGCCGTGCGGCCTCGGCCGCGAGGGGCTCGTAGACGTCGCCGACCGAGACGAGCCGGACCGGTGGCAGCGTCGAGGTGAAGAGGGAGGGTGCGTTCCGCCACGCAGCCATGTGGGCCTTGCCCGCCATGCCCGCGCCGATGACGGCGACGCCGATGCTGTCGCTCATGTTCTCTCCTTCGAGAAGGTCGCTGGATCCCGATTCTGGAACGTTCCAGAACGTGTCGGTAGACTGTAGCCGCACCAGCCCATGTCCTGTCAAGCACCGTGCCGGAAAGGCTCAGCGTGACCCCTCGCCCGCCGACGATCATCGACGTCGCCGCACGCGCAGGCGTCTCGAAGTCCCTGGTGTCGATGGTGCTGCGCGACGATCCCGGGGTCTCCCCCGCCCGCCGCTCCGCGGTGCTCGCCGCCGTCGCGGAGCTCGGCTACCGCCCGAACCGCGCCGCCGCCATCCTCGCCGGCACCCGGACCCGCACCATCGGGGTCATCGTCGACGACTTCCGCAACCCCTGGTACGTGCCGATGCTCGACGGCATCCGCGAGGCCCTCGCCCCGCACGGACTCCGCCTCACCCTGGCCGACACCCGGGCCAACGCCCACCTCGACTCCTCACCCTTCGACGACCTGGTCTCGCTCCGGGTCGACGGGGTGGTGCTCGCCGCCGAGGGCTTCCCCGACGTCGTCGTCCCCGCCGACACCCCGGTCGTGGTCGCCGGCGCGCGCGAGGACGTCCCGGGCGGACTCGACGTGGTCGCCTCCGACGAAGCCGCCGGCGGACGGTTGGCAGCGGATCACCTGATCGGCCTGGGTCACCGCCGCATCGCCCACGTCACCGGTTCGGGAGGCCCGGCTGCGCTCCGCCGCGACGCCACCGTCGCGCAGCTGGTCGCGTCCGGCATCGAGCCGCTGGTCTACGGCTCCGGCCCGACCTCGGAGACGACCGGCTACGAGGGCATGCGGCTCGCCCTCCGGGAGCACCCCGACCTGACCGCGGTGTTCGCCGCGAACGACGTCATGGCGATGGGTGCGATCGCCGCCGTCCAGGAAGCCGGACTCCGCGTGCCGCAGGACGTCTCGGTGATCGGCAACGACGAGACCCCGCTCGCCGCGTCACCCCTGCTGCGCCTGACGACGGTCGACCCGCACAACGACGAGGTCGGGCGCCTGGCGGCTGCGCGGTTGGTCGAGCGGATCGGCGCGGCTGCAGGGGCGCCGGCCGATCCCCTCCGGACGCTCGTGCCGCCGACGCTCGTCGTGCGCTCGACGACGGGGCCGCCGCGCGCCTGAGCGGTGACCGCCCCGGGGCCGACGCCGGCGGGACAGAGGTGCGCCGGGCCTCCAGGCCGGGTGCGAGGTGACCGGAGGTCAGACGCGCGCGCCCTCGAGCCGCGGAACCCGGTTCCAGCAGGCTCGGCCGCCATGCGAGGCGCCCGGGAACGACGAAAGCCCGGTCCGATCGGACCGGGCTTTCGTGCTGCAGTTCGTGCAGTGCGGAGACGGAGGGATTTGAACCCTCGGTCCCCTCAAAGGGGACTCCACCTTAGCAGGGTGGTGCACTCGGCCGGACTATGCGACGTCTCCAAGCGCTCTCGCGAGCGCTGCGACCACCATACAGGAGGACCGCGCCACTCTCGACCCGACGAACACCCGCGCGTGGCACGACCCGTCACACTCGGTCCCCCGAAGTGGGGACACGTGGGGGTTGTCGGGGCGTACCCCACTGCATACCATCATCGGGACGCGGCAATCACGTTCCGGGGCTCGTCCCCGTCGTCGCGACACAGCACCCGACGTCGTTCCCCGTGCGGGCCCGGCGCGCCCGATCGCGTGGCGCCCGGCGGGGAGCGACTTCCCCTGGGGGCGCGGCCCACCACCGCGCCCCCGTTTCTGCGTTCGGGGGCGGGTGCACTGCTGACGTTCGGGCGCGCGCACGGCAACGGCGGGCCCACGAAAGCGACACTGCGCCACCGAGCTCGGCCGTCACTGGCGCCAGGGCGACAGAGTGCCGCGGATGTTCGGCGGCAGTCTGTCGCTTTCGCGGAAGGGGGCAGGGGCGGGAGGCGGCAAGCAAGCGACCGTCCGCCCGCGCCTCAGTACCCGAACGCCTTGGAGCAGGTCTGCTGGTCGGCGGACTGGCCCTCGAGGCCGTCGATGGTCTCGGGCGTCGCCGAGGGGGTGCGCGGCGCAGCGGACGACGGCGCCGCCGGTGTCGCCGGCGTCGCGGGCTCCGGCGCAGCGGCCGACGACGACGGTGCAGCGGTCGGCTGCTGCGGATTCGGCTGCGTCGGGTTCGGCTGCGTCGGACTCGTCTCGGACCCGATGCCCGTGCTGTCCGCCCCGAGGGAGAACGACTGGTCGGCCTTGATCTTCGCGAACAGCCGGTCGGCCAGGTACGTCGTCGGCTCGACCTTGCCCTCGTAGACACCGGTGCCGCCCGTGGTGCCCGGGTACTGCACGAAGTTCACCTGCGCCAGCGGCAGGTCACGCAGCGCCAGGCCCATCTGCACCATCGTCCCGATGTCGTTCAGGCTCTGGGACAGCTGCATGTTCGACGCCGCCGCCCGGGCCAGCTTGTACAGGCGGGCCGGCGAACCGAGGGTGTCGTTCGACTTCACGGTGCGGAGCAGCGACGACAGGAACACCTGCTGGCTCGAGATCCGGCCGAGGTCCGACCCGTCGCCGACCCCGTGCCGGGTGCGCAGGAACGCCAGGGCCTCGTCACCCTGCAGGGTCGAGGTGCCGGCCGGCAGGTTCAGCCCGGTGTACGAGTCGGTGATCGGCTGGGCGACGCAGACCGGCACGCCGCCGATCGCGTTCGACATCTCGATGACGCCCTTGAAGGACACCGCCGCCGAGTACTGGATGTCGAGCCCGGTCAACCCGGCGACGGTCTGGGTGACGCAGTTCAGGCCGCCCTCGCCGAACGAGGTGTTGATCGGCTGCGCCGCCATCGCCGGGGCTGTGCCCGTGCCGTCGGTCTTCTTGCAGGCCGGGATCGGTGTGACGAGGTCGCGCGGGATGCTCACCGCGGTCGCGTTGGTGTGGTCGGCCGAGACGTGCAGCAGGATGTTGACGTCGTTGAGGGTCGCATCGCGCTCCCCGAAGGCTGCGCTCTGCTCGGGGTCGTTGTCGGTGCCGACCACGAGCATGTTGAACCCGCCCTTGAAGGCGCTGATCGGCTTCGCGCCGCCCTTCGCCTGCGGTGCGGGCTGGCCCTGGATCTCGACGCCGTCACCGAGGTCGTCCGTGACCTGCTTCGCCGCGATCGCCGTGACCGAGACCGAACTCACCAGGGCCACTGCGACGACGGCGGAGACCGTCTTGGCAGCGGTCGCGAAGGGGCTCGAGCGCCGCAGACGTCCGTGCCGTGCGATCCCGGACGCTCGGTTCAAGCGGTGGGATCGATCGCGGACGTCGTTCACGGGCACTCCTGTCGTCGGTGGACACGCCGGGGACGGCAACCGATCAAGGCTGCCACGACGTTGCCTGACGATCCAGTGCGAGGGACACCGGTGACACTCGCTGCTCAGTGCCGCGACCTGCGGATCCACGGCGGTCGGCGCGGACCTGAGCGAATCCGCAGCCGAGGTCGGTTCAGGCCGACACGACCACCCGGAAGCGGTCGGGCAGGGCGATCAGGGCGGACGACAGGTCGAGGAGCGCCGCGGCACAGTCGTCGAGGGCGTCTCGCTCAGCAGCGGCCACGGCCCGCTCGACGATCTCGACCCGTCGTCGCCGGTCGACCACGGCATCGATCCCGTTCGCCAGGGCGACGTCGTCGGTGAAGAACATGTCGAGCACGATGCGCTGCGACAGCAACCAGTCGCCGCTGACCGACGACCCGCGGCGCCGCAGGTACCAGGCGCCGAGCTCGACGAAGGCACCGGCTTCGGTCCAGCACTCCCGCAGCCACACCTTGTCGAACCGGTCGTGGTACCCGACGGAGTTCGACGGCGGATCGACGAGCAGGGCCTGGGCGATCCGCATCCGCTCGATCATCTGGTCGACCGACCACTGCGAGATCACGACACCGACGTACCGCTGCACGCTGGCCAGCTGCAGGGACTCGAGGGTCACGAGGGCTTCGCGCACCGGTGTGCGCGACACCCGCATGTCCGATGCCAGGGTGTCGAGCCGCAGCCGCTGCCCGCGGCGGTACTCCCCCCGCAGGACGTTGTCGAGCAGTCGCAGGAACACCGCGTCGCGCAGCAGGCTGCGGCGCAGGCCGTGGGGATCGAGGCCGCCGACGCCTGCTCGGATGGGGGTGTGCTCCATCAGCCCAGGCTCACGCACGGACGGCACCCCCGAGGCGAGGGCGGTCGCTGCCGTGGATCGTGGTCGCGGGTGTCGCGCTGTGGAGGAGTGCCATGCACGCACATTGACAGCGCTGCGACGGCGGCGCTAAACACTCTGAATACAGAATGTCAGACCGCCGCCGCCGGGCTCACCTCCGGTCGGACTTCGCGTCCCCGGTGAGCACCGAGAGCGGTTGGGTGACGTCCTCCAGCCCCTTCCGCGCGGCGTCGACCCCGAATATCAAGGCCACCACGCCGCCGCCGATCATCACCGCGGATCCGAGCAGGTACCCCCAGAACAGCGGCTCCCGCGACGAGCCGTCACCGATGAAGGCACCGTAGATCGCCGGCGCGACCGCACCGAAGATCTGCGCCAGGGCGAAGAAGTACGAGATCGCCTGCGACCGCAGCTCGAGCGGGAAGATCTCGCTGACGGTCAGGTAGGCGCTCGACGCCCCGGCCGAGGCGAAGAAGAACGAGACGCACCAGAACGCGACCTGCACCGTCGCCGAGATCGCGTCGGCCCGGAACAGGAACGCCGACGTGGCGAGCACGAGGCCGGAGACCAGGTACGTCAGGAAGATCATCTGCCGACGACCCCAGGTGTCGAAGAAGCGCCCCAGGATGATCGGGCCGAGCAGGTTGCCGATCGCGAACGGGAAGAAGTAGACCGCCGTCTCCGCCGTCTTCAGGCCGAAGAAGTTCGTGAGCACCAGGGCGTAGGTGAAGAAGATCGCGTTGTACAGGAACGCCTGCGTGATCATCATCGTCGCGCCGACGAGCGTCCGGGTCGGGTACTGCTTCAGGAGCACACGCGCGATGGCCAGGAACCCGACGCGGTCGGTCGGCGTGACCGTCATCGCCTTCGACTGGTCGACCTCCGGCAGGGGCTTGCCGGTCGCCTTCTCCACCGACTCCTCGATGCGGGAGACGGTGGCCTCGGCCTCTTCCTCGCGCCCGTGCGTCATCAGCCACCGCGGACTCTCCGGGATGTGCCGTCGCAGGAAGATGATCGCGATGCCGAGCACCGGGCCGAGGAAGAAGCCGATGCGCCAGCCGATGTTCTCGGCGAAGTAGGACGTGTCGAGCAGGTAGATGTTCGCGAACGCGCCGAGTGCGGCACCGCCCCAGTACGTGCCGTTGATGGCGATGTCGACGTGCCCGCGGTACTTCGCCGGGATGAGCTCGTCGATCGCCGAGTTGATCGCCGCGTACTCACCGCCGATCCCCAAACCCGCGACGAACCGGAAGGCCGCCAGGAACCAGAAGTCCTGCGCGAGGCCCGCGATGCCCGAACCGACCAGGTAGATCGCGAGCGTCAGGATGAACAGCTTGCGGCGCCCCAACCGGTCGGACATGCGCCCGAACACCAGGGCACCGACGACCTGGCCGACCAGGTAGATCGTGCCGAGGGACGTCACCTGCTGCGTGGACAGGTTCAGGTCCGCCTGGAA
This sequence comes from Curtobacterium sp. MCSS17_016, assembly GCF_003234255.2. Classification (NCBI taxonomy): domain Bacteria; kingdom Bacillati; phylum Actinomycetota; class Actinomycetes; order Micrococcales; family Microbacteriaceae; genus Curtobacterium; species Curtobacterium sp. MCSS17_016. Next base: position 3,032,988 of record NZ_CP126254.1, read on the forward strand.
ACCCGCGTTCGACACGATCTGGATCTCGAGACCGTCGAGGATCCAGGACACGCCGAGTCCGACGACGACGCTCCAGTGGAACCGGGTCCACGGCAAGCGGTCCATCCTGGCGGGCACCAGGCTCTTGATGGTTGCGTTCGCGCTGCTCACGAAATGGGACCGTACGCCGAGATCGCCGATGTGGTTCAGATGCGGAACGAGCAACCGGGGGCGGAGCCGGATCCCCCTACTTCGAATCCGGCTCCGTCGCCGGGATCTCAATGATCGCAAGTGCGATGGAAACCCACAAGCGGACGGGAGGCGCGGTGCGGGCTGCCACCGCGCCTCCAGTCCGCAACGGCGTAACGTCCAGAACGTGACCCGACCTGACATCCGCACGGTCGGCGAGCTCCGCACCTCTGGTCACGTCCAGAAGACGGTCCGCGCCGAGATCCGCGACAACCTGCTCACCGCCCTGCGCCAGGGCACCGATCCGTGGCCCGGCCTGCACGGCTTCGAGACCACCGTCATCCCCCAGCTCGAACGCGCCCTGATCGCCGGCCACGACGTCGTCCTGCTCGGCGAGCGCGGCCAGGGCAAGACCCGGCTGCTCCGCACCCTGCAGGGCCTGCTCGACGAGTGGACGCCGGTCATCACCGGCTCCGAGCTCGGCGAGCACCCGTACGAACCGATCACCACCGCGAGCATCCGGCGTGCCGACGACCTCGGCGACGCCCTGCCGATCAGCTGGCGGCACCGCGACGACCGCTACGTCGAGAAGCTCGCGACACCGGACACGAGCGTGGCCGACCTGATCGGCGACGTCGACCCGATGAAGGTCGCCGAGGGCCGCAGTCTGGGCGACCCGGAGACCATCCACTTCGGGCTCGTCCCCCGTGGGCACCGTGGCATCGTCGCGATCAACGAGCTGCCCGACCTGGCCGAACGCATCCAGGTCGCGATGCTCAACGTGATGGAGGAGCGCGACGTCCAGATCCGCGGCTACGTGCTGCGACTGCCGCTCGACGTGCTCGTCGTGGCGAGCGCGAACCCCGAGGACTACACGAACCGCGGCCGGATCATCACGCCGCTGAAGGACCGCTTCGGCGCCGAGATCCGCACGCACTACCCGATCGAGCTCGACGACGAGATCGCCGTCATCCGGCAGGAGGCCCAGCTGACGGCCGAGGTCCCGGACGCCCTGATCGAGATCCTCGCCCGGTTCACCCGCGCACTGCGTGGTTCGAGCGCCGTCGACCAGCGCAGCGGTGTGAGCGCCCGGTTCGCGATCGCCGGTGCCGAGACGGTGTCCGCGGCCGCGGTGCACCGCGCAGCACGCCAGGGCGAGGACGAGGCGGTCGCACGGCCGATCGACCTCGAGACCGCGGTGGACGTCCTCGGCGGCAAGATCGAGTTCGAGAACGGCGAAGAGGACCGTGCCGACGAGGTCCTCGAGCACCTGCTCCGCACCGCGACCGCCGAGACCGTGCGCTCCCGCTTCAAGGGTCTCGACTTCGCGGTGCTCGTGGACGCGCTCGACGGCGGCACGATGGTGACCACGGGCGAGCAGGTCAGCGCCCGGGCGTTCCTCGAAGGCCTGCCGTCGATCGGTGAGTCCGACCTGTACGACCAGGTGTGCGACCGGATGGGTGCCACGAACGACGGCGAACGCGCCGGCGCGATCGAGCTCGCCCTCGAGGGCCTGTTCCTGGCCCGGCGCATCAGCAAGGAGTCCGGCGGGGGCGAAGCCGTCTATGGCTAGGCAGAACCGGCGCCTGACGCGCGACACCCGGTACGGCCGGTACACCGACGGCCCCGACCCGCTCGCCGCCCCGGTCGACCTGGCCGAGGCGCTCGACGCCATCGGGCAGGACGTGATGGGCGGCACGTCGCCCGAGCGCGCGATGCGGGAGTTCCTGCGGCGCGGGGGCCGGACGCAGCGCGGTCTCGACGACCTGGCCCGACGGGTGGCCGAACGCCGCCGCGAGCTGACGAGCAAGAACAACCTCGACGGCACCCTGCAGCAGGTGCGCGAGCTCCTCGACCAGGCGCTGCTCGCCGAGCGCGGGGAGCTCGCCCGCAACGTCGACCTCGACGACGGCGACCGTGCCCTGGCCGAACTGCAGCTCGACAGCCTGTCGCCCTCCCCCGCTGCCGCCGTGCAGGAGCTCGGCGACTACGACTGGACGAGCCCGGCCGCGCGCCAGAAGTACGACGAGATCAAGGACCTGCTCGGCCGCGAGGTGCTCGATCAGCGCTTCGCCGGCATGAAGCAGGCGCTCGAGGGTGCCACCGACCAGGACCGGGCCGCGGTCAGCGCGATGATGCAGGACCTCAACGCCCTGCTCGAGGCGCACGCCCGCGGCGAGGACACCCAGCAGCAGTTCGACGACTTCATGGACCAGCACGGCGAGTACTTCCCGTCGGACCCGGCGAACGTCGACGAGCTGCTCGACGACCTGGCAGCCCGCGCGGCCGCGGCGCAGCGCATGCGCAACTCGATGACCCAGGAGCAGCGGGACGAACTCGATGCCCTCGCCCAGCAGGCCTTCGGTTCCCCCGACCTGATGGGGCAGCTGTCCCAGCTCGACAGCACCCTGCGCGCACTGCGTCCCGGCGAGGACTGGGGCGGATCCGAGCGCATGGAGGGCGAACAGGGGCTCGGGTTGGGCGACGGCACCGGGGTGTTCCAGGACATCGCGGACCTCGACGCCCTCGCCGACCAGCTCGCTCAGTCCGGGCCGGGCTCGGAGCTCGACGACCTGGACCTCGACGCGCTGTCCCGGCAGCTCGGCGACGAGGCTGCGGTCGACGCGAAGACCCTGCAGCGCCTCGAGCAGGCGCTCCGGAACTCCGGGGCGATGCGCCGCGGAGCCGACGGGCAGCTCCGGCTCACCCCGAAGGCGATGCGGCAGCTCGGCAAGAGCCTGCTCAAGGACGTCGCCCAGCGGATGTCCGGTCGCCAGGGCGCACGGGACCTCCGTCGCTCGGGCGCCGCGGGCGAGCCCTCGGGGGCGTCACGGCAGTGGGCGTTCGGCGACACCGAGCCGTGGGACATCCCCCGCACCATCACGAACACCGTCGTGCGGACGGCGGCCAGCGGGCGGCAGGGAGCCGGCGTGCGCCTGAGCATCGAGGACGTCGAGGTGCAGGAGACCGAGGCCCGCACCCAGGCCTGCGTCGCGCTGCTCGTCGACACGTCGTTCTCGATGGCGATGGAGGACCGCTGGGTGCCGATGAAGCGCACCGCCCTGGCGCTGCACACCCTGGTGTCGACCCGGTTCCGCGGCGACGACCTGCAGCTCATCGCCTTCGGTCGCGAGGCCGAGGTGATGGACGTCGAACAGCTCGTCGGGCTCGACGCGATGTGGGACAAGGGCACGAACCTGCACCACGCCCTGCTGCTCGCCAACCGGCACTTCCGGAAGCACCCCACGGCCCAGCCGGTGCTCCTCATCGTCACCGACGGCGAGCCCACGTCGCACCTCGAGCCGAACGGGCAGGTCTGGTTCGACTACCCGCCCGACCCGGTGACGATCGCGCTGACCGTGCGGGAGCTCGAGAACGCCGGACGCCTCGGTGCCCAGACGACGTTCTTCCGGCTCGGCGAGGACCCGGGGCTCGCCCGGTTCATCGACGCGATGGCGAAGCGGGTGGACGGCAGCGTCGTGGCGCCGGAGAACGACGACCTCGGGGTCGCCGTGGTCGGCTCGTACCTCGGCTCGCGTCGCGGGGTCGGCGGCGCGCTCTTCCGCGACGACCGGGGGCTCTGAAGCCCACACGGGACGGACTGGAGGCCCGTGGCGACACCGCCACGGGCCTCCAGTCCGTCCTTGGGTGCGTCTAGAACAGCGGCCAGGGCACGGCGGGGCCGTGACCGGGCGGCGGCGGGAAGATCCCGACGGCGCGCAGGGCCGCGCAGCGCGCCCGGAGCGTGTCGATCTCCTCGTCCGTCAGGTGCTCGGCGAGCTCGTCGCCGAGACCGCCGCGCAGGGCGTCGGACACCCGGTCGAGGCCCTCGAGCTCGTCGGGACCGAGCGGCTCCCCGATCCAGCCCCACAGGACCGTCCGGAGCTTGTGCTCGACGTGGAAGGTGAGCCCGTGGTCCACGCCGAAGCGGTGGCCGTCGGGCATCGCGAGCACGTGCCCGCCCTTGCGGTCGGCGTTGTTCACGACGACGTCGAAGACGGCCATCCGGCGCAGGGCCTCGGAGTCCTCGTGCACGAGCGTCACGGGCTGGTCGTGTTCGTCGATGGCCTCGAGCACGGGCAGCCAGGGCGAACCGTCCGCCTCGGCGAGCTCCGGTGCCACCAGGTCGACGGCGTCCTGCTCGGGGTCGACGTCCTGCCAGCGCTGCACCATGCCGGGCCCGAACGGACCGTCACCCATCCACGTGGGCGGGACGACACCCCAGCCGAACGCCTCGGAGACCAGGTGCGCGGCGATCTCGCGGCCGGCGAGCGTGCCGTCCGGGAAGTCCCACAGCGGGCGCTCGCCCTCGACGGGCTTGTAGACGACGGTCGCACCGTCGAGTTCGGCGAGGAAGGTGGCGTTGGACGCCTCACGGATGCGCGCCCGGACGGACAGCGAGCCGTCGCTCATGCGTCGCCGGGCGGACGACCGGCGGCGACGACCTCGCGCGTGCGCTCGACGAAGGCCCGGGCGGTGCCGACCGGGATCTTCACCTGGAACAGCTCGGCGGGCTCGGGGATCTCGACGACGGCCTCGATCTCGATGCCGTCCTCGCTCTCCTCGGACACGATCTCGACCTCGTCGTCGATCGGGTACGCCTCGATGACGACCTGCGCGGTGGACGGGTCGAAGCCCAGGCTCAGGGCCCCGGCGCGGAACTCGGCCTCGACGGGCTGGTCGAGCGGCTCCGGGTCGCGGAGTTCGACGGGCACCGACGGCGGCACGCTGAAGCGGTTGTCGTCGACGGTCGCGACCTCGTCGAGGAGCTCGTCGATCTTGTCGGCGAGCACGGCGGTCTGCTCCTTCTCGAGCGCGACGCTGGTGACGCGCCGGCCGGAGCGGGCCTGGATGTAGAAGGCGCGCTCACCCGGACGGCCGATGGTGCCGACGACGAGGCGGTCCGGCCAGTCGAAGCCGTGGACGATGGTGGGCATACCCGCATTGTAGGAGCGCTCGGCTCCGCCCGTTCAGGGTCGGGCAGGACCCGCGGGCGCGTCGGGCGCGTCGGGCGCCGGACGCCCGGTGCCGGTGTGCGCATCGGGTGCCGGGTTGCCCGCGCCGCCGCCGACCGCGGCGTCCCCGCTGGGTGCCGAGGCGGTGCGCAGCCAGGACAGGTCACCGGACTCGGTGTTCGTCGCGACGACCTCGGGGCGGTGCTCGCCGTAGCGCACGACGGACACCGAGGCCGGGCCGACGCCGATGCGCTGGAACAGGTCCAGGTGCATGCCGAACGCGTCGGCGAGGACGCTCTTGATGATGTCGCCGTGGCTCACCGCGACCCAGACGGCGCCGGGTCCGTGCTCCGCCTCGACCTCGGCGTCGATGCGCCGGACGGCCGCGACGGCCCGGGACTGCATCGTCTGCATGGACTCACCGCCGGGGAACACGACGGCGCTCGGGTTCGCCTGCACCGTGCGCCAGAGGGGCTCCTTCGCCAGGTCGGCGAGCTTCCGGCCCTGCCACTGCCCGTAGTCAGCCTCGGTGATGGCCCGCTCGATCAGCGAGGCGGGTGCACCGGTCTGCCGGTCGGTCTGCCGGTCCGTCTGCCGGTCCGTCTGCCGGTCCAGGATCGCGCGGGCGGTCTGCCGGCAGCGCTCGAGCGGACTCGACACCACGGCGACGACGGGCACCGCGGCGATGCGCTCCGCGGTCCGCTCGGCCTGGGTGCGGCCGACGGCGTCGAGTCGCACGCCGGCGGTGCGTCCGGCCAGGACGCCGGTGGCGTTCGCGGTGGTGCGTCCGTGACGGACGAGGAGGACGGTCGCCATGCGCCCGATCCTAAGCGCGGGACGCGGTCGCCCTTGACGGGCCGCCCGGGGACCGATCAGATGGGGGCATGGCCGGGCGGCATCGACTCGCACTCTTCGCCACGTCGACGGTGACCGGGTTCGGGATCGCGACGTGGATCACCCGGACGCCCGCGATCCGCGACGAGCTCGGAGCCTCGATCGAGGCGATGGGCCTCGTCCTGCTCGGGCTGTCGATCGGGTCGATGATCGGGATCCTCGGCGCCGGGGCGCTGGTGCGACGGGTCGGCAACCGCCCGCTCATCCTGCTCGGGGGCGCGCTGCCCGTCGTCGGCATGGTGCTCGTCGCGCTGCTCGCCCCGGCGCAGGTGACCGCCGGGGTCTGGGCCGGGCTGTTCCTGATCGGCTTCGGGGCGGGCGTCGCCGAGATCGGGCTGAACGTCGAGGCCGCCGCGGTCGAACGGCAGATCGGGCGACCGGTCGTGCCGGTGCTGCACGCGTGCTTCAGCCTCGGCAGCGTGGTCGGTGGGGTCGTCGGCATCGCCATGACGGCGGCGGGGACCCCGGTCCGGGTGCACCTGCTCGTCGGCGCCGCGGTGATGGCCGCGCTGGCGGTGTTCGCGGCGCTGAACCTGCGGCCGGTGCCCCGTGAGACACCGACCGATGCGTCCGCCGATGCCCCCGGCACCCGCAAGGGAGCCCGCCGCTCCGTCCTCACCGTGCAGCTCGCCATGATCGCCGTGATCACGCTGGCGATGGCCTTCGCCGAGGGTGCCGCGAGCGACTGGCTCCCGCTGCTGATGACCACCGACCACGACGCCCCCGAGTCCGTCGGGTCCCTCGTGTTCACCGGGTTCGCCCTCGCCATGCTCATCGGTCGTGCGGCCGGCACCCCGCTCGTCGCCCGGTTCGGACGCGCCCCGGTCGTCCGGGTCTGTGCCGCGGTCGGTGCGGTGGGGGTCCTGCTCGTCGTGCTGTCACCGAGTCCGGTCGTCACCGCGGCGGCCGCCGGCGTCTGGGGTCTGGGCATCGCGCTCGGGTTCCCGCTGTCGATCTCCGCCGCCGGCGACCACCCCACCGACGGCGACCGCCGGGTGTCGGTGGTGGCCACCGCCGGGTACATCGCGTTCCTGGTGGGGCCGCCGCTGCTCGGCTTCGTCGGGGAGCACCTCGGCCTGCAGACGGCGATGCTCGTGCCCCTCGTCCTGCTGGTCGCGGCGTTCCTGGTCGCCCCGGCGACGCGGGGACAGGACACCGGGCGGACGATCGAGCCGGCGGAACCGGCGCGTCGGCCGTCCGGTCGGTAGCGTCTCGGGCATGCCGTTCTTCCGCGACGCCCCGCGCCCGACCACCCCAGCCCCGCCGTCCAGGGTCCAGGCCGCGTGGTCCGACTCCGCCGGACACCTCGCGACCCGGTGCCTGCAGCTCATCATCGTCGTGGTGGTCGTCGCCGGCATCGTCTGGGCGAGCAACATCCTGAGCGTCGTCACGATCCCGGTGCTCCTCGCGCTCATCATCGCGTCGGCCATGCACCCCGTGGTGTCGTGGCTCCGCAAGCACCGGGTGCCGTCGGTGCTGGCCACCCTCGCGGTGCTCATCGGCGTCCTCGCGATCCTGGGGCTGATCGGCTGGCTCATCGTCGTCGCGGTCGAGAACCAGTGGGCACAGCTGCAGAAGTCGGCAGTCGACGGATTCGAGCAGCTGCAGACCTTCGCGAAGACCCTGCCGTTCTCGATCTCCGACAAGCAGATCGACGACGCCGTCGCCGGGGCCTCCGACTTCGTCACGAGCGCGCAGTTCGGCTCCGGTGCCCTCGCCGGAGCCTCGGCCACCGCGAACTTCCTGACCGGGCTCGTGCTGATGATCGTCGTGCTGTTCTTCTTCCTGAAGGACGGCCCGAGCATCTGGGAGTTCCTGCTCCGCCCCTTCACCGGTGAGCGCTACGCCCGAGCACGTCGCGTCGGCGACCGGGTCGTCTCGACCCTCGGCGGGTACGTCCGCGGGACGGCCACCGTCGCTGCTGTGGACGCGATCGGCATCGGTGTCAGCATCGCGATCCTGGGCGTCCCACTCGCCCTGCCGCTGGCCGTCGTCGTCTTCATCACGGCGTTCATCCCGATCGTCGGTGCCACCGCCGCCGGCATCCTCGCCGCCCTGGTCGCGCTCGTGGCCCTCGGCCCGGTCAAGGCGCTCATCGTGATCGGCATCGTGATCGTCGTGAACCAGCTCGAGGGCAACTTCCTGCAGCCGGTCCTGATGGGTCGCACCCTCAAGCTGCACGGCCTCGTCATCCTGATCGGGCTGACCGCCGGCACCGTCCTCGCCGGCATCACCGGCGCGATCATCTCGGTGCCGCTGATCGCCGCCGCCTGGGGCGCGATCCTGGTCTGGGACGGCCCGAACACCCCGGCACGACCGTGGCGGAAGAAGCGCAACGAGGACGTCACCGCGCACGAGCTGCCGCAGGGCTGATCCGGAGCGCCGATCCGTGAGGCGCGTTGCGGACATCCGCTTCGCGCAGCGGCCTTCCACCCAGCAGGATGGAGGAGTGCTCGTCTCCATCGTCTACATGAGCCGTGCCGTCGTCCCCTTCGACGACCAGGCCATGGCGGTGCTGCTCGCGGAGTCCCGGCTGCGCAACGAAGCGCTCGGGGTCTCCGGGCTCCTGCTCGCCAAGGGCGGCCGGTTCATGCAGCTGCTCGAGGGGCCCGCGTGGAGCGTGCAGGACCGGTACGACGTCATCGCGAAGGACCGACGGCACGGTGAGGTGAAGTCCCTCGTGCGCGAGGACATCGAGCGCCGACGGTTCGACGGCTGGTCGATGGCCTACCGCGCGCTCGACGACTCGGACATCCGGTCCGAGGAGGGCTTCAGTCCCTTCCTCTCCGGCACGATGGACTTCCCGCGCTCGTTCGACCGGACCGGTGCGGCCTGGCTGCTGAAGTGGTTCCGCGACCGCGAGCTGCACGACCTCTGATCCGACCCCGCACGCCGTCACGGATCAGCCTTCGCCGAACGCGTCCTCGACGACGGCGAGCAGCCGGTCGCGGTGCTTCGGGTCCGCCGTCGCCGCGATCACCACGCGCCACATCGTCGCCACGGCCGGCATCAGGTCGGTGCGCCGCGTCCGGACGTCGGACACGAGCTGCACGCCGGTGAAGTAGGGCACCACCGTCGATCCGAGCTGCTCCGCGGTCAGGTCCGTCCGGAGTTCCCCGCTCGCGACCGCCAACCGGAACACGTCGACGATCCCGCCGATCCACTGCTCGTAGAAGCTCAGCGTCGCGGTCTGGAACTCGCCGCGCTCCAGCGACAGCCGGATCCCGGCCCGCACGATCGGGTCGGTCCGGAGCAGGTCGGCGATGCCGTGCGACGCACCGATCAGCGCGGCGACCGGCGAGCTGTCGGTGTGGCTGACGACGTCGAAGGTGCGGGCGTTCTGCTCGCCGATGACGCCGAGCGCCAGGGCGAGCTTCGTCGGGAAGTGGAAGTGCAGGGTGCCCTGCGAGACGCCCGCCGCGCGGGCGATGCCCGCGATCGTCGCGCCGGCGAAGCCGACGCGGTCGAACTCCTCCGCCGCGGCCACCAGGATCTGCTCACGTCGTTCCACGGGACCAGTCTCACAGTCTGGAGGGACGGGGCGGGCCCGCACCGTCCCTCCAGTCCGAGGGGTGGTGCGGCTCAGGCCGCGTGCCGGCAGTCCGAGGGGCGGCGCGTCTCAGGCCGCGTGCCGGCCGAGCGTGATGCGCTCCTCGGGCAGGTCCTGCAGGTCGCGCCCACGGAACCAGCGGAGCAGCCAGTCGGCGGGCGTGCCCGCCACCCCGGTCGGCAGGCCGGTGCGGTCGCTGAGGAAGGTACTGAACCCGGGCTCGTCACGGAGTTCGTCCCCGGTCGGGCTGCCGAACGCCATCGCCCAGCCGTCGAACCGACGCGTGCTGATGGACTCACGCGACAACGACTTCACGCCGGTGTGCCGCGGGTCGCGCTCGATCGCGGCGAAGCGGTCCTCGACGCTCCAGACCGGACCCTCGAGCACCTGCATGAAACGGCCGCCCTTGGCGAGCAGGAGCCCGGAGACGCCGAGCGCGTGGTTGCGGAGCCGCGCCTCACGCAGCATGGCGACCAGCTGGTCGTCGGTCAGGTCGTCGACGGCGACGGACATGTAGACGAGGGAGGTGAGGGAGGTCATCCCCTGCAGTCTGGGTCGTGGTCGGCGGCACGGTCAACGCGTCGTCCGCACACCGCACCGGACGGTGCGGCATGCGGACGACGGGCGGGGTGTCGGGTTTCGGGTTTCGGGTTTCGGGTTTCGGGTTTCGGGTTTCGGGTTTCGATCAGGTGAGGGCGAGCAGGTTGTTGACCTGTTCGTTGACCCCGGTCAGCGTCGAGATCGGCTTGCCGTTCGCGTAGACGTCGTCGAAGGCGGGCTGCAGCAGGGCCTGCACGTCGGCGGGGTTCTTCGTGACCGGGAACAGGAACGTGGTGTCCTCCTCGACCTGCCGGGTGAACGCCGAGACGTCGAGCCCGCGCTTCCGGAACGACGCCACGGCAGCCTCGGTGCCAGCGGGACGAGCGGGGAACACGATCCCGCTCTCACCGACGATCCGCTGCGCCTCGTCGCTGCCCAGGAACGCCACCCACTTCGCCGCGGCCTCGGGGTCCTTCGCCTGCTTCGTGATCGAGTCGCCGAGCCCGTTGAACATCGACGCACGGTGACCCGACGGGCCGATCGGGGTCGGGGCGACCGCGACGTCGAGGTCCTCCATGCCGAGGTACGAACCGATCATCCACGAGCCGTTGAACGACAGCGCGCACTTGCCGGCGCCGAGCTGGACCTCGGGCCCGGTCGTGGTGGAGAACACCCCGTACTTCGCCATGTAGCCCTTCTCGGCCAGCCGGTAGTACCAGGCGAGGGTGTCCTGCACGACCCGCTCGTCGTAGCGGAACCTGTCGCCCCACGGGTTCTCGTTCGTGTAGAACCAGTCGACCGATCCGGTGAACGGCGACCACTGGGTCTGTCCGAAGCCGTCGCCGCCCGAACCGTTCGACGAGATGCCGTAGACGGCGACGTCGTCCTTGTCGAAGCCGTCCTCGTCGCCGCGGCGGCCCTTCGAGTCCACCGTCAGCCGCGCGAGCATCCGTTCGAACGTGCCGCCGTCGTCCGGGTTCCACTCGAGCGACCCGAGCTCCTCGGCGGAGACCCCGGCGTTCGCCATCGCCTTCCTGTCGTAGAACATCGCGACGGTGTCCCAGTCCTTCGGGGAGCCGTAGCGGTGGCCGTCCTGGCCCTTCCACAGTTCGGCGAGCCCGGACTGGTAGTCGTCGTCACGGATGCCCTTCGTGGCGTCGAGTTCGTCGAGCTTGTAGAGCACGTCGAGGTCGGCGTACTGCGGGAACTTCGTCAGGTGGTCGGTGAAGACGTCGGGCGCGGTGCCGGCGATGAAGCCCGCGGTGAGCTTGGTCCAGTAGTCGTTCCACCCGAGCTGGGTGATCTTCACGGTGATGTCCGGGTTCGCGCGGTGGAACGCGTCGGCGACGGCCTGGTACGCGGGCTGCTGGTTGGCGTCCCAGAGCCAGTAGCTCACGGTGCGCGCACCCGACCGGTTCGTCGTGCGGCGACCGGGCGACGAGCAGGCGGCGAGCGCACCGAGGGCCAGGGCGGAGGCACCGCCGGCGAAGAGCGTGCGGCGGGTCAGTTGGTTCGTCATGGTGTTCGTCCTGTCCGACAGCCGGGTCACTTGATCCCGGAGAAGCCGATGGAGTTGACGATCCGCTTGGCGAAGACGCCGAACAGCAGGATCATCGGGAGCGCCGCCACCAGGGTCGCGGCCATGAGCCCGGCCCAGTCGGTGCCGGACTGCGGGGTCTGCGACTTGAAGACGCCGAGCGCGACGGTCAGCACCCGCGAGCTGTCGGTGTACGACACCATGAGCGGCCAGAAGTAGTCGTTCCAGCTCGTGATGTACGTCAGCACGGCGAGGGTGGCGATCGGGGCCGCCGCCATCGGGATGACGAGCCGGAAGAACACGCGGACCTTGCCGGCGCCGTCGATGAGCGCCGCCTCTTCGACCTCCTTCGAGATGCCGAGGAAGAACTGCCGCAGGAAGAACACCGCGAACGGGGTCATGAACATCGTCGGCAGGGCGATGCCGAGCAGGTTGTCGACGAGCCCGAGCTGCTTGATGAGGGTGAAGTTCGGCAGCAGCGTGAAGATCGCGGGGACCATCAGCCCGGCCAGGAACACCCCGAACACCTTGTCGCGACCGGGCCAGCGCAGCCGGGCGAAGGCGTAGGCGGCCGCTGCCGAGAAGAACACCTGGCCGACGGTGACGAGCGTCGACACCAGGATCGAGTTGAGCAGGTACCGCCAGAAGTTCAGCGCGGCGCCGGAACCACCCTGCGCCAACGCCTCTTCGGTGGACTGTAGGCCGAAGACCCGCTCGAACCCGCCCAGGCTGAACCCGACGGGCAGCAGCGAGGTGGGGTCGGAGTTGATCGCGGTGTTCGACGACAGCGCGGTGCGCAGGATCCAGTAGAACGGGAACAGGGTGACGACGATGACGAGGATCATCGCGACCCAGGCGAGCACCCGGCCGAGCGACGGGCGTCGACGGTGGCCGGCGCCCATCCGCGGCGGGCGGGACGTGGTGACGGAACGGGTGAGTGTCGTGGTCATGGCGCTTCCGTTCAGTCCAGGTCGGACTCACCCGAGCGGGTGAGGCGGTACTGGATGATCGTGATGATGCTGAGGACGATGAGGAGCGCGACCGAGACCGCGGACGCGTAGCCGAACTGGAACCGGCCGAACGCCAGGTTGTAGATGTAGTTCTGCACGACGTTCGTGGCGTTCGCGGGGCCGCCCTGCGTGGTGACGGCGACGGTGTCGAACACCTGGAACGACCCGATCACGGTGATGATCAGCACCAGGGACAGGATCGGGCGGAGCAGTGGCACCGTGATGCGCCAGAACATCTTCCACTCGCTCGCACCGTCGATGCGTCCGGCCTCGTACACGGTCTCGGGCAGCGACTGCAGGCCGGCGAAGATGAGCAGTGCCGTGTAGCCGACGTGCCGCCAGACGTTGATGAGCGCGATCGAGGGGATGCCCCAGACGTCGCTCTGCAGGAACGGGATGCGGTCGAGCCCGAGTGCGGCGAGCATCTCGTTGCCGATGCCGAGCTGGGTGTCGAGGATCCAGAGCCAGACCAGGGCGGCGACGACGTTCGACACCAGGTACGGCGCGAGCACGATGCCGCGCACGAAGGTCGACTTGGTCAGGCGGTGCATCATCACGGCGATGAACAGCGCGACGACGGTCTGGATGACGATGTTGATGAGGACGTACTCGACCGTCACCACCATCGAGTGCCAGAAGATCGAGTCCTGCACCAGGCGGGCGTAGTTCTGCAGGCCGGTGAACTCGGGCTCGGTGAGCAGGTTGTACGACGTGAAGCTCAGGTAGATGCCCCGCACGGTCGGCCAGGCGAGGAACACCGCGAACCCGACGGCTGCCGGGGCGATGAAGACGAGCGCGAGCCACAGGTCGTTCCTGGGGCGGCGCCGTGGTGCGGTGGTGCGGGCACGGGCGAGGTCGGCGGACCGACTCCTCGGTCTCGTGCTGGCGGTCGTCAAGGGTGACGACACAGGGCTCTCGGTTGCCATCGCGACTCCTTCGTCTGCGGTGGACTGACGTGCAGCAGTCCGTGAGCCGGGAATCTACACGTGGGGACCACTGCTGGCAAGAGGCTCTTTCCGGGCTGTCGACAGGGGTTGTCACGTGTAGACAGGCTGTGTCAGGATGGCGCTCGATCGCATCGGAGCGACCCGCTCGGCGACGCATCCCACACCCCTGGAAAGGTCACTGATGATCTCTGTCGGAATGGTCGGCGCGGGCCAGTTCGCCCCCCAGTTCGCCAAGCTGTTCAAGCTCCACCCCGACGTGGACCGGGTCTACGTCACGGACCTCGTCGGCGAGCGCGCGTCCGAACTCGTCGAGACGCAGCACCTCGACGGCACGTTCCCGGACTTCGACGCCGTCCTCGCCTCGGACGTCGACGCCGTCGCGATCTTCACGCAGCGCTGGACCCACGGCCCGCTCGTGGTCAAGGCCCTGCGCGCCGGCAAGCACGTGTACTCCGCCGTGCCGATGGCGATCTCGGTCGACGAGATCCGCGACATCATCCAGGCGGTCCGCGAGACCGGCCTGACCTACATGATGGGCGAGACGAGCTACTACAACCCCGCGACGGTGTTCGCCCGCAAGCAGGTCGCCGCCGGCGCCTTCGGCCGGGTGTTCTACGCCGAGGGCGACTACGTGCACGACATGGACCTCGGCTTCTACGCCGCGTACCAGTACAGCGGCGGCGACGAGTGGAAGCGCACCGCCAGCTACCCGCCCATGCTCTACCCGACGCACTCGGTCGGCGGGGTCCTCGGTGCGATCCCCGGGCACGCGGTCAGCGTCAGCTGCATCGGCGTCAAGGACGACCGCGGCGACGGCGTCTTCGACAAGGACGTCAGCCAGTTCGACAACGACTTCTCGAACGCCACCGCCCTGTTCGAACTCGACAACGGCGGCGTCATGCGCATCAACGAGATGCGTCGCGTCGGCTACCCGTCGCACATCCGTGAGTCGCGCTTCCGCTACTTCGGCACCGAGGCCAGCTTCGAGCAGCTCGCGAAGACCAGCGTCTGGCAGGACAAGGAGGACTCGTACGACATCAGCGACAAGATCGACACCCAGGCGACGATGTCCCTCGACGACCCGCGCCTGGCCGACGTCGACCCGTCCCTGCGCGACGCGTTCGTCTCCGGCTACGCCGAGGTGCACGACACCGACCGTCTGCCCGCCGAGTACGACGGTGTGCCGACCGGGCACGAGGGCAGCCACCAGTTCCTCGCCGACGACTTCGTCCGTGCCGTCGTCGACCGGACCCTGCCGCCGGTGAACGCCTGGACCGCCGCGCGCTTCACCCTGCCGGGCATCATCGCCCACCAGTCCGCGCTGCAGGGTGGCGCCCGCCTCGACGTGCCGGACTTCGGTGACGCCCCCGAGACGACGAGCGCTGCGACGGCGAACGCACCGACGTCAGCGGCCAGCACGTCGTCGGCTACGATCGCGTCCGAGTAACACGTGTCGTTCGGGTGCCGGTCCGTCGTGGGCCGGCACCCGAACGACGCTCCCGGACCCGACGAAGGTGGCACCCGTGACCGTCCCGACGAACCCCAGGGCGGTCACCCGTGCGGACGTCGCCCGCTACGCCGGGGTCAGCACGTCCGTCGTCAGCTACGTCGTGCACGACGGACCGCGCCCCGTGGCCGCCACCACCGCCGCCCGGGTGCGCGAGGCCATCCGCGTCCTCGGCTACCGCCCGAACGCGAGCGCCCAGGCCCTGCGCACCGGCTCGTCGAAGATGCTCGGCCTGATCGTGCCCGAACTCGACAACCCGTTCTGGTCCGAGCTCGCCGTCGCCGTCACCCACGCCGCCGCCGCACGCGGCTACGACGTCCTGCTCGCCAACAGCGACGGTGACGCCGCCCAGGAGCGCGAGCGACTCCGCAGCCTGTCCGCGCGCCAGGTCGACGGCATCATCGTGACGAGCATCATGACCCACCCGGACCTGTCGACCGTCACCGACCCCGGCCTGCCGATGGTCCTGCTCAACACGTTCTTCGAGGTCCCCGAGTACGCCAGCATCGGTGTCGACGCCCTGCGTGGCGCTCTCGACGGCACGCAGCACCTGGTCGAGCACGGCTACCGCTCGATCGGCCTCGTGATGGGGCACACCGGCTCGATGGAGCTCCGCGAGCAGGGCTGGATGCGTGCCCTGCGCCAGGCTGGCCTGCCCGACGGGCCCATCGTCCGCACCGACTTCACCCGGCGCGGTGGCTACGAAGCCGGCCTCCGCATGTTCGCCGACGAGACCGGACCCCGAGCCGTCTTCGTCAGTTCGGACATGCAGGCGATCGGCGTCATGCGCGCACTGTGGGAACTCGGTCTGCGCGTCCCCGAGGACGTCGCGATCGTGTCGTTCGACGGCGCGGCCGAGGCGGACTACACGAACCCGCAGCTCACCACGGTCCGGCAGCCGATCGAGACGATGGCGGTCGCCGCGGTCGACCGTGTGCTCGGCCTCGACGCCGACAACCAATGGCACCGCGACCTGGTCCCCGCCGAGTTGGTCCTCGGCGCGAGTTGCGGGTGCGACGTGCGGCGCTGACGCACCCAAAAGCGGACTGGAGGTTCGGGGGCGGGGCCGCCACGGGCCTCCTGTCCGTCAGCCGGTCGTGTTCAGGACGCCGGCTCCATGACGGCGCGGAGGCGCGCGGTCGGGATGCGCTCCTGCGCATCCACGGTCACGGCGGCAGCCTCGACCGCCTCACCGGTCTCGGCGTCGACGAAGCGCAGGTCCGACGCCCGCTCGGACGGCCGGTGCCGGTCGGCCCAGCCGCCGAGCGCGAGCAGCACGAGCGACAGGTCCCGGCCGGCGTCGGTCAGGACGTACTCCTCGCGGGCACGGGCGCCCTCGGGCTTGTAGGTCGTGCGTTCGAGCACTCCCCCGTCGACGAGTGAGGCCAGGCGTGCGGTCAGGACCTCGCGCGGGATGCCGAGGCTCTGCTGGAACTGGCTGAAGCGGGTCGAGCCATCGACGGCGTCGCGGACGATCATGAGCGTCCACTTCTCGCCGAGGACGTCGAGGGAGCGTGCGATGGGGCAGCGCTCGTCGCCGCCGAGGATGCCGAGCATGCGTTCATCCTAGCTGGGTTCGATTTCCGGACACAACGTGCTAGGTTCGGTTTCCGTACTCAACTTCTCTCGTCTGGAGCACTCATGACCGACCTCACCAATGCCGTCGTCCTCGTCACCGGAGCGAACGGGGGCCTCGGCGCCGAGTTCGTCCGCCAGGCCCTGGAGCGTGGCGCCACCAAGGTCTACGCGACCGCCCGCAACCCCCGTACCTGGGACGACGAGCGCATCGTCCCGCTCGCCCTCGACGTCACGAGCCAGGAGAGCGTCGACGCCGCGGCCCGCACCGCAGCCGACGTGACCGTCGTCGTGAACAACGCCGGGATCGCCGGCTCTGACCCGCTCGTCGACGTCTCCGTCGAAGAGGTCGAGCGCATCTTCGCCACCAACGTCTTCGGTGCACTCCGCGTCGCCAAGGCCTTCGCCCCCTCGATCGCCAACGGTGCGCTGGTCGACGTGCACTCCGCCCTGAGCTGGGTCGCCCTCGCCGGCGCGTACTCGGCGTCGAAGGCCGCGTTCTGGTCGATCACGAACTCCCTGCGCCTCGAGCTCGCACCCCAGGGCACCCAGGTCGTCGGCGCCCACCTCGGCTACACCGACACCGGCATGACCGCCGACCTCGACGTCGAGAAGTCCGACCCCGCCGACATCGTCCGGTCGATCTGGGACGCGGTCGAGGTCGGCGAGCACGAGGTCCTCGCCGACCAGGTCAGCCGCGACGTCCGTGCCGGCCTGAGCGCCCCGCTCACCGCGCTCTACCCGATGCTCGCCAGCGCCTGAGGCCGGTTCTCGTCGGGACGGTGACGGTTCTGGTTCGCGAAGACCCGGGTTCGTGAACCAGAACCGTCACCCGCCCCGATCGCGTCAGCCGCCCGCGCCGCGGTCGGTGATCCGACGGTTCGTGGCGGTGATGGCGGCGCGCTCGTCGTCAGACAGGCCACCGGCGTGGAGGATCCGGCTCAGCACGTCGCTCTTCCGCTCGATGTAGTCGTCGATGTCCTCGGCCTCGGTGGCTGCCCGGCGTTTCACGGCGGCGTACTCGTCGCGGAGCGCCGGGTCGGCACGCAGCACGTCGCGGACGGCCAGGTGGTTCCGCAGCGCGAGCGACCCGGCCGCGACGACGTAGGTGTTGGTCGGGGCGAACCGCTCCGGTGCCCGGAACGCCTGCCTGTCCGGGACGCCGAGTTCACCGCGCGGCTCGAAGCCGATCGTCGCCATCGCCGCCACTGCAGCCGGGACGTCGGCAGTGTCCACCACGACGTCGACGTCGAGCACGGGCTTCGCCGCCAGGCCCGGCACGGACGTGCTGCCCACGTGCTCGATGCTCCGGAACGGCACATCGGCGTCGTCGAGCGCGGCGGCGTACGCATCGTGCAACTGCCGGAACCGCTCGGGCCAGGACGACCGGTACTCGACGACCTCGATCACGGGGTCGGGGTCGGCGTCGGCGTCGGCGTCGGCGTCGGCGTCGGCGTCGGCGCGAGGAGCTGGAACATGACGTGGTCGCGCCAGACCCCGTCGATCTTGATGTACTCCGGCGCGAAGCCGTACCGGGTGAAGCCCGCCGACTCGAGCGCGCGCTGCGAGCCGACGTTCTCGGGCAGGGTCTCGGCCTGCACGCGGTGCAGACGGAGCACGTCGAACGCGTGATCGGCCGCCGCGCGGACGGCGCGGGACGCGTGACCTTGGCGGGTACGGTCGGCGCGGATCCAGTAGCCCATCGCGCACGACTGCAGGGCGCCGCGGACGACGCCGCTCAGCGTGATCCGGCCGAGGAGTTCCCCGTCGGTCGACTCGATGACGAACGGCACCGCGTTGCCCGCGCGCTGCGTGGCGAGGGCCTGCGTGATGACGTCCCGCTGCCCGGACTCCGTGTAGTACGACGGCGCTCGCGCCGGTTCCCACGGTCGCAGGTGGTCGGCGTTCTCGGAGATGACCGCAGCCAGGACGGCCGCGTCGTCGAGGCGGAGTGGGCGCAACCGTGTGTCCATCGCGGAGGGTGTGGGATTCGAACCCACGAGACATCTCTGCCCACCTGTTTTCAAGACAGGCTCCATCGGCCGCTCGGACAACCCTCCAGTGACGCGACCACGTGGCGAGACGTGATCGCGTCCCGGGAAGTCTACCCGGGCCTCCAGGCAGGGGTGCGCGCCAGCGCGGACTAGCGGGGCAGGGAGTCGAGCGCCGCTGCCAAGCCGTCGTCGGTGATGCCGCCGGTGAGCTCGTTGCCGGCGTCGACGACGTCGTCGGGCGCCTGGCCCATGACGACGCCGCGACCGGACGTCGAGGCCCAGCGGAGCATGTCGATGTCGTTGCGGCCGTCACCCGCGGCGAAGACGCGGGAACGCGGGATGTCGAGCCACTCGCGGACGCGCTCCATCGCGGTGGCCTTCGTCACGCCCTCCGGAGCGATGTCGAGCCACGACGTCCAGCCGACGGAGTACGAGACCTTGTGCAGGCCCATCTGCTCGACGATCTGCAGGAAGTCCTCGGTGTCGTGGCCGGGCGAGATGACGACGACGCGGGTGGCCTCGACGCCGAGCAGCTGCTCGAACGGCACGTGCTCGCCCTCGACGGTCATCGTGTCGTCGGGGAAGTTGCCGGACAGCAGGAAGTGACCGGTCTCGTCCTCGACGCCGAACGCGGCGTTCTCGAGCGCGCCGTGGATGGTCTGCAGCACCTCGGACGGGTCGAACCGCTCGACGTGTTCGCGCACGTAGGAGCCGTCGGCGCGGCGGGCCAGGATGAGCGCACCGTTCGCGCACACCAGGTACTTCGGCCGGATGCCGAGGGTCTCGAGCAGGGGCACGGTCATGCCCTCACTGCGGCCGGTCGAGAGCATGACCTCGTGGCCGGCGGCCTCGGCGTCACGCACGGCGGCGACCACTGCCTGCGTGATGACACCGTCCTCGCGCATGGTGGTGCCGTCGATGTCGAGCGCGACCAGCCAGCGCTTGGTGCGGGCGGGCGCGTCGGTACCCGCGCCCTGCTCGGTGCCGTCCACGAACCGTCCCTGGGTGCTCATCGGGGCTCGATCACCTCGACGCCACCGAGGTAGGGGCGCAGGACCTCCGGCACGACGACGGAACCGTCGGCCTGCTGGTGCGTCTCGAGGATCGCGACGATCCAGCGGGTGGTGGCGAGGGTGCCGTTCAGGGTGGCGACCGGGGCGGTCTTGCCGCTCTCGGTGCGGTACCGGATGTCGAGGCGGCGGGCCTGGAACGTCGTGCAGTTCGACGTCGAGGTGAGCTCGCGGAACGTGCCCTGCGTCGGGACCCAGGCCTCGATGTCGTACTTCTTCGCGGCGCTCGTGCCGAGGTCACCGCCGGCGACGTCGATCACGCGGTAGTGCAGCCCGAGGTCCTGCAGCATCTGCTCCTGGTACCCGACGAGCTTCTCGTGCTCGGCCTCAGCCTGGTCGGGGTGCACGTAGGTGAACATCTCGAGCTTGTTGAACTGGTGCACGCGGAGGATGCCGCGGTTGTCCTTGCCCGCCGACCCGGCCTCACGCCGGTAGCAGGTCGACCAGCCGGCGTAGCGGTGCGCGGTCTTCTCGATGTCGAGGATCTCGTCGGCGTGGAACCCGGCGAGGGCGACCTCGCTCGTGCCGGTCAGGTACAGGTCGTCGGCTTCGAGCCGGTAGACCTCGGCCGCGTGCTCGCCGAGGAACCCGGTGCCGGCCATCGTCTCGGGTCGGACGAGCGTCGGGGTGATGAGCGGTTCGAAGCCGGCAGCGATCGCACGGTCGAGGCCGAGCGACATCAGCGCGATCTCGAGCCGGGCGCCCATGCCGCGCAGGAAGTAGAAGCGCGAGCCGGAGACCTTCACGCCACGCGGGATGTCGATGATGCCGAGGTGCTCACCGAGGTCGGCGTGGTCCTTCGGCTCGAAGTCGAACTCGGGCTTGGTGCCGACGGTGCGGAGCGTGACGAAGTCGTCCTCGCCACCCTCGGGGACCCCGGGGAGCACGACGTTCGGGATGCCGCGGACGACGGTGTTGAAGGTGTCCTCGGCCGCGGTGACGGTGGCCTGCGCCTCCTTCACCTTGGCGGCGAGGGCCTGGGCCTGCTGCACGAGCGCGGCCTTCTCGTCCTTCGGGGCCTTGGCGACGGTCTTGCCGAACGCGTTCTGCTCCGCACGGAGCGACTCGAACGAGGTGATCGCGCTGCGGCGGGCGGAATCGGCGGCGACGGCTTCGTCGACGACGGCCTCGGAGGCACCGCGTGCCCGCTGTGAAGCCTTGATGACGTCCGGGTTGTCGCGAAGCAGCTGTGGATCGATCACCGCTCCATCCTAGACAAGGCAACCGCACGCAGCCTCGATCGGTAGCGTGAACGTATGTCGACCCCTTCGGAGACCGCGCCCGCGGACCAGGACGCCCTCCCCACCGAGCAGCGGACGGCCGCGGTGGTCTACAACCCGGTCAAGGTCCACCTGCCGACCCTCAAGCGCACCGTCGAAGAACAGCAGCAGGCAGCCGGCTGGGCCGACACCCTGTGGTTCGAGACCTCGGAAGAAGACCCGGGCGGCGGCATGGCCCGCGCCGCGATCGAGGCCGGTGCCCACGTCGTCGCCGCAGCCGGCGGTGACGGCACGGTCCGTGCGGTCGCCGAGGTCGTGCACGAAGCCGGTTCGACCCTCGCCCTGCTGCCGAGCGGCACCGGAAACCTGCTCGCCCGCAACATGAAGCTGCCCCTCGACGACCTCGGCGCGAGCGTCCGGACGATCTTCCACGGCGACGACCGCAAGATCGACTTCGGCATGCTCAAGGTCGAGCGACCGGGCGGCGAGCGCGAACGCTTCGGCTTCCTGGTGATGGCGGGCCTCGGGCTCGACGCCCGGATGCTCGTGAACACCCGCCCCGAGCTGAAGAAGAAGGTCGGCTGGCTCGCCTACGTCGACTCGCTGTTCCGTTCGGTGCGCGACGCCAACGCGTTCGAGTTCCGTTACCAGCTCGACGACGACGGCAACCACTCGCTCCGAGCGCACTCGCTCATCGTCGGCAACTGCGGGATGCTGCAGGCCGGCGCGATCCTGCTGCCCGACGCTGAGATCGACGACGGGGTGTTCGACATCGCCGTCATGCGGCCGCGCGGCTTCTTCGGCTGGGTGCGGATCGGCGCCCGGGTGTTCTGGGAGAACGGGATCCTGCGGGCGTTCCGCCGGTCGAACCTGGGCAAGACCGCCGTCGGCAAGAAGATCGTCTCGAAGTCGCGCGAGGAACGACCCCTGCGCTACCTGCGCGGGCAGGAGTTCACGGCGCGGCTCGAGCGGCCCGACGAGTTCGAGATCGACGGCGACCCGGTGGGCGAGGTCATCGCCTTCCGTTCGCGCATCGACCCGATGGGGCTCTCCGTGCGCGTGCCGGACCCGGCGGACGACCGCCACGGCTCGCGCCAGGTGCCCTGACCCGGGGCGGTTCCGCCGCTACCGCGCGCCGGGCTCGCCCGACACGATCGCGCGCAGCCAGTCCCGCGCCTCGACGAACGCGGCGTCCGAGTAGCGCGCCGGAACCTCGGGGCGGGCGCCGTCGGCACGCGGGTACGACCCGAGGAACGTCACGCGCGGGCTGAACCGGCGCAGGCCGAGCAGTGCGTCCGCGACCCGCTCGTCGCGCACGTGCCCGTCGAGGTCGATGACGAACCGGTAGCGGCCGAGCTCGTCACCGATCGGGCGTGACGACAGCAGCCCCATGTTGATGCCCCGCGTCGCGAACTGCTCGAGCATGTCGACCAGGGCGCCGGGGTGGTCGGCGGGCAGCTCGACGATGACGCTGGTCTTGTCGGCGCCGGTCGGTTCGGGCAGCGCGAGGGTCTTCGACACGAGCACGAACCGGGTGACCGCCGAGGCGTTGTCGCCGATGGACGACGCGAGCACGACGACGTCGTGGTGGTCGGTGATGCCGGGCGGCGCGACGGCGGCGTCGGCCGTGGGGTCCGCCTCGAGCAGGGCGAGGGCCGCGGCGACGTTCGACGACGCCGGGATGTGGCCGTGCCCGGGCAGGTTCGCCTCGAGCCAGTTGTGGGTCTGCGCGTAGGCGACCGGGTGCGCGTTCACGGTGTGGACGTCGGCCAGCGTCGTGCCGGGTCGGGCGACGAGCACGAAGTCGACGGGGACCAGGTACTCCCCCACGATCCGCACGCCGGGGATCCGGGCCAGGGCGTCCTGCGTGGCGCTGACTCCACCGTCCACGCTGTTCTCGATTGCGATGACCGCCCCGATCGACCGCCCGGACATGACGTCGTCCAGGGCCTCACCGACGTTGTTGACACTCCGCCAGGGCTTGCCGGCGGCGGCCTCGACGAGCTTGAGGGCCGCCTCGGTGAAGGTGCCGGCGGGTCCGAGGTAGGAGTACGTGTCGGACGGCGCGGCGGGGTCGGTCATGCGGCGAGCCTATTGCAGGGACGCGGAGGCCAGGCGGCCTCAGTCGGTCGCCGCACCCGTCAGCCGCTGCTCGCAGATCGCGGTGTCGTCGTCCTCGCGCGGGTAGGTCAGCGCTGCGAAACGCCCCTCGGGGTCGAGCCGCGTCAGGAGCGACGCCGCGATGCCGTCGAGCTGCGCGACCTGCTCGTCGGAGAGCGCGTCGATGACCACCCGGCGGGCGGTGCGGACGTGGTCCGGGGCAGCGTCGACGATCGTGGCGTACCCGGCGTCGGTCAGGCGGACGTCGGTGGCCCGGCGGTCGGAGGTCGACGGGCACCGGGTCACGAGCCCGCGCTTCTCGAGCCGGGACACCACGTGCGACAGCCGCGGCAACGAGGCGTTCGTGGCCGAGGCGAGCGCCGACATCCGCAGGGTCCGGGTGTCGGTCTCGGAGAGCATCGCGATGACCATGTAGTCGAAGTGCGTCAGGTCGGCGTCACGCTGCAGCTGCTGGTCGAGCGCGGCCGGCAGGAGTTCCATGACCGCGACGAGCTTCATCCACGCGCGCAGCTGCTCGCGGGTGAGCCACGGGGTCTCGTCGGTCATGACCTGATCATACCGAAAGGTTGTCTCTTTAACCAGTGGTGCGCACCGCGGACGAACCGGACGAACCCGCCGAACCAGACGGCCCGCCAGCGCGACGCGACCGCACCACCCCGATGACGAGCACGACCACCACGACGACGAGCAGCGCCCCCTCGACGAGCAGCAGCCGCGTGCCGTAGTCGAACGGCAGCACGGTCGGGTTCTTCTGCCCGTGGTCCTTCGCAGCGATCTCCGGCAGGACCACCAGGGCGAGCACGCTGCCGAGCACGATCGCCGAATGCACGACGACGAGTACCCAGGCCCGCAGCGAGCGTCCGGCCCGACGCAGCAGCAGCCCGGCACCGACCACGAACGGCGACAGGACCGCGTCGTGCAGCACCACCGCCGCGAGCAGCCAGACCCCGAGCCCGCCGATGCGGTTCGGCTTGACGGACGTCACGAGCACGTACGCCCCGAACGCGATGACCAGCACGCCGATCACCACGAGCACGATCCGCGCGGCCTTCACCGGAGCACCTCGATCTTCTCGATCCACTTGGTCTGCAGCACACCGGGCCGCCCGGGAGCGATGATCCGCGCCGGGAACCCGTGGTCCAGGTCGAGCGTCGCACCGTTCAGCTCGAGGGCGACGAGGGTCGTCGGGTCCTCGGCGTACTCCGGTCCCATGTCCATGATCCGGTAGCCGCCGTGCCGCTCCAGGCTCGTCACGCGCACGTGCGACCCCCGCGGCGCCTGCACGGCGTCGAGCAGATCGCGCATCCGCACGCCCTTCCAGGTCGCCATCTGGCTCCACCCCTCGACGCAGGAGATCGGCAGGTCGACCTGCGCGGTGCCGAGCGCGACGAGTTCCGCCCGGACGAACGTCCGGCTCACGTCGTGGCCGACGACGGTGAGCGTCCAGTCGGCGGCGGTCGCGGTCGCGAGGACGCCGGCTGCCCGCGCGGTCCGGTTGACCGGCAGCCCGTTCGCGCCGATGCCGCGACCGCGGGCGCCGAACACGTTGAACGGTTCCGCGAGCTTCGAGGACTGCCCCGCCGTGAGCGCGACGACACCGACGGTCGCCGCCGTCACGCCGGCGAAGAACCCGCGTCGGGCGATGCGCTGGCGTCGTCCGGTGGCTGCTTCCGGCGTCGGCCTGGAGGCCCGGCTCGCCTCCGGCACGTCGGCCGTCGGCTGGGCGGGACTCGGCTCCTCGGACACCTCGCGGGTCTCCGGGGCCGTGTCGGGTCCGGTGGGACGGGGCTCGGCGCCGCCGGGGGCGTCGTCGACGCCGTCGATCCAGCGGAACACGCGGCCCAGCAGGCCGGGGGCGGTGGACCCGGTGGTCTCGGAGACCGCAGCGCGCGGGGCGGACGCTGGATGAGCCTCCAGACCGGGTGGGAGCAGTTCACTGCCGGACGCGGGGTCCGCGATGAACCGGCCGTGCACGTCGTAGGAGTCGCGCTTCCGCCAGTAGCGGGCGATGACCGGCAGCTTGGCGGCGATGTGGATGGCCAGCGAGCCGATGATCACGTAGGCCAGGGCGTTGTGCACCTGGCGGAACGGGAACGGCCACGGGTACCACTGGTACGTGTTGAGCAGGCCGGTGACGACCTGGATGATCGACGCGGACACGAGCACCGCGATCGACAGCCGCTCGAGCAGGTGCAGCACGCCGCGCACCGGCGGCACCTGCACCAGGGCGGGCATGACGGTGTTGAGCTTGGCGAGCAGCAGCGGGATGATCGCGATGCCGGTCGTGATGTGCAGGCCCTGCGTGAACTGGTACAGCTGCGTCGGACGGGTCGGGAACCGCATCCAGCCGAGCGGTTCCTGCAGCAGGTGGCTGTAGATCCCGGTGCCGAAGCAGACCAGGAACGCGATGCCGAGCAGGCGCCCGAGCACCACCGCCGAGCGGGCGTTGCGGTTGGGGGACGCCAGAGCTGCTCGTCCGTCGTGCAGCAGGCGCTGGAGGCCGGATAGCCTCGACGGACCATGAGCGACCGACTGCGTGCCCTCCGACCGTCCCTGGCCGACGGCACCGCCGCCCGGATCGGCACGGTGCTGGCCGTCGTGGGAGTACTCGCCCTGTCGGGCGTCATCGCCGTCGGCGTCACGCATCTGGGGTTCCTCCGATCGGGCCATCGTTCTGCATTCGTTGCGTGGACGCTGATCGCTTGGACCGTCTTCGTGATCGCCGTGCTCGCGGTGCGTTTCGTGCCCGTCCGGTGGATGACCACCATGGTCATCGGCGGAGCGGTGGTGATCGGCATCGCCGCGCTGGTCGGCCCGCCCAACACGAGCACCGACTCCGCTCGGTACGCGTGGGACGGCATCGTCCAGCATGCCGGTGTCTCACCGTACGCGCACACCCCCCAGTCCGCGGCACTGTCCGGTCTCCGACCCGACTGGTTGTTCCCCGACAAGGTGGACGGCACGTGCGATCCGTTGAAGCCCCGGTTCCGCGGACTCGGCGACGGCGCCGACGGACACTGCACCGCGATCAACCGGCCGGACGTCACGACGATCTACCCGCCGATGGCGCAGCTGTGGTTCGCCGCGGTGCGGTTCTTCGTGCCGGCGACCGCGCAGTACCTGCCGTTCCAGGTCGCCGGGCTGCTCGTGTCGCTCGGTGTGACCGTCGGGCTCGTCCTGGTGCTCCGCCGGATCGGCCGTCCGACCTGGTGGGCGGCGCTCTGGGCCTGGTCGCCGCTCGTCGCCTCCGAGGCGGTCACCAACTCGCACGTCGACGTCGTCGGCGCCGCCCTCGCCACGGCCGGTGTCGTGCTCGTGGCGTTCGGCCGGCCGATCTGGGGCGGCATCGCGCTCGGGGCTGCGACCGCGACCAAGCTCATCCCGGCGATCGTGTACCCGCCGTTGCTCGGCCGCGGTCGGGCCTGGTGGGCGATCCCCATCGGCATCGCCGTGTTCGGGCTGCTCTACGTGCCCTACGTGCTGACGACCGGGCTCGACGTGCTCGGGTACCTGCCCGGTTACCTGAGCGAGGAGGGCTACGAGGACGGCTCCCGCTTCGCGCTGGTGTCGCTCGTGGTCAAGGGCGACGCGGCGACCCTGGTGGTGGGGCTCCTGGTGCTGCTCGCGGCGTTCGTGGCGTGGCGGTTGTCCGACCCGGCGCGGCCGTGGTCGGGCGAGGTCCTGATGATCGGCGTGACGTTCCTCGCCGTGACACCGCGCTACCCCTGGTACGCGCTGCTGCTCATCCCGTTCGTGGTGCTGTCCGGGCGGTGGGAGTGGTTGTCGATCGGCCTCGCCATCGCGCTGCGCGGGGTGTGGCCGTCCGCCGACGCCTACCGGTGGTGGTTGCTCGCGGCCGTGGCGGTCATCGTGGTCGTCACACTGCTGCGCACGGAGCGGTCGGAGTGGCGACGGTGGTGGGAGCGGCTGACGTTCCGGCGCGTGGAACACGTACGCTGACGACCATGGCACCCGCGACCCTGCTCGGCACGACCGGCTCCGTGGACCCGGCTCCCGCCGGACTCGTCGACCGCTTCGGGCGTCGCGCCGTCGACCTGCGGGTGTCGCTGACCGAGCGCTGCAACCTCCGCTGCACGTACTGCATGCCCGCGGCCGGGCTGCCGTTCGCCCCCGACGAGGCCCTGATGACGGCGACCGAGATCGAGCGGCTGGTCCGGATCGGCTCGTCGCGGTTCGGCGTCCGCAAGGTCCGGTTCACCGGCGGGGAGCCGATGCTCCGGCACGACCTGGTCGACGTGATCGCCCGGTGTGCCGCGCTGCCCGACGCCCCGGAGCTGTCGCTCACCACGAACGCGATCGGCCTCGCCCACCGCGCACAGGGCCTGTACGACGCCGGGCTGCGGCGCGTGAACGTCTCGCTCGACACCGTCGACCCCGACGTCTTCACCACCGTGACCCGCAGGCCGTTCCTCGACAAGGTGATCGCCGGGCTGTCGGCCGCGCACGACGCCGGACTCGACATCAAGGTGAACGCGGTCCTGTTGCGCGGCATCAACGACGAGGCAGCCCCGGAGCTCCTCCGCTGGTGCCTGGAGCGTGGCTACGAGCTGCGGTTCATCGAGCAGATGCCCCTCGACCCCGACCACGCGTGGGACCGCACCTCGATGATCACCGCGGCCGAGACCCGCGCGCTGCTGGCGACGTCGTTCGTGCTCACGCCGGACGACGCCCCGCGCGACGGTGCCCCGGCCGAGCGGTACCGCGTGCACGACGTCGTCACCGGCAAGCCCCTCGGCACCGTCGGGATCATCGCGAGCATCACCGAGTCGTTCTGCGCCGACTGCACCCGCACCCGGCTGACCGCCGACGGGCACGTGCGCAGCTGCCTGTTCTCCGACGAGGAGACCGACGTGCTCGGGCCGATGCGCTCCGGGGCGGACGACGACGAGGTCGCCGAGCTCTGGCGGCTCGCGATGTGGGCGAAGCCGCGCGACCACGGTGACGATAGCGACGAGCTCGTGCACCCGACGCGTGGCATGAGTGCGATCGGCGGCTGAGGCATGACCACGATCCGGTTCTTCGCCGCTGCCCGCGCTGCCGTGGGTGTCGACTCGCTGACCGCGTCGGGGCCCACCATCGAGGCCGCCCTCGGCGCGATCGACGTCGTGGACCCTGCGCGATGGAGTGCGCTGCAGGAGCGCTGCTCGTACCTGGTCGACGGTGTGACCACGCGTGACCGGTCGACCTCGCTCGACGGTGTCGAGGTCGTCGATGTCATGCCGCCCTTCGCCGGGGGCTGAGTTCGGCGGCTGAGCGGTAGTACGCCCGTTCCTTCCCAGAACGCCCGCGATACCTGCCGTTTTCGGGCATACCGTGTCGGAACTTCCGACCAGGTACGCCCGATCCGACCAGGTACGCCCGGAACGACCAGGTACGCCCCGAACGACCAGGCACGCCAGACTCGACCCCGCGCCCGCGCGCCCCGCGCCCGCGCCCGCGCACCCCGTGCCCGTTCCTTCCCAGAACACCCGCGATACCTGGGGTTTTCGGGCACACCTGGTGCGAACATCCGACCAGGTTCGCCCGATTCGACCAGGTACACCCGGAACGGCCCAGTACGCCCGATTCGACCCCGCGCCCGCGCACCCCGCGCCCGTTCCTTCCCAGAACGCCCGCGATACCTGGGGTTTTCGGGCATACCTGGTGCGAACTTCCGACCAGGTACGCCCGACTCGACCAGGTACGCCCGGAACGACCCGGTACGCCCGACTCGACCCCGTACCCGCGCACCCCGCGCCCGTTCCTTCCCAGAACGTCCGCGATAGCTGGTGCTTTCGGGCATACCTGGTGCGAACTTCCGACCAGGTACGCCCGATTCGACCAGGTACGCCCGGAACGACCCGGGGCAGCCAGCCCCGCGCCCCGCCCGCGCCGAACCAGCCCAGCCGAACCAGCCCAGCCGACCCCACCCCGCCCTACGGCGAGACGGACAGCACGATGAACGCGGCGAAGATCACCAGGTGCACCCCGCCCTGCAGCCGCGTGGCACGACCGGGCAGCACGGTGAGCACCGCCGCGACGATCGTCAGCGCGAGCAACACGATCTGCGACGGCCCGAGCCCGAGCAGCAGCGTCCCCGGCATGAACAGCGACGCGACCGCGATCGACGGGATCGTCAGACCGATCGACGCCATCGCGGACCCCATCGCCAGGTTCAGGCTCGTCTGGATCCGGTTCCGTGCGGCGGCCTTCGACGCCGCGATGCCCTCCGGCAGCAGGATGAGCAGCGCGATCACGACACCGACGAAGGACGGCGGGAACCCGACGGCGGCGACCCCGGCCTCGATCGCGGGCGACTCCACTTTGGCGAGCCCGACCACGGCGACGAGCGCGACGACGAGCAGCCCGAGCGACACCATCGTGGTGCGACCGGACGGGCGTGCGGCGTGGGCGTCCTCGGACTCGACGAGCACCCCGCCGGCACGGTTGACCGGCAGGAAGAAGTCGCGGTGCGCCACGGTCTGCGTGACGACGAACAGCCCGTAGAGCACCAGTGACGCGATCGCGACGAACACGAGCTGCGTCCCCGTGAAGGACGCGTCGTCGGTGCCGGTGGTGAACGTCGGCAGCACCAGGGTCAGCACGGCGAGCGCGGCCACCGTCATGGTCGCGGCGCTCGCGCCCTCCTGGTTGAAGCGCACGGTGTTGTGCCGCAGGGTCCCGATCAGGATCGCGAGGCCGACCAGCCCGTTCATCGTGATCATCACCGCCGAGAACACGGTGTCGCGCGCCAGGGTCTCGGCCTGCGCACCGCCCGAGCTCGACAGCGAGATGATGAGCGCGACCTCGATGATCGTCACGGCGACGGCCAGCACGAGCGAGCCGAAGGGCTCCCCCACCCGGTGCGCGACGACCTCGGCGTGGTGGACGGCTGCGAGCACCGTGACCGCGAGCACGACGGCGACGACGACCACCACGGCGGTGCCGAGTCCGTAGCGGCCGTACGAGAACGCGAGCACGACGGCCGCCAGGATCGGCGTGGCCACGGGCCACACCTTGGGGAACCAGGAGGTCATCGGACCATTGTCTCAACCGCGGGGCGCGTAGACCGCCACCTCGGCCGCGGGGACGTCGATGCGCACCGCGTCGCCGGGGGCGATCCCGAGCGCGGTCAGCCGCGCGAGCGTCAGGTCCGCCACCAGGTCACCGGCCCGCACCCGCACCAGTCCGTCGCGCGGTTCGAGCGACGAGACGGTGCGCGCGGCCCCGGCACCGTCCCGCGTCAGCACGGCGGCCGTCGGGTGGAAGGCGGCCAGGGCGGGCCGGCCGGGAGGCACGGCGTGCGCCCCCGACGCCAGCTCACCCCCGCCGTCGATCGCGATCCCGCCCCCGGTGGCGGTCCCGCGCACCAGCGCGAGCCCGGAGAACGTCGCGGCGAACGCACTCGTCGGACGACCGAGGACGGCCGCAGGGGTGCCCTGCTCGACCACCCGTCCACCCTCGAGCACGACGACGCGGTCGGCCAGTGCGACCACCTCGACCGGGTCGTGGGTGACGAGCACCGCGGGCCGGCCGGCGACAGCGGTCCGGAGTGCCGCGCGGACCTCGTCCTGCGCGCCGACGTCGAGCGCCGAGGTCGGTTCGTCGAGCAGCAGCACCGCCGGGTCGGTGGCGAGCGCGCGCGCGATCGCGACGCGTTGCGCCTGTCCTCCGGAGAGCGTGCGTGGGTCGCGCGTGGCCAGGTCGGCGACCCCGACGGCGTCGAGCGCGTCGCGGGCACGTTCCCGAGCCGCGGCGCGACCGGCTCCGGCCGCACGGGGCCCGAAGGCGACGTTCCCGACGACGTCGAGGAACGGGAACAGGTCGGACCGCTGCGCGACGAGTCCGATCCGGCGACGGTGTGCGGGCAGGGTGTGCCGCGGGCTCGAGACCTGCACCCCGTCGAGTTCGATCCGGCCGGCATCGATCGGCAGCAGCCCGGCCAGGGCCTCGAGCACCGTCGACTTGCCCGCACCGTTCGGCCCGATGACGGCCAGGCACTCCCCCGCACGGACCTCGATCGCGACGTCGACGTCCCGCGTCCCGACGACGACGTGCGCCCGGACGCCCACCGCACCCTCGGCCGTCACGCCAGGGCTCCGCGGGCGCGGAACGACGAGGCCCCGATGACGACGACGGCCACCACGACGAGCACGACCGCCAGGGCCACCGCGGTGTCCGGGTCGACCTCGCGCTGCAGGTAGACCTCGAGCGGCAGGGTCCGCGTGACCCCCTGCAGGCTGCCGGCGAAGGTCAGGGTGGCCCCGAACTCGCCGAGCGCCCGGGCGAAGCAGAGCACGAGCCCCGAGACGATGCCGGGCAGGACCCGCGGCGTCGTGACGGTCAGGAACGTCCGGGTCGGTCCGGCACCCAGGGTCGCCGCGACCCGTTCGTAGCGGTCGCCCTCGACGCGGAGCGCACCCTCGACCGAGGACACCAGGAACGGCATCGCGACGAAGGTCTGCGCGATGACCACCGCCGTCGTGGTGAACGCGATGTGCAGACCGTGGTCGTCGAGGAACGCCCCGACCACCCCGAGCCGACCGAAGGCCGCGAGCAGGGCGAGACCACCGACCACCGGCGGCAGCACGAGCGGCAGGAGCACGACGGCCCGGGCGACGCCGACCCAGCGCGACCGCGACCGCGCGAACAGCACGGCGAGCGGGTACCCGAGGACGAACGCGACGCCCGTGGCTGCGAGTGCCGTGCCGAGGCTGAGCCCGAGCGCGGTCAGTGACGCGGTGGAGGTCACGAGCCCGACGAACGACGACCAGTCCACCCGGCCGAGCATCGCGAGCACCGGCACGACGACGAACAGCCCGCCGAGCACCGCGGGCAGCGGGAGCCACCACGCGACCGGCGGCCGTCCGTCAGCGCGCGGAGCCACGGGTCAGGGCTTCCCGAAGCCCGCGGAGGCGAGCACACGCTGCCCGGCGGCGGAGCGGACGTACTCCGAGAACGCCTGTGCGAGCGCCGGGTCCTCGGATTCCCGGAGCACGCCGATCGGGTACGTGTTGACAGCCTTGCCCGACTCGTCGAACGGGACCCCGTCGACCTTGCCGCCGGCCCCACGGACGTCCGTCACGTAGACGAGTCCGGCATCAGCCTGACCGGACTCGACCTTGCCGAGCACGTCGGTCACGGACTGCTCCTCACTGACCGGCTCGAGATCGACGCCCGATGCGGACTCGACCTCCGCCGTCGCGGCACCGCACGGCACCGGGGCGGCGCACGTGACGAGCTGGACGCCCGGAGCCGTCAGGTCGTCGAGGTCCGTGATGCCCTTCGGGTTGCCCGGTGCGACGGCGATCTCGAGGACGTTCGTCGCGAAGTCCCGCGGCGAACCGCTCGCCAGGTCGATCGACGGCAGCTTCGCCATGTTCGCTTCGTCGGCGGACGCGAACACGTCGGCGGGGGCACCGTTCTGGATCTGGGTGACGAGGTCGCTCGAGCCGGCGAACGAGAACCGGATCGATGCACCGGGGTTCGCGGTCTCGAACTGCTTGCCGAGCGTGGTGAACGTCTTCTGGAGGGACGCCGCCGCGAACACGGTGATCGAACCGGTCGGCCCCTCGGTGTCGGAGCCCGCCGGGGCCGATGCCCCCGACCCCGCGTCCGGAGTCGTGCACGCAGCGAGCCCGAGCGCGACGGTGGCGGCGAGGGCCAGCGCCGCGAACGGCCGGAGGCGGCTCATCTTTCGTCCTCGTGCCGGGCAGGTGCCTCGACGGCGACCATCGTGGCCTTCACGGACGCCACCGCGACGGACCCGACCTCGAGCCCGAGGTCGCGGACGGCTTCGGCACTCATCAGGGACACCACGCGGTGCGGGCCGCACTGCAGCTCGACCTGCGCCATCACGGTGTCGACGACCAGGTCGGTGACGATCCCGACGAAGCGGTTGCGCGCCGAGCTCTTCACCGCGGACGCCGGGTCGGTCAGCTCGGAGCTGCGTTCGCGTGCGTACGCGGCGACGTCGCGACCGTCGACCACGGCTCGCCCCGCGTCGTCCGTGGCACGGGTGAAGGTGCCGCCGTCGACGAGCCGACGAACGGTGTCGTCACTGATCCCGAGGAAGGCCGCAGCATCCCGTACCCGCAGTTGCGTCATGATCCACCGATCCTATCCGCGGATGCGGCGGCAGGGGCGGTGGAGGGGGCCGGGCTGGGTCAGGACCGGTGCTCGATCGCCACGGGCAGCCCCTCGCGACGCCAGGCCTCGAAGCCGCCGTCGAGGACCGTCACGCGCCTCCCGGCCGGTTGCCGCGCCGCCCACGCGTCCGCACGGGGGCCGCGCGCGCAGTAGACGACGACCTCGTCCGCACCGGTGTCGTCGGTGACGGCACCGGCGACCACGCCGGCCGCGCGTTCCTCGTCGGTCCGGACGTCGACGACGACCAGCGGGTCCGACGGGTCCGCCACCCTGGCGGCCAGGGCGGACGGCGCGATGCGCGGCGTCGCGGAGGCACCAGCAGGTGCCGGTCGACGCGAGGCGGGTCCGCGACGGACGGGGCTCTCCGTCCAGCGCCACCGGCGGGCGTCGACGGTCAGCACGCGTCCGAGCAGCGGGTCGCCGTTGCCGGTGACCAACGCGAAGACCTGTCCTGCCATCACCGCACCGACCGCACCGCACAGGGCGGGGACCACGCCGTCCAGGGCGCACGAGCCCTCGTCAGGCAGCGCGTCGGGGTGCAGGTCGTGGAAGTCGACGCCGTCCGGCCCGGCGTCGCGGAAGACGCTGACCTGCCCGTCGTGGCCGAGCACGGTGCCCCACACGAACGGCACGCCCGCAGAGGCGCAGGCGTCCGAGACGGCCCGGGTGACCACGACCGAGTCGGCGGCGTCGACCACGACGTCGTGTCCGGCGACCAGGTCCGGCGTGAACGACCCGACCACGGCGACCGCGTCGAGTCCCGGGTCGACGGCGACGGCCCGGGCGACCGCGACCTGCGCCTTCGGCGAGCCGACGTCCGCGGCGGTGAAGAGCGTCTGCCTGGCCAGGTTCGAGGCGTCGACCACGTCGGGGTCGACCACCGTGAGCCGACCGATCCCGGCGAGGTACGCGACCACCGGCGCCCCGAGCCCGCCGGCCCCGACGACGAGGATGCGCGATGTGGCCAGGCGTCGCAGCCCGGTGACCCCGACATCGGCGAGCGCGGCGGTCCGCGAACCGAGCTGCGTCCGCCCCGGGGAGAGCGCGGCGGCGGGGGCGACGAGGGGTTCCATCCCGTCATTCTGGCCCGTCGCACCGAACTCCTGCATGTGAGAGTTCAGCGCCCGGACGCGGCGGATCCCCAGAGCAGATCGGTACGGTCGCGGGCGTGAGTTCCCCGCGCACCGGTACCGTCCCGGTCCGACGCACGACGTCGGACGCGTCGGTGCGCGCGCGCTCGCTGGGGCTCGTCGTGGCGGCTGTCCGGGCCCTCGCACGGACCCCCGAGATCACCGTCGGCGCGCTCGGCGTCGTCGTCGCAGCGGCCTTCAGCTGGGTGCCGTCGGTCTGGTACGACGAGGCCGCGACCATCGCGAGCGCACAGCGCAGCTGGCCGGCGCTCTGGGCCGAACTGCAGAACGTCGACGCCGTCCACGGCCTGTACTACGCCGTGATGCACGTCTGGTTCACGCTCGTCGGGTACTCGCCGTTCACGCTGCGGTTCCCGAGCGCGCTGGCCATCGGGGTGTCCGCCGGCCTCGTCGTCGCCCTCGGCCGTCGTCTCGGCGGGGTGCGGCTCGGCGTCGTCTCCGGGATCGTGTTCCTGGTCCTGCCCCGCGTCGCCTGGGCCGGCACCGAGGGGCGCCCGTACGCCACCGTCACGACCTTCGCCGTCGCGCTGACCCTCGTGGGGATCACCTCGGTCCGGCGCACCCGGACCCGGCACCACGCAACCCGGTGGTGGGTCGTCTACGGCCTGCTCGCCGTGGTGGCCGTGCTGTTCAACGTCTACCTGGCCCTGGCCGTCGTCGCGCACGGGGTCGTGCTCCTCTGGACGGCCGTCGCCGACCGTGCCGCACGGCGCGACGCCGTGCTCTCGCAGCGCAGCGGTCGGGTGGCCGCGCCGATGGTCAACCGCGCCGCCTTCGTGCGCTGGGGCGTCGCCGCCGTCGGGGCCGCGCTCGTGGTGTCGCCGTTCATCGTCCTCGCCGCAGGGCAGGCCAAGCAGGTCGGCTGGATCACCGGCGTCGGGTGGGCCACCGTGCGCCAGGTCGTCGCGACCGCCTGGTTCGGTGCCGTCTGGCCGTACGCGGTGCTCGGGTGGGCGCTGATGATCGTCGGCGTCGTGCTCGCCGTCCGGGCCACCCGACGCCCCTCCCCCGCCGCCCGTGACCTGCTGCGGATGCAGGCCGTGCGCGTCGCCGTCCCCCTGACGATCCTGCCCACCGCACTGCTCGTCGGCGCGACCGCGGCCGGGGAGCACCTGTACTCCCCGAAGTACGCCAGCCTGAGCCTGCCGTTCGTCGCGCTGCTCATCGGCCTGGCGATCACGGCGATCCGACCCCGGCGGTGGCTGGCGCTCGCGGTCGTCGGGATGCTGCTCGTGTCGGCACCGACGAGCACGATCGTCCGGCTGCCCCACGCGAAGCAGGACTCGCACTGGGCGAACGCGGCGGCCATCATCGAGCGCGAGCGGGACCGGCGCACCGACCAGAACGAGGGCGTCGTCTTCGGCAGCGTCTGGGAGCACCCGGGCACCACCGCGCAGGTCATCGCCGACTCCTACCCCGAGGCCTTCACCGGGATGCGCGACCTCGCCGTCGCCGAGACCGGTGCCGAACGCGGGCAGCTCTGGAACGTCAACGGGGACATCGCGACGACGGTGCCCCAGCGGATCTCCGGCATCGACACCGTGTGGTTCGTCGGCGGCAAGTCACGGAACATCCGCCCGCAGGTCACCGACACGCTCGTGGCCGAGGGGTTCCACGTCGTGCGCTACTGGCACACCGGCACGGTCATCCTCTGGAAGTACAGCCGCTGACGGTGGCGGTCCAACCGCTGACGGTGGCGGTCCAACCGCCGACGGCTGTGCCGGGGCGTCGGGTCAGTGCACCACGCGTGCGCCGTGCACCGGGCCGGTGGCGCGGAGTGCGACGAGCCCGGCGGCGCTGAGCTCGACCTGCAGCTCGAGCGCCGCATCACGGTCACCGACCAGGAACGCCACGGTCGGTCCGCTGCCGGACACCAGGCCGGCCAGGGCACCGGACTTCTCACCGAGCTCCAGCGTCGCCGCGAGCCGGGGCTGCAGGCGCATGGCCGGTGCCTGCAGGTCGTTGTGCACGCAGTCCGCGAGCAGGTCGGGGTCGCCGGCGCGCAGGGCCTGCAGCACGTTCGCCTCGACCACGGGGTGCGAGGGCGCCGGGGAGATGTCGGCGCGGTACCGCTCCCGGTGCTCGTCGAGCGCACGGTAGACGGCCGGGGTGCTCAGCCCGTCCTCGCTCAGGGCGAGGACCCAGTGGAACTCGCCCTTGGCCAGCGCCGGGCTCAACTCGTCGCCGCGACCGGTCCCGACGGCGGTGCCCCCGGCGAAGGCGAACGGCACGTCGGCGCCGAGCTGCGCGGCGAGCCGGAGCAGCTCCTCGCGACCGAGCGCGGTGCCCCAGAGCGTGTCGACGGCGAGCAGGGTCGCCGCGGCGTCCGCGGAGCCACCGCCCATGCCGCCGGCGACGGGCACCTGCTTGTCGATGGTCAGCCGCACGCCGCCGCGGTGTCCGGCCGCGTCGGCCACGAGCCGGGCCGCACGGATGGCCAGGTTCGACTCGTCGACCGGCACGGTGCTCGTGTCGATCGGGCCCGTGAAGGTGACCGAGAAGTCGTCGGCGGCTTCAGCGGTGACGTCCTCGTACAGGGACACCGCCTGGTACGCCGTGGCGACGTCGTGGTAGCCGTCGTCCTGCAGCGCCCCGACGGACAGGAACACGTTGATCTTGCCGGGGGCGCGCGTCCGCACGCGGGTCGGTGCGGCCAACGTGGTCATGCGCCCAACCTATCCCGCTGCGGCTGCCGTGAACCCCCGCGCCAGGTCCGCGGTGATGTCGTCGATGTGCTCGAGGCCGATCGACAGGCGGATGAGCCCGTCCCCCACCCCGGCGGCAGCCCGCTCGGCGGAGGTCATCTGCACGTGGGTGGTCGATGCCGGGTGCACGACGAGTGAGCGGACGTCACCGAGGTTCGAGACGTGGTCGAACAGCTCGAGCGCCGCCACGAACCGTCGGCCCGCGGCGACCCCACCGGCCAGGTCGAACGACAGAACGGCCGACGGCCCCTTCGGCACGTAGCGCTGCTGCAGGTGGTGCCACGGCGAGTCCGGCAGGCCGGCGTAGTGCACGTGCTCGACCTGGTCGTGTGCGTCGAGCCAGCTCGCCACGGTGGCGGCGTTCGACACGTGCCGGTCCATGCGGAGCGACAGCGTCTGGATGCCCTGCAGCACCAGGAACGCGTTGAACGGTGCGATCGCGGGCCCGAGGTCGGCGGACAGCTTCGAGCGGGTGCGCTGGATGAACGCCCGCCGCCCGAACTTCTCGGCGAAGTTCGTGTTCGCGAACCCGGACTGCTCGGTCGAGGCCAGCTGCGGGTAGGCGTCGGCGTGCGCGGCCCAGTCGAAGTTCCCGCTGTCGACGATGAGCCCGGCGATGGCGCTGCCGTGTCCGGCCAGGTACTTCGTCGCGGAGTGCACGACGATGTCGGCGCCGTGCTCGATCGGGCGCACCAGGTACGGCGTCGCGATGGTGTTGTCGACGATGAGCGGCACACCGGCCTCGTGTGCGACCCCGGCCACCCCGGCGAAGTCCAGGACGTCCCCGCGGGGGTTCGGGATGGACTCGCCGAAGAACGCCTTCGTCTCCGGGCGCACCGCCGCCGCCCACTCGGACAGGTCGGTCGGGTCCTGCACGAACGTGAAGGTGATGCCGAGGTCCCGCAGGGTCGACGCGAACAGCGTGTAGGTCGCGCCGTACAGCGAGGCGCTCGACACCACGTGGTCACCGGCGCGTGCGACACCGAGCACGGCCAGCGACGTCGCCGCCTGCCCGGACGCCAGCGCCAGCGCACCGATCCCGCCCTCGAGGTCGGCGACCCGGCGCTCGAGGGCTGCCGCCGACGGGTTGTTCACCCGCGTGTAGGTGTGGCCGGGAGCGTCGAGCATGAAGCGCGCGGCCGCGTCCTCGCCCGACGGGTAGACGTACGCGGCGCTCTGCGCGATCGGCGGCACGTTCGCGCCCCAGCCCGGGTCGGCCTTGAAGCCGGCGCGGATCTGGCGGGTCTCGAACGCCCAGCCGTCCTCGGCGTTGGTCGGCGCGGCCCCCATCAGGACTGCGCCCCGACCGACTGCCGGACGAGCGGGATGACCTGCTCGCCGAACCGGTCCATCTCCTCGAGCTGCGGCGAGAACTGCAGCAGGAGCGTGTCGACCCCGGCGTCCTCGAACTCCCGGATGCGGTCGGCCACCTGCGACGGCGTGCCCACGAACCCGGGGCGCAGGCCGCGGTTCGACACCGAGTAGTCCTCGAGCGAGGGCACGTGCTCGAGCTGCGACTTCGAGATGAAGTCCTGGTACGACTCGTACGCCTTGCCGTGCTGCACGTCGGTGATCCGGGCGAGCTCGGCCTGCGCCTCTTCCTCGGTCTCGCGCACGATGACGTACGCGGCCATGCCGAACGCCTCGAACGGCGGCAGGCCGGCGTCGACGCGGCGCTGCTTCATCTCGTCGATCTTCGCGCGGAGCTCCTCGACCGTGCCGCCGTGCGTGACGTAGGCGTCGGCGTACCCGGTGATCGCAGCCTTGCCGGCCTCGCTCTCCCCACCGGCGTAGATGCGCGGCGTCACGCGGGGCTTCGGCTCGAGGTGCGCGTTCTCGATGTCGTAGTACTCGCCCGAGAACGAGTACGGGGTCTCGCGCCACAGGCCCTTCATGACCTCGACGAACTCCGCGGTGCGCTTGTACCGGTCGTCGTGCTCCGAGAAGATCCCGCCGTACTGCTTCGCCTCCTCCGCCCACCAGGCGCTCACGACGTTGAAGGTGAACCGGCCGCACGAGATGTCATCGATCGTCGCCGCCTGCTTCGCCGTCACCGCGGGCAGGTGGTACCCGGGACGCATCGCCGCCATGATCTCCAGGCGCTCGGTCGTCGCCGCGATGGCCGCCGCGAGCGACCAGGCCTCGAGCGAGGGCGCCGCCGTGCCCTTGATGTCGTTGAGGTTGAGCTCCGGCACGAGTGTCAGGTCGAAGCCGATCCGCTCGGCGCGCTGCGCCAGGCGCTTCACGTAGTCGAAGGTGACCGGCATGTTCTCGTTGTCGACGTTGCGCAGCCAGCCGCCGAAGAGCGGGGTCCAGTATCCGAATCGCACGTGTGTTCCTTGGGGGTGTGGGAAGGCGGACTGGAGGCTCGTGGCGGGCCCGCCACGGGCCTCCAGTCCGGTGGTTCTTGCGTTCTCAGGCCGTGAGCTGCGCCGCGTACTCCGCTGCCAGCAGGCCACCGAGGTACTTCGCGATGGAGCGCGGGCCGGAGGCCGGCGCGGACTCCTCGACCGCGGGGTTGTAGTTCGTGTTCGTGTTGATGTCGTAGACGACGGTGCGGCCGTCAGTCGTCTCCATGAACTCGACGCCCGCGATGGTGATGCGCTGGTCGGCGAGGAACGTGCGGAGCTGCTGGACCAGCGGGTGCTCGGCGGTGATCTCGGTCCGGACGGCGAACGCCGGGGGCGCGCCGACGGTCTCGGTGCCGGGCACGTCGCAGACGGCACCCGCGATGACCTGCGGCACCTCGCACGCGTCGGCGGGGCAGAGCTCGAAGCTGCCGGCGCTGGTGTCGACGCGGACCGCGTACACGAACTCGCCGCCGACGAACTCGACGCGGGTGATGAAGGGCTCGCGGGCCGTCAGGTACTCCTGCAGCAGGGTGATGCCGTCGACCGGGGCCTCGAACTCGGGGCTGTCGACGTAGGCGTCGAACTCGGCGAGCGAGTCGAACCGCCGCACGCCCAGGCCCTTGCCGCCCTGGTTGTGCTTCGTGATGAAGGGGACGTCCTGCCCGTCGGTGAAGGTGCGGGCGGCGTCCTTGAGCGTCGTCGTGCCGAACACGGCGGTCGTGCGGGGCACGTCGAACCCGGCCTGCTGCAGGAGCCCGTGCTGGGCGACCTTCGACACCTCGAGCTCGAGCACGTGGCTGCCGCCGACGACCTGGCGACCGGCACGCTCGAGCCAGCCGAGGATCGCCCGGGTGTAGTCCTTGCTGTGCTCGTGGCCGCGGGTGTGGGAGCTCGCGGACATGCGGCTCCAGTAGACGCCGGGTGCCGGCTCGGCTGCGAGGTCGATCTGCCCCTCGGTCAGCAGGATCTCCTCGACCGGGACACCCTCGGCCTCGAAGGCCGCGGCGAGCGGGGGGAACCACTCGGGGTTCTCGTGGATGACGTACACGCGCGGAGTGCTCACGCCCCCACCCTAGGCACGGTATACCGCACGTGCCCAAGTGTGTGACGTGGCGTTGCTTCTCGGGGCGGGCGGGGCGCGGGGCGCGGGGCGGGGGCGGGGCGGGAGCGGGCGGGTCGCACGGTGCACGCTTGTCCGGTCGGTGCGAGGTTGGTCGCTCGGTGGCGGACTGGAGGGCGGCACCGAGCGGTCAACGGCGCACGGGCTGACCAACCTCGCACCGTGCGGGGTCGACCAACCTTGCACGAGCCGAGCGAACTCGCACCGTGCGCCGTGTCAGCCGGCGAAGGTCTGCTGTCCGACGACGCCGAGGAGCTCGAGCTTCTGCGCGTCCTCTGATCCTGGAGGCGCGGTGAAGAGCAGCAGGGCCTGCGCCTGGTCGTCGGTGTGCAGCACCTGGCAGTCGACGGTGATGCGGCCGAGCTCCGGCTGCACGATCGTCTTGTTGTCCGACCAGCGCGTGGCCACCTCGTGCTTGGCCCAGAGGTCGCGGAACTCGGCACTGCGCGTCTGCAGCTCGGCGATGAGTTCCGTCGCCCGGCGGTCGCCCGGACCCGCGAGCCCGACGGCCGACCGGAGCGACGCGACCACCACCCGACCCAGCCGCTCGTGCTGCTCGGGCGCGTACTTCGCGAGCTCCTCACCCGTCACGAACCACCGCCACGCCTGGTACCGGCGCTTGCCCGGCAGGCCGACCGAGCTGCTGAGGAGCGCCGCCGCGAGCCGGTTCTCGACCAGGGTCTCGCCCAGGTGACTGACGACGATCGCCGGGGTGTCCTCGAGCCGGTCGAGCACCCGCAGGATCGCCGGGTCGACGTGGTCGGCGCGGTGCATCCGGGTCGGGGCGTTCTGCCCGGACAGGTGGAACAGGTGGTCGCGCTCGTCGAGGCTGCACCGCAGGGCCCGGGCGATCGCGGCGATCATCTGCTCGGACGGCTGCGGTCCGCGCTGCTGCTCGAGTCGCGTGTAGTAGTCGACGGACATGCCGGCGAGGGCAGCGACCTCTTCACGGCGCAGCCCCGGGGTCCGGCGCCGTGGACCCTGCCCGAGACCGACGTCCTCGGGGCGCAGCAGCTCGCGGCGACGGCGGAGGAAGTCGGCGAGCGCGGCACGGTCCATGGGTCGATTGTCGTCCGCTTCCGGCCCGGGTGCCAGGGATCGCCGATCCCCCGATGACCGCGCTCTGGTTGCGTCCCTGTCCACGGAGCATCGTGGTGGTCATGGACATCACGAACTCCACCGTCTTCATCCCCGGCGCGACCTCGGGCATCGGTCTCGCGCTCGCCCAGCGCCTGCAGGCCGCCGGCAGCACCGTCGTCATCGGCGGCCGTCGCCAGGCGCTCCTCGACTCCCTCGCTACCGAGCACGGCTTCGGCACCGTGCAGATCGACGTCGCCGACGCGGCGTCCATCGAAGCCGCCGCCACCTCGGTGCTCGAGGCGTACCCGTCGCTCGATGCCCTGATCACCATGTCCGGGATCATGCGCGACGAGGACCTCCGCGACCCCGAGCACATCCACGACGCCCTCGAGCTCGTCCAGACGAACCTGGTCGGCACGATCCGCCTCGTCGACGCGTTCCTGCCGCACCTGCTCGCCCAGCCCTCGGCCACCCTGA
The DNA here is from genome assembly GCF_003234255.2 of Curtobacterium sp. MCSS17_016. Lineage (NCBI taxonomy): Bacteria > Bacillati > Actinomycetota > Actinomycetes > Micrococcales > Microbacteriaceae > Curtobacterium > Curtobacterium sp. MCSS17_016. The sequence goes on from NZ_CP126254.1 coordinate 3,075,109, forward strand.
TGACCGTCACCTCCGGTCTCGCGTTCGTCCCGCTCACCGCATCACCGACGTACAGCGCGACGAAGGCCGGTGTGCACGCCTACACGCAGGCCCTCCGTCAGCAGCTCGTGGGGTCGTCGCTCGAGGTACTCGAGCTCGCCCCGCCGGCCGTCATGACCGACCTGATGGGCGGCGCGGACTTCGGCGGCATGCCGCTCGACGCCTTCGCCGACGAGGTCATGGCGCTCATCGAGTCCGGCGCTGCCCCGGAGATCCTGGTGCAGAACGTGCACCCGCTGCGCTTCGCCGAGCGGAACGGCAACCACCAGCAGATCCTCGAGATGATGGCGTCCCGCGAGCACTGACCCGGGCGCCTCGAATGGTGCGAGGTTCCGTGTTCGGTGTGAGGCACTTCGGCTCGCACCGACCACGGAACCTCGCACCATCGCGGTCAGCTGCAGCCCGGACGACACACTCGTTGAACTCAGCGCGCCTGGCGAATGCGCGCGATGGGTTCGGCTCTGCAGTCCGGATCGATCGACTCGATCGCGCGCCGTCGGCGCTCGCGGCGTTCTTCGAACGTGCCTTCAGGTCGCGGCGTCCGAGCGAACAGCGCTTGCCGCTCGGCGTCGGTGAAGATCCGCGGCCCCGGCGGCCGACCAGGATCCGCGCTGAGCAGGGCGCGCCGACGTCCGGCTGTGAGCTGTTCCTCGGTCGGGCCGCGGCGGATCGGTCGTCGTGGTTCGGTCGGCTGCATGGTCGCTCCTCGGTCGATGAGATCAACCGTAGGAGCACCGAACGGACATCACGAAACATTCCGTATTTCGCTGACGCCAGGCGTGAGAAGGACTACTCCGCAGCCGCCAAGACCGTCCGCCCGAGCCGCACGAAGTCGTCCACACCGATCGCCTCACCCCGGGCGGTCGGGTCGATGCCCGCCGCCGTCAGGACCTCGGACGCGTGCGCACTGCCGCCGAGCACCCCCGACAGGCTCTGCCGCAGCATCTTGCGTCGCTGCTGGAACGCCGCGTCCACCAGTGTGAACACCCGAGACCGCAGGAGCTCGTCACCCGGGGGCTCGTGCCGGTCGAACGCCACCAGGACACTGTCGACGTTCGGCACCGGCCAGAAGACCTGACGGCTGACCAACCCGGCGGTGCTCCACGACCCGTACCAGGCGGCCTTGACGCTCGGCGAACCGTAGACCTTGCTGCCGGGGCCTGCGGCCAGCCGGTACCCGACCTCGGCCTGCACCATGACGAGCGACCGCTCGATCGACGGGAAGGTCGCGAGCAGGTGCAGCAGCACGGGCACGGAGATGTTGTACGGCAGGTTCGCGACGAGGTGCGTCGGCTCGACGTCGAGGTCCGTGGCGGCGACGGTCATGGCGTCCTGCTGCACGACCGTCAGCCTGGCATCCGGCTGCATCGACGACACCGTCGACGGGAGCTTGGCGGCCAGGCGCTTGTCGATCTCGACCGCGGTGACGGGCGCGCCGGTCTCGGTGAGCCCGAGCGTCAACGACCCGAGCCCCGGGCCGATCTCGAGCACCCGTGCCGACGGGGTCACACCGGCGACGGACACGATGCGCCGCACGGTGTTGGCGTCGTGCACGAAGTTCTGCCCGAGCTTCTTCGTCGGGGTGACGTCGAGTTCGGCCGCGAGCTCCCGGATCTCCGCCGGGCCGAGCAGTGCGCCCACGACTACTCGTCCACCGTCACGGGCTCGGCGTCCCACGCGCCGTAGACGAGCTCGGTGTTCGAGGCGATCTGGGCCGCGAGCATCGAGGCGTCCGTGCCGAGCGTCTCCGCCATCGACCGCAGGGTGAGCGGGATGAGGTACGGCGCGTTCGGGCGGCCACGGAACGGGGTGGGCGTCAGGAACGGTGCGTCGGTCTCGATCATGATCAGGTGCCGCGGGGCGACGACCAGGGCTTCACGCAGCAGTGCGGCGTTCTTGAACGTCACGGTGCCGGCGAACGACATGTACCAGCCGCGCTCGGCGCAGAGCCGGGCGAGGTCCGGGCCGCCGGAGAAGCAGTGGAAGACGGTGCGTTCCGGGGCACCCACGCGGTCGAGGACCTCGACCACGGCGTCGTGCGCGTCGCGGTCGTGGATCGTCAGCGCGAGGTCGTGCTCCTTCGCGATGCGGATGTGCTCCTCGAACGAACGGACCTGGGCGTCGCGGCCGTCCTCGCCGGTGCGGAAGAAGTCGAGGCCGGTCTCACCGATCGCCCGGACCCGCGGCAGCGCGGCGAGCCGTTCGATGCGGGCGAGGTGCTCGTCGAGCAGCCCCTGTTCCTGCAGCACGGGCGCTTCGTTCGGGTGCAGCGCGACGGCCGCCAGGACCCGGGGCTCCCGGGCGGCGATCGACGCGGACCACTCCGAGGTGGCGAGGTCGGTGCCGACCTGCACGACACCGCGCACGCCGACGCTCGAGGCACGGTCGAGGTGCTCGCGGTACTCGAGCGGACCGTCACCCCCGTCGCCGACACCGTCGGCGATCTCCATGTGGGTGTGGTTGTCGTACACCGGCACGACGAGCGCCTGCGGCAGCGGCGGGTACGTCAGGTCGCGCTTCGAGCCCCCGGACGCCCCGTCACCACGGGACCGGACGTGCGACTCGGCGTCGGTCACGCGGAGACCTGCTCGATCCGGGGGAACAGCCCGCTCTCGAGCGGCACCACGTGCGACGCACCCTGCCACTCGTACGCGCGGTCGACCCGCTGCTCGGCGACGGACCCGCCGGCGCCGATCGAGGCCCAGAGCTTCTCGGTCGCCTTCGGCATGACCGGGGACAGCAGGACGGTGACGGTGCCGAGGCCACGGAGCGCGGTGGTCAGGACCGTGCCGAGGCGCTCGCGGTTGGCGTCGTCCTTCGCCAGGGCCCAGGGCGCCTGCTCGGTGATGTACCCGTTCAGGGCGTCGACGAGCTCCCACACGCTCGCGATCGCCTCGTGCGGGGCGAAGGCGGCGATGGCGGCGTCGGCACGCTCGGTGACCGACACGGCCAGGGCGTCGATCGCCTGGTCGGACTCCGTCAGTTCGCCGCGAGCGGGGACCTCGCCGTCGCAGTACTTCTGCAGCATGGCGACCAGGCGGGACGCCAGGTTGCCGTAGCCGTTCGCGAGCTCGGCCTGGTAGCGCGCCGAGATGTCTTCCCAGCTGAAGTTGCCGTCCTGCCCGAAGGTGATGGCGCGCAGGAAGTAGTAGCGGAACGCGTCGGACCCGAACGTGTCGGTGATCTCGGACGGCGCGATGCCGGTCAGCTTCGACTTGGACATCTTCTCGCCGCCGACGAGCAGCCAGCCGTGGCCGAAGACGCGCTCCGGCACCGGCAGCCCGGCGGCCATGAGCATCGCGGGCCAGATGACGGCGTGGAAGCGGGCGATGTCCTTGCCGACGATGTGCACGCTCGGCCAGAGGCGCTTGAAGGCCTCGTCGTCGTCGGTGCCGTAGCCGAGCGCCGTGACGTAGTTGAGCAGGGCGTCGAACCACACGTAGAGCACATGGTCGCTGTCCCAGGGGATCTTGATGCCCCAGTCGAAGCTGGAGCGCGAGATCGACAGGTCGCGGAGCCCCTGCTTGACGAACGAGATGATCTCGTTGCGGACGCTCTCGGGCTGGATGAACAGCGGGTTCGACTCGTACAGGTCGAGCAGGCGCTGCTCGAAGTCGGACATCCGGAAGAAGTAGTTGCGCTCGGCCAGCACCTCGACCGGGATCGAGTGGATCGCGCAGACCTGCTGGCCCTCGTACGCACCGGTCCCGGCGACCAGGTCGCTCGGCTGCTTGTACTCCTCGCAGCCCACGCAGTAGAAGCCCTCGAACTCACCGGCGTAGATGAAACCGTCGTCGTACAGCTTCTGCAGGAACGCCGTCACGCCGCGCTCGTGCCGTTCGTCGGTGGTGCGGATGAAGTCGTCGTTCGCGACGTCGACCGTGTCGAGCAGTGGCTTCCAGGCGTCGTTGACCAGCCGGTCGGCCCATTCCTTGGGCGAGACGTCGTTCGCCGAGGCGGTGCGCAGGATCTTCTGCCCGTGCTCGTCGGTGCCGGTGAGCAGCCAGGTGTCGTCACCGCGCTGCCGGTGCCAGCGCGCGAGGAAGTCCGCGGCGACCTCGGTGTAGGCGTGCCCGATGTGGGGCACGTCGTTCACGTAGAAGATCGGCGTGGTGATGCTGAACGAGGACCCGGCGGACATGCGGACCATCCTACGGGCGCACCGAACCCTGATGACGCGTCCGGCGGTGGACTGTGGAGAACCGGGTCCGGGAGGCCCGTGACGGGCCCGCCCCGCGCCTCCAGACCGGCGGACGCGAACGTGACGAGCCCCGCTCAGCGTGCCGCGAGCGCCCCTTCGTAGAGGTCCCGCTTCGACAGCCCGGTCGCGTCCGCGACCGCCGCGGCGGCCTCCTTCATGCGCATGCCGGCGGCCACCCGCTCGAGCACCAGGCGCACGCCGTCGTCGAGCGTGGCTTCTTCGGTGGCCTCCGCGGCGCCGGCGACGACGATGCAGATCTCACCCCGGACGCCCTCGGACGCCCACTCGACGAGTTCGTCCAGCGGCCCACGGCGGACCTCTTCGTACAGCTTCGTGAGCTCACGGCAGACCGCGGCGCGTCGGTCGCCCCCGAACCCGACGGCCATGTCCGCCAGGGTCTCGGCCAGCCGGTGCGGCGACTCGAAGAACACCATGGTCCGCTGCTCCCCCGCCAGGGACTGGAACGCCCGACGGCGCTCCCCGGCCTTGCGGGTCGGGAACCCCTCGAACGTGAAGCGGTCGGTGGGCAGCCCGGAAACGGCGAGCGCCATGAGCACGGCCGACGGCCCGGGCAGGGCGGTGACGGTGACCCCGGCGGCCGCGGCGGCCTCGACGAGGGGGAAGCCGGGGTCGCTGATCGCGGGCATGCCGGCGTCGGTCAGGACCACGACGTCCTCGTCGCGGGCGAGCTCGACGACCTCGGACGCCTTCGCCCGCTCGTTGTGCTCGTGCAGGGCGATGAGCCGCGGACGGTTCTCGATGCCCAGGGCGCGCATCAGGTGGATGGCGGTCCTGGTGTCCTCCGCCGCGACGACCGTGGCGTTGGAGAGGGTCTCGACGAGACGGCGCGAGGCGTCCCCGAGGTTGCCGATGGGCGTTGCTGCGAGGACGATCACGCACCCATTGTCCCCGCACCGCGACCCCGGCACGGCCCCAGGGCGGCCGCGCCGTCGCGAGCAGCCCCGTCGCAGCGGGGACATGTGGTCGATCCGTAGGATGCTCAGCGATGACCAGCGAGCTGACCGACGACCGCACGGCCGTGCCCGACGGGCCGGTCGGCTCGCGCCTGGACGACTGGTGGGGGCGGGTGCTCTCCACGTCGCAGCGCGTCGCCGTGTGGCGGTGGACGGGTCCGCTCGCGGTGACGCTCCTCGCCGCCGTGCTGCGCCTGGTGAACCTCGGCAACCCGCACTCGCTCGTGTTCGACGAGACGTACTACGTCAAGGACGGCTGGTCGATCGTGCACCTCGGGTACGAGGGCACCTGGCCCGCGAACCCGAGCGGGGACGGCGCCCCGACGACCGACGACCGGTTCGTGCGCGGTGAGACGGACATCTTCACGAGCGCCGCGGAGTTCATCGCGCACCCGCCGCTCGGCAAGTACCTCATCGGCCTCGGGATGCTGCTGTTCGGGGCGGACAACTCGTTCGGCTGGCGCTTCACGGTGGCCGTGCTCGGCATCGCGACGGTGTTCCTCACCGCCGTGATCGCCCGGTCGCTGTTCCGTTCGACGATGATCGGCACGCTCGCCGGCTTCCTGCTCGCGATCGACGGGCAGGCGATCGTGATGTCGCGGGTGACGCTCCTCGACGGCATCCTGACCTTCTTCGTCATCCTCGGGTTCGGGGCGCTGCTGCTCGACCGCCGGCGGAGCCAACGACGGCTCGACGAGTGGGTCGCCGCCCGCGCCGCCGCGGGCCGGACCACCCTGTGGGGGCCGGTGTTCTGGTGGCGCCCGTGGTTGTTCGCGATGGGCCTGGCCCTCGGGTTGGCAGCGGCGACGAAGTGGTCGGGGGTGTACTTCCTGGCGTTCTTCGCCGTGTACTCCGTGCTGAGCGACATGATGATGCGCCGCCGCGCCGGGGTCGAGTTCTGGTCGTCGAGCGCGCTGCTGCAGCAGGCACCGGTGTCGTTCCTGCTGACCGTGCCGATCGCCGCGGTGACCTACGTGGCGTCCTGGACCGGCTGGTTCGTGTCGAAGGACGGCTGGGACCGCAACTGGCTGTCCTCGGGCGGCGACCGCTGGACCGGGCTGCTCGCCTGGGTGCCGGACAGCCTGCAGAACTGGTGGCACTACCAGTCGGAGATCTACGCCTTCAACATCGGGCTGCACACCCCGCACTCGTACCAGGCGAACCCGCTGCTCTGGCTCGTGATGCAGCGCCCCACGTCGATGTTCTACGTCGGCACGGACGCCGGACAGGACGGCTGCTGGGCGAACCGCTGCGGCGAGGCGATCACCGGCATCGCGAACCCGTTCATCTGGTACGCCTCGGTCATCGCCACGGTGGCGCTGCTCGTGCTCTGGATCCTGCGCCGGAAGTGGGAGTACGGCTTCGTCCTGCTCGGCGTCGCGGCGGGGTACCTGCCCTGGCTGATGTACGTCGACCGGACGGTGTTCCAGTTCTACACGATCGCCTTCGAGCCCTACATGGTGATGGCGCTGGCCGCCGCGATCGGGTTGGTGATCGGCAGGCGGAGCGACGAACGGTCACGCCGGTCACGGGCGATCCTGTGGGTCGGCGTGTACCTGGGCGTCGTCGTGCTCGCCTCGGTCTACTGGTACCCGATGTGGACGGCGATGCAGGTGCCGTGGGACTTCGTCCGGTCGCACTACTGGATGCCCAGCTGGTTGTAGCCGGTCTGGCAGGTCCGGGCGCGCCCGTCGCGCTGGGCGCTCTGGTGGCGACCACCGCCGGACTGGAGGCCCGTGGCGGCGCCGCCACGGGCCTCCAGACCGCAGTGGTCAGGACTGCGCGTGCAGCGCGCGCTCGATCGATTCGCGGTCCAGCGGGTCGCCGAGCATCGGCGCGGTGTCGTCCGTGCCCGGCAGGACGCCCTGGATCAGGAGTTCCGCGTAGCGGCGCCAGGCGTCCGGGTCGTGCTCGCGGGTGGCGTCGGCGACCGCACCGACCATCGCGGTGAGCATCGGCAGGTCCCGGTAGTCGAAGCCGGGGCGGACGACGCCGGCGGTCTCGGCACGGCCGATGATCGCGGCGACCTGGCGTTCGAGCCGGTCGCGCTCCTGCACGATGGACGGACGGGCCTTGCCGGCACGGACGATGGCGTCGGCGAGGGCACGGTCGCGTGCACGGAACGCGAAGACGCCCATCAGGTACACCCGGAGCGCCTCGCGCGGGTCGGACACGTCCGCGGCGCGCGCTGCGGCGTCGTTCATGGCCTCGAACTTCGTGGCGAGCAGCGCCTCGATCAGGGAGTCCTTGTCGGCGAACCGTCGGTAGACGGTGCCGACCCCGACGCCGGCCTCGTGCGCGATGTCGTTCAACGTGACGGAGAGCCCGCGCTCCGCGAAGCACTTGCGTGCCGTCTGCAGGATCAGCTCGCGGTTGCGCGCTGCGTCGGCGCGCAGCGGTCGCTCGAGGTCGGACGCGGACTCGGTGGTGCTCACGATCCGACGGTAGTTGCACTTTCTGGGAACAAGTGGATGCCCTCCTTCCGTTTCGGTCTACACTGGCCACAAACGGATGCCTCGCATCCGGTTTCGTCACCACCACATCTCGGGAGTGCCCGACGGCGCGCACCTCCACCCCACCCTCCAACCTTCTCGAAGGAGGCTGCCGTGACGGCAGAACACACCGTGCCGACCCCCACCGGGACAGCACCCATGACTCCGGGCACCACCCCCGCCAAGAGCAACCACCGCTGGATCGCCCTGGCGGTCATCGCCCTCGCACAGCTGATGGTCGTGCTCGACGCGACCATCGTGAACATCGCCCTGCCCTCGGCCCAGGCCGACCTGGACTTCGGCACCGACCAGCGGCAGTGGATCGTCACCGCGTACTCGCTGGCCTTCGGTTCGCTGCTGCTGCTCGGCGGTCGTCTCGGCGACCTGTTCGGGCGCAAGAACACCTTCATCATCGGGCTGGTCGGCTTCGCCGTCGCCTCGGTGCTCGGTGGCCTGGCCGACTCGTTCGGCCTGCTCGTCGCGGCCCGCGCGCTGCAGGGTGTCTTCGGCGCACTGCTCGCCCCGTCCGCACTCGGCATGCTGACCACCACGTTCCGCGACCCCAAGGAACGCGGTCGCGCGTTCGGCATCTTCGGGTCCATCGCCGGCTCGGGTGCGGCCATCGGCCTGCTGCTCGGCGGCGTGCTGACCGAGTACGCCTCGTGGCGCTGGTGCCTCTACGTCAACGTCGTCTTCGCCGTGCTCGGCGTGATCGGCGCACTCGTCTTCATGGAGAAGCCGCCGAAGGTCGAGCGTCCGCGCATCGACGTCCTCGGGGTCATCACCATCACGCTCGGGCTGGTCGGCGTTGTCTACGGCTTCTCGAACGCCGAGACGAACGGCTGGGACTCCCCCGTCACGATCGCCATGCTCGCCGGCGGTGTCGTGCTGATCGCCGCGTTCGTGTTCATCGAGACCCGCGTCGCCCACCCGCTGCTGCCCCTGCGCGTCGTGCTCGACCGTGACCGCGGCGGCTCGTTCATCGCGATCGGCCTCGTCGCGATCGGCATGTTCGGCATCTTCCTGTTCCTCACCTACTACCTGGAGCAGACCCTCGGCTTCAGCTCGCTGCAGACCGGTCTCGCGTTCCTGCCGATGCCGCTGTCGATCATGATCTCGGCGACGCAGATCGGTGGCCGCCTGCTGCCGCGCGTCGGGCCGAAGGTGCTCATCTTCGCCGGTGGCCTGGTCGCCGCGACCGGGCTCCTGCTGCTGCTCCGCACCGACCTGGACAGCTCCTACGCGGGCACCGTCCTGCCGGCGCTGATCGTCATCGGTCTCGGCATGGGCACGATCTTCTCGTCCGCGATGAACACCGCGACGACCGGGGTCGCCCGGGCCGACGCCGGTGTCGCCTCGGCGACGGTCAACACCATGCAGCAGATCGGTGGCTCGATCGGCACGGCGCTGCTGTCGACGATCTTCGCGGACGTCGTGTCGAACAGCCTGTCCGGGCTGACCGCCGCGCCGACCAAGCTGCAGCAGGCCCAGGCCACGCTCGACGGGTACCACGTGGCGTTCGGCATCTCGGCCGGCGTGCTCGTGCTCGTCGCCCTGGCCGGCGGACTGCTCATCAACCGGCAGTCGGTGCGGGTCGAGCGGCTCGCACGAGCCGGGTCCGCCACGACCGGGAGCATCCCCGCCGCAGCGCACTGACGCTGGCGGTTCGCTCCGCGTCTTCGGCCCGTTCCGGTTCTGCCGGGGCGGGCCGTCGTGCGTGGGGGGGGGGGGGGGGGGGGGGCGTGGCCGCGGCGGCGTGGGGGGGCGACACCCGTTCCACGACGATCCACCTGTCGAACGACGCGTGCATCGTCGATGGATGCGCACGCACTCGGTGCGCGCGCATGTTCCGACAGACCACTCGTCGAACGACTGGTGCATCGTCGATCACTGCCGACGCATGCACCTACCCCCACCGCCGGTTGCGCCGTGTGTCCACGTCCCTGGCCCACGTCAGGGGTGCGGATTATGGTGTGCGACATGGCCCCCGTCCTGACCTCACCACTCGTGTCGACGCAGTGGCTCGCAGACCACCTCGGTGCTGACGAGCTCGTCGTGCTCGACGCCTCGGTGCACACGGTCGGCGCCGGGTTCGACACCACCTGGCTCCCCGGGCGGGACGCCCACGAGCAGCGCGGCCACGTGCCCGGCGCCCGCTTCGCCGACCTGATCGACGACTTCTCCGCCGCCGACGCCGACGTCCCGTTCACCCGCCCCGGCGCCGAGCGCTTCGAGGTCGCCGCGGCACAGCTCGGCGTGACGAACACCTCGACCGTGGTGGTCTACGACGACAGCGTCGGCGAGTGGTCGGCACGCCTGTGGTGGATCTTCCGTTCGTTCGGCTTCGACTCGGTCGCGGTGCTCGACGGCGGCTTCACGAAGTGGCGCGACGAGGGCCGCCCGGTCCGCGTGGGCGCACTCCGCACGCCCGCGACGCCGTCCGACCCCGATGCCGGTGCGTTCCTGGCCGGGGAAGAACGTGCGCTCTGGGCCGACCACGATCGGGTCACCCGTGCGGTCTCCGGCGAAGAGCCGGCATCCCTGGTGTTCGCCGCGCCCTGGGCGGCCCTCGGTGACGACCACCCGCCGATCGTGGCGGGCAGCACCCCGATCACGGCGGACACCCTGGTGGACCCCGAGACGAACGCGTACCTGCGCGGCGCCGAGCTCGAGCGGGCCTTCGCCGCGGTGATCGGTGCCGACGAGATCGTCACGTACTGCGGGGTGGGCAGCGCCGCGTGCGTCGACGCCCTCGCCCTGACGGTGCTCGGACACGACCGGGTGAAGGTCTACGACGGTTCGCTGGCCGACTGGTGGCGGCACGAGCAGCTCGCCTCCTGACGGAACCGATCGCGGAGCGACGGCCGCGCCCGGCCGACGGCCGAGGACTGACGGCCGCGAGCCGACGGCCACACCGCACTACCGTTGCACCATGAGCACCAGACGCGCGGTCATCCTCGGCGGCACCGGCGGCATCGGCTCGGCCGTCGCACGGGAGCTCCTCGACGCCTCGGGCCGCGGCGGCGACGACTGGCAGGTGGACGTCCTCGCACGCCGAGGCGGCCCCGCAGCGGATGCCCTGACCGCAGCCGGCGCCGCGTTCACGCCCGGTGACCGCCGCGACCGGTCCGTCCTGCGCGAACTCCTGCGCCCCGGAGCCGACCTGCTCGTCGACACCGTCGGCCTGACCCGCGACGACGCTCAGCAGCTCCTGCCGTTCCTCGACGACGTCGGCTCGACCGTCTTCGTGTCGTCCAGGTCGGTGTACGCCGACGAGCAGGGACGGCACGCGAACTCGCTCGACAAGCCGGTGTTCGGCGGCGCGGTCACCGAGATCCAGCCGACCGTCACCGCCGGCGACGGGGACCCGACGAGTCGTGACGGCTACGGCGCCGCGAAGGTGGCCGCCGAGCAGGTTCTGCTCGACCACGGTGCTCCGGTCACGGTGCTCCGCCCGTCCAAGGTGTACGGCGTCGGCATCGGCCGCCCGCGGGAGTGGTTCGTCGTCCGCCGTGTGCTCGACGGCCGGGAGCGCATCCTGCTCGCCGACCACGGCCGCGGCGTCGACCACACGACGGCGGCGAGCGGCATCGGTTCGCTCGTCCGACTCGTCGCGGACGCGCCGGACCGCCGGATCCTCAACGTCGCGGATGCCTCGGCCCCGACCGCGCTCGAGATCGTGCGGACGATCGGCGGACACCTCGACCACCGGTTCGACGAGGTCCTGCTCGACGAGGACGTGCCCGCGTTCGTGGGTGGCACGCCGTGGTCGTCACGACCGCCGTTCGTCCTCGACACCACTGCGGCACGCGCCCTCGGGTGGGAACCGCCGCAGTTCGCGACCGCCGTCGCCCCGGAACTGGCATGGCTGGTCGAGACCGCCCACGCGACGCCCGCCGACGGCGACGTCCCGTGGGCCGACGACCCGTTCTGGGAGCACATGTTCGACTACGGCCCCGAGGACGCCGCACTCGCGCTCCTCTCCCTCAACCTGGGCTGACACGGTGCTCCGGTGTGAGGTCCTGTTCATCGGCGGACGTTCCGGCGTGGGCAAGTCCACGGCAGCCGAGGCACTGCACGACATGCTCGTCGCGGCGGACGTCCGGCACGCGGTGATCGAGGGCGACCTGCTCGACCTCGCGCACCCGGCACCGCACGTCGAACACCCCGAGGCGCGCCTGGCCGAGCGGAACCTGGCCACGATCTGGGCCGGCTACCGGGCGATCGGGCACCACCGGCTCGTCTACACCAACACCGTGTCCGTGCTCGAGCACGAGCGCCTCGCAGCGGCGATGGGCGACGATCCGCTGGTGCACGTCGTCCTGCTCCGCGCATCCGACGACACGACCGCCGACCGGCTCGCACGACGCGCGGGTGGTGCGGTCCCGCAGGCGCAGCTCGCGCACAGCACGCGGACGGCCGGGAGGCTCGACTCGGCCACCGCGGACACGGTCACCCGGGTGGACACGGACGGCCAGAGCCCCGCCCAGGTGGCCGCACGGCTCGCGTCGATCACGGGGTGGCTCGAGCGCTGATCTCCCTGCACGGCCTGTGCAGAGTGGGCGTTCCGTCCACAGTTGTCCCCGGGCGGTGGTCCGCCCAGTCGGGGGCGGGCACGCTGGAGCCATGAACGACAACCGCCTCGGCACCTCGGTCAGCCCGTACCTGCGTCTGCACGCCGACAACCCGGTGGACTGGCGCGAGTGGGGTCCCGAGGCGTTCGCCGAAGCGCGCGAGCGCGGGGTCCCGGTGTTGGTGTCCGTCGGGTACGCCACGTGCCACTGGTGCCACGTCATGGCGCGTGAGAGCTTCGCCGACCCGGAGATCGGCGAGCTGCTCCGGCGGGACTTCGTGTCGGTGAAGGTCGACCGCGAAGAACGGCCGGACGTCGACGCGAGCCTGATGGCCTCGGCGAGTGCGTTCACGCAGCAGCTCGGCTGGCCGCTGACGACGTTCCTGACGCCCGACGGCCACGTCTTCTTCGCGGGGACGTACTTCCCGCCCACTCCCGTCGGGCAGGTCCCGGCGTTCCGGCAGATCCTGGCCGCGGTGCTCGACGCCTGGACCGAGCGTCGGCACGAGGTCGACGCGAACGCGTCGGCCATCGCGACGGCGATCCGGCAGGGTGCCATGGCGGACGCGACCGCTCGCTCGGGCGAGGGCGGTGCCGGAGCCGACCCGGGCCTCCCGTCCGTCGATGCCATCCGGGCCGTCACGGACCAGCTGTCCCAGGCAGAGGACACCACCTACGGCGGTTTCGGCGGCGCGCCGAAGTTCCCGAGCACACCGTTGCTCGAGTTCCTCGCCGGCGCGGCGGCCGACGGCGACGCCGAGGCCGACGGGCTGCTCGACCGGTCGTTGCACGCGATCCGCGCGTCCGAGCTGACCGATGCCGACGGGGGCGTCTTCCGGTACGCAACCAAGCGCGACTGGAGCGTGCCGCACTACGAACGGATGCTCTACGACAACGCGGGGCTGCTCGCGGTCGCGGGTGCCGAGCAGGCCCGCGGCATCGCCGACTTCCTCCGGGACACCCTGCGCCGTGCCGACGGGGCGTTCGTCGCCGCGCAGGACAGCGAGTCGACCATCGACGGCCGTCGGGTCGAGGGCGAGTGGTACCGCCGGCCGGTCGCCGAGCGCGCCCAGCTCGACCCGCCACCGCTGGACGACCAGGTGCTCACGGGCTGGAACGGCCTGGCGATCCGGGGGCTCGCGATCGCCGGCGCACGGCACGGCGACCCGGAACTCGTCGCGCTATCGCGGGGCGCGGCCGACGCGGTCCTCGCCGCCCACGTGCGGGACGGCCACGTGACGGTGCGGTCCAGCACACCGCGCGGGGCGTCCTCTGCTCCGGCCACCGTGGAGGACGTCGGACTGCTCGCCGAAGGGCTGCTCGAACTGGCCCTGGTGACGGGCGAGGTCTCCTACGCGACCGTCGCACGTTCGCTCGTCGACGACGGCCTGGCCGAGCGCTTCGACGTCGACCCGGTGCTGGCCGCGGCGGGGACGGCCACGGGCGAACAGCCGCAGACGGCGATGCGGTCCGGCACCGTGGCGCTGGCGTCGGCTGCCGCGACGCTCGGGGCGCTGACGGGCGACGAGGCACTGCGGGTCGCCGCGGCACGACTCATCGCCGACCGCGCCCGCACCGGGACCGAGCGACCCCTCGGTCACGCGGATGCCCTCGGTGTCGCCCTCGCCCTGCAACGGCCGTCGCGCGAGATCGTCGTCGTCACGAGCGGCACCGACGACCCGATGCGTGCCGTGGCACACCGCGGACGGCGCCCCGGTACGGTCGTCGCCACCACCACGCCTGAGCAGGCACGCGACTGGGCCGAGGCGGGGTTCTCGTTGTTCGAGGGACGCGACGTGCTCGACCCTGCCGCCTACGTCTGCCACGACCGGGTGTGCGAACTGCCGTCCCGGTCGGCGGACGCCCTGGCCCAGCAGATCGCCTGACGCGCCTCCCGCCCGTCGCGCCTGTATCCTGGAATGCTCATGTCTTCTCCGCTGCCCGTCATCACGTACCCGCCCGAACTGCCGGTCTCGCAGCGGCGGGACGACATCGCGGCTGCCATCCGTGACAACCAGGTGGTCATCGTCGCCGGGGCCACCGGCTCGGGCAAGACGACGCAGCTGCCGAAGATCTGCCTCGAGCTCGGTCGTGAGCACATCGGGCACACCCAGCCCCGCCGGATCGCGGCGCGGACCATCGCCGAGCGTGTGGCGGAAGAACTGGGCGGCGGGGAGCTCGGCGGGCTCGTCGGCTACCAGGTCCGGTTCACCGACAAGGTGAGCTCCGAGACCCGCGTGAAGCTGATGACCGACGGCATCCTGCTGAACGAGATCCACTTCGACCGCGACCTGAAGCGGTACGACACGATCATCATCGACGAGGCGCACGAGCGGTCCCTGACGATCGACTTCCTGCTGGGCTACCTGAAGCGGCTGCTCCCCCGTCGCCCCGACCTGAAGCTCATCATCACGAGTGCGACGATCGACCCGGAGTCGTTCTCGAAGCACTTCGACGACGCCCCCATCATCGAGGTGTCCGGCCGCACCTACCCGGTCGAGATCCGGTACCGCCCCCTCGTCGCCGAAGACCAGGACGACGACGCCGACGACGAGTCGGACTCCCGCACCGGTGACAGCGGCAACGCAGCCGACGACCGCGACACCCTGCAGGGCATCACCGACGCCCTCGACGAGCTGGCACAGGAGGACCCGGGCGACGTGCTCGTGTTCCTGTCCGGCGAGAACGAGATCCGCGACGCGCAGGACGCGATCGAGGGCAAGCGCTACCCGGGCACCGAGGTCCTGCCGTTGTACGGCCGCCTGTCCGCCGCCGACCAGCACCGGGTCTTCGAGCGCCGGCACACCCCGGGCATCCGCCGTCGTGTCGTCCTCGCCACGAACGTCGCCGAGACCTCACTGACCGTGCCCGGCATCAAGTACGTGATCGACACGGGGACGGCACGCATCTCGCGGTACTCGCCGCGGGCCAAGGTGCAGCGCCTGCCGATCGAGGCGATCTCCCAGGCCAGCGCCAGTCAGCGCTCCGGTCGAGCGGGCCGCACGAGTGCCGGCATCGCGATCCGGCTCTACTCCGAAGACGACTTCGGCCGGCGCCCCGAGTACACCGACCCCGAGATCCTCCGCACGAACCTCGCCGCGGTGATCCTGCAGATGATCTCGCTCGGCTTCGGGGACATCGAGTCGTTCCCGTTCCTGCAACCGCCGGACAGCCGGGGCGTGAAGGACGGCCTCGACCTGCTCCGCGAGCTCCGCGCCGTCGACAAGGACGGCCGCATCACCAAGTCCGGGCGACAGCTGACCCGGCTGCCGATCGACCCCCGGCTCGGTCGGATGGTGCTCGAGGCCGGGCGGCAGGGCGTCGGGCGCGAGGTCATCGCCATCGTCAGCGCCCTGAGCATCCAGGACCCCCGCGAGCGCCCGCTCGAGAAGCGCGCGCACGCCGACCAGCTGCACGCCCGCTTCGCCGACCCGACGAGCGACTTCCTGACCCTGCTGAACCTCTGGAACCACATCGAGGAGCAGCAGGAGGAACTCTCGTCGAGCGCGTTCCGCCGGCTGTGCAAGGCCGAGTTCCTGAACTACCTGCGCATCCGCGAGTGGCAGGACCTGTACCGGCAGCTCTCCCGTGCCGCGAAGCAGGTCGACGTCCGAGTCGGGCAGGCCCGCTCCGACGACGGCGACGCCGTGCACCGCGCGCTGCTCTCCGGACTCCTCAGCCAGATCGGGCTGCGCGACCGCGAGAAGCGCGACTACCTGGGCTCGCGGAACACCCGGTTCGTGGTGTTCCCGGGCAGCGTGCTCGCGAAGAAGCAACCGGACGCCGTGATGGCCGCCGAGCTCGTCGAGACGAGCCGGTTGTTCGCCCGGACCGTCGGCCGGATCGACCCCGCCTGGGTGGAGCCGCTCGCCGGTGACCTGCTCAAGCGCACCTACGGCGAACCGCACTGGGAGAAGAAGCAGGGGGCGGTCGTCGCCTACGAGCGCGTGACCCTGTTCGGCGTCCCGATCGTGCAGCGCCGCCGCGTGCAGTACTCGCGGATCGACCCGGAACACTCCCGCGAGCTCTTCATCCGGCACGCCCTGGTCGAGGGTGAGTGGGAATCGCAGCAGGCCTTCGACCGCGCCAACCGGAAGCTCCGCAAGGAACTCGAGCAGCTCGAGGAACGCACCCGCCGCCGGGACATCCTGCTCGACGACGAGAACGTCTACGAGTTCTACGACGCCCGCATCCCGGCCGACGTCGCCACGACCCGCGACTTCGAGGGGTGGTGGCGGAACACCCGCCGTGAGCAGCCGGACCTGCTCACGATGCGCCGGTCGGACCTGCTGGACGAATCAGCGGCCGAGGCCGCCGAAGACGACGTCGAGTACCCGACCCAGTGGCGGAGCGGCGACCAGCGGCTCGCCATCCAGTATCGCTTCGAGCCAGGTGCACAGGACGACGGCGTCAGCGTGCAGGTCCCCCTCGCGCTCCTACCCCGGATGCGTGAAGAGGGCTTCGACTGGCAGGTGCGCGGCCTCCGCAAGGAACTCGTCACCGCGCTCATCAAGTCGCTGCCGAAGCAGATCCGCAAGAACGTCGTGCCCGCTGCCGACTGGGCCGAGAAGATCGTCGCCGAGCTGCCCGACGACGCCCCGACCGAGCCGACCGAGTCGTTCCGCGCCACCCTCGCCAAGGCGATCCAGCGCATGACCTACGTCCCGGTCTCCGAGTCCGACTTCGACCTGTCCCGCGTCCCCGCGCACCTGCTGCCGACGTGGGCCGTGGTCGACGAACGTGGTCGCCGGGTCGAGACCGGCAAGGACCTGTCGGCCCTGCAGACCAAACTGAAGGACCGGACCCAGCAGAGCGTCGCCTCCGCCACGGCGAAGGGCGCGGGACGGACAGGAGGCGCGGTTCGCGTCGCGTCCGCCGGTGCCGGTCGTCCGCTGGAACAGTCCGGACTCACCGCCTGGCCCGACCAGGACCTCCCGCAGACCCTCGACACCAAGCAGGCCGGCGGCGTCATCCGCGCGTACCCGTCCCTGGTCGAGGAAGGCACGGGTCCGAAGGCGACCGTCGGCGTGCAGTTGCTCGCCACTCCGTCGGACCGCGTCGTCCGGATGCCTGCCGGGGTCCGCCGTCTGGTGATGCACGCGGTGCCGTCGCCCGTGTCGTACATCCAGTCGCACCTGACCGCGCAGGAGAAGCTCGCGCTCGCCGCCAGCCCCTACCCGTCGACCGCCGCGCTGTTCGACGACGTCCTGGCCGCCGTGGTCGACGCCGGCATCCGTCGGGCCCACCCGGACGGCCTCGTCTTCACGAAGGCCGAGTTCGAGTCGGTCCGCGATGCGGTGTCGGCCACCGTCGTCGACACGATGTTCACCGCCGTGTCCGAGGTCGCGGCGGTCCTGGCAGCGCAGCGCTCCGCCGAACGGGCACTCAAGCAGGCGAACTCGATGTCGCTGCTCGCCGCCCTCAGCGACATGCGGCAGCAGATGGAGCGCCTGGTGTTCCCCGGGTTCGTCGCCGTCGCGGGGCTCGACCGGCTGCGCCGCATCCGTGTCTACCTGCAGGGGATCGAGGCGCGCGTGCAGAAGCTGCTGCAGAACCCCGGACGCGACGCGACCTGGATGCGCGAGGTCACCGTGGCGACCGACCGCTACACCGATGCCGGCGGTGTCTTCCCGCCCGCGGTCGGCGCGCACCCGGAGCTCGTGCACGCTCGGTGGATGCTCGAGGAGTTCCGGCTCAGCCTGTTCGCGCAGGAACTCGGGACCGCCGAGACCGTCTCGTTGCAGCGGATCACGAAGGCCCTGACCGCCGCACGCTGATGGGTCTACCGTGTCGGCCATGATCGGCACGCTCGTCGTCGTCGTCCTGGACTGCCCGGACACCCGCGCCCTCGCTCGCTTCTACGCCGAGCTGCTCGGCGGGGAGATCGTCGGCTTCGACGAGGACTGGGCGGAGCTCGCCCTCCCGTTCACCGACCACCGTCCGATCCTGGCGTTCCAGCAGGTCGACGACTACCGGGCGCCGGACTGGCCGGGGCAGACGGTCCCGCAGCAGAGCCACCTCGACGTGAAGGTCGACGACCTGGACGACGGCGAGGCCGCGGTGCTCGCGATCGGTGCGACGGCCACGGGGTCGGGCACGGAGACGTTCCGCGTCTACCTCGACCCCGCGGGGCACCCGTTCTGCCTCATCCGGCCGTCGGACTGACCGGTTCGGTCGCCAGGCCCTCGACCACGGTGACGTTCGGCAGTGCGGTGAGTGCTGCGCCGGGCAGGAACAGCTTCGCGGCGCGGCGCCCGGCGCCGATGACGACCTCGGGGGCGTCGAGGACGCGCGCGTCGATGTAGAGCGGCCACGACGACGGCAGCCCGATCGGGGTGATGCCGCCGTACTCCATGCCGGTCAGCTCGACCGCTTCGTCCATCGGGGCGAAGCTCGCCTTGCGGACGTCGAGCAGCTGCTTCACGACCCGGTTGACGTCGAGCTTGGTCGATGCCAGGACGACGCAGGCGGCGTAGCGGACCTCGTCGCCGCGCTTCCCCGCGACGACGATGCAGTTGGCGCCGCCGGCCAGCGGGTAGCCGTACGCCTCCGAGAACGCGGCGGTGTCAGCGAGGTCGGCGTCGATCGGGGCCCCCTCGATCTTCATGACGACCTCGGTCGGCAACGCGACGAGGGCTTCGGCGACGGGGATCGCGAGGAATCCGGTGGCGACCAGGGCGGGAACACGTTCGAGCGTCGGCATGGCTCCACCGTAGGGAAGCGATCCCGCACGAGGGTGGAGCCATGACCGAACTCCGGGCGATCGACGTCGACCAGTGGCCCCGCCGGGAGCACTTCGAGCACTACCGGCACCGGGTGCCGTGCGCGTACGAGGTGACCGTCGAGCTCGACGTCACCGCCTTCGTCGAGCGTGTCCGAGCGACCGGCCGTCGGACCTACGCGTCGCAGCTCTGGGCCATCGCGACCGTGGTGAACCGGCACGACGAGTTCCGGATGCAGCTGCTGGACGACGGCTCCCTCGCCGTGTGGGACCGTGTCCACCCGATGTTCACCGTGTTCCACCGGGACACCGAGACGTTCTCCGCCCTCGTCGTGCCGTACGACGACGACTTCGGCACCTTCCACGACGCTGCGCTGTCGACGATGACGGAGTACCGCGACGACACACGGATGTTCCCGCAGGACGACCGGCCCAGCAACGTGTTCGACGTCTCGACCCTGCCGGGAGCATCGTTCACCGGCTTCTCGTTGCAGGTGCGCGACGGCTGGGACCACCTGCTGCCGATCATCACGCTCGGCGGGTACCGGACCGCTGGTGACCGGACGCGGCTACCGCTGGCGCTGCAGGTCAACCACGCGGCTGCCGACGGCTTCCACACGACCCGGCTGCTGCGCGAGCTCGAGGAGCTCTTCGCCGACCCTGGCTGGCTCGGCTGACCTCAGGGCATTGGCCGGAGTAGGACGGCGCGCATGACGAACGCAGTGGTGCACGTCGAACTCATCGGCCCGACCCGGATCGGTTGCGGGCCTTCTACGCCGCGCTCTTCGGCTGGGACTCCCCGGCGGGTGCCCCGGTCGCCGCAGCCGTCTCCGACCAGTCCTCGTACTCGTTCCTCGACCCGGTGCCGGGCGCCGGACCGGTCGCGGGCGGCATCGGCGGTGGCCCGGAGTTCACAGCCCACGCGGTGTTCTACGTCGGGGTCGAGGACGTCGCTGCGGCGCTCGCACGTGCCGAGGACCTCGGCGGCACCGTCGTCCTGCCGGCGCAGCGCAACGAGGGCGGCGGTGTCACGATCGGGCACTTCCACGACCCGGCGGGCAACCTGGTCGGCGTGGCAGGACCCCGCTGATGGGTCCCCTGGACCTCGATCACGCGTGCCGTCGGTGTTCTGAGCACGTACGGCTCATCGCGCACCTCCCGATCTGGGGGTGAAGGCGGCTTCCAGAATGGCGTGAGCCCCCAGTACTGTCCTCCTGAACGTCCCTCATTTCAGGAGAGTAAGCATGTCTGGTCCGTACGCCCCGGGTACGCCGTCTCCATTCCCCATGCAGCCACAATCCCCGCGGTCGCATCCGGCGAAGGGCCTCGCTACGGCGGCACTGGTGTTGGGCATCATCTCCGTCGTTCTGTCGTTCGTTCCAGTCGTTCTGCATCTCGGTTTCGTGCTGGGCGTACTCGCGTTGGTCTTCGGAATCTTGGCGCTAGCTCGCCGAGTCAGAGCCGGAGTGACGGGGACAGTCCTGGGTGGAATCGGGGTGGTACTCTCGCTCGTGTTCGGCACCGTCTACGGTCTCACCGCGTTCAGCTCTGCGCCTTCTGCTGTACAGGCGACGAGCGCCGCCGATGCGACCGACGACGCTGCAGACAGCGCGCAGGTCGAGGTTCCCGATGTGGTGGGCAAGACCATCGAGGACGGAGCCGCTGCATTGACAGATGCGGGCTTTGTCCCGGAAACGAGCGACGCCGACTCATCCGCGGGGATCGCCAGCCAGTCTCCTGCCGCAGGTCAACGAGTAGCGAAAGGCTCGACAGTCCGACTGACGCCGGCGGAAGCGGATGGTTCCAGCGCCAATTCCCCCGCTCCTGTCGGCACGAAGTTCCAAATGACCAGCACGAACCGTCTCGATGACACTGAGACTGACTACACACAGTGGATCGACGGGTACAACGACAACTACACCTCCGCGAACGAGTACGAGCAACCTGACGCGAACATGAAGTACGTGGTGCTCACGGTGCACGTCACGGCGTCAACTGCCGGGGTCGACGCGAGTTCTGCAGCATATGACGTCGCTCTGGCGGCAACCGACGGTGCTGTGTACGACTCGACGTACCTCAGCGACGTAGAGGAGATGCCGAGCGTGACGCTCGGTGCTGGTCAGAGCGCGACCGGCAAGGTCGTGTTCGAGGTCCCCAATACCTTCCACGGCGGAATCGCATCGTTCGGTGACGGGAGCGTCTTCGTGAAGACGAACTGACCACTCTCGCTCCACACGACCCGTGTTCCGGGGCGCCGAACCACGAAGAACGCCTCGGCCCCCGTGACGCCCGAGACGTCCTCGGACCGCATCTCCTACGCTGACCCCATGACGTCGCAGTCGGAGTCCCTCGCCCGCAAACGCATCGGGCTCGTCGGCGCGGGCGGCATCTCGTTCGCACACCTGCCCGGGCTCCTGCGCCTGGGCGACGTCGTGGTGCACGCTCGCGAGGGCGCCCACGAACTCGCCGCCGCGTTCACCGACACCGCCCGGGCCGAGGGCAGCACGATCACCGTCGCCGACAGCCTCGACGAACTCCTCGCCGCGGTCGAGGTCGTCGACGTGGTGGTCCCGACGCACGCTCACGCCGAGGTCGTGCGTGCGGCGATCGCGGCCGGCAAGGACGTCGTCTCCGAGAAGCCCCTGGCCCGGACCGACGCGGACGCGGCGGACCTGGCAGCCCGCGCTGCGGACGCAGGCGTGCAGCTCTACCCGGCCCAGGTGGTGCGCTGGTTCCCCGCGTACGCGCGCCTGCACGAGGCCGCGACCACGGGCCTCCTGGGCGACCTGGCGGTGTTGCGGTTCTCGCGGTCCGGTGCCTTCCCCACCCACGTCCCCTGGTTCGGCGACCGCGCCCTGTCGGGCGGGATCGTGATGGACCAGATGATCCACGACCTCGACATCGCGCGCTGGGTGGCGGGCGAGGTGACCCGGGTGGCGGCGGTGAGCGTCCGCGCGGGTTCCGAGGCGGAGCCGGTCGAGGCGGCGCACGTCCTGCTCACGCACGAGTCGGGTGCGATCAGCCACGTCGCCGGGCTGTGGGGGCCGCAGCACCTGACCTTCACGACCGAGTACTCGGTGACGGGGACGCTCGGCAGCCTGTCGCACTCGTCCCGGGCCGAGGAGGACACCCGGAGTGACCTGGCGGCACCGGCTTCCGTGGACGGTTTCCTGCCGGCGGTGGACCCGGCGGACGATCCGTACGCGCTGGAGCTCGCCGACTTCCTCGCCGCGTTCGACGGTGGTGCACCGCCCCGGGTGGCCGTGGACGACGGCGTCGCCGCGGTGCGGATCGCGAACGCGGCGATCGCCTCGATCGAGTCCGGCCAGCCGGTGGAGGTGTCGCGGTGACGCTCCGGGTCGGGGTGCTCTCCTTCGCCCACACGCACGCCATCAGCTACCTCGGCGCCCTGGCAGCGATGCCCGACGTCGAGGTGCGCGGCACGGACCCGGGCGGGACCTCGACGGGGACGGAACTCGGCGACCTGCGCGGCGCCGAACTGGCCCGCGCGCTCGGCGCCGGGTACGCGGACTCCGTGGACGAGCTGCTCGCCTGGGGCCCGGACGCCGTGATCGTCACGAGCGAGAACGCGCGGCACCGCGAGTTCGTCGAGCTCGCGGCGGCAGCGGGGGCACACGTGCTCTGCGAGAAGCCGCTCGCGACCTCGTGGCAGGACGGCCTCGCCATCCGCGAGGCGGTGGACCGCGCCGGGGTGCTGCTCATGATGGCGTTCCCGGTGCGCTTCGCCTCGGCGTTCGACCGGCTGCGCGCGACGCGGGACTCGGGCGCACTCGGCACGGTGTTCTCGGTGCGGGGCGCGAACAACGGCATGCTCCCGCTCGCCCGGGACTGGTTCACCGACGTCCGACTGAGCGGAGGCGGCGCCCTCGTCGACCACGTCGTGCACGTCGCCGACCTGATCGACGGGCTGACCGGAGCGGCACCGGTGTCCGTCACCGCCGTCACCAACCGGGTGCTGCACGCGGACCGCGCGAACGCCGAGACCGCGGGCCTGGTGACCATCACGTACGACGACGGCACGATCGCGGCGATCGACTGCTCGTGGAGCCGACCGGACACGTCGCCGGTGTGGGGCGGGCTGACGCTCGACGTCGCCGGGACCGGTGGCACGGTGTCGGTGGACTTCTTCGGGGCGGCTGCTCGCGGGCTCGACGCGGTCGGGGGCCGGCCGATCGAACTCCGGTACGGACCCGACCACGACCTGCCGATGCTCCGGACGTTCCTGGCGGCCGTGGGGTCCGGGGAGCAGCCGCAGCCGGACGTCGGGGTCGGACTCCGGACGCTGTCGATCGTGCTGGCGGCGCAGGAGTCGGTGCGGACGGGCAGGACGGTGCCGGTGCAGGTCGCGGACTGAGCGCTGCCCTGCTCCGCACCGCCGCCACCGCCCCGCGCTACGCTCGTCCCGATGCGCGCAACCGTGCGGGACGTGGCCGCCCTCGCCGGGGTGTCCCCGAAGACCGTCTCCAACGTCGTCAACGGCGGCGTGGTCGTGCGCCCGGAGACCCGCGAACGCGTCGAGCGCGCGGTCGCCGAGCTCGACTACGTGCCGAACCTGTCCGCCCGCGGGCTCAGGAACGGCCGCTCCGGAGCCATCGCGTTGACGCTGCCGGAGATGGGCAGCGCCTACTCCGCCGAACTCGCGCAGTCCTTCGTGGAACTCGCCCGCGAACGCGGCTGGGTCGTGCAGCTCGAGCAGACCGGCAGCGACCCGGCCCGCGAACGCGAACTGGTCTCCCGTGCCCGGGCACACCTGGTGGACGGGCTCATCCTCAACCCGGTGTCCCTCAGCGCGAGCGTCCTGGCCTCGACCGAGGGGCTGCCGCCGACCGTCGTCATCGGCGAGGTCGAGCCCGAGCACGTCGACCAGGTGCACGTCGACAGCCGCGCGGCAGCCGAGCAGGTCACCGAACACCTCATCGCCCACGGGCACCGGCGCATCGCGATCGTCGGCGCGTCACCCGAGGGCGCCGCGACGGCGACGAGTGAGCTCCGCGAACGCGGCTACACCGCCGCGCTCGCCGCCGCCGGCATCACGCCCGACCCGTCGCTCCGGGTCCCGCTGCCGTCGTGGACCACGAGTTCCGCGGCGACGACCTTCGCGGCCTGGCTCGACGAGCACCCCCTGCCCGACGCCGTCTTCGCCTTCACCGACTCGATCGCGTTCGGGGTGCTGCACGTCCTGGCCGCCCGCGGGGTCCGGGTTCCCGAGCAGGTCAGCGTCATCGGGTTCGACGACGTCGACGCGGCCGCGTACGCGATCCCGTCGCTCAGCACGGTGTCGTTCGACCGTCGGGCCTTCGCGACGGCGGCGCTCGACCTGCTGACCCGACGGATCGCGGACCGCGCGGCGGCGCCGGAGACCGTCGTCGTGCCGCACCGGATCGTCGAGCGCGCGAGCGTCGGCGACCGCCCGCGCTGACGCTGCTGCCGCGCCGCTGCCGCTGCGGCCGCCGCGCCGTTTCGCGCTGACCGACACCTCACGCGGCCGCGCGCCCACGAAGTGTCGCTCAGCGCGAAAGACCGCCAGCGCCGCCGCCGCCAGCGCCGCCGCCAGATCTGGAGCCGGAGCCCCCGCCCGGGTCCGCCGCCGCCAGCACCGCCGACCGAGTCCGCGCATCGCCGAGGATCCGGAAGTGCCCTCCCACCGGCAGCCGCACGTTCGTCGCCCCCTGGAGCTCACTCCCCTCGGGGATGAGCGTGTCGAACACCCCGTACACCGAGGTGATCCGCGCGTTCGCGTCGAGTTCCCGCGCCAGCCCGGCCAGCACCGGGTCGGCCGCCCGGAACGCCCGCAGGTGCGGCACCGGCGCGAGCCGCGCGTAGACCGAGCCCGCGAAGGGCGTCGAGACCGCGACCATCCGGTCGATGCGCTCGTGCTGGTCGAGCTGCGTCATCGCGTACTTGCCGATGAGCCCGCCCTTGCTGTGTGCGAGCACGAGCACGTTCCGCAGGTCCTGTTCCTCCAGGGTCGCGATCACCTCGCGCGCCGAGTCCGGCACGGGGCGCAGGTTGTGCCGCAGGACGGGCAGCACGTGCACCGGGTGTCCCCGATCGTGGAGCGCGTCCATCAGCGGCCGCATGAAGTGCCAGGTCTCGTAGACACCGGGGACCACGACGACGGGCTGCCCCGCGCCGGACCGGTAGTCGTCCGCGGTGGTCGGGCCGAAGCTGCGCACCTGCCACCTGGCGGCGTACCCCCAGTCGAGTGCGGCCCACCACGCGCGTCGCACCAGCGGGACACGGCCTGGAGGCCCGGATCGCGCCGTCCGCGCCGCCTCCGTCCCCGACGTGGTCGGCCGGGTCATCGCAGCCCCTCCAGGCGCTCGGCGCTGCGGAACGTCTCGAGGAGGCGTGCGAAGGCGTCCGGCTGCCGTTCCTGCACGTGGTGCGGGCCGTCCAGTTCCACGAAGGTGCCGTTCGGCGCAGCGGCCGCGACCCGAGCCGACCAGTCGTGCCGCGCGATCGGGTCCTGGGTGCCGCGGACGACGAGGACGGGCTGCGTCACCTCGGTGATCGTCCGCTCGGTCGGGTAGCGGAGCATCGGCCCGAGCTCACGCGTGTACTGCCGCATGCTCCGCAGGTAGTCGGTGACCAGGACGCCGTTCATCCGGACCCCCTCGACGAACCCGTCGCGGCCCAGGTCGAGCGCCTGCAGCGGGAGCGATCGCCGCTCGGAGTCGATCACCGGACCGACGAGCACGATCGCCGCGACGGTCTCCGGGTGGCGCCGGGCGGACTCGACCACGACCTGGGCACCCATCGACTGCCCGACGAGCACCAGGTCGCCGTCGACCAGGTGGCGGACCGCCCGAACGACCACGTCGCCGAGCTCCTCGATGGGCAGCCGCCGACCGGCCGCGGGCAGCCAGCCGAACCCCGGCAGGTCGACGCTGATCGTGCGGTGCTCGGCGGCGACGGCGCGCTGCGACCGAGCGAAGGACCGGTGCGACATCCCGATGCCGTGGACGAACACGACGGTGGGGTCGGTGTCGTCGCGGACCGGCTCTCGCGCCGCCATGGTGTGCAGGCGCACGGGCAACCCGTCGATCCGGACGGTCTCCACAGCAGCGCGCACGAGCCGAGGCTACGCGGCGGTTCGCAGCACCGGGTCAGCCTCGTCATCGGCTGCGCATAGCCGGGCCGTGTGCACTCCTGGCATGAGCGACACCACTCCCACCAACGGCCACGAACCGGACGGCTCCGACCGGGCGAACCGGGCAACGGCTCCGACCGGCTGGGGCGCCGCCCCGACCCCGACGTCGACCTCCACGCTCGACGCCCCGGCGCCGCAACTACCACAGCAGCAGCAACAGCCGCAGCCGTACCGCGCGGACGCCGGCGCCGGCACCCCGGGCGCCTGGGACTCCACCGCCCCGAACGGCGCCACCCCCTGGTACGGAGCCGCAGCCGGCGCCGCGAGCCCGACCAACCGCCGCAGCACCGGCCCGAAGCCCCCGTGGTTCTGGCCGCTCCTCGCCGCGATCGTCGGACTCGCCGCACTGCTCGTCGGCGGAGGCGTCGGGTTCGCCATCGGCCACGCGATCGGTGCGGACCGGACGCAGTCGACGACGCAGGTGCCCGGCACGAACCGGTTCCCGGGCAACGGCACCGGCCAGGCCCCCGGCAGCACCGACGGCACCGGGAGCTGACCGGCGGGTACGATCCGTCCCATGCGGAAGACCACTGCCGGTCTGTTCACGTCGGTCGACGGCGTCGTGCAGGACCCCTACGAGTTCCAGTACGACAGCTTCGACGACGAGCTCGGCGCGGCCATGGGTGCCTTCATGGCCCGCACCGACACCGTGCTGCTCGGCCGGAACAGCTACCTCGAGTGGTCCGAGTGGTGGCCCGCCCACCCGGAGGACCCCTTCGGGCAGTGGATCAACCCGATCGAGAAGCACGTGGCCTCCACCACGCTCGGCGACGACCTGACCTGGCAGAACAGCACGCTGATACCGGGCGACGTCCCCGCGTTCGTCCGCGACCTGCAGCAGCGCGACGGGGCGGACATCGCCGTGTGCGGCAGTGTCACGCTCGTCCGCAGCCTGCTGTTCGCCGGGGTCCTCGACGAACTGCAGCTCATGATCCACCCGGCGATCGCCGGCCGTGGCCGGCGACTGTTCGAACCGACCGACCCGCCCACGCGCCTGCGTCTGGTCGGCAGCACCGTGACGAGCAAGGGGAACGTGCTGAACACCTACGGGCGGTTCGACGCCTGACGGACGCACCACGGGCCTCCCGGCCTCTGCCCGTCATGCGCCCCGGCAAACCGCGCGTACCCTCGTGGGTGACCATCCGCACCCGAGGAACACCGGAGCAAGCATGACCCAGGACACCCGCCCGCACGTCGTCATCGTCGGCGGTGGATTCGCCGGTGTGGCCGCCATGCGGGAGCTCGCCGACGCGCCGGTCCGGGTGACCCTGGTCGACCGTCACGTCTACAACATGTTCCAGCCCCTGATGTACCAGGTGGCGACGGGCGGCCTGAACGCCGGCGACGTGACGTACTTCCTGCGCTCGCTCCGGGCCCGCCAGTCGAACGCCGAGTTCCGTCACGGCCTGCTCACCGGCATCCGCACCGACGAGCGCATCGCCGAGATGTCCGACGGTGAGCACCTGCACTACGACTACCTGATCCTCGCCAACGGCGTGAACACGAGCTACTTCGGCACCCCCGGTGCGTACGAGTACGCGTACTCGATGTACTCCCGCTCGCAGGCACTCCGCATCCGCGACGAGCTGTTCACCCGGCTCGAAGAAGCGGCGGCCAACCAGGGCCCCGACGAGATCCGCATCGTGATCGTCGGTGGCGGTGCGACCGGTGTCGAGATGGCCGGTGCGCTCGCCGAGCTCCGCGACCAGGCACTCGTCGGCGCGTACCCGGAGATCGAACGCGGCAACATCTCGATCACCCTCGTGCACCGCAGCGGCGAGCTCCTCAAGCCGTTCGCCCCGCGCCTGCGCCGTTACGCCGCCAAGGTGCTGCGCAAGCGCGGTGTCGTGCTGCGGCTGAACACCGGCGTCTCCGAGGTCAAGCGCGACGGCGTGATGACCGCGGACGGCGAGTTCATCCCCGCGTCGCAGGTGATCTGGGCGACCGGCGTGGCCGCGCACAAGGAGGTCTCCGGCTGGGGCCTGCCGCAGACCCACGGTGGCCGCATCCAGGTGAACGACGACCTGAGCGTGAAGGGCGCCGAGCGGATCTTCTCCGCCGGTGACATCGCCGCGCAGGACGACGCCCTCGCCCAGCTCGCCCAGCCGGCGCTGCAGGGCGGACGGCACTCGGCGCGGCAGATCGTGCGCCTGCTCGAGGGCAAGGCCACCGAGCGCTTCAAGTACTTCGACAAGGGCACCATGGCGACGATCGGCACGAACGCCGCGGTCGCCCAGCTGCGCGGCGGGATCACGATGGTCGGCCCGGTCGCCTGGCTGGCCTGGGTGTTCGTGCACATCACGAGCCTGCTCGGTGCCGGCAACCGGATGTCGACCCTGACCCACTTCTTCGTCCGCTACGTGTGGTTCATGCGGAAGCGATCGATCCCGATCGTCGGCGACGTCCGCCCGGTGCGCCCGAACGGCGACCGCGAGCCGGACCCCTGGCAGCTGCAGAAGGCCGAGTAGCCGCCGAGGTCGCTCGCACGCTCGCATGGTGAGCAGGAACGGTCGGGTCCGCACGTCGGACCCGACCGTTCCTGCTCACCATGTGCATGCGGTGGACGCGGGGCGCGACGGCCAGGAGGCGCGGTGCGGGCGGGCCACGGGCCTCCCGGCCGGCGCGTGGTGCGCGGGGCTGGCGCCGACGCGTGGTCCGGACCCACGGACCGGCCCCGCTCGTTGAGACTCCTCTTACCCGCGAGGAGGACCCTGGTCGGCGACACGCAACCGAGCAGCGCGGGGAGGGACCATGGCGACGACCACGCTGACCCACGCGCCGACGCAGGCGCAGCCACAGCACCGCACGGCCACCCCGGCGCACTCCGGAGCAGGCACGCAGCAGGCTCCGCCACCCCCGCTGACGCACCGCGCACCCGCGCTCGACGGACTTCGGACGCTCGCCATCCTGATCGTCGTCCTGTACCACCTGCACGTGCCGCAGTTCGAGGGCGGCTTCATCGGCGTGACGGTGTTCTTCGTGCTGTCCGGCTTCCTCATCACGACGCTGCTGCTCGGCGAACGGCGTCGCACCGGGCGGGTGCGCCTCGGCTCGTTCTGGGTGAAGCGGCTGCTCCGCCTGTACCCGGCACTGCTCGCGTTCGTCGTCGTCGGGCTGCTGCTCTGGAACTGGGTCGGTGACTACAAGGGCGCCTCGCTGTCGTCCGGCGAAGCGGCGTTCATCGCGCTGACCTACACGGGCAACCTGTTCCGCGCCTTCTGGGACACGTCGCAGGGCGTCTTCGCGCACACGTGGAGCCTGTCGATGGAGGAGCAGTTCTACCTGGTGTGGCCGCCGGTCCTGGTCCTGCTCGCCGCGCTCCGGGGCGGCCGCTGGCTCCTGGCGGGGCTCGGGGTCCTGGTCGTCGGGGCGTCGGCGGTGTCGTGGGCGAGCTACCGCAGCCCGAGCGGCGGTGCCACGCCCGACGTCTACTTCTCGCCCGTGCTCGGGGTCGTGCCGCTGGCGATCGGCTGCGGGCTGGCCCTGCTGCTCGACGACGAACGGGTGCGCGTGCGGGCCGCCGGGGTCCTCGGGCACGTGGCGACCTGGCTCGGTCTCCTGCTGCTGGTCTGGGTGCTGCTCTGGATCGACGACGACTGGACGCAGCACGCGTCGACGTTCGGCATCGTGCTGCCGCTGACCGGTGTGATCGCGGCGGTGGCGATCGGCGGGCTGGTCTCGGTCCGCTCCCCCGTGTCCGCCGCCCTGGCCTGGACGCCGGTGTCGTGGTTCGGCCGCCGGGTCTCGTACTCGGCGTACCTCTGGCACCCGCTGGTGATCGCGCTGCTCGGCACCTTCGCGATCGGCGCCTGGGGCACGGTCGGCCTGGTCGGCGCGGTGGTGATCGTGTCGATCGGCGCCGCCTACGCCGTCGAGGTGCCCGTCGAGCGGTTCCGCGCTCGGGTCCGAGCGGGTCGCAGTGCTGCGCCCCGGCCCGCGCTCGCGCTCGCGCCCGCGCCCGCGCCAGCGCCAGCGCCCGCGCAGCACATCGAGTGAGCAGAAGACGTCGAGTACAGCCCGCTGACCCGACGTCTTCTGCTCACTGAACGCCGCGGCGAACGGTCACCGTAGGCTCGGTCCGTGCCCATCGAACGCGTCGACGTCCTCGTCGTCGGCGGCGGCCCCGTCGGGCTGTTCCTGGCGGCACTCCTGGCGGCGCGGGGCGTCGACGTCCGGGTGTGGGAACGCCGCGCGGAACCGCCGACCGGTTCGCGGGCCATCGGCATCCACCCGCCGTCCCTCGACGCGTTCGCCGCGATCGGCCTGGACACGGCGGTGCTCGCCGAGGCGTCGCTGGTGCACGCCGGCGTGGCCCGGAGCCGCGGTCGGACCCTCGGCACCCTGCGCTTCGACCGCGCGTCGCCGACCCACCCGTACGTGGCCACCCTCGACCAGCACCGCACCGAGTCCCTGCTCCGCGACCGGCTCCGGGCCAGCGCACCGAGCGCCCTGCGGACCGGGACCACCCTGACCGCACTGTCCCGGCACCCCGACCACGTCGACGCCACCGGGACCGGACCGGACGGCGACACCGTGACGGTCCGTGCGGCCTTCGTCGTCGGGGCCGACGGTGCCCGGAGCGCCGTCCGCGACCTGCTCGGCATCGGCACCACCGGCCGGGAGTACCCGGACCGCTACGTGATGGGCGACTTCGCCGATCCCGAGACACCGTCGGCCCGGTCGGCCGCGCTGGTCGACGTCGGCCCGGACGGGGTGGTCGAGTCCTTCCCGCTGCCGGGTGCGCGTCGCCGGTACGTCGCCCTGGTGCCGGACGACGACGCGTTCGCCTCGGCCGAGGGCAGCTGGACGGGCACGCCGGACCCCGCGGTCGTCGCACGCCTGGCCGCACTCGTCGCCGAGCGCACCGGCGTCGTCCCCGACCCCGCGACCTGCTCGATGACCAGCGGCTTCCGGGTGCGCCGCCGCACCGCCGACCGCGTGGGCGTCGGCCGAGCCGTGCTCGTCGGGGACGCCGCCCACGAGATCAGTCCGATCGGCGGGCAGGGCATGAACCTGGGGTGGCTCGACGCCGCCGAGCTCGCGCCGCTGCTCGCCGGAGCGGTCCGCACCGGCACGGCCGGTCCGTGGCCGGGCTACGCCGCCCGCCGCCAGGCAGCCGCCCGCCGCGCGGCTCGGCAGGCCGAGGCGAACATGGCACTCGGCCGTCCGCTCGGCCCCGTCACGGCGACCGGCCGGGAGGCGCTGCTCCGGACCGCCCTGTCCCTGCCGACCGCGCACGGCTTGGCCCGGCTCTACGCGATGCGCTGGGCCTGAAGGCTCACGTCCGGCGCACAGACGCACCGGCGCACCGGCGCAGTCGCGGAGTCGCGTTCCGCGTCGTCAGGCGACGAGTCGCGCGCCCGCGAAGCCGAGCTCGACGACGAGCACGAGGGACGACGCGATGACCAGCCGGAACAGGGCGCGTGAAGCCCGTCCTGCGAGCACCAACCGGACGCCGACGACGGCGAGCACGGCCACCACGACGGCACCGAGGACCGCGAGCACGACGCCGAGGCCCCGCACCGGGTCGTCGCCGAGGACCTGTCCGCCGAGCACCAGCGCTGCAGCGACGACGAGCGAGGCGAACGCGACGATCCCCGCGCCGCGGAGCCCGAGGCGATGCGGGAAGCCCCGCACGCCGGTGGCGGCGTCGTCGACCAGGTCGGGCAGCACGTTGGTGCAGTGGATGGCGATCCCGAAGACGGCCCCCGTGGCGATCGCCCACCACTCCGGCCACTGTCCCTCGGGCCCGGCCGCGACGGACACGACGGGCAGCAGCCCGAAGGCGACCACGAACGGCGCCACCGACCACACCGAACGCTTCAGCCCGGCGTCGTAGGCCCACCCGGCGGCGACCAGCACGAGGTGCGCGACCGCGGCGACCGGCCCCAGGAACAGCGAGAGCACCACGGCGATCCCGGCGGTGGCGTACGCGGCGGTACGGACGGTGCCAACGGCGATGAGGCCGCGGGCGACGGGCTTGTCGCTCCGCCCGACGGCCCGGTCGCGGTCCGCGTCGATCCAGTCGTTCGCCAGCCCGATGGACAGCTGCCCGGCGACGACCGTCAGCGCCACCAGCACCACGAGCCACACGGGGTGCCCGACGGCGGCGGCGATCACCGCTGCGAGGACGGTCACGGTGACCGTGGGTCCGGGGTGCGACGACGCGAACAGCAGACGCGCGGTCGACGGGGTGCGGCTGGCGGTCACCCGGTCAGCGTACGGATCGCCCCTGCGCGGTCGTGAGGCGGATCACGGAACCGCCGTCACCTCGACGCTGAACCGGTCGACGAGCTCGCGCTTGAGCACCTTGCCGCTCGGGCCGAGCGGCAACGCCTCGAGGACGTGCACCACCCGCGGGTACTTGTACGCGGCGATCTCGGCGGCGACGAAGTCGACCAGGACCTGCGGCTCGACGGACGCGCCGGCGTGCAGGACCACCGCGGCCTCGACCTCCTGCCCGTGCACCGCGTGCGGCACGCCGAAGACCGCGGCCATCGCGACGTCGGGGTGGGTGGCGAGCACTTCCTCGACCTGCCGCGGGTACACGTTGTAGCCGTTGCGGATGATCATGTCCTTCGTGCGGTCGACGATCGTCAGGTACCCGTCGTCGTCCTTCGTGCCGAGGTCACCGGTGCGGAACCAGCCGTCGACGATGGCCTCGGCGGTGTCCTCGGGCCGGTCGAGGTACCCGTTCATCAGGTTGTGGCCGCGGATCACGAGCTCGCCGATCTCGCCGTGCGGCAGCATGACGATCGCGTCGCGGACCTCGGGGTCGGCGATCTCGACGTCGATGCCCCACACCGCCGTACCGATGGTGCCGGGCCGCGGCGGTTGCCCGACGTGGTTGAAGGTGGCGACCGGCGAGGTCTCGGTCAGTCCGTACCCCTCGTGGATCGGGGCGTCGAAGACCTGCTCGAACCGCTCGAGCACGGCCAGCGGCAACGAGGCACCGCCGGAGATCGCGTACCGGAGCGTCGGACGGGCCTCGGACCGGGTCGCAGCGTCGAGCAGCGCCATGTACATCGTCGGGACGCCCATGAAGATGCCGCAGCCGTGCTCGACCATCGCGGCGAGCGCCGAGTCACCGTCGAACTTCGGCAGCATGACGAGCGTCGCGCCGGTCCGGAAGCCGGTGTTCATCGTGCAGGTCTGCCCGAACGTGTGGAACAGCGGCAGGGCGCCGAGCAGGACGTCCCCGCGGTGCATGTCGAACGTCGTCATCAGGTTGGTGTTGACCTGTTCGAGCAGCGCGAAGTGCGAGCCCTCGGCACCCTTGGGCTGGCCGGTGGTGCCGCTCGTGTACAGGATCGTGGCGGTGTCGAACGGGTGCCGCGGCACGTAGGTGTCGAGCGGTTCGCTCTGCGCGGCCAGGGCCTCGAGCCGGTCGGGGCCGGCCGCGGACCCGTCGTCGGCTGTCGCCGGCGCGAGTACGGTCACGACGTCGACTCCGGCGAGCTCGGCACCGGCGGCGCCCTCGCCGAGCAGCGGGGCAGCACAGACGAGCAGTGTCGCGCCGCTGTCGCGCAGGACGTACTCGATCTCGCGGCGCTTCAGCAGCGCGTGCACGGGCACTGCCACCGCGCCGAGGGCCAGCGTGGCGTAGTAGACGCGGGGGAAGTCCGCGACGTTCGGCACGAGCATCGCCACCTTCGCCCCCTCGGTCACGCCCCGCGCGCGGAGTGCCCCGGCGTAGGCCAGGGTCTGCGCCCACAGCTCGGCGTAGGTCGTGCGGACGTCGCCCACGATGACGGCGACGTCGTCCGGGTAGCGCGCCGCAGACTCGGCGAGGATCGCTGCGACCGACGCGGTCGCGCGGGTGGTGTGGGTGTCGTGCATGCCCGTCTCCGTCTTCGTCGACGACCTCGTCGTCGTCACCGCCGATCCTACGGCCCGACCCGGTGGACCGGTCAGACAGGCTCGGCCCGGCGGACCGGTCAGGCAGGCTCGACCCGGCGGACCGGTCAGGCGGCGGACGCCGCAGGTTCCCGCCGACGGAGGAGCACCCCGGACGCCAGGGCGATCCCGAGCAGGACGACGAGCCCGCCGACGGGCTCGTTCCACCGCACCCGCTCCCCCAGCACGAGCACACCGAGCGCCACCCCGACCACCGGCGTCAGGTACGTGACGGTGGAGGCGCGGCCGGCGCCCCACGCCTGCACGAGCCGGGTGTTCCAGGCGTAGGCGAGCCCCGTGCCGACGCAACCGAGCGCGACCATCGCGGCCACGATCCTCCCGTCCAACTGCACCGGACCGGTCGCGATGACGGGCGCGACCAGCAGGAGCATCCCGGAGGCCAGCGTCAGCTGGACCGTCGCCAGGGTGACCGGGTCGTACGCGCTCGCCACGGCGACGCGGCGCAGGTAGGCGAGCCCGATGCCGTAGGACGCGGTCATGCCGAGCAGCGCGACCTGCCCCGGCACGCTCGCCAGGACCTCCGGGTCGGTCAGGACGTCCCACGGGCCGACCAGCACGAGCACCCCGACGATGCCGAGCACGATCCCGAGCACCTGCCGTCCGCGCAGCCGTTCGGACGGCACGAGCACCGCGAGTGCGGCCAGCGTCATGATCGGGGTCGTCGCGTTGTAGATGCTCGCGAGCCCGGACGGCACCGTCTGCTCAGCCCATGCCATCAGGGACGACGGCACCGCGTTGAGGAACACCGCGACGACCGCCAGGTGCGCCCAGGTCCGCGGTTCCCGGGGCCAGCGCCGGCGGGTCGCCAGGAGCACCACGACCAGCGTGACCCCACCGAGCACGGTCCGCACGGTGGCGACCTGCTGCGGGGCGAGACCGTCGAGGCCGATCTTCGCGAAGAGGAAGCTCGATCCCCAGGTCAGTGCGACGAGGGCGTAGAGGAGGGCGTTCACGTGGCCTAGTGTCGGACCACCGGGCGACATGCGGCAAACGCATGTCGCTCATGCCGCCATGAGGAGGACGCATGACCGTCTCGGTCCAGCAACTGCGCGCGTTCGTCGCCACGCTCGACGCCGGGTCCTTCACCGCAGCGGCCGCAGCGCTGGGCGTCGGGCAGTCCGCGGTGTCCCACGCCGTCGCCGGGCTCGAACGCGAGGTCGGCGGCCCCGTGGTGCGCCGCGGCACGGTCGCCGCCGCCACACCGCTGGGCGACCGCCTGCTGGCCCACGCCCGCAGCGTGCTCGCCTCGGTCGAAGCCCTGGAGGCGGTGGTCCGGCCCGCCACGGCGCGCGGCACCGTGCGCCTCGCCGCCGTCCCCACCGTCTGCCAGGGCCTGCTGCCGCGGCTCCGCGAACTGTGGGCGGTGACCCTGCCCGACGTCGACGTGCAGGTCTACGAGGGGGACGACGACGAGATGCCGGAGTGGCTCGAGGCCGGCACCGTCGACGCCGCCGTGCTCGTCGACCCCTCGCCGGTGCCCGACGGCGGCGTGGTCGTGGCGCGGGACGAGATGGCCGCCGTGATCCGCCGCGACCACCCTCTCGCCGAACTGCCCGCGCTCACCCTCGACGACCTGCACGAGGACGGTCTGGTGGCGGGCGGCGGTGGCTGCGAGTACCAGATCCAGAAGCTCCACGAGCTCGACGGCCGCCCGTTCCGGTACGCCCACCGGGTGCGGGAGATGAGCACGATGTTCGGGATGATCCAGCGGGGCGAGGGCGTTTCGATCGTGCCGACCCTGGGCCGCGGGATGCTGCCGCCCGACCTCGTGATGATCCCGATGGCCCGGCGGCTCGAACGGACCCTGGTGCTGAGCGGGCCGTCGTCCCGTGCGTGGCACCCGTTGGCGCGGGCCCTGGTGGACGCGGTCTGAGACACGGGGCACCTCCGAGCCCCGACCTCCGACCTCCGACCTTCGGCGGATCCGCTCGTCGACCCGGCTCCCTAGGCTCGGGGCATGACCTCGACCGCGCTCCCCGCCGTGCCGCTCGGGCAGCGTGTGTGGTCCCAGACCTGGCGTGTCGCCGTCGCGGCCCTGACCGGGCTGCTCACCGCGGGGCTCGTGTGGCCGACGATGGACACCCGTGGGTGGAGCGACCTGCACGTCGGCGCACTGATCCTCGGCGATGTGGCTGCCGGTCTGGCCGCCCTCGTCCTCCTGCCGTTCCGGCACCGGGCACCGTTGCTGATCACGGTCGTCATCGCTGCACTCAGCTCGGTCTCGACCCTGGCGGTCGGGGCGGCCGCGATCGCCACGGTGTCGCTCGCCACCCGGCGCCGGGCCGTCGAGCTCGCCGTCGCCGGTGCGGTGCTGCTCGGTGCCACGGTGCTCTACGACGTCGTCCTGGCGCCCCCGGCCGACGACATGCCGCTCTGGCAGATCTTGGTCGCGGGCGTCGTCGGCATCGCCCTGCTCGTGGTCATCGGCATCGCGATCGGGCAGCGCCGGGCGCTCCTGCTGTCGCTGCGTGAGCGGGCCGCCCTGCTCGAACGCGACCAGCAGCTGCGCGAGGACCGTGCCCGCGAGCAGGAGCGCGCCCACATCGCCCGCGAGATGCACGACGTCCTGGGCCACCGGCTGTCCCTGGTCGCGCTGCACGCCGGTGCCCTCGAGTACCGCGGCCCGGGGCTCACCCCCGACGAGACCGCCGCGGCGGCCGGGGTCGTGCGGGCCGAGGCGCACTCCGCGCTGACCGACCTGCGCGACGTCCTCGGGGTGTTGCGCGACCCCGCGGCGACCGGCGGCGACGAGGTCACCGGCACCGCGCCTCCGCAGCCGACGCTCGTCGACCTGCCCGCCCTGCTCGACCAGGCGCGTGCCGGCGGCGCGACCGTCCGGGCACGCGTCGACGCCGACGGCGCAGCGGTGCCGACGGCAGTCGGCCGGCACGCCTACCGGATCGTGCAGGAATCGTTGACGAACGCCCGTCGGCACGCCCCCGGACAACCCGTCGACGTGGTGGTCGAGGCCGTCCCCGGTCCCGGGGTCCGGGTGGTGGTGTCGAACACGCTGACCGACGGACCTGCGCACGCGGACGCGTCCGGGCACACGGCCGGGCACGGCCTGCGCGGGCTCGCCGAGCGCGCCCGTCTCGTCGGCGGGAGCTTCCGCGCCGGCAGCGACGACGGACACGTGCACGTGGTCGAGGCGGTGCTGCCGTGGACCCCGTGACCGCTCCCGTCCGCGTCGTCCTGGTCGACGACGACCAGCTCGTGCGCGTCGGGCTCCGCATGCTCCTCAGCGGCGACGACGGCCTGGTGGTCGTGGGCGAGGCGGGCGACGGGCTCGAAGCCGAGGGCGTCATCGCGTCGACCGCGCCCGATGTCGTGCTCATGGACATCCGGATGCCCCGGTGCGACGGACTCGTCGCCACCGAACGCGAACTGCGCCGACGACCCGACCTGGCCGTCCTGGTGCTGACCACCTTCGAGGGCGATGACCTCGTGCTCGGGGCGCTGCAGGCCGGCGCCCGTGGGTTCCTGCTCAAGGACACCCCGCCGCACGAACTCGTGCAGGCCGTGCGGACCGTCGCGGCCGGCCGCTCGATCCTGTCCCCGTCCGTGCTCGACCGGGTGATCGCGTTCGCGGCCGGACCCCGCTCGGGCCAGGCGGCCGGTGGCCCGGGCGGCGCACCGGCAGGGCCACCGGTCGATGCCGCTGCGGACGACACCGAGGCACGCCGGCTGCTCGCCCTGCTGACCGAGCGGGAGCGGGAGGTCGCACTCGCCGTGGCGAACGGGGCATCCAACGCGCAGATCGCCGCCGACCTGTACGTGGGCCTGGCCACCGTGAAGACGCACGTCGGGCACGTGTACGAGAAGTTCGGCGTCGAGAACCGGGTGCAGCTCGCACTCGTCGTGCACGCGGCCCGGCGGGGAGAACCGACCGCGTGACCGCGTGACCGCGTGACCGGGTCGCCGGGTGATCGTCGGCTGAACGGTCGACGGTGCCCCCTCGGCAGGATGGACCGATGGCCGAGACGCACGTGAAGACGTTCACCACCGCGGACGAAGCGGCAGCCGAAGCCGCCGGACTCGCCTGGCTCGCCGAGGCCGAGGACACCGGAGGCACCCGCATCGCCCGCGTGCTCGGGCGCCCGACCCCGACCGTGCTCGACCTCGAGCTGATCTCCGACGGCTCCCCCACCGCCGCCCAGGCCGAGCGGTTCGGCCGGTCCCTCGCACACACCCACGCCGCCGGTGCCGACCACTGGGGTGCGCCGCCCGCCGGCTGGACCCGCGGTGCGGCGCTGCGGATGGGCCGCTCGCGCACGCCGTTCGTCGCGGCCGAGCAGGCACCGGCGACCTGGGGCGAGTTCTTCGCCGAGTACCGCATCCGCGACTTCGTCCGCCGCATCGTCGACGCGGGCGGGTTCGACCACGCCGAGGCCGCCGTGTTCGAACGGGTCGCCTCGCGCGTGCAGGACGGCACGCTCGGGTCGCCGCAGCCCGCGCTCGTCGGGGACGGACCTGCGCGCCTGCACGGTGACCTGTGGGCCGGCAACGTCCTCTGGCCGACGGACTCGTCCGAACCAACCGGCGCCGTGCTCATCGACCCGATCGCGCACGGCGGGCACGCGGAGACCGACCTGGCACTGCTCGGGCTGTTCGGGCTGCCCCGGCTCGAGACGGTGCTCGCCGCCTACGACCGGGAGTCACGGCTGGCCGACGGCTGGCAGGAGCGCGTCGAACTCCACCAGCTCGCGCCGCTGCTGCTGCACGTGTTCCTGTTCGACGGCTCGTACACCGGGGCCGCACTCCGGGCAGCGCGGCGGTACGCCTGACCCCTCGCACCGTGCTGCCTCGCTCACCCCGTGCGAGGTTGCCCGCCCCGGTGCCGGCGCCGCACCGTGCGGCCTCGCTCAACCCGTGCGGGGTTGCCCGCACCGTGCAGCGCTACAACCGCGCACCGAGCAGGCGACGCCGCACGGACCGAACAACAGCGCACCGTGCGCCGCGCCGCCGCCCGCCGGCCAACCGCGCACCGTGCGTCCTTAGCCCGCCCACAGCCGGCGCAGTGCAGCAGTCGGGGAACGCCCCGGATGCTCATCGACATGACCACGTACCCGATACCCGTGACCGACCGACGCGACCCCGCGCGCAGTGCCGCCCGGGATCGGCGCCGCCCGCCCCTCGCCCGGCTGTTCCTCGGCGAGCGCGAGGACGCCCGCTGGCTCCGACCGGCGTTCTGGGCGCTCCTGGCCGTGACCGCCGTGGTGTACCTGTGGGACCTCAGCGTCTCCGGGTACGCCAACAGCTTCTACGCCGCCGCCGTGCAGGCCGGCACGAAGTCGTGGGAGGCGTTCTTCTTCGGCTCCCTCGACTCGTCGAACTTCATCACGGTCGACAAACCACCCGCCTCGCTGTGGGTGATGGTGCTGTCGGCCCGACTGTTCGGCTTCTCGAGCTTCAGCCTGCTGCTCCCCCAGGCGCTGATGGCCGTCGGCTCCGTCGCCCTGGTCTGGGGCACGGTCCGCCGCACCCTGGCCCGACTCGGTGCCACCACCGCGAACGTCGGCGCGCTGCTCGCGGGCTTCGTCGTGGCAGCGACCCCGGCGGCGGCGCTGATGTTCCGCTTCGACAACCCGGACGCCCTGCTCGTCCTGCTGATGACCGCCGGGGCGTACTGCACGGTGCGGGCGCTGCCGAAGGGCAGCTGGAAGTGGATCGCGCTCGCCGGGGTCGCCCTCGGGTTCGCGTTCCTGACGAAGATGCTGCAGGGCCTGCTCGTCCTGCCCTCCTTCGGCCTCGTCTACCTGTTCGCCGCCCGCACCGGCTGGGGCCGGCGCGTGGTCGGCCTGCTCGTCGCCGCCGGCTCCCTCGTGGTGGCCGCCGGCTGGTGGGTCGTCGCCGTGTGGCTCTGGCCCGCCGAGTCCCGTCCGTACATCGGCGGTTCGACGAACAACACCGTGCTCGACCTGGTGTTCGGCTACAACGGCCTCGGCCGGATCTTCGGCGGTTCGGGCAACGGCGGCGGAGGCGGCGGCACGACCGGCGGCACCGCCGGAGGCTCGTTCGGCGGCTCGACCGGCCTGAACCGCCTGTTCTCGTCCGAGATGGGGCTCGAGATCTCGTGGCTCCTGCCCGCGGCGCTCATCGCCCTGGTCGTCGGGCTGGTCGTCGTCGGCCGTCCGCACCTGGCCGATCCCGCACGCGCCGGACTGGTCCTCTGGGGTGGCTGGCTCCTGGTCACCGGACTCGTGTTCTCGTACATGTCGGGCACGATCCACCCGTACTACACGGTCGCCCTCGCCCCGGCCATCGCCGGACTCGTCGGTACCGGCGGCGCCCTGCTCTGGCACGCACGAGCCCGCTTCGTCGGCCGCCTCGGCCTCGCTGCGATGATCGGTGTCACCGCGTTCTGGGGCTGGTGCCTGCTCAACGAGAACCCGACCTGGCTGCCGTGGCTGCGCTGGGTGATGCTCGCCGGCGGGCTGCTGTCCGCGGCACTGATCGTCATCGGCAGCGTGCCGTCGCTGCGCCGACTCGTCACGGTCGGCGTCCTCGCCGGCACCCTGTTCGGCCTGTCCGGCACCACCGCCTACGCCCTCGCCACGACGACCGTCGCGCACTCCGGTTCGATCCCGAGCGTCGGTCCGGCGGGCAGCAGCTCCGGTGGGATGGGCGGCGGCACCGGTGGCTTCCCGGGAGGCACGGGCGGACCGGGTGGGTCGACCTCCGGCTCCGACGACGGCGGCTCCGACAGCACGTCGGACTCCCAGCAGGGTCCCGGCGGGACCCCGCCGGAGGGCGCGTCCGGCGAGGCGCCGGCGATGCCGGACGGCACGTCCGGTACGGCACCGGGCAGTGGGCAGGACGGCACGGACGACGCGACCTCCGAGGGTGGGTCGGGGACGGGCCTCCAGGCCGGGGGTGGTGGCGAGGGCGCGACGACCTCGTCCGCCCTGCAGGAGCTGCTCGAAGCATCCGACGCGAAGTGGGCGGCCGCTGTCAACGGATCGCAGTCGGCCGCGCAGCTCGAACTCGACACCGACACCGCCGTGATGGCGATCGGCGGCTGGTCGAGCGACCCGGCGCCGACGCTCGCGCAGTTCAAGACCTACGTCGCCGACGGCGACATCGGGTACTACGTTTCGTCCGGCTCCGGCGGCGGCATGGGCGGCGGCTCGTCGACCGCGTCGGCGATCCAGGAGTGGGTCGCGGCGAACTACGAGTCGACGACCGTCGGTGGCCAGACCGTCTACGACCTGAGCAGCACGGAGTGACCGGCGACGAGGGCGCGGTGGATAGGCTCCGGGACATGCCCGGCACCCCGCTGCAGCGCACCGACGGCTCCCCCGTCCGCGCCCTCGTCGTCGACGACGAGCACGCCCTGGCCGAGGCCGTCGCCCTGGCGTTCGCGGGCGACGGCTGGGCCGTGCGGTCGGTGCACCGCGGGCGCGACGTGCTGTTCGCGGCCCGGGAGTTCCAGCCCGACGTGATCGTGCTCGACGTGATGCTGCCGGACATCGACGGGTTCGAGGTGCTCGAACGGCTCCGCGACGCCCGCGACGGCGTGCGGGTGCTGTTCCTCACCGCACGCGACGCCCCCGAGGACCGGCTCGCCGGGCTGACCGGCGGCGGCGACGACTACCTGACCAAGCCCTTCGGCATCGAGGAGCTGCTCGTCCGTGCGCGGATCCTGGCGCGCACCTCGGCCCGGGTCGCTGCGGCCGGGGCGAGCGCCGAGGTCGTGGTCGGGGACCTCCGGCTCGACGAGGACGCCCGCTCGGTCAGCCGTGCCGGTGACCCGATCGAGCTCACGCCGACCGAGTACGAGCTGCTGCGGCACCTGGCCCGGAACGCCAACCGGGTGCTGTCCCGCGAGCAGCTGCTGGCGAGCGTCTGGGGCATGGACTTCGGCACGTCGTCGAACCTGGTGGACATGTACGTGTCGTACCTGCGGAAGAAGCTCGACGCCGGACGTGAGCCGATGCTGCAGACCGTCCGTGGGGCGGGGTACGTGCTCCGGCCGGCGACGTGAGCCGGCCCGGGCGCACCGGGCGTGTGCCGTCGTTGCGCTGGCGGATCGTGGCGGCCGTGGCCCTGCTGCTCGTGGCGACGAACGTCGTCGTGGGGGCGGTGACCGTCGTCGCGTTCCGGGGGTACCTGGTCGACCGGCTCGACGCGGAGCTGTCGACGGCGGCGATGCGGACCGTCGGCGGACGGGACGGGGCCGAACCGCCGCCGGGGTCGTCGTCCTCGTCCTCGTCGTCGTCGTCGTCGTCGGACTCGGATGATCTGCCGGATCCCGACAACGCCTTCATCGGTGCGCCGGGGCAGTCGGCGGGCACGGTCATCGCCATCGTCCGCGACGGCGACCTGGTGCTCGGTGGCTACACCGACGGGGACGGTGACCAGCGCCGCCTGACCGCGGCGCAGCAGCGGACGCTCGCCGCGGTGCAGACCGGCGGCGACCCCGTGACGGTCGAACTCGGCGCGCTCGGGGACTACCGGGCGCAGGCGGTCAGCGACGACGGCGACCTGTTCGTCACCGCGCTCCCCCTCGGTGGCCTCGACGCCGCGATCGCCCGGTTGCTGCTCGTCATCGGGGTCGTCACGGTCCTCGGGCTCGCCGTCGCCGCGTGGGCGCTCACGGTGCTCGTCCGTCGATCGCTCCGTCCGCTCGAACGCGTCGCCGCGGTGGCGTCCGGCGTGACCGCACTCGACCTGGAACGCGGAGACCCGGACATCCCCGTCCGCGTCTCCGACTCCGACCTGCGCGCGAACCGCGAGGTCGCGCAGGTCGGCAACGCGCTGAACCGGCTGCTCGGTCACGTCGCCCGGGCGCTCACCGTGCGTCGTGACGCCGAGGCCGGCATGCGGACGTTCGTCGCCGACGCCTCCCACGAGCTGCGGACCCCGATCGCCACCGTCCGGGCGTACGCCGAGCTGTCGGAGCGGACCTCGGACCTGGACGCCGTGCACCGCAACGTCGAACGGATCGGACGTGAGGCCGTCCGGATGGGCAACCTCGTCGACGAGCTGCTGCTGCTCGCACGGCTCGACGCCTCGGCCCTGGCGTCGGGGGCGCCGGCGTCGCAGGTCGTCCGCGAACCGGTCGACCTGACGTCGCTCGTCGTCGACGCCACGATGGACGCCCGCGCGACGGCGCCGGACCACCGATGGACGCTGCAGATCGTGGACGACCAGCCGGTGCTCGTGGCCGGTGACGAGGTGCAGCTCCGACGGGTGGTCACGAACCTGTTGACCAACGCCCGGACGCACACGCCGCCGGGGACTGCCGTCGTGGTGTCGTTGCAGTCGGTCCCCGGGTCGGGGTCTGCGTCTGCGTCTGCGTCTGCGTCTGCGTCGGACGGTGCCGTCGTCCGCTTCGTCGTCGCGAACGACGGGCCGCCGATCCCCGCCGAGTCACTGCCGACCCTGTTCGACCGGTTCACCCGGGGTGAGGCCTCGCGCTCACGGGAGCACGGCACGAGCGGTCTCGGGCTGGCGATCGTGCGGGCCGTTGTCATGGCGCACGGCGGCAGCGTGCGGGTCGCGTCCGAGCCCGGCCGGACCGCGTTCACCGTGGACCTGCCGGCCTCGGGCGCTTCGTGAGCAGAAGACGTCGGGTGCCGCGACCGCACTCGACATCTCCTGCTCACCGAGTGCCGTCCCGGTCGCATACTGGTCGGAGAACGCCGGACGAGGAGGCCCCGTGACGAACGCGTACGACAAGCTCCCGGGCCGCCCCGACCCCGCCGACCTGGTGGTCGAGGTCCCGGCCTTCGAGGACGACCGCCCCCAGCCCGAACCCGCACCGCCCGCCGCGGCGCCGGAGCTCGTGGCCGCGACCGAGTTCGCGCGCTCCTCGCACGCACCGCCCACGATCCGCCGGACACAGATGCGGGCGGGCGCCTGGATCGCGGGCGTCCCGATCGCGGCGCTCGTGGTCGTCGCGATCGTGCAGATCCTGCTGCCCCGCTGACCGAGAGCGTCACTGATATGTAGAGTGGTACACCGTGGGGACGCGGTGGTGACGACAGCGACCCCGCGCGTCAGCGTGTGCTTCGAACGGGACGAGACACTCGTCCGCAAGGACCGACAGTGGATCGTCGAGGCGACGCGGGACTCGGGTGGCGCCCGTCTGGTCCACCGCCACGAGACGGCTGCACACGAGCCGCTCCTGGCACTGCCGGATGCAGTCGGGTGGGCGTGGGCGAAGGGCGGCGACTGGAGACGTCGTTGTCCACCGGAGATCACCGTGATCGACGTCTGAAACGCGCAGAACCCGAGCGCCCAACCGTCCGGATGGGTCTCGGGTCCACTTCTCGAAGCTCAACGCAACGAGCACGATCACGCTACCACCGCGCCATGTCACACGCCAGGACCGGCAGACGATGGCACGGCGATCGGCCGTCGTCCGGATCGT
Source organism: Curtobacterium sp. MCSS17_016 (assembly GCF_003234255.2). Taxonomy (NCBI): domain Bacteria; kingdom Bacillati; phylum Actinomycetota; class Actinomycetes; order Micrococcales; family Microbacteriaceae; genus Curtobacterium; species Curtobacterium sp. MCSS17_016. The sequence continues at coordinate 3,119,575 of NZ_CP126254.1, forward strand.
CAGACGATCGACCAACGTCGAGTCCCATCGCGTGCATCCGCGTCGGAGCGCACGCAGGCTGGGTCCTGTCCGAGCAAGACGACCCGAACGGGTCACCACTGCAGAGATGGGAAACACGATCATGAACTCGTTCAAGCGCAAGTCCGTGAAGCTCCTCGCCGGCACCGCCCTCGGTGGCGCCGTCATCGCCGGGGCGTTCGTCGCAGCCCCCGCGCAGGCCGCCGAGCCCGCGCCGCCCAGCACCTCGTCGTCCGTCGGCGGCAGCGTCAACGTCAACCTCGACCCGGTCGCGATCGTCAACGCGATCAAGGACGCGGTCAACGACCAGAGCGACCGCGGCGGTGCCGTCCAGGCGGCGCTCGACGTCGGCTACTGGAACGCCGGCAACCCCGACCGCCTCACCGTCGCGGTGGTCAACAAGAACCAGGACATCACCGTCGAGGGCGACGTCGCGGACGCCCAGTCGATCGACATCAAGGGTGGCAACTACGTCATCTACTGGTTCAAGGGCCCCGGCAAGGTCACCAACAACGGTGACGGCGGCTGGCTGAACTGGGGTGTGTTCGGCAACATCGAGCGCATCGACAACGTCATCCACGTCAACGGCGGCTGACTCCCCCGTTCGTTGGCGACGCCCCCTGGGACCTCGGTCTCAGGGGGCGTCGCCATTCGACCGCGCCGCTTCGATCGCCGAGGGCCGGTTGCGTGCAGCCAGCACGAAGTCCCTCCGAGACCGGATCCAGCCCCGGACGAAGGCGACCGACACCAGCGCCGTCCGGTTCGGCGCGTTCCAGGACTTCATCAGCCGGCCGAGGTGCCAGGCAACGGCCTGTCGGCTGTAGGCGGTCTCCTTGGCGATGGCGTCGTTCGACAGACCACGGGCGGCGAGCGCCAGCATCCGTTCCTCGGTCTCGTCCAGGCCGGGCGCCGATGCCACCAGGTCGATGTCGTCGGTGCCGAGCGCTGTCGTCGCGTCCGCCGACGCCCCTCCGCGGTGCTGCGCCCAGGCCTCCGCCCAGCACGAGCCGAGTTCGTGCGCCACGAGTGATGCCCGGCTCATCGCGAGCATCGTCCGGCCGGCGTGGTCGATCGTCGTCGCGTGCTCGCGGGTGGCCGTGTGCATGACGAGGGCGAAGACACGGATCGCGGGCAGGGCGCCGCGGAGCACGACCGAGACGTCGACCTGCGGGTCGTCGGCGCTGGCGGCTGCGACCTCGCGGAGCCGCACCAGGCACTCCGGGTCGAGCGGCTCCCCACGCTCGACCGCGCGCAGTGCCGCGGGGAGCACGAGCGGGACGATCTGCTCGTACCGACGCCGGAGCCAGTCGTGCCCGTCGGGTCGGATGCCGTGCAACGGTGGCGCGAGCAGCAGCTCCGTGAACTCCGGGCACCGCTCGTCGAGCGCCAGCCCCAGCCGCTCCCCGGGGAGCAGCACGGCCGTCCGTCGTGCGTCGTCGCGCTCGGTCGTCATCGTGCGTCGAACGTATCCGGACAACAGGTGTCGTGTCCGCTGCGTTCACGTGGTGTTCGTTCTTACCCGGGCCACAGCGCCCTGCCTCGGCCCCCGTAGCCCCGCTGCCGAGCATGAGCGCCATGACGGAGACGAACCAGCCCCTCGACATCGACATCGTCGTCCCCTGCTACAACGAGCAGGACACGCTCGCCGCCCACGTGCGACGGCTCCACACCTTCTGCCGGACGTCGTTGCACCACTCGTGGCGCATCACGATCGCGGACAACGCCTCGACCGACGACACCGCCCGGATCGCCGACGACCTCGCCGCGATGCTCCCCGGCGTGCACGCGGTGCACCTGCCCGAGAAGGGCCGGGGCCGCGCGCTCAAGGAGGTCTGGGCGGCATCGCCGGCGGCCGTGCTCGTCTACGTGGACGAGGACCTGTCCACCGACCTCGCCGCGCTCGAACCCCTCGTGGCACCCCTGCTGTCGGGGCACTCGGACCTGGCGATCGGCACCCGGCTGGCCGGTTCGTCGCGCGTGGTGCGCGGCAGCAAGCGAGAGTTCATCTCACGCTCCTACAACCTGCTGCTCCGCACGACGATGGGGGTGTCGTTCTCGGACGCGCAGTGCGGGTTCAAGGCGGTCACGAAGGCCGCCGCCGACCACCTGCTGCCGTTGTGCGAGGACGACGCCTGGTTCTTCGACACCGAGCTGCTCGTGCTGGCCGAGCACGCGGGACTCCGCATCCACGAGGTCCCCGTCGACTGGGTCGACGACGTCAACTCCTCGGTGCACATCGCCTCGACCGCGACCGAGGACCTGAAGGGCATGTGGCGGGTGTCGAGGAACATCGCCACCGGGCGTGTGCCGATCAGCACGGTCTACGCGGCGATCGGTCGGCAGCCGTTCACCCCACCGAGCGTGGGGTTCCTGGGGCAGGTCCTGCGGTTCGGGGCGATCGGGGTGCTCTCGACCCTGGCGTTCGCTGCCCTGTACGCCCTGTTCCGGCCGGCGATCGGTGCCCAGACCGCGGACTTCCTCGCGCTGCTGGTCACGGCGATCGGCAACACCGCACTGAACCGGCGGTTCACGTTCGGGGTGCGGGGCCGCGCGGGAGCCGGTCGGCACCACGTGCAGGGTCTGGTCGTGTTCGGCATCGCCTGGGCCATCACGTCGGGGTCGCTCGTGGTGTTGCACGCGTCGGTGCCGGGAGCCTCGCACGGTGCGGAGATCGCGGTGCTGACGGCAGCCAACCTGGTGGCGACCGGCGTGCGGTTCGTGTTGTTCAAGGCGTGGGTGTTCCGTGGTCGCCGACGCCCGGAGCTCATCCGCCCCGGCACCACCCCGGCGGCCGACGCCAGCACGGCGGTCACCGAACCGATCGCGACCCCCGAGCGCACCGGCGACCGCGCTGCCTGACACTGTGCCGGGTTACCCACCCGGTGCAGGGTTGCACGGCGCCCGCGGCACGCCGCACCGTGCGGCGTCGGCCATCCCGTGCCAGGTTGCACGCTCCGTGCAGCGCTACGAACTCGCACCGAGCGTGCAACCTCGCACCAGCCGAACAGACCCGCACGGTGCGACACCATCACACGCACACCACCCGTGTTGCACGGTCGGTATACCAAGCCGTAGCATCGCCCTACCGCACCACCACCCCACAGGGCCCGACTGCCACCATCGGTCTGCCCGCGGCGAGCGCTCCATCGATGCAGCCCGCGCCGTCCGCTGCCGGCAACGCCCCACTGGACCCGCACGTGAACCCCACCTCTTTCGGTCTCTACGACCCTGCCCGCGAATCGAGCGATTGCGGCGTCGGTTTCATCACCCGTCTCGACGGGACGCCGAGCCACGACGTCATCCGCAAGGGCGACGAAGCGCTGTGCTCCATCCCGCACCGCGGCGGCAAGTCCGCCGAGGGTGTCGGTGACGGCGCAGGCGTCAGCATCGACCTGTCGGTGGAGTTCTTCAGCGCCATCACCGGCGAGCAGCTGCGCGCCGGGCACTTCGGCGTCGCGAACTGCTTCGTGCCGAGCAGCGACGGAGCGGACGGCGCCGACGAGCGCGCCCGCGCCGAGCAGACCGTCACGGACGCCATCACTGCCGAGGGCTTCGAGCTGCTGCTGGTCCGTGACGTCCCGGTGGACCACTCCGTCGCGCGCCCCGAGGCCGAGCAGTACCAGCTGCCGATCGTGCAGTGGGTCTTCCGTGCTCCGTCCGACTGGGACCGCACCGAGGTCGACGCCGCCGCGAACCGCGCCCTGCTCGCCATCGAGGCGGTCTCCTACGCCCAGGCAGCCGCCGAGCGCGCCGAGCACGCCGCCCTGTACCCGCTTTCGCTCAGCGCCCGGACCCAGATCCTGAAGGGCCGGCTGAACTCCGGCGAGGTGATCGGGTACTTCACCGACCTGCGCGACCCCCGGCACTCGGTCCGAACGCTGTACTTCCACACCCGGTTCTCGACGAACACCGAGCCGCACCCGACGATGGCGCAGCCGTTCCGCCTGATGGCGCACAACGGTGAGCTGAACACCGACCGCAAGAACCGGCTGTCGGACGAGGCGCTCGCTCGGGCCCGCACCCGGAGCATCGTGCGTCCGCCCGGGCAGTCGGACTCGAGCCGACTCGACCAGACCCTGCAGAGCCGCGTGTTCGACGACGGGCTCGAGATCATCGAGGCCGTGGTCTCGCTCATGCCGCCGGCGTGGGAGAACGACCGTACCCTGACTCCGGACGTCCGGGACATGCTCGAGTACTTCTCGCTGTACGAGGAGAAGAACGACGGTCCCGCCGCCGTGATCTTCAGCGACGGCGACGTCGTCGGCGCCCGCCTGGACCGCCTGGGCCTGCGCCCGCTGCGCACCGTCGAGACGGCCGAGTACCTGATGGTGTCGTCCGAGGCCGGCCAGGTCGAGTTCGACGCCGACGAGGTCGTGCACCGCGGCCGCATCGAGGCCGGCGGCATGCTCGTCGTCGACCACCGCACCGGCACCCGCATGCGCACGGGCGAGGTGCTGCACATGCTCGCGGCCCGCCGTGACTACGGCACCCTGCTCGACGCCGCCCGGGTGAACCTGGACGACGTGCCCGCTCCGGACTACGAGCGCACGACGTCCACCCTGGGCTACGACGGCGACCTGTCGCTCGCGGGTCGGTACGTGGCGTACTCGCTGAACCAGGAGAGCTTCCGGTTCATGCTCGACCCGATGCTGCAGAACGGGTCGGAGCGCATCTCGGCGATGGGCTACGGCAACGCAATCAACGCCCTGAGCGACACCGAGGGCGGCATGGCGAAGTACTTCTCGCAGCGCTTCGCCCAGGTGACGAACCCGCCGCTCGACTCGATCCGCGAGGCCGACGGGATGTCGATGCGCGTGGCACTCGGCGCGAAGCCGGACGGCACGGGCACCACGGGGCGTCAGCTCGTCGTGCAGTCGCCGATCCTCGGGCACCTCGACATGGTGCGCCTGCGCGAGCAGGACATCGTGCCGCTCGAGCGCTTCGACATGCTCTACGTGCCGGTGCCCGCCGACGAGCAGGCCAACGCCGACGCGATGCGCGGCGCGCTGGACGCCCTGTGCGACGCGATCGAGGCGTTCGCGGCGCGCGGTGGCGGGATCGCGGTCGTGACCGACCGCGAGGTGTCGTCGACCCATGCGCCCCTCCCCGTGATCCTGGCGGTGGCCGCCGTCAACCAGCGGCTCATCGAGACCGGTCTGCGCCTGCGTGTGTCCGTCGTCGCGGAGAGCGGTCAGCTGCCATCGTCACACCACGTCGCGACCGCGCTGGGCTTCGGTGCCGCCGCTGTGTACAGCTTGAGCGCTCGGCTGCGTGCGGAGGAGAAGTACCCCGCCGCACCCGCACCCGCCGGTGAGCTGACCGCGACCGACCTGGCGCTCAAGCAGTTCCGCAAGGCCGCCGAGAAGGCCCTGGCGAAGACCATGGGCCGCGTCGGCCTGTGCACCGCCGAGAGCTACATCGGCGGCGAGTTCTTCGAGCCGAACTACCTCGACACCGGCGACGACGTGCTCGCGCGGATCTTCCCGCACATGCAGGCCCCGGTCGGCGGCGTCGGCTTCGCGCGCATCGCCCAGGCGGCGACGGACTGGCACGAGCGTGCCCGTTCGGTGGCGTCCGAGGGCCAGGTCCCGCTGCTCGGCCTGTTCAAGGAACGCTCCGACGGCGCCGGCCACTCGTTCGGCGTCGCGAGCGTCCGCGGGTTCGGCGCCATGACCGAGGAGCGTCCGGCCTTCGAACGCTCCGGCGACTCGGACGCGCTGCGCCTGCTCACGCTCGGCCAGCTCGACGACTCGTTCGGCATCACCGACGCCGCGTACCGGAACACCGGGTACGACCGGCTGAGCGATGCCGAGATCGACGCGCACCGCATCACGCCGGGTTACGTCACGTTCCTGCAGACGACCCACGACGAGCGGTCCCGCCGCCCCGCCGCGCTCCGCGACGTGCTGGCGCTGCCCGCGGACGTCACCGGCATCGACACGGCCGAGGACTTCGCGCGCGAGCTCGGCCGCTTCTCGACGAGCGGCAACGCCAGCGTCACCGTGCGCGGGCTCTCCGGCTCGCGTCCGTCGGACGACCAGGACCTGCCGGGAGGCACGGAACGGTTCCGCCTGGAGCTCACGTCGACGGGGACCACGGGTGCACTGCGCCACGCGGCCCTGGCGGACGGCCTCGCGCTGCTCCACCCCGGACAGATCGACGTGGACGCCGTCGACGACGCCGGAGTGACGCTCCGCGCCACCGGTGCGGCCGTCGCCCTGCTCGCGCTGCTGCAGAGCGCCCCGGCGAGCGTCGAGCTCGACGAGGTGCAGCCGGCCCACGAGATCACCCGGACCCTGGCGTCCGGTGCGATGAGCCACGGCGCGCTCGTCGCCACCGCCCACGAGGCCGTCGCACACGGCACGAACATGGTCGGCGGCATGTCGAACAGCGGTGAGGGCGGCGAGCACCACTCCCGCTACGGCACCATCCGCGGCTCCCGCATCAAGCAGTTCGCCTCGGGCCGGTTCGGCATCTGGGCCGGCTACCTCGCCGACCCCATGCTCGAGGAGCTCGAGATCAAGATCGGCCAGGGCGCGAAGCCCGGCGAGGGTGGTCAGCTGCCCGCACCCAAGGTCACGGTGGACATCGCCGCGGCCCGCGGTGGCACGCCCGGCGTCGAGCTGATCTCACCGCCGCCGCACCACGACACGTACTCGATCGAGGACCTCGCGCAGCTCATCCACGACTGCAAGGCCGCCCGCGTCCGGGTGATCGTGAAGCTCGTCTCGTCCGAGGGCATCGGCACCATCGCGGTCGGCGTCGCGAAGGCCGGCGCCGACGTGATCAACGTCGCGGGCAACACCGGCGGCACCGGCGCCGCGGCCGTCACCAGCCTGAAGTACGCCGGCCGTTCCGCGGAGATCGGCGTCGCCGAGGTGCACCAGGCCCTGGTCGCGAACGGCCTGCGCCAGAAGGTCACGCTCCGCTGCTCGGGTGCGCACCAGACCGGCAGCGACGTCGTCACGAGCGCCCTGCTCGGCGGCGACAGCTTCGAGTTCGGCACGACCGCGCTCATGATGCTCGGCTGCGTGATGGCGAAGAACTGCAACGTGAAGTGCCCGGCGGGCCTGACCACGAACGCCGAGGCGTTCGAGGGCGACCCCCGGGCGCTCGCGCAGTACCTGCTCAACATCGCCCACGACGTGCGGCAGATCCTGGCCCGGCTCGGCCTGCGCTCCCTGCGCGAGGCCCGCGGCCGGACCGACCTGCTGCAGCTCCTGGACCACCCGGCGAGCGTCGGCCGGCTCGACGCCCGTGCCCTGCTCGCCCAGGTGCCCGAGAAGGTCGTCGCGGACCCGGAGTACCTGGAGAAGGACTTCCACACCGACGACGCCCTGCTCGAGCGCGTCCGCACCGCCCTCGTCGACCACGCGCAGGAGCACGTGCTCGTGCACGGCGTGCTGCTCGGCAACGCCGACAAGTCGGTCGGCGGCCAGCTCGGCATCGACCTCGAGCGCCTGCTCAACCACGAGCTCCGCGCCGAGGACGTGCAGGGCCTGCCCGCCGTGTCGACGGACGACCGCGGTCGCCGCCGGCTGGTGGACGGCGCGGTCACGATCCGCACGCAGGGATCGGCCGGGCAGTCCTACGGCGTCTTCAACAACGACGGCGTCGTGCTCGAGCACACCGGCACCGCGAACGACGGCGTCGGCAAGAGCCAGAGCGGCGGACGGATCATCGTCCGCGCCCCCGGTGGCGGCAGCGCCGCACAGGGCGGCAACGTGCTGGTCGGCAACTTCGCGCTGTTCGGGGCGACCGGTGGGCGCACCTTCGTCGAGGGCGAGGCCGGCGACCGGTTCGCCGTCCGCAACTCCGGCGCGACCGCCGTGGTCGAGGGCCTCGGCGACTTCGGCTGCGAGTACATGACCGGCGGCGCCGTGTTCAACCTCGGCGCGTTCGGCAAGGGCCTCGGCAACGGCATGTCCGGCGGGTTCCTGTACCAGTACGACCCCTCCGGCCAGGTCGCCGAGCGTGCCAGCACGGACTCGCTCCTGGTGTTCCCGGTCACCGACACCGAGCGCGGTGCGTTCCACGAGGCCGCCGCCCGCCTGCTGCTCGAGTGGCACCTCGAGGCGACCGGTTCGGCACTGGCCGAGCGGCTGCTCGCCGAGTGGGACACCGCCCGCGCACACGTGTACGTCGGCATGCCCCGTGCCCTGCTGCTCACGCAGGACGCCGGCGAGATCCTCGAGGCGGCGACCCGGCCCGAGCTCCTCGACGAGCTCGCGACCTCGATCGCCACCGACAAGCTCCGCGCGTTCAAGCTCGGCTACCGCGACCAGCGCACGGTGCTCGACGGCCGTGCCCCGGCGCTCGGCGACCAGGGTGAGGACATGTTCTCGCTGCTGTCGTCCTACACGGTGCTCGGGGTCGCCCAGGACGTCGCCCTCGAGCGCGTCCCGGGTGCGTTCGGCACCGCCGACCCGCGGGTCGCCGAGGCCGTCAAGAACCTCGTGCTCACCGAGGACTTCTCCGTCAAGCAGCGCGTCGTGAAGTACCTGCGCGGCACGTTCGACCGGTTCGCCGACGACCAGCTCGCGACGCTCATCGCGATCAAGCGGCTCGACGACTACAAGCGCGCGCTCACGCAGCGGAACAACCGCAGCATGGACGCGCCGGGCACCACGGGGTGGATCATGCACCAGAACGCCAAGAACGACGGCCGCGTCCGCGAAGCCCGCTTCGACGAGCTGCTCGCCACCGCGGCGCTCGAGGACATCGCCCGCCGTGCACCGCAGGCGCCGACCGAGGCGGTGACCGCGTGAGCCTGCTCCCCCCGACCGGGTCGCTGATCCCCGTCGACGCACCGTTCTCCGCCGCCCAGGAGTCCTGGCTCGCCGGGTTCATCGCGGGCATCGCCGCCGCCGGCAAGAAGGTCGCGGCCAGCGCGCCCACGACGACGATCGACGTGCTCTTCGGCACCCAGACCGGCAACGCCGAGTTCCTGGCCGACGAGCTCGTCGCCGGCGCGAAGGCCCGCGGACTCGGCGGTCGTGCCAGTGCGCTCGACGCCGTCACCCCAGAGCAGCTCGCCGAGATGTCACACGTGCTCGTCGTCACCTCGACCTACGGCGAGGGCGAGATGCCCGACAACGCCGGGCTGTTCTGGGACGCGATCCAGGCGAGCACCGTGCCGCGGCTCGAGGGGCTGCAGTACGCCGTCCTGGGCCTCGGCGACACGAGCTACGACGAGTTCTGCCAGGCCGGAAAGCTCCTCGACACCCGGTTCGAGCAGCTCGGTGCGACCCGGATCCACGACCGCGTCGACTGCGACGTCGACTTCGAGGACCCGGCCGCGCTGTGGACCGCGGCGGTCCTCGACCGCCTCGCCGCCGAGGCCGGCGCGACGGCTGCACCCGGCGCGACCACGGGCGGTGGTGCCGGCGACGGTGCCGCCGGCACCGGCGGGGCGGGCGCGAGCCGTGCCTCCCGGCCGGGGTCGCAGTGGAACAAGCGCAACCCGTACCCGTCACGCCTGGTCGAGAACCGGCTGCTCTCCTCGCCGCGCAGCGCGAAGGAGATCCGGCACTACGAGTTCGACCTCGGTGACTCGGGCATCGAGTACGCGGCCGGCGACGCCCTGGCGGTCGTGCCCGTGAACGACGAGGTCTTCGTGGCGGACCTGCTCGAGCAGGTCGGCGCGAACGGCGGCGAGGCGTTCGACGGCCGGCCCATCACCGAGGTCCTGCGGACCGACCGTGAGATCCGGACGCCCTCGAAGGACCTCATCGCCGACCTGGTGCAGCGCGCGCCGTCGAGCGAACTCGCGGCCGTCGTGGCGCACGGCGACAAGCACGAGCTCGACCGCTGGTTGTGGGGACGCGACGTCCTCGACCTGCTCCGCGACGCCGGCCCGGCCGCTCCGGGACTCGACGAGCTGCTGCCGAACCTGCGGCCGCTGCAGGCGCGGCAGTACTCGATCTCGTCGAGCCCGCTGGCGCACCCGGACCGCATCCACCTGACCATCGCGTCGGTGCGCTACGGCGACCCGCACCGGATGTACGCCGGCGTCGCGTCGACGTTCCTGGCCGACCGGGTCGACCCGGACGGCACCGTCGACGTCTACCTGCAGCCGAACGCGTCGTTCGGGGTACCGGCGGACGAGTCGGCGCCGATGATCATGATCGGACCGGGCACGGGTGTCGCGCCGTTCCGCGGGTTCCTGCACGAGCGCGCCGTGTCCGGGTCGACGGGGCGCAACTGGCTGTTCTTCGGCGACCAGCACCGGGACACCGACTTCGTGTACCGGGACGAGCTCACCGAGCTGCAGGAACAGGGCGTGCTCGACCGCCTCGACCTGGCGTTCTCGCGCGACCAGGCCGAGAAGGTCTACGTGCAGACGCGGATGCTCGAGCGGTCGGCGGAGCTGTTCGCCTGGCTCGAGGACGGCGGCCACGTGTACGTCTGCGGCGACGCCTCACGCATGGCGAAGGACGTCGAGGCCGCGCTGCTCCAGGTCATCCGGACCGGCCGCGCGCGCGGCGAGGACGACGCGCAGGCGTACCTAGCCGACATGCGTCGCGCGAAGCGGTACGTGCGCGACGTCTACTGAGCCGCACACGGACGTGACGGCGGATCCGGATCCAGACGTGATGAGTCCGCCCCGGCCACGGAACCCGAATCCGATGGCCGGGGCGGTCCCGGAGGAGCGCCGGTCGATGGGGGCGGACCGGCGGGCCCTGCAGCGTGACGCACGCATCACCGACGCGTGGCGTCGGTGACCCGAGCAGGGAGTCCCCTGATCCGGGACTCACGTCCCTCGCTCGTCTCGGTCACCGGTGGTTGGTCGGCACCGGACTCGCTGTGCGTCACGGGCTGTTCGGGTTCCCCTCCTGCCGCGGACACTGCCAGCACCGGCGCCCTAGCAGGCTGGTGCGGGGGGACGACAGCGAACCGCGGTACGGAAACCGTACGAGGTGTGGAGTTCGGGCGGAACCCGTTGACCCGGATCAGCCCGCTGTGCTACCGCGCCGGGCTCAGCGCGCGGTGCTCCCGCTCGGTGTCCCCGAGGCGTCGTCCGCGTCGCCGGGTGCCACCGCCCGCGACCACGCCGAGTCGGCCGCCGTGCTGGTGTCCGCCGGCTCCGGCGTCAGCACGAGCCCCGACCCCGAGGTGGCCGAGGCGTAGAGGTCCTCGAGCCAGCTGCGGTTGATCGACGGCACCCGGCTGCCGGTGAACTTGAAGTGCAGGCTCACGTTGGGGTGCAGCCAGATCGTGCTGCGACCGTTGCCGTGGACGACGTCGTCCTTCCACGAGAACGCGAAGCGGTGGTCACGCCGGAGCATGTTGACGATGACGATCTGCAGGTGCGTGAGCGCGCGGTCGTCGATCCGCAGGTCGAGCGGTCGGCCGTCGTAGATGAGCTGCCCCATGGCTCCTTCTACTCCTGCGCTCCGGTGTGCGCGAGACCGGACGCCCAGTCCGTGATGGTGCCGTCGAACCAGACCGCGTCGACGTTGCGCTCCCAGGCGTGCTCGGCCGGCTCGCTGACCGCCAGTGTCACGGTGCCGGGGTGGGCATCAGCGAACTCCTGACTGGCCGAGAACGGCACCGTGGTGTCGCCGGTGGAGTGGATGAGCAGGGTCGGTGGCAGCGGCCGGGGTGCGCGCAACCAGGACAGCGCGCGCACGTCGACCGGCGACCGCAGCCCCACCGTCCGGCAGAGGACCGGCGTCGCCATCGCCCCGAGGGCAGCACGCACCACGAAACCCGGCAGTCCCGCGCGGCGGGCCTGGGACCGGACGGTGACGGCCCAGTCCAGTGCCGGGGCGACGAGCACGATCCCGGCCAGGCGGTCGCGGTGCGCCGAGCGGGCGAGGAGCTCGTGCGTGATCGTCGCGCCCATCGACCACCCCACGATGACGAGCCGTTCGGCGCCGTTCGCGACGGCGTGGTCGAGCGCCACTTCGACGTCCGCCCACTCGCGGGCTCCGAGGTGTGAGGCCCGGCCCTCCCACGGTGCCTCGCCGTCGCCGCGGAACGACGGGACGATCGAGGTCCAGCCGAGTTCGAGCGCCGCGGGGACGGTCCGGAGCGCGGTGACCCGGGTCGTCCGGATCCCGTGCACGTGGACGGCCCAGGTCCGGGCAGCATCGCGGTCGGCGGTGCCGTCCGTGCCTGCTCCGCCGTCGACCGCGCCTCCGGGCCCCGGCCGCACCACCCACGCGGGCGCCGGCCCCACCGGCGTCGGCAGCGACACCTCGGACCAGTCGACCTCCATCGCCGCCGGGTCCGGGTGCACGTGCCCGCTCCACCGCACCCGCGACGACACGGCGCCGGTCGTCCGCACCACGGCCCGGCGCACGAACCCGGCGGCTTCGTCGACCTCGAGCACCGGCCCGACGGTGGTGTGCCCCGGGCCGTCGTGCCACAGCCCGTACTCCCCCGGCCGCACGGTGTCGTCGGTGATCGGCAGGCGGACGGAGTCCGCGTCGGACTCGAGCACGGGCGTCCACCGGTCGCCACCGGGCAGCACGATCCTGCCGACGACCTTCCGCAGGACGACCAGGACCACCAGGCCGACCAGGCACACCGCCACCAGCACCACGAGCGCTCCGAGCACCCACCACACGATCGTCACGCCGTCATCCTCCGAGGCTCCGGGTCAGGGTCCGTTCCGCCGACCGCACCTGCGCGAGTTCGGCGTCGTCGAGGGTCCGGCCCTGCACCTCGGCGTCGCGGATCGCGATGACCAGGTCGTAGGTCCGGGCCTGCGGGTCCCCCGGCCGCTCGACCGCCCGCACCGCGTGCCGACGGGCGATGCGCCGCAGGCGCCGGTGGTGCCCGCGGTGTCGCAGGTCACGGCCCCACCGCCGGAACGTCAGCGAGGCCATCGCCACGACGATGAGCACGATGCCGAGGTAGAACGGCGGGTCGAAGGCCAGGCGCAGGCCGTCCCGCACCCCGGCCGGGAAGAGCCCGAAGTGGTCGGCGGTGAGCGAGGCGACCTCGTCGACGCTCGCCACGACGACCAGGGCGAGCCCGACGCGGAACACCACGAGCGCCACCGGGTTCTGCAGCACGCCGCGGCGCAGGGTCGTCGCGGCGATCAGCCCCACGCCCACCATGTACACCGTCCCGTAGAGCCACATCGGGGTCTGCTCGATCTCGCGCACGATGAAGTGGAAGTCGGTCCCGCCGCGCTCCTCGACCAGCAGGAACGGCACCGTGAACGCCACGACCACGACGAGCAGCGCCACCGGCCTGGCGAGCACCGGGCGCTCCGGCAGGTCGTCGGTGCTCGCGCGCAGCATCAGCCAGAACGCAACGGTCGCGCAGACGTTCTGCACCAGGTTGATGAGGTTCGAACCGCCCAGGGCTCCGTCGAGCACCGGCTGCGGCACGACGCTGCCGAGGGTCAGGAGCCCGAGCGCCCCGACGCCGGTGGCGCCCCAGGCCGCCCGACCACGGGGGTTCCGCAGCACGTACGGCGTGCGGGCGAGGAAGATCAGCGCCGCGAACCAGAAGGCCGCGGCGTGCAGGACGGCCATCAGCCGTAGGCCCGCTCGTCCGCGCCCGTGGCCCCGGCGAGCAGGACCGTCGCGAGCTCGTAGGCGAACCGTTCGGCGAAGTGCTCGTCGTCGTCGGAGATGCTCACGAGCCCGGAGTCGGCGTCCAGCGCGCGACGGCAGACGTGGCCCCCGGCGGCGAACTCGGCGACGGACGACGCGGTCGGTGTGCCGACGTCGCCGTGCACCAGGTGCCCGAGCTCGTGCAGCACGCAGTGCATGCGGTAGAGCGGCGGCGCGTCGGCCGGTACGAGCACCAGGTTCTCGTGCTCGAACTGCGACACGAGCGCGGTGAGCGGACCCCAGCTCGGCCCGTCGACGTCGACGACGCGTGTGGGCTTGCCGACCATCCGACCGACGCCGGTCACCACGTCGGACAGCTGTGGCGCACGGGGCAGGGTGGCGACGAGGGCACGGACGGCACCGGACGCACCCAGCTGCTCCGCCATCGCCCCTCCGATCTCCGCGGCAAGACTACCGGCAGGTCCCCCTTGTGGACGAGACCGGCCGGACGTAACCTACAACCAAATGGTTGTACGAATCGAACTGTCCGACGCCGAGGTCGACCGGGTGTTCCACGCACTGGCCGACGCGACCCGTCGTGACATCGTCCGGCGCACGCTCGTCGGGTCGTCGTCCGTGAGCGAGCTCGCGGACGCCTACGCGATGTCGTTCGCCGCCGTCCAGAAGCACGTCGCCGTCCTCGAAGGAGCCGGACTCGTGAGCAAGGAGGCCCGCGGCCGCACCCGCATCGTGCGCGCCGAGCCGGAGCAGCTCGACCGGGTCCGTGCCCTCCTCGACGCCTACGGCCGCCTCTGGCACACCCGGATGGACCGCCTCGGCGACGTGCTCGACGGCGACGCGTCCGGACACCCAGCACCAGACGACACCCGACGACACCAGGAGCGATGATGCCCACCACGTCCGTCCACACCGATCCCGACACCCTCTCGATGACCCTCGTCGCCGAGTTCCCCGTCCCCGTCGAACGCCTCTGGGCCGCCTTCGCCGACCCGCGCCAGCTCGAGCGGTTCTGGGGACCGCCCGGGTTCCCCGCGACCTTCACGACGTTCGACCTGCGCCCCGGCGGCCGGGCCGACTACCGGATGACGTCTCCGCAGGGCGAGCGGTTCCACGCCGTGTGGCAGGTCACCGAGGTCGACGAGCACCGTCGCATCGTCTTCCGCGACCTGTTCACCGACCCGGAGGGCACGGTCGACGAGTCGCTCCCCACCAGCGAGACCGTGTTGTCGTTCGGGCCGGCGGACGACGGCTCGCGGGTCACCGTGGTGTCCTCGTTCGCCTCCGCCGCCGACCTCGACGCGATGCTCCAGATGGGCATGCTCGAGGGCTACCAGCAGGCGTTCGGCCAGCTCGACCGGGTGCTCGCCGACCTGCGCGAGTGGGCCCTCGGTGCGGGCACCGAGACCGAGGTCCTCGACGACACCCACGTCCGGATCACCCGGGCGTTCGCGGCACCGCGGCACCTGCTCTGGCGCGCGCACACCGAGCCCGACCTGGTGCGCCGGTGGCTGCTCGGCCCCGACGGGTGGGAAATGACGGTGTACGAGAACGACCTGACCCCGGGCGGCGCGTTCCGGCAGGCCTGGGCGCCGACGGGTGACACCGAGGGCGAACCCTTCGGGTTCGAGGGCGAGAACCTCGTCGTCGAACCCGAACGCCGGATGGTGTCGACCGAGCGCATGACCGGGGCGCCCTTCCCGCCGAACACGAACGACCTGCAGTTCGACGAGGACGACGGCGTCACGCTCATGACGCTGCTCGTCACCTACCCGGACCGGGAGCAGCGGGACGCGATCCTCGCGACCGGCATGACGGAGGGCATGGAGGCCAGCTACCAGCGGCTGGAACGCGAGGTCCTGTCCGCAGCGTGACCAGCAGACGGACGGGAGGCCCGTGGCGACGCCGCCACGGGCCTCCCGTCCGTCCCGAGCAAGCGACAGATCCCGGCGCACGATCCGGGTCCGGTCCCCGAGAGCGACAGATCCCCGCGGATGTTCCGCGGGGATCTGTCGCTTTCGCGAGGGGCTGGTGGGCGCAGGCCGGCTACTCCGGCTGCGCTGACGCCTCGTAGTGCCGAGCGCCGCCGCGCACGCCCGCGAAGCGGAACGGCGCGGTCGTGACGCGCGGACGCTCGACGTCCTCGCTGGTGGCGGCACCCGCGGCGTGCAGCGCGCGGTACGCGTCGACCGTCAGCGGGACCCGTGCCTCGAGCAGCGACCGCACGCGACCCGCACGGCGGTGCTCGCGGTAGTCGGGCCGGACGGTGCCGGTGATGAGCTCACCGACACTGCCGGAGCCGTAGCTGAACAGGCCGAGTCGCTCCCCCGCCAGGTCGTCGTCCAGGTCGAGCAGTGCTGCGAGCCCGATCCAGAGCGACGCCGTGTAGGTGTTGCCGGTCTGCCGGTTGTAGGTGAACCCGATCGCCAGGTCGGCCTCGTCGAACGGTGCGCCGACGTGCTGCGTGAGCTTGCGGTGCGCCTTGATCGCCATCTTGGTGAAGGGCTGGTGGTGCACGAACCGGGCGATGTCGTCGTACGCGGGGCCGCCCTGTTCCGCCAGGTCGTCCCAGGCGCCGACGAACGCGTTGACGTACGCGCTCACCGAGAGCCGACCGTCGACCAGTGCGGTGGAGCGGTCGTTCGGGCGCCAGAAGTCGTCGACGTCCGCCGTGTAGACGCCCGCCGCCGGCTCGATCTCGATCAGGTCGGGGTCGGCGGACACCAGGATCGCGGCGGCACCGGCACCCTGCGTCGGCTCGGCAGGGGTGTCGACGTCGTACCGGGCGACGTCGGCGGCGATGACGAGCACCCGCTCGTGCGGGGCGCGCGCGACGATGCCGAGGGCGAGCTGCACCGCGGCCATCCCGCCGTAGCAGGCCTGCTTCAGCTCGACCACGCGGACGGCCTTCGGCAGCCCGAGCAGGCCGTGCACGTACACGCCGGCGGCCTTCGACTGGTCGACGCCGGACTCGGTGGCGAACAGCACCGTGCGGATGCCCTCGACGCCGTGCCGGTCGATGAGCTCCTTCGCGGCGGCGGCGCCCATCGTGACGATGTCCTCGTCGGGCGCTGGCACGCTGAAGGCGTCCTGCCCGATGCCGACGTGGTACTTCGCCGGGTCGACGCCGAGCCGCTCGGCCAGGTCGTCGAGCTCGAGCACGTGGCGCCCGGTCGCGATCGCGATGTCGTGGATGCCGACGCCGGTCATGCGGCACCCCCTGCGGGCTTCGTGCCACGGCGTTCCATGGCGACGTGGGCGGCCATCAGCTCACCCGGGTTGGTCTGTGCGGCGAGGAGCGAGAGCTCCCCGCACAGGACGGTCGCGGCGCACAGGGCGGCGAGGCGGCGGGCGTTCCCGCCCGGCTCGCGGTCCTCGCGGCAGCCGAGGCGCACCAGGGCGTCCTCGACGACGGGCAGGTCCCCGCCCTTGCCGTTGCCGACCGTGCCGACGATCAGGTGCGGCAGCGAGGTCGCGAAGTACAGGTCGCCGTCGCGGTCCTCGGCGCTCGTGATGCCCTGCGAGCCCTCGACGATGTTGGCGGCGTCCTGCCCGGTGGCCAGGTAGAAGCCGAGCAGCATGTTCGCGTAGTGCGCGTTCGCCGAGCGGATGGCCCCGGCGATCGTCGACCCGATCAGGTTCTTCGCGATGTTCAGCTCGACGATGCGCGCGGTGTTCGACCGCAGGCGCTTCTCGACGACCTCGCCGGGGATCACGATCTCGGCGATGGTGTTGCGGCCGCGGCCACGGATGCCGTTCACCGCGGTGGCCTTCTTGTCGGTGCAGAAGTTGCCCGAGACCGAGACGTACCGCAGGCCCGGCTGCCAGTCCAGGATCGCCGGCAGCAGCTTGTCCGCCGCCTGCGTGACCATGTTGTGGCCGGAGGCGTCGCCGGTGGTGAACGCGAAGCGCAGGAACAGCAGGTCCCCGACGATCTCCGGGTGCACCTCGATGAGCTTGGCGAACCGGCTCTGTCCGGACACGATCGCGGCGAGCTCGTCCTGGCGCGCGAGGATCTGCCCCGCGGCGACGTGGGCTGCTGCGGCGCTGTCGGCGCGGACCACGACGGAGCGGGTCATGCGCTCGTCGACGACGGTCGCGACGATGCCGTCCTCGACCATGCGCGAGATGCGGGCGCCGCGGCCGACGGACGGCCAGAGCGGCGACTCGTAGGTGGCGAGGGGGACCTCGTGCTCCCCCTGCACGGCGTTGCCGCTGACGCGGATCGGGCCGACCCACTTGGTGGGGATCGGTGTGAGCAGGTCACTCATCGAGGGCTCCTTCTGGTGCTCGCACCGCGACGCTGAGGTGTCTGATGTCGTGCGCCTCCCAGGCGCGGTGGATGCCGGCGGGGTCGGTGTCCGCCGGGACGAGCGCGATGCCGCAGTCGCCGCCGCCGGCACCGGACGGCTTCGCCGCCCCGCCCGCCGCCTCGACGACGTCGCACAGGGTCGCGAGACGCTCGGTCTCGATCTTCGACCCGACCGAGTCGCCGAGACGCTGCAGCAGCCCACGGGCGCGTCGGAGGGCACCGAGCGTGCGCTCGGCGTCGCCGGTCTGGAGGCCCGTGGTCAGGTCGTCGACGGCGCTGCGGCTCTCGTCGAGGAACGCTTGGTACCCGCCGTTGCGGTGCCGACGCACCACGTCGACGAGCTTCGTGGTGGACGCGGGCGAGCCGGTCCAGCCGACGAGCAGCTGCAGGTTCTCGGGGGCGGGCAACCGCTGGACGTCGAAGCCGTCCCACGCGTCGGCGTCGGTCAGGATCGCGGACACGGCGTGGTCGCCGAGCATCGCGGCGAGGCGCTCGCGGTCGGGGGCGCTGTAGCGCAGCCAGCCGCCGAACGTGCTCGCGGCGAGGTCGCCGCCGGAGGCCCGCGGGTTCACCCGGATGGTGGCGAGCAGGGCGACCTGGAAGCGCTGGCGCTGCGTCAGGCCGATGCCGTAGAAACGGTCGAGGGCACCGACGGTGGCGACGGTGACCGCGGCCGAGGACCCGAGTCCGAACTTCCGGCCGCTGGCGTCGTCGAGCTGGCTCTCGATGCGCAGGTCGTGGAACCGCGGGGCGATGCCGTGCTCGGCGCGGAGCTTCTCGACCAGGTCGATCGTGGCCATCACGTAGTCGTAGGGGTGGTGCTCACGGTCGAGCGCCAGGCCGTCCTCGGCACGGGTCCACGTGAGCGGCAGGTGCCCGTACTCCTCGGAGTGCACGCTGCCCGCGCCGTGGCCCTCGCGCACCTTCGCCGTGATGGCGCGGTCGAGGGCGATCAGGACGGACGGCTGGCCCGGCTCGACGACGGCGTACTCGCCGGCGACGAACAGCTTGCCGTGTGCACGGAACTCGATCACTGCGCGGACTCCTTCTGGTCGGGATTGCTCCCGGTCTCTTCGGAGCGGAGCACCCGCGCGGCAGGTCCGGTGCCGGACTCGATGACGTCCCCCAGCGACGCGAGCGCCCCGGCGACGGCCGCCCGGTCCTGCGGCTTCGTGAGCACGACGACGTTCGGGCCCGCATCGGCCGTGGCGTAGGCCTCGGTGCCGCCGGCACGCAGCTCGGCGACGGCGTCGAACACGGCGACGCTGCGGGCGTTGAGGTAGCGGATCGGCGGGAACGCGCCCTCGATCGTCGCGTGCATGCGGAGCGCGTTGCTCTCGGTGATCTCGCCGATGCGGGTGAAGTCGCCGGCCGCGCAGGCCGTGAGCATGTCGCCGACGGTCTCGGTGGTGGAGGTCACCCAGGCCGGGTAGAAGGGCGACGTCGCGATGGTGCGGCGCATGGCATCGCGGGACCCGATCGGCTTCGGGCCGGCGTCGATCGTGACCACGACCATGGCCATCGGCGGGGCGGGGATCGGCTCGGCGAAGGAGCCCTGGTCGTCGCCGGCGTGCCAGACGGCGACACCGCCGGGGATCGAGCGCGTGGCCGAGCCGGAACCGCGACGGGCCAGACGGGACAGGTCGCGCGGCGACAGGTCGAGGCCGTAGGCCGCGGCCGCCGCGGTCGCCAGGGCGGCGAAGCCGGACGCGCTCGAGGCCAGCCCGGCACCGGTCGGGACGGTGTTCTCGGACACCACCGACGCCCGATCGGACGACCCGGCGAGCTCGCGCACCAGGTCGAGGAACTGCTGCACGCGCACCAGCGCACCGTCGTCGACGACGTGACCGTTCAGCGTGAACGCGTCACGGGCCTCCCGTCCGCCGTCCACCGTGACGGTGGTCGTCGTCGGGAACACGTCGAGCCCCATCGAGACGCTGCCCGTGGCGGGCAGCGCGAGCTGCGCGTCCGCCTTCCCCCAGTACTTGACGAGGGCGATGTTGGGGTGCGCGACGGCGGTGGCTGTCAGCAAGCGCGGGCTCCGATCGTGGTGGTCCAGGTGGCTGCGGCCCCTGCGCCGCGGAGTGCGGCCGCGATGCGGTCCGCGTGGTCGTCGTCCGCGGCGAGCGCGAGGACGCACCCGCCCCGCCCGCCGCCGGTGAGCTTCGCGCCGAGGGCGTCCGCAGCACGTGCGGCGTCGACGAGCCGGTCCAGGTCGTCACTCGACACGTCGAGTGTGCTGAGCAGGTCGTGCGCGGCGTCCATGGTGGCACCCAGAGCCTGGGCATCGCCGTCCTCGAGTGTCCCCCGTGCCCGACGGGCGAGCGCACCGATCCGGTCGATCACGGCGCCGACACCGACCGGGTCCTGGTCGTGGCGGGCGCGGACGGCCGAGACGGCCTCGCGGGTGTGCCCGGGGACGCCGGTGTCCGCGACGACGAAGGTGAACCGGGCGCCGAGCGTGACGGGTTCGATCTGGCCGCCCTCGAACCAGACCGGCGCGGACGCGACGACGCCCCGGGCGTCGAGGCCGGACGGTCGGCCGTGGGCGACGCGCTCGCACTCCTGGATGAGCTCGTGGTGGGTCTCGACGTCGAGGGTCTCGCCCAGGGCATCGGCGACGGCGGCGGTCACGGCGGCGGCGACCGCGGCACTCGAGCCCATGCCGCGGGCGGTCGGGACCTCGCTGTCGACCCGGACGTGGAAGTGGCGGTCGGTGACCCCGAAGTGGCGCAGGGTCGCGGTGACGGCGGTGACGGTCGGCATCACGGCCGCGGGTGCGAGGTCGAGGGGGCCGGTGTGCACGGTGGACTGCAGGCTGTGACCGGGCTGCTCGGCGTCGGCGGCGACCGGGGTGACCGTCGCCACGACCCGTGCATCGAGCACCGGCAGGACGAGAGCGGGTGCGCCGTAGACCACGGCGTGCTCACCGATCAGGATCGTCTTGCCGTGGGACGACGCCGATCCGTTGCCGGGGGTCGTGGTGTTGTCGAGGTCGCTGCTGCTCATCTTGGGTCACGTCAGCCTAACCGTCCGGGTCGTCGGCGTGTTCGTCGTGCGCTGCGGGCGGACCTGGGACGCCGTTCCGCTAGCGCGGCGCACCATCGGGGTCCGCCCACGACGAGGAGCCGCGATGCCGCACGCCTTCCGACCGGACCGGCCGCGCCCGGTCCGACTCGACGTGCTCGCCCGAGCGCTCGGTGTCGACGGTCCCGGTGCCGGCGCGGTCCCGGTGGCCGGCCTGGCGATCGCCACCGACGAGCTCCGGCCGGGGATGCTGTTCGCCGCGCTCCCCGGCCGCGTCGCACACGGCGCGCAGTACGCCGAGGTGGCGCGCGACGCCGGTGCCGCCGCGGTGCTGACGGACCCCGACGGGCAGGCCGCGGCGCGACGGAGCGGGCTGCCGGTCGTCGTGGTGCCGGAGGTCCGTGCACGCCTGGGCGCCGTCGCACGGCTCCTCGCCGGCACGGAGTCGCTGCCGTTCCCGCTGTTCGGGGTGACCGGCACGAACGGCAAGACCTCGACGGTGCACCTGCTCGACGCCCTGATGCGTCGGCTCGGGTGGCGGTCGGCGATCAGCAGCACGGTGGAGCGCCGTGTCGACGACGAGTCGCTGCCGAGTGCGCTGACGACACCGGAGGCCCCGGAACTGCACGCGTTCCTGGCACGCGCCGCCGAACGCGGGGTCGACGGTGCCGCGCTCGAGGTGAGTGCGCAGGGCCTCTCCCGCCACCGCACCGACGGCGTCGTGTTCGACGTGGCGGGGTTCACCAACCTGTCGCACGACCACCTCGACGACTACGCGGACATGGACGAGTACCTGGCGGCCAAGGCCCTGCTGTTCACGCCGGCTCGGTCGCGCGCCGGCGCGGTGTCGCTCGACTCCCCTGCCGGTCGCCGGATCGTCGAGCGGGCGACGGTCCCGGTCACGACGATCTCGACCGAACCCGCGGCCGGGGCCGACTGGACCGTCCTGGTGCGGGAGCAGCGGCCCGACGGAACCCGGTCGACCCTGACCGCACCGGACGGCACGACGTTCGACCTGGACCTCCCGCTGCTCGGCGTGCACATGGCGGCGAACGCGGGGCTGGCGGTGGCGATGCTCGCGACCGCCGGGGTGCCCGTCGCAGCACTGCTCGACGCGACCGAGGGCCGTCTCGACGTCGTCGTCCCCGGGCGGATGGCGGACGCATCGGCGGCGACCGGCCCTCGCGTCTTCGTGGACTTCGCGCACACCCCGGACGCGTTCGCGAAGAGCCTGCAGGCGGTGCGGGCGTTCGCACCGGGCCGGGTCGGGATCGTCCTCGGCGCGGACGGCGACCGGGACCCGAGCAAGCGAGCGGCGATGGGTGCGGTGGCGGCCGAGGCCGCCGACGTCGTCGTCGTGGCCGACCACCACCCGCGGTTCGAGGACCCGGCCCCGATCCGGGCGGCGATCCTCGACGGTGCGCGGGCGAGCGGGCACGAGGCGCTGGTCGTCGAGGAGCCGGACCCGGCGCGGGCGATCCGCCGGGCGATCGCCGAGGTCGGTGACGACGGGGTCGTGTACTGGGCCGGTCCGGGCCTGACCGACTACCGGGACGTCCGCGGGGTGCACGTGCCCTACTCGTCGTTCCGGGATGCCCAGGCCGCACTCGCCGAGGCGGGGCACCTGCCCGGCGCCCGCTGTGAGCTCGCCTGCGAACCGTCGAATTAGGTTGCACACAACTTGGTTGCGTGACAGTGTGGACGCATGCCCGTGACCGACGAGATGGTGTGCTTCTCCCTCTACGCGGCGTCCCGCGCCACCACGCAGGCGTACCGCACGATGCTCGAACCCTGGGGTCTGACGTACCCGCAGTACCTGGTGCTCGTGACCCTGTGGGTCGAGGGCGACCAGACCGTCTCCAGCCTCGGCGAACACCTGCAGCTCGACTCCGGCACCCTCTCGCCACTGCTCCGCCGCATGGAGCAGAGCGACCTGGTCCGCCGCGAGCGCCGCAGCACCGACGAGCGCGTCGTCACGGTGACCGTCGGTGACCGAGGCCGCGAACTGCGGTCCGAGCTGAGCGGCATCCCCGCGCGCATCGCCGCCGGGATGGGCCTGGCCGACGAACGTGCCGCCGCCGAGCTCATCGCGACGCTGCACCGGCTGACCGAGACGATGCACGCGGCGGCCGACCCGGAGCACGACGCCGCTGGCGCCGGCGCCGTTTCGCGCTGAGCGACACTGCACGCCCACGTGCGCCCGTGAACTGTCGCTGAGCGCGAGAGCACGCCGCACACCCCCGAACTTCACGATCCGCCCCACAAGGAAGGAACCCCATGGAAACCCTCTACACCGCCGAGGCCCTGGCCACCGGCGAAGGCCGCAACGGCCACGTCGCCACGAGCGACGGCACGGTCGAGTTCGACCTCGCCATCCCGAAGGAGATGGGTGGCTCCGGCAACGGCGCCAACCCCGAACAGCTCTTCGCCGCCGGCTACGCCGCCTGCTTCCACTCCGCACTGCAGGGCGTCGCCCGCAGCCAGAAGGTGAAGATCACCGACTCGTCCGTCGGCGGTCGCGTGTCGATCGGCCCGAACGGCAACGGTGGCTACCAGCTCGCCGTCATGCTCGAGGTCGTCATCCCCGGCCTGGAGCACGACCAGGCCCAGGCCCTCGCCGACGCGGCCCACCAGGTCTGCCCGTACTCGAACGCGACCCGCGGCAACATCGACGTCACCATCGTCGTCTCGGAGGACTGACCCATGAGCACCACCACCCCCACGACCATGCGCGCCGTCGTCCACGAGACCTTCGCCGAGCCCGCTGACGTCCTCGAGGTGCAGGAGCGCCCCGTCCCGACGCCCGGCGCCGGCGAGGTCCTCGTCCGCACGGTCCTCTCCCCCATCCACAACCACGACCTGTGGACCGTCCGCGGCACCTACGGCTTCAAGCCGGAGCTCCCCGCCGCATCGGGCACCGAGGCACTCGGTGTCGTCGAGGCACTCGGCGAGGGCGTCACGAACCTGCAGGTCGGCCAGCGCGTCGCCGGCGGTGCCTTCGGCGTCTGGGCCGAGTACTACACCGCGAACGCCGCCGGGCTCGTCCCGGTGCCGGACGCGATGACCGACGAGGCCGCCGCCCAGCTCGTCTCGATGCCGTTCAGCGCCATCAGCCTGCTGCACTCGCTCGACCTGCACGAGGGCGACTGGATCATCCAGAACGCCGCCAACGGTGCGGTCGGTCGCATGGTCGCCCAGCTCGGTGCCGCCCGCGGCATCAACGTGATCGGACTCGTCCGTCGCGCCGCCGGTGTCGACGAACTCCGCGAGCAGGGCATCGAGCGCATCGTCGCCACCGACGCCGACGACTGGCAGGACCAGGTCGCCGCGATCACCGGTGGCGCCCCGATCATCGCCGGCGTCGAGTCGGTCGGTGGCAAGGCCGCCGGCGACATCGCCTCCGTGCTGGGCGAGAACGCCACCCTCGTCGTCTTCGGCGCGATGGCGTCGCCGACGCTCGAGATCCCGTCGGGCAAGGTCATCTTCGGCCAGCTCACCGTGAAGGGCTTCTGGGGCTCCGTCGTCAGCAAGACGATGCCGGCCGAGACGAAGGGGCAGCTCTTCGGTGAGCTCATCACCCGCGTGCTCGACGGCTCGCTGACGCTCCCCGTCGCCGAGACCTTCGCCTTCGAGCAGGTCCGCGACGCCGTGCGCGCCAGCGACACCGCCGGCCGCGTCGGCAAGGTGCTCCTGCGCCCGTAGCGCGACCACAGGACGGACGGGAGGCCCGGTGCCAGCTGGCACCGGGCCTCCCGTCCGTTCACTGGTCCGTCACATGGCCTCCTTGATCCCCCGACGCACCAGCCACACGTTCACGGGGTACGCGCAGACGAAGCCGGCCACCATCGCCAGCTGCATCGCCACCCAGAACTCCGGCGAGAAGACGCTCGCGCGTCCGCCGACGAGTGCCGGGAACACGACGAGCTGCCACACCGCCATCAGTCCGTACATGCCGACCTGCCACGCGATGATCGACAGTGTGTCGGCCTTGAGCGCTGCGACGAGCCCGGCCCGGACGCCGAGGCCCCGCATCGGCGCGATGGCGAAGTACTGGAACGCGATGCCGAGGACGAACGCGATGACGAAGTCGACGATCCACCCGGCGACCATCCGGTCCTGGTAGAGCGCGCCCAGGCCGACCGCCACCCCGAGCGCCGGGAACGCCGCGAGCCCGAACTCGCCGATCAGGTCGCCGAGGGCGCACCCGGCCCCGCAGTGGCTCGTGTCGATCGCGGTGCCCGCCCACCGTCCGTGGCCGGGCGCCGTCGCCCGCCCACGACGCAGGTAGAAGACGAGCCACACGACGCTGCCGAAGAGCATCGTGAGCGGCCACACGAAGGCCATGACGCGCATCTGCGGCGGCCGACGCACCACGTCGACCGCCACGAAGACCGCACACCCCACGGCGACCACGAGCAGCGCGGAGCACACCACGCTCAGGGCGGCCGGGAAGTCCTGCAGCACCAGTTCCGTCACGCCTCCATGCAACCAACCGGGCGACGACGGTGGATCCAGTCAGCAGAAGACGTCGGGTGCCCTGGGGCGACCCGACGTCTTCTGCTCACTCGGTGCAGCGTGGTGCGGACTAGCGGCGCGACGCCTTCACGGGGACGGTGAAGATGTTGCCGGTGGTGACGCCCTCTTCGACCTCTTCGAGGGTGCGACCGCGGCTCTCCGGCACGAACTTCCAGATGAAGAGCAGCGCCAGCAGCCCGACGACCCCGAACCCGAAGAAGGTCCCGGTGATGCCGGTCGCGGCGACGATCGTCGGGAAGTACAGCCCGAGGAACGCGTTCGCGATCCAGAGGCAGAACACCGAGATGCCCATGCCGAGCGCACGGATCTGCGTCGGGAAGATCTCGGACAGGACGACCCACACGGCGATGTTGAGGAAGGTCTGCATCGAGCCGACGAACGCGACGACCAGGAACAGGATGACCCACGGGCGGGCCGGGTTGCCCTCGGGCAGCGCCACGGACGCGATGCCGATGAGGAAGTGGCAGATCGTCGTCAGCGTGAACCCGAGGATCAGCGTCGTGCGGCGGTTGATCTTCTCCATGTTGTACAGCGCGATGACGCCACCGACAACGGCGATCACGCCGGGGGCGATGTTCGCGATGAGGGCGGCCGACGCCTGGAACCCGGACTCGATGAGCACGGTCTGGCCGTAGTACATGATCGAGTTGATGCCGGTGAGCTGCTGCGCGACGCCGAGCCCGGCGCCGATGAGCACGATGCGGATGAGCCACTTGTTCCCGCGCAGCGTGTGCCAGCCACTGACACGCTCGACCTTCGCTTCGAGGTCGTTGCTCCGCTTGATGTCGTCGAGCTCGGCGCGGGCCCGGTCGGTGGTCCGGACCTGCTCGAGGACGGACAGGGCCTCGTCGTAGCGGTCCTTCGACGCGAGCCAGCGCGGCGACTCCGGCACCCGGAGCATGCCGACGAACAGCGCGATCGCGGGGAGCGCGCAGACGGCCAGCATGACGCGCCACACCCCGTTGCCCTCACCCCAGATGTTGCCGATGAAGGCGTTGACCACGAAGGCGGCGAGCTGACCGATCACGATCATGAGCTCGTTGCGGCCGGACAGGGACCCGCGGATCTCGTACGGCGCGAGTTCTGCGAGGAACACCGGCACCACCGTGGATGCGCCACCCACCGCGAGGCCGAGGAGCACACGACCGATGACGATGACCTCGAACGTCGGCGCGAACACGCAGATCAGCGTGCCGACGAAGAACGTGACGGCCAGCAGGATGATCGTCTTGCGGCGACCCCAGCCGTCGGCGATGCGGCCGCCGAGCATGGCGCCGATCGCGGCACCGAAGAGCAGCGAGCTGGTGACGACACCCTCGGTGAAGTTCGTGAGGCCGAGCTCCGCCTTCATCGGGTTCAGGGCACCGTTGATGACACCGGTGTCGTACCCGAAGAGCAACCCACCGAACGTGGCGACGAGGGCCAGCACACCGAGTCGTCGGCGGTGCGGCCCGGTCCCCAACGGGGGCAGTGCGACAGTCGGGGCTGTCGGTTTGATGTCGACCATTCGGTGACTCCTTCGTCGGTGATCGCGCGTCAGTGCGTGGACCGATCGTAACCCGAATCCATGTCCTGTCAATTGGACATTCTGTCGTCAGGTCGTTTGGATCGGTCCACAGAAGGCCTGATGAGGACGGGAGCGGTCCAATCTGCGAGTCGGGCTCAGCGCTCGTCGTCGACGGGGCCGTCGCCCAGGACGTCCCCCAACGAAGCCATGTCGGCACCGTGGTCGGTGTAGCGGCGCACGGTCCGTCGGGCGGCGGCACTTGCGGCACCGGACAGGGCGGGGTTGCGTCGGGCGGCGTCGGCGACGCGTCCGGCATGCCCCGCGGTGGAGAGCAGCACGTTCGCGAGCGCGCGGGCGTCGCCGCGCTCGGGGACCCCGGTCACGGTCCAGGCCGTGCGGACCTGGGCGTCGGGGGTGACGCCACGACGGGTGCCCATCCGGTGCCAGTCCGACAGCACGCCCTCGGTGCGCGAGGCCGCGCGGTCCGCCTCGCCTGCGCGTCGGCGTGCGGCGTCGCGGGCGTCGGACTCGCCGTCCGTGCCCTCGACGGTGTCGTACCGGTCGGTGAGCCCGTCGGCCCGTCGTCGGACGCTGTCGGCCCGTTCACGCGCTGCGACGTCGTCACCACCGGCCGCTGCGATGCGGGCGGCGTGCGCGGCGGCAGCCGCGGCGAGGATCTCCGAACGCTCCATGCCCTCGACCGTAGCCGCTCCGACCGACACCATCTCGCCCCCTCGGCGGCTGGACTGCGTCCCGGGACACAGTCCGCCGGCGACGACGACCGTGTGTTCGGCATCGCGTTACCCTCGAGCTGAGGGGGCATCATGAAACGGACCGGCGGAATCGCCATCGTGCTGGCGGCCGGCGTGGTGCTGTCCAGCTGCTCGCTGCTGCGGGGACCGGACGGTGCCCTGCCCGCTCCCGCCTCCCCACCCGCGTCGAGCCCGACCGCGAGCGAGACCCCGACCGCGACCCCGGACGGCGAGTCGGCATCGGACCTGATCGAGGCGTCGGCGAACCCGCGCACACCGACCCCGGTGCCGACGGAGGCCGCCGCACCCGCACCGACGCTGACACCGATCCCCGCCGGGACCGTCCTGGCGCAGGGGGACGTGGCCTCGCCGAAGGGCAGCGTGCACTTCCACTTCCGGGTGGTCGCGGACGGCGACGACACGTTCACCGCGCAGTACTCCGGGATCACCTCGACGCTGCCGGTGCCGATCGGCGTCGCGTTGTTCGACCTGCCCCGTGCGGTGGGCGACGGGCTCACCTACCCCGGTGTCGGTGACCGGACCCTCGGCGGCCCGACCAGCGGGGCGATCGCGACCGACGTTCCGTTGGACGGATCCGGCGTCGACCCGTCACACCT
The DNA here is from genome assembly GCF_003234255.2 of Curtobacterium sp. MCSS17_016. NCBI lineage: Bacteria > Bacillati > Actinomycetota > Actinomycetes > Micrococcales > Microbacteriaceae > Curtobacterium > Curtobacterium sp. MCSS17_016. Next base: position 3,147,876 of record NZ_CP126254.1, read on the forward strand.
CGGCACCCTCGTGACCTACTCCGCCGCGGCGCCCGGACAGGACGTCCCCGTCGAGATCTCCGCCGGCAAGGTCCTCGCGGTGTCCACCGTGCGGTGGTCCGTCCCCGCGCGGCAGACGAACGTGCACCCGAAGGACGCCGGACGGCGGGCGAACGCGACCGGGACCGTCACCGCGACCACGGCCGCCGGCGCGCCGAGGTCCTACGGCGTCGCCCCGGACGACCTGATCGGGGACGTCGCGGCGCGGTTCGGCATCACCGTCCGCGACCTGGTCTGGCTCAACGAGGGCGTCCAGGTGTTCGGCGAGGACCAGCACCTGTACGAGGGCACGTCCCTCAACCTCGACCCGCTCGCCCGCTGAGCGGGCGGCCCGGCGCCGAGCCCCGCGGCGTCGCAGCGGGCCCTCGCGAAAGCGACACTTCTCCGCGGAAGATCGGCGCGCATCTGTCGCTTTCGCAGGCCTGACGGCGGCCCGTCGGGCGCAACTGTCGCTTTGGCAGTGCCCGACACGACAGACGGGAGGCCCGTGGCGGATCCGCCACGGGCCTCCCGTCCGTCAGGTGGGGGCGTGCGTTACTTCCGCAGCTCCAGGTACTTCGCGATGAGCGCCTTGGTCGACGGGTCCTGCGCGTCGAGCGCGGCCTGGTCGCCCTCCACGGCCGGCGTGACCTGCAGCGCCAGCTGCTTGCCGAGCTCCACACCCCACTGGTCGAACGAGTCGATGCCCCAGATCGTGCCCTCGGTGAACACGATGTGCTCGTACAGGGCGATGAGCTGGCCGAGGACGCTCGGGGTGAGCTCCGGCGCGATGATCGACGTGGTCGGCTTGTTGCCGGGGAACGTGCGCGCCGCGACGATGCCTTCGTCGGTGGTGCCCTCGGCGCGGACCTCGTCAGCGCTCTTGCCGAACGCGAGCGCCTTGGTCTGCGCGAAGAAGTTCGCCAGGAACAGCGTGTGCACGTCGGTGCCGGGCGCGACACCCTTGCCGTCGCCGGTCTCGTCCTTCAGCGGACGGGCCGGGTTGGCGACCGTGATGAAGTCGGCCGGGATCAGGCGGGTGCCCTGGTGGATGAGCTGGTAGAACGCGTGCTGGCCGTTCGTGCCGGGCTCACCCCAGAAGACCTCGCCGGTCTCGGTGGTGACGGGCGAGCCGTCCCAGCGGACGCGCTTGCCGTTCGACTCCATGGTGAGCTGCTGCAGGTACGCGGCGAAGCGGTGCAGGTACTGCGTGTACGGCAGGACCGCGTGGCTCTGCGCGCCGAGGAAGTTCGTGTACCAGACGTTGAGCAGGCCCATCAGGACGGGGACGTTCTGCTCGAGCGGCGTGGTGCGGACGTGCTCGTCGATCGCGTGGAAGCCGGCGAGGAACTGCTCCCAGTTCTCCTTGCCGATCGCGATGACGACGCTCGTGCCGATGGCCGAGTCGACCGAGTAGCGGCCGCCCACCCAGTCCCAGAAGCCGAAGGCGTTCTCGGGGTCGATGCCGAAGGCCTCGACCTTGTCGAGCGCGGTGGAGACGGCGACGAAGTGCTTCGCGACGGCGTTCTTCTTCTCGTCGTCGGCGGCGTCGGTCAGGCCGAGCTTCTCCCACAGCCACTGGCGGGCGAGGCGCGCGTTCGTCAGGGTCTCGAGCGTGCCGAAGGTCTTCGACGCGACGATGAAGAGCGTGGTCTCGGGGTCCAGGTCCGCGGTCTTCTCGTAGATGTCCGCCGGGTCGATGTTCGACACGAAGCGGGCCTCGAGGCCGGGCTGGACGGAGGGCTTGAGCGCCTCGTAGACCATGACCGGGCCGAGGTCGGAGCCACCGATGCCGATGTTGACGACGGTCTCGATGCGCTTGCCGGTGACACCGGTCCAGGCGCCGCTGCGGACCTGCTCGGCGAAGCCGTAGACCTTGTCGAGCGTGGCGTGCACGTCGGCGTCGACGTCCTGGCCGTCGACGGTCAGGGGCGCCGCCGGCACGAGGCCCTCGGTCGCCTTCGGGCGGCGGAGCGCGGTGTGCAGCACGGCGCGGTCCTCGGTGACGTTGATGTGCTCACCGGCGAGCATGGCCTGGAAGCGTTCGGCGACGCCGGTGTCCTTCGCGACCTGCAGCAGCGCGGCGAGGATCTCGTCGGTCACCAGGCCCTTGGAGAGGTCGACGGTCAGGTCGGCCGCCTGGAAGGTGTACTGCTCGGCACGACCGGGGTCGCTGTCGAACCACCCTCGCAGGTCCGGGGTGAAGCCGGCAGCGATGCTGTCGAGCTTCTTCCAGCCTTCGGTCGATGTGGGGTCGACGGGAGCGGATTCGGTCACGGGGTCCTCCTGGATCACCTTCTGGACGTACAGCCCGCGGGTCACGCAGCGCTGCGTCGCGGACCGTCTTCGAGCGTAGTGCGCTCCGGCAGGTGGTGCGCACAGTCGGCCGGGAGGCGCGGCTCGCGTTCGCTGCGCGCGTCACGCCTCCCGGCCGGACGCGTTCACGGCTGCGGTCGGCCTGCCGGGTTCAGGGCTGCGGTCGGCTTGCCGGGTTCACGGGTGTGGTCGGGTTCACGGCTGCGCCGCGAAGCGACGCAGCCGCAGGCTGTTCGTCACGACGAAGACCGACGAGAACGCCATCGCCGCACCCGCGAGCACCGGGTTCAGCAGCCCCGCCATCGCGAGCGGGATCGCCGCGACGTTGTACGCGAACGCCCAGAACAGGTTGCCCTTGATGACGCCGAGCGTCGCGCGCGACAGCCGGATGGCGTCGGCCACCACGGTGAGCCGGCCGCTCACCACCGTGATGTCGCTCGCCGCGATGGCTGCATCGGTGCCGGCCCCCATGGCGATGCCGAGGTCGGCTGCGGCCAGCGCGGCGGCGTCGTTCACGCCGTCGCCGACCATCGCGACGTTCCGCCCCTCGGCCTGCAGCCGGCGGACGGTCTCGAGCTTCGACGCGGGGGTCGCGCGGGCGTGCACCTCGTCGATGCCGACGCTCGCGGCGACCGCACGTGCGGCACCGTCGTTGTCGCCGGTGAGCAGCACCGGGTGCAGGCCGAGCGCCCGGAAGCGGGCGATCGCGTCGGCGGCCTCGGGCTTCACGGTGTCGCCGACGACGACCACGCCGAGGGCCGTGCCGTTCCGGGCGACGACGACCGCGGTGCCCCCGTCGGCCTCGGCGCGGTCGACGGCGTCGGCGAGCACCGGGGGCAGGGTGATCGACCACGAGTCGGCGAGCCAGCGGCTCGTGCCGACCAGCACGACGTCGCCGTCCACGACGGCCTGCACGCCGGCGCCGGCGGTCGCGGTGAACTGCTCGGCCTGGGGCAGGTCGGCGCCCCCGGCACGGGCCGCGGTGGTCACGGCGCGGGCGACGGGGTGTTCGGAGCCGTCCTCGACCGCTGCGGCGAGGCGCAGGACGACGTCCTCGGTCTCGTCGACGGCGGTGACCGACCCCAGGGTCATCGACCCCGTGGTGACGGTGCCGGTCTTGTCGAGCACGACGGTGTCGACACCGCGGGTGCGCTCGAGCACCTGCGGACCGCCGATCAGGATGCCGAGCTGCGAGCCTCGGCCGGTGCCGACCAGCAGCGCGGTGGGCGTGGCGAGCCCGAGCGCGCACGGGCAGGCGATGATCAGGGTGGCGACGGCCGCGGTGAAGGCCGCGGTGACCGAGCCGCCGAACACGAGCCAGCCGACGAAGGCCAGCACGGCGAGCGCGATGACGATCGGCACGAAGACGCCGGAGACGCGGTCGGCCAGGCGCTGCACCTCGGCCTTGCCGGTCTGGGCGTCCTCCACCAGGCGACCCATCCGGGCGAGCTCGGTGTCGGCACCGACGCGCGTGATCGCGACGACGAGCCGCCCGCCGACGTTGATCGTGGCACCGGTGACCCGGTCGCCCGGGCTGACCTCGACCGGCACGGACTCGCCGGTGAGCATGCTGAGGTCGACGGCCGACGAGCCGTCCTGCACCAGGCCGTCGCTCGGGATCCGCTCGCCGGGTCGCACCACGACGACGTCGCCCACGACCAGGGACGAGGCCGGCAGGCGGTGTTCGGCACCGTCGCGCAGGACGGTGGCGTCCTTCGCACCGAGTTCGAGCAGCGCCCGGAGTGCGGCACCGGACTGCGTCTTCGCGCGGGCCTCCATGTACCGGCCGGCGAGGATGAACACGGTCACGGCCGTCGCGACCTCGAGGTAGAGGTCGGTGGCCTCGGGGTCCGTGGCGAACCACGAGAACGTCATGTGCATGCCGGTCGTGCCGGCGTCGCCGAAGAACAGGGCGTACAGCGACCACCCGAAGGCGGCGAGGACACCGACGCTCACCAGGGTGTCCATGGTGGCGGCACCGTGCCGGGCGTTGACCCACGCGGCGCGGTGGAACGGGAGCGCACCCCAGACCGCGACGGGCGCGGCGAGCGTCAGGGCGAGCCACTGCCAGTTCGGGAACTGCAGGGCCGGCACCATCGAGAGCACCACGACGGGCACCGCGAGCACGGCGGACACGACCAGGCGTCGGCGCAGCGGGCCGGTCGGGTCGGCATCGGCCGCGGGTCCGGCGTCAGCGGCGGCGGGCGGTGCCGGCACCGTGGCGCCGTAGCCGGCCGACTCCACCGCGGCGATCAGCGCCTGAGGGTCGGCGGTGCCGTCCGCGGCGACCTGCACCTGCGCCTTCTCGGTGGCGTAGTTGACGGTGGCGGTGACCCCGGGCAGCTTGCCGAGCTTCCGCTCGATGCGGTTCGCGCACGAGGCGCAGGTCATCCCGGTGATGTCGAGTTCGACGGTGCGGTCGGTCACGAGCGCACGACCTCGTACCCCGCTTCGGCGACGGCGGTGCGGAGGGCGTCCGCATCGACGGGTGCCGTCGAGCTGACGGTGACCTCGGACGATCCGCCGGGGACGAGTCGGACGTCGACGCCCGACACCCCGTCGACCTCGGTGAGTTCCTCGGTGACGCTCATCACGCAGTGGTCGCAGGTCATGCCCTCGACGAGCAGCGTTTCGGTGGTCATGGTGTCTCCTTCTCGGTGGTGGGTCGTCAGGGTCAGGAGCGGACGAGCCGGGCGATCGCCTGGCTGGCCTCGCGCACCTTCTCGTCGGCGGCGTCCCCGCCCTCGGCGACGGCCTCGGCGACGCAGTGCGCCAGGTGGTCCTCGAGCAGCGACAGCGCGACGCGTTCGAGCGCCCGGTTCGCCGCCGAGATCTGGGTGAGGACGTCGATGCAGTACGTCTCGTCCTCGACCATCCGCGCGATCCCGCGCACCTGCCCCTCGGCGCGACGGAGTCGCTTGAGCAGGTCGTCCTTGTCGCCGATGTACCCGACGTGTTCGTGCATGTCCGCCTCCACCGTTCTCAATACGGTACCCCCCTAGGGTATTCCTTTCCTTGTCCGGTGCAACTGATGGCATGATCGGCGCATGGACCCCTCGACGACGAACGGATTCCGCCGGCTGCGGTTCTCCGACGGCGAGGGTTCCGACTACTCCGAGATCTTCACGGCCGAGTACGGCGGCTCGGACTTCGCCTCCGAGACCTTCGCCACCGACGACACCCGGTACGAGTACACGGTCGTGGGCGACGACGACCTGTCGCTGCGCACCATGCGGGCCGAGGGCGGCCGACGCGGTGGGGTCATCGGCGTGCGGGACGACCACGTGGTGTTCTGGCTCACCAAGGGCCGGCTCGAGATGCACTTCGCCGACCGCACCCGCGTCGTCGAGCCGGGCAGCCCGTACATCGCGTCGGCGTCCGAGGCCTACCGGTTCGAGTCCGACGGCACCGTCTACAACGGCGTGCACGTGTCCGACCGGTTCCTGCGGAGCGTCGGCCGCGACCTCGGCTACCGCCTGCCCGACGGCCCACTGTTGTTCGACCAGCAGGACGAGGTCGTCGCCCGGCGCGAACCCCTGCGGCACCTGATCCGTGAACTCGGGCCGGCCCTGGTCGACGACCGCGTGCTCGGGCCGATGCGGACCGCCCTGAACCGCCGGCTGGCCGTCGTCATCCTCGACACGTTCCCCATCCGCAACCGGGGTGACGACGTGCCCGTGGCGAACCGGCTCCGCGACGCGATTCGCTTCATCGAGCTGCACGCCGCAGAACGCCCCTCCGTCCCCACCATCGCCGCCGCCTGCGGACTGAGCCAGCGCGGACTGCAGGACGTCTTCGCCCGGACACTCGACACCACCCCGCACCGCTTCCTGCGCGACCACCGCCTGGACCGTGTGCGCGAGGAGCTGCTCCGCGCGGACCGGGGTGGCCCGGTCGCCCCGGCGGACTGTCCGCTCGTGTCCTCCGGCATCGCCGCGATCGCCCGCCGCTGGGGCTTCACCAACCCGGGCCGGTTCGCCGAGACCTACCGCGACCGGTTCGGTGAGGACCCGGCCGTGACGAAGCGCGCGTCGCTGGCTGCGCAGCCGGAGGCCGGCAAGGCGTCGTGGCGTGTCCGTCGTGCGGTGTCGTACATCGAACAGCACCTCGACGACCCGCTCACGCTCGACGACATCGCGGCCGCTGCAGGGGTGCTCCCCCGACGGCTGCAGCAGCTCTTCCGCGAGGAGCGCGGCGATTCCCCCATGGCCTGTGTCCGTGCCATGCGGGCCGCTGCCGAGCGCAACGGCGCGGCCGGAAACGGCTGAACGGCCGGACGGAACACCCCAGGGGTACACACAGATCCCCGGATTTCCGGGGTTCCCTGGATTCCTCCCGAATCCGAGAAGTCGTGTGTGACGAATCTCTTCCACAGCCCGTCTCATCCGTGAACAGCAACCGCTGGGAACGCCCGGCGGGTCAACGGAAGGAACGAACATGGCTGACACCATCACCCCCACCCCGGCCACCACGGCGACCCGTGCCACCTCGCACGCCGGCACCAGCGGCGTCACCGGCAAGACCGTCATCGACGACACCGTCGTGTCGAAGGTCGCCGGCATCGCCGCCCGTGAGGTCAACGGCGTGCACTCCCTCGGCAACGGTGCTGCCCGTGCCATCGGCGCCATCCGCGACGCGATCGGCCAGCGCGACTTCGGTCAGGGCGTCAAGGTCGAGGTCGGCGAGAAGCAGGTCGCCGCGGACATCGTGATCGTCGCCGAGTACCCGGTGTCGCTCCAGCAGGTCGCCGACGGCGTCCGTGCCGGTGTCGCCCGTGCCCTCGAGCAGATCGTCGGCATGGAGGTCGCCGAGGTCAACGTGACCGTCCAGGACGTCTACATCCCGGGCGACGACGACGACAACGAGGACGAGAAGAAGGAAGCCCGAGTCGCATGAGCAACACGCTGATCGGCGCCCTCATCGGCGCAGTCCTCGCCGTCGTGGCACTGCAGTTCGGGTTCTGGGGCTTCGTGCTCGTCATCGTCTTCGGTGCGATCGGGGCCCTCGTGGCCGCACTCGCCACCGGGCGCATCGACCGCGGTGCCCTGACCGACGTGCTGACCGGACGCCGGAGCTCCCGGTGAACGCCGGCCCGGACGTCCCGGGCCGCGTCGAGATCACCGCACGCGCGCTCACCTCGCTGGCGCGGGCCGTCGCAGCCGAAGGGCTCGGCGCCCCCGCCAAGCGGGTGCGCGTCGGACTCGGCGACGCGTCGGGAGCACTGTCGCTCGACATCACCGGGCCGATCGCCGCGAGCGACGACATCGTCTCCGGGTCGATCCGGATCGCGGACCAGGTCAAGGGCCGCGTGAGCGACCTGACCGGGCGTCTCGTCGGCAGTGCCCACATCGAACTCACCGGGATCGTGCGCGAGCACGAGTCCCGGGCCCGCTAGGAGGCCATCATGAGCAACGGTTCCGTCGAACGACGCATCCGTCGTCGGAGCGTGCACCGCTCCCGCTCCACAGCAGTGGCGGTGGCCCTCGTGGTGCTCGCTCTGGTGGCCGCCTGGATCGGCACCGAGGCGGTGCTCAGCGCCATCGGACGCCCGCCGCTGGTCGCCGACCCCCAGACCGTGGTCGACACGGCGCTCCGTCCGGACGCCGCGTTCGTCACCATCGTCGAGGTGATCGCGGGTGTGCTCGTCGTCCTCGGCGTCGTGCTGGTCGTCCTGGCGCTCAAGCCCGGCCGCCAGCACCGATCGGTCGTCGAGCACGAGCGCGGTGCGGTCGTCATCGACGCCCGCATCGTCGCCTCCACCGCGGCGAACGCCGCCGGTATGGCGGCCGGTGTCCCCGAGGGGAACGCCTCCGCCACCGCCCGTGGCCGTTCCACCGAGGTCCGCATCGTCCCCGTCACCGGCGTGCCGGTCGACGAGGCGAGCGTCCGCGCCGCCGTCGTGGAGCGTCTGAGCGGTCTCGACGAGCGCTTCGGCCGACGCGTCCGCGTCCGGGTCGAGGAGAAGGGAACCCTCGCATGACCAAGAGCAACCGGACCCTCAACAGGATCATCCTGTTCGTCCTCGGCCTCGTCGCCGTGGTCGTCGGGATCGCGATGGGCGCGGGTGTGCTGCCCGCCGTCCAGGACGCCGTCAAGCCGTACGTCGACCTCCCCCGCAGCCTCGACGTCCCCGCGTCCGCGCTGTGGATCGTCGCCGGGGCCGCGGCCCTCGTGATCGTCCTGTCGCTCGTGTGGGTGTTCACCCGCGGTGGTGGCGGCACGTCCGTCGCCGTCCGGGAGCACTCGGGCGACGATGCGGTCACCGTCAACGTCGCACTCGTCCGGGACGTCCTCGAGCACGAACTCGCGGGTGTCCGCGACGTGGTCGGGTCCCGTGTCGACACCTACCTCGTCCGCCGGCAGCGCGCCGCCCGGATCCGTGTCGCGGTCCGCCGGGGCGGGGACGCCGTCAGCGTGCTCGACGCCGTCGACCGAGCCGTCGCGGTCCTCGACCGCACCCTCGGCCGTCCGGTCCCGGTGCTCGTGCACCTGACCGGCGGTACCCGCTCCGCGCTCGCGAAGTCGACCCGCGTCCACTGACACCCTTCAGCCGGACGCACCCCGGGCCTCCCGGCCCACCACCACACCACCGGGCGTACGCCCACTCACGAAAGGACCCGTCATGGGACTCGACGACAAGATCAAGAACGCCGCTCAGGACCTCGCCGGCAAGGCGAAGGAAGCCGTCGGCAACCTGACCAACGACGACTCGAAGGTCGCCGAAGGCAAGAAGGACCAGGCCGCTGCGAGCGCGAAGCAGACCGGCGAGGACGTCAAGGACGTCTTCAAGAAGTAGGTCGCACGACCGCATCGGGGCACCCGTCGAACGGGTGCCCCGATGCGTCCCCGCGCAGATCCCGAACGAGGAGGAACCATGCAGCACGACCCCCATGCGAACACGCAGGTCACCGAGGTGGCCCTGCCCGCAGCACTGACGGAGCCGCTGCCCGACGACGCGAGCACCGCGACGATCGTCGCGCGCACCGCGGCGGAGACCGCGCTCGGCGTGCCCGGCGTGCACCACCTCGGCGGGATCACCGCCCGTGCGGCCGACCAGCTGCGGAAGCAGCTCGGCCGCTCGGCGGGCACCGCCGGCGTGCAGGTCGACGAAGAGGACGGTGTGCTCGCCGTTCAGGTCGCCGTCGTCGTCAGCTACCCGCACCCGGTGCTGGACGTCGCCGCCGAGGTCCGCCAGCAGGTGACCGCCGCGACCCGACAGCTGTCCGACCTCCGCACCTCGGTCGACGTGCGCGTCCTCGACGTGCACGGTCCGTTCGACGACGAGCAGTCCCCGCTCGGCCGCGCCGCCGAGCAGGCGACCGATGCGGTCGAGCAGGCGGCCTCGTCGACCGGCGACGCCGTCAAGCGGGCCGCCGAGACCACCGCGGACGCGACCAAGCGCGCCGCGTCGGCCACGGCGGACGCGACGAAGCAGGCAGCGTCGGCCACGGCGGACGCGACGAAGCAGGCTGCCGACGCCACCGCCGACACCACCAAGCGTGCCGTCGACGCCGCCGCAGAGACGGGCGAGCGTCTGCGTGACGCCGCCTCGGAGTCGCTCGCCCGGGCATCCGAGCAGGCCGCCGACGCGGCATCGTCCGCGAAGGACGCCGCCGAGCAGGCCCGCGACGTCGTCGTCGACACAGCCGGCACGACCCGCGACCGGGCCGCCGACGCTGCCGATGCCGCGGCTGACGCGGCCGACGACGCAGCCGTCGCCGCCGATGCAGCAGCGGATGCCGCAGTGGCTCCCCGTCACCGGGACCAGCCGTGACCACCGCCTGGTCCGGAGGGCGCCGGTCCCGCGACCGGCGTCCCCGACCCCGCGGCGTCTGGATCGCCGGCGGCATCGGGGTCTTCCTCGTCCTCGCCGTCGCGGTCGGCGGCTTCCTGCCGCTCGTCGGGTTCCTCGGCGGGGTCACCGCCACCACCGCCGGCCTCGTACCGTTCCCGTTCGTCCGCGTCACCCTGATCGCCCTGCTCGGTGCGGTCGTGGTGCTCGGCCTGCTCCTGCTCGCCCTGACCCGCCGGCACACCGCCACCGCGACGACCGCCGTCGTGCTCGCCGTCCTGGTGAGCGTGGCGGTCACCCTGGTCCCCGTCGTCCTGGTCGCCGTCGGCTCCGCCGACCGCGCGGGCGACGTCTGGCCGATCGTGACCGAGCTCTGGACCCGCTTCACCGGCTGACGTCGTGCACACGGTCCCGGCCGGGAGGCCCGCCCCACCCGACCCGGTCGGCCCACCCGGGTGGTCCCGGAGTCCACTGCCCGTCCGCTAGCCTCGCGACGTGAAGCGTCTCTCCCCCGGCCAGCGCTGGGTCATCGGTCTCGGCGCGTTCGCGCTCGTCTGTCTCGTCGTCGGCGTCATCGGGCTGGTGGTCGGGATCACGAACCGGTACGGGTGCCTCTCCGACACCGAGATCTGGCCGCAGTCCCGCTGCCTCGGCGACGACTCCGGGATCTACTGGGGCAGCGCCCTCGGCGTCATCGGGCTGCTGCACCTCGGCCTGACCGGCCTGGCCGGTGCACTCGTCTGGACGTCGACCCCGACGGTCGCTCCGCGTCCCGTCGGGCGTCCGACGCCGCGCCCCGGCGAGACGCACCGGGTCTTCTCGTACGGCACGCTCCAGCAGCCGCTCGTGCAGGAGTCGCTGTTCGGGGACCACGTCCCCACCACCCCGGACTCCCTGCCCGGCTGGCGGCTCGACTGGGTGACGATCACCGACCCGGACGTCATCCGGACGAGCGGCTCCGACCGGCACCCGATCCTCCGCCGCGGCTCCGCCGGCGACGTCGTCGAGGGTGTGGCCCTGACGCTCGGGTACGAGTGGCAGCTCCGCGCGGTCGACGGCTACGAGGTCGCCGACTACCAGCGCATCCGGGTCACGCTGGCCTCGGGCTCGACGGCCTGGGTCTACGTGGCGGCCGACGAGGCCTGAGCCGCGGCGCGCAGCCGTTCGAGCCCCTGGTTGATCGACACCGACGGAGTCCACCGCAGGTCGCGCCGGGTCCGCCGCTGGTCGAACCAGTGCGCCGTCGAGAGCTGTTCGGCCAGGAACCGGGTCATCGGCGGCTCGTCCTCGCCCGGTCGGACCCGCCAGACGGCCTCGACCACGGAGCCCGCGGCCCGCGCCACCGCGGCCGGCACGTGCCACTGCGGCGGTCGGACACCCGACGCCGTGCAGATGCCGGCGAGCAGGTCGGCGACCGGGCGGGGCTCGCCGTTCGTGACGACGTAGGCGTTGCCGTGGACGCCGTCGTCCTCGACGTGTTCGAGCGCCGCGACCATGGCCGTCGCGGCGTTGTCGACGTAGAGCGTGTCGATGAGCGCGGCACCGGAGTCGAGCAGCGGGAGCCGTCCGGCCCGAGCACGCTCGACGATCCGTCCGACGAGCTGCGTGTCGCCCGGACCCCACACCAGGTGCGGCCGGACCGCCACGACGGCGAAGTCCGGGGCGTCGGCGTCGAGTGCCAGGAGCTCCGCCGCGGCCTTGGTGCGGGCGTAGTCGCCACGGGCACGGGACGGTTCGGCCGGACCGGCATCGGCCCCGACGAGCGACGACCCGGTGTGCGCGACCGACGGCGACGACACGAAGACGAAGCGCCCGACCCCGGCTGCACGGGCGGCCTGCAGCAGTGAGCGCGTGCCCTCGATGTTGATCCGGGCGAAGTCGGCCGGGTCCCCGGCGAGCGACACCTTCGCGGCCAGGTGCACGACGGCCTCGATCCCGTCGACCGCGCGGGCGATCGCGGCGTCGTCGGTCATCGTGCCGGCGACGTCCTGCACGCCCGACACCCCGGAGGGACGGCGCTGGAAGGTCCGGACCTCGTGCCCGGCGTCCTGCACGGCTGCGGCGGTGGCCTGCCCGAGGAATCCGCTGGCCCCGGTGACCAGGACCTTCACGGGCGGACCATCCGTCCGCCGGACAGCACCGAGGCGGCCCAACGGGACAGCCGGGTGCGGTCGACCTTGGAGTTGTGCCGGATGTCGGTCGGCAGCACGGGCACGACGAGCACCGCGGCGAGGGCCACCCCGGCGGCGGCACGGACCGCCGCGGCGAGCTGCGGCGACGCCAGACCCGGCCGGCGCACGGCGGGGTCGGTCTCGACGACGGCCACCACCTGCTGCGTGCCGACCGGACCGATGCCCGCGACGCCGGCGCGTCCGACACCGTCGACGCCCTCGATCCGCTGCTCCGGCCCGACCGGCGTGACGACCCGGTCCGGGGTGGTGAGCACGTGCTGCAGCCGGCCCTCGACCCAGATCCGTCCCGCGGTGTCCAGGTGTCCGACGTCCGCGGTGCGGTGCCCGCGCGGGTCGTCGACGCCGAGGCGCGAGACCCGGTCGGTGCGCCAGAGCCGGTCGTAGTGGTCGCGCACGTGGGGTGCCGCGACGACGATCTCCCCGGTGATCCCGGGCTCGTCCGTCAGCGCTCCGGTCGAGCGACCGGAACCGTCGAGCGGTGCGATGCGGACGCGGACGTTCGCTGCCGGCACCCCGACGCAGATCCCTTCGTCGTCGGACCGGCCGGCGGCACGGACCCCGTCGAGGTCGACGTCGGTCATGAGGAGCCCCTCGGTCATGCCGTAGGGGGTGTGGGCGCTGGCGTTCGGCATCAGCTCGGTCGCCGCGGTGAGCAGCGCAGCCGAGACGGGAGCCCCGGCCGACAGGAACAGCCGCACGCCCTTCAGCGCCTGCCGGTCGGCGTCGGTGAGCTCCGACGCGGTCGCGACGACGTTCGCCAGGGCCGCGGGCGACAGGAACACCACGGTGGCGTCGGCCGCGGCGACCGAGGCCGCGACCGCCTTCGCTGTCAGGGTGCGCGGCGCGGTGACGTCCATGTCGGGCGCGACCGACCGTGCCCCGAGGGCCGGGCCGAGCAGCGCGAACGGCGCGAACCCGGCGACGAGACCGGTGCCGACCCCGACGTCGTACTGGGTGGCCAGGGCGTCCCGGACGGCGCTGAGCTGCCCGTGCGTGTACACGACACCCTTCGCCGGGCCGGTCGACCCCGAGGTGAAGAGCACGGCAGCGGGTGCGTCCGACGACGGGGCCGTCGGCAGCGCGGTGCCGTGCGCGAGACGACGCGCACCACGTCGGGCGACGTCGACGAGCGTGTGCTCCACCCGCAGCGCCTTCCGGGCCGGCGCGGGCAGCGAGAGCGTCGCGATGCGTCGCCCCGGCCAGCCGAGGGCACGTGCGGCCCCGAGGCCGGGCAGCGCGCCGATGATCCAGTCGGGTCGTGCTCCGCGGACCGCTCGGGTCAGACCACCGAGTCCGAGGCCGGCATCCGCGACGACGACGACCGCCCCGATCCGCACGCAGGCGTACAGGACGGCGGTCAGGTCGGCACCGGGGGTCACCAGGAGCGAGACACGGTCGCCGCTGCGGACGCCCAGGTCGTCGAGTCCCGCGGCGATCTCGTCGACCCGTCGGGCGAGCAGTCGCCACGTGATCGTGCGGGGGCCACCGGCGACGGCCAACTCGACCAGCGCGGGTTCGTCACTGTCACGCAGTTCGTCGAGCCGTGCCCAGAGCGGCGGGGTCGCCGGTGCGGGCTGGCCCGGGTCCGCGGCGTCGGCCTGGAGGCCCGTGGGGGCCTGCGCAGGACGGCCACCGTCCGGCAGGCGGTCGCCCAGCCAGTCGAACACCGCGCCCGCCACGTCGGCGTCATCAGGCAGCAGGTGCCCGGCGCCCTCGAACCGGTGGACGTCGGCGTGCGGCACGCGTTCGGTCAGGTCGTCCAGGTAGCGCTCGAGGAACACCGGGTCGCGCGGACCCCAGAGCAGGAGCACCGGCACGTCGAGCGCGGCGACCCCGGCGGCGATGCGGTCGAGTTCGGGTGCACTCCGGTGCCGGGCGTCGACGGGGATGTCCGCGACGAACCCGCCGATGCCGCCGCGTCGGGCGGCACCGCGGTAGGGCGCACGGTAGCCGTCGGCTGTGGCACGGTCGAGCTTCGGGTGCGCGATGGCCAGGGTCGTCTCGAGGAACGCGGGGGTCACGACCGTCGCGCGGCCGAGCATCCCCGGACCGAGGGCGAGCCGCAGCGGTGCCGGGATCGGGGCGTCGTCGGGTTGGTGCACGGCGGTGTTGCACGTCATCGCGGCGGCCAGGACGTCCGGGTGGTCGACCGCCCAACCGAGCGACACGACACCGCCCCAGTCGTGACCGAGGGTGACGACCGGTCCGGTCAGCCCGAGTTCGTCGGTCAGGGCTCCGAGGTCCGCGACGCGCTGCGCCAGTCCCCGCTCGACGCCGGTGCGCTCCGAGAAGCCCATGTCGAGCTGGTCGACGGCGACCACACGCCAGGCCGGGCCGCCGGCCTGCGCGAGCTCGAGCGAGGTGCGGAGCACCGACCGCCACAGGTACGACCAGGTCGGGTTGCCGTGCACGCAGAGGATCGTGCCGACCGGTTCCACGCCGAGCGCGGCCAGGGACCCGGCCGTGTCGAGGAGGTGCCAGGTGCGCGCGGCGCGATCTGTGCCTCTCCCCACCGGCACGGCCGGCCCGCCGCTGGCGCGTCGCTCCGGAACCGGCGGCGTGGGCCCAGTCCGCTCTCCGGACCACGCGGGGACCGTGACCAGACGCGACCAGGCCGGGTCGAGGCCGGGCAGGGAGGGCGGCTGCGTCGCCGGAGCCGTGCTCGCGGCGACGCGGGGCAGCCGGGACCTCACCAGTGGAGTTCCATCATCGCCGTGTTGATGCCGGAACCGACGCCACCCAGGAACACGCGGTCACCGCGACGGATGCCGCCGGAAGCGACCTCGTCGGCCAGGGTGATCGGGATCGACGCGGGGCCGACGTTGCCGAAGCGCTGGTAGGTGGTGGGGACCTTGTCGCGCGGGATGCCGATCGCCTCGACGAAGGCGTTGGTGTGCACGTCGGAGACCTGGTGCAGCACGTAGCGGTCCATTTCGGCCCAGTCGAAGTGGGCGCGGGCCTCGGTCCAGGCGGCGACGACGAGCTCCATGCCGCCCTTGAGCAGCATCTTCGCGTCCGTGAACATGCCGTCGACGCTGCCGACGCACAGGTCGTACCACTGGGTCGCCGCGCGGGTGACGCCGCCGACGATCCGGTGTCCTTCGGGGTGCAGGTCAGCCGGGCCGAGCACGGCCGCCGCGGCACCGGACCCGAGTGTCAGGCTGGCGAACTCGCTCATGAAGTCCTTGCGGTTCCGGCCGCCCTGGTTCAGGCGGTCGATGGTGTTGAGCTGCACCTGGTCGGCGTCCTCGCCGTCGACGACGAGCGCGTACTTGATCTGCCCGGAGTCGATCATGCCCGCGGCGACGCTCATGGCGTTGACGAACCCCAGGCAGGCGTTCGCGATGTCGAAGTTGATGGCGGACGACGGCAGCCCGAGGCCGTGGTGCAGGCGGACGGCCACCGACGGCTCGAGGTGCGGGCGCGTCACCGAGGTGTTGATGAGCAGCCCGATCTCGTCCGGACGGACCCCGGCCTCGGCCATGGCACGGCGGCCGGCGTCGATCGCGGCGTCCTGGAAGGTCTGCCCCTCGCCCCAGTTGCGACGCTCGATCACCCCGGCGACACGCTCGAGCAGCCCCATCGGCAGACGGAGTCGACGGAGGACCCCGCGGAGCTTGGCCTCGATGTCGGCCGAGGTCGTCACACGCTCCGCCGTGGTGGTCGCCACGGAGAGCAGCGAGACGTTCCGGTGCTTCGCCGTGGCGTTGCCGGGCTGCTCCGGTTCACTGCTCGATGCCTGGTCGACCGGCCGTTCCGTCATGATCGTCACCGACACATACTTCCGCATCTGGCCTGTGTGCGCGATCCGGATGCGCTGGACGGCTCCGGATCAGACGTCCTTCGGCAGCTTCCGCACCTTCGCACGCCGCTTCCGACGCTCCGGGATCATCGACCGCATCTCCTCGAGCTTGCCGAAGCAGAGCAGTCGGTCGCCCGGCTCGAGGGCGACGCCACTGCGCGGGTTCGGGATGACGTTCGAGCCGCGGTGCAGCGTGAGGACCGTGATGTCGCGGTCCCAGAGCCCGGACTCCTTGATCGTCTTGCCGACCAGGTCGGCGTTGGTGTGCACGAGGAGCTCGGCGACGCCGTACCCGGTCGAGACGGACAGCCGCTGGCGGACGTCGATCTCGGGGAACGCGACCTGGTTCGCGATGAAGTCGACGATCGCACCGGCGATGTCGAGGCCGGTGGCTCGCTCGACGCCCTCGAGGCCCGGCGAGGAGTTGACCTCCATCACGAGCGGCCCGTCGTTGCCCTCGAGCATGTCGACGCCTGCGACCTTCAGGCCCATGATCTGCGCCGAGCGGACGGCCACGGCCTCGTACTCGGGCGAGAGCGTGACCTTCTCGACGGTGCCGCCGCGGTGCACGTTCGAGCGGAACTCGTCGCCCGAGGCGGTCCGGCGCATCGCCGCCACCACCCGGTCACCGACGACGAGGGCACGGATGTCACGACCGCGGCTCTCGGCGATGAACCGCTGGATCAGGACATTCTGCTTCGTGGAGTGCAGGGTCTCGACGATCGACTCGGCGACTTTCGCCTCGGGTGCCAGGATCACGCCGATGCCCTGCGTGCCCTCGAGGAGCTTGATGACGACGGGCGCGCCGCCGACCCGCTCGATCGCGCCGCGCACGTCGTTGCGGCCGGCCACGAACGTCGTCGCCGGCATGCCGATGTCGTGCCGCGACAGGATCTGGTTCGCCCGGAGCTTGTCGCGCGAGTTCGTGATGCCGTTCGCCGTGTTCGGCGTGTACACGTCCATCTGCTCGAACTGGCGCACCACGGCGGTGCCGTAGTAGGTGATCGAGTTGCCGATGCGCGGCAGCACGGCGTCGTAGTCGCTCAGCAGCTTGCCGCGGTAGAGCAGGTCCGGGTCGTCGCCGGACAGGTCGATCGCGAAGCGCAGGGTGTTGAGCACCTTGACCTCGTGACCGCGGTCGAGTGCCGCTGCGCGGAGGCGCTGGGTCGAGTACGCCTGGGGCGCGCGCGACAGGATGGCGAGTTTCATCGAGGGGTTCTCCGCTGGGTCGGATCGACGGCGACGCTCCATCAAAGCATGCGGACGTGGCCACGGAGCATGCGACAGGATGGGCAGATGGCCCGAGCTCCGAAGTCCTCCGACAGCGGGCTCGTCGTCGCCGGGTGGCGGGAGTGGGCGGGGCTGCCGGACCTCGGCGTGCCGTGGATCAAGGTGAAGCTCGACACCGGCGCCCGGAGCTCCGCGTTGCACGCCTTCGACCTCGAGGAACTGCCCGGCGAGCGGGTCCGGTTCTCGCTGCACCCCTGGCAGGACACCGATGCCGACGCCTCCACCATCGAGTGCGACGTGCACGACCGGCGCATCGTCCGCAGCTCGACCGGGCACACCCAGGAGCGCATCGTCGTCCGCACGCGGATCGCGTTGGCCGGGCAGGTCGTCGAGTCCGAGGTCACCTTGAGCAACCGGGACCAGATGGGGTTCCGGATGCTCGTCGGTCGCGAGGCGCTCCGGCAGGGCTTCCTCGTCGATCCTGCACGGTCCTTCATGGCCGGGCGCGCTCCGAAGGAGATCCGGCGCCGCAACCGCGGTCGCGCCTGAGCGCTCCTGGTCACCTGGCACGGGCCGTTGCGGTGACCGGTCGACGGCCTGGAGGCGCGGTGCGGGGCCGCCACGGGCCTCCCGTCCGCCTGGACGCGCGTCCCGGGCGCTGGTCGGCTCAGCGACCCAGGTGGCGGCCGAGGAAGGCGAGTTGCTGGGGCGCCAGGCGGCGCCAGTACCCGTGCGTGTGGGCGCCGGGTGCGAAGCCTCCGGCCGGAGGCGTGGCGAAGCCGTCGACGTAGGTGTGCACCGCCGGCGCGAACCCGTCACCGTTGCCGCAGTCGACGCGGACGGCGACACCGTCCAGGGCGCGCTGCCGCCCGAGGACGGTGTTCGCGCGGAAGTCGGCCGCGTCGTCGAAGGCGCCGCGAGCGGTGTCGGCGGCCGACTTCCAGAGCGCGGGGCTGATGGCCGAGACCGCCCGGACGCGCGAGGCACCGAGGACCCCTGCGAGCCGGAGGGCCCCGAAGCCACCCATCGAGTAGCCGGTCAGGGCGAGGCGGTCCGTGTCGAAGCCGCGGCGGGCGATCAGGGGCAGGAACTCGTCGACGACCATCGCGGCGGGGTCGTCCCCGTCGGCTCGTGGGTGCCAGTAGCGGTTGCCGCCGTCGATCGAGGCGATCGCGAACGGTGCTCCACCGCCGGCCACGTGCGCCGCGAGGAACCGGTCGTAGCCCAGGCTCCGCCCGGAGAACGAGGTGTGGTCGTCGCCGTACCCGTGCAGGGCGACCGCCACCGGCAAGGGGGTGTCGGACGCCGGGGCCGCGATCATCCAGCCGACGGTGCGGCCCTTCCGCGCCGCGGACACGAAGGTGCCGGAGGTCGTGGGGACGGGTTCGACGTCGGGGACCGTGCCGTCGGTGCCGTCCAGACCGAGGACCCGGTACAGGGTCGAGCGCCCGGGCAGCAGTCCGAGGTTGATCGCCTCGGCCACGGCTCCCGCGGCGACGACGCCCGTGCCACCGATGAGCATGGAACGGCGGGTGATCGTGGCAGCACGCGATCGGGTCATGGGGTGGGCGCCGTTCCGTCGGGGGTGGTGTGTTCCCGGATGAGGGACGCGGCGACGGACCGTGCCGTCGTCGTGTCGAGCGCGGGGTCGCGCAATCGCATCGCAAGGGAACCGGAGACGATGAGGAGCAGCTGGTCGGCGAGGGCCTCGGCACGGGGACCGACCACCGGGGCCGCCCGCGCCAGGAGCCGCCGGCGCAACGTGGTGGTCTCGAGGTCCAGGACCTGTCGGACCTCGGCGGGGGCGTCGGCGTACTCGGCGGCGGTGCCGAGGAAGGCGCACCAGCGGGAGCCCGTGGGCGTCGAGCGGTAGTCGTCGAGGGCGTCGAACACCGCCAGGAGTCGGCCCAGGTCGTCCCGTTCGGCGGCGACCGCACGGTCCCAGGTGGCGATCCAGTCCTCGTGGCGACGGGTGAGGGCCGCAGCGACGAGCGACTCCTTGCTCGCG
Source organism: Curtobacterium sp. MCSS17_016 (assembly GCF_003234255.2). NCBI lineage: Bacteria > Bacillati > Actinomycetota > Actinomycetes > Micrococcales > Microbacteriaceae > Curtobacterium > Curtobacterium sp. MCSS17_016. The sequence goes on from NZ_CP126254.1 coordinate 3,167,234, forward strand.
TAGCCGCGGTACAGCGTGGCCGTCGAGACCCCGGCCCGTTCGAGGACGGCGTCGATCGGGGTGGCGGCGATGCCCTGTGAGAAGAAGAGCTCCTCGGCGGCGTCGAGCAGCCGTTGCTCGGTCCCTGGGCGCATCACCATGAGAGCACCCTAGGCTCTGAAAAGTGAAACGATCGTTTTCGTTACGACATCGTCTGCTCCTGGTGAGCGGACTCGGCCTGATCGCCGCCACCTACGGCCTGGTGCGCCTGGCGTACGGGCTGTTCCTGCCCGACGTGCAGCGGGACCTGGGGCTCCGGGCAGATGCCGCCGGGTGGGTCTCGTCGGGTGCCTCTGCGCTCTACTGCGTCGGTGCGGTGGCCGGGTTCCTGCTCGCCGCACGGATGCCCCGGGTGCTCGTCACGGTCGCGACCCTGGTGGCGGGGATCGGTGCGATCACCATGGCGACGGCCGGCGGCTCGCTGGCGTTCGGCGTCAGCGCCGTGCTCGCGTCGGCAGGTGCCGGACTCGCGTCGCCCGCCCTCGTGCGGATCGTCGCCGAGCAGGTGCCGTCGGCGCTGCTCGGTCGAGCGCAGGCGATCGTGAACGCCGGCACCGGCCCCGGGCTCGTGGGCGCCGGGGCGCTCGCCCTCGTGCTGCTGCCCGACTGGCGGACGGCCTGGGCAGTGTCCGGGGTGTTCGCCCTGGCCGTCGGTGCCCTGCTGCTCGTGGTGTCCCGCGGCGGGACTGCTGCGTCCCGGTCACCGCTGCCCGGCACCCCGTGGTTCGCGGCGCACCGAGGGGTGCTCGTGCTGGCGCTGCTGTTCGGGGCGGGGTCCGCCGTCGTCTGGACCTACGGACGTTCGGCGCTGGTGGAGGCCGGTGCGTCGGTCGTCGTCTCGGTGTCGGCCTGGATCGCGCTCGGGATCGGCGGAGCGGCCGTCGTGGTCACCGCGCGTTGGACGAACGGACTGCGCGCCCGGACGCTCTGGGCGATCACGGCGGGGTCGGTCGCCGTCGCCGTCGTGGTGCTGGGGGCAGCGCCGCAGTCGACGGTCGCGGCGCTGCTGGCGTGTGCCGTGTTCGGCTGGGGCTACACGGCGGCGACCGGGGCACTGATCGCGTGGACGACCGAGATCGATGCCGAGTGCTCGTCGGCGGGCACGTCGATGCTGTTCGTCGCGCTCGTGCTCGGGCAGGCCGTCGGTGCGGCGGCTGCCGGAGCGCTCGTCGGTGCGATCGGGTTCGTCGCGACGTTCGTGGTCGGGGCGGGTGTGACCGCGGCGAGCGCCGTCCCCGCGGTGGTCCGCCGGCCGGGTGGGGTCCGTGCCGTCAGAGCAGCGGCCGGAGCTCGATCTTCCGGTTGCACGCCTGCGACGCCTGGTGCGCCACCCGGGCAGCCGTCTCGGCGTCCGGGAGGTCCATGACCCAGAACCCGGCGACGTACTCGTCGGTGCTCGTCGCGGGCCCGGTCGTTGTCTCGGCCGCGCCCCCGCGGGCGTCGACCACGGTGGCGTCAGCGGGTGCGGAGACCCCAGCGGCGAACACGATCGCGTCGGCCATCCGTTCGTTGAAGGCGTCGACCGCGGTGGCTTCGGCGTCGGTCGCGGAGTACGTGTTGCCGACGGCGGCGGCCTGGCCGTCGTCGATGACGTTGACGAGGAACTGCATGGCGTCTCCCCTGCTCGTTGGCGGGAGGCTACTCCCGCCGTGCACCGACCGACGCGTTCGGCGTGAAGCTGCTGTTCCGCTGGGACGTCCGCAGGAGCGGCCCCGTGACGTTTACCATCTGTGAACATGAACACTTCCACTCGAGAAGCTGCAGTCGGGACTCGGCTCAGGCAAGGGCGCGGCTGGCAGACACCCGTGTTCCTCTGCAGTGCTGCCGTGGTCGCGTGCTTCGTGTTCGCGGTCGAGGGGCTGGGTGCCCCGCGGCTGCCCGTCCTCGCGATCGCCGCTGTCGCCGTCATCACGTTGTGGCTCGTCGTGAGCACCCGGCGGGTCGTCCCCCGCGGAGGCAACCGACTGATGGCCGTCGCCTGGATCGCAACCGGCGTCCTCTACGTCCTCGCCGTCGCTCCGCTCGATGCCGCGGTGCTCCGAGGACTCGACGGGTCGACGTCGCTGATGGCTTGGGGAGCAACCTCGCTCATCGTCGCAGTTCCACTCATCGCGGCGGCAGCGCAGGCTCGGCCGCGGCGCCGATGACCAGCGGCGCCCACCCTCGGCACGAACTCGACGACCGGATCCACTCGCCGGTGCGGTTCTCCCTGCTCGCCCTGCTCAGGACGGTGGACGAAGCGGAGTTCGGTGTCGTCCGGGACGCACTCGAGGTCAGCGACTCAACGCTGTCCCAAGCAGCGGCGATTCTGAGAGAGGCGGGTTTCCTCCGCATCCGCAGACTTCGCGTGGGGAGGAGCACGAGGAGCTGGCTCGCCCTCACCGACGCAGGAAGAGATGCGTTCGAGCGGCACTTCGCCGTCATCCGGGCGATCGCCGAGCCCGCCCGGTGACCGCCGCACCGTGGAGCGAGCGGACGCCGAGCAGTCCAGCGTGGTGACGACGATCGGGAGCGTCGGCCGATGACGACGACATCGCACCGGGATTCCGCTAGCGTTTCGCGAGTGGGGACGACGGCGGAGTGGTCGCGACTGCCGGTGGGGCGGCACGAGTACCGGCAGGACACGGTGCTCGCAGTTGTGCTGGCCGGTGGGCTCGCGGTCACGACGTTCCTGTACGGGTCGGCCGGTACGTACGGTGACGACCAGGCCGCCTGGTGGGTCTCCGCGCTGATGATCGTCGCGAACGCGGCCCCGATCGCGTTCCGCCGACGGTTCCCGATGTCGGTGGCCCTGGTGTCGGCGGTGGCGTTCGCCGCGACGCAGCTGCTCCAGGTGCCCGAGGTCTTCCTCGTCAACTTCACGCTCTTCATCGCGCTGTACACGGTGGGTGCCTGGTGCTCCGACCGGGTGCGGGCCGAAGCCGTGCGCTGGGTCGTCATCGGCGGCATGTTCGCGTGGCTGTTCGTCGCGATCTCGTTCGGGTGGGCGTCGCCGAACGCACTGCCGAATGACACGGACTCCCCAGTGGCGCCCTACGTGGCGATCTCGCTGCTGAACATCGTCATCAACGTGATCTACTTCGGCGCTGCCTGGTACGCCGGCAACCGCGCCTGGGTCTCCGCAGTCGCACGGCACCAGCTCGCCGAACGCACCGCCGAACTCGCCGCCGAGCGGGAGCGGTCCGCGGCACAGGCCGTCACGATCGAACGGGTACGGATCGCCCGCGAGCTGCACGACGTGGTCGCCCACCACGTCTCGCTGATGGGCGTGCAGGCGGGTGCTGCACGGCGCGTGATCGACCGCGACCCCGCGCAGGCCACCGCCTCGCTCGGGGTGGTCGAGGAGAGCGCCCGCACCGCGGTGGAGGAACTCCGGCGGATGCTCGGCACCCTGCGCTCCGACGACGACGCGGACGGCCTCGGGACACCGCACGGCGACGGCCCGAGCACCGAGGGCATCACGCGGATCGCCGAACTGGCCGAGTCCGCCCGGGTGGCGGGCCACCCCGCCGAATACGTCGTCGTGGGTGACGAGCGACCGGTGCCGCCGACGGTGGCCGCGGTGGCGTACCGGATCGTGCAGGAAGCGGTGACGAACATCCTCAAGCACGCCGGCCCGACCGCCCGCGCCGACGTCCGGCTGCGGTACCTGGACGACGGCGTCGAGGTGGAGGTCACGGACGACGGGCTCGGTGCCCGTGCTGCCCGGAGCACCTCCGGCAGCGGGCTCGGACACGTCGGGATGCGGGAACGCGTCGCCGCCGTGGACGGACGGATCGAGATCGGGCCACGAGCCCGGGGAGGCTACCTGGTGCGGGCATGGCTGCCGACGACCTGACCATCGTGCTGGCCGACGACCAGGAACTCGTCCGCGCCGGGTTCCGCGTGATCCTGGAGTCCGAGCCCGGGTTCCGGGTCGTGGGCGAAGCCGCGGACGGCGCCGGGGCGGTCGAGGCCGTGCAGCAGCTCCGTCCGGACGTGGTCTGCCTCGACGTGCAGATGCCGGGCGTCGACGGGCTCGAGGCCGCGCGACGGATCGCGGCGCTGCCGGACCCGCCGGCGGTGCTCATCCTCACCACGTTCGACAGCGACGACGCGCTGTTCCAGGCGCTCGAGGCGGGAGCGAGCGGGTTCCTGTTGAAGAACGCCTCCCCCGAGCGGCTGATCGACGCGGTCCGGACCGTCGCCGCCGGGGACGCTCTGCTCGCGCCGGACGTCACGCGGCGGGTGATCAGCCGGGCGACGGCGTCGGCTGCGGTGCAGCCCTCGGCGACCAGCACCGCGACGAGTGCGACGGGCGACGACGCACTCGCCGCCGCCGGGCTGACCGAGCGGGAGACCGAGGTGCTGCGGCTCCTCGCCCGGGGCCTGAGCAACGCGGAGATCGCCGCCGAGCTCTACGTCGGGGACGCCACCGTGAAGACCCACGTGTCGAACGTGCTCCAGAAACTCGCACTGCGCGACCGCATCCAGGCCGTCGTCTGGGCGTTCGAGCACGGCGTCGCCGGCTGACCGAGCCGAGCCGAACCCGCACGAACCGAACAAGCCCGCACGGTGCCGAGTTCGCAGACATGGCCGCACCGTGCGCCTTCGTTCAACCCGTGCAGCGTTGACCGCACCGTGCGCCGCCACAACGACGCACCGAGCAACCGAACCCGCACGAGCCGAACAAGCCCGCACCGTGCCCACCACCGCACCCCACGCCCGCACCGTGCGCCTTCGTTCAACCCGTGCAGCGTTGACGGCACCGTGCGCCGCCAGAACGACGCACCGAGCAACCAAACCCGCACGAGCCGAACAAGCCCGTACCGTGCCGACCCGCACCAAGTGCGCACCGTGCCGACCCGGCGCACGCACCCCGCGCATCCACCCGCGCCCTCCTCCCCCACGCGGTGGAGCCGACCACCCAACCAAGTCCCGCCTGGCGGCGGAGGCGGGGCGTGCCTCCCGGCCAATAGCGTCGGACGCAGCGACGACCAGCGTCGCGACGAAGGGGAACGACATGCTCACCATCGAAGGGGTGACCAAGCACTTCGGCGATCGCCGGGTGCTCGACGACGTGGGGTTCACGGTCGGCAGCGGCCGCCTCACCGGGTTCGTCGGCGGCAACGGTGCCGGCAAGACCACCACCATGCGCATCATGCTCGGCGTCCTGCAGGCCGACGCGGGCACGGTCTCGATCGACGGCACCGCGGTCCGCCCCGCCGACCGCCGCCGCTTCGGCTACATGCCCGAGGAACGCGGCCTGTACCCGAAGATGCCGGTGGCCGAGCAGATCACCTACCTGGCCCGGCTGCACGGCGTCGACAAGCGCGCCGCGACGACCCGCACCGGCGAGCTGCTCGAACGCCTCGAACTCACCACGCACGCCGGCGACCCCGTCGAGAAGCTCTCGCTCGGCAACCAGCAGCGCGTGCAGATCGCAGCGGCGCTGGCACACGACCCCGAGGTGCTCGTGCTCGACGAGCCGTTCTCGGGCCTCGACCCGATGGCCGTCGACACGGTGCTCGGCGTCCTGCGCGAGACCGCGGCCCGGGGCGTCCCGGTGCTGTTCTCGAGCCACCAGCTCGACGTGGTCGAGCGGCTGTGCGACGACGTCGTCGTCATCGCCGGTGGCACGATCCGCGCCGCCGGTCCGCAGGAGGAACTCCGCAAGCAGGCCGGGCCCGCCGCGTGGGAGCTGCTGATCGACGGGGACGTCGCCTGGCTCCGCGACGAGCCGGGTGTGGCCGTGCGGGAGTTCGACGGCGGGTACGCGGTCTTCGAGGCCGACGCCGCCACCGCCCAGCGCGTCCTGCAGCGTGCCGTCCAGCACGGCACCGTCGGGTCGTTCTCGCCGCGGGTGCCGCGGCTCAGCGAGGTCTTCCGGGAGGTCGTCCGATGAACAACTCCTTCGTGCAGGCCGTGCGGCTCGTCTCCGCACGTGAGATCCAGGCACGCATCCGCAGCAAGGCCTTCGTGGTCTCGGCGCTCATCCTGATCGGCATGGTCGTCGCGTCGATCGTCGTCGGCGGGATCGTGAGCAAGGCCACCGCCGACGACACCACCCCGGTCGCGGTCGTCGACGGCGTCTCGCTGCCGACCACCAGTGGGCTGGACGTCACGGAGTCGGCGTCGGTCGACGACGCCGAACGGCTCGTGACCAAGGGCGACGTCGACGCGGCGATCGTGCCGTCGGACGACCCGCTCGGCTACAAGGTCGTCGGACTCGACGAAGCCCCGTCCGAGGTCGTCTCGGCGTTGAGCGTCACCCCGCGCATCGAGCTGCTCGACCCGGACGCGTTGCCGGGTGGCCTGGTGTACCTCATCGCCATCGCGTTCGGCGTCGTCTACTTCGCGTCAGCGGTGACGTTCGGCCAGTCGATCGCGCAGAGCGTCGTCGAGGAGAAGTCGACACGGGTGGTCGAGATCCTGATGTCCGCGATCCCGGCAAGGGCGCTGCTCGCCGGCAAGGTCCTCGGCAACAGCATCATGGCCTTCGCCCAGATCGTCGCGGTGGCCGTCGCCGCCATCGTCACGTTGGCGGTGACCGGCCAGGACAACATGTTCGCGATGCTCGGCCCGAGCATCCTGTGGTTCATCGGCTTCTTCGCGATCGGGTTCGTGCTCCTCGCGTCGCTGTTCGCCGCGGCGGCCGTGCTGGTGTCACGCCAGGAGGACGTCGGCAGCGTCACCACCCCGGTGATGATGCTCGTGATGATCCCGTACTTCCTGATCATCGTCGCGTACGACAACCCGACGATCCTCGGCATCATGTCGTACGTGCCGTTCAGCGCCCCGATCGGCATGCCCATGCGGATCTTCCTGGGGACGGCCGAGTGGTGGGAGCCGATCCTGTCGCTCGTCATCGTCGCCGCTTCGGTCGTCGCGGTCGTGGTCATCGGTGCCCGCGTCTACGAGAACGCCCTGCTCCGCACCGGCAGTCGCGTGAAGCTGTCGGAGGCGCTGCGCGGCTGACGCCGGCAGGTACGGCAGGTACGGCCAGGAGGCCCGCCCAGCGTGAGCAGATCAGCTCACGTCGGGCGGGCCTTCCGTCGTCAGTCCGTGCGCACCGAGAAGACGTCGCCCGGCTGGCAGCCGAGCACCTCGCACAGGCGGGTGAGGGTGGAGAACCGGATCGCGCGAGCCCGGTTGTTCTTGAGCACCGAGAGGTTGACGACGGTCACGCCGACGCGGTCGGCGAGCTCGGTCAGGGTCATCCCCCGCTCGGCCAGCAGGTCGTCGAGGTGGCAGACGACCGCGTGGCCGTCCTCCTGTTCCGGGGGCATCAGACCAGCCCGGCCTGGTCCCGCACCATCCGCTGCGAGGCAGTGAGCGCGAACCGGAAGCAGACGACGACGAGCAGGCCGAGGTACACGGGCAGGAACTGGTGGTCGACCACCGGCGTGGGCAGGTACCCGTCCCATCCGAGCCCGGACACGACCCAGTTCCACCCCATCCGGCGGACGAACGACGGCAGGAACCCGGCGGCCAGCACCGCGCCGGCGAGCCAGTCGAGGATCCGGGTGGTCGAGCGGTCGAAGAGCCCGCCGCGTGAGATCTTCCAGGCCACCGCCGCGACCAGGGCGATGAGGGCGCTGACGAGCAGGACCTCCAGCGCGTCGCCGACGCGGATGTACCCGATCGCACCACCCGGCACGTCGGCGATCGGCGCCCGGAGCACGAGCTGGTCGGACGTCACCGTCGCACCGCCCGGAGGCTGCGGGACGGCACTGGTCTCGCGGATCCGGACCGGCACCGCCACCGTGCCCGAGGCGATCGAGTGGACGAGCAGGTCGACGTACCGCCACACGACGATCGCGATGCCGATCGCACACGAGACGACGTAGGCCAGGTAGGAGTTCCGCCCGCGGGGCGGTTCGTAGACGGGCGTGGTCATGGCTGCTTCCCCTGTCGATCATCGATACCATCGAATTTCGATGTAACGATAAACGATAGGTGCCGTCCCGGCAACCCCTACAGGAGCCCGAAGGCCGCCTGCGTGCCCAGGCTCGTCCCCGCCACCAGGACCCACAGCGCGATGCCGAGCAGCATCGGCCGGAACCCGGCACGGCGGAGCGCGGCGAAGTCCGTCGAGCAGCCGATCGCGGCGAGCGCCGCCGTGATGAGGAACGAGGCGGCCGTCGCGAACCCCGGCGCCACGGACGCGGGCAGGACCCCGACCGTCCGGAGCAGCACCACCACGAGGAACCCGATCAGGAACCACGGCACCAACCGGAACACACGGAACCCGCGACCCGGCCCCGAGGCGGGGGTGAGCTGCTCGCGGGAGGCGCGGCGGGCCTCCAGTCCGGCCAGCCCGATGACGATCGGGATGATCATCAGGGTGCGCACCAGCTTCACGACGACCGCGGTGTCGGTCGCCTGGCGGCCGTAGACGGTCGCCGTGGCGACGACGGACGACGTGTCGTTCACGGCGGTGCCCGCGAAGACGCCGAAGGCGTGCTGGCTGAGGCCCAGGGCGTGCCCGAGCAGCGGGAAGGCGAAGACGGCCGCGATGTTGCAGAGGAAGATCGTCGACATCGCGTAAGCGACGTCCGCACTGACCGCACCGATGACGGGTGTCACGGCGGCGATCGCCGAGGCGCCGCAGATGCCGGTCCCGACGCCGATCAGGGTGCGGAGTGCACCCGAGACCCGGAGCAGCCGACCGATCCCCCACGCGGCCACCAGGCAGACGACGAGCGTCGCGAGCATCACCGGCAGGGTCTCACCGCCGATGCGCAGGACCTCGCCGATGGACAGCTGCGCGCCGAGCAGGACCACGGCGAACTGCAGGACCCGGCTGGACGAGAACTTCACGCCGGGAGCCAGCGCGGCGAGTGTGCCACCGGTGCGACGCCGGACGAGCCACCCGACGACGGCACCGATCAGGACGGCGGGGACGGGACCGCCGACCACCGGGACGACCCGGCCGACGAGGGTGGCGACGATGCCGATCGCCACGGCGAGGGCGACACCGGGTGCGGCGGCACGGACGGACTGCATGGGAACAGCATGTCGCGCTCGCGGACGATCGGTGGCCGCGACGGGCAGGATGGCACGGTGGAGTACTCGGGGGAACGGTGGGTGCAGCGGCTGCGCGACGGGGAGATGCCGAAGCGGTGGCCGTTCTTGCTCGGCTTGGCGATCGTGACCGTGGCCGGTGGCACCGGGGTCGTGTTCTCGATCACGCACCTCGACGCCCTCCTGCACTCGGAGGCACGCCGTCCGTTCGCCGTGCCGCTGTTCTCCGTGATCCTGCTCGTGCTCGGCCCCGTCGCAGCCGTCCTCTCGCGGATGCGCGGCCGGAGTGACCGACGGATCCTCGCGAGCATCCGTCGGCACGGTACGACGCCGCGCTTCCACCTGCCGGTCGTGCGGAGGGGCGAGTACACCCTCGACGACTTCCCCGAGCCGAGACCCGAGATGTGGACGGTCGACGCCGCTGGGCTGCACGCGTGGTCGCCGGAGCGGGAGACTCCGGTGTTCGACCTGGCGTGGAGTGCAGTCCACTCGCTCGAACTCGCCTCGGCAGAGGTCCGCGGGCAGCGGGTGGACACCGGCATCTGGATCATCACCGAGGACGTCGGGCGCTTCACCGTGCAGCCGCGGCCAGCGATCGGACGGCCCTTCGGTGCCAGCGCGACGAAGATCCACATCGTGATGCAGGTGCTCCGGTCGCTGCGCCGGGAACTCGGGTCCCAGCCGGACGCCGGGCGTCCTGGTCGGACACGGACCGAGCGATGACCCCGGCGGACGAGCCGTGGGTGCAGCGGCTGCGCGACGGGGAGATGCCGAAGCGGGGGCCGGTGCTGCTCGCGGCGGTCGTCACCACGGCGGTGGGGGTCGCCGCGCTCGTCGCCGAGTTCGCGTTCCCGGACTTCCTGCGGGGCATCGACAGTGCCCGGACGCAGGGGTCGTTCGTGCTGTGGCCGATCGTGGTCGCGGGGTTCGGGGTGCTGCTGGCCGTGTCGACGCTGTCCGCCGGGCGAGGCGACCGCCGGACGCTCGCGCGAATCGGAGCGGGGCGGGCACCCCGGTTCCACCTGCCCGTGCTGACGTCCGGCCTGCGCACCTCCGACGACTTCCCGAAGCCCCGCCCCGAGGTCTGGACCGTCGACGAGTTCGGTCTGCACGCGTGGGCACCGTCACGGGACGCGCCGGTGTTCGACCTGCCGTGGGCGCGCATCCGACGGTTCTCCGTCGCGACGAGGGAGTCCCGCGGCCAGCATGCCGACTACGGTGTCTGGATCACCACGACCGACGGTGACGACGTGGTCGTGCAGCCGCGGTCTGCCCTCGGACGTGGGTTCGAAGCCAGACCGGACAAGCTCGACACCCTCGTACGGGTCCTCCGCACGCTGCAGCGGGAGCTCGGCGTGGCTTCCGCTCCGGCCGACCGTCACTGAGCGGGCGGGGTGTCCCCCGTCATCTCGACGCGGCCGGTCTCGTCGTTCCAGGTGAAGGTGGCCGTGGTGCGGCCGGAGGGCGCTGCGTTCGGCTCGCCGGCCTTGGCGAACCGGTAGGTCACCGTGACGGCCGAGTTGCTCTGTCGTTCGACGGTCGGCTCGAAGGCGTACTGCTGGGCAGTGGCCGTGCCGAGGTACCGGCCCTCGTGGAACAGCAGGATCGCGTACGGGGATCCTGCCGTGCCGAACTCGGGCGCGACCACGGACCAGGACAGTGGCGCGCAGGCGTCGTAGCCGGAGTAGTCGGCGTTCGCGGCGTCCCATTTCGCATCCTCGAGGCCGGCGGGCAGCGGCAGGGCCGCGATGCCCTCGGCCGCAGCCGCGGCACCGCTCGACGGGCCACACGTCGGGGTGGGGGTGGGCGTCGGTGTCGGTGTCGGCGTCGGCGTCGGCAAGCTCGCGGGGGCGGAGGGCGAGGCAGTGACGGTCTCGGTCACGGTCGGAGTCGCCGCACCGCCGTCCGCTCCGTCCGCGCTGGAACACCCCGTCAGCAGCGCGGCCAGGGTCGCAGTGGTCAGGATCAGGGCGGCTCTCGTCAGGCGCATGCCTCCACGCTGCCTGCCCGGCCGGGCGGTCGCCCGCATCGTTACCGGGCCGTGTCCCTCGCGACGCTCCGAAAGTACGCCTGTTCAAGCGCCGCGAGCCCGGCTCCCGCCCGCGTCCTGCGACACTGCTCCCATGCGGGGGAAGCAGCAGGACACGATCGAGGTCGCCGATGAACGGATCGACGGCCCACACGGACCGGTCCCCGTCCGGCGGTACCGACCGTTGAACCAGAGCGCCAGCGTGGGACCCCCGACCCTGGTCTGGGTGCACGGCGGCGGGTTCTTCCGGGGCGACCTCGACCTACCGGAGTCCGACGCCGTCGCACGGGAGCTCGCCGAGCGCGGGCTGCCGGTCGTGACCGTCGACTATCGCCTCGGACCGCTGCCCGGACTGCCGTGGCTCGGCCGGGGTGGACCACGTGGGCGACGACGGGCACCCCACGCGCGGGACGAGATCGTCGCCGTCCTCCACCACCTGCACCACGAGGCACCGTCCGGGCTGCTGCTCGGCGGGGCGAGCGCCGGTGCGTGCTTGGCGGCATCCGCGGTCGCGACCGCCCCGCCGCTGGTCAGCCTCGTGCTGACCTACGGGTTCTTCCACGCCCGGCTCCCCCGTGACCGGGCGCTGCAGCGACTCGTCCGAGGGCACCGGCGGCTCACGCACGCGCCGCTGCTGCTCGACCGGAGCAACCGGGCCTACGCGGGCGGCCGCCCCACTGCTGTCTACCCGGAGTCCGACGACCTCGGCGGGTTCCCCCGCACCCTGCTGATCGACGCCGAGCGGGACGTGATGCGCGCCTCGAGCGAGCGCTTCGCGGACGAGCTCGAGGCCGCGGGCATCGAGGTCGAACGACACGTCCTGCCGGGCAGCCGTCACGCGTTCCTCAACCGCCCCGGCACGCGGGACTTCGACGACACGATCGAACGCATCATGGACTGGGCCGACCGGACCCCCATCCGCTGAACGCTCATCCATCTGCGAACGGCGGACATCCGGGGACGGCACGCCCGCGGCGGACGTACTCTGGAAACGGAAGCAACGGCGGTTCCGAATCCCCTTCGCCACGCTTCCTGCCGTGGCGTCTCACCACCGTGACGAAGAGTTCCATCGTGACCGAACACCTCATCGAGTACGTCGCCCGCGACCGCACGGGCATCACCGCCGTCGTGACACCGACCGGTGTCATCGACGTGGACACCGTGATCCAGCACATCCGCGCCGGCCACGCGGGCTACTACGTGGCTGCCGACTCGTGGAAGCGCACGCCGGTCCGGAGCATGTCCTTCATCGGCGGGACCTACCTGTTCGCCAACTGGGACGGGTCGAAGCGGAACATGCTGCACGACCTGGCGTTCCGTTCGCCGACCCGCTCGATCGAGACGCCCCACGAGCCGGAGTCGCGGTTCTCGCGGTTCCTCGACGCGCTGTTCGGCAGGCGCTCACCGCAGCTCTCACCCCCGGCAACCCGCCCGTGACACCATGGCAGGGCCACGATAGGAGCCAGCAGAAGGGGGAGGACATGCTCGCACGAGAGGTGGCGGACAAGCGGTTCCGGCCGACGAAGTTCCGCGAGGGGTACGACCAGAGCGAGGTCGACGCGTTCCTCGACCGGATCCAGACCACCCTGGCCGGGTACGAGCAGCGACGCCCGGTCGACCCGCTCACACCGGAGCAGGTCGCAGGGGTCCGGTTCCAGCCGACGAAGTTCCGCGAGGGGTACGACCAGGGGCAGGTCGACGACTTCCTCGACGAGGTCGTCGTCGCACTGCGACAGCACGGCACCCGCTGAAGCGGCCACGTGCGGTGCAGGTGACCGCCTGGAGGCGCGGCGTGCGTCGCGGACGCGGGTCGCGCCTCCAGGCGGTCGCGTCGGTCAGCGGACCGACTTGATGGGCAGGATCACGAGGGCGCCGAGGATGACGGCGACGCCGGCACCCCAGAGCATGAGCGTGTAGTTCTGGCCGCCACCGATGCCGAGCAGGAACAGACCGACGGCGGGGGCGAGTGACTGCGGCAGGGCGTTCGCGATGTTGATGACGCCGAGGTCCTTGCCGGGGCGCTCCGGGTCGGGCAGCACGTCGACGACCAGGGCGGTGTCGATGGCGGCGTAGATGCCGAAGGCGAAACCGAGGACGATCTCGGCGAAGTAGAACCCGCCGACACTGTCGACGTGGGCCAGGATCACCAGGCCGACGGCGGTCATGGCCGTCGAACCCCAGACGAAGACCTTGCGACGCTGGATCCGGTCGGACACCCAGCCGGAGACGGCCGCACTGACGAGCAGGGCGATCGTGTACAGGAGCACGCCGAACGCGACGACCCCGACCGCCTCGGCCTGCGGGAGCCCGATGCGGTCCTGCATGTAGAGGAGTCGGTACGTCGTGAACATGAACGTGCCGAAGGTGATGAGGAACCGACCCCACCAGGCGAGCCCGAAGTCCCGGTGCTTGATCGGGTTCGTCCAGAACGAGCTGACCAGGTTGATCCAGCTGAAGGGCTTGACCGGCGTCGTCGGCAGGTCGTCGCGGGCGACGAACGAGTACACGAGGACCGCGATGATCGCCAGGACGCCCGGTGCGATGAACAGGACCGGCAGGTTCCCGACCAGGTACACGGCCAGGTAGAGCCCGGCCAGGATCGCGATGTTCTGCGCCAGGGCGATGACGCTCGACGCCTTGCCGCGCTGGAACTCCGGCACGTTGTCGGCGAAGCTCGCCGTCAGCGTGGACAGGACGGCGTTGGCGGAGACCTGCGCCAGCACCCAGGCCAGGGTGAGCTGCAGCACGTCGGGCGAGAACGCGAGCCAGGCGAGGGAACCGACGAAGACGACGACACCGCCGACCATCCAGGGGCGGCGACGGCCCCACCGTGTGCGGGTGCGGTCGGAGAGCGCGCCGAACAGGGGGTTGGCGAACAGGGCGCCGAGCGCTCCGAACGGCAGGACCGAGCCGACGACGGTCTCGGGGCTCGTCGGGTTCAGCTCCGTCGCCTTGATCGACATGCTCACGAAGACGGGCGTGAGCAGGGCGACGAACAGGCCGAACTGGGCGAAGCTGAGGCCCCAGAGGTACCCGCGCCCCACCCGGACGGTGCTGACGGACTGCGTGATGCCCTCGACCGAGAACGCCCGGGACGCAGCGGCGTCCGTCGCGGTGGCTCCGGCGGCTGCGGTGACCGCTGGGGACGCGGTCCCGGCGATGCCCCGCGTGGGTTCTTCCTTCGACGTCGGTGTCGACATGACTCCTCCTTGAGTCACAGGGGGCTTCGGCGCCCACTGAATCCCTAGTGCTGCTAGGTGATCGGGACTGTAGCACCGGAAACCTCGTGCCGGAAGGTTTTGCGCTGTTTGTTTCGCCGGGGCGGACGAGTGCGTGCGGATGCGTGCGAATGCGTGCAGACGCAGAACGACACCGCCGCTGTCGGAGGACAACGACGGTGTCGTTCTGCATCGACCCGCAGGCCGGAAAGGAGCCGCTAGTGCTCGCCGTCCTCTTCCGGGTTGAAGTGCGAGTCGTCGCCCGTGTGCCCCGCGGCCAGGCCGTCGGGGTTGTTCGGGATGGTGTTGTCGTCGCCGAGGCCGCCCGGCTTCTCGGTGCCCTCGGAGTCGTTCTTCGAGGCGTCGTGCGTGTTGTCACTGTCGGTCATGAGCTGCTCCAGTGCAGAGATCGATCCGGCAGCACTGCCGCCGGTGGTACTGAGGACTCGGACAGTACGTGGCGCACCTCGGAAACCGCCGTCCGGCCGGGGGAAGCGGATGACAGGGACCGGGGTGATCGGTAGATTGTTCAACAACCCGCTACGACAGGGAGCACCCGTGACGACGATCGACCTGAACAGCGACCTGGGCGAGGGCTTCGGCGCCTGGGCCATGGGCGATGACGCCGCGATGCTCGACGTCGTCTCGAGCGCCAACGTCGCCTGCGGGTTCCACGCCGGCGACCCGACGATCATGCTCGCCACCGCCCGCGCCGCCGCCGAGCGTGGTGTGGCGATCGGCGCGCACGTGGCCTACCGCGACCTGATCGGCTTCGGCCGCCGACCCGTGCACGTCACCCCCGACGAGCTGTACGCCGACGTCGTCCACCAGCTCGGCGCGATGGCCGCCACCGCGCACGTCGCCGGCACGGCCGTCACCTACGTCAAGCCGCACGGCGCCCTGTACAACACCGCCTGCGCCGACCCGGTGCAGGCCGAGGCCGTCGTCCGTGCCGTGGCCGACGTCGACCCGTCGCTCGCCGTGCTCGCGCTGCCCGGGTCGGAGCTGCTGCTGGCGGCCGAGCGGCACGGGCTCCGCGCGGTGAGCGAGTCCTTCGCCGACCGCGCCTACGAACCCGACGGCTCGCTGGTGTCGCGGAAGCAGCCGGGGTCGGTGCTGCACGACCCGGACGAGGTCGCGGCCCGGGTGCTCCGCATGGTCACCGACGGTGTCGCGACCGCTGTCGACGGGTCCGAGATCGCCGTGCGTGCCGTCTCGGTCTGCGTGCACGGTGACTCCCCCGACGCGGTCGCGATGGCCCGGGCCATCCGAGCGCTGCTGACCGAGCACGGCGTGACGATCGCGCCCTTCGCACCGTGACTGGTCCGGAGGTCCGCTCCGCGGGCGGCACCGCACTCCTGGCCACGTTCGGGTCCCTCGCCGACGTCGTCGCCTTCCGCGCCGGACTCGCACAGGCCACCCTGCCGGGGCTGACCGAGGTCGTCTCCGGCGCCCGGACACTGCTGCTCCGGTTCGACCCGACCGCGACGGACGCCGGGCGGCTCCGCACGGAACTCACGCAGGTCGTCCCGGTCAGTGCCACGCTCGATGCGCAGGACACCGAGCCGCTCGTCATCCCCGTCACCTACGACGGTGAGGACCTCGACACCGTCACCGAACTGACCGGCATGCGGCGCGACGAGCTCGTGGCGTGGCACACCGGGCAGCTCTGGACGAGCGCGTTCTGCGGCTTCGCCCCCGGCTTCAGCTACCTCACCGGCAGCGATCGGCCGCTCGACCTGCCCCGGCGCAGCACCGCCCGGACGGCCGTCCCGAGCGGGGCCGTCGCGGTGGCCGGCGAGTTCAGCGCCGTCTACCCGAGGACCTCCCCCGGCGGCTGGCAGCTCATCGGCCGCACCGAGGTGCCGATGTGGTCCCTCGAGCGCACGCCTCCGGCACTCGCGCCCGCCGGCACGCTCGTCCGTTTCGTCGTGGCGGGTGCGGCATGACCGCGCTGACCGTCGTGCAGGTCGGCTACGGTGCGACCACGCAGGACCTCGGGCGCCCGGGCTTCAGCGACATGGGCCTCGGCGCGGCCGGAGCCGCCGACCGTGGCTCCGCGGCACTCGCCAACAGACTGGTCGGCAACCGTCCCGACGCGGCCGTCCTGGAGGCCCTGCTCGGCTCCGTCACGCTCCGCGCCGACGCGTACGTGGTCGCGGCCACCACCGGCGCGGCCTGCCCCGTCGAGGTCGAGCGGGCGGACGGATCGGTCCGCGGTGCCGCCTCGCACGAGGTGCTGCTGCTGGCCCCGGGCGACACGCTCCGGATCGGCACTGCGACCGTGGGCCTCCGCACCTACGTCGCGGTCCTCGGGGGCTTCGCGGTCGACCCGGTGCTCGGCAGCCGCTCGTGGGACTCCCTCGCGCGCCTCGGACCGCCGCCACTGTCGGCCGGTGACGTCCTGCCCGTCGGTGACGCGCGGGTGTCGTGGCCGATCGTCGACGCGGTGCCGCAGCCCGAGCCGCGGTGGCCGGACGAGCCGGTCGTGCTCGACGTGGTGCCCGGACCGCGCGACGACTGGTTCACCCCGGAGTGGCGCACGACCCTGACCGGCCAGGACTTCTCCGTCAGTGCGGACAGCGACCGTGTGGGGGTCCGCACCACGGCCGAGACGCCGCTCGCCCGCTCCGTGGCACGCGAACTGCCGAGCGAGGGCGTCGAGACCGGGTCACTGCAGGTGCCGCCCGAGGGCTTCCCCGTGCTGTTCCTCGCCGACCACCCGGTGACCGGCGGCTACCCGGTCGTCGCCGTCCTGACACCGTCGTCGATCGACCTCGCTGCGCAGCTCCGTCCGGGCGATCCGCTCCGGTTCCGCATCGTCGGCTGACCGACCCGGAACAAGCGCAGGGGGCCAGGGGTTGGCTTGGACACCGCTGACGAAAGGTTCCCCATGTCGATGACCGTCCTGCTCGAGGTCCAGTTCCAGAGCGATGCCCCCGAAGACGCACTCCAGGGTGCGATCCGCGAGACGCTCGAACAGACCGCGTCGTTCCACGGCCTGGAGTCGCTCGAGGTCCTGGTCGACGACGAGGACCCGGCGCGCATGGTCGTCGTCGAGTCGTGGACGACCCCCGAGGACCACGACACCTACGTGGCCTGGCGCGCGACACCCGAGGGCGCTCCGGCGATGGCACCGTTCCTCGCCGCGACTCCGGTCACCCGCACCTTCGCGCGGACCCTCCCGCTCGACTGAGCGGGCGCCGACACCGAAGCTGACGCCGACGCCGACGCCGGTGCCGCGGTACGACGACGGCGCGATCGCTCAGATCGCGTCGTCGTCGGTGTCGAGCGGCACCGGTCGGTCGTCGTCGGGGAGCAGTTCGTCGTCCGCGTCGTCGACCACCGGCAGGTCGTCGGGGTCGAGCACGGTCGGCTCCGGTTCGTAGTCGGTCTCCTGCGCCTCGCGGAAGTCGTCGAGGTTCTCGTCGTCCTTCGGATCGCTCATGGCCCCGAAGCTACCTCCGGATCCTCGACGTGTCCGCAGACGATCAGCGCTCCCGACGAACGATCAGCGGGCGGCGTGCTCCCGGGCCTCCATGGCGTCCCAGGCGAAGCTCGCAAGCCAGTGGGTGGAGTAGTACTCCTCGCCGACGCTCGCCGCGAGCCCCGAGGCCAGCAGCCGGTCGGCTGCGTCGTCGAGCAGGTCGGCGATGCCCGTGCCGGAGTCGTCCGGACCGCCGGCGCGGAGTGCGTCCGCGATGCGCCGGGCCGACCCCGCCCGCGACAGGTCGAGGCCGAACAGGTGCACCTGCTGCGGGTCGTTCTCGTCACGGACCACCGTCGACCGCAGGATCGCGTCGCCCGGCTGCACCGCGGCGAAGAAGCCACGGGCCCACGTCCCGAACTCCGGGGCGGGCAGCACCGCCCGCATCAGGTCGGCTTCGGCGAGGCCCGGGGACAGGAAGTCGTGCCCGCTCCGCTCCCAGGCGAACGGCCACCCGGCGTCCGCGCCGAACCAGTCCTTCGCAGCGCCCTCGACCGCTGCCGCCAGGGCCGGACGGTCGAGCGACCGGGCGGCCTCGAGCACGAGCAGCAGTCCGAACGCGGAGTTCGAGTGCACGCCGTGCCGGACCGGGTGCGCGGCGCCGTCGATCCACCGGACGACCAGGTCTTCGAGGACGTCGACGACGGGCGCGAAGCCCGGCGCCAGTGCCCGGACAGCGGGTGCCTCGGATGCCGACACCTCGGCGGCGAGCCGCGCGAGCCACGCCCAGCCGTAGGGGCGCTCGTAGTGCGGCGTCTCGCGCAGGTAAGCGGCCTCGGTCGCCAGGTGATCCGTCGTGAGGTGCGCCTGCAGGATCGCGGTGAGCCGGGCCTCCAGGTCGGTGGGCAGGCCGTGCGCGACCAGGCGCGCCGCGAGCCAGTGCATGTGCACCGACGAGTGCCAGTCGTACGACGTGGCGAAGGCGGGGTGGAGCTCGACGGGCAGAGCCCGGTCGTCCGGCCCGGACGTCGCGTGGTGCGCGGCGTACGGGTACTCGCGGGTCGTGTTGTCCGCGGCGACGGCCGCGAAGCGGTCGGCCCACGCGGCCCGGGTCAGGTCGATCGGGGCGGCATCAGAATGCGACAAGGTACATGACTCCCATGTTGACGACGAGCAGGATGGCGGCGGTGGGGATCTGCGCCTTGATCGGGCCGTACTTGTCCCGCATCTCGAGCAGCGCAGCTGGCACCAGGTTGAAGTTCGCGGCCATCGGTGTGACGAGCGTGCCGCAGAAGCCGGCGAGCATGCCGATCGCGAAGATCGCGGCGGGGTTGCCGTCGAAGCCCTGCACCAGCACCGGCCAGCCGATCGCGGCCGTCATGATCGGGAAGGCGGCGAAGGCGTTGCCCATGATGATCGTGAACAGGGCCATGCCGAGGCAGTAGATGACCACGGCGGCGAGCAGCGAGCCGTCGGGCAGGACCGACTTGATGATCGTGCCGACGGCGTCACCGACCCCGGCCTGGGTGAAGACGATGCCGAGCGTCGAGAGCATCTGCGGCAGCAGCGCCGCCCAGCCGATCGCCTGCAGCAGGCGACCGCCCTCGCGGATCGGGGTGGCGATCTTCGGCGGGCGCAGGACGAACACGGCCACGACCACGGCGAGCACCGAACCGATGCCCAGGCCGGTCAGGGTCGCACTGCCCTCGGCGAGGAGCGGTTCTCCGCCGAACGAGACGAGCGGGCCGAGCGTCGCGACCAGCACGGCGACCACCGGCACCACGAGGGCCGGGATGAAGAGCCGGTTGCCGTACTTCGTCGCGAACGCGGCGCGCTCGTCCGGGCTGGTGGTGGCGAGCACACTCGTGCTGCCGCTGCCGGCGTCCGTGATCTTCTGCGTCACGCCGGTGGGCTCGGCGGGGCCGGTCTCGGCGCCCGTGCCCGCGCCGGGGATGCTCGCGACCCGGGTGCGGCTCGTCGTCCCGGTGAAGCCGAGTCCGGCGAGCGCGACCATCACGAGGACGGCGATCCCGAGTGTCCAGGCCGGCACGGTGCCGGCGGCGACGAAGGTGCCGTAGAAGAACGACAGCCCGAGGATGCCCCAGAACGCCGCGTTGCCCAGGCGCTTCGCGTGCGCGGTGTCGGTGACGATCAGGACGGCGACGGCGATGAAGAACGCGCCGATGAGCCAGTAGAGCCATTCGCTGGTGATCACGCTGCTGCCCCCAGGGTCGGGGCGTCGGCACGGGCGTCCGCCGCCATCTTGTCGAGTCGACGGTCGAACAGCAGCAGGCGTCCACCGTGCACGATAAGCGCCGCGATGCCCGTCGGGATCGCCCACAGGGCCAGGTCGATCGGTTCGAGCGACAGCCCGTAGGTCGAGTCGACGAACGTCGTGATGAGCAGGATCGAGCCGACGGCGACGAAGACGTCCTCGCCGAAGAACACGCCGACGGTGTCGGACGAGGCCGAGTAGCCCTTGATCTTCTCGCGCATGCGGTCGTCGATGCGCCCGTACTTCTTGGTCGCCGCACCCTCGGCCATCGGGTACACCAGCGGGCGCACGGTCTGCGCCGGGCCACCGATGCTGGTCAGGCCGACCGCCGCGGTGACCTGCCGGATCACCAGGTACCCGGCGAGCAGACGACCCGTCGTCAGCTTGTCGAGCTTCGCGATCAGGCGCTTCGCCTGGTCCTGCAGGCCGTAGCGCTCGATCAGGCCGATGACGGGCAGGACGAGCGCGAAGGTCGTGACGGATCGGCTCGAGGCGAACCCGTTACCGAACGCGTCGAGGATGCCGACGGGACCGATCCCGCCGATGGCCGCGGTCACGATGCCCGCGACCGTGACGACGAGGAGCGCATTGATGCGCAATGCGAAGCCGACGATGACGACGGCGACGCCGATGAGGACGAACATGCGGGACAGTCTGGACCGCATTGTTCAACAATCGCAAGAGCCGGTTCCGCTCTGTAACACGCCCTTCACAAACGCCACCCGTGCCAGGATCGGTGCCATGACCCGAACCGTCGGCGGCGCTGACTCCACGGCCACGCGGTTGCGCACCATGATCGCGTCGGGTGGGTTCTCCCCCGGGGCGCAGCTGTCCGAGGAACGGTTGAGCGACCAGCTCGGGGTGTCACGGAACACCCTGCGCGAGGCCTTCCGACTGCTCGCCCGCGACCGTCTGGTCGAGCACGTGTTCAACCGCGGGGTCTTCGTCCGCCGGCTCTCCGCCGCCGACGTCACCGATCTCTACGCGGCTCGGCGGGTGCTCGAAGAGGCAGCCGTCCGCGCCTGCGCCCCCGACGCACCGGCACTCGCCGAGGCCGCCGCAGCGGTCGCCGACGCCCGGGCAGCAGCGTCCGCGGGAGACTGGGGTGCGGTCGGCACCGCCGACATCCGCTTCCACGCCGAGCTCGTGCGCGCGGTGCCGAGCGAGCGGATCCACGCTCTGATGGACGGCCTGCTCGCCGAGATGCGGCTCGCCTTCCTGACCACCGCGGACCCGGCCTCGTTCCACGCCGACTTCGTCGAACGCAACGACGCGATCGTGTCCGCGTTGCGCGGTGGCGACCAGGACGCCGCCTCGGCGCTGCTCGCCGACTACCTCGACGACGCGGAGCGGACGCTGCGGGTCGCCGCCGGCGCAGCCGACTGAGGGACGGCCAGGAGGCCCGGTGCGGCTCTGCCCCGCACGCGCAATCCGAGCGCGCTCACGCTGGCGCCCGCGGATCGCTCGGTCAGGACTTCCCGCCGAGCAGGGCCGTGACCGCGTCGACCACGACCTGGCGACGCCGCGGCGGCGTCACGGCCTGCACCAGCGGCTCGTACTCCGGAGCGGTCGCGCTCCAGAACGCAGCGGCGTGCAGGACGAGCCCGAGGAGCACCGCCGGACGGAACGCCCGCGGCAGGACCCCGGCGCGCTGGGCGTGCTCGACCTCGGCCACCGCGTCGGCGTAGCTGGTCGCGACGGACTCGAGCGGGACGTCGGCACGCTCCAGCCGGTGCCAGGTCGCGAGCCGCTGGGCCCAGGGGCGACGGACGTACGAGTCGTGCACCCGGCCGGCCCAGGCGGCGAGGTCGGCGGTGTCGAGTGGAGCCTCGGCGAACGTCTCGGTCACGGTCTCCGCGACGAGGGCGTCGAACAGCCCCTCCTTGCTGCCGAAGTAGTGGAAGACCTGCGCCTTGTTGCTCGACGCCGCGGCACCGATCCGTTCGACCCTGCCGGCGGCCAGTCCGACCGCGGCGAACTCGTCCCGCGCGGCGAGCAGGAGCCGGGCGCGCATCGCGTCAGCGGCTGGGGGCGTGAATCGGGCCATAGCGACCACCGTACCGATCGATGAGCGTGTTCGTCATATACCAAAACTTTGCACATCAGCAGGTGAAACGTTGGTAGCGTGCTGCCCGTACAGCGTGCCGGTCGACCAGGACCGGCACATACGGATCGCGAAGGAGCAATCATGTATCAGCGCAAGCGGCGGAGCTGGGCAGCGTCGACAGGAGTCGTAGCCTGCGTCACGGCAGCAGCTGTCCTCGGCACATCCGTGCCCGCGACGGCTGCGGTGGCCCCGGCATCGAGGCCGGTCTCCGCGTCGAGCAGCGCACCGACCCACGGCCCGACAACCACTCGCAGCGCGGCCGCGACCGGTGCCCCCGCTTGGGCGCGGCCCCTCTCCAACACCGCAGCACCGGCGGGGTCATCCGATCGTGTCGGCGAGACCGAGCGGAGCTGGATATCGCTCATCCGCACTGCGATCAATGCGTTGAAGAAGGTCCCCGCACTGTGGAAGAAGCTCTCGGACGGTGTCAAGAAGTCGTTCGCAACCTTCCAGCGCACTGCGTGGCCCGCGATCAAGGCTGCCGTAGGGACGATCAGCACGCTCATCACGGCCTGGGACATCTGGAAGTACTTCAACTGACCCAGCTTCGAAGGGGTGGTGGCTGCACCACCCCTTCGAAGCCCCAACGTAAGGAGGGGTTGTGGCTGCAAGGAAATCTCGTTTACGACCACTGCTCAGCGCTGGACTCGCAGCGATGGCCGTCCTGCTCGGGGCCACCTGTGTCGTCCTCGTTGCCGCCGGGTGGCCGCTCTCGGTGGCGGCCGGAGCGGCCGGCCTCAGCGCAGCGGGCTTTGCTGGAATCGTCGAACCGAGGAGCAAGGTGGCACCAGCCGCCTTCTTGGTCTGCGTCGGAGCGATCGGGGCAGCACTTCTGCTCGATCAGCTGATGTCGTGACCGATCCGATCGAACTCCGTCGGGTCGGTAAGACCTACGGCAAACGCATCGCGCTCGATGACGTCTCCTTCTCCTGTCCCGAGGGGACGATCACAGCGTTCTGTGGGCCGAACGGCGCCGGCAAGTCCACCGCCTTGAAGATCCTCACCGGAATCACCCGAGCCGATGTCGGAGCCGCGTTCGTGAACGGGCAGGAACTCCAACAGCTCTCCGATCCGGCCCGCTTCCTCGGTTGCCTGCTGGACGCGTCAGCCTTCCACCCAGGTCGATCCGTCCGCGAGACTCTTCGGCTCACAGCTTTCACGATCGGCGAGCCCTTCCGAAGGGTCGATCAGTGTCTCGAGATGGTTGGCCTGTCAGAGGTTGCCGCCAGACGAGTCGGGAAACTCTCCCTTGGCATGCGTCAGCGACTCGGTTTGGCGCACGCGCTACTCGGGCACCCGCGTGCCCTCGTGCTGGACGAACCGTCCAACGGCCTGGATCCCGAAGGAATGCGTTGGCTCGACAACCTGCTGCTCCACTTCGCGGAGCAGGGAGGAACAGTCCTCGTCTCCACTCATCAACTCGCGGCAGTGGAACGGACCGCCGACCGCCTGGTCGTGATCTCCCGCGGACGGATCGTGGATGAAACCCGACTCGATGATCTTCGGACACAAGCCGGACGCACCTTCGTCGTCGCTGAAGATCTTCCGCGCTTTGAGCAGGCACTCCGACGCGTCGGCAGCCACCCCTTCCCCACGGGAGCAGGCTTGCTCGTGGACCTTGCACCAGAGGAGGTCGGTCGTGCTGCGCGGGATGCACGAATCGCGCTCCTCGAGCTCAGGAGCGAGGACATCCGGCTCGACGCGTACCTGGCATCCCTCACCGCCACGGAGTACGAGGGGAGGATGGCGTGATCCGTTTGGTGCTCGTCGAGATGCGACGCGCTCTCGACACACGCGGCCCCCGATGGGCATTCGCAGTCGCAGCTGTCAGCGGAGTGGTGCTGTCCTTCCTTATCGGGTGGGAAACGAAGACGTTCGTCGCTTTCGTGGCGGGACTCAGCGTGGCTCTTCCCCTGCTCATGGGTCTCCTGGCTGTCATGGCGTTCACGGCCGAATGGACCACGCGTGCGGCGTTGACGACGTTCTCGATCACGCCACGACGCCAGCGGATCCTCGGCGCCCGCTACGTCGCGGTCTTGATCCTCGGCGTCTCGACGCTCGTCGTCATCCATCTCCTCGCTGCCGTGGTCTTCGCCGTCACACGGCCCACCTCAGCCGCTTCTGTCTTCGACATCGCGGTACTCCGGCAGTTCTGGGAGATGCTCGCGACGACCATCGCCGCGACGCTCACCGCGACGGCTGTGGCGGGCCTGGTGCTACGAACAGCGCCCGCACTCGTCATCGCTGTGTTCGGTCCGTTGTTCCTCACGATCGGCCTCGCGTTCACACCAGCCCTCCTCAACTGGCTGAATCCATACGCCTTCGCGTCGTGGCTCGCGGCGCCTGGTCTTGACTGGACGATCGCCTCGGAAACCCGCGTCGGCGTCGGCCCCGCAATGACGTCGTTCGTCGTTTGGACCGCGATTCCACTCGCGCTCGGGTGGTTCCGACAGCTCCGCGCAGAACCGCGGTGATGCATCTCCCGGCGGCCCACACCGGGCCAACACCCAGGAAAAGAGACTCAAAGAAGTGAGGATCAAGCGTTTGATCAACTCCCTCGGCTGCGTCACGAAGGCAGTCCGGATCATGTGGGGCGCATCCTTCAGCTGGGAGAAGATCCGGGCCCTCGGCGGGGCTGCGGCTGCGCTGGGGGCTGAGCTCCTCGGCATCGCGGCAGTGAAGCGAGGGTGCTTCCGATGAGGCGTCGGGCGCCGGCCTTCATCGTCCTCTTCGGGATCGTGTCGACGGTCGGCGCCTGGCTCTCGCTCGATCTGCTCTACGCGTGTTTGGCCGCGCTCGCGACGATCACGTACGCCGCCTTCGCTCCGAGCATCGTCGGGAGTACCCCGATCCCCCCGGGGTGCGCACCAGACCCGGCACAGGTGCGGAGTTGGCGTGAGACGCATCCGGACTCGACGGTGAGCGAAGCGATCGATGCCGTCACCAAGCGTGAGCGCATCGACTCGGAGGCCCGTGGAGACAACAGCTCCGGGCGACCCGCCCGGCGCCGCTGACTCCGACCACGCTGACCGCCCACGCAGGACCGGCGACGGTTCCATGCGCGCAGCAGTCGGATCCCCGCGCGAGCACCACGACGACGCACGATTCCACCGCAGATGGGCAACTTTGCGTCCCCCGAACTTCCCTAGGCTCGAGACGATCCGGTAACGCGCACCACTCGTCCGCAGATCCGCGGCCGACCCCGATGACGGGAGGTTCGACATGTCCCAGTTCGCCCAGAAGACCTCGCAGGACGCCATCGTCGGAGAGCCCGAGGTCGTCGAGGACCACCTGTCCGTGCGCGAGATCGCCGCCCACCCCGCCTGGCTCCGGCTCAAGCGTGCAGTCGTCGCCCTGCAGGCCCTGCAGACGCGGGACGGCTCCGTCCCCGAACCGTCCGACCACGCCGCTGCCGCCGGACACGTCGCGGTGATCGTGCCGGCCGTCGCCGAGCTTGCACCGCACTTCCCGCACGACGCCGCGTTCCTGCACGTGCTGCAGCTCGACTTCGCACGCTGGCAGGAGCAGGGCTTCGGGGTCCCCGACTTCCTCGACTCCCTCACCGCGTTCCAACCGCAGCAACACCGCGTCGACGGGCTCGGCCACCTGGTCGTGTTCCCGATGGTCACCCAGAACGGCAGCACCTCGCGCTTCGTCGAGGCGGTCCTGGTCGAGGTCATCTGGCCGGAGTTCATCGCCGAGCTCGAGGCCGGCGACCACGGCAACGCGTTGTTCGTCGCGCTGCGATTCGTCGACTTCACCCCGGGGTACGACACGAACTCGGCGGTGCTGTTCCCCGAGACCGTCGCGATGCGCACGATCCCCGCCTTCACGTGGGGCGCGATCTTCCAGGACCGCGAGGCCGCCCGCTACCGCCGGGTCGTCCGTGCCGCCGCCGACGTCACCAAGCTCGAGCTGCCGGCCGAGGCCGCTGCGATGCTCGACGACCAGCAGCTGACCGAGCGGGTCTTCGTGATGTGGGACATCATCCACGACCGCTCGCACATGCGCGGGGACCTGCCCTTCGACCCGTTCATGATCAAGCAGCGGATGCCGTTCTTCCTCTACTCGCTCGAGGAGCTCCGCTGCGACCTGACCGCGTTCCGCGAGTCCGTGCGTCTGGATCGCGAGCTGTCCGCCGGACCCGACACGGGCCTCCAGGACGCGCAGCGCGCCATCCGCGACCACGCGCGCCTGGTGCAGTACGCGGTCGTCTTCGACCGCATCTTCCGCTTCGCGATCACCGGCAGCCGCGTCCGCAACTACGACGGACTCGGCGGCCAGCTGCTGTTCGCCTGGATGCACCAGCACGGCGTCCTGCACTGGACGGACACGCAGCTGACGATCGACTGGCCCGAGGTGCCGGACGTGATCATCGCCCTGAGCGACGAGATCAACGAGCTCTACCGGCGCTCGATCGACCGGCCGAAGTCGGCGCACTGGCTCGCCGCGTACGAGATGCTGACCCGCACGCTCACGCCGCACCCGGCGTCGAAGTGGGCGCGTGGCCTGCCCGACGAGACGCTCGCCGGACCGCCGCGCGGCTACACCGATGCGGTGCTCGACGACGAGTTCCCGCTGTCGATGTTCTACGAGGCGCTCGACAAGAAGATGGCGACCGTCATCGCGTCCACGGCCGGCATCACCGGCACCACGGACGCCGAGCTCGTCGGCGAGGCCGCCGCGTGACCGACGGCTCGATGGCCGGTCGCCTGGTGCTGATCGCCGGTGCGACCAGTGCCAGCGGCGCAGCCGTCGCGCGCGCACTCACCGCCGCCGGTGCGGCCGTCGTCGCGGTCGGCACCAGACCCGACGCCCTGGAGGCCCTGCGCGCGTCCGTCCCGGGCGTCACGACACGCACGTGCGACCTGTCGGACCTCGGTGCGGTCACCGCGTTGGCCGACGACGTCCACGCGGACGCCGGCCGCGTCGACGGACTGGTCCACCTGGTCGGCGGGTGGCGCGGCGGTGGCAGCATCGTCGGCCAGTCCGACGCGGACTGGGACTTCTTCGACCGCGCCTTCCGGACCCTGCGGAACACGACCCGGGTCTTCCACGACGACCTCGTGGCGTCCCCTGCCGGGCGGCTCGCGTTCGTGTCGTCCACCGCGGTCGACTCCCCCACCGCCGGCGCCGCGAACTACGCGTCGGCGAAGGCCGCGTCCGACGCCTGGGTCCGGGCCGTCGCGCAGGGGTTCCGGAAGGAGGCACCGGAGACCGCCGCGGCCGCCGTGTTCGTCGTCGGTGCACTGTCCGGCCTCGAGGAGCGGCTCGGCACCGAGGTCGTCCGGCTCTGGGACGTCCCACCGGCCGACGTCATCCCGCTCACGGCGCCTGATCCCTCGAACCTAGGATGAACGCGTGACCCTCCGACTGCACGACCTGGACCTGCGGGGCTTCGCCTCGGACAACTACGCCGGCGTCCACCCCGAGATCCTCGCCGCCATCGCCGCGGCCAACGACGGCCACCAGATCGCCTACGGCGAGGACGTCTACACCGCACGTCTCAACGAGGTGATCCGCGAGCACTTCGGGTCGCAGGCCGAGGCGTTCCCGGTGTTCAACGGCACCGGCGCGAACGTCGTCGGCCTGCAGTCGATGCTGCCGCGGTGGGGAGCGGTCGTGTGCACCGCGACCGCGCACATCCACACCGACGAAGCCGGTGCGCCCGAGCGCGTCGCCGGCATCAAGCTCCTGCCGGTCGAGGCACCCGACGGCAAGCTGACGCCCGAGCTCATCGACCGCGAGGCCTGGGGCTGGGGCGACGAGCACCGTGCCCAGCCGCTCGTCGTGTCGATCACCCAGACCACCGAGCTCGGCACCGCCTACACGGTGGACGAGGTCCGGACGATCGCCGACCACGTCCACTCGCTCGGCATGAAGCTGCACATGGACGGCGCCCGCATCTCCAACGCCGCGGCGTCCCTCGGGGTGCCCCTGCGCGACTTCACCACCGACGCCGGTGTCGACGTGCTGAGCTTCGGCGGGACGAAGAACGGCATGCTCTACGGCGAGGCGATCGTCGTGCTGAACCCCTCGGCGTCCGAGGGGTTGCACTACCTGCGCAAGATGAACATGCAGCTCTCGTCGAAGATGCGGTTCGTCTCCGCGCAGCTCATCGCCCTGCTCAGCGACGACCTGTACCTGCGCTCCGCCGGGCACGCCAACGCCATGGCCGCCCGACTGCGCGGTGCTTTGGAGGCCGGTATCGCCGACGGCAGCATCCGGGGCGTCGGCTTCAGCCAGCAGACCCAGGCGAACGGCGTCTTCGCGACCCTGCCCGCCGGGGTGGCCGACCGGCTGCGGAAGCACTTCCGGTTCTACGACTGGGACGCCAGCCGCAACGAGGTGCGGTGGATGTGCGCGTACGACACCTCGGAGCAGGACATCGACGACTTCGTCGCGGCGCTGACGCGGGAGCTCGACGCCGCCTGAGCCGGCACCGTCCGATCCGGCCCGGCCCGGGCCGACGCGTGCCGGGCCGGGCACCGGCGCTCGGTTCACCCGAACGGGATGACCCGCACCACGATCGCCACCACGAGCATCGCCATCGCGACCACGGCCGCCCGCCACAGCACCTTCCGGTGGTGGTCGCCGAGGTTCACGTTGGCCAGCGACACCAGCAGCAGGATCGCGGGGACGAGCGGGCTCTGCATGTGCACCGGCTGCCCGACGACCGAGGCCCGCGCCATCTCGGCCGGCGTGATCCCGTACGCCGCGGCGCTCTCGGACAGCACCGGCAGGATCCCGAAGTAGAACGCGTCGTTGCTCATGAAGAACGTCAGCGGCATGCTCAGCACACCGGTGATGCCCGCCAGGTACGGGCCCATCGAGTCCGGGATCACCGCAACGAGCCAGTCGGCCATCGCCGCGACCATCCCGGTGCCGTCGAGCACCCCGATCAGCACCCCGGCGGCGAACACCATCGACACGACACCGACGATGCTGGGGGCGTGCGCGACGATCTGCGCGGTCTGCTGCTTGAGCTGCGGGAAGTTCACGAGCAGGGCGATCGCCGTGCCGATCATGAACACGAAGTGCAGCGGCAGCAGGCCCAGCACGAGCGCCACCATCACCGCGACGGTCAGCGCAAGGTTGAACCAGATCCGCTTCGGCCGCAGGGTCGGACGGTTCGGGTCGAGCATCGTCTCGGCCATGGTGCCGGTCCCCGTGCTCTCGTCCCCCGACCCGACGCCGTCCACGCCCTCGCCGTCCGCACGCCGACCGTCGGCCTTCCCGCCGCGCAGTCCGAGCGCGACCGTGGGGCTCGTGAACATCCCGCCGCCGGTCCCACCCACCGCCGCGAGCACCCGTGAACCGGCCCGGGCGTTCGCCCGTTCCGGCACCCGCGCACCCCGCGAGGCCTCGGTGAACTCGATCAGCCCGAGGCGCTTGCGCTCCCGCAGGCCCATCGTCCACGCGAACGTGAAGCACAGCAGCAGCCCGACCACGAGCGACGGCACGAGGGGCACGAAGATGTCCGTCGGGTCGATCTTCAGCGCGGCGGCGGCACGGGCGGTGGGCCCGCCCCACGGCACGATGTTGAGCGTGCCGTTCGTCAGCCCGGCCACGCACGTCATCACGACCGGGCTCATGCCGAGCTTCAGGTAGATCGGCAGCATCGCCGCCGTGACCACGATGAACGTCGTCGAGCCGTCCCCGTCGAGCGACACCGCACCGGCCAGCAGCGCCGTGCCGAGCACGATCTTCGCCGGGTCGTTGCCGGTCACCCGCAGGATGAACCGGACGAGCGGGTCGAACAGGCCGACGTCGATCATCAGCCCGAAGTACATGATCGCGAACATCAGGAGCGCGGCCGTCGGTGCCAGCGTGCCGATCGCCTCGGTGACCATGTCGCCGAGTCCCAGACCCGCCCCCGCGAACAGTCCGAACACGGTCGGCACGATGATCAGCGCGAGCATGGGCGACATGCGCTTGGTCATGATCAGGACCATGAAGGTCAGGACCATCGCGTACCCGAGGATGACGAGCATCAGGACTCCTTCGTCCGTGTCTGGCAGTCCGGGCACGCTACGACCCGGCCTGGAGGCGCGGCGCGCTTCTGCACATTGGCGCACCATCGTGCGTTGACCGCTTTCTGCGCATTGTGCGCAGGCGGGTCGGCTCGCCCTCCGTACGCTGGGGTCGTGACCGACGACCGTTCACGGCGCCCCAGGCTCCGCTTCGCCACCGAGGTGCTCGTACTGCAGCTCGCCGTGGTCGTCGCCGTCGTCGCCCTGACCAGCGCCGTGTTCGTCCGGATCGAGGTCACCCGGCTCGAGCGCGCTGCCGAGGGGACCGCACTCGCGATCGCACAGAGCGTCGCCGCGCAGTCCGACGTCCGGGCCGCGGTCGCCCGGTTGAGCGTCGACGGCACCGACCTCGACCCCGCGGTCCTCGCCGACGGCCCCGTCCAACGGGCGGCACTCGCAGCCCAGCGCCGGACCGGGGCACTCTTCGTCGTGGTCACCGACGACCGGGGCATCCGGCTGGCCCACCCCGACACCGACCGGATCGGCGAGATGGTGAGCACCTCCCCCGACGCCGCACTCGCGGGCCGCGAGACCGTGTCCTGGGCACGCGGCACGCTCGGTGAGTCGGCGCGGGCGAAGGTGCCCGTCTCCGCGCCCGCAGCCGGCGGGGCGGAGACGAGCCGGGCCTCCCGGCAGTCCGCCGTCGTCGGCGAGGTGAGCGTCGGGTTCAACCGGGCACGCGTCTACGACACCCTGGTCGAGGACAGCATGCCGGTGATCGGTGCCGGACTGGCGGCGGTCCTGCTCGCGGTGATCGCCTCGGTGCTGATCCGACGCAGGCTGGTGCGGCTGACGCTCGGGCTGCAGCCGGAGGAGCTCGTGACGCTCGTGCAGAACCAGCAGGCCGTGCTCGGCGGCGTCGGCGAAGGCGTCATCGCGATCGGCCCGTCGGGGGTCGTCACCGTCTGCAACCCCGAAGCCGTGCGACTGCTCGGGCTGGCCGATCCGGTCGGCCGTCCGGTGGCATCGCTCGATCTGCCCGCGCCGCTCGGGTCGATGCTGGACGTGACCACCGCGGCTCCGGCGAGCGCCACGATCGTCGCCGGGCACCGGGTGCTGCTCGTCGACGTCCGCACGGTGTTCCGCGACGGACGCGACCTGGGCCGGGTCGCCGTCCTGCGCGACCGCACCGACGTCGAGGCCCTGACCCGGCGACTCGACGCCGTCGGGGCGATGAGCACGGCGCTCCGCGCACAGCGCCACGAGTTCGCGAACCGGCTGCACGCGATCTCGGGGCTGCTCGACATCGGCGAGACCGCCCGGGCGCGCGCGTACCTGGCGGACGTGCAGGAGCGCGGGCCGCTGCGCTACCCGGTGCAGCACGCCGACCGGTTGACCGAGCCGTACCTGCAGGCGTTCCTCGGGGCGAAGGGTGTCGAGGCCGCCGAGCGGGGCGTGCTGCTGCGGATCGGGGCGGAGACGCTCGTGCAGGGGACGATCACCGAGCCGGGCGACGTGACCACCGTGCTCGGCAACCTGGTCGACAACGCGGTGTCGGCGGCCCTCACCGGGGACGAGCAGTCGAGGGACGGCGGATCACCGTGGGTGGAGGTCGAGGTGCTCGACGACGGCGCGACCCTGCACCTGTCCGTGATGGACTCCGGGCCGGGGGTGCCGGACGATGCCGCGGACTCGCTGTTCGTGCGCGGTCCGGCGGCGGCTCCCGCGTCGGAGGACGTCTCACAGGTGCACGGGCTCGGGATCGGGCTGCCGTTGTCGCGGGAGATCGCCCGGCGGCACGGTGGTGACGTGTGGCTCGCCTCCCCCGGCGGTGACGACCACGGCGCGGTCTTCTGCGCCCGACTGGAAGGAGTGGTGTCGTGAGTTCCGTGTTCACCGTGCTGGTGGTCGACGACGACTTCCACGTCGCCGACCTGCACCGGCGGCAGGTCGACGAGGTACCGGGGTTCCGGGCACTCGAGCCCGTCGGGACCCTCGCGGCCGCCCGCTCCGCGCTGTCGAGTGGGACCGTGGACCTGGTGCTCGTCGACGTGTACCTGCCCGACGGCAGCGGCCTCGAGCTGCTGCGGTCGATCGACACCGATGCCTTCGTGTTGAGCGCTGCTTCGGACTCGGGCACCGTGCGGCGGGCGATGCGGTGCGGGGCACTCGCCTACCTGATCAAGCCCTTCGTAGCCGGGGTGCTGGCCGAGCGGCTGCAGGCGTACGCGCGCTCGCGGAACGTGCTCGACGAGCGCTCGACACTCGATCAAGAGGCCGTCGAGCGGGCGTTCCGGATCCTGCACGCCGGGGACAGCGGTGGGGCGTCGCCGTCCCGGGCGGCCACGGCGGCGCTGGTGCTCGAGCAGCTCGTCGCCGGTGAGGAACGATCGGCCGCCGAGGTGGCTGCGGCGATCGGGGTCTCGCGGGCGACGGCGCAGCGGTACCTGGCGCAGCTCACGGCGGACGGGACGGTGGCGATGCAGTTGCGGTACGGGGCTGCGGGGCGGCCGGAGCACCGGTACGTGCGGCGGTGACGGGCCCTGCTGCCCTTGCGTATTTCACCGGATACCGGCAGGTTTGGTCTGACGCGCTCCGATCCCAGCCACACACGCGAGCGCCGTGACCGAACCAGAAGGAGATCACGTGATCGCGATCGAGATGGCAGCCGCCGTCCTGACCATCGTCTTCGTCGTCCTGCCGGCGCGGGGCACCATCGGCAGGAACGGGCTCGTCGGCATCCGTACCCGGGCGACCATGCGCAGCGACGAGAGCTGGATCATCGGCCACCGAGCAGCGATCGTCCCGACGAGCATCGCCGGCGGCGCGACGGTTGCAGTGAGCCTGGTCTACATCGCGCTCGGACGCGCCGACGACATCCCCGCGTTCGTCGCGTGCGCCGCGATCCTCGTCGGCGGAGCCTTCTGGGGTGTGGTGGCCGCAGGACGCGCGACCAGGTGACGGCGGACGCGGGGGCCCGGGCGTGGTTCAGCGCTGACGCCGTCGAGCTGCTCGAGATGGTCGGCCCGTACCTCCAGGTCGTCGCGGTGCCGCACACCCACGCTGACGCCTGGCCCTTCCGGCCGCCTCGGGAGGGGCGCGCCCTAGCCCTGTCCCTGGTCCGCGAGGCGCCAGCCGGACGCCGTCTTCGTGAAGCAGAAGCTCCACGTGCGCGTCCCGTTCATCGGCTCCGATTCCTCCGACGCTCGACTCGTCACCGTTGTGTCGACGCAGGACTCCGCCTTGTGGCCAGGGTTGAACGGCACCGATTCCGCCTTGTCCGCGACGGTGTACTTCCGCAGCGTCGGGTTCCGGCACCACGCCCACGTGCTGTCGAGCGTCAACGCCTTCGTCACGTCACACCGCTGCGCCTTCGCCGCAGCCAGGTACACCTTCGTCACCTCGACGGCGGTTGCGGACGACGGCGGCAGGCGGGGCGAACTGCACCCGGCCACCAGTGCGAGCCCCGACGCCAGCACGGCGGTCACGAGGACCGAGCGTTGCACGAGCAGGAGCCGTCCGTGCGGTCTGCTCATACGCATCAAGTCCACCCCTCACGGTGCCGCGGACGGTCCGCTGGTCTCGCCCAGCAAAGCGCACCACCCCGATCAGAGCCATGAGCACCCCCACAGCCAGGTCCGCCACTGACGGACTGGAGGCGCGGGGCGGGGCCGCACCGGGCCTCCAGTCCGTCAGGTGGTCACGCGACGATCTGCACCTGCGTGGGCACGTCGGTGACGGCGAACGGGGCGGACGTGCCACGCACGTCGACGCGGTAGTCGCCGCGGAAGCCGCGGACCTGCACCCGACCGCGGTCGTCGGTGCGCAGCACCGTCGGGCCGAGCCACCACTCCTCCTTGACCAGGCGGCGGAGCGCGTCGTAGGACGGCTTCGGGGTGCCGTCGGCGCGGACGAGTCCGATCGGGGCGCCGAGCCAGGCGCCGGCGTCGGTGATGCCCCAGTAGGTGATCGCCTCGACGGAAGGGTGGCCGACCAGGCTCCGGTAGTGCCGTTCGATGTCGTCGGCCTGGCGCGCCTCACCCTCGGGCGTCGACGGCCACGAAGCGACCTGGTGGTCGTTGAGGTCGACGATGTGCGCGGGCATGAGGTCGCCGGAGACGAGCGAGGTCTCGGTCAGGTGCAGCGGCAGGCCGTAGCGGGCGAACCGGTCGACCATCGCGAGCATCGCGTCCTCGCCCCAGTAGCCCTGGTGCATGTGGGTCTGCAGCCCGATGGCGTCGATCTGCACGCCGGCCTCGAGCACGCCCTCGATCAGGCACTCGTACGCACTCGACAGGTCGAAGTCGTTGAGCAGCAGGGTGGCGTGTGGATTGGCGGCGCGGGCCTCCTCGAAGGCCATCCGGATCATCGGGATGCGACCCTTGGCCCGAGCGAGCGGGGTGATCGCGTTGTCGCCGTTGTCGAACACCGGCATGATGACGACCTCGTTGATGGCGTCCCAGGTGTCGATCGTGCCGGCGAAAGCGGAGACCTCGCGGCGGATGCGCTCGCGCTGGAGCCGCTCGACCTCGTCCAGCGGGAGCCCCAGCAGCCAGTCGGGCTGCACGGTGTGCCAGACGAGCGGGTGACCCTTGAGGGCGATGCCCCGGTCGCGGAACCACTGCGCCGTCGTCAGGAGTCTGGCGGTCTCCGGGGCTCCGCGCTCGGGCTCGAAGCGGCCCCAGTAGAACGGGAGCGTCGCGGTGTTGAAGACGTCGGTGTAGAGGTCGGCGAGGTGCTCGGTGTCTGCTTCGTCTTGCGCTTCGGCGTTGGCTTCGCCGGACGCTTCGCCGTTGGCCAGTTCGATGAAGTCGAAGCCGATGTTGCCGAAGGCGAAGGCATGGCCGGTCTGCTCGACGGTGATGTCGGCATCGGGGATGGGATTGCCTTCGGCATCGACGGCCGTCAGGGTCGTCTCGCCGAAGCGGTGATCTGGTGCGTGCGTCATCGCGCGTCCTCCGACATCGTCGTCCGGGATTTGTTGTGCGCGCAAACATAGCAGCGAGGATCGTCGCCGTCACCCCTGGGCGGTCGGCCCTGCGGAGTCGTCCGCGGGGTCAGGCGGACTGGCCACCGTGAACGGAGAGAACCCGGTCGAGCAGGTGGATGAGGTCCTTCCGCTCCTTCGTGGACAACGCGGCGAGCAGTTCGTCCTGCACGGCATCCGCGAGCACCTGGATCTCGGCGAGCCTGACCCGACCAGCGGCCGTGATCGTGACGACGTTCCGACGGCGATCCGACGGGTCGGGCTCTCGAGTCACGGCCTCGTCTCCTTCGAGCCGGACGACGATGCCGTTGACGTTGTTGCGGTCCAGACCCAGCGCCCGACCGATCTCAGCCTGACTCAGCGCGCCGTTCTCGTCGAGCGCTGCCAGCACCGCGAAGTCGGACCGCGCTTCGAGGGGCATCCGGGCGCTGGTCAGGCGCGCACCGATCGTGGCGAGTCGCCCGGCCTGCCAGCTCACGAGCGTCCGGAGCGCCTGGGGTGGAGTGGGGTCGTCGGCCATGCCCGAAGACTATCAGTTGGTGCGACCAACCAATTGCGCGTATCGTTGGTTGAACCAACATTGGTCTCACCAAGGAGTCGAACATGTCCACAGATCCCATCAACCCTGACCTCTCAGGTCGTCGCGTCCTCGTGCCGGGCGGCACAGGCGGTGTCGGGGAGGGCATCGTCAGCGCCTACCTCAACGCCGGTGCCGACGTCGTCGTCCCCACCCGTTCGGATGCGCGCGGCACAGAACTCCGCGCCGCGCTCGGCGCGATCGGCACCTCCCAGCTGCTGCACCTGCCGACGCACGACTACACGTCCTTCGCCGGGGCGGAAGCACTCGGTGCCGAGATGACCGAACGACTCGGCGGCATCGACGACGTGGTCGTCCCCGTGGGCGGATGGTGGCAGGGCGGGCCCCTGACCACCATCGACGAGGACGACTGGGCGGGAGCGTTCACCGGGCTCGCCACGGCGCACATGGCACTGGCGCGGGCGATCGTCCCGCGGCTCAGTGGCGTCGGCGCGTACACGGTGGTCGTCGGGCAGTCCGCCGAGTTCCCGGTGCCGGGCAGCGGGCTGGTGAGCATGGAGCAGGCCGCGGTGCTCATGATGCAGCGGGTCCTCGCGGCGGAGTCGCCGGACGAGCGTGTCCACGCGCTCGTGCTCGGGCCGGTGCGGACCCGGTTCGTCGACGGCGAGCCGGAGTGGGTCTCGGCGTCCGAGGTCGGTGCCGCCGCCGTCGCGCTGTCCCTGGCGACGGGCATCGGCAGCCGCTCCGTCTCACTCGCGTCGTCAACGGAAGCCCGAACGGCGTTGGAGGCGTTCCGGGCCGCGGCCTGACCACTGTCCGAGTGCCGCTGTTGCACAGAAGGAGCAGGCGGACCGTCCGACCCGACGGCCCGCCTGCTCCGGTCTCGCTATGCGACGACGACCACCCGGACGTCCCACGGCCCGAGCTCGAGCACGGCATCCGCGGCGAGCGCCGTGCCCTCGAACAGGTCCTCCGCGGCGACCGGCACCGCGTACGTGCTCGGTTCCCACGACCAGTTGTGGATGACGTGCACCGTTTCTCCGCGACCGTTGACCGAGCTCGCAACCGACTGCGTGTCGGCCTGCGGCTGCCAGCTCGGCGACCCGCTGCCCTGGCCGACCGCCCACTCCGTGATCGCTGCGGCGAGCGCCGGATCCGGGACGGTCCCGACGTAGGTGACCCGACCGGCACCGTGCGACCGTGTCGTCACCGCGGCGAACCGACCGTGGTGTGGGTGGTCGTACCCGACGAGCACGTCGGCGTCGTCGACGAGCAGGCCGTCCGCCCACCGGGTGGCCGTCGCACCGGCCGGCACGGTGAACCCGTGCTCAGCGGCAGCGGCTCCGGCGGACACCGGGATGCGTCGGCCGAGGTTGCTGAACTCGTCGTAGTGCACGCCGGCGGGCACGTCGAGGAACGCGGGCTTCCGTTCGAGCCGCGCACGGGCTTCTTCGTCCTCGTACCCGGTGCGGATGCCGACGACCAGGTGACCGCCTGCCTCGGCGTAGGCGGCGAGCCACTGCAGCTGGGCGTCGGTCGCGATGGTGAACGCGGCAGCGACGAGCACCGGACGCTCCGCGGCGAAGGACGCCGGCTCACGGTCGAAGACCTGCGACGGGTGCACGGTGTTCGCCTGCAGTCCCGCATCGAAGACGCCTCGGGCGTAGGCGTCGTAGATCGTCTGCCACGAGCGCCGGTCGGGCTCCATGCCGTCGCCGAGCGCCGGGTGCTCGTTCAGCGCCCACTTCGACTCGTTCGAGAACAGCAGGGCGACGTCGGCGTGGGGGCGGAGGCCGGCGACCCGGTCCCCGGCGTGCGCGAACTCCGCTCCGATCCGGGCGATCTCCTCGTACGTGCGACCGGGCTGCTGCGAGTGCGGCAGGACGCCACCCCAGTACGTCTCGACGCCGTAGTGCAGCGTGTGCCAGTGCCAGTACTCGATCATCGACGCGCCTCGGGACACGAGCGCCCAGGCGGCCTGGCGCCACTGCCCTTCGTAGGCCGGTTCGTTCATCCACGAGAACCCGATGGCCTGCGCGTTGGTCTCGGTGACCAGGAACGGTGCCTGCTTCGACCCGTACATGCGGTCGCCTGAGGCGAAGATCGACCAGGCACCGGACGAGGTCCAGAACTGTGCGGGTTCCTCGGCACTCGGCAGCTCGAGGGCGTCCTGCATCCGGTAGTACGGGTTGCCGGCGGTGACGTCGAGCGTCCGGGTGAGCACCTCGTCCTCGACGGTCGGCCGCTCGTAGGCGATGCACGTGGTCACGAACTGGTCCGGACGCGAGTACTCCCGCACGACCGATGCCTGCCAGGCGATGAAGTCCGTCGTGATCGAGGCCTGGAACCGGCGCCAGGCAAGGTCGTACTGCGGCTGCGCGTTGCCGTCCGGCGTCCACAGGTCCGCCCAGGTGGACAGCCGGTGGGACCAGTAGGTCAGGCCCCACTCCTCGTCCAGCCGCTCGACGCTGCCGTAGGTGTGGCGCAGGTGGTCGACGAAGCGTTGGAACACCTCGGGGTTCGCGATGAGCTCGTTGCCCGGTTCGTTGTCGACCTGGTAGCCGATC
This sequence comes from Curtobacterium sp. MCSS17_016, assembly GCF_003234255.2. Lineage (NCBI taxonomy): Bacteria > Bacillati > Actinomycetota > Actinomycetes > Micrococcales > Microbacteriaceae > Curtobacterium > Curtobacterium sp. MCSS17_016. Next base: position 3,205,400 of record NZ_CP126254.1, read on the forward strand.
ACGGCTGGGTGCTCGGCGTAGCGGGCGACGATCTTCCGGATGACCCGCTCGGCGTGGAACAGGAACGCCGGGTGGGCGTAGTCGATCTCCTGCCGGGCACCCCAGCCCATCGCCTCGCCGTCGGTGCGGCGGCGGACGTTGATCTCCGGCACGATGCGGGCGAGCCACATCGGCACGGCGTACGTGGGTGTACCGAGGATCACCCGGATGCCGTGTTCGTGGGCGGCGTCGAGCACCGGTGCGAGCCACTCCAGGTCGAAGCGGCCGTTCTCCGGCTCCCAGGTGCTCCAGACGGACTCACCGACGCGGATGACCGAGAAGCCGGCCTCCTGCATCAGGCGCATGTCCTCGTCGAGCCGAGGGGTCGGCTGGTACTCGTGGTAGTAGGCGGCGCCGAAGAGGACGCGGTCGTGCTGCATGGTGCTGGGTGCTCCGTTCGAGAAGGATCGGTGGTGGGTGCGGGTGTCGGTCATCCCTTGACCGCCCCCGCGGTCAGCCCGTCGAGCAGCTGCTTGCGGAGGAGCAGGAACACGAGGATCGTCGGCACGCTCGCCAGCACGGCCCCGGCGAGCACCAGGTCGTACGACCGGTTCTCCGACGCGAAGATCGCGTTGAGGCCGAGGGGCAACGTGTACTGGCTCGAGTCGGACAGCAGGACCAACGGCCACTGGAAGGAGTTGTAGCTCTGCAGGAAGCTCCACACCGCCAGGGCGCCGAGCGACGGTCGGAGCAGCGGGAGCACGACCCGGCGGAACGTGCCGAACTCGGAGTTGCCGTCGATGCGGGCCGCCTCGATGAGTTCGTCGGGGATCGCCTGCACGATGAACTGCTGCATCATGAAGATGCCGAACGCCGGCGCCACCCACGGGACGACGAGCGAGAACCAGGGGTTCGTCAGCCCGGACTTCACCACCAGGATGAAGAGCGGCACGAGGATCACCGCGAACGGCACCGAGAGCGACGAGAACATCACGGCGAACAGGATCCGCTTGCCCCGGAACCGGAACTTCGCGAAGCCGTACCCGGCCATCGCGCAGACGAACACGGACACGACGGTCGCGATCAGGGCGGTGCCGACGCTGATGCCGAACCAGGCCCAGAACGGCTGGGTGGCGAGCAGCTTCGTGTAGTTCTCCCCCGTCGCCGGGCTCGGGATGAGCGTGGGCGGTGTCGCGAAGATGTCGCCACGCTGCTTGAACGAGCCGGAAAGCGCCCAGAGCAGCGGGAACACGAAGACCAGCAGCAACGCCACGAGTGTGGCGTAGAGCAGGCCGCGGCGAGCGATCCAGCCCCTGGTGCGGGGCGGCCCGGACCGGGGCGCCCGGCTTCCGGCGGTCGTGACGGCCCGGGTGTCCGGGCGGTCGGTGGTGGCGGTCATGCGTCCCTCCCGATGGCGAGTGCGCGGTTGAGGATCTGGCTGACGCCGAACACGACGACGAACAGCACGACACCGGCGGCTGCCGCGTACCCGAACTGCTGCCGTTCGAAGGCGGCGCGGTAGATGAACATGGCGACGGAGAGCGTTGCTTCGCCCGGGCCGCCCTTGGTGAGCAGGTAGGGCTCGTCGAACAGCTGCGCGGCACTGATGAAGCTCGTCACCACAACGAACGCCGTGACCGGTCGGATCGCCGGGAGCGTCACGTTGGTGAACTTCCGGAAGGTGCCTGCCCCGTCGAGCGACGCGGCCTCGTACTGCTCGGGCGACACGTTCTGCAGTGCTGCCAGGAAGAAGATCGTCAGGTACCCGACCGTGCGCCACAGGAGCACGAAGCCGATGGCGACCTTCGCGAGGGTCGGGTCGCCGAGCCAGTCGGTGTTCGGCAGTCCGAACAACGCCTTGAGCGTGGCGTTGAGCAGTCCGTAGTTCGTGTCGAACACCAGGCTGTAGATGAGCGCGATGACGATCGGCGACAGCACCATCGGGATGAAGAACGTCACCCGGAACAGGTCTCGGGCGCGGAGTCCCTTGGCGTTGAGCGCCTGCGCGACCAGGAGCGAGCACGGCACGATGACGAACACGGCGATGAGTGTGTAGATCAACGAGTTGACCAGGGCTGTGCCGAAGCTGGTGTCCCGGAACAGGTTCGCGTAGTTGGACAGGCCGATCCAGTTCGGCGTGCCGAGGCCGACCCACTCGGTGAGTGACAGGTACACGGCGGCGAGCACCGGCACGATCATGAACAGGCCGTACAGCACGTAGAACGGCGCGATGAAGAGGTACGGCGCGCTGCCACCGTTCGTGTTCAGGCGGCGGCGACGGCGATCGGGTGGATCGGTGGTGGTCGTGGTGGCGGACACCGGGATTCCGGTGGCGGTTGATGTGGACAACGTCGTCCTCCTCAGGCGCGGGTCTGGCCGCGGAAGTCGGCCGCAGCGGCGTCGAGCGCCTGCTTCGGGGAGATCTGGCCCTTGTAGGCCTTGATGAGGTAGCCGCTCAGGACGGTCTGCAGGATCGAGGCATCGGCGCTCTGGTGCTGCGAGGGCACGTCGTCGACGACCGACTTGTAGACGCCGAACAGCTGCTGCCCGCCGAAGTACGGGTCGCTCAGCGCCGCGAGCCGCGGGTCGTCGTAGACCGAGCGGAGCGTCGGCAGGTAACCGAGGTCCTGGTAGCGCTTCACCTGCTGGTCCGGGTCGAGGTACGCGGCGAGCACCAGGTCGATCCCGGCCTTCGTGAGCGGCTTGTCGCGGAGCACCGAGAACCCGGTGCCGCCGCCGACGCTCGTCGTGCTGCCACCACCCGCGAACCGGGGCAGGTTCCGCACCTTCCACTTGCCCTTCTGCTCGGGCACGTTCGGCTTGATGCCGTAGCTGGCGTACCAGGAGGGCATGTCGACGGCCAGGATCGTGCCGCCCTTCAGCCCGGACTGCAGGCTCGGTCCGTACATGTCAGCGACCGTCGCGATGGCCCCGGACTGCACACCGTCGACCAGGAACTGCAGGGTGCGTTCGGCCTCCGGCGTCTGGATGGCGATGCCGCCGTCCTCGTCGTACAGGTCGCCGCCCCGCTGGAGCAGCAGGATCTGGTAGCTCTGCAGCGTGCCGCCCGGATCGGTGACCGCCACGGCGTGCAGCGAGACGCCCTTGCTCTTGTTGAGCTTCGCGCCGACGTCCATGTACTCCTCCCACGTCGTCAGGTCGTCGGGGATGCCGAGGGCCTCGAACTGGTCGGCTCGGTGGTAGTAGACGCACAACGGGGTGTCCGAATCGAGCGCGTAGAGGTGCCCGTCCTTCGAGAACGGCGTGAGTCGTGCAGCGATCAGGTCGTCCTTGCGCGACGCCACCGACGGCGAGAGGTCGCTCAGCAGTTCGGCAGCGATGTCCCCGCGGAGCATCCGGCAGAACGCCCCGATCTCGAGCCCGGCGACGTCCGGCGTCCCCGTGCCGGCGACGGCCTGCGCGATGAGCTTGGTCGGGATGTCCGCCGCCGCGATCGTGGTGATGTCGAGCGCGAAGTCGAAGTCCGACTTCCGGTCGGCGACCGGCAACGCCTCGGTGAAGAACTTCTCGTAGCCGGGGTCGTGGGTCCAGAAGGACAGGTCGGCGCGTCCGGAACGGACGGCGGCCGTCGACTGCGGGGAGCAGCCGGCGAGCAGCGCGCCGAGGGCGATGCTGCCGCCAGCGGCGGCGCCCCACCGGAGCAGGTCGCGTCGGCTCGGCCCACGGCCTGGAGGCACGGGTGGCGCAGGTGGGGAAAGTCGCCTGGGTACTGGGGTCACGGAGGTCTCCTGACGTCGTCGTCGAGGTGCGTGCGGAAGTGGCGGTGAGCGCGCGTGAGCGCTCACTCACGGGACGGACGCGGGCCGCGCCTCCCGTCCGGGGGTTCAGTCGGCGGGGCGGAGGTGACGCCGCTCAGCGGACGGCGGCGCGCTGGTGGCGCGCGTGATCAGCTGGCCGGGCAGCATCCGGTGGCGCTCGGCGGGCGGGTGGCCGTCGAGGGTGCGGAAGAGGCGGTGCATCGCGAGGCGGGTGGCCTCGTCGAAGTCCTGACGGATGGTCGTGAGCGGCGTCGGCAGGTACGCCGAGATCGGCATGTCGTCGAAGCCGACGATGCTGACGTCACCCGGCACGGACAACCCGTGCTGCTGGATGGCGGACATCGCGCCGATCGCCATCTGGTCGTTCGCGACGAAGACCGCTGTCAGGTCCGGGCGGCCGAGCAACGAGCGCATGGCCTCGTAGCCGCTCTGCGGCGACCAGTCCCCCTCGACCGGCGCGTGCTCGGCGACGCCGGCGTCCTGCAGCGCCGCCCGCCACCCCGCCAGCCGGCGCGAACTCGAGGTCCAGTCCGCCGGACCCGCGATGTGCCACACGGTCTCGTGCCCGAGGGCCAGCAGGTGATCGGTGGCCGCGAACGCAGCGCCGCTCTCGTCCAGACCGACCGCCAGGGTGTTCTCGCGGTCGGCGACGTCCGGCGGCCCGAGCGTCAGCACCGTCACGCCCTGGGGCAGGCGGAGCTGGTCCATCTGGTTCTCGACCGGCTCGGAGAAGACGATCGCCTCGACGTCCTGGCCGACGAGCGAGTCGACCGCCGGCTGGAGCTCGGATGCGGTCGCGGCGACGGTCCGGACGATGGCCAGGCTGTACCCGTTCGTGCGGCACGCCTGCTCGACGCCGGTGAGCATGGCGGTCGGGCCGTACAGGTTCGTGCCGATGGTGATGAGACCGATCCGGCGGGAGCGCTGCGACTTGAGGGAGCGGGCGGCTGCGTTCGGGCGGAAGCCCAGTTCGTCGATCGCCTTGAGGACCCGGGCGCGGACCGCCTCGGTGACGTGCGGTTCGTCGTTCACCACGCGGGAGACGGTCTTCTGGGAGACGCCGGCCAGGGTCGCGACGTCGGTCATGGAGGCCGGACGGAGGCGATGAACCGATGCGTTGCCGCTCATCGTCAGCTCCTTCGCTGCTCCGTGGGACCGGCCAGGACCGGATGTGGGAGCAAGACAACCACGGGATTGTCTACGTAGTCAAGAGCGATTCCGCGGTGCCACCGCGGGTGCGAGGTTGTGGCTTGTACTGATGTGCAGCATTCTGGATCGATTGGCCGTGCCGTGGCGCGAACCGAGAGGAAGAACATGAAGAAGATCCGGGTCGCATGCCACGCGGGCGGAGACAGGCGGTGAGGGCGTCAAGCACCCGACCCTCCACTCGCAGAGCTGCCACCGCCGCCCTGATGGTCACCACCACCGGCGCCTCGCTGCTGGCGGTCGACAACCTGCTCGGCTTCATCGGAACGCATCTGGTCGCAGCAGGGCAAGTGTTGATGGTCGCTGCTATTTCCGTGTCAGCAGGAGTCGTCGCCGCTGCCGGTGCTGCGCTCGCTCGCGACGCCGTGCACCTCGTCATCGCGGCCGCCACCGTCGTCTTCGTGACCACCCTGTCGCCGGCGACCAGCAGCCAGCTGTGGCTCCCCATCGCGGTCGTCCTGCAGGCGCTCGTCCCGTTGACCTTCGCTGCCGGCGGGCTGCTGGTCCTTCGCGGTCCACAGAACTTCGCCGCCGTGCGGGTCCTCGCGGTGATGCTCGTGGGGTTCGCCGCCGCCTGGATCGTCACCGCGTTCATCCCGGTGGCGCTCGTGGCGTTCCTCCTCGCGCAGGCCGGCACGCTGGTCGTCGGGGCTGCCCTCAGCCTGCAGCCGGTTCTTCGCCGCGCCCGGAGTCTTGTGCGTGCGCTGTGGGCGAGTGCGGAGGTCCGCTGAGGAGCCCCGCTGCACGTCGCTGGGCAATGTGCGTTCGACGCGGTGCGGATACGATCGTGCGCGCATCCTGATCCAACGAGGGCAACGGGGTGTTCGAGGGGGAGAACGTCGTGGTGCGTCAACAGGGGCACGTGGGTCCCGGATCGTCTGCCAGACGCGCGCTCGCGGTCGGCCTGGCGATCGCCCTGTCGGCCGCAGCTCTGGTCGGCATCCGTGCAACGGCAGGATCAGCGGACACCGCAGCCTCGGCGGTGACGGTCACGAAGGTCACCGCGACGACGACCGTCACCTCGACCGGCACCGCCGTTCGCACCACGCTCAAGGTCAAGAACACCGCCTCGGTGCGGAAGCCGGCCTCCTCCGCGTGGCTGTACCTGTCCGCCGGCACGAAGAAGTACACGCTCGGCCGGGTCGCGGTGAAAGCACTCGCCGCTGGGTCGAGCACCTCGGTCACCGCAGTTCGCGGGACACCTTCCCGTGCCGAAGCCGGCAAGTACTCCGTCCTCGCCTGCGTGGGTGCGTACTCCGCGAAGCAGTGCCGCACGTCTTCTGCGACCGTCACCACCAAGCCCACGAAGCGCGCGCGTCCGGAGACGGGCGTGATGCTCGACGTCGCTCGCGCCTACTACCCCGTGGCGTTGCTCAAGCGGTACATCGACCTCCTGGCCGACGACGGCGGGCGCTTCCTGCACCTGCACCTCACCGATGACCAGAACGTCGGGATCGAGAGCACGGTCCTCGGCCAGACCCCCGCGAACGCTGATCTCGACGACGGCGTCTACACGAGCCGCGTGACCCATCACCCGTTCCTGAGCGTCGCGCAGGCACGCGGGATCTCCGACTACGCGGCGAAGCGGAGTGTCGCGATCGTGCCCGAGATCGATACTCCTGGACACATGGCTGCGGCATTCGACCTGCTCGAGGCGCAGCACGGCACGAAGTGGGTCGACCGCATCCGTTCGGGCGAGAACGAGCTCGACACGTCGGCGCCCGCGAGTCTCGCGCTGGCGAAGAAGCTGTACGCAGAGGTGCAGCAGACCTTCCCCTCCAGCCGAACCGTGCACATCGGCGGGGATGAATGGGGCGACGACGTCACCGCCGCCCAACGCGTCGCCTGGATGAACGCGATGGCGGCCACGGTCGGCAACCGCGAAGTCTGGGCGTGGAACGACGGGATCGATCGGGTCGCGGTCGGGCGGCTGGACCCGCGCATCCACGTCACGTACTGGAGCTTCGACGGCGACACCGAGGACGCAGCCGAGCGGCGCGAACGGCGAGCACGGCGGGCGAGTGCGGTCGACCTGCAGCAGGCCGGGGTCGACCTGCTCAACTACAACTCGTACTACCTCTACGAGGTGCCGACGGACCTCGACCCGGCCGACAGCGAGTACACCGTCGCCGACCTCCGCGAGAACTGGTCACTCCGGACGTGGGACGGCGACTCCGGTTCGCTGCTCGCGGCTCCGATGTCGGGCGCCGCCGTCGCGATCTGGGGTGAGGACCTCGAGGACCCGCCATCTGACGCGCTCCTGCGGTGGAGCGCGCCGCACGTGACGGCGATGCTCGAGACCGCAGCCTCCTGACGGACGCGTGTCGGGCCTCCAGGCCGATCGCTGGAACCGCCGGACCGACGCCTGCCTACCCGAGCGGCTCCACGCCGTAGCTGGTGACCACCGCACGCAACTCGTCCAGGTAGGCCTGCGCCTGCACGGTGAGGGGAACCGACGCGTGCGCGATCCAGCCGATCTCGATGCGCTCGTCGACGTCGAGCGGGATGGCGACGATCTCGGGGTCCAGGTCGTCGCTGATCAGCCCGGTCGAGATCGTGTACCCGCCCAGGCCGATCATGAGGTTGAAGATCGTCGCCCGGTCCGACACCCGGATCTCCCGCTTGCTCGACATCGTCGACAGGATCTCCTCGGCCAGGTAGAAGGAGTTGTTCGCACCCTGGTCGAACGTGAGCCGCGGCAGGTCCGCGAGGTCCTCGAGGGTCGCACGCTCCCGCGACGCGAGCGGGTTCCGCTTGGCCACGAAGATGTGGGGCTGTGCGACGAACAGCGGTGTGAACACGACGCCGGCGTCCCGCAGCAGCTTGCCGAGCACCTGCTTGTTGAAGTCGTTGCGGTAGAGGATGCCCACCTCGCTGCGCAGCGTGCGGACGTCCTCGATGATGTCCCAGGTGCGCGTCTCGCGCAGCGAGAACTCGTACTCGTCCGCAGCAGCAGCTTCGACCATGCGCACGAAGGCCTCCACCGCGAACGAGTAGTGCTGGGCGGACACCCCGAGCAGCCGACGCGACCGCTGTCCACCGACGTAGCGCTGCTCGAGCAGGGAGACCTGCTCGACGACCTGCCGGGCGTACCCGAGGAACTCGACGCCGTCGACGGTGAGGACGACCCCCCTGGCCGATCGGGTGAAGAGCGGGCGTCCGATCCGCGTCTCGAGGTCCTTCATCGCCGCGGACATCGTCGGCTGCGATACGTAGAGCAGGTCGGCCGCTGCGCTGATCGAGCCCTCCGTCGCGACCTCGATGAAGTACCGGAGCTGCTGCAGGGTGATGTCGTTCGAGACACGGGCCATAGGCCGAGGCTATACCGGTGCATAGCGTCTCGGTATTACCTGATGGCCTGGGAATCCCGCCATGATCGAGGCACCCCTTCCCCAGCGCCCGCGGGCGCTCGACGAACAGATTGCCGACCATGGCGAACGACCTCACCTTCCGCATCACCCGGACCCGGTTCGACGAGGACTACTCCCCCGCCGACAGCTCCCGGCTGACCACGAACTTCGCCAACCTGGCGCGCGGCGAGCGCCGTCAGCAGAACCTCCGCGCTGCGCTGGCGATGATCGACGGGCGAGCGAACGAGCTGGCCGCGGCGGCGCACGACCGCTACCGTCTGCAGCTCGACATCGTCTCGGTGGCGCTGGAGTTCTCAGACGGCGGTTCGGACGCCGAGTTCCCGTTGCTCGAGATGCTCGACGTCACGATCGTCGACCAGCACACCGGCGAGCACCACCAGGGGATCCTCGGCAACAACTTCTCGTCGTACCTGCGCGACTACGACTTCTCGGTGCTGCTGCCGTCGTCGCCGTCGCTGCCGTCCGACTTCGGCCAGCTGCACGGGGCGCTCTTCCAGCGCTTCCTGGAGTCAGACGTGTTCGGGTCGCAGTTCGGTGCCGAGCCCGTCGTCTGCATCAGCGTCTCGACGAGCCAGACCTACCGCCGGAACGGGTACGTCCACCCGGTGCTCGGCGCCGAGTACGAGCACGAGCGCTCCTCGCTCACCGACGACTACTTCGGCCGGATGGGCATGCGGGTCCGGTACTTCCAGCCCGCCGGAGCGGCTGCCCCGCTCGCGTTCTACACGCGCGGCGACCTGACCGGCGACTACACGGACCTCCAGCTCATCGGCACGATCGCCACCATGGAGACGTTCCAGAAGATCTACCGCCCGGAGGTCTACGCAGCGAACACCCCGGCCGGCAGCACCTACCGCCCCACCCTCGACCACACCGACTTCACGCCCACCCCGGTGACCTACGACCGCGAGGAGCGCAGCCGCCTCGGGATCACGCAGGGCCGGTGGACCGAGGAGCACCTGGTGCGGCCGCACCACGCACTCCTCGCCCGGTGGGCTGACCCCGCCCTCGCGCGCTGACTTCCTCTGCCCTTCGACTGACTGGACCGTCACACCCATGCGTTCTCTCCTCCCCACCTCGATCGTCGGCAGCCTGCCGAAGCCGTCCTGGCTCGCCGAGCCCGAGCGACTCTGGTCCCCCTGGGAGCTGCAAGGAGCAGCACTGACCGAGGGCAAGCAGGACGCCCTGCGCTCCGCCGTGCACGAGCAGGAGCGCCGCGGCATCGACATCGTCAGCGACGGCGAGCAGACCCGCCAGCACTTCGTCACGACGTTCATCGAGCACCTGGACGGCGTCGACCTCGACCGCAAGGAGACCGTCCGGATCCGTGACCGGTACGACGCGGCCGTCCCGACCGTGGTCGGTGCCGTGAGCCGCCGGGCGCCGGTCTTCGTGGACGACGCTCGCTTCCTGCGCGCCCAGACCGACCGGCCGATCAAGTGGGCGCTGCCCGGCCCGATGACGATGATCGACACCCTCTCGGATCAGTACTACAAGAGCCGCGAGAAGCTGGCGTGGGAGTTCGCGACGATCCTCAACCAGGAAGCCCGGGAGCTCCAGGACGCCGGCGTCGACATCATCCAGTTCGACGAGCCCGCCTTCACCGTCTTCCACGACGAGGTGCAGGACTGGGGCGTGGCCGCACTCGAACGCGCCACCGAGGGCCTGCACGCTGAGACCGCCGTGCACATCTGTTACGGCTACGGCATCGAGGCGAACAACAAGTGGAAGGAGACGCTCGGGGCCGAGTGGCGGCAGTACGAGCAGTCCTTCCCGCTCCTGCAGCAGTCGTCGATCGACATCGTCTCGCTGGAGTGCATCCACTCCCACGTTCCCCTCGAGCTCGTCGAGCTGATCCGCGGCAAGAAGGTCATGCTCGGGGCGATCGACGTCGCGACCGAGACCGTGGAGACCCCGGAGGAGGTCGCGGAGGTGCTCCGTCGGGCGCTCGAGTTCGTCGACGCGGACAAGCTCATCCCGAGCTCCAACTGCGGGATGGCTCCCCTGGCGCGGGGTGCGGCGCTGGACAAGCTCGGCGCACTGTCGGCTGGTGCGGACATCGTGCGGGCCGAGCTCGTCGGCACGGCGGTCCCGTCGGCCCACTGATCACCGCGAGACGGCGGCTCTCCTCCGGAAGGAGGAGGGCCGCCGTTCCCGTTGCGTCCGCCGCGTGCGCGGCTCTCGATCCGGCCTGGAGGCGCGGCTTCCGGCCGGTCGACTGGGCGCGTTGGTACTGGTGTCGCGACCAGAACCCGAACCCGAACCCGAACCCGAACCCGAACCCGAACAGCGTTAGCGGGGTTCTGCGAGCGCCGCATTTCCAATCGGTCGATATGTTGCGGTTCAAACTTCACATCATGTACGTTCATACCCGTGCGCGGAGGGGCCGCGCGAGAAGGGGGCTTCGATGTCGAAGTTCATGATTACGGCTGCGGCCGTGATGGTCACCGTTTCCGCTGCAGCCACAGTGCCGGCGCTACCGGCCCACGCAACGTCACCGACAACGCAGCATCAGGTCGCTGCCGAGCGGGCTGCGCTCTCTGACCGCAACGTGATCGAGCTGTTCACCGGCCAGGGACGGATCATCGCCGAGCACCCGGAGCTTGCAAAGTACGTACCAAGCGGCGAGCAGAAGCTGACAGTTGCGCAGATCTCCGCCGTGACTGCGGAGTATCAGAACGCCTACCCGCAGTTTCACGAGAACATCACCGTCCCACTGCAGAGCGGCGACCCGTACCGAGTTCTCGACGCGCTGCACGCATTCGAAACCGCAACCGAACGCATCGCAACCTCGGAATCCGCCACCATCACCGGCGACGGCAAGTGCGCCCTGCTGGTCGCCGTTGCTGTCGCTGCAACGCTGTGGTTGGGCGTCCTTGTCTGGGTCGCGGGCCGATCCGGCTCCGCCCTGACCGAGGAACAGTTCGCGGCCGAGCTGACGGCTGCTTTGCCGTCGAGCAACTGACAAGAACCTCGAGAGGAAAAACCTTCGATGTCGAAGATCATGATCGCGGCTGCGGCCGTGATGGTCACCGTTTCCGCTGCAATCACGGTGCCGGCGCTGCCTGCCCAGGCAGCAACACCGACGACGCATCACCTCGCCGCCGAGCGAGCCCCGCTCTCCGATCGGAACGTGATCGAGCTGTTCACCGGGCAGGGGCGGGTCATCGCTGAGCACCCAGAGCTTGTCAAGTACGTACCGAGCGGCGAGCAGAAGCTGACAGCTGCGCAGATCTCCGCCGTAACCACGGAGTACCAGAACGCCTACCCGCAGTTTCACGACAACATCACCGTCCCGCTGCAGAGCGGCGACCCGTACCGGGTGCTCGATGCGCTGCACGCATTTGAAACCGCGACCAACCTCATCGCCACCTCGGACTCTGCCACCATTACCGGCGACGGCAAGTGCCTCGTCGTCGTCGCAGTCGGCGTCCTGGTCTGGGCGGCTGTTTCCGTGAAGGTGAAGTTGTGGCCGAAGTCAGGAAACCGCGATTCGAGTGCTGCCTTTGCCTCGGAGCTAACTCTCGCCCTGCGGTGATGAGTTCGGAACGAGTGCTCTGGCCGTTCGCCACGACGGTCGTGGTGCTGATGAGTTGGACGGCGCTCACCATCGTGCAGTCGCTGTCCCCACACGCGTTGTCGAGTCGTGAACCTGTCGCCGTGGCGGTCCGAGATGCTGTGCTGACGATAGCGCCACAGCGCTGGGAGTTCTTCACTGCGTCGTCAAAGGGCCGGCAGTACGTCGCCTACCGCACGCAGACAAGCGAATCGGCGCTTTCGCTGCCGCAAGGCAAAGAAGCGAACATGTTCGGCGTCTCGCGCGCGCAGCGTGCGCAGGGTCCTGAGCTAGCAGCGCTGCATCAGCAGGTGGCGAACTGGAAGAAGTGCGTGGACAAGTCTGCGTCTCAGAAGTGCATCCGGCAGGCAGCCGAAGAGCGACCGCAGGCTCTGAGGAATGGGGCGAAGCGGAAGACTCTCTGCGGAGATCTCCTCCTCGCTCAGGAGAAGGCGACTCCGTTCGAGTTCCGTAGCTTCGATCTCCCGAATTTCCGGGTGCTGCAGGCTGCACGTGTGGAGGTGTCGTGCAACTGATCTTCGCTGAGGTGAGCGCTCCCCGACTGCGGCGCACTCTCCGCGGGTTGGACCTTCAGACGCTCCGCTTCAGCGGCTTTCGCGGGACGCTCGTGCTGGCTCAACTCACGATCCTCGTGGCAACGCCGTACGACGCGTTGATGCAGACTCTGGTGGGAAGCGGAGCCGGACCGGTTTGTGATGGGCTTCGAAACGCTTCGACATACTGCCTTGGACGATCCTTGCCCGATGCGCTCGTCACATCCGCCATGGTCATGATCCTCATCGGGGTTGCGGCTGGGGTTGCGCCGACCGTGATGGCGATCCTGCACGCGTGGGTTGCGTTCTCGATCGCTGGGTCGATCTCGCTCCCCGACGGGGGCGACCAAGCGGCCGCGGTGTGCACCCTGCTCCTCGTCGCCGTCAGTTTCGCCGACCGACGTCGCTGGCTGCTCGGTCCGCCGCATACCGTCGCGAACTGGCGCCGACAAGTGGCGCTCGCAGGTCTCATGGTCATGCGAGTGCAGGTCACTGCGATCTACTTCAACGCCGCGATCGCCAAGCTGTTCGCGCCCGAATGGGTCAACGGCACAGCCGAGTACTACGTCCTTCGGGACCCGTTCTTCGGGGCGAGCGGACCGCTTGCTCCTGTCCTACAAGCTGCAACAACGCTGCCCGCTGTGACGGTGGGCGTGACCTGGGGTGCGGTGATAGCGGAGATCGCGATCGGTGTGCTGATTCTGTGTGGCCCGCGAAGTCGTTCGATTGCCTTGGTCCTGTGCGTGGTGCTGCACGGGGCGATCATCATCACGATGGGGCTCTGGAGCTTCGGGCTGATCATGATTGCGATCGTCGGCATCGCCGCGATGCCGTACACGCCGCATGAGCAGACGCACCAGTTCTGGTCCCGCCTCGGCAGAAGGCAGCACGGTACCGTGCACAGCCCTAGCGTGAATGGCGCTGGGGTCCGGTGAGCGCGCAGCACGTGCGTAGCGCGTCTCTTGGCTCCCTCGCCGCGGCCGTCCCCGTCTTCATCGAGATCGCAGTCACGAGTGTGTGGTGGAACCGACTCCCCGATCGGATCGCTACGACCTTCGGTCCTGACGGCAGCCCAGGCGGATACGGGACCCCGTTGGGGACGGTGAGCCTTCTCGCTGCCGTGCAGACCCTCTTTCTCGTCGCTGCGGTCGGATCTGCCTTCGCTCGAGAGCGGCGGAAAGGTCGGATCGCCTGCGCGGTCACCGCTGGATTCATCGCCGCTGTGGCGATCAGTTGGCTGATCATCGCGGGAGTCGCGGCCTCGACCGTGGCACCAGAAGCTTGGTGGGCAATCCTGGCGGGCCCGGCGTGGGCAGTCGTTCCGTACTGGCTGCTACGACTCGACAAGGAGGCACCATGAGCGAGATCAGGGCGCGAAAGAACGAGAGCGAGACCGCAGCTGGGAGGTCGCGGGGCACTCGGTGGGGTGCGGTCAGCGTGTTCATGTGCCTGGCCTACGGTGCGGCGTGGGTGTTGCTCTGGCCAGCAATTCAGGCGAGCGCGGACCTCTCGGACCCCGTCGGGAACCCTGGTGCGTACATCGCGACCGTGGCGATGATGTTCACACCGGGCCTCGCAGCGCTGCTGGTCGCGGTCACGCTCGAACGTCGCCGCGGGAAAGCGATCCTGGTTGCGCTCGGGCTGGCTGGCTTCTTCACGCGTCGAGGCTGGCGCTTCGCTCTCGCAGGCATCGCCGGAGCTGCTGTGCTGATCTCCGGCAGCTGGGGCCTCGGGATGCTGTTCGGGTGGGTGCAGCTCGACCCCGAACACTCCATGGCGAAAGAACTCATCGTTCGAGTCACGGGCGAGCAACCGCCGATGCCGATGGCGCTCCTGGCGCTGCTGCAACTGCTGAACCTCCCGATCGGGATTGCCATCACCGCGATCGCTGCGACCGGCGAAGAAGTCGGTTGGCGCGGCTGGCTCCTCCCGAAACTGCTGCCGCTCGGCACTGGATGGGCGCTGTGCGTGAGCGGCGCGATCTGGGGTCTCTGGCACGCTCCCGCGATCCTGCTCGGCCTGAACTACGAGGAACGCAATCCCCTCGGGATCATCATGATGATGATCGGCTGTGTCGGCGCGGGCGTGCTGATCGGCTGGCTTCGGCTTGCGAGTGGATCGCTTCTGCCCTGCGTGCTCGCCCATGCGGCACTCAACAGCTTCGCCTCGTACCAGTCCATGCTCTTCCCGCCTTTCGACGAACGCCTTGTCGGGCCGCTCGCCATCACCGGATGGGTCGTCATGGCGCTCTTGATCGCGGCGTGCGTGTTGCGGGCAACTCGACTTCGCCAGCGACACGGCTCGCAACTGGGCAGGCCCGAGGTCCGCAACACCGAACTGTTCCAGTCGCCGGGCGAACGCCTGAGGGACTGAACGGACCACCGCAGCCTCGGACCCGGAGGGTCGGGTCCCTCCGGCCTGAAGGTCGGCGTCTGCGAGGCGTCAGACTCGAGGGCGTTGACTACGGTCATGATCACCAAGGGTGTCATCCACCAGGTCGAGAGTGCGACTGTCCGCGATCGCAACGGCGTATCAGTGGGCAAGGTCGTGCAGGTGTTCCCCTCCGACGAGGACGGTAGTGCGGCCTACGTCTGTGTCGCGACGGGACTGCTCGGGCGTCACCAGGCGCTCGTCCCCGCCGACGACGCCACGTTCGACGGAACCGACGTGCACGTCGGGTACACGAAGGACGCGATCAAGGACGCGCCGTCCCTCGGAGCCGGACGCACCTTGTCCCCCGCCGAGGCGAACGCCGTCCGCAAACACTTCGGGCTGTCCCGCACCGGCGCTGCGACCGGAGACATGGGTGACCCCCACGAGAACCTCGATCAGGCCGGGACAGGTCTTGCGGGTGCCGACGACACCGAGGGCGCAGGGACGACACCGCCGTCCTGAACCTCACCGGAGTGAACGGCGCCGAGACCACGGCTATCGCCCACACCAAGCAAGGCAGCGGCCGGTCCTCTGGCGGGTGCGCGCTCGCTCGATGATGCGCGCTCCTGTGAGCGTGGCCGACGCGGGTCTCTCGGAGGAGCATTCCCGTCTTCGTCCGACCGGCTCCGCGGCCATCGCACACGCGCAGCACCGCGAAACGGCTGCTGCGAACGCTCACGGCGTCGCAGCGTGGTCACGTGTCATGGGAAGTCACCCTCCGACACACATCGACACAACCCTTCTCGCGGGCGTTCGGCGATGCCACAGTCTCGCGATGGCGCACATCTGGTCGGGCTGTCCGCCCACACCGGACGAATCGACACCAGACGGCGCCACACCACGCGACAGGTAGCAACCCAGAGCACGAAGGAGTCCTCGTGACCATCAGCAACCAGACCGCCGACAGCACGATCGACGAGGGCGCCAACGACGAGCTCCTCGCCCGTTTCCGTCCGATCTTCGACCGCATCGCTGCCGGCGCCTCCGAGCGCGAACGCGACCACCGCCTCCCGTTCGAGGAGATCCGCGAACTCGCCGCCGCAGGATTCGGCGCCGTCCGCGTCCCCGTCGCCCACGGCGGAGCCGGGGCGACCCTGCCCCAGCTGTTCCGCCTGCTGACCGAACTCGCCGCCGCTGACAGCAACATCCCCCAGGCGCTCCGCGGCCACTTCGCACTGGTGGAGGACCGGCTGGTCGCCCGGACCGGGGAACGCGAGGGGTGGCTGGACCGCTTCGGCCGCGGTGAGATCGCCGGCAACTCGTGGACCGAGGTCGGGTCAGTGCAGGTCGGCGATGTGATCACGAAAGTGACCCCGCAGCCGGACGGCACGTTCCGGATCACCGGGCAGAAGTACTACTCGACCGGCAGCATCTTCGCCGACTGGATCGACACCTACGCCGAGCGCACGGACACCGGCGAGCGGATCATCGCGATCGTCGACGCGCACCAGCCCGGGGTCACCCACACGGACGACTGGGACGGGTTCGGGCAGCGCACCACCGGCTCCGGCACCAGCACCTTCGACGACGCCGTCGTGCAGGCCGACGCGGTGATCCCCTTCGACGAGCGGTTCAAGTACCAGACGGCGTTCTACCAGGGCGTGCTGTTGAGCGTCCTCGCCGGGTCCGTCCTCGCAGCCGAGCGGGAGATCGCGCGCGAGGTCCGGAACCGCACCCGCGTCTTCTCGCACGGCAACGCCGACACGATCGCAGCCGACCCGCAGATCCTCCAGGTCGTCGGCGAGGTGTCGGCGGCCGGGTTCGCCGCCACTGCGATCGTCGACCGGGCCGCCGCGGCCCTGCAGGGTGCGTACGAGGGAGCCGGGCTCGACACAGCCGAGGACGAGCGCCGCAACGACCGCGCCGAACTCGCGACCGCACAGGCGCAGGTGGCGCTGACCACCCTGGCGACGACGGCGACCTCGCATCTGTTCGACGCGCTCGCGGCGTCCGGGGTGAGCACGACGAAGAACCTCGACCGGCACTGGCGGAACGCTCGCACCGCGGGCAGCCACAACCCGTGGGTGTTCAAGGCACGGATCATCGGTGACCACGCGGTCAACGGTGCCGAACCGCCCCGCGTCTGGGCGATCGGCGCGACCCGCACCTCGTGACGCTTGTCGAAGCCGGGACGGCTTCCGCGTGACCGCTGCTGCGATGTGCCTGCCTCACCGCCCGCCCGCCGTGCGCGTACAGTCCCTGGCAACGCACGGCTGGCCAACGACCGGGGAACGCGATGCGACTGATCACGGGGATGACACTGGCCGTTGCGCTGGCAGCAGGCGCGCTGATCGGCCTCGCGCCACCAGCGACTGCGGCCGGATCCGGAACGATCACCGCGCAGCTCGCAATGCCGGACGGCACCGCGATCCGGCTGGCGGACGTCGAACTCGCAGCGATCGGCACGGACGTCGTCGTCGGGAACGCCACCACCGACGATGACGGCACCGCCACGTTCACCGGCATCCCCGCACCGGACACCATCACGGTGACGACGCGGCAGCTCCCGCCGCACGGAACGGAGACCTACGCACCCAGACTCCGCTCGGGCATCGCCGTCCGCGGCGGCTCGACAGTCGCGGTCACCGTGCCGCTCGTGATCGGCGCCACCGTGCAGGGCGGTGTGGTCGGCCCCACGGGACCCGCCGCCGGTCGCCTGATGTACGCCTGGAACGAGGACACCTCGCAGGTGTTCCGGACGACCTCGGACAGGGCGGGCCAGTACCAGTTCGTCGGGTTGAGCACCGGGAAGTACCGCATCGAGGCCTACGCCAGTGGAACGGCGTCGCCCGCCGTCTGGAAGACCAGGGTGTACCAGCAGCGAGGGACCCTCCCGGCGTCGCGGGTCACGTTGTCACAGCACTACGCCCACAGCGACTACGACCTGGTCGTCTACGCGGCCTCGGCATCCCGCAGCCCGTCGGCGCAGCTGAGCGGCGCGCGCGTCACCGTGACGAACACGACGACCGGTGCGTCGTTCTCGACACGGTTCTCAACGCTGCTCGACAGCGAGCAGACGGCGCAGTTCCAGATCCCCTCCGGTCAGTACGTGGTGGAGCTCCGGACCGTGGCGACGGCCGCAACGACCGCGCAGGTGCTGTGGCTCGGACGTCCGGGCGGCGTGTACCGGTACGTGGCCGACCGAGCGCAGGCCGTGCCGGTGAAGGTCGTGTTCGGCGGTGGCAACTTCTGGGGCGGCGCCCTCGGGTGATCCGGACCCAGCACCATTCCCAGCCCAGCCCAGGGCTGGCCGGACGCGGTTGGCTGCGCGACTGCACGCGGTCGCGTGAGCAGCAACGGACAGGAGGCACGGTGCCAGCTGGCACCGCGCCTCCTGTCCGGCACACGGTCGCGGACACGCGACGGTGGCGTCGCCACCTTCTACATGTCGTCGATGAGACGGAGCGTGTAGCCGTCGGGCACCGTCTGGTGTTCGACGTAGTGCATGAACACCGGCGCAGCCTGGTCGGCCGTGAACAGCTCGGCAGGATGCCGAGGCTCGTGCGCTGCCTGAACGTCGATGGTCTCCGTGAGCGGTTCGGTGAGGTCGTGGTCACGGCCGACGATGTAGAAGCGGTACTCCCCGTCGTCCTCGCGACGGCGCAGCTCCACGCTCATCTTCTCCGCGGTGCCACCGGCCTGCAGGTAGGAGTTGCCGTACTCGTCGATGACCGACTGCGGGCCGGCGCGCCAGGTCTGGTCGTCGATCGGCGCGGAGAAGACGAGCCACGCGAAGTGGTCGTCGTTGTCGAGGAGGCCGAGGCTGCGTCGCACCTGGTCCGGGAGCGGGCGGAACGTGTCGTTCAGCACACTGCTGACTGACCCGTTGGACTTCATGATGATCAAGGCGGGCTACTCCATGTGCTCGTAGGCGACAGACGCAAGCTTTTCAAGCCCGCGGAAAGCGGCCACGGCATGAGCACCATCAACAGAAGCCACGACCCGGGGCGGGTGGTGTTGATGATGAGGTTTAGCAGTCCGAGCGCGAGCAGAAGACTGGCTGCGATCACCACGAACCACGCAAACGGGCGCGGATACTTCGGCGGCTTCACCAGCTCAACGTAACCGCGGACACATTGTCTCGCATGACGATCGGCTATTGAGACGGGGCCGCCAGCACCTGGCGCGCTTCGCCGACGGGCGCTGCTCTTCCGTGGCGGGCAACGGTGTCGGTGGGCCTCTCTAGGGTCACGTTCCGTGAAGATCCTGCTGCTATCCCGTAACACCGGGGCGATCCTGCCCTTCCTGACCGGATCGAACCGCGCGAAGGCGCCGCTCGACGGGTTCCGAATTGCCTACATCGACGACGCGCAGCAATCGTTCGCGGGCGCTGCCTTCGTCGAAGTGGAACGTGCAGCCCTCGAGGAGCTTGCGGGCCACATCGTCCCCGTCACCGCGCGAGGAACCGCGACCCACCGGTTCGACCAGATCCTCGCTGACGTCGACGCCGTGTACGTGGCCAGCGGAAGCACCTTTGCCCTCCTGGAAGCGCTGCGCGAGAGTGGGAATGCCGCCGTGCTGGTCGAGCGCGTTTGGGCTGGTCTGCCGTACATCGGTGCGAGCGCCGGCTCGATCATCGCCGTACCAGACGTAACCCCGGCATCCTTGATGGACGATCCCGCTGACGGGCCCGCGCTCACCAACTACGCCGGACTCGCGCTGATCGACCAAACGGTCATCCCGCACGCGGACGGCCTCCTGCCCCCGTACCCACCGGAACTCGTCCAGAAGACTATCGACACATACCGCGGCGCCTACGCCCTGACACCACTGAACGATGACCAGGCTCTGCTCATGGACAACGGTCGCATGAGCGTGATCCGATCTGAACCCTGACCAATATTGGCTTACCGGCCCTTGTCCCGGTTGAGGATCGTCAATCGTAGCGGCGCCACGCCTGCGCCGCGTGAGGCGCTTGCGCGCCTCGACGGTGAGGGAGGCGACCAGCAGGGCAGCGGAGGCGACGAACGCTCGGGCTGCGACCGGCCATCCGGCGCTGAGCAGTAGCACGAACCCGGCGACAACCGCGACCGCGGGCCCGAGGGCCCGAGGGCGAGGACGACGGCGTTGACACCGGCCGAGGGCCGGGTGCCGGTGACGCGGGTGACGATGCTGTTGCTGCTCATGTCAGAGGTATGCGCGGACGAAGCAAGAAGTTCGCGTGCCGGTCAGGTTGTCGGCGCGGACTTCGCGTCCATGTCCTTCAACCACTTGTCCGTGGGAGCCCAACCGCCGGTCCGACTCACTGCGTACCGCAGGAGCACGTCCCGGCGAACGGATGGCTTCCATTTCGCGCGCTGCCACTCGGGCAGTTCGTGGAGGTCGGAGATGAACACCTTCGCGCTGTTGTCGAGGAGCGCGTACGCGGATCGCCACTCCTCAGCAACCCGCTGCGGTGCCCACCGCAATGCGTACTCAGCGCCGACGTCGTTTCTCGACTCCATCCGGCTGCGGATGAACGCTTCAACGACCGGTTTCCTCGACATCGGCTTCGCGGCCCTGACCCCGGCATCTTCGATGGCCGCCTGGATGAGTTGCTGCGCCCGCGCCAACCGTTCACGTCGTTCCCGGTCGCGTTTCTCGTCCGCGTCTTCCTGCCATTCCTCGAGCTCGGCGGTCAGCTCCTGCGACCAGTCGACGGCCGCCCACCATGCGTAGGACACGCCCGCGCCGATGAACTGGAGGTCCATCCCCTCCAGGTCGCCGTCGTGACTCGCGGCGTTGTTCCGGAGGCTGGCGGGCACCCCTTCAGCGTCGCCGAGGAACTCCGCCAGGTCGAACGTCCGCTCTCCGAGGGTGACGAACGCCGCGCCGACATGGCTTGCGATGTCGAGCGCGTCGTCGAGGGTGACCTCGGGAGCAGCGAACAGCACGTCGGTGTTCTTCACGACCATCGCCGGCAGCAGCCGTAGGTTTCGGCCCGCCGCTTCCAACGGAGCCCGCTCGAGCATCGCCCGCAGTTCTGCAGGGGTGACGGTCGAGGGAACCTCGTCATCATCGGGCATGGCTTGACCGTATCGGATGGACGCGACAGCGCAGATGATTACCGGAAGGAGGTCGCCACTGGCCTCAGGCGGAACAGGCACTGGTCGGCGTTGTAGTCCGCCACCTCCGCGCTGATGCCGAGGTTCGTGCCGACACCGATGTGACCGGGCCCCTCATTCTTATAGTGCATGTCGTACGTCGTGTTCACGTCATTGAACTGGAACGCCGGGCCCGGCGCGGATGTCTCGCTGAAGTCCCCCGCGCCGATGAGGATGTCGTACCTGGTCTTCGCCGAGCCATGCGGAGCCATCGCTCCAATAGAGCCGTCGAAGCGGACGATCCGTCCTTTGTTCCCGTCGGCGAACGCTGCGAGCGAGGCGTCGCAGGTGTCGGTTAGTTGCAGCAGCGCTGCGAACTGGGGCGAGTTCTCGGCCGTGATGACCGCCGGGGCGTCCGTGGTCGGGCTCGGCGCCGCGACCTTCGACGGGCGTACGGCGGTAGTCGTGGCTGACGTGGCGGAGGTGGTTGGTGCCTTCGCCTCGGCTGGTGCGTCCTCGCCGCTTCCGAACCCTCCGGTGGCGCCGAGGACGATGACGACGACCAGCGCTGCGGCTCCAGCTCCGGTGGCGATGAGAGTGGGCCGGCCGACCCGCTTGTTCGGCCGACGGAACTCCAGCTGCGACTGCAGCCGTCCCTGCGTCATCGTGACCAGTTCCCAGCCGTCCTGCTCCCACCTGGTCTGCGTCCGGGATTCCAGGCCGCGCACCGACTTCACTGTCCGTGTCTCGTATTTCGGCTGTTCCCCGGTCATCTCGGCCCTTCAGTCCTCGTCGACAGTCTGTCGAGCGTCTCTCAGAGTAAGGGCGGAGTCACGTCTTTTCGGCTTCTGGAAGCGTCGCTCCCCGCACGGTGCGGTTTCGCTGCGGAGAGCCGCCGCCGTCCATGCTGATAGGTACCGGCCGACGGCCACTGACGAGCCTCGTCAAGCGCCTCGTACCGCTGTTGCTGCCGCTGCTGCTGATCGGGCTGTGGATTTGGCTTGAAGCCGTGCAGCCGATGCCCGCTCCCGCGCACGCCATCGGCTGGGTTTTGCTGCTTGGGCTACTAGTCGCCGTAGTTCGACCGCTCTAGGTTCGACGACAGGAAATCCCGATTGGGCCGGGACACCGGATCCGGATGGAGTCTCGAGCGCAGACGGTTGCTCGTCGTGCCGACAAGAATAAGAACGTCAAGGTCGCAGCGATCACCACGATCGTGACGGTTCCCCTTGTCCTGACGAACCTCTTCGGGCTCGTGTTCCGCTGACTTGTTTGATTGAGACAAGGTCGGCTATCGGCACGAAGGAGTGCGCGGCCAAGCTACGTTCCGCGACGGCCATTTCCATGACGAGGTGATCATGTCGGCACTTGTCCGCGACTGGCCCGCCGGGTCGTAGCGTCCCGTCCGTCACCGTAGCGGGCTCTGCCCGCCGCTCGTGCCCGGTAGTCGATCGTTCACCGAGACGTCCTTCGGGACTCCTACGCTTGCGGCATGGCACGACTGATCCGATTCGCCCAGGCAAGCGACGCGCATGCTGTCGAGCGGATTGAGAACGACGCGGACCAGCTGCTGATTGATTTCCTGCACGCCGACGTGTGGTCTCCAGCCCCTCCCGGGATCACGCGACTCTCCGAGCCCGGCTTCCTGCTCGCCGTCGACGTCGACGCCGAAGTCGCTGGATTCGTGCACGTGCTCGAGGTGGACGGCATCTGCCACCTCGAGCAGCTGTCGGTAGCGCCGGGGCTGGCGCGGCAGGGCCTGGGTCGAGCGCTCGTCGAAGCTGCAAAGGACCAATCGCGCGAGCGTGGCTACGAGCACATCTCTCTCCGCACGTACGCAGGAGTGCCTTGGAACGCGCCGTTCTACGCAACAGCCGGCTTCGCTGAGGAAGACCCAGTCACCTCGTTCCATCGGTCACTACTCGCAGTCGAGGCCGAGCATGGCCTCGACCGGTACGGACGACGAGTACAGATGGGCGCGCCCTTGACGATCATGCGACCGTAGACGATCGCTCACCGATCGGGCTGCAGCTGCACCTGGTCATACCGCTCGGCCGAATACCTGTGGCCGGGGTAGCGCAGGCTGTCGAAGAACATGTTCGTGTGCGCGATGATCTGCTCGCCGGTAATGAGGACGCCGTCGTGCTCGGCGTCCGTCGTCGTGTGCGCGTCGGACACCAGCGTGACATCAAACCCACGCGCGGCCGCTGCTTGCGTGGTCGTCCGGATGCAGTAGTCGCTCTGGGCGCCGGCAACGACGAGGTGTTCCACGCCCAAGGAGTCCAGGACGTCGGCGAGGTCAGTGTCTGCAAAGGAGTCGCGGTACTCCTTCCGGACGAGCGGCTCGTTCCCCGCTCTTTCGAGCGGTGCCGCGAGTGCCCACTCATCAGTGCCTTCTGCGAAGCTGCCGTGATCCTGCACCCAGACCACAGGCACGCTTGTCGATCGCGCGCGCTCGACGAGCTGCGCAGTACGACCGAGCACGCCGGCGACGTCGAAGCAGCCCTGGACGACGCCACGCTGAAGGTCGATGACGAGAAGCGCAGTCGTATCGGGCACACCCCATCGTCTCAGCTAATGCGTCCGGTGGCAGATCGGCTAACGGACGCGTCTGGCGCAGCATGCACCGACCAGCCATCGGCTGGACATGGCAGGCTCGAGGCATGGGGTGGATGAAGCAGGTGCCGACGTGGATGGCGGGCGTCATCATGGCCGTCATGTTTGCCGGCGCATGGTTTGGAGCGACCTTCATCACGACGCCGGAACTAGGCGTCGGACCTCGAGCGCTTCTGTCTATCATCGTCGGCGCGTTCTACGGCATCTTCATGGGAATCTGGGTCGGCCGGACACGACGTGCTCATGGGCGGGTAGGCAGCGTCCCGAGTTCAGCAAGGCTGTCCGTCGGGGCACCGTTCCATCCGACGTTGACATCGCCGATTGGCGGCGAGCATTGCAATCTCGCCAACAGCAGTACCGGCCGCTCCGATGGTTGGCACCGGTGTTCTACCTGCCGATAACGGCTCTCGCCATCTGGCTCGCCTCGCGATATTCGTCATCACCGTCGTGACCACGCCACGGGTGCTCCGCAACACGACGACGATGCTCACCGAGCTCGATCGACGCGAAGCAACGCAGCACTCCGCGCAGTGACGTGCAGCGCGGACTACTGCGCATCAGGACTTCGGGCCGGGGAACAAGGTTCCGGACCTTGGGGGTTCACGTGATCGAAGCTTGGCCACTAGGAAGTTGGACGACGGGACGGCAAGTCGTCGAAGGAGTCCAGTGAGCAACCCTTAGATTGCTGTCGCTCCGAGTTGGGACACGGCAAAGAAGCGGGACATGTTCAAGCAGTTCAGACACATCGGCGACTATCAGATTTACCGGAACTGGTCGGGCAGCAGAGGTGCCGCACCGTTCGAGCAGGTGAACCTCATCTTCGGGACGAACGGCTCCGGGAAGTCCACGTTGGCGCAGCTCCTGCAGGACTGCGTCGATGGGGTGCTTCCCGCCGCGACCGACATCAGGTTCGAATGGCAAGCCGACGGGCTACCACTCGAATACATTGTCGACGACCGACACGACGCTTGGCGCCGCGTGCACGTGTTCAACAAGAGCTACGTCAGTAGAAGCCTCCGCTTCGAAGGGCCCGACGGACCATCTCCCGACGCGCTGCTGACGCTCGGCGAAGCAAACGTGAACGCACAAGCCGAGCTCGAAGAGAAGCGGGCGCGCTCAAAGGACCTCACGTCATCGCGAGCAGATCTCCGGAACCGGATCGTACAGACGAGAAAGCACCGAGACGACAAGATGCGCAGCGCCGCGCAGGACGTCGTCAACCGACTCTCGGGCACCGATAGGCGCTACCGCGCGTCGAACGTGTACAACATCACTCAAGTCCGAGCGTTGCTGGAACACGCGTCAACGCTCGCAGGCGCGTCGACAGACGCTCGTGCCGACCAGATGGTCGTGGACTCGGCTCCGTTGGCCGCGATCGAACGTCCGAATCGCCCGAACCTCGCGGCGCAGGCCGACATGACCGCGATCGTCGAGCTGCTCGACGAAAGAGTCACCGCGACTGCAATTGACGCTCTCACCGAACATGGCGATCGGGCGGAGTGGGTCCAAACCGGGCTGGAGCTACACGACGGCCTCGCGAGATGCCTCTTCTGTGACGGCGAGCTTGGCCCGGAGCGCCGAGACGCCCTCGAGGCGCACTTCGATTCGGCGGTCGAGGATCTACAACGACGAATCGACCTCGCGATACGTCGGCTCGCCACGTCGGTCGCGGATGCCGCTCAGTACGCGCTCGCCCTTCCGCGCAGGCAAGAACTCTACGAAGATGCCGCCGAAGCGTTCGACCTAGCAAGAGATGACTACCACAGTGACCTGGCGACGTACCAAGACGCTGTGCAGAACCTCGACGAGCTCCTCCGTGCGAAGCGCTCAAATCCTTTCGGCACCCCGTTCCTGCCGAAAGACCTCTGTCTTGAGCCACCAACGACAGAGCACATCGAAGCCGCTCTAGGCGTCCACGGGAGCCGAAGTCGTTCCCACTCGGAGAACGTTCGCGGAGCTGCGCGGCGGCTCGAGCTACACATCGTCGCCGGCGTCGCTGACGAGGTCCACATCGCCGCGTCCGAAATCGAGGCAGCAGAGCTCGAACTCGCTCAACTTGATCAAGAGCAACGCGAGACCGATGGCCGCATCGTCGCACTGACGGACCTCGAGGCGGACCCGACTCCACTCGCCGCCGAACTTACGGCGTCGATCGCCCGTCTCCTCGGTCGCGACGAGCTTCTGTTCGCGCCTGGTCCGGACCGGCGGACGTACCGCCTCGAACGTGCCGGGGCGCCTGCAACCGCGCTCAGCGAAGGCGAACGGACCTGCATCGCACTGATTCACTTCCTCGCCCGCCTGCGCAGCAGCGAAGTCGTCGATACCCTCCCGATCGTGGTCGTCGACGATCCGGTGTCGAGTCTCGATCACAACGTGATGTTTGGCGTCTCCTCCCATCTATGGGCAGAACTTGTCTCTCGGCCGGCGATCGCGCAGACCTTCGTCCTGACCCACAGCTTCGAGATGTTCCGGCAGTGGCTAATCCAGCTGGACAGCGCCGGCCGATTCGCTCCACGCAGCTCGGTGCACGAACTCCATATCCGAAACCGCGAAGTTGACGGAGAACCGCGCCGGGTCCCGACCTTCGTCAAATGGCCGCACAAGGACAATCGGAAGGCCAAGACGCTCCGGTCGCAATACCACTACCTCTTCGGTCACGTTGGACAGGCGGTATCCGACGCTGCAAATGGCGGTGGCCTCATGGCGCAGCTTGACGCACTCGCACTCGCCCCGAATTCGGCCCGACGAATGCTCGAGGCGTTCCTCGCGTTCCGCTACCCGGCGAAGGTTGGAAGCTTCGACGGTGCGTTGCGCGAGGCGCTCGCGAACATCGAGGACGGGCCTGTCCGCACCCGAGTCCTCAGATACCTACATTCGTATTCCCACAACGAGGACGCCGACATTAGTCGGCCGCTTGAACCAGGGGAAGCGATCGCCGTCCTCCAAGCCGTGTTTGCGCTGATGCAAACGCTAGATCCGCAGCACTACGCCGCGATGTGCGAGGTTCTTGGGCTCGATGCCAGCGTACTCTGCGGGATCGCGACCCCCAGCTTCGCAGCGTAGCGCGCGTTCTTCGGGAGGGGCCTAGCTCCGGGCGGGATGACTGTCTCGCCCAGCGTCGTGTTGCCGGTGATCGGGCCATTGATCACCGCGACGTTCTCGTACCGGTGCTGGCAATCGTGGACGAGGCGCTCGACCTCTGTCTTACCATCGCCTCCGCTGGCCAAAGCGTCGAGCCGCGTCGGCGAATGCAATGGATCAGCATGATTCGAGTGGCGCTAAACGAGAACATCCCAGATGCTTGCTGAAGCTCCGCAGATCAGGCCGCCCCCGATGAGCAGAAGATCGACGAGTCTGGCTTTGCGGTCCTCTGTCAGAAGTTCAGCTGACCACGATGCAACAAAGGCATCGAAGTCCCCAAAGGTCGCTTCTACGGAACCGCGCCGATCGACTTCAGCTTGTCGTTCGATGGACGCGGCGCGTGCCGCTCGATAGAGACGAACCAGGCCCGCGACGGGCAAACTCGCGGAGGCTGAGAAGAGGACGATGAGGGCAACAGTCACATCGCGACGCTACCGGCTCATTCCATCGTCCGAAATCGGGTCCTCAGCGGGGACGGCCTCCCGCGGCTTGCACATGACGACGTTCGCGTCTCACATAGCCCATCCGAAACGAATCTCGATGAGCGACCGGCGGATTCTGATGGTCGACGCAACAGATGGTCAATTTGGGGCTGGTTTCAGGGTAGCTGGAGGGCAGTGATGCGGCGCTTCTCGGCGTTGAATCGTTGGGTTGGAGTGTCGTAGTCGAGGCGCTTTCGCGGGCGGTTGTTGAAATCGTTCATCACCGCGGTGACGTGGCTGCTGCTGTGGAGGGCAAGGTTCGTGCCCTTGGGGAAGTACTGCCGGAGGAGCCCGTTGAAGTTCTCGTTCGCGCCGCGCTGCCAGGGGCTGGAACGGTCGGCGAAGAACACGGGGACACCGGTCGTGGCAGTGAGTTGTTCGTGGGCAGCCATCTCGACGCCCTGATCCCAGGTCAGCGACCGTTTCAGGTGCTTGGGGATCGCAGCGAACGCTTCCGTGATCGCGGCGTTGACGCTGCGCGCAGTGTGATCGTTCGGGAGGTTCACGACGATGCCGTAGTGGGTGGTGCGTTCACGGAGGGTGGCCATCGCGGACACGGAGCCGACACCGACGATGAGGTCGCCTTCCCAGTGGCCGGCGGTCTGCTTGTCGGCTGCTTCCGCGGGGCGCTCGGTGATGCTGGCCATGTTCCGGATCCGGGATCCTCGACCGATGGGGTTGTTCCACCTGGTGCGTCGGACTCGACGTCCGGTGCGGAGTTTGCCCGTGTAGCGCTTGTGCAGGCCGGCATCGTCCCGGAGGAGCAGGGCTCGATAGATGGTCTCGTGGCAGATGCGCCTTGCCGCGTCGGTGGGGTAGGTCTTTCGTAGCCAGCCGCTGATCTCTTCCGGTGACCAGAACCGGTTCAGCTTCCGCTGCACCAGCCGTCGAAGCGCGGCATCGGCGACGAGGCGGTGCGGTTTCGGACGGGCGCGTTGGCGCCTGGCGTCATCGTCAGCAAGATGCGGCAAGTAGTCCCCGCTTCCTGTCCGGTGCCGACGGAGCTCGCGACTGATCGTTGACGGGTGCCGGCCCAGACGGACGCTGATCTGGCGAATCGAGAGCCCCAGTCGGTGGAGGTCGGCGATCTGGAGTCGTTCCCGCAGCGCCAGGTAACGTCCCGACGACGCCGGCTCGATAGGGCTCGCTGGCGGGACGCGGTAGCCGGCTCGTTGGCGAATCAGGGTGCCGGAGCGTCGAGACATGCCAAGCAGTCTGCAGGCGTCGGTGTTGCTCATGCCCTGCCGCATCAGCTTCCAGTACTCGTCCTCAACGCCAACGGCTTTTCGCCCTCCCCGCGTCGTCGTCAGTGACAGCTCAGCAACGCGCGCCGAAGCAGCCAACGCCTTGCGCAGCGCCGCCGTGGCGGCGCTCTGGTCGCTGCGGAGTCTGCTCCGCCGTTCCCGCTCGAGCAGGTCAGCGCGCTTCCCGCTCAACCGAAGCGTGACGGCGGCAGATGCGACGGAGCTTCCTTCCCGGAGCTCGTCGAATCGACGTCGTAGAAGCCGGTAGCCGGTCGCGCGGCCCAGCCCGGCTCCGGCCGCGGCAGCATCGACGGATGCGCCTGCGTTGAACGCCGACCAGAACCGGTCCTCGACACTCAGCTCGACGCGCAGATGGTGCCGTCCGTCGAGGTTCAGGCGCGCTTCCCAGGACGCTGCACGGCTGCTCGTCACCCCGACCGTTTCCAGCGCCGCCGCGGGATCATGACCGGAACGGCGCAGCTGCAGATACCGCTCGCGCAGGAACCGGTACCCGGTCTCCTTGCCGATGCCAGCGATTCGGGCGGAAGGTTTGAGACCTCGCCCCTCCGCAATCAGCGCGAGGAACCGGACAGCTTGCGGTGATGACAGAGACAGGTACACGCGGAACACCTCCGAGGAAGGTGTTGCGTCGACCAAGTGAATCCGGGGACCGCTATCCGGCCGCACCGGCGACGGTGCCCGTCAACTGAGAACGCCCCGCCGGCCGAAGCCAGCGGGGCGTTCCCACGAGTCAGACCAGGATCAGAAGTCCCAGTCCTCGTCCTCAGTGTTCACGGCCTTGCCGATGACGTACGACGAGCCGGACCCCGAGAAGAAGTCGTGGTTCTCGTCCGCGTTCGGCGACAGGGCGGAGAGGATGGCCGGGTTCACGTCGGTGATGTTCTTCGGGAACATCGGCTCGTAGCCCAGGTTCATCAGCGCCTTGTTGGCGTTGTAGTGCAGGAACTTCTTGACGTCCTCGGTCAGACCGACCTCGTCGTAGAGGTCCTGCGTGTACTGCACCTCGTTCTCGTACATCTCGAACAGCAGCGAGAACGTGTAGTCCTTGAGCTCGTCGCGCTCGGCCTGCGTGAGGGTCTCGAGGCCCTTCTGGTACTTGTAGCCGATGTAGTACCCGTGGACGGCTTCGTCGCGGATGATCAGGCGGATCAGGTCAGCAGTGTTCGTGAGCTTGGCGCGCGACGACCAGTGCATCGGCAGGTAGAAGCCCGAGTAGAACAGGAACGACTCGAGCAGCGTCGAGGCGACCTTGCGCTTCAGCGGGTTGTCGCCCTGGTAGTAGTCCATCACGATGGACGCCTTCTTCTGCAGGTTCGGGTTCTCCTCGGACCAGCGGAAGGCTTCATCGATCTCACGCGTCGACGCGAGGGTCGAGAAGATCGACGAGTAGGACTTGGCGTGCACCGACTCCATGAACGCGATGTTCGTGTAGACGGCTTCCTCGTGCGGGGTGATCGCGTCGGGGATGAGCGACACGGCGCCGACGGTGCCCTGGATGGTGTCGAGCAGGGTGAGACCGGTGAACACACGCATGGTCAGGGTCTGCTCGGCCGGCGTCAGCGTGTTCCACGACTGCACGTCGTTCGACAGCGGCACCTTCTCGGGCAGCCAGAAGTTGTTGACGAGACGGTTCCAGACCTCGACGTCCTTGTCGTCCTGGATGCGGTTCCAGTTGATGGCCTGGACCCGATCAATGAGCTTCAGCTTCTCGACCAACGTGTGTTCCTTACAGAGATGGTGACTAAGTGACGGACTGGAGGCGCGGTGCGGGTTGGCACCGCGCCTCCAGGGAGCAGAGCGGCAGCTCTACAGCATGCAGCTGACGCAGCCCTCGACCTCCGTGCCCTCCAGCGCGAGCTGGCGGAGACGGATGTAGTAGATCGTCTTGATGCCCTTGCGCCATGCGTAGATCTGCGCCTTGTTGATGTCACGCGTGGTGGCGGTGTCCTTGAAGAACAGCGTCAGGGACAGGCCCTGGTCCACGTGCTGCGTCGCCGCGGCGTACGTGTCGATGATCTTCTCGGCACCGATCTCGTACGCGTCCTGGTAGTAGTCCAGGTTGTCGTTCGTCATGAAGGGCGCCGGGTAGTAGACGCGGCCGAGCTTGCCTTCCTTGCGGATCTCGATCTTCGACGCGATCGGGTGGATCGACGACGTCGAGTGGTTGATGTACGAGATCGAACCGGTCGGCGGGACGGCCTGCAGGTTCTGGTTGTAGATGCCGTGCTCCTGGACGGACGCCTTCAGCGCCTTCCAGTCGTCCTGCGTCGGGATCGTGATGTTCGCATTGTCGAACAGCGAGGCAACACGAGCGGTCGCGGGGGTCCACGTCTGGTCGGTGTACTTGTCGAAGAACTCACCCGACGCGTACTTGGAGTCGCGGAAGCCGTCGAAGGTCTCACCGGTCTCGATCGCGATCTTATTCGACGCACGCAGGGCGTGGAACAGCACCGTGTAGAAGTAGATGTTCGTGAAGTCGATGCCCTCTTCGGAGCCGTAGTAGACGCGCTCACGAGCGAGGTAGCCGTGCAGGTTCATCTGGCCGAGGCCGATGGCGTGCGACTTGTCGTTGCCGTCCTCGACGGAACGCACCGAGGTGATGTGCGACATCTGCGAGACCGAGGTCAGGCCGCGGATGGCGGTCTCGATGGTCTTGCCGAAGTCCGGCGAGTCCATCGTCAGCGCGATGTTCAGCGAGCCGAGGTTGCAGGAGATGTCCTTGCCGATCTCCTTGTAGGACAGGTCCTCGTTGAAGGTCGTCGGGGTGTTGACCTGCAGGATCTCCGAGCACAGGTTGGACATGTTGATCCGGCCCTTGATCGGGTTGGCCTTGTTCACCGTGTCCTCGAACACGATGTACGGGTAGCCCGACTCGAACTGGATCTCGGCGATGGTCGTGAAGAAGTCACGCGCCTTGATCTTCGTCTTCTTGATGCGCGAGTCGTCGACCATCGCGCGGTAGTTCTCGGAGATCGGGACGTCGCCGAAGGGGACGCCGTAGACCTTCTCGACGTCGTACGGCGAGAACAGGTACATGTCCTCGTTGTTCTTCGCGAGCTCGAACGTGATGTCCGGCACGACGACGCCGAGCGACAGCGTCTTGATGCGGATCTTCTCGTCGGCGTTCTCGCGCTTGGTGTCGAGGAACTTCATGATGTCCGGGTGGTGGGCGCTGAGGTAGACCGCGCCGGCACCCTGACGCGCACCGAGCTGGTTCGCGTAGGAGAAGGAGTCTTCCAGCAGCTTCATCACGGGGATGATGCCCGAGGACTGGTTCTCGATCTGCTTGATCGGGGCGCCGGCCTCGCGGATGTTGGAGAGGAGCAGGGCCACGCCGCCGCCGCGCTTCGAGAGCTGCAGCGAGGAGTTGATGCCGCGCGAGATCGACTCCATGTTGTCCTCGATGCGGAGCAGGAAGCAGGAGACAAGCTCGCCGCGCTGTGCCTTCGCAGTGTTGAGGAACGTGGGGGTCGCGGGCTGGAAGCGGCCGGCGACGATCTCTTCGACCAGGTCGATGGCGAGCTGCTCGTTGCCCTGGGCCAGGCCGAGGGCGGTCATGACGACGCGGTCCTCGAAGCGCTCGAGGTAGCGCTTGCCGTCGAACGTCTTGAGCGTGTAGCTCGTGTAGTACTTGAACGCGCCGAGGAACGTCTGGAACCGGAACTTCTTCGAGTACGCCAGGTCGTTGAGTCGCTGGATGAAGTCCAGCGAGTACATGTCGATCGTGGCTTTTTCGTAGTACTCGTTCTCGACCAGGTAGTCGAGCCGCTCCTTCAGGTTGTGGAAGAAGACGGTGTTCTGGTTGACGTGCTGCAGGAAGAACTGCTTGGCGGCCTCACGATCCTTGTCGAACTGGATGTTCCCGTCCGCGTCGTAGAGGTTGAGCATCGCGTTGAGGGAGTGGTAGTCCATCCCCGTCTGCGGCGACGTCAGATCGACGTCTGCAACTGCTGCGTCCAAAATGCATCCAATCCTGAGTTGACCGCCGACACGTCGTCAGGGGTCCCGAAGAGTTCGAATCTGTAGAGAAGGGGGACGTTGCACTTCTGCGCGATGACGTCCCCTGCGAGGCCGTACGCCTCGCCGAAGTTCGTGTTGCCACCCACCACCACGCCGCGGATGAGCGAGCGGTTGTGGGCGTCGTTGAGGAACTTGATGACCTGCTTGGGGACTGCACCCTCGCCGTTGCCGCCACCGTAGGTGGGCAGGACCAGGACGTAGGGCTCGTCGACGTGCAGGAACGGTTCGCTCGGGTAGAGCGGGATCCGGTCCGCGTCGCGGCCGAGCTTCTCGACGAAGCGCGCGGTGTACCCGGACACGCTCGAGAAGTAGACCAATCGGCTCATGGTGCGCTCCTCGTGGAAAGGTGCGGACAGGCGGACCGGACGGGCCAGGAGAGGCGAGTCGCGCCTCCCGAGATGCCCTGCCTGCGGGCCCCTTCGGGGCCCGCAGAACGACTACGCCAGTTCGGCGCTGAGGGTTGCGATCTTGTCGGGGCGGAAGCCCGACCAGTGGTCGTCGTCCGTGACGACGACGGGGGCCTGCATGTAGCCCAGGCTCTTGACGTGCTCGAGCGCTGCTTCGTCCGTGGAGACGTCGTGCACTTCGTACTCGATGCCCTTGTTGTCGAGGGCCCGGTACGTCGCGGTGCACTGGACGCAGGACGGCTTGGTGTAGACGGTGACGGCCATGTTCTCCCCTGGTTCCTACTGGTTTCTGCTGTGCTGTGGAGGTGGTGCTGATGTCTGTCCGCAGTCGTGTCCGGGAGGGGCCGCTGCGATGCCTCCACACTACATCTAGTGGCTAGCCGCAGCACCGACCACTAGAGGAAGTGTTACAGCCGTGTAGTTCTCCACAACGTCCTCCACAGTCTGTGGATTCCCGGGAGGCCCGAGTTTCCGCCAGTCTGCGCCCGACCACCGACACTTCCCCACACCGGTGGACAGTCCCGATCCACAGATGTGGAATCAACGCGTCGGCGTGTCGCGAACCGCCCCTCCCCAGGACGGGGGACACCCCCGTCCGGCCGGTCCGTACACTCGTCTCGTGAGTACGTACGGGCCCCTCCTGAAGACCCCTGGCGTGGGTCGTGTCATCGCCGCACAGCTCACCGCGCGGTTCCCGTTCGGCATGCTGTCGCTGGCCTACCTGCTGCACGTCGAGCACGTGTTCGACTCCTACGGCGCGGCCGGTCTGGTGCTCGCGACGACGAGCATCGGGCAGGCGCTGGCCGGCCCCCTGACGAGCCGGTGGATGGGCAGCTGGGGCATGCGCCCCGTCCTCATCCTGACGAGCATCGTCGCGCTGGTCAGCATGGTGGTCATCGCGTTCGTGGTCATGCCGCTCTGGGGCTACGTGGTGGTCGGGTTCCTCGGCGGCCTGGCGGTCCCGCCCGTGCAGCCGGCGGTGCGCACCATCTACCCGAAGATGGTGACGTCGGCGCAGCTCACACCCCTCTTCTCCCTCGACGCCAGCGCGCAGGAGCTCATCTGGGTCGCCGGCCCGGTCATCACCACCTTCGTCGCCACCCAGGTCGGCACGGTCGAGGCGATCGTCGTCGCGATGGTCTTCCTGGTCGTCGGCGGCGCGTGGTTCATCGCCTCCCCCGAGCTCGGCCGCGTCCGCATCCCCCGTTCGAAGCGCGCCTTCGGTGTCGTGCTGAAGCGCCCCGCGGTCGTCGTCGCCACCCTGACCGGTCTGCTGCTGATCGGAGCGTGCGCCGCGGTCGAGGCGAGCGTCACCAGCGTCTTCGGCGAGGGCAGCCCGAACGCCGGCATCGTCCTCGCGGTGTTCGCGGTCGGTTCGCTCGCCGGCGGCCTGGCGTTCGGCCACCGCCCCATCTCCCGCAACACCCTGTGGACGCGCATGGCCGTCGTCTTCGTCGGCCTCACCCTGGCCCTCGGCGGCACGGGCTTCTGGTGGCTCTGCCTGGCCCTGGTCATCGCGGGTGTGGGCATCGCGCCGGCCCTCGCGGTGATGTTCGGTTCGGTCTCCGCCACCGTCAAGTTCTCCGACACGGCCGAGGCCTACGGCTGGATGGGCACCGGCCAGCTGATCGGTGCCGCCGGCGGTTCGGCGATCGCCGGCTTCCTGATCGACGGCAGCGGCCCCGTCGGCGGCTTCACCGTCGGCGCCGTGATGGCCGGCCTGGGCGTGCTGCTCCCCCTGGCGATGCGCAGCTGGCTGCCCGACCTGCGCGGCCGCGACGCCAGCCCCCTCCCCGACACCGAGCCGGTGCACCTGCCGACTTGAGCGGGCGGCGTGGGCGCGCGGCGGCGGGTGTCGGCGGGCGCGCGGCGGCGGCGGGCAGTTTCGGGCGTACCTGGTCGAATCGGGCGTACCTGGTCGGAAGTTCTGACCAGGTACGCCCGTTTCCACTCGCCATCGCGGCCGGTACGGGAAGGAACGTGCGCCCGGCGTACGGGTCGCGTTCTCCACTGATGGCCTGGAGGCCCGGCGCGCGCCCGCCAGGCACCGGCAGGATGGGTGCATGGTCACCTCAGTTCCCCTGCGCGACGGCCGCTCGATCCCCGCGATCGGCTTCGGCGTCTACAAGGTCGACGACACCCAGGCAGAGACGGCGGTCCGCCTCGCGCTGGACGCCGGCTACCGGCACGTCGACACCGCCGAGATGTACGGCAACGAGACCGGCGTCGGCAAGGCGATCCGGGCCTCCGGGCTGGACCGTGACGACGTCTTCGTGACGACCAAGGTGTGGAACGACCACCAGGGGCGCGACGCGACCCTGGCTGCGTTCGACGGCAGCCTCGAGCGGCTGGGGCTCGACGCCGTCGACCTCTACCTGATCCACTGGCCGGCCGCCGCCAACGACCGCTACGTCGAGACCTGGCGCGCTCTGGTGGAACTGCGTGAGTCAGGGCGGGCACGGAGCATCGGTGTCTCGAACTTCCAGGTGCCGCACCTGCAGCGGCTCATCGACGAGACCGGCGAGGTGCCGGCGCTGAACCAGGTCGAACGGCACCCGTGGCTGCCGCAGCGCGAACTCATCGCGTTCCACGAGCAGCACGACATCGTGACCGGGGCGTGGTCGCCGCTCGGTCGTGGGCGCCTGATCGACGAGCCGGTGCTGACCGGCATCGCGGATGCGCACGGCGTGAGCGTGGCGCAGGTGCTCGTGCGGTGGAACGTGCAGCAGGGCGTGGTGGTGCTGCCGAAGTCGGTCACGCCGTCACGGATCCAGTCGAACCTCGACGTCGACGGCTTCGTGCTGACCAACGACGAGCTCGCGGCGATCGCGACGCTCGAGTCCGGGCAGCGGACGGGCTCCCACCCGGACTCGGTGTCGTAGCCGAGCTAGCCTCGGCGGTCCTCCTCGGACTGCCACGGCAGGTGCAGGTCGCCCGGTTCGGGCTCGACGTCGCCGGCGTCGTCCGCGCCACCCGTCCCGGGGGCCGCGATGACCTTGGACGGGTCGATGCCGTCCTCACGCAGGTCGGCGTCGTCGCGCTGCTTCGTTTGGGACGCGTCCATCTCGCGCTCGCTCGACGGGCTGTACGACGTGTCCGCTGCTCGCTGCTCGCGTCCGCTGACCCCGTCGACGTCGTCGCTGTGCGCGGCGTCGCGGAGCGCGTCGTTCCGTGCTCGGTCGTCGGACGGCTCGGGGCCGGGGGAGTTCGGGATGCTGTCGCTCATGGTGTTTCCTCCTGCAGCGGACGGTAGTCCTCGGCCCCGTGTAACGAGTCTGGCTCGGTCCGCTCCCCGCACTCGATGACGTCCCTGGCCCCCGCTACGCTGCCGACGAGGGGGAACGATGGGACGAACACGGACCGCGACGACCACAGTGATCGGCTCGGCGCTGGTGGGGCTGCTGCTCGCCGGGTGCACGGCGTCCGGCGGCGACGACGCGATCCCGGTGCCGACGCGACAGGCATCACTCGACGGAACGAGCCGGAGCCCGGGAGCCGACCCGACTTCCGCCGCACAACAGGTCAGCACGCCGCAGGTCCTGGCGCCCGGCACGGTCGCCGCCGAGACCGATGTCGTCTCGGCGAGCGGCGACACCCGGATCCACGTGCGGGTCGTCGCGAACGAGACCGGCACCTTCGACGCCG
This sequence comes from Curtobacterium sp. MCSS17_016, assembly GCF_003234255.2. Taxonomy (NCBI): domain Bacteria; kingdom Bacillati; phylum Actinomycetota; class Actinomycetes; order Micrococcales; family Microbacteriaceae; genus Curtobacterium; species Curtobacterium sp. MCSS17_016. The sequence goes on from NZ_CP126254.1 coordinate 3,241,877, forward strand.
AGTTGTCCGGCTACCGCACGACGAACCCGCAGTGGATGAGCTTGGAGTTCCGCGGGGGTGACGCTGACGGTGCCGGCGACGCCAGCGGACACCGTGCCGGGGTCGTCATCTGGGACCCCGAGACCGGCGCCCCGGACTCGGTCGGACTGTCCGAGGCTGGGTCCACTCCGGACTTCCTGCACAGCGTGGCGCTCGTGCCGGCACCGTCTGATGACGGGGACGATTCCGGACGCACCGGCATCGGCTCCGTGCTCGCAGTCGCTCCGTTGCACTGGACGATCCCCGACCCGTACCCGCACCTGCAGGTCGACGTGGGCGCAGCGCGGCCCGGGGCGAACGGTTGGGTGCACGAACGTCACGGTGTGCCGGTGTCGTACCAGGTGTCGAGCGACGACGCGCAGGTGACGGTCGCCGAACGCTTGGGCATCACCGTCGCGCAACTCCGCTGGCTGAACCCGTCGCTGCAGACCGGCGCGGGCGACCAGCTCATCACGGACACCGATCTCAACCTCGATCCCGCAGCGCGCTGATCCGGTCGCCGCCCCGCCGCGCGGAGCCCGTCCGTACGGTCGGTTACGGTTGACCAGCACTCGCGAGCACTCGGCACCACCAGGAGGTCCCATCGTGACGATCGTCGCCGCCGCAGACGGCTCAGCCCTCGGCAACCCCGGCCCTGCCGGGTGGGCCTGGTACGTCGACGACGACCGGTGGGCGGCCGGCGGCTGGCCCCGCGCGACGAACAACATCGGCGAGCTCACCGCCGTGCTGCAGCTGCTCCGCGCCACGAAGGACACCGGCGAGCCGCTGCACATCCTGTGCGACAGCCAGTACGCCATCAAGGCCTGCACCGAGTGGCTCGCCGGCTGGAAGCGCAAGGGCTGGCGGAAGGCCGACGGCAACCCGGTGCTCAACGTCGAGATCATCAAGGAACTCGACGCGGAACTGCAGGGCCGCAAGGTCACGTTCGAGTGGGTCCGCGGCCACGTCGGTCACGAGATGAACGAGGCCGCCGATGTGCGTGCCCGCGGTGCTGCCACCGCGTTCCAGAACGGCACCGACGTGCCGCACGGTCCGGGTTGGCCCGGCGCCGAGGTCCCCGAGCCGTCCGCGCTGCCCGACGCGACCCCGCCCGCGACCCTCTTCTGACCCTTCCGCCAGCAGCCCGCCCGGTTATATACTCCTCTGTATAACGGAGGTGATCGGTATGGCAGTGACGACGATCGATCTTGATCCACGCGTGCTCGATGATGCGAAGCAGCTGACCGGCGCGCGCTCCAACCGCGAGGTCGTGCAGAGAGCACTCGAAACCCTCATCGCGGTGCGGCGACAGCCCGCCGCCGTCGAACGCATCATCGCGCGGGACTTCAGCGCCGACCCTTCCGCGGCTGACGAGCTCCATCCCTGATGGCGACGTACATCGTCGACAACTCCGTCTGGTGGAAGGCGCACCGTTCCGCGGGGATCGCACGACGCCTTCGCGAGATCGCGACGCAAGACTTGATCATGACCTGCCCGCCGCAGGTCCTCGAGTACTGCCATTCAGCACGCACCGGGCCCGACCACCAGGGACACCGCGATGACATGGACGCCTTCCTCGAAGCATCAGAACACCCGGACGTCCAGGATGTGACGAGCATCCAGAACGCTCTCTGGAACAACGGCCACGTCCGCGGAGCCGGACCGATCGACGTCCACATCGCTGCTTACGCCGTGCGGAACGGGGCAACCGTCCTCAGCTCGGATCGCGACTACGACCACATCGCCGACGCGGTCGCCGATTTCCGGCACGAGTACCTGCCGGAGCACTGACCGCGGGTCAGTAGGTCCCGTCGCGCCGATCCTGCTGCGTGATCTGCTCCCCCGACGCCGGGTCGACGCCCGAGCGCGTGGTGGTCGTGGTGCGGCGACCGCCGAAGGCCACGGCGAGGCTGATGATGAGCAGCACGACACCGGCTGCCATCAGGATGTAGCCGATCAGGCGGAGGTCGATACCGGCGAGCTGGATGTTCAGCGCGAAGGCGACGATCGCGCCGATGACGATCAGGGCGATGCTGGATCCGATGCGCATGACGCAGTCCTCTCGGGTGGGGGTGGTGCCGGAGACGGTACACGTCCGACAACCCCAGCGCCGATCAGTCGACGTCGACCTCGGCCCACCCGTCGAACCGCCCGATCTCGGTGACCCGCACGACGGCCTCGCCGACCTCGTCCGAGGCGTCCAGGTCGATCGTCGCCGAGAACCCGAAGTCCTTGTCGCCCTCGGGGTCGGCGAAGATCTGCCGCGCCTTCCAGACCCGGGGTGATGCGGTGGCGCCGCTCTCGTCGAGCACCAGGTACTGCATGGAGCGCGCGTCGGCATCGGTGCCGATGCTGTCGTGTTCCTCGTAGTACTCCTCGAGCACGTTGTCCCACGCGGCTCGGTCGAAGCCCGCGGTCGCGTCGAGTTCCCCGAGCCCGTCGATGTCGTCGGCCGCGGCGAGCAGCACCCGCTGGAACAGGGCGTTGCGCACGAGCACCCGGAACCCCCGCGGGTTGCCGGTGAGTCGTGCGGGCTGCGGCGGCGCGATCTCCTCGTGCTCCTCGGAAGCCAGCAGGACGTCACCGTTGAGCAGCGCCTCCCACTCGTCGACGAGCGAGGAGTCGGTCTGCCGCACGACCTCGCCCAGCCACTCGATCAGGTCGTCGAGCTCCTGGGTCCGCTGTTCCTCGGCGATGGTCTGCCGCATGGTCCGGTACGCATCGGACAGGTAGCGGAGCACGAGCCCCTCGGAGCGGGTCAGCTGGTAGAAGCGCACGAAGTCACCGAAGGTCATCGCGCGTTCGTACATGTCACGGACGACGGCCTTCGGGGACAGCTGGAAGTCGAGCACCCAGGGCTGTTCGGCGGCGTACGCCTCGTACGCGGCCTCCAACAGTTCGGACAGCGGGCGAGGCCAGGTGACCTCCTCGAGCAGCTCCATCCGCTCCTCGTACTCGATCCCCTCCTGCTTCATGCGGGCGACGGCCTCGCCGCGCTCCTTGAACTGCTGCTGCGACAGGATCGCCCGCGGGTCGTCAAGGGTGGCCTCGACAACCGAGACCATGTCCAGTGCATAAGTGGGAGAAGAAGGGTCGAGCAACTCGAACGCGGCGAGCGCGAACGGTGACAGCGGCTGGTTGAGCGCGAAGTTCGGCGCGATGTCGACGGTCAAGCGGTAGGCACCGTCGACCTTCTCGATCACCCGCGCGTTGATGAGGGTCCGGGCGATGACGAGTGCCCGTCGAGCCATGGCGAGCTGCCGGGAGCGCGGTTCGTGGTTGTCGTAGACCAGCGACCGGACGTCCGCGAAGGCATCGCCACCACGGGCGACGACCGACAGCACCATCGCGTGCGTGATCCGCATGCGCGACACCATCGGCTCCGGCTCGGCGGCGATCAGCCGCTCGAACGACGCCTGGCCCCAGGACACGAAGCCCTCGGGCGCCTTCTTCCGCTTGATCTTGTTCTTCTTCTTCGGGTCGTCGCCGGCCTTGGCGACGGCGCGGGCGTTCTCGATGTCGTGCTCGGGTGCCTCGGCGACGACGTCACCCTCGGTGTCGTAGCCGGCACGTCCGGCCCGGCCGGCGATCTGGTGGAACTCCCGCGCGGACAGCTGGCGCATCTTCGTGCCGTCGAACTTCGTCAGCCCGGTGAACAGCACGGACCGGATCGGCACGTTGATCCCGACGCCCAGGGTGTCGGTGCCGCAGATGACGGGCAGCAGGCCGCGCTGGGCGAGCTGCTCGACGAGTCGTCGGTACTTCGGCAGCATGCCGGCGTGGTGCACGCCGATGCCGGCCCGGATCAGGCGCGACAGGGTCTGTCCGAACCCGGCGCTGAACCGGAAGCCGGCGATGGCGTCGGCGATCTGGTCGCGGCGTTCGCGCGAGGCGACCTTCGCCGACATCAGCGACTGCGCCCGTTCGAGTGCAGCCGCCTGGGCGAAGTGCACGATGTAGATCGGCGCCTTGCCCTCCTCGAGGAGCCGTTCCACCGTCTCCTGCACGGGCGTCATCACGTACTGGTACTCGAGCGGCACGGGTCGCGAGACACCGGTCACGCGGGCGGTGGGCCGGCCGGTCCGGCGGGACAGGTCGTCGGCGATCGTTGTGACGTCGCCGAGGGTCGCCGACATGAGCAGGAACTGCGCACGCTCGAGCACGAGCAGCGGCACCTGCCACGCCCAGCCGCGGTCGGGGTCGCCGTAGAAGTGGAACTCGTCCATCACGACGACGTCGACGTCGGCGTCCGGTCCCTGTCGCAGCGCCAGGTTCGCCAGGATCTCGGCGGTGCAGCAGACGATCGGGGCGTCCGCGTTGACGCTCGAGTCGCCGGTGACCATGCCGACGTTCTGTGCACCGAACAGCTCGACGAGCTGGAAGAACTTCTCGGACACCAGCGCCTTGATCGGTGCCGTGTAGTAGCTCCGCTTTCCCTCGGCGAGCGCGGCGAAGTGCGCGCCGGCCGCGACGAGCGACTTCCCGGTGCCGGTCGGCGTGCTCAGCACGACGTTCGCGCCGGACACGAGCTCGATGACCGCTTCGTCCTGCGCCGGGTACAGCGGTCGGCCGCCCACCGCGGCCCAGGCCGCGAAGGCCTCGTAGACCTCGTCGGGGTCGACGACGCCGTCCACCGCCGCCGGGATCGCGGCGACGAGCGGGGGCAGGGCGGTGACGTCGGTCATGCGCCCATCCTCCCAGGTGCGGCCATGACGGACTGGAGGCGCGGTGCCAGCCCGCCACGGGCCTCCCGTCCGCCCCGTCGCCGACTCAGGCGCATTTCGATACGTGCGCATAGACTCGCGACATGCGCGAACTCGGCTTCCTCTCCTTCGTCCCGAACCACGGCGGCACCGACGGCGCCGCCCGCGCCCTGGAGGACGGCCTGCGCCTGTTCGAGACCGCCGAGTCGCTCGGCTACGGGACGGGCTGGGTGCGCGGACGGCACTTCGAGCCGTACCTGACGAGCCCGATGACCTTCTTCGCGGCCGCCGCGCAGCGCACGAGCACCATCGCGTTCGGCACCGCCGTGCTCGGCATGCGCTACGAGGACCCGGTGCGCCTGGCCGAGGATGCCAGCACGGTCGACCTGCTCAGCGGTGGCCGGGTGCAGCTCGGCATCAGCACGGGCATCGCCGGGTACGGCCCGATCCTCGACCCGGTGTTCGGCACGGTCGACCGCAGCTTCCGCGACGAGGCCGAGGCCCGCGCCGCACGGCTGCTCGAGGTGCTGCAGGGCGAGCCCCTCGGCAGTGCCGGCAAGGGCTACGAGAGCATCCCCGCCGGGGCCGACCTGACCCTGCAGCCGCTCAGCCCGGGTCTGCGCGACCGCGTGTGGTGGGGCGGCGGCAGCATGGGCACGGCGGTCCGCACGGCCGAGAAGGGCCTCCTGTTGCACTGCTCGACCCTGAACACCGAGGACACCGGCGCGCCGTTCGCCCAGGCGCAGGCCGACCAGATCGCCGCCTACCGTGAGCGGTTCGCCGAGCTGCACCCGCAGCGCGAGTCCAAGGTCGCCGTGGGCCGGATCGTGGTGCCGCTCCTCGACGACCACGACCGCGAGGTGCACGAGGAGTTCCTGACCGGGTACGCCTCCGGGATGGACGACGAGGGTCGACCGCTCTCGGGCACCCCGCCGTTCCGCTTCAGCAAGGTCGTGTCCGGCGAACCGGCGGCCATCGTCGACAGCCTGCTCGCCGACCCGGCGGTCACCGCCACCGACGAGCTGGTCATCACCCTGCCGGCGAACGGCGACCGTGCGGCGCACGAGCGGATCCTGCGCATCGTGGCCGAGGAGATCGCCCCGGCGCTGCGGGCCTGAGGGCCGGTGCCGCGAGCCTGAGGGCGGACGCCGCGGGCCCGACCACCTGCGGTCCCGCCGCCGCACCGCCACCGAGAGTCAAGGGCATCCGGCGGGGCTCTGATCGAGTTGGTGAGGCCCGAGAGCCCGGCCGGATGACCATCTCGTCCCTGATCCGCACGAGATGGTGCACCCATCGTTCCACCTACCGAGCGGTTTGTCACACCGTTCCGCGCACCTGGGACGTATGAAGTTGACCAAGTGTCACTCGTTTTTCCGAACCGGGACGAAGTGCGGCAACCGGTTCACCGGTGCGCATCCAGGCCGGAACGACGAATGCGTCCCCGCGCGGACGCGGGGACGCATTCTGGGACGCACCGGGGAGGCCAGGGCAACAACGGCCGGATCAGGAGACCGAGTCGCTCACCCAGCGACCCCGTAGTCGGTGCGTGCGCGGACGGTAACCAGCCGACTCGCGCAGAACGATGTTACTGAACGGAGTCGGGAGCTGCGCGGAAACCGGACGACTTCGTCACTCCAGTTCGAGGGACGCGGTTCCGGCGTCGTCGACGACCGAGGCGCCGACGTGCAGCGTGAAGGTCCCCGACTCGTACTGCCACGAGCCGTCCCAGTGGGCGAAGGCACGCGCCGGGACCTCGATCGAGACCTCCGTCGAGGCGCCCGCGGCGAGCCGGACGGGGGCGAACCCGACCAGCCAGCGCACCGGGCGGTCGACCGCCGACTCCGCACGGGACGCGTAGACCTGCACGACGTGCTTGCCGGCACGGTCGCCCGTGTTCACGACGGTCGCCGTGACGATGACGGCGTCGCCCTCGCGCACGGTCGGGGTCGCGGAGACGCCCTCGATCGACCAGGTGGTGTAGCCGAGGCCGTGCCCGAACGGGTACGCCGGCTCCGTGCCGGCCCGCAGCCAGGCCCGGTAGCCGACGTGGACACCCTCGTCGTAGGCGACCTTCCCGTCGACCGGGGTGACGTCGAGCACGGGGACGTCGGCCATCGCGACGGGCCACGTGGTGGGCAGGCGGCCGCCGGGCTCCTGCGCCCCCGTCAGCACGTCGGCCAGGGCGTTGCCGTACTCCTGCCCACCGAACCAGGTCAGCAGCACCGCGGCGACGTCATTCCGCCAGGGCATATCGACCGGCGACCCGGCGTTCACGACGACGACCGTGTTCGGGTTCGCCGCGGCGACCGCGCGCACCAGGTCGTCCTGGTGGCCGGGCAGTGCCAGCGAGGACCGGTCGTAGCCCTCGGACTCGACCTTGGAGTTCGTGCCGACCACGACGACGGCGACGTCCGCACCACGGGCGGCGTCCACCGCGGCCTCGATGAGCACGGCGGGGTCGTCGTCCGACGGCTCGGTGCCGAACTGGTACGCCAGCACCCCGCCGAGCGTCTCGTCCTGCACGATGTCGTACTCGATGCGGATCGCGACCTGCTGTCCCGCCGTCACCTCGACCGGCACCGACCGCGCCGGCGGGTTGAGGAATGCGGCACCGAGCTGGTCACCCTCGAACGGCACGTCCTCGTCGAGCAGCAGCTCGCCGTCGATCCACATGCGGGACCGTCCGGCCGCGCCGATGCCGAACCGCACGGTCCCGGTCGACTCGGCCGTGTAGGTGGTGGTGATGTCGAGCCGGTCGGCTTCGCGGGTCGGGGCGTCGCCGCCGAACCAGAACAGTGCCGTCGCGCGGCGGTCCTCGACGAACAGCTCCTCGCCGTCCTTGACGAAGGCGACCCGGGCGCCGGGTTCCCCGGTGCCGGGGTTCGTGATGGCGGACAGCGGGAACTCCGCGATGCCCTCCTGCACGACGGCGCCGATCGCGTAGTCCACGCTCGCGCCGGGGAACGCCGAACGGATGCCGTCCAGCGGTGACACGACCTGCGACGGCACGACCGTGGCCGAGCCGCCGCCCTGCGTGCGGGCCTGGTCGGCGTTGTGCCCGATCACCGCGATGCGCGACACGGCGCGGGCGTCGAGCGGCAGGACACCGGTGTTGCGCACCAGGACCGTGCCCTCGGCCTCGGCCTCGCGGACGAACGCGATGCCGTCCTCGACGTGCACGGGCGACGCGGCGACGGGCTCGAAGCCCTCGAGCGCGCCGACGCGGGCAGCCACGGTCAGGATCCGGCGGACCTTGCGGTCGACCGCCGCCATCGGCACCTCGCCGGACTGCACGGCGGCGAGCAGCGGGCCCTCGCTCCACCACGGGTTCGGCCCGGGCATCGCGACGTCCTGCGAAGCCTTCGCCGAGTCCACCGAACGCACCCCGGTCCAGTCGGACACGACGATGCCGTCGAAGCCCCACTCCGAGTTGAGCGGGGTCTCGAGCAGGTCGTTCTCCGACGCCGTCACACCGTTGATCGCGTTGTACGACGACATGATCGCCCAGGCGTGCGCCTCGGTCACGGCCTTCTCGAACGCCAGCAGGTACAGCTCGCGCAGCGCGCGGTCCGACACCTCGGTCGACGCGGTGAAGCGGTCGGTCTCGTAGTCGTTCGCGATGTAGTGCTTCGGGGTGGCGGCGACACCGTTCTCCTGCACGCCGTCGACGTACGACGCGGCCAGGTCACCGGTGAGCACCGGGTCCTCGCTGAACGCCTCGAAGTGCCGGCCACCGAGCGGGGACCGGTGCAGGTTGATGGTCGGGCCGAGCACGACGTCGACGCCCTTGCGGCGGGCCTCCACCGCGGCGGCGGCGCCGTAGCGCTTCGCGATCGCGCGGTCCCACGAGGCACTCAGCGCGGTCGCCGACGGCAGGTTCAGGGACGGGTCGCGCTCGTCCCACACCTCGCCGCGCACGCCCGACGGTCCGTCCGACATCAGGATCCGGCGCAGCCCGATCTTCTCGATGGGCCAGGTGGTCCAGAAGTCACGTCCGGTGAGCAGCTGCACCTTCTCGTCGGTGGTCAGCTGGCCGAGGAGCGCATCGATGCGCTCGGTCAGCGGCGTCGACGGACTGGAGGCTGTGCTCGCGTCGTTCACGGTGGTCACGGTGGTCGGTCCTCTCGTTCAGGGCCGCGGGGCGCCGCCTGGACAGCCGGGGCCTCGTCGCCCACACCCACCATCCACAGGGTTCGCCGCCCGCGCTGGCAGCTCCTGCACCGTACCACCCAAAACCAACCGTTGCTTGGTTTTCTCGGGTCTCCTGCGGGCGGTACAGTCTGGCCATGGCACGACGGGGTTCGTACGCAAAGGGCATCGCGAAGCGCGAGGAGATCCTCACGGTCGCGCTGGACCTCGTGGCGTCGCAGGGCTTCCGGCGGACGAGCATCAAGGACATCGCCGACGCCGTGGAGCTGACCCAGGCCGGCCTGCTGCACTACTTCGACTCCAAGGACGAGCTCTGGGTGGAGATCCTCCGCCGCCGTGACGAGCTCGACCTCGCGCACGACTGGCAGGCCGCGGACCCGGCAGCCCTGCTCGCGGCGATCGTGCGGCACAACGCCGAGGTCCCGGGCCTGGTGCAGATGTTCGTCAACCTGTCCGCCGCCGCTGCCACCGACGCCGAGCACCCGGCGCACGAGTACTTCCGCGAGCGCTACGAACGCAGCCGCCGCGTGCTGTCCGCCGACTTCCGGACCATGCAGCAGGACGGCCGGCTGCGCACCGACATCGACCCCGACGAGCTCACCAGCGTCCTGCTCGCGGTGTCCGACGGCATGCAGATCCAGTGGCTCTTCGACCCCACTCGCGACATGGCCGAGCACGTCGAGCTCGTCGCCCGCCTCGCGATCGCCCAGGTCGCCCCCACCGCCTGACGGGAGGCGCACCGCACGTCCGCGCCGAGCCTCCCGCCGGCCAAGTGGTCAGGGCAAGCGCACGGCAGCGAGTTCGTCCGCCGCGGTGCTCCACGCGCGGACCTGCGTCTTCGAGAGGGGCTCCTCCGGAGACATCGACCAATCTGAGATGTTCCGGCCCCGCATCTCCCGCGCGAGGTGGTCACGCACCGCTCGCTTCGAATCCGTCGACAAGGCCGCTCCGTAGTGCTCCGCACCAGGAACGTCGGCCAGTTCGGTCAGGTACGCCTGGCAGAACCAATCCGCTGCTTCGGCCCGCAGGTACGGGCTCTCGAGCGTGGCGTACCAGCGGCGGAAGAACTCGTCGTACGGGCCAGAGTCCTGCATGAACCCACCAGAAGCAAAGAGGAGTTCACGGACCCGCTGAGGGGTGAGCCCGCGGGCGGCTCGGACGGCATCACCGATCCTTCCACCGTCGACGAGGTGCGCTATCTCGCTCATTTCATTGCTCATGAGGTCTGCGATCGTTCCATGGTCGAACACTGGCGCATGGGTGTCGACATGTAAAACGGGACCAGCCGCCAGCTCCGGGGTACGGACAGGGCCTGGTCGCGTCAGGTGCGGCGGGGCAGGATGGTCGATGCCCGCCAGGGTGTGTTCCGACGACGATGTGGAGTGACGCGATGACGCGTGTAGTGGTGACCGGTGGCAGCGGCAAGCTCGGACGAGCGGTGGTGCGTGACCTCGATGCGCACGGGTACGACGTGGTCCTGCTCGACCGTGTCCCCTCCCCCGACAAGCCCGAGCGTGTCCCGTTCGTGCGGATCGACCTGACCGACCACGGCCAGGTCCTGAACGCCCTGCTCGGCATCGACGACCGGTACGACCACGTGGACGCCGTCGTGCACCTCGCGGCGGTGCCGGCCCCGGGGCAGGTCCCCGACGTGGCCCTCATCACGAACAACGTGACCTCGTCGATCAACGTCTTCCACGCCGCACGTGCCGCGAAGATCAAGAACGTCGTGTGGGCGTCGAGCGAGACCCTGCTCGGCATCCCGATGGGCGAGCACCACCCGCCCTACCTGCCGGTCGACGAGGAGTTCGCGGTCCGCCCGCAGTCGTCGTACTCGCTCGGCAAGGCGGTGGAAGAGGAGATGGCCCGCCACTTCACCCGCTGGGACCCGGAGCTGAAGATGATCGGCCTGCGCTTCTCGAACGTGATGGACGAGACCGACTACCCTTCGTTCCCGTGGGACGCCACCCCCGAGGCGAAGACGTTCAACCTGTGGTCGTACATCGACTCCCGCGACGGGGCCCAGGCCGTCCGCCGGGCACTCGAGGCCGACCTCACCGGGTTCGAGGCGTTCGTCATCGCCAGCCCCGACACGGTGATGGACACCCCGACCATCGAGCTCGTCGAGCGCTTCGTGCCGGACATCGAGCGCCGTGCGGACATCGACGGCGTCAGCTCGCTGCTGTCGTCGGAGAAGGCCCGCGAACTCCTCGGCTACACGCCCGAGCACAGCTGGCGCGACCACCGCGCCTGATCGTCAGGCGGCGGGGACGAGCAGCCCGTCGAGCACCAGGTCGCGCGCCGCCGGCAGCAGGTCGGCGGCGAGCGCCTGCTCGTCCACGCCGGTGATCTGCGCGAGCGCTCCGATGATCGCGGCGACGGACAGGTCGCCGTCGCACGCGCCCACGAACGCCGCGAGCGCGGTGTCCGCGTCCACCCGGCGCCCGAGCCCGCCACCCTGCACCAGGGTCATCACGGTCGGGTCGTCGTTGCCCGGCCAGTAGTACCGCTCCTCGGTGACGTCACCGGCCACCGACAGGTGGGCGGCGGCGAGCGCGGCATCGTCGTGCGCGGCGAGCCAGGCGGCTGCGTCGAGGACGCGGGCGACCGTCGCGCCGAGGCCCGCGGGGTTGGAGCCGAGCGTCTCGGGGACCCGCTCGAACCGGCGGAGGCGGGACGGGCCTCCTGGCAGGGGTCGACGCACCACGACGTAGCCGAAGCCGACGCCGGTGACGCGACGGTCCGCGAAGTCGTCGAGCCAGGCGCCCATCAGGTTGTCGAACTCGGCCGTGCCGGGCTTCGTCCCGCCGTCGCGGATCCAGGTCTCCGCGTAGGACGTCGGGTCCTGCCGCTCGCGCTCGATCACCCAGACGTCGAGGTCGGTGTCGGCGAACCAGCCGCGCACGCGGTCCAGGCCGTCGACGCCCCAGTGGTACTCCCAGTTGCCGAGGAGCTGAGCGGTGCCGCCGGGCTCCAGGTGGTCGGACAGGCCGCGGAGCACCGTCTCGACCAGGGCGTCGCCGACCATGCCGCCGTCGCGGTACTCGTACGACGGGACGCCCTCGCGACGGGGTGTGATGACGAAGGGCGGGTTCGAGACGATCCGGTCGAAACGCTCCCCCGCAACCGGCTCGAACAGTGAGCCGAACCGGAAGTCGATGCCGTCGATGCCGTTGAGTCGGGCGTTGAACCGGGCGATGTCGAGGGCACGGCGCGAGATGTCGGTGGCGACCACCTGGTCGGCGAAGCGCCGCGCGTGCATGGCCTGGATGCCGCACCCGGTGCCGAGGTCGAGCACACGCTCGACCGGGACGGGCACCTGCAGGCCGCTCAGCGTCGTGGTGGCGCCGCCGATGCCGAGGACGTGTTCCTCGCTGATGGCGTGCCCGAGGGCGAGCTCGCCGAGGTCGGAGACGATCCACCAGCTGCCGGCGCCGAGGTCGTCGACGAAGGCGTAGGGGCGCAGGTCGACGGTGGGGTGGACGAGCACGTCGGCGCCGCTGCCGTTGCCGTCGCCGTCGCCTTCGCCTTCGCCTTCGCCTCCACTGCGCAGCAGGCCCGCGGCGATGACGGCGTCGAGCCCGGCGGTCGGGAAGGCCGCGGCGGCCTCGGCCCGCGCCACCGGCAGGCCGAGCACGAACAGCGTCGCCAGGGTGCCGAGCGGCGTGGTCTCGCGGGCGGCGAGCGCACGGAGCGCGGCGACCCGCGAACCGCGGTGCAGCGATGCGGCGGCCTCGGCCCCCCACAGCGAGTCGAGCCGGTCGACGGTGAAGCCGGCCGCCGTCAGGTCCACGGCGAGCGCCGTGGTGACGGCGGGGTCCGCGGAGATCGACGGCAGCGTGCGCACCGTGTCCACGCCGGTGCCCGCGCCGGCGCTCACGAGGCGATCCCCTCGCGCAGCAGTGCCGCGGGGACCTGCCAGTCGAGCACCAGGTCGAGGAGCCCGGGGAACCGCTGCTGCACGTCCTCGACGCGGACGCGGCTGACGCGGGTCAGGCCCTCCAGGTGCTGCTCGAGCAGACCGGCCTCGCGCAGGACCCGGAAGTGGTGGGTCAGCGTGGACTTCGGCCGGTCGATGCCGACCCAGCCGCAGCTGCGCTCACCCCCGGCCGCGTCGACCAGGTAGCGGTGCAGGATCGCGAGCCGGATCGGATCGCTCAGGGCGTCCATCACGACCGGGAGGTCCATCTCGGCCACGGACGGCTGCGGCAGCCGTTCAGGAGCATCGACGTGCGCGGGCATGGACGGGACGCTACCACCGTTCGGCTTGCTGTACGACTTGCGTCGTACTGTTCGAGTGCGGTACGAATGCAGTCGTACTGCACGGAGATGGAAAGGGGTGCGCATGCACCAGTCAGCTCGTTCGGTCGCCGGGTTCTGGATCCTGGCGGCGATGCTCCTGGTCTCGGTCGCGTCGTCGGCCGTGCCGTCGCCGATCTACCCGGTCTACGCAGCCGAGTGGCACCTCACCCCGCTCATGCTCACCGGGGTCTTCGCCATCTACGTCGCCGGCCTCCTGGCGAGTCTGCTCGTCGCGGGCCGCCTGTCCGACCACGTCGGCCGCAAGCCCGTGCTGGTCGTCGGCGGCCTGGGCGTCGCGCTGTCGCTCGGCCTGTTCGCGATGGCGGACGGGGTCGTCGCGCTCATCGTCGACCGGATCGTGCAGGGTGTCTCGGTCGGGCTGCTCATCGGGGCCCTCGGTGCGGCCCTCATCGACAACTCCCTCGAACGCCACCCGACCATGGCCGGCGTGCTGAACGGCGTCATCCCGCCGATCGCACTCGCCACCGGCGCGATGTCGAGCGGCGCGCTGGTGCAGTGGGGCCCGGCACCGGAGCAGCTCGTCTACCTGCTGTTCGGCGCGCTCCTCGTGCTGCTGGTGCTCGCACTGTTCGTCGTCCCCGAGCAGGTGCAGCGTCGTCCCGGCGCTCTTCGCTCCCTGCGTCCGACGATCAGCGTGCCGCGGTCCTCACGCCGGCTGTTCCGCGGCGTCGCCGGCTCGCTCGTCGCCAGCTGGGCCCTCGGCGGCATGTTCCTGTCGCTCGTCCCCTCGGCGCTGGGCACGGTGTTCGGCATCACCAACCACTTCGCCGCCGGTGCGCTCATCGCCGTGGTCACGGGCGTCGGCGCGCTGACCGGCCTGGCGATCCAGCGGATGGACACCCGTCGCGCGGTCCTGCTCGGACTCGTGGCCCTCGTGCTCGGCCCGATCGTCACCGTGTCGTTCGTGTTCACACACTCCCTTCCGGGCATGGTCGTCGGCAGCGCGATCGCCGGTGTCGGATTCGGCGCCGGGTTCCAGGCGCCGCTGCGGATGCTGCTCGCCACCGCTGCCCCGACCCACCGCGCCGGGCTGCTCTCCACGATCTACGTCGTCAGCTACCTGGCGTTCGGGGTGCCCTCGGTCATCGGCGGGCTGCTCGAGCCCTCGGTCGGGCTCGTCCCGGTCATCGCCGGGTACGGCGGTTTCATCGTGCTCGCTGCGGTCGTCGCCCTCGTGCTGCAACTGTCGTCGAAGGACGCCGCCGAGGTCGAGGAGCGCGCCGCCGAGATCATCGAGCGCACCGCCACCGGCTCGATCCGGGTCGCGGCCGAGTAGCGAGCCGTCCGGCACGGTTGGACACGCTCGCACAGTGCGACGCGCTCGCACGGTGCGGAGATGCCCATTCGGTGCGAGGTTGATCGCTCGGTGCGGGCCTGCAGCGCCGCACGGAGCCATCAACCTCGCACGCGGTGACCAGCACCACCAGCGCCCGTCCGCAGCGGCCCGACTAGTGGCCCGGTCGCGCCGAGTTCGTCCCGCGAGCGCGCGCACGCACGCCGACGGTCCGCGCCGCACCGGTGTGCGCAGCATCGACGTCAGCCTTGCCCCGGTCCGCAGCATCGCGCAGACGCTTCGGCCCGTGCCGCTTGGCCCAGTCCCAGAAGCGGTGCAGCTGCGCCTTGAGCCACGTGATGATCTTGTGGAAGAAGTGGAACTCGCTCGCCAGCACCGTGAGGCCGATGAACACCACGAGCCACCCCGGGCCCGGCAGCGGCACCAGGATCAGCCCGATGATGACGACCAGCCCGCCCACCAGACCGACCAGCACCTTGTAGAGCAGGTGCACGTGCGGCCGCGCGTGGATCCAGGTGCGCAGGCGGTGGAACCACTGGAAGCGCTGGCGCGGCGCGCCGTCGGCCCGGGCTTCGCCGGGTCGGTCGTTCGGGTCGCCGTCCATGCCGAAAACGTAGGGCGCGCGGCTGGGAATCAGCGGCGCACGGGGTGGACGCGGGGTGCGCATGCCGGGAGGTGCGTGCCGGGGACACACCGCGCCTCCAGGCCGTCGGGCGGCACCGATCGCGTGCCCCTCACGCGTGCGCGACGCACGTCGCCGCCCACGGGACGGCGGCCAGCCGGGCCTCCGGGATCGGCTCACCACCGACCGTGCAGCGCCCGTAGGTGCCGTCGTCGAGTCGTGCGAGCGCTGCGTCCACCTGGCGGACTCGCAGTTGGGCGCCGTCGCGGACCGCACCGAGCGAGCCGCGTTCCCAGGCCAGGGTCGCACCCTCCGGGTCGTGTTCGTCGTCGGAGTTCGCGTCCTGCCGGGCGTCACTGACGTCACGCATGCTCCGCTCGACGTCGAGCAGCAGCCGTTCGTTGCGGGCGCGTTCGGCCTCGAGTGCGGGGCGGGGGTCCTCCATGCCGGCCACGGTAGTCGCGGCGGAATGGCCCCGCCTCCGGATGCGTTCGCATGGACATGACGAAGATCGGGTTCCTGTCGTTCGGACACTGGCGTGACATGCCGGGGTCGAAGGTGCGCAGCGGGCGGGAGGCCTTGGTGCAGGCGATCGACCTCGCGGTCGCAGCCGAGGAAGCCGGCGTCGACGGCGCCTACTTCCGCGTCCACCACTTCGCGCCGCAGCAGGCCGCACCGTTCCCGCTGCTCTCCGCCATCGCCGCGAAGACCAGCCGGATCGAGATCGGCACCGGCGTCATCGACATGCGCTACGAGAACCCGCTCTACATGGCGGAAGAGGCCGCGGCCACCGACCTGATCTCCGGCGGCCGACTGCAGCTCGGCGTCTCGCGGGGATCACCCGAGACCGCCCTGGCCGGCTACCAGCAGTTCGGGTACGTGCCCGACGCCTCCGACGAGAACGGCGGCGACATGGCCCGAGCGCACACGAACGTGTTCCGCCGCGCGATCGCCGGCGAGCCGATTGCCAACGCCAACCCGCAGATGACCGGGTCGGTCGGGTCCCTGCCGATCTCCCCGCTCTCCGACTCGCTCGTCGACCGGATCTGGTGGGGTGCCGGCACCCGAGCGACCGCGGAGTGGACCGCAGAGCAGGGCATGAACCTGATGTCCTCGACCCTGCTGACCGAGGACACCGGCGTGCCCTTCGACCAGCTGCAGGCCGAGCAGATCGAGCGCTTCCGCCGGGTCTGGTCGGAGTCCGGCTGGGACCGCGAACCGCGCGTCTCGGTGTCGCGGAGCATCATCCCGATCATCGACGACGAGTCGCGCCACTACTTCGGCGTCCGCGCGCAGGTCGAGGGGCAGGACCAGGTCGGGCACCTCGACGGCGGGCTGGCCCGGTTCGGCCGGTCCTACATCGGTGAGCCCGAACAGCTCGTCGCGGAGCTCGCGGCCGACCAGGCCGTCCGTGCTGCCGACACCGTGCTCGTCACCGTGCCGAACCAGCTCGGTGTGGACTTCAACGCCCGGCTGCTCGCCGCCGTGAAGGATGTGTTCACCGAGGTCGACGCGGAGCCGGTCCCCGCCTGACCGGAAGACCTCAGCCGTCCGGCCAGAGCAGCCGGAACCGCTCGCACACGACCGGCATGTCCGGCGCGAACCCCCGCGGGTTCTCCGAGTGTGTGCGCCAGAACGCCTCGTGCACCCTCCGCCAGTGGTCGAGCGTCCGGTCGCCTTCCCCCTCGGCCCAGGCGTGGTCGGCGTCGACCTGGTCGAACGGCACCACCCGGACCGCCGTCGTCTCGATGACGGCACGGGGCGCACCCGAGCCGTCGGTCACGATGCTCACCTCGTCGGCCGCTGGCAGCGGATCGCCGGTCGCCTCGTAGTCCCAGAGCGACGACGCCGTGCCGACCTTGACCCCGTCGAGCACGAGCTGCAGGAGCCCGTCCGCCTGCTCCGGGGTCGCGCCGAAGGACCACGCCTCCGGCACCGCCGTCGGAAGACTCGGACGCTCGCTGCGTCGCGCGGTCCAGAAGTCGTCGAGCGTCGAGGGCACGCCCCGACCGTAGTGCACCGGTCCGGTCCCCCCTTGTGCTGACACCCGGCTGGGGACTGGGGCGAAGCCGACCGCGCTCCTAGGCTCGGGAGCGTCGATCCACCCCGCACCTCGAGGAGCAACCGTGACGCTGCCGGCCGCAGGCTGGTTCCCGGACCCGCAGGACGCCCGTCGTCTGCGCTGGTGGGACGGTCGCACCTGGGGCGCAGCCACGCGGGTCCCCGCGGCCGCTGCTGACCCGGTCGCGCCGATCGTCGTCGCGCCGGTGGGGCCGTCGTTCTCGGTGCAGACCGCGGCGATCCGGACGGACGCGTGGGCATCGGGCACCGCCGGCGCCCGTCGGCTCTGCGTGTTCACGGTGCTCGCGGTGCTGCTCGCCGTGGTCTCGGTCGTCGCGAACCCCTGGGGCCTGGCGGGGCTGCTCGCCGTGGCGTGCGGGGTCATCGGCATCGTCCGTCCCGGGGCCGTCGGTGCCTGGGCCGTCCTGGCGCGGAGCGCTTCGGCGAGCGCCCTCGTCGTCGCGGTGACGACGACGGTCATCGCCGCGTCGGCCCAGTTCCACCTGTTCTGAGCGCGTAGGGACCGCCTACCGCCGCGGTCCACGGCACTTCGTGAGCAGAAATGGTCGGGTGAGACGGCGCGACCCGACCATTTCTGCTCACGAAACGCGCCCCTCGCGCACCCGCACCCGCACCCGCACGGCCCAGGCACCCGCACGGCCCACCGGGCCCGCCTACCGCCGCGCCCGCGGGTGTGCCGTCTGGTACACGTCCCGCAGCATGTCCGCCGTGACCATCGTGTAGATCTGCGTCGTGGCGACACTCGCGTGGCCGAGCAACTCCTGCACCACGCGCACATCGGCACCGCCCTCGAGCAGGTGCGTCGCGAACGAGTGCCGGAACGTGTGGGGAGACACGTGCGCCTCCAGGTCGGCGGCAGCAGCGGCGGCCTGGATCACGAGCCAGGCACTCTGCCGCGACAACCGCGCTCCACGGGCACCGAGGAACAGCGCCGGCGTCGACGGCCCTCGTGCCGCGAACACCGGCCGTGCCCGCACCAGGTACGCGTCGATCGCTGCACGGGCGAAGCTGCCGAGCGGCACGATCCGCTGCTTGTTGCCCTTGCCCGTGACCTTCACGACCGAGAGCTCGCCGTCGGCGTCCGACAGCGTCGTCACGTCGTCGACCGACAGTCCCACCGCCTCGGAGATCCGCGCACCGGTGGCGTAGAGCAGCTCGAGCAGGGCCTTGTCCCGCAGCTGGACGGGGTCGTCAGCATCGACGGACACCGCCCCGAGCAGCCGTTCCATGTCCTCGACGGGGATCGCCTTCGGCAGTCGCATCGGGGCCTTCGGCGGCCGGACGGCGGTGCCGGGGTCGAGCGGCAGCCAGCCCTCCCCCGCGGCGAAGGCGGTGAACGACCGCACCGAGCTGAGCATCCGCGCGATCGACCGCGGTGCGAGCGGACCTTCCGGTCGGGTGGCCAGGTGTGTCACGAACCCCGAGACGTCCGCCCGTGCCAACCGTGCCACGTCCTGCAGCACCGAGGAGCCCCCGGCCCGGTCCGCACCGTCCGACTCGACCACCGGTGCGGCCTCGAGCCACTCCGCGAACACGGCGAGGTCCCTCCGGTACGCCGACAACGTGTGCTGCGAGAGTCCCCGCTCGATCGCGACGTGCCGCAGGTACGTCTCCGCGGCACGGTCGAGGGGCATCACCTCAGCAGGCTAACCGGCGCGGGGCCACCCGCCGTCAGTGCAACGCCTCGTCCGGCGTGCCCACGCGGAACCCGGTGAACGTCACGGTCAGCCCGGCCCGCGTCGGCCCGGCGCACAGCAGCCCCGCGGACACGACGGCGTCCGGGTCGAGGTACGCGACCCGGACGAGGCGGGGTTCCTCACCCTCGGCCCACGCCCGGATCGTCACGGCGTCGCCATCGCGGCTCGCGCGGACGGTCACCACCCGGTCCGCCCACTCCGGCACGGGCGACACCGACCAGTCCGAGAACCCCCGCGTCACCACGGCGCCGAGCTGCGGCGCTCCGTCCGAGAACTCCACACCGGCCTTGATCCAGGTCTGTTCGTCGACGCGCAGGAACACCCCGGCCTGGTCGAACTGCTCGGTGTAGTCGAGCACGAACGACGCCTCGACCGAGAACGGCCCGTCCGTCGGCTGCAGCAGCGCGTGCTCGGAGTCGTGCACGAACCCGTACGAGGTGGTCCGCCAGGCGTCACTGCCCTCGACCGCGGTGACGCGGAACACGTCGCCGTCGAACCCGGCGACCTCCGGCTCGTGCGTCCAGCTGCCGGAGGTGACCAGGTCGCGCAGACCGTCGGCCGCGGACCCGCTCACTTGCCGCGCTGTTCGATGGCCTCGACGGCGAGCGTCGCGACGACGAGGGCTGAGTTGTTGAGCCGACCGCCCAGGATCCCCTCGAGCAGCTCCGCCCGCGGGACCCAGCGCGTCACGATGTCGGCCTCTTCCGCCTCGCGCTCGAACGCAGACTCGGTCGACCGGACACCGCGCGCCCGGTAGATCTGGATGAACTCGTCGCTGCCGCCCGAGGACGTGTTGTACCGGACCAGGGGCTCCCACGTGTCGGCCTCGAGGTCGGCCTCCTCGCCCAGCTCGCGCTTCGCGGCCGTCAGGTGGTCCTCGCCCTCCATGTCGAGCAGGCCCGCGGGCAGCTCCCAGTCGCGCAACCGCACCGGGTGCCGGTACTGCTGGATGACCAGGACGCGGCCCTCGTCGTCCTCCGCGTACACGGCGACGGCACCGGTGTGGTCGATGTACTCGCGGACCATCGAGTCGCCGTTGTACGCGACGGTGTCGCGGCGCACGTCCCAGACGGCGCCCTCGTACACGACGGTGGATTCGGTGACCTCGAAGGAGGCGGACTCGTCAGCGATCGGTGCGTCTGTCACGTCCCCATCCAAGCACGCGCCCCCCTGACGCCCCCATCGGAACCAGGTTCCGGACACAGCACCGCGTCGTTCCGCGGTTCCGTGTCCGGAACCAGGTGCCGTGGACGCGACCCCGGACGGACGGGAGCGCGCCCCGCTCAGCGGCAACGCGAAGCGTTGCGCGGGGCGCGCCGACCGAGCCTGCGAGGGAGGAGTGCCAGCTGGCACCGCGCCTCCCGTCCGATCGTGGAGACCGGCGCTTACGCGACCTGCTCCTCGGTCTGCGGGTCGAACAGGCTGGACGCCTCGTGGCGCTCGATCGCGGCCGCGACGAGCCCCGCGAACAGCGGGTGCGCATCGGTCGGACGCGAGCGGAGCTCCGGGTGCGCCTGGGTGGCGATGTAGAACGGGTGCACGTCGCGCGGGAGCTCGACGTACTCCACCAGCGTGCCGTCGGGCGAGGTACCCGAGAAGACGAGGCCGGCGTCCGCGATCTGCTCGCGGTACTTGTTGTTCACCTCGTAGCGGTGACGGTGGCGCTCGGAGGCCTCGGGCGCTCCGTACAGCTCCGCCGCCAGCGAGCCTTGCGTGAACGACGCCGGGTACAGGCCCAGGCGCATCGTGCCGCCCAGGTCGCCGCCCGCGATGATGTCGACCTGCTCCGCCATCGTCGCGATGACCGGAGTGGAGGTCTCCGGGTCGAACTCGGTGCTCGACGCGTCGGTCAGACCGACCTCGTGGCGGGCGTACTCGATGACCATGCACTGCAGGCCGAGGCACAGGCCGAGTGTCGGGATGCCCTGCTCACGCGCGAACTTCAGCGCGCCGAGCTTGCCCTCGATGCCGCGCACGCCGAACCCACCGGGGATGCAGATGCCGTCGACGTCGCCGAGCTGCTTCGCCGCGCCCTCGGGCGTGGTGCAGTCGTCGGACACGACCCACTTCAGCGTCACCTTGGCGTCGTGCGCGAAGCCGCCGGCACGGAGCGCCTCGGTGACGGACAGGTAGGCGTCCGGCAGGTCGATGTACTTGCCGACCAGGGCGATCGTGACGGCCTTCTTCGGCTCGTGCACGGCCTTCAGCACCGGGGTCCACGCGGTCCAGTCGACCGGACCGGCGTCGAGCTTGAGCGCCTCGACGATGACCTGGTCGAGGCCCTGGTTGTTCAGCAGCGTCGGCAGGTCGTAGATCGAGGGGACGTCGACGGCGTTCACCACGGCGTCCTCGTCGACGTCGCACATCAGCGCGATCTTGCGCTTGTTCGACTCCGACACCGGACGGTCCGACCGCAGCACGAGCGCGTCGGGCTGGATGCCGATCGACCGGAGCGCGGCGACGGAGTGCTGCGTGGGCTTGGTCTTCTGCTCACCCGAAGCGTTCATGAACGGCACCAGCGAGACGTGCACGAAGAACACGTTGTTGCGGCCGAGCTCGTGCCGCACCTGACGGGCGGACTCGATGAACGGCTGCGACTCGATGTCGCCGACGGTGCCACCGACCTCGGTGATGATGACGTCGGGCTGCGGGTCGTTCTGCGCCTGCTCGCGCATCCGGCGCTTGATCTCGTCGGTGATGTGCGGGATGACCTGCACCGTGTCGCCGAGGTACTCGCCGCGACGCTCCTTGGCGATCACCGTCGAGTACACCTGACCGGTCGTGACGTTCGCGGCCTGCGACAGGTTGATGTCGAGGAAGCGCTCGTAGTGCCCGATGTCGAGGTCCGTCTCCGCACCGTCGTCGGTCACGAAGACCTCGCCGTGCTGGAACGGGTTCATGGTGCCCGGGTCCACGTTGAGGTACGGGTCGAGCTTCTGCATGACGACCTTGAGGCCGCGAGCCGTGAGCAGGTTGCCGAGGCTGGCCGCCGTCAGGCCCTTGCCGAGAGACGAGACGACCCCGCCGGTCACGAAGATCTGCTTCGTCACCTTCGGGGTCGAGTTCGAAGAATTGGTACCGCCGCTGAGAGTGTCCGCCACGGGATTCCATCGTACGTCAGAACTGCCGGGAGGCGCGACCTCGGTTCGCCGTGGGCGTTGCGCGGGTGGGTGGCTGGGTCCTCGGGCCGTGGCCGGGTCGGCGGGCGGCACCCGCCTGCTTGGTCGTCAGGCTCGCTGGCCGGCCACGTCGAGCAGCTCGCGGGCGTGCTCGATGCCGCTGGCGCTGTCACCGAGTCCGGAGAGCAGCCGTGCCATCTCCTGCAGCCGGTCCTCGCCCTCGAGCCGGCGCACGCTCGACGACGTGACGGCCCCGCTGGCGTCCTTCACGACGTTGAGGTGGTTGTTCGCGAAGGCCGCGACCTGGGCCAGGTGCGTGACGACGATGACCTGCGTGCGCTCGGCGAGCTTCGCCAGCCGTCGGCCGATCTCGATCGCCGCCGCCCCGCCGACACCGGCGTCGACCTCGTCGAAGACGAACGTCGGCACCGTGGTGCTGCCGGCCATGACGACCTCGATCGCGAGCATCACGCGCGACAGCTCACCGCCGGACGCCCCCTTGCCGATCGGCCGGGGGTCGGTGCCGGAGTGCGGCTGGAGCAGGATCGTGACCTGGTCACGGCCGTGGCGGCGGTACTCGCCGGCGTCGGTGACCTCGACCACCAGCGTCGCGCCACCCATCGCGAGGGTCTTCAGCTCAGCGGTCACGCGCTTCGCCAGGTCGGTGGCCGCCTTGGTGCGCGCCGTCGTGAGCGCGGCGGCGGCGGACTCGAGCGCCTGCTCGTCCTGCTCGACCGACTGCTGCAACGCCGCGATCCGGTCGTCGTCGCCGTCGAGCTCGAGCAGCCGGTCGCTCGCGCGCTGTCCGTAGGCGATGACGTCGTCCACCGTCTCGCCGTACTTGCGGGTGAGGCCGGCCAGCAGGGCTCGGCGTTCGTTGATGAGTTCGAGGTCGTGCCCGGCCTCGGGTTCCAGGGAACCGAGGTAGCTCGAGATGCTCGCCGAGGCCTCGGCCGCCTGGATCCCGAGCTCCGTGAGCTGCTCGAGCACCGGCTGCAGGGCACTGTCCGACGACGCGACGCGCTCCACGGCACGGCGTGCGGACTCGACCAGGCCGACGACGTCGGAGACGCCGTCGAGGGACTCGCTGGACAACGCCTCGTGCGCCAGGGCCGCGGACAACCGGAGCTCCTCGAGGTTCCCCAGCCGTTCGGCACGCTCGGCCAGCTCGACGGCCTCGCCGGGCTGCGGGTCGGCGGCTTCGATCTCGTCGGAGGCCGCACGGATCCGCTCGGCCTCGGCCACCCGGTCGTCCCGGTCGCGGACCAGGACCTCGAGTTCACCCGCGTGCTGCTGCCAGGCGTCGTAGGCGGCGACGTACCGGGCGAGGGCCTTCTCGACCGAGGCTCCCCCGAACCCGTCGAGGGCAGCCCGCTGTGCCGTGGCCGAGGTCAGGCGGATCTGGTCCGACTGCCCGTGCACGGTGACGAGCTGGTCGGCGAGCTCGCCGAGCACCGCCACGGGCGCACTGCGACCGCCCACCGTGGCACGGCTGCGTCCCTCGGCGGAGACCGTGCGGGTGAGGATGAGTTCGCCGTCCTCCACGGTGCCGCCGGCGTCCTCGACACGTTCGGCGACGGCGTCCTGCTCGGGGACGTGCCAGCGACCTTCGACGACGGCGCTCGACGCACCGCGGCGCACCGAACCGGCATCGGCCCGCGCACCGAGCAGCAGCCCGAGCGCCGTGACGATCATGGTCTTGCCCGCACCGGTCTCGCCGGTGACGACGGTGAAGCCAGGCCCGAGTTCGAGCGTGGTCTCACCGATGACACCGAGGTCGCGGATCGCGATCTCCTCGATCATCGGTCGTCCTCCGTCGTTCCCTGCGCCACGGCTGACCCGGCGGAAGCGATGCTGCACCCTTCCACGCCGATCATCGGTCGTCCTCCGTGCTCATCGGTCGTCCTCGTCGCTCTGGGGGCCGCGCCACCCGGCGACGGGCAGCTGGAACTTCGCGACCAGGCGGTCCGTGAACGGAGCGTCCTTGAGGCGGGCGACCCGCACCGGGTCGGGCGAACGCCGGACCTCGACTCGGGCGCCCGGGGGCAGGTCGTGGGTCCGTCGGCCGTCGCACCAGAGGACACCGACGCCGCTCGTGCGCCGCAGGACCTCGATCGCGAGCGTGCAGTCCGGCCCGACGACGATCGGTCGGGCGAACAGGGCGTGGGCGCTCAGCGGCACCATGAGCAGCGCGTCGACGTCCGGCCACACGATGGGGCCACCGCCGGAGAACGAGTACGCCGTGGAGCCGGTCGGGGTCGACACGACCACGCCGTCGCAGCCGAACGACGACAGCGGGCGGCCGTCGACCTCGGTGACGACCTCGAGCATCCGTTCCCGGGAGGCCTTCTCGATCGTGGCCTCGTTCAGCGCCCAGCTCGAGTAGACGATCTGGTTGCCGACGACCACGTCGACCTGCAGGGTGACGCGTTCCTCGACGTTGTACTCGCCGGACAGCGCGCGCTCGACCGTCTCGGACAGGCCGTCACGCTCGCTCTCGGCCAGGAACCCGACGTGCCCGAGGTTCACCCCGATCAGCGGAGCGCCGGTGTTCCGCACGAGTTCGGCCGCGCGGAGGATCGTGCCGTCGCCACCGAGCACGATGACGATCTCGAGCTGGTTCGGCTGGACGTCGACGCCGAGGATGTCGACCTTGCCGACCGACGCTTCGGCACGACGGATGTCGGCGTACTCGTCGAAGGGCATGACGGGCGTGAGACCGGCTGCGTGCAGGAGGTCGCAGACCTCGACCGCAGCGTCGATCGAGTCGCGGCGACCCGTGTGGGACACGAGCAGGATGTGCCGTTCGTCACTCATGAAGACCCTTCCGTGAGTTCGGTCGCCCGGACTCTCCATTCTGTCGGATTGCCCCCGACACCGCGCTGGAAGCGGGCCAGGTACTCGTGGTTGCCGTGTGTCCCGACGATCGGGGACGCGGCGAGCCCACTGGTGCCGAGGCCCAGGTCCCACGCCGCCCACAGCACGTTCATGAGCGCGTCGTTCCGGAGCCCGGCGTCGTGCACGATGCCCTCGCGCACACCGCCACGACCCACTTCGAACTGGGGCTTCACCAGGAGCACGAACTCGTCCGCGGGGACGGCTTCGGCCAGCGCCGGCAGCACGAGTCGGAGCGAGATGAAGGACAGGTCCCCCACCACCAGGCTCGTCTCGGCGGCGGCGCCGTCGAGCGCCAGGTAGTCGGCGCGCGTGAGGTTCCGCGCGTTCGTCCCCTCGACCACGGCGACGCGTTCGTCGAGCGCGATGGTCGGGTGCAGCTGTCCGTGCCCCACGTCGAGCGCGATGACACGGCGCGCGCCGCGTGCGAGCAGCACCTGGGTGAACCCGCCGGTGCTCGCGCCCACGTCGAGCACGACCCGACCGGAAGGGTCGACGTCGAACGCGTCGAGTGCACCGACGAGCTTCCGGGCCGCGCGCGAGACCCACTCGTCCGCGGCGTCGACCTCGATGTCCGCGTCGGACGCGATCGGCGTCGACGGCTTCAGGACAGCACGGCCACCCACGAGCACCCGGCCGTCCTGGATCAGCTTGCTGGCGACGGTGCGCGACCGTGCGAGCCCGCGTGCAGCGAGGAGGGCGTCGAGGCGGACCTGGGTCGCGTCGTGCACGGCTCCGTCCGGCTCAGGCACTCGCGGAGCCGCCGCTCTCGAGCCGCGTCCGCAGCTCGTCGTGCAGGGCGGAGAAGGCGTCGGCGCGGTCGGCGAGCGGCAGGGCCTCGGCCTCGGCGGTGCGCGCGGCGAAGGCGTCCTGCTGCTCGGGTTCGGCGGACGGCTGCTCGGGGTTCGGCACGTCCGACACGCTACTCGCCGCCGTACAGCTGCGGGTCCACGTCGAGGCCGTAGATGGCCAACCCGGACTCCCAGATGAGCGTCGAGCCGGCACGGAGCCGATCGATGTCCGTCCCGGCGTCGAGCACCCGGACGACGTGGCCGCGCATCGCCACCGTCGCAGTACCGACGGTCACGTACCGGGTGCCGTCCTCGTCCTCGCGCCGCACCGTCTCCGGGTACGGCTGGGACAGCCCGCGGAGGTCTTCGAGCACGTAGGTGGGACGCGAGCGCTGGTCGGCCGCGAGCACCTGCTTCGCCTTGTCGATGCCGGTGAGCACGAGCACGCTCGGGATCCCGACGTCGTTCGCACCCTTGATGTCGGTGTCCAACCGGTCCCCGATGAACAGGGTCCGACCGCCGCCGAAGCGCTCGACCGCCGTGTCGAAGATCGGCCGCTCGGGCTTGCCGGCGACCACGGGCATCCGGCCGACCGCCTGGTGCACGGCGGACACGAGCGTGCCGTTGCCGGGCGCGATGCCCCGCTCGACCGGGATCGACCAGTCCATGTTCGTGGCCACCCACGGCACGTCCGGGTCGGCCAGGGCGAAGGAGGCCTCGGCCAGTTCCTTCCAACCGAGGTCCGGTGAGAAGCCCTGGATGACCGCGGCCGGGGAGTCCTCGGCACTCGAGGTGACGGTGAACCCGGCTTCCTCGACGATGCTGGACAGCCCGAGCCCGCCGGTGACCAGGACGGTCGCTCCGGCCGGCACCAGGGTCGCGAGTAGCTGGACGCCAGCCTGTGACGAGGTGACGACGTCGCCCTCGGACACCTCGAGCCCGTAGCGCTCGAGGTGCTCGGCGACGTCGATCGGCCGGCGCGATGCGTTGTTCGTGATGTAGCCGACCCGCGCCGTGAGCGACGCCCGGGTCAGGGCTTCGACCGCGTGCGGGATGGCGTTGCGGCCCCGGTAGACGACGCCGTCGAGGTCGGTGAGGACCACGTCGACGCCGTCGGTCAAGGCCGCCGAGTGCTCAGCCGGCTGCGGAGCCGTCGACGTCGCGGGGGTTGTCGTCGTCGATCTCGCCGGGCTCGTCGGCTGCGGAGGTGTCGTCGTCGAGGTCGTCGAGGGCGGGTTCGTCATCGAGGTCGTCGTCGATGTCGTCGGCGGATTCGTCGTCGCCGTCGAGTTCGTCGGTCGCGACGTCGTCGGCTCCGAGGTCATCGGCGGCGTCGTCTCCGGCGTCTCCGTGTTCTTCGACTTCGAGCGTTTCCTCGACCACATCAACTGTCTCCCAAGCGTTGTCGTCCGCGATTTCGGCGAGGGCCGCTGCCGCGCGGTCCACACGGGCCCACCATTCGTCGGCCTCGTCCTGTCGACCGAGCTCCTCGAGCGTGGCCGCGTAAGCACTGTAGAGCGCGGGGGACCACGTGTAGGCGGTGGACGGGTCGAGCTGTGGAATCTCCAGCTCGCCGAGGGCGGCTGTGGGATTCCCGAGGTCGAGACGAGCGCCGGACATGGCGATCGCGAGCTCGACCTGCACCGGGGTCTCGAGGGCCGAGCGCTCGACCGAACGACCGAGCTCGAGTGCCCGCTCCGGACGGCCCAGGCCACGCTCGCAGTCCACCATCATCGGCAGCTGGTCGTTGCGACCGGAGATCCGACGGTAGGTGCGGAGCTCCCGGAGCGCGGTGGCGAAGTCGCCGAGGCGGTACGCGGTGATCGCGGCCGTCTCGCGGACGACACCGACACGACCGGCACGACGAGCAGCACTCAGGGCGTGCTGGTTGGCCGTCTCGGGGTCGTCGTCGACGAAGAGCGCTGCAGCCACGAGGTGACGCGCAACCCAGTCGGCGTTGTCCTTGCTGAGGGTCTTCAGCTCCATCCGGGCCGCAGGGTCGAGGTCGCGCGCCTGGATCTCCTCGGGGATCTCCGGGTCGTCGTGGCGCGGACGGATCGACTTGGTGCCGTAGGGGTCGCGGTCTTCCCAGTCGTCGCGCGCGGCCTCACCGAAACGGGCGCCGGCGTGACGGCTGCCGTCACCGAAACGACGACGGTCTTCGCCGCCGTCGCGAGCCGGGCGATCCGACGAACCCCCGCGGAACGGACGGTCGGACGAACCACCACGGTACGGACGGTCGGACGAACCACCACGGTACGGACGGTCCCCGTCACGAGCGGGACGATCGGAGCCCCCGCGGTACGGACGGTCCCCGTCACGAGCGGGACGATCGGAGCCCCCGCGGTACGGGCGGTCGCCATCGCGACGCGGACGGTCAGAACCGCCCTGGAAGGGTCGGTCCCCGTCACGGCGGGGCCGGTCCGACGACCCGCCACGGTACGGACGATCACCATCACGAGCCGGGCGGTCTGACGGGCCACCGCGGTACGGGCGATCGCCGTCACGCGCCGGGCGGTCGGACGATCCACCGCGGTAGGGGCGGTCGCCGTCACCAGCGGGACGATCGGACGATCCACCGCGGTACGGGCGATCGCCATCACGACGCGGACGGTCAGAACCACCCTGGAACGGGCGGTCACCGTCACGGCGCGGACGGTCAGAACTCCCGCCACGGAACGGACGATCACCGTCACGAGCCGGGCGGTCCGAGCCACCACGGAACGGACGATCGCCATCGCGTCGCGGACGATCGGCACCGCGCGGACCATCGCCACGCGGCGGCCGGCCGGAGTCACCACGGTCGCCCTGCCACGACGGACGGTCGTTCCGGTCGCCGGACCGGAACGGACGATCCCCATCGCGACGCGGAGCGCTGTCCCGGCGGGGTACACCGTCACGGAACGGACGGTCTCCACCCTGCGGACGATCACGACGGTCGCCTTCGCGGCGCTCGAACTCACGAGGACCGGACGACCAACGACCATCGCTCTGGCCGTCCCGACGCGGAGCGCCGTCGCGACGCGGGAACCGGTCGCCGTCCCGCCGGGGTCGATCTCCGCGGTCCCCGTCGTTCCGCCGCTGATCGTCGTCGTTCGCCACCGTTGCTCCTCATCGCGTGCCCGGTGCAGTGCCTCGGGCGTTCGTCCGCTGTGTCGTTGTGTTGGGTGCCGCGTCGGTCAACCGACGTCGGCCTCCAGTCCATCACGAACCAGAGCCGGCGTCGAGCGAACGGCGGCAGAAACAGAAATGGCCACCGGCCCCGACCGAGAACGAGGGTTTCCCCTGCGAATTCTCGATGGAGGGCCGATGGCCACATCTTTCATACGTTAAGTCCGGCGGCGTCCTACTCTCCCACAAGGTCCCCCTTGCAGTACCATCGGCGCTGAGAGGCTTAGCTTCCGGGTTCGGAATGTGACCGGGCGTTTCCCTCTCGCTATGACCACCGGAACACCTTCGACCATGATCTGGTCTCAAATCTGTCCCGGCTGCTGCCCTCCGTGAAGAGGGCAGAGCGGTGTATTCAGTTTCGATTCCCGATCGTCTGTCGGGAACCACAAAGTGGACGCGAGCCCGTGCAACAAGTGCACGGAAATCAGTGTGTTATCAAGTCTTCGGCTTATTAGTACCGGTCAGCTCCACGGGTCGTTAGTCCCCGCTTCCACATCCGGCCTATCAACCCAGTAGTCTGCTGGGAGCCTCTCACACTCAAGGTGCATGGAAATCTCATCTCGAAGACGGCTTCCCGCTTAGATGCTTTCAGCGGTTATCCGGTCCGAACGTAGCTAATCAGCGGTGCCCTTGGCAGAACAACTGACACACCAGAGGTTCGTCCATCCCGGTCCTCTCGTACTAGGGATAGATCTTCTCAAATTTCCAACGCGCGCAGCGGATAGGGACCGAACTGTCTCACGACGTTCTAAACCCAGCTCGCGTACCGCTTTAATGGGCGAACAGCCCAACCCTTGGGACCTACTCCAGCCCCAGGATGCGACGAGCCGACATCGAGGTGCCAAACCATGCCGTCGATATGGACTCTTGGGCAAGATCAGCCTGTTATCCCCGAGGTACCTTTTATCCGTTGAGCGACAGCGCTTCCACAAGCCACTGCCGGATCACTAGTCCCGACTTTCGTCCCTGCTCGACCTGTCAGTCTCACAGTCAAGCTCCCTTGTGCACTTACACTCGCCACCTGATTGCCAACCAGGTTGAGGGAACCTTTGGGCGCCTCCGTTACTCTTTGGGAGGCAACCGCCCCAGTTAAACTACCCATCAGGCACTGTCCATGAACCCGATCAGGGTCCTACGTTAGACATCCAAAGTGACCAGAGTGGTATTTCAACAATGACTCCACGAACACTAGCGTGCCCGCTTCACAGTCTCCCACCTATCCTACACAAGCCACTCCGAACACCAATACCAAACTGTAGTAAAGGTCACGGGGTCTTTCCGTCCTGCTGCGCGTAACGAGCATCTTTACTCGTAGTGCAATTTCGCCGAGTTCGCGGTTGAGACAGCTGGGAAGTCGTTACGCCATTCGTGCAGGTCGGAACTTACCCGACAAGGAATTTCGCTACCTTAGGATGGTTATAGTTACCACCGCCGTTTACTGGGGCTTAAATTCAGAGCTTCGCCCAAAGGCTAACCCTTCCTCTTAACCTTCCAGCACCGGGCAGGCGTCAGTCCGTATACATCGTCTTGCGACTTCGCACGGACCTGTGTTTTTAGTAAACAGTCGCTTCCCACTGGTCTCTGCGGCCTTCAACGCTCACGGAGTAAATCCGGTCACGTGTCCGGCCCCCCTTCTCCCGAAGTTACGGGGGCATTTTGCCGAGTTCCTTAACCACGATTCTCTCGATCTCCTTGGTATTCTCTACCTGACCACCTGAGTCGGTTTCGGGTACGGGCGGCTGCAACCTCGCGTCGATGCTTTTCTCGGCAGCATAGGATCACTGATTTCCCCTTACGGGTACGCGTCGGATCTCAGGCATACAGACGACGGATTTGCCTATCGTCAGCCCTACATCCTTACACCAGGTTCACCTTACGGATACCATCGCCTGGCTCAGCTACCTTCCTGCGTCACACCTGTTCATACGCTAACCGCACCAGCATGGGGTCGAGCGTTAGACCGGCCACCATCACCCCGAAGGGATCCGGTTGTACCGGGTTAGGACTCTTAGCACCACTGGATTAGCTTGGGCGGTTGTTCGCCGGTACGGGAATATCAACCCGTTGTCCATCGACTACGCCTGTCGGCCTCGCCTTAGGTCCCGACTTACCCAGGGCGGATTAACCTGGCCCTGGAACCCTTGGTCTTTCGGAGGACGGGTTTCTCACCCGTCTTTCGCTACTCATGCCTGCATTCTCACTCGTGTAGCGTCCACGGCTGGATCACTCCGCCGCTTCACTCGCCACACGACGCTCTCCTACCACTCCGCACGACTGAACCACGAAGGCTTGTCTATAGTGCGAAATCTACAACTTCGGTGGTGTGCTTGAGCCCCGTTACATTGTCGGCGCGGAATCACTTGACCAGTGAGCTATTACGCACTCTTTCAAGGGTGGCTGCTTCTAAGCCAACCTCCTGGTTGTCTGTGCAACTCCACATCCTTTCCCACTTAGCACACGCTTAGGGACCTTAGTTGGTAGTCTGGGTTGTTTCCCTCTCGACGATGAAGCTTATCCCCCACCGTCTCACTGCTGCGCTCTCACTCACCGGCATTCGGAGTTTGGCTGACGTCAGTAACCTGTTGAGGCCCATCGGCCATCCAGTAGCTCTACCTCCGGCGAGAAACACGCAACGCTGCACCTAAATGCATTTCGGAGAGAACCAGCTATCACGAAGTTTGATTGGCCTTTCACCCCTATCCACAGCTCATCCCCTCCATTTTCAACTGAAGTGGGTTCGGTCCTCCACGACGTCTTACCGTCGCTTCAACCTGGCCATGGATAGATCACTTCGCTTCGGGTCTAGAACATGCGACTCAAACGCCCTATTCAGACTCGCTTTCGCTACGGCTGCCCCTCACGGGTTAACCTCGCCACATATCACTAACTCGCAGGCTCATTCTTCAAAAGGCACGCCGTCACCCCTACTAAGGAGGCTCCGACGGTTTGTAAGCAAACGGTTTCAGGTACTATTTCACTCCCCTCCCGGGGTACTTTTCACCTTTCCCTCACGGTACTTGTCCGCTATCGGTCATCTGGGAGTATTTAGGCTTATCAGGTGGTCCTGACAGATTCACACGGGATTTCTCGGGCCCCGTGCTACTTGGGATACACATCCGGCCATAACACCATTTCGTCTACGGGGCTGGCACCCACTACGGCCCGGCTTTCAAACCGGTTCGACTATGATGCGCTGTAACCGTCCCAGTCCGGCAGAACTGAGTGACGTGTCCCACAACCCCGACCATGCAACGCCCGCCGGCTATCACACATGATCGGTTTAGCCTCATCCGCTTTCGCTCGCCACTACTCACGGAATCACATGTTGTTTTCTCTTCCTGTGGGTACTGAGATGTTTCACTTCCCCACGTTCCCTCTACCCGCCCTATATATTCAGGCGGGAGTCACCAGGTCGCAAAAGCGCCTGGCGGGGTTTCCCCATTCGGAAATCCTCGGATCACAGCTCGATTATCAGCTCCCCGAGGCTTATCGCAGATTTCTACGTCCTTCATCGGCTCCAGATGCCAAGGCATCCACCGTTTGCTCTTAGAAACTTGACCACAAAGATTAAAATTGCGATCCAACGTCACACCACACCAACCCGAAGGCGGATCATGGATGACGCGAATCAAAGATGCTCGCGTCCACTGTGTAGTTCTCAACATACGATCGGCACCAGCACTCCCCCACCACAACGGTAGGTTCACCCTGGCCCGACGAAGGACCCGTAGGCCCAACCCCCACCACCACTCACGTGACAGTAGGAAGCCTGGTCCCTCAGGACCCAACAACGTGCACCAGCCGGCAGCTCCACCCACGACCCGTCCCAACCCTGCAAGCAGAGCGTACTGAGGTCGGAAGCATCACTCCCAACTGCACTGTCAATGTTCCACCCATGAGCTACCCGTCGGACACGTTCGGTCCGAAACAGGCGCCTGGACCAGCAACCAACCACCCATGATGGGCGACCAGCACTGACCAGATGCTCCTTAGAAAGGAGGTGATCCAGCCGCACCTTCCGGTACGGCTACCTTGTTACGACTTAGTCCTAATCACCGATCCCACCTTCGACGGCTCCTTCCACAAGGGTTAGGCCACCGGCTTCGGGTGTTACCGACTTTCATGACTTGACGGGCGGTGTGTACAAGGCCCGGGAACGTATTCACCGCAGCGTTGCTGATCTGCGATTACTAGCGACTCCGACTTCATGAGGTCGAGTTGCAGACCTCAATCCGAACTGAGACCGGCTTTTTGGGATTCGCTCCACCTTACGGTATCGCAGCCCTTTGTACCGGCCATTGTAGCATGCGTGAAGCCCAAGACATAAGGGGCATGATGATTTGACGTCATCCCCACCTTCCTCCGAGTTGACCCCGGCAGTCTCCTATGAGTCCCCGGCATAACCCGCTGGCAACATAGAACGAG
This sequence comes from Curtobacterium sp. MCSS17_016, assembly GCF_003234255.2. Classification (NCBI taxonomy): domain Bacteria; kingdom Bacillati; phylum Actinomycetota; class Actinomycetes; order Micrococcales; family Microbacteriaceae; genus Curtobacterium; species Curtobacterium sp. MCSS17_016. Next base: position 3,275,166 of record NZ_CP126254.1, read on the forward strand.
GGTTGCGCTCGTTGCGGGACTTAACCCAACATCTCACGACACGAGCTGACGACAACCATGCACCACCTGTACACCGACCACAAGGGGGCGACCATCTCTGGCCGTTTCCGGTGTATGTCAAGCCTTGGTAAGGTTCTTCGCGTTGCATCGAATTAATCCGCATGCTCCGCCGCTTGTGCGGGCCCCCGTCAATTCCTTTGAGTTTTAGCCTTGCGGCCGTACTCCCCAGGCGGGGCGCTTAATGCGTTAGCTACGACACAGAAACCGTGGAAAGGTCCCTACATCTAGCGCCCAACGTTTACGGCATGGACTACCAGGGTATCTAATCCTGTTCGCTCCCCATGCTTTCGCTCCTCAGCGTCAGTTACGGCCCAGAGATCTGCCTTCGCCATCGGTGTTCCTCCTGATATCTGCGCATTCCACCGCTACACCAGGAATTCCAATCTCCCCTACCGCACTCTAGTCTGCCCGTACCCACTGCAAGCCCGAGGTTGAGCCTCGGGATTTCACAGCAGACGCGACAAACCGCCTACGAGCTCTTTACGCCCAATAATTCCGGACAACGCTTGCACCCTACGTATTACCGCGGCTGCTGGCACGTAGTTAGCCGGTGCTTTTTCTGCAGGTACCGTCACTTTCGCTTCTTCCCTACTAAAAGAGGTTTACAACCCGAAGGCCGTCATCCCTCACGCGGCGTTGCTGCATCAGGCTTTCGCCCATTGTGCAATATTCCCCACTGCTGCCTCCCGTAGGAGTCTGGGCCGTGTCTCAGTCCCAGTGTGGCCGGTCACCCTCTCAGGCCGGCTACCCGTCGTCGCCTTGGTGAGCCATTACCTCACCAACAAGCTGATAGGCCGCGAGTCCATCCCCAACCAAAAAATCTTTCCACCACCAGACCATGCGGCCAGTGATCATATCCAGTATTAGACGTCGTTTCCAACGCTTATCCCAGAGTCAGGGGCAGGTTACTCACGTGTTACTCACCCGTTCGCCACTAATCCACCCAGCAAGCTGGGCATCATCGTTCGACTTGCATGTGTTAAGCACGCCGCCAGCGTTCGTCCTGAGCCAGGATCAAACTCTCCGTAAAAAAATACAGACCCAACACCCGAAGGCATCAGACCGAGTTGATTCTGACTGTTGACTGTCTACTGACAATCTTCAATCCAAAAGGAATTGCTTCATGACCCAGTCAGCAAGCCGACCAGGCACGAGGTCAATCAATAAATTGGCATTGACAATGTGCACGCTGTTGAGTTCTCAAGGACCAGACGCACTTGCTCCTCGGCTCGAGTTCGAGCTTCAGCCACAAGGCTTGTGTTCTTGGCTGCCACCGGTTGTTCGTCGGACCCGGAGGTCCATTGGCTCATCCCGAGGGGAGAGAACCGGTGGGCTTGTCATCCTAGGCGTCGAAGCGATCCGGCGCAAGGCCAGATCTGAACTTCAGTGGAGGATGGTCCCGCTTGAGGGCCGACGTGCTCTGGGCTTTCGCTCCAGCCGCTCCGCCGCACCTTTGGGGTGACGAGTAAGAACTATACGCAGCCCTGAGCGAGTGCGCCAAGCCAGCCCCCATCCCGGGCGTGTCGCGTTGTGCAACACACGTCGCCCGGACGCAACGATGCCCGGTTCCACAGGGGAACCGGGCATCGCAGGGGGTCGAGCAACCGGGATCAGGCGAGCGTCACTCCGGCGAGGGTCTTCTTGCCACGACGGAGGACGAGCACTCCCCCGGGCAGGGCGAGTCCGGACAGCGGGGCGGCCGGGTCTTCGGCCCGGACGTTGTTCACAGAGACGCCGCCCTGGTCGATCGCGCGGCGGGCTTCACCGAGGGACTTCACGAGTCCGGTCTCCACGAGTGCCCGTGCGACGTCCGCTCCGGAGTCGAGTGTGACCGACCCCGGCAGCGCGGCGATCGCCGACCGCAGGGTCTCCACGTCGAGCGCACCGAGGTCACCGTTGCCGAACAGCGCGGCCGCGGCATCGATCGCCGCCTGGGTCGCCGCGACTCCGTGCACGATCGAGGTGACCTCGAACGCCAGGGTCCGCTGGGCCTCTCGTCGGAAGGGTTCGTCGGCGACGACCTGCTCGAGTCGTTCGATCTCGGCACGCGTCAGGAACGTGAACTGCCGCAGCCGGGCGATCACGTCGGCGTCCGCGGTGTTGAGCCAGAACTGGTACAGCGCGTACGGCGAGGTCATCTCGGCATCGAGCCAGATGGCGTTGCCCTCGCTCTTGCCGAACTTCGTCCCATCGGAGTTCGTGATGAGCGGGGTCCCGAGGGCGTGCACCGTGGCACCTTCGGCACGACGGATGAGTTCGGTACCGGAGGTCAGGTTGCCCCACTGGTCCGAGCCGCCGGTCTGCAGCGTGCACCCGTACTGCCGCCAGAGTTCGCGGTAGTCGAGCCCCTGGAGGATCTGGTAGCTGAACTCGGTGTAGCTGATCCCCGCATCAGAGTTCAACCGTGCGGCCACCGCGTCCTTCTTGAGCATCGAGTTGACGCGGAAGTACTTGCCGATGTCGCGCAGGAAGTCGATCGCCGACAACGGTGCGGTCCAGTCGAGGTTGTTCACCAGCCGGACGCCGTTGTCGCCGTCCGGACTGAGGAACCGGGACACCTGGGTCTGCAGCCGGGACACCCACTCCGCCACGGTCTCCGGCGTGTTCAGCGTGCGCTCGGCCGTGGGACGCGGATCGCCGATGAGACCGGTCGAACCACCCACCAACGCGAGCGGCTTGTGCCCGGCGAGCTGCAGCCGACGCATGGTCAGGAGCTGCAGGAGGTTGCCGCAGTGCAGCGACGGCGCGGTGGGGTCGAAGCCGCAGTAGTACGTGATCGGCTCACCGTCGAGGGCCTCTTGCAGCGCGGTCTCGTCGGTCGAGACCTGCACCAGACCGCGCCACTGCAGTTCGTCCCACACCGAGTCGAAGGCGGGGTCGTTCTGCTGGCGCGTCAGGACGTCTTGAGCGGTATCACTGGACACCCCGCCATCGTAGCGGCGACGGACGTCCGGCAGGCGCGGCAGCCGGGAGGCCCGTGGCCGGGTTCACGAGTCGAGGGCGCCCTTGTGCCGCCGGTACGTCGAGACCGTGGGGTCACCCGTCAGCCAGAAGCGCCAGGGGTACCGCGCCCCGCCGGCGATGCCGCCGACGCCGGTGCGCGGGCCCCGGGAGATCCGCGGGACCGCAGCGCCCGCGGGCGGACCGGCCAGGGTCTCGGACAGGAGCTCGTCGATCACGTGGGCCGGTCCGGCAGAGGCGAGCCGGGCCTCCAGGCCGGGTGCCAGGGTGAGCTCGAACGGGCCGGACCCGTCGAGGAGCGACGTGCCGTCGTCCTGCCCGAGGACCGCTCCGAGCGCACCACCGAGGTTGCCGGGCCCGCGTGCCAGGGCGACGTCCGCGACCTTCGACCCGCGACGCGCTCGCGCGACGTCGAGTCCTTCGACGACCTGCGCACCGCGCAGCAGGGAGCCCGACGAGGTGCCGGCAGGCCCGCTCACGACGTTGACGCAGGTGTGGATGCCGTACGAGCGGTAGGCGTACAGCGTGCCGGGCGGACCGAACAGGTGGCGGTTGCGCTCCGTCATCCCCCGGTGACCGTGTGATCCGGGGTCGGTGGGGCCGGAGTAGGCCTCGACCTCGGTGATGCGGAGCGCCACGCCGCGCCCCGCGATCGTCGCACCGAGCAGGGCCGGCGCGGCGATCGGGGCGGGCTCGGCGAGCAGCGCGGCGATCCCCTCGGTCATCGCGAGAAGGGCGCGCCCTCGGCCAGGTCGCGGACGCGGCGGGTGACGGACGCGAGCTGCTCGGCGACCCGGTCGGGTGCGGTGCCCCCGACGCCGGAGCGCGATGCGACGCTGCCCTCGATGGTCAGGACGGCACGGACGTCGGGCGTGAGGTGCTCGGACACCGACCGGTACTCGTCGTCGGTCGGCTCGTCGAGCTCGATGCCGCGCTCCTCGCAGTACCGGACGAGCGCGCCGGAGACCTCGTGCGCATCCCGGAACGGGACCCCCTGGCGGACAAGCCACTCGGCGACGTCCGTCGCGAGCGAGAAGCCCTGCGGCGCGAGCTCGGCCATCCGGTCGGTGTCGAAGGTCAGGGTCGCGATCATGCCGGTGAACGCGGGCAGCAGGACCTCGAGCGTGGCGACGGAGTCGAAGACCGGCTCCTTGTCCTCCTGCAGGTCGCGGTTGTACGCCAGCGGCAGTCCCTTGAGGGTTGCGAGGAGCCCGGTCAGGTTGCCGATCAGACGCCCCGACTTGCCCCGGGCGAGCTCGGCGATGTCCGGGTTCTTCTTCTGCGGCATGATGCTCGAGCCGGTCGAGAAGGCGTCGTGGAGCCGGACGAAGCCGAACTCCTTCGTGTTCCAGAGGATGACCTCTTCCGACAGGCGCGAGACGTCGATGCCGATCTGCGCGAGGACGAACGCGAACTCGGCGACGACGTCACGGGCTGCCGTGGCGTCGATCGAGTTGTCCGCCGGACGGTCGAAGCCGAGCTCCGCGGCGATCGCGGCGGGGTCGAGGCCGAGCGAACTCCCTGCCAGCGCACCGGCACCGTACGGGCTGACGCTCGCGCGGCCGGCCCAGTCGCGGAGGCGCTCGAGGTCGCGGACGAGCGGCCAGGCGTGCGCGAGCAGGTGGTGGGCCAGGAGCACGGGCTGTGCGTGCTGCAGGTGCGTGCGCCCCGGCATGATCGCGGCCGGGTGCTCGGTCGCCTGCTGGGTGATCGCGTCGACGAGGTCGATCACGAGCCGGCCGATGCGCCGCCCGTGGTCGAGCATGTGCATGCGGCCGAGGGTGGCGATCTGGTCGTTGCGGCTGCGACCCGCGCGGAGCTTGCCACCGAGTTCGGGACCGAGGTCGGCGATGAGCAGGCGTTCGAGGGCGCCGTGGACGTCCTCGTCGGAGTCGTCGGGCTGCAGTGTGCCGTCGGCGTGCGCCGCTTCGAGCCGGTCGAGGCCGGCGAGCATCCGTTCGAGCTCGTCGGCGGTCAGGTAGCCCGCGGTGTGCAGCGCCCGGGCGTGGGCTCGGGACCCCGCGATGTCGTACGGCGCGAGCTGCCAGTCGAAGTGCGTCGACTTCGAGAGCGCGGCGAGGGCCGCACTCGGGCCGTCGGCGAAGCGGCCGCCCCAGAGGGCACCGGTGTTGGTGGCGTCGGTCTTCTCGTCGGTCATGTCGTCCTGCGTCGTTTCGTCGGTGCCCGGGTGAGGCTGGGGCCGCGGGCTGTTGGTCGGTGCGGGGCTGCTGTCGGTCAGTTCGCCGCGTCGCGGCGGGCGGAGATCTTGCTGGGCAGTGACCAGAGCTCGATGAACCCCCTGGACACGGACTGGTCGAACGCGTCGCCGGTGTCGGACGTCGCCAGGTCGAAGTCGTAGAGGCTCTGCTCCGACCGACGGCCCGTCACGGTGGCACGCCCGCCCTGCAGCCGCAACCGGACGTCGCCGGAGACGTGCTGCTGGGTGTGCTCCACGAACGCGTCGAGGCTGCGCTTGAGTCCGCCGAACCACAGGCCGTCGTAGACCAGGTCGGCCCACTCGGACTCGACGCCGCGTTTGAACCGGGCGACGTCGCGCTCGAGGGTGAGGCTCTCGAGCTCCTCGTGCGCGGCGATGAGCGCGATCGCGGCCGGCGCCTCGTAGACCTCGCGCGACTTGATGCCGACCACCCGGTCCTCGACGACGTCGATCCGCCCGACGCCGTGCTTGCCGGCGACCGCGTTGAGCTCCTGCACCATGCGCAGCACGCTGAACCGCTGCCCGTCGAGGGCGACCGGGACACCGCGGTCGAAGGTGATCGTGACCTCGTCGGCCTGCTGCGGGAGCGCCGGGTCCTGCGTGGTCGCGTAGAGGTCGTCGGCGGGGGCGGTCCACGGGTCCTCGAGGAGCCCGGTCTCGACCGCTCGGCCCCACACGTTCTGGTCGACCGACCACGGCTCCCGCTCCGAGTGCTGGATCGGCAGCCGGTGCTCCTCCGCGTAGGCGATGGCGCGGTCGCGGGTGAGGGCGAGGTCCCGCACCGGGGCGACGGTCCGCAGGTCCGGTGCGATCGCCGCGACGGCTGCTTCGAAGCGGACCTGGTCGTTGCCCTTGCCGGTGGAGCCGTGCGCGACGCTGTCGGCACCGAGTTGCTTCGCCGTCAGTGCGAGGTGCTTCGCGATGAGCGGGCGGCTCAGTGCCGAGACGAGCGGGTACCGCTTCTGGTAGAGCGCGTTGGCCCGGAGCGCCGGCACGATGTACTCGTCGGCGAACTCGTCCTTGGCGTCGACGACGAGCGACTCGACGGCGCCGCAGTCGAGCGCACGCTGCCGGACCGCCTCGAGGTCCTCGCCGCCCTGGCCGACGTCGACCACGAGCGCGACGACGTCCTTGCCGGTGGCGTCGCGCAGCCAGCCGATCCCGACGGAGGTGTCGAGACCGCCGGAGTACGCGAGGACGACGCGGTCAGCCACTGGTGATCGGTCCGTCGGCTAGTCGTTGGCGAGCAGCCAGGCCAGCAGCGCCTTCTGGGCGTGCAGACGGTTCTCCGCCTCGTCCCAGATGATGCTGCGGGGGCCGTCGATGACGTCGGCGGTCACCTCGAACCCGCGGTCAGCCGGCAGGCAGTGCATGAAGACGGCGTCGTCGGCGGCGTGCGCCATGAGCGCGTCGTCGACGCGGTACCCCGCGAAGGTGTCGAGGCGCGACTGCTTCTCGGACTCCTTGCCCATCGACACCCAGGTGTCGGTGACGACCACGTCGGCACCCGCGACCGCGGCCACCGGGTCGCTCACCACGAGGACGGAGCCGCCCGTCACGGCGGCGCGTTCCTCGGCGTCGGTGACGACCTGCGGCGACGGGGAGAACTCGGCGGGGGCTGCGACGCGGACGTGCATGCCCGCCGTCGCCCCGGCGAGCAGGTACGACTGCGCCATGTTGCTCGCACCGTCGCCGATGAATGCCACGGTCTGCCCGGCGAGGGCGCCGCGGTGCTCCCGGATGGTGAGCAGGTCGGCGAGGAGCTGGCAGGGGTGGAAGTCGTCGGACAGCGCGTTGACGACGGGGACCGTCGTGCCGGCGGCCATCTCCTCGAGCCCGGCCTGACCGTAGGTGCGCCACACGATCGCCGACACCATGCGCTCGAGCACGCGGGCGGTGTCCGACGGGGTCTCCTTGCCGCCGAGCTGGCTGTTCGCCGTCGAGATGATCAGCGGGCTGCCGCCGAGGTCGGAGATACCGACGTGGAAGGACACCCGGGTGCGGGTCGACGACTTGTCGAAGATCACCGCGACGCTCTGCGGACCGGCCAGCGGCTTCTCCGCCCAGCGGTCGGCCTTCATGCGGTCGGCGATGTCGAGGATCGCGGACTGCTCGGCCTGGCTCAGGTCGTCGTCACGGAGGAAGTGGCGGGTCATGCGGTGGGCTCCTGCGCTGCGGCGACGGCCGCGAGGCTCTGGGCGAGGATCGACAGGAACTCGTCGATCTCGGCGTCGGACACGATGAGCGGCGGCGCGATGCGCAGGCTCGACTCGTTGGGGGCGTTGATGATGAGGCCACGCTCGAGGGCGGCTGCGTTGACGGCCGGACCGATCGGACCGGTCAGACCGACGCCGATGAGCAGGCCGGTGCCACGGACCTCTTCCACCAGCGGGGAACCGATGGCGCGGATGCCGTCACGGATCCGCTCGCCCTTGACCACTGCGCCGGCGACGAGTTCCGCACGCTCGATCTCCTCGAGCACCGCGTTCGCGACGCGGGTGCCGAGCGGGTTGCCGCCGAAGGTCGACCCGTGCTGGCCGGCCGAGAACAGGTCGGACGCCCAGCCGAACGTGACGAGGGCGCCGATGGGGAAGCCACCGGCGATGCCCTTCGCGACGGTGATCGCGTCCGGCGTCACGCCGTGGCCCTGGAACGCGAACCAGTTGCCGGTCCGGCCGACACCCGTCTGGATCTCGTCGAGGATCAGCAGTGCGCCGTGCTCCGCGGTCAGTCGGCGTGCCGCCAGCAGGAAGCCCTCTGGCAGGTCGACCACGCCGGCCTCGCCCTTGATGGGTTCGAGGATCAGGGCGGCGACGGAGTCGTCGATCGACGCTTCGAGCGCCTCGATCGAGGTGTCGATGTGCTCGACACCCGGGATCATCGGCAGGAAGTCCTGCTGCAGCGCAGGCTTGCCGGTGAGCGCGAGGGCACCCATCGTGCGCCCGTGGAAGCCCTGCTTGAGCGCGAGGATCCGGGTCTTGGTGCCGTCCGCACCCTTGTTGAGGCGGGCCAGCTTGAACGCGGCCTCGTTCGCCTCGGCGCCGGAGTTGCCGAAGTAGACACGGCCGGCGTCGCCCGCACCGGTGATGCGCTTGAGGCGCTCGGCGAGTTCGAGCTGCGGCGGGGTGGCGAAGTAGTTCGACACGTGCACGAGCTTCGCGGCCTGGTCGGCGATCGCCTCCACCAGGGCGGGGTGCGCGTGGCCGAGCGAGTTCACCGCGATGCCGGCGAGGAAGTCGAGGTACTCGTTGCCGTCGACGTCCCAGACGCGGCAGCCCTGGCCACGCTCGAGCATGATCTTGGGCGGGGTCAGGGATCGCATGAGCGACGCCCCGAACCGGTCGTTCCAGGTCTCGGTCTGCGTCTCGGTGCTCACTGCTGGTGTCCCTTCTCGTCCGTACCCGCCACGTGCTGGCCGGTACTGCTGTCGATCGACGGCGACGCCACGCGACGGCCGATCTCGGCGTGGGTCATCTGGTTCTCGGTTCGTCGGCTCGGGTCCGGGATCACCTCGGTGCCCGCACCCCGCAGGGTGAAGACCTCGAGCAGGATCGAGTGCGGGATCCGGCCGTCGATGATCGTCGCACCGCCGACCCCGCCGACCACGGCGTCGAGGCACGCGGTCATCTTCGGGATCATCCCCGACTCGAGGCTCGGCAGGAGTTCGCGGAGCTCGTCGACGGCGATGAGGTCGACGATCGAGTCACGGTCGGGCCAGTTGCGGTACAGGCCGGGGACGTCGGTGAGCATCATGAGCTTCGAGGCCCGCAGCGCGATCGCCAGGGCACCCGCCGCAGCGTCCGCGTTCACGTTGAGTGCCTGGTCGGGGTGCGCGTCGTCGATCGCGATGCTCGAGACGACCGGGATCCGGCCGGCCTCGATCGCGGCGAGCACACCGGACGGGTCGACGTGGGTGATGTCCCCGACGTGGCCGAGGTCGTACTCCTGCCCGTCGACGACGACGCCCTTCTTCTCGCCGGTGAACAGCGAGCCGCCGTCGCCGAACACGCCGACGGCCAGGCCCTCGCCGTGTTCGTTCACCAAGTCGACGATCTCGCGGTTGACCTCGCCGGCCAGGACGTCGCGGACGACCGTGATCGCCTCGGTCGTCGTGACGCGGTAGCCGCCGCGGAACTCGGACTCGATGCCCTGTTCCTTGAGGGCGGCGGAGATCTGCGGCCCCCCGCCGTGCACGACGACGGGGTGCAGGCCGGCGTAGCGCAGGTAGACCATGTCCTCGGCGAAGGCGCGCTTCAGGTCCTCGTTCACCATGGCGTTGCCGCCGAACTTGACCACGACGACCTTGCCCGAGAAGCGCTTGAGCCAGGGCAGCGATTCGATGAGCGTCGCGGCCTTGACCGCGGCGAACTCGTGTTCTTCTTCCTTCGTGAGGGGCGTGCCGGCCCCGTTCGTGTCCGCCGCCATCAGCTGGAGTACGCGCTGTTCTCGTGCACGTAGTCGTGCGTGAGGTCGTTGGTCAGGATCGTGGCCGAGTGCGTGCCGACACCGAGGTCGATGCGCACGTGGGTGTCACGCGGGGTCAGGTCGACGGTGTCGCTCGGCTCATCGGGTGCGCCCGCGTGGCAGACCCGGACGCCGTTCATGCTGACGTCGACCGCGTACGGGTCGAACTCGGCGTCGGTCGTACCGATCGCCGCGAGCACCCGGCCCCAGTTCGGGTCGTTGCCGAAGACAGCCGCCTTGAACAGGTTGTTCCGGGCGACGCTCCGACCGACGGTCACGGCGTCGTCCTCCGTCGCGGCGTGCACGACCTCGATCGCGATGTCGTGGCTGGCACCCTCGGCGTCCTGCTGCAGCTGGCGGGCCAGATCGGCGCAGACCGCGGTCAGGGCCTCCTGGAAGTCACCGACCTCGGGCGTCACCCCGCTCGCACCCGACGACAGCAGCACGACGGTGTCGTTCGTGGACATGCAGCCGTCGGAGTCGACCCGGTCGAACGTGATGCGGGTGGCGGCGCGGAGCGCCTGGTCGAGCTGGTCCGGCGTCTGCACGGCGTCGGTCGTGATGACGACGAGCATCGTCGCGAGGCCCGGGGCGAGCATCCCGGCGCCCTTGGCCATGCCGCCGACGGTCCAGCCGTCCTCGGTCACGACGGACTGCTTGGCCTTCGTGTCCGTCGTCATGATCGCGGTCGCCGCGTCCGGGCCGCCGTCGCTGCTGAGTGCAGTGCTCGCCAGGTCGACGCCACGGAGCACGTTGTCGCGGAAGGTCTGGTCGCCGACACCGATGAGCCCGGTGGAGCAGACGACGACGTCGCCGGCTCCGATCCCGAGGGCGTCGCCCACGGCCTCGGCCGTCAGGTGCGTGGTCTGGAAGCCGAACGGGCCGGTGAAGCAGTTCGCGCCGCCGGAGTTCAGGACGACGGCACGAGCGACGCCGTCCCCGACGACCTGGCGGGACCAGATCACGGGGTGCGCCTGGGCCCGGTTGCTGGTGAAGACGGCGGCCACGGCCGCGTCGGGGCCGTCGTTGACGACGAGGGCCACGTCCGGCTTGCCGCTCGTCTTGAGGCCTGCGGTGACACCGGCGGCGCGGAAGCCCGCTGCCGCGGTGACGCCCTGGAGGCCCGGCTCGGTCTGGGTGGTCGTGCCTGCGTCGGTCACGGTGCGACTCCGTCCACGCTGAGGCCCGTGGTCTCGGGGAGACCGAGGGCGATGTTCGCCGACTGGACGGCGGCGCCGGCCGTGCCCTTGGCGAGGTTGTCGAGCGCGGTCACCGCGACGACGCGGCCGGCGGCCTCGTCGACGGCGATGCCGACGAGCGCGGTGTTCGCACCGATCGTGTCCGCGACCCGGGGGAACTCGCCCTCGGGCAGCAGGTGGACGAAGGGCTCGTCGGCGTACGCCTGCTCCCAGGCGAGTCGGACGTCGCGTGCGCTGACGCCGGGCGAGAGCTTCGCGGTGGTGGTCGCCAGGATGCCCCGCGACATCGGGACCAGGACCGGCGTGAACGAGATCGTCACGTCGGCGGCCCCCGCGACCTGCAGGTTCTGCTGGATCTCGGGGACGTGCCGGTGCGAGCCGCCGACGGCGTACGCGCTGGCGGACCCCATGATCTCGGAGGCCAGGTAGGTGGTGGCCAGCTTCTTGCCGGCACCGCTCGGGCCGACGCTGAGCACTGCGACGAGGTCGTCGGACTCGACGAGGCCGGCCTGGATGCCCGGCTGGATGCCGAGCGTCACCGCGGTGACGTTGCAGCCGGGGACCGCGATGCGCTTCGTGCCGACCAGGGCGGAACGCTGCTTGCCCTGCGACGCGATGTCGTCGACCTCGCGCCATTCATCGGCCGAACCCGGGGTGGGCGCCGCGAGCAGGAGCTCGGGCAGCCCGTAGGTCCACGCGCCGAAGTAGTCACCGCCGTAGAACCGCTCCCACGCCGCCGGGTCCGTCAGCCGGTGGTCCGCGCCACAGTCGATGACGAGCGTGTCGTCGCCGAGTTCCGCGGTGATCGCACCCGACTGGCCGTGCGGCAGCGCCAGGAAGACCACGTCGTGCCCGCGCAGCGTCTCGGCCGTCGTCTCCGCCAGCGTCAGGTGCGACAGTGAACGGAGGTGCGGCTGGGTCGCGATCAGGGGCTGTCCGGCGTTCGAGAACGCCGTCACCGTCCTGACCTCGAACTCGGGGTGGGCGGAGAGCACGCGCAGGAGCTCACCACCCGCGTAGCCGGAGGCTCCCGCCACGGCGACGGATACGGACATGGGATTCCACCTTTGGTCGGACTGGTCGTCGAGAGAGTCGGAGGCGGCGACCCCGGGCGGTGCTGATCCCGTGTGGGTCAGTCGCGCAGGGTCGCCCCGAATCGCTCGCCGGCACGTCGGACAGCGCCGTCACGGGCCTCGGTGGCCTCGGCAGCGGTCAGCGTGCGGTCCGTGGCACGGAAGCGCAGGGCGAACGTCAGGGACTTCTGTCCCTCGTCCACGCCGGAGCCCCGGTAGTCATCCACGAGCCGAGCATACTCCAACAGGTCTCCGGCGCCAGAGCGCACCGCATCCAGGACGTCACCGGCCGGCACACCGGAGTCGACGACGAGCGAGAGGTCCTGCGTGGCCGCCGGGTAGGAGACGATCGGCGCGACCGCGACGAGTTCCGGGGCAGCGGCGACGAGCGCGTCGAGGTCGAGCTCGACGACCGCCACCACCCGCGGCAGGACGGCGGCTTCGGCCAGTTCGGGCAGGAGCTCACCGGCGACGCCCACGACCCTGCCGTCGACGAGCAGCGACGCGGCACGGCCCGGGTGCAGGGACGGGTGGGTCGTCTGCGCGACGGTGAGTTCCACACCGACGGCCCGGGCGACCTGGCGAGCCGCATCGATCGCGTCGGCGATGCCGAACGGTTCTGCCGTGGTGCCGGGCTGCTTGACGACCCGGTGGCCGGTGAGCAGTGCGGCGACGTGGAAGGGCTGGGCGGGCAGGGAGGCGTCCAGCGCCTCGAGCGTCGCACGGTCGGGCCGGGCAGCGCCCGCCGGGACCTCGTCGGTGCCGAGGGTCACGCCCGTCACCGGCAGGAACACCCGGGACGTCTCGTACAGCGCGACGTCGACGAGGCCGCGCGACACGTTGCGACGGGCGGCGTCGACCAGCGCCGGCACACCGCTGCGGCGCAGGAGGTTCTGCGCGCTGTCCAGGGCGTTCGCGAGCACGACGCTCGGTCCGCCCTGCGGGTCGATCCCCGGGTAGGCGTCCTGCGTGGCCGCGGACACGAACGGCGCCGTGACGACCTCGGTCAGGCCCGCCGCGGCCAGCGCCGAGGCGACCCGACGACGAGCCTGCTGGTGTCGGGTCAGGCCCCGGCCGGACGGAGCGACCGGCAGCACGCTCGGGATCCGGTCGTAGCCGACGATGCGCGCGACCTCTTCGACGAGGGTGGTGTCGTCGGTCAGGTCGGGACGCCAGGTGGGCGGAGTGACCGCGAGCTGCTCGCCGTCGGCCTCGACCGTGGCGCCGATCGCGCGGAGCGTGTCGATGACCTCGGCGTCGGTGTACTCGACGCCGACGAGCTCGGCCGGACGCGAGAGCCGCATGGTCACGGTCGCCCGCGGCTCGGTGTCGACGAGCGTCGACCCGAGGGCGTCAGCGGTGCCGCCGGCGAGCTCGACGAGGAGTTCGACGGCACGGTTCGCCGCGGCCTCGGCCACCTGCGGGTCGACACCACGCTCGAAGCGACGGGATGCCTCGCTGGGGAGCTTGTGGCGACGAGCGGTGCGGGCGATCGAGACCTGGTCGAACCCGGCGGCCTCGATCAGGACGTCGGTCGTGCTCGCCGAGATCTCGGTGCGGGCTCCGCCCATGACGCCGGCGAGGCCGACGGGACCGTCGTCGTCGGTGATGACGAGGTCTTCGGGGTCGAGCTTCCGAAGGGCGCCGTCGAGGGTCTCGAGCGTCTCGCCAGCGGTCGCCCGGCGCACGCCGAGGCCGCCCGCGACGGTCTGCAGGTCGTAGCCGTGCAGCGGCTGGCCGAGCTCGAACATGACGTAGTTCGTGATGTCGACGGGCAGGGAGATGGAGCGCACCCCTGCCAGCGACAAGCGCGACACCATCCAGGACGGTGTCTTCGCGCCCGGATCGATCCCGCGCACGACGCGCGTGACGAACGTCGACGCTCCGGCCCGACCCCGGATCGGGGCCTGGTCGTCGATCGCGACCCGGAACCCCTCGGCCGCACGCGGCGCGACGCGGTCGACGGGGTCGTGGAAGCTGGCTCCGGTGGCGTGCGCGTACTCACGGGCGACCCCGCGCATGCTGAGGACGTAGCCGCGGTCCGGCGTGACGTTGATCTCGACCGCGGCGTCGTCGAGGCCGAGGAGCGCGATGGCGTCGGCACCGACGGTGGGGTCCATGCCGAGGTCGGCGAAGCGCACGATGCCGTCGTGCTCGTCGCCCAGCCCGAGCTCGCGGGCCGAGGCGATCATGCCGTCGGACACGTGCCCGTAGGTCTTGCGGGCGGCAATCGGGAACGGCCCCGGCAGGACCGCGCCGGGCAGCGTGACGACGACGAGGTCGCCGACGTCGAAGTTGTGCGCGCCGCAGACGATGCCGCGGGGCTCGGCTTCGCCGACGTCCACCTGGCACCAGTTGATGGTCTTGCCGTTCTTCTGCGGCTCGGGGACGCGCTCGAGGACCCGACCGACCACGATGGGACCGGTCAGGTCGAAGGTGTGGACGTCCTCTTCCTCGAAGCCGACCGACACGAGCGCCGCGTGGACGTGCTCGAGGGTGACGTCCTCGGGGAGGTCGACGGACTCACCGAGCCAACGGAGTGGGACGCGCATCAGACCACCGTTCCGAACTGCTGCGAGAAGCGGATGTCGCCCTCGAGGAAGTCACGCATGTCGTTCAGGCCGTTGCGGAACTGCAGCGTCCGCTCGATGCCCATGCCGAACGCGAAGCCCTGGTACTCGTCCGGGTCGATCCCGGCGGCACGCAGGACGTTGGGGTTCACCATGCCGCAGCCACCCCACTCGACCCACCGCGCGCCACCCTTGGCGTTCGGCTGCCAGACGTCCATCTCGGCGCTGGGCTCGGTGAACGGGAAGTAGTTCGGGCGGAGCCGGATCTGCGCCTCGGCGCCGAACATCTGCCGGGCGAAGTGCTCGAGCGTCCCGCGCAGGTGCGCCATCGTCAGGCCCTTGTCGATCGCGATGCCCTCGACCTGGGTGAAGACCGGCAGGTGCGTGGCGTCGAGCTCGTCGGCACGGTAGACGCGACCCGGCGCGATGACGTACAGCGGGAGGTCACGCGACAGCAGCGACCGCACCTGCACCGGCGAGGTGTGGGTGCGCATGACCAGGTGCCGGTCGACGGGCTCGACGAAGATCGTGTCCGCCATGGCCCGGGCCGGGTGGTCCTGGTCGAAGTTCAGCGCATCGAAGTTGAACCACTCGTGCTCGAGCTCGGGGCCTTCTGCCACTTCCCACCCCATGCCGACGAAGATGTCGGCGACGGCTTCGTTCAGCAGCGAGAGCGGGTGGCGGGAGCCGGTGGCGCGGTGGACCGGCAACGCGGTGACGTCGACGCGCTCGGCTTCGAGCCGTGCGTGTTCCTCGGCCACCGCGAGGACGGATTCCTGCTCGGCGATCGCCGCGTTCACCCGCCCACGGGCCTGCCCGACGAGCTTGCCCGCCGCGGCCTTCTGCTCCGGCGGCACACTGCGCATCGATGCGTTCATCCGCGCCAACGGTGACTGCTCACCGGTGTGCTCGGCCCTGGCCTGCTTCAGTTCGGCGACCGTCGTCGTGGCACGGACGGCGGCGAGGGCCGCGTCCACCGCCTCGGCGACGGCCGATTCGCTGATCTCGAGAGGTTCTGACACGAGACCCAAGCCTACCGGCCGTCGGGATACCACCCACCTGCACCGAGCGGACGGTGGATGACCGACGCCGACGACCGGCCTGGGGAGGGAGGAGCGTCAGCTCCGGAGCGCGAAGGCCGACTCGTACAGGCACACCGACGCAGCGGTGGCGAGGTTCATCGACTCCGCCTGCCCGTAGATCGGCACCTTGACGGCCCGGTCGACGAGCGCCAGGTCGTCGGCGGTGAGTCCGCGGGCCTCGTTGCCGAAGACCCACGCGGTCGGACCGTCGAGCATCCCCTCGGCGCGGACCACCGGCAGGTCGTCGCCGGAGACGTCCGCCGCGAGCACCGTGTAGCCGAGGGCCTTCGCCCGCTCGATCGTGTCCGCCAGGGTCACGCCGACGGACACCGGGACGTGGAACAGGGACCCGGTCGTCGACCGGACGACCTTCGGGTTGTACGGGTCGACCGAGCGTCCGGTCAGCACCACCGCGTCGGCGCCGGCCGCGTCGGCAGCCCGGATGATCGTGCCGGCGTTCCCCGGGTCCCGCACCTCTTCGAGGATGGCGACCAGTCCGGGCAACGCGGCCTGCTCGTCGGACGCATCACGGGCCTCCTGCTCGGCGGCGGCGGCATCGCGGTCCGGGAAGACGTCCTTCACCGACGTCGGGAACTGCTGGCACACCGCCACCACGCCCTGCGGGGTGACCGTGTCGGCCATCGCGTCGAGCACCTGCTCGGTCACGAACCAGGTGTCCACCGGCGCGTCGTCCAGCCCGTAGCGGGCTGCGGCGGTCGGCGTCACGTAGAGCTCGCGCAGGAGCTCCGGGGCGTACTCCAGGGCTTCGCGGACGGCTTGGGGTCCTTCCAGCAGGAACAGGCCGGTCTCGGCCCGGACGTCCTTCTTGGCCAGGGCCGCAACGGCCTTCACGCGTCCGGCACGGGGGTTCTCGAGGAGATCGCTCACGACCCAAGTCTAGGAACGACGAAACCCCCGCCGTGCGGCGGGGGTTTCGCGAGCAGAAGAACTGACTACGCAGCCTTCGGGGCCGAGGTGTCGGCCGGGAGGGCCTTCTTCGCGGTCTCGACGAGCGCGGTGAAGGTCTCGGGGTTGTTCACCGCGAGGTCGGCGAGGATGCGACGGTCGACCTCGACGCCGGCCAGGTTGAGACCCTGGATGAGGCGGTTGTAGGTCAGGCCGTTCGCACGGGACGCAGCGTTGATGCGCTGGATCCACAGGCGACGGAACTCGCCCTTCTTCGCGTGACGGTCGCGGTACGCGTAGACGAGGGAGTGGGTGACCTGCTCCTTGGCCTTGCGGTACAGGCGCGAACGCTGGCCGCGGTAGCCCTCGGCGCGTTCGAGGATGACGCGGCGCTTCTTGGCGGCGTTGACCGCTCTCTTTACTCGTGCCATTGCACTATTCCTTTACGATCCGGGGGCTCAGTGGCCGAGGAGCTTCTTGACGTTCTTCGCGTCACCCTTGGAGAGGACCTGGTCCTCGTTCAGGCGGGCCTTGCGCTTGGAGCTCTTGACCTCGAGGTTGTGACGCATACCGGCCTGCTGCTTCATGATCTTGCCGGTACCGGTGACCTTGAAGCGCTTCTTCGACCCGGAGTGGGTCTTCTGCTTGGGCATGGTGGTGCCTTTCCGTGGGATGGATGGGGGGCCGCGTCGTTGCGGGTTCGGTCCGGGGACCTATTCGGCCGCGGCGTCCGTGGATTCCGCAGCTGCCTCGGACGTGGAACCGGCCTCGGCCTCGTCCTTGCCCTTCGCGGCGTGCTCGGTGGCACGACGCTCGGCCTTCTGTGCAGCACGCTTGGCGTTCTGCTCGCCCTTGACGTCGGACTTGTTCTTGAGCGGGGCGATGATCATCGTCATGTTGCGACCGTCCTGGGTCGGACGCGACTCGACGACACCGAACTCGGCGATCTCTTCCGCGAACTTCTGGAGGAGACGGACACCCTGCTCCGGACGCGACTGCTCGCGGCCACGGAAGAGGATCATCGCCTTCACCTTGTCGCCGCCGAGGAGGAACCCCTCGGCGCGCTTGCGCTTCGTCTCGTAGTCGTGCACGTCGATCTTCAGGCGGAAACGGACCTCTTTCAGGTCCGTGTTCACCTGGTTGCGACGGGCTTCCTTGGCCTTCTGAGCGGCCTCGTACTTGAACTTGCCGTAGTCCATGATCTTGGCCACGGGCGGCTTCGAGTTCGGCGCGACCTCGACCAGATCCAGTTCGGCTTCCTGCGCGAGACGCAGTGCCATGGCGATCGGGACAACGCCGACCTGCTCACCCTGCGGACCGACGAGTCGGACTTCGGGAACGCGGATTCGGTCGTTGGTACGGGGATCGGTGATGCGGAGCTCCTTCAATCAGGTGGTGGCCGTCCGGGGCGTTTGCCCTGGACGACAGCACGAGAGAGGAGATCTGACGCACGGGATGTCGACCCGTTCGGCAGCCGCCCTGCATCGGATCCGTGGGATCCGACCGACGGGTGCAACACGTGCACTCGCGGAGCGGTGGTGACCCGGTAGCCTGGTGGAACGCGGCCGCGGGTGGGAGAGACTCCTCTTTCGTGACACCGTCCGGATGTGATCAGAAAATCTGATGGCACTCGGACAGCATCTGCCGCGGGCAAGCCTAGCAGAGGAGCACCGTGAGCGACACCCCGATCGACGACACCGGCATCGACGCCGCCAGGGACATCGCGGAGGTGCCTGCGGTCGAACTCATCAACACCGTCGCGGTGCACCTGCTCAGTGCCGCGGCCGTGAAGGTCGGCCTGGCAGACGACCCGCAGGAGCAGACCGACCTGGACGAGGCGCGGAAGCTCATCACCGCGCTGGCCGGCCTGGTCACCGCAGCCGCGACCGAGATCGGCGACCACCACGCCCGTCCGCTCCGCGACGGGCTGCGTTCGCTGCAGCTCGCCTTCCGCGAGGCGTCGGCGATCCCGGACCCGATCGGTGCCGGACCGGGCGAGAAGTACACGGGTCCCGTCAACTAGACGACGTCACCCGATGACGGACGGGAGGCCCGTGGCGGTGTCGCCACGGGCCTCCCGTCCGTTCGTGGGTCGCGGTCAGGACCCGCTGTCGCCGACCAGGCGCGCGACGGCCGTGAGCGGGATGCCGACCCAGTCGGGTCGGTTGCGGGTCTCGTAGACGACCTCGTAGACCGCCTTGTCGAGTTCGAAGGCGTCGAGCAGCGCGCTGTGGGCGGCGAGGTCCGCACCGGTGCCCCGCTGGTAGCCCTCGAGGAAGCGTGCCCGCGCCTCGGCCGCCCAGGCGGCCGCGTCGACCGGTTCGGCGTCGTGCGCCAGCGCACCAGCGACGTAGTCGAACGAGCGGAGCATGCCCGCGACGTCGCGCAGGGTGACGTCCGGGAGCGAGCGTTCGTCGAGGGGGCGGAGGGGTTCGCCCTCGAAGTCCAGGAAGACCCAGCCACGGGGATCCGGTGCCGACAGGACCTGTCCGAGGTGCAGGTCACCGTGGATGCGCTGCAGGTCCGGCCACGTCGCGTCGGCGGCACGGGCGTAGACCGCGCGGACGGCGTCGGCGTGGTCGGCGACGGCCGGGGCCTCGCGGGCGGCGGTGTCGAGTCGCGCGTGCATCGTCGCGACGGCGGCGTCCCGTCGGGGTGCGTCTGCCGGTTCCGTCGGCAGCGCTCCGGCCAGGGTGCGGTGCACGTCGGCGAGCGCGGTGCCGAGCTGCTCGGCGCGATCACCGAACGGGGTACCGGCCTGCGCCTCCTGCAGGGCGACGCGCCAGGCGTCGTCGAGCCCGGGGAGGAACTCCTGGGCGAAGGCGAGGTGACCCGTCGCCGTGCCGTCCGGGCGTCCGACGTCGGGCCAGTCGGCGCGGAGGGCGCCGTAGACCCGCGGTACGCGCGTGCTGCCCGCCGCCGTGAGCGCGAGCTGCGTGGTCACGTCGGGGTTGTCGCCGTGGTGCAGCACGCGGAAGACCTTGATGATGACGCGGTCGCCGGACTCGGTGTCGCAGATGACCGACGTGTTGGACTGCTCACCCGTCAGGACGCGGGCCGCGGTGACCCGGCCGATCGGGCTGAGGCTGTCCGGTGCCGCGTCGATGCGTGCGGCGAGTGCCGACACCCACGCGATGTCGGTGGTCGCGTCGACGACCGCGCCGTCGGGGGCACTGGTGATCGGTGACTGGTAGAGGACGGGGACCACGGGGGCCTCGTCGAGCACCAGCCGGGTCCCGTCGTCGGTCGAGATCGTCCGGAGGCGTGGCACGGACCCCTTCGAGGCGTACCAGCGGCGGTCGGCGATCCAGGACTCGAGGTCGCGGTCGCTCGGCGTGCTGGCGTCCGGGGCGCTGGTGTCGGGGGCGCTGGCGTCTGCGCGGGTGTCTGCGCTCGTGTCTGCGCGGGTGTCGGGGGCGCTGGGTGCTCCGTCGCTCATGCAGCGGAACCTACGCGCCGGGGCCTGGCGAGGTGCCGAGTCCCCCACAGGACGGGCCGGGGAGCGCTCCGTCCACAGAACCCCGCTGCCCCCGGTCTGACACGGGTGCGCCGGACGACACTTGCGGCATGCCCCGATCCGCTGCCGCTCCTGCCTCCGCCGCTGACGCTGCACCTGCGCTCCCCGACCCCCGCCGGACCTGGCGGATCCTCGACGACCGCAGGCTCCCCGCACTCGAGCCGTTCGCCGCCGACGTCCGCCGTCACGAAGCGGTGACGGTGCGCGAGACGGTGTGGGACTCCGACGACCGGGTGCTCGCCGCCGAGGGTGTCGTGCTCACACGCTCGCCGGACGGCACCTGGACGATCGACCGGGGCGCCCACGGGGTCGGTCCGGAACCGCTCGACGCTGCGTCCGACGGTCCCCCACGCGACGCCGTCGAGGTGTTCCTGCGTGGTCGTCCACTGCGGACCGTCCTGGTCCGTGACACCACCACGACGCTCGTGACCCTCCGCGGCAGGGACGGCCGGGTGCGGGCCGAGGTCGCCGACGTGCGCGTGGACGACGGCGACCCGGACACCACCGTGCTGCGGTCGTCGCGGTGGTGGGCCCTGACGGACGACGGACGCGACGGCGCCACGGAACGAGCGGCCGAACGAGCGCTGCACGACGCGGCGACCGATCCGGTGGACGTCTCGTCGGTTCCGCTCCCCCGCGGCCCCGAGCCCGCCCCGGAGCGCCGACGCGGCCGAGCGAAGCGCCCCCGGTCGGACACCGCCGCCGGGTTCGTCCTGCGGGTGCTCGATGCCCTGCGGCGTGACCTCGTCGCGGTGGATCCCCGGGTACGGGCCGACGAGCCCGAAGCCGTGCACGACCTGCGGAAGGTGCTGCGCCGCCTGCGGAGTGTGCTCGCGGCGTTCCGCGGCGCGCTCGACCGCCAGGCGACCGAGGAGCTTCGTGCCGCCCTGGCCGAGACCGGACGGATCGCCGGGACCGCTCGCGACGCCGAGGTGCTGCACGCCGGCCTGTCCCGGTCGGCGGCCGACGCCCCCGACGGGTACGTGGACACCGAGACCCTGGACCGCATCGGCGCCGAGACCGCGGAACGTCGCAGCGTCGCCGCTGCTGAACTCCGGCGAGCGCTGCGCTCCGACGCCTGGTTCCGGACACTCGATGCCCTCGACGACCTGCTGCTGCGGGCACCGGCCGGCCCGCACGCTGACGACGACGCGGCCACGTTCGCCGCCCGGCGCATCCGGCACGAGCGGGCACGCGTCGGTCGGCTGCTGGGTGATCCGAGCGATGACCTCGACACCCTGCACGAGGTCCGGAAGGCCGCGCGCCGGTTGCGCTACGCCCTGCAGGCGGCCGGTGACGTGCCCGACGTCGGGAAGCGCCGGCTCGGTCGACTGCGACGGGTGCAGGAGACCCTCGGCGAGACGCTCGACGCCGCGCACGCCGCCGATGCGTACCGACGGCTGGCAGGCGTGGCAGCGCAGCACGGCGAGGACACGTTCGGGTACGGCGTCCTGGCGACGACCGAGCAGACGGCCAGCACGCAGGGCCTGCACCGATCGCGGAAGCTGCTCGCGCGGCTCTGACCGGGTGCGAGAATCGGGCCGTGCCGCACTACTTCGAGGACCTCGCTGCCGGACAGACCTTCACCACGCCGGGGCGCACCATCACCGAGGCGGACGTGGTGTCGTTCGCCTCGTGGACGAACGACAACAACCAGGTGCACACGGACGTCGAGTTCGCGGGGAAGACCCGGTACGGGCAGCGGATCGTGCACGGGCTGCTCGGCACCTCGCTGTGCCTCGGGCTCATCGCGCGCACGGGCGTGTTCGAGGGGTCCGCGGTGGCACTGCTCGGGATCGACCAGTGGCGGTTCACCGAGCCCGTGTTCATCGGCGACACCGTGACCTGCACCGTCGAGGTCCTCGGCACCCGGCTGACGAGCTCGGGGACGACCGGGATCGTCGAACGAGCAGTGGCCCTGCGGAACCAGCACGGCGTGATCGTCCAGCAGGGACGGATGGACGTCATGGTGCTCACGCGCGACGCCGCGATCGGCTGAGCGACCACTCGACGAGCGCCCCACGGAACCTGCTCCGCGCAATCCCGACTCCCTCTTTACAACGATGTACCAGCACGGGAGCATGGACGCATGAGCACGCTCGACGGCATCGTGGCCGCACCTGACTCCGCTTCCGCCCCCGGCCTCCCCCTCGCTTCGCGGCAGGACGGCACGTACCCCCGGCCGCAGATGCTCCGCACCGCCTGGGCCGACCTCGACGGCACGTGGTCGTTCCGGAACGACGGCGACGACGACGCCTGGCGCACCGGCTTCACCGACGCCCGGGACATCGTCGTCCCGTTCCCGCCCGAGTCCCCGGCCTCGGGCATCGACGAGCCCGGATTCCACCCGGTGGTCTGGTATTCCCGCGCGATCACCCGCTCGGAGCTCGACGCCGCCGGGTTCGGCACCGGCGCGCCTCGGCTCGTGCTGCACTTCGGTGCCGTCGACCACCGTGCCCGCGTCTGGATCGACGGGCAGTTCATCGGCGGGCACGAGGGCGGCCACACCCCGTTCTCCTTCGACGTCACCGAGGCGCTGACCACCGACCCCGACGCCGTGCACACCCTGGTGGTCCGCGCCGAGGACGACCCGCACGACCTGACCCAGCCGCGCGGCAAGCAGGACTGGCACGAGGACCCGCACGCGATCTGGTACCGCCGGACCACCGGGATCTGGCAGACGGTCTGGCTCGAGGCCGTGCCGACCGCCTCGATCGCGTCCCTGCGCTGGACGAACGTCGACCACGCGACCATGCGCCTGACCGTCCGGCTCGACGGTCACCGCACCGGCGGCGAGCGCCTGCGCGTCGAGGCCCGCTGGGACGACCGCGACGAGCACCTCGCCACGGTCGAGACCACCGTCGGCGAGACCGGGGACGAGTTCGACGTGGTCGTGCCGATCGCGCGGCAGACGAACGGGCAGGCCGAGGACGAGCTGCACTGGACGCCGGACACGCCCCGGCTGATCGACGCCACGGTCACGCTGCTGCCACGCTCCGGCAACGGCACGACGGTGGGCACGGGCGCGCTCGACGCCGTCGCCAGCTACTTCGGGATCCGGACGGTCGGGGTCGACGGCGGCGCGTTCCTGCTCAACGGCCGACGCCATGACGTCCGCAGTGTCCTGAACCAGGGCTACTGGCCCGAGTCGCACATCGCCGCCCCGTCCCGCCAAGCACTCCGCCGCGAGGTCGAACTCATCAAGGAGCTCGGCTTCAACGCGGCCCGCAACCACCAGAAGATCGAGGACCCGCGGTTCCTGTACTGGGCCGACCGGCTCGGACTCATGGTGTGGGGCGAGGCCCCCGGCGCCTACGCGTTCTCCCCCCGCGCCGTGCAGCGTCTGATGCGTGAGTGGATGGACGCTGTCGAGCGTGACGCCTCGCACCCGTCGATCGTCACGTGGGTGCCCGCCAACGAGAGCTGGGGTGTGCAGCACATCGCCACCGACCCGGCCCAGCAGGCCTACGCCCGGGCCCTCGCCGACGTCACGCGGGCGTTGGACCCGACGCGTCCGGTGATCTCGAACGACGGGTGGGAGCACACGAACTCCGACATCGTCACGATCCACGACTACGAGGGCGACGGACCCCGGCTCGCGGCCACCTACGCGGACGAGACCGCACGGACCCGACTCCTCGGTGGGATCGGCCCGGCGGACCGCCGCATCCTCGTCGGCGGCGCCGAGGACCTCGGCCAGCCGGTGATGCTCACCGAGTTCGGCGGCGTGAACTACCAGCCCGGCGTCCAGCGCGAGGACGGCTGGGGGTACACGTCGGCCACTGACGGCGACGACTGGGTCGCTCGGATCACCGCGCTGTACGACGCGATCCGCGCGAGCTCGTTCCTCGCCGGGTCCTGCTACACGCAGCTCACCGACACCATGCAGGAGACGAACGGCCTGCTCAACGCAGACCGCTCCCCGAAGGTCCCGATCGAGCAGATCCGTTGCGCGGTCACGGGGCGCTAGCCGGGAGGCCCGCACTTCGTGAGCAGGAATGGTCGGGTCCGGCAGGCGGACCCGACCATTCCTGCTCACGATGCACACGGGTTGCCTCGCGCCGGGCGGGTGGCGGCCCGCGATGCGGGGCGCGGCCTGCGATCTGGGAGGATCGGGCGGGTGACGAGCGTGGCGGAAGCGAGCCGGGCCTCCAGGCGGGGGTTCCGCAGCCTGCTGACCGGACGGCGCAGCGCCTGGACCGCACCGCTGCTGATCTGGGCGGGCTCGCGGGTCGTCAGCACGGTGCTGCTGGCGACCGTGTACCTGCTGGCGACCGCGAACGGCTGGGCGTTCGCCTCGTACCGACAAGATCCCTCGTTCTTCACGTTCTCGGGCTCGTGGGACGCGTCGTTCTACCGGATCATCGCCGAGCACGGGTACCCGGCGACGCTGCCGGTCGACGACTCCGGGCACGTCCTGCCGAACACGTGGGCGTTCCTGCCCGTCTTCCCCGCGGTCGTGCGGCTCCTGATGACGCTGACCGGCGCCTCGTTCTGGGTCGCCGGGGTCGTGGTGGCGTCGATCGCCGGAGCGGGCGCCTGCGTGCTGCTGTACCGGCTGGTGCTCGCCGTCGGGTGCTCGCACCGGGCCCGCTGGGCGACAGCCCTGTTCGCGTTCGCGCCGACGGGGTTCCTGCTGCAGGTCGCCTACGCGGAGAGCCTGCTGCTCGTGCTGCTGTTCGGCGCGCTGCTGGCGCTGGTGCGGCGTCGGTACTGGCTGATCGCGCCGCTCGGTGTCGTGGCGGCGTTCACGAAACCCGGGGTCCTCGCGCTGGCGCTGGCACTGGCCGTGCACCTGGTCCTGCGGTGGGTGGCCTGGCGCCGGCAGCAGGACGCGTTCCCGTGGCGGGACCGGATCGCGATCGTGGTGGCCGGCCTGGTCGTCGCGGCTGCGGGACTTGCGTGGCCCGTCATCGCGACGGCCGTGACCGGGCGACCGAACGCGTACCTGGACACGGAGCTGTCGTGGTGGGTGGGGTTCGTCGGGCGGCAGCACTTCGCGCCGCTGACGCCGTGGTTCACGATGGCGTCGACGTGGCTCGGGCCGCTCGGCATCGTGCTCGTCGTCGTGGTGCTCGCCGGCGCGGTGTGGTTCTTCTCGCGCAGGAGCACCCGGGCCCTGGGTACCGACGTCCTCGCGTTCACAGCCTCCTACGGGCTGTACCTGGTGGCGGTGTTCCTGCCGCAGCAGTCGTTGCCGCGGTTGCTCATGCCGATGGCGCCGCTGCTCGGCTCGGACGTGTTCGTGGGGACACGGCGGCGGGCGGTGACGTGGCTGGTCGTCGGGGTGTGCCTGCAGCCGCTCGCCATCGTGTTGCTGTGGTTCCTCGGGTACCCGTGAGCGGTGCTGGGCAGCGCTACGCGTCGAACGTGTGGAACCAGGCCGATCCGCCGGGGTGCTGCACCGTGATCATCTCGTCGAGGTCGCGGTAGGGGCCGTCCTGGTTGTGGCTCGCCGACTTGATGCGGATGGTGCCGTCGGGTTCGGTGAAGACCTCGGACACGATGGTGGTGTGGTCCGGTGACCCGTTTGCGTTCCAGTCGAAGAACACGATGTCGCCGACCTTCACCTTGTCGCGCTCGTCCGACGACCGCCGGGTGAGCCCGAACTCCGCCGCGTTGGTCTCGAGCCACGGGTCCATCGTCGGGCAGTAGGTCCACGTCGCACTGTGCTCGGCACCGGCCGCGCGGTTGTACCAGTCGGACCGCTGCTCCCACCCGCGGGCGATGAGCGTCTGGCTGACGTAGTTCGCGCAGTCGCCGCCGATCGGGTTCATCGTGCCGTACTCGGCGAGGTTGTAGTCCTTCCAGTACCGCATCGCGTAGGCGAGCTGCCGGTCGACGTCGGTCAGTGCGGCGTAGGCCAGGGTGGTCGAGGCGACCGCGCTGCCCGCAGCGGGCGTCGCGGCGGCGGTCGGGGTCGGCGTGGTCGTCGCGGTGTCCTGGGTGGCGCCGCTCTGCCCGTCGTTCGCGGCGCTGCCGTTGCCGTCAGAGGACTGGTTCGCCGACGCGGTGGGCTCGATCACCGAGGTGAAGAGCGCGACGTCGGCGTCACCGGCCGTGTACATCGCCTGGTGCGGGGCCGTGAAGGTCACCTTCGACGCGGTCGCCGTGACGTCGCGCGCAGCAACACCGCCGACGGTGACGCCCTTGACGGCGGCGAGTCCGGTCCCCGTCACGGTGATCGTGACGCCACCGGCGAGCGGGACCTGCGCCGGAGTGACGGCCTTCGCGACGGGCTTCGCCGTCGGGGTGGACGATGCGTCCCCACCCCCGGAGCTCCCACGCCCGCCGCCCGAGCCCTTGCCCGAGTCGCCGCCCTTGTCGCTGCCGGAAGAGCACGCCGCGACGGCGAGCCCGATCCCGGCGACGCCGGCGAGGGACAGGAGTGCGCGGCGGTTCATCGAGGCAGTCATGACACGACCAGCGTAAGCGACACCTCCGTCGTTCCGACACGGCATGATCGTCTTCGGGGGCGAGCGTCCTCCGTGTCCCAGCGGACCCGTTCGGAAGGAACACACATGCCCGAGAGCCACGACTTCTTCGTCGCCACCGACCCCGAGACCGCCCGTGCCCAGGTGCGTGAGGCGCTGTCACGCGAGGGCTACACCGTCGACGACGCCGAGCAGGGGGCACTCCGTGCGACCCGCGGCAGCCTCGGCCTGACGCTCCTCATCGGCGGCATGGCGAACGACCGCACGTTCCACACCCGCCTCGACGTGCAGATCATGATCGCCCCGGACGGCCGCACGGTCGCCCGACTGCTGCGCGGCTCGGGCAAGTCCGCGATCAAGGGTGGAGCGCTCGGCATCTCCCGCGGCAACCGTGCCTTCGAGCAGGCCGCGAACGCGATCCACACCACCTTCGCGCAGTCCGGCGTGCTGACGGAGAGCATCGCCGGCTGACACGTCGACGGCGGGGACGGGTCCGACGCGACCCTCGGACGGACGGGAGGCCCGGTGCCAGCTGGCACCGGGCCTCCCGTCCGTCAGGGGGTCACGACGTCACGACGTCACGACCGTGCGATCACGTGCAGGAGACGTTGCGGTCGATGCTGCCGGACCCGTAGGGCACCACGACCTGGACCATCGCGATGGTGCCGCCAGGCAGCGGGGTGCCGGAGCAGGCCTTGCGCGCCTTGGTGACCGTGCTCTTGCCGAGCGCGATCCAGTTCGACCGGCCGTAGAGCGGGCTGTTCGACTTGACCGTGCCGGCGATGGTCTTCCACTGCGAAGTGGTCGAGTAGAGGCCGATCCGCTTCACGCCGGCCGTCTTGAGCCCGACGATCATGCCCTGCATCGCCGCGCGGTTCTGGGCGGTGTCGCGCTGGTAGGACAGACCCGTCTCGACGTCGATCCACCAGCGGTAGGCGGACGGGTTCGGGACGCCACGGCTCTGGACGTCGTCGTACCCACGGGCGTAGCCGTACATGAACGAGCACGCCAGGGTGACCTGCTTCTTGCCGCCCTTGGTCACGCACTTGCCGAACGGGTTGGTGGGCACCGTGCCCTGGTACCGGTTCGAGGTGGGCCAGACCGACGCCTTGAGGCCCGGGTTGGCGAACAGCGCGTACAGCTGCGTCTTCGGTTGGGCCGAACCCCCGACGGACTTCGCCGACCAGGCGAGCTGTTCGGCGAGGCACGGGTTCGTGGTGTTGCCGAGGGACTCGTTGACGCCCACGATGCCGAACGCCTGGTCGGTCGGCACCTGGCTGCCGCACTGCGGCCAGGAGATGTCGACACCCAGCGGCGTGACCGCTGCGGATGCACCCGACGACGGGCCGGCAACGGCGATGCCGGCGGCCACCACCACCGTGGTCGCGATGGTCGCGACGAGACGACTGATACGGAACATGCTCTCCCCCTGATCTGGCCGGACGGGCCGACCGCGCCCCACCGGCGCACGGGGAGTCTAGGTGGAAGCTTCGGACGACACACCGGCTCTGTCCGTCGACTGTGTCGAACGACGCACTGCACTCGGTCTGTGGAGGACTTCGCGGAGCAGTCGACACCGCACACCCTAGAAGATCACCTTGCTCGGCGTACTACGTCCGGCGTACTATGTGCAGCACAGTGCGCAACGAGAGGGGGTCCCGATGATCAGCGCCGATGCCATCCGCGGGTACGTCGACCTCATCGTGCTCTCGCTCGTCCGGTCCGAGCCGTCCTACGCGTACGAACTCGCGCAGCGGATCAGCACCGTGACCGGGGCCGACTACACGATCAAGCAGACGACCCTGTACTCCGCCGTCAAACGCCTCGAACTCGCCGGGCTCGTGACGTCGTTCCACGGCACCTCCGAGTCCGGCAAACTCCGCACCTACTACCAGATCACCGGATCGGGTCGCGCGCACCTCGACGACAAGACCGAGGAGTGGCGCGACACCAAGTCCGTCATCGACCGCTTCGTGGAAGGGACCAACGCATGAACGAGATCAGCGAGTACCTGGAGACGATGTTCCGCCCCTACCCGCAGACCCCCCGCCTGCGCGAGGCGAAGGCGGAGCTGCACGGGATGATGGAGGACGCGTACGCCGGACTCATCGCCGACGGTGCGACACCGAACGAAGCGATGGTCCAGATCGTCAGCGACTTCGGCAGCCTCGACGAGCTCGCGCTCACCCTCGGCATCACCGCGGACCTGGAGCCCCGGGCGGGCGGTCCGGTGCGCCCCTCCGACGAGCGGGTGCCCGTGCACGCGCCCATCTCGATGGACGAGGCGAAGGGCTTCACCGAGGCGCACCGTCGGACGGCGCCACGCCTCGGTGCCGGAGTCGCGCTCTACGTCCTCGCCGCGATCCCACTCGTGCTGCTGCTCGGCGCGTCGGACCAGCCGGGTTTCCCCCTGGACGCCGGCGTCGCGATCGCGATCGGGCTCGTCCTCGCACTCGCCCTCGGAGCGATCGCGACGGTCACGATCGTACGGGTCTCGGGCGCGTTCGCTCCCTTCGCCCGGATCCAGGAGCGCCGTTTCAGCCCGGACGCGGACGTCATCCGCTGGGTCAACGAGGTCGCCAGGGCGAACGAACGACGTCAGACGAGGTCGCTGACCGTCGGGGTCCTGCTCTGGGTCCTGTCGCCCGCAGCCCTCATCATCGTGGTGCTCGCACCGCCCACCTCGCTCCAGAGCGTCTGGATCGGGGCGAGCACGGCGTTCCTCCTGCTGGTGGTCGCGATCGGCCTGTTCGTGTTCCTCCGTGAGACGTGGGCGAGCAGTGCCGCCGGCGCCATCAACCGCGGCGTCCCGAGGACCGCCACCGTGCCGGTCTGATCACCCCGTCCGGGCGAGGAGCCCTTCGAGGAGGGTCGCGTACCGTGCCGCGATGAGCGTCGCAGGTCGCAGGTCGACGCGCGTTCCCTGCGGCTCCACGGCCAGCGTCACCCTCGAGTCACCGGTGTCGAGCACCACGGTGACGTCGACCGTCTCGTGCGCCGTGGTCGGTGCGGACACGGAGCCGAGCCGGACGGCGACGACCTGCCCGCCGCCCTCGACCCGGACGGGCGTGTGCCGCGTGACCGGGGTCGCCGTGACGAGGTGCCGCTCGATCTGGTCGACGTTCGCGTGGTGGTCCGCCGACTCCGGGAACGGGACGCTCCGCAGCCCGTCGTCCTCGTGCACGAGGACCGCCTGCGGAACCCGCGTCGCCGTCAGCCGGAGGGCGAGCATGAACGCGTACACCGCCCGCGCCCGGTGGCGCTGGTCCCAGGACACGTCGACGACGATCCGACCGAAGAGTTCGTCGACGCCGTCGAGCTCCGGAACGGTGACCCGCTCGACGACGAGTCGACGGTTCCCGGACGCTCGGACGCGGTCCGCGAGAGCCCGCAGGTCCGGGCAGGAGAACAGGTCACCGATGGTCAACGCCCCGGGGAACGCGGCATCGAGCTGCCCCTTGACCTGCATGATCGTGAGCGAATCGCCACCGATCTCGAAGAAGCTGTCGGTGACCGCGACACCACGGATGCCGAGGACGTCCGACCACACCGCCGCGATGCGCTGCTCGACGTGGTCACCCTCCGCCGTGGACGTCGGCAGTGCATCCCCGTGCGGGCCCCCGTCATCACCCGCCGGCCACGGCAGCGCACCCGTGTCGAGCTTGCCGTTGACGTTGAGCGGGAGGGCCGCGAGCGGCACGATGTGCCGCGGCACCATGTAGTCGGGGAGCAGCCGGCGCAGCCCCTCGCGCACCGTCGACGCGGTGACGTGTGCCGCGCCGACGACGAAGCCGGCGAGGACCGTCGGGGAGCCCACGACGCTCCGCGCCACGACGACGACGTCGCGCACCCCGTCGACCTGCGCGATGGCCGCTTCGACCTCGCCGAGCTCCACGCGGAACCCACGCACCTTCACCTGGGCGTGCTCGGTCACCCGGCCGAGGAAGACGAGCGTGCCGTCGGCCTGCCACTGGACGCGGTCGCCGGTGCGGTAGCCGACGACACCGTCGAGCACCGGGAAGCGCTCGGCGGTCCGGTCGGGCATCCCGAGGTAGCCGAGCGCGAGGCCGAGACCCGTCGCGACCAGCTCGCCCTGCTCGCCCGGTCCGCACAGCGATCCGTTGCGGTCGAGGACGACGACACCGCCACCCGCGATCGGCGCACCGATCGGCACGGTGCGCCCGACGGGGAGCACCCGAGGGATCCGGTACGCCGTCGTGAAGGTGGTGTTCTCGGTCGGGCCGTACACGTGGAACATCTGCAGCGCACCGCTCGCCCCGTACAGCTGCCGCATGTGCTCGGCGTCCGCTCGCTCGCCGCCGGTCATCACGACGCGCAGGGCCGCCAGGACGCCCGGGTCCTGACCCACGAGCGAGTTGAAGAGTGACGTCGTCACGAACATGACCGTCACACCGTGGCGAGCGAACAGCTCGGCGAGCGCCGACGCGTCGACCAACGTCGCACGGTCGGCGATCACCGCCCGGCCGCCGTGCAGCAGCGGCCCCCAGAGCTCCAGCGTCGCGGCGTCGAACGCGACGGAGCTCCCGGCGAGCACGACGTCGTCGCCCGTGATGGGGATGTCCGGGTTCTCCCAGGCGATCCGGAGCACCGCCCGCTGCGGCACCACGACCCCCTTCGGGCGTCCCGTCGTCCCCGACGTGTACATCACGTACGCCTCGTCGTCGCCCCGTCGCTCGACCGGCACCATCGGCGGTGCCGTCCGCCCCTGCTCGACGCCGATCACCGGCAGCGGGAGCCCCGCCTCGTCGGTGAGCCGCCGACCGGCGGCATCGACCGCGAGGACCGCGGTGACGCCCGCGTCGTCGAGGACGAGCCGGGCGCGGGCCGACGGCGCGTTCACGTCCACCGGCACGTACGAGCCACCGACGAGCACGACCCCGACGAGCGCCACGGTGGTCGCGATCGATGCCTCCCCCGCGATGCCCACGCGGTCACCGGGGAGCACACCGCCTCGGCGGAGGTCCAGCGCAACGGCGGAGGCGCGGGCCCACAGCTCGCGGTACGTCAGCGACTCCAGATCGTCGGCGATCGCGACTCGGTGCGGCACCCTGGCGGCGACGGCGACGAACGCCGCGCCGAGCGCTCCCGGCAAGCGCGGAGCGACCGCGCCTGACGTGTCCTGTGGCAGGGCGGCGAGGACCCGTTCCGGAGTCGCGCCGGCCTGCGCGACCGACATCCCGTCGTCGTGGCAGAACGCCTCGAGCACGTCGATCACCCGGTCACCGAGCCGGTCGATGTCCGAGCCGCCGAAGTGGCCGGCGTCGTACAGCCAGACGAGCAGCAGCTCGTCGCCGGTCCGCTGCGCCGTCAGCGTGAGTGGAGTCTCGGTCTGCTCTCGGCCGCGCACGAAGGCGAGACCGGCGTCGTCGAGGGCGTCCGCGTCGAGGCCGTAGTTCTCGAAGGTGTAGAGACACGACACGAGTCGGTCGTGACCGACGAGGCTCTGCACCCGCGCGAGCGCCGTGTGGTCGTGCTGCATCGCGGCGACGGCCTGCTCCCGGACGTCGTCGAGCAGTGTCCGCACGGTCTGCGCCGGCTGCCAGCGGACGCGCGCCGGGATGGTGTTGATGAAGAGGCCGGTGGCGTTCTCCAGGCCGGCGGCCGTGCCGTCGCGGCCCGACACGACCTTGCCGATGACGACGTCGTCGACGTCGAGCGCTCGACCGAGTGTGAGGGCGAGTGCGGCCTGGACGAGGTGCGCCAGCGTCGTCCCCGTCGCCTGGAAGCGGGCGGTCAGCCGCGCTGCGAGCGCCGCATCCGAACTGCGGCGGGCACGGGCAGCCGTCGACGACGCCGCGAGCGACTCGGTGAAGGGCAGAGCGGTCTGCAGCTCCGGCGCTCCGTCGTACCCGTCGAGGACGTTGCGCCAGTACGTGTCCGACGCGTCGAGCGGTCGGCGAGCCGCTGCGGCGATGACGTCACCGAAGACCGTGCGCTCCGCCGGTCCGATCGCCTGGAGCTCCTCGCCCCGCAACAGTGCGACGAGTTCGTCGAGGATCCTGGCGAGACTCCACCCGTCGAGGATGATGTGGTGGTAGGTGAGCACGAGCGTCTCGACGTCGTCGGCACGGGAGGTGTCGGTGACGACGGTGACCCGCATCAGCGGTTCTGCGGCGAGCACGAAGCCGCGCTCGACGTCCTCGTGCAGGAGGGCATCGAACGCGTCCCCGCCGTCGACCGACGCGGAACGGACGGACGGCCCGGAGTGCTCACCCGCTGCGAGCACCACCTGCCGGGGCCGGCGCAGACCGTCCGCCGCGAAGCGGGTCCGCAGGACCGGGTGTCGTGCCGCGAGCTCGGCGACGGCCGCTCCGACCCGGGCGGAGAGGCCGCCACCGGAACCGCGCCACGGTGTCGCGGAGGTGCGCCGGAGCGGCTCTCCGACCTTGAAGACCTGCTGCACGACGGAGGCGCGACTGCCCGGCTCCCGGAGGTGGTGGAGGAGCATCCCGTGCTGCAGGGGACTCAGGTCGATCACGTCGTCGACGTCGCCGTACGCGCGTTCGATCGCCTCCTGCTCGTCCAGGTGCAGGTCGGAGGCCCGCACGAGGTCACTGGGCGTGCGTACGCGAGCCGACCCGCGCCTCCCGGCCGTGGCGAGTGCCGCGAGGCGGGGGCCGAGCTGCTCGACGGCGGTCACGATCACCGGGTCCGCACCCGGGCCCACGGACGTGAGCACCCGCAGGCGTCCGTCGGCGACGAAGGCGTCGACCTGGACGCCGACGGGGACGCGGTTCCCCGGAGCCGATGCGGTGCCTGCGGCATGCAGACGGTAGGCGCCCGAACCGGCGCCCCGGGCGGCGGCACCCTGGTCGCCGATGTAGTTCACGGAGATCGACGGCCGGGCACGGCGATCCTGGTCGTCGTCGACGCGGTACCCGACGCCGCCGAGCGGGACGCGACGGACCGCCTCCTTGGCGAGCACGATCGAGCGGTGCGGTGATGCTGCGTCGCACTCCACGAGGACCGGGTGGATCGCGGTGAACCAGCCCACCGTCCGCGACACGTCGGGCAGGAGCGGGTGTTCTGGTCGTCCGTGCGCCTCACGCTGGACGACGATCGACGACCGTCCGTCGACGGCCGCGACCGCCGCGCCGACAGCGGCGAGCAGCAGGTCCTCGATCGTCGCTCCGTAGGCGACGGCCACCCGCTTCAAGCGGGCGGTCTGCTCGGCGTCGAGCACGATCGGCGCCGGTTCGGCCTGTTCGGCCGGTTCGGCCGGTTCGGCCGGTCCTGCCGGTGCGGTCGATCCGGCCGGTGCCGTCGGCAGGTGGTCGACGGGCGGGTCCTCCGGACGCTGCTCCGCCACGAGGGCGCGATCGATGTCGCTCCACACCGTGCGGTCCGACGCCGACTGTGCGCGGACCGCCGACACGATCGCCTCGGACCACTCCCGGAGCGAGGCCGTCGAGGGCGGCAGGGTGACCTCACGGTGTGCACGCGCCGCGTGGACAGCGCTGACGAGGTCCTCGACGAGGACGTGCCAGGAGACCACGTCGACGACCAGGTGGTGCGCGCAGAGCAGCAGCGTCGCACCGCTCGGGGCCTGCACGAGACCGGCTGCGAGGAGCGGGCCGGTCCCGAGGTCGAAGCCTGGCTGCAGCTGCCGCGCCAGGTCGGCCACCGCGCCGTCCACCTCGGCATCCGCCGCGACGTGCACCTCGGCGAAGACGTACCGCGCGTCGTCCGGACGTCGGACGGTGAGCTGCTGCCCGTCGAGGACCGCCCGCAACGCGTCGTGGTGGACCCAGACGGCGTCGAGCGCCACGCGCACGTGCGCCGTCGACACCCTGCCGAGGTCGACCACGGCGTCCTGGTTGAAGTGCGCGGGCTCGGCGAGACCCCAGGCGAGGAACTCGTCGACCATCGGGAGACGCCCCACCGGCCCGTGCAGGTGCCGGACCGGGGCGGCCGCCGGTGCCGCCACGTCGATGTGCCGAGCGATCTCGTCCACTGTCATCGACTGCATCACCCGGCTCACCGAGCAGTGGTAACCCGCTTTGCGGAGCAGCGAGACCGTCCGGATGGCCGTGATGGAGTCACCGCCGAGCTCGAAGAACGAGTCGTTCCGCCCCACACCCGCCAGCGACAGGACGGTGGCGAAGGCGTCCGCGACGGCCTGCTCCGCGCGGGTCCGCGGAGCAGCGTCGGCCGCGGCCACGGCCGGGTGCTCCGCATCGAGGGCCTGCAGCGCTGCGACGTCACGCTTGCCGTTCCCGGTGAGCGGGATCGACGGGGTCCGGAAGGCACGGGCGGGAACCATGTACGAGGGCAGGACCCGCGCCGCACGTTCGCGGAGGTCGGCGGCATCGGTGTCGGCGACGAAGTAGGCGTGGAGGCGGGTCGTCCCCGAGTCGTCGCGCCGCGCCGCGACGACCACGTCGTCGACGCCGTCGAGGGCCAGCAGGGCAGCCTCGACCTCGGCGAGTTCGACCCGGTGCCCCCGGACCTTCACCTGTCGGTCGTCACCGATCCGGCCCAGGTACTCGACGGTACCGTCCGCCAACCAGCGACCACGGTCACCGGTGCGGTACTCGAGACCGTCGGACGTGCGCACGAAGGACTGCGCCGTCAGCTCCGGCGAACCCAGGTACCCGTCAGCGACGCCGTCCCCACCCGCGACGACCTCGCCGACCTCGCCGATGCCGCAGGCACGGTCGCCGTCCCGGACGATGCGCACACGGGTGTTCCCGATCGGCTTGCCGATCACCACCCGCGTGAAGCCGCGCTGGAAGGGGTGCACCGTCGTGAAGGTCGTGTTCTCGGTCGGCCCGTAGCCGTTGAACACCTGGATCGCAGGGTTCTCCCGGTGCAGCCGGTGCACGTGCTCCGCGGCGACGGTCTCTCCCCCGATGACGAGCCGCTCGACCCCGTCGAGCGCCCACGGGTCCGTGGTCACGACGTGGTTGAACAGCGAGACGGTCAACCACATGACCGTCACGTGGTGCTGGTCGACGAGCGCGCCGAGCGACGCGGGGTCGACGACGGCGTCACGGTCGTCGAGCACGAGCGTTCCGCCGTTGAGGAGCATGCCGAACACCTCGAAGGTCGACGCGTCGAACGCGAGCGACCCCGTGAGCAGCAACGTGTCGGAGGCGTGCAACGGGAGTGCTTCGTTGTCGAGGACGAGCCGGAGCACGGCGCGGTGCGGGACCACGACACCCTTCGGTCGCCCTGTCGTCCCCGAGGTGTACATCACCGAGGCGGCGCTGTCGGGCGTCGGGGCGCCCGGCCCACTGCCCGTGTCCGCCGTTCCGCCGGCGGCGCGCCGGTCGGCGTCGGGCAGGGCTGACGCGTCGAGCACGAGGACCGGGTCACGGGGGTCCAGCAGCCCCCAGGCGTCGACGAGTCGGGCCGCCGACGCGTCCGCGCAGACGACGACCCTGGTACCCGCGTCCGCGGCGATGGCGCCGAGCCGCTCCGGCGGAGCTGCCGGGTCGAGCGGAACGAAGGCGGCACCTGCCAGCGAGATGCCGAGGATCCCGGCGAGGAGCGGTGCGGTCGGAGTGCCGAGGACACCGACGCGGGCGCCAGGACCGACCCCTGCCTCCGTGAGGACCGACCGCATCCGGTCGGCCATCGCGGCGAGCTCCGCGTACGACAGGGGAACCCCTCGATCCACGACTGCGGTGCGGTCGGCGTTGCGGGTCGCCGCGGCCGTGAACGCCGCACCGATCGACGACACTCCGAGTGTGCTGTGCGAGGTGGTCGCGAAGCCGTCCACCGTCACGCGCTCCTCGGCACCGACGCTGTCGACCGCACCGACGAGGGCGTCGTCCTGACCCGCGAACGCCCCGAGCACCCGGACGAGTCGATCGACGACCGTCTTCGCATCGGCGACCGCCAACCGCGCCGGATCGACCATGACCACGAAGCGCAGGGCGTCGTCGACCGGCTGCACGGTGACCGTGAGGGGGTAGTCGGTCTCCTCGCGCGCCGACTCGAACCGCAGCCCCGCATCGACGAGGTCCTCGTCCGCGAGGGCGAAGTTCTCGACGGCGAGCAAGCACTCGAACAGATCGCGGTGCTCGGCGAGGGACTGGATGCGCGCGAGCGACCCGTGCGAGTGCGCGGCTGTGGCGAGCGCCTGTGCGCGAACGACGTCCAGCAGACGGTCGACCGTCCCGCTCGGGTCGACGGTGACCCGGACCGGGACGGTGTTGACGAACAGCCCCACGACCTCGTCGAGACCGTCGACGTCCACGTCGCGACCGGACACCACCTTGCCGAACACGACGTCCGTCGTGCCGGTGGCGCGCGCGAGCACGACGGCCAGCGCAGCCTCGACCAGGTGCGCGAGCGTGATCCCCCGCCCCGCGTACCGCGTGGCGAGGACGCCGGGGAGGCCAGCGGCCGTCGTCACGGCGTACCGCGCGCGGTCGGCCGGGGCTCCGTCGACGGCGTCCGCGCCCGTCCCGTCTGTGTCGGTGGCGCCGCCCGTCCCGTCTGCGTCGGCGGCTGCGCCGCGCGTCCCGTCTGCCCCGCCTGCCCTGTCTGCCCTGTCTGCTCCGTCTGCTCCGTCTGCTCCGGCGGCTCCGCCTGCTCCGTCTGCTCCGGCGGCGGCGGCGTGCTCGGGTTCGCGCTCCACGCTGGCGAGCCGTGCCGGCGGCTCGACACCGCGCATCAGGTCCGACCAGTAGCGGTCGAACGCCGCGCGGTCCCGCGAGGCCGACCAACCGACGTAGTCGGCGTACTGCTTCGCACCGACGGCGTCCCGGTCCGCCCGACCGAGCACCTCGTCACGACTCCCCGTCCGGGCCAGGTCGCTGTACTCGCGGAAGTCCGCGAACAGGCGCGCCAGGCTCCACCCGTCCATGACGACGTGGTGGTAGGTCCACACGAGCCGGAGCCGATCGACGCCCTCGCGGCCCGTCAGGACCGCGGTGACGCGCAGCAGTGGATCGAGGTCGAGCCGGAAGCCCCGGGCGACGTCGTCAGCGAGGAGCCGATCGAGCCGGAGCTCGGCGTCGGTGTGCGAGTGCGCCCGGAGGTCGACCACGGTGAACTCGGGCTCGCGGTCGGTGAGGACCACCTGACGGGGCCGCGCCACGCCGCTCGTGACGATGCTCGTCCGGAGCACGGCGTGCCGACGTGCGAGCGCCGCGACCGCGACCCCGATCGCCTCGACCTCGTCCGCCGGGTCGCCGAGAGCATCCACCCTGAAGATCTGCTGAACGACGTACGGGCTCGTGTCGCTGTCGGTCAACGAGTGGAAGACGAGGCCTTCCTGCTGCGGTGCGAGATCGAGCACGTTCTCGATCCTGGAGCTGACGATCCGCTGATCCATTGGGTCCCCTCACCATCTGGTGCGTTCCGGAGTCGCTCGTCGAACACGTCCCCGAGGTCCATCTTGGTGTGTCGGAGCGATGGATCATGCAGTCGCCGGAGAAAAAAGTCGGCATGTGATCACGCAGACCCTTCTCAACCTCACAGCTTGCGCTAGAGTCTCGGACGGGGGACGAACGGCTGGATCGCGATGACGCGATCCAGCAGACCCCGTCGAGCTCGATGACGACGACGGATCAAGGTGGGGGCAGGGCGATGACGAAGGCCGCTTTTCTGTGTTCGGGGCAGGGCTCGCAGTACGTGGGCATGGGGCGCGAGCTCGTCCGCGACTCGACCGCTGCCGCGGCGGCGTTCGACGAGGCATCGGAAGCCATCGGGATCGACCTGCGCGCCCTCTGCTTCGAGTCCACCGCAGCAGAACTCGCCCGTACCGTCAACACCCAACCGGCGATCCTCACCCTCAGCGTCGCGCAGGCCCGCGCGAGTGCCGAGCGTGAAGCACTGGACCCGGCCGTCATCGCCGGCCACAGCCTCGGCGAGATCACCGCACTCACCCTGGCCGGGTCGATCGGGTTCGCTGACGCCGTCCGGCTCGCCCGTCGGCGTGGCGAGCTCATGCAGCAGGCCGTACCGGAAGGCCACGGGCTCATGCTCGCCGTGATGACGCGAGAGCACGAAGCCGTGATCGACCTGTGCGCCCAGGTCTCCGAGCAGATGTTCGACGTCGTGCAGGTCTCCAACCTGAACTCGAACACCCAGGTCGTCGTCGCCGGAAGCGCGTCAGCGGTCCTCGCCGTCCACGGTCGACTCGAGGACGACGGGATCCGCTCGACGCCGCTCAACGTGAGCGTTCCGTTCCACTCGCCGCTGATGGAACCGGTCGTCGCCCCGTTGCGCGAGCAGCTGGCGTCCATCGAGATCACCGCCCCGCAGGTGACCGTGCTCTCGAACGCGACCGGACGCCCGTACCGTGACGAGGACGAGATCGTCGAGCTGTTGCTGCGTCAGGTCGTCGAGCCGGTCCGCTGGGTGGAGAACCAGCGGTGGATGCGCATGCACGGCATCGACTACGCAGTCGAGTTCGGTCCCGGACAGACGCTGTCCGGACTCATGCGGCACACGCACCGCGAAGTCCCGGTCTTCAGCTACGACTCAGCCGACGCCCGCGCATCGCTGCAGGTCATGATCGAGCGGACGACCGTGCCGTTCCTCGCCCGCGCACTCGGCATCGCCGTCGCCGTGCGCAACACGAACTTCGACGCCGACGACTACCGCGAGAAGATCGTCACGCCCTACCGGTCGCTCGAGAAGCTCAGTCGCCTCGTCGACCGTGAACGGCGTGACGCCACCGGCCAGGAGCGGCGTGAGGGTGCCGAGCTGCTCATCGGGATCCTCCGGGCGAAGGGCAGCACGCCTGCGGAGATCCAGAGCCGGCTCGACACCCTGTCAGCGGACTCCCGCACGGAGCCGCTGTCCGTCGACGACCTGCTCGCCCACGTCTGAGCGCCGCACGTCGATGCTGGGCAACGAGGACCTCGACGCGCTGCTGCGGGCCGCAGCGGGCACACGACCGGACGGTCTCACGATCGAGTCCCCCGCTGTGTCCGCCGACGCGACCGCCAGGGCAGACGGAGCCATCGCGATCATCGGGATCTCGGCCCGGGTCGGTGCCGCCGGGTCCGCCCGGGCGCTCTGGGATGCGGTGAACAGCGGTACGGACCTGATCAGGCCGTTCCCGGCGGATCGGTTCGCCGATGCTGACGAGCTCGCGCTCAGTGCTCTGGGCTCCGCCCTGGCGGACCCGGTCCCGTACGCGTACCTCGACGACGTCGACCGTTTCGATCCGTCTCGGTACGGGATCTCCCGCACCGAGGCAGAGCTCATGGATCCCCACCAGCGACTGTTCCTCGCCGCCTGCGTCGACGCGATCGAGGACGCCGGGTACGGTGGCGTCGCGTTGCGCGGCTCGAAGACCGGCGTCTACGCGGCATCGGGACTCGTGCCGGGGCTCTACCTCAGCGGTCACGAAGCGCGCGACGCCGCGGAGGCTGGGCTCGGTACGTCCGGTGGCATCGCTTCGGTCGTGGCCAGCCGCATCAGTCACATGCTCGACCTCACCGGTCCCGCGATGATCATCGACACGGCGTGCTCGTCGTCCATGACGGCCCTCATCACGGCGTGCCAGGACCTCCGCGCCGGTCGCGTGACGACGGCGATCGCCGGTGCCGTCCGTCTCACGCTCGTCCCGCCGACGCACAAGGAGCGTTCCTTCGGCATCGAGGCGGCCTCGCACCGGACGCGGACCTTCTCGTCCGACGCCGAGGGCACCGGCGGCGGGGAGGGCACCATCGCCTTCCTGCTGAAGCCGCTCGCCCGGGCGCAGCGCGACCGCGACCACGTCTACGGCGTCGTCAAGGGCTTCGCTGCGAACCAGGACGGTGCGACGACCGGCATCACGGCGCCCAGCGCCAGCGCTCAGGCGGCCGTCGTGCGAGCGGCGTGGCGGGATGCCGGCATCGATCCGGGCACCGTGGGCTACGTCGAGGCCCACGGGACCGCGACGAAGCTCGGGGACCCCGTCGAGATCGACGGCCTCGTCGAGGCGTTCTCGTCGTGGACGGACGCCCGGCAGACGTGCGCCGTCGGTTCGGCCAAGTCGAACGTCGGCCACCTCGACTCCGCCGCCGGGGTGACCGGGGTGCTGAAGGTGCTCGGGATGTTCGCCGACCAGGTCATCCCGCCGACGCTGCACTTCGTCGCCCCGAACACGGAGATCGACTTCATCGATTCCCCGGTGTTCGTCGCCGACACCCTGCGCCCCTGGGCGAGCAGCGGACCGCGCAGGGCCGGCGTGAGCTCGTTCGGGATGAGCGGCACCAACACGCACGTCCTCCTCGAGGAGCCACCGGTCCTGCCCGAGCGTGCAGTGGACGCCGGACCGACCTGCGTCACCGTGTCGGCGCAGTCGTCGCCCGCACTCCGCCGAGCACTCACGGACCTGCTCGGCGCCCTCGACGACCAACCGGACCTCGCCCTGGTCGACGTCGCACGGACGCTCAACGCGGGACGCGCCGTGCTGCACCACCGCGCAGCGCTCGTCGTGCGGTCCGTCGACCAACTCCGCGCCCACATCCGCCTCCTCCTCGCAGGCACCGTGCCGACCGGGGCGTTCCTCGGCGAGCGGGGCACCAGGCCCGTGCAGGACACCACACCGTCCGATGCCGAGGGACCGCTCGACGAGCAGGCTGCCCGAGCGATGCGGAGTGTCGCCGGCGGTGACCGCGACGACGGACTCGTCCAGCTCGCCGCACTCTTCGTCGCCGGCGCCGACGTCGACCTCGCCCCCCTCGACACCGCCGGCACCGCGCGGCTCGTGCCGCTCCCCGGCGTCGTCGGCCAGCCGACCCGCGTGTGGCGGCCAACGACGGGCAGTGGACCCGGTGCGTCCCGGCACGGGGCCGGCGCGTCCCGGCACGGTGCCGGCTCCGGCCCGCACCCCCTCGTCCACCGGCACCAGTTCAACGGGCCCGGGGTCGACGTCTTCGAGTCGGACTTCTCCGCATCGCGCACCTTCGAGCTCGGCGAACACGTCGTCGACGGCAGCCACGTGATGGTGGGCACCGGGTTCCTCGAGATGGCCTACTCGACCGCACGTCGATTCCTCGGCGACGCGGTACGGATCGACAACATGCACTACCTCGACCCGCTGGTCACGCACGGAGACGAGGTCCGTCGTGTCCAGCTGGTGATGAACCACCGCCCCGACGAGGCGTCGATCGACTTCCTCGTGCGGTCGTTCGACGTCGCGACCGACGTCTGGGCCGAACACGCCCGTGGCGTGTTGACCGCGCTCGACACGAGCCGACGGCCGGAACGCGTGGACGTCTCGGGGCTGCTCGCCGACTACCGCCGGGCCGACGGACCGATCGTCTACCGCCGCGACCTCGTGCAGACGGCGGGTCGGTACTGGAACGCCGCCCAGAGCACGCACTTCTCGGACGATGCGCGCATCCTGCTGCACTTCGAAGCCGACGCCCCGACCCGAGCCGCCAAGCGGGACTACGCGTTGTTCCCGCCGATCATGGACTCGTCCCTGAACCTCGCGCTCCTGAACGAGGTGGACGCGTTCCTGCCCCTCGCACTCGGCCACGGCGAGATCTACGGCCCGCAGCCGGACGCCGGCTACAGCTGGATGGTGCCCGAGGTCCGTGACGAACTCGCCGACACGTCCGTCCGGACCTCGCGGGTCGTCATGTGCGACGAAGCGGGCAACGTCTTCGCGAGGTTCGAGAACTACACCGTGGGACGCCTGACCGACCGGTCCAGGTTCCAGCGTCCCGACGACGGTGCCTCCCCGTTCCACACGATCACGTGGCGCGAGACGGTCGCGCGCCACGAGACCCCGGCGGCCCGGCACGGGATCACGGTCATCGGTGGTCCGGAGGACCAGGACCTGCTGCGCGAGGCCGCCGGCGCGATCGGAGCTGCCCACGCCGTCGTCCCCGCTGATGCGTCGGACGCCGATGTCGAAGCGGTCGCGGACGAGATCGAGGCCGTCGGGACCACCGACGTGGTGCACCTGCTCGCCGGCCCGGGACACCCGGCCGAGGCTCGCCTGCACGGGCTGTTCCGCCTGCTGCGCGCCCTGCACCGACGGCCGTGGACCGCAGGGCTGCGGTACCGTCTGCTCACCCGCGGAGCCCACTCGGTCGTCGACGGTGAGACGGTGGACCCGGCCGCCCACGCTGCCGACGCCATGGTCGTCGCGCTCGTCGGCGAGCACACCCGCCTCACCCTCGGAGTCCTGGACATCGCGGCCGACGGAAGGGCGGACGTCGTGCACTCCGGTGTCGAGCGGGCACTCGCCGACCTCCCGCGCGCACGGTCAGCCCTGCGTGACGGACGTCTGTTCGAGAGCACGATCGCCGCGGCGCAGCGGGACGACGTCCCCGTCCCTGCCGGTGCGGTCCTCGTCACGGGCGGGACGGGCGGCATGGGCACCGCCATCGCCCGTCGCCTGGTGCGGGACGACCCGGACCGGACCGTCGTGCTGGTCGGACGCCGGTCTCCGGCAGAGGTCGCCGACCGGTTCGCCGAGCTGCCGGCGGAGGAGCGGGATCGCATCCTGGTGCTCCGCGCCGACGTGCTGGATCCGGCGCAGACAGCGGCGGCGATCGCCGTCGCACGCTCGCAGCGAGGGGGACTCGCCGGCGTCGTCCACGCGGCTGGACTCCCGGGTGACGGCTTCATCATGTCGAAGGACGACGCGACCTTCGCCGCCGTCCTCGAGCCGAAGGTGCGCGGTACCGACGTCCTCCTCGCTGCGCTGGCGGACGACCCGCCCGCGTTCGTCCTCCTCTGTTCCTCGATGACCGCCGTCTTCGGCGCGGTCGGCCAGTCCGACTACGCCGCGGCGAACGCCTACCTCGACGGCACGGCGCTCCGAGGCGGTGCCACACGGATCGTCGCGCTCGACTGGACGGGTTGGGCCGAATCCGGGATGGCCCACGAACGCGGCATCGAGGGCGGCGGGTTCCGGACGGCCTTTGTGGACGACGAGACCGGAGCCGGCCTCGCCGTCGCCGCGATCGGGTCCCGATCGGCGCGTCTGCTCGTCGGCTCCTTCGACCCGGAGGTCGTCGCGCGGGAACACGACGAACTGGAACGCGTCGTGGACGTCGCCCTCGTGTCCGCACGTGCTCCGCGGGGTGTCACGCCCGCCGCGCGAATCGTGTCGGGCAGGGCCGGGCTGCGCTCCCTCGAGGAGATCGTGGTGCGCGGGGTCGACGAGAACGCGATCAGCGACGTGGAGCGCGTCGTGATCGAAGCGTGGGCGACGGCACTCGGCGTCGACGAACTCGACGTCGACCAGGCCTTCTTCGACGCCGGCGGCAACTCGCTCCTGGCATCCCGGCTGCAGGTCATCCTCGACGAACGGTTCCCCGGCGTCCTCAGCATCGTCGAGCTGTTCGTGTACGACACGGTCGCCAAGCTCGCGGCGTACATCACGGAACAGACCGTCCCCGCGGCGGACCGACGCGACGGCGTGCACCGGTCGTCGGCGCCGAGCCGAACACCGGCGGCGCCCCTCGCCCAGCTGCTCGACGAGTTCCTCGAGGGGAAACGGAGCATCGAGGACGTCCTGAGCGAATGAACCACATCGACTCCCGCTGCGGCGGACACAACGACATCCCCGGCCTGCCGGGGCGGGAAAGGCCAGTCCGATGAGCGGTGTCAAGCGCGTCATCCTCGAGAACCTCTCGAGCGGGAACCTCACCAAGCAAGAAGCCCTGGAAGCGCTCGAGGCGCTCGATGCCGGCGCACGAACCGGCCCGACACCGAGCGCCCCGCTCGAGGAGATCGCGATCATCGGCATGGCGGGGACCGTCACGATGGCGGAGGACCTGGACCAGTTCTGGGACAACATCGTCAACAACCGCAACTGCTTCGTCTCCAAACCGGCCGAGCGGCTCGTGGAGGACCGTGTCTGGGCCAACCCGCACTACGCCGAGCTCTTCGAACGCCGTCCCCACGAGGACAAGGACGAAGACCTGGAGCGCTTCGTCGGGCCGTACCTGCCCAGCACGACGGGGTTCGACGAGAAGTTCTTCGGCATCAGCCCCGAGGACGCCGACACGATGGACCCCCAGCACCGCGTGTTCCTGCAGCAGGCATGGCGGGCTTTGGAGGACGCCGGCTACAGCGAGCGGACGGTCCGCGGCTCACGGACCGGGGTGTTCGCCGGTCGCGACGGGACGAGTTCCAACATCTACCGACGGGTCATCGAGACCGACAACGTCGGCGGGATCTGGGAGGGGATCCTCTCGAGCCGGATCAACTACGAGTACGACCTCAGGGGTCCCGCGTACGTCATCGACACGGCGTGCTCCTCCAGCCTCGTGGCGATCCACATGGCCGCGCAGGCGCTGCGGAACGACGAGTGCACGATGGCGATCGCCGGCGGGGTCTGCTTGACGGCCGGCGGCCTCGACCACGACGAGGTCGACCTGGCGTCCATCCGCCAGCGCACGCCCGCCCCCGGCAACGTGGTGTCCAAGCACTTCACGATCTCCACGTTCGACGCCAAGGCCGACGGCACCGTCTTCGGTGAGGGGGCTGCTGCGATCATCCTCAAGAAGCTCTCCGA
Source organism: Curtobacterium sp. MCSS17_016 (assembly GCF_003234255.2). Classification (NCBI taxonomy): domain Bacteria; kingdom Bacillati; phylum Actinomycetota; class Actinomycetes; order Micrococcales; family Microbacteriaceae; genus Curtobacterium; species Curtobacterium sp. MCSS17_016. The sequence goes on from NZ_CP126254.1 coordinate 3,320,104, forward strand.
CGCCGAGCGCGACGGCGACCACGTCTACGGCGTCATCGCCGCGACCGCCACCAACAGCGACGGGGCGTCGAACGGCCTGACCGCACCGAACCCCCGCGCGCAGTCGCTCCTGTTGGCCGATGTGTGGGAACGGGCGGGCATCAACCCGGAGCACATCGACTACATCGAGGCGCACGGCACGGGAACGACCCTCGGGGACCCGATCGAGATCCTCGGCATCTCCAACGCGTTCAAGCGGGTCACCGACCGCCGGCAGTTCTGTGGGATCGGCTCCCTCAAGACGAACATCGGTCACACGGCCGGCGCTGCCGGCGTCATGAGCATCATCAAGTTGCTGCTCTCCATGCGGGAGGAGCTGATCCCGGCCACCAGGAACTTCGAGGAGCCGAACGGCCAGATCGACTTCGTCGACTCCCCCGTGTACGTCGTCGACCGGAACACGCCGTGGCCCAAGCGGGACACCCCGAGGTACGCCGGCGCGTCGGCCTTCGGGTTCTCCGGAACCAACGCGCACGTCCTCCTGCGCGAGTACCAGGGACCCGCCGGCGCACCGGTCGAGATCGAGCCGGTGCGTCCGCGGCTGTTCACGGTGTCGGCGAAGACCGAGACGGCCTTCGAGAACTACCTCGCGCGGTACGAGGAGTACTTCGACTCGGCGCCGGTGGTGTCGCTGCGCGACCTCTGCTTCACTGCGTCGACGGGTCGGGACCACTTCGAGTACCGCCTTGCCATCGTCGCGACGAGTGTCACCGAGCTCGCGACGAAGTTCGCGCTCCTCCGGGAGTCCGGCAACCGAGCGAACCCGGCGAAGGGCATCGTCATCGGTCGTCACCGGGTGGTCTCCGAACGCACGTCGACGCTCGAACAGGGCGACATCAGGACGTCCGAGTGGAACACGCTCAGCACCGACGTCGTCGGACGCGTTGCCGACCGCGCTCGGGTGGAGACCGCCACGGGGCTGGCCGAGATCGCGCGTGACTACATCCGTGGCGCCGACGTCGACTTCGCGTCGCTCTTCGCGCCCGGTTCTCGACGCGTCCCGCTGCCGACCTACCCCTTCGACCGGAACGTGCACTGGGGCCAGTCCCGCGTCACGCGGATCGAGCCGGAGCGCACGGCGACCGGCGACCCCGTCTCCATGCCGTTGCTGCACCGGCGTCTGGTCAGCACCGAAGAGGTCACCGTGTACGAGACGACGCTGGACCACTCGCAGTGGGCGATCACGGACCACAAGATCCTCGGTCAGTACTTCGTCGCGGGCACGGTGCTCCTCGAACTGGCAGCGGAAGCACTGTCGGACCACTTCGGGACCGACGCCCTGCAGCTCGACGAGGTCCTGTTCCTCGCGCCGGTGCTCGCCCAGGAGACCGTCCCGATGGCGGTGCAGGTCGTCCTGCAGCAGGACCGGGCCGGCGCCGTGCGTATCCGGATCGCTTCCCGCCCGGCAGGGTCCGACCAGGACTGGACGTCCAACGTCACAGGCCTCGGACGCTCCCACGCCGAACAGCCGCCGGTACCGGTGCGCGCGGGCAAGGACCTCGACGGCGACCCGGACCTCACGGCCTACCCGCCGGTCTTCCGGAACGTGGAGTTCGGACCACGATGGAAGAACCTCGTCACACTCTGGCGCTCCGCGGACGACCCCGACGTCGCCTACGGATTCGCCGAGCTCCCCGCTGCGTACCGCGGGACCGCGGACCACAAGGCCTACGTCCTGCACCCAGGACTCATCGACTGCACGGTGTCGATGGTTCCCTTCGTCACGTGGCTGCGGCCACGCGTGTTCCTCCCGATGACGTACCGCAACATGACAGTCTACCGTTCCGTCCCGGACTCGTACTACGTCAAGAGCGAGCGCCTGCCGAGCAAGAGCGAAGAACTGATGAGCTTCCGCACCGTGCTCTTCACGGAGACGGGCGAGGTCATCGCCGAGATCGAGCAGTTCGCGATGAAGCGGGTCACGGAGCTGAACGACTTCGTGTCGGGGTCCCTCAGTCGACTCTCGTGGACCGAGACGCCACGGTCCGGGCCCGCTGCGCAGCGTACGGGAGCCATCCTCGCCATCGGGGCCCCGGAGGCGGTGCTGACCGAACTGGCCACCCAGGCCCCCGGGCGGACCATCGCCGCTCTCGACCTGTCCGTGCTCGGCGCCGACGCTCCGCTCACGCAGGAGACCGTCGGCGCGGCGCTCCGCGACGTCGACCTCGCTGGCGTCTCGGACGTGCTCGACTTCTCTTCGTACGCCCCGGCGCGGGGACGCGTGTCCGAAGCAGACCTCGACCGCGGCGTGACCGAAGGCCTCGACGGGCACGTCACGTTCCTGCAGGCACTGTTCGCCAGCGCCAAGACCGGGCTCGACCTCGTCGTCGTCGTCGACAACGCCCACTCCGTCACCGGCACTGAGCGCTACGTCGACGCTGTGCACACGGCGAAGGCCGCTGTCGTCCAGTCTGTGCGGCACGAGGTGCCGAACATCGGCTTCGGCGTCCTCGACGTCGACGACGCCACACCGGTTGAGACAGTTGTGGCCGAAGCGCTCAGCGGGTCGGTCGGCCCGCTCACGGCCTTGCGCGGAGGGGACCGCTACACCGCGCGGCTCGTCGAGATCCCCCTCGAGGACGCCCCTACTCGTCCGGTCACGATCAAGCCGCACACCGAGGGGTTCTACCTCGTCACGGGCGGGCTCGGTTCGCTCGGCTCGGCGACCGCCTTGATCCTCAGCCACCAGTCCGATCAGCCGATCGCGTTCGCGCTGTCGAGCCGGCGCAACCACCTCCCACCGCGGGACGAGTGGGCGAGCGTCCGGGACGCGGATCCGTCGTCGAGGACGGGCCAGATCCTCACGAGCCTGCTCGAGCTCGTCGCGGGCGGACACATCGTACGGATCGTCGAGATGGACGTGAGCGGCGCCGACGCGGTCGCCGGCGCACTCGATCCGCTCCGCGCCGAGTTCGGGCCACTGCTCGGCATCGTGCACGCTGCCGGTGTCGCGGGGGACGGCTACCTCTTCACCAAGTCGACCGCGGAGTTCCAACGGGTGCTCGCTCCCAAGGTCAGCGGCCTGCGCAACCTCGTCGCGTGGACGGGTGACGCCCGGCCCGACTTCATCGTGTCGTACTCGTCGATGACCGCCGTCATCGGCGGTGCCGGCCAGTCCGACTACGCGGCGGCCAACGCGTTCCTCGACGGGTACACGCAGCAGCTCCGTCGCGACGGCTACAACGCGTCCTCGATCAACTGGCCGGGGTGGTCGGAGCGAGGCATGGCGGTCGATGCCGGGCTCGGCGCGAACGAGACCTTCTTCGAGCACCTCACGACCGGGTCGGGTGTGACCGCCTTCATCGAACTCCTCACTCGAGACGTCACCGGCACGATCCCGTCGCGGCCCAACATCGCGATGCTCGCGCGGGTCGGTGAAGACTACTTCGCGTTCGACTTCTCCGATCCGCTCCGACGGTCCGTACGCCGACACGTCGCCAGGCTCTCGTCTGCGTCACCGTCGGGCGACGTCGCCGTCGCCCCCGGTGCTCCCGAGCTCGGCGGACGATCGGAGATCGACGTCAGCTCGATCTCGATCATGGGCAAGGCGGACGAGCATCTCGACGACGTCGAGCGAGCCGTCGCGTACACGTTCGCATCGGTGCTCTCGATCGAGGAGATCCACGTCAACGATTCCTTCACCGCGATGGGCGGGAACTCGATCGCCGCGACCGAGCTCATGCGTGCGCTCAACGCACAGTTCGACGACCTGTTGAACATCTCCGACATCTTCAGCTACAACTCGCCCGCAGAGCTGTCCGGCCGGATCATCGAGCTCGGTGGCGCTGCTCAGGCACCCGCCTCTGCGCTCTCGGCCCCCGCTGACCCGCAACCGACGACGCGCACCCCGACGCCTGCCCCCGAAGCCCCGGACTACGACGACATGGTCGACGCGCTGGAACGCGGCGACATCGACGCCGCGTCGTTGCGCGAGTTTCTCGCGAAGGAGCTGTGACGGTGGCCGCGCACGCCACGAGCGGCTCTTCCGATCCGGGGGACCGGACGGTGCCGTCCGTCGCACTCGTCTTCGGCGGTGTCGATGCGTACCGGGTCGAGATGGGCGTCGAACTGCACGAGCACTCCCCGCCCTTCGCGGAGAGCGTCGAGGCGCACGACGCCGTGATGCCCATGCCCCTGGCGGATCTCCTGTGGTACCCGGCAGCGTCAGCGGCCCCTCCCTCCGGGCTGCAGCGCGCTGCGGCCGTCCTCACGATCGGGGTCGGCGCAGCCCGGGTGTTCCGGAGCGAGTACGAGGTCGAGGTCTCCCGGTACTCCGGACGAGGCGTCGGTACCGTCGCAGCTGCCGTCGCCGCGGACCTGGTGTCCCTCCCGGAGGCGCTGCACTGGCTCGGCACAGAAGGGGTGCCCGCGGGGGAGATCCGCCGGCGCATCGAGGAGCGCCGTGCCGGATCGCCGATCCTGACCGCGTACGGAGAGCCGGAGGAACTGCTCGGGGCCGCGACCGACGTCGACGCGGTCGTGGACGTCGGCCCGGGGGACGCGGAGGCACGCCTCCTGCGGCGAGCCCCAGGACGAGACGTCCCCGTCGGCTCGTGGGACTCGGCCACCGACCGACTCCGGGTGCGTGACCACCTCAACCGGCACCCCTTCTACAACCCTCGATACCTCGTCGAGCGCACACTCGGAGAGCTCGCGAGCACGCGGAGGACACCCCGGACGGCCGACGACCATGCTCGCGTCACCGAACTGGCGCGCTCACTGCGGACGGTCCTGCGCCGGACCGACCTGCCGACGAGTGTCGTCCGTGCGGACACGGAGCAGGTCTCCGCACTCATCGGCGACGCGGTGTCGACCTGGATCGAGAACGGTCGGTCGAAGGGACACTCCCCCGCCGAGATCGTCGCGAGCATCGCCGCGCTCGAGGACGAGACGCTCTTGCCACTCCGCCGATCCCTCGGCCTGGACACCGACCGACTCGAGATCACCGAGAGGAACCGGCCCCGCCATGCGTCATGACATCAGTGCGCTCGTCCTGCGCGAACTCGAGGCCGGCACCATCGAGCGCGGCGCCGCGGTGCGCCTCCTCAAGCAGTTGTCGCAGAAGACCCCGATCGCCATCGTCGGGATGGGTGCGATCGCCCGGGACACGGACGACTACCGCGCCGTGTGGCGCCGGTACCGCGCGGGCGAGTCGTTCATCGGGCGTGCATCGCAGCAGCGTGGCGACCTCATCCGTTCCGCCCTGCCGGCTCCCCTGGTCGGAGCACCCGAGCAGATGGCCAAGGGCAACTTCCTGGACGACATCGACACGTTCGACCACGACCTCTTCGGGTACTCCGCCGACGAGGCCAGGAACCTGTCCCCACACGCTCGCCTCGCACTCATGGCAGCGTTCCGTGCCGTGGAGGACGCCGGTCTCGGCGCGGAAGGCGACGCCGCGCACACGACCGGTGTCTTCGTCGGGAACAACTTCGTCCGTGACCAGATCTTCTCCTACATCAACATGGCGCTGCGTCAGGGGGGCGACCCCGAGGAGCTGCTGTTCGGGAACTGGACCTCGGGGATCGCGACACGGATCTCCCGCGCCTTCGACTTCCGCGGTCCGTCCCAGGTGATCGACGGCGCGTGTGCCTCGTCGACGATCGCGATCGTCAACGCCTGCAACCAGCTGCACGAGGGCTCGATCGACGCTGCGATCACCGGCGGCCTGTACCTGGACATGACGCCCATCACGACGTTCAACCAGCCGGGTGTCTTCGCCACGGCGACGGAGGACGCCGTACCGAAGCTCTACGGACGCGACAACGTCGGTGGGTTCGGCGGCGAGTACCTGGGGTTCGTCGCGCTCAAGACGCTGGAGCGTGCGACTGCCGACGGCGACCGCATCCACGGAGTGGTCCACGGCTGGTCGGAGAGCAACGCCGGCGCAAACGGCGGTTTCGACCAGACGTCGCCGGACTCCGCCGCGGCCGCTGTGCGTGACGCGCTGAAGGCATCGAGGACGGACGTGCACGACCTGGGACTCGTCTTCGCCGAGGGCTTCGCCCAGCCGATCGAGGAAGCACTCGAGACCGACGGGATCGCGAAGGGGATCGCATCACTCACCGATCGTCGGCAGTTCGCCGCGATCACCACCGCCTCTCCTGCGATGGGGTACATGCAGTCGGCCATCGGTGTCGCACAGCTCCAACTGATGGTCCAGGCCCTCGGCGACGAGGTCATCCCGCCCACCCTGTACTTCGACAGCCCGACGGAACTCGTCGACCTGGTCGACTCGCCGTTCTACGTCCCCGCGCAACCGCAGGACTGGCCGCCACCGGAGAGCGGCGAACGCCGAGGGTTGCTCTACTCGAACGCCTACGGCGGGTTCTACCTCACCCTGGTTGTCGGCCCGGCCCCAACGGCCGCGGTGCCGTCGACCGCCGAGTCGGCCGACGCGACCCTGCTCATGGTCGTGACGGGATCGAGCGTGGAGGGGCTCAGGACGAAGCTCGCCGCCGACCTCGAGATCGTCCGTGATGCCGACCCCCGACGAGTCGCGGAGCTCTGCTACTCGAGCGCTGTGCGGCGTCCGGCGCAGGTCGAGCACCGGGTCGTGGTCGTCGCCGACGACGTTGCCGCGCTCGTCGACGGGCTCGTCACCGCGCTCGAGACGGCGGACCACGACGGGTCGCGATCCGGGGCAGGGTGGCGCCTCTGGTCTGGTCATGGTCGCTCCACGATGACCACCAGGACCTCTCCCACCGGCGACCTGGGCACGCACGAAGCCGCAGAACGGTTCTGCCGTGGCGAGCACGTGCGGTTCGGACACCTGTTCGCCCCCGTCCAGCGACGCTTCGCCCCGCTCTCCCCGCACCCGTTCCAGCGCACACGGGCGTGGGCGATGCCCGAGTTGCGCCTCGATCAGATCGGAGAAGACCAGTGAGCCTCCCGTTCCTCTTCTGCATCCCCTACGCGGGCGGATCGGCGTCGGTCTTCCTGAAGTGGAAGCGCCCGCTCCAGGACCTCGTCGAGGTCGTGCCGATCGAGCTCGCCGGGCGTGGTGCACGCATGGCCGAGCCGACCGTGTCCAGCGCACGCGAGCACGGCGAGGACGTCGCCGGCGCCATCGCGGCGCGCCTCGCCGACGAGCCGGATCGGGCGTACGTGATCTGGGCCCACTCGATGGGGACGCTGGTGGCCTACGAGGCGTACCACGCGCTCCGCCGTCGGCGCGAGCGGGAGCGGACGCTCGAGCTCCCGGCACACATGGTGCTCTCCGGGCGGACGCCGCCGCACGTCCCGGTGACGAAGACCGAGTACCACCGGTTCGACGACGAACGATTCATCGACGCCGTCGACTCCTACGGTGGCGGGACAGCCTCGGTCCTCCGCTCGTCCCCCGAGCTCCGCGAGCTGTTCCTCCCCATCCTCCGAGCTGACTTCCGTGTCTCCGAGACCTACGAGTGGACGGACCCGGGGGTGCGCATCGCGAGCGCCCTCACGGTGCTCAACGGAGGCGACGACCGCAGCATCGACCATGCCCTGCTCGACCGGTGGCAGGAGCTCGCCGAGCGGCCGGTCACCCACCGCACCGTCGGCGGCGGTCACTTCTTCCCGTTCGACCAGGACGACATCGTCCGCGAAACCGTGCACGCCGTGGTGTCCTCCATGCCCACGCGTGCGTCCACCTCTGCACGAAAGGCGCTGTGATGACCATCGAGGCGAAGGACCTCCGCAAGACGTTCGGGAAGCACGAGGTCGTCCGGGGCGCGAGCTTCGTGATCCCGGAGGGGCAGACCGTCGGACTCCTCGGTCCGAACGGTGCCGGGAAGACGACCACGATCAACATGATGCTCGGGCTGCTCAGACCGACCTCCGGATCCGTGACGGTCTTCGGACGTCCGGCAGTCGGACTGCCCGCGGAACTCAAGAGCAGGATCGGCTACGTCCCGCAGGACATGGCGTTCTTCCCCGAGCTGTCGGGGCTGGCCAACGTCACCTACTGGGGTCGGCTCTACGGTCTGCGCGGAGCAGCGCTGAAGGCCGCCGTGCAGGAGTCGCTCGAGTTCACCCAGCTCTGGGACCGACGCAAGGACGCGGCGAAGAGCTACTCGGGCGGCATGCAGCGACGACTCAACATCTCCTGCGGCATCGTGCACAAGCCGAAGGTCCTCTTCATGGACGAGCCCACCGTGGGCGTCGACCCGCAGTCGCGCAACCACATCCTGGAGTCGGCTCGGCGCCTCGCTGAACTCGGTTCGAGCATCGTCTACACGTCGCACTACATGGAGGAGATCCAGACCCTCTGCGACAGCGTCATCATCATCGACGAGGGAACGGTCGTCGCCGACGGGCCCCTCGATGCCGTCATCGCCGAGAACGCGCCGGAGCCGTCCGTCGTCCTCGACTTCGGCGACGTCGCCACCGCAGGTGCCGGGGAACAGGTGCTCCTGGCGGACGGACTGCTCACCGAGGGTCGCTACGTCACCCGCGGCGACACGATCCAGCTGCACCGACCCGCCGACGTGAGCTTCACCGCCTACGCGCAGCGCGTGCTCGCCTCCGGGCTCGACCTCACCAGCGTCCGCGAGGACCGGCCGACGTTGGAGAACGTCTTCCTGAACCTCACCGGGAAGAAGCTGAGGGACTGATCGCCGTATGAACAACTTGATCACCCACTTCACGTTCGCCCTGCGCAAGGCGTGGGTCGAGAAGCGTGTGAACGTCCTGCGTCTCGGCCAGTTCGTCCTCGCGACCGTCATCCTGTCGTTCGCCTTCGGGTCCGCCTTCCAGACGAGCGACTTCGAGAAGGTCGACATCGCCTACTCACTGGAGGACGCAACACCAGCGGTGGAGGCGTACTTCGACCAGCTGACCGAGAACGAGGACCTCGGCGCCCTCGTCGAGTTCCACGAGGTCGGTGACTTCGACGACGGACGAGCGAAGGTCCAGGACGACGACTTCGGCGCCTTCGTCTACGCGACGACCGAGTTCGCCGAGGCACTCGACAGCGACGACGAGCAGGCGACGCTCGAGGTCTACTCCCAGCAGTACTCGGGCATCAACTACATCGTCGTCTCGTCCGTCGTCGATGCGTACAACAGCGGCGCCAACGCGACCTGGGCGGCGCAGCAGATCGGCACGCAGATCGACCCGGCGAGCTTCTCGACGCCCGCGATCGAGGGAACGAGCGTCGAGCAGGACCGTGCGATGACGTCGCTCATCTACTACTCCGTCGGCATGCTGCTCTTCCTCCTGCTCTTCGCGACGGAGTTCGGCTCCTTTGGCATCTCCGACGAGTACCTGGGCACGATGCAGTCCCGCAGCATGCTCGCGCCGCAGAAGCAGTGGCAGATGATCCTCGGCAAGCTCAGCGCCTACTCGGTGTTCGTCCTGGCGATGGCCGCGCTCTACATGCTGGCGACCTGGTTGCTCCTGAAGATGGACTGGGGGCCGAACCTCGGGCTCGTCCTGCTCGTGGTCTACACCTTCGCAGTGCTGTCGATCGCGCTCGGCATGGTCTTCATGGTCCTCACTCGGGACATGCAGCGGACCACCGTGCTCATCCAGGTCGTGGTGATCGGGTTCACGCTCCTCGCCGGCGGCTTCATCGCCACCGGCTTCGGCGGGCTCGAGCGGATCTCGCCGAACCTCTACGCACGAGACGCGCTCTTCGCAGCGATCTTCGACGACCGCATCGACGAGGTCTGGTCGAACCTCGGCGTGCTGTGGGTCATCACCGCGGTCCTCATCGCCGTCTGCACCATCGCGTCTTCCAGGAGGGCGAAAGCATGACCATCTTCACGAACAACCTGCGGCGGCTGCTCCGCAAGCCGTCGAGCTGGGTGTACCTCATCCTGATCCCCGTCGTCATCAACGTGTTCGTCGTCGGCCTCAGCATCCAGCAGGCGCAGTGGGTCATCGGGGTGCACGACTCCGACGACACCCGGGTCACGCAGCAGTTCGTCGATTCGTTCGGGGCCGACGGCAAGATCGTCGTGATCGAGGACCCGGCGACCGTGACCGCCGACCTCGACGACGCTCGGTACGACATCGCGATCGACTTCCCCGCCGGGTACACGCAGGACGTCATCGACGGGAACAGTCCCGTGCTCGAGGTCGTCGACCGCGGGGACAACAACCAGACCGACTCGCTGAAGGTCGAGTTCTCCTCCCACTTCGCCAGCGTCAACGCCCTCGGCGTCGCCGCCGACGGCGACCAGGACGCGTTCTTCGAGGCGTTCGGGGACTACGTCGACGAGAAGTTCACGGCGGACTACCTCAACTTCGACGGCGGTTCCACGGAGGAAGCGTCGCGCACCATCGTCACCCTGGGGTACCTGTCGTTCGGCATCACACTGATGATGTCGTCGGTCGGCCTCCTGCTCCTCGCCGACCGGCTCAGGGGCGTGTTCGACCGTGCACAGTTGACTCCGCTCACCAAACCGAGCTACTTCGGGCAGTACTTCCTCAGCATGCTGGTGATCGCGGTCGCCCAGCTGGCGCTCGTCATGGTCGTCCTGCCGATCATGGCGCCGGTGAGCTACGGAACCACGCTGGCCCAGACGGGTGGCGTGGTGCTCGCCGCACTGAGCTTCACCCTGTTCATCGTGGCGAAGAGCTTCCTGATCCACCGCCTCGCGAAGAACCAGCTCGTCGCGGCCACCGTGAGCTCGGTGATCGACCTGCCGATGCTGATGCTCGGTGGTGCCCTGTGGCCCCGCGACGTCGTCCCGGAGCTGCTCCAGCAGATCGGTCAGTTCTCGCCGGTGTGGTGGTTCCTCGATGCTGCGGAGCACGCCCTGCGCGGGGCGGACGCGGGGGCGTACGCGGTGCCGGTGCTCGGTCTGCTCGGACTCGCGGTCCTGCTCATCGTCATCACGTTCTCGGTCCGCACGGAGCGCGTGCGTTGAGCATGCGTGACGAGGCCGAGCTGCCGACGAAGGGGCACATCATGAACGGCAAGGTCGTCGCGCTCGCCGTGAGCGCGCTCGAGGTCGCCGTCTACCTCGTCTCCGTCGTCGTGACCGGGATCGTCGCCGGGGCGGTGACCAGGGCCGTCGAGGAACTGGACACGACAGGCGGCATCACCGGCGCGGGGGTGGCCGCCGACATCCTCCAGGTCATGCCGGCCGACGCGCTGCTCGGCTGGATCCTCGTCGACGCCGTCATCGTGCTCATCCACCTGGACGACCTGCGCGGCACCGGCGCGCCTCCGCCCAGGAACGGACGGGCAGGGTTCGGCGGACTGATCCTCCTCGTGCTCGCCGTCCAGGTCGGTGCCCTCGCGCTCGTCAGGTGGACCGGGCTCGACGCGGGTTGGCTCGTCATCACCGAGACCGGTGAGCAGGACTTCCTCGCGGGATCCGACATCCCCACGGCGCTCATCATCCTCGCTGTCCTGCTCCACCCGATCGCGGTCGAGGTCTTCTTCCGCGGAGAGTTGATGCACCGGCTCCGAGCCGCTGGATTCGGTACCGCACCGGTCGTCCTCGTCCCGGCCGTGCTCTTCGCGCTGGTCCAGCCCAGCTGGGTCCTGGCTGCCGTCGGTCTCGTCTTCGGTGTCGCCGTCGGGACCGTCCACCTGCGTACGCGATCGCTGCTGCCGGCGATCGTCTCGCACATCCTGTTCCTCGTCGCTGGCGTCGTCGCCTGGCAGGTCGTCCCCGGGGCAGGACAGGGCGACGTCGTCCCGGTCGTCTTCGTCGTGCTCTCCGTGCTCGCGACGGCACTCGCGCTGTGGATGCTGTGGCCACGGCACGCCGAGGAGCCGTGGGACGAGCCCGCGCGGACGAACGGTGCAGCGGCGTGAGGGCGACGGATGCGAGTGCGTCCCCCGGACTCGACACCACCGCCCTGCGAGTCGCCCCGGCGATCGCGGAGCACGCCGACGAACGACCAGAGACCGTCGCCGTCGTGGACGGCGACTCCCGCCTGACGTACGCGCGGCTGGCTGCACGCGCCGAGGCGGTCCGGACGTCGCTCGTCGAACGCGGCGTCGGCGCCGGTGACCGCGTCGCGCTCGTGCTCCCGCCCGGCTGCGCGCAGGTCGCCGCGGTGGTCGGCGTCCTCGCCGCCGGAGCCGCCTACGTGCCGATCGACCCGGAGGAGCCGGCAGCGCGCCGGGCGCACATCCTCGCCGACGCGGATCCGGTCCTGACCGTGGTCGACTCAGCCACCCACCTCGGATCGGTGGACGGGTCCGTCCACATCGGCGACCTCGACATCGCCACCGCCGACGGCACCGCGCCCCTCCGTCCCGCTCCGGTCGCGGACGACGAACCGATCTACGTCATGTACACGTCCGGCACGACCGGGGACCCCAAGGGCGTGGCGCTCACACACGGCGGGGTCGGGAACCTCCTGCACGCGCTCGTCGAACGCTGCCGACTCGACGACGTCGGTGCCGTCCTCATGCGCACACGGTTCTCGTTCGACGCGTCGGTGCCGGAACTGCTCCTGCCGCTCGCCTTCGGCAAGACCATCGTCGTGGCTCCCGACGGACGCGACCTGCCCGCGGTCCTCGACCTCGTCGCCCAGCACCACGTGCAGATGGTCACGATGGTCCCGTCCCTCACGGCGGCCCTGCTCACGTCGGGCGCACCACTGGGAGCGCTCGCCGGGGTTCGACGGTGGCTCTCGGTCGGTGAGGCCCTGCCCGCACGGACGGCCCGTGACCTGCTCGAACGTGCCAGCGCTGAAGGCAGCCCGATGCAGCTCTTCAACATGTACGGCCCGACCGAGGCTTCCGTGTTCCTCAGCGGCGGGCGGGTCTTCGAGGAGGACGTCCGCACGGGCCTGGAACGGGTGCGGCTCGGACGCCCGTTGCGGAACTACCGGGTCCACGTCCTCGTCCCCGGTTCGCTCACTGCCGTCCCCCCCGGGGAAGTCGGCGAGATCTGCGTCGCGGGTCCCGGCGTCGGGCTCGGGTACCTCGGGCGCGCGGTCAGCCAGGCGTTCAGCGAGGAGCCGACCACCGGGCACCGGATGTACCGCACCGGCGACCTCGGATGCGTCTTCCCGGACGGCACGCTCGACTACCGCGGCCGACGCGACGACCAGGTGAAGATCCGTGGGCTCCGTGTCGAGCTCGGGGAGGTCGATGCTCGGCTCGCCGCGTGCGCGGGCGTCGTCGACGCCGGGTCCGCCGTCGTCCACGACGGACCGCACGACACGCTCGTCGCCGCCGTCGTCCTCGAGGACCCGGGAGCAGGGACGTCCGGTCTCCCCGCTGTGCTCGCCGACTCGCTGCCCGCCCCGATGATCCCGACGACGATCGTCGCGGTCCCCGCGCTCCCAACCACTCCCAACGGGAAGCTGGACCGCGCCGCCGTCGCCGCGGCTGCGGCCGTCACGGCTCCGATTGACGCTGCGGGGACGGACGGGACGCTGGATGCGGACGAAGCCCTCCTCGCCGAGGTGCTACTCGCGGCAGGGCACGGTCGACCGACTGGCGGTGTCGGCCCGGCATCGACGGCCTACGACCTCGGCGTCGATTCGCTCGGCGCGACGGTCGCGGCCGGCATGCTGCGTGCCCGCGGACGTTCGCTCCCGGTCCGCGACGTGCTCGAGGGCCACACGCTCCGCGTCCTCGCCACCCGCCTCCGCACGATCGAGTCGGCAGACGTCGCGTGGGCCGACGACGGCTGGCAACCGAGCGCGTGGCGTCCACACGGGAAATCCGGTGTCGACGCGGTCGCTCCGCTCGTCCCGGTCCAGGAGGGCCTGCTGGCCGTCGCGGCGCAGGACCCGTCCTCCACGCACTCCATCGTCCAGCAGGTGTACGACGTGGCCGACGGACGGATCGACGGTGGGCACCTCGCCGACGCGCTCCGCGAGGTCACCCGGCGTCGAGCTGCCCTGCGGACCAGCATCAGGGCCACCACGGACGGGTACGAGCAGGTCATCCACAGCGCCCCCACGACGTCGTTCGCTTCGCACGACATCGCGCGCCCCGGGCTCGCCGACGACGTCATCGCGGCGGACCGGTCGAGCCTGTTCGACCTGGGGACCGCTCCACTCGCCAGACTGACCTGGATCACGGGAGTCGACGGCACGGCCCTCGTGCTCACGTACCACCACGTGATCCTCGACGGACCAGCGCAGGACGCTCTCGTCGCCGAACTCGTGGCCGAGCACGACAGGATCGCCGCCGGGGTGGTGGCGCCCGACGCGGACGCGACGAACGCAGCCGTGCGCGAGGACGTCCTCGCCCACACGTCCCGGTTGCGGGCACTCGCCCACGCGGCCAGGACCGGCACCGAAGCCGCGTCCTCGTACTTCCGCGACCTGCTCACCGGCCTCGAACCCGATCGTTCGCTCGCGCTCTTCCGCTCACGCACCCCGGACGGCGCTCCGATCGGTTCCGTCAGCGTCGCGGTGCCGCCCGCGGTGGGCGGCGCAGCGGAAGCACTCGCCCGAGCAACGGGGGTCACGGTCTCGAGCGTCGTCGAGGCGGCCTGGGGTGTCCTCCTCCGCCAATTCTCGGGCGTCGACGACGTGGCCTACGCAAAGGTCGTGACACGCCGGGACCTGCCGATCGCCGGCACGCCCGGGGCAATCGGTCCGTTGTTCGCGACCATCCCGGCGCGTGCCCGGGGCATCACGGACGAGAGCGTGCACGACCTCGTGCGCCGGACCCACGCGCAGTCGATCGCGTCGACCGAGCACGCGACGTTGCGACTCGAGGACGCGATGCGGGCGGCCGACCAGCCAGCCGGCCAGCTGCAGACGCTCTACCTCTTCGAGAACCACTCGGCCTCACGCCGTCGCAGCGGGGAGGCGGGCGTCGTCCTGCGCCCCGGGAGCACGGAGCAGACGGGTTTCGACCTGACCCTCGTCGCTTCACGGTCGTCGGACGGGCTGCGCCTCACCGGCCTCCACGACGGCATGGTCATGGGGTCGTCCGACGTCGCGTCGCTCCTGCGGCGGATGGTCGCGGTGCTCGACGCCATGACGGCCGCGGGGTCCTCACCGGCGCGACTCCTCCCGGTCACCACGCCCGGCGACGAGGACGTCCTCGCCCGGGACACGTTCGTCCTGTCTCCCAGCCCACATCCGCGCATCGAGGAGGTGTTCGACCAGGTCGCGTCGCGGCACGCCGACCGGTGCGCCCTGCGGCACGGCGACAGGACGCTGAGCTACTGCGAACTCGATGCCGCCGCGCATCGTTGCGCCGAGGCCCTCCGCCGAGCCGGAGCGTCAGCCGGGGACGTCGTCGGCGTCGCGGCTCGGCGCGGGATCGAGCCGATCGTCGCGATGCTCGGCGTCCTGCGCCTCGGTGCCGCCTACGTCCCCGTGGACCTCGACGCTCCGCTCGACCGCCTCGAGCACGTCGTGCGCGGCAGTGGCCTCCACGTCCTCGTCACCGACCCCGTGACCGCCTCGCACACCGGTGCCGCCCACGTCAGGACGCTGGGCATCGACCTCGTCACCATCCGGCTCGACGCCGGTGTCAGCGAAGGAACCGACGAGGAGGGCCGCGAACCGCTCGCCCGCGAACCGGGACCGTCCGTCGATGCGCCCGCCTACATCATCCACACCTCCGGGACGACCGGGCTGCCCAAAGCCGTGAGCGTGCCCCACCGCGGTGTCACCCGCCTCGTCATGGACCCGGCCTACAGCCGGCTGCACGGGGACCAGACGGTGCTCCAGACCGTGGCCCTCACCTTCGACGTGTCGACCCTCGAGATCTGGGGAGCACTGCTCACGGGTGCGACCCTCGTCGTCGCCGACAAGGAAACGCTCGTCGATGCGGTGGCGCTGCGGGCGGCGGTGCGTCGCGAGCGGATCTCGTGGATGTGGCTGACGACCTCGTTGTTCAACCTCCACGCCGACGCCGACCCACACCTCTGGGACGGGATCGACGCGGTGGTCGTCGGCGGCGAGAAGCTCTCCGAACGGCACGTCCGCGCGTTCTTCGCCGCGAACGACACGACGGTGCTCATCGACGGGTACGGGCCGACCGAGGCCACCACACTCGCGACCAGTCACGTCGTCGAGCGCGACTTCGTGACGATCCCGATCGGACGGCCGATCCCCCGGACGGGCGCGCACGTCGTGTCGAGCGGCCGTGTCGTCGGTTGCCTCCTGCCCGGGGAACTCTGGATCACCGGTGACGGAGTCGCGCTCGGGTACGTGGGTGATGCCGCCCGGACCGCTGCGTCCTTCGTCCCCTCGCCCGCCGGCGACGGGACGGCCTACCGGACCGGCGACGTCGTCCGGCGCAACCTCGACGGCACCCTGGAGTACCTCGGCCGCGTCGACGACCAGGTGAAGATCCACGGCCACCGTGTCGAGACGGACGAGGTCGCCGCAGCCCTGCTCACCGGCAGGGAGGTGACGCAGGCGGCAGTCCTCGTGCGGACTGGGGCCACCGGTCGCTCCGAGCTCGTCGGCTTCGTCGTCGCCACGGACGTGGCGGAGTCGACGCTGCGGGGGCGACTCGTCGCAGCCCTGCCACCCCACGCGGTACCCGCACGCATCCACCTCCTCACGGACCTGCCACGGACGTCGTCCGGGAAGACCGATCGGTCGAGGCTGCTCGCCACGGCGGCGGAACGCGACGCGGTGCCGGCGAGCCCCGACGGTGCCGACGGTACCGACGGTGCGGGGATCGAGCGCCTGTACTCCGTTGCGACCGGCGCAGTCGCGGTCGGTCCTGACAGTGACTTCTTCTCGCTCGGCGGCGACTCGCTCACCGCCATGCGACTCGTGCACCTGCTGCGGAGCGGGGGCGCCGACGTGCGACTGCGCGACGTGCTCGCGGCCCCGACCCCGCGCCTGCTGTCGGAGCTGCTCGACGCCCGTGCGTCGACCGTCCGGACGCCCACCGACGACGGCGCGACCACGTCGACCGCAGTGGACTCGAAGCCGTGGGCGACGGCCAGGGGCGCCGTCGCTGCCCACCTGCGGGACCCGGACTCACGCGCCCACAACGTGCCGTTCGCGCTCCTCGTCGACGGCCAGGTCGACCTCGCGGCGCTCCGCAGGCGGGTCAACGCCCTGATCCGTCACCAGCCGATGCTGCGGACCAGGTTCACACTCGAGCGACGAACAGACCGTGCCACGGAGTGGCTGCGTCAGGAGACGCTCCCGGCGAACGGTGCCACCGCGGTCGACGTCTCCCGTCGCACGGTCACCGAGCCGTCTGCGTGGACCACCGAGTCGATCCACGATCACCTCCGCCGTGCCGCCGTGCCGTTCGACCTCGCTCGCGGCCCGCTCGTCCGTGTCGAGGTCGTGTCCGCCTGCGGTAGCGACCTCGTGGTCGTCGACGTCCACCACAGTGTCTTCGACGGTACGAGCCTCGACGTCTTCCTCGCAGCGGTGAGTGCGGATGCAGATCGAGGGGTGCGCCGCACTGTGACGGCGCGCCCGTCCGATCCGGACACGACCGATCTCGAACACTGGCGGGCACGGTTCGCCTCGCTCCCCGCTCCGGTGGACCTCGACCTCGCGTGGGAGCGGTCGGACAGCAGCCTCGGGACCACGAGCACGACGCTGGCGCCGGAGACCTCGGATGCCGTCCGCACCAGGTGCGCAGCGCTCGGTATCACCGAGTACGCACTGTTCGCGAGCGCGGCCGCAGTCGTCCTGCAGCGGTACACGCTCGCCGAGGACCTGGTCGTCGGCATGCCCGTCGACCTCCGTCGTGGGCCATCGGACGCCGAGAGCATCGGCATGTGGGTGTCGACGCTCCCCGTGCGGATCCGGGTGTCCGACGACCACACGGTGAGGCACCTGCTGACGACGGCAGGGGCCGAGGTCCTCGACGCGCTCGACCACGCGAGTACTCCGCTGGACGTGATCCAGACCGCGATCCAGGCCGAGCACCCCGGCGAGCGCGTCGACCTCCTGCACGCGATCGTCGCGGTACGTCGAGCCGGTCTGACGTCAGTCGACCTGGGTGGGGTGTCCGCACGGCTCTTCGGCCCCGTCAGCATCGAGGCGAAGACCGATCTCGAGTTCACGGTCGAACTGGACGGGGCCACGCACCTGGTCGGCATCGAGCACCGTCGCAGCGCGGTGGACGACGACACGGCAGCCGGGATGCTGGAGCAGCTCCTGACGCTCATCGCAGACCTCGCATCAGCGGACCCCGGCTCCGACATCGGCGCACTGGCCGGCGCGTGACGCGTCGAGCACCACGAAGGAGATCATGAGCACCATCGAACGCATCTGCTCGCACATCGCGGCCACGCCTGCGAGCACGGCGATCTCGCAGGGGACGACGAAGATCACCTACGGCGAGCTCGGTGCCGCGGCGAGCGCCCTCGCGCGTGCCATGCGAGAGCGCGGCGTCGGTGCGGGGTCTCGTGTCGCGATCACCGGTTCCCGGTCGCCGCGGCTCGTCGTCGCCCAGGTCGCCTGTCTGCTCGTCGGCGCGGCGTTCGTGCCGATCGACGCTGCCGCGCCGGCGGCCCGGCGGGCCGACCTGGTGCGGCTCGCTCGACCGGATGCGATCGTCGATGCCGACGCCACGCTCTCGGCGGACGAGTACGACGCCCCGGTGATCACCTTCCCCGCCAGCACGTCCAGGGGTGGCACGGTGCGCCCGCCCCGTACGGATCCTGATCGACCCGTCTACGTGATCTTCACCTCGGGTTCGACCGGACGACCGAAGGCGGTCGTGGTCTCCGACCGGGGGCTGGACAACCTCGTGTCCGCCTTCGTCGGTCCCCTCTTCGACGCGCACGGGGTCTCGACCGTCGGTGTCGTCTCCCCGTTCACGTTCGACGCGTCCATCAAGATGACCTACGGTGCGCTGACGACCGGTCGGACGCTCCACATCATCACCGAGGACGAACGCGACGACGTCGCCACGATGGGTGGGCGGCTCACCGCTGCCGGCGTGGACGCGTTGGACGGCACACCGTCCTACCTCGCCGTCCTCGCCGCGCAGGACCCCGCGACTGCACCTGCGTTGGCCTGCATCCTCGTCGGTGGGGAGCCGCTGTCGGCCGAGCTCGCCGATGCCCTCGCTGGGTGGTCCGGCGCGCAGGTCGTGAACGTCTACGGTCCGACCGAGGCGACGGTCGACGCGACCTCCCACACGCACGTCGTCGGCGCCGCCCGCGTGCCGATCGGGGCACCGATCGCCGGCGTCGACGTCCGCATCGCACGGGGCGGGCGGCTCGTCGCGGTCGGGCAGCCCGGCGAGATCCACATCGGCGGTGCCGGAGTCGCGCTGGGGTACCTCGACGACGCGGACCTGACCGCGGAGCGCTTCGTCGTCGACCCGTTCGGCCCTGGCAGCGGACGCTTCTACCGGACGGGGGACCTCGGGCGGAAGCTGCGCGACGGCACCATCGAGTACCTGGGTCGGATGGACGAGCAGCTCAAGGTCCGGGGCCACCGCGTCGAGCCCGTGGAGATCGAACGCGTGCTCGCCGGCATCGGTCCGATCGTGTCAGCCGGCGTCGTCGTCGTGAAGCACCGTGGGACACGGCTCGTCGCGGTCTGCACGTCACCGGTGGAGCTCGACGGCGAGGCCGTCATGGCCGCCGCGGCCGACCTGCTGCCGACCTACATGCTCCCCACATCGGTCGTGCAGGTCGACGCCCTCCCGCTCAGCGCGAACGGCAAGCTCGACCGCAGGACCCTCGCGGCCGTCGCCGTCGACCGCCTCGGGTCGGATGACGACTCCGCACCCGCCGTGGAACCCGTCACCGATGCCGACCGAGCCGTGCTCGCTGCCCTCCGTGAGGTGCTGCCCGCCGATGCCGTCGACGGCGCCCACCTCGGCTCGTCGCTCGTCGCCCTGGGCGGGGACTCCATCTCGGCGATCCGCCTCGTCGCGGCCCTGGCTCGCTCCGGGTACCGCACGTCCGTCCGCAATGCCCTCGCGGCGCCGTCGCTCGTCGCCCTGGCTGCCGAGTGCGTCCGGATCCCACGTACTGCTGCTGCCGCCACGATCGACCAGGCCGGCCCGGTCCACCCGACGCCCGTCATCACGGACTTCTTCTCGCGCGGCCTCGCTGAGCCGCGGCACCACCACCAGTCGATCCTCGTTCCCCTCTCGGACGACGAGCACGAACGCGTGCCCGCCGCACTCGACGCGTTGCTCGACCGACACCGTGTGCTGGCCGCGGCGGTGACGGACGGACGCCTCGTCGTGCCCGCCGACGGCGAGGTCCCACCGATCGTGGTGGCCGGGTGGGACCTGACCGGCCGGACGCCTGCCGACGTTGCGACCGAGGCGGCGCGTCGAGCCACGGAGCTCATGGCCGGCCATGCGTGGACCCGTGGACCGCAGCTCCAGGCCGCGGTCCTCGTGTCCGACGACGTCCGGGCCGGTCACCGCCGGCGCGAGCTCTTCGTCGCAGCGCACCACCTCGTCGTCGATGCCATCTCCTGGAGCACGATCGAGCGCGACCTCCGTGCGGCGCTCGCGGATCCGGCTGCTCGAGCGGTCGAGCGGACGGGCACACCGTTCCGCGCCTGGGCGGAACGCCTGGCAGCGTTCGGACGCTCGCCGGAGGCCGAACGTGACCGCGCACTGTGGCAGGCGACCATGCAGCGCGCCGCGGGTTCCGGAGCCGCTGCGGCGATCGAGGCGGCGCGCGGGAGCACGATCGACCAGCCGGAGACCACGACACCTCGGCGGAGTGAACGGCTGTCGTTCGACGTGGCTCAGGTCCCCGCCCTGGCGCCCGGTCGCCGGGACCGCGGCACGGCACGGCCGGAGGAGATCCTCATCGCCGCGGTCGCCCGAGCGGCGGAAGCGACGTGGGGCGTCGCCGAGGTGCCCCTGCTGATCGAGTCCCACGGGCGACCCGACGACATCGACGCGTTGGCGGACTGCGACGTCACGTCGACGGTCGGGTGGTTCACGACCGTCTACCCGGTCGTGGTGTCGGCCGGCCCCCGGACCAGCGCACTCCGAAGTGCGCGCTCCGCACTCCGCCGCGTCCCCCGCGGAGGACTGACGGCCGAACTGCTCTTCCCGGGGGCGGTACGAGGTTCAGGCGTCGGCGTCGTGAACTACCTCGGTTCCCTCGTCGGGGGCTCCGGCCTGAACCCCCTCGGCAGCGTCTCCGACCCCGGCAACGCCGAGACGCACCCCTTCGTCGTTGATGCGTGGCGGCAGGGAGACGAGTTCGTCGTGGACGTCTCCCTCCGCATCGACGCCCTCGGAACAGCTCCGGCAGAGCGATTCGTGACCGAGCTCCGTTCGGCTGTCGTGTCGACCGGGACGGACCGGACGAGGACCGAAGACCTGGGCGCCGTGCCCGCGGACCACGGTGAGAACGACCTGACCATCGCCGAGTTCGACACCCTGCCAGGGGACGCCGGGGAGATCCTGCCCGTCAGCAACCTGCAGGCAGGCCTGCTGTTCGAGCACCTCGCCAGCGCCGACGAGGCGCACCGCGAACACGTCGTGCAGGTGTCCTACCGGCTCGATGCGCCCTTCGACGCCGATCGTCTCACCCGCACCGTGCAAGCGCTGTTCGACGACGTCCCCGCGCTGCGCACGACCTTCCACTGGGAGGGACTCCGCGAGCCGCACCAGGTCGTCCGGCGGCACGTCGAACCGATCGTCCGCATCACCGACCTGACCGGGGTCGACGAGGCGACGTGCGCCGACCGGATCGCCGCGATCTCGGCGGAACGACGTGCCCAGACCTTCGACCTCGGCACCCCGACGCTCTTCGTGACGGATGTCTTCGCGACCGACAACTGCGTCCGCGTGACGTTCACGCACCACCACATCATCCTCGACGGATGGTCACTGGCCGAGGTCGTGCGTCGGTTCACCGCGCACCACCACGGTGCCGGTGCCCTCGAGCCCGTCCCGAGTACGAGCGACCACCTCGCGTGGACGCGCACCCGGGACGCCGACGTCGCGCGTGAGTACTGGGGGCAGGTCTTCTCGGGTCTCACCGCGGGGACGACGGTCCAGAGCGCACGTGGGCTGGAGACCGCCATCGCCGGGCGATCGCGGAGCGGAGCCGGAGCGACGCCGGCGGCGGGCGACCCGACGCGGATCGAGGTCCGGTCCGACACCGCGCTCGCGGTCCGGGTGTCCCGTGCCTTCGCTCCGCTCGGCGTGAGCACCTCCAACGTCGTCGAAGCGGCACTCGCGACGGTCCTGGCCCGGATGAACGGCAGCCGTGACGCGGTGTTCGGGGTCGTGCTGTCCGGTCGCGACGCGCCCGTCCGCGACGTCGAACGCATGGTGGGGCTCTTCATCAACACCGTGCCACGACGTGTGCGGGTCGACGGGTGCGCACCGGTGTCGAGCCTGGCGCTCTCGGTGCGCGACCAGGCGCTCGCGTCGGCCGAGTTCTCGACGGGTCCGTTGTCCGCGGCGCTCGCGGAGGCCGGACCGGACAGCGCGTTCGACTGCCTGTTCACGTTCGAGAACTACGAGGGCTCCGATGCCCGCGACGCCGACGTCCTCCGGTTCGACGGCGCCGTCGAGCAGACGAACTACCCGCTCACGGTGACGGCTGAGATCGACGGCGACGAACTCCTGCTCACCGCGATCCGGGACCCGCGCGTGCTCGATGACGCCGACGCCCACAGGATCTTGCGCGCGCTCCGCCGGGTCTTGGAATCGTTCGCCGACGCGCCGGACCGCCCCGTGTCGTCCGTCTCGTCGGTACCCGTCGTTCCCGGACCAGGCGGACCAGAAGGAACCAGCGGAACCAGCGGAACCAGCGTGACCAGCGTGACCAGCGAGACCAGCGAGACCGGACGTATCGACCGCACCGACCGCCCGCGGGACACGCTCGCGACGGCGTTCGCCGACAGCGCGCGCACACACGCACGCTCGATCGCCCTCGTCGACGCGACGCGGACGCTCACCTACGAGGACGTGATGGCCCGCGCCACCAGGGTCGCCCGGCTCCTCCGCGCGAGCGGGGTCAGCAGTGGCAACGCCGTCGGTGTGGCGGACCTCGGGGTCGACGGCATCGTCGCGATCATCGGCACCGTGCTTGCCGGGGCGGTCTACGTCCCGCTCGACGCACGGACGCCGACGGCGCGGGCCCGGCTCATGTTCGAGCAGGCCGATGTCCACGTCGTCCTCGCCTCCCAGCCAGGAGCACACGAACGGGTAGCAGGACTCTCGTCGGCCGGCCTGGTCGTGGTCGATGCGAGCGACGACGCGCGGCGCGACGCGGACGAAGACGAAGACGCAAGCAACGCGAGTGACGGCGAGCACGCCCCAGTCGACGACGTCGCCCGGCAGCCCGAAGCGGACACGACCGACAGCGACGGTCCCGCTTACGTCATGTACACGTCGGGCACGACGGGGACACCCAAGGGCGTCGTCGTCCCGCACCGAGCGGTCCTGCGGCTCGCAGTCGGGAACACGCACCTTCCGTTCGACTCGTCCGACGTGGTCATCATGACCAGCTCGCTCGCCTTCGACGCGTCGACCCTCGAGATCTGGAGCACGCTCCTCAACGGCGGGTCGCTCATCGTCGGGGACCGCGACGAGGTCCTCGACCCGGATCGCGTGCGTGGGGCCATCGCACGTCACGGCGCGACGACCATGTGGCTGACGGTGTCGCTGTTCAACCAGTTCGTCGCGGAGGACGCGACCGTCCTCCGCGGACTGCGGCGGCTCGTGACCGGCGGTGAGCGGGTGAGCGCCGACCACGTGGCACGCGCCTACGCCGCCTGCCCCGACCTCGTCGTCCTCAACGGCTACGGTCCAACCGAGAACACGACCTTCACGACGGTGCACGCGGTTCCGCGCGGCGTGCGGGCCCGCGACGAAGTACCGATCGGCACGCCCCTGCAGGGCACCTCCGTGATCATCCGGGACGTCGACGGACGCACCTGCGGCGTCGGTGAGCCAGGAGAGCTCGTCGCCGCCGGGGCAGGGGTCGCCCTCGGCTACGTCGGCGACCCCGACGGGACCGCCGCGGCCTTCGAACCCGATCCGGACCGTGCAGGACTCCGCTACCGGACGGGAGACCGCGCCCGCTGGCTGGACGACGGCACCGTCGAGTACCTCGGTCGGACCACGTCGGACTCGCAGGTGAAGGTCCGGGGCTTCCGCGTCGAGATCAGGGAGGTCGAACGCGTCCTCCGCGCCGTCGACGACGTCCGCGACGCGGTCGTGCGGCCGCACGTCGAGTCGAACCTGTCGACGGCGCTCGTGGCGTACGTGGTGGTGCACGGTGCGCTCGACCAGGCACGGATCCGTGCGGACCTCGCGGAACGCCTCCCCGAGTACATGGTGCCGGCCTACCTCGTGGCGCTCGAGGCACTCCCCCTCACCACGAACGGCAAGATCGACGAGACGGCGCTGCCGGAACCCGTCGTCCCGGTCGCCGGGCAGACCGGGGGCACGGCCCGGGTCTGCGCGGGCCGTGAGGACCCGGCGCTCACCACCACCCTCGACGCCTTCGGTGCGGCGCTCGGCCGGCCGGTGTCGCCGGACGAGAACTTCTTCGAGCTGGGGGGCGACTCGATCAAGGCGATCCGTGTCGTGTCCGTGATCCGCCAGCGTGGGTTCACGGTCTCGGTGAGCGCAGTCATGCGGGCGATGACGGCGCGGCGACTCGCGACCGGGCTCAGGACACACGTCGTCGACGCCCGAGCGGACGTCGCCGAGGGCCGGGTGATCCCGACGCCGATCGTGACGGAGTTCGAGCGGTGGGACCTCGCCGACCCGAGCCACTTCAACCAGGACGTCACGGTGGAACTGACCGGGGCGACCACGGCGCAGATCCGTGCCGCGTCGGACGAGCTGTGGACACGACACGGCGCGCTCCGGGCGGTGTTCACCGCCGGCGCGCTCGTCGTCCGGCCGGGTACGGCGACGTACCCGTTCGCCGAGTACGCCGTGGACGACGTCGATGCGGACGACGCGCTCCACGAGCGCGCCTCGGCACTGCACAGCAGCTTCTCGCTGGCGGACGGACCCCTCTTCGGCGTCGTCGTGATCCGGTCGGAGGTCAGGGTCCGCGTCGTGCTCGCCGCCCACCACCTCGTGGTCGACGCCGTCTCGTGGGGGATCCTGACGGACGAGCTCGTCGGCTCGGTCCGCGAGCGGATGTCCGGGGTCGCCGGCGGCTCCCGACGCTCCACGACGACCCTGCGGTCCTTCGCGGACAGCCTCGCCGAGATCGGCCGGCACCCGTCGCCTCGCGCGGACCGGTTCTGGCAGGAGGTCGACCGGGCCGCCGCGGCAGCACTCCCGCGGTTCTCGCCCCGAGCTGACGCCGAGGCGCAGGCCCAGGCACGTGGTCGAGCCCGAGCCACGGTCCAGCTGGAGCGCACGCTCGCCCCCGGTCCGACGCAGGATTCGGTCCGTGCCGTCATGCGGGCCTACGGCGCGTCCGGTGAGGACCTGCTGCTCGCGGCGCTCGCCCGGGCGTTCGAGCGGATCACCGGGCAGACGCAGATCGCGGTCCGTCTCGAACGCCACGGCCGCTCCGAGACTCGAGGACTCCCCGCAACCGACCGCACGGTCGGCTGGTTCACCACGATGTACCCGCTGGTCGTGACGGCGGTCGCCGATCCGGGTGACGCCGTCGCCGCGGTCAAGGACGCCGTGCGCGCCGTCCCCGAGGACGGCGTCACCTACGGCCTGCGCCCAGCTGGGTACGCCGACATCACCACGCCGCTCACCGTCAATTACCTCGGTGACCTCGGCCGATCGACGGTCGACGGCTTCGGCAGCACGGTCTTCAACAGCGCCGGGACCTCCGTCTCGCCGACGAACGCCTTCCTGCCCGGGGTTCGTGCGAACGCGATGATCCTCGACTCGCGCCTCGTGCTGCGCATCTCCCACGAGACCACGGTCGCGTCCGAGGCCCAGGTCGAGCGACTCGCCGACGCCTGGCTGCGAGAGGTGGAGGCGATCGGCGAGCACTGCGCCGGGATCGGTCCCCGCATCCGCACCGCAGCCGACTTCCCCGACGCAGTCGAACTGACGCGCCACGACATCGACGTCATCGAGCGCTTCCCGGAGCACGTCGAGGACGCCGTGGAGCTGACGCCGCTGCAGGAGGGGATGCTCGTGCACAGCCTCGCGGGCGGAACCGACTACGTCGTCCAGCAGAGCTACCTCGTCGTCGACCCTCTGCGTTCCCTGCTCACACCGTCGCGGTTGGCGACCGCCGCCCTGGCGGTCGCTGCTCGGCACGATGCCCTGCGTTCGGCGTTCGTGACCGACTCGTTGTCCCGTCCGCTCCAATTCGTCCTCGCCGAGCGCGACGTCCCGGTGGCGTGGGACGACCTCCGCGGCCGGTCCGCGACGTCAGCGGACATCGACGGGCTGCTCGCGTCCGACGTGGCGCACGGGTTCGACCCCGCGACGGACCCGCTGCTGCGCATCCGGGTCGTGCGGTCCGACGCCACCGACTCGACCGGGAGCGCGGTCGGCGAGGAGACGCGGCTCGTGCTGACGATGCACCACCTCGCCGTCGACGGCTGGTCGCTCTCGCACATCCTCAGCGAGCTGGTGGACGGGTGCCGCAGCCTGGCAGCCGGTGCGTCAGCGGCGACGGTGCTCGACCGCGCACGGGAGCGCCGGTCCGCCACGGCCCAGCCGCGTGACCAGGTGCGGTGGATCCGCGACCAGGACGACGGTGCGTTCACGGCGTTCTGGGCGGACACCCTGGCCGGCTACGAAGCGACAGCAGAGTTCACCTCGGCTGGCCGGTCACCCGTGCTCGACGCCGGCGCCGCCCCCAACTCCACCACCGACCCCTCGGTCGATGCGCACGGTGTCGGTCGTCTCGAATCCGCGACGGCCTCCGATCTCCGGCGGCGCCTCGACGCGGCGCACGCCTCGTCCGGCATCACCGTGTCGAACCTGGTGCACGCCGCGTTCGCGCTCGTCCTCGGGCGGGAGAGCGGCTCCGACGACGTCGTCTTCGGCTCGGTCGTCTCGGGCCGCGACCACGACGTCAGCGGACTCGCCGACGCCGTCGGACTCTTCATCAACACGATCCCGGTCCGGGTGCAGCTCGCACCGCACCTGTCGACGGACGACCTGCTCCGGTCCGTCCGGGACCAGGCCCTGGGGAGCGCAGACCACGCGTACGGTTCCCTCCGCACCGTCGAGGACGCCGCCGACCTGCACGGCTCGGTGCGGTGCCTGCTCGCCTTCGAGAACCACGAGGACCGGGACCCGGCGGCCCTCGGCCTGCGCTTCGACCAGTCCCGTGAGCAGACGAACTACCCGGTGACGGTCGCTGTCCGACCGGTGGGTGACGATCTCGCGATCACGGTGCTGTACGACAGCGGCACCATCACACACAGCGATGCGGAGCGGATCCGGGGACGGCTCGAACTCGTGCTCGAACAGTTCGCGACGGACACGACCCGCCCGGTCAGCGCGATCCGCACCCTCGACGATCTCCACGAGCACGAGGTGCTGTGGTGCTTCGGGGCGAACGAGGTGCCCTACGACCGTGACCAGACCGTCGTCGACGCCTTCCTCGCCCACGCTCGGGTGCACCCGACCGACGTCGCGATCGTGATGGGCGAGGCGGAGTACGACTTCGCGACGGTGGCCGACGCGGCACGCGCGGTCGCCGTCGCGGTGGCCGCGCAGGTGCCCCGTGGCGGACGGGTCGGGCTCCTCACGACACGCGGACCGCGAACGGCCGTCGCGATGATCGGCACCATGATGGCCGGCTGCGCCTTCGTTGCGCTGGACGTCGATTCGCCGGACGCGAGGCTCCTCGACGTGTTGGCGGATGCCGCGCCCGCCGTGGTCCTGACGGACGGGGACGTCGCGCACGACACCGCGCTGCGCGTCACCGCGGAGACACGCGTCATCCGCCTGGACGGTGTCCTCGAGGACGGACCGGGCGGCGGAGCACTGGATCCCGACCGCCTCCCCGCTCCGGACGACGTCGCCTACTGCGTCTACACGTCGGGCTCCACGGGCAGGCCGAAGGGCGTCGTGCTCACGCACCGGGGGCTGGCGAACCTCCGCGCGCACCTCCGGCAGACGTACGCACCGCAGTCGTCCGACCGCGTCCTGCAGTTCGCGAACAGCGTCTTCGACGCCTCGGTGTGGGAACTCACCCTCTCAGTGCTCAGCGGTGCGGCGCTCGTCGTCGTGCCGAAGGAGATGCTCTACGAGACCGATCTCCTGGAAGCGGAACTCCGACGGACCGGGGTGACGCTCGGGCTCCTGCCGCCGCACTACTACGTGCACCTCGACTCGGTGCCGATGCGGATCCTGACGACCGGCGGCGGCGCGTCGAGCCCCGCCGTCGTCGAGAAGGCTCGCAGCGCCGGAGTCCGCTACGTGAACGCATTCGGTCCGAGCGAGACCACCGTGCTCGCGACGGGGTGGGAAGACCCGGGCGACGGACCCGTCCCGTCGCGCATCCCGATCGGGCGACCAGTGGCGAACACCCACGTCGTCGTCGTCGTCCACGAGGGCTCACACGTGCGTCTCTGCGGCGTCGGCGAGGTCGGCGAACTCTGTGTCGCCGGGGACGGCGTCGCCCAGGGGTACCTCGGCCTGCCGGAGGAGACGGCCCGTGCGTTCGTGCCGAACCCGTTCTCGGACGGGCCCCTGTACCGCACCGGAGACCGTGTGCGGTGGCTGCACGACGGCACGCTCGACTTCCTCGGCCGGATCGCGGACAGTGGCCAGGTGAAGGTCCGCGGGCACCGGGTCGAGGTCGCGGAGGTGGAAGCGGGGGTCCGCCGCGTCCCGGGTGTCCGCGACGCCGTCGTGGTGGCGTCCCCGACCGAGGACGGCGCGACGCTGACGGCCTACGCCGTGTTCGACGACGCACGGGAACCGGTCCTCGTCCAACGTGCGCTGCGTGACCTGCTGCCCGGGTACATGATCCCCCAGGCCGTCGTGCCCATCGACGTGATCCCGTTGAACCGTTCCGGCAAAGTCGACCGCTCGGCCCTGACGACGGCCGACACGAGCCGCACGAGCCGCACGACACCACAGCCGACCGACATCGACGGGTCCGGCGCCGGACACGCCCGTGGCGACGACGCACGCCGGACGTCGGTCACGACCACCGCGGAACAGGCCGTGATCCAGGTGTTCCGCCAGGTGCTCGTCCGCCAGGACGTCACGCTCGACGACAACGTCTTCGAGATCGGTGGCGATTCGATCAAGGCGATCCGGATCGTCTCGGCGCTGCGCGCGGCTGGTTTCACGACCACAGCACGGGACGTGATGGGTGCCATGACCCCCCGGGCGATCGCACCGTTGCTCCGGACCGCTGCCGGTCCTCGCGCATCGCAGGGCGTGGTGACCGGGGTGGTGGGCGGAACGGCGATGGTCGAACAGTTCTTCGCCTGGGACCTCGCCGTGCCGGACCACTTCAACCAGGACCTGCTGATGGAGATCGGTGTCGGTGCGTGGCGCGCGACGATCGAGCAGGTCGCGGCGGCTCTGTCCGCTGTCTGGTACCACCACGACGCGCTCCGGGCGGTCGTCCGGGCGGACCGGCTCCACCTCCGCGACGTGGCCGAGGCCGGTGCCTTCCCACTCGAGAGCGTGGAGACGTCCGCCGACGGCCTCGACGGGGTGCTGCAGCAGGGCGGTGACCGTCTGCACCGGGGCCTGGACCTCGTCGCCGGCCCGCTCGCCCGCGCGCTGCTCGTGTCCACGCCGCACCGGCAGTGTCTGGTGATCGTGGCGCACCACCTCGTCGTCGACCTGGTCTCGTGGCAGGTCATCGCCGAGGACCTCCGTACGGCGCTCGACCAGGCGGTGGCCGGCGAGGACATCACGCTGCCCGCCAAGACGGCGTCGTTGCGCGAGTGGGCGGATGCGCTGGAGGTCTTCACCACCCACCGCGCCACCGAGACCGACACCCACTGGTCGGCGGTGCACCGTGCCCTCCCAGGAGCGGACCTGCGTGTCGAGGTGCCGACCCCGGAGACTCCGGCGGCATCGGCCCGGACGGAGGCGTTCGTGCTCGATGCGGCGGCGACGACCGCCATCGTCGACGACGGCACCCGGGCGTACTCGTGCTCCGTGGAGGACCTGGCGCTCACGGCCCTCGGGGAGGCTGCGAGGCGTCTGACCTCGCAGGAGCGACTCAGCGTGCGGTTGGAGAGCCACGGTCGGCTCGAGCACGACATGCTGCCTCCTGTGGACCGGACCGTCGGGTGGTTCACGTCGGCGTACCCCGTCGTGCTCGAGACGACGGGGGACCTGACGCAACGCGTGCTGCAGACGAAGGAACTCGTCCGCGCGGTCCCCGACCTCGGTGTCGGCTACTCGGCGGCAGCTCGTGTTGTCGACCGAGCCGACGTGACGCTCACGCTGAACTACATCGGGTCGGTCGGGGGCCGGGATGCCGCGCGGGGCAGCACGGTCGGCACGCCGTCGGCGGAGGGCAACCGGGCGTTCGGCGGGGTCTCGGTCGTCGTCGGCGTCGAGGGTGACGTCCTGCGCGTGGTGACGGCGGTCGACACCACGGTGACGACCGACCGGTGGTTCGAGGCGTTCGTCGGCGCGCTCCGGGCAGGCCTCGAGGACCTGGCCGCTCACTGTCGACGGCAGGACGGGGTCCACCGCACCACGTCGGACCTCACGAGCACCGACCTCGACGACGACGATCTGGAGGCCCTCAACGCGCTCTTCGGCTGAGGGCGATGCCGACACCGCGGCCGGAGCACGGCTCCGGCCACGACGCCCCGGCCGCCGCCCGCCAGCCGCGGGCGCGCAGCCACTGGCGAGCAGCCAGCGGCCGGCCCCTACCGGCGAGCGCTCACCGCCCACCAGCCAGCGGCCACGCCGACCGGCCGACACGCACCGCCCCGACACGCACCGCCCAGCGCGCAGCGCTCACCGCTCACCGGCCGACCTCCCACGGGTCCGGATCACCCCTGACCGCCGACCGCCGGACCGCGACCGCCGCTCACCGGCCGACCCCCCACGAGCCCGGAGCACCGCCGACCGCCCACCCCCGACCGCCGACCGGCCGCCAACCGCCAACCGACGACCGCCAACCGACGACTTCGAACGGCCTTCCGCAAACCGCCCACGGCCCACGACCCCGGCCCACGACCCCGACCACCGCGCACTGCGCTCCACTCGCCACTCGCCGGCCGACAGCGCCCGGCCGCCTGACAACCGCCCGGTCAGCCACGGCGCAAGAGTCAACGGCCAACGGTCAACGGCCCCCGACCGCCACCGCCACCGCCCTCACCTGGAACGCGGCTCGTCCAACGTGTCCAGGATCCGCAACAGCAGCTCGACCGTCGTCCGCGGGTTGATGATCGCGAAGCGGAGGTGCGGACGTCCGTCGGTGGAGGTGGGCGCGACGAACCCGACCTGCTCGGCGAGCAGCGTCGCGCTCCACGCCGCGTAGTCGCCGTGGCCCCACCCGGCCCGCTCGAACGCGACGATGGAGAGCTGCGGATGCCGGATCAGGCGGAGGTGGGGCCGTCGCTCGATCTCCTCGGCGATCGTGCGCGCGGTGGTGATCGTGGAGGTGATGGCGGCACGGTACGCCGCGGCTCCGTGCGAGGCGAGGGAGTACCAGAGGGCGAGACCGCGTGCGCGCCTGGTGAGGTGCACGGCGTAGTCGGCGGGGCTGGGCTCGACGTGTTCCGCCGTCACGTCGAGGTAGGGGGCTCGCTGCGTGTGGCTGCGGCGGGCTCCTTCGGGATCCCGGTAGATGAGCGCGCAGGCGTCGTGCGGGGCGAAGAGCCACTTGTGCGGGTCGACGATCACCGAGTCGGCGTCCGCCACCCCGTCGAACAGGGGTCGGGTCAGGGGCGACAGCATCCCGGCGAGTCCGTAGGCGCCGTCGACGTGGAGCCAGAAGTCGTGTCCGGGGCGGAGGCCCGCGATCCCGGCGATGTCGTCGACGGTCCCGCAGTTGGTGGATCCCGCGGTCGCGACGACGGCGAAGACGGAGTCGCCGTGAGCGTCGAGCGCTGCCCGGACGGCGGGGCCGCGCATCGATCCGTCGGTGTCGCAGTCGACCAGCACGACGTCGACGTCCATGACGTGTGCGGCGCTGACGATGGAGGAGTGCGCCTCCCTGCTGCACACGACGCGCCACCGGTCCGGGGCGACGGGGGTCCGGCGGCGTGCCCGGTCCCGGGCGGCGACGAGAGCGGAGAGGTTCCCGAGGGTGCCACCCTGCACGAACGTCCCCCCGGAGCTCGTGGGGAGGCCGAACTCGTGGGCGAGCCAACGGATGGCCTCGTCCTCGGCGAAGACCGCACCGGATGACGTCTGCCGGAACCCGGCGAAGATCGACGACGCCGTGACCGCCAGGTCGAACGCGATGGCGGCACTGGTCGGGGCTGCGGGGATGAACGACAGGTAGCGGGGGTCGTCGGCGGCGATGCACGCTGGAGCGAGCACGCGCGTGAAGTGGTCGAGGACGGCACTCGTCCCGTGTCCGTCCTCGTCGATGGTGACCTCGCTCCGCTCGGCGAGGTCGCGGGAGGACAGGACGGCACCGAGCGGCAGGTCGTCGTCGAGGAGCCGGTGGCGGACGAGATCGAGGATCTCGTCGACCGTCCGGACCGAATCGTCGCTGATCGTGTGCATCCCCGCCCCACCCGCCGTTAATCGCTGTCCTGAGAGACTACTCATCAAGTCCGCACCCTACCGGAGCGGTGTGGCGGGTCGGGTCGCGCACTACTGTGGATCCGTATGGCCGACATCCTCGCGATCAGCGACCTGCACGTCGGCCACGCCGGCAACCACGACTTCGTGTCCCGGATCGCGCCACGATCAGCCGGCGACTGGCTGATCGTCGCCGGGGACGTCGCGGACCGTCTGGACCAGGTGGTCTCGACGATGCGGACGCTGCGGGAGCGCTTCGAGACGGTGATCTGGGTCCCCGGCAACCACGAACTGTGGTCGCTCCCGGGTGACGTCGGGGGTCTCCGGGGAGTCGCACGCTACGACGCCCTCGTGGCGGCCCTGCGGTCGGTGGGTGTCGTCACGCCGGAAGACCCGTACCCGGTGTGGCCGGGACCGGACGGGCCGCTCGTCGTGGTCCCGCTGTTCCTGCTGTACGACTCCTCGTTCCGCCCTCCGGGAGCACGTTCCGCCGCCGAGGCACTGACCATCGCGGAGCAGGCGGGGGTCGTGTGCTCGGACGAGTTCCTCCTGCATCCCGACCCGTACCCGAGCCGTGCCGCGTGGTGCGCCGCACGCGTCGCGGCCACGCGTGCGCGGCTCGACGCACTGCCCCCGGGCAGCCGCACGGTCCTCGTGAACCACTTCCCGCTCGTGCGGGCGCCCACGGACCGGTTGCGCTACCCGGAGTTCGCCCTGTGGTGCGGCACCGAGGAGACGGCGGACTGGCCGATCCGGTACCGCGCCGAGGCGGTCGTCTACGGGCACCTGCACATCCCCGTGACGGACCGCATCGACGGCATCCCCCACCACGAGGTGTCCCTCGGCTACCCGGACGAGTGGGGAAGCCCCGGGGCGTCGGCGCGTCGGGTCGTGCGGGTCGTCGGTCCCGGAGCGGGCGCGTGACCGGGGCGCTGCGCGGTCTCCTGCCGCACGAGGTCGAGGTCGAGGTGACGACGACGGACGAGGGCGCCGAGTCGCCGTTCGCCGAGGAGCGCGTCGTCGTGTCGCGTGCGGTCGCGGCGCGGCGGGCCGAGTTCGCGACCGTGCGCGCGTGCGCGAGGCGGGCACTGGGCCGGTTGGGGGCCCCGGTGGGCCCGATCCTCCCCGGCGCCGACCGGGCACCCCGCTGGCCCGAGGGCTTCGTCGGCAGTCTGACCCACTGCGACGGGTTCCGGGCCGCGGCGGTCGCACGGGCGTCCGACGTCGTGTCGCTCGGCATCGACGCCGAACCGCACGGCCCGCTGCCGGACGGTGTCGAGGAACTGGTCGCCCTGCGGCAGGAACGCGACCGGCTGACGTCCCTGGCTGCCGGGTCTCCGGACGTCGCGTGGGGTCGGGTGCTCTTCAGCGCGAAGGAGAGCGTCTTCAAGGCGTGGTCCCCGTTGACCGGTCGGTGGCTGGACTTCTCGGAGTGCGAGCTCGTGATCCAGCCGACGGGTACGTTCGACGCGTCGTTCCTCGTCCCCGGGCCGGTCGTCCGCGGCCGGCGCGTCGACGGGTTCGACGGCCGCTGGGCCGTGCAGGACGGACTCGTCGTCACCGCGGTCTGCCTGATCACCGGGTGACCGCGGAGCACGCGAGAACGCGGGTCGACGCTGGGCGAGCAGGTCCGGGAACGACGACGGCCCCGGGAGACCCGGGGCCGTCGTCCGGACCACTTGGTGGAGCTAAGGGGATTCGAACCCCTGACCTTCTCATTGCGAACGAGACGCGCTACCAACTGCGCCATAGCCCCAAGTGCTCGACCACACTAGCACCCCCGGTCCGCCGATCCGAAATCGCACGGGGGCCGTCGGGCGTGCCGCGGTCAGACCGCGCGACGCCGCCGCATGATCGCGTCGAGGTCGGCCTGCTGGTACGCGTCGTCGTCGAGGACACCCATGCCGGCCCACTTGCTCGGCGGAGCGGCGGGCTCGTCGGCGGGAGCGGGAGCAGCGGGGGCGGCGGCGGTCGGCGCCGCCGGAGCCCTGAGCCCGAGCCGCTCGGCCAGACGCCCCTGGTCGTGCGCGGACAGCGACGCGGCGGCCTCCTCGAGCTCGGGCCGCATCCGGGACACGCGTGCCAGCGACGGGTCGGACTCCCCCGCACGGATGGCTGCCGCTTCGGCCTCGGCCTCGGCCTTGGCGGCGGCGACGCGCTCCTTCAGACGGGCGGCGAGCTCTGCGGACGACTCCGGCGAGGCAGCCGGTGCCGTGGGGCGCTCGACGTACAGCGGCTTCGGCACGCGGTTCGGCGTCCAGGTGCGGTCCGCCGTCGGCGCGGCGGGCTGGTCGGTGGAGAGCGGCGGGGCCGGATCCGTCCAGGTGGTCGTCGGCCGGGAGGCGCGGCTCGCGCCCGCCTCGGACGCCGGGATCCGCTGCTTCCGCGCCGTCGCCACCTGGTGCAGCTGGGCCAGGACCGCTGCGGACCCACCGGCGGCGACGAGTCCGGCGACACCGACGAGCCAGAGCGACGGTGCCGCGACGAAGACCACGAGGGCGATGACGACGCCGAGCGTGCCGAACAGGGTCGCCCCGAGCCGGGAACGGCGCATGCGCATCGCGGTCAGGGCCGGCACGGCGGACGCCCGCTCGAGCACCGGTGCCTGCTCGGCCAGGCGGCGGGTGATCTCACGCTGCCGCGCGGCTTCGTGGGCTCGGACGATGGCGGTGCGCTTGGCCTCTTCGGACCGGGCGACGCGCTGCGCCTGGGCGAGGGACTTCGCGTTCATCTCGATGCGGACCTCGTCCGGCAGCTCGGCGGTCTGCGCGAGGATCCGGAGGGTCTGCTGCAGCCGGATGGCGTTCCGCTCGGTGGCCAGGTACTGGCGGCGGGCGGCCCACGACGGCATCAGGTAGACGAGCCAGAGGACGGCCGCGACGAGCAGGACGATGCCGCCACCCCACGAGCCGATTCCTGCCATGCGAACACGGTAGGGGCGGCGGTTCCCGCGCCGCGTCATTGCCGGACGCGTGTTGCGCGTGTCGGGACGGAATCCGTGGGAGGCGAGCCGCGCCTCCAGGCCCGTCAGACGTGGGACGTCAGATGCGGGGCGTCGTGTCCAGGGGCATCGCCGCCTCGTCGCGTGCGGCGAGCGGCACGGTCCCCACGCCGGGCGGCACCTGCCCCTGCACCCAGCGCTCGAGGACGCCCCCGCGGACCTCTTCGGCCACCAGCGCGAAGCAGAAGTGGTCGCGCCAGTCCCCGTTGATGTGGATGTACCGGCGACGGAGTCCCTCGTACCGGAAGCCGAGCTTCTCGACGACGCGCAGGCTCGGGGCGTTCTCCGGCCGGATGCAGATCTCGATCCGGTGCACGCCGAGCGAGCGGAAGCAGTGGTCGACGGCGAGGGCGACGGAGATCGGCGTCACGTTGTGGCCGGCGGCGTCCTCGACGACCCAGTAGCCGATGGAGGCGCTCGCGAGCGAGCCGTAGGAGATGCCGGAGACGTTGAGCTGCCCGACGAAACGGCCGTCGAGTTCCATCGCGAACGGGAGTCCCAGTCCCGCGCGGGCGTTGGCCTGGAGCGCGCGGATGCTGCCCCGGACGTCGGTGGAGACGTGTCCGGAGGGGTTCGTGGCCTCCCAGGTGCGGAGCCACGAACGGTTCGTCGCGAGTGCCGCGTCGAGGTCGCGGGTGTCGCGGAGCCGGAGGGGCCGGATGGTGACCCGCCCGTGGGACAGGGTCGGGATCGTCGTCATCGCTGGGTTCCTCCGGGGTCCCGCCCCGGTGCGGGACGGGGTGTCCCGCCCGGGTCCGTGATCACCGGACCCGAGCGGGATGGCCGACTATTCGCCCGCGTTGAACTCCTTCAGCCACGACTTGAGGTCGGGGCCGAGGTCATCGCGGTCCGAGGCGAGCTGCACGATCGCCTTGATGTAGTCGAGTTTGTCACCCGTGTCGTACCGGCGTCCACGGAACACGACGCCGTACACGCCGCCGGTCCACTCTTCGGCGCTCGCCATCTTCATGAGCGCGTCGGTCAGCTGGATCTCGCCGCCCTTGCCCGGCTCCTGCTTCTCGAGGACGTCGAAGACCTCGGGACGGATGACGTAGCGGCCGATGATGGCCAGGTTCGAGGGCGCTTCGCCCTGCGGGGGCTTCTCGACGAGGCCGGTGATCTTCACCACGTCGTCGGTGTCGGTCGGCTCGACCGTGGCGATGCCGTACAGGTGGGTCTGCGACTCGGGGACCTCGAGCAGGGCCACGATCGTGGCGTTCTTCTCGCCCTGGACCTCGATCATGCGCTGGAGCAGCGGGTCACGAGCGTCGATGATGTCGTCACCGAGGAGCACGGCGAACGGCTCGCGGCCGACGTGCATCTTCGCGCGGAGCACCGCGTGGCCGAGGCCGAGCGGGTCACCCTGTCGCACGTAGTGCATGTCGGCGAGGTCCGTCGACTGGTTCACCTTCTGCAGCTTCTCGTGGTCGCCCTTCTTGCGGAGGGTCTCCTCGAGCTCCGACACGTGGTCGAAGTGGTTCTCGAGCGCGTTCTTGTTGCGCCCGGTGATCATCAGCACGTCGGTCAGCCCGGCACCGACAGCCTCTTCCACCACGTACTGGATGGCCGGCTTGTCGACGACGGGGAGCATCTCCTTCGGCATCGCCTTGGTCGCGGGGAGGAAGCGGGTACCCAGCCCTGCGGCCGGGATCACCGCCTTCGAAATCTGGAAGCCCATGCTCAGACCGTATCCGATCCCCCTTTCGAGGGCATGTCGTCGCTCCGGGGGACACGGGACCCCGCGTGTTCCCGGCGGGAAGCCGCAACCGTGCCCCTCGGTAGACTCCTGCGCATGATCGCCGATCTCGGGAACGAGAAGCGCGCCCTGCGAGCCGAACTCCGGCAGCGGCGGCGCACCCGGACCACGACCGAACGCGACGCGGACACCGAGACCCTGACCGCGACCCTGCAGCGCTTCGTCGAGGAGCGCCAGGTGACGTCCCTCGCCCTGTACCTGTCCGCACCGGACGAACCGAACGTCCGGCCGTTCCTGAACTGGGCGTACGGGCAGGGCATCCGCGTGCTGCTGCCGATCACCCGCGAGGACGGCCTGCTCGACTGGGCCGTGGGCGACGGCGAGAGCGAGACCGAGAGCCTGCTCGGCCTGCCCGAGGTCGTCGGCGAGGTCCTGTCCCCGCTCGCGATCAACGACGTCGACGCGATCCTGGCCCCGGCGGCGGCGGTCGGGCACGACGGCGTCCGCATGGGCTGGGGGCGCGGCTACTACGACAAGACCCTCGGGTCCATGGCGAACCGTCCGCCCGTCTATGCTGTGATCTTCGACGCGGAGTACCTCGACGAGGTCCCGCGCGAACCCCACGACGAACCCGTTGACGGCATCATCACGCCGTCGCGCATCATCACGTTCCGGAGCTGACGTGCCCACCTACTCGTACCGTTGCACCGAGTGCGACAACGCGTTCGACATCAAGCAGTCCTTCTCCGACGCCACCCTGACGGAGTGCCCGGTCTGCGGCGGCGTCCTGCGCAAGGTGTTCTCCCCGGTCGGCGTGACCTTCAACGGCGGCGGCTTCTACCGCACCGACTCGCGCCCGGCCCCGAAGTCCGAGGGCTCGTCGAGCACCCCCGCGAAGTCCGAGCCGAAGAAGTCCGAGCCGGCGAAGAAGTCCGCGTCGAAGCCCAGCGGCTCGAAGCCCGCCGCGTCCTGACGCGGTCTGCGCTCTCCGGATAGGTTGGGGCGCGTCGCCACTCGGCGGCCGTCCTCGACCCGGAAGGAGACCCTCGCATGAAGGGCTTCAAGGAGTTCCTGCTCCGCGGCAACGTCATCGACCTGGCCGTCGCAGTCGTCATCGGTGCGGCGTTCACCGCGATCGTCAACAAGATCGTCCAGGCGCTGATCAACCCCCTCATCGGTGCGGTGTTCAACGCCTCGAGCCTCGACGACGCCCTGAAGGTCCGGATCCCCACGGTGTCTGGTGACCACGCCACGCTCTACTTCGGCGCCATCATCGGGGCGGTGCTGAACTTCGTCATCATCGCCGCGGTGGTCTACTTCGTGCTCGTGGTACCGGTCAACCGTCTGAAGAAGGTGGCGTTCGAGCGCGTCAAGAACGACGAGGAGCAGACCCCGCAGGACGTCCCCCCGACCGACGTCGAGGTGCTGCTCGAGATCCGCGACCTGCTCCGCCCGCAGAACGGCGGCGCGACCAGCACGGGCGCGCACATCGCCCCGTCGAACGCTCCCGAGGGGCCCGGCATCGGCGGCTCGACGAAGCTCTAGCCCAGGCGCCTTCGCACGACACCGGTGTTCCCGCTCCGCACACCCGCAAACCGCGGTGCGCAGCGTGAACACCGGTGTTTTGCGCGGGGGCCCGTCAGGCGGCGGGGACCGCGCGGCGCTTCGCGAACATCGCGACGGCGTACTGCGCGCCGGCGAGCACGTGCCCCGCGGTGCCGAGGTACACGAACACCAGGGCCACGACCCGGACCCACGGCGCGTTCTCGTCGACGGTGTGCACCGCGGAGAACAGCAGCACCGGCAGCCCGACGAACAGCAGGGCCGAGCGGATCTTGCCCGTCCACGTGACGTCGAGGTCCGGGTTGCCGTGGAACAGCACGCTCGACAGGACGACGAGCACCAGGTCGACAAGCACGACGACGGCCACCACCCACCAGGGCAGCAGGCCGACGAGCACCAGGGACAGCACGATCGCGATGATGGCCAGGCGGTCGGCGACGGGGTCGATGGCCTTGCCGAGCTTGGAGCCCTGGTCGAACTTGCGCGCGATGAAGCCGTCCGCCCAGTCGCTCACGCCGATCACGACGAGGGCGACGAGCGCCCACCCCGGGTGGCCGGCGACGACGAGGCCGATGAACACCGGGATCAGCACGAGGCGGAACAGCGTGATCAGGTTCGGCCAGGTCTGCCAGTCGGGGCGCTGCCGCGCGGTGTCAGTCATCACGGGCCAGGCTACCGGTTACCAGTGCGGGGGGACGTCGCGCCGGAGCTGGTCGTCGTTCTCACCGTCACGGTGCCGCGCCGGTTCCGGCGGCGGCGTCGGGTCGTAGCCCGCCACCGGCTGGGTGGTGACGCGTCTGCGGCGCCGCACCGGGCCTCCCGGCTGGTCCGCCGTCTCGCCCCCGTCAGCGGCGGGACGGACGGGAGGCGCGGCTGACGACGCGTCGTCGACTCGCGTCCACGTGCCCACCAGCTGGTCCGTCTCCGGCGTCACCGGACCGGCGGGCCGAGAGGCCCGACGGCTCATCGGCGGGCGGGGATCGGGGGTATGGAGATCTCCTGCGTGGCACCGCGGTCGACCCCGAGCACGGACGCGACGGTGTCGGCGACGCGGTCCGGGTCGGAGAACAGCTGGAACGCGTGCACGCGCACGTAGTGCCAGCCGAGTCGGCGGAGCACCTCGGGACGCAGGCGCAGGGACTCGCGCAGCGATCCCTTGACCAGCGACGCGTCGGTCTCGATCGTGACGCAGACCCCGCCGTGCGCGGCGACGAGGCCGAGCTTGCCGCGGTGTCCGAGCGCGACCGGGATGCCACGCATCTCGAGGCGCCGGGCCAGGTCGACGAGCAGCGGGTCGGAGTCGTCCGGCACGTACTCGGCGGTGGTGCGGGCACGCACCTCGGCCAGGATCTCGGCGAGGGCGACGGTGCCGTGGCCCATGCGCTCGGCCTCGATGTCCGACGGCTGGAAGCAGGTGACGATGACCATCGAGCGACGCGCACGGGTCATGGCGACCGCCAGCAGTCGCTCGCCGCCGGGCTTGCCGAGCGGACCGAAGTCGCGCAGCACGCGACCGTGCGGGGTGCGGCCGTAGCCGATGGAGAACACGACGCGGTCGCGGCTCTGCGCCACCGACTGCTCGAGCGTCGCCACGATGAACGGCTCGGCACGGTCGCCGATGACGAACTCGGTCAGGTCCTTGTGGCCCTGCGCGGCGGTCAGCACGGCCTGCTCGACTCGCACGGCGTGCTTCGCCGACGCGGTGATGACCATGAGCGACTCGGTCGGGCGGGTGCGGGCGTGGTCGATGACGAGCCGGACCACGCGGTCCACCTCGGCGTCGACGCTCTCCACGGCACCGGACTCGGGGTCCGGCACGGCCTTGCCGTCGCTGACGTAGTCGAGCGCGATCGAGCCGTGGCCGAGGAACGAGCCGGCCCACGGCAGGGACTCGATCTTGCCGCCGTAGAAGCGACGGTTCACGAGTTCGGCGAGGTCCTCGCCGCCGGCGCGGTACGACCGCGACAGCGACAGGGTCGGCAGCAGGGTGGACAGCTTCGCCAGGGCGGAGTCGGCGTGGAACGCGTCGAGCGTGCCCTCGTCGACCTGCAGCGCCCGGTGCTCGGGGTCCACGGCGATGCGGAAGGGCGACGGGGTCTGGGTGACCGGGTCGCCGAACACGACGGTCTGGCGAGCACGGCGGACGGCACCGACGGTCTCGGCGATCGTCACGGCACCGGCGTCGACCAGGATCACGGTGTCGAACGGCATCGTGTCGGCGATCTGCGGCACCTCGTACGGGCTGGCGAGCCAGACGGGTGCGATCGACCGGGACAGGTGCGGTGCGGAGTCCTGCAGCAGTCGCGAGGTGATCGCGCCGTCGCGGAGCTGGGTCTTGAGCGCCGTCGCTTCTTCCGGCCAGTCGACGAGACCGACCTTCCAGTTCTCGGCGAGCTGCCACGCCAGGCCCTGGGAGACCCCGGCCGCGTGGGCGTCGTCCACCAGGCGGAAGTCGGCCTCGACCCGGTCGAGCATGTCGGTGTTGGCGCCGAGCAGTGCCCGGTCGGACTCGAGCATGGTCTCGAGGGCGGACTGCCACCAGGCGAGCTCGAGCTCGGCCGGCACCTGCACGTCCGGCACGTGCCGGTTCGCCAGGTCGGTGATGAGCGGTTCGAGCTGCAGGTCGCGCAGGGTCTGCATGAGCTCGGTGCGCTCCTGCAGGTTGTGCAGGACGTCGGACTCGGCGGCGAGCTCGGCGATGGTCGGGACGAGCTGGTCGACCGGGGTGTTCGCGAGCTGGCGGTCACGCTCGGTGCGACCCAGCGGCTCGTCGAGGCGCGCGAGGTCCTCGGCGACGTTCGAGAACAGCACCTGGACGTCGGCGATGCCGGTGGGCACCTCGGGGTTCACGCCGGCGGCGACGTAGCGCTGCCAGAGCACCCGCTGCTGCTGGACGCGGGTCAGGGCCTCGTGCAGGTCGGACACGTGCACGCCCGGACGGACGTACTCGCGGGCGAGCTTCTTGAGCCGGCGACGGTTCGTCGACGACATCGGGGCACCCTCGCCGCGGGGCGCGGTGGCGGCCACGAGCTCGGACACCGAGCGGTCGAAGACCACCGGCAGGAAGCGGTCGAGCGTGTCACGGATCTCGGTGAGCAGGCGCAGGTAGATGCCGAGCTCGTTGATGGTCGTGAACTGGCGCATGTGCGTCGAGCTCACCAGGTCGTGGGCGCGGCGGAGCAGGGTCGGCAGGCCGTCGGCGTCGAGGTCCTTCGCGATGCGGTGCGCACGCTGGGCGCCGTCGCTCGAACCGAACTTCGCGCCGTACCAGGGCGAGTCGTCGGGGCCGTAGCGGAACTCACCGAGGTTCGCAGCGCTGACCATCGTCTCGGCGACGCGTGAGCGGCCCTCGACCATCGAGGCGACGGACTGCTTCGACAGGCGCGCGGTCGTCGAGGGCGCGACGGGCAGCAGCGACAGGCGCGAGAGCTCCACCAGGCAGTCGAGCACCGAGACGCCGAAGTCGGGGTCCTTGCGGGTGAGCGAGCCGCGGTAGTCCTTCAGCACCTTGCGCAGGCGGACCAGGGCGTCGTCGACCTCGCGGAGGTTCGGACGCGCGGCCTTCTCGTTCCGGGCGATGGCACGGACGACGTCACGGCGCAGGGTCGACGGCGTGACCGCGACCCCGGGCAGCTGGACCTCGCCGAAGCGGGCGGCGATGCCCCGCAGGGTCGCGCGGCGCGGGCTCACGACGAGCACGCGCTTGTTCGCGGCGACCAGGCCACCCAGGGCGTTCACGATGGTCTGGGTGCCACCGGTGCCGGGCAGGGTCTTCACGACGATGGAGTTGCCGGCCGTGATCTGCGCGATCACGTTCTCCTGCTCGTCGTCGGCGTCGAGCAGGAGCGTGTCGGTCTCCGGGCTGCGCTCGTCCGACGGGGTCTGCTCGACCGGGTGGTAGGACTGCTCGACCTGCCACTTCGCGCTCGGGTTGCCGGCGAGGGCGTCGAGCACGGGGTGCGACAGGTCACCGGTGTCCTCGACCATGCCGGTGGCGACCTCGGCGAAGGTGGACACCACGAGGCGTGCGTGCACCGAGAAGCCGGGGATGTGCGCGGTCAGGCCACGCAGGCGGTCGATGACGGGGTTCGGCGTGAAGGAGCCGTCCTGCTGCGCGAGGGCCACGAAGGACTGCGCGTCGAGGATGACCCCGAACTGCTCGTGCAGCGCGTCGGCGAGGCCCGGGTTGAGCACCGGTTCGCCGAGCAGGCGCACCTCGAAGTCGCGTCCGTGTCGGCGGATCGCCAGGGGGCGCAGGAGCACCGGGCCGCGGAACTGCTCGTCGCCGTGCTTCCAGTCGGCCATGCCGATGCCGAGCTTCACGGCGTCGATGCCGCGCACGGTGGCCAGCTCGGTGCCCTTCGCCTCGACGTGTCCGGCGGCCACGCGGGCGGCACGGAGCGCCACCTCGTCGCGGATCAGGCTGGACAGCAGGGTCGTCTTGCCGGTGATGAACTGCGCGAGACCGCCCGGGTGGGTGGTCGAGAGCTCGATGCGGGCGCGCGGGTGGTCGCTGAAGTGCGTGAGCGGGCTCGTGCCGCCGACGCCGGTCAGCTGGGTGCGCCAGCCGTCCCACGTCGGTTCGGCCGCGTTGCCGGCCTGCAGCCGCGGGTCGCCGAGGCTGATCGCCTGCGGGCTCGTCATCTGCAGCTCCGGGCGGAGCGTGCGGTCCGGCTCGTCGTCGGTCCGTTCCTGGTCCACGTCCTGCTGCTCGTCTCGATCGTCGTCGGGGCGCGCGCGGGCACCCTCGACGGGGACGTCGTCGTTCACGTCGTCCTCACCGTCGGTCACCCTGTCCGCTCGCCACACATCCGACACTGTAGGCGGAACCGGACGGCCTCTCTGGCAATGAACCGAGGTTTCGGGGTTTCCGCACGGACGTGACCGCCGTCCGGCCCGACGTGCGCCACCGTCCGACCCGACGTGCGGCGCGCCCGATCCGACGGCGGCCCCGTCCGGTGTGGTACCAACGGGGCATGGCCATCGACGACCGCACCGCTCCGTCCGCCCCCACGCCGAACCGGCGTCGATCGGTCCCCGCCGAGATCTCACGGTCGTGGCTGCTGGTGTCCGGCACCGCCACCGACCGGTTCGACAAGTCCCAGCGCTCCCGCGCCGACCAGATCATCCTGGACATCGAGGACGCCGTCGACCCCGCCGCGAAGCCCTCGGCCCGGCAGGGCGTCGCCGCCTGGCTGGCCGGCGGTGGCGAGGCCTGGGTGCGCATCAACGACGTCACGACGGACTTCTGGGCGGACGACGTCGAGGAGCTCCGCGGCCTGCCCGGGCTGCAGGGCGTCATGCTCGCCAAGACCGAGTCCCCCGCCCAGGTCACCGACACCTGGCACCGGCTCGGCGGCCAGACGCCGGTGATCGCCCTCGTCGAGTCGGCCCTGGGCATCGAGGAGTCCGTGTCGATCGCCAAGG
The DNA here is from genome assembly GCF_003234255.2 of Curtobacterium sp. MCSS17_016. Lineage (NCBI taxonomy): Bacteria > Bacillati > Actinomycetota > Actinomycetes > Micrococcales > Microbacteriaceae > Curtobacterium > Curtobacterium sp. MCSS17_016. The sequence goes on from NZ_CP126254.1 coordinate 3,364,267, forward strand.
CGCAGGGCGCGTTCCGCCTGGCCTTCGGTTCCGGCGACTACCGCCGCGACACCGGGACCAGCGCCGACACGCTCGCGATGGCGTACCCGCGGTCGAAGCTGGTCGTCGCCTCGCGCGTCGGCGACCTGCCGGGCCCGATCGACGGCCCCACGGTCGGGTCGTCGCACCCGATCCTCCGCGAGCAGTCGCAGGTGGCCGTGTCGCTCGGCCTCACCGGCAAGCTCTGCCTGGACACCGAGCAGCTCCCCGTCATCAACGAGGTCATCTCCCCCACGCCGACCGACGTCGCCTGGGCGCAGGACTTCCTGGACGACTTCGAGGCCCGCGGCCGGGTCATCCGCGACGGTTCCGACCTGCCGCGGCTCGGTCGGGCGCAGAAGATCCAGCGGCTCGCACAGGCGTTCGGGGTCGAGGCGCGGTAGGACTGCACGCATGACCTGGTCCAACGTCCCCGGCCCTCCGCCGCAGTCCTCCTCCGGCCCCACGGACGCGCAGCGCGCGGCGTGGGAGCGCGGTGGCACCACGCTGTTCCCGCCGGCGAAGCTCGCCGACCGGATCTCGACGGTGCTGCTCCTGGTGTTCGGTGCCGTCATGACCGCGATCACGGCGGTCGTCGGCATCGTCGCGATCGCCTCGGCCACGGCGGAGTGCGACGCCTCGTCGGGCTGCACGCCCGGCGGGTACTTCGGTGGCGCGGCCATCGCGGTCGGTGGCGCCTTCGTCATCGGGGTCGCCACGATCGTGCTGTCGATCGGCGCGTGGATCCGGCGGAAGCCCTCGTGGTGGATCGCCGCGATCGGCTTCGTGCTCGCGATCGTCGTCATCGTGTGGGGCGGGGTCGTCTTCGCGAACGCCGTCGACAGCGGTCCTGCCTCGTCGTCGGTGTCCGCCAGCGCCTGACCGGCGCACCGACACCACCCTTCCGACCGGACGTCGTCGTCCGACGCGTGCCGGGTCCGAGAACGCGTGTGCGTTCCGGCCCGGAGGCGCGGGGCGGGGCCGCCACGCGCCTCCAGTCCGGAGCGGGGTAGCGTCCGGAGCATGGTGACGGTGTCGCGGACGACGGTCGCGGTGGTCGGTGGCGGCCCCGCAGGGGTCGTGCTCGGGCTGCTGCTCGCCCGCGCCGGCGTCGACGTGCGTGTGCTCGAGCGGCACGACGACTTCAACCGGGACTTCCGGGGCGACACGGTGCACGCCTCGACCATCCGGCTGCTCGACGAACTCGGCCTCGGAGCACCGTTCCGGGCGCTGCCGCAGTCACGCCTCGACGACTTCTCGCTGCCGATGCCGGACGGCTCACGGCTGCTGCTCGGTGACTTCTCGCGTCTCGCACCGCCGTACGACCACGTGGCGATGGTGCCGCAGTGGGACCTGCTCGACCTGCTCGTGACCGCCGCCCGTCGGGAACCGTCGTTCGGCATCTCGATGGGCCTCGCCGCGACCGGGCTCATCGAGGAGAACGGTGTCGTGACCGGGGTCCACCTGCGGCCGCGGGACGGGACCGGCGAACCCGAGGAACTCCGCGCGGACGTCGTGATCGCCTGCGACGGGCGGAACTCGGTGCTGCGTCGCGCCGCCGGCCTCGTGCCACGAGCGTTCCGGGTGCCGTTCGACACCTGGTGGTTCCGGTTGCCCCGGCACCCCGGGGACGCGGCGAGCGCCCTCACCCCCGCGTTCTCGGACCGGGACGTGCTGCTGAGCTTCCCGCGGCCGGACTACCACCAGGTCGCGTACTTCGCGCCGAAGGGCTCTGACGCGGCCCTGCGCGCAGCGGGGGTGACGGCCTTCCGGTCCGGTGTGGCGCGACTCCGACCGGACTTCGCGGACCGGGTCGACGCGATCGCCTCGATGGACGACGTGCACGTGCTCGACGTCCGGATGGACCGCCTGCGCCGGTGGTGGCGCCCGGGGCTGCTCTGCATCGGCGATGCCGCGCACGCGATGTCGCCCGCTGGTGGGGTCGGCATCAACCTCGCGGTGCAGGACGCGGTGGCGACCGCGACGATCCTGGTGCCGGCGCTCCGACGGGGGCTCCGCGGTGACGGCCTCGACCGGGCGCTCGCAGCCGTCCAGCGTCGCCGGACCCCGCCCGCAGCCCTGGTGCAGGCCGCGCAGGCGGTGCTGCACCGGGTCGTGTTCGAGCGGGCCTTCGCCGGGCACCTGCAGGACGGTCCGCCGCTGCTCCCCGTGTTGCTCGCGCGCTGGGTCCCGCCGGTCCGGGGCCTCTACGCCCGCGGCATCGCGTTCGGCCCGCTGCCGGAACACGCGCCGTCGTGGGCTCGTCGGTGACGGGGGCTCGTGGCGCGTCGGTGCGGGAACTGGGCGTCGGCGTCGGGGGCGGGCGCATGCTGGGCCGATGAAGCAACGAGTCATCGGAGACGTGTCCGTCAGTGCCATCGGTCTGGGCGGGATGCCCATGTCGATCGAGGGCCGACCGGACGAGCGTCAGTCCATCGCCACGATCCACGCAGCGCTCGAGAACGGTGTCACGCTCATCGACACCGCCGACGCCTACCACCTGGGCGGCCACGACGAGGTGGGGCACAACGAGGAGCTCATCGCGCGGGCCGTCCGGGAGTTCCACGACGACACCTCGGACGTCCTCATCGCGACGAAGGGCGGACACCTGCGCCCCGAAGCCGGCAACTGGGCACAGAACGGGCACCCGGAGTACCTGAAGGAGGCGGCGAAGGCCTCGGCGAAGCGGCTCGGCGTCGAGCAGATCGGCCTGTACCAGTTCCACCGCCCCGACCCGGCAGTGCCGTACGCCGACTCGATCGGGGCGCTCGCCGAGCTGCTCGACGAGGGCGTCATCCGGATGGCGGGCATCTCGAACGCCGACCCGGACCAGATCCGCACCGCGAACGAGGTGCTCGGCGGACGCCTGGCGTCGGTGCAGAACCAGTACTCGCCGAAGTTCCGGTCGAGCGAGCCGGAACTCGAGCTGTGCGACGAGCTCGGCATCGCGTTCCTGCCGTGGAGCCCCCTCGGTGGCATCGGGAGCGCGGCGGACCTCGGCACGGCGTTCGAGGACTTCGCGTACATCGCCCGCGACCGTGGGGTCACCCCGCAGGTCATCGCCCTGGCGTGGGAGCTGCAGAAGAGCGACGTCGTCGTGCCGATCCCCGGTGCGTCGCGGCCGCAGTCCATCCTGAACTCGATCACGGCGCCGACCGTGCGGCTGCGGCCGGAGGACGTCGCACGCCTCGACGCCTCGCAGCCCGCGGCCGTCTGACGCCCGTTCCCCCGACGGGGGAAGCACGACGCCCCGCCGCTCCTGGTCCAGGAGCGGCGGGGCGTCGTCGTGCGTGGCCGGGCGTGCGCCCGCTCAGCTCTTGGCGGGGCAGACCGCCGAGACCTGGTCGAGCGTGGTCTGCACCTCGGACTGGGCCTTCGTGACCTCGGTGGAGTCCTCGGCCGCGCCGGAGCGGATGGCCGAGCTGTAGCCCTTGGCCGCGCCGGAGAAGTCCTCGAACGTGTCGTGCACCTGGTCGTTCGAGACCTTCGTCAGCGCCGAGTCGATGCGCTGGACGAACTCGTCGATGAGCGCCGCACGGGCCTTCGGCTCGGCCGGGGCAGAGCTGGAACCCTGCTCCTTGAGGAACGACGCGAGTTCGTTCTCGAGCAGCGAGCAGGCTTCCTGCTTGGTCTGGGCGGGTGCCGCGGCGGCGGTCTTCGAGGCCGACGGGGCGCTGGACGAGCCCGAGTCACCCCCGGAGGAGCCGCCGTCGGACGAACCGCCGTCGCCGCCCGAGCAGCCGGCGAGCAGCGTGAGCGCGAGGCCGGCGGTGGCGAGCGCGGTGAGGGTGCGGCGCATCAGGAGTTGCACTCCTTCTGGAACGCGTTGCCGGCGTCCTGCACCTTGGTGCTGGACTTCGTCAGGGCCGAGACGTCGGCCGACTGCGGGTCGTCGGCGATGTCCTCGATGTCGTCGACCAGGTCGCCGTACGCCTCTTCGAAGGCGTCGCCCTTGGCCTTCAGGTCGTCGTCCGACAGGTCGTCGACGCCGTCGGAGATCTTCTCGTCGAGCTCCTTGAGCTTCGTGACGGCGGCGTCCGGGTCGGACTGCAGGTTCGCGGCCTCGGACTGGACGCCCTGGGCGGCGGACTTGACCGTCTTCTCGAACTGCGTGCACTGTTCGGCCTTGGACGGCCCGGTCGAGCAACCGGCGAGCAGCGTGAGTGCGAGGCCGGCGGTGGCCAGCGCGATGAGCTTCTTGGGCATGGTGGAGAGTCCCCCTCGATCTGTCCGCACTCCCCCGGATGAGGTGCAGATCCGTCATCGAGCGTACAGGGAACATCCACAGGGAGACCGGCCGGGTTGTGGGCGACCGGCACCCGGCCGGAGGCGGGTGGCGCGTACCGTCGAGGGCATGCGAGCCATCACGTTCGACGACGCTTCCATGTCCGTCACCGACCTGCCCGACCCGGAACCCGGTACGGACGAGGTCCTGATCGAGGTCGCCGCGGCCGGTGTCAACAACGCCGACCTGCAGCAGCGCGCGGGGAACTACCCGCCGCCGCCCGGGGCCTCGGAGGTCCTCGGGCTCGAGGTCTCCGGCACGGTGCGGGCCGTCGGTGCGGGCGTCACGGCCGTGGCGGTGGGAGACCGAGTGTGCGCGCTGCTCTCCGGCGGCGGGTACGCGGCACTCGTGGTCGCGCCGGTCACCCAGGTGCTGCCGGTCCCCGAGGGCGTCGACCTGGTCGAGGCGGCCGGGCTGCCCGAGGCCGCCTGCACCGTCTACTCCAACATCGGCATGCTCGCCGGGCTCCGACCGGGGCAGACGCTCCTGGTCCACGGCGGTACGGGCGGCATGGGCTCACACGCGGTGCTGTGGGCCAAGGCCCTCGGTGCGACGGTGATCGCGACGAGCGGCGGCGACCGCAAGGTCGCCGCGTCCCGTGACCTCGGCGCCGACCTGGTGGTCGACCACCGCACGGAGGACTTCGTGGAACGCGTCATGGCGTTCACCGACGGTGTCGGCGTCGACGTGGTGCTCGACGTCGTCGGTCCGTCCTACCTGGAGCGGAACCTGCAGGCCCTCGCCCCGAACGGGCACATCGCGGTCATCGCCTCGGGCAGCGGCCGCACCGCCGAGCTCGACCTCGGGGTGCTGATGCGGAAGCGCGCGATGATCAGCGGCACGACCCTGCGTGCACGGCCGCTCGCCGAGAAGGCCGCCATCGTCGAGGCGGTCCGCTACAACGTCTGGCCGCTGGTCGCCGACGGCCGGGTGCGCCCGGTCATCGACTCGGTGCTGCCCCTTGCCGAGGTCGAGGAAGCCCACCGCCGCGTGCGCGACGGCGAGGTGATCGGCAAGGTGCTGCTGACGCCCTAGGCGTGCACGCGGGCGAGGAACTCGACGAGCGCCGGGTGCTGCGGGTGGTCGAGGACGTCGGCGGGGGATCCCTGCTCGACGACCTCGCCGCGGTGCAGGAACACGATCCGGTCGGCGACGTTCCGCGCGAAGTGCATCTCGTGCGTCGTCATCAGGATCGTCGAACCCTGTCGCTTCAGCTCGGTGACCAGGTCGAGCACCTCGCCCACGAGCTGCGGGTCGAGGGCACTCGTGACCTCGTCGAGCAGCAGGAGTTCCGGGTCCGACGCGATCGCCCGGACGATGGCGACGCGCTGCTGCTGCCCGCCGGACAGGCGGTCGGGGTACGCATCGGCGAACGAAGCGAGACCGATCCGGTCGAGCAGCCGGCGCGCGGTGTCCTCGGCCTGGGCACGTCCGATGCCGTGCACCTGGCGGGAGGCGAGCGTGACGTTGTCGAGCACGCTCATGTGCGGGAACAGGTTGAACTGCTGGAACACCACGCCGATGCGCGCTCGCACGGCGTCGACGGCGACGCGCGGGTCGGCGATGTCCGTGCCCTGCAGCAGGATCTCGCCGTCGTCGATGCCCTCGAGCAGGTTGACCGTCTTGAGCAGCGTCGACTTGCCGGAGCCGGAGGCCCCGATGACGCAGATGACCTGGTGGCGGTGGACCGTCAGGTCGATCCCGCGCAGGACCTCGTGCTCACCGAAGGCCTTGCGCAACCCGCGCAGTTCGAGGACCGCGGCGTCCGTACCGGACGCACCACGGGCCTCCTGGCCGGCCTCGCTCATACGGTCCCTCCGATCTGCTCGCGCCGCTGCTGGCGACGCGCGATCGCGTCCGTGACGCGGATCAGCGGCAGGCTGATCACCACGAACAGCAGCCCGGCGACGAAGTACGGCGTGAAGTTGTAGGTCTCGGCCTGCGCGATCTGGGCGGAGCGGACCGCGTCGACGGCCCCGAGGATCGACACCAGACCGACGTCCTTCTGCATCGACACGAAGTCGTTCATCAGCGCCGGGGTGACCTTGCGGATCGCCTGCGGCAGCACCACGAGCCGCAGGGTCTTGGCGTGCGAGAGTCCGAGCGACCGGGCGGCCAGGCGCTGGGAGGGGTGCACGGCCTCCATGCCGGCGCGGAGCACCTCGGCGATGTACGACGAGTAGGTCAGGGTGATCGCGATCGTGCCCCAGACCTCGGCGGGGAGCCGCGGGAACACCCCGAGCCCGGGGATGCCGTAGCCGACCAGGTAGAGCACGATGATGAGCGGCAGACCGCGGAACAGGTCCGTGTAGCCGGTCGCGAGCATCCGCAGCGGGAAGAACACCGGGTTGCGCAGGCCGCGGACGACCGCGAGCAGCGTGCCGAACACGGCGACGCCGATGGCGCTGAAGAACAGGATCCGGACGTTCAGCCAGAGGCCCAGCAGGATGTCCGGGAACGTGTCGACCGCGGTCTGCGGGTCGAAGAACGACTGCTGCACCGCCGCCCAGCCGGGGGTGTTCACGACGCCGAAGTACACGACGGCGAGCACGACCAGGGTGGAGACGACCGACACCACGACCGAGCGACGGCCACGCTGGCGGCGGTAGAGCCGACGCTCGAGCTCGACCTGGCTCGGCGCGGGTGCGGCGACCGGGGTGCCGGCCCCTGCTGGCAGGGTCATCCGGTTACTTCAGGACCGGCGTGCCGGTCTCCGACGACAGCCACTTGGTCTGCAGGTCCTGCAGGGTGCCGTCGTCGTCGAGGGTCTTCAGGGCCTTGTCGACCTTGCTCGTCAGCTCCGAGTCCTTCGGCAGGACGAAGCCGAACTGGTCGCCCTTGCCGTCGTCGGGGAACTGTGCGGACACGGTGCCGTCGTCGACCTGGGCCGAGGCCATGTAGAACGCCGTCGGCAGGTCGGTGACGATCGCGTCGATCTGCCCGGACTTGAGTGCGAGCACGGCGTCGTCGTTGGAGTTGAACACCTGCGGCGTGACCCCGAGGACGTCCTTGACGCTCGCGATGCTCGTCGAACCGGTCGCGACGCCGATCGCGTCCTGCTTGAGGGCAGCGATCGTGGTGTCGCCGGCGGCCTTCGACCCGGAGGTCGTCACGACCGCCTGGGTCGTCGTGTAGTAGGCGCTCGACATGTCGACGGCCTTCTTGCGCTTCGCGTCGATCGAGAACTGCTGGACGTTGAGGTCCCAGTCCTTCGGGCCCGGCGCGATGGCGCTGTCGAAGGTGCTGCGCTTCCACACGACGTCGGACTTGCTGTAGCCCATCTCCTTCGCGACCGCGTAGGCCACGGCGGACTCGAAGCCCTTGCCGGACTGCGGCTTGTTGTCCTCGACCCAGGGCGAGTACGCCGGGTCACCGGTGGCGATCGTGAGCTTGCCGTCGGTCACGGTGCCGTCGGCGTTGCTGCTGCCCCCGGCGGAGCAGGCCGACAGGGCGAGGGCGGCGACCGCGGCGGTGGCGACGGCGAGGGTGAAGCGGAGGGGACGGGTCACGGTCGGGCCTTCGTGCGAGGGGGGTGGGGGCAGGTCGAAGTGTACTTCGCGGTGGGATACCAACGCGAAACGGTGTCGCGGTGCTACTCGGCGGCAGGGTCCCCGTCGTCGGCCATCGTGAAGTCGTCGAACGAGAAGCCCGGCGACACCAGGCAGCTCAGCAGCACCTCGCCGTCGCCCGGGATCGTCCGCTGCCACACCCCGCCGCGCACGAACGCCTGCGCGTCGTTCACGCGGTCGCGTCCGGCGTCCGGGCCGAGGGTGATCGTCGCGCCGGGCTCGGGGACGTCACCGTCGCCGCCGAGCTGCAGGTCGACGGTGTCCGGCCCGTGCCACATCCAGATCTCGTCGCTCGTGACCCGGTGCCAGGCGGAGGCCTCGCCCGGGGGCAGCAGGAAGTGGATCAGGGTGGCGGCGGGACGCTCCCCCGCGGGGGTGGTGACCGTCGCCGGCGAGGTCCAGGTGCGGACGTACCAGCCACCCTCGGGGTGCGGTTCCATGCCGAGGGCGATCGCGCGCTTCGGCACGTCGAGCCACTCGATCAGCTCACCGGTGACGGTTCGGCGCGCGGCCATTCCGGGGTGGGGTGCGGACTCGGTCATCGTTCCTCCTGGTGCGGTGTGGGGACGTCCATGTGCGGGGAAGCCGGCTCGGTGACGACGCCCGCCGCGGCGCGGACCACGCCACGGATCACGGTGGCGGCCGCCCGCCCGGCGCCGTCCTCGACGAGCTCGGCGAGCGCGTCCGGCACCGTGCGGGCATCGACGTCGAAGACCGCCAGGTCGGCGCGCGCCCCGACGGCGAGGTGCCCGATGCGGTCCGGCCCGACGGCGAGGCCCATCGCGTGCGCACCACCGAGGGTCGCCGCCGCGAGCAGCCGCTCGTGCAGGTCACGGTGCCCGTAGCCCTGGGCACGAGCGATGCGGTGGAGCGCGGTGACGTCGGCCATCAGGTCGAGGGACGGCGACGACGACAGGGAGTCGGTGCCGATCGCGATCGGGCTGCCTTCGCGCAGGTAGTCGGCGACCGGCGGCGGGTCGAGGCCGATGACGGCGTTGGAGCGGGGGCACAGCGCCACCGCGGTGCCGCGGGCACGCAGGAGCGCCCGGTCGGCAGCGGTCATGTACACGCCGTGGGCGATGTGGCAGTCCGGCCCGAGCACGCCGAGGCGGTCGACGAACGCGGTCGCGCTCGCACCGAAGCCCAGGGCTCGCAGCGCCCGGAACGACGGCACGTTCGCCAGGTGCCAGTCGTTCCCGTGGCCGACGCCGTCGACCCCGTCGAGCCCGGGGACCGGACCGAGGGCGGTGCGCTCCCCCTCGAACGCCGCCTCACCGAGGTGCAGGTGCAGGCGCAGGCCGCGCTGCCGCACGATGTCGGGGAGCTCGAGCAGCGGAGCGACCTCGAGCGAGTACGGCGCGTGCGGCGACAGGCCGGCACCGGGTGTCGTGGGGATCCGGTCGAGTTCGTCCAGCACCTGGTCGCGACCGTGCGACTGCCAGGCGTCGTTCTCCCAGTCCATCACCTCCCAGTACGCGATGCCGCCGAGCCCGGCGTCCTGCAGGGCGGTCGAGGCCTCGATGTCGGTGACGATGTCCGCGATGCTCGTGACGCCGGCCAGGATCGACGCCCGCGCACCGTCCGCGGCTTCAGCCCGCCAGTCGTGCGGTTCGGCGTAGTCGACGTTGAACGCTGCGGCCCAGTCCTCGAACCCGTTGTACTGGCGCTGGCCGACACTGGCCATGCCGGTGTACTGGAGGTGCGAGTGCGCGTTCACGAGTCCGGGCAGGAGCGCGCCACGCCACTGCCGCTCGGTGAAGGTCGCGCCGGACCCGGTGAGCTGGTCGATGACCCACGACCGGTCGCCGACGTGCAGGATGCGGCCGTCCTGCACGGCCACCGCGCCGTCGGCGATCGGCGGCGCGGTCATCGGGACGACGACGCGCGCCGAGTGCACGGTGACCGGGTGTGGACGGGCGCTCATACCGGGTCTCCGAAACGGTGGGTCCGGACGTCCGGCTCGCGGTCCGCCGGGTGTTCAGCGGCAAGGCCGGGAGGCACGGGTCGGCTCCCGAAGGCGGCGAGCGCCGCGCGGGCGGTCACGTCGTCGACCGCGGGGTCGATCGGCACGACGGCACGCTCCAGCTCGTCGCCGCGCTCCAGGAGCATCCGGACGGCGCCGAGCTGCACGGCGAACGACAGGTCCATGATCTCGACCGGGTTGCCCTCGGCCGCGGTGATGTTGATGCAGCCACCGTCGTCGAGCACGATCGGCCCACCGTCGGACCCGGGGAACACGAACCGCTCGGCCTTCGGGCCCACGTCCTGGCGCTCGGCCCCGGCGGCGAGCGCGTCGTCGACGGCGATCTCCTGGTCGACCCCACCGGCGACGGCGAGGACCGCACCATCCGCGCAGGCACGGAGCACCTCGAGGTCGATCGTGTCCGGCACCCCGGTGGCGCTCATCACGAGGTCGGCGTCGCGCACCGCCTCGACGAGCGGGGCCACGGCGTACCCGGCGAACCGCGCCTGCAGGGCGCGGACCGGGTCGGTCTCGGCGACCGTCACCCGGAACCCGAGGGCGGTGAGCACCAGGGCGACCCCCTCGCCGACGTGCCCGAACCCGGCGACGACCGCCGCGCCTCCCGGCATCACCCGGTGGGTGCCGGACGCGAGCCCGTCGACCAGGTCGAGCACCGCGAACACCGTCGACTGCCCGGTGCCGTACCGGTTGTCGAAGAACGTCTTGGTGCGGGCGTCGTTCACCGCGATCACCGGGATGCCGAGCTCGCCGCGCGCTGCCAGTGCACGCAGGGGCCGGAGGCCGCTCGTGGTCTCCTCGGCGGCGCCGAGCATCGTCGGCAGCAGGTCGGGGCGTTCCTGGTGGGCGAGCCGGATGACGTGCGAGCCGTCGTCAAGCAGGATGTGCGGCGCGGTGTCGAGCATCGCGAGGGCCAGCTGCTTCTGCTCGGGGAGCGTCGCCGTGCTGCTCGCGAACACCGTCAGGCCGGCCGACCGCAGTGCGTCGGCGACGGCGTCGTCGGTCTCGTCGGCGTGGGCGTAGACGACGACCTCGGCGCCGGCGTCACGGAGGAGCAGGCTCAGTACCGCCGTCTTGGGCTCGAGGAACATCGCGACGCCGATGCGGGTGCCGCGCAGGAGTCCACCGTCGCGGAGTTCCGCGGCGACCGACCGGGCGACCGGCATGGAACGCCGTGCCCAGCGCAGGCGGGCGTCCGCTGCGGGGTCGTCCTCGGGGTCGCGGCCGGTGGACACCAGGAAGACGTCGTCGGAGAGCATCGGGACGGCGAGGACGCCGGGGCGGGCGGGCGTGACAGGGCCGAAGGCGTCCTCGTCGACGGCGGGCAGGTACCGGCCGGCGTCGATGACGACCAGGGTGGTGCCGCGCGGGCGGTCGGCGGCCTGCTCGACCGCGGGGGTCGATTCCTCGGGTGTGCCGAGGCACCAGAGCTGGTCGACGAGGTCGGACGGGTGCTGCTGGTCCGACTGATCGGCCTCGTGCGCGCCGAGTGCGATCAGCAGGTGCCGCAGCGCCGCCGCGTCACGGGCGTCACCGCCGACGATGCGGAACCGTCGGGCGGCGACGAGCAGGTTGGTCGCGGCGGCGAAGCGCCGGACGGCCGCCGAGGCCCAGGCCAGCGTCGCGGGATCGGGTGCTGGCGGCATGTGCCAATCGTAGGGCGAGCGGGGCGCGGGTCCGGCGGCGCTCCGGGAATGCCCGGGGGCGCTCCGACGTACTCTCTGCACATGAGCGATGCGACGACTGCCCCCGACCGCGTGACCATGTTCGGTGCCGACTGGTGCCGCGACTGCCGTCGGTCCAAGGCGCTGCTCGACACCCTCGGCGTGGACTACGAGTACGTCGACGTGGAGCAGGACCTGTCCGCCGCCGACCGTGCCGAGGCGATCAGCGGCCGGAAGAACATCCCCGTCGTGGTGCTGCCGAACGGCAAGCACTTCGTCGAGCCGTCCGACGCCGAGCTGCGGGCCGAACTCGAGGCCTCGGGCGTCGTCTGATCGGCGCTCGCCGACGCGACCCCACGCGCTGAGCGACACCTCGCGCGCCGCAGCGTCCGTGACGTGTCGCTGAGCACGAAAGGTCGCCGCACCGGCGGCACCGGCCGCACCGGGCGGACATCGGATGAATCGGGCATCATAATCGCGTGATCATCGACGCTCACCACCACCTCTGGGATCCCGCCGACCGGTCGTACCCCTGGATGGACGACTCGGTCGCTCCGATCCGCCGCCGGTTCGACGTGGACGACCTCCGCGCCGCCGCCCGGAGCACCGACGTCACCCGGACGATCGTCGTGCAGGCCGTGCACGACCCCGGCGAGACCGCCTGGCTCCTCGAGCAGCCCGAGCCGGTCGTCGGGGTCGTCGGCTGGGTGGACCTGACCGCCCCGGACGTCGTCGACCGGCTCGCCGCCCTCATCGCGGGACCGGGTGGCGACCGACTGGCCGGCAACCGCCTCGTCGGCATCCGGCACCAGGCGCAGGACGAACCGGACCCGGACTGGCTCGCCCGGCCCGAGGTCGTCCGCGGGGTCCGCGCCGTGGCCGCCGCCGGCCTGGTGTTCGACGTGCTCGTCCGCGCGCGCGAGCACCGTGCTGCCCTCGCGCTGCTCGACGCCGCGCCCGAGGGTTCGTTCGTCCTCGACCACGCAGGCAAACCCGACATCGCGGGCGGGGATCCCGGGTGGGTGAGCCGGATCGACGACTTCGCCGCGCGTCCGAACGTGGCCTGCAAGGTGTCCGGACTGTTCACGGAGGCCGGCCCGGCGTGGCGACGGCAGCCCGTCGACCGGTACGTCCGTGCGGTGTTCGAGCGGTTCGGCCCGGAGCGGTCGCTGTTCGGGTCGGACTGGCCCGTCTCGACGCTCGCCACGACCTACGACGACGTGGTGCGGCGGACCACCGAGGCGCTGGCCGACCTGACCCCGGACGAACGGCAGTCGGTGCTGAGCGGGACGGCGGAGCGCACGTACCTGCATCGGAGGACCCTCAGCACCCGCGACCTTGTCGGAGACCCGGGCCAGACATAGGATGTCTCTGGTTGCGCCGGTGCAGCCGGAGAGCGAGGAACGATGCAGTTCGCACGACTCGGCCCCGCGGGCGGCGAGATCCCCGTCGCGGTCGACACCGACGGCGAGGTCCTCGACCTCCGCCCGATCACGACCGACATCAGCGGGGCCTTCCTGGCGTCCGACCCGGTCGCCCGCGTCCGGCACGCGCGGAGCGCCGGGGACGTCCGGGCACTGCCCGACGCCGAGGGCCTCCGCCGCGGTGCACCGGTGTCCCGTCCGGGCAAGGTCGTCTGCATCGGCTTGAACTACCGGGACCACGCCGCCGAGACCGGTGCCGAGATCCCGACCGAACCGATCGTGTTCATGAAGGACCCGATGACGGTGATCGGGCCGGACGACGAGGTCCTGATCCCCCGCGGCAGCGAGAAGACCGACTGGGAGATCGAGCTCGCCGTCGTCATCGGGCGGACCGCCCGCTACTGCGACTCCGACGAGGCCGCGAGCGCCTGCATCGCCGGGTACGCCATCGCGAACGACGTCTCCGAACGGGCCTTCCAGCTCGAGCGGGGCGGGCAGTGGGACAAGGGGAAGTCCTGCGAGACGTTCAACCCCCTCGGCCCGTGGTTGGTCACCCCCGACCAGGTCGACCCGGCGGCGCTCGCGCTCCGGCTCACCGTCAACGGAGTGGTCCGCCAGGACGGCACCACGGCCGACATGATCTTCCGACCCGTCGAGATCGTCCGGTACCTGTCGCAGTTCATGGTGCTGTACCCGGGCGACGTCATCAGCACCGGCACCCCGGCGGGGGTCGCCCTCGCCGGGCACGCACCGTACCTGCAGCCCGGCGACGTGGTCGAGCTCACCGCCGACGGGCTGGGTTCGCAACGACAGACGGTGGGAGCAGCCTGATGGCCGACACGACCGCCCAGACCGGCACGACCGGAACGCCCCGCAGCCACGCGGGTCTCCGCGCGATCGTCACCGGCGGCGCCTCCGGCATCGGCGCGGCCATCGCGGCCGCGCTGCACGAGCGGGGCGCAGCGGTCGCGGTGCTCGACCTGCAACCGTCCACCGCCGAGGAATTCGTCTCCGTCACCTGCGACGTGTCGTCCGACGAGTCCGTCCGTGCCGCCGTCAAGTCGGCCGTCGACCAGCTCGGCGGTCTCGACGTGCTCGTGAACAACGCCGGCATCGGCGCACAGGGGACGGTCGAGGACAACACCGACGACGAGTGGCGCCGCGTGTACGAGGTCAACGTGCTCGGTGCCGTGCGCCTGTCCCGCGCCGCACTCCCCCACCTCCGAGCGTCGGACAGCGCGAGCATCGTCAACACGTGCTCCGTCGCGGCCACCGCCGGACTGCCCCAGCGCGCGCTCTACTCCGCCACGAAGGGGGCGATCTCCGCACTCACCCGCGCGATGGCCGCCGACCACGTCCGCGAGGGCATCCGCGTCAACGCCGTCAACCCCGGCACCGCCGACACCCCGTGGATCGCACGGCTCCTGTCGTCCGCGGACGACCCGGCCGCCGAACGCGCCGCGCTCGAGGCGCGTCAGCCGCACGGCCGCCTGGTGCAGGCGGCGGAGGTCGCCGAGGCGGTCGCCTACCTGACGAGCCCGCTCGCCCGGTCGACGACGGGTGTCGAGCTGGCGGTCGACGGCGGGATGCAGGCGCTCCGGCTGCGGCCGGCCTGATGGTCGCCCCACGGCTCCGCCGCACCGGCCTGGAGGCCCGTCCCGGGTATCGTCGGGACGTCCCGTCGCGCACGCGGCCGGGTCCACAGGAGGTGGTGACGTGGCGTCGCTGACCGACGATGCGATCGCACGCATCCAGCAGATGATCGTGAGCGGCGAGCTCCAACCCGGCCAGCGCCTCCCGCCCGAGAAGGAACTGAGCGAGTCGCTCGGACTGTCCCGCAACAGTCTCCGTGAAGCGGTGAAGGCGCTCGAGCTCATCCGGGTGCTCGACGTCCGACGCGGTGACGGCACCTACGTGACCTCGCTCGAACCGGGCGTCCTGCTCGAGGCGGTGTCGTTCGTCGTCGACATGCACCACGACCGGTCGCTCGTCGACCTGCTCGAGGTGCGCCGCATCCTGGAACCGGCGTCCGCCGTCCTGGCGACGGCCCGTGCCACGGAGCAGCAGGTCGACGAACTCGCGACCCTGATGCAGTCCGTCGGCGAGGACACCGGCGTCGAGGACCTCGTCGCCCACGACCTGCTGTTCCACTCGACCATCGCGGGCATCGGCGGCAACCAGTACCTGTCCGGGCTGCTCGACGCGCTGTCGAGCAAGACGGTGCGGGTGCGGGTGTGGCGCGGACTGACGCAGAACGGGTCGGTGCAGCGGACGCTCGACGAGCACGCGGCCATCGTCGACGCGATCCGACGCCGGGATCCGCAGCTCGTGCAGGCCCTCGTCGTGTCGCACGTCGAAGGTGTCGAGCGCTGGTTGCGGCGCTCGCTCGACTGAACCCGACAGTCCTCCCAGGGACCTCGGAGTTGTGTCAGTCCTCGGCCCTGACTCCGGCAACCATGCCGCGGCAACCGCACCCACGAGGAGGACACCGTGCTCGGTCTCATCATCAGCTTGATCATCATCGGACTCATCGCCGGCGCTCTCGCCCGGCTCATCATCCCCGGCAAGCAGAACATCGGCATCCTCATGACGATCGTCCTGGGCATCGTCGGTTCGTTCGTCGGCGGGTTCCTCGGGTTCCTGATCTTCCAGCACGACCCGATGGACGGCTTCTTCCAGCCGGCCGGCATCATCGGCTCGATCATCGGCGCCATCATCGTGCTGTTCATCTACACGCGCGTCGCCGGCCGCGGTTCGCGCCGCTAGGCAGAACGCAGCCGGTCCGACCGGCGCACCACTGAGGTCACCCCGAACCGCGCAACCGCGTGGTCCGGGGTGACCTTCGTTGTGCGCGGCGTCACATCGCGAGCAGGCCCGCCGCGCGCAGGTCGTCCCACAGCGCCTCCGGCACGTCGGCGGCGGCCCGTGCGACGTTCGAGCGGACCTGGTCGGCGGACTGCGCGCCGAGCGCGATCGCCGCGACCGCCGGGGCCCGGCGCGGGAACGCCAGCGCAGCCTCGGGCAGGGTGACCCCGTGGCGTTCACACACGTCGGCGATGGCGTTCGCACGGTCGATGAGTGCCAACGGGGCCTCGGCGTAGTCGTAGGTCGCACCCGCCGAAGGGCGCTCCTGCCCGAGCAGCCCCGAGTTGTAGACCCCGACTGCGACGACCGCGACGCCCAGCGACGCACACCGGTCGACGAGCGCCGCCGCCGGTTGCTCGAGCAGGGTGAACCGACCGGCGAGCATGACGACGTCGCAGAGCCCGGTGTCGACGGCCGCCGACAGCGCCTCGACCGAGTTCGACCCGACCCCGACCGCCTGCACCACGCCCTCGTCGCGCAGCTCGGCGAGCGTCGGGAGCGCCTGGGTCAGGCCGTCGGTGAGCGAGTAGACGTCCGGGTCGTGCAGGTAGGCGACGTCGACGTGGTCGAGCCCGAGGCGGCCGAGCGACTCGTCGAGCGACCGCCGCACGCCCGACGGTGACGGGTCCCACTGCCGCACCGTGTCGTCCGGCACCGCGAAGCCGCCGGAGGCCAGGTCGTCGCCGTCACCGCGCCCGGGCACGAGCACCCGCCCGACCTTCGTCGACACGAGGAACTCCTGCCGGGGCCGTCCGGCGAGCGCCGCCCCGAGCCGCCGCTCGGACAGCCCCAGGCCGTAGTGCGGGGCGGTGTCGAAACCGCGCACACCGGCGTGCCACGCGGCGTCCACCGTGGCCCGGGCGTCGTCGTCGGACACCGGCCGGAGCAGGTTGCCGATCCCGGCGCCGCCCAGCCAGAACGGTCCACGGTCGAGCTGCTGGGCGGGTTGCGTCATGCCTGTCCTTCCAGGGTCCAGACGAGCGGGATCCCGTCGTCGTCGCCCGAGTAGTCGTCGTCCGCCTCGAGCAGGGGGTTGATGACCGCCTGCCAGGCCGCGTTCACCGGGTCGTCCGCCAGCGCGCGGCGCATCGCACGGTGGTCCTCGACCTCGATCAGGTGCACGAGGTCCTGCCCGTCGCGCCAGATGCTCCAGTTCGACACCCCGGCGGACCGCAGCCGGTCGGCCAGTGCGGGCGGGATCGCCGCGTGCGCCTGCTCGTAGTCGAACTCCCGTCCGGGCCGCAGCCGGGTGCGCGAGAGGATCCGCTGCATCAGTCGCGCAGGAACAGCTCGACGACGGGCACGGCGACGTCGGGCCGCACGATCGGCAGCGTCAGGGTGAGCGTGCCGGCGGGCTGGCCGCCGAGCCCGGTGTTCTGCGCCCGGGTGCCCGGTGGGATCTCGCGGAAGTGGATCTCCGATGCGTCGTTGAGCAGCTGCGCGTACGCCACCCGGCCGGCGAGGTCGGGCAGGTGCACGTGCTCGAACGGCCACGCGAACAGGTGCAGGTACAGGCGGTTGCCGTTCTGCGTGTAGACGGTGTTCCGCGGGGCGACGAACCGCGACGGCCCCGCCCCGTACACCGAGCGGGCGTGCTGGTGCATCCACGTCCCGATGCCGTCGAGTGTCTGCCGCGAGACCCCGTCGAACTCACCGCGACCGGTCGGGCCGATGTTGAGCAGCATGTTCCCGTTGTTCGAGACGCCGTCGACGAGCATGCGGACGAGCAGGTCGACCGGCTTCAGGTTCGTGTTGTCGCGGTCGTAGCCCCACGAGCCGTTGAGCGTCTGGCAGGCCTCCCACGGCACCGGGACGCCGTCGACCTCCATCGGCTTGTCGGGCTGGTACTGCTCGGGGGTGACCAGGTCGCCGGGGATGTCGAGCCGGTCGTTCACGATGATGCCGGGCTGCAGGCGCTTCGTCAGCGCCATGAGCTCCTCGGAGCCCCACTCGTCCCGGCCCTTGCCGCCCCAGATGTCCTCGTGGTCGTTGTCCCGGTACGAGAAGTCGTAGAACAGGTAGTCGATCTGCCCGTAGTCCGTCAGGAGTTCCTCGATCTGCCGGTGCAGGTACTCCCGGTACCGGGTCATGTCGCGCCCCTCGTTCAGCGCGGCGATCGTCTGCTCCCCGTCGTCCCGCCGAGGGTGGACCCCGTCGACGGTGAAGTCCGGGTGGTGCCAGTCGATGAGCGAGTGGTAGAAACCGACCCGCAGCCCCTCGGCACGGACGGCGTCGACGAACTCCCGCACGATGTCCCGGCCGAAGGGGGTGTTCGTGGACTTGTAGTCGGTCAGGGCGGTGTCCCACAGGCAGAAGCCCTCGTGGTGTTTGGTGGTGAGGACGACGTACTTCATCCCCGCCTGCCGTGCCCGACGTGCCCAGTCCGCGGCGTCGAACAGGTCCGGGTCGAAGTGGTCGAAGTACTTCTGGTAGTCCTCGTCGGTGATCCGTTCGCGGTTCTTGACCCACTCGTGCCGTGCCGGCAGGGCGTACAGCCCCCAGTGGATGAACATGCCGAACCGGTCGTGGGAGAACCACGCGGGGAACCCCGCGGAGTCGGTCGCGGTCTGCGGCTCGGCAGGTGCGGTGATGGTCATGAGGCCAGTGTTCCTTTCAGTGGAGGACGAGAGGGGGACGGTCGGCGGTGTCACCGGCCGCCGAGACCGCTGGTGACGATCCCCTTGACGAGGTGCTTCTGGAGCAGGATCAGCAGGACCACCGTGGGCAGCATCGAGATCACCGACGCCGCCATCACGAGGTTCCACTCGGAGCCCTGCTGCCCGAAGAACTGCTGCAGGCCGAGCGGGATGGTGCCACGGGCCTCGACGTCGTTGACGATGACGAGCGGCCAGAGGAACGAGTTCCAGTACGCGATGAACGAGAAGACGGCGAGGACCGCCATCGTCGGTCGGGCCAGCGGGAGCATCACCGAGAAGAACGTCCGGATCGCTCCGGCACCGTCCACCCGGGCGGCGTCGTCGAGCTCCTGCGGCACGGTGAGGAAGAACTGCCGCACCAGGAACGCGCCGAGTGCCGTGAACGCCCACGGGATGATGAGCGCCTGGAACGTGTCGACCCACCCGAAGCCCTGCATCATCACGTACATCGGGATGACGAGGACGTCCTGCGGGATCATCAGCGTCGCCAGGAACAGGACGAACACCGTGTTCCGGCCGCGCCACCGCAGTCGCGAGAACGCGTAGCCGGACAGCACCGCGACGGCGACGTTGATCGCCGTGCCGGCCGCGGCGACGAAGACGCCGTTCAGGATGAACCGGGCGAACGGCAGGTACGTGAACGCCTGTGCGTAGTTGCCCCACTCGATGGACGAGCCCCAGAGCGTCGGCGGGGTCGTGAACACGTCGGCCGACGGCTTCAGGCTCGTCGCCACCATGTAGATGAGCGGCGAGACGAACAGCAGGGCCACCAGGCAGAGCAGCGCGTAGCCCACCGCGTGGCGCACCCGGCCGGTCTGCCGGTGCGTGCGGGGCAGCGCCCGCGGGTTGATCGTCCGGTTGGACGAGGTCAGCTCACTCATAGTGCACCCACCGCTTCTGTCCGAGGAACTGGATGGCCGTGATGCCGAGGATGATGACGAACAGCACCCACGCCCCGGCCGATGCGAGTCCGAGCTGCTGGGTCTGGAACCCCGTGTTGTAGATGTACTGCACCAGGGTCTCGGTGGCGGTGCCGGGGCCGCCCTTCGTCAGGACGAACGGCTGCACGAACACCTGGAACGAGGTGATCAGGGTCATCATCGTCGCGAAGAAGATCGACGGCGAGATGAGCGGGAACTTGATCCGCCAGAACATCTGCCAGGCGTTCGCCCCGTCGAGCTGCGCAGCCTCGATCTGGTTCTCCGGCACCGAGTCGAGCGCCGCCGAGAAGATCAGCATGTTGTAGCCGAACCCCTGCCAGACGCTCATCGCGACGACGGCGAGCATGGCCCAGTTGTCGTCGGCCAGGAAGTTCGGGGCGTTCACGCCGACGGTCGACTGCAGCGTCGCGTCGATGGCACCGCCCGGCTGGTACAGCATCCGCCAGACGACGACGTTCGCGACGATCGGCGTGATGGTCGGGATGAAGAACAGCACGCGGAAGACGTGCCGATGGCGGATCTTCGGCGTGAGCCAGGCCGCGAGCCCGAGGGACACGACCAGGTTGAGCGGCACGTAGAGCACGACGAACAGCACGGTGTTCAGCGTCACGGTGCGGAAGATCGGGTCGGAGAACAGCTGCGCGTAGTTCGACAGGCCGGCCCACGAGCGTTCGCCGAGCATCGGCCAGTTCATGAAGCTCACGACGAGCGACGCGAGGATCGGGAACGCCGTGAACACGACGAGGCCGATCGAGTGCGGAGCGGCGAAGGCGGCGCCCCACCAGGAGCGGCGTCCGAGCTCGGCGTCGGGGCCGCTGTCCTTCCGGCGCTGGGCCGCGCCGGTCGCGACCGCGACCGCGGGGGCGGGCAGCGCCGCCTCGGCGGGTGGGTCCTGGATGGTGGTCATGCGACGACCTCCTCGTCGTTCGCGGTCCTGGTCAGGGGATGGGACGGACCGGGAGGCGCGGGGCGGGGTCGACCTCCGACTCCGCAGGCTCCGTCGGCGCGGCCCGCGCAACGCTTCGCGTCGCTCGAAGCGGGCCGCGCCCGTCCGTCAGGGGGTGACGCCCGTCACTGCGATCCGAGCTGGCTCGCGATGGACGACATCGTCTCCTTGCCGGAGGTCTGTCCGTTCACCGCCTGCAGGGCGTACTGCGCGAAGAGCTGGTTGAGCTGGTCGCTCTGCTTGTTGCCGGGCAACGGGGTGGCGTTCTCGAGTCCGGTCTTCAGGGCGTCCTCGACCCCGTCGATGCCGGCGTTGTCGTACCAGGCCTGCTGCGCCGCGGTGCGTGCCGGGAAGGCGCGCCCCTGCTCGGCGAGCGAGGTGAGCGTGGCTTCGTTCGTCATGGTGGTGATGGCCTTGAACGCCTGCTCGGGGTACTTGCACTGCTTCGAGATGCCGAAACCCGACCCCGCGGCGAAGGAGCTGGGTCCGTCCGTGCCCGAGGGGATGGTCGTGATGCCCAGGTCGAACTTGACCTTGGCCTTCTGGCTGATGATCGACCAGGGGCCGTCGCTGTACATCGCGACGTCACCGGACACGAACGCGTTGTCGTCGGTGGAGCCGTCGGTGCTCGCCTGTGTGGCGTAGCCGTCCTGCACCAGGCCGCCGATCCAGTCGAGCCCTTCGGCGAACTCCGCGTTCGAAGCGTCGAGCGTGCCGTCGTCCTCGATGACCCGACCACCGTTGTAGCCGAGGATCATCGACTCGAGGGGGATGTCCTCGACGCTCGTGCCCCAGATCGGTGTGCCCGCGGCCTTGAGCTGCTTCGCGGCGTCCTCGAACCCGTCGACCGTCCAGCCCGGCTTCGGCTCGTCGACGCCCGCCTTCTCGAAGATGTCCTTGTTGTAGAACATGACCATGGGGCCGGTGTCGTACGGCAGTCCGTAGAGCTTGCCGTCGACCTTCATGCCGTCGAGGCCGGTCTGGTCGTACTCGCTCAGGTCGAGGTCGGCCTTCTTCGCCATGTCGTCGATCGGGACGAGCACGTCCGTGTAGTTCGCAGCGCGGAGCGACTGGATGCTCACGATGCAGGGTGCTGTTCCGGTGGACAGCTGCGTGCGGAGCTTGGTCCAGTAGTCGTTGAAGGGTGAGCCCTGGATCGAGACGTCCACGTCGTCGTCGGTCTTGACCGTGTCCGCGACCTTCTGCCACGCGGCCTTGTCCTCCTTCCCGGCGATCCACATGGCCCAGGTGAGGGAGTCCTCGGACTGGCCGTCGCTGGCGCTGCTGCCAGCAGAACAGCCGGTGAGCACGAGCACGGCAGCTGCTGCTGCCGCCAGCCCGGCGGTGCGTCGTCGTTGCATCGGTGTCTCCACTTCGTCGTGGTGATGGGGTGTGCGGGGGGGGGAGAGTCAGGCGACCCGGACGGCGTCCGGGACCCGATCGGGATCGGACTCGGCCCAGACCGGGCCGTCCGGGAACGCGTGGGTGGTCAGGGTGTCGGCGAGCATCTCGGTGCCGGCCCCGGGTGCAGTCGGCGGCCAGTAGCGGCCGTCGTGGACGTCGACCGGGGTCACGAAGTGCTCGTGCAGGTGGTCGACGAACTCGATGCACCGGGTGTCGAGGTCACCGGTCAGGGCGACCGCGTCGAACATCGACAGGTGCTGCACCGCCTCGCACAGGCCGACGCCGCCGGCGTGCGGGCAGACGCGGACCCCGTGCTTGGCGGCGAGGAGCAGGATCGCCAGGTTCTCGTTCACCCCGGCGACCCGGGTGGCGTCGATCTGCAGCACCGACATCGACCCGGCCTGGATCAGCTGCTTCGCGATCACCCGGTTCGCCATGTGCTCCCCTGTCGCGACCGGGATCGGGGCGATGCGCCGGGCGATCTCGGCGTGGGCGAGGATGTCGTCCGGGCTCGTCGGCTCCTCGACCCACGCGACGTCGAAGGGGCGGAGCCGGTCGATCCACGCCACGGCCTCGTCGACGTCCCAGCGCTGGTTCGCGTCGATCGCGATCCGGATGTCCGGGCCGACGGTGGCGCGGGCGATGCCCATCCGTCGGACGTCCTCGTCCACGTCGCCACCGACCTTGAGCTTGATCTGGGTGAACCCGTCGTCCACGGCTTCCCGGCACAGCCGCGCGAGCTTCTCGTCGTCGTAGCCGAGCCAGCCCGGGGTCGTCGTGTAGGCGCGGTAGCCCGCACGCTCCAGGCGCGCTCGACGTTCGGCACGCATCGGTTCGGCGGCGCGGAACAGTTCGAGCGCCTCGGCCGGGGTGATCGCGTCGGTCAGGTACCGGAAGTCCACCAGGTCGACGAGCTCCTCGGGGCGCAGGTCGGCGAGCAGTGCCCACAGCGGCTGCCCCGCACGCTTCGCACGCAGGTCCCACAGGGCGTTGACGACGGCGCCGATCGCCATGTGCATGACGCCCTTCTCCGGCCCGAGCCACCGCAGCTGCGAGTCGTGCACCATCGCGCGCCAGGTACCGCCCATGTCGGCCAGGACCGCCTCGACATCGGCGCCGACGACGTGCCCACGGAGGGCTGCGATCGCCGACTCCTGCACCTCGTTGCCGCGGCCGATGGTGAAGACGAAGCCGGTGCCGACCAGGCCGTCGAGCGCGTCGGTGCTGATCTCGACGTAGGCGGCGGAGTAGTCGGGTGCGGGGTTCATGGCGTCGGACCCGTCGTGCTCCCGCGAGGTCGGGAACCGGATGTCGTGCACGTGCAGACCGGTGATGCGGCTCATCTGTGTCTCCTGCCGTCCGGTCTCCGTCGACCGAACGGTGCAATCAAAACATCCGATGTCTTGCGCGTCAAGAGGCTCGTACATGCCATTTTGCCGAAAGCCGCCCCGCAACCGTCCGATGACTGACCGCACGGCGGTCTGGACGCACCAACGGCCTGGAGGCGCGGTGCGGGTCCGACCCGCACCGCGCCTCCAGGCCGTGGTCGCCCCGCGCCGGGGGCGACGCGATGGTCACGCTGGTCAGGCGGTGGCGAGCCGCCCCATCTCGGCGACGACCGCACGCAGTCGTGCCGCGAGCTCGTCGCGGGAGCCGTCCGCCGATCGGTGGGCGGACTCGATCACGCCGGCCATCACGAGGGTGGTCGCGGTCCGCGCGGTGTCCTCGTCGACGCGCTCGGCAGCGACCGCCAGCACGGTCTGCCGCGCGTGCGCCATCCACTGCATCATCGCCGGGACCATCTCGGGGCGGGCTCGGACGAGCTCCTTCATGCGCCGGCGGTCCTGCGGCAGGGTGACCGTGTGCGCGACGAGGTCGCAGAGGTCCGACACGAGCGGCCCCGTGGCACCGAGGAACGCTGCGCGCGCCACTTCCGGGACCGTCGTCGCCGGCAGTCCGAGGGCTGCTTCGGCCTTCGACGGGAAGTAGTTGAAGAACGTCCGCGGGGAGACGCCGGCGTCCGCGCAGATCTGCTCGACGGTCACCCCGGCGAGCCCGTGGTCGGTGACCAGGGCGAGTGCCGACCGGTGGATGGCGGACCGGGTCTGCTGCTTCTTGCGCTCCCGCAGGCCGAAGTCGCTCGCGACGAGGTCCTCGGTGGTGGTGGGCTGGTGCACGTGCTGCGCTCCGTCCTGCTCTCGGGTCCGTGCGACGCTGGGCCTCCGCGTCGTGTGACGGGGAGGCCCGGCGTGGCTCAGACCTGCGACCGACCGCCCTGGACGGGGATCGAACCGGTGACCGGGGCGGTGGGCGAGCCCATCGTGTCCGCGGCCCGCACGGCCTGCGCCTCGAGGTCGTCGGCGGTGCCGGCGTCGTCCGCCTGCTCCTGCAGGGCCGAGCTCTTGCGGAGCGGCGGCGCCTTGAAGAAGAAGCTCAGGACGAACGCGAGCAGGATCACCGCGAAGCCGACCCAGTAGACGGTCACGGCCGAGGCGTTGAACCCGGACATGAACGGCCGGGTCAGGGCAGAGTCCGCACCGTTGAGGTACGACGTGTCGCTCGTCTCGGCGTTCGAGTCGCTCGAGTCGTTCGCGCCCTTGTCGATCTGCTTCGACAGTTCCGGTGCGAGCTGGTCCACCCAGTAGGTGCGCTGCCCCGAGTCGGACCAGTCGACGACGAGCCGGCCGTCCTGCACGCTGGCGTGCGCCTTGTCGGCGGCGGCGGTGAGCGCCTGCTGCTGCACGGCGTCGGGAGCCCCGGCGGTGGCCTGGGTCACCTGGTCGGTGGCGGTGTCGAGTCCGGACTGCACCTGCTGCTGGAGGGGGGTGACGATCGGGTCCCAGATCTGGTCCATGACGCCCTGGTTCGCCTTGGCGCTGGCGACCTCCGGGTCGAGCGCCGCACTGAGGGCGGGCTTGAGGTTCGACTCGTCCGCCGTGGCGTGCAGGATGTTCGTCGGCATGAGCGAGAACAGGACGGACAGCAGGACGGCGGTGCCGAGCGTGCCACCGATCTGGCGGAAGAACGTGGCGGACGAGGTCGCCACACCCATGTCACGCGGCTGCACCGAGTTCTGCGAGGCCAGGGTGATGCTCTGCATGAGCTGGCCGAGCCCGAGACCGATCAGGAACATGCCGATCATCAGGAACCACAGCGGCTTGTCGATCGTCATGAAGGTCAGGACGACGTAGCCGAGCGACACCAGGGCCGTGCCGATGACCGGGAAGATCCGGTACCGGCCGGTGCGGGCCACGATCTGCCCCGAAGCGATCGAGGCGATCATCAGGCCACCGATCATCGGCAGCGTCGCGAAGCCGGACTCGGTCGGCGTCAGGCCGGTGACGATCTGCAGGTACAGCGGGATGGTGAGCATCGCGCCGAACATCGCGAAGCCGACCAGGAAGCCCAGGATGGTCGCCATCGAGAACGTGCTCGAGCGGAAGAGCTTGAGCGGGATGATCGCGTCGTCCTGCATGCGGGTCTCGATCACCAGGAAGGCGACGAGGCCGAGCGCACCGATGACGTAGCAGGCGATCGCGCTGGCCGAACCCCAGCCCCACGTGCGGCCCTGCTCCGCGACGAGGAGCAGCGGCGCGAGCGTGACGATGACCGAGGTCGCACCCCACCAGTCGATGCGCGGCTTGGCCTTGGCCTCGCCGAACTTCGGCAGGTGCAGGAACGCGATCACCATGAGGAGCGCGGCGACGCCGATCGGCACGTTGATCAGGAAGACCCAGCGCCACCCGGTGATGCCGACGATCGAGCTCGCACCGGCGAACAGGCCGCCGATCAGCGGGCCGATCACGGACGAGATGCCGAAGACCGCGAGGAAGTAGCCCTGGTACTTCGCGCGCTCACGCGGGGCGAGGATGTCGCCCATGATCGCGAGCGGCAGCGACATCAGCGCGCCGGCACCGATGCCCTGGAACGCGCGGAAGGCGGCGAGCATGGTCATCGACGTCGACAGGGTCGAGAGCAGCGACCCGAGGATGAAGACCGCGATGCCGAAGATGTAGAGCGGGCGACGTCCGAAGACGTCGGAGAGCTTGCCGTAGATCGGCGTGGTGATGGTCGACGCGATCAGGTAGGCCGTCGTGACCCAGGCCTGCTGGTCGAGGCCGTGCAGGTCGTCACCGATCGTGCGGATCGCGGTGCCGACGATGGTCTGGTCGAGCGACGACAGGAACATGCCCGCCATCAGGCCGTAGATGACGAGCAGGATCTGGCGGTGCGACATGATCGGCTTGCCCGGCGTGCTCGCCGGGGAGTCCTGTCGTCCGCGCGACACCTCGACGGGTGCGGTGGCAGTGGACATGCGGAGTTCCTCACAGGGGATGTGGCGTGGTGGTCGTCGGCCTGGTCGGGACCCCGAACGGGTGTCAACCTTGCAGGCTCTGCAACTTTACACCGCAAGCACCTTTGCTGCCAACGCAAAGTTGCCGAGCGTGCACGTTCGTGTACGGGTTCTCAGGTAACGTCGGCGCATGGGGCGAACCACCTGGACCGATGTACCGATGACGCTGCGGCAGCAGGTGGAGGGGGTGTTGGGCGGTCCGGTCGTGACCGCCCAGTCCCAGGCGAGCGGGTGGTCTCCCGGCAGCGCCGACCGGGTGACGACCGCGGCGGGACGACGGGCGTTCGTGAAGACCGTGTCGCGCTCGCGCAACGAACCAGCCCTCGAGCTGCACCGCCGCGAGGCCGAGGTCATGGCCCAGCTGCCGACCACCGTGCAGGCGCCACGGCTGCTCGACGCGCTCCACGCCACGGTCGACGGCGACGACTGGGTCGCGCTCGTGCTCGACGACGTCGCGGGACAGCACCCGGGCGGGCACCTCGACGGCTCGGACACGACGGCCGTGCTCGACGCGCTCCACACGCTGCCGCCCGCGACCGGTGGGCTGGTGACGCTCCCCCGCATCGCCGAGGACCTGCGCGGTGAGTTCGGCGCCTGGGACCGGATGCTGGCCGACGACGCGGACGCCGTCCGTGTCGCCGAGGTCGTCCCGCCGCACGTCCTCGACGCCGGGTCCGCCATCGCCCGCGCGGCATCCGGGGCAGCGGCACTCGTCGACGGCGAACACCTCGTGCACGCCGACTGCCGAGCGGACAACCTGCTCGTCGACGACGCCGGGCTCGTCTGGGTGGTCGACTGGCCCTGGGCGAGCGTGGGCGCGCACTGGCTCGATCCGCTGACCTACCTGCTCGACACGCTCGTCCGCGGCGAGGACGCCGACGTCGAACACCACCTCACCACGCACCCGGTCTTCGCCGGGGTGCCCGCCACCACGATCGACGCCGTGCTGGCCGGGCTCGCCGGGCTGTTCTTCGAGCACGCCCTGCCCCCGGCACCGCCGAACATGCCCACGATCCGCGACTTCCAGCGGCGCGAGGGCGTGGCCGCCGCCGAGTGGCTGCTCCGCCGCTGGGCCACCTGACAGCGCGCCCGCCCGAGCGGGGGACGCGTCTGTCCAGGGAGCGCAGCGCACCGGAGCGTACGGTCCACCGCATGACTGATGAGCACCGCACCCCGCGTCCCGAAGACGACGCCGCGCGCCTCGGTCTCGTCGTCGTCGGAGAGGCAGCAGCCCTGCAGTCCGGCGACGAGGCGGCGCTGGACGCGAGCGAGCAGAACATCCGCGACACGATCGATGAACTGGTCGACGAGCCCCTGACCCCGCGGCAGGAGGAGGTCGTCGAGCGACTCGCCGCGGCCGGCGGCACCCTGACCGCCGGACTCAGCGGTGCCCTCGCCGCCCAGAGCGGTCGCAGCGTCGACGACGTGCTCTCGGGCGCGGCCCGCAGTGTCGTCTGGCAGCAGCGGCTCGCCGACGAACGTGAGGACGCCGGCGCACAGCAGCGCGACCCGCAGAACGAGAACGGGCACGACGAGGGCTGATCCCCCGTCGCGCCCGCTGCAGGCACCCGCTCGGTTACTCGGCCGGTTCGACCTGCGGCACCGACTGCTCGCGCACGACGGCACGGGCAGCGGCCTGACCCGTCGTGGTGCTCTTCACGATGTCGCTCAGGGTGAACCCGGCGGTGGCACCGAGCAGCGCATCGACCTCGCTGAACTGGCTGACGACGCTCTTCGACAGTGCACCGGCGCCGTCGGAGGACACCACGGTGAGCGTGTCGATGTTGCTCATCGGAGCAGCGAGCTCGCGGGCGATGCTCGGCAGTGTCTCGATGGCCTTGACCCGCAGGACGGCCTCGGAGTGCTGGGCGAGCGCGTCGGCCTGCGCCTTGGTCGCATCGGCCTCGGCCTGGCCCTTCGCACGGATCGCGTCGGCGGCGGCTTCACCCTCGGCGCGCGAGGCGTCGGCGGCGAGCTTGCGGGCGTCCGCCTCGGCCTTCGCCTCGGCCGCGACGGCCTCGGCGGAGATCCGGCGGGCCTCGGCCTGGGCGCGGGCGGTCTCGACCTGGGCCCCAGCAGCGGCTTCGGCCTCGACGCGGGTCTTGCGCGCCTGGGCCTCGGCGACCGCAGAGACCTCGGACTCGAGCTCGGCACGGCGCAGCTCGGCACGCTTCTGCGCGGTGATCTGCTCCTGCTCGACGACGCCCTGGGACGCACGCGCCTGGGCGAGCGGGCCGGCGGCAGCGGCTTCGGCGGACGCACGGTCGGCGTCGAGCTGCAGCGCGGCACGGCGGATGGCCAGGGTGTTCTCGGCCTCGGCGATCGCCTGGTCTGCGGTCGCGCGGGCCTCTCGCGCTTCACGGTCGGCCTGGGCCTCGGCGTTCTCGGCCTCGAGTCGCACGCGTGCACGCTCGGCACGGCCGAGGTCGCTGATGTACTCGTTGCGGTCCGAGATGCCCTTGATCTCGAACGAGTCGACGTCGAGCCCCTGGCTGTGCAGGGCGTCCTGCGCGACGGTGAGGACCGCGACGGTGAGCTGGTCGCGGTTCCGGATGATCGTCGAGACGTCGGTCGCGCCGATCGAGGCACGGAGCGAGCCGGACAGGACCTCGCGCGCGAAGTCGTCGATCTTCTTCTCCTGGCCGAGGAACCGCTGCGCTGCCGCCCGGATGGACGCGTCGGCCTCGCCCACCTTGACGAGCGCCACGGCCTCGACGTCGATGGTGACGCCGCGGGAGTCCTGCGCGTTGACGTTGATGTCGATCGCACGCGAGCTGAGCGACAGCTTCGCGACCTTCTCGAAGAAGGGGCGGACGAGCACGCCGGCGCCGAGCACGACCTTGATGCCGGACTCGACGGTCTCGGTGCCGTCGGCGTTCTTGACCTTGCGGGAGCGCTTGCCGGTGATGATGAGCGCTTCGTCGGCACCGGCGTTGCGGTACACGACCTTGGCGTAGATCAGCGCGATCACGGCGAGGACGATGATCCCCACGATGATCAGCGGGACGGCTCCGAGCGCGAACAGGACTTCCATGACTCCCCCTCCGGACCAGGCGCCAGCCTGGATTCCGCATCTGTTGTTCCGTTGGCTCCCATCCTAGGAGCGCGCGCGGACAGCGGGGCCGCGCTGGGGAGGGTTGGGGAGAACAGACGGGAGGCGCGGTGCAGGATCACCTGCACCGCGCCTCCCGGCCGGGGCTGCGTCAGCGCCTACGCGCCCGCACGCCACCAGTCGTCGAAGGGCGTCGCCGGCACCTGGCGCTTGTGCTCCGTCGCGCGGTAGCGCGACTCGATCGCCTCGGCGACCTCGACCGGCACGTCGTGGCCCTGCAGGTACGCGTCGATCTCGGCGTAGGTGAGTCCGAGGTTCGCCTCGTCGGTCTGTCCGGGCAGCTCGTCGAGCAGGTCGGCGGTGGGCGCCTTCTCGTACAGGCGGGCGGGTGCGCCGAGGTGCTCGAGCAGCTGCCGCCCCTGGCTCTTCGACAGCCCGGTGAGCGGGGTGAGGTCGACGCCGCCGTCGCCGTACTTGGTGAAGAAGCCCGTGACGGCCTCGGCCGCGTGGTCCGTGCCGACCACCAGCAGGCCGCGCTGCCCGGCGATCGCGTACTGGGCGACCATGCGCATGCGCGCCTTGACGTTGCCCTTGACGAAGTCGCTCAGCTCGACCCCCGAGGCCGCGGTGTCCTGCATGACCCCGTCGACCCCGTGCTCGATGTTCACGGTGACGCCTGGGTCGGCCGCGATGAACTGCAGGGCGAGCTGGGCGTCGTCCTCGTCGGCCTGCACGCGGTAGGGCATGCGCACGGTCGTGAACTCGGCGGGGTGCCCCTCGGCGCGGAGCGACTCGACCGCGAGCTGGGTCAGGCGGCCGGCCAGGGTGGAGTCCTGCCCGCCGCTGATGGCGAGGAGGTACCCCTTCGCCCCGGTCGTCAGCAGGTAGTCGCGCAGGAACCCGACACGACGGGCGACCTCCTGCTCCGGGTCGATGGTCGGCTGGACGTTGAGGTCCGCTGCGATGGCGGCTTGGAGTTCACGCACCACCCCAGTATCACGCCGATCCGGCTCCGTGGACCGGCGGGTTCCCGAAGACGTCGATCGGATCGACCGGGAGGTCCCGGGGCGGCGGTGACCCGATCACCACCGCCCCGGGGATCCGCGACGACCCGAACGCGTCGCGGACCCGGTGAGGCGGACGCCGGTACCCGCCAGCGCCCGTCCTGGTCAGGCGCGACGAACCCGTCGCGCCGGGATCGCGGTGGGTGGTCCGTGGTGTGGCACGGTGCCTCCTCCCCCGACGGGGTCTCCGCCGCTGATCCGACCCCGGTGGTGAGCCAGGGGATGTGGGGCCCGTCGAACGGGCTGAGGGCGGCTGGTGAGGCCGCTTGCTGTGGAAGGTACCAGGATGCGAGCAGGGCTCGACACCCCCGTTGTGGGGTCACGACTTGGACTGCCTTCGTTGACAGTTCGATGGCTAACAGTTAGAGTCCTGATCATGCAGGCACCGGACTTCACGACACCGCTCCAGCTCATGCGGTGGATCGGATGGGCACAGCGCAAGGGCGCCGAGGAGTGGGTCCGTGAGCGCGACCTCACCCACGAGCAGTCCTTCGTGCTCGGGTACCTGCAGGAACACCCCGGCGCCATCCAGCGGGACGTCGCCGAGGCCACCCGGACCAGCGCGGCCAGCGTCTCGAGTCTCCTGCAGGGGCTCGAGCGGCGTGGCCTGATCGAACGACGACCGGACGCCACGAACGGGCGGACGAAGACGGTGCACGCCACCCAGGCGGGCATCGACCTCATCGCCGGGTTCACCGACGCGATGGTCGCCCTCGACGACTCCCTGCTCGCACCCCTCGACGAGGACGAACGCGACACCCTGCGGCGACTGCTGCAGAAGGTGACCGCGGAACTCGCGCCGCCGACCCGCTAGCCGCACCACCGCACCACCCGCGCCACCGGCGCCACCCGCACCAGCGCACCACCCGCGCCACCGCACCGACCCGTTCCACGCACCACGCGCCTCCCGGCCGGATCCGCTGGCGCGCCCTCGCGACCCCGCGATCCCGCGCCTTCCCGACCCGCGACCCTGCGATCCCGCGACCCCCTCGGTCGCGCGCTCCTCCTGCCGTGCCGGCGTCCGTCGGCGCGCCCACCGCCATGCCCGGAAGGGAACCGTCATGTCCTCCACCACCACCACCGCTGCGGCGACGAACCGCTGGTACCTCTCCGCTGCCCCGATCGCCCGAGCCCTGGTGCACCTGTGCGTGCCGATGGCCGCCGCGATGGTCGTCAGCGCCCTGTACAACGTCATCAACGCGGGCTTCATCGGCGCCCAGCACGACACGTCCCTGCTCGCCGCGATCACCTTCGGCACGCCGTTGCTCGGCCTCGTGATGGCCGTGGGCGGCGTGTTCGGCGTCGGCGGCAGCGCGTTGATGTCCCGGTTGCTCGGCGCCTCGGAACACGATCCCGACAAGGCGCGGGACATCAAGCACGTCGCCTCGTTCGCCCTGTGGGGAGCCGTCGTGACCGGAGCCGTGCTCGGCGTCGTCGGGCTCCTGCTGCTCCGCCCGCTCGTCGCCGTCCTCGGTGCCGACGCGGCAGCCCTACCCGCCACGAGCGAGTACGTCACCGTGATGCTCGCGTTCGTCCCCGTCCTCGCCGCGTCCTTCGCGCTCGAGCAGATCGTCCGCTCCGAGGGCGCCGCGAGGCAGGCGATGATCGGCCTGGTCCTGTCCACGGTCGGCAACCTGGTGTTCGACGTCCTGTTCATCCTGGGGCTGCACTGGGGTGTCGGCGGCGCTGCACTCGCGGTGGGCCTGGCCAACGTGGTCTCGATCGCCTACTGGGTGACGTGGCTGCAGCGGAACAGCGAGAACGTCAGCTTCGCGCCGAAGTGGTTCACGCTGCGTGCGGACATCCTGAAGCCCGTGTTCGGCATCGGCGTCGGCGAACTGCTGCAGTCCGCGTTCCTCATCGTCACCACACTCGTCCTCAACAACCTCGCCGCCGCCTACGGTGACGACCCGCTGGCAGCGATGGGCGTCGCGGTCCGCATCGCCCAGGTGCCGGAGTTCCTGGTGATGGGCGTGACCATCGGCGTGCTGCCGCTGCTCGCCTACGCGTTCGGAGCGGGTGACGCCGATCGACTCCGCTCCGGCCTGCGCGCTGCGGCCCTGACCGTCGGCGGCATCGTGCTCGTCTTCTCCGGGACCGTGTTCGTGTTCCGCGAGCAGGTCTTCACGATCTTCTCCGGTGACCACTCGGTGCTCGCGATCGGCATGACGATCCTGACGGCACAGCTCGTCGCCGCCGTCGTCAACGGGTTCACGGGGCTGCTCACCTCGCTGTTCCAGGCGACCGGGATGGTCATGCCCGCGATGGTGCTGTCGATGGCGCAGGGCGTGCTGTTCATCCCGATCGTGATCGCCGGCAACGTGTGGTTCGGGCTCGCCGGGATCATCTGGGCACTCACCATCACCGAGGGCATCGTGTTCGTCGCCGCGGTCGTCCTCTGGCTGGCGACGCGGGGCCGCATCGCCCGAGGCCTGGCCGAGGGCAGCGCGGCACGCGCCGACGCCGCGCTGGAGGCCGCCCCGGTGGCGTGAGGCGCGTCGCCCCCGGCGTCACGCACCACGTGCGGACGGGAGGCCCGGTGCCGGTCCGGCACCGGGCCTCCCGTCCGTCGCGTGGTCGCGTGACGTGCGCCGCGTGCGCTTCGTGGGCTCGCTGCGTGTGTGCGCTTCGTGAGCAGGAACGGTCGGGTGCGTGCGTGCGACCCGACCGTTCCTGCTCACGAAGTGCGCTGGCGCCGCTGCCGCCGCGCGCGCTACGCGCTGCGGCCGCGCCGCAGCAGCAGCACGACGACCGCGCCGGCCACCAGGACGGCCCCGGCGCCGAGGCCGATCCACACGCCCGGCGCGATGCCCGGCGACGAGGACGGAGCACCGTCCGAGGCTCCGGTGGCCGTCGCGGTGGCACTCGACGTCGGAGCGGTGCTCGCCGTCGGGGTCGGGGTGACGCTCGCGCTCGGGGTCGACACGGGCGCTGCGGCCCGGTACTCGAACGCGAGCGTGCCCTCGATCGGGTGGCCGTCCGGCGACACGTACCGCCAGAGCACCGTGTAGCGGCCCTGGTCGAGGTCGACCGCGCGGCGCATGGTCGTTCCGGAGACCGTCACGTCACCCCTGGCGACGTCGGCACCGGAAGCGTCCGTCACCTGGATCCGGAGTCCGGCGTCGAGGCCGGCGAGCGGTGCCTCGGAGAAGGTCAGGTCGACGGACTCGAGCGGTTCGGTGACGACCGCCCCGTCCGCCGGGGTACTGCTGGTCAGGGCCGAGTGGGCCGACGCGGGCTGGACACCGACGAGCGTCAGCAGTCCCGCCGCGACGATCGCCAGTGCCGCCGCCGTGGTTCGAGCTGTGCGCATGCGCAGACTCTACCGACGGTCGAGCGGCAGCCCGCTGGGGGTCAGAGCTGCTCGCCGAGGAAGTCCGCGTAGGTGGGCTCGTAGCGCGCTTCGCTGATGCTGACGAGCTGGTGGCCGGTTCCTTCGAGGCGTTCGGCGACGAGGGCGGCGAGGTCTTCGGGCGAGCGGAGGCCGTGGCGGTGCCAGGCGTTCTGGATGGTGGCGGTCATGGCGACCAGCCCTTCGTCGAGATGATGCGCATCTCGGATCCGTCCGGGTCGACCCGCTGTGCCAGACCTCACAGATCGTGAGGAGCATCGTGACGACGAGTCCCTGATGACTGACCCGGTACCTCCACGCTAGGTGTTGGAAGGCGTCGCGTCGAACGCAGTGCGCTTCTCGGCCGACCGGTCGACGGCGGACGGGAGGCCCGGTGCCAGCTGGCACCGGGCCTCCCGTCATCAGGGGGTCGCGCCCAGGGCGCGGATCCGCTCGATCAGTCGGTGCCGGAGTCGAAGGCCGCGCCCTCGGAAGCGAGGTCGGTGCGACGACCCATCGCGTCCTCGGCGTCGGAGGCGACGATCGCGCCGCCGAGGATCTCCTCGGCCTCGCCCGCCTCGAGCTCGCCGACGAGCTCGGCCGTCGCGCCACCGATGAGGCCGGCGGCGGCGTACTGCTCGAGCCGCGAACGGGAGTCCGCGATGTCGAGGTTGCGCATGGTGAGCTGGCCGATGCGGTCGTCCGGGCCGAAGGCGGCGTCGCCGACGCGCTCCATCGACAGCTTGTCCGGGTGGTACGACAGCGCGGGGCCCGTGGTGTCGAGGATCGTGTAGTCGTCGCCGCGCCGCAGGCGCAGCGTGACCTCGCCGGTGACGGCGGAGGCGACCCAGCGCTGCAGCGACTCGCGGAGCATGAGGGACTGCGGGTCGAGCCAGCGGCCCTCGTACATCAGGCGACCGAGACGGCGGCCCTCGTTGTGGTACGAGGCGACCGTGTCCTCGTTGTGGATCGCGTTGAGCAGGCGCTCGTAGGCGATGTGCAGCAGCGCCATGCCCGGAGCCTCGTAGATGCCACGGCTCTTCGCTTCGATGATGCGGTTCTCGATCTGGTCGGACGCACCCAGGCCGTGGCGGCCACCGATGGCGTTCGCCTCGTAGACCAGGGCGACCGCGTCGGTGTACTCGACGCCGTTGATCGCGACAGGGCGGCCGGCCTCGAACCGGACGCTGACGATCTCGGTCGCGACCTCCACGTCGTCACGCCAGGCGGCGACGCCCATGATCGGCTCGACGATGTCCAGGCCGCTCGACAGCTCTTCGAGGCTCTTCGCCTCGTGCGTCGCACCCCAGATGTTCGCGTCGGTCGAGTACGCCTTCTCAGTGGAGTCGCGGTACGGGAACCCGCGGGCGACGAGCCACTCGCTCATCTCCTTGCGGCCGCCGAGCTCCTCGACGAACTCGGAGTCGAGCCACGGCTTGTAGACGCGCAGACGCGGGTTGGCCATCAGGCCGTAGCGGTAGAACCGCTCGATGTCGTTGCCCTTGTAGGTGGAGCCGTCGCCCCAGATGTCGACGCCGTCTTCCTTCATCGCGCGGACGAGCATCGTGCCCGTCACCGCGCGGCCGAGCGGCGTCGTGTTGAAGTACGTCTTGCCGCCGGAGCGGATGTGGAACGCACCGGTCTGCAGGGCGACCAGGCCTTCTTCGACCAGGGCGCTCTTCGCGTCGACCAGACGGGCGATCTCCGCGCCGTACTCGTGGGCGCGGCTCGGGACGGCGTCGATGTCCGGCTCGTCGTACTGGCCGATGTCGGCCGTGTACGTGCAGGGGATCGCTCCCTTCTCGCGCATCCAGGCAACGGCGCAGGAGGTGTCGAGACCCCCTGAGAACGCGATGCCGACTCGTTCGCCGACGGGGAGACTGCTCAGGACCTTGGACACGGGGTCAATCGTACGGGGCCAGCAGGCTCCACTACCGTCCGGGGCGACGGTTGTGGAGAACTTGCCGCACAGAACCGGAACCGATCCTGGGCGACCGGACAATACAGGGCATGAACCAGATCACGGGGGACCGGTCCGACTGGGCCCTGGGCGTCGCCGGGGACGGCCGTGCGGTCGGTCGCCTCTTCGACCGGCACGCGGCGCGACTGCGTCGTCACGTCCGAGCGCTCGTCCCGACTCCGGACGACGCCGACGACGTGGTCGCCGTGGTGTTCCTCGAAGCCTGGCGGAAGCGGGACCGCGTCCGTTTCGTCGACGACTCGATGCTGCCGTGGCTCATCGTCACGGCGACCAACACGGCGCACAACCTGACGCGGTCGTCTCGGCGCCACCGTTCGTTCCTCGGCAGGTTCCCGGTCGACGATCCGGCACCCGACCCAGCGGACTCCTTCACCGACGCAGAGGCGGTGACCGCGCTCCGTGGTCTTCCGATCGCGGACCAGCGGGTCCTGTCCCTCTGCGTGCTCGAGGGGTTGAGCGAGCGTGAGGCCGCGACCGTCCTCGGCGTCCCGCCCGGCACCGTCAAGTCCCGGCTCCACCGTGCGAAGGCGCGGCTCCACAAGCAGTACTCGGCGACAGCGGAACCCCTCGGAGGCACACTGTGAACCACGACCAGATCTCCCCTCGTCTCGCAGCGATGCGCGACGCACTCGTCGCAGAGGTCGACGCGACCAGCGCCACCGGAGCGCCGCTCCGTCGACGTCGACGACCGACCCGGGGCACGGTCCTCACGATCGCGGCGGCGTTCCTGGCGGGATCGGCCGTCACGGGCGGGATCACCGCGGCTGCCCTCCCGTCGAACGACCTGGACACCCCACTGGAGAGCGCCCTTGCGACCTCGACGCGCTACATGGTCGAGGATGCCAACCACGCCACGATCCTCGGGACTCCGGCCTTCGCGGTCACACATGGCGACGGCTCGTTCTCGCTCGGTGCCCGCCCCGCGGACGCCGACCGTGTGACGCTCACGTGGAAGTGCCTCGACCCAGGGACCTTCACCGTGGCCGTCGACGGGACGACCATCGACGGGCCCACCCGCTGCACCCCCGGCACGACCGGTGAGCATTGGAGCTTGTCCCCCGCGACCGGTTCCGGACACTCGGCAGCGACCATCAGCGTGACGGGCGGCGGCTCCGCCCGCTACGCCGTCTGGGCCTCGTGGGCCGAGTCTGCGCCGATCGCAGAACCCTCTGCCCAGCAGCGAGCGGAGCTCCGGGACGACCTGATCACCCTCGACGAGTACCGCGCGGCCTTCAACCGGCTCGAGGCTTGTCTCACGCAGGCGGGACACCCGATGGATGACGTCCCGCTCTCGTGGTTCGCGAACGGGTCCTGGACGAGCCGACCGGTGGGCACGGGCCCCTGGTACCTGTACTCGACGCCGGCCGAGGGCCTCGAGGTGTTCGACACCCAGTGCTACCCGCGGGAGTTCGGCCAGGTCGACGCGCTCTGGCAGGCGGAACACCCCATGCCTGAGGACCCGCCGGCCGAGCCGGCTGGATGATGCACCACGGTGCGGAGACTCCTGCGACCGAGGAAGGGAACGAGATGACTGCCGAGGCCCTCGACGTCCGGGCGGAACTCCGCGCGCTGATCGAGCACCGTTCCGTCGCGCTCGACGCGATCGCCCAGATGACCGGGATCTCGGAGTCCACGCTCTCCGCGTGCCTGGACGGCCCAGGGATCGAGCACCAGGGTCTGACCGCCCTCGGGACCGGGCTGACTCCCGACGAATCGCAGCGGCTCGCCGTCCTCGCAGCGATGCTGGCCGCAGCTCCGAGCGTGCCCGACGACGACCGTGTCCGGGGCATCCTCGAGGGGCTCACGCAGGTCTCCGGGCTGACGGTCGCGAACATCGCGTCGCTCACCGGGATCGCGGAGTCCGACCTCGACGCGTTCTCGATCGATCCGACCGGGGTGAGCGCTGCGGTGAAGTACGCGATTGCGACCCGGACCTCGTTCCTCGTGAACGCCGTCAACCTCGCGACACCGAGGCACTGAGCGGCACCAACGCGCGGCAGGGACCCGAACCACTTCGATGTACTGGTGCCCCTGGACGGCACTGCAGGGACTCGAACCCTTCGACCTGCTGGTGCCCCTGGACGGCACTGCAGGGACTCGAACCCATTCGACCTGCTGGTGCCCCTGGAGGGACTCGAACCCCCAACCGTTTCCTTAGGACGGAACTGCTCTTCCATTGAGCTACAGAGGCTGGCCCGACCACTCTAGCGGCGGAAGCCCTGCAGGAACGCGTGCAGTTCGTCGACGAACAGGTCGGGCTGCTCGAACGGCGCGAAGTGCCCGCCGCGGTCGAGTTCGTGGTGGAACACGAGGTTCGTGGTGCGCTCGAGCCACTCCCGCGGCGCCCGCACGATGTCGCCGGGGAAGATCGAGAACCCGGACGGCACCTCGACCCGTCGCTCCAGCTGCTCCGCCGGGATCGCCGCGTTCGCGTGGTACATCCGCATCGCCGAACCGATCGTGGCGGTGGCCCAGTACTCGGTGAGCAGCGCCAGGACCTCATCGCGCGTGTAGACCGACCACAGGTCCCCGTCACAGTCGCTCCACGCCCGGAGCTTCTCGACGATCCAGGCCGCGAGACCCGCGGGTGAGTCGTTCAGCCCGACGGCCGCGGTCTGCGGCTTCGTCCGGTGCAGCATCGCGTAGGCGCCCTCGGCGGTGCGCCACCGATCGGTCGCGGCGACGAACTCCCGCTCGGCGGCGGACAACGTCGACGCATCCAGCCCCGGCCAGGCGAGCCCGCCGTCGATGCGGTGCACGGCGACGACCCGGTCGGGGTGGTCGAGCGCCAGGTAGCGGGCGACGTGTGTTCCGATGTCGCCACCGGACACCGCGAACCGCTCGTACCCGAGGTCCGTCATCAGCGTCGCCCACATGCCGGCCACCTGCCGGGCGTCGAGCACCTGGGGCGGCGCATCCGAGAATCCGTAGCCGGGCATGTCCGGCACGACGACGTCGTACCCGGCGGCGACGAGCATCGGCAGCACCTTGCGGTACCGCCACCCGGAGTCCGGCCAGCCGTGCGCGAGCAGGACCGGCAGGGCGTCGGACTGCGGCGCGCGGGCGTGCAGGACGTGGATGCCGATGCCGTCCACGTCGACACGGCGCGAGGGCAGCGCGGCGAGCTCGGCACGGTGCGCGTCGAAGTCGAACCCGTCGGCCCAGTACTCGACGAGCGGGCGCAGGACGTCGAGGTCCACGCCGAGCGACCAGCCGACCCCGGCGGGTGCGTCCGGCCAGCGCGTGGCGCGCAGCCGCGCGCGCAGGTCGTCGATGGTCGCGCCGTCGATGTGCGGTGTCTCGCCCATGCGGCCGACGCTACTCAGCGCCACCGACGCAGATGGGCGAGCGGGGACTGGGCCGCTCCCCCTGGCGGACCGACTGCATGTCCGCACAGGCTGTGACGAGCCTCCCGGCGGCGTTCACCTGGCAGACACCCGCGCATCCTCTGCCCGCAACGGGGTGCGTCGACGCTGGTCGGACCGCGCCGGTCCCGGCGTGACGGCACGTACCCAGGAGTCCCATGATCTCGCTCGTCTGCCTCGACATGGCAGGAACCACCGTCGACGACGGCGGCGTCGTCCTCGACGCCTTCCGCACCGCGCTCACCGACGTCGGCCTCGAGCACGGGAGCGCCGAGCACGACCGCGCCGTGCAGTACGCGGTCGACACCATGGGCCAGTCGAAGATCGCCGTGTTCACCGCGCTGTTCGACGGTGACGGTGTCCGCGCCGAGGCGGCCAACACCGCCTTCGAGCGTGCTTACGCACGAACCCCCGACCGCGGCGTGCGGCCGGTGGACGGCGCCGTCGAGACGCTCGTCGCACTCCGCGCAGCGGGGCGACGGATCGCGTTGACCACCGGGTTCTCGCCCGCGACGCGCGACGCGGTGCTCGACCTGCTCGGCTGGCGGCCGCTGATCGACCTCGCGCTCTCCCCCGCCGACGCCGGCCGCGGGCGCCCCTACCCGGACATGGTGCTCACCGCCGTGCTCCGGACCGCCACCGACGACGTCCGTGACGTGGCAGTCGTCGGGGACACCGTCGCCGATCTGCTCACGGGACACCGCGCCGGCGCCTCCGTCGTGGCGGGCGTGCGGACCGGGACGCACCAGGACGCCGACTTCGCGACGGTCGCGCACACCCACGTCCTCGACTCGGTCACCGAGTTGCCGTCGGTGCTCGCCGAGGTCGACGACGCCGCCGCCAGGGCGTGACGACCGCGTGACGAACTCACCGGTGCCGGAGGCCGCCGCGGTCGCACCGTTCGCCGGAGTGGTCGCATGCGCCGCGACTGACGGTCTCCCTCAGCCGAGGACCGTCGGCGCGATGCCGAGGCCGGTCGTCATACCGATGCCCGTGGTGACCGTCACGACGTCGACCCCGGGGACCGGCTGGTCGATGAGGAACTCCCGCCCCGGCGCCGAGGCGTAGACGCCCTGCCACCGGTCGACCACGGAGACCGGCGCACCGAACAGCCGCTCGGTCTCGGTGACGAGCAGCCGGAAGCCGTCCTCGTCCTGGAACGGCGGCGCGTCGACCCCGCGCTCGTGGGTGTCCCCGACGATGATGCTGCCGTCCGGCGGCGACGTGTACATCTGGTTGAGGTCCCAGCGGATCCCCTCGGGCAGGTCCGCGGCGAGCCGGTCCCGCAGGGCACCCGCTCCGGGCATCGCGGCGAACCCCGAGTAGCGGAGCAGCGACCACCCGGTCAGCAGCGGTGTGGCGAGCGGGAAGGCGAGCGGGATCGTCGCACGCAGCATGTGGAGCCGGCAGCGGACCAGGCCGATCGACTCGGCGAGCTCCGGGAAGAGCTGGTCGAGGTCGTGGTTGGTGCAGACGACGATCCGGGTCCCCTCCACGATGCCGCGACCGGTGCGGACGGCGCCGGTGGTGACCTCGAGCACGGGGGTGCGCCAGTGGAAGGTGACCCCCTGCCCGGCGAGCCAGCGCGCGATCGCGGGTGCCGCCTCCCGGGGGTCGACCTGCAGGTCGTGCGCGAGGTGCGCGCCGCCGAGGGCCGAGCCGGGGTCGACCGGCACCGCCGCTGTGATCTCGGCCGCGTCGGCCAGCCGCAGGTCCGCGCCGGAGTCGCGGTACTCCTCGAGCACCGCCAGCTCCTCGGGACGACGGGCGACGACGTGGGCACCGCGTTCGCGGGCCGTGAACCCGGCGAGCTGCGCGAGTGCGAGCCAGCGGCGGCGTGCTTCCTGCGCGTACCCGGCTGCCTCCCCGGTCTGCGGGGTGACGCAGGCGTGGCCGAAGTTCCGGACGCTCGCCCCCACGACCGCGCCCGCACGATCGACCACCGCGACCCGGGCGCCCTGCAGGAGCGCCTCGTAGGCCATGCCGAGCCCGACGATGCCCGCGCCGACCACGACGACGTCGTACCGTTCGGTCAGCGGCTGGTGGTCCGTCTCAGTGTCGAGTGCGGTGTGTGCGGAGCGGGGCATGAAGACCTTTCGGGCGGCGCGGAGTGCCGGTCCGGTGCGGATGCCGCAACTGTCGCAGGTCAGCGGTGGGGCGGGGTTCCGTCCCGGTGCACGCGGCGTGGACGGTGCGTGAACTCGGCGGGCACCTGTCCGGACAGGCGAGGACGCCCGCGGCGGTGCCGGGAGTCGCGGTGCGACCGCCGGACTGGAGGCCCGTGGCGGCGTCGCCACGGGCCTCCAGTCCGTCTCCTGGTGCGGACCGACGGCCGCTACGCGGCCACGAGGTACTCGTCCCACTCCGCCTGCGGGCGCTCGATGCCGCGCACGACCCACGAGGACCCGTGCGGCACCTTCGGCGGGAACCGGAGGCGCCACCCCATCTCCTGCGGGGTGCGGTCACCCTTGGTGTTGTTGCAGGCCAGGCAGCAGGCGACGAGGTTCTCCCACGAGTCCTGCCCACCGCGCGACCGCGGCTGCACGTGGTCGATGGTGGTGGCGTGCCGGCCGCAGTAGGCACAGTGGTTGCCGTCCCGACGCAGCACACCGCGACGGGACACCGGCACGAGCCTGGAGTGCGGGATGCGCACGTAGCGGGTGAGGATGATGACGGACGGACGGTCGTAGCTCGACGTCGACCCGGTGACGGGGTGTTCGACGTCGGCGGCGACGATGGCGGCCTTCTGGTTCATGACCAGCACGAGGGCTCGTCGGAACGAGATCACCGCGAGGGGCTCGTAACCGGCGTTGAGGACGAGAGTGCGCATGGGTTCCCTTCCGACGTGCCTGGACGGCTTCCAGGCGCTGCGGGTGCGTCGGACCGACGACGCGAACGGGTGAGGACGACCTGTTCACACCCCTGGAACCACGAAGAGCACCACCCGGATGGGCAGTGCTCTCGTCATGCAGGGGCGTGCTCGTGCACGCAGGCTGTGCTCGACCATATGTCGACGCGCGCGCGCCGACCCATGGTGCGGGTCGTGCGGAACATCGACATGAGGGTCTCCTGTTCGCGCCGGTGCGGACCGGTGCAGCGTCAGGTTAACCCAGAAACCGGCCCGGCACGAGGGTGTGCGGGCCGGTTCTGGAGAAGTTCACACTCCCCCGGGGGCAGTGTTCGCTAGATGCCGAAGCGGACGATGTGGTAGTCGCTGGTCCAGATCGGACGGATCTGCACGGTGCCGCCGGGCTTCGGGGCGTCCATGATCATGCCGTTCCCCATGTAGAAGCCGTCGTGCGCCTCGTTGTTGAAGATGACGACGTCACCGGGCTGTGCCTCGGACTCGGGGATCGTGGTGCCGGCCTGGTCCTGCAGCGGCACGGAGTGCGCGAGGTTGATGCCGTACTGGGCGTACACGAACATGATGAAGCCGGAGCAGTCGAAGCCCGACGGGTCCGCGCCACCGAAGACGTACGGGGTGCCGATGTACTGCTTGCCCGTGGCGACCACGGCCGGCAGCGAGAACGGGGTGTCGGCGGCGGACGAGCTGGCCGCGTACTCGGCGGCGGTGGGCCCGGTGTACGAGGAGTACTGCTTTGCGGTCGCGGCGCGGGCGGTCTGGGTCTGCTCGGCC
Organism: Curtobacterium sp. MCSS17_016; assembly: GCF_003234255.2. Lineage (NCBI taxonomy): Bacteria > Bacillati > Actinomycetota > Actinomycetes > Micrococcales > Microbacteriaceae > Curtobacterium > Curtobacterium sp. MCSS17_016. Next base: position 3,406,805 of record NZ_CP126254.1, read on the forward strand.
TGCTCGGCGGCTTCCTTCGCTGCGGCGGCCTGGTCCGCGGCAGCCTGCTTTGCGGCCTTCTCGGCGTCGAGCGTCGCGGTGGACGTCGCGCCGAAGCCGTCACGGCTCGTGTCGGCGAGCGCCACGGCGTCGGAGACCGACAGCTCCTGGCTCTGCGTGGCCCGGACCTGACGCTGGGCGTCGGCGACGGCGGTCGAATTGCTGGAGGTCGTCGCGGCGAAGGCCGGGGCGACCGCGACCGTACCGAACATGCCGGCGGCAACGGTGAGGACGACCGGCGCGAGGAACTTGCGCTTGCGCGACGAGGAGCTGGCTTTCGCGGTGCTCGCGGCTGCGGCGGCCTGCGCGGCACGACGACCACCGGGCAGCGGGGCGGAGCGCACCGGCACGACCTTGCGGACCGGGCGGCCCTCGGTCTCGCGCACGGCCCGCCGGGTGAGCGGGGCGGTGGTGGCGTTCTCGGTGTTCGTCGGGTTCGCGGGCGTCTGGTCGTCCGCGGCGGTACCGGTCTGCGTCAAGAGGTGTGTCTCCAACGTCTCGTCATCACGCCGCCGTGGGTGTCCGGCGGTGTGCAACCCCATCCGTTCGTCATCGTTTCCGATCGAGGCAGGAGACGGGTTCGAGACGTCCTGCCACGGGTCTCCGGCTCAGGGGCAGCGCGGCGACTCGGACGAGTGTACGGAAGCGTCGTTACCGAGTCGAGACCAAACGCCCCACAGGTAACGAAACGGTAAAGACTCTCAGGAACGACCAGGAACGGTCAGCCGCGTTCGATGTAGACGTGCTGCGCGACCTCGATCGGCAGCTCGATGCCCGAGTCCTCACCCTCGACGCGGACCGCGACGTAGGCGCCAGCACGCTGCACGCTCGCCACACGCCCGGGCATGACGCCGGCGGTGCGGAGCTGGTGCAGGAGTTCCGGTTCGAACTGCACGGGCTCGCCCAGGCGTCGGACGACCCCGGTCGTGACGGCGTCGGTGCCCTCGGTCGCGGCGACGATGTTCTGGACGCCGTCGAGGAACCCGGCGGCCGCGGGGCCACCGATCTCGGCCAGCCCCGGGATCGGGTTGCCGTACGGCGACTCCGTCGGGTTGCCGAGCATCTCGAGCAGGCGGACCTCGACCTGCTCGCTCATGACGTGCTCCCACCGGCAGGCCTCGTCGTGCACGAAGGCCCAGTCGAGTCCGATGACGTCGGCCAGCAGGCGTTCGGCCAGACGGTGCTTGCGCATCACGTGCGTGGCGCGGGAACGACCCTCGTCGGTGAGCTCCAGGTGCCGGTCGCCGGAGACGACGACCAGGCCGTCGCGCTCCATGCGGGCGATGGTCTGCGAGACCGTCGGGCCCGAGTGTCCGAGGCGCTCGGAGATGCGCGCGCGCAGCGGCACGATCGCCTCTTCCTCGAGGTCGAGGATGGTGCGAAGGTACATCTCCGTGGTGTCGACGAGATCGGTCACGGTCCGCCTCTCATGTCTGGGCCCAGCGCCGACCACACTACTTGTTCGCACCGACGAACACCGACCGGCGCCCGGGTGCACGTGAGAAAGGGTCATCCGACGCGGTGGACGGGTGGGTCGAACCCTCCCCGTCCGGCCGGTACACGGGCTCGGGCAGGCGGATCGTCGTCGGTAGGATCGGTGCATGGCAGACATCGTCATCCCGGCCGAACTCCTCCCCACCGACGGTCGCTTCGGCTGCGGTCCGTCGAAGATCCGCGGCGCCCAGCTCGAGTCCCTCGTGACGCGCGGCGCCACGATCCTCGGCACCTCGCACCGCCAGAAGCCCGTGAAGGACCTGGTCGGCAGCGTCCGCTCCGGCCTCGCAGACCTGTTCCAGATCCCCGAGGGCTACGAGGTCGTCCTCGGCAACGGCGGCTCGACCGCGTTCTGGGACGCCGCCGCGTTCGGCCTCATCGAGCGCCGTGCCGAGAACCTGTCCTTCGGCGAGTTCGGATCGAAGTTCGCCAAGGCCGCAGCAGCCCCGTGGCTCGAGGCTCCGCACGTCGTCGAGGCGCCGGGTGGCTCCCTCGCCGCACTCGAGCCGGTGGAGGGCGTGGACGTCTACGCCTACCCGCACAACGAGACCTCGACAGGTGTCATGGCCCCGGTCGTCCGCGCGACCGGTGACGCCGGTGCCCTGACCGTCGTCGACGCGACCAGTGCCGCCGGTGGCGCCCTGTTCGACGTCAGCGCCACCGACGTCTACTACTTCGCCCCGCAGAAGAACTTCGCCTCGGACGGCGGCCTGTGGCTCGCGCTGCTCTCCCCCGCCGCGATCGAGCGGATCGACCGCATCGCCGCCTCCGACCGGTACATCCCGGAGTTCCTGTCGCTCAAGAACGTCGTCGACAACTCGCGCCTGAACCAGACCCTGAACACCCCGGCGATCTCCACGCTGCTGCTCCTCGACGAGCAGGTGCGGTGGATGAACGAGTCCGGCGGTCTGGCGTGGGCGGACCTCCGCACGAAGACCTCGTCGTCGACGATCTACGACTGGGCCGAGGCCAGCGACTCCGCGACCCCGTTCGTCACCGACCCCGCCGCGCGCTCCCAGGTCGTCGCCACGATCGACCTCGACGACTCGATCGACGCCAAGGCCGTGGCCGCGACCCTGCGCGCGAACGGCATCGTCGACACCGAGCCGTACCGGAAGCTCGGCCGCAACCAGCTGCGCGTCGCGACCTTCACCGCGATCGACCCGGACGACGTCGCGAAGCTCGTGCGCGCGATCGACTTCACGATCGACGCCCTGCGCTGACCTCGGGGACACCCGCCCGAACGAGGACGGGCCCGGCACCACCCGATCGGTGGCGCCGGGCCCGTTCTTCGGTCCGGATGGGTCAGGCGCGGTGGAAGCCCGGGTCGGCCTCGCCGGCGTCGAGCTGGTCGACCTCGAGATCGGCGTCGGGCTCGAACGGCTGCACGCGGCGGGCACGGCGACGACGGGGCGGCTGCGGGGCCTCGTCCTCGGGGGCCGAGGCGGCGGCGGTGTCGCTGTCGGTGTCGCTCACATCGGCGAGCGCATCGACGTCCACGCCTTCGATGTCGTCGTCGTCCGACTCGTCGAGGTCGTCCTCGTCGGCGTCGAACTCGTCGTCGTCGTCGTCGTCGTCCGACTCGTCGTCATCCGAGTCGTCGTAGTCGTCGTCCTCGTCCGAGTCCTCGTCGTCCTCGTCCGACTCGTCGTCGTCCTCATCCGACTCGTCGTCGTAGTCCTCGTCGTCCGAGTCCTCGTCCGACGCGTCCTCGCCCTCGTGCTCCTGCGCGGCCCGGTACTCGGCCAGTCGCTCGGACCACGGCACCCACTCGGGCGCGACGAGCGAGCCGTCCCCGGGCATCAGCTCGACCTCGAGCACGGTCGGTTCGTCGTCGCCGACCTTGGCGACGCTGACGGTCCACCGCCACCCGGGGTAGCCGGGCAGCCGGTTGGCGAACAGGACGGACACGACGCCGTCCCCTTCGTCCACGGTGCCGACGGGTGCGCCGACGGTCGACTCCGGGGTGACCTCGAGCAACGCCTCGCGCGCCAGGTCGGTGTAGTCAACGGACGCTGCGTCGGTGGACACGGCGTCAGTGGACACGGCGTCAGTCGACACTGCGTCGGGAGCCGCCTCGGCCCCTGCTGTCTCGGACTCGGTCATGGGGTCACGCCTCCAACTGGTCTGCGACGTGCCGCAGGATGGCGGCGATGCGATCGCCGTTCTTCGGGTAGCGGCCGTGGCGGAGGTCTCCGCTGATCCGGTCGAGTTCCTTCACCAGGTCCTCGACGATCACGGCCATGTCGTCCGCGGAGCGACGGGTCATCCGCGACAACGACGGCTGGGGCTCGAGCAGCCGCACGGACAACGCCTGCGACCCCTTCTTGCCCTGGACGACGCCGTACTCGAGCCGCGTGCCGGCCTTGACGGTCACGACGCCGTCGGGCAGCGAGGACGCGTGCAGGAACACCTGGTCGCCGTCGTCTCCGGTGATGAAGCCGAAGCCCTTGTCGTCGTCGTAGAACTTGACCTTGCCGGTGGGCATGCGTGGACTCCTCGAGGTCGTGGTACGGCCGTGGTGCGTCGGATATCCTGGGTCGATGGCCAAGCCGACCCGATCAACCGGGAACCCGCAGGACTCCGCAGAACCCCCGGTGACGTTCAATCGTACCGAACGCGCTCTGGCGTTCATGATCGGTGGGATCATCATCCTCGGCCTGCTCTGCTTCGTCGCGATGATCATCATGTGGCTCACCGCCCCCAGCGCCCGGGGTGCGATGCCGTGGCCGGTGGTCATGGCGATCCCGCTCTTCGGCTTCCCGATCGCCATGGTGCTGGTCTTCACGCTCCTCGGCATCACCTGGACACGTCGCGCACGAGCGAACCGGACGGCTCGCTGACGTCCGCCCCGGACGCTGGCACCGGACGATGACGACCACCGCCGACCTCGCCGCCCGACTCCGGGCGATGCCGGACGATGCGCTCGAGCGCCTCGTCGCGGCGAGGCGACTCCCCACCGCTGCACTCGCCGAGACCGGCCCGCAGCGCATCACCGACTTCTTCGACCTCGCCGAGGCGCTCCGCAGCGACGACGCCGTGGACGCCGCGGTCGAGCACCTGCCGCGCGCCACGATCCTGGCGCTGCGTGACGGCGGCGCCGTCGACGCGCTCGGCCCCGCGGTCGAGCTCGGCCTCGCCGACGAGGACGGCGCCGTCGACGACGCGGTCGCCGCACGCGTGGCCGCCCACCCCGACCTCACCTCGCTCGACGAGCAGCCTGGAGGCCCGGAGCAGGTCCGCCCCGCTGCTCCCGCCCTCGACGCCGCGGCACTCGAGCGTGCGCGCACCACGGGTGCGGAGCAGGCGTTCGCGACGATGACCGTGCTCGCCGAACTGCTGCGGGCGGTCGACGCCGGCGCGGTCCGCGAACTCGTCAAGGGCGGGATCGGCATGCCGCTCGCCCGCACCCTGGCCGAACGCATCGGCACCGATGCCGAGCTCGTCGCCGGTCGCCTGGCGCTGCTCGACAGCATCGGGTTCGCCGACCCCGACACCGGACGCTGGATCGTCACCGACCCCGGGCACGCGTGGTTGCTCGCAAGCTGGCCGGAGCGCTGGGTGTCGCTGGTGGCCGCGTGGTCGGACACGCTCCCGCCCGCCGTGCACCAGGTGCTCGAGCTGGCCGACGGGGACCTGCGCGACCTCGTGCCGCTCGGGCGCTGGGCGTACCCGGCAGGGTCCCGCTGGCTCGACGCCCTGCTGCTCGACGTCGCCGGCACCGCGGCGTCGCTCGGCCTGGCCGTCGACGGCATCGTGACGAGCACCGGTCGGGCGCTCCTCGACGGCGACGCCGACCAGGCCGCCGACGACCTGCCGGGCACCGTCGAGCGGGTCTACCTGCAGCACGACCTCACCGTCATCGCACCCGGGCCGCTCGCGCCGGTGGACGACGACGCCCTACGCACCGTCGCCGTGCTCGAGGCACCGGGCCTCGCGGCCCGCTACCGCATCTCCGAGGACACCCTGCGCGCGGCGTTCCGGGCCGGACACTCCCGCGACGACCTGCTGTCCCTGCTCGGACGACTGTCGGCGACCGGGATCCCGCAGCCCCTCGCCTACCTGATCGACCAGGTGGCCGGACGCGACGGCAGCATCGTCGTCGACCGGGGGCCGGGCGGCGTCGGGACCGAGGTCCGCGGCACCGCCGACCAGCTCGACCTCGTCGGGGTGGACGCCGAGCTCCGGCAGCTCGCGTGGGAGCGGCCCGACCTGACGACGCTGACCACGCGCTACCCGCCGCACGTCGTGCACACCGCGCTCGAGGACCAGCGCTACCCGGCCGTCCTGACGACCGCAGCCCGCCCCGAGGCGCACCACGGGCCTCCCGGCCGGCGCAGCCCCACCGGACGCTCGCCGGAGCAGTCGGCGCACGCACTCGTCGAACGGCTCCGCCTGACGACGCAGCGCGGCGACGCGGAGCCGGAGCAGGAGTGGCTCGGTCGGCAGATCGACCTGGCCGTGCGCGGACGCACGCCGATCCGTGTGACCGTCCGGATGCCGGACGGCTCGGAGCGGCCGTTCTCGATCGTGCCGACCTCGGTCGCGGCCGGACGCGTCCGCGGGCGGGACACGGCCGTCGACGTCGAGCGCACCCTGCCGCTGTCACTCGTCGTGTCGGTCGAGAGCGACGCCTGAGCCGCGCGGTCACCCGCACGCAGGTGCCGACGGCTAGGCTGGCAGGTCATGAACGGACCGCTGATCGTGCAGAGCGACCGCACCGTGCTCCTCGAGGTCGCGCACCCCGATGCCGAGGACGCGCGCCACGAGCTCGCGGCCTTCGCCGAGCTCGAACGCGCTCCCGAGCACGTGCACACCTACCGGATCACCCGCCTCGGACTCTGGAACGCGCGCGCCGCGGGCCACGACGCCGAGGCGATGATCGACACCCTGGAACGCTTCGCGAAGTTCCCCGTGCCGCAGAGCGTCACGGTCGACATCCGCGACACGGTCTCGCGCTACGGACGGCTCGTGATCCGTCGCGAGGAACGGCCCGACGCGCCCGTGATCGCGAACTCCCCGACCGAGGAACTCGAGCGCCTGCCGCTCCTGCTCCTCACCGCCGAGGACCCGTCGGTGCTGGCCGAGGTCATCCGGTCCAAGCGCATCAAGCCGTTGCTCGGTGACATGCGGTCCTCGACCGAGGTCGAACTGCAGCCGTGGGCGCGGGGGCAGATCAAGCAGGAGCTCGTGAAGCTCGGCTGGCCGGCGGAGGACCTGGCGGGCTACACCCCCGGGCAGCCGCACCCGATCGATCTGGACACCGCCGAGTGGCACATGCGGCCGTACCAGGAGCAGGCCGTCGACACGTTCTTCGCCCAGGGCTCCGGCGTCGTCGTGCTGCCCTGTGGTGCGGGCAAGACGCTCGTCGGCGCGGGCGCCATGGCGACCGTCAAGGCGACCACGCTCATCCTCGTGACGAACACCGTCTCGGCGCGGCAGTGGCGCACCGAGCTCCTCAAGCGCACGACCCTGACGCCGGAGGACATCGGCGAGTACTCGGGCAGCGTCAAGGAGATCCGACCGGTCACGATCGCGACCTACCAGATCCTCACCGCCCGCCGGAAGGGCGAGTACACGCACCTGTCGCTCCTCGATGCCCTCGACTGGGGCCTCATCGTCTACGACGAGGTGCACCTGCTGCCCGCGCCGGTGTTCAAGCTGACCGCCGACCTGCAGGCCCGCCGACGCCTGGGCCTCACCGCGACGCTCGTGCGCGAGGACGGCCGCGAGGGCGACGTCTTCTCGCTCATCGGGCCGAAGCGGTACGACGCCCCGTGGAAGGAGATCGAGGCGCAGGGCTACATCTCGCCGGCCTCCTGCTACGAGGTCCGCATCGACCTGCCGCACCAGGACCGCCTGGAGTACGCGGCGTCGAGCGACGACGAGCGCTACCGGCTCGCCGCGACGTCCCCGGCCAAGACCCCGGTGGTGCGGGAACTCATCGAGAAGCACCGCGGTGAGCAGATCCTGGTGATCGGGCAGTACATCGACCAGCTCGACGAACTGGCTGCGTCGCTCGACGCCGCGGAGATCACGGGGGCGACCCCGGTCGACGAACGGGAGCGGCTGTACGACGCGTTCCGGTCCGGCGAGGTCGACGTGCTCGTCGTCTCGAAGGTCGCGAACTTCTCGATCGACCTGCCCGACGCGACCGTCGCCATCCAGGTGTCCGGCTCGTTCGGGTCCCGGCAGGAAGAGGCGCAGCGGCTCGGCCGGCTCCTCCGCCCGAACAAGGACGGCCTGCCCGCGTCGTTCTACACGCTCGTGGCCCGGGACACCGTCGACCAGGACTTCGCGCAGAACCGGCAGCGGTTCCTGGCGGAGCAGGGCTACTCGTACACGATCCTCGACGCCGACCAGGTCCAGACGCCCGTGGGCTGACGCACGAACCGCTCTCAGGAAACCCCGAGGGAACAGTCAGAAGATAAGACCATGAGCGATGGCCCCAAGATCCTGATCGTCGACGACGAGCCGAACATCCGCGACCTCCTGACGACCTCGTTGCGCTTCGCCGGCTTCGCCGTGCGTGCGGTGGGCAACGGAGCACAGGCGATCTCCGCCGTGCTGGAAGAAGAGCCGGACCTCATCATCCTCGACGTGATGCTGCCCGACATGAACGGCTTCGGTGTCACCAAGCGCCTGCGTTCCTCGGGCTACACCTCGCCGATCCTGTTCCTGACGGCGAAGGACGACACCGAGGACAAGATCACCGGCCTCACCGTCGGCGGCGACGACTACGTCACCAAGCCGTTCTCGCTCGACGAGATCGTCGCCCGCATCAAGGCCATCCTCCGTCGCACCATGAACGACGAGGAAGACGCGATCATCCGCGCCGGCGAGCTCACGATGGACCAGGACACGCACGAGGTCACGATCGGCGATGCCCAGATCGAGCTCTCGCCCACCGAGTTCAAGCTGCTCCGCTACCTGATGCTCAACCCGAACCGCGTGCTGTCGAAGGCGCAGATCCTCGACCACGTGTGGGAGTACGACTTCAACGGCGACGCCGGCATCGTCGAGAGCTACATCTCGTACCTGCGCCGCAAGCTCGACCAGTACTCCGCCGAGCCGATCATCCAGACCAAGCGCGGCTTCGGCTACATGCTGAAGGCGTCCAAGGCTTCGTAGGAGCAGGAGTCCCGCGGGGCTCGACTTCACGGCGGTCGTCCGGTTTCACCGGGCGGCCGCTGTCTATCGTTGGGGCAGCATGCACACGCGAATGAACCACTGGTGGGACGGGATCTCCCTGCGCACCAAGATCACCGGGATCACGGTGCTGCTCGTCGCGCTCGGATTGCTCGTCGCCGGACTCGGCACGATGACCGTGCTGTCCACCTACCTCATGCAGCAGCTCGACAACACGGTCAAGCAGACGACCGAACAGCTCGAGGGCCAGAACATCAGCGACGGCGAGCAGTACTGCAAGCTGTCCGTCGTGGTGTCGCAGAGCGCCTACGTCGCCGCGTACGATGCCGACGGCGACCGGATCTGCCAGACGAAGGCGTCGAGCCGGCCCGACGTCCGCGAAGCCACCCTGGTCGAAGCCTCGCAGGCGAACCAGCGCATCTCGCTCTACGACAGCCAGCACAACCACGAGTGGCGTGCGCAGATCATCCCGGCGTCGCTGCAGAACCAGTCCGACGGCACCACCGAGACCGGCTACGTGCTCATCGCGGTCTCCAGTGCCGGTACCGACGAGACGATCGGCAAGTTCACCGCGATCTTCCTCGGGTTCGGTGCCTCGGTCATCCTGCTCGGCGCCATGCTCACCCGGCTGCTCGTCACCGCGACCTTCGACCCGCTGCGCGACGTCGAGGACACTGCCGCACGGTTCGCCGCGGGTGACTTCAACCAGCGCCTCGAGGCCGACACCCCGAACACCGAGGTCGGCCGACTCAACCGCTCCCTCAACGTCATGCTCGAGCGGATCGACTCCGCGTTCGAGGACCGTGAGCGCACCATCGCCCAGATGCGCCGGTTCGTCGGGGACGCCTCGCACGAGCTCCGCACGCCGCTGGTGTCCCTGCGCGGGTACGCCGAGCTGTACCGGATGGGCGCCCTGCGCAAGGAAGAGGACGTCGCCCAGGCGATGGAGCGCATCGAGAAGGAAGCGCAGCGGATGGGCCTGCTCGTGCAGGACCTGCTGCAGCTCGCCCGCATCGACGAGTCGAAGCCGCTCGAGCTCGGCCCGGTCGACCTCGTCGCCATCGCCCGCGACTCGGCGCTCGACACGATGGCCTCCAACCCCGACCGGGAGATCCAGGTCCTCGTCGAGGACTCCCTCACCGGCGAGAGCGTGCCCCAGGCCGTCCGCCCGTCGGCGTCGTCGTCGTCCATCGGCTCTCCGGACTCCGGCGAAGCACCTCCCGTGTCGCCCACCTCGGCGAACACCACCGGGCCGATCGCGTTCTCGCGCCAGACCATCGCGCGCCTGCGGGCCCGTCGTACCCGCGCCATGAACATCGACGCCGGTGCCGCCCCGACGGACGAGACCACCCCGCTGCCCACGGTCGTGCTGCCGAAGCGCCCGCCGATCGTCCTGGCGGAAGAGAACAAGATCCGCCAGATCGTCACGAACCTGATGGGCAACGCCATGCGGTTCACGGCGAACGACGACCCGATCGAGATCGGCATCGGCGTGGACGACGAGCGCGGCATGGCACACCTCGACGTGATCGACCACGGTGAGGGCATCCCGCCGCAGCTGCGCGAGAAGATCTTCCAGCGCTTCTGGCGTGCGGACACCTCCCGCGCCCGGGACACCGGCGGCTCGGGCCTCGGGCTCGCCATCGTGTCCGGCATCGTCGCGGCGCACCACGGCTCCGTCGAGGTCTTCGACACCGAGGGCGGCGGCGCCACCTTCCGCGTCTGGCTCCCCCTGCTCCCCCGCGACTTCGCCGCCTGACCCGCACGCCGGCCGCTGCTCGAGGTAGCGCTAACTGCCGCCCATCCTCCGCCCTCACAGCTTCCCGGGCGGTCACAACACCCCGTCCGACGCCGCCGAGCGGTCACCATCTGTCGTCTGCACGCTCGCTGACCGACAGTTCGTGACCGGCCGGCGCACAGCCGACGGCATGTCGTGACCGCCCGGCGAAGAGATCTTCAGCGTGGCGATCACTGCCGTCACGCTGACCGCCGACGACTTCCGACCGCTCGGACCTCGAACGCCTGGTGGAGTCGCTCGAACAACACCGCGGGTCGGTGTGCGTCCGATGCCGTCGCGTGGATCACGAGCCAGTCGTTCACCACGAACCCGTTGTCCCGTCGTTGATCGTGTCGGAAGGTGTCGCGCTCCCGGTGGTGATCGCCGTCGTACTCCAACGCGATGCGGAACTCCGGCCACGCCATGTCGACGCGTCCGAGGAACCGCCCCGCACCGTCGTGCACGTCGACGTTCAGCTCCGGCTCGGGGAACCCCGTTTCGACCACGGCCAGACGGAGCCAGGTCTCCTGCGGCGACTCCGCCCCAGCCCGGACGAGGTCCAACGCGCGCCGAGCAGCGAGCGCGAAGCGTGTGCCGGGGCGGATCGACACACGGAGGTCGTCCGCCGTCGCCAGCCCGGCTGGTCCGACGAGGTGGTCCCCGATCGCGACCAGCGCGTCACGTGCGAGCACGCCGGCGCACTCGAACCACATCTGCGCGGGGACACTGACCGGGAACCCGCGGTGTTCGACGGTCCTCGGCCGGTCCAGCCGGTGCGCGACCACGCCGGGCCGACGCATCCGGCTCCCGTCCCTCGCGGTCGAGACGTGCACCGGGCCGACCGAGCGCACCGACTGCGGCAGTGGCGCACCCCAGATCGCGGCGGCGGTCGTGTGGCTGAAGAACTGGTCGGGACGCATGACCAGGGCGACGGCGTCGATGAAGTCCACCGAGTCGATCGGAGCACGCACACCGTGCACCGGGGCTGCCAGGTCGGCGCGCCGGAGCCGTTCCGGATCGATGCCGTGACCGACCGCATCGGCCACGCGGAAGGTGGATCGGTCGAACGGAGCAGGGAGGCGACGGGCAGCTGGCATGCCATCATGGTCGTTGCGGGGCACGTGAGCCGGCCACGCGCACTCGGGACCTGTGGAGAACGAGGTGAGCCGGGCCTCCTGTGCGGGAGAGAAGACCCAGGACACGCGCAAGCCGCACGCACGAGCCGGCCACGACTCCCCGCTCCTGCGCCGGCCAACGGTCACGAAGTGTCGACTGGAACGGACCCAACCGACGGTTCCTGACCGCTCGGCGGACCTGAGCGGGGTGTTGTGACCTCCCGGCCCCGACCCCGCCCCCGCACACGCAGAACATCCCCGCCCCCGCACATGCAGAAGGGCCCCACACGCGCAGCGTGCGGGGCCGTTCCGTCAGGCGGACTTAGAAGTCCATGCCACCCGTCGGGTCGCCAGCCGGAGCAGCAGGGGTGCGCTCGGGCTTCTCGGCGACGACGACCTCGGTGGTCAGGAACAGACCGGCGATCGACGCAGCGTTCTGCAGCGCCGAACGCGTGACCTTGGCGGGGTCGATGATGCCAGCGGCGATCAGGTCGACGTACTCGCCGGTCGCGGCGTTGAGGCCCCAACCCGACTCGAGCTCGCGGACCTTGGCGGCGACGACACCCGGCTCGAGACCGGCGTTCAGCGCGATCTGCTTGAGCGGCGCGTCGATGGCCACGCGGACGATGTTCGCACCGGTCGCCTCGTCACCCTCGAGCTCGAGGGCCTCGAGTGCGACGGCACCGGCCTGGATGAGGGCGACGCCACCACCGGCGACGATGCCCTCTTCGACGGCAGCCTTCGCGTTGCGGACGGCGTCCTCGATGCGGTGCTTGCGCTCCTTGAGCTCGACCTCGGTCGCGGCACCCGCCTTGATGACGGCGACGCCACCGGCGAGCTTCGCGAGGCGCTCCTGGAGCTTCTCGCGGTCGTAGTCGGAGTCGGTCGCCTCGATCTCGGCACGGATCTGGCGGACACGGCCGGCGATCTGCTCGGCGTCGCCGGCACCCTCGACGATCGTGGTCTCGTCCTTGGTGATGACGACCTTGCGGGCACGACCGAGCAGGTCGAGCGTCGCGTTCTCGAGCTTGAGGCCGACCTCTTCCGAGATGACCTGGCCACCGGTCAGGATCGCGATGTCCTGCAGCATGGCCTTGCGGCGGTCGCCGAAGCCCGGGGCCTTGACGGCGACGGACTTGAAGATGCCGCGGATCTTGTTCACGACGAGCGTGGCCAGGGCCTCGCCGTCGACGTCCTCGGCGATGATCAGGAGCTGCTTGCCCGCCTGGATCACCTTGTCGACGACCGGCAGGAGGTCCTTGATGTTCGAGATCTTCGAGTTGACGATCAGGATGTAGGCGTCCTCGAAGACGGCTTCCTGACGCTCGGGGTCGGTGACGAAGTACTGCGACAGGTAGCCCTTGTCGAAGCGCATGCCCTCGGTGAGCTCGAGCTCGGTGCCGAAGGTGTTCGACTCCTCGACGGTGACGACGCCTTCCTTGCCGACCTTGTCGATGGCCTCGGCGATGAGCGCGCCGATGGTCGGGTCAGCGGCCGAGATCGACGCGGTCGCGGCGATCTGGTCCTTGGTCTCGATGTCCTTCGCGTTGGCGAGGAGCTGGTCGGAGACGGCGGCGACGGCCTTCTCGATGCCGCGCTTGAGCGACACGGGGTCGGCACCGGCAGCGACGTTGCGGAGGCCTTCGCGGACGAGCGCCTGGGCGAGGACGGTCGCGGTGGTCGTACCGTCACCGGCGACGTCGTCGGTCTTCTTGGCGACCTCCTTGACGAGCTCCGCGCCGATCTTCTCGTACGGGTCGTCGAGCTCGATCTCCTTGGCGATGGAGACACCGTCGTTCGTGATCGTGGGGGCGCCCCACTTCTTCTCGAGGACGACGTTGCGGCCGCGCGGGCCGAGCGTCACCTTCACGGCGTCGGCCAGCTGGTTCAGGCCGCGCTCGAGGCCACGGCGGGCCTCCTCGTCGAAAGCAATGATCTTAGCCATGTGGTTTTTCGTCCCTCCCGGACGTCGTCTTGGGGGTCGTGCTGGCACTCAGCGTGAGCGAGTGCCAACGCCGATTCTGGCACTCGCCGGGTGTGAGTGCAACACAGTCGGGAGGCTCGTGACGACTTCCCAGCACACGTCGCGTCCGGTGGACCCCGCACCACCGCCGCGGTCGCGCTCCCCGCGCCGGTCACCGTCCCCGCACACGACGAACGCGCCGCCCCTGACGGGACGGCGCGTTCTGGAAGTGGTCGTGCTCAGGCGGGGCGGACGGACTCTGCCTGCGGGCCCTTCGACCCGGTGCCGACGTCGAACACGACGGCCTGGCCCTCCTCGAGGACCTTGTAACCCGACATGTCGATGGCCGAGTAGTGCACGAACACGTCCTGGCCCCCTCCATCCACGGTGATGAAGCCGAAGCCCTTTTCAGCGTTGAACCACTTCACGGTTCCGTTGGCCATGATCTCTTGCTCCCTGGTACTGCAGTGCGGAACGACGTGATCGTCGTCTGCATGGGACTCTGACCGAACCCGTCCGATCAGGCAAGAGGTGTGACGTTGTTTCACGTCGATTCCGTCAGAAATCAACGTGCCCGAAACACGGCCGTCACACAATGCGCGGAAAACGCGGCGCGACGCCCCGCAGAACGACCGATCAGCCGGTGTAGTCGGCGCCGAGGACGACGCTCACGTCGGCGTTCGGGAACGCCGCCGACTGCTGCACGGCCGTGACGCCGAGCTGCTTCGCGATGCCCTGCGCGACCGCCGCCTGCGACGCCTGCTGGTAGTAGACGATCGTCGACGTGGAGCCCGTCGTGCCGGCGTCACCCGTGGAGGCGACCTGCCAGCCGGCGCCGGTCAGCGCCGCACTCGCGCGGCTGGCGAGGCCCGTGGTGGTCGTGCCGTTCAGGACGACGACGGTCGTGGTGCCCTGCTGCGCCGGTGTCGCGGCCGCAGCACTGCCCGACCCCGACCCTGCGGAGCCCGAACCGGCCGACGAGGACGCGGACGGCTTGGACGTCGCCGAGGGCTTCGCGGTGGCGGACGCCGACGTGGAGGCCGAGGGGGAATCCGAGCTGTTGAACGAGTAGCTGCCGTTCAGCAGCGCGAGGACGAGCACGCCGATGCCGACGAGCACACCGGTGGCGAGCGCCGCCCAGGCGAAGGCGATCCAGCCACGGCCGCGACGCTGGGCACCGCGGTGCGCACCGACCCGCGGGCCGTCGGCGACGTCGTCGAACCGGTCTCGGGGGAATCTCGTGCTCATCGTTCCTCTTCACGTCCTTCGGGAGCCGCACCGGGCGCGACGAAGCTGCGCGTCGCCCGGGCGCTGGTGCGCGCGTGACGGAGCCGCTGCAGCCGGCTGACGAGCTGCGGGTCGTACGCGAGTGCCGCGGGCGAGTCGATCACGCGGTTCAGCACCTGGTAGTAGCGCGCCGCCGACATCTCGAACTCGACCCGGATCTCCGCTTCCTTCGTGCGGTCGTGCCGTGCCCGGTCCTGCTCGAACGTCAGCACGTGCTTCGCGAGCTCACTGAGCTGGTCAGCACCGAGCTGGTCAGCACGCAGCTCGTCAGCACGGAGCTCGTCGACGCTGCGTTCGTCGGTGGGGCTGGTCACTGCGGTTCCGATCACGGTCGGGTAACGGGTCTCGCACATCGTAGGGGTGGAGTCGATCCGGACCCTGGCACGGCGCTGGACTGTCGCGAACACCGGTCACAGGTTCGGCGCGCGGAACCAGCGAACACGCGTGCCGAACGGGTCCGAGACGGCCACCGCGACCCCGTCGAGCGAGACCGTCGCGAACGAGTCCGGGTCCGCCGCGTCCACGTCGTCGGGCAGCGTCGCCGCCACCCCGCGCAGGATCCCGGTGCGTTCGAGGGCGATCCAGTGCACGCCCCGTTCGCGGATCCGGTCGACGAACCGCTGCCGGTCCGCGCCCGGCACGTAGACCAGGGTCCCGGTGGTCAGGACGACCGGTTCGACGTCGTCCGGCAGGGCGTCCAGTGCACGGTCGAGGTCGCCGGGCAGCGCGCCCCGGATCCGGACTGGAGGCACGGTGAGCGTCGCGGACGCCGCCGCCCGCATCAGGGCGGTCCGGTCCGACGCCTCGGGCGGGACGGCCTCGACCAGCCGGTCGAACGCACCGGGGACCGACAGGTCGATCGGGTTCGGGTCGAGGGCCACCCGGGCGCCGATCCTGATCGGGACGGTCGCGGGTGCGGGAACGGCCCCGGTTGCGTCCGCGACCAGCCGGACCGAGGGCTCGGCGAGCGCCGTGTGCATCCGGAGGACCGCGGCCCCGGAACCGACGCGGTAGTCCAGGGTCACCCGGTCCGGGATCGAGCACAGTCCGGCGGCGGCCCCGGCGTCGACCAGGCCGAGCGGACGCGCGGACCGTTCGGCGAGCGCCGCGAACAGCGGGACGACCGGGGCGAGCCGTTGCGGGTCGTTGGCCTGCACCGTGGCGGAAGCGAGGGCCGCGACCAGCGCGGGGCGGGCCGCCAGGCCGAGCGCGCGCAGCGCACCCGGGTCCGACGGGTCCGCGCCCAGCCGCCGCGCGACCGCGAAGAACAGTTCCGGCTGCCGCTGCTGCTCGGGGACCTCGACGAGGAGCGCGACGAGGGAGTCGTCGAGCGACCGTGCCCAGGCCGCGTACGACGGGGAGACCGCCTGGATGCGGTCGGCGTACGCGTCGAACCGGGCGCGGGTGTCCATCAGCGTCCGGGCCGGTGCATGCCGACGTGGCGGATGCCGGCCTCGTCGTACGGCCTCCCGAACCGCACGAAGCCGTACCGCTCGTACAGGGCGGCGACGTACTCCTGGGCGTGCAGGACGAACGGGTCGTGTCCGTGTTCGTCGAGGACGGCGGCGACGAGCCGGCCGGCGATCCCCTGCCCACGGTGTCCGGGGTCGGTGGCGACCCGGCCGATCACCCACGCCGGGGGCTCTGCGCCGTCGGGGTGGACCTCGTCGGCCGCCGGGCGGATGAGCCGCAGGTACCCAACCGCATCGGTGTCCGTGCCGAACCACCAGTGCTCGGTGTCGGGCTCGCGGTCACGGCCGTCGAAGTCCTCGGCGGTGACCCGCTGCTCGAGCGCGAACACGCGGTTGCGCAGGACGACGATGCCGTACAGTTCGTCCGTCGTCAGACGGGTCCAGCGGGCGTGGTGCACGGAATGCTCGGACATCGTGGCGAGTTTAGTGAAGTGGTCGGGAGTGCCCGGAAGAGCCCGGCCGGAAGCAGGAGGAACCAATGGCATACAACGTCGACAAGTCCGACGCCCAGTGGCGCGAGGAGCTCTCCCCGGACCAGTACGCCGTCCTCCGCCAGGCGGGGACCGAACGACCGTGGACCGGTGAGCTCCTCGACGAGGAGCGTGCCGGCGTCTACACCTGTGCGGCCTGCAACGCGGAGCTGTTCAAGAGCGGCACGAAGTTCGACTCCGGCTGCGGCTGGCCGTCGTTCTACGAGTCGGTGAACCCGGACGCCGTGCAGCTCATCGAGGACAACTCCCTCGGCATGGCCCGCACCGAGGTCCGGTGCGCGAACTGCGGTTCGCACCTGGGCCACGTGTTCCCGGACGGGTTCGGCACCCCCACGGGTGACCGGTACTGCATGAACTCGATCTCGCTGAACTTCTCGGAGAAGTCGGGCGGGTGAGCCCCGGACGCCCTCACCGGTAAGATGAGCGGCGTCAGCCGGCATGGCGCAATTGGTAGCGCACCGTACTTGTAATACGGGGGTTGCGGGTTCAAGTCCCGCTGCCGGCCCCATATACTGCATGCGCAGGCCGCGACTCGTTCGCCGCCCGCACCGCCTTCAGCCCCGCCTCGAGCGGGGCTGTCGTGCGTCCGGGGCCCTGGTGCCGGTCGACCAGTTTCAGGGCCAGACGCCGGGCTGGTACGCGCACCGTTCGATGTCGTCGACGAGCGCGGCGAGGACACGCGCCTGCCGCGGATCCCGTTCCTCCACCGTCCGCGAGCGCACCCAGACGAACGCCAGGAGATCGGCGACCTGCAGCATGCGTGAGTGGTGACTCGGCGCGAAGTGAACGGTGTCGAGCAACCGTTCGAGCCGGGTCTGCATGTACGTTCCGGGAGTCCCGTAGGCCTGGTACACCGCGAAGCGCTCACGGTGCCGGTCTCGATCCGACCGTTCGTCCGCGATGACGAGCGCGTGCACACCCATCTCACCGGCCTTCCCGTCGACCCGCTGCAGGAGGTGCTGGAAGGCCACCTGTTCCGGCGAGTGCCGATCACGGAAGCCCCGCGCGTCCTGGTACCGACGCAACCGCCCGGGGCGGCACCCTCGGAGCAGCACGGTTGCTCCGGAAGTCACGACGGCTTCGACCACGTCGAGGAACACCTTCACGCGCACGCGTGGCGGGACGGCGCTCCAAGCGCCCTTCCCGTGGAAGATCGGATGGGCGTGGATCTCGGCCTGCGCCTCGACGCCGTACTCCTCGAGCGCCGCGACGATCTCGTGCATGCGATGCGTGAGCCAGCGGGTCTGTGCCGCGTCCGCCATCACGGCGCCGAAGCCGTAGAGGTCCGGCTTGAAGGATTCGTCGACGAAGCAGAGCAGCACGGTGGAATACTGCCGTACAGAAGGTGTGGAGGGGGTGCGACGCACTGCCCTTGATGAAGCGATGCCCCGGGCGAAGTCTCGCCCGGGGCATCGGCACACGGAACGCGGATCAGGGGGCGTTCCGGGCGCTGGACGCGGTAACCAGCCGGTCGTGCGACGAGGATGACACCTCACCGACCCGCGCGTCCACACCCTGACCCCACATCCGCGGAAATCCGCACGATGTGCACGAACGCGCAGGGGTCCTGTCCGCTCAGCGTCCGCCAGCTCGGCACCCGCCGGCTCAGCGCCCGCCGGTGATCTTCCGCTCCCGCTGCGCGACGCCGGCCGTGCCGTAGGGGTAGTCGTCGATGCGGGGAGCGCTGGCGTCGGTCAGCCGGTCGAGCTCGTCGTCGGTGAGCACCAGGTCCGCGGCACCGAGGTTGTCCTCGAGCTGCGACAGGGTGCGGACGCCGAGGATCACGCTCGTGACCGCGGGACGGGCCAGCAGCCAGGCGAGCGCGACCTGCGACTTCGACGCGTCGTGGGCGTCGGCCACCTCGGAGACGGCGTCGAGCACCTCCCACGTGCGCTCGTCGCCGTTGCGGGCTTCCCAGGCCTCCATGCCGCGCTGCGGGTTCTCGCCCAGGCGGGTAGCACCGGTCGGGGCCTCGTCGCGCTGGTACTTGCCGGAGAGCCAGCCGCCGGCCAGCGGCGACCAGGGCAGCAGACCGATGCCGGCGTCGAGGCAGGCGGGCACGACCTCGTGCTCGATGTCGCGGACGAGCAGGTTGTACTGCGGCTGCAGGGTGACGGGCGGCGCCCAGCCGTGGGCCTTCGCCTCGTAGACGGCCTTGGTGACCTGGTAGCCGAGGTAGTTCGAGAACCCGTAGGAGCCGATCTTGCCGGCGGCCACGGCGTCGTCGAGGAACCGCAGGGTCTCGTCGATGGGGGTCAGGGCGTCCCACGCGTGCATCTGGTACAGGTCGATGTGGTCGACGCCGAGCCGCTCGAGCGAGGCGTCGAGGGCCACGCGCAGGTGTCGTCGGGACAGGCCGAGGTCGTTCGGGCCGTCGCCCTGCGGGAACCGGCCCTTGGTGGCGAGGACGACCTGCGCGGCCTCGGTGGGGTGTGCTGCGAGCCAGCGGCCGATGATCCGCTCGGACTCGTTGCCGGAGTAGACGTCCGCCGTGTCGACGAGCGTGCCACCGGCGGCCACGAAGGCGTCGAGGATGGCGTGTGAGGTGGGTTCGTCGGCTTCGCTGCCGAACGTCATGGTGCCGAGGGTCAGCGTCGACACCGATGTCCCGCTGTTGCCGAGGAGTCTGTAGTCCATGGCGGGGACGGTACGCCCGGTGCCGTCCGACCGAGGGGACCCACGAGTACCCCTCAGCGCGGGGCGGACAGGAACCGCAGCGCTGCTTCGCGGAAGGGCCGGGAGGTCGGGGCGTTGAAGTGGTTGCGCCCGGGGATCTCGAAGAAGGTGGCGTCCGGCGCGGCCTCGGCGAGCCGGACCGCGCTGTCGCGGATGCCGTCCTCGCTGCCCGCGGCGATCAGGAGCGGCTGCGCCGGGGCGTTCTCCGGGGTCGGCTCGATGCTGTTCCGCATCCCCTCGACCATGGCCACGAGCGCGCCGAGGTCGTTGCCCTCGACGTTGCCCGCCATCGTCAGGTAGCCGTTGGTGACGCGGTCCTCGATGGGGGTGCCGTCGGCGATGTACGCCTTCGCCTGGTCGACGCGGACGCGACGCATCGGGTCGGCGTCCGGGATCCCGCCGAACACCGCACGTGAGATCCGGCCGGGCAGGCGTTCGGCGGTGTGCCAGCCGACCCGTGCGCCGAGCGAGTACCCGAGGTACGCGACGTCGTCGAGCAGGTACGTGTCGATGACCGTGGTGACGTCGGCGACGAGCAGGTCCATCGAGTAGGCACCGGGGTCGTGCGGCTTCGCGCTCGCGCCGTGCCCGCGCTGGTCGAGCGCCAGGACCCGGTACCCGGCACGGACCAGGTGCCGCGTCCAGCCCGAGGCGTGCCAGTTGAGCACCGCACCGGAGGCGAAGCCGTGCACCGCGATCACGGCCGGGGCGTCGGGGTCGCCGAAGTCGTAGGTCGCGAGTCGCAGCCCGTCGGGCGACATCACGAACCGGGGGCGGGGCGCTTCGGGGACGAGTGACATGTCCTCTCAAGCGTATCGGGGCAGTGTGGTGGCCATGGACGGCTACGGCGGCGATCAGATCCGGGCGGCGGAACGCCCCCACCTCGACGCGGGGGAACCCCTGATGCAACGGGCCGCCGACGGGCTCGCGCGCATCGTGGGCGACCTGCTGGACGACCCGGCCGTGCGGCCGGTCGACGGGCCGGGATCCGTCCTCGTGCTCGCCGGCAGCGGCGACAACGGCGGTGACGCCCTGTTCGCGGGCGCGCGCCTGGCAGCGGCCGGGAGGCACGTGGCGGTCCTGCGCGTCGGCTCCCGTGTCCACGAGGCCGGCCTGGCAGCGGCACTGGACGCCGGCGCCCGTCTGCTCGACGGCCCGTCCGGCACCTCGGGACCGAACGCGGGCGGAGCGGCCGACATCCTGCGGGCCGCCGGCCGGAGCGACGGCGAACGCCTGGCGGACGTCGCGACCGAGGCGGCTCTCGAGGCCGACCTGGTGCTCGACGGCATCCTCGGCATCGGGGTGCACGGCGCGAACGCGCTGCGGTCCCCCGCGCGGGAGGTCGTGGACGCCATCCGTGAGCTCGCCCGCGACCAGCGTGCGCCGTTCGTCGTCGCGGTGGACGTGCCGAGCGGAATCGACGTGGACACCGGCGGCGTCGCGGACGACCACGTCCTGCACGCCGACGCCACCGTCACCTTCGGCGGTGTGAAGGCCGGCCTGCTGACCGGACCCGCCGCCACCCTCGCCGGCCGGATCGAACTCGTCGACGTCGGGATCGGTGCGGACCTGGCGACGATGGAGCCGCTGATCCGCACCTGACCCCTCGCCCGTCAGTGCTGCTCGAACGTCAGTGGTGCTCGTACAGCACGGGCTCCGGCAGACCGTGCTCGGCGCGGACGCTGCGTGCGATGCCCTCGATGGCGACCAGGGCGTCGACCACGAGCTCGGGCGTCACCGGGAACGGCATGTTGTGGATGGTCTCGCCCTCCACCGTCGCGGCCTCGGCCACGGCGCGCAGCACGTCACGGTCGTCGACCGTCAGGCCGATCTCGGTCAGGGTGTTCGGCAGGCCGACCTTCGTGGTGAAGACGACGAAGTCCTCGATCTCCTCGGCCGGGGCACCCTCGAGCACCAGCTGCGCGATCGTCCCGATGTTCACCTTCTGCCCGTGCGCCAGGCCGTGCGCCTGCGGAGCCGCGGTCAGCCCGTTGTGGATCGCGTGGGCGGCGGCGAGCCCACCGGACTCGAAGCCCAGGCCCGACAGCAGCGTGTTCGCCTCGACGACCTTCTCGAGCGCCGGGGTGACGACCTTGGCCTTGACGGCCTCGATGGCCTGCAGGGCGTTCTCGTGCAGGAGCTTCCACGACAGCTCGGCGAGCGCGACGCCGGTCTGGGTCTGCAGGCCGCCGGCCATGGTGTCGGCGTTGGCGCGCTTCGCGGCACGGGCCTCGACCCACGTCGCCAGCGCGTCGCCGATGCCCGCGACCAGGAACTGCACCGGCGCGTTGGCGACGAGCCTGGTGTCGATGAGCACCAGGTCCGGGTTGTGCGGGAAGAAGCGGTACTCGATGAACTCGCCCTCGGCGGTGTAGATGACGGCGAGCGCCGAGGTCGGGGCGTCGGTGGACGCGGCCGTCGGCACGCTGGCCCACCGGGTGCCGGCGAGGTGCCCAGCGGCCTTCGCGGCGTCGATCGCGGAGCCACCGCCGAGCCCCACGATGACGTCGGCGTCCTTCGCGCGGATCTGCTCGACGAGCTCGTCGACGGCCTCGGGGGTGGCGAAGCGGCCGAACCCGACACGCTGCACGGCCAGGTCGGCGGACCGGAAGCTCTCGGTGACGGCGGTCTCGACGATGCCCCAGACCACGTCGTCGGCGACGATCAGGGGCCGCTTGCCGATCGGGGCGATGAACTCGCCGACGCGGGTGATCGCGTCCTTGCCCTGGACGTAGCGGGCGGGGCTCATCACGGTGCTGATGGGAGTGGCCATCGTGCGGTTCCTTCCGGTTGTACGACAGGTGTACGACAGGTGTCGGGGTGGCCGACGCCGCCGACGGTACGCGGGGCCGCTGATCGGGAGGTGCTGATCGGTAGGTTCGGGACCATGACGTTCAACGACGACTCGCGACTCCGGGGCGGCAAGGTCAAGCGGCGGGGTCGCACCACGGCGATCGGCGGAGGTGCCGTGGGCGTCGGCGCCATCGTGGTGTTCCTGATCGCGCAGTTCACCGGCTTCGACGTGAGCGGGATCGTCGGCGGCGGCAACGGCCTGACGACGATCCAGCAGGGGGGCGAGTCCGTCGATGCCGCCCCCGAGTGCCGGACCGGGCGCGACGCCAACCTGCGCGTCGAGTGCCGGATGGAGGGCGCGGCCGAGTCGCTCGACACCTACTGGACGTCCGAGGCGCGGTCGCTCGGCATCTCGTACACGTCACCGGAGTTCTTCCTGTTCCAGGACTCCACCGACACCTCGTGCGGGCAGGCGTCGGCCGCGACCGGCCCGTTCTACTGCCCACCGGACCGTGCGGTCTTCCTGGACACCGCGTTCTACGACGACCTGCAGTCGCAGTACGGCTCGTCCGGCGGTCCGCTCGCGCAGATGTACGTCGTCGCGCACGAGTGGGCGCACCACATCCAGCAGCTTCAGGGGTCGTTCGCGAACACCGACCGCTCCGGCACGGGGGCGTCGTCGGGCAGTGTCCGCGTCGAGCTGCAGGCTGACTGCTACGCCGGGGCCTGGGTCGGCGACGCCGCCACGACGAAGGACGCGAACGGCGAGACCTTCTTCGAACCGATCACCCGCTCCCAGATCACCGACGCCCTGTCGGCGGCGAGCGCCGTGGGCGACGACAGCATCCAGGAGCGCGCGACCGGCCGCGTCGACCCGGACTCGTTCACGCACGGGTCGAGCGAGCAGCGACAGCGCTGGTTCCTGCGGGGCTACCAGCAGGGCGCGACGAGCTGCGACACCCTGAGCATCCCGGGTTCGGCCCTGTAGCCGCACCGTCGAACCACGGGAGGCCCGGTGCCAGCTGGCACCGGGCCTCCCGTCCGTGGGCAGCGCGTCAGCGCTCGTCCGAACGTCAGCGCTTGGTCGGCGTGGGCGACGGGGTCGCGCTCGGCGTGGGCGTCGGGGTGGCGTCGGTCGCCCCGGCGGCCGTCACCACGAAGGTGCGGAAGTCGTCGTTCGTGACCGGGGAGGTCAGCTCGTAGCGCTGCCCGTTCACGAGCACGAGCGGGGTGCCGGGGAACTCCTTGAGCGTCGACCCGGGGATCGTGCCCCCGGACACCGCCGTCGTCTGCTCGTCCACCCACTTGGCGTAGTCCTGGTCGGCGATGCAGCTCCGGACGGCGCTGCGTTCCTGCAGCCCCTGCACGCCCGTGACGACGTCGGTGAGCTCGGCGTCCGTCAGGCCCGCGGTGCCCTCGTCCGGCTGCTTCGCGAAGAGCGCCTGGTTCACCGCGTAGAACTGGTTCGGGGAGTGCTCGGCGACGCAGGCAGCGGCGTTCGCGGCGCGGAGGGAGTACTTCGTGCCCTGCGAGCGGTTCGACAGGATCGCGACGGGGTGGATGTCGACCGTGGCCGCACCGGAGTCGACGAGGTCCTTGATGTAGTCGCCGTTCGCCTGCTCGAACTGGCCGCAGCCCGGGCAGAGGTAGTCGACGTACAGGGTGATCCGGACGGTACCGGCGCCGTCGGTCGCGGCACTGCTCGGCGACGCGGAGGCCGATCCGGACGCGGACGCCGCGACGGGCTTCAGGCCCTGCCCGATGGTGATCCCGCCCTGCGACATGGTCGACGGGCCGGGGCCGGCAGGCTTCACGGAGTCGACCAGCACGAGCGTGACGATCGTCGCAGCGGCGAGGAGCACGACCCCGAGCCCGATCTGCAGGCCGAGCCGGACACCACGCTGGCGTCGCTTCTGCTGGGTCCGGGCACGCTGGGCTCGCTGGCGGGCGGCTTCACGGCGCTCGTTCCGCGCGGCGCGGGCGGCACCCTCGGGGCGGTTGTTCATCGGTGCGTCGTCCTCCTGATCGGTGTCCGCTCGGCGTTCCCCTGCTCGGCGGACGGACCCGGCGATTGTAGTGGGGCGCTCTGGGAAGCCGCCGACCAAGGGGGAAAACACTGGCGCACCCGGGTGAACTCGTGTTGTATGAACCTCGACAGTCGACGGCGACTGTCCGGGGCCCGTACGGGCACACCGCTTCACTCGGATCGTCCGGCACGTACCTGCCGGTGAAGGAAGGACCGAACGCTCATGGCGTCCGTCACCTATGACAAGGCAACCCGTCTCTACCCCGGAGGCAACCGTCCCGCGGTCGACTCCCTCGACCTGGACGTCGCCGACGGCGAGTTCCTCGTCCTCGTCGGCCCCTCGGGCTGCGGCAAGTCCACCTCGCTCCGCATGCTGGCCGGCCTCGAAGAGGTCAACTCCGGTCAGATCCGCATCGGCGACCGCGACGTCACGGACGTCCCGCCGAAGGACCGCGACATCGCGATGGTGTTCCAGAACTACGCGCTGTACCCGCACATGACCGTCGCCGAGAACATGGGCTTCGCGCTCAAGATCGCCGGTGTCGGCAAGGAAGAGCGCGCCACCCGCGTGCAGGAAGCCGCCAAGCTCCTCGACCTCGAGGACTACCTCGGCCGCAAGCCGAAGGCGCTCTCCGGCGGTCAGCGTCAGCGCGTCGCGATGGGCCGTGCGATCGTCCGTCAGCCGCAGGTGTTCCTCATGGACGAGCCGCTGTCGAACCTCGACGCCAAGCTGCGCGTCCAGACCCGCACGCAGATCGCGTCGCTGCAGCGTCGTCTCGGCGTCACCACGGTCTACGTCACGCACGACCAGACCGAGGCCCTCACCATGGGTGACCGCATCGCGGTGCTCAAGGACGGCATCCTGCAGCAGGTCGGCACCCCGCGCGACCTGTACGAGAAGCCGAACAACGTGTTCGTCGCCGGCTTCATCGGTTCGCCGGCCATGAACCTGCTGCCCGCCGACGTCATCGAGGGCGGTATCAAGTTCGGCACGCTCAACCACGCGATCGACCGCGACACCCTGTCGAACGCCCGTGCCGCACAGATCACGGTCGGCATCCGCCCCGAGGACGTCATCGTGTCGCAGTCCGGCGAGGGCCTGCCCGTCACGGTCGACGTCGTCGAGGAGCTCGGCGCCGACGGTTACCTCTACGGTCACGCGGACGTGAACGGCCAGCGCGCCGACATCGTCGCCCGTGTCGACGGTCGTGCGCACCCGTCGATCGGTGACACGATCGTCATCACGCCGAAGCAGGGCCACGTCCACGCCTTCGACACCGAGTCGGGCGACCGCCTCGACGACAAGGCCGTCGTCAGCGCGTAACCAGCGCACTCCCCCGAGAGCCCGCGCCCGCCTCACAAGGGCGGACGCGGGCTCTCGGCTGTCCCCGACACCAGAGGAACCACCGTGCCCGACTCGATGTCCATCACTGCCGCCACCGTCGACCCCGGCCTGCTCGACCTGCCGTGGGACCTGCCGCTCGCCGACTGGCCCGACGACACGATCGTCGCGCTGCCGAAGGGCATCTCGCGGCACCTCGTGCGGTTCGTGCACCTGAGCGGGTACGTCGCCGCGGTGAAGGAGACCGGCGAAGAGGTCGCCCGGTCCGAGTACGAGATGCTCCGGACCCTGCAGCGCATGGACGTGCCGTGCGTGGACCCGGTCGCGGTCATCACGAACCGCGTCGACGCCGACGGTGAACCACTGCACCCCGTGCTCGTGACCCGCCACCTGCGGTTCTCCCTGCCCTACCGCGCGCTCTACTCGCAGACGCTGCGCCCCGAGACCGCCACCCGTCTGGTCGACGCCCTCGCGCTGCTGCTCGTCCGCCTGCACGTCATCGGCTTCTACTGGGGCGACGTGTCCCTGTCGAACACGCTGTTCCGTCGCGACGCCGGCGCCTTCGCCGCGTACCTGGTCGACGCCGAGACCGGCAAGCTCTACCCCGGCGGGCTGTCGAACGGCCAGCGTGAGAACGACCTCGAGGTCGCCCGCGTGAACATCGCCGGCGAGCTGCTCGACCTCGAGGCCGGCGGACGGCTCGACGAGAACGCCGACCCCGTGGACGTGTCGAACCGCATCGTCGCCCAGTACCGGACGCTCTGGACCGAGCTCACCGGCACCGAGCAGTTCGACATCAAGGAACGCTGGCGCATCAACGACCGCGTCGAGCGCCTGAACGAGCTCGGCTTCGACATCGAGGAACTGTCGATCCACACCACCGAGGGTGGCTCGCAGGTCCGGATCCAGCCGAAGGTCGTCGACGCCGGGCACCACCAGCGGCGACTGCTGCGGCTCACCGGGCTCGACGCCGGCGAGAACCAGGCCCGGCGCCTGCTCAACGACCTCGACTCGTACCGCGCCCGCAACGGCCGTGACGAACTCGACGAGGAGATGGTGGCGCACGAGTGGGTCTCACGGGTCTTCGAGCCCGTCGTCCGCTCGATCCCCCGTGACCTGCGCGGCCGCCTCGAACCCGCCGAGGTGTTCCACGAGCTGCTCGAGCACCGCTGGTTCATGTCCCAGCAAGAGGAGCGTTCCGTCTCCCTGCCCGAAGCCACGACCGCCTACATCAACGACGTGCTCCGACACCGTCGCGACGAGCGCCTGCTCATCAACCCGCCGACCTCGTCGATCACCGTGCCGATCCCGGTGCTGGACGACGACGACGCCGACGAGTCCGACGACGTCGACGACTGGCGCGCCACGGTCTGAAGCGGTCCCCGCTCGGTCACGACACCCCGCCGGGTGGGCGCCGAACGGTCGTAGACCGTCGTCTGCGGCGTCGCGCAGCGACGACTCGTGACCACACGGCGGGCACCAGCCGACGTGTCCTGACCGTTCGGGGGTCGGCAACGCGACCGCCTGGAGGCCCGGCGCGGGTCCCGGAGACCGGCGCCGGGCCTCCAGGCCGTTACACCCAGCCCGGCCAGCACCGTGAGCAGGAATGGTCGCCTCCCGCTCGGGGAGGCGACCATTCCTGCTCACGAAGTGCTGGGGCTACGCGGTGCGACGGCGCCGCGCGACCTCCCACAGGGTGACGCTCGCGGCGATGCCGGCGTTCAGGGACTCGGTGGCGCTCGAGATCGGGATCGACACGATGGCGTCGCAGGTCTCGGTGACCAGGCGCGACAGGCCCTTGCCCTCGGAACCGACGACGATCACGATCGGGCGGTCCGCGAGCTCGAGGCCGTCGAGCTCCACGTCACCGTCGCCGTCCAGGCCGAGGACGAACAGGCCCATCGACTTGAGCGACTTCAGGGTCTGCGTGAGGTTCGGGGCCATCGCGACGGGGGTGCGTGCCGCGGCACCGGCCGAGGTCTTCCACGCCGACGCCGTCACGCCGACCGAACGACGCTGCGGCACGATGACACCGTGTCCGCCGAACGCCGCGGTCGAGCGGATGATCGCGCCGAGGTTGCGGGGGTCCGTGATGCCGTCGAGTGCGACGAGCAGCGGGACCTGGTCACGCGAGAACGCCTGCTCGACGATGTCCTCGGACACGGCGTACTGGTACGCCGGCACCTTGAGGGCGACGCCCTGGTGCACGCTGTCGTGTCCGGTGATGCGGTCGAGCTCGGGACGCATGAGCTCGATGATCGGCACACCGCGGTGGTTGGCGAGCGCGAGGATCTCCTTCACGCGGTCGTCGACCTCGATGCGCGACGCGATGTAGAGCGTCGATGACGGGGTCTTCGTGCGCAGGGCCTCGAGCACGGAGTTGCGCCCGGTCACCAGCTCGGAGTCGTCGGTCTTGCGTGCCGGCGGACGGCCCGTGCGACCCTGCGGGGTGCTCGAGGAACCGTGCCGACCCTTGGCCGCCTCGAAGCGGTCCTTCGCGGCCTTGCGCTTGCCGGCCGGGTGGTACGGGCGGTCCTCGGCCTTCGGGGTCGGCTTGCGACCCTCGAGCGCCTGGGCGCCCTGTCCGCCGGAACCGACCTGCTTGTTGCCCTTGCGACCGGTGCGGACGGCGCCGGGCCGACCCTTCTTGCTTCCCGAGACGTTCTTCATGCGTAGCTCCTGTTCGGCACTGCCGTGTTCAGGCGATGCTCCAGCGTGTTCCGGACGGCGTGTCCTCGATCGTGATGCCCGCGGCGGCGAGGTCGTCGCGCACGCGGTCGGCCGCGGTGAAGTCCCGTGCTGCCCTGGCGTCCGCGCGCTCCTGCACGAGGCGTTCGACGAGGGCGGCGAGCGGGCCTGCCGAGGTGTCGTGGCCGCCGCCCGACCAGTGGGCGGCTCGCGGGTCGATGCCGAGCACCTCCACCATCGCAGCCACCTGATGGTACGCGGTCCCGAGCGTTTCCGCATCGTCGGCGTCCAGGGCGGCGTTGCCGGTGCGCACGGTCTCGTGCAGCACGGCCAGGGCCTGGGGCACGGAGAGGTCGTCGTCCATGGCCGCGGCGAAGGTCTCGGGCACGGCCGGGGCGTCGGCGAGGTGGACACCCTCGAGCCGGGTCTCGGCGCGCTCGAGGAACCCGGCGATGCGGTCGTACGCAGCCTCGGCCTCGGCAAGGGAGCCCTCGTGGTGATCGATCGACGAGCGGTAGTGGGCGGCACCGAGGAAGTAGCGGACGACGGCGGGACGAGCGGATCCGAGGAAGTCCGCCGCGAAGATCGAGTTGCCGAGCGACTTCGACATCTTCTGGCCCTCGACGGTCACCAGGCCGTTGTGCAGCCAGTACGACGCGAACGGGTCCCCGGCGGCCGTGGACTGCGCCAGCTCGTTCTCGTGGTGCGGGAAGCGCAGGTCGAGCCCGCCGCCGTGGATGTCGAACGCGGGGCCGAGGTACCGGCGCGACATCGCCGAGCACTCGATGTGCCAGCCCGGACGGCCGGCGCCCCACGGGGAGTCCCAGTTGGCCGTCGACGGCTCGCCGGGCTTCGCACCCTTCCAGAGCGCGAAGTCACGGGCGTCGCGCTTGCCACGCGGGTCGGCGTCGGCGGCCTCGACCATGTCCTCGCGCCGCTGCCGGGTGAGCACCCCGTAGTCGGCCCAGCTGCCGGTGTCGAAGTAGACGTCACCCGAGCCGTCGTCGGCGGCGTAGGCGTGCCCGCGGTCGATGAGGCGCTGGATGATCTCGTGCATCTGCGGCACGCTCGCGGTGGCGCGGGGCTCGTACGTCGGGGGCAGGATGCCGAGGGCGTTGTACGCGGCCGTGAACTCGAGCTCGACCCGGTAGGCGCGGGCGAACCACTCCTCGTCCGTGCCTGCAGCCAGGTCGAGGACCTTGTCGTCGATGTCGGTGACGTTCCGCACCAGGGTCACCCGGTACCCACGGTGGGTGAGCCACCGACGCCAGATGTCGTAGACGAGCGCGGACCGCAGGTGCCCGATGTGCGGCGACGACTGCACCGTCGGACCACAGACGTAGACGCTCACGTGTCCGTCGACCAGGGGCACGAGGTCGACGACGGCTGCGGCGCGGGAGTCGTAGAGGCGAACGGTCACGCCTCAACCCTAATCGGCGCGGCGCCGCGGTTTCAGGAGGGACGCACGAGTGCCGTGGCGATCGCCGCGAGCCCCTCGCCACGGCCGGTGAACCCGAGCCCGTCGGTCGTCGTGCCGGACACGGCGACGGGAGCACCGACGACCGCGGACAGGGCGTCCTGCATCTCGTCGCGACGACGACCGATGCGCGGCCGGTTGCCGATGACCTGCACGGTGACGGACACCGGCACGAGCCCGGCGTCGGCGAGCAACGCGACCGCGCCGCGCACGAACACGTCGCCCGTGGCGCCGGCGTACTGCGGGTCAGCGGTGCCGAAGCGTCCGCCGATGTCGCCGAGGCCCCCGGCGGAGAGCAGGGCGTCGCACACCGCGTGCGCCACCGCGTCACCGTCGCTGTGCCCGGAGAGGCCGGGTTCGCCGGGGAAGTCGAGCAGCCCGACGCGGCAGGGCGAGGCGTCGTCGAAGGCGTGCACGTCGACCCCGAGCCCGAGTCGGACCGCGACGGCGTCCGCCTGGCTGGCACCCGCCGCACCAGCACCGGCACCAGCACCAGCACCAGCTTCGGACCGCGCCCGCACGATCGACTCGGCCCGGCCGAGGTCCCACGGCGTCGTGATCTTGAAGGCATCGGCGTCACCCGGCACGAACCGCACGGTGCCCCCGACGGCCTGGAACACCCCGGCGTCGTCCGTCTCGGACTGCGACGACACCGCGTAGGCCTGCCGCAGTGCCGCGAGCGGGAAGCCCTGCGGCGTCTGCACCCCGACGAGCGCCGCACGGTCGACGGTCTCGACGACGACGTCGCCGTCGACCCGCTTGACCGTGTCCGTGACGGGGAGCGCCGGCACGACGCCCGCACCGTCACCGGCGGCGACGGCGTCGAACACCCGCGAGAACTGTGCCGCGGGCGTGAGGCACCGCGCCGCGTCGTGCACGAGCACCGTGGTGACGGAGTCCGGCAGGACGGCCAGGCCGGCCTCGACCGAACCGTGGCGATCCGTGCCTCCGGCGACGACGGCCGTGTACGCGACCGCAGCACCCGCGACCGAACCGACCACCTGCCGGCACTCGTCCAGGTGCGACGCGGGTGCGACCACGACGACGAGCGTCGGTGACGGCAGCGCGAACAGGGGTTCGAGCGCCCGCGCGAGCATCAGCGCACCGGCCACGGGCACGAACGCCTTCGCGGTCCCGATGCCGAGCCGGGTGCCGGAGCCGGCCGCAACGACGACGACCGCCCGGTCCACCCCTTCGGGGAACCGTGCGGTCGTCGTTCGTGCTGTCGTGTTCAGTGCGCTGTCGTCAGGCTCAGGACGCCAGGACCTCGTCGAGGACGGTCGATGCCTTGTCCTCGTCGGTCTTCTCGGCCAGCGCGAGTTCGGAGATGAGGATCTGCCGGGCCTTGGCCAGCATCCGCTTCTCACCCGCGGAGAGCCCGCGGTCCTGATCGCGCCGCCAGAGGTCGCGGACGACCTCGGACACCTTGATGACGTCACCGGAAGCGAGCTTCTCGAGGTTCGCCTTGTAGCGGCGTGACCAGTTGGTGGGCTCTTCCGTGAACGGCGCCCGGAGGACCTCGAACACCTTGTCGAGTCCTTCCTTGCCGATCACGTCGCGGACGCCGACCAGGTCGACGTTGTCCGCCGGGACCTCGATCGTCAGGTCACCCTGCGTCACCCGCAGTTTCAGGTAGACCTTTTCCTCGCCCTTGATGACGCGAGTCTTGACTTCAGAGATGGTTGCCGCCCCGTGATGGGGGTAGACGACGGTCTCGCCGACCTCGAATTGCATGTATCAGGCTCCGTTCCCAGACATCCAGTTTACCACAAGGGCCGTTCCGGTAAGGGGACCCTCAACGCTCACCCCTCCCGGTGATCGCTAGGATGGGCGCGGGGACCGCCCGGTCTCCATCGTGACTTACGGAGGAATCTCTTGCGACCTCGGGTACTCGTGTCCGTCGCCGTTGCGGCAACCATCGCGCTCGGCGCCACCGGGTGCGAGTTCATGTCGCCGGCCCACACCGTCGACATCAAGCAGATCACCGACGGCGTGGACGTCTCGACCGGCAAGGTCGACGTGCGGAACGCCCTCCTGATCTCGGACGACGGTGAGAGCGCCCGCTTCATCGGCACGCTGGTGAACAACGACGACCAGGACGACTACACCGTCTCGATCGAGATCGGCGGCGACACCCAGACCGTCGACGTGCCGGCCAACACCCACGTCGACCTCGCCATGGCCGCGGGTGCGGGCAGCGACGACGAGTCGAGCGTGCAAGAGGGCGACACCACGCAGGGCACCACCGCCGGTGACGCCGAACCGATCGTGTTCGACAACGCGGACGCGAAGCCCGGTTCGCTCGTGAAGGTCTACTTCAGCTACCCGGACGCCGAGGGCACCTCGGCCAACGTGCCGGTGCTGACGAGCTCGCAGGAGGAGTACCAGACCCTCGCGCCGAGCCCGACCCCGACGCCCACCTCGACGTCCCCGTCCGAGAGCGGCGCACAGTCGACCGGCGAGGCCGTGCCCGGCACGCAGCCGACCGACTCGCAGACGGATTCGTCCGAGGGCGACAACGGCACCAACTGACGCCGACGAGCGCTGCTGACACCGCGCCCGAGCCGTTCGCACAGGAGGCCCGGTGCGAGTCCCAGGGACTCGCACCGGGCCTCCTGTCCGTCCGTCTCAGGCCTCGATGCGGTACCCGAGACCGCGGACCGTCACCAGGATCTCGGGGGTCGACGGGACCCGCTCGATCTTCGAGCGGATGCGCTTGATGTGCACGTCGAGGGTCTTGGTGTCACCGAAGTAGTCGGAACCCCACACCCGGTCGATGAGCTGCCCGCGGGTCAGCACACGGCCGGCGTTCCGGAGCAGCAGCTCGAGGAGCTCGAACTCCTTGAGCGGCATGGGGGTCTCGGACCCGTCGACCGACACCGTGTGCCGCTCGACGTCCATCCGGATGCCGCCGACCTGCAGGATGCCGCTGTCCGCCGGGTCGTCCTCGGTGCGGCGACGGAGCACGGCTCGGATCCGGGCCAGGAGCTCCCGGGTCGAGTACGGCTTCGTCACGTAGTCGTCGGCGCCGAGCTCGAGCCCGACGACGATGTCCACCTCCGAGTCCTTCGCGGTCAGCATGATGATCGGTGCGTTCGACCGGGTCCGGATCTGCCGGCACACCTCGGTGCCGCTCAGGCCCGGCAGCATGAGGTCGAGGAGCACCAGGTCGGGGTTCTCCGCGTCGAACTTCGACAGCGCGGTCACGCCGTCGGCAGCGACGGAGGTCTCGTACCCCTCACGCTGCAGCAGGAACTCCAGGGGCTCGCTCAGGGCCGGCTCGTCGTCGACGATGAGGATCTTGGTCACGATGGCTGCTCTTCCAGTTGCTCTTCGAGTGCTGTGGTCAGTTCGGGATCTGCCTCGGGCAGACGGATGGTGAAGGTCGAGCCCTTGCCGGGCTGCGACCAGACGCGCACGTCACCACCGTGGTTGCTGACGACGTGCTTGACGATCGCGAGCCCGAGGCCGGTGCCCCCGGTGGCGCGCGACCGTGCGGGATCGACACGGTAGAACCGTTCGAAGACGCGGTCGAGGTCGGCCTCGGGGATGCCGACGCCCTGGTCGGTGATGGCGATCTCGACGAAGCCCTTCGACGACCGGACGCCCACGCCCACGCGGGTGTTGTCCGGCGAGTACTTCACCGCGTTGGCGATGAGGTTCGACACCGCGACCTGCAGCAGCCCCCGGTCGCCCATCACCCGCAGCTTCGACTTCTTGGCGCGGATGATCTCGATCGAGCGGGCGCGGGCGACGACCTCGTTCGCGTCGATCGCGGCCTGCACGATCTTGTCGATGCCGGTCTCCTCGCTGTTCTCGAGCGCGTCGACGGACTGCAGCCGGGACAGCTCGATGATGTCCTTCGTCAGCGCTCCGAGCCGCTCGGACTCGGTGATGAGCTGCGCGGCGAACTTCTTCACGTGCACGGGGTCGTCGGCGGCGAGGACGAGGGTCTCGGACAGCAGGCCGATGGCGCCGATCGGCGTCTTCAGCTCGTGCGAGATGTTGGCGACGAAGTCGCGGCGGACCTCGTCGATGCGCCGGCTCTCGGTCAGGTCGTCCGCCGTGAGCAGGACGTACCGGTTGCCGAGCTGGGCGGCACGGAAGCTGAGGTAGCCGATGAGCTCCCCGTGGCGACCACGCGGCAGCTCGAGGTCCTCCGACCCCATCTCCCCGCTCTTGCGCACCCGGTCGATGAGCTCGAGCAGTTCGTGGTGCACCAGGCGTCGGCGCACGACGAGCCCCGCCGTGAGGGCCTGGGGGGATGCCGCGACGACGGTGTTCGACGGGTCGATGACGACCGCCGGGTTGTGCATCGTCGCGATGACCGCTGCGACGCCGTCCGGCAGGGTCCGCTCCGCCACGTCGGCAGCACGTGCCGTCCGCTCGGCGGTGATGATCAGCACCACGACGCCCGCGCCGAAGACCCCGCCGAGGAGCATCGACAGTGGCACGAGCCACGCGTTGTCCATGCCGCCAGTGTAGGGATGGTCATGCGGGGTTCCGGTACCGTTCACCGTCTGCGGAAGGCCAGAACGCGAAGCGTTCAGCCCCGCGTCACCGTTCGTTCACCTGGGCTGACGACACTCGTCCGGTACGCAGAGAGAGGTACTCCCCCATGCGCGAAGTCTTCCAGCAGGAACTCCAGGACGTCCAGGAGCGACTGACCGAGATCGCCGGGCTCGTCGAGTCCGCCATCACCCGAGCCACGCAGGCCTTCAGCGACTCCGACGTCGCCCTCGCCGAAGAGGTGATCGCCGACGACGAGAAGATCGACCTCGCCGCGAACAGCCTCGACGAGATCGCGATCGACATCCTCGCCCGCCAGGCCCCGGTCGCCCGCGACCTGCGCGTCGTCGTCACCGCCCTGCGCGTCAGCTCCTCGCTCGAGCGCATGGGCGACATGGCCGAGCACATCGCGCAGCTCGCCCGCCAGCGCTTCCCCGAGAAGGTCGTGCCGAAGGGCCTGCGCAGCACGTTCAAGGAGATGGGCCGGCACGACGTCGCGATGGCGCAGAAGCTCACGCGGCTGCTCGCCACGGAGGACATCGCGCTGTCGGCCGAGATCCGCGACGAGGACGACGCCGTCGACGAGCTGCACGCCAGCGTGTTCGACTTCGTGCTCGGCGAGGCCTGGAAGGGCGGGCCGATCGACACCGTCGACGCCACCCTGGCCTCCCGCTACCACGAGCGCTTCGCCGACCACGCGGTCTCGATCGCCAAGAAGGTCGAGTACCTGGCGACCGGCGACTGGACCGGCGCGTCCACCTCGACCGCGGCGGTCTGACCCGACCCGATCGGTCTGACCCGACCCGATCGGTCTGCGAGGATCGTGGCATGGCCCAGGTCGCGATCATCGTCAACGGCATGCCCGGTTCCGGCAAGAGCAGCATCGGCACGGCACTCGCCGAGGTGCTCGGCTGCCCGTTCCTGTCGAAGGACCGCATCAAGGAGCCGCTCGCCGACGTCGTCGGCCCGATGATCGCCTCGCGGCCGCTCGGCGGCATCGCGATGGACACGATGTGGTCCATGGCGCGGGCCGTCGAGAACGGGGTCGTCCTCGACGCCGTCTGGCTGCCGTCCCGTGACCGCGACCTCCTGGAGGCCGGACTCGCGTCCGCCGGGTCCCCTCGCGCCGTCGAGGTGTGGTGCGACACGGACCGCGCCACCGCCGAGCAGCGGCTGCGCGACCGGTACGAACCGGGCACCGTGCCGGTGCGGCACGAGGTGCACGGGGACCTGGCCGACGTGCTGGCCTTCTGGGACGAGCACGGCGACGACGCCCGGCCCGTCGGGCTGCCCGGCGTCCCGGTGATCCGGGTCGACACGACGAAGCCCTACGACGTCGGCGCCCTGGTGCAGGAGATCGCGTCGCACTTCGTCTGACCAGCCACGGCTCGTCGAGCCGACCACGCTGCCGAAGCGACAGGTCGTCGACGGGGCGATCCGTTCCTCCTGGCAGAGCGACAGGAGTCGGCGGAACGTTCGCGACCCACTGTCGCTTTCGCGAAGCCCCGCACACGCACGAACGCCCCGCCCGGATGCCGGACGGGGCGTTCTGCGTGGGTGCTACTTCTTGGCGCCCTGGGCGGCCACGGCGGCGGCGCCGGCTGCGGCGGCCTCGGGGTCCAGGTAGTACGCGGGCTTCGTCGGCGTGAAGTCGTCGTCGAGCTCGTACACCAGCGGGATGCCCGTCGGGATGTTCAGGCCGGCGATGTCGTCGTCCGAGATGCCGTCGAGGTGCTTCACGAGCGCACGCAGCGAGTTGCCGTGGGCCGTGACCAGCACGGTCTTGCCGGCGGCGAGGTCCTTCGTGATGTCGGACTCCCAGTAGGGCAGCAGGCGGTCGATCACGAGCTTGAGCGACTCGGTGCGGGGCAGCTGGTCGCCGAGCTCGGCGTAACGACGGTCACCGAACTGCGACCACTCGGCGTCGTCGGCGATGGGGGGCGGCGGGACGTCGAACGAGCGGCGCCACTCCATGAACTGCTGCTCGCCGTACTCGGCCAGGGTCTGGGCCTTGTCCTTGCCCTGCAGGTCCCCGTAGTGGCGCTCGTTGAGGCGCCAGTCGCGCTTCACCGGCAGCCAGGCCAGGTCGGCCTGCAGCAGCGCGAGGTCCGCCGTCTGGATCGCACGGGTCAGGAGCGAGGTGTACAGGACGTCGGGGACGATGCCGGACTCGGCGATGAGGTCGCCGGCACGCTTCGCCTCCTTCTCGCCCAGCTCGCTGAGCCGGACGTCGACCCAACCGGTGAACAGGTTCTTCTGGTTCCAGTCACTGTTGCCGTGACGGAGCAGGACGAGCGTGGAGGTCATGCCTCCGAGTCTACCGAGCGGTACCGGCCCCGTACCCTTGACGCATGCCCATCGGGAACGTGACGCGCGGGACGACCGGGTACAACCGGCTCCGCCGCGTCGACCGGTGGATCGCGACCCTGCCGGTGCTGCGCCGAACGGACGACCCGCTCGTCGCCGACGTCGGCTACGGGGCATCGCCGACCACCACCCTCGAACTGCGCGACCGGCTGGCGGCCGTCCGACCCGACGTCGAGGTGACCGGCATCGAGATCGAGCCCTCGCGGGTCGCGCTCGCGAACGCAGGCACCCGCGACGGCGTGACGTTCCGCCTGGGTGGCTTCGAGACGCCGACACCCGGGCAGCGCCGGCCCGCCGTCATCCGGGCCTTCAACGTGCTGCGGCAGTACGACGAGTCCGCGGTGGTCGGGTCGTGGCGGATCATGCAGGACCGGCTGCAGCCCGGCGGTGCGCTCGTCGAGGGGACCTGCAACGAAGTCGGTCGGGTCGCATCGTGGGTGACGCTCGACGACGTCGCACCGCAGACGTTCACGGTGTCCCTCCGGCTCGCCGGGCTCGACGTGCCTTCGATCGTCGCCGAGCGGCTGCCGAAGGCGCTGATCCACCGCAACGTGCCCGGCGAACGGGTGCACGCGTTCCTGCGCGACCTCGACCTGTCGTGGGCGGTCGCCGCACCGCTCGGCACGTACGGGCCCCGGCAGCGGTGGATCGCCACCGTGCGCGGGATGCGTGACCGCGGCTGGCCGGTGCTGCACGGGGTGACGCGCTGGCGGCTCGGTGAGCTCAGCGTCCCGTGGTCGGCCGTCGAGCCCGCCTGACGCTGCGACGCAAGACACCGGTGTTCGCGCTCCGAACACCCGCAAACCGCGGTGCGACCGGCGAACACCGGTGTTTTCCGACCGTCAACGGGGAGCTAGGAGCGCTTGACGGCTCCGAGCCGGGGCAGGCGCGGGACGTTCGCCGTCGCACCGGCCTCGGGCGGGACGATGGTCTCCTGCGCCGCGGTCACCACGACGTCGTCGGCCTCGAGCCGCAGGGTCGCGGTGGGGTCGAGCGAGCGCTTCACCACCGCGAGCCCGATCGGACCGAGCTCGTGGTGGATCGCCGAGGCCGAGAGCCGACCGACGGGCTTGTCGTCGAGCAGCACGGGGGTGCCGGGCGCCGGCAGGACGCCGTCGGACCCGTCGAGGTGCAGCAGCACGACCCGACGCGGCGGGTGCCCGAGGTTGTGGACCTTGGCGACGGTCTCCTGCCCGCGGTAGCAGCCCTTCGACAGGTGCACGGCGGAACGCAGCCAGTCGAGCTCGTGCGGGATCGTCCGCTCGTCGACGTCGGACAGGGTCGGGCGCCAGGCGGCGATCCGCAGCGCCTCGTACGCGAGCAGCCCCGCGACGGGCACGTCCGACGCGGCGATCGCGGCCGCGGTGCCGGGGGTGACCACGGCGATGCGGAGGGTCCAGCCGGAGCCGGGGTGGGCCTCCTGGTCGGCGTAGCCCCATCCGCCCGGCGTGACGGCGCCCCATGGGTCGACCCACTCGGCGACGGGCGGTTCCGGCAGTTCGACGGACGCGAACGGGGCGTCCGCCCCGAACCAGCCGAGGGTGACGAAGTCGGCGGAGCGGTCGGCGACCTCGACCCGGAGCATGAAGCGCATCGAGTCGAGCCACCCGGCGAGCGGCGCAGCGTCAGCGCGCTCGGTGAGCAGCCAGACCGTCGCACCGTCGTCGACGACGCGAGCCGCGTGCTCGACGCGTCCGGCCTGGTCGAGGACGAGCGTCTCGGTGCTGACGCCGGTCGGCAACCCGGTGAGCTGCTGCGAGGTGATCGAGTTGAGCCACGACAGGCGGTCCGGCCCGGAGACCGTGACGACGCCCAGACCGAGTTCGACGACGGCGCGACCGCGGGACAGCAGGCGCTGCTCCCCGATCGGGTTGCCGAAGTGCGCGGCGACCGAGTCGGCCGCGACGAAGCCGTCACGCGCGGCGAACACCGACATCAGTCGACCTTCGCGAGCTGCCCCGAGGCGTGCGAGGTGAGTTCGCGACCGAGCGCGGCGATGTCCCACGCCCAGAAGAGCTTGCCCTCGACCAGTCCGTACAGGCGGGTCGCGGCGGAGTAGTCCTTCGCGTTCGGCGAGCGCAGCACGGCGTCGGTCGACAGGTCGATCCGACCCTTCAGCACACGGCCGACGTAGAGCTCGTTGACGCCCGTCGGGTGGATGATCGCGGCCTCGACGTCGAAGCCGTCCGTGGTGTTGCGGAGCGCCTCGACGCTCTCGACCGTGCTGAACGGCGTCGGCCCCTCGCCCAGGAGCATCGCCGGGCCGCGGTCGCCGGGCTCGGTCGGCCGGTCGATCCGCCAGTAGCCCATCTCGGCGGCGAGCGGGGTGTGTTCGTCGTCGAGCAGCCACGTGGTGGACGAGTAGTTCAGGTAGGGCAGGCCGTCGTGACTGAAGCTGACGCGCTGGCCGAACTCGTAGTTCCGGACCTCGTCGTCGTCACCGACCGGGTACTCCACGACGCCGGTGCCCTCCCACACGCCGACCAGCCACGACAGCGGGACCAGTTCGGGGGCGAGGCCCTCGGGCAGCTCGATCAACGCTGGCCCTTGAACAGCTTCACGACGACGACCACCGAGATGAACGCGATCGCGAGCGACGCCAGGCCGAGGAGGCCGACGTAGAAGAGCTCGAGCGCAAGCAGCGAATCCATGCTCGGAGTCTACGCGGCTCGGCTCAACGCGTCAGGAGCACCACCGCGGTGACGAGGACCACGACGAACGCCCCGGACGACGCGATGCTGATCCGTTCGACCAGACCGTCCTTCGTGGCGGTGATGAGCTGCAGCACGAAGCTGACCATCACGCAGGCGACGAAGACGAGCAGCAGCCAGGCGAAGGCGTCACGCTCGGCCACGGTCAGCACGAGCACGGCCCCGACGACCGCCAGCACCCAGACCGGCAGGACGGACGTCAGCCGAAGGCGACGCTGGTCGGTGGGGTGCACGGGCTCGGTCACGCGCTCCATCATGTCAGGGACGTGCGGAACGCACGCACCGTGCGGTGCGGTGCTCGCGCCGAGCGGTGCGCTGCTCGCGCCATGCGGTGCGGGATGACGCGCAATCCGTCCGGCCGGATGAGTCCTTCCCGAGCATCACTAGGATGTCTCCACGACGTCATCCACCTCCGGAGGTCCTGTGGCACAGCTCCTGGTACTCACCTCGACCGCGCCCGGAGACGTCCTGCCGAGCCTGGGCCTCCTGAGCCACCGGATCCGCCACGTGCCGGCCGAGGCCGCACAGCTGGTCAACGCCCCGCAGAGCGACCTGATGTTCGTGGACGCCCGCACCGACCTGGTCAGCGCGAAGGCCCTGTGCAAGATCCTCGCCTCGTCGGGGTCGACCACGCCGATCGTGCTCGTCGTCACCGAGGGCGGACTGACCGCCGTCAACAGCGACTGGAACGTCGACGACGTCGTACTCGAGAGCGCGGGCCCGGCCGAGATCGACGCCCGCATCCGGCTGTCGGCCGGTCGTGCGGCGAAGGGCCAGACGAGCTCGAAGATCCAGGCGTCCGGTGTCGTCATCGACGAGGCCAGCTACTCCGCCAAGGTGCGCGGCCGGCCGCTCGACCTGACGTTCAAGGAGTTCGAGCTCCTGCGCTTCTTCGCCACCCACCCGTCCCGCGTCTTCACCCGCGAGCAGCTGCTCAGCGAGGTCTGGGGCTACGACTACTTCGGTGGCACCCGCACGGTCGACGTGCACGTCCGACGGCTGCGCGCCAAGCTCGGCGACCTCGAGTCGCTCATCGGCACCGTCCGCAACGTCGGGTACCGCTTCAACGTCTACGACGACGAGGCCGAGCGCCTGATGGGGCAGTAGTGCTGCCCGACCTCGGCAGCTTCGTCGCCCCCGGCGAGGCTCCCCCGTTCTCCGACCAGACCCTGGTCGACGTCCGCGCGGGGCGCGCGACCGTCCTGACGGTCGACCACGGGGTCGCCGTGGTCCGTGACGGCGAGCTGGAACTCGTCGTCGCCCAGGAGGCCCGTGGCCAGGGCATCGGCACGACCCTGGTGACGCAGGCACTCGCGCTGGGCGGCGGGGCCGCTCCCCGGCTCGCGTGGGCGCACGGGGACCACCCGGCAGCGCGAGCGCTGGCCGACCGGTTCGGCTGGCGCGCGGTCCGCACGCTGCTGCAGCTCCGGGCGCCCGTCACCGACTCCGATGTGGACGTCGCCGCCGACGTCGCGCTGCCCGACGGCTACTCCCTGTCGGCGTTCCGCCCCGGCACCGACGACGAGACCGACTGGCTCGCGCTGAACGCCGCCGCCTTCGCACGCCACCCCGAGCAGGGGCGGATGACGCTCGACGACCTGCACGCCCGCGAATCCGACGACTGGTTCGCAGGCGAGGACCTGCTGCTGCTCCGCGATGCCTCCGGGCAGCTCGCGGGCTCGTGCTGGCTCAAGGTCGAGGACGGCATCGGCGAGTTCTACGCCGTCGCCGTGCGGCCCGACCTGCAGGGGCAGCGGCTCGGCGGAGTGCTCATGCGTGCGGGCACCGCTCGGCTGCGCGGCCGCGGCCTGACCGCCGCCGCACTCTACGTCGAGGGGGACAACGAGCCGGCGCTGGCGCTGTACCGGCGCTCGGGGTTCACGCAGCACGCGATCGACGTGCAGTACGCGGCGCCGGAGCAACCCTCAGGTCACTGATACGCTGCGCCCATGATCCAGGGGGACCAGGGCGGATCGCCCATCGAACGACGACGTCCGGACACACGCTCGGGGGCAGGGCGGTGAACTTCAACCCGTCGCCGGTGTTCCTCGCGATGGCCGCGATGGTCGCCATCCCCGCCGTCGTCACCGCACTCGTCCGCCAGAGCGACCGGAAGCGACCCCCGTCGACGGTCGTCGGGGACGAGGCGTACGGCGTGCTCTTCACCGTCCGCGCTCGCCGGTGGAACTACCTGCTGCTCCGGATCATCGGGATCGTCTTCATCGTGGTCGGCGGGTTCTTCCTGCTGGCCGCACTCGCCCTGCTCGACGACCCCGAGGCGATCGGGATGCTCCTCGGCGGTCTCGGCATCGGGCTGTTCTGGCTGCTGTTCGTCTACCTGGGCGTCGGGCAGAAGCGGCGCCGGGTCGAGGCGTACGACTCGCAGCTGGTCGTCACGCCGATGTTCCGTGCCGCCCGGACCGTCGACCCCGCTGCCATCAAGCACATCCGGCCCACGACGAACCGCTTCGGCGGCCTGGACGTCAAGGTGCACGGCCAGCGCGGGGTGATCAGTGTCCTGTCCATCGATGCCGCCTACCCCGAGTTCTGCGCGTGGCTCGAGCAGCGGGCGCCGGCGCAGTGGGGCGCGTTCGTGCAGGTCTTCGCGCGCTGAGCGCAGCACCTCGGTCCGTCGCGGCCGTTCCTGCACAACCGAACGGTTCACCGCCGGTTTCCACAGCGTCCACCGAGGCCCCTCCGGTGGCAGGGGCCGGGTGGCAGGATGTGGGGATGGACACCGAACCGCAGCTCGACGGCGAATCCGTCGCACCCGACCTGGACGACTTCGACGAGGTCGTCGAGATCGAGCACGAGTCGCTGCCGACGGACCGCTACTTCGACCGCGAGCTCAGCTGGCTCCGGTTCAACCAGCGCGTGCTCGAGCTGGGTGAAGACCGCACGCAGCCCCTGCTCGAGCGGGCGAACTTCCTGGCGATCTTCGCGTCCAACCTCGACGAGTTCTTCATGGTCCGCGTCGCCGGCCTGAAGCGGCGCATCGACACCGGCATCGCCGTCCCGACCAACGTCGGCCGTGCTCCCAGCGACGTCCTGCGGGACATCGCGAAGAAGGCCCACGAGCTGCAGGACCGGCACGCCCAGGCCTTCATCGGGTCGCTCAAGCCCGACCTCGACGCCGCGGGCATCCACATCGAGCACTGGTCCGACCTCGACGAAGCCGACCGGCAGCGGATGCGGGAGTACTTCAACGAGCAGATCTTCCCGGTGCTCATGCCCCTGGCCGTCGACCCGGCGCACCCGTTCCCCTACATCTCCGGGCTCTCGCTCAACCTGGCGGTGCGGGTCCGCAACCCGAAGTCGCAGCGCCAGGAGTTCGCGCGCCTCAAGGTGCCGCAGAACTTCTCGCGCTTCATCAAGCTCCCCGACGACAACTCCGGCCGGATGCGCTTCATCCCGCTCGAAGACCTCATCGCGAACCACCTCGACGACCTGTTCCCGGGGATGGAGGTCCTCGAGCACCACGTGTTCCGGGTCACTCGCAACGAGGACGTCGAGATCGAGGAGGACGAGGCCGAAAACCTCATCCAGGCCCTCGAGCGCGAGCTCCTGCGCCGCCGGTTCGGTCCGCCGATCCGCCTCGAGATCACCGAGGACATGGATCCGGTGACGCTCGACCTGCTCGTGCGTGAACTCGACATCACCGAGGAAGAGGTCTTCCGGCTGCCGTCGCCGCTCGACCTCGGTGGGCTGTTCGAGATCTCCAAGATCAACCGTCCGGACCTGCACTACCCGAAGCACGTGCCGACCACCCCGGTGCAGTTCCAGCCGGGTGAGCCGAACACGAAGCCCGACCTGTTCCGTGCGATCAAGGCGAACGACGTCCTGGTCCACCACCCCTACGAGTCCTTCGCCACGAGCGTGCAGGCGTTCCTCGAGCAGGCCGCGGCCGACCCGAACGTCCTGGCGATCAAGCAGACCCTGTACCGCACCTCCGGCGACAGCCCCATCGTCGAAGCGCTCATCGACGCCGCGGCCGCCGGCAAGCAGGTCCTCGCCCTGGTCGAGATCAAGGCCCGCTTCGACGAGCAGAACAACATCACCTGGGCCCGGAAGCTCGAGAAGGCCGGCGTGCACGTCGTCTACGGCCTGGTGGGGCTGAAGACGCACTCGAAGCTGGTGCTCGTCATCCGGCAAGAGGGCGGGACCCTCAAGCACTACAGCCACATCGGCACGGGCAACTACAACCCGAAGACCTCGCGCATCTACGAGGACATGGGGCTCTTCACCTCGGACGACACGGTGGGCAAGGACCTCACCCGCCTGTTCAACGAGCTGTCCGGCTACGCCATCGAGAAGAAGTTCAAGCGCCTGCTGGTGGCACCGCTGCACCTGCGGAAGGGCCTGCTCAAGCGCATCCAGACCGAGGCCGCCAACGCCCGCGCCGGCAAGCCCTCGGGCATCCGGATCAAGGTCAACTCGATGGTCGACGAGCAGATCATCGACGCGCTGTACCTGGCGAGCCAGG
The DNA here is from genome assembly GCF_003234255.2 of Curtobacterium sp. MCSS17_016. Classification (NCBI taxonomy): domain Bacteria; kingdom Bacillati; phylum Actinomycetota; class Actinomycetes; order Micrococcales; family Microbacteriaceae; genus Curtobacterium; species Curtobacterium sp. MCSS17_016. The sequence continues at coordinate 3,450,664 of NZ_CP126254.1, forward strand.
CCGGGGTGCCGATCGACGTGTGGGTGCGCGGCATCTGCTCGCTCAAGCCGGGCATGGAAGGCGTCAGCGACACGATCCGCGTGCGGAGCATCGTCGGGCGCTACCTCGAGCACTCCCGTGCGTTCGCGTTCCACAACGACGGCGACCCGGCGGTGTTCATCGGCAGCGCCGACATGATGCACCGCAACCTCGACCGACGCGTCGAGGCGCTCGTGCGGCTGGTCGCCCCGGACCACATCAACGAGGTCCAGGAGATGTTCGACCTGGCGATGGCCGACACCGCCAGCTCGTGGCACCTGGAGTCCGACGGCGAGTGGACACGGCACTCCACGGACGATGCGGGCCGTCCGCTCGAGGACGTGCAGAATGTGACCATGCGGAAGATCTCGGCCCGGAAGCGCTCGACTCGGTGAGCGGCGGTCCCTCGGGCCCCGTCGTCGCTGCGGGTGCGGTCGTCTGGCGCGAACAGGACGGCACGCCCCTCGTGCTGCTCATCCACCGCGACCACCACAAGGACGTCTCCCTACCCAAGGGCAAGGTGGACCCGGGCGAGGCCGTCCCGACGACCGCCGTGCGCGAGATCGACGAGGAGACCGGGTACCGCGTCCACCTCGGCGCACCGCTCGGCACCGCCGAGTACGTGCTGCCGAACGGCCGCGACAAGGTCGTGCACTACTGGGCGGCTCGGGTCTCGGCCAAGGAGTACGCCCGCGCCGGTGCCTTCGTGCCGAACCACGAGGTCGCGGCGCTCGAGTGGGTCACCATCGACGACGCCCGCAACCGCCTGACGTACGAGCGGGACGTCGCGATCCTCGACCGGTTCGCCGAACGCGCCGCCGCCGGACAGCACCGCACGTTCGCCCTGATCACCCTGCGCCACGCGAAGACGGTGCCCGGCTCGGACTGGGACGGCCCCGACGCCACCCGTCCACTGCTGCCCGTCGGCCGTTCGCAGGCCAAGGCCGCCGCCGCACCGGTCGCGGCGTTCGGCCCGAAGAAGATCGTGAGCAGCACGGCGGCGCGGTGCCTCGCGACCGTCGAACCGCTGTCCGCCGCGACGAAGCTCGGGGTCTCGAGCACCGCCGACATCAGCCAGGACGCCCACGACCGCGGCGCCGCCGACGTCAAGGGCGTCGTCCGGCGCCGGCTCGACAAGGGCAAGACCGCCGTCCTCTGCTCGCACGGCCCGGTGCTGCCCGACATCATCGCCCGGATCGCCACCGCGACCGCCGACGACTCCGGCCGCTTCGACCTGCGCCGCGCCGCGCTGCTGTCCGTCGGGGACTTCTCCGTCATGCACATCGCCGGGGACACCCTCGTCGCGGTCGAGACGCACCGCAACACGATCCCGGCGTAGCCGGCCACCGCCGGACCGCAGCGCCGGCGGACCACAGCGCCGCCGCACCGCAGTGCCGCCGCACCGCAGTGCCGCCGCACCGCAGTGCCGCCGGACCGCAGCGCCACCGGGCCGCAGCGCAGACGCCCGGCACCCGACCACACGACGGGGCCGCGCCGCGCCCGGGAACGCGATCCGGGCCTCCCGACCGCTCGTCCGCGATCATGCGTGCGCATCTTCCGAACGAGCGCACAGTGCCCCCGATCCTGCTCCCTGCGCGGGTGCGGCGCACGCCGCCCCGACGCGGACAACCCCTCGTTCACCTCCCGTTCACCAGCGGGGGTGATTGCGGTCACCTCGCGTCCCTACAGTCGCTCCCGGGTCGGCACCGGCCCAGGGACCGCAGTGGTCCCACTGCATTCCATTCCCGAAGGGACCCCTGTGAACATCAAGCGAATCGGTTCGATCGCAGCAATCGCGATCGCCGGCGCAGTCGTGCTCTCCTCGTGCGCGGCGAACGAGGACGCGGGCAGCACCGAGTCCTCCTCCACCAGCGGCAGCGACTACTCGAAGCTCTCCGGCACCCTGACCGGCTCGGGCTCGTCCGCACAGCAGACCGCGCAGGCCACCTGGGCCGCCGGTTTCCAGAACGAAGCCTCGGGCGTCACCGTCAACTACACGCCGGACGGCTCCGGTGCCGGCCGCGAGAACTTCATGTCGGGTGCCGCGGACTTCGCCGGCTCCGACGCCGCGCTGAAGGACGAGGAGCTCTCGGGCAAGTTCGAGTCCTGCAAGGCGGACACCAAGGGCATCGACATCCCCGTCTACATCTCCCCGATCGCGATCGCGTACAAGGTCGACGGCGTCAGCGACCTGACCCTCGACGCGAAGACCATCGCGGGCATCTTCTCGGGCAAGATCACCAAGTGGAACGACTCGGAGATCGCCGGCCTGAACAAGGACGCGAAGCTGCCGGACGCGAACATCACGGTCGTGCACCGCTCGGACGACTCGGGCACCACGCAGAACTTCTCGGAGTACGTCTCCGCGAACGCCTCTGACGTCTGGACCGAAGAGCCCAGCCAGACCTTCCCGTACTCGGTCGGTGACAGCGCGAAGGGCACCTCCGGTGTCGCCTCCGCGATGGGCAACGCCACCAACGCCATCACCTACATCGACGACTCCGGTGCGGGCGACCTCGACCGCGCGAAGCTGATGGTCGGCGACAAGGCGACCGAGATCTCGGCCGACGGTGCCGCGCAGGTCGTCGCCGACTCGAAGATCGCGACCGGCCGCGAGGCCAACGACCTCGCGATCGACATCGACCGCAAGGACACCGCTGACGGTGCCTGGCCGCTGGTCCTCGTCTCCTACGCCATCGCGTGCCAGGAGTACAAGGACGCCGACAAGGCCGAGCTCGTGAAGGGCTACCTCGACTACGTCGTCTCGAGCGCCGCTCAGGACGCCGCTGCCAAGGAGGCCAAGTCGGCCGCCCTCTCCTCCGACCTCGCGTCGAAGGCCAAGGACGCGGTCGCGTCCATCAAGTAAGGCCCTCTGAGCGCCCGGACGCCGGTCCCACCCACACGACCGGCGTCCGGGCACTCAGCCGTCCAGGACCCACCCGGACGCGCACCCGTCCAGGACCCCACCCGGACGCGCACCCGTCCAGGACCCCACCCGGACGGGCACCCTTCCGGGCCCACGGTCCGGACACCGCACCACCACCCCAGAACCCGTCGCCTCCCCCGGCGTTCCTCCGACAGGAGTACCCCATGACGACCGCACCGGCCCAGCCAGGGGCCACCGTCACCCCGATCAAGCCGAAGGCCGTCGTCCGTGTCGGCGACCGCGTCTTCTCCGCCGCGTCGGTCATCGCCGGCGGCCTCATCCTCTTCGTGCTCGTGCTCGTCGCCGCGTTCCTCGTCTGGCAGAGCATCCCGGCCTTCTCCGCAAAGGTCGGCGAGCTGCCGGGCAAGGCCACGAACTTCTGGGACTTCGTCGGCCCCCTGGTCTTCGGCACCGTCTGGTCCGCGCTCATCGCGCTCGTGATCGCCGTGCCGCTGTCCCTCGGGATCGCCCTCTTCATCTCGCACTTCGCGCCGCGTCGACTCGCGCCGGTCCTCGGCTACGTGATCGACCTGCTGGCCGCGGTGCCGTCGGTCGTCTACGGCCTCTGGGGCATCGCCGTGCTGGCGCCCCTGGTGAAGCCGTTCTACGTGTTCCTGAACGAGCACCTCGGCTGGTTCCCGCTGTTCTCCGGCCAGGTGTCCGGCACCGGCCGCACGATCCTGACGGCGTCGATCGTCCTCGCCGTCATGGCGATCCCGATCATGACCGCGGTCATGCGTGAGATCTTCCTGCAGGCCCCGACCCTCAACGAGGAAGCGGCCCTGGCCCTCGGCGCGACCCGCTGGGAGATGATCCGCCTGTCGGTCCTGCCGTTCGCGAAGTCCGGCATCGTCTCCGCGATCATGCTCGGCCTCGGCCGTGCACTCGGCGAGACGATGGCGATCGCGCTGGTGCTGTCGGTCTCGACGAACGTCACGTTCCAGATGCTGACGTCGCAGAACCCCTCGACGATCGCCGCGAACATCGCCCTGCAGTTCGCCGAGGCCTCGGGCACGGCACTCAACGCGCTCATCGCGTCGGGTCTGATCCTCTTCGTCATCACCCTGGTCATCAACATGCTCGCGCGGTACATCGTCCGCAGCCGAGTCAGCTGAGAGGTCGCACCCGATGTCCCTCGCGCTCCGTCAGACCGGCACCGCCGGCAACGTCTACGCCAACGGCAAGCTGCACGCCTCCGTCCCGTGGCTGCTGCTGGTCGGCAGCTGGGTCGCCCTCGTCCTGGTCTTCGCGCTGCTCAACGCCGGTGGCGCCGTCAAGGACTTCAACGTCGTCGCCGCGATCTTCCTCGGCACGGTCCTGTTCGACGTCCTCATCGTCGTCATCTCGCGGATCGTCGAGGGTGGCCGCAAGGCGGTCGACCGCCTGGTCACCTCGCTCGTCATCACGGCGTTCGTCATCGCGGTGCTGCCGCTGGTGTCGCTGCTCTGGACGGTCATCGCCAAGGGCATCGCCCGCTTCGACGCGAACTTCTTCTCGTACTCGATGCGCGGGGTCATCTCCGAGGGCGGCGGCGCGGTCCACGCCCTGATCGGCACGCTCGAGATCACGCTGTTCGCGGCGCTCATCTCGGTGCCGATCGGCCTGCTCACCTCGATCTACCTGGTCGAGTACGGTCGCGGCGCCTTGGCGAAGGGCATCACGTTCTTCGTCGACGTCATGACGGGCATCCCGTCGATCGTCGCCGGCTTGTTCGCCTACGCGCTCTTCGCGCTGTTCCTCGGCCCGGGCGCTCGCTTCGGCCTGGTCGGCTCCGTCGCCCTGTCGGTGCTCATGATCCCGATCGTCGTGCGCTCCACCGAGGAGGTGCTGAAGATCGTCCCGATGGAACTCCGCGAGGCCTCGTACGCCCTCGGGGTGCCGAAGTACCTCACGATCCTCAAGGTCGTGCTCCCCACCAGCCTCGCCGGCATCACCACCGGCGTCATGCTCTCGATCGCCCGCGTCATCGGTGAGACCGCCCCGCTGCTCGTCACGGCCGGCTTCACCGCGAGCATGAACTACAACCTGTTCCGTGACCCGATGATGACCCTGCCGGTGTACGCGTACACGCAGTACTCGCAGCAGGGCGCCAACCCGGTGCCGTTCGTCGACCGGGCCTGGACCGCGGCCCTCGTGCTCATCCTGATCGTGATGCTGCTGAACCTGCTCGCCCGGTTCATCACCCGTCTCTTCGCCCCCAAGCTCAGCCGCTGACCCTCCGCCCCCGCGGAACCAGCGACACCACCCACCCAGAAGGATCAACGTGTCCAAGCGCATCGAGGTCGACGGCCTCAACGTCTACTACTCGAAGTTCAAGGCGGTCGAGGGTGTCGACATCACCATCGAGCCCCGCACCGTCACGGCCTTCATCGGCCCGTCGGGCTGCGGCAAGTCCACCTTCCTCCGCACCCTGAACCGCATGCACGAGGTCATCCCCGGCGCATGGGTCGAGGGCTCGGTCAAGATCGACGGCGACGACCTGTACGGCGCCGGCGTCGACCCCGTGCTCGTCCGTCGCCAGGTCGGCATGGTCTTCCAGCGTCCGAACCCGTTCCCCACGATGTCGATCCGCGACAACGTGCTGGCGGGCGTGAAGCTCAACAACAAACGCGTCTCCCGCTCCGAGGCCGACGACATCGTCGAGCGCTCGCTGCAGGGCGCGAACCTGTGGAACGAGGTCAAGGACCGCCTCGACAAGCCCGGCATGGGACTGTCCGGTGGGCAGCAGCAGCGTCTCTGCATCGCCCGCGCGATCGCGGTCGAGCCGGACGTGCTCCTGATGGACGAGCCCTGCTCGGCCCTCGACCCGATCTCGACGCTCGCCATCGAGGACCTGATCGAGGAGCTCAAGAAGGAGTTCACGATCGTGATCGTGACCCACAACATGCAGCAGGCGTCGCGCGTCAGCGACAAGACGGCGTTCTTCAACATCGCCGGCACCGGCGCTCCCGGCAAGCTCATCGAGTTCGACGACACCGCGACGATGTTCTCGAACCCGTCTGTGCAGGCCACCGAGGACTACGTCTCGGGCCGCTTCGGTTGATCGGCATCCGTCCGTCGCGCTGACGGACGGCCTGGAGGCCCGGTGCACGTCCGCCACGGACGCGCACCGGGCCTTCGTGGTTGCGCCGGGTGCGACGGCAACCCGCGGGACGTGCGCATGTTCCGACGATCCACGCGTCGATCGACTCGTGGTTCGTCGCTCGATGCGCACGCAGACGTTGCGTGCGCATGTTCCGACAGTCCGCGCGTCGATCGACTCGTGGAACGACGAAAGGTGCCCGCGCATCGACTGCACGGGCACCTTCCGGAATGCCTCAGGCCGTGGTGGTGGGGACCGCCATGATCGGCGAGGTGGTGGGCTGCTCGGAACCGCCCTCGGGCTCGACCGTCATCCCGATCGTCGCGCCCTCGGACATCGCGCCCTTGAGCACGGCGGAGTGCACACCGTCAGCCGCACCGTCGACCAGGCCGGCCGACTTGATGGTGCCGCCCTGCTCCTCGGAGCCGATGTACCAGAGCTCGTACGTCTTGCCCTTCGGCGCCTGCTCGACACCGTCGAGGATCACCGCGGACTTGCCGAGGTCGTTCGACCACACGACCGTCGCCGAACCGCCGCCCGCGACCTTGGTCGTCGTGCGCTGGAAGTCCGAGGCGGCGTAGATGCGGTCGAGGCCGCTCGAGGCCTGCGTGGTGCCGGTGCCGGTGCCGTTCGGGTCGAAGATCGACCCGACGCCGAGTCCGCCGAAGAAGACCGCGGCGACGGCAGCTGCGGCCGTCAGCATGACCGCCGGACGCTGGAACCAGCGGCGGCGAGCTTCGGACGATGCCCGGCCACCGGCGGTGGGGCCGTCGGCGATCGAGGCGACGTGCCTGGCGGGCTCGGGACGGGCCTCCTGGACGGAGACGGCCTCGGCGACCGGGGTCTGGTCGACCGTCGCATCGGCGAGGGGCGCAGCCTGGGGGGTCGTCGCGATCCGGGCCAGCAGCGACGCCTTGAGCGACGCGGGGGGCTCGATCGGTGCGACGGCGTAGGCGAGCTGCAGCGCGGTCTCGCGCAGCGAGTCGTTCTCGGCCTGCAGCTCGGGGGACGTCCGGAGGGCGTCCTCGAGGAGCGCGCGCTCGTCGTCGGACAGCGCGTCGAGTGCGTGGGAACCCGTCATCAGTGCGGGGTCGTCGTGGCGTTCGGTCATGAGGTCACCCCCATCTCGTCTCGGAGTCGGATCATCCCGTCACGGAGACGGGTCTTGACGGTGCCGATGGGGACACCGAGGTGTTCGGCCATCTCGCTGTGCGAGTAGCCGCCGTAGTACGCGAGTTGCACGGCCTGCCGCTGGAACTCGGTGAGCTTCGCCAGCGCTCGGCCGACGCGCTCGTGCTCGATGCGGATCTCGACGGACTCGGAGACCTGGTCGAAACCGGCCTCGAGGTCGCGGATGCCGATCTTGGTGTCGCGGTCGTGCGACGACTGCGAGGCACGGACCCGGTCGACCGCTCGGCGGTGGGCCATGGTGAGGACCCAGCTGGCGGCCGTCCCACGCTTCCGGTCGAAGCGGGTGGCCTGCTGCCAGACCTCCAGGAAGACCTCCTGCGTGACCTCTTCCGACTGCGCGCGGTCCCGGAGGAGGCGCGTGATCAGACCGAGGACCCGCCCGGAGAGTGCGTCGTAGAGGTCCGCGAAGGCGGCTTGGTCACCGGCGGCGACCCGGGCGAGGAGGTCGTCCGGCGATGCCTGAGCTGGCTCTGACGAGCTCCAGCGTTCGGTGTCGCTATCCACGAGGGCAAGCATTGCAGGTTTCCCTCCTCTCGGTTGCTTTCGTTGACCAGGCGGGTAGCACGAAGCCTCCGCATGGGCGGTCGAGACGAGGGGCCGGCGTGACCCACAGGGAATTGACCGGCGGTGCCGGTCCGGGTCACACCGGGCCTCTCGCTTCGTGACGGGCATTCCGTCCGTCACGCAGATGATTCGGTGCGGTCCCCGCTGTGGATTGGATGGGGGTCGGGATTTCTCGGCGGGATGGGCGCGGCGGGCCTGCACAGGGGTGCGCGTGGGCACGCCCGGGACCGGTTCTGTCCACCATGAGTGAACAGGGTCGAGTGATCAGCCGACGTCTCGTAGACTTGGTGTCGCCGGGCCGCAGCAAGCCCCGGGCTCCAAAATTCGCCGCTTCGAGCGGCCTCGCGCCGAGAGGCGCTTCTGCGGCCCGGTCTTTTCATGCCCGGACGCGGTCGCGTCCGGGTTCTCTGCTGCGCGGCCCTTGGCCTGGCGCGTCATCGCGCTGCTGCGCGGCCCTGGCCTGGAGGCCCGGTGCGGGTCCGCCCCGCCGCTCGCTCAGTCCAGGCTGTCGCGGCGCCAGAGCGCCGCAGCCTCGGTCAGGTCGGCCGCCAGCTCCGTCAGGCGGAGCGCCCGCGTCGTGAGTTCGCTCGCGCGCTCGGATGCCACCAGGTCGGACTCGTCCGCCACGGCGGTCGCGCCGGCGGCGGTCAGACGGCAGAACGACGCCCCGCGGTCGAGCGCCACCGCGAGGTCGCCCGTGTACAGGCCGTGCAGGATGCGGTCGGCGAGCGTCAGGATCTCCGCCGGCCCCGTCGGTTCCTCGGCACCCGCGACCGCCTGGTCGATCGTGCCGATCTGCGCCGTGCCCCGCTCGAACAGGTACGCGATCTCCTCCGGGTTCTGCCGGATGACGATGCGCACCAGGTACACCCGCCAGAGCGCCCCCGGCAGCGTGTGTGCCCCGACCCGTGCCCACAGTTCCGCGATGGCGTCGATGCCGTGCACGTCGGTGTACGTGACGAGCCGCTCGACCACGGCCGGGTCCGGGTCCTCGCGCACCCGGTGCAGCAGGGCGTTCGCGGTCTCGTGCGCGACACGGTTCACGAGCGCCGGGTCCTCACCGCCCTGGATGGCGGCGAACTCGGCGTCGGTGAAGTGGACGGGACGGTGGTGATCGCGAGGCACCGCAGCAGTGTAGGCGGGGCCGGTGACACGCCCGCGTCACGTTCGCCCAGAACGCAACCGCTGCGCCACGCGTACCGTGTTGCGGCAGGGAGGCGCTCCTCCCTGCACGTGAAGGAGAGGACCATCCATGAACGCCCTGCTCATCATCCTGGCTGTGATCGCAGTCATCCTGCTGTTCGTCGGCGGTTTCGCTGCGAGCCTCAAGTTCCTGCTCTACGTCGGCATCGTGCTGCTGATCATCGCGGTCATCGCGTGGCTGCTGCGGACGCTCACCGGACGCCGGGGCTGACCCGGTCAGACGGTTCCGTCCCGGAGGCCCTCACCCGCTAGCCTTGCGGGTGAGGGCCTCTAGCTCAGTTGGTAGAGCACCGGACTTTTAATCCGAGGGTCGTGGGTTCGAGCCCCACGGGGCCCACCCACTAGCTCCTGTCTAGAATGTCCTCGATGGGCCGACGATCGCAGCGCGAGCGGCCGGGCACCCCCACCGGCCCGGCGACGATGCGCCGACGCCGCCGGAAGCTGGTGCCGTCACTCGCCCTCGGCGCGATGGCACTCGGGGTCTCCGGACTCCTGCTGATCTTGCCGAGCGTCTCGAGTGCCTGCCAGCCGGTGTCCTCGTCGACCTCGGCCTCGGCCGTCGCTGCCCCCGGCGTCTCGGCCGACCGCGTCGCCGCGGCGATCGAGCCCGGGTCGCGCGTCCTGATCGTGGGCGACTCGTACACCTCGGGTCGGGGCTCGGCCAGCGGACTCCGCGGTTGGGCGCAGGACCTCAGCGAGGACCGTGGGTGGACGGCCAAGATCGACGGGTACCCGGGCACGGGCTACGTCGACACCGGTCGGACCGGTTCGTCGCACTACACGTACGGGCCACGCCTCGAGCGGCACGCTGCGTTCGACCCCCAGCTCGTGATCGTGCAGGGAAGCCAGAACGACTGGCTCGTCGACTCGGACACCCTCCGCACCACGGTGGAGCGGACCCTCCGCACGGCGCAGCAGACCTGGCCGGACGCCGTCGTCGTCGCGCTCGGCCCGTCAGCACCGCTCCCGTGGGCGAACTCGACCGTCGGTGTCGCCGCGTCGGTCTCCGCGGGTGCCGCCGCCGCCGGTGTCCCGTACATCGACGCCCTCGCCGGCAGGTGGTTCACGTCGAGCAACAGCCCGGGGTACTCCGCCGTCGACGGCGGCCACCCGAACGACGCCGGCTACCAGTACCTGGCGGACCGCGTCAGCGAGTCCCTCGACGCCCTCGGCGCACCCGTCGGCAGCGCCCGCTGCGTCTGAGGGACGCCGTCTGCTCCTGAACGGGGTACAACCCGTCCCCAGCGGGCTCATGGGAGATCCCCTGCCCACCACAGCCCACCCTCAGCGGATTGTTGGGCTGCCGCCGATAGTGTCGTTCCCGGATCCGATCACCGGATCCTGCAGCACAGCACCACCACGAACGAACGGGGTACACCGTGATCGAGCCCATCGAAGCCACGCAGACCAGCACCACCGGTGACGCGCGCCGCATCGTCGAGCTCGCAGCAGCGACCAACACGACGATGAGCAACGAGCTCCTGCTCGACACGCTCCGCCGCAACGCCCAGGTCACGACCCGCCGCATCCGCAAGGACTTCATCGAGGTCGCGACGGCCACCGCCGTGCTCGGCTACGTCTGCCGGCAGCGCAAGGACTTCATCGCGCTCCGTGGCGACGACCCGGCGTGGGCGCACGAGGTCGGCCGGTACGCGACCGAGTCCCTCGCGGTCGAGGCACTCCGGATGCGCCGCGGCTGACGCCCGGCGTCCGACACGAACACAGAAGGCCCCGCCGGACACCCGGCGGGGCCTTCTTCGTGTCAGCGGTGGCGCCGACCGGACTCCTCAGGACCAGACGCGGCGGATCCCCCACGAACCGGTCCAGGTCTCGTCCGGCTCGAGCCAGCGCAGGCCCTCGCCCGAGTTCAGGGCGTTCGCGGGCGCCGTCATCGGTTCGACCGCGACCGCCAAGCCCTTCCCGTGGCCCCGCGGGTACTCGCGCGAGGTGAAGACCTGCACGTAGGGGAACGAGGCGTCCTGCCAGAGCTCCACACCGTCGCCCTCGGGGCCGTGCATCGTCGTGCGGCGGATCCCGTCGGCGTCAGGGGTGACGTCCTTGTAGGCGGTGTCGAGGTCCGAGTCCCCGGCACGTCGCCCCTGGCGCAGGTCGGACGGCGTGCCCTCGACCGGCACCGAACCGTTCGGGACCTTCTGCTCGTCGACGGTGAACGCGGTCGCGGCGTCGAGCGTGACGACCAGGTCGTCGGCGGGGGTGTCACCCGCACGCAGGTACGGGTGGGCACCGACGGCGAAGGGTGCGCGGACGCCCGAGCGGTTCGTGACCTCGTGCGTGACGCGGATGCCGTCGTCGACGAGTTCGTGCAGCACGCGCGTCTCGAGGGTGAAGGGCCACCCGTGCTGCGGGTGGATCGTCGCTTCCTGCTGGATCGACGTCTCGGTCTGCGAGACCACCCGGTACGGGGCGAACCGGAGCAGTCCGTGCGAGGCGTTGCCGTACTTCGGCTCCGAGACGTCGAGCTGCTGCCGCTTGCCGTCGAGCTCCCACACACCACCGGCGACGCGGTTCGGCCAGGGCGCCAGGACGATGCCGTTCGCCCCCGGCGGCTGCTCGGTCACGGGGAACGGCTCGGTGATGTCGAAGCCGGCGACGCGGAGTTCGCGGATGCCCGCGGCGACCTCGGTGACCACGGCTTCGACGACCCCGTCGGGTCCGGCGTGGTGGAGGCGGTACTGGCCACCCGTGGGTGCTGCGGTCATGGGGAGTTCTTCCTTCCGGCTGGTTCGGTGTGCTGCTCGCCGTCGGCGACGATCACCTGGGCCCCGGCCGCCCGGATCGTGGCGACCGCGGCGGCGTCGGCCTCGGCGGTGACGACGACGTCGATGTCCTCGAGCGCGCGGACGACCCCGATGTGGGCCCGGCCGAACTTCGACCCGTCCGCGACCACGACCGTACGCCGGGCCGTCGCCGCGAGCATCCGCTTGGCCTCGGTCTCGGGCAGGTTCACGTTCGTCAGGCCGTGGTCGACGTCGAGTCCGGTCCCGCCGAGGAACACGAGGTCCGCGGCGATCATCGGCAGGACCGCCCCGTTGAAGGGGGCGACGAGCGAGTGCTGCAGGGGCCGGAGGGTGCCGCCTGTGACGATCACGGTGAAGCGCGGAACAGCTCGCTCGAGCGCGAGCGCCGTGGTGAGGGAGTTCGTGACGACCGTGACGCCGGTGAGCTCGGTGCGCGCCACGAGGGCTTCGGCGACGGCGGCCGGCGTGGTGCCGACGTCGAGGACGACGCACTCCCCCGGGCGGACCAGCGCAGCGGCCGCACGGCCGATGGCGGCCTTGGCCACCTGGTGCTCGACGGCGGTCTCCTCGAAGGGGCGCTCGGTGGACCCGGCCCCGAGGCGGACCGCGCCTCCGTGCACCCGCCGGATCCGGGCCTCCTGGTCGAGGACGGCGAGGTCCTGGCGGACCGTCACCTCGCTGGTGCCGAGGGACGCGGCCAACACGGCCGTCCGGACCATGCCGGGGGCACCGTCGACGATCGCGACGATGCGGTCCTGCCGCAGGGGCGCGGGCAGCGCGCCGGCGAGGAAGGAGAGGTCGGCGTCCGTCATGTTCACAGTTTCGCTTGCTTCCGATGTCTTTCGCAACGCTTCGGATCGGCGCTAGGCTGTTCCGGTGATCACCAAGCGCGTGACGAAGCTCGCGGACGGCCGCGACCTCTTCTACTTCGACGACGCCGACTCGACGCTGCCCGCAGAACGCAGCATCGACGAGCGCGTGCTCGACCCGCGGCCCGAGACGGCGCGGATGCGGCAGGACGTCCTGACGGGCGAGTGGGTTTCGATCGCGGCGTCCCGGCAGAACCGGGTGTTCCTGCCGCCGGCCGACCAGGATCCGCTCGCACCCCAGAGCCCGGCCAACCCGTCCGAGATCCCGAGCCGCTACGACGTCGCCGTGTTCGAGAACCGATCGCCGTCGTTCGGCCCGCTGCTCGAAGCCGACGACGCCCCCGAGTCGCTCGAGTCCCTGAGCGACGTCGGCCTGAACCGCCAGCTCCGCTCGGTCGGCCGGTGCGAGGTCGTGTGCTTCTCGCCCGAGACCTCCGGGTCCTTCGCCTCCATCTCCGAGTCGCGTGCCCGCACCGTCGTCGAAGCCTGGGCCGACCGCACCGCCGCACTCTCCGCGATGCCGGGCATCCAACAGGTGTTCCCCTTCGAGAACCGGGGCGAGGCGATCGGCGTCACGCTGCACCACCCGCACGGGCAGATCTACTCGTACCCGTACATCACGCCGCGCACCCAGCGCCTGCTCGCGAGCATCGAACGGTTCGGTCCGGACCTGTTCGAGCAGCACCTCGCGAACGAGCGGGGTTCCGAGCGGGTCGTCCTCGCTGGCGAGCACTTCACCGCCTTCGTCCCGTTCGCCGCGCGCTGGCCCATCGAGATCCACATGCTGCCGCACCGCCACGTCCCCGACTTCGCGGGCCTGACCGACGCCGAGAAGGACGAGCTGGCCCACATGCACCTCCGGCTCACCCGCGGGCTCGATGCGCTCTACGGCGACCCGACGCCGTACATCGCCGCGTGGCACCAGGCACCGGTGCACACCGCCCGCGACACCGTGCGGCTGATGCTGCAGATCACCTCGCCGCGACGTGCGGCGGACAAGTTGAAGTTCCTGGCCGGCAGCGAAGCCGCCATGGGCGCCTGGATCGGGGACCTCGTGCCCGAGAAGGCGGCCGAGTTCATCCGACAGGGAGTCGAGCGCGCATGACGTTCCAGCAGGTCTACGGGTACGAGCCGACGGTGCGGTACTCCGCCCCGGGTCGCGTCAACCTGATCGGTGAGCACACCGACTACAACGACGGCTACGTGCTGCCCTTCGCGATCGACCGTCGCACCACCGCCTCCATCGCGCAGCGTGACGACCGGACGATCCGCGTCGCCTCCGCCTTCGACGCCTCGAGCGAGCCGGTGGCGCTGTCCCTCGACGACCTGTCGCCCGAGGCCATGGACGGCTGGTCGGCCTACGTCTTCGGGATCGCCTGGGCCCTGCGCGAGCAGGCCGGCGCCGATCTGGGCGACAAGACCGGGTTCGACGTCTTCATCGAGTCCGACGTGCCGGTCGGTGCGGGCCTGTCGTCCAGTGCCGCGATCGAGTGCGGTGTCGCGCTGGCCTTCAACGACCTGTGGGACCTCGGCCTCGACCGGAAGACCCTGGCGCGCGTCGGGCAGTACTCGGAGAACCACGCCGTCGGTGCCCCCACCGGGATCATGGACCAGTCCGCCTCGCTGCTCGGCGAGCAGGACGCCGTCGTGTTCCTCGACTGCCGCACGCTCGACACCGCCGTCGTCGACCTGGCGCTCGAGGCGAACGGGCTCGAGGTCCTGGTGATCGACACACGCGTCGAGCACGCCCACGCGACCGGTGGCTACGCGGCTCGTCGGGCCTCGTGCGAGAAGGGTGCGCGGGCGCTCGGTGTCGAGGCACTGCGTGACGTCAGCGTCGAGGACCTGCCTCGTGCGCAGGAGCTCCTGGACGACGAGACCTTCCGCCGCGTACGGCACATCGTGACCGAGGACCAGCGCGTCCTCGACACCGTCCGCACGCTGCGCGAACAGGGCCCCCGGGCGATCGGTTCGCTGCTCGTCGCGTCGCACGAGTCGATGCGGGACGACTTCGAGATCTCCGTGCCGGAGCTCGACCTGGCCGTCGCGACGGCGGTCGAGCAGGGTGCCGTCGGTGCGCGCATGACCGGTGGTGGGTTCGGCGGTGCGGCGATCGCGCTGGTCGACCAGGAGTCACGCGGTGCGATCACCGCCGCCGTCACCGCTGCCTTCGCGGACGCCGGGTACCGCGAGCCGAACGTGTTCACGGTGCACGCCGCGCAGGGCGCCCGGCGCGACTGACCGGCAAAGTAGTCGCCCTCGCCGATAATTTATGAGACTCTCTCATTGGAGAGGATCTCATGCCGCGATCGAACATCGATTTCAACCTAGACGGAATCGGCCACCAGCTGAAGGACCGACGTCTAGAGGTTCCGCTATACCAGAGGTCCTACGCGTGGGGATCAGATCAGGTCAGAGATTTCTGCCAGGACTTAGCAAGCGCCTTTAACACCGATCCAAAAGAACACTTCATGGGCACCATAGTCTTGTCGCGCCAAGATGGCGACCGGATGACAGTTATCGACGGCCAGCAACGCTTGGCGACGACAGCTCTGCTTCTCGCAGCGATCCGCGATCATTACGCCAGCCACGGAGAGGACAAGCGAGCAGAGTCTCTCGACAAGTCGTTCCTCACGATATTCGACGACGAGTCTGGCCACGATGAACCGCGACTGACCTTAAACACGGAGGACGACGAGTTCTTCCGTACATTCATCGTGCGCGACTCGGTACAGGTCCGGCCGTCACGCGAGTCCCACGAACTGATCGAAGCTGCTTACCGTCTCCTAGCTGACTTTGTTGCCGGACAAGCCATCGCCGCGGGCAATCAGTGGGTTTCACGCCTCGTCGAGTGGCGCCGGTTCATAGAAGAAGATCTGCGAGTGATCTACGTTGCGGTCCCAACGGAGTCGGACGCGTTCATGATTTTCGAAACTCTCAATGATCGTGGAGCCGAGCTCACGCTCGCCGACCTCCTCAAAAATTACCTATTCAGCAAAGCAAGTACCCAGTCGAATGGACTCGAGCAAGTTCGGGACCGATGGCTCAGAAGTCTTGGCGCTTTGGAGACCAACCAGGAGCTTTTCATCACATTCCTGCGTCAACTCTGGAGTTCTCGAAACGGAATCACGCGAGAAAGGGATCTCTACAAGAGAATCAAGGAAGACGTTACGACTCCGCAGAAAGCTATTGCTTTCTCTGGAGACTTGAAGGAAGGGGCCAAGTTTTATGCGGCCCTTCTATCAAGTTCGCACGATTTCTGGACCGGCTGGGGAACTGGCACGCGGCAGGCCGTGGAGACTCTTGGTCGACTCAACCTCGTTCAGAATCGTCCAATGCTTCTCGCAGTCCTGAAGCATTTCCCAAAGAATGAGGCGAAGCTGACCTTAAGGGCTGCTGCCAGCTGGGGGGTTCGCGGACTGATAGTGGGCGGAATCGGCGGCGGTACCACGGAAAAAGCCTACTGCGACGCCGCAGTTGCAATCCGTAGCGGTGCCGTAAAGACGACGAGCGAACTTGTGACCCAACTATCTGCCATCATTCCCACCGATGCGGAATTCGAAGGAGCGTTCGCGATCACTCGGGTAACGAAGGTTGGACTTTCGCGCTACTACCTGCTGGCTCTCGAGAACGCCTCCCTCGGTACAACACAGCCTGAATATGTGCCAAACTCGAACGAGGAGGAAGTAAATCTCGAGCACGTGCTGCCAAAAAATGCAACCGTAGGCAATTGGCCGAGCTTCCCAGGGGAGCTGCACAAGCAATGGGTGGATCGCCTAGGAAACCACGCGCTTTTGTCGAAGGGGCCGAACGACAAAATTGGAAACAAGTCGTTCGTGGTGAAACAGCCAGTCCTTGCTTCCTCTAAAATGTCACTGACCGCATCTATCGGTGGCGAGACCGCATGGACCGCGAAAGAGATTGAGGCCCGCCAGAGGACGTTAGCGAAGTTGGCCGTGAAGGTTTGGCCGCGCTCGTAACCAGGCTCCGGATTGTAAGATACATGACTGCTCTATCGGGCTTCTTGAGTGTGGGAACTACGACCTAGTTCTGAATACGGACACAGAGGCAGACGATCGGGCATGACGAGATATTCTCGTAGAGTTCGATCGTCTGCTTTTGTTCCGAAACAACAACCATTGCACCGGCCACACTATGCAACTTGCACGCTAACGCCGTGCGTGCGCGCCTGCTTGTCGATCGAATATACTCACGCAGATACCACGACGGAGGTCAGGCTGCACGCAACGATGTGTGCCAGCCACAACTCGCCGCCGCGGCGCTGACCGGCGGGAGGGGTCATCCGGGTGATGTTAGCGGTCAGCCGAGGTAGTCCGCGTACCGGACGTGTTCCACGACGTTCCCGAGCACGAACGGGTGTGCCCGACCGTGCTCCACGGCCCACTCCACCCACGCGGTCTGCGCCGGCATGAGCAGCCAGACCAGGGCGGTGGTCCCGAGCACCGCGGCCAGGGTCAGGCCCATCACGGTGTGCTCGTCGAACCGGGCTGCACCACGGCGGGCGATCGCGACGACGAACCCGGCGACCGCGAACCCCACCGTCGCGAGCGTCCACCCGAACCAGGGGCCCGACGTGAACGTGTACTCCTGGCCGGTGTGCGCGAGTGTCATCGACCAGGTCGACCCCGGAGCCTGGAACAGCACGCAGAGCACCACGATGACGATCAGCCACCGGGCGTCCTTGGTCAGTTGCGACGGCTCGGGCCGGGCTCGCATCACCGGCGTCGTCTGCAGACGTTCTTCCCCCATGCCGCGACCGTAGCACCGGCGGAGTGCACTTCGTGAGCAGCAATGGTCGGGTGCGATGACGCCACCCGACCATTGCTGCTCACCATCGCTACGCGAGCGCCACGCGAGCGCGCAGCCCCCCGCGCTACTTCAGCTGGCGCTCGGCGGCCTCGACGACGTTCTTCATGAGCATCGCGCGGGTCATCGGCCCGACGCCACCGGGGGTGGGCGACAGGAAGCCCGCGACCGACGCGACCGCGGGGTCGACGTCGCCGTGCAGCTTCGCCTTGCCGGTCTCCTCGTTGACCACGCGGGTGATCCCCACGTCGATGACGGCGGCACCGGGCTGGACCCAGTCCGGCCTGACGAGCCCGGCGACCCCGGCCGCGGCGACGATGATGTCGGCGCGACGGCACTCCGCGGCGACGTCGGCGGTCAGCGAGTGTGTCAGGGTCGCGGTCGCCTCGAGCCGCGTGAGCAGCAGGCCGAGCGGCCGTCCGACGGTCAGCCCCTGGCCGATGATCGTGACGTGCGCGCCACGGATCGGGATCTCGTACGCGTCGAGCATCGCGACGATGCCCCGCGGGGTGCACGGCAGCGGTGCGTCGATCGTGCCGGCACCACCGGGCACGGCGAGCACGAGCTCGCCGAGGTTCGTCGGGTGCAGGCCGTCGGCGTCCTTCGACGGGTCCATCAGCTCGAGCATCGGCGTCGGGTCGACGCCCTGCGGCAGCGGGAGCTGCACGATGAACGCGGTGACCCGGGGGTCGTCGTTCATCTGCAGGATCGCGGCCCGGATGTCGGCAGCGGACGCCGTCTCGGGCAGGTCGATGCGGTGCGAGTCGAGCCCGATCGACGCCGAGTCGCGGTGCTTGCCCGCGACGTAGGACATCGAGCCGGGGTTCGAGCCGACCATGATCGTGCCGAGACCCGGACGGATGCCGTGCTCGTGCAGGCGGTCGATCCGGCCCCGGAGTTCGTCGAGCGTCCGGGCGGCGAGGGCCGTGCCGTCGATGCGGACGGCACTCCCTTCACCGGCCCAGAGCTCGCGCGGGAGCGCCGCGCTGACCGAACCGCTCACGCGTAGAGCGGGAACGCGTCGGTCAGGACCTTCACCCGCGCCGAGAGTGCTGCGACGTCCGGGTTCGGCATGAGGGTCAGCGCGATGATGTCGGCCACCTCGGTGAACTCGGCGTCGCCGAATCCGCGGGTGGCCAGCGCCGAGGTGCCGATGCGGACACCCGAGGTGACCATCGGCGGGCGCGGGTCGAACGGCACGGAGTTGCGGTTCACGGTGATGCCGACCTCGTGCAGCAGGTCTTCGGCCTGCTTGCCGTCGACCTCGGACGCGCGCAGGTCGACGAGCACCAGGTGCACGTCGGTGCCGCCGGTGAGCACGTCGATGCCCGCGGCCTTGGCGTCGTCGGCGGTCAGGCGGGCGGCGAGGGCCTGGGCGCCACGGATCGTGCGCTCCTGACGGTCCTTGAACTCCGGGGTGCCGGCGAGCAGGAACGCGGTGGCCTTCGCGGCGATCACGTGCATGAGCGGGCCGCCCTGCTGGCCCGGGAAGACCGCGGAGTTCAGCTTCTTGAACAGGGTC
This sequence comes from Curtobacterium sp. MCSS17_016, assembly GCF_003234255.2. Classification (NCBI taxonomy): domain Bacteria; kingdom Bacillati; phylum Actinomycetota; class Actinomycetes; order Micrococcales; family Microbacteriaceae; genus Curtobacterium; species Curtobacterium sp. MCSS17_016. Next base: position 3,469,625 of record NZ_CP126254.1, read on the forward strand.
TCGTCGTTCGACAGGATGATGCCCGAGCGGGGGCCGCCGAGGGTCTTGTGGACCGTCGACGAGACGACGTGGGCGTGCGGGACCGGGGACGGGTGCAGCCCGGCGGCGACGAGGCCGGCGAAGTGCGCCATGTCGACCCAGAGTTTCGCACCGACCTCGTCCGCGATCTCGCGGAACTTCGCGAAGTCGAGCTGGCGCGGGTAGGCAGACCACCCGGCGATCAGGACCTTCGGCTGGTGCTCGATGGCCTTCGCGCGGATGTCGTCGTAGTCGACCTCGAACGTCTCGGGGTCGACGCCGTACGCCACGGCGTTGTAGATGCGGCCGGAGAAGTTGAGCTTCATGCCGTGGGTCAGGTGACCACCGTGCGCGAGCTCGAGGCCGAGGATGGTGTCGCCGGCCGAGGCGATGGCGTGCAGAACGGCCGCGTTCGCGGTCGCGCCGGAGTGCGGCTGGACGTTGGCGTACTCGGCACCGAAGAGCGCCTTGGCACGGTCGATGGCGAGCTGCTCGGCGACGTCGACGTACTCGCAGCCGCCGTAGTAGCGCTTGCCCGGGTAGCCCTCGGCGTACTTGTTGGTGAGCACGGAGCCCTGCGACTCGAGCACGGCACGCGGCACGAAGTTCTCGGACGCGATCATCTCGAGGGTGTCGCGCTGGCGGCCGAGCTCCTGCCGCAGGACGGCGGCGATCTCGGGGTCGACCTCGGTGAGCGGGGCGTTGAAGGCGGCGCGTGCGGCGGCCTGCTCGGCCACCTCGGCCGAGTCGGAGACGAACGGGGGCAGATCGGCAATGGACACGGGACTCCTACGGTGTGCGGACGACCAGCTGGTCGCACTCGGACGGTCGGTCGGTGCAGCCCAGGCGTACGGCCGCGCACCGTGTCTTTGTCACTCCCCGATGGTGACCCATCCAACGCCAGTCGCGACCTGACGATCGTACCGAGCCACCGCACCCTGTGTCACCCTGGATGCATGACGCTGCTCTCGCCCGACGTGGACGAACGGACCACCACGGACGAACGGACCAGTGCGCGGGCGGACACCCCGTGGGTGACGGTGGTGTGGGACGACCCGGTGAACCTGATGTCGTACGTCACCTACGTCTTCCAGCGGCACTTCGGGTTCTCACGCGAGCAGGCCGAGCGGCTCATGCACCAGGTCAACGACGACGGCCGGGCGATCGTGGCGACGGGCCCGCGTGAGTCGATGGAGGCCCACGTGCAGTCCATGCACGGCTACGGGCTGCAGGCGACCGTCGACAAGGCTCCCGAAGCGTGATCCCGTTCGTCCGCCGCGCCGACGGCGTCCACCTCGGCCTGTCCTCCGGCGAGCGCGACCTGCTCGCCTCGCTCACCGAGCAGCTGCAGCAGGTGCTCGGCGGTGACCTGTCCACCGACCCGATCAGCGAACGGATGTTCCCGGACGCCTACCCCGGCGACGACGCGGCGAGCGCGGAGTTCCGGAAGTACACGCAGTCCGACCTGCTCACGCAGAAGACGACGAACGCCTCGATCGTGCACGACTGGCTGACGGGCACCCGCGACGGTTCGCTCGACGCCGAGGACGAGCAGGCGTGGCTCCGCACCCTCACCGACCTGCGGCTGACGATCGCCGACCGGCTGGGCATCGAGGACGCCGACGACGAGGAGCGGTCCGTCGAGGCCGACGCGGGCGTCGGCCTGCGCGACGTCTACGACTGGCTCGGCTACGTGCAGGAACACCTGGTCGTCACGCTCACGTCGCGCTGACGGCCCACGGCCTGGAGGCTCGGATCACCTCCGGTGCGGCGGGTCACCCCAGCAGGTCGTCGCGGTGGGCTCGCGCCCAGTCGGTCAGGCTCCGGGGCGCGGTGCCGGTGATGCGCAGGACGTCGTCGCTCATCACGTCGACGCCGTCGAGGCCGCGGCGGACGACCCGGCCGAACTGCTGCCGGAGCCCCTCGGCCTGCCACGCGGGCACGCCGCTCAGGCGCAGCACACCGGCGTAGACCCGGCTCGGCAGGTGCAGGGCGCGCACGGGTCGGCCGAGCCCGGTGGCGAGCGCGGCGGCGACACCCCGCGCGTCGAGCAGATCCGGCCCGGTGAGCACCGGTTCGGTGCCGTCGTGGCCGTCCTCCGTCAGCACCCGGGCGGCGGTCCGGGCGATGTCCTCGGTGTCGATCCAGCCGATCACCCCGCGGCCGGTGGTGTGCGGGAACCACCCCCGTCGGATCGCCGGCGCCGAGGGCTGCACGTTCGTCATGAACGACGAGGGGTGCAGGATCGTCCACGCCAGCCCGCTCTCGCGCACCAGACGGTCGATGTGCCAGGCGGCGCTCGCCCACGACATCGGGGAGTGCTCGGCGGCGTCCCCGCCCGACAGCTGCACGATCCGGCCGATCCCTGCACGCTGCGCCGCACGGACCCCGGTGGTGCCCTGCTCGCGCTGCCGCTGGCTGACCGGCGTCACGAGGAAGAACCGGTCGACCCCCTCGAGCGCCGCGGTGAGCGCGTCCTCGTCGTCCAGGTCGGCCAGACGTCCGTCGATGCCCCGCGCCCGGAGCGCGTCGACCTGTTCGGGCCGTCGGACCACGGCACGCACCGTCACCCCGGCCGCCCGCAGCAGCTCCGCAGTCTTGCCCCCGACGTCCCCGGTCACGCCGGTGACCGCCACGATCTCGCCCATGTCTGCTCCTCGTCCCGCTGACCCGTTCTGGTATCAGTTTCCTGATACCAGAACGTACGCCGGTACGATCGCCCCGTGCCCCAGGAACTCCCAGCCCCGCGCGACGACGTCGACGGCATCGTGGCGTGGACGGTGATCCGGGCCGCGCGGACGCTCTCCCGCCGGCTCGCGGCCGAGCTGGCGCCGCTCGGGTTGACACCCGTGGAGTTCGGGGCGCTCATCCAACTCGCAGCGGCCGGCGAGCTCAGCCAGGCCGACCTGGCGCGGGCGGTCGGCGTCCGACCGCAGAGCATGACGACGCTCGTCGGGGGGCTCTCGACGCGGGGACTCGTGGAGCGGGGTGCCGCACCGGGCCGGGGACGGGCCTCCCGGATGCGACTGACCGACCAGGGCGAGGCGCTGCTGGCAGGCGCCCACCCGATCGTCCGGGCGAGCAACGCGTGGTTCGGCGACGGTGCGGAAGCGATCTCGGCGACCCTGCTCCCGCTGCTCGAGCCGGACGCGGGCGACGACGGGTCCGCCGTTCCCTGAGCGATATCAGAAGGCAAACTTGCAAGGTTGGCTGGTGACGGACTAGCCTCCGGGGCGTGACCGACGCACCGGAGACCGACCCGACCGACCTGGCCGACGCCGTGCTGACGATGCACGGACGACTGCGGCGGTCGTTGCTGGCCTCGAAGTCGGACGACGTCACGGCGTCGCAGACCGCCGCCCTCGGACGCCTGCTGCGGCACGGGCCGGCCACCATCGCCGACCTGGCGCGAGCCGAGGGTGTCCGACCGCAGTCGATGGGCGCGACCGTCCAGGCCCTGGTCGACCTCGGCCTGGCCGAGCGGCAGGCCGACCCGACGGACGGCCGGCGGGCGATCGTCAGCGCGACGGCGGCCGGTCGGGACGCGCGCCAGACCGCCTGGGCCGCGCGGAACCACGAGCTCGCCGAGCGGCTCGCGACCCTGCCCGAGGCGGACCGCCGCGTCGTCGCGCGGGCGATGGACCTGCTCGGCCCGATCGTCGATCCCTGACCCGCACCCCTCGCCCAGTCCTGCAACCGGAAGAAGCGCTCTCACGTCCACCACCACGACCCCCGACACGACCACGGGCAGCGGCTTCGGCCCGAAGCTCCTCATCCCGGTGCTCGTCGGGCCCCTGCTCAACCCGATCAACACCACGATGGTGTCGGTCGCCCTCACCCCGATCTCCCGCGACCTGGGCATCGGTGCGGCGCAGGCGATCTGGCTCGTCGCGGCCCTGTACCTGGCGAGTGCGATCGCGCAGCCCACCATGGGCAAGCTCGCCGACCGGTTCGGCCCGAAGAAGGTGTTCCTGACCGGGCTCGTCATCGTCGGGATCGCCGGGGTGGTGCCCGAGGTGCTGACCGGGTTCGGCGGGGCCGTGTTCGCCCGGGTGCTCATCGGCATCGGGACGTCGTCGGCGTACCCGGCGGCACTCACCATCCTCCGGCAGCACTCCGTCCGGATCGGGAAGCCCACGCCGCCGCTCGTGCTCGGGGCGCTGTCGATCACGTCGCTCGTGTCCGCCGCCGCCGGCCCACCGCTCGGCGGGGCGCTCATCGCCGCGTTCGGCTGGCACGCGATCTTCCTGGTGAACGTGCCGCTCGCGGTGTTCGGCATCGTCGTGGCGACGCTCTGGCTGCCGTCCGACCGGCTGCGTCCACGAGACGACGCCGAGCTGCCGGTGCTGCAGGCGCTCGACCCGCTCGGCATGGTGCTGATGACCGGGACCGTCTCGGCGCTGCTCGTCTTCCTGCTCGACCTGTCCGCCGGGTTGTGGTGGCTGCTCGCGGTGGCCGTCGTGCTGCTCGTTGCCCTGGTGGTGTGGGAGCTGCGGGCCGTGCGACCGTTCGTCGACGTGCGGCTGCTCGCCCGGAACGGCGCGTTGTCGCGCACGTACGGCCGCCTGTTCCTGACGTACCTGCTCGCCTACACGATGACCTACGGGTTCTCGCAGTGGGTGCAGGACGTCGCGGGCTACCCGAGCGACGTCGCCGGGTACATCCAGCTGCCGGCCGCGATCGTCGCCGGGGTGGCCTCGTTCGTGGTCGCACGCAAGACCGCGATCCGCGGGCCGCTCGTCGTCGCCGCACTGGTACCGATCGTCGGCGGTGTGCTCCTGCTCTTCCTGCACACCGGGTCGCCCGTCGTCCTGCTCGCCCTGACCCCGGCGCTGTTCGGGGTGCCGCAGGCCCTGGCGTCGGTGTCGAACCAGGCGGCGCTGTACCGGCTCGTCCCCGCGGAGTACATCGGCACCGCGGCCGGGCTGTCGCGCACCGCGGTGTACATCGGGGCGATCGCGGCATCCTCGCTCATCGGTGGCGTGTTCGGCCAGGCCCCGACGACGCCGGACCTGCACGTGCTGGGGTGGGTGATCCTCGGCGTCGCGGTGCTCCTGACCGTGCTGACCCTGGCCGACCGGCGCCTGCGGGACGCCGACGCCCGCGCCGACGCCTGACGCTTCGTGAGCACAAATGGTCGAGTCGCCGCGGTGCACTCGACCATCCCTGCTCACGAAGCACCTCCCCCGCGGCCGGTACCCTGATCCGGTGACCGACCCGACCCCCACGCACTGGACCCTGACGCTCGTCTGCGACGACCAGCCCGGGATCGTGCACGCCGTCTCCGGAGCGATCGTCGCCGCCCAGGGCAACATCACCGAGTCGCAGCAGTTCTCCAGCGCCGACACGAACACCTTCTTCATGCGCCTGCAGGTGATGGCGCCGGTGGACCGCGCCGCCTTCGAGGCCGCGCTCGCCCCCGTCGCCGCCCGCTACGACGCCCGCGTCCAGCTCGACGTGGTCGGTCGTCCACTGCGCACCCTCGTGCTCGTGTCGAAGGCGGGCCACTGCCTGAACGACCTGCTCTACCGGCAGCGTGGCGGACAGCTGCCGATCGAGGTCCCCCTCGTGCTGTCCAACCACGCAGACCTCTCCGAGCTCGCCGCGTTCTACTCCGTGCCGTTCGAGCACCGCCCGGTCACCGACGCCGAGTCGAAGGAGCAGATGGAGCGGCGTGTGCTGCAGGCGGTGGAGGAGCACGACATCGAGCTCGTCGTCCTCGCCCGCTACATGCAGATCCTGTCGCCCGAACTCTGCGCGGCACTCGAGGGCCGTGCCGTGAACATCCACCACTCGTTCCTGCCCGGCTTCAAGGGCGCGAACCCGTACCGGCAGGCGCATGCCCGCGGGGTGAAGCTCATCGGTGCGACCGCGCACTTCGTGACGAGCGACCTCGACGAGGGCCCGATCATCGAGCAGAACGTCGTCCGCGTCGACCACACCAAGGAACCGGCAGAGCTGGTGTCCATCGGGCAGGACGAGGAGTCCCGCACGCTCACCCAGGCGGTGCGCTGGATCGCGGAGGACCGCGTCCTGCTCGACGGCGCCCGCACCATCATCTTCAAGTAGGCAGCACCATGACCAACGCCCCGCAGTCCCCCGTCGACTGGGAATCGGTCCCCGACCCGGCAGCCGTCCGGCAGCCGCGTCGGCGGTTCGAGGCCTGGATGATCCTGCGGATCGCCGTGATGGTGTTCGGCCTGCTGTCCCTGGCCTTCTGGGGCTACTGGTCGTGGCAGCTCCCGCTCCCCGGCTACCTGTTCATGGTCGGGGCTCCCCTGTTCGCCGCGGTCGTCTGGTACTTCTTCCGATCGCCGCGCTCCCCGATCGAGACGGACATCGTCGGCAAGACCATCGTCGAGGTCGCCCTGGTCGTCGCCGCAGGCGCGACCTGGATCTCAATCGGCCACCCGGTCGTCGGGATCGTCTTCATCGTGATCGCCGCCCTGAGCGGCGTGATCGCATTCCGCAAGGAGACCGCATGAGCACCACGGGCCTCCGGACCGGCCAGGAGGCCCAGCGCACGCTGGTCCGCGCAGCCCGCGTCGTCGACGCGGCCGGCACCACGGCCGACGGCTGGGTCCTGGTCGTCGGCGACACGATCCACGCGACCGGCTCCGGCCCCGAGGCCCCCGTGGCCGACCGGGTCGTCGACCTGGGCGACGCGGTCCTGACGCCCGGCTTCGTGGACCTGCACGGGCACGGTGGGGCGACCGAGGCGTACGAGGACGACACGTTCGACCGTTCGCTCGCGATGCACCGTTCACACGGCACGACCCGCTCCGTCCTGTCGCTCGTCGCAAACCCGGTCCCCGCGCTCGCGGCGTCGCTGGCCCACGTCCGCGCCGTGATGGCGACCGACCCGCTCGTGCTCGGTGTGCACCTGGAGGGGCCGTTCCTGTCCCCGCACAACAAGGGCGCCCACAACGAGTCGTTCCTGATCGAGCCGACCCCCGCCGCGGTCGACGCCCTGCTCGAAGCGGGCGAGGGTGTCATCCGCCAGGTCACGATCGCGCCCGAGCTGCCCGGAGCGCTCGACGCCGTCCGCCGCTTCGTCGACGCCGGCGTCACGGTCGCCGTCGGCCACACGGTCGGCACGTACGACCAGGCGCGGGCCGCGTTCGACGCCGGCGCGACGATCCTGACCCACGCCTGCAACGCGATGCCCGGGCTGCACCACCGCGCTCCGGGGCCGATCGGCGCCGCCGTGTCGGACGACCGCGTGACGCTCGAGCTCATCCTGGACGCCGTGCACGTGCACCCGGTCGTGGCGGACACGCTCTTCCGGGCGACGCCGGGTCGGGTGGCGCTGATCACCGATGCGATGGGTGCCGCCGGCGCTGCGGACGGGTCGTACCGGCTCGGGTCGCTCGACGTCACGGTGACCGACGGCGTCGCACACGTGGCGGGGACGGAGACCATCGCGGGGTCGACGCTGACGCAGGACGTGGCGCTCCGCAACGCGGTCTCGCTCGCCGGGCGGACCCTGCCCGAGGCCGTGGCGGCGCTGACGAGCGTGCCGGCCGGCGCGCTGGGGCTCGGCGACCGTCTGGGTCGGCTGGCGCCGGGGTTCGCCGCCGATCTGGTGGCACTGTCGCCGTCGCTCGAGGTCGAGCGCGTCTGGGGCGGCGGGCGCGAGCTGCGCTGAAGCGCGCACGGCGCAGACGGCTCGCTCGGACACGTCACGGCAGGTCGGTCGGGCGGGGGTTGAGCGGCTCACCGAACCGTGGGGCCCGGCCGGGGACGCAGTGGCCGTCGATGGACACGTCCGCGTACGAATCGAACGCCTGGAAGAAGATGGCGAACCCGTCTGCCGCTGTCCCACCGAGGTACCCCTTCGGGTAGCTGATGACCGTCCGCTCCGGCGTGAGTTCCGTGTCGTGCTGAACACGCGCACCCTCGTACCCGATCGCCGCGAGGGCCCGTGTGACCCCCTCGGCAACCTGATCCGCTGGACCAGGAAGCGGGAGCCGCCGAGTGCTCGCGTAGGTGTACTGCGCAGCGTCCTCGCCATCACTTCCGCAGAGGTTCCACCCGGGGTCCTCGTCACCCCAACCGTCCTGCCCGACGACCGAGCGCACGGCGGCGAAGATGTCCAGGACGTCCTGGTGCGACTGTTCGACGTTCATCGACGTGTCCTTCTGGATCGGGGAGTCCGGGGAGGCGCCGGTGCACCCGGTCAGGAGTGCGGTGACCACCAGGGCTCCGGCGAGTGAGGCGCCCCACGGTTCAGAGCGTCGGGTCACCGGTGCCCCCGGTCTGCCAGCCGTACATGAGCCAGTCGTCCCTGGTCTGCTGCCGCATCCGGTCGAAGGGTCCGCCCCGCTCGGGGATCTCGTCCCCGTGTCCCATCGCCGCTCGTGCAGCGTTGTGCTGGGCGGTGGTCCCGTCGTCGAAGTACGAGTACCGGCCGTCGTCGTCATCGCCGTCGTACGGCCCGTGGCGGGTGACGCCGTGCAGGGTGTCCGACCCACGGCCCTCGGTCTCGGAGCTGAACGCGTGCGCGTCCCACGTGGACTCGGTCGGGTCACGCCGACCGGACAGGTTCTGCCCGGTGACGGCCCAGCCGTCCTTCGCGCCCTGGCTGGCGAAGACCTGCCCCTCGGGCACGTGCAGCGCGGACGCGTTCGGTACGGCGTCCGTCACGCCGGCCGAGCCCAGCAGCACCACGTGGTCGGCGTGGGTCTTCGTCAGGGCGATGGTCGCCACGGTCGTGCCGTAGGAGTGCCCCATGACGGTCAGGTCGGCGTCCCGCCCGGCAGCCGCTCGTGCCGCGTGGAACCCGTCGAGGTCGGCGACGAGTCGCTCGGCGCCCGCTCGCGCGCGGTCGTCCGCCAGGACGGTCCGGAAGGACGGGTCGTCGGCCATCGGCGGGTGGTAGCCGATCCAGGACACAACGGCGATGTCACTGCGGCGGATACCAGCCACACGAGCTTCCTCACGACGCATCCCGCGGGCGATCGCGCTGTAGTCCTGCACCGTGCCGTCCTGGTACGTCGCGGTGTTCATGCCCGGCACGATGACGCTGACGTGCGTGGCACGGTCGAGGTCACCCGCGACGATCTGTGCGAGCGGGGGACGGTCGTCGACGAGTGCCACCAGCGAGACCGGTGTCGTGGCGAGGGTGTCCTGGATGTTCCGGTAGGCGTCGCGCTGCCGTTCCCAGACGAGCAGCTGCTCCCGTGCCGTCGCCGCTTCGGCCGGGTTCCGGGCGGCGTCGTGCCGCCCACGCCAGTGGCGGACCTGCTTCCGCGCGTGTGCGAGCCGGTCAGCCAACACCGTCGTGTTCGCCCGTGCCCGCGCCCAGGAGGCGACACCGTTCAGGTTGCCGATGACCGCCGGCATCGCCGCGACGAACGCCCGCTGGACCGCGGACGGCACACCGTCGACGCCCGACATCGCCTGCCACCACCCGGCCACCTGCGCAGGGTCGAGTCCGGCGAGCCGCTCGGCGACCCGTGCGTCGTCACCGAGCGCGACGACGGTCTCCGGGTCGAGGGTGCCGAGCCAGGTGAGGAACTGCCCGTCGCTCATCGCGGACACGACCGTGGCGAAGACCAGCTTGCCGAGCACCGACCGGTCCTCGAGCGCGGAGGCCGCCGCTCGGTCGGCTGCGGCTCGGCGGGCGACGAGCTCGTCCCACTGCGCCGTCAGCCGAGCGTCCAGCGCTGCCAACCACTCGCCGCTGCGCTCCAGCTGCTGCAGGAGCGCACGGTCCGACTCGACCGCATCCGGTCCGGACGCCACCACGGTGGCATCGCGGATCGCCCGCTGGTTGGCCGCGATGTCGTCCGCGGTGTTCCGCCGGGTCGTCTGCAGGCTCGCGGCGTCGTCCTGGATCTCCCGCACCTGGCGTGCGTAGGTGGCGAGTGCGGCCGACGCCGCGTCCAGCCGCGCCGCGACGCGCTGGGCACTCGCCGGCATCGCCGCCGCCGTCACGAGGAACCGCTGTTGCGCCCGCCCCGCCCAGCCGGACGCCGCGTGCTCCGCGGCGACGAGCACGTGCCGGGCGCCGTCACGGACCGCGTCCGAGTGGTCGTCGTGCCGACGGGCGATCCGCTGGATGCCGTCCGGGTCGCCCGCGACCGGGTCCGCGCTCACCGGACCCGCCGGGCGAGGTCGGCATCCGCACGCAGGACCGCTCCGGCGGCGGCGGTCACGTACTCGCGCAGCGTGTCCGCGTCGTCACCGAGGGAGCGGATCATCGCGTCGTGCGCCCTGGCCGACGCGACGAACGCGGACTCGACAGCCCCCGAGCCGAACGCGCCGCCGTCCGAACCGGACAACGGGCGCTCAGAGCGGAGGTCGGTGACCGCCTGCCCCGCCGCTCGTGCGACCGCCTGCATGGTCGGCAGGTCGACCGTCAGATCCCCCATGGTGCCCCCTCGTGTTCCCCGAGGAGGTCAACATATCACCGCTGAAGTACGGTGTGTCAATCAGTGTTCAGCGGTCGATCGGGCGCCCCCGCTCCCCGCTCGCCCAGCCCGTGTCCGCCGTGTCCCCGACCCGCAGGGACAACGTGCCGCCCCGCGTCACGAAGGACGCCGGCACCCAGGACCGCTCGTGCGTCCACCCGTTCAACCGGGCGCCGTGCACGTACGGCTCGGTCCCCGAGGACCGGATGACGATCCGCTCGCCGCTCGACCGCCGGATGTCGACCGTGCTGAACGTCGGGCTGCCGATGAGCATCTCCGCTCGCCCGGGCGTCTGCGGGAACAAGCCGATCGAGGCGAAGACGTACCAGGCGCTCATGGTGCCGAGGTCATCGTTGCCCGGCAGGCCGCCTGGGCCGGTCGAGTAGGCGTCGTCCACGACCTGCCGCACGGTCTCCTGCGTCTTCCAGGGCTTGCCGAGCGCGTTGTACATCCACGGCGTGTGGATGTCGGGCTCGTTCGTCGGGTCGAACTTCGTGGCGTCGCCACCGGTCACCGCGAACGCACCAGTGCTGTCGTGGAAGAACTCGTCGAGCCGAGCGGTTGCGGCGTCGTCACCGCCGAGCGCGCTCGACAGCCCCTGCACGTCCTGCGGCACGAGCCAGGTGTACTGCGCGCTGGTGCCCTGTGCGAACCCGGTGCCGGTCGAGGGCGACCAGTCGGGCGTCCACGATCCGTCGGCCTGACGAGCAGCCTGGTAGCCGACGGCGGCGTTGAAGGTGTTCTTCCAGTAGGTCCCACGCTCCGCGAACATCCGGGCGTCCGACCGCAGCCCGAGGGAACCCGCCCAGTACCCGAGCGCGCTGTCGGAGATCGAGTCCTCGAGAGTCTCGGCCGCACCGCCCCAGCAGGAGCAGTCGTCGTTCGCCGCGTACTGCCGCTCCAGGTACTCGTCGAGTGCGGGCCGCTGCGCCAGGCACTGCCCCGGGCACCCGATGTCGCTCTCGGCGTCCGCGTTCTCGACCGTCGCCTGGTGCTTGAGCGAGGCGTAGGCGGCCCGGACGTCGAAGTTCCGGACGCCCATGGCGTACCAGGTGGCGAGCGTCGCGGCCGAGGGGTCTCCGGTCATCACGTGCGTCGGCGCTCCGAGGTGCAGCCACCGGTCCCACACGCCGCCGTTCTGCTCGGCGAACCGCAGCATCGACTGCGCCATGTCCCCGGCGACGTCCGGCCGCAGCAGCGCGAGCAGCTGGATCTGCGCCCGGTACTGGTCCCACCCGGAGTACGTGCCGTACACGGCCCGGTGTCCGCGGTCCATCCGGTGCACCCGCAGGTCGGGCCCGAGGTAGCGACCGTCGCGGTCGTTCAGCGTGTTCGGCTGCATGAGTGCGTGGTAGACCGACGTGTACAGCTGGGTGGTCCGGTCCGCCGTGCCGCCACCGACGCGCAGGCGCGACAGTTCACGGTTCCAGGAGGCCCGTGTGTCGGCCGCCACGCTGGCGACGGTCGAGCGCTTGGTCACCTCGCCGTCACGGTTGGCGACCGCCCCTGCCGCGCTCACGTACGAGATGCCGATCTTCGCCTGCACCGTCGCTCCGCGACGCGCATCGAACCCGACCCACGCGCCGGAGCCGCGTCCGGCGCGGTCGGCGCCGGTCAGGTAGCCCTCCCCACCGGAGGAGGACGTGCCTCCAGGCTGGACCGTGCCGTCCTTCCAGGTGCCGGTGCTCGCGAACGCCGTGTCGAAGGTCGCGGTGAAGTAGAGGCGGTAGTAGCTGCGGCGGTCCGGGTTGGTGGCGCCGCCGCCGTTCGCGCGGCGGCTGCAGAAGCCGCCCGTCAGGACGCTGCCGCTGACCGTGCGGGTGCGGGGGTCGACGCGGGTGATCGCAGCCTCGCTGCCGTTGATCGAGTTCGACGTGCGGAAGAGCAGGTTCGCGTCCTTGCCGGCCGGGAACGTGAACGCGCCGACGCCGGCACGGGTGGTCACGGCCAGGTCGGTGCGGACGCCGTTGTCGAGCGTGACGCCGTAGCGGCCGGGGCTGGCGGACTCCTGGTCGTGGGAGTACCCGGCGGCGTAGACGGCGTCCTTCGAGTCGGCCGACGGCGAGGTCGTGACCGGGGTCGTGACCGGCATGATCGGCACGTCACCGGCAGCCCCGGGAGCACACCCGGCACCGTTCAGGTGCGTCAGGCTGAAGCCGCGCAGCCGGTTCACGTCGTACGAGTAGCCGTTCGCGACCGGGGTCGACGTCTGGTCACCCGCGGTGCCCGTGGGACTCCACTGCATCATCCCGAACGGCGCCGTGGCACCCGGCCAGGTGTTGCCGTTGTTGCTCGTGCCGATGAAGGGGTCGACGTACCGCGCGGGATCGCTGACGGTGCGCCCGGCCTGCGTCGACGGCGAGGCCACGGCCGGCGCGGCGACGATCGCCGTGCCCAGCAGTGCGGCGATCGTGGCCACCGCGGCGAGCGGGAGCGGACGGACGAGCGGGCGACGGTGCACGCGAGATCGGTTCACATCGGCGACGCTAGCCCCCTCGGACGGGGGACGCCGCCTGCGTCACCGAGCGCTCTCCCGCTGTTCACGTCGGGTTCGGCGTCGGGCCCGGCCTCGGTCAGACGACGGTGCGGGCGGCGACCTCGTCGACGAAGGTGCGGACCCGCTGCCGGAACACCGGATCCGCGGCGGCCCCGCGGACGGGCACGACGTGCAGTCGCCGGTCACCCCGACGCAGCGCCGGCCCGACGAACACCCCCTCGGCGACGTCCGGCGCGGTGGCCGACCAGAGCGTCGAGCGAGCGCCGTCCTCCGCGGTCCGGGCCATGCTGCGGGCGATCATGCCGCCGAGGCGCTGCGCGAGGGTCTCGGCCTGGTCGTTCATCCCCGTCGCCGCGATGCCGGGGTGTGCGATGACCGAGCGGACGTCCGAGCCGGCCGCGCGGAGCCGCTCACCGAGGTCGACCGCGAGCGCCGTCGCCGCCGTCTTCGAGTCGGTGTACACGGCGAGCTGCGAGTAGTCGCTCGGATCGTCGGCCCCGCCCGGTGCGGGCACGCGGCGGGTGCGCTGCGACAGGTTCGACCCGACGAGGACGACCCGGGGCGACGGTCCGCCGAGCACCGGGAGCATCGCGTCGGCGAGCACGGCCGGCCCGACGACGTTGGTGGCCCAGGTGCGTTCGATGCCCTCGTCGGTCAACCCGAACGCGCCCAGCGTCGCGCCGGCGTTGTTGACGAGGGCGTCCACGACGATGCCGTCCGCCACGAGCTGCCGGGCGAACGCCGTGACCGACGCGACCGACGCGGTGTCGACGACCCGCGCCTCCAGGCCGACGGGCAGGACGCGAGCCGCCTTGTCGGGGTTGCGGACCGCCGCGATGACGCGTGCTCCGGCGGCTGCGAGTCGGGTCGCGACCACCAGCCCGAGTCCGCCGGTCGCGCCGGTGACCACCACGGTCCGGCCGCGCTGGTCGGGCATCGCGGACGGTTCCCACTCGAAGGTGTCCATGGTCGTCTCCTGCTCACTCGTCGTCTGGAATCGGATGATCCATCCGGAACGGTAGCACAAGCGGATAGAGTGTCCGTATGACGATCGCGATGGCCCGACCCGAAGCGCTGCGCTCCGATGCGCAACGCAACCGGACCGCGCTGCTGGACGTCGCCCGGTCGTTCCTCGAGCGGGGCGAGCAGCCGCTCCTCAACGCCGTCGCGCACGAGGCCGGCATGGGTGTCGGGACCGCCTACCGGCACTTCCCGTCGCAGCAGCACCTGCTCGAGGCGCTCGCGATCGACGCGCTCGAGGACATGCTCGACCTCGTCCGTGTCGCCGTCGCGCTGCCCGACGCGGTGGACGCGCTCCGGGGGGTCGTGACGGCTGCGTTCCGGAGCATGGTCGACGACGCGGCCCTCGGCGACCTCCTGACGAACGGCGGGTTCTCGTGCGCCGACACCGCGGCGCTCGCGGGCGACCTGGTCGAGTCCGTCGACGCGCTGCTCGCACGGGCACGGGCCGAGGGGCTCGTGCGTGCCGATGTCGACGCGGACGACCTGCGACGGCTGCTGTGCGGGATGCGGGTGGCCGCCGTGGCGGGTGGCTCCCGGGTGCACGACCCCGAGCGCTACGTCGAGGTGCTGCTGGCGGGCCTCCGCCCGGCCTGACCAACCACCCTCGCGCCCCGCGTGCCTCGCTGTCAGGATGGGCGCATGAGCGTCATGGTGTCCGTCTTCGATGCGTACCGGTCCCGCACGAGCGAGAAGTACACGGCCTACCCGCCGGACGTGCTCCCCATGTTCGTCGCCGAGATGGACAGCATGCTCGCCGAACCGATCCGCGACGCCCTGGTCACGGCGGTGACGAACGGCGACACCGGGTACGTCGGGCACGGACGGGCCCTGCCCGAGGCGTTCGCCGACTTCGCCGAGAGCCGGTGGGCATGGCGGGTCGACCCCGACCTGGTCCGCACCACCACGGACGTGTCGGTCGCGGCGGTCGAGGTGCTGCGCCGGGTCATCGAGCCGGGCGACCAGGTGGTCATCATGCCGCCCGTGTACCCGCCGTTCTGGGAGTACGTGTCCGAGGCCGGCGGCACCGTCACCGAGGTCCCGCTGCTCGCCCCCACGAGCCCGGCTGAACCCTTCGACACCACGGCCGGCTGGCGGATGGACCTGGACGGCATCGCACAGGCGTTCGCCGACGGAGCCCGCACGGTGCTGCTCTGCAACCCGCACAACCCCCTCGGCCTGGTGCACGACCGCGCGTCGCTCGTCGCACTCGCGAAGCTGGCCGCCGAGTGGGACGCCGTCGTGGTGTCCGACGAGATCCACGCGCCGCTCGTGCACGCCGACGCGGTGTTCACGCCGTTCCTGGAGTCGTGCCCCGAGGCCGCATCGCTCGGCGTCGCCCTGACGAGTGCGAGCAAGGCCTGGAACCTCGCCGGCACGAAGTGCGCGATGATGCTCGGCGCCTCGGAGCGGGCACGCGCCTGGTTCGACGGCCTGCCCACCGAGGTCGTCGAGCGCACCGGCATCCTCGGCTACACCGCGAGCGTCGCGGCCTTCAGCGAGGGCGAGCCGTGGCTGGCATCACTGCTCACCGAGCTCGCGGCGAACCGGCGCACCCTGGCCGAGCGGATCGGCGACGTGCTGCCCGGCGCCGAGTACCGGCAGCCGCAGGCGTCGTACCTGGCGTGGCTCGACCTGCGCGCGCTGCCGTGGGGCGACGACCCCGCGGCGGAGCTCGTCGACCGGGCGAAGGTGGCACTCGGCTCCGGCCCGGCGTTCGGACGGCAGGGCCGGGGCTTCGCGCGGCTGAACTTCGGCTGCTCGGCGGAGACCCTCGACGAGGGACTCAGCCGCCTCGCCGCAGCCGCCAGGGCCTGACCCCGAGCCAGACGCCTACTCGAACCGCTGCCAGCCCGGCTTGTTCGCGTACGTGTAGCGGTAGTAGTCGGCGAGCTGCAGCCCGGCGGCGGCTTCCTCGTCGACGACGACGGTCGCGTGCTCGTGCAGCTGCAGGGCCGAACCGGGCACGAAGGAGCTGAGCGGCCCCTCGATCGCCGCGGCGACGGCGGCCGCCTTCGACGAACCCTGGGCGACGAGGACGAGCTCGCGGGCCTCGAGGATGGTGCCGAGCCCCTGCGTCATGCAGTGCGTCGGGACCTGCTCGGGCGAGTCGAAGAAGCGCGCGTTGGCGTCACGGGTGGACGGCGCGAGGGTCTTGATGCGGGTGCGCGAGGCGAACGACGACGTCGGCTCGTTGAACCCGATGTGGCCGTTGGCCCCGATGCCGAGGATCTGCACGTCGATCCCGCCCGCGGCACGGATCGCGGCGTCGTACTCCTTGGCCGCGAACTCCAGGTCGGCGGCACGGCCGTCCGGCACTCGCACGCGCGAGGCGTCGAAGCCGAGCGGTGCCACGACGTCGCGGGCGATCACGGCCGCGTACGACTCGGGGTGCTCGAGCGGGATGCCGACGTACTCGTCGAGGGCGAACCCACGGGCCTCGGCGAACGAGATCTCGCCCGCCTGCACCCGGCGCTGCAGGTCGGTGTAGATGCCCTGCGGGCTGGATCCGGTGGCGAGACCGATGACGGCGGACGGCTTCTTGGCGACGACGGACGCGATCTTGGCCGCGGCGACGCGACCGACCTCGTCCGGCGTGGGCAGGATGATGATCTCCACACGGCAAGCCTACTGGTCATGACCAGTCTGCGACAGGGGTCGTGTGGGTAGCGTGGAGGCATGCCGACCCCCGACTTCGTCCTGTCCCTGCGCGAGAAGATCGGCACGGCGCCGCTCTGGCTGTCGGGCGTGAGCGCCATCGTGACCCGCGGCTCCGGCGCCGATCGCGAACTGCTCGTGGTGCGGCGTGCCGACACGGGCGCGTACACGCCGGTCACCGGGATCGTCGACCCGGGCGAGGAACCCGCCGTCGCCGCCGAACGCGAGGTCCTGGAGGAAGCCGACGTCGTCGCCGTTGCCGAACGCCTGGCCTGGGTGCAGGTGCTGCCCGAGATGACCTACCCGAACGGCGACCGGTCGCAGTACCTCGACCTGGTCTTCGCCTGCCGGTACGTCTCCGGGACGCCGAACCCCGCCGACGGCGAGAACACCGAGGCGTTCTGGGCTCGGCTCGACGCCCTGCCCGACATGTCGGAGAACATGCGGGCACGCGTCGAGGCCGGGCTGGCCGACGAGCGCGAGGCGCGCTTCCAGCGCTGACCCCACCGGTCTGGAGGCGCGGTGCCAGGCCGCCACGGGCCTCCCGTCCGCCGTCGGTCGCGCCCACCCCGCCAAAGCGACAGAAGTCCGCGAAGCATCCGCGCCCATCTGTCGCTTTCGCGACGGTGAGCGCGATCGCGAGCGCGATCTGTCGCTTTCGCGGGGGGGGGAGCTACGCGAGCGGCGCGACCGCCACGGGTGCGCCGAGCAGGCGCACGGCGACGGGGTCGCCGGTGGCCCGGCGGTCGCCGACCTCGTGCTGGACGGTCACGACGGTGTCGTCGTCCAGGCGGACGGTGGTGCGGCGGATCGATCCGAGGAAGCTCGAGGTGACGACGGTGCCGGTGATGCCCTCGGGGGCGAAGGCGATGTCCTCCGGCCGGACGTAGGCGAGCACCGGCCCGTCCGGAGCCGAGGAGTCGAGGGCCGGCACCCGGAAGCCGTACACGAAGACGTCGCCCCCGCGCAGGTCGCCCTGCAGCCGGTTCGACTGGCCGACGAAGTCCGCCGTGAACGCCGACGACGGGGTGCGGTAGAGCTCCTCGGGCGTGCCGACCTGCTCGACGTCGCCCGCCTGCATCACGGCGATCCGGTCGGAGACGGCGAGCGCCTCCTCCTGGTCGTGGGTGACGAACACGGTGGTGATGCCGAGGTCGCTCTGGATGCGGCGGATCTCGTCGCGCAGCGACACCCGGACCTTCGCGTCCAGGGCCGACAGCGGCTCGTCGAGCAGGAGCACCCGGGGGCGGGTGACCAGGGCACGGGCCAGGGCGACGCGCTGCTGCTGCCCGCCGGAGAGCTGGTGCGGGTACCGCTCGGCGAACTCGCCGAGGCGGACCATGTCGAGGGCCTCGACCACGCGGCTCTTGCGCTCGGCGGCGGGGACCCGGCGCATCTCGAGGCCGAAGGCGACGTTCTGCCGCACCGTCATGTGCGGGAACAGCGAGTACTGCTGGAACACCATGCCGATGTCGCGCTTGTTGACCGAGGTGTCGGCGACGTCCCGGCCGTCGATGCGGATGGAGCCGGCGTCGATGACCTCGAGGCCCGCCAGCGCGCGGAGCGCCGTCGTCTTGCCGCAACCGGACGGGCCGAGGAGCGAGACGAACTCCCCCGGCTCGACGCGGAGGGACAGTCCGGCGAGTGCACGGTGTGCGCCGTAGTGCTTCTCGACGGCGTGGAGTTCGACGACGGCACCGGTGGTGGCGAGGGACGCCGGGGCTGCCGGAGCGGTGACGGTCATGCGGACTCCTCGAGGCGGGGACGACGGGTGGTGCGGGTGCGGCGGACTCGGCTCGTGCGACGGGTCCCGATGCGGCCGATGAGGACGAGCAGCACGAAGCCGAACGCGAGCGCGGCGACCGAGAAGATCGCGGCCACGTACGGGTCGGTCCCCTGCACGAGCACGAGCCCGGTCTGGAACGTGCTGCGGGAGAGGAACGCGGCGAGGGTGTACTCGCCGAGGACCACGGTGATCGTGAGGAAGCACGCGGCGGTGATGCCCCGGCGCAGGTTCGGCAGGAGCACGCGCCAGGTGACGGTCCACCACGAGGCACCGAGTGAGCGGGCCGCCTCGGACAGGACGATCAGGTCCGTCGCGGTGATGGCAGCGGCGATCGGGCGGAACGCGAACGGCAGCGTGATGATGCCGATCGCGAACGCCAGCGTCCAGGAGCCGGACCCGAAGACCTGCGAGACGACCTGGTACACGGGGATGAACCCGACGACGAGCACCACGACCGGCACGGTGATCGGCACGATGCAGACGAACTCCAGGACGCTCCGGAGCCTGGGGTAGCGGAGCGCGGTGATGATCTGGGCGGGCAGCAGCACGAGCAGCACGATCCCGACGGTGATCACGGCGATGAGCAGCGACGCCCCGAGCCCGTCGAACACCGGCTGGTAGGTGAACGCGTTGGCCGGGTCACCGATCGCCGCCCAGTGCGCGAAGGTGAGCCCGCCGTCGGTGCCCTGCCGGAAGGTGAACTGCAGCAGGGCGACCAGCGGCACGGCGAACAGGAGCCCGATCACGGTGAGCACGATCGCTGCCGCACCACGGGACGGGGCCGTGCCGAAGCGGCGGACGCGGGACGGGCCTCCGAGCCGAACCGGCTGCGCCGGGCGGGCCGGACGGACCGGGGCCGCCGCGCTCATCGCTGCCACCTCGCGGCACGGCGCTGCAGCAGCGAGTACGCGCCCATCACGACCGCCATCACGACGACCATGCCGAAGGCGAGCACCCCGGCGACGTTCTGCAAGCCTGCGAGCGTCTCGCTGGTGAGCTGCGTGCGGATCGTCAGCGGCACGATGCCGCCCTGCGAGATCAGGGCCGCGGCGGTGGCGAACGACGAGAAGCCGTTGGCGAAGAGCAGCAGGAGCGACCCCCAGAACGCCGGCGCCAGGACCGGCAACGCAATCCGGCGCCAGTACGTCAGGCGCGAGGCGCCGAGGGTCGCGGCGGCCTCGCCCCACTGGGCCTTGACGCCCTCGAGTGCGGGCATGAACGTGAGGACCATGAGCGGCACCTGGAAGTAGACGTAGGGGATCACGAGCCCGGGCACCGTGTACAGGAAGGCGCCGTCCGCGTTGAGGTCGACGTGGAAGACCGTGACCAACCACGTCGTGACGAGGCCTTGCACGCCGATCGTCGCGATGAACGCGAACGCGAGCATGACGCCACCGAACTGGGCGAGGACGCTCGCCGCCGAGTCGATCATCGACCGGACCAGCCCGTCCGGCCGCAGTGCCGAGAGCGCCCAGCAGACGACCGCGCCGAGCACGGCACCGATGACCGCGGAGGCGGCGGACAGGCCGAACGACCCGCCGAACGCCCGCAGCACGGACGGGTCGGCGAAGGCCGCGAGGTTCGCGAACGTGAACGCTCCGGAGCCGTCGAAGAAACCGCTGCCGATCGCGATCACGGCGGGGACCGCGAGGAACAGCAGGACGTAGGCGGCGAAGGGCGTCAGCCCCAGCCAGGCGAGGCCGACGCGGCGCCGGACACGGGGTCCGGCACCGCGTCGGACGGCATCGGCGGACGCTCGTGCGGACGTCGGGCGCACGGGGCTCGTCGCGCTCGTCGCCGGTGCGGCGTCGGTCGCGGCCGTGCCGTTCGCCGCTGGCGCGTCTGCCGATGCGGTGGTCATGCTGTTCAGGACCCCATCGTCGAGGACCACTTGGCCTTGAGCACCTTGGCGGCGTCGGCGACCTGCGCGTCGGTCAGCTCGACGTAGTCCTTCGGTGCGCCACCGGCGGCGTCGAGGGCGTCCTGGTCGACCTTGCCCGACTTCGTCAGCGCGGCGAGGGTGGACGGGAAGGCGCCGGCCTGCAGGTACAGGTTCTGGACCTCGGGGCTGGCGATGTACTCCTCCCACAGGCGGGCGGCCGCGGGGTGCGGGGCGTCCTTGTTGATGGCCTGCGAGTAGTACGAGCCGAGCGCCTGCCCCTTCGGGACGACGGTCTTCCAGTCCTTGTTGCCACTCGCGCCCGCTGTCGGGCCCCAGGCCAGGTTGTTGTACGACCACTGGACGACGACCGGGGTCTCACCCGAGGCGACGGTGGCCTGCGTCGGCAGCACGTTCTGGAAGTTGCCGGCCTGCTTGAGCTTGCCGAAGAAGTCGACGCCCTTGGTGATGTCGTCGGCCGAGCCGCCGTTCTCCAGCGCCGCCAGGTACACCGCGGACGCGGCCTGGTTCGCCTGCGTCGGGTCGCCGCCGATCGAGACCTTGCCCTTGTACTCGGAGCCGAGCAGGTCCGTCATGTCCTTCGGGGCGTCGGAGATCTTCGACGAGTCGTACCCGATCGACATCAGGCCGGTGTAGTCGCGCGTCCAGGCGCCGTCCTCGTCCTTCAGGTTCGTGGGGATGTCGTCCCAGTTCGCGACCTTGTAGTCGGCGAACAGGTCGAGGTTCTCCTGCAGGACGGCGTTGCCGAGGTCGAGCACGTCGGGGGCGGTGCTCTGGCCCTTCTGCGACTTGACCGCGGCGACCTCGTCGGCGCTCGAGCCGTTCGGGTTCGCGGAGTTGATCTTGATGCCGTACTTCTTGGTGAAGCCGTCGATGATCTTGCCGTAGTTGGCCCACGTCGGCGGGAGCGTGATGACGTTGAGCTGGCCCTCGGCCTTGGCGGCCTTGACCAGGGCGTCCATGCCGCCGGCGGACTCGGCGCTGGTGGTGGTCTTCCAGTCGGCGTCGCCCTTGCTCGTGCTGGCGGAGCTCGTCGAGGAGCATCCGGCGAGGGTGACGACTGCGGCGGCGGCCAGGGCGATGCCGGCCAGGGTGCGCTTGTGCTGCACGGGTGGGCCTTTCGGGTGGGGGGAGGTGCTGCGCCAGACCGGGTGTCCGGGTTCTGGTCGATCGTGGACGCGGCCGGTTTCCGGCCCGTGCTCCGGTGGTGAACGACGGCGGAACAGCGGGTGCGGCTGTACGCTTTGCTCGTTCTGGGCGCAGGGTCGCGCCCACACCAGGCCTGGAGGCACGGATGCGGTTCACGACGACGGTCCTGCAAGCACGGAAGACGGCGACCGGACTCCCCGTCCCGGAGTCCGTCATCGAGGCGCTCGGATCCGGCAAGCGCCCCGCGGTGGTCGTCACGATCGACCGGGGCTACACCTACCGCTCCACCGTCGGGGTCATGGACGAGCAGTTCCTGGTGCCGCTGTCGGCCGCACACCGTGAGGCCGCCGGGATCGCCGCCGGGGACACCGTCGAGGTCTCGCTCGAGGTCGACACCCTGCCCCGGACCGTCGACCTGCCGGAGGACCTGGCCGCCGCGCTGCAGGAGGCCGGCGTGCGTGCGGCGTTCGACACCCTGTCGAACTCACGGCAGCGCGCACTCGCCGACCCGGTCGCGCAGGCGAAGGCCCCGGAGACCCGGGCCCGGCGGATCGAGAAGGCCGTGGAGTCGCTGCGGGGGTAGGGGTGCGGCGGGCGGGGTCGGGCGGGGTCGGGCGGGGTCGGGCGGTCTGGTCGTTCCGGGCGTACCTGGTCGATTCGGGCGTACCTGGTCGGAAGTTCTCGGCAGGTATGCCCGAAAGCGCCAGGTATCGCGGGCGTTCTGGGAAAGAACGGGCGCGCTCAGGCCCCGAGCTCGACCAGGACCCGCGGGATCTCTGTCACGAGCTCGCTCGCCAGGTAGCCGAGCGGACCGACCTGCACCGCGAGCCGGTCACCTGCGGCAGCGTGCACGTAGGACGCCCACGCCACGGCCTGTGCCGGATCGGCGCCGCGGGCGAGCAGGCCGGTGACCGCGCCGGACAGCACGTCGCCACTGCCGCTCGTGCCGAGACCGCCGGAGCCGGTGCCCTTGAGCCACGCCCGACCCTGCGGTGTGGCGATGGCATCGCCGAGGGCCACGACCGCTCCGAAGCGGTTCGCGATCGCCACGGCGTCGGCCACGTCGTCGTCGCTGCACTCCCGCCCGAGCAGGCGTTCGGCCTCGCCGGAGTTCGGCGTCATCACGAGCCGTCCACGCAGCGGTTCCAGGCGGTCCCGCACGTCGGCGGCCACCCCGAGGGCGAAGGCGTCGAGCACGACGGTGGTCTGCGGACCGACGACGTCGGCGAGTCCGGCCACCAGGTCACGGGAACCGTCCGGCTCGTCGAGGCCCGGCCCGACCAACACGGCGTCGGCGCTCGAGGCGCTGTCGGCGATGCCCTCGATCGCACCGACGGCGATGTGTCCGTCCTGGTCCTCGTCGAGGGGTTCGACCCCGGACTCGGGCACCGCGACCGCGACCTCGTTCGCGACGCTCCGGCCGACCGCCAGGGTGAGGCGACCTGCGCCGACGCGGAGTGCGGCGAGCGCGGAGAGCATCGCCGCACCGGGGGTCCGAGCGGCGCCGCCGACGATGAGCACCTGCCCGCGGCCGTACTTGCCGGCACCGGGTTCGGGCAGTGGCCAGTCCCGCAGGAAGTTCGGGGTGACGGGTTCAGTGGACATGTTCGTCGTCCTTCCGGCCGGTGTGCTGGGTGACCTCGTCGTCGTCCAGGTGTCCGACGGAGGAGAACTCCTCGAGCACCCACGGCGATCCGGCATCGCCGCGCCGGAGTCGGGTGAGGGAGGCGTTCGCGACCGCGTGGGTCCGGGCGAACTCCATGAGTGCCGGCTCGTCGAGGTCGAGGCAGACCGCGACGGCGAGCATCACCACGGCGTCGTGCGCGGCGATCACCAGGCGCTCGACACCGTCGACCCGCTCGAGGTCGCCCAGGAGCGACCGGAGTCGGAGCATCACGTCCGCCCACGACTCCCCGCCCGCCGGCCGGTGGTAGTACTTGCCGAGCCACTGCCGGCGGCGTTCCTCGTCCGGGTACCGGTTGCGGACGCCCTGCAGGGTCAGCAGGTCGAGGACGCCGAGCTCGCGGTCGCGGAGGCGCTCGTCCACCCGCTTCTCGGGTTCGGCGATACCGGCTGCCTCGAGCGCGATCGCGATGGTCTGCTGCGCACGGAGGTACGGCGACACCCACAGCGCGACGGGGACGTCGTCGATCCCGCGGTCGGCGAGCTCCTGCCCGAGGGCCCGGGACTGATCGGTGCCGAGCCGGCTGAGCGGGACGTCGGCGTCCCGGAACTCGACGTCGATCACGTCATCGCCAGCGGCTTCGGCCCGAGCCGCTGCGACGTTCGCGACCGATTCGCCGTGACGGACGAGCCAGATCTCCTGCACTGCCATGCCGCCACGCTAGCCAGCGCGTGCTGTGCCGGTTCACCGGTGCCGAACGGTCACCCCCTGCGGCGCCGGACGGTCACTCCGCTCGGCGCCGGACGGTCGCCCCGCGCGGCGCCGGACGGTCAGCCCGTCCGGAGTCGGACGGTCACCCCGTACGGAGCCGAGCGCTCCGGACCGGTCGGACGACACACGGGAGCCCCGCCGCCCGGAGTCGCAGTGCCAGCGCATCGAGGTCGAACAGGTCTCGCCACTCGAGCCGGATGATCGTCCGCACACCCGGCACGGTGAGCAACCGACCGTGCCGCCGCTTCTCGTCGAGGAACACCTCGGTCGGACTCCGGCCGCCCAGGTAGCGCTCCTGCGAGTACTTGGCCCGTCCGTCGATCTCGACGATGACCCCGTGGTCCGGGAACCAGAAGTCGACTGCGGGCCGACGTCCGTCGACGACGAACTCCTGCTGCAGCACCGGGTCCGGAAGTCCGAGCTCCCGGAACACGACCCGAGCGAGCGACTCGGCCGGTGACCCGGACCGAGCATCGGCCAGGTCGAGCACCTGCTGCGCCAGGGCTCGGGCGCGGGCCTTCGGAGGAACCGCTCGTCGGAGGTCGGCGTCGTCGAACCCACGTCGCAGCGCGGCGTCCGCGATGACGACGCCCGCCCGCAGGTCGCCGGTCATCGCCACGTCGACGACGGTCCGGGGGACGGAGGTGACCGCGATCGCACCGACCGTGACCCGTTCGCCCCGGCCGACGGGTCTCGTGTGCAGGACCAGCTCGGCGCTCCGGCCCCGGTACATCGACTCGGGCACGGTCGCGTGCACCGGGACGTCCCACCCGCCGAGCGCCGGGAGGCCGTGCAGGGCCGCCGCGGACAGGTGCGAGGCCGTCGCCCGTGTGCCGAGACGGCCGAGCCGCGCGAAGACCCGGGTGACGTACCGCTGACGAGGCCCGGCGGCGTCCCACGCGGCACCGTCGACGAAGGCGTTCGGCCCGACCCGGACCAGGCGGCCGACCCCCTGCGTACGGGTTCGGCGGCGCAGGGTGGTGGCGTCGAGGCCGGCCTCGTGCATGGCGGAGGCTCGGAGGATGGGCAGCGACTCGTTCATGCACGTGACGATGCCCGCTCAGCCACGCGGGAACGGGCCGGACGCGGGAACTGTGGACGGGCCTCCAGGCCTGGACGGTTGTGGAGGGGAGACGTTCCTTCCCAGAACGCGCGCGATGCCAAGCGGAATCGGGCCTACCTGGCCAGAAGTTCCGACCAGGTACGCCCGATTCGACCAGCTACGCCCGATTCCACCCGGTCACCCCCGGCCCGCCCACGCCCCCGGCCCACGCCCCCACCCGCATCCACCCACACGCAACACGGCGCCGGACGGAACGCACCCGTGTCCCGTCCGGCGCCGCGGTCTCTCCCCGACCGAACGCCGGGCCCGCTGCCTCAGGCCCGACGCACGCGCAGCGTCACGATCTCGAACGGCCGCAGGGTCAGCACGACGGGCTCCCCGGCCGACCACGAGCGCTCCAGCGGCCGTTCGAGCAGGTCGACCTGCGCCACCGACGCAGCGTCGAACCCGAAGGTGACCCCGACGTCAGCAGCCCGGCCCCCGAGTCCTTCGTACAGTCGCACGACGACGTCTCCGGAGCGGTCCTCGGCGAGCTTGACGGCCTCGACGAACACCTGCGGTGACGACACCGTGACGAGCGGCGCGACCTCGGCCGACCCGGGCACGCTCCGCACCGGCAGGTTCAGCCGGTACCCGGAGTCGGCGGCGTCGAGCACCGAGGCCCCGATCCGCAGCACCGTCCGGAACACGTGGTGCCCCTGGTCGGCGTTCGGGTCCGGGAACGTCGGTCCGCGCAGCAGCGACTCCCGCACGAGCGTGGTGATCCCGCCGTCCGGCCGGGTCTCGCGCGTGATGTCGTGGCCGTAGGTCGAGTCGTTCGCCACGGCGACGCCGAACCCGGGCTCCGCGACGTGCACCCAGCGGTGTGCCGAGGTCTCGAAGCGTGCGTGGTCCCACGAGGTGTTCTGGTGCGTCGGCCGGTCGATGTGCCCGAACTGGATCTCGCTCGAGGCCGACGACGCGAGCACGTCGATCGGGAACGCGAGCTTCAGCAGCTTCTGGTGCTCGTGCCAGTCGACCTCGGTCTGCACGGTCAGCTCCGGTTCGCCCTGCACGGCGGAGTAGCGCGTGGTGAGCGACGACGATCCGAAGGACCGTTCCACGACGAGTGCGTCACCGTCGACCGAGACGGACGAGGCCGACAGCACCGTGCCGTTGCGCTGGTACGCGCGGTCGATGTCCCACGCCTCCCACTGGTTGGGGGTGTCCCGGAACACCGTGTACTCGGCCGCAGCAGCGCCGGGAGCGATCGCGTCGCGCCCGGTCGCGTGGTCGACGAACGAGACGACGTGCCCGGCGGCGTCGATGGTCGCCGTGACGACGCCGGTGTCGAAGACGAAGCGGTCGCCGCTCCGGACGGGAGGCACGGGTCGCGGTGCGTGGACGACCGAACCTGCCAGGGCGGTCACGTCACCTGCCGCGACCGGCGAGGCGTTGAAGCGCACGACCGACGCGGCGTCGTCGGCAGCGCCGGCGAGCGCCGTCGTCGCGCTCCCGATCAGCCCCTCGAGCACCTCGGCGACCCGGGCGTACTGCTCCTCGGCGTTCTCGTACACCCACGCGATCGAGGACCCGGGCAGGATGTCGTGGAACTGCTGCAGCAGGACGGTGTGCCAGGCGTCCTCGAGTTCGGCGTACGGGTACTCGCTGCCGAGCCGGACGGCCGCCGTCGCCGCCCAGAGCTCGGCTTCGCGGAGCAGGTGCTCGGAGCGGCGGTTGCCCTGCTTCGTGCGGATCTGCGACGTGTAGGTGCCGCGGTGGAACTCGAGGTACATCTCCCCCGACCAGACCCCGGGCGTCGGCAGCTCGGCTTCGAGCTGCTCGAACACCTGCGCCGGGGTGCCGAGCGTGACGTGGGGCGACCCGTCGAGGTCGTGCTGGCGGTGTGCGGCGCCGACCATCTCGCGGGTGGGGCCGCCGCCGCCGTCGCCGAAGCCGTACAGGAGCATCGAGGTGTTCGCGGTGCCGCGTTCCTTGTTGTTCCGTTCACCGCGGCGCAGGTCGGCGGGCGAGACGTCGGAGTTGTAGGTGTCGGCCGGGGGCAGGTGCGTCAGGACGCGCGAGCCGTCGATGCCCTCCCAGTGGAACGAGGTGTGCGGGATGACGTTCGTCTCGTTCCACGACGGCTTCTGGGTGACGAACCACTTCGACCCGGCGGCGCGGACGATCTGCGGCAGGGCGCCCGAGTAGCCGAACGAGTCGGGGAGCCAGGCCTCGGGGGTGTCGATGCCGAACTCCTCGAGGAAGAAGCGCTTGCCGGCGACGAACTGGCGGGCCAGGGCCTCACCGCCGGGCAGGTTGGTGTCCGACTCGACCCACATGCCGCCGACGGGGATCCACCGGCCCTCGGCGACGCGCTGCTTGATGCGGGTCCAGATGGACGGGTACTCGTCGCGGATCCACGCGTACTGCTGCGCGGACGAGCAGGCGAAGGTGAAGTCGGGGTCGCGGTCCATCAGGTCGAGCACGTTCGAGAACGTCCGGGCGCACTTGCGCTTCGTCTCGCGCACGGGCCACAGCCAGGCGGAGTCGATGTGGGCGTGCCCGACGGCGATCGCGCGGTGGGCGGCGGGGCTGGCGGGGACGGCGAGCACGGGCACCAGGACCTGCCGGGCGTCCGCAGCCGTGCCGGCGACGTCGTCCGGGTCGAGGGCGTCGGCGGCCCGTTCGAGTGCCCGCAGGATGTCGGCGCCCCGGGTGCCGTCGGTGGGGAGCTCGGCCATCAGCCCGCGCAGCACCCAGAGGTCCTGCTGCAGCTCCCACACCGTGTCGTCGCGCTCGACGACCTCGAGAGCCTTCAGGCGGTAGATCGGGTCGTCGCCGGCGGTGGAGCGCGAACCGAGCGGCGTCGCACCCTGGAACGAGTCGCCGCCGATGTCCGGGTTCGCCCCGGCCTCGATCCAGAGCTCGAAGGACTCCCCCGGGCCGACCTCGAGCGGCACGGTGTCGTTCCGCGGCTCGATCGCCTTGATGGTGGAGCCGTCGGCACGGAACGCGAGTCCCTCGGCCTGGAACCCGGGCTGCCGCTTGGTGAACCCCAGGTCGACGTGGAGCTCGGCGGTGGTCCCCGGCGCCGTGCCGAAGTCAACCGGCACGGTCCCGGTCACCCGGAACCACGTCGTGCCCCACGGGCGTCCGCCCCAGTGCGACCCCACCGTGAACGGTGTGTACGTCTCGCCCACGGCGGCGTCGAACGGCACCGGTTCGCCCGGCACCTCCCACGCCTCGATCGTCACCGGCGCCGAGCGACGGAGGACGGCGGGGTCGACACGGTCGCGCACGAGGCGGGCGATCCGGGCCTCGACGAGCGGTTCGTCCTGGTGCATGTGCTTCCTTTCGAGAGTGTGCCGGGGTGGACCGGCGGATCAGCCCTTGATGCCGCCGGCGAGGGCGTTGCCGCCGCCGAGGCCTCGGGACACGATCACGTAGAGGGCGATGACGGGCACGGAGTAGACGATCGAGAACGCGGCGAGCTGGCCGTACGCCACCGCCCCGTTCTGCCCGAAGAAGTTGAAGATGCTCACCGCGGCGGGCACCTTCTCGGGCGAGAGCAGCAGGACGAAGGGGACGAAGAAGTTCCCCCACGCCTGGATGAACACGAAGATGAACACGACCGCGATGCCCGGACGCATGAGCGGGATCACGATGCGGGTCAGGGTGGTGAGCATCGAGGCGCCGTCGGTCCACGCCGCCTCTTCCAGCGAGATCGGCACCGAGTCCATGAAGTTCTTCGCCATCCAGATCGCCATCGGCAGCGACGTGGCGGCGAGGAAGAAGATGCAGCCCCACACGTTGTCGATCAGGTTGAGCGACACGAACAGCGCGTAGACGGGCACCATCATCGCGGTGATCGGCAGGCCGGTGCCGAACAGGATGCTGTACAGGAACGGCTTGTTGACCCGCATCTTGTACCGGGACAGCGGGTACGCGGCGAGCAGGGCGAACACCACGGTGACGACCGCGGTGCCGCCGGAGAGCAGCAGGCTGTTCGCGAGCGGGATGAACGACAGCTCGGGGGTGAGCACCTTCGCGAAGTTGTCGAGCGTGAACTGCGAGGGCAGCTTCACCGACAGCGAGGCCTGGGTGTCGAACGAGGCGAGCACGAGCCAGAGCAGCGGCACCGCGAAGCACACCGCGATGACGAGCAGCACGACGTTCGACACCCACCGCATGGTGCGGCCGCGCGGGGACGTCATGTGCATCGACCCCGGTGCGGTCACCGAGCGGGTCGTGGTCTGGTCGAGGGACGGGGCTGTCATGGCCATCAGTCCACCTCCGGCTTGAGGGCTCGGATGTAGATGATCGAGAAGACCGCCCCCACCACGAGCAGGATGGTCGCGATAGCCGTCCCGAAGCCGAGCTGCGAGAACTTGAACGCCTCCTGGTACGCCAGGATCGGCAGGGTCGACGAGTTCGTGCCCGGACCGCCGCCGGTCATCACGAAGATCAGCGTGAAGACCGACAGGGTCTGCAGCGTCGTGAGCATGAGGTTCGTCGAGATGCTCCGGCGGATCACCGGGAGCGTGATGTAGACGAGCCGCTGCCAGCCGGTGGCTCCGTCGACCTCGGCGGACTCGGTGATCTCCTCGGGGACCTCCTGCACGGCGGCCGAGTAGACGAGCATCGAGAACGCGGTGCCGCGCCAGATGTTCGCCAGGATCACGGCGAGCATCGGGTACGTGTAGAGCCAGTTCGCGCCGGTGATCCCGATCGACGCGAGGAACGTGTTGAGCGTCCCGTCGTCGTTGAAGAACGCGTACGCCGCGAACGACGCCACGATCTCGGGCAGGACCCACGCGGCCACCACGAAGGTGCCGACGATCGCCCGGACGGCCTTGTTCGCCGAGCGCATCAGCAGGGCCAGGCCGAGGCCGAGCACGTTCTGTCCCACCACGGCCGAGGCCAGCAGGAAGACGACGGTCAGGATGACGGACTTCGGGAAGTCCGGGTCCTGGAACAGCTCGACGTAGTTCTGGAACCCGACGAACTGCTGGTCGGCCGCGCTGGCGCCGGTCAGGGCCGAGTTGGTGAAGGACCCGTAGAACGACGAGATGACGGGGCCGAGCAGGAAGATGACGAGGAGGACCAGGGCGGGGATGAGCGGAACCGCTCGTCCGACGTTCCGCAGTGGTCGCCGCTTGCGCGGCACGGGTGGATCGGTGCGCTTCGGCGCACCGGGCGCCGACAGCGTCGGCGCGAGGGGGGTGCTGGACACGATGGGTGCCTTCCGGGTGCGGAGGGGTTCCGAAGGTGGGGAAGAGCGGACGGGAGGCGCGGTGCGGGACCGCCCCGCGCCTCCAGTCCGTCAGTGGGTGACGTCCGTCAACCAGCGGAGACGGTGTTCTCCTTGCCGACCACCTGCGTGACGGCCTTGTCGTAGGCGGCAGCCGCGTCCTTCGGCGACTGCTGACCGGTCATGACCGCTTCCATCGCGACCTGGATCGCGTTGGACACCTGCGAGTAGTCACTCGTCGCCGGGCGGAAGTTGGTGTTCTCCACCAGCCCCGAGAAGAACTTGAACGTCGGGTTCGCCGCCGTGTAGGCCGGGTCGTCCGCGACGTCCTTCCGGACGGCGATCTGGCTGTTCTCGGTGTCGTACTTCAGCGAACCGTCCTTGTCGAGGAAGCTCGTGATGAAGTCGAACGCCGCCTGCGGGTTCTTCGACTTCGCGCCGACCGCCAGGGTCCAGCCGCCGGACATCGAGTTGTAGCCGGGAGCCTGCCCGTTCTGGGTCGGCATGGGTGCCTGGCCCATCACGTCGTTCCACTCGGGCCACGGCGCGGTGCCGGACTTCAGCCACGTGCCGGACTGCCACGAACCGTCCAGGTCGATCGCGAGCTTGCCCTTCGGCAGCCACGTCTGGGCGATGGTCGTGCCGACGTTCGTGTCGAGCGCCTGCTGCGGTGTCGGGCCGAGGCCGCCCTGGTAGACGTCCTTCACGAACTTGAGCGAGTCCTCGAACTGCTTCGAGCCGGTGACCCACTTCTTGTCCTTGTACAGGGTGTTGCCGGAGCCGTCGGCGCCGTACAGGAGCATCTCGAAGCCCTGCATGGTCGAGGCCTCGCCCTGCGCCTTGCCCGAGTAGATGTTGAACGGGATGACGTCGGGCTGCTTGTCCTTGATGGTCTTCGCCGCCGCGAGCACGTCGTCCCACGTCTTCGGCTTCCACGGGACGTCGAGCCCGGCCTTCTTGAAGATGTCCTTGTTGTACCAGAGGGCTCGGGTGTCGGTGCCCATCGGGACACCGTAGATCTTGCCGTCGTCACCCTGCCCGGCCTGCTTGGCGTTGTCGAAGAACTGGTCCCACTCGTCCCACTTGTCCGTGTACTTGTCGAGTGGCAGCAGGTAGCCCGCCTCGGCATCGGCCTTGACGAGGAACGTGTCCTCGTACATCACGTCCGGGGCGGTGGCCGGCGCCTTGTTCATGAGCGCGAGCTTCGTGTAGTAGTCGTTGCCCTGCGCCTGGATGGGCACGAGGGTGACCTTCTTGCCGGGGTTGTCCTTCTCGTACTGCTTCTTGACGACCTTCATCTGGGCGTCGAGCTGCTGGAAGGCGCCGAACTTCTGGTACGCGATCTTGATCGTGTCACTCGAGGCGGACCCCGAGCTCGAGCAGCCAGCCAGACCGACTGCGGCCACGGCCACAGCTGCGAGTCCGGCGATGATGCGGGTGCGTTTCATCGGTGCTCCTTTGCACGGGTGATGTCCGCGGGCACCATCGCCCGCGCGCAGGATTAGTCCACCGTATTGACTTAACCGTGTCAAGGAGTTTCTCGGGCCGATTCGGGCCTACCGGGTCGAATCGGGCGTACCGGGCGGAATCGGGCGTACCGGGTCGAATCGGGCGTACCGGGTCGGAAGTTTCGACCAGGTACGCCCGATTCCGCTTCCCATCGCGTGCGTTCTGGGAAGGAACGTCCGTCAGGAGATCGGGGTCGCGCTCCCCGTCACCGTGATCCCGCCGGCCTCGGGCACGCCCACGAGCAGCAGACTCGGACGCCCGACGTGTCGCCCCTGCCGGATCGTGATGCGGTCGCCCGGCTGCACTGCACCGATCTGCCGCAGGTACGCCCCGGTCGACGCCGCTGCCGATCCCGTCGCCGGGTCCTCGGTGATGCGCCCGGCGGGGAACAGGTTGCGCGCCTCGTACTCCCGGTCGCCGGTGCGGTGCAGTACCGTGACCGTCCCCGCCCAGCCGGCCTCGCGCTTGAGCTCGGCGAGGGGCCCCGGCGCGAACCGGAACTGGTGGAACAGCTCGCCGTCGTGCAGCACGAGCACCGGGTGCCAGTTGCCGGCGAAGGACTCCAGCACCGGGAACCCCGGAGCGATGTCCGCGGCCGAGAGCCCGAGCAGGTCGAACAGCCGCACCAGCAGAGCGGGGTCGATGTCCCGTGTCCACGGCTCGACGCTCGTCATCGCGACCTGCACCGCGCCGTCAGCGCCGACGGTGGCATCGAGGGCGACCTCGCCGGCCAGGGTCGTGAACACCCGGCGGCCCGGTCCCTCGCGCTCGGCCAGCGCGACGGCCAGTGCGACGGTGGCGTGCCCGCAGAACGGCACCTCGGCGCTCGGCGAGAAGTAGCGGACCCGCGGCCCGGTCGACGTCGCACCCACGACGAAGGCGGTCTCGGGGTACCCGACCTGCCGGGCGATCGCGAGCATCTGGGCGTCGGACAGCCCGGCCGCGTCGAGCACGAGCCCGGCGGAGTTGCCACCGCCCGGCTCGGCGGCGAAGGCGGTGTACCGGAGGATCTCCTGCTGCATGCCCCGACGCTACTGCGGCGTCACGACCGGGTGCGCGGGCCGATCACCGACGGGTGGCCCGGACTGCTGCGGTGCCGCGGGTGGCTCCGAGGGCAGTGCGAGGAACACGGCGAGCGCGATGTTGCCGGCGGGCACGAGGTACAGCAGGACCCACCACCCGGAGCGGTTCGTGTCGTGGAGCCGCCGCACCGCGATGGCGATCCAGGGCAGCAGCGCCGCGAGTCCGACGACCACGAAGACCCCCAGTGCGATCTGGGCGAAGACCGGCATCGACGTGAGCAGGAACCACCAGACCGGGAACGGGTTGAAGGACTGCATCGCCTGGTCGAGGACGCGCGTCTCGTCCGGGCTCGGCATCGGTGGCGGCGTCATGAAGAGTCCGATGCCGTACACGATGTTGATCGCCGCGGAGATGATCGCCCACCACAGCGCCCACCACCAGAACTCGGCACGAGCGGCACGACCGCGGAACACGACGTACCCCCGCCAGAACCGCGAGAACGAGGCGGGGAAGGTGGCCTGGTGCCAGGGGACTCCGACCGGTGGCTGCTGCGTCTGGTGCACCGAACCTGCTTACCGGGGCGACCTGGGCACTCCTGAGTACTCCTCGGCAGGCCCGGCGCGGCGGGTGGGGGTAACCCCCGACCACTTCCGGGTGCGCACGTGATGTTTCAGCGCCGCGTCCGTCGTGAGACTGGTTCCATGAGCACCGACACGCGCCCCACCACCGCCCGCCGCACCCTCCGGATCGCCCTCGCCTCCACCGCCGCGGTGTCCGCCCTGCTGCTGACCGCCGGCTGCAGCGCGATCCAGGACATCGTGCCGAACAAGACCCCGCAGAAGCACTTCGACGCGTACTCCGACGCCCCGCGCTCCGGGGAGTCCGAGGACCTGGCCTTCTTCATGCCGAAGTGGGTGCCGAAGGACGCGAAGGACATCGACGTGCGCCTCCACGTCTCCCAGCCCGGGTACGTCATCGGGTTCGCCTCGAAGGACGGCGTCGACGTGGACGACTGCACCCCGCTCGACGAGTCGTACGGCGGCACGGCGATGACCGCCGACTTCCTGCCCGAGGAGCTCCCGACGAAGGGCCTGGTCACCTGCGGCGACGGCCGCGCGGTCACCGAGATCGACGGCCGCTGGTACGGCTGGACCACGAAGGACGCCATCCCGGGTCAGGACGACACCCAGACCATGCACGGGTCGGCGGACTGACCGCAGCCACCCGGCCTGGAGGCGCGGGGCGGCCCCGCACCGCGCCTCCCGTCCGCCGCGGGGTCGCGCCCACCGCGCATCGTGAGCAGCAATGGTCGGGTCCGCTGTGCGAACCCGACCATTCCTGCTCACCAAGTGCACCCGGGGGCGGGGGACTACTCCGCAGCCACAGTCCGACGTCGGCGGCGCACGATCAGCACACCCGCACCCGCCGCGAGCAGCAGGAACGCCACCAACGCACCGGCACCGAGCCCCACAGCACCCGTGAACGCGAGCTGCCCGTCCACGGTGATCGTGATCGGGGTCCACCCGATCAGGCTCCCGTCAGCAGCCGTCACCGCCAGACGATGCGCACCAGCCACCGTGTCCGCCGGGATCGCCACCCGAACCGTCCCGTCAGCAGCGACCACAGCCGTGCCGACCAGCTTCGGCTCCGAGAACAACCACACGTTCACGACGTCACCAGCCGACGCAGTACCGACCGTCACCGTGATCGTCTCCCCCGCACGAGCGGTCGCCGGAGCCGACACCCCACCACGGTTCGCCTCCGTCAACAACGACTCCGACGGCGCCACCGGAACGACCGGGGCAGCCGAGGGACCCGGGGTCGGACCCGCGGTGGGCGTCGCACCCGGGATCGGAACCGGCGTCGGCGTCGGCGTCGTGCCACCGTCACCCGGGGTCGGGGTCGGGGTCGGCGTCGGCTCCGTGCCCGGGTCGGTGTCGCCGCCCTCGCACGGGTACGTCCCCGTGCGGAGCGAGAACCCGTCCGTGTCGTTGTCGTCGGCGTAGAAGGTCGCGCGCTCCCCGTCGGTGCAGACGCCCGAGATCGCGAACCCCTCGTTGGCGAGCGTGCGGTCGGCTCCCGACGGCGCCTCGTACAGCGTCGATGCGGCGAAGGCCCCGTCGGTCACCTCGTACAGCGCGGTCCGACCCGAGCACACCTCGTCGCAGACCACCCAGAGCGCGTCGAGCGTCGGGTCGAACTGCACGTCGGCGACGACGGTGAGCGAGGTCGCGATCGTGGCGACCCGCGCCGAGGACCCGTCGTCCATCAGGGCGTAGGCGTACACGCTCGCGGTGCCCTCGACCCCGACGAAGAACAGGCCCTCGCCGTGTCCGGCGTAGCGCGACGGTGCGTAGGCGGCGCCCGTGCGCTCGTCGGTGAAGCCGTGCGTGGTGAGCCAGGTGTCCGGGATCCAGGTGACGCCCTCGAGTCCGGCGTTCGCGCCGAGCCCGGGGAAGTCCGCGGCGAGGTTCCACTCGTCGGTGGCCCGCAGGGTGCCCTCGGAGCCGTCGGTCGTGGCGTAGCGCAGGACCGACGGGCGGCTCGTGCTCGACACGTCGTTGTTCCGCTCGGTCGACACGTAGACGGCGCCGGGGTCGTCGCTCGTGACGGTCACGCCCTCGGCGTCCGGGGTGCCCGTGCCGTCGGCGTAGCGCAGGTCGGTGCCCGCGGCGTTCGACGGCGCCCAGCCGCCCGCGCTGTCCGAGGTCAGGTGGTAGAGCAGGCCGTCGCCGTTCTGCACGGCCCAGAGCTGCCCGTCCCGCGAGCTCCCCGAGGTCGTCCAGTCGAGGCCGCTCAGGTCACCGGTGAAGGTGTCCTCGTCGTCGAGCACGGTCTCGTCCGGGCCGCCGGGCCAGGCCTCGGCGGTGACGACGCCGGCGAACCGGTTCGCCGCGCCCTTCGTGGGTGCTGCCGTCTCGGCGAAGTCGCCGGTGCCGTCGGGGTTGCGGCCGTACGTCGTGGCGGCGTGCGCCGTCCACGAGGTCGAGTCGACGACCGCACCGCGGGCGTCGAAGAGCCGCGCGGAGTCCGCCTTGCCGAGTCCGAAGCCGAACGCCGCCTCGTCGAGGACGGTGAAGCCCCCGGCCGCGACGGTCGTGCCCGCGGGGATCGTGTACGTGTGGTCGTCCTCGCTGTCGCGCAGCACGTACCCGCCCAGGTCGACGGTGGTGCTGCCGGTGTTGGTCAGCTCCACCCAGTCGCCGGGGGTGCCGTCCTGCGACTCGACCTCGTTGATGCGCACGGGCGAGGAGCAGTCGTTCGCCGTGCCCTTCGTCGAGGCCGTGGTGTCCACGAGCGGCCCGGCACCGTCGGCGCAGCGGCCGTAGGTCACACCCGCGTGGGTCGTCCAGGCGTACCGGAGCACCAGGTCGCCGGCGGGGTCGTAGAGGCGCGCGATGTCGGCACCGCCGAGTCCGAAGTCGAAGCCGGGGGCGGTCGCGGACAGCTGGTCGACGACGAAGTACCCGCCGGCGGCGATCGTCGAGCCGCCGGGCAGCACGTACGCGTCGTGCGAGTTGTCGGAGTCGAGGAACGCGTACCCGGTCAGGTCGATCGCGGTGCCCGAGGTGTTCTTGAGCTCGACCCAGTCGGTGTCGTCGGCGTTCGACTCGACCTCGTTGACGACGAGGCCGTTCGCCGCGACGGCGCCGACGGCCGGGTCGTCGTCACCGACGACGGCGAGGGCGGGGCTAGCGGTGACGACACCGGCGGCGACGACCAGGGCGGTCGCGACGGCGGCGCCGATGCGGAGTGTTGGCGGGCGCAGGGTGGGCGGGCGCAGAGCGGGAGCGCGCATGCAGGGTCCTTCTCGGGGGAGCGAGCGGGCGGAGACCTGCACGACTGTTCAGCATCCACGCGACCGGCCGGTGGCCGCGGGGTGAACGGGCGGTGTCCCGGGTCGCGACCGGTGCCCTGGACACGCGGCGTGCGGACGGGAGGCGCGGTGCGGGCCCGCACCGCGCCTCCAGTCCGCCCTGCGGTCGCGCTCACCGCATCCGGTGAACAGAAGACGTCGGGTCCGCACTGCGGACCCGACGTCTTCTGCACACTCGTTGCTCGAGGTGTCAGCGCTCGGTGACCTCCGAGAAGTCCGGCGTCCCGTCGGGCAGCGCGGGCAGGGGCGTGCCGTCGACGTAGCGGGGCCAGGCCAGGGCGCGGGAGGCCGACGGACGGGACGCGTAGCGACGCCCGTCGGACGCGACGACCGTCTCGGGCGCGGGGCCGGGGGTGGAGGCGCGAGCGGGAGCGGGCGCAGGAGCGGGCGGCAGCGGCACATCGGGTGCCGGTGCGGGAGCGGCGGGCGTCGGCGTCGCGCTCCACGCCGGCTGCTGCTCGGGCACCGGCCACGTCGCAGACGGCAGCGTGGCTCGCGGACGGAACAGGGCGTTGCTCAGGGGCACCACGACGGTCCCGAGCAGGTCGAGGATCACCACCACCCAGACGAGCCGCCAGTAGCCGCGGGCGTAGTCGACGTCCGGCGCGAGCAGCGGGATCGAGAGCAGCAGTGCGAGCAGGGCGATGACGCCGACGGTGGCCTTCGCGACGACCTGCAGGACGGGCGTCGGGTACCGCCGGTGGATCACGAGGAGCAGGTGGACGTGCAGGAGCGCCACCCGGGCGACGCCGACGAGCCAGATCCAGTGCCAGAAGTGCTCCAGGACGAACCAGATGCCGTCACCGGAGACGCCCGTCGGCACGATCCACACCTTGTACAGACCGGCGACGAGCAGGTACATCGACGTGGCGATGCTCGCGAACGCGAAGATCCCCGACCGCCTGGACGAGACATCGGCGTCGTACCAGGACAGCAGCGCGAACACGACGACCACGACGATCGTCAGGAGCAGCTGGACCGCGACCATGCCGAAGTCGCCGAGGAGCACCGCGGCGATGCCGACCAGGCCCGCGGCGACGACCGCGCCGATGATCGTCCGGAACACGAGTGGGCGCACCCTCGCCCACCGCGGGTCCATCGTGCCGTCCGTGTCGTTCGCGCTGTCCGTGGTGTCCGTGCTGTCCGTCATGTGTCCCCCGTCGATCCCGCACACCTGGCGGCTGCGTCGGATCGCAGCGTAGCGGGCCGGGGCGGAGTGCTCCGGCCGAGCAGGGCGCCGGGCGACGGCGCCGTGCCGTCAGCGCCGGATGAGCAGGGTGCTGGCCCGCGGCGAGAGCGCGGCGTCGAGCACCAGGCAGGCGGCACCCACGGCGGCGACGTCGGCACCGCGGTCGCTCTCCACCACCTGCACCGCGTGCTTCGGCACGAGCAGCGGCGACCCGACGATGGCGGTCCGCGCGGCCGGCAGGGCAGCGCTCGCGATGCGTGACCAGAACGGGCCGCCGAACACCACGCGGTCGATGTCGAGCAGGTTCACGATGAGGACGACGGCGTTGCCCATGACGGTGCCGGCATCGGCCGCGAGCGTGACGGCGGTGTCGTCCCCGTCCGCGATGGCCGCGGCGAGCTCGTCCCATGCGGCGTTCACGGCGTCGACATCGGCGGCATCGGCGGTGCCCCCGGCATCCGCACCAGCACCCGCCCCGGCCCCGGCACCGGCACCACAGCCGGACAACGCCAGCCCCCGCGACCGCGCGACCCGCACCAACCGGTCCGGCGCGACGGCTGCACCGACCTCGCCGCGCGTGCCC
Source organism: Curtobacterium sp. MCSS17_016 (assembly GCF_003234255.2). Taxonomy (NCBI): domain Bacteria; kingdom Bacillati; phylum Actinomycetota; class Actinomycetes; order Micrococcales; family Microbacteriaceae; genus Curtobacterium; species Curtobacterium sp. MCSS17_016. The sequence goes on from NZ_CP126254.1 coordinate 3,507,940, forward strand.
GAGCCGTCCGGGGTGCCCGCGAGCGACCCCTGGTCGACCATGATGTGCCCGGCGTCACCCGCGTTCGACCCCACCCCGCGCACGGGTTCGTGGTCGACGACGAGCCCGACGCCGAACCCGGTGCCGAAGTACACGAACGCGAAGTTCCGGGCCGAGGACTCCCCCGCCAGGAACATCTCGCCGACCGCGGCGGCCGTGACGTCCTTCTCGAGCAGGACCGGGTAGCCGGTGGCCTCGGCGAGCGCATCGCGCAGCGGCACGTCCCGCCACCGGGGCAGGAACGGCGGGTCGACCACGATGCCGGCCTCGACGTCGATGGGTCCGGGGCTCGCGATCCCGACGCCGAGCACGCTGTCGACGGCCACCCCGGCGTCGGCGACGAGCCCGTCGACGGCCGAGGCGATGGTGCGCACCACCTCGGACGGGTCGTCGGCGGTGGGGGTCGAGGTCGTGGACGCGGCGACGACGGTGCCGGCGAGGTCGAGCAGCACGTAGGTGACGACGGCCGGGTCGACGTGCACGCCGACCGCGTACCGGCTGCCCGGTTCGAGCCGCAGAATGGTGCGGGGCTTGCCGCGGCCGGACACGACGGTGCCGGACTCGACGATCATGCCGGCCTCGATCAGGAACCGGGTGACGTTCGACACGGTCTGCGCGCTCAGGCCGGTGCGGGCGGCGAGTTCGACGCGGCTCAGGCCGTCGGGCGAGCGGCGGACGGCGTCCAGGACCACGGTGCGGTTGAACCCGCCGATCGACGGGAGGTTCGCTCCGCGTCGATGCTCTGCCATGCCGCGACCATACCGCGGCAACGGTGCGGTCTCGGTCTGCCGTCGTCACTGGCTTCCGCAGGGTCTGCACCGTTAGCCTGGCCGCATGTCCGACCTGCGCCTGGAAGAACTCTCCGCGAAGACCGCTGCCGCGGCCAACTCCCTGACGCTCAAGCCGGGCCAGGAACAGTTCGTGCAGCCGACCACCTACGGGGTCGCCGAGTCCGACGTCAAGCCGAGCTCCGCGTGGACCCGTGTCGTCCTCGACGACGACGAGGTCCTCGGCCTGATCATCGGTTCGTTCGACGCCGACAACGCGCAGGAAGAGCTGCGCAGCTGCATCTGGCGCGTCAACGTGGCGGCGAGCGCACAGGGCCGGGGCGTCGGTCGCTTCGCCGTGCACGGCCTGGCGGACGAGGCGCGCAGCCGTGGGTTCGAGCGGCTGACGGTCGTCTACGAGCCGGGCGGCGACGACAGCCCCGAGGCGTTCTTCCGCGCCGTGGGCTTCGAGGTCGTGCGCGAGACCCAGTACGGCGACCACTTCGCGGTCCTGACGCTCTAGCACGCCCGACGACGTGCCCTCCGACGACGTGGCATCCGACGACGTCCCCGTCGACTTCGGCGCCGCCGTCGCCGAGGTGGTGCGGATGATCCCGCCGGGTCACGTCATGACGTACGGCGACGTCGCCGCAGCCCTCGGGTCGCGGGCATCGCGTGCCGTCGGCAAGGTGATGGCACACGAGGGCGCCGACCTGCCGTGGTGGCGCGTGGTGCGCGCGGGTGGGCACCCGCCGCTGCACCACGAGGCCCGGGCGCTCGAGCACTACCGCGTCGAGGGGACGCCGCTCGTGCAGGGGACGACGGCCTGGAGGCTCGACATGCGTCGTGCCCGCTGGTCACCCACCACGGACGCGGACGACCCGTTCTGATCCCCGGCCGCGCAGGTCGGCCCGCCAGGGTGCACCGCCAGGGTCCACCGTCAGCGGTCGAAACGCGCACCCTTCGGGTTCGCGGGCAGCAGGCACAGCACGTACACGATCAGTGAGCCGAGGCCCGGCAGCACGTGCAGGAACTGCCAGAAGCCGGACAGGTTGGCGTCGTGCAGCCGTCGGGCGCCGAGGGCGAGCGACCCGATGAGCGTCGCGAGCACCCACAGCATGAACAGGTACGAGCCGACGGGGTTCTCGAGCACCGGGGTGTCCGGCGTGAACACCTGCGGCACGAGCTGCAGCACGAGCCCGATCGCGAACGACGTCAGCCACCACCACCAGAACTCGGCGCGCGATGCCCGTCCGGTGAACACGGTGTACTTCCGCCAGAACCGTCGGACGGCCTCGGTGAAGGGGGCACCGTAGAAGGGGTCGTGCAGGGCGACGCCGCCGGGCTGCACCACGCTGTCGTTGCTCATGGAGCAAGCCAACCACGTGGTGCAGCCCGATCGGGGCCTAGACGAGCGAGTCGCGCCAGGCCGCGTGCAGCTGGGCGAACCGCCCGGTGCCGGCGATGAGGTCGGCGGGGGTGCCGTCCTCGACGATCCGGCCGTGTTCCATCACGAGCACCCGGTGGGCGATCGCGACGGTGGACAGCCGGTGCGCGATGATCACCGCGGTGCGGTCGGCGAGCAGGGTCTCCAGGCCCTCTTGCACGAGTCGCTCCGAGGGGATGTCGAGCGACGCCGTGGCCTCGTCGAGGATGAGCACCTTCGGGTCCGCGATGAACGCCCGCGCGAACGAGAGCAGCTGCCGCTGGCCCGCCGAGACACGACCGCCGCGCTTGTTCACGTCGGTGTCGTACCCGTCGGGCAGCGCCATGATGAACTCGTGCGCGCCGACGGCCTTGGCCGACGCCTCGATCTCCTCACGGGACGCACCGGGCTTGCCGAGCGCGATGTTGTCCGCGACGGTGCCGGAGAACAGGTAGGCCTCCTGCGTGACCATGACGATCGCGCGGCGCATGTCCTTCGTGTCGAGGTCGCGCAGGTCCACACCGTCGAGCTTGACCGATCCCTGGGTCGGGTCGTAGAAGCGCGCCATGAGCTTGGCGAGCGTCGACTTGCCGGCACCGGTCGACCCGACGAGGGCGATGGTCTGCCCCGACGGGATGTGCAGGTCGAACTGCGGCAGCACGACCTTGCCCTTGTTGTAGGCGAAGACGACGTCGTCGAAGTCCATCTTCCCGGTGGCGTCCGCCAGGCGGGTGGGCTTCACGGGGTCCGGCACGCTCGGCCGTTCCTCGAGGACACCGGAGATCTTCTCCATCGCCGCCGAGGCCGACTGGTACCCGTTGTAGAACATCGCCAGTTCCTGCGCCGGGTCGAAGAAGCGCTTGGCGTACAGCGCGACCGCGAGCAGCGCACCGACCTCGAGCGTCCCGCCGACGATCCGGAAGCCACCGACGATGACGACCGCGGCGAGCGTGGCGTTGCCGATGAGCACGAGCACCGGGTCGAAGGTCCCGAACAGGTTGAACACCTTCGTGTTCGCCACCCGGTAGTCCTCGACGTAGCCGCCGTACTCGTCACGGTTGCGGGACTCCTTGCGGAACGCCTGCACCGCCCGGATGCCCGTCATCGTCTCGACGAAGTGCACGATGACGCGCGCCGAGGTGACACGGGTGGAGCGGAACAGCGTCTGCGAGTTCGTCTGGAACCAGCGGATCAGGAACCAGAGCGGCACGAGCGACACCGCGAGCACGAGCCCGGACGTCGGGTCGAGCAGCACCAGGGCCACGGCGGTGAACGCCATGTACAGCACGCCCTGGATGAGCTGGTTCAGCCCGGAGTCGAGCAGCTCGCGGATCGAGTCGAGGTCACTCGTCTGGCGCGAGATGATCCGGCCCGACGTGTAGGTCTCGTGGAACTCGAGCGAGAGCCGCTGCGTGTGCAGGAACACCCGCTTGCGCAGGTCGAACAGGATCGCCTGGCTGATCCGTGCCGCGAGCACCGTGTACCAGGCGGTGAGCACCGCGCCGAGGACGGCCACGACGATGTACGTCGCGACGACCCCGAACGCCGGTACCCAGTCGTTCTGGTCCATCACCGCGGGCAGGGCGTTGTCGATGCCCCACGCGATGAGCGCCGGACCCGCGACGGTGCCGGCGGTCGAGACCACGACCACGATCCCGAGCAGCACCAGCCGGAGCTTCAGCGGTGCGGCGAGGGACCCGAGCAGGGCGAGGGACCGGCGCCGCAGGCGCTTGCTCTCGGCCTTCGTGAAGTCCTCACGCTCCTCGCCGCGCACGCCCATGGTGGTGATCGAGGCGGTGACGGGGGCGGCAGCCTGCTCGTCCGGAGCTTCCTGCGGGACGGACGCCGTTCCTCCCGGCAGGTTCTGGTCGGTCTGCTGGCTCATGCCATCGCCTCCTGTCGTGCGGTCGCGTCGTCGTCGTCGAGCGACGAGATGACGTAGCGGTAGTGCTCGTTGGTGGCCATCAGGTCGTGGTGGGTCCCGACGGCCGTGACGACGCCGTTCTCCATCAGGGCGACCCGGTCGGCCAGCGTCACCGTCGACGGACGGTGCGCCACGATGAGCGACGTGGTGTCGGCGAGCACGCGTCGCAGGCCCGCCTCGACCCGTGCCTCGGTGTCGACGTCGAGCGCCGACAGCGGGTCGTCGAGCACGAGCACCGACGGCCGTGCGGCGATCGCGCGGGCGAGCGCCAGGCGCTGGCGCTGCCCACCGGACAGCGACAGCCCCTCTTCACCGACCCGGGTGTCGACGCCGTCGGGCAGGTCGTCCACGAAGGACGCCTGCGCGATGTCGAGCGCCTCGCGCATGAGCGCCTCGGCCTCGGCACCCTGCACGTCCGGTCGACCGAGCAGCACGTTCTCACGCACGGTCGACGAGAACAGGGTGGCGTCCTCGAAGGCGACGCCGACGTGCCGGCGCAGCTCTTCGCGGGTGAGGTCGCGGATGTCGACCCCGTCGATCGTCACCGAACCGCCGGTCACGTCGTACAGACGCGGCACGAGCGAGAGCAGCGTCGTCTTGCCGCAGCCGGTGAGCCCGACGAGCGCCATGGTCTCGCCCGGCTGCAGCTGCAGTTCGACGCCGTTGATCAGGTCCGGGTACTGCGGTGCGGAGTCCTGGTACCGGAAGTGCACGCCGTTGAACGACAGGGCACCGTGCGGCTCGGCGATCGTCTTCGGGTGCTCCGGGTCCGTGATGGTGTTCTCGGAGTCCATGACCTCGAAGAAGCGGTCGACCGCCGTGCGGGTGTCGAACGTCATCGAGAGCAGGAAGCCGATCGACTCGATCGGGAACCGCAGCACCGTCGCCGTCGCGAAGAACGCGAACAGCTGCCCGACGCTGAGCTGCCCCTGCGACGCGAGCCAGATGCCGGCGAGCAGGCACAGCGCGAACGCGACGTCCGGCACGAGCAGCAGCCACAGCCAGATGCCCGCGATGGCCTTCGCCTTCTTGATCTCGGTGCCGCGCAGGGCCTCGGCCTGCTCGCTGAACTCCTCGAGCTTGGCGCCGCCGCGACCGAACGCCTTGAGCACGCGGATGCCGTGCACCGACTGCTCGACGCTCGTGGCGAGGTCACCGACCTGGTCCTGGCTGCGTCGTGCGACGGCGGAGTACCGGCGCTCGAACAGCAGGCCGTTGATCCACAGCGGGATCGACGCGATCAGGAAGATCAGCCCGAGGATCCACCCGAAGGTGAACAGCACGACGAAGCCGACGACGATCGTCACGATGTTCACGACGAGCAGGACGACGCCGAAGGCCAGCCAGCGCCGGATCAGCGACAGGTCCGACACGGAGCGGGACAGCAGCTGCCCGGACTCCCAGCGGTCGTGGAACGCGACCGGCAGGTCCTGCAGCTTCGCGTAGAGCGAGTTGCGCATGCTGGTCTCGATGCGGGTCGAGGGGCGCATCACCAGCCGGCGGCGCGAGGCGATGAAGAACGCCTCGAGCACGCCGAGGGCGAGCACCCCGAGCCCGGCGGGCCAGATCTGTGCCGAGTCGCGCGACGACAGCGGACCGTCGACGAGCCACTGCAGCACGTAGGGGATTGCGAGCGCCACCAGGGAGGCTCCCATCGCTGCGGCCATGCCGCCGATGAGGCGCCCCTGGTAGGGCTTCACGTAGGGGTAGATCCGCGCGATCGCGCGGAAGGTGGACGGGCGCGCCGTGGTGGGCGACTTGGACATGCGTTGCGTCCTCATGCGTCTGCCGGGTCCCCGGGTCGCGCTGCGCGGTGCGTGCTCGCTGCTTGCTTGCTGCTTGCTTGCTTGCTTGCTTGCTTGCTTGCTGCTTGCTTGCTGCTTGCTCGCGTCGCGCGGCTTCGGCCTGGAGGCTCGGTGTGGCGTTGCGTGGTGATCATCGGCCGGGCGCGTGGTCGCGTCTCCGCCGTCACTCGCGTGACGTCGGTCGGGCCGGAGGCACCGAGGGACAGTCGTCCCCCGGGTTCAGGCGGGTGGTTCGCGGACGCCGGTGGTGCTGCGTCGCGGGGCCGTGGGAACGGCCCGACTAGACGGCGGCCGCGGCGCGGGGCCGCGGTGCGACCAGGGATCGCCGTGCGGGAGTGGTCCCCACGACGGACACGAGACCTGCACGGGCGGCCGTCGCCACGGTTCCGGTCATGTTGTCCATCGTCACTCCAGTCGTCGTCTTCGTCACCGTTGTGTCCGCGGTGCCGCCGGTCCCGAGGGATCGTCGGCTGCCTGCCGCGGAGCCTTACAGACTATTCACAGTGACTCACGGCGCGCAATGGTTCGCCACCGATTGTTCACATCAGTGGAAGAAGTGGCGCTCGCTCGTGAAGTACATCGTGACGCCGGCGGCCTTCGCCGCGGCGATGACCTCGTCGTCGCGGACGCTGCCACCGGGCTGCGCCACCGCACGGACACCGGCGTCGAGCAGCACCTGCAGGCCGTCGGCGAACGGGAAGAACGCGTCCGACGCCGCGACGCTGCCGGTCGCACGGTCACCCGCGCGGTTCACCGCGAGGTGGCAGGAGTCGACCCGGTTGACCTGGCCCATGCCGACACCGACGCTCGCGCCCTGGTTCGCCAGCAGGATGGCGTTCGACTTCACCGAACGGCTCGCACGCCACGCGAAGGCCAGGTCGGCGAGGGTCTGCTCGTCGGCGGGCTCGCCGGCGACGAGGGTCCAGGTGGCCTGGTCGAAGCCCGTGAAGCGGTCGGCGTCCTGCACCAGGAAGCCGCCGGAGATCTGCTTGACCTCGCGGTCGGCGAGCGCGAAGTCGGCCGGCAGCGTGAGCAGGCGGATGTTCTTCTTGCGCGACAGGATCTCGAGCGCCTCGGGGTCGAACCCGGGGGCGACGACGACCTCGGTGAAGATGTCCTTGACGGTCTCGGCCATGGCGACGGTGACCGGGCGGTTCGCGGCGATGACCCCACCGAACGCCGAGAGCGGGTCGCAGGCGTGCGCGGCGGCGTGGGCCGAGGCGATCGGGTCGGCGGCGTCGGCCGGGGCGATCGCGATGCCGCACGGGTTGGCGTGCTTGATGATCGCGACGGCGGGCTCGTCGAAGTCGAACGCCGCACGGACCGCTGCGTCGGCGTCGACGTAGTTGTTGTACGACATCTCCTTGCCGTGCAACTGCGTCGCCTGTGCGATGCCGGTGCCGTCCGACGTCGTGTAGAGCGCCGCGGCCTGGTGCGCGTTCTCGCCGTAGCGCAGGGTCGCCGACAGCTCGGCCTCGACCGCCAGGTGCTCGTCGAACGCACCGGGGGTCCGGATGTCGCCCGCGGTCGTCGGGGCCGCGGCGGCGGTGACGACGTCGCTCGCGAAGTAGGACGCCACTGCGGTGTCGTAGGCGGCGGTGTGCGCGAAGGCCTGGGCGGCGAGGCGCTTCCGGAGCTCGAGCGTGGTGCCGCCGGCACGGACGGCCTCGACGACCTCGGGGTAGGACGCCGGGGAGACGACGATCGCCACGTTCGGGTGGTTCTTCGCCGAGGCACGGACCATCGCGGGGCCGCCGATGTCGACGTTCTCGACCACGGTCGCGGTGTCGGCACCCGACGCCACGGTCTCGACGAACGGGTAGAGGTTCACGACGACGAGCTCGAACGGCGCGATGTCGAGGTCGGCGAGCTGCTGCTCGTGCGACTCGAGCCGGAGGTCGGCGAGCAGGCCGGCGTGCACCGACGGGTGCAGCGTCTTCACGCGACCGTCGAGGGACTCGGGGAACCCGGTGACGCTCGCGACGTCGGTGACGGCGTAGCCCGCGTCACGGATGGTCTGCGCGGTGGAGCCGGTCGACACGATCTCGACCCCGGAGTCGGCCAGTGCGCCGGCGAGTTCGAGCAGGCCGGACTTGTCGCTCACCGAGACGAGTGCACGGCGGACCGGGACCACGTCACGGTCGCGGTAGAGGCTGGGGTCGGCTGCGTGCACGCTCATGCGCTCGGGGTGCCCTTCAGGTCGGTGGTGCCGTTGGCGATGTCGAGGATGGTCTGGATGAGCAGGCGGCGCTCGACCGGCTTGATGCGGTCGTGCAGCGTCGACTCGGTGTCGCCCGGCAGCACCGGGATGCGCTCCTGCGCGAGGATCGGCCCCGTGTCGACGCCGTCGTCGACCGCGATGACGCTCGCACCGGTCTCGGTGACCCCGGCGGCCAGGGCGTCCCGCACGCCGTGGGCGCCGGGGAACTCGGGCAGGTACGCCGGGTGGGTGTTGATGATCCCCGGGGCGAACTCGGACACCACGGCCGGGGGCAGCAGGCGCATCAGGCCGGAGAGCACCAGCAGGTCGGGCGACCACGGGCGGATCTGCTCCGCCAGGGCCTGGCCCCACTCGGCGCGGGAGTCGTAGCGGGTGAACGGCACCGTGAAGGTCGGGATCGAGAACTCCTCGCCCAGGCCGAGACCCTCGGCGTCACGGTCGGCACCGATGGCGACGACACGGGCGGGGTACTCGGCGTCGAAGGTCGCTTCGAGCAGGGCTCGGAGGTTCGACCCGGTACCGGAGATCAGGACGACCAGTTCGAGCACGGCACCAACCCTACCGGCAGGCACGCACGCGACGGGCGCTGTTACCGGTCGTCCTTCGGCTGCCGCCACCAGGGCAGCTCGTCCTCGGGGATCTGGTCGGTGACGTCCCACTTCGCCGGGCGGGACGGCTCCGCCGGCTTCGAGGCGGGCGCTCGGGTGTCGGGCGCGACGTCCACGCGGTCCGCCTCGGCCGTCTCGTCGACGTCGTCGCGGCCGGCCACGAACTCCTCGGTGCTCCACGGGAACGCCGGCTGGGCGTCGGTCGGCACCGGGGTGGGTGCGGGTGTGGACGCGGCTGCGGGGGCTGCGGGCCGCTCGGGGCTGGGCTGCTCCGGCTCGGCGTCGGAGCCGGTCACGCGGTCGCGGAGTGCACCGGCTCGTCCCCGGACCCCTTCGGCCGCACCGGCCAGGCGGTCGCGGAGGCCACCCAGGGCTGCTCGTCCGGCACCGCGGCGCTCCGGTTCGGGCTCAGCGGCCAGGCGGTCGGCGGCCACCGCATCGGTCTTCGCCCAGTCGGGGAGCTCGACGTCGTGGTCGGTGTCGCCGGCACGCGGTGCGACGAACGCGGGTGCGGAGGCGGGTCGTGCGGGCGCGGAGGCGGGCCGTGCGGGTGCGGAGGCGGGCTCGCTGCTGACCGGCTCGGTCACGTGTTCGGTCGTCGCACGGGGCCGTGCAGCGGTCGACCCGTCGTGGGACTCCTCGACCACGAAGCGGTGTACATCGGTGGTGCGCCCGGCACCGGCCTGGTCGAGCGCGGCGAGCAGGGAACCCGCACCGACGTCGACCCCGGCGCGCGCCGTGTCGTGGGCATCGTCGGGTTCGTCGGCCTCGGTCCAGCGCTCCCGCGTCCATCCGCGGTCCGGCAGCCGGACCAGGTCACTGCCCGCGGCGAGCGCGATGATCGCCGGCAGGCCGATCTCGAGTGCGGCGAACCCGCCGACCGCGAGGGCGTGCGGACCGACGTCGGCCAGGCGGCCGGGGCCGAACGAACCGGACGACACCCAGGCGATGAGCCCCGTGAGCACCCCGGCCACGAGTCCCGCGACGACACCGCCGAGCGCACGGTGCAGCGCGGAGTCGGCGGCGCCCAGGGCCCGCACCAACCGCGGCCGCATCGAGCCGCCGATCGCGAACCCGGCGATGACCGGCACGAGGATCCAGACGAGCCCGAAGGTGTGACCAGAGGTCGGCAGCGCGCCGAAGACCGGCAGGCCGGGGATCGGGCCCAGGGTCGTGGCGATCGGGGACACGCTCGACCCGGTGCCGATCGCGAACCCGGGGCCGATCAGCCACGAGGTGGCCCACCCGACGAAGTCCGGCAGGAACGCGAGCTGCCCGACGGTGAGTGCGACGCCGCCGATGACCCCGGCGTGCGACTGCTCGTACAGGGTGATGACCTCGGCGAACGAGGTGAAGAGGAGCAGGCCGACCAGCACCGCGGCAACCCCGACGACCACGGCGGTCGCGGCGGTCCCGGCGCGCAGGCCGAACCCGGTCACGGTCCGCCAGACGGCGGGGATGCGGTCGACCAGGTCGATGACCCGCTGGGTGCCGGCATCGGCGGGCAGGTCACGCCGACGACGACAGACCTCGGAGGCGGCGAGTGCGGGGATCCCGAACCAGAGCGCCGGCAGCACCACGGCCTGCCAGAGCGTGGGGCGGGTGGCAGCCGAGGTCGACGACAGTGCGACGGCCAGACCGAGGAGCGCGACGACTGCGGTCCCGACCAGCAGCCCGGTGGTGCGGTGTTCGGTCTCCGCGAACCGACGCCCGGCGCGTGCGCCGAGCCAGGCCGTCACGACCGCGAACCCGAGGGCTGCCAGGGTCACGTGGATGGGGTCGACTGCGCCGCTGACCCCGGTGCTCTTGGCGAGTGCGGACCCGAGCAGGAACGAGACGTCGACGCCGTGCCCGACGAGCCAGACGCTGCCGGTGGCCTTCCAGAACACGTCCCAGTCGACCTGCAGACCGTACTCGAACCCCCAGAGCAGCGTCAGGGGCACGAGGGCGATCCCGATGCCGACGCCGACCGTCACGACCGCCTCGATCGCGGCGAGCAGAGCGGTTCCCAGGCGGTTCATCGCAGCGAGGATACGTGCCCCTCGCGCGGCCGCCCCGGAGCCGCGCGGCTGCCGACGCAAAACACCGGTGTTCGCAGGACGAACGCGCGCAGGACGCGGTTCAACCGACGAACACCGGTGTTTTGCGGAACGGGCTGGCCGCTAGCGAGCGGCGACGACCTCGCGCAGCAGCGCGGCGGTCTCGGACGGTGTCTTGCCGACCTTGACGCCGGCGGCCTCGAGCGCCTGCTTCTTCGCCTCGGCGGTCCCGGCCGAACCGGACACGATCGCGCCGGCGTGGCCCATCGTCTTGCCCTCGGGAGCGGTGAAGCCCGCGACGTAGCCGACGACCGGCTTCGTGACGTGCGCCTTGATGAACTCGGCCGCACGCTCTTCGGCGTCGCCACCGATCTCACCGATCATCACGATGGCCTCGGTCTCGGGGTCGGCCTCGAACGCGGCGAGCGCGTCGATGTGCGTGGTGCCGATGACCGGGTCGCCGCCGATGCCGATGGCGGTCGAGAAGCCCAGGTCGCGGAGCTCGTACATCATCTGGTAGGTCAGGGTGCCGGACTTCGAGACGAGCCCGATCGGGCCCTTGCCGGTGATCGTCGCCGGGGTGATGCCGACGAGGGACTCCCCCGGGGTGATGATGCCGGGGCAGTTCGGCCCGATGATCCGGGTCGTGCCGCCCTTCGCCTTGGCGTGCGCCCAGAACTCGGCCGAGTCCTGGACGGGGATGCCCTCGGTGATGACGACGACGAGCGGGATCTCGGCGTCGATGGCTTCCATGACCGCGTCCTTCGCGAACGCCGGCGGGACGAAGACGATCGAGACGTCGGCACCGGTGGTGTCGATGGCCTCGCGCACCGAGCCGAAGACCGGCAGCGACACGTCGCCGTGGGTGACGGTGGTGCCGGCCTTGCGGGCGTTCACGCCGCCGACGACGTTCGTGCCGGCCTTGAGCATCAGGGCGGTGTGCTTCGTGCCCTCGCCACCGGTGATGCCCTGGACGATGACCTTGGAGTCCTTGTTGAGGAAGATCGACATGGTCAGTCCCTTCAGGCCGCTGCGGCGGCGAGTTCGGCGGCCTTCTCGGCCGCATCGTCCATGGTCGCGGCGACGGTGACGAGCGGGTGCGCTGCCTCCGCCAGGATCCGGCGACCCTCTTCCACGTTGTTGCCGTCGAGGCGCACGACGAGCGGCTTGGTGGCCGCGTCGCCGAGGATGCCGAGCGCGGCGACGATGCCGTTCGCGACGGCGTCACAGGCGGTGATGCCGCCGAAGACGTTCACGAAGACGCTCTTCACCTGCGGGTCGCCGAGGATGACGTCGAGGCCGTTGGCCATGACCTCGGCCGAGGCGCCGCCGCCGATGTCGAGGAAGTTGGCGGGCTTCACGCCGCCGTGGCGCTCACCGGCGTAGGCGACGACGTCGAGTGTCGACATGACGAGCCCCGCGCCGTTGCCGATGACGCCGACCTGGCCGTCGAGCTTGACGTAGTTCAGGCCGTGGGCCTTCGCCTTGGCCTCGAGCGGGTCCTCGCTGGCGGTGTCCTCGAGGTCCTTGTGGCCCTCGTGGCGGAAGTCGGCGTTCTCGTCGAGCGAGACCTTGCCGTCGAGTGCCAGGATCTGGCCGTCGCCGGTGCGGACGAGGGGGTTCACCTCAACGAGGGTCGCGTCCTCGCCCTTGTAGACGTCGTAGAGCTTGACGAAGACGTCGGCGACGGCGTCCTGCAGCTCCGATGGGAAGTTCGCCTGCGCGGCGATCTCGAGCGCCGCGGCCTTGTCGATGCCCGTCAGCGGGTCGACCTCGACCCGGGCGAGTGCCTCGGGCTTCTCGACGGCGAGCTGCTCGATCTCCATGCCGCCCTCGACGCTGGTGAGCGAGAGGTAGGAGCGGTTGGCCCGGTCGAGCAGCACGGAGAAGTAGAACTCCTCGGCGATGTCGGCACCCTGGGCGACCATGACGCGCTGGACGGTGTGGCCCTTGATGTCGAGGCCGAGGATGGCCTGCGCGTGCTCGAACGCCTCGTCCGGGGTCTTCGCGACCTTCACGCCGCCGGCCTTGCCGCGACCGCCGACCTTCACCTGCGCCTTGACGACCACGACGCCGCCGATCTTCTCGGCCGCCGCCTTCGCCTGCTCGGGGGTGTCGGCGATGATCCCCTGCAACACGGGGACGCCGTAGGACTCGAAGAGGTCCCTGGCCTGATACTCGAAAAGATCCACGCTGTTCTTCTTCCCGCACGGTTCGTGCGATCGGCATCGGTTTCCCGGTCGCGCACTCCACATCGAGGGTCGCTCGATGTCGAGACAACGGCCGCCACGCAGCCTAGCGCTGCTCGGTGGACGGCCGGTGCACGGATGCCAGGCCCGGGTCCGCTCCGACGCGCATGAGCCGCTGCGCGCACCGCTGGGACCGGCCCCAAGCTGGCGCTCGGCACTGTGGATCGGTGCAACCCGAACTCCGTACCCGCGCCACCGAGGTCTTCGGCTGGAAGCTCCGCCCCGACCAGGAGTCCGTCATCGACGCGGTGCTCGAACACCGCGACGCCCTGGCCGTCATGCCCACCGGTTCGGGGAAGTCCGCGATCTACCAGGTCGCCGGCCTCGGGCTGGAGGGCGTCGTCGTGGTCGTCTCCCCGCTGGTGGCGCTGCAGGAGGACCAGGTGGTCGGGCTCGAGCACCATCCCGACGCACCCCGAGCCGTCGCCCTGAACGCCACGAAGAAGGCACGGGACGTCGCCGATGCGTGGGACGCCGTCGCCGCGGGCGAGGTCGGCTACGTGTTCCTGGCCCCCGAGCAGCTGGTGAAGGACGACGTGCTCGAGCGCCTCCGCGACGCCGGGGTCGCACTGGTCGCCGTCGACGAGGCGCACTGCATCTCGTCGTGGGGTCATGACTTCCGACCCGACTACCTGGCGCTCGGCGAGGTCGCGGAGCGCCTGGGCCGCCCACCGGTGCTCGCCCTGACCGCGACGGGCTCCGCTCCGGTGCGGGACGACATCGTCGACCGGCTCGGCATGCGCGACCCGTTCGTGCTCGCCTCGGGGTTCGACCGTCCCGGTATCCGGCTCGAGGTGGTCCGGCACGCCGAGGACGCCGAGAAGCGCCAGGCCGTGGTCGACCAGGTCGCCGAGCTCGACGGACCCACGGTCGTCTACGTCGCCACCCGCGCCGCGACCACGGAGTACGCCGACGCGCTCGCCGCCCGCGGTCGCCGCGCGCAGCCGTACCACGCCGGCATGCGGGTGGCGGAGCGCGAGGCCGTGCACACCGGGTTCCTGGACGGCGACGTCGACGTGGTGGTCGCGACGAGTGCCTTCGGCATGGGCATCGACAAGCCCGACGTCCGGTTCGTCGTGCACGCCGACGTCCCCGAGTCGATCGACGCCTACTACCAGGAGATCGGGCGGGCCGGGCGGGATGCCGAACCGGCCGGCGCCACCCTGCACTACCGCGCCGAGGACTTCGGCCTGCGCACGTTCTTCGCGTCCGGCTCGCCGCGGCCCGCCTCGGTCCGGGCCGTGTTCGACGCCGTCCCGACGACCGGCTCGATCGCCCGCTCCGCGCTGGTGGAAGCCGCCGGCCTGTCGGCCCGCACCGCCGGTCGAGCACTCAACGCCCTGCTCGACGCCGGCGCCCTGCGCGACGACGTGGACGGTGTCTCCCGGGTGCCGGACGGCCCGCAGGACGCCGACCGTGCGGCACGTGCGACAGCCGACCGTGCCGCCGAACGGGAACGGGTCGAGGAGTCCCGCATCGCGATGATGCGCCAGCTCGCCGAGACGACCGGGTGCCGCCGGCAGTTCCTGCTCGGCTACTTCGGCGACGAGCTGCCGGAGCCGTGCGGGAACTGCGACACCTGCTCGTCCAGCACGGCACGCGAGGCCTCCGCCCACGTCGCCGACGGTGCGAACGACGAAGCGTGGCCGCCGGATGCGCGCGTCGAGCACGCCGAGTGGGGCACGGGCGTGGTGATGAGCACGGAAGAGGACCGCATCACGGTGTTCTTCGAGTCCGCCGGCTACCGCACCCTCGCACTCGCCGACGTCGAGCAACGCGACCTGCTCGAACGCGTCTGACAGCGGCACGGACGAAGCGCACCGGCGGCCGGCGCACGGGCCCGCCCGGCCCGGCCGGCCCGGGCGGGGAAGGCGCGGTCGCTCGACCACCCGTCGGCGACCGCGCTCCACTCCCCCGAGCATCGGCGATGCTGCCGTGGCGGTGTGACCGGAAGGTGACGCCCGGGTGAACACGACACGAAACCGGACGGCCGCCAAGCGCCGGCGGGTAGGCAGGAAGCCCGCAACGGAAAGGAACCACACCATGAGCGACCCCGGCATCAGCCCCGTCGACGACTTCGAGTCCCAGCAGCGTCGCGACGACGACATCGACCGCGAGCACGTCGGCCCGTACGAGGTGGACGAGGCCGAGGAGTCCCTCGAGACGGTGACGAACGACGCGGTCGCCGGCGAGACGGTGGAGCCGCAGCCCGGTGACGGCTCCGACGACGGTCCGACCGGCGGGTCCCCGCGCGAGGGCTCGCCCGACCTGTGGGAGCACGAGAACGAGCAGGACGAGGACCGCGCCGACCTCGGCAACGACCTCGGCACGAAGCCGCTCTGAGCGCTGACCTGATCAGGCTCCCCCGGAACACGGCTCGGTAGCATCGGGCCGTGTTCCGACGAGTCCGCTCCAGCATCCGCAGCATGCCCTCGGCAGCGCGGCTCCTGGCGGTCGCGGCGATGCTGCTGGTCGCCGCCTCGGCACACCTCGCCGCCCGCTCGGAGCCCGGTGGCCGCTGGGTCCCGCTCCTCGTCGTCGGCGTCGTCGGTGCGGTCGTCACCGGATCACCGACCCGCCTCTGGCCACTCCCCGCGATCTGGCTCGTCGCGACGCTCCTCGCCCTGACCGGTGATGCGCCCGTCGAGTCCTCGTACGCACTGGTCGCCCTGGTCGTCGGCGCCGTCGCGCTCCTGGCGGCGATCGCCGTGGACCTGCGGCCCGTCCTGCGGGCGCGACGCCGACGCGGTACAGCGTGACCACCCCACGGCCTGGAGGCGCGACGCACGACCCGCACCGTGCCTCCCGTCCGCCTGCTGGTCGCGCGCACGACCGTCACCTGCGTCGGTTCCTCGCCGACAGCACCCCCGTGGCCGCGGGCGGCCGCGCCATCCTGCTGCAGATCGCCGACCCGGTCGTCGCGGCCGGTGTCCGGCGGCACTCGGACTTCGCCCGGCGACCCCAGCAGCGGCTCGCCCACACCCTGATGTTCGTCTACGCCGTCGTCATCGGCACCGACACCGACTCGGCGACCGCAGCGGGCTTCGTCAACCGTGCGCACCGGCCCGTCGCCGGCGCCGACGACGTCGACCGGCAGCTCTGGGTGGCCGCGACCCTGTTCGACTCCGCCCGCCGGGCGCACGACCTGTTCGGCACACGCGTCTCCCCGGGCCGAGCCGAGCAGGTCCTCGCCGCCTACGCCCCGATCGCGACCGCGCTGCGGGTGCCGCCGGAGCGTTGGCCGACCTCGGTGGCGGCGTTCGACCGGTACTGGCAGCGGATGCTGGAGGGGCTCGAGGTCACCGACGACGCCCGTGGGGTCGTCCGTGACCTGCTGCACCCGCGGTTCGCGCCGCTGTGGGTGCGGGCGGCGATGCCCCTCGTCCGCATCGTGACCGTGGGGATGCTGCCGGAACGGGTGCGCACGGCGTACGGCTTCGCGTGGGGGCCGCGGGAGGAACGGCGCTTCCGGCGCACGGTGCGGGTGGTGGCCGGGGTGCGGGCGCTCGTGCCGGGGGCCCTGCTGCGGCTGCCGGGGCCGCTGCTGCTGCGGGCGATGCGGCGGACCGCGGCGCGGTACGCGACGGCCGGTGCTGGTGCTGGTGCTGGTGCTGGTGCTGGTCAGCCTGCGAGTACCCGCACGGCGTAGTCCCCCACCATCACGACGTCACCGGGCCGGGCGATGACCTGTGCGCCGCCCACGCTGGGTTCCTGCGCACCGGACGCGCGGACGACCACCGTGCCGTTCGACGATCCGAGGTCCTCGACCACCAGGCCGCCGTCCCCGGTCGGCCGCATCGCGGCGTGCTCGCGTGACACCGACTTCCCCGGGTCGTCGAGCAGGACGGCTCGTCGCCCCGGCGCGGTCGGGACGCGCCGTCCCACGACGACCGGCTGATCGAGCGGCACGACGTTGCCCGGAGCCACCTCGAGTACGAGTCGCGGCACGACGCCGATCGTGGGCAGTGGCTGCTCGGTCCGGACGACGGCGTCTGGCTCGTCGTCCGACACCGGAGCCGCTGGGAGCACCCAGGCGCGGGACAGGTACCCGGCCTGCCGGTCGCGCTCGACGTCGGCACGCGTGACCGCCGGGCGCTTCGGAGTGTCGTCGTCCTTCCGGCGTCGAGCCACCGTGTACCCCTCGTTCTGGTGATTGTTCAGAAGTGGTGCGAGATGCAACGAGATCAAGTATGGTCGAAACGCGCCGGGGGGCTCCCGGTACTTCACATACGCATCGGGAGGGCATGCGCCATGGCCAATGTCAACGTCACCTACGACGATCTTCGCAACCAGGCTTCGCAGCTTCGCAACGGCCAGAAGGCCATCGAAGACCAGCTGAGCCAGCTCAAGAGCCAGATCGACAACCTCGTCTCGTCGGGCTACGTCACCGACAAGTCCTCGAAGGCCTTCGACTCGACGTACTCGGAGTTCAACTCCGGCGCGACGCAGACGATCCAGGCCATCGACGGGATGGCCGGGTTCCTCGAGAGCGCGGCGAACACGCTCGAGTCGACCGACGAGCAGCTCGCGTCCAGCATCGGCTGAGACCGGCTCGCAACGGTGGTGGCCGGCGTCCTCGGGCGTCGGCCACCGCTCTCGCTGCTCCGGCAGCACACACTTCGAACGACGACTTGACCAACGGGGGGACCGTGGGCGGCACACTCAAACTCGATCTCGACATGATCGGCGGCCTGGCAGCTGATCTCTCGAGGCTGCACGGCGACTTCGAACACGTCGCCTCGACTGCTGCTGACTACAAGTCCGGGGTCGGCTCGTCGACCATCGTCAGTGCGATCGACGAGTTCGCCAGCAACTGGGACATCCGCCGGGGGCGACTCCAGGAGTCGATCAAGGCGGTCGCCGAGATGGCTGAGAGCGCACACGACGGTTTCACGCAGACCGAGGTCGAACTCGCCAACAAGATCCTCGGGAAGGACAGCTGATGGCGCGTCCCACCGACTGGAGCGCCGTCGACCTGCCGATCGACCCGGTGCCCGGCGATCCCATGGAGATCCGCCAGTCCGCATCGGGCGCTCGTTCGATCGAACGGGCGATCACCGAGCAGGTCAACCGCCTCAATTCCCTCAAGGACGGCGACGGTTGGGAGAGCGAGTCGGGTACCAAGTTCCGCGACTCGGCCGGTGATCTCGCTGGCGCCATCGAGAAGGCGAAGGGGCGCTACACCCAGCTCGCCGCGGCGCTAGACGACTGGGCGAACGGGCTCGAGGGCATCCAGCAGGAAGCCGATGCTGCCCTCGCCCGTGCGCAAGAGGCTCAGGACGCGCACCGAGCCGCCGCCGGCCAGACCCTGACCGCCGCGCCGGACACGCCGGAGCACCAGGACCAGGTCGACGCGCAGGACCGCGCGCTGAGTGCGGCGCAGGGCGACATCGACGCGGCGAAGGCGATCATCCACCGGATCGCTGGCCCGTCCGGGCTGGCAGGCGAGTACGGGGACCTCTCCGACCGTGTTGCGAGCCGTATCCGGGACGGTGCGGACGACGGGATGAAGGACGGCTGGTTCGACCACGTGAAGCAGGCGATCCACGATGCCAAGGGGGTGCTCGAGGCGATCAAGAGCATCCTGAACGTGGTCGCCCTCGTCCTCGTGGTGGCCGCGGTCATCGTCGCCTTCGCGATCCCGGGCGTCAACCTCATCGCGTTCGCCGTCGCTGGTCTCGTCGTGGCGAGTCTGACGTTCGGTATCACTGCAGCGCAGGCCGCCGCCGGAGACGCCACAGCATCGGATGTGGCGTGGGCGGCCGTCGGCGTCGCGGCGTCCGCTGTAGGCCTCGGAGCCGCGAAGACTGCTGCGTCCGCGCTACCGGCCTTGACACGGTCGACCCTGCAGTCCGGCGCACGCGGAGCTGCGAACAGCGCGCGAGCGGCCGGCATCCCGGAGGGACCCGTCTTCTCTGCCAAGTACACCGAACTGCGAGCGAGCGCGGCAGCGGTCGGCGACAAGGCCTGGGTCAAGTTCTTCGACAACACGCTGACCAACGGTGCGATCGCGCCGGTGCTCATCAGCCGGCTTGCGAGCGGAGGGCCGATCGCTCAGGAGATGCTGCCGAAGATCCTGCTCCCAGCCGTGACCGCCTCGGTACTCGGGGCGAAGGGCATCTACGACGGCGTCGTCGACGCTGCTGACGACCTCGGCGACCTCCTCTCCGGCAACTACTGGAAGAACGCGACGTCGGTGCAGGTCGGCTCTCTGTGACCGGCTACCGCCTGCAACTCCCGGAAGGGTGGATCCGGACCCGTCTCTCCGGCGACCTCGACCACGTCGTCGACCAGATGGTTGAGCGGACGATCCCGCGCGGGCGCTTCGGAGACTCGGACGGTGCCATCGCCAGACGTCGGCTCAGAGACGACCTTCGCCAGTCCTTCGGCGCCGCCGCCGACGCAGGAGCGGTCGACATGTACTCCTTCGAGGGCGAGGTCAGCGGTGTCCGGCTGCCGATGAGCTTCTCGGTCTCCGTGGCGCACTTCGGCGCGACCGTCGGCGCCCTGCCGCTCGAGGTCTTCGCAGAGGCGCTCAGCGACTCGGGTGACGCGCGGGTCGTCGACTTCCCCGCGGGCAAGATGATCCGTGCTCGGAAGGAAGTCAGCGAGACTGCCGGAGCAGCACTCCGCGCCGCAGGGCCCCCTGCCACCGGGATCGGTCTCCTCTCCGCGCCGTCCCAGCGCTCGCTGGAGGCGTTGAACCGATTCGTCGCAGACAACGCCGACGTCGAGGTGTCAACGACAACGGTCGATTACCTCGCTCCCATCCCGGGTGAGCAGGGGACCTTCGTCCTCGTTTCGCTGACGGCTCCCGGCCCTACGGACGTCGAAGCACGTGTCGGGCACTTCGACGTGCTCATGGCAGGGTTCGGGTGGACACGATGACGACGCAGCTGGAGGTCCCTGTCACCACCGTGATGGCCCCGCTCGGGATCGTGTCGAACCGCGTCCAGACCAGCGAGGGCTTCGCCACGACGGATCGCGAGGACCTTTCCGAGCTCGGCCAGCTGCTGGCTGCGCGGGGAGCAGATGCCGCATGGGCTCTCCTCGACGAAGTCGACGATTCGATCGCGTCCTGGATCGCGCTCACGCTCCGACCCCTCGGAGGTGCTGCGCCGGGTGTCGTCCGTCGAGCCGCGCGCTACGACGATCCGATCGAGAGCGACGAGGCGATGCGCGACACGACGCTCGGCCGAGCGCTTCGACTTCGACAACGAGCCGCCATCACAGCGCCGAGCCGCGACGAACCGAATGCCACCATCGTGAGCGAGAGTCTCAATTGGTCGTGGGTCCTCCCCGCGGACATGATGTTGTGCGTGCACTCGAACACAACACAACTGGTCTATGCCGATTGGGTCGCCCGTCACGTCGATCTGGTGGCGAACGGCATCGACGTTGTCCACTGATCTCCCTGAACTCGTCGTCCGCAGCGCGGTCGTCAGTGATCGGGCAGCGGCGCGTGACCAGTTCATCGGTCTGACCGTCGTCGATGGCACGGTCTTCTCGGTCCGATCGGACGGCCGCATCGAGACGCTCTGCTCCGGCATCCGCCGCGCGGCATGGGCTCCCGCCACGGCATTGCCACGGGAGATCGGCGTCGTCACCGCCGTCGGGGCGGTTGTCCTGATCAGCGACGACAGCACCAACGTGTTCCCACTGGACGTGTGGTGGATCGAGCCTGCCGCTCCGGCGACGCCTCGCCAAGCAGTGTCATCAAGCGGGTTCGACGACCTCGCCGACCGACTCGGTCTCGAGATCGCGTTCGATCCGGACGCGATGACGGGCTTCCAGACAGCGAGCGCCGTCGTCCACGTCCCGCTTCCGGACACCGCAGCACGCCGCGCCCGACGGCGCACCTTCGTGGTCGCGCTCCTGCAGGCGATCGCGCTCGTTCCCGTCCCCATCGCGTTCGCGCTGCTCGGCCGAGGGTGGGGCGGCAGCGTCGCGGTGCTGGGTTGGCTGAGTGCGGCCGTCTCAGCAGCCGCTCTGGTGAACGTCGTGCTCAGTGTCCGAGGACGACGTCGAACGCGACTGCGGATCGGGACCACGGTGGTTCGTCCGAGATCCGGGCCCGGGTGGTTCCGAGAGCGAGCCGGCATCTCAGTCGCGAGCGGAATGGTCGTCATCGACGACGGACGCGGCCGATCCGTCCTGCTGTCCACACCGCAAGCGACCTCATCCGCGTCGGCTGTCGTTCGTGCGCGCACGGTCCGCGGGAAGCAGGCTCGCGCGGTACTGATCGACGGGACGGACGTCGTCCGCGCCGAGCTGCCGTTCGCGTTCTGGCCCGAGTCCGACATCGACGAACTGCTCCGAGAGCTCTCGGTGATCCGAGATGCAGGCAGCGACCGACGCAGTTCTGCGGACGTGCGCTTCGACCCGCACCGCGGTGCCGCCGTTCCTGGCACATCACTCATCGTGTGGACCTCGCTCGGGGTCGTCCCGCTCATCGCCGTGGGCGGTGCGACGATCCTGCAACTGATGGTCTCGGTCTTCGCGAAGATCGGAGGGCCGCTGACATGGGGGATCGCCCTCTCGTTCGGTTCCGCGTCCGTCGTGATCCTGCTCGCGGTCATCGGCACCGAGCTCGGCGGACGACTGCCCCCTGTCGAACCGCCACCTCGAGGTTTCCGGCCTTCTCGGACCTTCGGGTCTGTTGTCGGCTGGTTCGTCCTCCTCTCCGCCGTGGCAGTCGGTCTTCTCGCGGTCGGAGACCCGGGGACCGCCTGCTACGCGGAAGCGCTCGCCTTCGCGAGTGTGGCGTTGCACTGGTCGCTGTACCGTCGCCGTGCCATCCAGTCCCGTCGTGGAGTGACGAGCATCGGGCGCTGGCTCGCAACGGGGTGCAGGAATTGACCGGACAGCCGAGAAGGGAGACCTCCTGATGGGACTCGAATTCGATTACTTCAACGCCTGGACGAGGTTCATCGAGGGCGACCCGGCCACCGCCGGGCGCGCCGCAACAGCGAACGTGATCAGCCACATCCACCGGCCTGTGCCGAAGCGTGTCGCAGGATCGCTCGAGTCGGCGATGACCGAACTGGCACGATTGCGGAACGACGTCGATGCCCACGACTTCTTCGTCCTGACGACCGACGCCCCGACCATCGAGATACTCGCCTACACGGTCATCCAGTACTTCCCAGGACTCGATGCTGCAGCCCAGGCGGTCGACGACGCACTCCTCCCGCTCGCCGAACGGACAGCCGATGCCGATGTGTCCACCGTCACGACGGCACTCGGTCCCGCCACGAGGATCCTCGACCGGACGGAGACACCGGCTCGCTCACTCCTGCGCCGCGCGGTTCCGTCGACGACGATCCGATGGGTGCAGCCCATCGGACAGCTGCCCGATCCGCTGACCGCCGTCCTGACCACGTTCATCCCGAAGCGGGCTGACGAGTCGTTCGCTGCGCCCTTGGTCGACCAGTTCGCCCTCGGGCTGGTGCTCACTCCAGATGCCGAGTGAGAACGACCACGACAACTACCACGACCACGACCACGACCCGCGAAGGAAGCGATGACACGACGACTCCCCCGCACACCCGGACGCCGCTGGGCCGCATTCGCCCGCGACACGGTGATCGTGCTGGCCATCGGTGTCGGCGTCTCCCTCCTCCCAGGCGGCAAGTACGACACGGGTCCCTGGGACGGACCGACCGCGTGGCTCATCCGGTACGTCGTGTGGGCATTCGCGTTGGTCGTCGGCGTCGTCATCGGGAGTCGTCACCTGAAGGCATCCCGTCCATCGAGGGGCGGACGATGACGACGCCCGCTGGCGGCGGCGCACCGCCCGCGCACGTGCAGCGCATGACCTGGCCGTTCGTGTCCGACGCATTTACGGCGCGACGTGACCGATGGGGGCTGCACTGAGCCCGCGTCGAGGTGAACCGACCCGCTCCCCCACACCGCACCTCCAGGCCGAGCGCCCATCCACAAGCCGGACGCAACACGACCTGCCGGACCGGGGAACCTGCGAGAATCAGGCCATGAGCGGCAGCACGACGCTGCGGGGGGCCTCGTCCGACCACCGCGTTGCGACCACGACGACCACGAACTCCGGTGCGGGGCGCCTCCCGTGCGCCTGACGTTCACCGCGAGCCACCTTCCGTCGAGCGCCTCCGCCGACTTCGTGGTGGAGTGCGACGAGGACACCCTGCTCGGCGAGATCGTCGAGGTCGTCGCCAAGCGGCTCGGGCAAGGGGCTGCGTCGATCGTCGACGTCTCGGTCGACTCCGTCCCGACCACCCCGCACGCACGCATCGGTGACGGTGTGCTGCTCGAGGGCGCTCGGCTGACGTTCGGGGCACCGGCACCGGTGCTGCCCCTGCCGGGCGACCTGCCGAGCGTGCGGATCGTCGGCGGACCGGGTGCCGGCACCGTGGTGGTGCTCGATGCGGGCATCGCCCACGTCGGTTCGGCGCCCGACGCGACGGTGCCCCTGCCGGACCGGAGTGCACCGGAGTACGCCGCGATCCTGCGGCTCGACCTCAACCGTCGGTTCACGATCACGCCGACCGAAGGCTCCACGGTGCTGGTGGACCGCACCGAGGTCGACGACGAGACCCCGGTCGAGCCGGGCAGCATCGTCACGATCGGCGACACCCTGCTGTCGGTCGCCGTGCCGGACGCCGACCGAGCGGCGATCACCCTGACCGCCGGTGGCGGCTCGCTCGACTACACCCGGCCGCCGCGGCTCCTGCCCGAGGACCACCCGTCCGTGTTCAAGCTGCCGGCCGTGCCGGCGCAGCAGTCACGTCGGTCCATCCCGATCATCGCGGCGCTCGCGCCGCTCGGCATGGCCGCCGTGATGATCTCGATCTTCCACAACGTCGCGTACCTCGCGTTCGGTCTGATGTCACCGATCATCATGTTCGGCAACGCCTGGTGGGACCGCCGGAACGGCAAGAAGACCCACAAGCAGCGCGTTGCCGAGTACGAAGAGACCAGGAAGGCGGTCGAGGCGGACGCCCTGGAGGCGGTGGTCCGGTACCAGCGCGAGCTGCGGACGAGCGCACCAGACCCCGCAACCGTGCTCGACGTCGCGTTGCGGCGTCGCGCTCGCCTGTGGGAGCGCCGCCGGACCGATCCTGACTACCTGACGCTCCGCGTCGGGACCGCTGACGTCCCGTCCGGCGTCGTGCTCGAGGACCCGTCGGCGCTCGAGCACCGTCGCGCGGTCGACAAGCTGGCCGAGGACGTGCCGGTGATCGTCGACCTCGGCGTGCAGGGCGTCGTGGGCGTCGCGGGCCGAGACGAGCACACGCGGCACCTGACGTCGTGGTTCGTGGCGCAGCTCGCGGTGCTCCAGAGTCCGCGTGACACGCAGTTCGTCGTGCTGACGGACGCCCGGTCGGCCGATGAGTGGGCGTGGTTGCGGTGGATCCCGCAGGCCCGGCCGGGCTTCGGGCAGGACGCCGTGATCGCGATCGGCAACGACGCCGAGACGCTCGGTGCCCGGGTGGCCGAGGTCGGTCAGCTGATCGATGCGCGACAGCGGGCCATGCGTGAGTCCAACATGCGCGGGATCCCCGGTCCGGACATCGTCGTCGTGCTCGACGGTGCCCGGCGGCTCCGAGCACTGCCCGGTCTGATCCGCATCCTCAAGGAAGGGCCGGCGGTCGGCGTCCGGGCGATCTGCATCGAGGAAGAGGCACGGCTGCTGCCCGAGGAGTGCTCCGTCGTCGTCACCGTCGGGCCGGAACGCATCCGGGTCGCCGCGCAGCGCCAGGCGACGGTCACCGACGTGCGGCCCGACCGGATCCCGGACGGCTGGTTCGAGACGGTCGCCCGAGCGGTGGCGCCGATGGTCGACGCCGACGACGAGAGCGACGCCGGCGGACTGCCCACGTCGTCGCGGTTGCTGGACGTCATGCTGCTCGAACCGCCGACGGCCCGTGCGATCACCGGGAAGTGGTCGGTGCGGCCCCGCACGACCGAGGTCGTCGTGGGCGAGAGCCTGGACGGTCCGTTCGCGTTCGACCTGCGGAAGGACGGCCCCCACGGCCTGGTCGCCGGCACGACGGGTTCGGGCAAGTCCGAGCTCCTGCAGACGATCGTCGCGTCGCTCGCGGCGACCAACACTCCAGAGGGCATGAACTTCGTCCTCATCGACTACAAGGGTGGGGCTGCATTCCGCGACTTCGCGCCGCTGCCGCACACCGTCGGCATGGTGACCGACCTCGACACGCACCTGGTGGAGCGAGCGCTCGAGTCCCTGGGTGCCGAACTCCGTCGTCGCGAGCACCTGTTGGCCGATGCGGCAGCGAAGGACATCGAGGACTACCTCGACCGCCTCGGTCGTGGTGAACCGCTGCCGCCGATGCCACGGCTGCTCATCGTCATCGACGAGTTCGCGAGCCTGGTGCGGGAGCTGCCCGACTTCGTCACCGGCCTGGTGAACATCGCCCAGCGCGGTCGATCCCTCGGCATCCACCTGATCCTCGCCACGCAGCGTCCGACCGGTGTCGTCTCGAACGACATCCGCGCGAACACGAACCTGCGGATCGCGCTCCGGGTCACCGACTCGAGCGAGAGCACCGACGTGATCGACGCCGGCGATGCGGCCCAGATCCAGAAGAGCACCCCCGGCCGCGGTTACATCCGTCTGGGTGCCGGGGCCCTGCTGCCGTTCCAGTCGGGCCGCGTCGGTGGCCGTCGCCCCGGACAGTCGACCCAGCGCAAGCAGGTCTGGGCCGCTGCCGTCTCGTGGTCGGCGCTCGGCACTGCACCGCCCGCACCGCCGAAGTCCGAGGTGCAGCACACCGACGAGCGAACCGACCTGCAGGAGCTCGTCGGTGCTGTCACCGAGGCCGCAGCGGAACTCGACGGTCCGGCTCCCTACCGCCCCTGGCTCGATGCCCTGCCGGAGACGCTGCTCTTCACCGACCTGAACGACCGCGCGTGGGAACTCGACGACAGCACCGCCACGGATGCCCGGGTGGGGCCGCTGCCGTTCGCGCTCCAGGACTTCCCCGGCGAGCAGGCGCAGCGGGTACGCAGCCTCGACCTCGATTCCGACGGGCACCTCTACGTCGTCGGAGCCCCGCGGAGCGGCCGGTCCCAGGTGCTCCGGACCCTCGCGGCAGCCATCGCCCGGAACACCTCGGCGGCCGACGTCCACGTGTACGCGCTCGACTGCGGCAACGGCGCGCTGCTGCCGATCCAGGCGCTCCCGCACGCCGGTGCCGTCGTCCAGCGCGTCCAGACCGAACGAGCCCAGCGGCTGCTGACCAAGCTGACCCAGGAACTCGCCCGGCGCCAGCAGGTGCTGGCTGACGGCGGTTTCGCCAGCATCGTCGAGCAGCGAGCCGCGGCCGTCGTGCCGGCGGAACGTCTGCCGCACATCGTCTTCATGCTCGACCGCTGGGAGGGCTTCGTCGGCTCACTCGGCGAGCTCGACCACGGCGCTCCGACCGACCAGGTGATGACACTGCTGCGCGAAGGTGCCAGCGTCGGGATCCACCTGGTCGTCACCGGAGACCGACAGCTGCTCTCGAGTCGGATGGCCACCCTGGTGGAGGACAAGCTCGTCCTCCGGCTGTCGGACCGGGGCGACTACGGGCTGGCGTCACTCAACCCGCGGAAGCTCCCGGAGCAGGTCCCCGACGGACGCGCGTTCGCCTCCGAGTCCGCGACGGAGACACAGATCGCGCTGCTCGCCGCAGCCGGCACCGGGCAGTCGCAGGCCGCCGCCATCACGGCCCTCGCTACCTTCGCGACGGAACGCGACCGGGCCGTCGAACGCAGCCGACGTCCCTTCCGCGTCGACCAGCTGTCCGGCCCGGTGCCGTTCGAGCGTGCATGGGAGATGCGCGATGACGACGCCGGCCTGTTCGGTCTGGTCGGCATCGGCGGTGACGACCTCACCGCGATTGGGCCTGACCTGGCCGCGGCCGGTTCGTTCGTCGTCGGTGGACCCGCGAAGTCCGGACGCAGCGCCGTCCTGCTCTCGATGACCCGTTCGGTCCTGCGCGAGGGTGGCGAGGTCGTGCTCGTGACCCCGCGGCAGTCCCCGCTCCGTGCGCTGGCCGCGGAACCGGGCGTCCTGGCGGTGCACGAGGGTGTCGATCTGACCGAGGACGACCTCGCATCCCTGTTCGACGGGCAGCCCGGTCGACGCGTCCTGGTGATCGACGACGCCGAGCTCGTCAAGGACGCCCCGGCGAAGAGCTGGCTGCAGGGGTTCGTCAAGCGTGCGGCCGACAACGGTCAGGCGATCGTCGCAGCCGGATTGACCGCCGAGTTCGGTGTGGGGTTCACCGGCTGGCAGGTCGACATGAAGCGCAACCGCTCGGGAGCGCTGTTGAGCCCCCAGGCGATCACCGAGGGTGACCTGCTCGGCATGCGCCTGCCGCGGAGCAGCATCGTCGAGCGCGTGCAGGTCGGTTCCGCGATCGTGCACCTCGGAAACGGTGAGCTCGTGTCGGTGCAGGTCCCGACACCGTGACACGTGGTCACGGGACGCGCTCATGACGACGTACGACCGGATCGCGTACCGGAACGGCACCAGCACCCCGGCGAGCGTGACGGTGGAGATGGACCTGACGAGCCCCGACCATCAGGTGCGCTACACCGTGACCGTGTTGCTGCTGGGCACAGAGCACACGGCCACGGCGTACGACGCCTTCGAGGCGCTGAGCCTGGTGCGCACGGCACTCGACCGCGAGGGGTGGCTCCTGGGTGTGCAGGGGGCCCGCATCGATGTCTGGGCGAGCAATATGGCGCGACAGCAGGGTGGTGGCATGCGTGCGTATCGACTCCGCCGCGGTCGTCGTCCCCGGTTCAAGGACCTCGTCGATGTGTTCGCCCCGGCCGACGAATGCCTCAGCACCGTGCAGGCGCAACGCGCGTTCGTCAAAGCGAAGTTCCCTGACGCCTGACCGGGTGCCGGCGACGACCGTCCTTGACTCCCTGAACACCGAGCCCCCGCGCACGGTTGGGTGGGTACATGTCCTCTGCCCCGCTCTCCGGTGACGACTCCCTCCACCTGCCCGAGTTCGACAACCCGCCAGCGTCTCCGCTCGACCTCGCTCGCGAGTGGCTGTCCGCGGCGAAGGACCGGGAGGTCTCCGAGCCGTTGTCGATGACCCTCGCCACGGCCGGCACCGACGGCCGCGTGTCCGCTCGCACCGTCGACGTGAAGCGCATCGAGGCGCGCGGACTGGTCTTCGGCACGTCGGAGGACAGCCCGAAGGGCCGGCAGCTCGCCGAGAACCCGCACGCAGCCCTGCAGTCCTACTGGCGCGAGACGATGCAGCAGCTCCGGTTCGAAGGCCACGTCGTGCGACTGTCGGACGCCGAGTCCGACGCCCTGTTCGCGGACCGCTCCCCCAAGTCACGCGCCGCGACGGCAATCGCCGATCAGTCCGCTGTGCTCGAACCCCGCACCCTGCAGGACCTGATCGACGACGCGAACGACCTGCTCGACGACTCCGGCGACGACGTCCCCCGACCTGCTCGGTGGGTTGCCTGGCGTCTCGAGCCCGACATCGTGGAGTTCTGGCACGGCAGCCGTGACCGGATGCACCGACGACTGCAGTACGCACTCGCCGAAGGCGCCTGGACGGCCACACGCCTCCAGCCCTGAGCCCGACGGTCCGCGTTCAGTCCCTGGACCATCACACCGGCGGAGCGGGTTCGACTCGGACCGTGAACGATCGAGCATCGTCCGATCGTTTCGCGATGACGAAGCGGCTCTCCGCTGGGTCGACGGTTCCGATCCGCCACACCGGCCACGAGTGCGGCCCGAGTTCGGGATCGAACCACGGTGCGGGCCCGTTGTCGTCCTCGCGCAACGCGCGCCGGACGCTCTTCGGATCGAGCTCGGGGAACACTTCGGCGCGCGCCGCCGCGATCATGCGCTCTGCGGCGGCATCGACGGTGGCGGACCGTTCCGCCCGTGGGTTCCGGGTGATCCAGTAGGCAGCGAGGTACCCGATCACCACGAGGCCGATCGCCGCAACGGTCACGACCCACAGTCCAGCATCGGGATCGACCGTGGGGATGCGATCGATGCCGGAGACCCCGACGACGAACGCCGGCGCCCGCACCGAGCGCCCACGCCCCTACCGCCCGATCGGGTTCGCCATCGCCCCCGCCCAGATGAGCGACGCCGACTGGTCCGCCAGGTCCACCATCGACAGGGTGTTCCGCAGCTGCAACCGGTTCAGGCACGAGTGCTCGAACGTCGGCACCCGCAGGTCCAGCGGACGACGGCGGCCCGGGTGCGCGGCGGCGTGGGCGTCGATGCACTCCCCCACGACCTGCCAGAAGCGGACCTCTGGCAGCACCCCGTCGTCGTCGAGGATCGCGGCGACGAACCGCAGCACCCCGTCGAACACGTCGGTGAACACGGCGAGCGCGGCTTCGTCGTCGGACACCGGGTGCACGATCCGGTCGATGTCAGCGGGCACCGGGCGGTCGTCGTGCCGACCGAGCACCGCGGCCTCCTCGCCGATGTCCTTCATCACCGCACGGACCACGACGCCGTCGCGCACGACGAGCACCAGGTTCTCGCCGTGCGGCATGAACACCAGGTCGTGCACGGTCAGGCAGTGCACGACGGGCAGCAGGTACGCGTCGAGCCAGCGCCGCACCCACTCGTCGGCGGGGAGTCCGGACGCCTCGATCAGCGCCGAGACGACGGCGTTCCCCGAGGCGTCCCGGTGCAGCAGCGCCGCCATCGTCAGCAGTCGCTCGCCGTCCGCCACCCGCGGCAGCGGGCTCTCCCGCCACAGGGCCGCGAGCATCTTGCGCTGCGGCGACGACACGTCGACCCGGTGGTAGGCGTCCCCGGTGTAGCCGATCGCGGCGTGCTCCCGGAGCACCGAGAACCCGGCAGCGGCGAGCGTGGGGTCGGCGGCGACGATCGACTCGACCCAGTCGTTCACGGCCGGGGTGTTCCGCATGTAGGCGGGCGACATCCCCCGCAGGAACCCCATGTTCTGCACGGCGAGCGCCGTCTTCACGTACGAGCGTGCCGGCTCGGTCCGGTTGAACGCGGTGCGGATGGACTGCTGCGGCTGGTACTCGTCGGGCCCCTCGCCCAGGTCGACCAGGTCCTGCCGGCCCAGGTCGGGTGCGAAGGTCACGGCGATCCGGTGCTGCCACTGCCAGGGGTGCACGGGCAGCCACACGTAGTCGTCGGGGTCGAGTCCGCGACGCTCCAGGGTGGCGCGGAACCCGGCCACGACCGCCGCCGACAGCTCCGACTCCCAGTGCGCCTGCTCGGTCCGGTCCGCGGCGAGCGCCAGGTGCGTGTGCTCGCGTCGCGCGGCGAGCCACCGGTACCGGAACCGGCCGCCGGACTCGGGCGCGAACGCCCGGTACTCGTCGAGCCCGAACCCGATCCGTCCGTTGGCGGCGACGAACGCCGGGTGCCCCTCGGTCATCGCGGACTCGACGTCCTGGAACGATGCGACGGCAGCCCCGACGGAATCCCCCGCTCGCCCCCGCGCCAGCTGCGCCGCCGACGGCCCACCCCGCCGGTGCTTCGCCGCCGCACTCGCCAGCGTCGACGCGATCTCCTCCAGGTACGTGCCGAGCAACTCGTCGGGGATCCCGAGCACCGCGCGCAGCTCGAGCACGAGTTCCTGCGCGCTGAGCGGCGCCGACACCCCCGCACGGGTCCGCGTCAGCGAGGCCTCGTCCATCGACCAGTGCTCGAGCACGTGCTGCCGCGCCCGGAACCGGTAGGTCGACTCCCCCGCCTCGAGCCGCCACCCGTCCCCGTCGGGCACGGGTGCGATCAGCCGTTCGTGGGTGAACTCCGCGATCGCCTTCGCGACGAGGTGCCGTTCGGCGGGCTCCAGGTGCTCGGGCCGCAGGTGCGCGGCCGGCCCGTCGTCATCGGGGACGCCGATGCGATCGGTGTCGAGCACCGACAACAGGGCCCGCTTGCCGTCGACGTCCACCTGTCGCAGGGCGCGGAACCCGACCTCGGCGTTCTTCGCCTGCACGGCGGTGTTCCGCACGTCCGGTTCGACGACGACCCGGCGCGCGCCGAGGGCGTCCCGGCAGTGCTCGACGACGGCACGCATCACCGCGCTGGTCAGGCCGTGCACACGACGGTCCGCGGGCACCGGCGCGACGAGCAGGTGCATGCCGACGTCGCCGGGTTCGGCCGCCCACACGTCGGCGAGCAGGACGGCGGAGGGGTCGTAGGTCTCCGCCAGGAAGCACGGTTCACCGTTCCGGCGGCCGAGCCACGCTGCCTGCGCGGGGTCCGCCTGCACGCCGGCCAGGTAGGCACGCACGGCGTCCACGTCGAGGTCGCCCATCTCCCACCACGACGACGCCGGGTGGGCGAGCCACGACTGCACGACGGCGGCGTCGCGTTCCGGGTCCACGGGTTCGACGGTCAGGAGGCCCGGCTCGGCTCCCCCAGGCGCGGTCGCGTCCGGCGCCGTGGTGGTCACGGTCGTGCTCATGCGGAGACCTCCGCGGGCTCGGTCGCGGGGCGGGCCGGCGCGCGCTCCGCGGCGCCGGGGCGGGCGGTGGACGGCGCTGCTGCTGACTGCTCCGAGGCGGGCAGGCCGAACTCCTGGAAGGCGATCCGGGCCTCCAGGCCGTACACGGGGCGACCCGTGACGGACCGGATGATCGACGCGTTCCGCCACGCACCCATGCCGAGGTCGGGCGCGGTCAGGCCGTGCGTGTGCTCCTCGGCGTTCTGCACCCAGATGCGTCCGCCCAGGGTGTCGACGTGGTGGTCGCGCGCGACCGCCAGGCGACCGCGGGAGTCGCGGGCGACGAGGTGCTCGACCGGGTCGAGGAACCGCGGGACCCTCGGGGTGTACCCGGTGGCCAGCACCAGCTGCTCGACCTCGTGCTCGTACGTCTGGTCGAGCTGCTCGTGCCGGAGCGTCAGCCGGTACGTGCCGCGGTCGGCGAGCCAGGCGGCGTCGACGACGCTCGTCTCGGTCCGGAGCGTCGTCGGGACCGGACCGCGCGCACTGATCCGGTAGAGCTGGTCGTACAGGTCGTCGACCAGGTCGGCGCTGATGCCCTTGTACAGGCCGCGCTGTTCCCGCCCCAGGCGGTCGCGGACGGCCTCGGGCAGCCCGTGGAAGTGGTCCGTGTACTCCGGGCTCGTCATCTCGAGGGTGAGCTTGGTGTCCTCCATCGGGAAGAACCGGGGCGAGCGTGTGATCCAGTCGAGGCGGTAGCCGTCCTGCCGGATGTCCTCGAGCAGTTCGCGGTAGACCTCGGCGGCGGACTGCCCGCTGCCGACGACGGCGATCGACCCGGCGTCGCGCAGGGCATCGCGGTTCGGCAGGAACTCGGCGGAGTGGAGCGCCGGTCCGCCGATCCCGCGCAGCGGGGCGGGGACGGACGGCTCGGTGCCGATGCCCACGACGACGTGGTGTGCGCGGTACGTCTCGGGACCCTGATCGGTCTCGGCGTGGACCGTGAACGTGTCGGTGACCGGGTCGTGCTCGACGGCGGTCACCCGGCGGCCCCACCGCAGGGTGTCGAGCCGGTCGGCGGCCCAGCGGCAGTAGGCGTCGTACTCGCTGCGCAGGGGGTGGAAGTCCTCGCGGATGTAGAACGGGTACAGGCGCCCGGTCTCCTTGAGCCAGGCGAGGAACGAGAACGGCGAGGTCGGGTCGGCCATCGTCACCAGGTCGGCGAGGAACGGCACCTGGATCGTGGCGTCGTCGAGCATCATGCCGTGGTGCCAGGCGAAGCCGTCGGCGGCGTCGAGGAACACCGCGTCGACGTCGGCGATCGGGTCGGTCAGGCAGGCGAGGCCGAGGTTGAACGGGCCGATGCCGATGCCGATGACGTCGTGCACGGGCTGCTCATCGCGGTTCATCGGTTCGCTCCCTCGGTCTTGGTGGTGGCGGCGCGCACCCGGGCGGCCGTCGCGACGACGTGCTCCAGCGACGCGCGCATCTGCTCCGGCGTCGTCTCCGGGTTGAGCAGTGTGAGCTTGTTGCACGGCCGGCCGTCGATGACCGTCTTGGCGATGAGCACCCGGCCCTCGGCGAGCAGGGCTGAGCGGATCGGGGCGACCAGCGCGTCGGCGGCCTCGTCGGTCATGCCGGCGGGCTGCCAGCGGAACAGCACCGTGCTGAGCTGCGTCGGCGCGACGAGCACCAGGTCCGGGTGCTCCTCGACGATCCGGTGGGTGGCCGCGGCGAGGTCGATGACGGCGTCGAACGCGGCACCGATCGCGTCGGCACCGGTCGCCCGCAGGGTGGCCCAGAGCTTCAGGGCGTCGAACCGGCGGGTGGTCTGCAGCGACTTGTCGACCTGGTTCGGCTCGGCGGCGTCCTCCGGGTTCAGGTAGTCGGCGTACCAGGCGGTGCGGCGCAGGTCCTCCGGGCGCTGCACGAGCAGGGCGCTCGACGACACCGGCTGGAAGAACGACTTGTGCAGGTCGGCGGTCACGCTCCGGGCCCGTTCGACGCCGTCGAGCAGGTGCCGGCGGGTCGGGGACACGAGCAGCCCGCAGCCGTACGCGGCGTCGACGTGCAGCCACACTCCCTCCAGATCACAGACGTCCGCGATCGGCTCGAGCGGGTCGATGACCCCGCGGTCGGTGGTGCCGGCGGTGGCGACGACGGCCATCGGCGTCTGCCCGGCTGCGCGGGCGGCGGCGATCGCCTCGGCGAGGGCAGCGGGCACCATCCGGCCGGCGTGGTCGGTGGCGACGGCGACCACGGCCTCGAGCCCGAGCAGCCGCGCCGACTTCGCGATGCTGAAGTGGGTCTCCGCGGTCGTGAACACGGTGCCGCTGGTGCCCAGGGCCTCGCGCGCCAGCAGCAGGGCCTGCAGGTTCGACTGCGAGCCGCCCGAGGTGAAGATGCCGTCCCCCGCGGCGAAGCCGATCCGGCCGGCGAGCCAGGCGACGACGTGCCGCTCGATCTCGGTGCCGATGCGGGACTGGTCCCAGGTGTCGACCGACGGGTTCACGGCGGCCAGGACCGACTCGGCGGCGACCGCGGGCAGCGCGACCGGGCAGTTCAGGTGCGCGAGGTACGCC
This sequence comes from Curtobacterium sp. MCSS17_016, assembly GCF_003234255.2. NCBI lineage: Bacteria > Bacillati > Actinomycetota > Actinomycetes > Micrococcales > Microbacteriaceae > Curtobacterium > Curtobacterium sp. MCSS17_016. Next base: position 3,542,013 of record NZ_CP126254.1, read on the forward strand.
GGGTCGTGGAACCAGACGGCTTCGCGGACGAACAGCTCGTCGAGTTCGGCGAGCGCGCGGTCCGTCCCGAGGGGTTCGGCGTCGAGGTCGACGTCCTGCACCCGGGCCCGGAGGACCTCGGGAGCGGTGTCGGTCGTCGGACGGTCGGCGGCGGCGAAGCGGTCGGCCAGACGGTCCACCGTGGACGTCACGGCGGAGCGGTAGCGCTCGGCGGTGGCGGTGGTCAGGAGTTCGATGGGAGGTGTCACGTTAGGTAAGGCTAACCTCACTAACCGTCATCGTGCCACCCGAACGAGGGGCGCGTCGAACGGCCGGGCGTGTCAGACGCACGTCTGCCGGGCAGCCCGGGCGCCCACCCACCGCGCGGGTCAGGCGTCCGCCTGTCGAGTCGTCAGGCGTTCATGAACTCGCTCGGCTGCAGTGCCCGGCCGACGATGCGCACGTCGCCGATCGACCCGACGAACACGTTGTCGAGCTTGTCGCCGTAGCGGTACCCACCGAGCAGCCACGGCTTGCCGATCGTGCTGAGACCGCGGTTCGGTGTGGACGGGTTGCGCACGACCGGGCACCCGTCGACGTAGAGCACGGTGTGCGTCCCGTCGTTCACCACGGCCACGTGCCACCAGGCGCCGAGCGGCAACTCGTGCCCCCAGTTCGTCAGTGATCCGTCCTGGCTCGCCGGGTACACGCACCACTGCAGTTCGCGGTCCCCCGACAGGCTCAGCGTCATCGCGGGTTCGTCCGGGTCACCGTCGGCTCCGGTCGCCTTCCCCACCTGGCCGGCGCTCGAGTACTGCGACAGCAGGGCGCTGAACCCGTTCGTGCTCGGGTCGAACGTGGTCGGCAGCGCGAAGAACGCCTCGACCGTGTAGCCGCGGGGGAAGTGGGTCCGGTTGAGCGGTGCCGTGTCGACGGTCTGCAGGTGGTCGCCGCCGGTCTTGCCGCCCTGCAGCGCGAGGCTGCCGGCGCCCGGCTGGTCGGGGTGGTGCGCCGCCGTCCAGCGCAGCGCCCCTGCGACGGCACCGGTCCGCCGGGCGACCACCAGGTCGTTGCCCTTGCCGCTCTGGTCGCGCACCCGCGTCGTCGGCGCGAGCGCCGCCCCGTCCGGGTTGCCGTCGAACCGCCAGTACGCCAGCGTCCCCGGCACCAGCATGCGTGCCGCCGGCCGGGAGGCCCGTGGTGCGACCGGCGCGAACCCCGCGAAGCGCGCGTCGAAGTCCACCGCCATGGTGAAGCGGTCGACGTCGCCACTGAGGTTGACCTCCTGGGCTGCGAGCTCGTTCGCGTCGCCGAGACCGCCGGCGAGCAGGAAGGGCGACAGCGTCTCGACGTCGATGACGTTCCGCTCGAGGTCGACGTGGTACAGCCGGATCATGGCCGCGCCGCCGTAGTAGCGGTTCTGGTAGTTGGTCAGGTGGAGTGCGACGTCGTGCCCCACGGCGTTCTTCGCCGTCGTGCGGCCCGGACCCCAGTAGTGCCCGTTGAGCGTCAGGAACACCTGGTCGTGCTTCGAGATGAAGGAGTCCCAGAGCTGCTGGCCGTAGGGGTCGAACGCCGCCCCACCGCTGGCGTCCGAGTCGACGAGGGCGTGCGTCGTGAGGATGACCGGAGCGTGCGGCCGGGCCGCGAGCACGGAGCTGGCCCAGGCGAGCCCGCTCGCGCTCGTCCGCCAGTCGAGTGCCAGGACGACCCACTCTCGGCCGGCCGCGGTGAACCGGTGGGCGGTGTTGTAGCCGTCGGGACTCGAACCGATCCAGCCCGGGGCCTTCCGGAACCGCTGCGGACCGAACAAGTCGAGGTACGGGGTGCGGCCGCGCTGGTCGTCGGTCGAGGAGTCGACGTCGTGGTTGCCGGCGAGCACGCTGTAGGGCGCCCCGGCTCGGTCGAGCACGTCGAAGACCGCACCGGACGCGCGCATCTCGGACGCCGCACCGTTCTGGGTCAGGTCGCCGAGGTGCACGAGGAACACCGTGTTGTGCCGGGCCTGCTCGCGGACGACGTACTCGAGCGAGGCGCGCATCGGTGCCTGGTCGACCGCGGCGCCGTCGAACATGTACTGCGTGTCCGGCATCACCGCGACGGTGAAGCGCGGCGAGGTCGTGTCCGGGTGCCACCGTCCGGTGTGTCCGCGCGCCACCGCTGCCTGCGCGGCCACGGCCGATCCGCCGAGCGCTGCCGGAGCCACGGCGGGTGCCGCGGTCAGCGCATCGGCGACGGCCGGGGCGCTGCCGAAGCCGTTCGACGCCCCGAGACCGGCGGCACCGGCGAGTCCGGACCCGACCAGGAAGCCCCGGCGGGAGACCGGGATGCGCTTGCTGCGGTCTCCGGCGTGGTCGTGGGCGTCGTCGCGGTCGTCAGGGCTGTTCTGCACAGCACCGCACCGTACGGATCGCGGGGGAACACCCCGGGTCCGTTCCGTGAACTCCAGACCGGCCGCGGCTGCCGGTTCGGTGTGGACCGGTGAGGGCTCCTACAGCTTCTCGATCGGGGCGATCTTGATGAGGAGCTTCTTGCGGCCCGCGGAGTCGAACGCGATCTCAGCGATGCGCTTGGCGCCCTGCCCCGTCACCGCGGACACCGTGCCCTCGCCGAAGTCGACGTGCTTGATGCGGTCGCCGGCGACGAGTTCCATGTCGCCGTTGTCGCGCACCTGCCCGGACACCCGGTTCGCCCACTCGGTCTTCGGACGGGTCTTCGAGGCAGCCGCTGCGCGGTCGTACGAGCCGCCGCCCCAGCCACCACCACCGCGGTAGCCACCGCCGCCACCGCCGCCGAAGCCGCCGTCACGCTTGGCGTTCAGGGCACGGGGCTGCGTGCCACCGCGGCTGTTCGCCATGCCCGGGGACTGCTTCCACTCGATGAGCCCCTCGGGGATCTCCTGCAGGAAGCGCGAGGGCATCGCCACGTTGACGTCACCGAACTGGGCACGGGTCATCGCGAGGGACAGGAACAGGACCTTCTTGGCGCGGGTGATGCCCACGTAGAACAGCCGGCGCTCTTCCGACGGACCGCCGGGCTCGTTGGCGGACATCCGGTGCGGGAGCAGGTCTTCCTCGACGCCGGTCAGGAACACCGCGTCGTACTCCAGGCCCTTCGCGGTGTGCAGGGTCATCAGCGACACCGTGCCCGAGGAGTCGTCGAGCTCGTCCGCCGCGGCGACCAGCGAGACCTCGGTCAGGAAGTCCGACAGCGTGCCCTCGGGGTTGTTCTTCTGGAACTCACGCGTCACGGCCACGAGCTCGTCGATGTTGTCGGCGCGTGCGGCGTCCTGCGCGTCGGGCGACTTCCGCAGGTTGTCGAGCAGCCCGGAACCGTCGAGCAGCTGCGTCAGGGTGTCGACCACCGGCTGTGTCGGTGCCTTCTCGGACACGGCGTCGAGCAGCGCCGCGAACTCCGTGATGGCGTTCCGCACCTTCGGCCCGAACCCGAGCTCGCCCGCGTGTCGCAGGGCGTCACGCATGGTGGTCTCGTGCTCGTCGGCGTAGCGCTGCAGCGTGGTCTCGGTGACCGAGCCGATGCCGCGCTTGGGCACGTTGAGGATGCGGCGCAGGGCCATCGGGTCGGCCGGGTTGGCGACCGTGATCAGGTACGCCATGGCGTCCTTGATCTCGGCACGCTCGTAGAACTTCGTGCCGCCGAGCACCCGGTACGGGATCGCCGCACGGATGAAGATCTCCTCCAGTGCACGGGTCTGCGAGTTGGTCCGGTAGAACACCGCCATGTCGCGGTAGTCCATGCCGTCTTCACGCAGGCGCTGGATCTCGTCGGCGACGAACTGCGCCTCGTCGTGGCCGGTGTACCCGGTGAAGCCGACGATCTTCTCGCCGGCGCCGACGTCGGTGAACAGGCTCTTCGCCTGGCGGTCGAAGTTGTTCGCGATGACGGCGTTCGCCGCGTCGAGGATGTTCTGCGTCGAGCGGTAGTTCTGCTCGAGCAGGATCGTCTTGGAGTTCGGGAAGTCCCGCTCGAACTCGACGATGTTGCGGATGTCCGCCCCGCGGAAGGCGTAGATGGACTGGTCGGAGTCACCGACCACCGTCAGGGACGCGGGGGCGATCGAGCCGTCGGTCTCGCGCATCCGGGCGACGTGCTGGCCGGAGTCCTCGAGCTTGTCGACCTGTTCGACCGGCACCGGGCGGGTGAGCTCGCGGATCAGGGCGTACTGGGCGTGGTTCGTGTCCTGGTACTCGTCGACCAGGATGTACCGGAAGCGGCGCTGGTACAGGGCGGCGACGTCCGGGAATGCCCGGAACAGGAACACCGTCTGGCCGATGAGGTCGTCGAAGTCGAACGCGTTCGCCCGGCGGAGTTCGTTCGTGTAGCGCCGGAACACCTCGGTGAACATGACTTCTTGCGGGTCGTTCACGTTGATGTTGCGCGCGTAGGTGTCGATGTCCTGCAGCTCGTTCTTGAGCTTCGAGATCTTCGACGCCGCGGCACCGACGGTCAGCCCGAGGGAGTCGGCCTCGAGCTCCTTGATGATCCGCTTCAGCAGCGCCTTGGAGTCGGCGGAGTCGTAGATCGTGAACGACTGCGGGAACCCGAACCGCTCGGCTTCGCGCCGCAGGATGCGCACGCACGCCGAGTGGAACGTGGAGATCCACATCCCCTCGGCCTCGCCACCGACCAGGGCCCGGACGCGCTCGCGCATCTCGGCGGCGGCCTTGTTCGTGAACGTGATCGCCAGGATCTGCGACGGCCACGCTTCGCGGTTGGCGAGCAGCAGCGCGATGCGGCGGGTGAGCACGCTCGTCTTGCCGGAACCGGCGCCGGCAACGATCAGCAGGGACTCGCCGCGGTACTCGACGGCTTCCTTCTGCTGGGGGTTCAGACCCGCGGTGAACGGGTCTTCGTACGCGCGGGCACCGGCGCCCGGCTCGGGCGTCGATTCGAAGGGGTCGAGCACGATCGTCATGTTCGGGACATTCTAGGCGAGACCCCCGACAGCGACCTCGTGCGGCAGGATGGCGCCGTGGCGATCACACCGGACCGACCTGACGTCTTCGTGCTCCCTGCGATGTCGGCCGCGGTCCCCACCACCCAGGACGTCCTCTGCATCCTGCCTCCGGACGGGCGCGACGACCCCGCCGCGATCGTCGAGAGCCACCGTCGGGCCCGTGCTCAGCGGTCTCGACAGGACACGGCGGGGTGCCTGGTCCCGCTGTCGGTCGGCCTGGTCACCGCTGGGCTGTGCCTGGCCGTACTCGGGGCCCTCGCTGCGTCGACGTTCCCGAGGAGTGCCCGGCTCCTCGTCGCCGTCGTGGTGTTCCTCGTCGTCTCGTCCGCCGTGGCGGTCCTCGTCGATCGCCGGCGGCGCCGACAGCCACCGGTGCAGGCCCTCCCGGTGACACCGATCGACCCTCGGGTCGCCCGTCTCGCGCCCGGGGACCTGCCCGCGGCCGAGGTCATCCGTGCCTCGGCAGTCCTGCAGGCGCTCGACCGTGCGCGTGCCGACCTCCGGAAGGGCGAACACGACGCCGACCTGACGGACGCGCAACGGACGGTCTCGCCCGGCGACCGGAGCTCGTGGTTCTACCGGCCCGAGGACCTGGCCGGGCTCCGCGCCGCTGCCACGTCCGCACGCGAGGAGGCCCTCGAGGCCCTCCGGTCAGCCGGCATCCCGCTCGAGGCGCTCGAGGACTGACCGGGCACGCACCGCCAGGTCGGGGTGGTCGGCGAACACCCCGTCGAGTCCGGTGCGGATCACGGACGTGAACCACCGCTCCCAGTCGCCGAAGGCCGCGACGTCGCCGCCACGACGCAACGGCGACGGCAGGAACCGGTTCTCCGGCCGGAGAGTCCACGTGTACACCGCGAGCCCGGCGGCATGGGCGCGGTCGACGATCGCGCTGCGCACCGGCGTCGGGTCGTCGAGCGCGACGCTGTCGACGCCGGCCATCAGGGTGCCGAGGTCGACGCTGATGCCGTGGAACTCGGTCGCGAACGACGCGAGCGCGTCCTCGGAGCGCTCGGCGGCGTAGGTGGGGGCGAGCGATCCGTGGGACGCGACCTCGTCCGCGGCGCTGCCACGGGCCTCCTGGAGGTACACGAGCCGACCACCGGTCCCCCGTTCGCGCAGGTCGCGCAGCACGCCCTTCTCGAAGCTCTCCACCGTGAGCCGCTCGTCCTGCCGCCACCCGGCCTCGCCGAGCGCGGCGTCGACGAGTGCACCCATCGGGAACCCGGCGCGGTCGAAGGACGCGGCGTGCTTCACCTCGGCGACGAGCCCGACCGGGCGGGGCGCCGCGTCGAGGATCGCGAGCAGGTCGACGAGCCGCAGGATCGGTTGCGCACCGTCGTGCTCGGCGGATCCCGGACGCAGCACCGGCAGGCGCTCGCGGGTGCGGAGCGTCTGCAGCTCGGCCCACGTGAAGTCCTCGGTGAACCAGCCGGTCAGGGGCTGGCCGTCGACGGTCTTCGTCGTGCGCAGGTGCCGGAACTCGGGGTGGTCGGCGACGTCCGTGGTGCCCGAGACCTCGTTCTCGTGCCGGAGCACCAGCACGCCGTCCCTCGTGGGCACCAGGTCCGGTTCGATCGCGTCGGCGCCGAGTTCGATCGCGAGCTCGTACGCGCTCCGCGAGTGCTCGGGGCGGTAGCCGGACGCACCGCGGTGGGCGATCACGAGGGTCATGGCGCGACCCTACTTGCCGTGGGTGACCAGCGGGCACCTGTGTCGCGGGACACACGCGTCGCTCCGAGGCCCGTCGTTCCCAGCGACGACGCCGACCATCACCGCATGACCGTCCGTTCGCTCTCCACCGCCGTCGAGGCCCGGATCGACCGCGCCGCTCGCCGCCTGCTCGACGCCGGGCATCAACCGCACCGGCCCGTCCGGGTGTTCGTCACCGAGTTCCTGGTGTTCGGCGCGAAGCAGGCCTGGGCGTGCGCGTTCGGGGCGCTGCTGCTCGCGACCATGGCGGTGGTGCACCTGACCGTGCCCGCGGCGATGCGGAACGACGTCCTGACGATCGCGGCCGTGCTGCTGCAGGTCGGGATGCTCGTGTTCGGGCTCGAGACCGTGCGGGAGCTCCGGGTCGTCCTGCTGTTCCACGTCGTCGGGACCGCGATGGAGGTGTTCAAGACCCACATGGGCTCGTGGACCTACGAGTCGAGTGGGCTGTTCGTCGTCGCCGGGGTGCCGCTGTTCTCGGGGTTCATGTACGGCGCCGTCGGGTCGTACATGGTGCGGGTCTACCGGCTGTTCGACCTGCGGTTCGACCGGTACCCGCGGCAGTGGCTGCTGGCGGTCGTGGCGGGCGGGATCTACCTGAACTTCTTCGGCCACCACTTCGTCGCCGACGCCCGGTACGTGCTGCTCGCGCTCGTGCTGCTGCTCTTCGCCCGCACGACCATGCACGTCCGGATCCACCGGGCGACGCTGCGGATGCCCGTCCTCGTGGCGATGGCCCTCGTCGCGGTGTTCATCTGGGCGGCGGAGAACGTCGCGACCTGGGCCGGGGCGTGGAGCTACCCGGCGCAGCTCGCGGTGTGGCAGCCGGTGGCACCGACGAAGATCGTGGCGTGGTTCCTGCTCATGACGATCTCGGTCGCGCTCGTCACCTGGCTCTACCCGGCGCTGCCGTCGGGACGGGCGCGCTCGACGGGCTCGGCTGGCTCGACGGCGGACTCTCGACGTCCTCGGGGCGCGCGTGCAGCGGGCGACCCTAGGCTTCCCTCGACGGAGCCCGCTGGGCCCGCGTCCGCTCGCCGCGAATCCTCAGCCTTCCGCGACCGAGCGCCCCTAGGCTGAGAGGACTCGAATCTCCTAGGAAGAGGACACCATGGCCTTCAAGCCCGGTTTCGACCAGTCCCCCGCCTTCAACGCACAGGGGGCAAACACCTGGGGCGGGCGCGGTGCTGGTCAGCAGCAGGCCGGCTGGGGACAGACCCCGCAGCAGGCCCAGGGCGGCATGACCCCCGAGCAGCTGCAGTACATGTACGACCGCCCGACTGCGTCCCCGGTGGACACCGACCGCATGTCGTACGAAGACACCATCGTCAAGACGCTGCTCGCGTTCGGCGTGCTCGTCGTCGGCGCGGTGGCCGGTTGGAACCTGCCGCCGGTCGTCTGGATCGTCGCGGCGGTCGTCGGCCTCGTGCTCGGCCTCGTGAACACCTTCAAGAAGAAGCCGTCACCGGGTCTGATCCTGACGTACTCGTTCGTCCAGGGTCTGTTCGTCGGTGGCATCTCCGGCGCGTACAACTCGATGTGGGGTGGCATCGTCACCCAGGCGGTGTTCGGGACGCTCGGTGTCTTCGCCGTGACGCTCGCGCTGTTCGCATCGGGCAAGGTCCGCGCCACACCGAAGGCCACGCGCTTCTTCCTCGTCGCGATGGTCGGGTACATGGTGTTCTCGCTCATCAACCTGGTCCTGATGTGGACCGGAGTGACGGACACGGCGTTCGGCGCACTCGGGATCACGATCTTCGGCATCCCGCTCGGTGTGATCATCGGCATCCTCGTCGTGGTGATGGCGGCCTACTCGCTGATCCTCGACTTCGACCAGATCCAGACCGGTGTCCGTCGTGGCGCTCCCCGGATCTACGCCTGGACCGCGGCGTTCGGCCTGATCGTGACGATCGTCTGGCTGTACCTCGAGATCCTGCGCATCCTCGCCATCGTCGCGAGCAGCTCGCGCAACTAGTACCACCGCACACACGAAGGGCCCCGGCGCCGCCGGGGCCCTTCGTCGTTCCCGGGCCGGTGGACGCGCGAGCGGCGGCGGTCCCGGCGGTCACAACACCCCGCCGAACGACCGCCGAGTGGTCACGAAGTGTCGTCCGGGCCGGGGCCAGCCGACAGTTCGTGACCCCTCGGCACCGGGCCCGCGGGGTGTCGTGACCACTCGACGGCCCCGGCAGCGCCCACGCCCACAACTCCAGCCGCCCGAGGTCGCACAACACGCCGCACGCGCAGCGCCCGGGTCGCGCGGACTGCCGTCACACGTCCCGGCAGACGGCAGTTCGTGCGACTCCGGCACCGACCCCGGCGCCGCCCACGGACGCACGAAAGCCCGGCACGCGTGACGCGTACCGGGCCTTCCGTTGCTCAGGGGAGCCCTACTCCCACTCGATCGTCCCCGGCGGCTTCGACGTGACGTCGAGCACGACCCGGTTGACGTCGGGCACCTCGTTCGTGATGCGGTTCGAGATCTTCGCGAGGGTGTCGTACGGCAGACGCGTCCAGTCGGCGGTCATGGCGTCCTCGGACGAGACCGGACGGAGCACGATCGGGTGTCCGTAGGTCCGGCCGTCGCCCTGCACGCCCACGGAGCGGACGTCGGCGAGCAGCACGACCGGGCACTGCCAGATCTCCTGGTCGAGACCGGCCGCGGTGAGCTCTTCGCGGGCGATCTTGTCGGCCGCGCGGAGCAGTTCGAGCCGCTCCTTCGTGACCTCGCCGACGATGCGGATGCCCAGGCCCGGGCCGGGGAACGGCTGACGACCGACGATGACCTCGGGCAGCCCGAGCTCGCGGCCGACCGCGCGGACCTCGTCCTTGAACAGGGTGCGCAGCGGTTCGACGAGCTCGAACGTCATGTCCTCGGGCAGGCCGCCGACGTTGTGGTGCGACTTGATGTTCGCGGTGCCTGCTCCGCCGCCGGACTCGACGACGTCGGGGTAGAGCGTGCCCTGCACGAGGAACTTGACCTCGGCATCGGAGTCGGAAGCCTGGGCCTCGAGCACGAGTGCCTCGGCTGCGCCCTCGAACGTGCGGATGAACTCCCGCCCGATGATCTTGCGCTTCTGCTCGGGGTCGCTCACGCCGGCGAGGGCGTCGAGGAACTGCTGCTCGGCGTCGATCGTGATGAGCCGGACACCGGTGGAGGCGACGTAGTCCTCTTCCACCTGCTTCCGCTCGTCGGCACGCAGGAGCCCGTGGTCGACGAAGACGCAGGTCAGCTGGTCGCCGACGGCCTTGTGCACCAGGGCTGCGGCGACGGCTGAGTCGACACCACCGGAGAGCCCGGCGATGACCCGCGCGGAGCCGACCTGCTCGCGGATGCGGGCGACCTGCTCCTCGATGACGTTGCTGGAGTTCCAGTCGCCGGGCAGACCCGCGGCTCGGTGCAGGAAGTTCTCGAGCACGGCCTGGCCGTACACGGAGTGCTTCACCTCGGGGTGCCACTGCACGCCGTAGAGCTTGCGCTCGTCGGACGCGAACGCCGCGACGGGCGTCGATGCGCTCGAGGCGAGCACCTCGAAGCCGGCCGGTGCCTTGGCCACGGAGTCGCCGTGCGACATCCACGTCACCTGGTCCGCCGGCTGGTCGCCGAGCAGGGTGCTGGTGCCGGGGGCGAGCGTCACGTCGGTGGCGCCGTACTCGCGCAGACCGGTGTTCGCGACCTCGCCACCGAGGGCGGTCGCCATGGCCTGGAAGCCGTAGCAGATGCCGAGCACGGGGACGCCGAGGTCGAGGATGTCACCGTCGAGGGACGGCGCGCCTTCTTCGTACACGGACGACGGACCACCGGACAGCACGATGGCCGCCGGGTCCTTGGCGCGGACCTCGTCCGCGGTGATGGAGTGCGGCACGATCTCGCTGTAGACGTTCGCTTCACGGACCCGACGCGCGATGAGCTGCGCGTACTGGGCCCCGAAGTCGACGACGAGGACGGGACGCTGTTCGGTCTCGCTCACCGAGCGGCCTCCTTCTCACGCTGCTGGGCAGCGATCAGCTCGTGGTAGGTGTCCATGGCCCGCTGCTGCATGCGGTGTTCGACCACGAAGGACATGAACGGGATGATGCCCCCGAGGGCGATGAGCAGGAAGCGCGACGGCCTCCAGCGCATGATGCTCCACAGACGGAAGTCCGTGAAGAGGTAGAGCACGTACAGCCAGCCGTGGGCGATGAGGATCGCGATCGACAGGTTGAACGTGCCCGGGGTCTCGCCCGCCGTGCCGTTGGGCACGAAGAACGGACCGTTGCCGAGCTGCATCTCGAGCTGCAGCGGCGTGTACTTGATGATGACCTCGACCACCAGGGCGAGCAGCAGCACACCGGTGATGTACGCCGAGACGCGGTACCACTTCACCGCCCCCGGGATCTTGGAGATGTCACGGGTTCGGACGGTCAGGGCCATGCCGGCAATCCTACCGTCGGAGCGAGTCGGCTTCGGTGGCGAGGGCTGCCTCGCGCTCCTCTTCCTGCTCGCGCTCCCAGGCGTCCTTCACGAAGCGGTACCAGAGGAACACGGCGAAGCCGGCGAAGACGACCCACTCGATCGCGTAGAACAGGTTGAGCCAGTCGAACTGGACCTCGCGCGACGGTGCGCGGTCGGCGATGGTGCCGAGGTCGGCGGCCTTCGCGGTGGTGCCGTCGGCGACGACGTACCCGAGGTACATGCGGTCGTCGAAGGCCTGCCAGGTGTTCACGAACCGGGCGGGGGCGACGGCGGAGTACTCGCCCTTCTTGTAGGCGTCCTGGTCGGGCGACTCCGCCGGGTAGTAGCGGCCCTGGATCGTGAGCGTCTGGCCGTCCGCCAGGCGCTCGCCCCCGGCGACGGCGGCCGACCGCTGGTCGGACCACCCGATGACGACCGGGAGGCTCGCCCCACCGTCCGAGTCCACCAGGTGTCCGACGGTCTGGTACTTCCCACCCCCGGTGCGGCCAGTCAGGACGGTGGTGTCGTCGGCGACGAAGGTCCCGGTGACGGTGACCTTCTGCCCGGCGAGACTCTCGCTGACGGGACGCTCGGGGGTGGTGACCGCCTCGAGCGTCCGGCGGGTCTCGGTGGTCGCCGGCAGGGGCTTGCCGTTGGCGATCGACCGCTCCAGCTGCCACTTGCCCAGCCCGGCGAACACCGCCGCCAACACGAGCGCCAGCAACAGCAGCGCGATCCACCTCGGTCGTCGGGCAACGGCCCACATCTGTATCAGTACTCCGGATCGCGCTGTCGGACCGGGCGCTCGGGGCGCTCGGCGGGGATCTCGACCGGCGACGTCACGGGGGCGGACGTCGGCTCGGACCCTTCATTGTCTCGCTCGTCCCTGCCAGCAGCCTCGACGAGCGCGAACTCCTCGGCGAACTGGCGGTCCCGCTCGGCCTTCCGCGCCGCGGCGGTGGCGTCCGCCTCGGCCTCGGCCGCTTCGGCGCTCTCGGCAGCGGCTGCCGCGGCGACGGCACGTCGGCCGCCCAGGCGTCCGCGCAGGCGGATGAGCCGACCCGGGCGCACCACGAGGCGGCCGATCCGGTCCGAGTTCACCGCGAGCAGCGGCCCGAGGACGGCCATGCAGAGGACGTAGAGGCCCGCGAAGGCGGTGATCCGCGCCTCCAGCCCGGCGGCAGCCGACAGCGTCGCGAGGATCAGCGCGAACTCGCCACGGTTCACCAGGATGACGGCGGTGTTGATGCCCTGCTGGACGTTGAAGCCGTTCATCCGCGCGACGATCTGGCCGGCGACCGCGTTGAGCACGACCGTCATGCCGATGGCGCCGAGGACGGGCCAGAGCACCTCGCCGAAGGTCGACAGGTCGAGGCCGAGCCCGAAGTTGACGAAGAAGAACGCGGCGAAGACGTCGCGCATCGGCAGGGCGAGCTGTTCGATGCGGTCGCGGTACCGGGTCGCTCCGCAGAGCAGGCCGATGACGAAGGCACCGATGGCGTCGGTCACGCCGAGCAGGTCGCCGATGCCACCGAACATGACCGCGAGTCCGAAGAACAGCACCGTGAACAGCTCGTCGTCACGGGTGGCGAAGATCTTCGAGACCCACTTGCCCGCGAAGCGCGCGAGCGTGAACATCACGATGAGGAACCCGAACGCGAGAGCCAGCTTGCCGACCACGGCCCAGAGGTTGGTGTCACCGGACAGCACGACGGAGACGATCGCCAGGTACACGGCGATGAAGACGTCCTCGATCACGGTGACGCCGAGGATCATCGGGGTCTCGTCGTTCGCCAGGCGCCGGAGCTCGATGAGGAGCTTCGTCACGATGGCGCTCGAGGAAGTCGCCGTCATGCCCGCGATGATCAGGGCTTCACGGGTGCCCCAGCCGAGCGAGAACCCGAAGGCGAACCCGACGCCCATGTTGATGACGACGTAGGTACCGCCCGACACCAGGAGCTTGCCGGCGTTGCCGTAGAACTCCTCTTGGTCGAACTCGAGCCCGAGGTTGAACAGCAGCAGGATGAGCCCGAACGTCGCGATGAGCTCGATCGTGTGGGACTCGACGCTCAGCCCGAACCACGGCGTGTTCGGACTCGCGACGAGTCCGACCACCATGTAGATCGGGATGGCGGGCAGACCGATGGTCTTGCCGAGCCGGCCCAGGACGTAGGCGATGACGAAGAGCACACCGATGGTGAGCAGCTCACCACCCAGGTGCATGCGCTAGCTCTTCCGCGGGGCCTCGGCCGAGGCGGCCGCAAGCTCTCCGCTGCGGTAGAAGGAGAACGCCTTGGCGACCTTCTCGGGGGATCCGGCGACGACGATCGTGTCGCCCGGGAAGACGACGAAGTCCGACGAGGGCGCCGGGTTGGCGCTGTCGCCACGGACCACGGCGACGACGGTCAGGCCGATGAAGCCCGAGTCGTGCAGGTCGCCGAGGGGCTTGCCCGCGATGGCGTCGTCGTAGTCGACGGAGAACCAGTCGATCGACAATCCAGGGATCTCGTCGAGCTTGTCGAGGCCCTCGGTGATCCGGGTGCCGCCGAGGAGTTCGGCGAGCGTGTGCGCTTCGTCCTCGCTGAGACGCAGCGAGACCTTCTCGGACTTGTCCGCGCCGTCGGAGACGTCGGCGAACGAGATGAGGTCGGAGTGCCCCGACCGGTGCGTGATGACACCGCACTTGCCACCGTCGTCGGTGTAGAAGCTGTGCAGCACGCCGACTCCGGGGAGTTTGACGCGATGGACGTCGACCATGATGGCTCCCTCTTCGAGTACCCCCATGCTAACCACCCGGTGACCCCGCGCATTCCTCCCGCTACTGTTCTGTGGATGGGGAGAACACGGATCGTCGTGGCCGTCGTCGGGGTGCTGGTCGTCGCGCTGTACGCAGCACTGCTGGCGGTGGACGCACTGGTGCTGGACCCGCTCGCCGCGGTCCCCGGAGCGAGCCTCGCCGAGATCCACGGGCGCCTCGACGCACAGGGGTTCCACGTGCAGACCGACATCGTGGTCGTGATCGCGCTGGCCTCGGTCGGTGTCGTGCTCGCCGCCGGGCTGTCGGTGCTGTTGCTCGTCACCCGGGCACCGACCCACGTCATCGCCGCAGTGCTGCTGGCCGTGGTCGTGCTGGGTGGTCCGGCGTCGTTCTGGGGTGGGTTCGCCCTCGGTATGGACGTCGCGGACGGCTTCGGCACCGACGGTGGTGACCACACGGTCTGGGCCGGCGTGCTGTACGTGACGAGCCTCGTCGCGCTGATCGCGATCCCCGTGGTGCTCGTGGCCGGCGAGCGGCGCCGTGGCCGCGCCGCCCTGCGGCCGCACGCCGCCTGACGGACGCACCACGGGCCTCCAGTCCGGTCTTCCGTCCTTCCGGTCTGGAGGCGCGGGTGGCCTCCGCAAGACGCCGTCGTCTTGTCGAGACGCCTCGTCGACACCGAGACGCCGCCGGATCCGGCGGCGTCTCGACGACCAGACGGCGTCAACGCGACACGACGGCGTCCTGTTCAACCCGCAGACGCCGGCGTCTCGGCGACACGACGGCGTCTGCTGGCCTCGCTACTCCGGCTCGCTACTCCGGCTCGCTCGTCTTCTCGCCGACGACCTGCTCGTCGGACGCCTTCGCGCCCTCGGCGCCGTCCGAACGGCCGCCGCCCACGACCACGTCGTCCTCGTCGAAGCCGAACGCGATGTCCGGGGCCTCGAGCCGCACGCGGTCCGCGCTCTCGTCGTCGGGCTGCAGCTGCGACTCCCGTTCGGCGGCGACGCGCTTCAGGTAGTTCGCGACCTCGTGCTCGGTCGTCTCCTGGTCCCAGCCGAGCACGTCCGCCATGAGCTTCGCGGCGACGGGCGCCGCTGACTCGCCGCGGTCCCACGCCTCGATGGAGATGCGGGTGCGACGGGCGAGGACGTCCTCCAGGTGCAGGGCGCCCTCGTGCGAGGCGGCGTAGACGACCTCGGCGCCGATGTAGTCATCGGCCCCCGGCAGCGGCTCGGCGAGTGCCGGGTCCTGCTCGACGAGCTGCAGCACCTCGGTCGCGAGGGTCCCGTAGCGGTTGAGCAGGTGCTCGATGCGGACCTTGTGCACGTTGAAGCTCCGTGCGGTGCGGGCGCGTCGGTTCCACGCGGCGGGGTAGCCCTCGGCGCCGAGGAGCGGGATGTCCTCGGTCGTCGACTCCGGGATCCTGCCGTCCATGGCCGCGACGGCCTCGTCGATGGCGTCCTTGCCCATCACGCGGTACGTCGTCCACTTGCCGCCGGCGACCACGACGAGCCCGGGCACGGTGTGCGCGACGACGTGCTCGCGGCTGAGCTGCGAGGTCTGGTCGGACTCCCCCGCCAGCAGCGGGCGGAGTCCGGCGTAGACGCCCTCGACGTCCTCGCGGGTGAGCGGGACGGCGAGCACCTTGTTGACGTGCTCGAGGATGTAGTCGATGTCCGCCGCGGTCGCTGCGGGGTGCGCCTTGTCGAGGTACCAGTCGGTGTCGGTCGTGCCGACGAGCCAGTGCCGACCCCACGGGATGACGAAGAGCACGCTCTTCTCGGTGCGCAGGATCATGCCCGTGTTCGACTGGAACCGGTCACGGGGGATGACGAGGTGGACGCCCTTCGACGCCCGCACCTTGAACTGGCCGCGGGTGCCGATCATCGCCTGGGTGTCGTCGGTCCAGACACCGGTGGCGTTGACGACCTGCTTCGCGCGGATCTCGAACCGCTCGCCGGTCTGGATGTCGTGGGCCTGCGCGCCGACCACGCGCTCCCCGACCTTGATGAACCCCTCGATGCGGACGCGACTCGCTGCCTCAGCGCCGTACGAGGCGGCGGTGCGCACGAGGGACGCGACGTAGCGCGCGTCGTCGACCTGGGCGTCGTAGTACGTCATGCCGCCGACGAAGGCGTCCTTCTTGAGGCCGGGCATGTTCCTGAGCACCTGCTTCCGGCTGAGGTGCCGGTGGTGCGGGACGCCGGGCGGACGGCCGCCGGACCAGCTGAACACGTCGTACATCGCCATGCCGATGCCGATGTAGAAGCGCTCCCAGACCCGGTGGTTGAGCGGGTAGAGGAAGCGCACGGGCTTCACCAGGTGCGGGGCGATGCGCTGGAGCAGCAGGCCTCGTTCGATGAGCGCCTCGCGGACGAGTGCGAAGTTGAGCTGCTCGAGGTAGCGGATGCCGCCGTGCACGAGCTTGGACGAGCGGCTCGACGTCCCCGAGCCCCAGTCACGGGCCTCGACGATGCCGACGCTCAGGCCGCGGGTCACGGCGTCGAGCGCACTGCCGGCACCGACGATCCCGCCGCCGACGACCAGGACGTCGAGCTCCTTGGTCTTCAGCGTCTCGATCGCGGCCGCACGTTCGTCCGGCCCGAGCTTCGCCGCGGGGTCAAACCCCACGCCGGGCGTGACGTCACGCGGACGTCCGGCCGTGCTGGTCTGCTTCGTCGTGCTGGACTTGGCCATCGTCGCCTCCGGGTCACGGTCGGCGCCGTGGCGTCACCCGGGTTCGTGCCCGGGTGCCACCGTCACTGGTGGTACGGCGCCACGACCACTTCTACTCGCTGGAACTCCTTGGCGTCGGAGTATCCGGTCGTCGCCATCGAGCGGCGGAGGGCACCGACCAGGTTCGCGCGGCCGTCGTGGGTCGGCGTCGGACCGTTCAGGACGTTCTCGAGCGGGGCGATCGTGCCCACCTCGACCCGGCGGCCGCGCGGCAGCTCGGGGTGGTGCGCCTCGGCACCCCAGTGGTAGCCGCCACCCGGGGCCTCGGTCGCACGGGCGAGCGCGGTGCCGAGCATGACGGCGTCGGCACCCACGGCGATGGCCTTGACGATGTCGCCCGCGGTGTCGAGCCCGCCGTCGGCGATGACGTGCACGTACCGGCCGCCCGACTCGTCGAGGTAGTCGCGACGGGCACCGGCGACGTCCGCGACGGCGGTGGCCATCGGGGCGTGGATGCCGAGCGCGGCGCGGGTGGTCGACGCTGCGCCGCCACCGAAGCCGACGAGCACACCGGCGGCACCGGTGCGCATGAGGTGCAGCGCCGACGTGTAGGTCGAGGCACCGCCCACGATCACCGGGACGTCGAGCTCGTAGATGAACTTCTTGAGGTTGAGGGGTTCCTCGGTCTGGGAGACGTGCTCGGCCGAGACCGTGGTGCCGCGGATGACGAACAGGTCGACACCGGCGTCGACGACCGTCTTCGAGAACTCCTGGGTGCGCTGCGGGCTGAGCGAACCGGCGACCGGCACCCCGGCTGCGCGGATCTCGGCCAGGCGTGCGGTGATCAGCTCGGCCTTGATCGGCTCGGAGTAGATCTCCTGCATGCGCTTCGTGACGTTGCCGTCGGTGAGCGACTTGATCTCGTCGTAGTACGGGGTCGGGTCCTCGTAGCGGGTCCACAGACCTTCGAGGTCGAGCACACCGAGGATGCCGAGCTTGCCCATCTGGATGACCGTCGCCGGCGAGGACACGGAGTCCATCGGCGCCGACAGGATCGGCGACGCGAACGTGAACGCGTCGATCGACCACTGCACGCTGACGTCGCGCGGGTCACGCGTCCGCCTGGAGGGGACCACCGCGATGTCGTCGAACGCGTACGCCCGACGTCCGCGCTTGCCTGCACCGATCTCGACTTCGCTCACTCGGACAGCCTACCGGGCGGGCTCTGCGGCGTGCACGGGCCGGACGGTGCGGGCGGCGGCGCGGCGGGCAACCTCGCACCGTGCGATGCCTGCCGCGTACGGTGCGAGGTTCCGTGTTCGGTGCGAGGTCTCGAGGGTCGCACGACGTGCGGAACCTCGCACGACGGAGCCGTCACCGCGGGGCCGTCACGACGGAGCCGTCACGGCGGAGCCGTCAGCGCGGACGCCGCGGGGCCCGTCGGCGCTTCCGGAGCGCCCGCAGCACGAAGCCGAGCAGGAGCGCGAGCACCACGAGGACGACGAGCAGCACGGCCGCGACCTTGACGAGCAACGCCGCCCCGACGAAGAGCGCGATGAACACGAGCCAGACGAGGGCGTCGAGCACGAGGGGTCCGGAGGTGCGCACCCGCGGAACGATACCGACCCGCGCGGGGCGAGCCGCGCCTCCTGGCCGGGTGCGGCGGACGACGCCGTCGTCAACGGAAGACGCCGTCGTCAGCGGAAGACGCCGTCGTCAGCGCAGGACACCGCCACGCCGACGAGACGCCGCCGAATCCCGAGGCGTCTCGACGGGACCGCGGCGTCAACGGAACACGACGGCGTCATGCGACCACAACCACGCGACCAGAGTCATGCGACGCGGGGCGAGCCGCGCCTCCGGGCCGGGTACAGGAGCGGGGCCGTGCGGCGCGAAGCGACCACGCACGGCCCCACCCGTCACGGATACCACCCCCACAGCGGTACCCGTAGCCGACGACAGCGCTAGCGCTGTGCGTCGACGTCCTTGGCGAGCGTCCCCAGGTAGAGCTCGATGACCTTGGGGTCGTCAGCGAGTTCCTTCCCGGTGCCCGAGTACGCGTTCTTCCCCTGGTCGAGCACGTACCCACGATCGCAGATCTGCAGACAGCGTCGCGCGTTCTGCTCCACCATGATGATCGACACACCGGCCTTGTTGATCCGGCGGGTCCGCAGGAAGGTCTCGTCCTGGCGCACGGGGGACAGTCCGGCGCTCGGCTCGTCGAGCAGCAGCACCTTCGGGTCCATCATCAGCGCACGGGCCATCGCGACGGACTGCCGCTCACCACCCGAGAGCGATCCGGCCCGCTGGTTCCGCCGCTGCGCGAGGACCGGGAACAGGTCGTAGATGACCTCGAGCCGCTCGGCGAACTTCCGGGGCCGCAGGTACAGCCCCATCTGCAGGTTCTCCTCGATGGACAGCGAGGGGAACACGTTGTTCGTCTGCGGCACGAAGCCGACACCGGCCTGCACGAGCTTGTTCGCCTTGAGGTTCGTGATGTCGTCGCCCTGCAGGGTCACCGATCCCTCGCGGATGGACACGAGCCCGAACAGCGCCTTGAGGAGCGTCGACTTGCCCGCGCCGTTCGGCCCGATGATGCCGATGAGCTCACCCGGGTAGCAGTCCAGGTCGCAGCCGTTCAGGATGTTCACGCCCGGCAGGTAGCCGGCGACGAGGTTCTTCGCGCTGAGCACCGGCTCGCGTTCCAGCGTGGCCGCCGGGGACGGACTGGAGGCACTGCTCGCGTTCGTGGGGTCCGTTGCGTCCGTCATCGGGTCGTCTCCTCTGCTGCGTCCTCTTCGGCGACTTCCTCCGCCAGTTCCTCGAAGGTCTCCTCGGTGAGGAGCGAGTCGTCACCCAGGTCGGTGTCGTGGTGCGCACCGAGGTAGGCGTCGATCACGGCCTGGTCGTCCATCACCGTGTCCGCCGGGCCCTCGGCCACGACCTTGCCCTCGGCCATCACGACCACCCAATCCGAGATGTGCCGGACCATGTGCATGTCGTGCTCGACGAAGAGCACGGTCATGCCGTCGTCGCGCAGGGACTGGATGTGCCCGAGGAGCGACTGGGTGAGCGCGGGGTTCACACCGGCCATCGGCTCGTCGAGCATGATCATCGTCGGGTCGGACATCAGCGCCCGGGCCATCTCGAGCAGCTTGCGCTGTCCGCCGGACAGCGAACCTGCGTAGTCGTCCGCCTTCGTGTCGAGCTTGAACCGGGCGAGGAGGTCCTCGGCCTTGGCCGTGATCTCGCGCTCCCGCTTCGCCCACACCGGCTTGACCAGGGCGGCGAAGAAGTTCTCGCCGGGCTGGTCGCGGGCACCGAGGAGCATGTTCTGCATCACGGTGAGCCGCGACAGCGCCTTGGTCAGCTGGAAGGTGCGGACCATGCCCTTGTTCGCGATGTGCGTCGCGCTCGTCTTCTGCAGCGTGGCGCCGTTGAACTGCGTCTTCGCACCCGGGCTCGGCTTGTCGAACCCGGTGAGCAGGTTGAAGAACGTGGTCTTGCCGGCGCCGTTCGGGCCGATGAGGGCCGTGATGGAGCCGCGCTGGACCTCGAGGTGGTCGACGTCCACGGCGGTCATGCCCCCGAAGCGGCGGGTGACGTCGTCGACGGTGAGGATCGGGTCGGCCTTGGGGTGGCCGTAGGTCTCAGACACTGAACGTCAGCTCCTTCTTGTTGCCGAGCAACCCCTGTGGACGGAACACGATGAGCAGCATGAGCGCGACGCCGACGAGCACGTACGAGAACTGCTCGGCCTGCTGCGCGTTCATGATCGAGTCGGGGATGAAGTCGCCGGCCAGCGTGCGGATGAAGAGCCGGACGACGAAGAAGAGCACGGCTCCGAGCACCGGTCCGAACACCGTCGCCGCACCACCGAGGATGAGCGCCGTCCAGATGAAGAACGTCATCGAGCGGCCCATGGCGTCCGGTTGCACCGAACTCGGCAGCACGTAGATGATGCCCGCGATCGCACCGAGCGCCCCACCGAACACGAGCGCCTGCATCTTGTACGAGTAGACGTTCTTGCCGAGCGAGCGGACGGCGTCCTCGTCCTCGCGGATGGCCTTCACCACGCGGCCCCACGGGCTGCGCATGAGCAGGAAGAGCACCAGGGTGAACAGGGCGACCATTGCCCACGCCGCGATGCGGATCCACCAGCCGTTGACGCCGTTGTTCGCGTACGTGAACCACAGGATCGTGGTGGTGCCGTCGGGCAGCGGGCTGAGGGCGGTGAACGGGTCGCGGTAGCTCGACCCGGTGATGCCGTTCGAGCCACCCGTGGTCGAGGTGAGCAGGCTCGAGCGGCCCACCATGCGGATGATCTCGGCGCCGGAGATCGTGACGATCGCCAGGTAGTCGCCGCGCAACCGCAGGGTCGGGATGCCGAGGATGATCGCGAACACGATCGCGACGAGCAGGGCGATGAGCACCGCCATCACGAACGGCAGTCCGTTCGTGATCGAGATCGCGAAGCCGTAGGCGCCGAGCAGCAGGAACGCCGCCTGGCCCATGTTCACGAGGCCGGTGAGCCCGAAGTGCACGTTCAGGCCGATCGCGGCCAGCGCGAACGCCGCCGTGGTCGGGGCGAGTGCCTCCTGGGTGAGCGAGGACAGCAGGTTGAGGATGTAGTCCATGCGCGTGCTCCCTTAGCCGATCCGCTCGGCGCGGCCGAAGATGCCCTGCGGCCGGAACAGCAGGATGAGGATGAGGATGACGAGGGCGGTGGCGTACTTGAAGTCACCGGGGAGCACCAGGTTCGTGAGCTCCACGACGACGCCGATGATCATCGAGCCGACCAGGGCGCCGTACGCGGTGCCGAGGCCGCCGAGCGTGACCGAGGCGAACATGAGCAGGAGCAGCTGGAGCCCGGTCTGCCAGTTCACGCCGTTCAGGACGAGTCCGAGCATCACGCCGGAGAGCCCCGCGAGGCCGGCGGCGAGCGTCCACACGAAGCGGATCACCCGGTCGACGTCGATGCCGGAGGCCGCGGCGAGCGCCGGGTTGTCCGACACGGCGCGGGTCGCCCGGCCGAAGCGCGTCTTCGCCAGGAAGAGCCCGGTCGCGATCAGGACCACGAGCGCGATCCCCATGGCGACGTAGGACTGCACCGTCAGGGTGACGCCGGCGAACCGCACGGTCTCCGGGTTGCCCTGCTGGATGCGGACCGTCGAGGCTCCGAAGAAGTACTGGAACGCGTACTGGGCGGCGATCGACAGACCGATCGTCACGATCATGAGCTGCGTCAGGCTGATGCGCCGTCGCCGGAGTGGGCGCCAGATCGCGGCGTCCTGCAGGTACCCGGTCGCGGCGCACAACAGCGTGACGACGATCCCGGTGACCCAGATGTTCCAGCCGAGCTGGTTGGCGAACACGTACGCCAGCAGACCGCCGAGGGTGACCTGCTCACCGTGCGAGAAGCTCGACAGCCCGGTCGTGCCGTAGATGAGCGAGAGCCCGATCGACGCCAGGGCGATGAGCAGCCCGAGCCGGAGCCCGGAGGCGAACTGCTGCCAGGCCCGCTGGATGCTCACGCCCGACGAGTCCGTCGAGGTCGTGGCGCCCTTCTGGTCGGACAGCTGGAAGATCTGCCCGACGTTGGCGTTCAGGGTGGCCTGCACCTTGCGCTCGGCGTCGGCGGCGTTCGTCAGGTACTGGCCCTTCGGCAGGGTGCCCTGGTCGACGCTCACGGTGTACTCGCCGGCCGTGTCGACGCTGACGGACCAGCGGCCGTCGTCGTTCGTCGTGGCCGTCTGGTCGAAGCCGCTCGGGCCGGTCACGTCGACGTCGACGCCCTCGGCCGGTTCACGCTCGGAGTCGGTGATCGTGCCCTGGATGCACCCGTTGTCGGGGCTGACGGTGCACGCCTGGCTGGTGGCCGGTGCCGAGGTGGCACTGAAGGCCGGCAGGGTGACGGCCCAGTCGATCAGGAAGGTCGCCAGGAACGCGGCGACGAGCACGGCCGCGAGGACCGGTCGTCGTCGTGCGTGGCGGAGGCGGAACAGGCGCGGCTGCGCCCGTCCCGGAGGAGTGATGGATCCCACGGAAGAGCCTCTCGTTCGGATGACGAGGAACCTATGGGGATTTTGTGACACCCGTGTTTCCAACACGTTCCCTGTGTGATTCGTACCCGAACTGTGACGTTGTGGAGGAACGCTGCGAGGCGGGCGCGATCCGTGCCTCCAGGCGGAATGCGGCGACAGCCGCTCGCGTTACCATGTCCTATCCGGAACCCGTCGTCGTGTTCCCGGTGTCTCGACACTTCACTCGCCCACGAAGGGGACCCATGGACCAGCCGGATCCGTTCGGATTCATCGGACTCACGTACGACGACGTCATGCTGCTGCCCGGGCACACCGACGTCATCCCGAGCGAGGCGTCCACGGCGTCCCGGCTCACCAAGCGGATCTCCGTCAACGTCCCGCTGCTCTCCGCCGCGATGGACACCGTCACCGAAGCCCGCATGGCCATCGCCATGGCGCGTCAGGGCGGCATCGGGATCCTGCACCGCAACCTGTCCATCGAGGACCAGGCTGCCTACGTCGACAAGGTCAAGCGCTCCGAGTCGGGCATGATCACCAACCCGGTGACCACCACCCCGGACGCCACCGTGGCCGAGGTGGACGCGCTCTGCGGCCAGTTCCGCGTCTCCGGCCTGCCGGTCGTCGAGCAGGACGGCACCCTCGTCGGCATCATCACGAACCGCGACATGCGCTTCGTGGCCACGTTCGAGCAGGCCACCACGTACGTGCGCGACGTGATGACGAAGGCCCCGCTGATCACCGCGATGGAGGGCATCGACCCCGAAGAGGCGATCGCCATCTTCGCGCAGCACAAGATCGAGAAGCTGCCGCTGGTCGACGCCGACGGCAAGCTCCGCGGCCTCATCACCGTCAAGGACTTCGACAAGAGCGAGCAGTACCCCGACGCCACGAAGGACGACGAGGGCCGGCTCCGCGTCGGTGCCGCGATCGGCTTCTTCGGCGACGCGTGGCAGCGTGCCGAGGCCCTGCGCGACGCCGGCGTCGACGTGCTCGTCGTCGACACCGCCAACGGCGAGAGCGAGGGCGTGCTCGACATGGTCCGTCGGCTCAAGGCCGACCCGACGTTCGACGCGATCGACGTCATCGGCGGCAACGTCGCCACCCGCGCGGGCGCCCAGGCGCTCATCGACGCCGGCGTGGACGCCGTCAAGGTCGGCGTCGGTCCGGGCTCCATCTGCACCACGCGCGTCGTCGCCGGTGTGGGTGTGCCCCAGGTGACCGCCGTGTACGAGGCCTCCCTCGCCGCACGCGAGGCCGGTGTGCCGATCATCGCCGACGGTGGCCTGCAGTACTCGGGCGACATCGCGAAGGCCCTGGTGGCCGGTGCCGACACCGTCATGCTCGGCTCGCTGCTGGCCGGCACCGACGAGTCCCCCGGTGACCTGGTGTTCGTGGGCGGCAAGCAGTTCAAGGCCTACCGCGGCATGGGGTCCCTCGGGGCCCTGCAGACCCGCGGCAAGAAGACCTCGTACTCGAAGGACCGCTACTTCCAGGCGGACGTGCCGAACGACGACAAGCTCATCCCCGAGGGCATCGAGGGCCAGGTGCCCTACCGCGGCTCGGTCGGCAACGTCGTCTACCAGCTCACCGGTGGGCTGCGGCAGTCGATGTTCTACGTCGGCGGTCGCACGATCCCCGAGCTGAAGGCCCGTGGCAAGTTCGTCCGCATCACGGCGGCGGGGCTCAAGGAGTCCCACCCGCACGACGTCCAGATGGTCGTCGAGGCCCCGAACTACCGCAGCTAGACAGCGTTCGACAGCACGCCCCCGTTCCCCTGTGGAGCGGGGGCGTGCTGCGTTCCGCCGCGGTAGTGTCACGGCATGGTCAGCGCCGTCTCACACACCACGATCGACTCCCGCGACGCCTACGCCCAGTCCGAGTGGTGGAAGCAGGTGCTCGGGTACGTCGACCTGCCCGACGACCCGAACGCCCCCGGGCACGAGGAGTGCGAGATCACCGCACCGGACCGGTCGCACACGGTGCTCTTCATCCAGGTGCCCGAGGCGAAGACCGTGAAGAACCGGATCCACTTCGACCTGCGCCCCACCGACCGCACCCGCGACGAAGAGGTCGAGCGGCTCCGCGGCAT
Source organism: Curtobacterium sp. MCSS17_016 (assembly GCF_003234255.2). Lineage (NCBI taxonomy): Bacteria > Bacillati > Actinomycetota > Actinomycetes > Micrococcales > Microbacteriaceae > Curtobacterium > Curtobacterium sp. MCSS17_016. Next base: position 3,566,688 of record NZ_CP126254.1, read on the forward strand.
CGGTGCCGTGGAGCTCGCCGACCTGCGCCACCCGGACGGCGGATGGGTGGTCTTCGCCGACCCGGAGGGCAACGAGTTCTGCGTCCTGCGGTCCCAGGCCGAACTCGACGAAGAAGCCGTCCAGCAGAGCTGACGAGCAGGCCGGCCGCCAGAGCTGACCAGCGCGCCGACCGGCAGAGCTGACCGGCCCGGCGTCCGGCCTGCAAGCCGGACCGCCGGCCGAGCTCCTACGCCGAACGCCAGTCGTTCGACGTGATGTGCGAGCCGCCGTGCGGGCCCATCTGCAGCATCCCGCCGTCCACCGGCAGGGAGACCCCGGTGATGTAGGACGACGCTCGCGAAGCCAGGAACGCCACGGCTGCCGCGATCTCCCACGCGTTGCCCGGGCGGCCGAGCGGCACACCGGGGCGGTCGATGGTGTGCGGGTCCTCGTCCTCGGCGCCGGTCATCCGGGTGGCGATCTCGCCGGGGGCGACGGCGTTCACGGTGATGCCGTGCTCGGCGAGCTCGATCGCCATGGTCTTCAGCAGGCCGCCGAGCCCGTGCTTCGCGGCGTCGTACGCGCTGGACCCGTAGCGGGGCTGGTGCTCGTGCACGCTCGTGATGCCGATGATCCGGCCGCCGGTGCCGGCCTGCACCATGTGCTTCGCGGCGGCCTGCATCGTGACGAAGGCGCCGTCGAGGTCGGTCGACACCGTGTGGCGCCACTGGTCGAGGGTCATCTCGAGGAACGGGGCGTTGTCGCCGGTGCCGGCGTCGGCAACGAAGACGTCGACGCCGCCCAGCTGCGAGACGAGGCGGTCGACGACGGCGGCCGCGCCGGCGAGGTCGGAGACGTCGATCTGCTCGACGAAGGCCCGACGGCCGGTCTTCCGGACCTCCTCCGCGGTCTCCTCTGCACGGTCGGGTTCGGACAGGTAGGTGATGCCGACGTCCATGCCGGCTTCGGCGAGCGCGACGGCGGTCGCGCGGCCGATCCCGGATTCGGAACCGGTGACGATGGCTGTGGTGGGCTGGAAGTCGCTCATGCGGCGGAACGTACGCCGGGCCTCCCGGGCGCCCTGCCGGACCATCCGCCTGACGCAGGTCGGGTCGCCACGCCGGCACCGTCGCTGCTGCACCGATCCCTGTCCCTGCGCACAGGAACGTCACGGCTCGGTAACGAAACACCTTTGCGTACCGCCCCGTCACACGGGCGAAACACATGGACCCTACGTTTCTCGACATCCAGTGGAGGCGTCGCATTCACCCGAAGCGGCACAGCCTCCGCGCAGAGAAAGGGCTCCACGGATGATCAGAACCACCCGTGCCACCGCGGCACTGGCGTTGGCGGGCGCAGCAGCCGTCCTCCTCGCCGCGTGTTCCACCACCGGCAGTGCTTCCCCCTCGAGCTCGGCGTCGAGCGATGCGAAGAAGGATCCCGCCGCCAGCTGCAAGGCCCCGGACACCCCCGGTACGGACGCGCTGAAGATCGGCACGATCCTGCCCCTGACCGGCTCGCTGGCCTACCTCAACCCGCCGGCCGAGTCCGGTGTCGGCCTGGCCGTCAAGGACATCAACGCCGCGGGCGGCGTCCTCGACAAGGACGTCACGATCGACCCGGCGACCGACTCCGGTGACAGCAACGACATGACTGTGTCGAGCTCTGCGGCGACGAAGCTCGTCAACGCGAAGGTGCCGGTCGCGATCGGCGCCGAGTCCTCGTCGGTCACGCTGAACGTCATCGACCAGCTGACGAGCAACTGCATCGTCGAGATCTCGCCCGCGAACACCGCGACCGACCTCTCCGGCTACTCGTCGTACTACTACCGGACCGCACCGCCGGACTCGGTGCAGGGTTCCGCGCTCGGTCAGCTCGTGACCGGTGACGGCAACGCGAAGGTCGCCTTCCTGGTCTTCAACGACACGTACGGCACCGGCCTCCGCAACTCGGTGCAGGCTGCGGTCGAGGCATCGGGCGGCCAGGTCGTCTACGGCGGCAAGGGTGAGGGCCAGGAGTTCCCGCCCGGCCAGACCACGTTCTCGTCCGAGGTGACCGCGGCCTTGGCCGCAAAGCCCGACGCGATCGTCGTCCTCGCCTTCGACGAGACGAAGTCGATCATCCCGGAGCTCGTCTCGCAGGGCAACGAGGCGAAGATCTACATGTCCGACGGCAACACGGCGGACTACTCGAAGGACTTCGACAAGGGCACCCTGACCGGCGCCCAGGGCACCATCCCCGGTGCCTCGCCGAAGGACGACTTCAAGAAGCAGCTCGCTGCGTTCTACAAGGACTCGTCGGGCAAGACGCTCGCCGACTACTCGTACGCGGCGGAGTCCTACGACGCCACGATCCTCGCCGCCCTCGCCGCGGTGAAGGGCAAGGGCACCGACTCCGGCACCATCCAGGCCAACATGGCTGCGGTGTCGGGTGCTGACGGCGGCACCGAGTGCGCGACGTTCAAGGAGTGCAAGACGCTCTTGGACGACGGCAAGGACATCCACTACACCGGCCCGTCCGGCATCGGTCCGTTCGACGAGAACAACGACCCGTCGGCCGCCTACATCGGCATCTACAAGTTCGACGGCGACAACAAGCCCGTCTACCAGAGCGCCATCCAGGGTGCGGTGAAGAAGTAGGGCTCAGCCCAGCACCGCTCGCGAAAGCGACAGTCCCCCACGGAACTTCCGTGGGGGACTGTCGCTTTCGCGTCGGTGGCCGGGAGGCCCGTCAGGGTCCGTCGCCGCAGCAGGACGGATCGACGGGCGGCCTGGAGGCCCGTGGTGCGTCCGTCAGACCGGCTCGGCCGGGGTGGGTGCGAGCGCCCGGCGACGGGACGCCCGCGCGGCGGCGAACGAGTCCGCCGTCAGCACCACGAGCGCGAGCCACACGATGCCGAAGCCGAACCAGCGTCCGGCCGACATCTCCTCGTGCTGCACGAGCACCCCGACGAGCAGCTGCATCACCGGCGCCAGGTACTGCGTCAGCCCGAGCGTCGACAGGCTCACCCGGCGTGCCGACGACGCGAAGAGCAGCAGCGGCACCGCGGTCGCCGGCCCGGTCAGCACCGTGATCACCGCGTGTCCCCAGCCCTCGCTCGTGAACGTCACGCCGCCACCGAGCCCGGTCACACCGAGCACCACCAGCGCCACGACCGCGATCGGCAGCAGCCACACGGTCTCGATCGTCAGGCCGCTCAGGGCATCCACGGTGCCGCCGACCCGCTTCTTCACCAGGCCGTACAGTCCGAACGAGAACGCCAGGGCCAGCGAGATCCACGGCATCTGCCCGTAGCCGATCGCGATGACGACGACCGCCACGACGCTCAGCCCGACGGCCGCCCACTGCGCCGGACGCAGGCGTTCGCGCAGGACCACGACGCCGAGCGCGATGGTGACGAGCGGGTTGATGAAGTAGCCGAGCGCGGCCTCGACGGTGTGGCCGGTGGTCGTCGCGAGGACGTAGACGGTCCAGTTGACCAGGATCAGGACGGCGGCGAGCCCCATCACGAGCATCACACGGCGCTGGGCCATCAGGGTGCGGGTGCGGAGCCACGGCCGGGTCACGGCGATCGCCACCGCGCAGAACACCAGGCCGAAGACGATCCGCCACGACACGATCTCGAACGCCGCCGCGGGGGCCATGGCTGCGAAGAGCAGCGGCATCAGCCCCCAGAGCCCGTAGGCCACGATGGCCTGCACCACGCCGACGGATGCCTCGCTGCGGACGGGTCGCGCCGGACTCGGTTCACTCACGGAACCATCCTAGGAACGACCACCGACCCGTGGGACGCGCACCGGGCCTCCAGGCGGGCTGATGGCGGGCTGGTCAGGACCGGAGCACCGGGGTGACCGCCCCCGGACGCACGAACGCCCCGTCGGCCCGAAGGCCGGACGGGGCGTCCGTGGTGAGTACTCGACTCAGTGAACGATGACCGCGAGGACATCGCGGGCCGACAGGACCAGCAGGTCCTCGCCCGAGTACTTGACCTCGGTTCCGCCGTACTTGGAGTAGATGACCTTGTCACCCACGGCGACGTCGAGCGGGACGCGGTTGCCGTTGTCGTCGATGCGACCCGGACCCACGGCGACGACCTCGCCCTCCTGGGGCTTCTCCTTCGCGGTGTCGGGGATGACCAGACCGGAAGCGGTGGTCTGCTCCGCCTCGACCTGGCGGATGACGATGCGATCCTCGAGCGGCTTGATGCTGACGGCCACGGTGACCTCTTCTTTCTCGGTACGGACTCGGTACAGATGAAAACCGGGTTGGCACTTCGCACAGGAGAGTGCCAACGCCAACTCTAGGGGGCCTCTGGCACTCGGTCAATCCGAGTGCCAGCACATCCGGAGAACACGCAGCACCTGCGAGGATCGACGCATGGACGCCGCCGAACTCACCGCACTGCTGACCCCCGACGGGATGGCCCTGCTCGACCGTACCCCGGGCGTCTCCGACGGCGGCGAGATCGTCCGTGTGGTGTCCCGGCTGCGCGCCGAGGGCCACGATCCCCGGTTGGTCGCCGCGGTGCTGACCCAGGCGAAGCTGCGGCTGAAGGCCCGCGGCAAGTTCGGCGACTTCGCCTCCCGCATGCTCTTCACCGAGGCCGGGCTCGAGCAGGCCACCCGGCTGCAGGTCGCGGCCCAGCACGCCGGACGCTTCGCGGCGGCCGGCCTGACCCGGGTCGCCGACCTCGGCTGCGGCATCGGCGGGGACGCCATGGCGATGGCGGCGCTCGACCTCGACGTCACCGCCGTCGACCGTGACGAGGTGACGGCGGCCGTCGCGACCCACAACCTCGCGGTGTGGCCGAATGCGCGGGTGGAGCTCGGCGATGCCGCGTCCTTCGACCTGTCCGCGGTGGACGGCGTGTGGATGGACCCCGCACGCCGCACCTCCGGGCACTCGGACACCCGCCGCCTCGCCGACCCCGACGACTGGTCCCCCTCGCTCGACACCGTGTTCGCCGCGGCGACGACGACGCCGACCGGTGTGAAGCTCGGACCGGGCATCGACCGCGACCTGATCCCGGACACCGCCGAGGCGCAGTGGACCTCCGTCGACCGCGAGGTCGTGGAGCTCGCCCTGTGGTTCGGCCCCCTCGCCCGCCCCGGGATCCGCCGCGCTGCCACCGTCATCGGCGCGCACGGAATCGCCGAGATGACCGGAGCGGCCGACGCCGACGACGCCGAGGTCGGACCGCTCGCTGCCTACCTGTACGAGCCCGACGGCGCCGTGATCCGCGCACGGCTGATCGGCGACCTGGCACGGGGCCTCGACGGGCACATGCTGTCCGAGGGCATCGCCTACGTCACGTCCGACCGCGCCGTCACGACCCCCTTCGCGCAGGGCTTCCGGGTGCTCGACACGATGCCGCTCGACGTCAAGCGACTGGCCGCACGGCTCGCCGCCGATGGCATCGGCACCGTCGAGATCAAGAAGCGCGGCGTCGACGTCGACCCGGCGCAGTTCCGCAAGCGGCTGCGGTTGCGCGGTTCGGGTCGCGTCACGCTCGTGCTCACCCGCCTGGAGGGACGCCACACGGCGATCCTGTGCGAGCGGCTCACCGACACGGTCGGCTGACGGCCGGGGGCCGCGTGCGGTGCTGCGTGCGCGTCGGCGGCAGCGTCCGCGTCAGCGGCTGCGTCAGCTGACGAAGGCGCCGGAGTTCGAGCTGTAGTCGGAGTAGTCCGAGTAGTCCGACGCGTTCGCGATCGAGATCCACACCAGGGCGACGATCAGGATGAACAGGCCCGTCAGGATCCAGCCGCCGATGATGCCGGCGAGCGCCAGGCCGCGGCCACCCTCGCCGGTCTGCTTGATCTTGCCGAGGGCGATGTGGCCCATGATCGCGCCGGCCGGGCTCGTCAGGATGATGATCGGCCAGATGATGATGCCGCCGAACGCGAAGACGATCGACAGGATCGACAGGACGTTCGTCTTCGGGCGCTGCGCGTAGGGCTGGTACGTGTACGGGTTCGACGCGTAGGGCTGCTGCTGCTGCGCATACGGGTTCTGCTGCTGCGCGTACGGGTTCTGCTGCTGGCCGTACGGGTTCTGCGGGGCGCCGTACGCGTTCTGCTGCTGCTGCTGCTGCTGCTGCGGAGCCGCGTACGGGTTCTGCTGCTGCGGCTGCCCGTACGGGTTCGACGAGGCCTGCGGTGCCGCGTAGGGGTTCTGCTGCTGCCCGTACGGGTTCGACTGCTGCTGCTGCTGCCCGTACGGGTTCTGCGGCTGCTGCGGAGCGCCGTACGGGTTCTGCTGCTGTGGGGCCGCGTACGGGTCCTGCTGCTGGCCGTACGGGTTCTGGGGCGCTTCCGGGGCCGACGGCGCCTGCGGTGCGTCAGGAGCCTGCGGGGCGTCCGGGGCGGGCGTGCCGTCGGGCTGTCCGTTCGCCGGGCCGTTCGGCGTCTCGCCCGGCTTCGGCCACTCGTTCTGATCGGACACCGTCCACCCCTCTCGGGCGTCCGGTCTCTCCGACGCCCGTGTGAATCCTCCCACAGGCTCCCGAAGAAGGACCGGGGCCGAACTGGTCAGACCTGGACGGTCGTCACCGGCAGGGTCGAGTCCGCCGCGATGCCGAGGTCGCTCGGCGCGTGCCCCTCGGCCACGAGTCGGGCGCCGACGGCGGCGATCATCGCGCCGTTGTCCGTGCACAGGTCGAACGGTGGGATCCGGAGCCGCACGCCCGCGGCCGCGCAGCGCTCCTCGGCGACCTGTCGCAGTCGGGCGTTCGCGACGACCCCGCCACCGAGCAGCAGCCGGTCGACGCCGGTGTCGCGGCACGCGTTCAGGGCCTTGGTCAGCAGGACGTCGACGACGGCCTCGCGGAAGCTCGCGGCGACGTCGGCCACCGGCACCTCGCGGCCCTCGTCGCGGCAGCGCTCGACCCACCGTGCGACGGCGGTCTTGAGCCCTGAGAACGAGAAGTCGTACCGGTGCGCGGCCATGTCCTTCGGCAGCGTCAGTCCCCGGGGGAACCGGATCGCCGTCGGGTCGCCCTCGGCCGCGGCACGGTCGATCTGCGGGCCGCCGGGGTAGGGCAGTCCGAGCAGCCGCGCGACCTTGTCGAACGCCTCGCCCGCCGCGTCGTCGATCGTCTCGCCGAGCAGTTCGACGTCGCCGACCAGGTCCCGCACCAGCAGCAGCGACGTGTGGCCGCCGGAGACCAGCAGCGCGATCGTCGGCAGCTCGATCTCGCTGCCGTCCTCGCGCAGCACGTCGGCGCCGACGTGCCCGACCAGGTGGTTCACGCCGTACAGGGGCTTGCCGGTGGCCACGGCGAGCGCCTTCGCGGCTCCCACCCCGACCATGAGCGCCCCCGCCAGGCCCGGCCCGGCGGTCACCGCGACGGCGTCGAGTTCGTCGAGGGTGACGCCGGCACGCTCGAGCGCCTCGTGCAGCGTCGGGGTCATCGCCTCCAGGTGGGCCCGTGCCGCGACCTCGGGCACGACCCCGCCGTAGCGCGCGTGCTCGTCCATGCTCGAGGCGATCACGTTCGCCAGCAGGGTGCTCCCCCGCACGATGCCGACGCCCGTCTCGTCGCAGCTCGTCTCGATGCCGAGCACCAGTGGTTCAGTCGCGCTCACCGAGGGCCTCCTGTCCGATGGGTCCGACGACGGACGACCGCTCGGCGTCCGGGCCGGGCAGTTCCGCCCGCATCACCCACGCGTCGACGCCGTCCGGTTGGTAGTAGCGCGGCCGGGTCGCGATGTGCTCGAACCCGAACGCCGTGTACATCGCCTGCGCGACGGGGTTGTCGGCGCGCACCTCGAGGAACACCTCGCGCACCCCACGGCGCCGGGCCTCGTCGAGCAGTTCCGTGAACAGGACCCGCCCGAGCCCCTTGCCGCGCTGGTCCGCGGCGACGGCGATGGTCTGCACGTCGGCGACCGGGTTGCCCGCGAGCGACGAGAGCCCGGCGTACCCGACGACCAGCGGCGCGGACGTGTCGTCGACCGTCTCGATCACGACGTAGTACCCGTGCGGTGAGTACAGCTCGCCGGACATCTGCGACGCCGACCAGGCGTCCGTCGGGAACGAGCCGTGCTCGAGCCACATGATGTCGTCGAGGTCCTGCGGGTGTGCCCGCCGCAGGCGGAGCCCGTCCGGCAGGGTCACTGCTTCACCCGCTTCGGCGCACCCGGCACCGTGACGTCGGGGTCGCGCAGGTACAGGGGCGTGTCCTGGTCGAACGCCGCACCGGACGCGAGCCGGTCCGCGGCGAGCGAGCCGAGCCTCCAGGCCGGGATGGACGCGACCGTCACGCGGTCCCAGCCCACCGCTGCGGGCCGGGAGGCGCGGATCGCGTCGTCGAGATCGGCGGGCTTGGCGAGTCCGGGGCCGGCCACGCGGACGCCGTCGGCGTCGTAGGCGCTCCAGTAGACCTCGCGGCGGCGGGCGTCCGTGAGGACGACGAACGGACCGGCGGCGCCCGAATCGCGCTGGTCGAGGGCGACGGCGTCGTGGCTGACGAGGGGCAGGACGGGGACGCCGCGGGCTGCGGCGAAGGTGCGGGCGGCAGCGATGCCGACGCGCAGGCCGGTGAAGGGGCCCGGGCCCATGCCGGCGACGATGCCGGTGACGTCGGCGCCGGTGATGCCGGCCTCGGCGAGGGCCTCGGCGAGGAACGGGCCGATCACCTCGGCATGCCGGCGGCTGTCCTCGGTGTCGCGGGTCGCGAGGGCCTGGCCGGTGGCCGGGTCGACGACGGCGACGGAGGTCCCGGCGGAGGTGTCGATCGCGAGCAGCACCCGTCCATCGTAGGCGCGGTCAGCGCACCGGCAGCCCGCGGGACCACGCGACCTCGTGGTCCAACTGCCCGGTACGACGGAACAGGCGGACCTGGTGGGTGTCCGGCAGCGCGGCGGCCAGTGCCTGTCGGTCGGCGGGCGTGAAGCCGAGCGACTGCCAGAACGGACCGGAGCGACGCGAGAACAGCCACGCGCGCTCGGCACCGGCCTCGGTCGCCCGCTCGATCGCGAACCGCGCGAGGCGCGTGCCGGCCCCGGAGCCGCGGTGCTGCGGGCCGACGGCCACGCTCCGGATCAGCACGTGCAGGCCGTCTGCGCTCGCCTCGAACCCGGTGCTGCCGACCACCCTGCCGGCGTCGTCGCGGTCGATCCAGAGCCGCACCGCCGGCTCGTCGAGGCCCGCGAGGGTCAGGTCGGCACCGACGAGGAACGCGCGGAGCGCCTCGACGTCGTCCGCGTCGACGGGCTGCAGGGTCAGAGGGCCACGCCTTCCCAGCGCGGGCCGGTGGCGGTGACGACGACGCGGCGGGGTTCGTCGGGGACGTCGTCCGGGTCCGTGTCGTCGGCAGGTGCGGTTCCCGCGTCGGCACCGGTGGCACGGGTGATCTCGACGTCGAGCACGCTGTCGCTGATGCCGTCGACCATGCCGCGACCCCACTCGACGACCACGATGGCGGCGTCCCAGTCGAGGTCGAGGTCGTCGAGCTCGACCGGGTCGGACAGACGGTAGGCGTCGACGTGCACCAGGTCGGGGCCGGCGGTCGTCGGGTGCGTCCGGGCGAGGACGAAGGTCGGGCTGGACACCTGGCCGCGTGCGCCGAGTGCGGCGCCGAGCCCGCGCGTCAGGGTCGTCTTGCCGGCACCGAGCGGTCCGGTCAGCACGACGAGGTCCCCCGCGCGCAGCACCGCGGCCAACCGGGCGCCGAGCTCCCCCATCGCCTCGGTGCCGTCGACGGTGGTGTCGAGCAGGACGTCCGACTCGGTCACGGCCGCTCGCCCCGCAGGTACTCCCCGACCCGTCCCTCGATGTCGTGGCCCTCGTAGGACCGGGGCACGCGGCTGCCGATGCGGCAGACGATCTCTTCACCGATGGTCTCGAGCGCCGCGCCCCACTCGAGCACGGTCATCTCGTCGTGCTCGCCGGTGCCGAACAGCACGACGGTGTCGCCGGTCTGCACGTCGTCCTCGCCGACGTCCACCAGGAACTGGTCCATCGCGACGCGGCCGGCGATCGGGTAGCGCTTGCCGCGGATCGCGACCTCGATGCGGCCCTGCGCCAGACGCGGGACCCCGTCGGCGTACCCGACGGGCACGAGGGCCAGGGTCGTCTCGGTCGCCGTGCGGTACGTGTAGTCGTAGGAGACGCCCGTGTCGACGGGGACGCGCTTCGTCTTCGCGACCGACGCGGTCAGGGTCATCACCGGCTCGAGTCCGAGGTCGGCCGCCGAGACGCCGTCGGCTCCGGGGATGCCGAACAGGTTCGCGCCCATCCGGACCATGTCCTTGCGGAACTCCTTGCGCTCCAACCCCGCGAGCGACGCGGCGACGTGCTCCATCGGGACGTCGAGCCCCAGGTCCTCGGCGATCTCGATCGCGGCGTCGAACACGGCGACCGCGGCGCTGTCCTCGTGGTCGGACGCCTCGGCCAGGTGCGTGTACGCGGCGACGACCTCGATACGGCCGTTCCGCTGGGCGTCCCGGGCGAGCTCGACGAGCGCCGGCCAGTCCGCCGGGGTCGCGCCGTCGCGGTGCAGGCCCGAGTCGACGCCGAGGTGCACCCGGGCCGGTCGCTGGTCGACGGCGTCGATGATGCGCTGCAGCTCGGCGACGTTCGAGACGCCGAGGTCGACGGCCGAGTCGATGGCGTCACGGAAGTCCAGGTCGGGGTCGTGCTGCCAGGTGAACAGGTGGACGTCCTCGCCGACGCCGATCGAGCGCAGCCGCAGGGCCGCGGGCACCGTCAGCACGCCGATCCAGCGGATGCCGGCGTCGACGGCGGCGAGCGCGATCGGCTCGAGGCCGTGCCCGTACGCGTCGGCCTTCATGATCGCCATCACGGCGACCGGGTCCATCCACTCACGGACACGGTCGAGGTTGGCACGGTAGGCGTCGAGGTCGATGCGCGCCTGACGCAGCGGTGCGGAGCTCACGTCGTCCTCCGTTCCACGCTGCGGCCGATCCGGGCGACCACCTCGTAGTTGATCGTGCCGATGGCGTCGGCCCAGTCCTCGACGGCGGGGTCGCCGTTCGCGGGGTCGCCCCACAGCACCGCCTCGTCACCGACCTGCACGTCGGCGTCACCGATGTCGACGTGCATGGCGTTCATCGCGACGCGTCCGACCACCGGGAACGTCCGGTCGCCGATCCGCACCGAGACCCGGTTGCCGAAGTCGCGGTCGAAGCCGTCCGCGTAGCCGAGGCCGATCACGGCGAGACGGGTGTCCGTCTCGGCGCGCCAGGTGTAGCCGTAGGAGACGCCGTCGCCCGCGGCGACCGGCACGGTGCGGAGCACGGCGGCGGTGACCCGCATCGCCGGGCGCAGCCCCAGGTCGGCCGAGGTGCGACCGTCGAAGGGGCTCAGCCCGTACAGGGCGAGTCCGACGCGGGACAGGTCGTGGCGGGTCTCCGGCACGGCGATGCTCGCGGCACTCGCGGCGAGGTGCACCACGTCCGGCACGATGCCGTTCGCGGCGAGGCCGTCCAGCGCCCGCTGCAGTGCGGCGTCCTGGTCGAGGTCGTCGGTGCGCGACGCGTTCGACAGGTGGGACATGAGCCCCTCGACCCGGGTGCGGTTGCCGCCGCGGGCCAGGGCGCCGGCGGTCGCGAAGAGCTCGGCCCACTCGGACTCGACCGCACCGTTGCGGCTGAGGCCGGTGTCGACGCACAGGTGCACGGCGCGGACGTCGGAGTCGGCTGCTGCGGAGAGCTGCTCGACGCTCGACACCGCGGGGGTGACGTCGAACTGCGCGGCGCGACGGAAGTCCTCGTCGGGGGCGTGCAGCCACGCGAGGATCCGGACCCCCTCGTCGATGCCGCCCTGACGGAGCGCGACGGCCTCGTCGATGTCGGCGACCCCGAGCCACTCGGCACCGGCATCCACGAAGGCCTGCGCGGCGTCGAGTGCCCCGTGGCCGTAGGCGTTCGCCTTGACCACCGCGATGACCCCGGCCGGTGCGACCCGGTCGGCGATCGTCGCGTAGTTCTCGATCAGGGCCCCACGGTCGACCGTGATCCCGGTGAACGCACTCACTGAACCGTCCCCTCCAGGACCACGAACGCGGTCGCGATCCCTCCATCATGCGAGAGCGACAGGTGCACGCTCGTCACGCCACGCGCGTCCGCCACCTGCCGGGCCCCCTGGTGCAGGGTGAGCGACGGGTTCCGCTGGTCGTCGGACACGACCTCGAGGTCCTGCCAGCTGAGGCCGGCACTCGAGCCAAAGGCCTTGATCAGGGCTTCCTTGGCAGCGAACCGTGCGGCGAGGGACGCGATCGGCCGGGGTTCGCCGTCACGGACCTGCTCAGACGGCGTGAACAGGCGCGCCCGCATCGCCGGTGTGCGCTCCAGCACCCGTTCGAACCGCTCCAGGTCGACCACGTCGACCCCGATCCCGATGATCACCGTCGCGACTACTCGACGGTGACCGACTTCGCGAGGTTGCGTGGCTGGTCGACGTCGAGGCCCTTGGCCGCGGCGAGCTCCATGCCGAACATGTGCAGCGGTGCCACGGCGAGCAGCGGCTCGAACAGCGGGGTCGCCAGCGGGATCCGCAGGACCTCGTCGGCGAACGGCAGCACCGCGGCGTCGCCCTCTTCGGCGATCGCGATCACCCGGGCACCGCGTGCGCGGATCTCCTGGATGTTCGAGACGACCTTCGGGTGCAGCGATCGGGGGTCGCGCGGCGAGGGCACGATGACGAAGACGATCTGGCCCGGCTCGATCAGGGCGATCGGGCCGTGCTTGAGCTCACCGGCGGCGAAGCCCTCGGCGTGGATGTACGCGAGCTCCTTGAGCTTGAGGGCTCCCTCGAGCGCGATCGGGTAGCCGACGTGGCGACCGAGGAACAGCACGCTCCGGGTGTCCGCCATCCAGCGCGCCAGGTCCTTGATGCCGGCGGCGTCCTCGATGGTCTGCTGCAGCTTCGGCGCGAGGCCCTCGAGCTCGGCGACCTGCTCGGCGATCTGCTCGGCGGTGAGCGTGCCGCGCAGCGTCGCCAGGTGCAGCCCGAGCAGGTAGAGCGCGACGCCCTGGGCGATGAAGGCCTTGGTCGACGCGACGGCGACCTCGGGCCCGGCGTGCGTGTAGATCACGGCGTCGGACTCACGCGGGATCGTGGCGCCCTGGGTGTTGCAGATCGACAGGACCTGCGCGCCCTGCTCGCGGGCGTACTTGACGGCCATGAGCGTGTCCATGGTCTCGCCGGACTGGCTGATCGAGACGACCAGGGTGCGCTCGTTCAGCACCGGGTCGCGGTAGCGGAACTCGTGCGCGAGCTCGACCTCGACCGGGATGCGGGCCCACTGCTCGATGGCGTACTTGCCGAGGATGCCAGCGTAGGCGGCTGTACCGCAGGCGATCACGATGACGCGGTCGACGGTCGCCAGGCGCTCGGCGATCGGGTCGAGGTCAGTCAGCGTGACCGCGCCGTCGTGGACGCGACCGAGGATCGTCTTCGCGACGGCCTCGGGCTCCTCGCTGATCTCCTTCGCCATGAACGAGCTCCAGCCGCCCTTGTCGGCGGCGGAGGCGTCCCAGTTGACCTCGAACTCGGTCGGCGTGGCCGGGGTGCCGTCGAAGTGGATGACGTCCACGCCGTCGGGGCGGATCGTGGCGATCTCGTCCTGCCCGATCGACAGCGCGCGCTGCGTGTAGGCGACGAAGGCGGCGACGTCCGAGCCCATGAAGTTCTCACCGTCGCCGAGCCCAACCACCAGGGGCGAGTTGCGACGGGCACCGACGACGACGCCGGGCTGGTCGGCGTGCACGACGAGGAGCGTGAAGGCCCCTTCGAGCCGCTGCACGGCCTGCTGCATGGCGGCGGTCAGGTCACCGGTGTCGCGGAAGGCGCGTCCGACCAGGTGCGCGGCGACCTCGGAGTCGGTCTCGCTGCGGAACTCGATGCCCTCGGCCTGCAGTTCGGCGCGGAGCTCGGAGAAGTTCTCGATGATGCCGTTGTGGATGAGGGCGAGCTTGTCGCCGTCGGCCAGGTGCGGGTGGGCGTTGCCGTCGGTCGGGCCACCGTGGGTCGCCCAGCGGGTGTGCCCGATGCCCGTCGTGCCGTCCGGGATCGGCGACGACTCGAGCTCGTCGACCAGGGCCTGGAGCTTGCCGGCCTTCTTGGCCGACACGAGGTCTCCGGCTGGGTCGACGACGGCGATGCCCGCCGAGTCGTAGCCGCGGTACTCGAGGCGACGGAGGCCACCGAGGAGGACGTCCTGGCTGCTGTTGCTGCCGACGTAGCCGACGATTCCACACATGGAAGCGATCCTACGGTCTGCCTGGACGCCGACCCTGCGAAGCGACCGATGGGAACGAGTCGAGCACAATCGGGAGCATTCTACGAGATGCGCTAGACAAGGGTAGAATCTGCTCGATGCACGCCGCCTTGAACCCGTACTCGCCCGGCGCCGGCCTGCGCCCCCCGGAGCTGGTCGGTCGTGACACCGAGATCGATGCGTTCGACCTCGTCGTGGCACGGTCACGGCGCGCGCTCGGAACGCGCAGCATGATCCTCCACGGGCTGCGTGGGGTCGGGAAGACCGTCCTCCTGAACCAGTTCCGCATGCAGGCTGACGCCGCGGAGTGGTTGGTCGTTGATGTCGAAGGACAGACGAGCGTGTCCGGCCGCGAGGGTGCTCGACGGAGGCTCGCGCGAGAGATCGCGCTGGCAGCACGTCGCCTCGCCCGCGGCCGCTCGGTCAGCGCAGCCGTGCAGCGCGCGCTCGGCACCGTCACGTCGTTCGGTGTGCACTTCGGGAACATCGGCTTCGACCTGGGGTTCTCCGCCGTTGAGGGTCGCGCGGACTCCGGCGTCATAGAGATCGACCTCGAGGAACTCGTCGAGGACCTCGCCCCCGCGCTACGGGAGCAGAACCGGGCGCTCGCACTCTTCATCGACGAGGTCCAGGACCTCGACCTCGAGTTGCTCTCCGCGCTGTTGTCCGTCCAGCACCGGGCCGGACAACGGGGCTGGCCGTTCGTGATGGTCGGGGCCGGTCTGCCGAACGTACCGGGCAAGCTCACGGCGGCCCGGTCCTACGCCGAGCGCCTCTTCGACTACCGAGAGATCGGGTCGCTCCCGTCGGGAGCAGCCGCTGACGCGCTCACGGTTCCGGCCGCCCGCTCCGGGGTGGCTTTCGACGCCGCCGCGCTCGATCTCCTCATCGATGCCTCGGGCGGGTACCCGTACTACCTCCAGACCTACGGGGCGGCGGCGTGGGACCTCGCGGCCGACCGACGGATCACCCGCGATGACGCAGCAGCTGCCGTCGACCGCGGCAACGCAGAACTCGACAGCGGTTTCTTCCCGGCCCGCTGGGACCGTGCCACACCCGCGGAGCGGCAGTACCTCGTGGCGATGTCGGACGACCCGGCCGGCGTCTCCGGGACCGCCGTCGTGGCATCGCGCCTCGGTGCGGAACCGAAGGGGACCAGCCCGGCACGACAGGGACTGATCGAGAAGGGCATCATCTACGCGCCCGAGCGCGGCAAGGTGGCGTTCACGGTGCCGAACATGGGCGAGTTCGTCCGCCGTCAGGCCGATCTCGACATCGTGGACTAGCGTCCGGGCCATGGGACGCTTCGACGACATCGCCATCACCACGCTGCACGGCGAGGACACCACGTTCGGCGCCTACGCCGACAAGGCCGTACTGGTCGTGAACGTCGCCTCCCGGTGCGGCCTCGCCCCGCAGTACGAGCAGCTCGAGGCCCTGCAGAAGCAGTACGGCCCCCGCGGGTTCACGGTGCTGGGCTTCCCGAGCAACCAGTTCCTGCAGGAGCTCGGCTCGTCCGAGGCGATCGACGAGTACTGCTCCACCACCTGGGGCGTCACGTTCCCGATGTCCGAGAAGGTCAAGGTCAACGGCAAGAGCGCCCACCCGCTCTACCAGGCCCTCAAGGAGACCCCGGACGCCGACGGCAAGGCCGGCCGGGTCGCCTGGAACTTCGAGAAGTTCCTCGTCGCCCCCGACGGCACCGTCACGCGCTTCCGTCCCACCACGAAGCCGGACGCCCCCGAGGTCGTCGCCGCCATCGAGGCGGCCCTCCCCGCCTGACGCGTCGCGTCCTGCGGACGCGCACCGGGCACTGGACGGGAGGCCCGGGGCACGTGAGCCGGTCGGCTCACGTGCCCCGGGCCTCCCGTCTGTACGCTCGATCCCATGCCGTTCTCGGAGACCGCCGTCGCGCACCCGACCCCGTTCGTGGAGATCCCGCGTGACGAGTGGTCCCAGCTCGCCCCGAAGGAGCACCTGTCGCTCACCGAGACCGAGATCGTGCAGCTGCGCGGTCTCGGCGACCGGTTGGACATGCAGGAGGTGCAGGAGGTCTACCTGCCCCTGTCCCGCCTGCTCACGCTCTACGCCGCCGGCGCGCGGAACCTGCACGCCGAGACGAGCCGGTTCCTCGGTGAGCGCGCCGGACGCACGCCGTTCGTCATCGGCGTCGCGGGCTCCGTCGCGGTCGGCAAGTCCACCGTCGCCCGTCTGCTGCGCGAGCTGACGAAGCGCTGGCCGGACACCCCTCGGGTCGAGCTCGTGACGACCGACGGCTTCCTGTACCCGAACGCCGAGCTGGAGCGCCGCGGGATCATGGACCGGAAGGGCTTCCCGGAGTCGTACGACCGCCGCTCCCTGCTGCGCTTCGTGAGCCAGGTGAAGAGCGGGGCGACCGAGGTCCGCGCGCCGTACTACTCGCACCTGGTCTACGACATCGTGCCCGATGCCGAGATCGTCGTCCGGCAGCCCGACGTGCTCATCGTCGAGGGCCTCAACGTGCTGGCACCCCCGGTGCACGGGCGGCTCGCGCTGTCCGACCTGTTCGACTTCACGATCTACGTGGACGCGAAGACGAAGGACATCGAGTCCTGGTACGTCGACCGGTTCCTCGCCCTGCAGGAAGAGGCGTTCTCGAGCCCCGACTCGTTCTTCCACCGGTTCGCCTCGCTCTCGCGTGAGGACGCGGTGCGAACGGCGACCGACGTCTGGCGGGCGATCAACGAGCCGAACCTGATCGAGAACGTGCTGCCCACGCGCTCGCGCGCCACGCTGGTGCTGAAGAAGGGCGCGAACCACAAGGTGAACTCGGTCCTGCTCCGCAAGATCTGAGCTGCGGGCGACAGCAAAACACCGGTGTTCGCGAGCTGAACCGCGGCATGCACGTGTTCAACCGGCGAACACCGGTGTCTTGCGGAGGGAACCCCTACGCGGCGTCGAGCGCCAGGCGGTCCTGCACGACGGCGGCGAGCTCCTCGGCGATGCGCTGGGCATCGTCCTGCGAAGCGGCCTCGACCATCACGCGCACGACCGGCTCGGTGCCCGACGGACGGAGCAGCACGCGGCCGCTGTCCCCGAGCGCCTCGCTGGCGGCGGAGATGGCGTCCTGCACGCCCTGGTCGGCGAGCCCGTGGCGATCGACGCCCCGGACGTTGAGCAGCACCTGCGGGAACACCGTCATGCACGAGGCGAGCTCCTGCAGGGTCTTGCCCGTGCGCGCCATCTCGGCGACCAGGTGCAGCCCGGTCAGGATGCCGTCACCCGTGGTGGCGAACTCGTTGAAGATGATGTGGCCGGACTGCTCGCCACCGATGGAGTAGTCGCCCTCGGTCATCTTCTCGAGCACGTAGCGGTCACCCACGCCGGCCTCGATCACGGTGATGCCCGCGTCGGCCATGGCGCGCTTCAGCCCGAGGTTCGACATGACCGTCGCGACGAGGGTGTCGTCCTTCAGTCGTCCGCGCTCCTGCAGCGACAACGCCAGGATCGCCATGATCTGGTCGCCGTCGATCGCGTTGCCCGCGGCGTCGACCGCCAGGCAGCGGTCCGCGTCACCGTCGTGCGCGATGCCGACGTCGGCACCGTGCTCGAGCACCGCGCGCGCGAGGTTGTCGATGTGGGTCGAACCGACGCCGTCGTTGATGTTCCAGCCGTCGGGGTCGGCGCCGATGAGCGTCACGCGGGCACCCGCGTTGACGAAGACCTCTGGCGAGACGCCGGCGGCGGCACCGTTCGCGCAGTCGAGCACGACGTGGATGCCGTCGAGCCGGTGCGGCAGCGTGCCGAGCAGGTGCACCACGTAGCGGTCCTCGGCGTCGGCGAACCGCGAGATGCGCCCGACGTCGATGCCGGTGGGGGTGGGTGCGGAGTGGTCGTGCATGGCCGCTTCGATGCGGTCCTCGACCTCGTCCGGCAGCTTGCGGCCACCCGTGGCGAAGAACTTGATCCCGTTGTCGGGAGCGGGGTTGTGCGATGCGGAGATCATCACGCCGAAGTCGGCGTCGATGTCCGCGACGAGGAACGCCGCGGCGGGGGTGGGGATGACCCCGGCGTCGAGCACGTCGACGCCGGCCGAGGCGAGCCCGGCCGCGACGGCGGCACCGAGGAACTCGCCGGAGACGCGCGGGTCACGCGCGAGGACCGCGCGCGGGCGCGGTCGACCCGACGCCCGGCGGGCGTCGGCATGGTGTCCGTGTGTGAGGACGGCCGCGCTCGCCTGGGCAAGACCCAGTGCGAGCGCGGCCGTCAGCTCGCCGTTGGCGAGACCACGAACCCCGTCGGTACCGAACAGACGCGGCATTGCGATCTTCAGCCGGTGACGACTAGCGCTTCGAGAACTGCGAAGCCTTGCGGGCCTTCTTGAGACCGGCCTTCTTGCGCTCGATGACGCGGGCGTCACGGGTGAGGAAGCCGGCCTTCTTGAGGGCCGCGCGGTTGTTCTCGCGGTCGATCTCGTTCAGCGTGCGGGCGATGGCGAGGCGGAGCGCACCGGCCTGACCCGAGGGGCCACCACCGGTGATGCGGGCGACGACGTCGTACGAGCCGAGGAGCTCGAGCACCTTGAAGGGGTCGTTGATGAGCTGCTGGTGCAGCTTGTTCGGGAAGTAGTCCTCGAGCGTGCGGCCGTTCACGACGAACGTGCCGGAGCCCGGGACGAGCCGGACGCGCGCGATGGCCTCCTTGCGGCGCCCGACGGCACCGCCGGAGACGTTGAGGATCTGACGGGGAGCGGCCTCGGCAGCGGCGGGTGCGCTCTCCGTGGTGAAGCTCTCCGGGGTCTGGTCGAGGGAATCAGCGATCTGAGCCATGAGTTTTCTGTGTCCTTGAAGTCGTCGTGGCCGGAACTACTGTGCGACCTGGTCGAAGATGTACGGCTTGGGCTGCTGCGCGGCGTGCGGGTGCTCCGCGCCGGCGTAGACCTTCAGCTTCTTGAGCTGCTCGCGGCCGAGGGTGTTCTTCGGCAGCATGCCGCGGATCGCCTTCTCGACGGCGCGGGTGGGGTGCTTCTCGAGCATCTCCGGGTAGGAGGTCGCCGTCAGGCCGCCCGGGTACCCCGAGTGACGGTAGTAGACCTTCTTCGCGAGCTTCGAACCGGTCAGGGCGACCTTGTCGGCGTTCACGATGATGACGAAGTCACCCATGTCCATGTGCTGGGCGAAGGTGGCCTTGTGCTTGCCGCGCAGGAGCGCTGCGGCGTGGGTGGCGAGACGGCCGAGGACGACATCGGCGGCGTCGATGACGATCCAGTCGTGCTGGACGTCTGCCGGCTTCGGTGAGAACGTGCGAGTCACAGGAGTGCTGCTTTCGTGTCGAGGTGAGGAGTCCGTGAATCCCGCTCCGGTCGGGAGTTCCACGGGCAGAAGCACGCGGAACACCTCGGTTGGAGGGCTCATCTGACTGTCCGCGCGCGGGGCGCACAGACCAAGTTGAGAGCCTAGCCGACGCGGGGTACGTCGGTCAAACGCGGCCGGCTGCCGGCCTGGAGGCGCCGTGCCAGCCCGCACCGCGCCTCCCGTCCGCCGCGCGGTCGCCCTTACCGCGCATGGTGAGCAGAAACGGTCGGGTCCCCACTGCGGACCCGACCATTCCTGCTCACCAAGTGCGCCCGTGGGGCGTGGGGACTACTCCGCAGCCACAGCCCGACGTCGGCGACGCACGACCAGCACACCCGCGCCCGCCGCGAGCAGCAGGAACGCCACCAGCGCACCGGCACCCATCCCTGCGGCACCCGTGAACGCGAGCTGCCCATCCGTGGTGATCGTGATCGGGGTCCACCCGATCAGACTCCCGTCAGCAGCCGTCACCGCCAGACGATGCGCACCAGCCACCGTGTCCGCCGGGATCGTCACCCGCACCGTCCCGTCGGATGCGACCACAGCCGTGCCGATCAGCGTCGGCTCCGAGAACAACCACACGTTGACGCTCTGCCCCGCGGACTGCGTGCCCACCGTCACCGTGATCGTCTCCCCCGCACCAGCCGACGCCGGAGCCGACACCCCACCACGGCTCGCCTCCGTCAACAGCGACTCCGACGGCGCCACCGGAACAACCGGCGGGGTGATCCCGTCGACCGGCGGCACCGGAGTCGGGGTCGGCGTCGGGTTCGGCACCGGGGTCGGCGTCGGTGTCGGGGTCGGAGTCGGCACCGGCGTCGGGTCCGTGCCCGGGTCGGTGCCCGCGGCGTCCAGGTCGAAGCCGACCAGGATCGGGTCGTGGTCGCTCGCCCGGTACACGTCGTCGGTGTACAGGTTCGTCGCGTTGTAGTTGTAGCGGCTGTACTCCAGGCCCACCGACTCGACCGAGTTGATGTTCCAGATGTCCACGCCCGTGACCGTCTCGAGCGCGGCCTTCGACGCGAACACGTGGTCGAGCGAGCCACTCAGGCCGGAGAACACGTACGAGTACTCGGTGCTGTCGAGCGCCGGGCCGAGGTCGGTGTAGCCGGCCTCGTCGAGGACCACCACCGGATCCTCCTTGCTGTAGGCGTTGAAGTCGCCGAGCATGAACACCTTGTCGGTGCCGTACTGCTCCTGCATGTCGGTGGAGAAGGTCACCAGGGCCTTCGCCTGCTCGACGCGGTCGGCGTTCGACGCACCCTGCCCGTCGCCCTGGTCGGCGTTCTCGCCGGTGCCGGAGCCCTTCGACTTGAAGTGGTTCGCGATCACCAGGAAGTCGTCGTCCGCGGTGCCGCCGACCGGGCGGAACGCGTCCGCGACGGGCTGGCGGGCGTTCGTGAACGCGTCGTCGAGCAGGATCGTCGACTCGCCGACGGGCTCGACGCGGTCCTTCTTGTAGATCAGGGCGAGGCGGATGACGTCCTCACTCGCGGGCACGACGGCCGGGGACTTCGCGTAGGCCCAGGTGTCCTGGCCGGTGGCGGCGTTGAGCGCGTCGACCAGGGTGGCCACGGCGGCGTCACGGTCCTGACCGAAGCGGACGGAGTTCTCGATCTCCTCGAGCGAGACGACGTCGGCATCCAGGCCGTTGATCGCCTTGACGATCTTGCCCTGCTGGCGCAGGAAGTCCTCCTGCTCGGCGGCACCGCGGGCGTCGCAGCCCGAGTTCACCGTGACGGGGTCACCGGCACGGTCCGTGTAGTACTTGCAGCCGGTGAGCTCGTCGCCCGTGGTCGGGAAGTAGTTGAGCACGTTGAAGCCGGCGAGCTTCAGGTCGCCACCGACGTCCTGCGGCGCCGACTGGCGCACCTTCGAGAACGACGCCGGCAGGTCGGCGGCCGGGGTCGCACCCGTGATCGGCGCGGTCGGCTGGAACTTCCACCCGTTGTTGCGGTAGTCGAGGACGACCGGCTCGGTGAAGGTGGCGGCGGCACCGACGGTGACCGGGCCTTGGGTGAGCCACGACACCGGGGTGCCCTGGTTCGCCTGGGTCAGGAAGTTGGTGCTCGCACCGTCGTCGAGCGTGACCTTGCGCGCGGCGTTGTCGGCCTCGACGGCCTTCGCCGCGGCGCTGCCCGGGCGACCGACCTCGGTCGGCTGGATCAGACGCTTCGTGCCGCTGGCGAGCACGACCTCGCCGTACTGGTTCGTCGTGTAGTTGTCGGCGACGGTGTACGCCCCCTGGGGAGCGACGAGCATGCTCTCGAGCGACTCGCGCTGGGCGTCGGACGACGGGAACGCGACGGCGGCCGGCTGCGGTGCCGCGACGCTGTCGTCCAGCTGCTGCAGCGACGAGGCCCCGGACACCGTGAGCTCGGTCAGGCCGGAGTACTCGGACACGGCGCCGGTGACCCGCACGTGGTCGCCCTCGTGCACCAGCCCGGCGGTGGCGGACGAGAAGACGAACACGGCGTCGGACGCGGTGTGGGCGGCGAGGTCGATCGCGCCGCCGGTGCCCGGGGTCTGGATCGTGTAGCCGTTGAAGCCGCCGGTGCCGTAGACCGCGGTGATGACGCCGTCGGTCGTGACGTTCTTGCCGGCGTACGGCGAGGTGTCCGTGGTGCCCTGCAGCTGGGCGATGGTCACCGTCTCGGCGGGCGTGCCGGGCGCGGGGGTCCCGCCGTCACCCGGGTCGGTCGGTTCCGTGGGCTCGGTCGGTGCCGTCGTCTCGCCCGCGGCGTTCCGTGGGGTGAGCGTCGTCGTCACGGAGAAGTCCGCACCGTTGACGTCGGTGTCCGTGGTGCCCTGGCGGACCAGGCCGTTCGGGACGGAGTTGTCCCCGGTCACGGTGCGCACGGCCGACTCGAACGTGTTCGAGGCGCCGTAGCCGAGCAGGTCGACCACGCCGTCGGTGCCGGTGGCGACGGGTCCGGCGGCGAGCGCCAGGGGTGCCGTGGCGTCGGACAGCACGAGCGTGCCCGTGGTGCCCGACGGGTTGAGCGTCGCGGTGTCGTCGGCGGCGGGCAGGTCCTCGCCAGCCGCGGTGGCCCCGCCGTTGCCCGCCATCGACACCAGGAAGGTGCCCTTGGCCGGCACGGTGCCCTGGAGCGCACTGGCCGAGAACGTGCCGGTGCCCGTGGCGGAACGGTACTGGAGCGACCACCCGTCGAGCGACACGGCGGCGTCGGTCGGGTTGCCGATCTCGACGAACTTCTCGTTGTAGAACGCGCCCTTGCTCCCCGCCTTCAGGTAGGCCTCCTCGATGACGAGGTCGGTCCCCTCGGGGTTCGCGGTCGCTGCGGTGACGGTGACGAGTGGAGCCGCGAGGAGCGTCGCGGCCGCCGTGGCGCACAGCAGAGTGCGCCCGAGGGTGTTGGCCATGTCCGCACGCTACCGACCTGCGGGGACATTCAGGTTGCGTCGAGGTAAATGATTGCGTTCGGCAACATCAGCCGAACGCGCGGCACCAGCCGATCGCGTTCGGCGGCACAGCCGATCGCGCGGCATCAGCCGATCGGCAGCCACGTCCCGCCCACACGTCGGACAGCCGGTCCGTGTCCCGGCAGCACGAGCGCCGGGAACGGCAGCGCCCGTGCCGACTCGAGCGCGCGGTCCTGGTCGGCGGTGAAGAAGGGTGTGATCATCCGCGGCCGCGGGGCCCACGACCCGGGCTGGGTGTCGTGCCGGCTGACGACCGCGTCGCCCGTGACGATCGCGTCCGCCGCGGGCAGCAGGTAGGCCGTCGAGCCGTCGGTGTGGCCGACGGCCGGGAAGGGTGTGATCGCCCGGCCCGCGAAGTCCGCACCGGTGAACGCGCGAGCGGACGGCACGGTGGTCGGTCGGAGGGCGTCGGAGCGGATGGCCCGTGCCAGCCAGGCGAGCACCCGCGGGCTGGCGAGCCGGCCGCCGATCTCCGCCGGGGTGACCTGCTGCCGCTCCGGTCCGCGGACGTTGGCGAGCTCGTCGGTGTGGGCGAGCACCTCCACGCCGGGGTACCGCTCGAGGATCCCGGGGATGCCGCCGACGTGGTCGACGTGTCCGTGCGTCACGTAGACGCGACGGAGGTCGGCGGGGTCGTGTCCGGCGACGCGCACGGTGTCGAGCACGAGGTCGGTGTCGGCCGGGTAGCCGGCGTCGATCAGCGCGACGCCGTCCTCCTCGGCCAGCACCACCCAGTTGGACACCGGGCCCTCGACGAAGACGACTCCGGGGGCGACGGACACGACGGAACGGGGTTCACGCGGGCTCATCCCTCGACGGTACCGTCCACCGACCGGCGGGCCCGGGTCTGCTCCGCCCGCTGCGCGAGCTCCGCGTCTGCCGGGTAGCCCACCTCGGTCAGCGTCAGTCCCTTCGCCGGCGCCGTCTTGAAGGCACTCGTGCGCTCCTCGGCGACGCGCAGTTCCTCGAGGCGGTCCGGGCCGAAGCGGCCCTCGCCGACGGCGATGGTCGCGCCGACCATGGCCCGCACCATCGAGTGGCAGAAGGCGTCGGCCTGGAGGCGCGCCACCAGCACGCCGTCCGGCTCGCGGTCCCAGCCGAACTGCTGCAACGTCCGGATGGTCGTCGCCCCCTCGCGCGGCTTGCAGAACGTCGCGAAGTCGTGCAGCCCGAGCAACGTCAGCGCACCGCGCTCCATCGCTGCCGGATCGAGCCGCGCCGCGTGCCAGACCGTGTGCCCGCGTCGACGTGGATCGCGCGGGGCGTCGGCGTCCGCGATCCGGTACTCGTACCGGCGCCAGAGCGGGGAAAACCGGGCGTCGAACCCGTCGGGCGCCACCGAAGCTCCGGTGACGACGACGTCCCCCTCGGGTGCCGCGATGCCGTTGACCCGCTTGAGCAGCCCGTCGAGCGGTGACCGGCCCGACCCGCGCTTGGCGGTGAGCGCGGCCCACTGCTCTGCCGACAGGTCCAGGTGCGCGACCTGCCCCGTGGCGTGCACCCCGGCGTCGGTGCGTCCGGCAACGGTGAGCAACGGCGGTTCGCCCCAGCGGGTGAAGACAGTGGCGAGTGCGGTCTCGAGCGCGCCCTGCACGGTCCGGAGCCCGGGCTGCCGGGCCCACCCGGAGAACGCCGCCCCGTCGTAGGCGATGTCCAGCCGGAGCCGCACGTCGCCCGTGCTGTCGGGGTCCTGGAAGCCGACCGTCTCGTCCACGTGACCACCGTAGCGGGGGTGATCCGTGCCTCCCGGCCCGCGATCCGTCTGCCGGACGGCGGCCGCCCGTACCCGCTCAGCCGCGCGGACGGCCGAACGCCGACGGACCGGTCCGGGTGTCGAGGTCGTCGGTGGCGCGTCGCTCGGACTCGACGATCCCGCGCAGGGCGACGAGCGCGGCCGAGGTGACCGCGACGTGCGAGGGGTTCTCGCGCGATGCGTCGAGCGCGCTCTCGAGTCGTGCGATGGCCTCTTCGGCCTGGTCCTCCGGGGAGTCGCCGCGGATCGTGCTGGCGATCTTCCGCAGTGCCTCGGCGATGGGGGTGGCGAACGCGGGGTCCGGACGCCCGACGCCCTCGGACACCGGGCCGGAGCGTGCCACGAGCTCGGTGAGGTCGGTCGTGTACCAGGCGACCCGCTCCAGTGCGCGGAAGCGTCCGCCGTCCTTCTGGAGCCGCGCTCGCGACCCGCGCAGTGCACCACGGGGGTTGAGTCGGCGGCTCTCGTGCGCGATCGCCACCCGCGACCGCACGTCCGCGATCGCGCGGTCCAGGCGGTCCTGCTGGTGGTCCCACGCCTTCTCGTCGCGCTTGCCCTCCTCGAGCACGGCTGCCAGCCCGTCGAGGTGGTCCGCCAGCACGCCGTTCACCGCGTCGATGCGGTGTTCGGCGTCCCAGAAGTGCAGCGGCGGGAACACCAGGAAGTTGACCAGCAGCCCGATCACGACGCCCACGGCCATCTGCACGAGGTACCCGAGCGAGTACCCCTCGGCGTTGGCGCCGCCGACGAGCAGGACGAAGAGCGCCGCGGTGGACACCCACGAGCTGCCCTCGCCCAGCACGCGGAACCCGCCGACCAGCACCCCGACGCCGACCGCGAGCGCGATCGCGAGGAAGCCGGGATCGCCGACCCACATCGTGAACGCGGCGATGAGGATGCCGAGGGCGATCCCGACCAGGGTCTGCACACCGCTCCGGATGCCCGCGAACACCGTCGTCTGCATCGCGACGACGGCGCCGAGTGGTGCGTAGTACGGGTACTCGGCCGCGACGCCCGGGATGTGCCGCGCCACGAACCAGGCGATCACCGCGGCGGCGGCGGCCTTGCCGGCGTGCAGCAGGCGCGGCTGTGTGCCCGAGGTCCGGCTCCACCGCCAGACCCGGGTCCCCAGACCCGCAACGTGCTGGAACGCCATGACTTCCTTCCGTCGCACCCGGCCCGTGACGGTACGCCGAGCAGTCGGTGTGCACGACCAGCCTCGGACGCGAGGAAGCCCCCGCGACCTGGGTCGCGGGGGCTTCCTCGTGGTGGTGCAGCGCCCCGGAGGGCACCGGACTACTTGGTGTCGGCGTCGTCCGACTTCTCGGCGGCGTCGGCCTCGACCTCGGCAGCAGCCTCGGTCTCGGACTCGGTCTCGACCGGGGCGGACTCCTCGGTGGTCTCGGTCTCTTCGACCGGGGCCTCCTCGGTGGTCTCGTCAGCGGCGGGCTCGTCGACCGGCGCGGCAGCAGCGGCCGGAGCCGAGTTGCGCTTGACCGGAGCGGGCGTGCTCGAGACGGGCTCGAGGACGAGCTCGATCGACGCCAGCGGGGCGTTGTCGCCCTTGCGGAAGCCGAGCTTCGTGATGCGGGTGTAACCGCCCTGGCGGTCCTCGACCTGGGGAGCGATCTCGGTGAACAGCGTGTGCACGACGGACTTGTCGCGCAGGATGCTGATCACACGACGACGCGCGTGCAGGTCGCCGCGCTTCGCGAACGTGATGAGACGCTCGGCGACCGGACGGAGGCGCTTGGCCTTCGTCTCGGTGGTCGTGATGCGACCGTGCGTGAAGAGGGCGTTGGCGAGGTTGCTCAGGAGCAGGCGCTCGTGGGCGGGACCGCCACCGAGGCGGGGGCCCTTGGTGGGCTTCGGCATGTCAGTTCTCCAGTGGTGAAAGTGGTGCGCGCGGTGTCAGCGCGCTTGCGCGTGAGCGCGAGGTCAGTTGTTGGACTCGTCCTCGTCGTACCCGCTGTAGAAGTGGGCGCCGTCGAATCCGGGGACGGTGTCCTTGAGGGACAGGCCGAGCTCGGTGAGCTTGTCCTTGACCTCGTCCACCGACTTCTGACCGAAGTTGCGGATGTTCATGAGCTGCGTCTCCGACAGGGCGACGAGCTCGGACACCGTGTTGATGCCCTCCCGCTTCAGGCAGTTGTAGCTGCGGACCGACAGGTCGAGGTCCTCGATCGGGGTCTGCAGTTCGTTCGAGAGCACGGCGTCGACCGGCGCGGGGCCGATCTCGATGCCCTCTGCCGCCGTGTTGAGCTCGCGAGCGAGCCCGAACAGCTCGACCAGCGTGCGACCGGCCGACGCGATGGCGTCGCGCGGCGTGATGGCCGGCTTCGCTTCGACGTCGACGACCAGGCGGTCGAAGTCCGTGCGCTCACCGGCACGCGTCGCCTCGACGCGGTAGGTGACCTTGAGGACGGGCGAGTAGATCGAGTCGATCGGGATCTGACCGGCTTCGCTGAACTCGGAACGGTTCTGCGTCGCCGAGACGTAGCCACGGCCACGCTCGATCGTGAGCTCGAGCTCGAAGCGCGCGGTGTCGTTCAGGGTCGCGATGACGAGTTCCGGGTTGTGGATCTCGACGCCGGCCGGAGCGGAGATGTCCGCTGCGGTGACCTGACCGGCACCCTGCTTGCGCAGGTACGCCGTGATGGGCTCGTCGTGCTCGCTGGAGACGACCAGGCTCTTGATGTTGAGGATGATCTCGGTGACGTCTTCCTTGACACCGGGAACGGTGCTGAACTCGTGGAGGACGCCGTCGATGCGGATGCTGGTGACAGCCGCGCCGGGGATCGAGGAGAGGAGCGTGCGGCGCAGCGAGTTGCCGAGGGTGTAACCGAAGCCCGGCTCGAGCGGCTCGATGACGAAGCGCGAGCGGTGCTCGGAGATCGGCTCCTCGGTCAGGGTGGGGCGCTGTGCAATGAGCACTGTGGGATTCCTTTCGGCGAAGTGTCCGCTATATGACACTTGGCGGTACGACGGGGCCGCATGGGCCCCGACGGGTCTGTTGAGTTGTGATCACGCGCACACACGTGCGCGATCGAACGACCAGGAATGGCCGCGGGCCCTGCCCGCCCTCGCCGGAACGGATCCGGTCAGGGGACGAGCAGGGCGCGGCCGGTTGCTCCTCGCGTCAGACGCGACGGCGCTTGGGCGGGCGGCACCCGTTGTGCGCCTGCGGCGTGACGTCGTTGATCGAGCCGACCTCGAGGCCAGCGGCCTGGAGGGAGCGGATCGCGGTCTCGCGACCCGAACCCGGGCCCTTCACGAAGACGTCGACCTTCTTGACGCCGTGCTCCTGCGCCTGACGCGCAGCGGACTCGGCGGCGAGCTGCGCCGCGAACGGCGTCGACTTGCGCGAACCCTTGAAGCCCACGGCACCCGAGGACGCCCAGCTGAGGACGGCACCCGACGGGTCGGTGATGCTGACGATCGTGTTGTTGAACGTGCTCTTGATGTGGGCCTGGCCCACAGCGACGTTCTTCTTCTCCTTGCGGCGCGGCTTGCGCGCGGCAGTCTTGGGGGTAGCCATCGGGGTCTCCTATCGAGCCTTCTTCTTGCCTGCCACGGTGCGCTTCGGTCCCTTGCGGGTACGAGCGTTGGTCTTGGTGCGCTGACCGCGCACCGGGAGACCACGACGGTGGCGAAGACCCTCGTAGCTGCCGATCTCGACCTTGCGGCGGATGTCGGCGGCGACCTCACGGCGGAGGTCACCCTCGACCTTGAAGTTGCCCTCGATGAAGTCACGGAGGGCGACGAGCTGGTCGTCGGTCAGGTCCTTGACGCGGATGTCACCGGAGATACCGGTCTCCGTCAGTGCCTGGACGGCGCGGGTACGGCCGACGCCGTAGATGTACGTGAGTGCGATCTCCACGCGCTTCTCGCGCGGGATGTCGACGCCTGCTAGACGTGCCATGTGATGGCTGCTCCTGTTGTCGATGGAGGTGTGGCGCAGTACCGGTGCTCGGGCCTCCGCCCCGAGGTGTCCCCCGGTCGTCGTGCGACCGGGTTCTGGTACTGCGTTGTCGATCTTCAGTTGTGGGTCGTGCTCGAGCAGCCTGGTGTCCGATGGACACCGTCGGCGCCGGTCACGCGCCCGGGACTAGCCCTGGCGCTGCTTGTGACGCGGGTTGCTCTTGCAGATCACCATGACGCGGCCCTTGCGGCGAATCACACGGCAGTGTTCGCAGATGGGCTTGACGCTGGGGTTGACCTTCATGGTTCTTTCCTCGTGCTCGCTGGCTTCGTGCTCGGCAGGATTGCCGTGCCGTTCCTTTCCAGCTCGCGGATCACTTGTAGCGGTAGACGATCCGGCCGCGGGTCAGGTCGTACGGGCTCAGCTCCACGATCACGCGGTCCTCGGGGAGGATGCGGATGTAGTGCTGGCGCATCTTCCCGGAGATGTGCGCGAGGACCTTGTGTCCGTTCGTCAGCTCAACGCGGAACATCGCGTTGGGCAGAGCTTCGAGCACCGAGCCTTCGATCTCGATGACGCCGTCTTTCTTGGCCATAGCCTCACTGTCGCTTGGTTGTGGAACAGGTGTGATCCCCGAACCGGTCTGCGGGTCGGTCGCCACACCCGAGAGGGCATGACACACCAAAGATCGATCTTATGTGGTAAACCCGCAATTGCCAAGTGGGGACGCGGAACACCCCACGTCTGGGGCTTCCGGGGCCGTGCCTGAGCGTTGCACAGTGGTTTGACGGCGCGCTCCGGGCGCACACATGCGCGCGAACCGTAGTTTTGCTCCGCAGCCACGTCCGTCGCACCAGCAGATCGCGCCGGACCACCGAACGGAGAACACGTGCCCGACGCCACCCGACGCCCCTTCGCCAGCCACGGCAAGCAGGCCCGTCGCCGGGGTTGGGGCACGCTCGTCACCGTCGTCGCGTCCGCCGTAGCCGTCCTGCTCGTCAGCGGCACGAGCGTCGCCGCGATCGCCGGGGCACAGCTCGCCACCGCGCCGCAGACCGTCGCGCTGAGCACCGACGACCAGAGCACCGCGAAGACCGCCGACATCTCGGCGATCAAGGGCGGAGCGAACATCCTGCTCATCGGGAGCGACACCCGGGTCGGCCAGTTCGACTCCGACGAGGACGTCGAGGGCGCCCGCAACGACGTCACGATGCTCATCCACATCTCGGCGGACCACCAGCAGCTCACCGCGGTCAGCTTCCCCCGTGACCTGATGGTCCCCATCCCGGCCTGCACGAACCCCGCGACCGGCACGACCTACCCGGCGTCCACCTCGGCGATGTTCAACACCGCGCTCGGCAACGGCGGTGTCTCCTGCGTCGTGGACACGGTCGAGAACCTGACCGGTCTGAGCATCCCCTACGCCGGGCTCATCACGTTCGACGGCGTGATCGAGATGTCGAACGCCCTCGGCGGGGTGGACGTCTGCGTCGCCGAGCCGATCGACGACACGTTCACCGGCCTGCACCTCACGACGGGCTCGCACTCCCTCGAGGGTTCGGACGCCCTGGCCTTCCTGCGCACCCGCCACGGGGTCGGCGACGGCAGCGACCTCGCCCGCATCAGCTCGCAGCAGGTGTTCCTGTCGGCGCTCCTCCGCAAGGTCACCTCGGACGGCACGCTCTCGAACCCGATCACGCTCTACAAGCTGGCCGGCGCCGCCCTGTCCAACATGACGCTGTCCGACGGCCTGGCCCAGACCGGCACCCTCGTCAAGCTCGCGGCCGCCCTGCGCGGGATGAGCACGGCCAACATGCTCTTCGTGCAGTACCCGGTGGCCGACGACCCCGCCGACAGCGCCCGCGTGATCGTCGACCAGGAGACGGCCCACACCCTGAACGTGGCGCTGCAGAACGACGTCCGGTCCTCGCTGAGCGACTCGAGCACCGGTCGCGCCTCCGAGGAGTCGCCGTCGAGCGGCGGGACGTCGAGCGGCACCGGGTCGTCCGGCTCCTCGGGGTCGTCCGGCACCTCGAGTTCGTCCGGGACCTCGTCCGCCGGCACACCGTCGGCGACGCCGAGCGCGACCGCGACGCGGACGCCGACCGCGTCGGCGACGCCGCTGCCCTCGTCGATCACCGGGCAGAGCGCCTCCGAGGAGACCTGCTCCGTCGGCAACTGACGCGACGTCACGGCGTGGGCCCGACAGTGGTCGGGAGGGTCCACGCGACGTCGTCGACGCGGCGGACGCCAGCCGGGCCTCCTGGCCGTCGCATCGAGCGGAGACGCCCAGCGTGGGCACCGCGTGCGGACTGGAGGCCCGTCCTACGGGATCGGGACGGGCGTCACACCCAGCGGGGCCAGGCCCCGAGCGCCGCCGTCGGCGGCCGTGAGCACCCAGATGCCGGCCGCGTGCACCGCGACGCTGTGCTCCCAGTGCGCGGCGTCGGAGCCGTCGAGCGTCCGGACCGTCCACTCGTCGTCGTCCGTCGAGCTGTCGATCGCGCCGGCCGTGACCATGGGCTCGATGGCGACCACCAGCCCCGGCTTGACGGCAGGTCCGGCACCGCGCACGCGGTAGTTGAAGACCGGCGGTTCCTCGTGCATCGACCGGCCGATGCCGTGGCCGGTGTAGTCCTCGACGATGCCCCACGCGCCGGTCTCGTCGATCGCGTCCTCCACGGCCGAGCCGACCTCGTGCAGGTTCTTCGCGTGGGCGAGCGCGGCGATGCCGTGCCAGAGCGACCGCTCGGTCGTGTCGCAGAGCGTCTGACGGGCTGCGGCGACCGCTGCGTCGCCGCCGGGCACGACGGTCGTGAACGCGCTGTCGCCGTTCCAGCCGTCGACCTCGGCGCCGGCGTCCACCGACACGATGTCGCCGGGCGCGAGGACGCGCTCACCGGGGATCCCGTGCACGATCTCGTCGTTCACCGACACGCACAGCGTGTGGCGGTAGCCGGGCACGAGCTGGAAGTTCGGGACTCCACTGCCGTCACGGATGGTGCGCTCGGCGATCGCATCGAGTTCACCGGTGGTGATCCCCGGACGGATCGCTGCACGGACGGCGTCGAGCGCCTCGGCGGTCAGCTGGCCCGGCCGGACCATCGCCCGGAGCTCGTCCGGGGTCTTGTAGATCGAGGGCTTCTTGAACCGCACCACGCTGGTCAGACGGTCGCGGAGAGCCCGCGGCGCGCCAGTGCCGTCTGGATGCGGTCGCCGACCTCGTCGATGGCACCGAGGCCGTCGACGTCGACCACGAGGCCACGCTCGCCGTACGCCGCCACGATGGGCGCCGTCTGCTCGGCGTAGACCTGCTGGCGACGACGGATCGTCTCCTCGTTGTCGTCGCTGCGGCCCTGGTCCTCGGCCCGCTTGAGCAGGCGACCGACGAGCTCGTCCTGGTCGGCGACGAGCTGCACGACGGCGTCGATCCCGGTGCCCTGCTCGGCGAGCAGTGCGTCGAGGTACTCGACCTGACCGACCGTGCGCGGGTAGCCGTCCAGCAGGAAGCCGTGCTCGGCATCGGGCTCCTGCAGGCGTGACTTCACGAGCTCGTTCGTCAGGGAGTCCGGCACGTAGTCGCCGGCGTCCATGATCGCCTTCGCCTGCACACCGAGGGGCGTGCCCTCTGCCACGTTCTTGCGGAAGATGTCCCCGGTCGAGATCGCGGGGATCCCGAAGGAGTCCGCGATCCGGCCGGCCTGGGTGCCCTTCCCGGCTCCGGGAGGTCCGACGATTATGAGACGTGCGCTCAACGGAGAAGCCCTTCGTAGTGACGCTGCTGCAGCTGCGAGTCGATCTGCTTCACGGTCTCGAGACCGACACCCACGATAATGAGGATGCTCGCGCCACCGAACGGGAAGTTCTGGTTCGCGCCGAACAGCGCCAGTGCTGCCAGCGGGATGAGCGCGATGAGACCGAGGTAGAGCGAGCCGGGCAGCGTCACCCGGGTGAGGACGTAGTCGAGGTACTCGGCGGTCGGACGACCGGCACGGATGCCGGGGATGAACCCGCCGTACTTCTTCATGTTGTCGGCGACCTCTTCGGGGTTGAAGGTGATCGCCACGTAGAAGTACGTGAACCCGACGATGAGCAGGAAGTACAGGACCATGTAGAACCAGTTGTCACCCGAGGTCAGGTTGTTCTGGATCCAGGTCACCCACGCGGCCGGCTCGGAACCGTCCGAGGGCTGGTTGAACTGCGCGATCAGGGCCGGCAGGTACAGCAGCGACGAGGCGAAGATGACGGGCACGACGCCGGCCATGTTCACCTTGATCGGGATGTAGGTGTTGTTGCCGCCGTACGTCCGCCGCCCGACCATGCGCTTGGCGTACTGCACGGGGATCCGCCGCTGTGACTGCTCGACGAACACGACGGCCATCATGATCACGAGTCCGACCAGGATCACGAACAGGAAGAGCTCGAACGACTGCGACTGCTCGATCGCCCAGAGCGCCGACGGGAACTGCGCAGCGATCGACGTGAAGATCAGGAGCGACATGCCGTTGCCGATGCCGCGCTCGGTGACGAGCTCGCCCATCCACATGATGAGGCCGGTACCGGCGGTCAGCGTGACGACCATCAGCATGATGGCGTACCAGCTGTCGTTCGAGATGATCGACGTGCAGGACGCGGAGGCGTTGGTGCCGAACAGGGCGCCGGAGCGGGCGACCGTGATCAGCGTCGTGGACTGCAGGACACCGAGCGCGATCGTGAGGTAGCGCGTGTACTGCGTCAGCTTCGCCTGGCCGGACTGGCCCTCCTTGTAGAGGGTGTCGAAGTGCGGGATGACCACACGCAGGAGCTGCACGATGATCGACGACGTGATGTACGGCATGATGCCGAGCGCGAAGACCGAGAGCTTCAGCAGCGCGCCGCCGGAGAAGAGGTTGATGAGGTCGTAGAGACCGCCGGAGGACGACGCGCTGGCGAGACAGCTCTGCACGGCGGCGTAGTCGACGAACGGTGCCGGGATGTACGACCCGAGACGGAACAGCGCGATGATCGCGAGGGTGAAGCCGATCTTCTTGCGAAGATCAGGGGTGCGCATGATGCGCGCGACCGCTCTGAACACGATGACTCCGAACTTGTGGGACCGGGGCCGTCGATCGCGGCCGGACCGGTTTCGGTCGGCAGGGCCGACCCGGCTGGCGGATGCCGGCCACTGTCAAGGAAACCGTAACGGCGGCCCGTGCGCAAACGCACGGGCCGCCGACGGGGGTTACTGGGAGACGGTGCCGCCAGCAGCCACGATCTTCTCGGCGGCGGACGCCGAGACCTTGTCGACCGTGACCGTGATCTTCACGGTGATGTCACCCTGACCGAGAACCTTGACCTTCTCGTTCTTGCGGACGGCGCCCTTGGCGACCAGGCCCGCAACGGTGACGTCGCCACCATCGGGGTAGAGCTCCGAGATCTTGTCCAGGTTCACGACCTGGTACTCGACCCGGAACGGGTTCTTGAACCCGCGGAGCTTCGGGGTGCGCATGTGCAGCGGCATCTGCCCACCCTCGAAGCCGACCCGGACCTGGTAACGGGCCTTCGTGCCCTTGGTACCACGCCCAGCGGTCTTGCCCTTCGAGCCCTCACCGCGACCAACACGGGTGCGGTCCTTCTTGGCGCCCTCTGCAGGACGGAGGTGGTGCAGCTTCAGCACCTGCACGCGCTCGTTCTTCTCGTCGCTCATGCGTCGACCTCCTCGACCTTCACGAGGTGCGCCACCGTCGCGATGTACCCGCGGTTCTGGGAGTTGTCCTCACGCTCGACCGAACGGCCGATGCGCTTGAGGCCCAGGCTGCGCAGGGTGTCGCGCTGGTACTGCTTCTCGCTGATAACGGACTTGATCTGCGTGATCTTCAGCATCGCCATCACGCACCTGCCTTCTCGGTCGCGGCACGCAGGGCTGCGGCCTCGGCCTGGAGCAGACGGGCCGGGACGACCCGCTCGACGTCGAGGCCACGACGGCTCGCGACGGCGCGGGGCTCCTCGAGCTGCTTCAGGGCCTCGACGGTCGCGTGCACGATGTTGATGGTGTTCGACGAGCCGAGCGACTTGCTCAGGACGTCGTGGATGCCGGCGCACTCGAGCACGGCGCGGACCGGACCACCGGCGATGACACCGGTACCGGGGCCGGCCGGACGCAGGAGGACGACGCCAGCGGCGGCTTCACCCTGCACCGG
This sequence comes from Curtobacterium sp. MCSS17_016, assembly GCF_003234255.2. NCBI lineage: Bacteria > Bacillati > Actinomycetota > Actinomycetes > Micrococcales > Microbacteriaceae > Curtobacterium > Curtobacterium sp. MCSS17_016. The sequence continues at coordinate 3,601,544 of NZ_CP126254.1, forward strand.
GTGCGGGATCGTGTTGCCGACGCGGGGGACGCGGAAGAAGTTCTTCTTCGCCTCTTCGACACCCTTGGAGATCGCCGTGGGGACCTCCTTGGCCTTGCCGTAGCCGACGCCCACGAGGCCGTTGCCGTCACCGACGACGACGAGCGCCGTGAAGCTGAAGCGACGACCACCCTTGACGACCTTCGAGACGCGGTTGATGGTCACCACGCGCTCGAGGAACTGGCTGTCGCCACCGCGGTTGTTGCGGTCGCGGCCCTGCTGACGGTCACGACCGCCACCACGACGGCCACGGTTGTCAGCGGAGTCGCGGTTGTTCGACGCGGAGCCCGCGGCGGTCTCGACCGGACGCTCGGCGACGGCAGGTGCCTCCGCCTCCTTGCCGGTCTTGGCGCCCTCGGTGGTCGCCTCGGCGGTTGCGTCGGTGGCCGTGGCCTCCGTGCTCGCCTCGGTGGTCTCCGTGGTCTCGACAGCCTCGGTCTCCGTGGCCTCGACGGCCTCGGTCTTGGCGTCTTCGTTGGTGTTCGCGTTGTCGCTCACAGGTTCAGCCCTCCTTCACGGGCACCATCGGCGATCGCGGCGACGCGACCGGCGTACTTGCTGCCACCGCGGTCGAAGACCACGGCCTCGACGCCAGCCGACTTCGCGCGCTCGGCGAGGAGCTCACCGACGCGACGGGCCTTGGCGGTCTTGTCGCCGTCGAACGAGCGGAGGTCTGCCTCCATCGTCGAGGCGCTTGCGAGGGTGTGACCCTTCGAGTCGTCGATGACCTGCACGAACACGTGACGCGACGAGCGGGTGACGGCGAGACGGGGACGAGCCTCGGTGCCGGTGATCTTCTTGCGGAGACGATTGTGACGACGCGCCTTGGCGGCCGCCTTGCTCTTGCCTCGTGTCTTGAGGAGTCCCATGATCACTTACCTGACTTTCCGGCCTTGCGGCGCACGTTCTCGCCGGCGTAACGGACACCCTTGCCCTTGTAGGGCTCGGGCTTCCGGAGCTTCCGGATGTTCGCGGCGACCTCGCCGACAGCCTGCTTGTCGATACCGGCGACGGTGACCTTGTTGTTGCCCTCCACCGCGAAGCTGATGCCCGCCGGCGGCTCGACCGTGATCGAGTGGGAGTACCCGAGGGCGAACTCGAGGTTCGAGCCCTTGGCCGCGACACGGTAACCCGTACCGACGACCTCGAGGCCCTTGGTGTAGCCCTGGGTCACGCCGATGATGTTGTTGGCGATGAGGGTCCGGGTCAGTCCGTGGAGCGAACGCGACTCGCGCTCGTCGTCCGGACGGGTGACGAGGACCTGGTTCTCCTCGACCTTGGCCTGGATGGGCTCCGCGATGACGAGCGCGAGCTCGCCCTTCGGGCCCTTGACCGCCACGTTCTGACCGTCAACGGAGACGGTGACGCCGGCGGGGATGTCGATGGGGAGACGTCCGATTCGTGACATTGTCGATCACCACACGTAGGCGAGGACTTCCCCACCCACGCCCTTCTGCTCGGCTTCGCGGTCGGTCAGGAGGCCGGAGGAGGTCGAGAGGATCGCCACGCCGAGGCCACCGAGGACCTGGGGGATCTCCGTCGACTTCGCGTAGACCCGGAGGCCCGGCTTCGAGACGCGCTTGATGCCGGCGATCGAACGCTCGCGCTCGGGGCCGTACTTCAGGTCGATGGTGAGGGTCTGCCCGACCCGGGCGTCCTCCTCCTTCCACTCGCTGATGTAGCCCTCACGCTTGAGGATGTCGGCGATGTTCTTCTTGAGCTTGGAGCTCGGGAGCGCGACTGCGTCGTGGTGCGCGGAGTTCGCGTTCCGCAATCTGGTCAGCATGTCTGCGACCGGATCGGTCATCGTCATGATGTTCGTCCATTTCTCGCCTGGTTTCGACACCCGTTCCACGAATGCCGACCTGAGCGATCGAGTGATCCCGGGGCGGTTCCCCGAGATCGGTGTGTTCGTGCGTGCGGGCCGGAGGACGTGAATCCTCCGGCCCGCACCGCCCGAAGTAGTTTAGACCGTCTGCTCGTTGGAGCGGAACGGGAAGCCGAGCTGGCGGAGCAGCGCGCGTCCCTCGTCGTCCGTCTTCGCGGTGGTCACGACAGTGATGTCGAAGCCGCGGACACGGTCGATGCGGTCCTGGTCGATCTCGTGGAACACGGACTGCTCCGTGAGACCGAACGTGTAGTTGCCGTTGCCGTCGAACTGCTTGTCGCTGAGACCGCGGAAGTCGCGGATGCGGGGCAGTGCGAGCGTCACCAGGCGGTCCAGGAACTCCCACGCGCGGTCACCGCGGAGGGTGACGTGCGCGCCGATGGCCTGGCCCTCGCGCAGCTTGAACTGAGCGATGGACTTGCGGGCGATGTTGACCTGGGGCTTCTGACCCGTGATCGCCGTGAGGTCCTTGATGGCCCCCTCGATGATCTTGGAGTCACGAGCGGCCTCGCCGACACCGGTGTTCACGACGACCTTGACCAGGCCGGGGACCTGGTTGACGTTCGCGTAACCGAACTGCTCGGTGAGGGCCGTCTTGATCTCGGCCAGGTACTTCTGCTTGAGGCGCGGCTGGATCTTGCCAGCGGGCGCAGCAGTCGTGTCAGTCATCAGAGCTTCTCACCAGACTTCTTCGCGTAGCGGACACGGACGGTCTTCTTGACGCCGTCCTTCTCCACCTCTTCGGTGCGGAAGCCGACACGCGTCGGCTTCTTCGTCTTCGGGTCGACGAGTGCGACGTTCGAGACGTGGATCGAGGCTTCGTGCTGCTCGATGCCACCGGTCTTCGAACCACGCTGCGTCTGACCGACGCGGACGTGCTTCGTGACGAAGTTCACGCCCTCGACGACGACGCGGTTCTTGTCCTTGAGGACCTCGATGACCTTGCCCTGCTTGCCACGGTCGCCGCCACGCTCCTGCGTCGCGCCCGTGATGACCTGGACGAGGTCACCCTTCTTGATGTTCGCCATGGCTTACAGCACCTCCGGCGCGAGCGAGATGATCTTCATGAACTTCTTGTCACGGAGCTCGCGACCGACCGGACCGAAGATGCGCGTACCGCGCGGGTCGCCGTCGGCCTTGAGGATCACTGCCGCGTTCTCGTCGAACTTGATGTAGGAGCCGTCCTGACGACGGGTCTCCTTCTTGGTGCGAACGATGACTGCCTTGACGACGTCACCCTTCTTCACGTTGCCGCCGGGGATGGCGTCCTTCACCGTGGCGACGATGACGTCACCGAGACCGGCGTAGCGACGACCCGAGCCACCGAGCACGCGGATGGTCAAGATCTCCTTGGCACCCGTGTTGTCGGCGACCTTCAGGCGGGATTCCTGCTGAATCACTGCTGTCTCCTATTCCGAAGCAGGCCGAGGCCTACTTGGCCTTCTCGAGGATCTCGACCAGGCGCCAGCGCTTGGACGCGCTGAGGGGACGGGTCTCGCTGATCACGACGAGGTCGCCGACACCAGCGGTGCCGAGCTCGTCGTGGGCCTTCACCTTGGACGTGCGACGGATGATCTTGCCGTAGAGCGCGTGCTTCACGCGGTCCTCGACCTCGACCACGATGGTCTTGTCCATCTTGTCGCTCGTCACGTAGCCGCGACGCGTCTTGCGGTAGCCGCGAGTGAGGGCGGCGGAGTTCTTCTCTTCGTTCGCCATTACTTCTCCTCGGCGGTCTCGGCCTCGGTCGACTCGGCCGGCTTGTCAGCCTTCTTCGTCGTCTTCTTGGCCTTGGGGGCGGTCTCGACGGGCGCGGGAGTGGCACGGATGCCGAGCTCGCGCTCGCGGAGGACGGTGTAGATGCGGGCGATGTCGCGCTTGACGGCACGGAGACGACCGTGGCTCTCCAGCTGGCCGGTGGCCGACTGGAAGCGGAGGTTGAAGAGTTCCTCCTTGGCCTTCTTCAGCTCGTCAGCGAGACGCTCGTTCTCGAACGTGTCGAGCTCCGTCGGACGGAGCTCCTTGGAACCGATCGCCATTATGCGTCGCCCTCCTCGCGCTTGATGATGCGTGCCTTGAGGGGCAGCTTGTGGATTGCACGAGTCAACGCCTCACGGGCGATCTCCTCGCTGACGCCGGAGAGCTCGAAGAGCACCCGGCCCGGCTTCACGTTCGCGACCCACCACTCGGGCGAACCCTTACCGGAACCCATGCGGGTCTCGGCGGGCTTCTTGGTCAGCGGACGGTCCGGGTAGATGTTGATCCAGACCTTGCCACCACGCTTGATGTGACGCGTCATGGCGATACGAGCGGACTCGATCTGACGGTTGGTCACGTACGCCGGGGTGAGGGCCTGGATACCGTAGTCGCCGAAGCTGACCTTGGTACCACCGGTGGCCTGACCCGAACGCTTCGGGTGGTGCTGCTTGCGGTGCTTGACTCGACGGGGAATAAGCATGGTTACGCCTCAACTCCTGCGCCGGCCGGCGCGTCCTGCGGGGCCTGCTGCGGACGACGGTCACCGCGGTCGCCGCCACGACGGTCGCCGCCACGGTCGCCACGCTCACCGCGCGGGCCGCCACGACGCTCCGGGCGCGACGAACGCTGGTTCGCCTGCTCGCGAGCGAGCTCCTTGTTCGTGATGTCGCCCTTGTAGATCCAGACCTTCACGCCGATGCGGCCGAACGTGGTCCGGGCCTCGTAGAAGCCGTAGTCGATGTTCGCGCGGAGCGTGTGCAGCGGCACACGGCCCTCGCGGTAGAACTCCGAACGCGACATCTCGGCGCCGCCGAGACGACCCGACACCTGGATGCGGACACCCTTGGCGCCGGCGCGCTGTGCACCCTGCAGGCCCTTGCGCATGGCGCGACGGAACGCGACACGAGCGGAGAGCTGCTCGGCGATGCCCTGCGCGACGAGCTGGGCCTCGGTCTCGGGGTTCTTGACCTCGAGGATGTTCAGCTGGATCTGCTTCTTGGTGAGCTTCTCGAGCTCACCGCGAACGCGCTCCGCCTCGGCGCCGCGGCGGCCGATGACGATACCCGGACGAGCCGTGTGGATGTCCACGCGGACACGGTCACGGGTGCGCTCGAGCTCGATGCGTGCGACACCGGCGCGGTCGAGGGTCTTCTTCAGGTACTCGCGCACCTTGATGTCCTCGGCCACGTAGTCGGCGTAACGCTGACCGGCCTTCTTGCTGTCGGTGAACCAGTGCGAGACGTGGTCCGTCGTGATCCCGAGACGGAAGCCGTACGGGTTGACCTTCTGGCCCATTACTTGCTCGCCTTCTTGCTCGTCGCGGCAACCTCGGCCTCGTCGGGCGTCGCGAGGACGACCGTGATGTGGCTGGTGCGCTTGTTGATGCGGAAGGCGCGGCCCTGGGCGCGCGGCTGGAACCGCTTCAGGGTCGTGCCCTCGTCGACGAAGACGCGGCTCACGTAGAGGTCGCGCTCGTCGAGGAAGCTGTTCGTCGAGTCCGCCTTGACCCGTGCGTTCGCGATCGCCGAGGCGACCAGCTTGTACACGGGCTCCGAAGCGCCCTGGGGGGCGAACTTCAGGATGGCGAGGGCCTCGTGGGCCTGCTTGCCGCGGATCAGCTCGATGACGCGACGGGCCTTCTGAGGCGTGACGCGGATGTGTCGCACGCGTGCGATCGACTCCACCATTTCGTTCCTCCTCTGCGTCGCCGCCTCAGCGGCGACGGCCCTTCTTGTCGTCCTTCACGTGACCACGGAAGGTGCGGGTCGGCGCGAACTCGCCGAGCTTGTGACCGACCATCGACTCGGTGACGAACACCGGGATGTGCTTGCGGCCGTCGTGGACGGCGATCGTGTGCCCGAGCATGTTCGGGACGATCATCGACCGACGCGACCACGTACGGATCACGTTCTTGGTGTTGGCCTCGTTCTGCGTGACGACCTTGCGGAGCAGGTGCTCGTCGACGAAGGGGCCCTTCTTCAGACTGCGTGGCATCTTCTGAACTCCTACTTGCGCTTCTTGCCGGCGTTACGGCGACGGACGATGAGCTTGTCGCTCGGCTTGTTCGGCTTGCGCGTACGGCCCTCGGACTGACCCCAGGGGCTGACCGGGTGACGACCACCGGACGTCTTGCCCTCACCACCACCGTGCGGGTGGTCGACCGGGTTCATGGCGACACCACGGACGGTCGGGCGGACGCCCTTCCAGCGCATGCGGCCGGCCTTGCCCCAGTTGATGTTCGACTGCTCGGCGTTGCCGACCTCGCCGATGGTGGCGCGGCAGCGTGCGTCGACGTTGCGGACCTCGCCCGACGGCAGACGGAGCTGCGCGTAGGGGCCGTCCTTGGCGACGAGACGCACCGAGGCGCCGGCGGAGCGAGCCATCTTGGCGCCGCCACCGGGGCGGAGCTCGATGGCGTGCACGACGGTACCCACGGGGATGTTGCGCAGCGGCAGGTTGTTGCCGGGCTTGATGTCGGCGCCGGGGCCCTGCTCGATGACGTCGCCCTGCTTCAGCTTGTTCGGCGCGATGATGTACCGCTTCGTGCCGTCCACGTAGTGCAGGAGCGCGATGCGCGCAGTGCGGTTGGGGTCGTACTCGATGTGCGCGACCTTGGCGTCGACGCCGTCCTTGTCGGAGCGACGGAAGTCGATCACGCGGTACTGGCGCTTGTGGCCACCACCGATGTGACGCGTGGTGATACGGCCGGAGCTGTTGCGACCACCGGTCTTCGGCAGCGGACGAAGCAGTGACTTCTCCGGAGTCGAACGGGTGATCTCAGCGAAGTCGGCGACCGACGAGCCGCGACGACCGGGGGTCGTCGGCTTGTAGTTACGAATAGCCATGATTTATCCCTCTGGTCCTCAGCCGACAGCCGTGAAGATGTCGATCGAACCGGACTTGAGCGTCACGATGGCGCGCTTGGTGTCCTTGCGCTTGCCGAGACCGAACTTGGTGCGACGGGTCTTGCCCGGGCGGTTCAGCGTGTTGATGCTCGCGACCTTGACGTCGAAGATCTTCTCGATGGCGAGCTTGATCTCGGTCTTGTTCGAGCGGGGGTCCACGATGAACGTGTACTTGCCCTGGTCGATGAGCGCGTAGCTCTTCTCCGAGACGACCGGCGAGATGATGACGTCGCGCGGGTCCTTGTTGAAGCCGCTCATGCGGTGATCTCCTTCGCGGTCTTCGACGCGATGAAGGCGTCGAGGGCGCTCTTGCTGAAGACGACGGCGTCCGAACGCAGCACGTCGTAGGCGTTGAGCTGGCCGTACGAGAGCGCGTGGACGTTCGACAGGTTGCGGATCGACTTGAGCGTCAGCTCGTCGTCCGTCTCGAGCACGACGAGCACGTTCTTGACGGGCGCGACCTTCTCGAGGAGCGTGCGGGCGGTCTTGGTCGACGGCAGTTCAGCCGCGACGAAGCCCTCCACAGCGGAGATGCGGCCACCGCGGGCGCGGTCCGAGAGCGAGCCGAGCAGAGCAGCGGCGATCATCTTCTTCGGGGTGCGCTGCGAGTAGTCGCGCGGGGTCGGTCCGTGGACGACGCCACCGCCGGTGTGCTCCGGAGCACGGACGGAACCCTGACGGGCGCGGCCGGTGCCCTTCTGCTTGAACGGCTTGCGACCGGCACCGCGGACTTCGCCACGGTTCTTGGTCTTGTGGGTGCCCTGACGCGCGGCTGCGAGCTGCGCGGTGACGACCTGGTGGATCAGCGGGACGTTGGTCTCGACGTCGAAGAGAGCTGCGGGGAGCTCGACGGTGCCGGACTTGGCACCCGATGCGTCGAGGACGTCGATCGTGGTTGCGGTCGTGGTGGCCATGATCACTTACCCTTCACGGCGGTGCGGACGAAGACGGAGCGGCCACGAGCACCGGGGACGGCGCCCTTGACGAGCAGCAGACCCTTCTCGGCGTCGACGGCGTGCACCGTGAGGTTGAGGACGGTCACGCGGTCGCCACCCATACGACCAGCCATGCGCATGCCCTTGAAGACGCGCGACGGGGTCGAGGAAGCACCGATCGAGCCGGGCTTGCGGTGGTTGCGGTGCGCACCGTGCGAGGCGCCGACGCCGTGGAAGCCGTGGCGCTTCATGACACCGGCGAAGCCCTTGCCCTTGGAGGTACCGACGACGTCGACCTTCTGGCCCGCCGTGAACGTGCCGTCCACGGTGAGCTCCTGGCCGAGCGTGTACTCAGCGGAGTCGTTGGTACGGATCTCGGTGAGGGTGCGACGCGGGGTCACGCCAGCGGCCTCGAAGTGGCCAGCGGCCGGCTTGTTGACCTTGCGCGGGTCGATGGCACCGGCGGCGATCTGGATCGCCTCGTAGCCGTCGCGCTCAGCGTTGCGGATCTGGGTGACCACGTTCGGGCCGACCTCGATGACGGTGACGGGGATGAACTTGTTGTTCTCGTCCCACACCTGGGTCATCCCGAGCTTCTTGCCGAGGAGGCCCTTGACGGTCTTGGTTGAGTTCGCCATTGGTCAGCCCCCTTACAGCTTGATCTCGATGTTGACGTCTGCCGGCAGGTCGAGTCGCATGAGCGAGTCCACGGCCTTCGGCGTCGGGTCGACGATGTCGATGACCCGCTTGTGCGTGCGCTTCTCGAAGTGCTCGCGCGAGTCCTTGTACTTGTGAGGGGAACGGATCACTGCGATCACGTTCTTCTCGGTGGGGAGCGGCACCGGGCCGACCACGGTTGCACCGGCACGGGTCACCGTGTCGACGATCTTCCGGGCCGACGTGTCGATGACCTCGTGGTCATACGACTTGAGCCGGATGCGGATCTTCTGTCCCGCCATGTGTCTCTTGTCCTCTCTGCGCCGCGCACCCTCTGGCCGCCTGACGCCGCTCGGTTCCGCATTCCTGCGGACCGTGCTGTTTTCCTGAACCAACCGGCCGCATCCACTGGGGATGACCGCTGTTCACCTGTCAACCTCGCGGGCGACCGTGGCCGTCCAGCGTGGGCAATCGACTGCCTCGTGCTCCGGGCGCAGCAGTGGTACACCGCGTCCGTCACCCTTCGGGGAGTCGTGTTCTGCTGCCTGCGGCCCAACCCAGCCCTGCTGAACAAGGGGGTTGTGCACTGCCAGAGCAGTGATCCTGTGGGCGTACACCCACGGGGAATTCGGAACCGGACAAGTCTCGCATAGCCCCGGCCCACGTGCAACCCGGGCGTGTCGCGAATTACCGGGCGTGTCCCGCGGGCTCGCTTGCCCGGATCCACGCGGATCGGACGGCCTGGAGGCCCGGCTCGGCCCCGCAACGCGACGCACCCTCCGGACGGGGTCCGGAGGGTGCGTCGACACGGGTCAGGAGACCGTCACTCGGCGGTCACCGGGGGCACGAACCACGGCGGGAAGACGGCCACTCGCGGAGCGTGTCCACCGTGGTCGGCGAGCACGGCGCGGACGGTCTGCCGGGCCTTGTCGTTCGGCACGCCGATGACCGCGACCGACGTGAACGGCACACTCGGACCGGCGAGCAGCTCGAGGCCGTGCATCTCCGGGTCCGTGAAGTCGGTGCGACGGATCAGGTTCGTGCCGGCGTCGGGACCGACGGCGAACCGGACGTCGTCGGCGTCGGCGTCCTGGTCGGCGACGATCACCGAGGCACCGAACGCGGAGACCGGCACGACGAGGACGACGTAGTCGATCGCCCGGGTGCGGCGGGCGGCGTCCGACCAGCGCTCGCCCTCGGCGCCCGTGCGGAGCTCGTCCCAGCGGGTGGCGTCGGGCGACAGCGTGAACGGCACGTGACCGGCGATCGAGGAGCCGTCGGGCGCCTCGGCCTCGGCGCGGGCGGCGCGGGTGTCGGCGGAACTGACGTCCACGACCGGCTCGGCCTGGTCGGACGCCAGGATCGCCCCGGCACCGACGATGCCGTCGAGGTTGTCGATGTGGGTCACGTGGTGGGCGCGGAGCGCTGCGAACTCACGTGCCTCGGGCAGGTCGGCGGACGACGAACGGAGCGACGTCGGCGACCGGAGCGACGTCCCGGGGCCGGAGGCCGGCGGGTCGACGCGCAGGTTGGTGGTGATGCGGGTCCGGCGGGGGGCCGGGGTGGCTGGGATCTCCGACGCCTCGCGCTGCCGGGGTGCGCAGATGTCGCAGAGCTCGGTGGGGAATCCGTGGATGCACTCGTCGGTCACGACTGTTGTGGGTCCTTCCGTGCCGTGTGGGGGTGGTCCGGCACGTCGACCAACGCTACGTCATCCGGACGGCCCCCGGGTCATTGTCGGTAGAGCAGTGCCCGGACCTCGGCCTCGGCGGACGCCAGGCGGTTCGGATCGATGGTCTCCCCGTGGTCGTACGCGTCGAGCAACCGGGGGTCGATGTAGCTCTGTCGGCACACCGTCGGGGTGTTGCCGAGCTCGTCGCTGGCGGCCTTCACGGCGTGCGAGACGGCCTTCTTCCGCTTGGCCTGGGACGACTGCGGTCCGGTCTTCGCCAGGTCGACCGCGGCCGCGACCGTCCCGTGCAGGGTCCGGAAGTCCTTCGCGGTGAACTCGTCGCCCGCACGTTCCTTCACGTAGGCGTTGATGTCCTCGGCGGAGAGCGGCTCCCACTCCGCACCGCGACGCTCGCGGAACGAGAGCAACCGCGCGTTGGGCCCGCGACGCTTCATGCCGGCGATGACCCGCGCCAGGTCGTGGTCGTGGATCGACGACGACCACTCCTGCCCGCTCTTGCCGGGGAAGTCGAGCTCGATGTCGTCGCCCGACACGTGGGCGTGCGCGCACAGCAGCGTGGACAGCCCCCGACTGCCGTGCTCGGTGGCGTACCGCTCGGACCCGACCCGGAGGGACCCCTGGTCGAGCATGCGGAACGCTGCGGCCAGCGCACGGCGGCGGTCCGGCTCGGGGCGACGGAGGTCCTGCGTGACACCGCGGCGGGCGACCGGCAACGACTCGGCCAGTGCCAGCGCCCGGTCGTACTTGATCCGGTCCATCCGTTCGCGCCAGGACGGGTGGTACATGTACTGGCGGCGCCCCGCACCGTCCGTGCCCGTCGCCAGGATGTGGCCGTTCTCGTACGGGGAGATCCAGACGTCGTCCCACGCCGGCGGGATCACGAACTCCTCGAGTCGACGGCGCTCGTCCGGGTCCGTCACGGTGTTGCCGTCGGGGTCGCGGAACGAGAAACCGCGTCCGGAACGGACGCGGTGGTAGCCGCGACCGGAGGTCGCGGATCTGCGGAGGCGGGTCACGCGGTCGAGCCAACTCCGTGACGCCTGTGACGGGTCACGGGGCGGACAGGAGGCCCGTGGCGGGCGCCGCCCCGGGCCTCCTGTCCGGCGCTCTGTACGGCCCGCCAGAGGCCGCGTACGACGAAGCGGGGCCGGGCCCGAAGGCCCGACCCCGCTGTCGCAAGGAACCGGAGTTACTTGATGATCTTCTCGACCGTACCGGCACCGACCGTACGACCACCCTCACGGATGGCGAAACGGAGGCCCTCTTCCATGGCGATCGGCTGGATCAGCTCGACCGTCATGGCGACGGTGTCACCGGGCATGACCATCTCGGTGCCCTCGGGCAGCGTGATGACGCCGGTGACGTCCGTGGTGCGGAAGTAGAACTGCGGGCGGTAGTTCGCGTAGAACGGGTTGTGACGCCCACCCTCGTCCTTGGTCAGGATGTACGCGTTCGCCTGGAACTCGGTGTGCGGCGTGACCGAACCCGGCTTCACGACGACCTGGCCGCGCTCCACGTCCTCACGCTTGAGGCCACGGATGAGCAGACCGGTGTTGTCACCGGCGACCGCCTGGTCGAGCAGCTTGCGGAACATCTCGATGCCCGTGACGGTGGTCTTCTGCGTCGCGCGGATGCCGACGATCTCGACCTCGGCGTTCAGGTTGAGCGTGCCACGCTCGACGCGACCGGTGACGACCGTGCCACGACCGGTGATCGTGAAGACGTCCTCGATCGGCATCAGGAACGGCTGGTCGGTGGCGCGCACCGGGTCCGGCACGTGCTCGTCGACCTGGGCCATGAGGTCCTGGACCGACTTGACCCACTTCTCGTCGCCCTCGAGCGCCTTGAGCGCCGAGACCTGCACGACGGGGGCGTCCTCGTCGAACTGCTGCGAGCCGAGGAGCTCGCGGACCTCGAGCTCGACGAGCTCCAGGATCTCCTCGTCGTCCACCATGTCGGACTTGTTCAGTGCGACGACGATGTAGGGGACGCCGACCTGGCGGGCGAGCAGGACGTGCTCACGCGTCTGGGGCATCGGGCCGTCGGTGGCGGCGACCACGAGGATCGCGCCGTCCATCTGTGCCGCACCCGTGATCATGTTCTTCACGTAGTCGGCGTGACCGGGGGCGTCGACGTGCGCGTAGTGACGCTTCTCGGTCTGGTACTCGACGTGCGAGATGTTGATCGTGATGCCGCGCTGGCGCTCCTCGGGAGCGTTGTCGATCTGCGCGAAGTCGCGGGCCTCGTTGAGGTCCGGGTACTGGTCGTGCAGAACCTTGGTGATCGCCGCCGTGAGCGTGGTCTTGCCGTGGTCGACGTGACCGATGGTTCCGATGTTGACGTGCGGCTTGGTGCGCTCGAACTTGGCCTTGGCCACTGTGGGTCCTCCTCAGGACTCGGAAGCGTCACCCCCGGCCGGCCCTGGATGGGCTCGGGACCGTTGGTGCGCGGTGTGTGTCTGTACTTTACTTGGTGGCGAGGGGCCCGTCGCCGGGCGCCCCCGCCTGTGGAGAAGCGCTGAGCGCTACTCCCCCGCGTTCTTCGCGATGATCTCCTCGGCGACCTTGGCCGGGACCTGGCTGTAGGTCTCGAAGGTCATCGAGTAGACCGCACGACCAGAGGTCTTCGACCGCAGGTCGCCGACGTAGCCGAACATCTCGGACAGCGGCACGCTCGCGCGGACCACCTTGACGCCCGAGGCGTCCTCCATCGAGGCGATCTGGCCACGACGGGAGTTCAGGTCACCGATGACGTCGCCCATGTACTCCTCAGGAGTACGGACCTCGACGGCCATGATCGGCTCGAGGATCGCCGGACCGGCCTTGCGAGCCGCTTCCTTGTAGGCGATCGAGCCGGCGATCTTGAACGCCATCTCGGACGAGTCGACGTCGTGCGCCGCGCCGTCCTTGAGGATGGCCTTCACGCCGACCGTCGGGTAGCCCGCGAGGATGCCGACCTGCATGGCGTCCTGGATACCGGCGTCGACCGACGGGATGTACTCGCGCGGGACACGGCCACCGGAGGTCGCGTTGACGAACTCGTAGACCTTCTCGCTCGTGACCTCCATCGGCTCGAGCGCGATCTGCACCTTCGCGAACTGGCCGGAACCACCGGTCTGCTTCTTGTGGGTGTAGTCGTAGCGCTCGACGATCTTGGTGAGCGTCTCGCGGTAGGCCACCTGGGGCTTGCCGACGCTCGCCTCGACGTGGAACTCACGCTTCATGCGGTCGACGAGGATGTCGAGGTGGAGCTCGCCCATGCCCTTGATCGTCGTCTGACCGGTCTCGGCGTTGAGCTCGACGCGGAACGTCGGGTCCTCTTCGGCGAGCTTCTGGATGGCCGTGGAGAGCTTCTCCTGGTCGGCCTTCGTGTTCGGCTCGATGGCGACCTCGATGACCGGCTCCGGGAACGTCATCGACTCGAGGACGACCTGGTTGGTCGGGTCGCACAGGGTGTCACCGGTGGTGGTGTCCTTGAGGCCGATGACCGCGTAGATGTGGCCAGCGGTCACGTTGGCGACCGGGTTCTCCTTGTTGGAGTGCATCTGGAAGATCTTGCCGATGCGCTCCTTCTTGCCCTTGGTCGAGTTGATGACCTGGGCACCGGACTCGATCGAGCCGGAGTAGACGCGCACGTAGGTCAGACGACCGAAGAACGGGTGCACCGCGACCTTGAACGCGAGGGCCGAGAACGGCTCCGACGCGTCGGGCTTGCGGATGATCTCCTTCTCCTCGTCCTTGACGTCGTGGCCGATCATCGGCGGCACGTCGAGCGGGGACGGGAGGTAGTCGATGACGGCGTCGAGCATCGGCTGGACACCACGGTTCTTGAACGCGGAACCGCAGAGGACCGGGTAGAGCGTGCTGCTCACCGTGAGGGCACGGATGGCTGCCTTGATCTCGGCGACCGAGAAGTCGGTGTCGCCCTCGAGGTAGCGCTCCATGAGGACGTCGTCCGCCTCGGCCACGCGCTCGATGAGCTTCTCGCGGTACTCGGCGGCACGGTCCTGCAGGTCAGCCGGGATCTCTTCGATCTCGTACTTCGCGCCCATCGCGACGTCACCCTTGGCGTCGCCGCGCCAGGTGAGTGCACGCATCTGGACGAGGTCGACGACGCCTTCGAACGAGCTCTCGGAGCCGATCGGCAGCTGGAGCACGAGGGGCTCCGCGCCGAGGCGGTTCACGATGGTGTCGACGGTGTAGTAGAAGTCGGCGCCCAGCTTGTCCATCTTGTTGACGAAGCAGATACGCGGGACGTCGTACTTGTCGGCCTGACGCCAGACGGTCTCGGACTGGGGCTCGACGCCCTCCTTGCCGTCGAAGACGGCGACCGCACCGTCGAGGACGCGGAGCGAGCGCTCCACCTCGACCGTGAAGTCCACGTGACCGGGGGTGTCGATGATGTTGATCTGGTTGTTGTCCCAGAAGCAGGTCGTCGCGGCCGACGTGATCGTGATGCCGCGCTCCTGCTCCTGCGCCATCCAGTCCATCGTGGCAGCGCCGTCGTGGACCTCACCGATCTTGTGCGTGATGCCCGTGTAGAACAGGATGCGCTCGGTCGTCGTGGTCTTGCCGGCATCGATGTGCGCCATGATGCCGATGTTGCGGACCTTGTTCAGGTCGGTGAGCACGTCCTGTGCCACAGGGTTCCTCCGGAAGAGTTGTAGGAGAGGTTGGCGGCCGTCCGGGCGCCGGGGTTCTTGACCACCGGCGCCCGGACGGTGCCGGGACTACCAGCGGTAGTGGGCGAAGGCCTTGTTCGACTCGGCCATCTTGTGCGTGTCCTCGCGGCGCTTGACCGCGGCACCGAGACCGTTCGACGCGTCGAGGATCTCGTTCATGAGACGCTCGGTCATCGTCTTCTCGCGACGGGCCTTGGCGTACGAGGTGAGCCAACGGAGCGCGAGGGTGTTCGCGCGGTGCGGCTTGACCTCGACCGGGACCTGGTAGGTCGAGCCACCGACACGGCGGCTACGGACCTCGAGGGTCGGACGGACGTTGTCGAGCGCCTTCTTCAGCGTCACGACGGCATCCTGCTGGTTCTTGGCGGAAACGCCCTCGAGTGCACCGTAGACGATGCGCTCGGCGAGGCCCTTCTTGCCGTCGAGCAGGATCTTGTTGACGAGCTGGCTGACGATCGGCGCACCGTAGACCGGGTCGGCGACGACGGGACGCTTGGGGGCGGGACCCTTACGAGGCATCTAACTCAACCCTTCTTCGCGCCGTAGCGGCTACGAGCCTGCTTACGGTTCTTGACTGCCTGGGTGTCCAGGGCGCCACGGATGATCTTGTACCGCACACCCGGGAGGTCCTTCACACGACCGCCGCGGACGAGCACCATCGAGTGCTCCTGGAGGTTGTGGCCCTCACCCGGGATGTAGGCCGTGACCTCGGTGCCGTTCGAGAGCTTGACACGAGCGACCTTGCGCAGTGCCGAGTTCGGCTTCTTGGGGGTGGTGGTGTAGACGCGGGTGCACACACCACGCTGCTGGGGGTTCGCCTTCAGGGCGGGCGCCTTGGTCTTGGTGACCTTCGGCGTACGACCCTTGCGAACCAGCTGCTGAATAGTAGGCAACTGTTCTCCTGGTTCTTCGCTCGTGCTCTCTGGCCGGCGCGTTCCGCCGGCTTCCTCGTCCCACGCTGAGCACCGCCGGACGGCGGGTGTTCGAGTGGGGGACGGAGTGGCCCGGCTGGGCGATCCCGCTCGCCGGACTTTTCGGGCGCGCCCGAGGGCGCACACCCGGTAGAGACTACCCGCGTAACGGGACGAAATCAATCCGGGTCACCCCGGCATCCGACACCGTCATGAGCCGGTGTCGGACGACCCGTTGCCCACCGCCGAGCGGAACGTGGCGCCGTCGCTCGAGAAGCCGGTGACGTACCCGCTCGCGTTCACGTTGAGCGGCCCCGCGGACGCCGTTCCGGTGCCGGCAGCGCCCGAGATGTCGGCCGTGTACTTCGCCCGGCCGGGCGCCGTCGTCGTGATCAACCAGCCGTTCGTCGTCCAGCTGCCGACCCGGACCGTCGGCCGCGTCTCGAGCGTCCACTTCTGGTTCGAGTACGTGTACGCGGGGTTCTGCCCGTACGCGTAGAAGCTGCACCCGGCGGGGGCGGCGTCGGTGGAGGCGATGCAGCCGTCCACCCAGTCGTCCACCGCCCGCTTGGCGGCCTGCTGCCCGGCGGTGGTCAGGGTCGTGGTCATCTGCACCGGGGTCGAGGTCGACCGACCGAACCCGCTGACGCTCGCCGATCCCCCTCGGGCCGTGGTCCACTTGCCACCGTCGAAGGCGACGTCGTACGTGCCGGGCAGCGCGCGGAGACTCACCGTGCCGTCCTTCGCGGTCTTCACGTTCCGGCCGGCGACGGTGACCGCCGCACCGGACGGCCCCCGCACGGCGACGGCGACCGATCCGAGCTCGGGGGCCTGCAGCTCCCAGATCGGGAACACACCCCAGTCCGTCCCGGTCTTGTCCAGCGTGAAGGTCGCAGCGACGTCCTGCCCGCCCTGGCGCAGGTACGCGCGGACCGTCGCGGTGTCGCCGTCCGTCCGCGTCGCGGCGACGCGGTAGCCGGTGACCTTGTCCGATGCCTTCGCGTAGGCGGCTTCGCCGAGGAGCACGTCGGTCTTCTCGCGTTCGATGCCCGCGTCGTCGAGGGCGTCGGCCACGCGTCCGGCCGTCAGGTCGTCGAGGAACGCCCGCACCGGGCGGTCCGCCGAGTGCGAGGAGGAACCGACCGAGTAGCCGACGACACCGGCGACGAGCAGCAGGACGACCGCTGTGCCGCCCGAGATGATGCCGATGAGCTGGCCGCGACGGAGCTTCCGGCGAGGACGCTGCGGCACCGGCCCGGGCATCCCGGGGAATCCGGGGGCTCCTCCGCCGGGACCCGGACCGAACCCCTGGGCCGTTGCCCCGGACGTTCCGTCCCCACGGATCGAGGCCACCGGCGGGACGGCACCCCAGCCGCCCTGCTGGTCCGGATCCTGCGCGTGCTGGTCGCTCATCGTTCCCCCGTTGCGTGTGCGTCGTGCCCTGCGAACACTACCGTCCGGCGGGTTCCTCGCCCGCGTTCGTCCGGTCGGGCCCGGAGCGCTCGTCAGGCCCGTCCAGACGTGCCGTCCCGGCCGCGCCCGAGCCGCCATCGGTCCGTGCCTGGTGGCGAGCCATCGTGATCCCGCCGAGCACCGACAGGAGCGCCACCACGACGGACCCGACCACGAACGGCCCGAGGGCGTACCCCGCGGGGAAGACGAGGAGCTCCGTCGCGTCCGAGCGGACGAGCGCGTAGCCCACGGCTCCGACGCCGAGCATGACCAGGTAGACCGTCGCCGCGGCCACCAGCGCGGTGACCCCGGGGTTGCCGTCGCGCACGCCGGCCGCGGTCGCGAGGAAGACCACCACCGCGCCACCGACCACCATCGCGGGCCCGAGGTACGGGGTGGCGTCGGGCTGCGAGATGACCTCGACGTCGGCGAGCAGGGCTTCGAAGCCCGTGACGGCGATCACGAGCGCGATGAAGAGGACGGACGTCATCGTCGCGATCAACCACCGGGACATGCGCCGATCGTATCGCCGACCGGCTGGTCAGTGAGCGGGTTCGGCGTGGTCCGTGTCGTCCGCGTGTTCGCGACGGTCCGCCCGGTCGGACTGCTCCTGCGCTGCGGCGACCAGGGCGAGCGCGATCGTCGCCGTGATGATCGGGACGGTCTCCGTCATGGGGGCGGGCGCGGGCGCGGAATCCGGCATCGTCGCGGCCGTCTCGTCCGTCGCGGCCGTCTCGTCCGTCTCGTCCGTCTCGTCCGTCTCGTCCGTCTCGTCCGTCGGGACGTCGGACTGGAGGCCCGTGGCGGCGTCCGCCTCGGCGCTGCCCTCCGGCTCGTGGTCACGCAGCGCCGGGCCGATGACCGGCAGCACCCCCGTGGTCGCGGCCGGTTCAGCGTGCAGGACCGGCGGCTCGGTGGACACGGATCCGTCGCGCTTCGCCGCGCGGCGCGCTCGGCCCATCTTCACCAGGACGACGACGGCGACGATCGCCCAGATCCCGTTGACGATGGTCGAGGGGACGGCGTGGTGCGCGGCGACGTTGATGGCCACCGCGAGGCCGCCGACGAGGTTGAACAGCTGGTAGAGCGGGCCGTTCGGGATCTTGCCGGTGGAGAACAAGATGTAACCGGCTAGAACGGTTACTGCGCCGAACCAACCGAGGAATTCCACGATTCCGACCAACACGCGCGACTCCGGGCACGACGAGGAACGGCCGGTTCGAGCCGACCGTTCGAGAGGGGATGAGCAGCCGCGATCACGGCGTCTGGTGCATCGTAATCACAACGACGGGTGTCGCGAAAGTGGGGTCGGCGTGGCGCGGCCGACCCCAGTCCGCGGGGGTCTGGTCAGCCCTTCGCGGCCGTGTCCGAGTCGGCGGTCAGGACGTACACGTAGCCACCGAACGTCCACGTCGTCGCAGCCGCCGCGGCCGGGTCGGTCGAGTCCTGCGAGATGGAGGACGACACCGTGGTGACCAGGAAGAGTCGAGCGCCGTCCTGCATGCCCCCGACGAAGGACAGGGCCTGGTCGAACGACCCGTCGATCGACACGGAGACGGGGATGGCCGAGAAGTTCGCGGCCGAGATCGCCGGGTCGGTCACCGGCGCCGTCGCGGCGCCGGTGGATGCGGCGGTCGGCTCGGGCGTCGCCTCGTCCGGCGCCTCATCCGTCGCCTCGTCCGTCGCTGAGGCCGACGAGTCCTCGGTGCCCGCGGCAGTCGAGGCTGCGACGGGAGCGGTGTACGCCACAGCGTCCGACGTCGTGATCGCGGACACCTTCACACCCGCCCGGGCCGCGACGCTGTCGACAGCACCGTAGAAGGAGGACATGTTCGCACTCGACGGCACCGAGGTGGTGAGCTCCGCGAGTTCCGCCTTCATCGCCGGCAGGGATTTCGCGCGGTCCTTGAGCCGGGCGAGTTCCGCCGCCGTCGTCCGGTTCGTCGCGTCCACCGACACCTGGTCGGTACGGTCACTCGCGGCCTGTGCGAGATGTGGCTGCACGCCGAGGAAGAACCCGGCGAGTGCCACCACGACCATCGCCACGACGGCGAGGAGCATGTTGAGTCGGTTGCGGGTCATCTCACTCGCCCTTGTCCTGGTACTTGCCGTCGAAGGCGGCCTGGTCGACGTGGATCGTCATGTTCACCGTGTACGTGGCCGTCGTCGGGTCGAGCGTGACCGAGTTCGCGGTCGCGTCGACGAAGCCCTTGAGCCCCTTGACGGCATCGAGCCACGACGGAACGGACGGCAGCGTCGGGCTCTGCGCGTCGATGGTCAGGGTCGCGACCCTCTGCCCCTGGAGCGGGGTGTCGGCCTGCGCGTAGGTCTCCAGCGGCGTGGCCGAGTCGATCGCGACGCCGGTGATCTCGACTCCCGCCGGGAGCGACGCCTTCAGCGAAGCGAGGTACGGCTGCCAGGCGATCTCCGTGGCCCCGCCGACGGACTGCGCGGCTTCACGCAGCGCAGTACCGGCCTCCGTGTCCCGGACCTCGCGGTAGTTCGCCTGCTGCTGCAGGAGCGACAGGGTCTCGTCCTGCGCGTGGGTCAGGTCGTCGTGGGCCTGGCTGGACAGGAGGCTGGCTCCGGCGGTCGCGATCCCGACCACGATCGCCACGAGGACGACGCCCGCCCACATCCGACGGACGACACGGCTGCTGCGTCGGTCGGCGAGGACCTCGGTGGGCAGCAGATCGACGCTGGGGCGGCCCCCGACGACGATCTCGCTGGGGGTGGTCCGACGCTGACGTTTGACTCGCTCCGCGGTCTCGGCGGCGACGCGCAGTGCGGGGTCGGGCGCCGCTCCTCGGCGGCGACTCCGTCCAGAGCGCGAGGGCTTCGACTTGGTCGACTGGCTCATGCTGCCTTCCCTCCCGCGGCGAGTCCCCATGCCACGGCGATCGATGCGCCGTGCGCGTGCAGGTCCTCGACGCGGATGGACTTCGCGAGCGCGACGTTCGCGAACGGTGCCCCGAACCGGACGGGCGTCCGGGTGAACTCCGAGAGCGCTGCGGCGAAACCGGGGAGCGCAGCTGCAGCGCCGCAGAGCAGGATCTCGCCCACGGGCTCGGCAGGGTGGGTGTTGACGAAGTAGTTGACGGTGTTGCGGAGACTCGAGAGCAGTTCGCCCATCGTCTCGCGGACCGCCGCGACCGCGAGCGCATCGTCGCCGGTCCGCGCCCGCTCCGGATCCATGCCCAGGTGGCGCTTGACGGCTTCGGCCGCTCCCTCGTCGATCGTCAGCCGGCCGGCGAGGAGCCGCGTGATGTCATCGCCGCCGGTCGGCACGATACGGACGAACTTCGGGACGCCGTCGGTGACGATGACGACGGTCGTCGTGTTGCCGCCGCACTCGACGATGGCCACGGTGCCCGACCGGTTCGCCGGCGCGAGGACACGTGCCAGGGCGAACGGGATGAGGTCGACACCGACCGGCTTGAGCCCGGCGTTCTGCACCGCGCGGACGTTGGCGAGCACGGCGTCCTTCACCGCGGCGACGAGGAGACCGCTCACGGTGGGGCCGTTCTCCCCCGTCTCCTCGCTGGTCGGGTAGAAGTCGAGGATGGCGTCGCCCACGGGCACCGGGAGCATGTCCTGCACCTGGAAGGGCAACGATTCACGGATCTGCGCGATGGGGGCCTTCGGGACCGTCAGGTCGCGCGACAGCACTCGCTGGTTGCCCATGCCGAGCACGACGTCCTTCGAGCGGAAGCGCCCGAGCGACCAGAGCTGTCGGAGCGCACCCGCGACGGTGTTCGGCTCGAGCACCTCCCCCTGCTTCGTCGCGCCCGGGGGCACGGGCACCTCGGCGAACCGCAGGATCGTCGGTCTCGGCTTGTCGGCGTCCTGGACCTCGACAGCACGGATCGCGGCGGCGCCGATGTCGACGCCCACGATGCTCTTCGACATGGGTGGTCCTTCCGTGACCGTCTTCGGGTCGGTCTGGTGGGTCAGCGCGCGACGAGGCGTCAGGCGAGTCCGAGGAGGCGCAGGTAGCCGTCCCATGCGGGGGCACCGACGGCGATGCCGAGCCAGGCACCCGCGAGCATCCAGGGGCCGAACGGGATCCCGCTGCGACGGCCCGCCCGGCGCACGACCAGGAGGACGACTGCGAAGGTACCTCCGAGCAGGAACGCCGCGAAAGAACCCACTGCGAGGGGTCCCCATCCGAGGTACGCCAGCACGAGGCCGAGCACGCCGGCGAGCTTCACGTCACCGAGCCCCATCCCGCCGGGCACCGCCAGCGCGAGCACGAGGTAGACGCCGCCGAGGACGACCAGGCCGATGAGGCCCCGGAGCGCGGCGCCCCAGTCCCCGGACGCCGCCGACGCCGCCAGCAGGAGCACGGGCAGCACGACGTAGGCCGGCAGCACGATCCGGTTCGGCAACGTGTGGGTGTCGAGGTCGATGAGCGTCAACGAGATGCTGATCGCCATCAGGTACAGGAGTGCGACGAGCAGGATCGCAGCGTGGATCGTTCCGGGGACGCCGTCCGGCGCCGCCAGCGGCGACCACGGTGCGAGTACCGAGAGCAGCGTCACCGCGACGAACAGGAGGCCCGTGGCGGCTTCGACGAGCGGGTACCGGGCCGAGATGGGCGCGCCGCAGTCGCGGCACCGGGCGCGCAGGACGAGCCATGAGATCACGGGCACGTTGTCGCGACCTCGGATCGCGTGACTGCATCCGGGGCAGGAGCTGGCCGGCGCGACGACGGAC
Organism: Curtobacterium sp. MCSS17_016; assembly: GCF_003234255.2. Classification (NCBI taxonomy): domain Bacteria; kingdom Bacillati; phylum Actinomycetota; class Actinomycetes; order Micrococcales; family Microbacteriaceae; genus Curtobacterium; species Curtobacterium sp. MCSS17_016. The sequence goes on from NZ_CP126254.1 coordinate 3,623,396, forward strand.
ATGCCCGCGGGCACCCGGTACACGACGACGTTCAGGAACGACCCGATCGCGAGACCGAGCACACCGACCAGCGCGGCGACGAGGGGCGCCACCGAGGCGAAGGAAGCCACGGTCACTTCCCCGTCGGGGTGCCGTCGGCGCGGAAGGCCGTCGCGGACTCGGTCTCGGTCGTCACACCGTAGGTGGTCGAGACCGGCTGCAGGAACTTGGGCGGGGCCGAGGACTTGAGTCTGCTGTCGTACGAGTACGCCTTCGCGTACCCCGTCAGCAGGCCGTTGCCGTACGAGGTGCGGACCGAGCCGCGGAACTGCTGGGCGATCGATCCGTAGATCGTGAGGATGCCGAGGTTCGACCCGTACTGGCTGTTCTGGACGTTGAACGTGCCGAGGTTGCTGGCGATGGCCGCGTCGATCTCGATGTTCTTGGTCGGCGCCGTGTTCGTCGAGTAGGAGCTGCTGCCCGTGTTGCAGACCGTGTTCGACCAGCCGGAGTAGCTCGAGCACGACACGGGGTTGTAGACGGAGACCGCCTTCTGCCCGACGAGCCCGAGCATGTCGTCGGAGGTCCGGCCGTTCTGGTAGACGATGTTCCCGGTCACGTAAAGGAAATTCTCTGCGGCGAGGGTCATCTGTCCGCCGAAGGATCCGGACACGAAGGCATCACCGCTGCGGCACCCGTAGTACCCGGCATCCCCGCGCGTTCCGGTGAACTCGCCGTTGAGCGGGTACCCCAGGCCGTTGCCGTAGTCCGAACTCGTCGAGGTCCCCGACTTGACCGTCTGCTGGCAGTAGACCGGCGAACCCGCGTTCACGGTCCCGTTGACCGTGCCGGACGGTGTGGCGCTGGACGCCCAGTAGTTCGGGTCACCGACCGTCGACGGCACGCTCTGCACGTAGACCAGGTTCGCGGGCAGGGTGGGGACGACGGCACCGGTTCCCCGGAGGGCAGCGACCGAGCCGCACAGGGCGTCGTTCCCCGGGCCCGGTGCGATGGCGCTGCCGTTGGCGTTGCCCTTGACCTGTGTGGAGATGGTCCACGGTGAGACCACGCGCATCTTGCCCCCCGCGAGGAAGGTGATGGACGTCGGACCGGTGTAGAGGCACCCGGGCTTCGCCACCTTCTCGGGGATGTCGGTCCGTGCCTCCTGCTTCATGTTCGCGTTGGTGCTCGGCATGGGGAGCGTCCCGACGTTCTTGATCTTCCCGCCGATGAACTTCGTGGACGAGCGGCAGGCGGAGTCGATGGTCGTCGCCTTGCTCGTGTAGAAGAAGTCGGCGGGCCCCGTGTCCTGCACGCTCGAGTTGAACGTCGCTCCGCAGGCGGTGATGACGTCGTTCGACCGGACCGGCCCGTCGAGGACGTCACCGCTGGCGAACGTGACGGCTTCACAGCTGCTGCTGGAGCTCCAGTCGTCGTCGTTGCGGTGGTTCGAGACGCAGCCGGCGTTCGTCAGGCTCGGGTCCTGGGACTCGTAGTTCGTGAAGTACAGGTAGTTGACGAAGCCGTCGCCGCGGAGGTCCACGACGATGGTCCTCGTCGTGGCACCGGCCTTCCCCGTCACGCGCAGGCGGACCTTGCCGGTCGTCGAGTAGTCGGAGTTGTCGACCTCGTACCGGTAGGACTGGTCGGTGCTCCCGACCACGTTCGCCCAGGACCCGTCCTTCGCGGTGCCGAAGGCCTTGTTCGCCGGATCTGCCGTGTAGGTGCTCGTCGACGAGAACGCGGTGCGCACGCCGTACTTGACGTAGGCGTTGTCGGCTGCGAGGCGGCCCTGGTAGTCGGAGAGCCCCGCGTACGCGGCCGCGATCGCCTTGTTGTAGTTCGTGTCGGTCGTCGCTTTCGTCGCACCGCTCGTCGCGGTGGCGACGACGAGGGACAGCACGATCATGAGCACTGCACCGATCCCGATGACGGCCGCGAGGGCGACCCCGCGTTCGTCGTCTCGGGCGCGCAGGCCTCGGAGGATCCGGATGAGCATCATGACTCCGTGGCTGCGCCGTAGTCGAGGTTGCGCAGGTTGATGGTGGCCTGGAACGTGCTGTCGTTGACGGTCACGCCGCCGGTCGACCCCACGGTCATCGCCACGCGGACGGACCGGATCGTGTCGTAGGTGGCATTCGCCGGCGCGGACACGGGGCCGTTGTCGGCGTTGACGTACGAGAAGAGCGTGCCTGCCCGGATCACGTCGGCGAGCCACAGCGTCCGGGTGGCGCCGGTGAACGTGCAGTACCCGCCGGCCGGGCAGTCGCCCCGCTGCAGCTGCATGCGCAGCCGGTTCGACACGACGTCGACCGTCACCTTGGTGAGCCCGGCCCGTGCGCTCGACAGGTCGACACCCGAGTAGAACTGCACGCTCCTGCCCGTGGCGCTCACGAACGCGGGCGCACTGACCGTCTTGCTCACCTGCCACCGCGAGGCCTCACGCAGGTACCGGCTGAGCTGCGTCATCGACGTGGTTCCCTGTCGGGTGCTGTCGTTGACCGAGGACACTGTGCGCTGCGCCTTCGAGATCGACACGAAGAAGCTCCCGACCAGGGTGAGCAGCAGCGACGTCACGAGCATGGCGACGAGGAGCTCCACGAGCGTGATCCCGCGTTGGTCGCCACGCAGACGACGGAGGAGCACGCGCATCAGCTGGCCGGCCTCGGGTCGACGAGGACGACGCCACCGGTGACGGCACCGTTGCTGACCATCGCGGTGTTGGTGGCGGTGAGCGCGAGCGGCGTCGTCGCCGCGCCCGCGGTGCCGCCCGTGAACAGCTTCCAGGTTCCCCACGGCAGGGCGATCGTCATGCTGTCCGACGTCGGCTTCGGGAAGCTCAGGGTCATCCCCTTCGCGCAGCCGGGATCGCCGTTCACGGCTGTGGTGGTCTTCGCGGTGATGAAGAGCGCCTTGTCCGGCTTGGCGAGCGTGATCGCGCCCATGCTGATCGGGATCGGCCCGGTCGCGTCCTTGAACTCCGTCGCCGTCCCCTTCTTGCCGGCCTTGTTGGCGGTCGTCCAGGCACCTGGTTCCGGGCCCAGGCAGGTCGCTGCGGCGTCGGACGACACGTCAGCGGAGTACAGCCCCGCGACCGCCTGGTACCCCGAGGGGAACGGGAACAGGGCCGCGCTCGTCGGGGCGGGGTCCAACACGGTCGTGCCCGACGTCCCGTTGGTGATCGACAAGGGCAGGTTCGTCGGCAGAATCGCGGACGACGCCGGCGAGGTCACGTACTTGAACGAGTAGGTCGTCACCTTGTCGAAGGTGAAGGCAGCGGCACCGGAGCTCCCGACCGACACCGTCACCGACTGCGACGACGGACTCGGCTGTTGGGTCGAGTCGATGTACCCGGTGCGGGCGACCGACACCTTGTAGGTCCCCGGCGGAACACCGGCCACGTAGGTGCAGCCCTCCGCGTCCGTCGCCGGGAACGTGACCCCGGCGGGGCCACCGCTCACGGTCGGCACGATCCCGGAGACGCCGATACCGTTCGCGTTCGTCACGCCGACGAGGATCGAGCCCGTGGTGTCCGAGTTGATGTTCGTGAGTGGAGCGATGGCGCTCGACATCTCGACTTGCTGGGTCCCGGACGCTGCAGCGCTGGTTCTCCAACGAACCGTGACCGTCACGGCCTTGTACGACAGGCTGCCGTCGCCCGTGCCGCAGGCGGTGGCCGCGCCGGACGACCGGGTCCACGAGACCTTCCGGGTCAGGTCGAAGACCTGGTTGCCGACCTGCTTGGTGGCGGTGCCGCTCTTCACGTTGAAGATGCTCGGGGTGTCCCGGAGGTCGTCGATGTCCTCCATCGCGATCGTCGACGCGACCTCTCGAGCACGGGTGTCCTTCGACAGCACCAGCGAGGCGGCGATGCCCGCGGCGATCCCGGCGGCGATCAGGGCGAAGATCGTCATCGCGACCATCACCTCGATGATCGTGAAGCCTTCCTCGCTCTCACGTGCGGAACGCAGTCGCTCGGCGATGCGCGAGATCATGGCGTCCCTTCTGGATGGAGTGGTCGTTCCGATGCTCGTGTGGGCGCCGGCCTCGACGAGGCGGCGCCCACAGAGTTCACAGCGAGTGTCAGCAGGTACCGGCCTTCACGCCGTCGGTCTCGTTGGCGACGAAGGTCTTGCTGGTCGAGCTCGTGCCCTGGATGCAGAAACCGTCGGTGGTCTTCTTGTACGTGATGGCGGTGGTGTTCGAGCTCTTGGTCGCCCCGGCGTTCTTGTAGTCCGTGGTGGTGAGGTCGGCAGTGTCCGGGAAGGCGCCGGTGCCGGACGTCGCGATGCTCACCACGGCGGTCTTCGCGTTGGTGACGTCCGACTTGACTGCCGAGTCCTTCGCGTTGTTCTGCACGCCGATGTACACCGGGATGGCGATCGCGGCGAGGATGCCAATGATGATGACGACGACGAGGAGCTCGATGAGCGTGAAGCCCTTCTCGCCGTCCTTCAGGAGACCCTTGCGGCGAGCGTCGAGCTGGCCCATGAGAGCGAAGTACATGGTTGTTTCCATTCTGCGGGGAATGTCGGGGAAATAGGTTCGGGGCTTGCTCGGCCGCCGCAGATCAGCGTATTGGGGGCACATCGAGCGGCCAATCCCGAGAACGGGGGCCACGCTGGGCACAAAACACCCCCAATGCGGGGGAGGGTCGATATCGACAATGCCCCCGCATGGGGGTGGAATGGCTAGGAAGCGTTCTGCACGACGTTGGTGATCTGGAAGATCGGCATGTACAGCGCGATGATCATCCCGCCCACCACCACCCCCAGGAACGCGATGAGCAGCGGCTCGATCAGCGAGGTGAGGGCATCGGTGGTCGCCTCGACTTCGGCGTCGTAGAACACCGCGATCTTCTCGAGCATGATCTCGAGGGAACCGGCGTCTTCACCGACCGCGACCATCTGCGTCACCATTGCCGGGAAAACCGATTGTGCGGCGAGCGGCACCGCGATTGATTCACCTTTCCGCACGGCCTCTGCGACATTGTCGAGCGCGCGCTTCACGACGAAGTTGTTCGACACTTCCCCGACGATCCGCAATGCCTGCAGAATGGGCACACCGGCGCCGATCATGTTCGAGAAGTTGCGAGCGAACCGAGCAATGACGATCTTCTTCTGCAGCGGACCGAAGACCGGCAGTTTCAGGGTGATCGGATCGATGAACGCTCGGACGCGTTCGGTGTTCTTGTTCGCTCGCCACCACAGCCACGCCAGCACGACGACGATCGCGAGCGGGATCGCGACGTACCGCATGGCGTGTGACAGCGTCACGAGGATCTGCGTCGGCAGCGGGAGCGTGCCGCCGAGCGACGAGAACATGTCCTGGAAGATCGGGACGATGAAGATGAGCATGATGGCGACCGCCACCAGCGACATCACGAGCACGACCACCGGGTAGGTCATCGCCGACTTGATCGTCGAGCGGAGCTTGTGCTCCTTCTCGAAGTTCGTCGCGATGGAGTCCATGGCCTGGTCGAGGAAGCCGCCGGTCTCCCCCGCACGGATCATGTTGATCATGATCGGCGGGAAGTCGACCGGGTACTTCGCGACGGCGTCGGAGAACGAGACGCCGCGCTCGACGTCGTCGCGGACCTTGCCGAGGATGTCCTTGAGCTTCTTGTTCTCGGTCTGGTCGGACAGGATCGTCAGGGTCCGCAGGAGCGAGAGCCCCGAGGTGAGCATCGTCGAGGCCTGTCGCGACATGATCGCGAGGTCCTTGAGGCCGACGCCCTTCTCGAACCCGGGGATCTTGATCTCGGTCTGGAGCCCGGTGCCGGCCTTCGCCTCGGTGATGGCGATCGGTGAGACGCCCATCCCCCGGAGGCGCTGGACGACTGCCCCCTCGGACGCGGCGTCGAGGCGGCCCTTCACGAGCTTGCCGGCGCCGTCACGCCCGCGGTAGTCGAACGCGAGTGACATCAGTAGCCTCCGGAGAACTTGTCGCCGAAGTCGATGCCGCTGGCGGCGATCGCGGCGGCCGAGGAGTCGGACGGGGACTCGACGCGCTGGACGAGCCGGTCGAAGCCCTCTTCGTCGTGCACCTTCTCCATCGCGGCCTTACGCGAGATGGTGCCGACGTTGACCAGTTCGGCGAGGTCCTGGTCCATGGTGTGCATGCCGAGGTCACGGCCGGCCTGCATGGCGGAGGTGATCTGGTAGGTCTTGCCCTCGCGGATGAGGTTGCCGATGGCCGGGGTGATCGTCATGATCTCGGTGGCGACGACCCGGCCGACGCCGTTGGCCTTCGGGACGAGGGTCTGGCAGACGACACCCTGCAGGGTGGCCGCGAGCTGGGTGCGGATCTGCCCCTGCTGGTGCGGCGGGAAGACGTCGATGACGCGGTCGATCGTGCCGGGTGCACTCTGCGTGTGCAGGGTGGCGAACACCAGGTGGCCGGTCTCGGCGGCGGTGAGCGCGACGGAGATGGTCTCGAGGTCGCGGAGCTCACCGATCAGGATGACGTCGGGGTCCTGCCGCAGCACGTGCTTGAGCGCGGAGGCGAAGGAGTGGGTGTCGGCGCCGACCTCGCGCTGGTTGATGATCGACCGCTTGTGGTCGTGCATGAACTCGATCGGGTCCTCGACCGTGACGATGTGGTCGGCACGGCTCTCGTTGACCAGGTCGATGAGCGCGGCGAGGGTGGTCGACTTGCCCGAGCCGGTCGGGCCGGTGACGAGGACCAGGCCGCGGGGCAGGCCGGCGAAGTCACCGACGTGCGCGGGGATGCCGAGCTGCTTGAGCGTCTTGATCCGGGTGGGGATGATGCGGAACGCGGCACCCCAGTTGCCGCGCTGCTGGTAGTAGTTCACGCGGAAGCGGTACTCCGGCGACAGCGAGTACGCGAAGTCGAGCTCCTGGTCGTGGTCGAACTGCCCCGCCTGTTCGACGGACAGCAGCGTCTTGAGTGCCGCGATGACCTTGCCGCGCGACCACGCGCCTCCGGGCACGGCCGGACGGAGCGAGCCGTCGACGCGGACGGTGGGCGGGGCGTCGGCCGTGACGTGCAGGTCGGAGGCCCCCTGGTAGACGACCTGCGCCAGTGCGGTGATGAGGTCGGGGTCGGCGACCTCGCGCGCGTGCCGGGCGAAGTCGATGTCACCGGCCGATGCCGCGGCGGGGGCCGGAGCGGGTGCTGCCGGTGCGGCATGGTGGGCGCCGCTGTAGGCGATGGCCGGCAGCTGCTGGGTCGCCGGTTCGGCGTACCCGTAGGTGGCGGTCGACGACGGCACCGCGGCGGGCGGCGTCGCCGGAGCGGCGGCGGCCTGCGCCACGGGCGCAGCGACCGGACCACCCACGGGCCCGGCAACGGAGCTGGCCACGGCCGTGCCGGTGGGCGCGGGCCACACCGCCGAGTCGTCCGTCAGGTCGTAGACCTGCTCGGGCGGGGTAGCGGCTGCCGCGGCCAGACGCGCGGCACGGCGGGACCCGACTTCGGCGCCCGGGGTGCCGGGGTGCCATCCGGCGACGGGCTCGTCGCCGGGCATGGTGATGTCGTACACGGAGTCGGTCATCTGCTCGTCCTGTTCCCCGGTCACGCGACGACGCGCAGGATCTCGTCGACGCTCGTCATGCCGAGCTTGACCTTCTCGAAGCCGTCCTGGCGGAGCGTGAGCATGCCCTGCTGCTGGGCGACGCGGCTGATCTCCGCGCTCGAGGCACGACCGACGGCGAGCCGCTCGATCTCCTCGGTCACGGTCATGACCTCGTGCAGGGCGATGCGGCCGCGGTAGCCGGTGTTCGAGCAGACGGCGCAGCCGACCGGGGCGAAGAACGCGGGCATCTCGTCGCCGGGGGCCAGGAACCCGAGTGCCCGGAGCTGCTCGATCTCGTACACGGCGGGCGCCTTGCACCGGTCGCACAGCCGGCGTGCGAGTCGCTGGGCGACGACGGAGTCGAGGGCGGACCCGACCAGGAACGGCTCGATGTCCATCTCGGTCAGACGGGTCACGGCCGACGGGGCGTCGTTGGTGTGCAGGGTCGAGAGCACGAGGTGCCCGGTCAGCGACGCCTCGATCGCGATCTGGGCGGTCTCGTGGTCGCGGATCTCACCGAGCAGCACGACGTCGGGGTCGGAGCGGAGGATCGAGCGGAGCGCGGAGGCGAACGTCAGGCCGGCCTTCGGGTTGACCTGCACCTGGTTGATGCCGGCCATCCGGTACTCGACCGGGTCCTCCACCGTGATGACGTTGATCTCGGGCTTCGCCACGGCGTTGAGGGTCGTGTACAGCGTCGTCGACTTGCCCGAACCGGTGGGACCGGTGACCAGGATCATGCCGTACGGCTTCGAGTAGGACCGCTGGTACGCCTGGAAGTTCTGCTCGAGGAGGTTGAGGTCCTTGAGGGTCAGCGAGGTGTTCGTGTTGTCGAGGATCCGCATGACGACCTTCTCGCCCCACACGGTGGGCAGCGTCGCGACACGGAGGTCGATCTGCCGGCCGCCGTGCCGCACGGACATGCGGCCGTCCTGCGGCTTACGACGCTCGGCGATGTCGATGTCGCTCATGATCTTCAGGCGGCTGATCACGCCGTTCTGGATGTTCTTCGGCGCCGGCGCCATCTCGTGCAGCACGCCGTCGATGCGGTACCGGATCCGGACCTCGTGCTCGCCGGGCTCGATGTGGATGTCGGACGCGTGGTCCTGGATGGCCTGCGACACGAGCAGGTTCACGAACCGGACGATCGGGACGTCGTCGAGGGCGCCGTCGGCGATGTCGATCTGCGCCTTCGAGGTCGTCGACGCTTCTTCTTCCAGCGACGACGTCAGGTCGTTCAGCTCGTCGTCGGCGCGCAGGTACCGGTCGAGGGCAGCGACGAGGTCACGCTCCTCGACCTGCAGCGGCTTGATCGCGCGACCAGACGCCGTCCGGGCGTCGTCGATGGCGAGCACGTTCGTGGGGTTCACCATCGCGAGGATGAGCAGATCGCCCTCGAACCCGACGCCGAGCACACCGTGACGACGGCACAGCGCCGCCGGCAGGATCGACACCGCGGTGCCGTCGACGGGGTAGTCGCTCAGCGGGACGGTGCGTGAGTTGTTCGACGCGGCCCGGGCGGTGATGAACTGGGCCTCGCTCACGACGCCCTGGTCGACCAGGCCACGGATGGCGCGCTCGTCGAGGTCCTCGTCACCCGTCATCGCATCGAGGTGCTCGATGGGCAGGGCGCCGTTCAGGATGAGGATCTCGGACAGGGTCGCCATGAGTCCCGTGCCTCCTTGGACTCGCGCACGGCGAGACGTCGTCGGGTGATGCGCCACCAGGGATGTGGCGCCCGACCACGCTACTTCTGGGGCCCTCGCCGACCGCAGTCCCAGAAAGAGGGGGCGGAGGGGGTCCGGCTGCACCCAGAACTGGGGTCCACGACCGGTTCGGCCCCGGTCCGGGGGACGCCTCGGCCGGTTCGCGGTGGTCGTCGGAGGGTGCATGTCCGCCAGCCTCCCGGACCCCGCACCGCTCCCGGAGCCCTGGCGAGCAGTCCGTGGAGAACGTCGGCTTCACACGTGGCTGTGGAGGAACGACGCCGCCGTCCGACGCGGGCCGGACAGCGCGGCACCGCGGAATCCCTCTCGACGCGCGCCCCCACCCGGGCACATGATGAGTCATGGACATCACGAGCGTGACCGTGGGGTTGCCCGTCAGCGACATCGAGGCGTCCTGCCTCTGGTACGGCGCGGTCTTCGAGCGCACCGAGCCGGACCTCGAGCCCGAGGACGGCGTCGCCGAGTACGAGGTCGGCGGCATCTGGATCCAGCTCTACGTCGACGAACAGGCCGAGGAGAACCCGGTCAGCGTCCGCTTCGGCGTCGACGACGTCGCCGCGCAGCACGCACGCATCGGCGCGCTCGGCATCGACATCGGCCCCGTCGAGTGCGTCGACGGGGCGGTCGACTGGTTCGACGTCCGCGACCCCGACGGCAACGTGCTGAGCCTGTTCTCGCTGGTCGACGAGACCGGACGCGGTTCCGGCCGCGACAACGGCGCGGGCCGCGCGCTCTAGCCGCGACCCCACGGCGGACGGGAGGCCCGTGGCGGCCCCGCACCGCGCCTCCAGGCCGTCACGTGGTGACGACACGACGAAGGCCCCGCCTCCTTGCGGAGACGGGGCCTTCGTGGGATCACATCAGGCTCAGTTGTACGTGCCCGGCGTGAAGTCGTCCGACGAGAAGCTGTCGAAGTCGACGAAGCTCAGGTCGGCGTCCGAGAACGACGAGTCGTCAGCGAAGATGCGGTTGGGGTACCGCTCCGCCTTCGCCTCTTCGGTCGCGTTCACGTCCACGTCACGGTACCGGCTGAGGCCCGTCCCGGCGGGGATGAGCTTACCGATGATGACGTTCTCCTTGAGGCCGACGAGGTGGTCCTGCTTGCCCTCCATGGCCGCCTGCGTGAGCACGCGGGTGGTCTCCTGGAAGGAAGCGGCGGACAGCCACGACTCGGTCGCGAGGGACGCCTTCGTGATGCCCATGACCTCCTGGCGAGCCGAGGCGGTCTTGCGACCCTCCTGCAGCGCCGCACGGTTCAGCGCGTTGTAGCGCGACCGGTCGACGAGCTCACCCGGCAGCAGGTCGGTGTCGCCGTGGTCGACGACGGTGACCTTGCGGAGCATCTGGCGGACGATGACCTCGATGTGCTTGTCGTGGATCGGCACACCCTGCGAGCCGTAGACGTCCTGCACACCGTTGACCAGGTGCTTCTGGACCTCTCGGACACCCTTGACCCGGAGGACTTCCTTCGGGTCGACGGTGCCGGCGATGAACTGCTCGCCGAGCTCGACGTGCTGGTTGTCCTCGATGAGGAGCGTCGCACGCTTGAGCACCGGGTAGATGAACGGCTCGTCGCCGTTGTCCGGCGTGAGGATGATCCGACGACCCTTGTCCGTGTCCTCGACCACGACGCGGCCGGGGGCCTCGGCGATCGGGGACGCGCCCTTGGGGGTACGCGCCTCGAAGAGCTCCGTGACACGCGGCAGACCCTGGGTGATGTCGTCGGCCGAGGCCGAACCACCCGTGTGGAAGGTACGCATCGTCAGCTGGGTACCGGGCTCACCGATGGACTGCGCGGCGATGATGCCGACTGCCTCACCGATGTCGACCAGGTTGCCGGTGGCGAGCGAACGGCCGTAGCACTTCGCGCAGACACCGACGGCCGACTCGCAGGTCAGGACCGAGCGCACCTTGATGCTCTCGACACCGGCTGCCAGCAGCTTCTCGAGGAGCACGTCACCGACGTCCTCGCGAGCCTCTGCCACGACCGTGCCCTGTGCGTCCACGGCCTCGGTGGCCAGGGTGCGGGAGTACACGGTGTTCTCGACGCGCGGGTCGCGGACGAGCTTGCCGTCGGCGTCCACGGTCGCGATCGGCAGCTCGAGGCCACGCGTCGTGCCGCAGTCGTCCTCGCGGATGATGACGTCCTGCGAGACGTCCACGAGACGACGGGTGAGGTACCCGGAGTCCGCGGTACGGAGCGCGGTGTCGGCAAGACCCTTGCGAGCACCGTGGGTGGCGATGAAGTACTCCGCCACGGTCAGGCCCTCGCGGTACGAGTTGATGATCGGGCGGGCGATGATCTCGCCCTTCGGGTTGTTCACCAGACCACGCATACCGGCGATGTTTCGGACCTGGAGCCAGTTACCACGAGCACCGGACGACACCATGCGGTTGATGGTGTTGTCGACCGGGAAGTTGTCGCGCATCTCCTGCGCGATCTCGTTCGTGGCCTCGGTCCAGATCTTGATCAGGTCGGCGCGACGCTCGGAGTCGGTGATCAGACCCTTGTCGAACTCGCCCTGCACCTTGGCGGCCTGGATCTCGTAGCCCGCGATGATCTCCTTCTTGCGAGGAGGCGTCACGACGTCCGACAGGGCGACGGTCACACCGGAGCGGGTGCCCCAGTAGAAGCCGGCGTCCTTGATCCGGTCCAGTGCAGCGGCCGTCTCGGTCTTGGAGTAGCGCTCGGCGAGGTCGTTGACGATCGCGGACAGCACACCCTTGTCGGTGACCTTCTGGACGAACGGGTAGTTCGCCGGGAGGGTCTCGTTGAAGAGCGCACGGCCCAGGGTCGTCTCGAGCAGCACGGTGTCGCCCTGCTCGTAGCCCTCGGGAGCTTCACCCTCGGCGAAGTGGACACCCGTCATGCGGATCTTCGCCATCGCGTTGAGGTGCAGCGTGTGCTGGTCGTTGGCCAGGATCGCCTCGGCGACCGAGGAGAACGCACGGCCCTCACCGACGGCGCCCTCGCGGACGGTCGTCAGGTGGTGCAGACCGATGATCATGTCCTGTGCGGGCAGGGTCACCGGACGGCCGTCGGACGGCTTCAGGATGTTGTTCGAGGCGAGCATCAGGATGCGGGCCTCGGCCTGGGCCTCGACCGACAGCGGCAGGTGCACGGCCATCTGGTCACCGTCGAAGTCCGCGTTGAACGCAGCACACACGAGCGGGTGGAGCTGGATGGCCTTGCCCTCGACGAGCTGCGGCTCGAACGCTTGGATGCCCAGACGGTGCAGCGTCGGCGCACGGTTCAGCAGCACGGGGCGCTCGCGGATGATCTCCTCGAGCACGTCCCACACCTGCGGACGCGAACGCTCGACCATGCGCTTGGCCGACTTGATGTTCTGCGCGTGCGACAGGTCGATGAGGCGCTTGATCACGAACGGCTTGAAGAGCTCGAGCGCCATCTGCTTGGGCAGACCGCACTGGTGCAGCTTCAGCTGCGGGCCGACGATGATGACCGAACGGCCCGAGTAGTCGACGCGCTTGCCGAGCAGGTTCTGGCGGAAACGACCCTGCTTGCCCTTGAGCATGTCGCTCAGGGACTTCAGGGCGCGGTTGCCGGTACCCGTGACCGGACGACCACGACGACCGTTGTCGAACAGCGCGTCAACGGCTTCCTGCAGCATGCGCTTCTCGTTGTTCACGATGATCTCGGGGGCACCGAGGTCGAGCAGGCGGCGGAGACGGTTGTTGCGGTTGATCACACGACGGTAGAGGTCGTTGAGGTCCGACGTGGCGAAACGGCCACCGTCGAGCTGCACCATCGGGCGCAGCTCCGGCGGGATGACCGGCACGACGCCGAGCACCATCGCGGCCGGCGAGTTGCCGGTGGCGAGGAAGGAGCTGACGACGCGCAGACGCTTGATCGCGCGGATCTTCTTCTGGCCCTTGCCCTCGGCGATCTGCAGACGCAGCGCCTCGGCCTCGGCGGCCAGGTCGAACGCCTCGAGCCGGAGCTTGATCGCCTCGGCGCCCATGTAGGCGTCGAAGTAGATCCCGAACCGGTCCTGGAGCTCGTGGAAGACGGCGTCCTCGGGCTTGAGGTCGCCCACCTTGAGGTTGCGGAAGTCCTCCCACACACGCTCGAGACGGGTGATGTCCTCGTCGAACGACTTGCGGACCTGGGACATCTCCTTCTCGGCGGTGTCCTTGGTGCGGCGCTTGACGTCGGCCTTCGCACCCTCTTCCTCAAGGGCTGCGAGGTCGTCCTCGAGCTTCTTGAGGCGGTCGGCGATGATCGAGTCGCGCTGGCCCTCGAGGGTCTTGATCTCGAGACGCATCTCGTTCTCGAGACCCGGCATGTCCGCGTGACGGCCCTCTTCATCGATGTCGATGATCATGTACGCCGCGAAGTAGATGACCTTCTCGAGGTCCTTCGGCGCCATGTCGAGGAGGTACCCGAGGCGCGACGGGACGCCCTTGAAGTACCAGATGTGCGTGACGGGGGCAGCGAGCTCGATGTGGCCCATGCGCTCACGACGGACCGAGGACTTGGTGACCTCGACGCCGCAGCGCTCGCAGACGATGCCCTTGAACCGGACACGCTTGTACTTGCCACAAGCGCACTCCCAGTCGCGGGAAGGACCGAAGATCTGCTCGCCGAACAGACCGTCCTTCTCGGGCTTCAGGGTGCGGTAGTTGATGGTCTCCGGCTTCTTGACCTCGCCGTACGACCACTGACGGATGTCCTCGGCGGTCGCGAGGCCGATCCGAATGGCGTCAAAGGAAGTTGCTTCGAGCAATGTTCTTCTCTCTTGCTGATTCAGGCTTCGATGTACGGGCGGGATCAGATGTCGTCGACAGAGGACGACTCGAACCGCGAGGAGATGTTGATGCCCAGCTCTTCCGCAGCGCGGAAGACCTCGTCATCGTTGTCGCGCAGGCTGACCGCCTGGCCGTCGGCCGAGAGGACCTCGACGTTCAGGCAGAGCGACTGCATCTCCTTCATGAGGACCTTGAAGGACTCGGGGATGCCGGGTTCCTGGATGTTCTCGCCCTTGACGATCGCCTCGTAGACCTTCACGCGGCCGAGGATGTCGTCGGACTTGATCGTCAGGAGCTCCTGGAGGGCGTAGGCGGCGCCGTACGCTTCGAGCGCCCACACCTCCATCTCACCGAATCGCTGTCCACCGAACTGCGCCTTACCACCCAGCGGCTGCTGCGTGATCATCGAGTACGGACCGGTCGAACGCGCGTGGATCTTGTCGTCGACCAGGTGGTGCAGCTTGAGGATGTACATGTAGCCGACCGAGACGGGCTCCGGGAACGGCTCGCCGGAGCGGCCGTCGAAGAGCTGCGCCTTGCCGGACGAGCCGATCAGGCGCTCGCCGTCGCGGTTCGGGAGGGTCGAGTCGAGGAGGCCCTCGATCTCGCGCTCGTACGCACCGTCGAACACCGGGGTGGCGACCTTGGTGCCGGGCTCGGCGCTGTGCGCTGCCTCCGGCAGGTTCTCGGCCCAGTCCTGGATGCCCTCGACGTTCCAGCCCTGCTTGGCGAGCCACCCGAGGTGGATCTCGAGCACCTGGCCGAAGTTCATGCGGCCGGGGACGCCGAGCGGGTTGAGGACGATGTCGACGGGGGTGCCGTCGGCGAGGAACGGCATGTCCTCGACCGGGAGGATGGTCGAGATGACGCCCTTGTTGCCGTGACGACCGGCGAGCTTGTCACCCGCGGTGATCTTGCGCTTCTGGGCGATGTAGACGACCACGCGCTGGTTGACACCAGAGCCGAGTTCGTCGTCACCGTCCTGCGAGTCGAACACCTTGACGCCGATGATCGTGCCCTCTTCACCGTGGGGCACCTTGAGCGAGGTGTCGCGGACTTCGCGCGACTTCTCGTTGAAGATGGCACGGAGCAGACGCTCCTCGGCGCTCAGCTCGGTCTCGCCCTTCGGCGTGACCTTGCCGACGAGGATGTCGCCGGGGCGGACCTCGGCACCGATGCGGATGATGCCGCGCTCGTCGAGGTCGGCCAGCAGGTCCGGGCTGACGTTGGGGAGGTCACGGGTGATCTCCTCCTTGCCGAGCTTGGTGTCGCGGGCGTCGACCTCGTACTCCTCGATGTGGATCGAGGAGAGCGTGTCGTCCTTGATGAGGTTCTGCGACAGGATCATCGCGTCCTCGTAGTTGTAGCCCTCCCACGGCATGAACGCGACGAGGAGGTTCTTGCCGAGCGCGAGCTCGCCGTTCTCCGTCGCGGGACCGTCGGCGATGACCTCGCCCTGCTCCACGCGCTCGCCTGCGGAGACGATGACGCGGTGGTTGTAGCTCGTGCCCTGGTTGGAGCGGTCGAACTTGCGCAGGTAGTAGGTCTGCGTGCCGCCCTCGTCGAGCTGCAGGGTGACGGCGTCGGCCGAGACCTCGGAGACGACACCGGCCTTGTCGGCGGTGACGACGTCGCCGGCGTCGATGGCCGTGTAGCCCTCCATACCGGTACCGACGAGCGGCGACTCGGAACGGAGCAGCGGGACGGCCTGACGCTGCATGTTCGCACCCATGAGGGCGCGGTTCGCGTCGTCGTGCTCGAGGAACGGGATGAGCGACGTCGCGACCGACACCATCTGGCGCGGGGAGACGTCCATGTAGTCGACCTCGTCCTTGGCGACGAGTTCGACCTCGCCACCCTTCTTGCGGACGAGCACCTTGTCGTCGGCGAAGTGGAAGTCGTTCGTCAGCGGGGCGTTGGCCTGCGCGACGACGAAGTCGTCCTCTTCCGAAGCGGTGAGGTAGTCGATGGTCTTCGTGACCTCGCCGTTGACGACGCGACGGTACGGGGTCTCGATGAAGCCGAAGGAGTTGATCCGACCGAACGACGCGAGCGAACCGATCAGGCCGATGTTCGGGCCTTCCGGGGTCTCGATCGGGCACATGCGGCCGTAGTGCGACGGGTGGACGTCACGGACCTCGACGCCGGCACGCTCACGGGACAGACCACCCGGGCCGAGGGCCGAGAGGCGACGCTTGTGCGTCAGGCCCGCGAGCGGGTTGTTCTGGTCCATGAACTGCGACAGCTGGGACGTTCCGAAGAACTCCTTGATCGCGGCGACGACCGGACGCACGTTGATGAGCGTCTGGGGCGTGATCGCCTCGATGTCCTGCGTGGTCATGCGCTCGCGGACGACGCGCTCCATGCGGGACAGACCCGTGCGGACCTGGTTCTGGATGAGCTCGCCGACGGCGCGGATGCGACGGTTGCCGAAGTGGTCGATGTCGTCCACGTCGAGGCGCAGCTGCACCGGCTCGCCGTCACGGACGCCGTCGATCGTGGTGCGCTCAGCGTGCAGCGACACCAGGTACTTGATCGTCGCGACGATGTCCTTGACGGTGAGCACCGAGTCGGACAGCGGGGCGTCCATGCCGAGCTTGCGGTTGACCTTGTAGCGGCCGACCTTCGCGAGGTCGTAACGCTTCGGGTTGAAGTAGAAGTTGTCGAGGAGCGCACGCGCGGCCTCGGCAGCGACCTGCTCGCCGGGACGGAGCTTGCGGTAGATGTCCTTGAGCGCCTCTTCCTTCGTGAGGACGGCGTCCTTCTCGAGGGTCGACTCGATCGACGCGAAGCCCTGGAACTCGTCCATGATCTCTTCGCTCGTCAGGCCGAGGGCCTTGAGGAAGACGGTCACGGACTGCTTGCGCTTGCGGTCGATGCGCACGCCCACCTGGTCGCGCTTGTCGATCTCGAACTCGAGCCAGGCACCACGCGACGGGATGATCCGCGCCGAGTAGATGTCCTTGTCGGAGGTCTTCTCCTGCTGGCGCTCGAAGTACACGCCGGGCGAACGGACGAGCTGCGACACGACGACGCGCTCGGTGCCGTTGATGATGAACGTGCCGCGTTCGGTCATGAGCGGGAAGTCGCCCATGAAGACCGTCTGCGTCTTGATCTCACCCGTCATGTGGTTCATGAACTCGGCGTTGACGTACAGCGGAGCGGCGTAGGTCTTGCCGCGCTCCTTGCAGTCGTCGATCGAGTACTTCGGGTCTTCGAGCTCCGGCGCGGTGAACGAGAGCTGCATGGTCTCGCCGAGGTCCTCGATCGGGGAGATCTCCTCGAAGATCTCCTCGAGCCCCGAGTGCAGCGCGAGGTCGGTACGACCCTGCTCCTGCCCTTCGGCGAGGCGGGCCTTCCAGACGTCGTTGCCGACGAGCCAGTCGAAGCTCTCCGTCTGGAGTGCGAGCAGATCAGGAACCGTGAGGGTGTCCGTGATCTTGGCGAACGAGAGTCGCGAGTGGTTGCGACCGTTCTTGGGGTTGGTGGATGCGTTGGGCGCAGCAGCCAAGGGTGTGACCTCCGGTAGGCCCCGTCGGGCCGACACTGACGAGCAGTGTGTAGGTGAGTGGATTGATCGCTCGGCGAACCCTGAGATGCAAGCCCTGCGACCACGCCGACGCGTGCCTTGACGCGGAACGTCGGTGCACGTGTGGGATGATCTCCGTGAGCGGTACCCGCCGCCATATACGGGTCCGGCTGCACCAGGGCGAGATGAGTTTCTGTCTCAGAACTCTGCGTCGACCGCAATATGACGACACGGATGCCAGGGAGCGCGAACTGTCATCATAGTTCGCTCCGTGGCGCGCTGTCCAGTCCCGGCTTGACCGGATTCGGCAGTGGCGTGTATAAGCCGCCACACGCCGCTTCCATTCCCCTGCTCAGCTCAGGCGCTCGCGCTCGACGCGATCCGCGCCTCCCGGCCCGCCTGGCAGTCCCGCCAGCGCACGGAACGCGTCCTCCGGGCGACGCGTGCGGACGAACGTGACCCGACCGCGATCGTCCGTGAGCTCGATCCCGAGCCCCGGCGTGAGGATGAGCGCACGCTCGCCGCGACGGATCCGCAGGCCGACACCGCCGTAGGTGGCCGCGTCCGCCTCGACCAGGCGGACGTCGGTGATCCGCCGGCGCGGGATGCGCCACGGCGGGAGCGGACGGAAGTGCAGGGTCACGTGCCGCTCGGTGACGGTGAACCCGGCACGCGCGAGCAGGAGCAGCGACCCGAGGGCGACGGCGAGCAGGGCCGGCACCAACAGCGCGACCTCCGGTGCATCCCCGGGCCAGCCGAGCACGGCGGCGGACAGCCCGGCGCCGCCGAGGAGCAGCGCCGTGCCGACGACCCGCATCCAGGTGGGTGCCGTCTCGCGGTCGGAGTGGAACGGCAGAGAGGCGTGGAACGGCAGGGCTGCGCGGGACGGATGGGCGGCACGGGACGGCCGGGAGGCCCGGATCACCCGGGTGGCTCGGGTTCCGGACCGGCGCGTGTCCGGGGTGGTGAGGCGTGCGGTGGGCACGCTCATGGTGTCGGCGGTCATGACGGAGGTCTCCTGCGGCGGATCAGCAGTGGTGCACTCGTCATCGGGTGCGGTGCGTTCGACGGCCAGCGCGCGCGGGTGGCCGGAGGGGTGGCGCGCAGCAGCACGCCGACGGCGCGCACGCTCGAGCGGTGGGGGCGCTCACGGGCACGTCGTGGTCACGGTGTCCGGGCGGACGCGTGGAGTGTTGGGCACACACGCATCGACGCTCTGGCGTCGTGACGACAGACGTCAACGGTACGCAACGAGTCTTGGCGTCCGCTGGTCGTCCATGTGTACGCATTCACGTGTCCGCAGTCCGTCGCTCGGGGACGACGGGGTGCTGCGGGTGGTCAGCGCAGGACGCGGGCGACGGCCTCGGCCCGGGTCCGGACCCCGAGCTTCGCGAACACCTGGTTCACGTACGACTTCACGGTGGGCACCGTCAGGAACAGCTCGGCGGCGATCTGCGGGTTCGTCCGGCCGTCCGCGATCCGCTCGAGGACGTCCACTTCGCGCGGGGTGAGGTCCGGGAACCGAGCACCGAGCGACGGACCGGGATCGGGTGACGCAGGCGCCGCGGGACCAGCAGCGACACCGGCACCGGCACCAGCACCGCCGGCGAGGCGCGCCACCAGCCGCGCCCCCACGGTCGCGTCGAAGGTCGACTGCCCGGCGGCCACCGCCCGCACCGCGGTCGCGATCTCCGCCCGTCCGGCGTCCTTGGTCAGGTAGCCGCGAGCTCCCGCCCGCAGCGCGGTGACGATGGAGTCGTCGTCGGCGTAGGTCGTCAGCACCAGGACCGCGACCCCGGGGTGCTCGGCGACGATCCGCGCGGTGGCGGTCGGCCCGTCGACCCCCGGCATCCGCAGGTCCATCAGGACGACGTCGGGCATGTGCCGGTCGACGGCGTCGATCGCCTCGGCACCGTCGGCCGCCTGCCCGACGACCTGCAGGTCGGGCACGAGCGACAGCACCGTCACCAGGCCGTCGCGGACGATGGCCTGGTCGTCGACCACGAGCACCCGGATGGTCACGAGCGGTCGTCCTCCGCGGCGACCGCAGCGTCCGCAGTGTCCGCGTCGCGCGTGCCGTCGACGGGCAGGTGCATGGCGACGACGAACTCGTCGTCGGAACGCTCGGCCTCCACCGTGGCCTCGCTGCCGAGTTCCGCGAACCGCTCGCGCATCCCGAGCACCCCCTGCCCGCCGCTCGGCAGCGGGTTGGCCACGACGACGTCCACGGCGTCGCCGTCCCGGATCACGGACAGGGACACGGGGCGGCCGGGAGCGTGCCTGCGGGCGTTGCTGAGGGCCTCCCGGACGACCTGGACCACGGCGGCACGGTGGGCGTCGTCGAGGACCGCGAGGGTCGCGTCACCCTGCACGACGGCCTCGCCGCCGAACGAGCGGTGCGCGTCGAGCAGGGCCGTCAGGCCCGACGCGTGGTCCGCGGACGGACTGGAGGCACGGGTCGGCTCCGGCTGGCCGGGCTGCGGTTCGTCGCGGAGCGCGTGCACCGCACGCCGTGCCTCGGCCAGGCCGTCCGCGGCCAGCGCGCGAGCGTCGCCGGCTCGGCGGGTGGCCTCGTCGACGCGGCCGGCCTCGAGCAGGGCCTCGACCGCGTCGAGCTGCAGGACCAGGCCGCCGAGCGAGTGGGCGAGGACGTCGTGGATGTCCCGGGACGCCCGGGACCGGTCGGCGAGGAGCCGTGCGCGCTGCTGCTGCCGCTCGGTCTCGCGAGCCTGCGCCGTCGTGATCCGGACCTGCCGACGACTGAAGCCGACGAGCACGCCGAGCAGCAGCCCGCCGCTCACGCCGAGGACGAACTGCACCGACGTCTGCGCGAGCGTCGCGGTGACGGCCACCACCACGACGGCGGCGAGCGCGGCGACCGCGGCCGTCCAGACCGGCAGACGCAGGTCCGCGCCGAGGATGACGAGCCCGACGATCACCGGGACCACCAGCAGCGAGTCGGTCGGCACCACTGCGAGCGATCCGGCGGCGATCATCACGCCGGCTGCGGCGACGAGGACGCGGGGCGTGCGTGCCGCTTCGCGGACGGCCCAGGCGGCGAGCGCCACGGCCCCGACGGCCCAGACCCACGCGGGGTGGTGGAGCAGGAGGCCGTTCCGGACGAACCAGAACGCGACGACGGCGATCCCGACGGCGTTGAGCCCCCAGGAGAGCACCGAGGCGGACCGGACCCCGGCGGGATCGGTCCGGTCCGGGTCGGTCGGCAGGCTCACCGCACCATCATGCCGCGGCGGGCGGCATCCGACCGTTCGCCGCCGCGGGGGATGCGCTGGTCGACGACCAGGGCACGGGCGGCACGGTTCAGGGCGAGCACGAGCAGGATCGTGCCGGTCGACGTGAGCAGGTGCGCTCCGAGGTGGCCGCCGAGGACGTCGAGCCCGATGCGGGCGGCGATCAGGACGATCCAGAGCGCGGCGCCGAGCCACCCGGTGCGGGACTGCAGCGTGCGGCCCTTGTCGTCCGGCGTCGTGACCGTGCGGAACCGGGTCATGGCCCCCATCGCGAGGCCGACGCCGACGGTGAGCAGGGCCTCGAGGCCGAGGAACACGACGTCGGTGGTGGTGACGCTCGTCGTGGTCTGTGCGAGGACGACCACGCCGACGATCGCCATCACGAGCGGTCCCCGCCAGATGCGCGCCGGGTCGAGGGACCGCCAGGTCGCCTGCCGGTACGCCAGGAAGGCGACGAGGGCGAGGCCGATGAGCACGTTCGCGAGGAGCTGGACCGACATGGTGTGCCTTTCGAGGTGGTCCGGCGGAGTGTTCCGACCGGTGACATCAGCCTCGTTCCGGGCGATCCGCGGGCACACCAACCAGGGGTGGGGACGCGGGTGGTGATCGCGGTGGTGTTCCATTGACGGCATGGCTGATGCGTTCGACGGGTTCCGGATCGGTGCGGGGTACTCGGTGGTGGAGCCGGACCGGCACCGACCGGGGTCCTTCACCCTGGTGGTGGACGGCACCCCGCAGTCACACGTGGACCTCGAGGACCCGACCCACCTGGCGTTCGAGTACATCCGGCGGATCGGGCACGCGATCGACCTGCTGCCGGACGGCCCGATCACGGCACTGCACCTGGGCGCCGGCGCCCTCACCCTGCCCCGCTACGTCGCGGTGACCCGTCCGGGTTCGCGGCAGCAGGTGATCGAGCTCGAGCGCGACCTGGTCGAGCACGTGCGCGAGGCCCTGCCGTTCCCCCGCGGTGCCTCGATCCGGGTGCGGTACGGCGACGCCCGGGAGGTCCTCGGCAAGCTGCCCGCCGGACTCCGCGGCACCGTGGACCTGGCGGTGGTGGACGTCTTCGGCGGTTCGCAGATCCCCGCCCACGTGACGAGTGTCGAGTTCTACCGTGAGGTCGCCGCGTTCCTGTCGCCGACGGGCATCGTCGCGGTGAACGTGGCCGACGGCGCCGGGTTGGCCTTCGCCCGCGGGCAGGCGTCGACGCTGCAGTCGGTGCTGCCGTCGGTCGCCGCGGTCGCGGACACCGGCATGCTCAAGGGCCGGCGGTTCGGGAACATCGTGCTGCTCGGGTCGCCGACCGACCTGCCGGTGGCGGACATGCCGAGGCGGTACTCGTCCGACCCGATGCCGGCGAAGGTCGTGCACGGTGCGGAGCTCAGGGCGTTCATCGCCGGGGCGCCGATCGTCACCGACCAGACGGCGGTCGCGTCGCCGGAGCCGAACCGGAGCGTGTTCGGGGGCTGATGCCCGCGCGGCGCCACCGGAGACGGACTTCGGGCACTCGGCGGGTCCGGCTGTCAGGATGGTCTGAACGACCGCGCAGGTGCGCGACCGAGCGATGGGAACCCTGATGACGAACGACGACCGGAACGACCAGGACCGGACGGGCGACGGCCAGGCGCCGCGCTGGGGCGACGCCCCGCAGCAGCAGCCCGACGCCGAGGCCCCGCGGTACGGCGAGCGGGTGGACCCGGCGCCGACCTCGACCCCGCAGTACGGCGAGCAGTACGGGCAGGGCCAGCAGCAGTACGGGCAGCAGTACGGGCAGGGCCAGCAGCAGTACGGCCAGCCGAACGGCGAGCAGCAGTACGGCCAGCCGTCGAGCACGCCGAGCTGGAACGACCAGCAGCGCCACGACCAGCACCACGACCAGCAGCCGTACGCCGCCGCGCCCGCGCACTCCGGTGCCCCGGCCTGGCAGAGCCACGACGAGCCGAAGCCCAAGAAGAAGACCCTCGGTGTCGTGGCGTTCTTCCTCGGACTCGCCGCGCTCGTCATCGGCGTGATCGGCGGGTACGTGATGGGGTCGGCGCTGGCCAACAGCGACGCGATCAACAACCTCGTACCGAGCAGCGGTGCGACCCCGGACCAGCAGGAGCTGCAGCGTCAGCTCATGAACGACCCGGCCGTCATCTCGCAGATCGGTGTCGGTGCGGTGATCGCCGGCGTCGCCGCGATCCTCGGGCTCTGGGCGCTCGTGCAGGGCATCATCGCCGCCGTGACCAAGCGTGGTCGCGGCTGGGGCATCTTCGCGATCATCCTGGCCGTCGTGGCCACGATCGCGACGCTGGTCACCTACGTCGGCGTGGCCGCTGCCGCCGCGGTGGCCGCCAACTCCTGATCGACCACTCGGAACGGCCCGTCGTGCTCCGGCACGGCGGGCCGTTCGCCGTCCACGGGGGCACGCGCGGACGGCCGCACCCGCGCAACCTGAGCGCGTCGCACCGACCGCTCTCGGGAGACCGCGGCTACCCTCGAACCGATGTCCCTCCCGCCCGACGACCGCCAGCAGCCCGACCTGTCCGACCGTTCCCGCGAACCGCGCCACGCGGCTCCCGTGACGGCCGGAGTCAGCCCGGGCAGCACCTTCGCGCCCATCAGCCTGCGACCCGCGGTCGACGTCGACGCCGTGCACCAGCGGCTCCGTGACCTCGGCCAGAGCCGCAGCACCGACGCCCTCGCCGAACGGGCCGAGCTCCTCCGCCTGCTCGGTCGTCTGGACGAGTCACTCGTCATCGCGGAAGAGGTGTTCCGCCTGGCGATGTTCACCGGGGAGCGCCAGGACAAGGTCGCCGCGCGGATCCGTCGTGCGCACGTCCTGCACGACCTCGGGCGGCACGACCGCGCCGCCACCGAGGCCGCCATGGCCCGCGACACCGCCGCCACCGAGGAGTGGCCCGAACTCGAGGGCGCCGCAGCCGAGATCGAGGGCTGGTCGCTGTTCGAGAACGACCGCTTCGACGAGGCCCGCGCCGCCCTGTCACGGGCGTACCAGGCCTTCCGACAGGCCGGCGCGCCGTCCGAGCGCACCGACGCGTTGCGCACCGCGGTCGAAGCCGCCATGCGGGCCTCGATCACCAACCCGGCGGAACCGTCCGACAAGCCACGGACCGCCCGCGAGGTCGCCGCCCGCCGTGCCGAGGACGAGGAACCCACCACCCGCGTCGCCGAGCCGGTGAAGCAGGTCCCGCCGATCCGCCGCCGCGTGCTCGGTGCGCCCGACGCCGCACGGACCGAGGCCGACGACATCTGGGGCCGGATCGCGGCCCGGGCAGCGAAGAAGGGCCAGGCCGACCCGCGCGCCGAGCAGTGACCGCGCTCGAGACCGTCCGGCTCCGCGCCGAAGCGCTCATCGCCGAACACCTCGGTGCCGGCACGTGGGCGTTCGGCTTCGACCACGCCAAGACCCGCGCCGGTCAGTGCGACTTCGCGCGGAAGCGGATCACGGTGAGCCGTCACCTGGCCACCCGGTTCTCCGACGACGACGTCGAACAGGTCCTGCTGCACGAGGTCGCGCACGCACTCGCCGGCGCCCGAGCGGCACACGGACCGAAGTGGAAGCGCACCGCCGCGGCGATCGGGTACACCGGCTCCCGGCTGCACGACGGGCCGATCGCAAGCGAACTCGCCCCCTGGATCGGCACCTGCCCCGCGGGGCACGAGCACTTCCGGTACCGCACGCCCACCCGTCCCCTGGCCTGCGCCCGTTGTTCCCGGCGGTTCGATGCCCGGAACGTCATCACCTGGCGGCGCCGGACCGCGGACGACGACGCGGCCACGATGGCATCGACTACCGCATGAGGGTCCCGACGCACGGAGGCGCGCCGGTAACCCGTTAGCCTGGGCGGATGCACACGGGGCAGCACATCCGCACGGACGCCGGTTCCTCCTGGTTCTTCGACGCCGGACGGATCGCGCTCGACTTCGCGCACACGGGTGGCTTCGCCGACGACCCCACCGGACGCCGACCGCGGTCGCAGCTCGGGGAGCTGCTCGCGAGCCCGGCCGACCTGGACGAGTGGCTCAGCGAGCACACCGAGCCGATCGACGTCGGTGCCAGCGCCCGCGAGCTGCAGGACGCCCGGGCCCTGCGTGCCGCGATCGCCCGGCTCGCCGTGGCCGCCGCCCCCGCGCCGGCGAGCACCGCCGCGGAACGCACCGCCGTGGCGGCGGGCCTGCGTGCCGGGGCCGGCCGCACGCGCCCCGCGCCCGACGACATCGACACCGTCAACCTGTTCGCCGCCCTGCCGGACGTGCCCCCGAGCCTCCCGGGTGGCCGACGCCGCGCCGGAGCCAACCGGGTCCGCCTGGCGCAGGCCCTGTCGAGCGTGGCGCGCGACGCCGTCGCGCTCTTCACCGAGGTCGGCTTCGACGACGTCGAGGCCGACGGCCGGCCGACGCGGCTGAGCCGCTGCTCGGCCGAGGACTGCGGCCTGGTGTTCTACGACTCGTCACGCGGTGGGACCCGTCGCTGGTGCTCGATGCAGCGGTGCGGCAACCGGGCGAAGGTCCGGGCGCACCGCGCCCGCCGCGCCGCGGAGTGACGACGAGCTGAGCACGGCGTGACCACCTCGCGTGGCCGCGCCCCCACGGGCCTTCCTTCCGCCATCCGCGAGCGGACACGACACCCCGCTCACCTCCGCCGAGCGGTCACCCACCGTCGGCTGGCAGCGCCCCAGCCGACCGATCGTGACCACCCGACGCAACGCACGCGACGAGTCGCGACCAGCCACCGGCCAGGAGGCGCGTGGCCGCGCCGCCACGGGCCTCCCGTCCGCCCTCCGCGAGCGGTCACGACACCCCGCTCACCTCCGCCGAGCGGTCACCCACCGTCGGCTGGCGGCGCCTCAGCCGACCGATCGCGACCACCCGACACACGCACGCTCGAGCGGCGACCCGGCCAGCGCAACAACACGACGAAGAAAAAGATTCGGCTCGCCGAATTCTCTGGCAGGATCGGTGCATGACCGACACTGCCAGCCCCCGGCTCGACGAGCACCCATCCGGTGCCCCGCGTCGCCGCGCAGCAGGGCTCACCCTGCTCGGACCGGCCTTCGTCGCGGCCATCGCGTACGTCGACCCGGGCAACGTCGCCGCCAACCTGACGGCCGGCGCCGAGTACGGGTACCTGCTGCTCTGGGTGCTCGTGGCCGCGAACGCCAGCGCCGTGGTGGTGCAGTACCTGTCCGCCAAGCTCGGGGTGGTGACGGGCAAGTCGCTGCCCGAGCACCTCGGCCTGCGGATGCGGCGCACCCCGCGCCTGCTGTTCTGGGGTCAGGCCGAGATCGTCGCCGCCGCGACCGACATCGCCGAGGTCATCGGCGGCGCGCTGGCGCTCTACCTGCTCTTCGGCCTGCCGCTCGTGGTCGGCGGGATCATCACCGGGCTCGTCTCGATGCTCCTGCTGACCCTGCACAGCCGCCGGGGCACGCGACTGTTCGAGACCGTGGTGACGGCGATGCTCGCGATCCTGACGGTGGGCTTCTGTGCCGGGCTGCTGTTCGCCCGGGTGTCCCCGGCCGACCTGGTCGCCGGGCTCGTGCCGCGGTTCGAGGGCTCCGGGTCGGTGCTGCTGGCGGCCTCGATGCTCGGCGCGACCGTGATGCCGCACGCGGTGTACCTGCACTCCGCGCTCGCCCGGGACCGCCACGGGGACGTCCCCGCCGGGCCGGAGCGTCGCCGGGTGCTCGTCGCGACCCGGTGGGACGTCGGGCTCGCCCTGATCGTCGCGGGTGGGGTGAACATCGCGATGCTCGTCCTCGCCGCGGCCACCCTGCCGGGAGTCGAGGGCACCGACTCCATCCCCGGGGCGCAGCGCGCCATCGCCGAGAACGTCGGCCCGGTCGTCGGGGTGCTCTTCGCCGTGGGCCTGCTCGCGTCCGGCCTGGCCTCGACCTCGGTGGGCTGCATGGCCGGCGCGGAGATCATGCAGGGCCTGCTGCACGTGCGGATCCCGCTCGTTGCCCGGCGCGCGATCACCCTGGTGCCGGCGATCGTGCTGCTCGCGCTGAACATCGACGCGACGATGCTGCTCGTCGTCAGCCAGGTGGTGCTGAGCTTCGGGATCGCCTTCGCGATCGTGCCCCTGGTGGTCTACACGTCGCGACGGAGCGTGATGGGGACCGACGTGAACGCCGCGACCACCCGCGTGGTGGCGTGGGTGATCGCGGCGGTCATCGTGGCGCTCAACGTCGCGCTGGTCGTGCTCACCCTGACCGGCTGAGTCGCAGCCGGTCAGGGTGACGGGCGGTCGTCACTCGACGACCTGGACGTCCTTCCAGAACGCGACGTAGCCCGAGTAGTCCTTGCCGACGCGGTCGAACGACGACGGGATCGGCGTCGGGTACGACCAGGCGCGGTCCTGCAGCGCCTGCCCGTCGACGTTCACCGTGAAGTACTGGGTGTCGCCCTTCCACGGGCAGTGGTACTGGGTGGGGCTCTCGGTGAAGAGCTCGGTCTTCACGCTCGACGGCGGGAAGTACCAGTTGCCCTCGATCTTGATGAGGTCCTCTTCGGGGGCCTCCGCGATCACCGTGTCGCCGACGACTGCCTTCATGGCATTGCTCCTTCGCTCGCTGGTTCCGTGACGGGGCGAACGCTACGCGCGCTCCCCCGATTCCCGCAGGACGGGCAGGTCCGGCCCCGCGGCGAGCGCCGTGTGCACGTCGTCACGGCTCAGGACGGCGGCTCCCTCGGACGCACTGACCAGGTGCCGCACGGCACGGCGCAGCCCCGTGTACGCCGCGCATGCCGCGGCGGCCTCGGGTGAGGTGTGGTCGATGCCGACCTCGGTGAGCGCGTCGACGACGGCTCCGGCGGCGAGCAGGTCCTCGACGGCGAAGTCGGGTGCGTCGGCGACGTCGACGGACTCCCCCGCCGCCTCGGCCGCGTCGTCGAGGGCTGCGGTGTGGTGCAGCCCGGCAGCCACGATCGCGACGACGCACCGGTCACCGCGTGCGGCCTGGAGGCTCGTCACCCGTTCCGCGACCGCCACCGCGTTGCCGAGGTGGCCGAGCACGACCTCCGGCCCCTGCGGCAGCTGGGCGGTCACGTTCCGCAGCGCGCGCCGCTGTGCTGCGGCGTCGGGGGTCGGCGGCAGGGCGTCGACCCAGACGAGCAGGTGGGTGCCGTGGGCGATCCGTGCCGCACCTCCGGGACCCCACGCGAACCGGACCTGGTACTTCTCCTGGGTGCGTTCTGCCACGTCCGTCACGATAGCCGCCCGGGCGATGCTGTCCCTCTCCACAGGGTCGCCGTCCGACCGGGTTCCACCAGGGTCGCCAACCCTAGGATGCATGGTCATGGAGATCGCCCCCGTACCCACCCTGACCGGCGACCGTGTGACGCTCGAGCCCCTCGGGCAGGAGCACGCGGAAGACCTGCGGGCGGCGGTCGCGGACGGCGATCTGTGGCGCACCTGGTACACCTCCGTGCCCGCCCCGGCACAGGTCGAGGCCGAGATCGACCGGCGGCTCGCCGAGCACGAGGCCGGACGCATGGTGCCCTTCGCCGTGCGGGACCGCCCGACCGGCCGGGTGGTGGGGGCGACGACCTTCATGAACATCGACCCGGGCAACCGCCACGTCGAGATCGGCAGCACGTTCCTGGCCCGGTCCGCGCAGCGCTCGGGGATCAACACCGAGTCGAAGCTGCTCATGCTGTCGCACGCGTTCGAGGCCTGGCAGTGCATCGCGGTCGAGTTCCGCACCCACTGGCACAACCTGCAGTCCCGGGCGGCCATCGCGGGCCTCGGCGCCAAGCAGGACGGCGTGCTCCGGAACCATGCGATCGGCCGTGACGGCACGCTGCGCGACACCGTGGTGTTCTCGGTGATCGCGTCGGAGTGGCCGGCCGTGCGGCTCTCGCTGGCCGAGCGGCTCCGGCGGCACGACCGCGCCGAGGGGTCCCGCCGCCGGTCGGCCCGGCACGCCTGAGGCGTCTCGCCTGCGTCGTCGTCCAGCGTCGTCGCGCCTGCGTCGTCGCCCAGCGCGCCACGGCGCACCGTCCAGCCCGCGGGCGTAGCGTCACCGCCATGCACGTCGGCCTCCGGATCGTCCTCGACGCGCCGGTCGACGCCGTGCGCGATGCCCTGCTGTCCCCCTCCGTGATGGTGGCGGTGACGAAGCCGTTCCTGGCGTACCGCTCGCGCGACCCCCGGGGGTTCCCGGAGCGCTGGGAGCCGGGACACCCGCACCCGATCACCGCGGACGCCTTCGGACTGGTGCCGAGCGGCGACACGCACGTCGACCTCGACCTGTACGAGGTCCAGGGAGTCCCCGTGCAGCGCGACAACGGCGGCGGCACGTCCGGGTTGTTCGGGCGGATGACGATGTCGCACCGGATGGCCGTCGTCCCCGCACCGGGTGGCCGGACCCTGCTGCTCGACCGCCTGACCTACCGGATGCGACCGGCCGTCCTCGGGCTCGCCCTGTGGCCCGGCATGTGGGTCATCTGGCAGTGGCGGGCGTTCCGGATGCGCGCCCTCGCGCCCACCTGGCGGACCGACGGCGAGTGACGTGACGCGGGTCGGGCCTCCCGTCCACCGCGGAGCGGGCGTAGCCTCGACCACGTGAGCCAGACGCGCCCCCAGGAGCCGACGACCGACGACCGCGTGCGCAGCACGCTGGCGACGACGGATTGGCGGCGGATGACGTTCGACCTGTACCGCCGCGTCCGCGCCACCCCGGACCCCCAGACGGCGCACGCGCTCTGGCGCGAGACCCGTGACGCGATGTTCGCGGAGCACCCGGCCTCGCCGCTGCTCGACGAGGACGCCCGCGACTTCGAGTCCCTGCCGGTGCCGGACTACGACCCGGCATGGCGGTTCCAGGTCCGCATCGAGGCCACGGAGCCCGCCGAGTTCGACTTCGAGACCGGCACCGACGGTGTCGTCCACTTCGACCGGCTCGGCCTCGTGCGGGTCCCCGGTGTCGGCACCCTCGACGTCTGGAAGCACGGCGGCTACGCGGGCGGGGTGTTCGTCCCGGTCAAGGACGCCAGCGCCGGCAAGGCCCGCGGCACCTACGGCGGCGGGCGCTACCTGCTCGACACCATCAAGGGCTCGGACCTGGGCGGCGACGACCTCGGGTCGCTCGTGCTCGACTTCAACTTCGCCTACAACCCGTCGTGCGCGTACGACCCGGCGTGGGCGTGCCCGCTCGCGCCTCCGGGCAACACGGTGCCGGTCCCGATCCCCGTCGGCGAGCAGTACGACTTCTAGGGTGGAACGCATGACAGGACTCGTCGCCCTCGACGTCGGTGGCCGCGTGCCGCCGTTCGAGCAGGTCCGATCGCAGATCGCCGCGCAGATCACCGCCGGGTACCTGGTGGACGGCGAACGGCTGCCGAGCGTCCGTGGGCTGGCGGACGAGCTCGGGCTCGCCGCCGGCACCGTCGCGAAGGCCTACCAGCTACTCGAGGAGGCCGGGCTCGTGCACACCGCACGGGGCGCCGGTACCCGGGTGGTGCGGCCGGCAGCGGTGCCGGACGCCGTGGCCGAGGCCGCTCGTGCCCTGGCCGCCGCGGCGCGCTCGGCGGGGCTGTCGGCGGACCAGGCCGCGACCGCGTTGCGCGAGGCCTGGCCGGCGTAGCGCTGGCGCGGGTGGCTGCGCTGGCGGGGGTGGCGGGGCTGGCGCTTCCGGGCGTACCTGGTCGTTCCGGGCGTACCCGGTCGGAAGTTCTGACCCGGTACGCCCGATTCGACCAGGCATCGCAGGCGTTCTGGGAAGGAACGTCCCGAACGCTCAGCAGTGCTCGTACACGTACGCGTCGTCCTTCGGGGTCACCAGGTCGCGGTCGCGCAGGATCGTCATGGCCGGACGGCTCTTCAGCCCGCACACCGAACCCCACGAGCGCTCGAGGGTGTCCGAGTACTCCACGTCGATGACCCGCTTGCCGTAGGCCTTCGTGTACGCGGCGCACTCCCGGTACTGCACGCACTCCTCGGCGACGACGAAGTCGAACCCGGTCTGCTTCCGGCCGGACGCCCCGAGCTGCGGCGTGTTCTTCTGCCCGACGGCCAGGCCGTGCCGGTGCCCCTTGGCGACGAGCGACTTCGCGAGCGCCAGGTTGCCGGCACGGGTGAGCCGCTTGCCGCTCCGGGTCCACGAGTCGAGGTTGTCGAACTCCACCGCGTCGAACCCGCGGTCACCGCAGCGGGCGACGGTCTTCGCGAGCACCTTCGTGATCAGGGCACGCTTGGCCGCGGTCCGGGTGTCGAGGAGCATCTCGTCCGGCCACCCCGGGTCGGAGACCGGCTTGCCCGCGCGGTCGCGGAGGATCGCCGAAGGGTACGACTTCTTCCACGTGCGGGCGGCCTCGGGCTGCGTCTGGAACCCGTTGACGTAGCAGATGTTGTACTTGCCCTTCGCGGGGCGGTCGGTGCTGTCGCGCTCGACGATCATCACGCCGGAGGGCGGGGTGTACCCGCCGCCGAGCTGGTAGTCCACGCGGCCCGAGGTCGGCAGGTTGCGGTAGCTCCCGGCCGCGCTGGTCGTGGCGGCCTCGGCGCAGCCGGCGGTGCCGAGGACGGCCACCAGGGCCATCGCGGTGGTCAACAGGACGGATCGCATGCGCACCCCGGAATCCTCGCACGCGCACGGCGAACGACCCCGCCCTCGCTGTTCCGGGGATGTGCACGCTATGCTGGTCGTACTCGAGGCGCCGATCGCCTCGTGCGTCGTACGGACGCCCCGAACTCCCGACCACCTGTCTCCGGACTCTGGTCGATGATCGAGCACCTCACGAAGGTGCCCAGGCTTCTCTGCTGCGGCGACTGCGCCAGCCACATCTGTTGGCGCGCATCCCGCCCGCGCGCTGCCTCAGAGCGCGCCCACAGCCGGACTGCTCCGGCTCGAAAGGTCACCATGACCACCGAAGACATCCGTTTCTCCGACCTCGGCGTCCCCGCGCCGATGGTCTCCGTCCTCGCCGACCAGGGCAAGGACATGGCGTTCCCCATCCAGGCGGACACTCTCCCGGACTCCCTGCAGGGCAAGGACGTCCTCGGCCGCGGCCGCACCGGCTCCGGCAAGACCATCGCCTTCGCGATCCCGCTCGTCGCCCGCCTCGCCGCCAGCGGCCGCAAGCGCCGCGCCGGCCGCCCCCGCGCCCTGGTGCTCGCACCGACGCGTGAGCTCGCGACGCAGATCGACGTCGCCCTCGCCCCGCTCGCCAAGGCCATGGGGCTCAACACCACGACCATCTTCGGTGGCGTCGGTCAGGGTCGTCAGGTCGACGCCCTGCGCGGCGGCGTCGACGTCGTGGTCGCCTGCCCGGGTCGCCTCGCCGACCTGATGCAGCAGGGTCACGTGAACCTGGGCGACATCGAGGTCACCGTCCTCGACGAGGCCGACCACATGGCCGACATGGGCTTCCTGCCCGGCGTCACCAAGATCATGCAGGCGACGCCGGAGAACGGGCAGCGACTGCTGTTCTCCGCCACGCTCGACAACGGCGTGGACAAGCTCGTCAAGAAGTTCCTGCACAACCCGGTGATGCACTCCGTCGACGAGGCGAACAGCCCCGTCGAGGCGATGACCCACCACCTGTTCGAGGTCGCCGACGCTGACGCGAAGAAGCACCTCGTGAGCGCCCTCGCCTCGGGCAACGGTCGCCGCATCCTCTTCATGCGCACGAAGCACCACGCCAAGCGCCTCGCCAAGCAGCTCAGCAGCCAGGGGATCCCGGCCGTCGACCTGCAGGGCAACCTGTCGCAGGGTGCCCGTGAGCGCAACCTCGCGAAGTTCTCCTCCGGTGAGGCCCTCGTGCTCGTCGCCACCGACGTCGCCGCCCGCGGTGTGCACGTCGACAACGTCGAGCTCGTCGTGCACGTCGACCCGCCCACCGAACACAAGGCGTACCTGCACCGCTCTGGCCGCACGGCGCGTGCCGGTTCGTCCGGTGACGTCGTCACGGTGACGATGCCCGCCGAGCGTCGCGACGTCGCGCAGATGATGCGTGCAGCCGCGATCAAGGTCACGCCGCAGCACGTCTCGGCGACCTCCCCGGCCGTCACCGCGCTCGTCGGCGAGGTCGCCCCGATCCGCCACGTCGCCGAGGAGCAGCCCACCCAGCAGCGTCAGCCCAAGCAGCGCTCGGCCGAGTCCGCCGGTGACGGCGGCGGTCGTCGCCGTGGTCGCGGCGGTCGCTCGGGAGGCGCGGCGCAGCCCGCGCGCTCCGGTTCGGCTGGCGAGTCCGCCGGTTCGGCCGGGGGCCGTCAGGGCCGTCCGGCCCGTGGCGCACGGACCGAGGGCGCCGGGCGCTCCGGTGCCGCGGCCGCTGGTTCGACCGGTGGTCGCCGCAGCGGCGGCAACCGTCGCTCGGGCAGCAGCGACGTCGTGCGCGGCGGCTCGTCGGCCGTCTGGTCGTCCGAGGGCGGCTACGCCGCGGGTCGGTCCGGCAACGAGTCGGGCGGCAACCGTCGTGGTGGCTCGCGCCGCGCCTCCCGTCCGGCCGGCGCTGCCGACCGCCACTGACCTGCGCGCTCTGACCCGCTCGGCCTGAGCGCGTCGATGCCCGCAAGACACCGGTGTTCACGTTTCGAACCCCCGCATCCCGGGGTGTGATCCGTGAACACCGGTGTTTTGCGTGAGTGTGCTGGCGAACCTTGGCGGGGGCTGGGGGTGGGGGACTCCACCGGGCGTACGGTCTGCTTCACCGGATGCCGCGCAAGCGGCTGACGGGGAACACGTCCGCTTCTGGAAGGAGTGCCTATGGCTGGCATCGATGACATCAAGAACGCCGCTGAGAAGGCGGCAGGCAAGGTCAAGGAAGCCGCCGGCAACGCGACCGGTAACGACCGCTTGAAGGCCGAAGGCCAGACCGACCAGGGCAAGGCCTCGGCGAAGCAGGGCGTCACCGACGTCAAGGACGCCGCGCACGGCGTCGCCGACAGCTTCAAGGACGACAAGCACTGAAGCCGGTTCGCAACCGCGCTGCGAAGCCCCCGGATCCGATCGGATCCGGGGGCTTCGTCGTGCGCCGGGCGCGGACGCCCCGGTCGGACTAGTGGAGGGCGCCGACCGATGCCAGACCAGCCCGCAGCAGTGCGCCACGGCCGCCTTCCATCTCGTCGGCGACGGCGTCGGACGCGGCTTCCATCGGGGTCATCCACGTGAGCTCGAGGGCGTCCTGCCGGGGCTCGCACGTCCCCGTGACGGGGACGACGTACGCCAGCGAGATCGCGTGCTGCCGCTCGTCGGTGTACACCGAGGCGCCGGGCAGCGGGAAGTACTCGGCCACGGTGAACGGCGTCGGGCTCGAGGGCAGCTGCGGGAACGCCATCGGCCCGAGGTCCTTCTCCAGGTGACGGAACAGCGCGGTGCGGATCGACTCGCCGAACATCACACGGCCGGACACCAGGGTGCGGGCGATCGAACCGCTCGGGGAGACCCGCAGCAGCACGCCGACCTCGGTCACGACGCCGAGGCCGTCGGTGCGGACAGGGACCGCCTCGACGTAGCAGATCGGCAGACGACGGCGGACGTTCGCGAGCTCCTCGTCGGACAGCCAGCCGGAGTCGGGATCGGGGGTGCGCAGCGAGGACATGCACCGTGTCTACCAGGGACGGCGGCGAGTTCGGCGGAAGGCGCGGGAGTTGGGGATGGTTAGCGTTGTCCACATGATCGATGCGGACCTGGTGCAGTGGACCCGGAGTACCTCCGACCGGCGGGGCACACCCCTGCTCGTGGCGATGCACGGGGTCGGGTCGAACGAGCACGACCTGCTCGGCCTCGCCCCCGCGCTGCCGCCCGCGTGGACGGTCGCGTCGCTCCGGGCACCGATGCCGTGGGGGCCCGGCTTCAGCTGGTACCCGCTCGGCACGCCCGGCTCCCCAGCGCCCGAGGCGGTGGACGCCGCGACCGCCGAGGTGCTCGACTGGATCGACTCCGTCGCCGCCGATCACCCGCGGATCGGGCTGCTCGGGTTCTCGCAGGGCGGCTCGATGGCGCTCCAGCTCCTGCGCGCCCGGCCCGCGGCGTTCGCGTTCGCGGTGTCGCTGTCGGGGTTCGTCGTGCCCGGCGTCACGGACTCCCGCGACGAGGCCGTGTCGGCCGTGCGGCCGCGGGTGTTCCTGGGGCACGGTGACCTCGACCCGGTGATCCCGCCCGAGGCCACCGCCCGGACGCAGGCGTGGGTCGCAGCGCACACCGACGTGACCGACCGTTCCTACGCGGGCCTGCCGCACGCCGTGTCGACGGCGGAGCTGGCGGACGTGGCCGCCTTCGTCGGCGCGGGGTAGCGCTGCGGAGCGCGCTTCGTGAGCACGAACGGTCGGGTCCGACGTGCGGACCCGACCACAGCTGCTCACGATGTGCGGACGGACAGGAGGCCCGGTGCCAGCTGGCACCGGGCCTCCTGTCCGTCACGGGTGACGTCCGTCAGTCGGCGAGGATCTGGAGCAGGTCCTTGCGGAGCTGGTCCACCTTGGCCGTGGCGGCCTTGGCCTGTTCCTCGGTCGCGGTGCTGCGGTACATCTGCAGGACGCCCATGGTCTTCCGGAGCGCCTCGAAGAACTCGCGCTGGGCGTCCGGGATGCCCGGGGCCCCGTCGAGTGCAGCAGCGATCTCGTCGGCCTTGGCCTCGGTCTCGGCCTTGCCGGCGTCGGTGAGCTCGAAGAGCGTCTTGCGGCCGTCGCCCGACGAGACCACGAGGTCTTCGTCGACGAGCTGCTGGAGCGTCGGGTAGACCGAGCCGGGGCTCGGCTTCCAGGCGCCGCCGGTGCGCTCGGCGATGGTCTTGATCACGGCGTACCCGTTCTGCGGGCCCTCGGCCAGCAGACCGAGGATCGCGAGGCGGACGTCACCGCGGCGACGGCGTTCGCGGCCGAAGCCGGGCCCGCCGAAACCGGGGCCGAAGCCCATGCCCGGGCCGAAGCCGGGGCCGAACCCGCGGCCACCGAAGCCGCGGCCGCCGTGGTCGTGGTCACCGCGGTCACGGCCGGGGAAGCCGGCGCCGTGGTGCTGCCGCGCGCCGCCGAAGCGGGGGCCGCGCGGGCCGAACCCGCGCTGGTCGCGGGGGGACGTGTTGCTGTTGTCGTCATACGAGGGGCGCATGAGGAGTCCTTTCGTCGTGCTGAGTCGGCTCGCGATCGGTCTGACCTGATCGTCTTCGTCGTATCGCGATGTGTTTACGATAGATCGGTAACTATCGCTCTGTCAAGGGGCACGTGCGCTCGGCCTGCTGTCGGTGGTGGCGGGCAGGATGGGACGGACCATGACGGACGTCTTCGAGCGCTTCTCCCCCGCGACCACCGAGTGGTTCCGCGGCGCCTTCGACGCACCGACGCCCGCGCAGGCCGGGGCGTGGGACGCGATCTCGACCGGGCAGCACGCACTCGTGATCGCCCCGACCGGCTCCGGCAAGACCCTGGCGTCGTTCCTGTGGTCGATCGACCGGCTCATCAGCGCGACGGACCGCCCACCGGCGAAGCAGCGCACGCGGGTGCTCTACGTCTCGCCGCTCAAGGCCCTCGGCGTCGACGTCGAGCGCAACCTCCGGAGCCCGCTCGTCGGCATCACCCAGACCGCTCGGCGCCTCGGCACCGAGCCGCCGGACGTCACGGTCGGGGTGCGCAGCGGTGACACCCCGTCGTCCGACCGCCAGAAGCTCCTGCGCCAGCCGCCGGACATCCTCATCACCACGCCCGAGTCGCTCTACCTGATGCTCACCTCGCAGGCGCGCGAGACCCTGGTGAACGTCGACACGGTCATCGTGGACGAGGTCCACGCGGTCGCCTCGACCAAGCGCGGCGCACACCTGGCCGTGTCGCTCGAGCGCCTCGACGACCTGCTCGACAAGCCGGTGCAGCGCATCGGGCTGTCCGCGACCGTCCGCCCGCCGGAAGAGGTCGCGCGGTTCCTCGGCGGCCGTGCACCGGTGACGATCATCGCGCCGCCCGCGCAGAAGACCTTCGACCTGCGGGTCGTCGTGCCCGTCGACGACATGACCGAGCTCGGGGCGCCGCCGGTGGGTGCGGACGCGTCCGAGTCGCCGACGAACGGGTCGATCTGGCCGCACGTCGAAGAGCGCGTCGTCGACCTGATCGAGGAACACCGCTCGACCATCGTGTTCGCGAACTCGCGGCGGCTGGCCGAACGGCTGACTGCTCGACTGAACGAGATCCACGAGGAACGCGTGCTCGCCGCCGCCGGTGATGGCGTGCTGGTGCCGGCCGGTGCGTCCCCGGACGACGACGGCCTGCCCGTGGCGCGGGGCCGCCCGCAGTCACCGGCCCGCACCTCGGCCCACGCCGTCGCGCCCCAGGGGGCCAAGCGACCGCCGGCGCAGCTGATCGGAGGGTCCGGGCAGACCGGCGGCGGGGGCTCGGACGCCTCCGTCCCGGTGCTCGCCCGCGCACACCACGGCTCGGTGTCGAAGGACCAGCGCGCGATCATCGAGGACGACCTGAAGTCCGGTCGGCTGCGGTGCGTCGTCGCGACGAGTTCACTCGAGCTCGGCATCGACATGGGCGAGGTCGACCTGGTCGTCCAGGTCGAGGCGCCGCCCTCGGTCGCGAGCGGCCTGCAGCGCGTCGGTCGTGCCGGACACCAGGTGGGCGAGATCTCCCGCGGCGTGCTGTTCCCGAAGCACCGGGCCGACCTGGTCAACAGCGCGGTCACGGTCGAGCGGATGGTCACGGGCCAGATCGAGTCGATCTCGGTGCCGGCGAACCCGCTCGACGTCCTGGCGCAGCACACCGTGGCGGCCGGAGCGATCGACACACTCGACGTCGAGCACTGGTTCGAGCTCGTGCGGCGGAGCGCCCCGTTCAGCGGCCTGCCCCGATCGGCGTTCGAGGCGACGCTCGACCTGGTCACGGGCCGGTACCCGAGCGACGAGTTCGCCGAACTCCGGCCACGGCTGGTCTGGGACCGCGTGCACGGCACCCTGACCGGGCGCCCCGGTGCCCAGCGCCTCGCGGTGACGAGCGGCGGGACGATCCCCGACCGCGGCATGTTCGGCGTCTTCATGGTCGGCGAGAAGGCGTCCCGTGTCGGCGAACTCGACGAGGAGATGGTCTACGAGTCGCGCGTGGGCGACGTCTTCGCCCTCGGTGCGACGAGCTGGCGGATCGAGGAGATCACCCACGACCGCGTCGTCGTGAGCCCGGCGTTCGGGCAGCCCGGACGCGTGCCGTTCTGGAAGGGCGACGGCATCGGCCGGCCCGCCGAACTCGGCCGTGCCACCGGTGCGTTCGTCCGCGAGGTCGAGGGCGCCTCGGACGACGACGCCCGCGCCCGCGTCGCCGCCGGTGGACTGGACGAGCGCGCGATCACCAACCTGCTGACCTTCCTGCGCGACCAGCGCGCGGCCACCGGTCACGTGCCGAACGACACCACGCTCGTCATCGAGCGGTTCCGCGACGAGCTCGGGGACTGGCGGCTCATCCTGCACTCGCCCTACGGCATGCAGGTGCACGCGCCGTGGGCCCTGGCCGTCGCCGCACGGCTGCGCGAACGGCACGGCATCGACGGTGACGCGATGGCGGCCGACGACGGCATCGTCGTCCGCATCCCGGAGACCGACGCCGAGCCGCCGGGTGCCGACCTGTTCGTGTTCGAGCGCGACGACCTCGAGGCCCTGGTCACCGACGAGGTCGGCGGCTCGGCGCTGTTCGCCGCGCGGTTCCGTGAGTGTGCGGCGCGCGCCCTGCTGCTGCCCCGTCGGAACCCCGGGCAGCGGTCGCCGCTCTGGCAGCAGCGGCAGCGGGCCTCGCAACTGCTCGAGGTCGCGCAGAAGTACCCGACGTTCCCGATCGTGCTCGAGACCGTGCGCGAGGTGCTGCAGGACGTCTACGACGTGCCCGCACTGCTCGGGATCGCCGACGACATCGCCGGACGCCGGATCCGCCTGGTCGAGACGGAGACCGAACAGCCGTCGCCGTTCGCCCGGTCGATCCTGTTCGGGTACGTCGCGGCCTTCATGTACGAGGGGGACACCCCGCTCGCCGAACGCCGGGCAGCGGCCCTGTCGCTCGACTCGACCCTGCTCGGCGAGCTGCTCGGCCGCGCGGAGCTGCGCGAGCTGCTCGACCCGGCGGTCATCACCTCGGTGGAGCGCGACCTGCAGCGGCTGTCGCCGGACCGCCGTGCCCGTGACGCCGAAGGACTCGTGGACGTGCTGCGGCTCGTCGGCGCGCTCGACCTCGACGAAGCGGTCGACCGGAGCTGGCTCGCCGACACCGCCGACCGTCCAGCGGCCACCGCCGAACTGCGGAGCACGCTCCAGGTGCTGGAGCGGGACCGCCGGGTGCTCTCGTTCTCGCACGCCGGCGCGACGCGCTGGGCCGTGATCGAGGACGCCGCCCGCCTGCGCGACGCCCTCGGGGTCCCGCTGCCGATCGGTGTGCCCACGGCGTTCGTCGAACCCGTGGCCGACCCCCTCGGTGACCTGATCGGCCGCTACGCCCGGTCGCACGGGCCGTTCTCCGCGCAGGAGGCCGCCGGTCGCCTCGGGCTGGGCATCGCCGTCGTGCAGGACACCCTGCGCCGACTCGTCGCCGACCGCCGGGTGGTCGAGGGTGAGTTCCGACCCGACCGCCAGGGTGCCGAGTGGTGCGACGCCGAGGTCCTGCGACGGATCCGCACGAAGTCACTCGCAGCGCTGCGGCACGAGGTCGAACCGGTCTCGCCGGACACCCTCGCCCGCTTCCTGCCCGCGTGGCAGCACGTGCAGACACCGGGGACCCGCGGCGGGCTCCGTGGCGTCGACGGCGTCCTGCAGGTGATCGACCAGCTCGCCGGGGTCGCCCTGCCCGCCAGCGCCTGGGAGACCCTGGTACTGCCGTCGCGCGTCACCGACTACTCGACGAGCATGCTCGACGAACTCACCGCCACCGGCGAGGTCCTGTGGTCCGGCGGGGGCACCCTGCCCGGCAACGACGGCTGGGTTCGCCTGCACCTGGCCGACACCGCGGCGACGACGCTCGCCGAGCCCTCCGGGGACGAGACGACCGAGCTGCAGCGGGACGTGCTCGGCGCCCTGGCCGGCGGTGGCGCGTACTTCTTCCGGCAGCTGGGCCAGGCCGTGGGCAGCAGTGACGACCAGGCGCTCACCACCGCGCTGTGGGACCTGGTCTGGGCCGGGCAGATCACGAACGACACGTTCGCCCCGCTGCGCTCGATGCTCGGTGGCAAGGCGAAGAGCTCGAGTGCTCCGCGTGCTCGGGCCTACCGCGGCCGACGGCGTCCGACCATGCCGACGCAGTCCGGGCCGCCGTCCGTCGGGGGTCGCTGGTCGCTCCTGCCGCTGGCCGAGTCCGACTCGACCGTGCGGGCCGCCGCGACCGCCGAACAGCTGCTCGAACGCTACGGCGTCGTCACCCGCGGTGCCGTGCAGGTCGAGGGTGTCCGCGGCGGCTTCGCCGGGGTGTACCGGGTGCTCTCGCGGTTCGAGGAGTCCGGCCGGGCTCGTCGCGGGTACTTCGTCGAGGGGCTCGGCGCGGCGCAGTTCGCCACCGGCCCGACCGTCGACCGGCTGCGCACCTACGCCCGCGAACTCGGCGACGACGAGCGGGACGACCCGGACCGGAAGCGCGAGGCGCTCACGCTCGCCGCGACCGACCCGGCGAACCCGTTCGGGGCCTCGTTGCCGTGGCCGACGGGCGACGCCGACCCCGGTCTCGTGACCGACGACGGCGGAGCCGCCCCGCCTGAGACCGCGGTCGGCAGCGGCGCGAAGACCGCTCGGGGCCACCGGCCCGGGCGCAAGGCGGGTGCCCTCGTCACGACCGTCGACGGCAAGCTCACCGTGTACGTGGAGCGCGGCGGCAAGTCGGTGCTGACCTTCACCGACGACGCCGCTGACCTCGCTGCCGCGGCCGCCTCGATCGCCGGCATCGTCCGGACCGGGCTGCGGAAGCTCTCGGTCGAGCGGGTCGACGGGGACTTCGTGCTGGAGACGCCGCTCGGCGGCGCGCTCCGGGCCGCGGGGTTCACGGCGACCCCGCAGGGGCTGCGGCTCCGTGTGTGAGGCGAGCCGCGCCTCCCGGCAGTGCAGCGACCACGTGCCGGAGGTGACCCGTGCCTGAAGGCGACACCGTCTACCGGGCTGCCCGCCGCCTGCACACCGCGCTGGCGGGCAAGGTCCTGACGAAGAGCGACTTCCGCGTCCCCGCGTTCGCGACGCTCGACCTGGTCGGCCGCACCGTCGACGAGGTCGTCCCCCGCGGCAAGCACCTGCTGCACCGCATCGGCGACCTGACCGTGCACTCGCACCTGAAGATGGAGGGCCGGTGGGACGTCTACGCGCCCGGTGACCGCTGGCGTCGACCTGCGCACCAGGCCCGGGTGATCCTGGACGCCAAGGGGGTCTCCACCGTCGGCTTCGCCCTCGGGGTGCTCGAGGTGGTGCCGCGCGACCAGGAGTCCGAGGTCGTCGGACACCTGGGGCCGGACCTGCTCGGCCCCGACTGGGACGCCGACCTGGCGCTCGCCAACCTGACCGAGGACCCCGAACGCCCGGTCGGGCTGGCACTGCTCGACCAGCGGGTGCTCGCCGGGCTCGGCAACGTGTACCGGAACGAACTCTGCTTCCTGCGCGGTGCGCTGCCGACGCGTCCGGTCGGGCAGGTGCCGGACCCGGCGCGGACGATCACGCTCGCCAGCCGACTGATCCTGGCCAACCGCGACCGCAGCGCCCGCGTCACCACCGGCGTCGACCGCCCCGGGCGACGGTTCTGGGTCTACGGCCGTGCCGGCAAGCCGTGTCTGCGGTGCGGGACCCCGATCCGGCACGGCGAACTCGGCGACTCGGAACTCACCCTGCGCGACACGTACTGGTGTCCGCGCTGTCAGTCTTGACGCTGTCGTGCGGGGTGCAGTCGCGACGACGCGGTCGCACGGACGGCGTCGGTGACCCGTTCGAGCAGGGGTGACGCCAGGTTCCAGCGCTGCCACCACAGCGCCACGTCGGCGTGCCGACCCGGGGCCAGCTCGACCAGGACACCGCGGTCGATCGCCTCGAGGCACTGCGCCTCGGGCAGCAGTCCCCACCCGAACCCGAGCGTGACCGCACGGGCGAAGTCGGCAGAGGTCGGGACGAAGTGGCGCGGGCCACCGGGAGCGTGGCCGAGGACCTGTCGCAGGTACCCCTGCTGCAGGTCGTCGTCGCGGTCGTAGTCGACGAGCGGGACCTCGTCGAGCCGCCGGAGCATCCGCCGCTCGGTGCCGGTGTCGCCGAGGTAGCGGGCGACGAACGCCGGGGACGCCACCGCCCGGTACCGGTCGATCCCGAGCGGCACCGACGAGCAGCCCTGCACCGGATCCGCCTCGGCCGTCACGGCGCCCATCACCGTGCCGGCGCGGAGCAGTTCGGCGGTGCGGTCCTGGTCCTCGCGGTGCAGGTCGAAGACCACCTCGGTGTCGGCCCGCACGAGGGCGAGGGCGTCGAGGAACCACGTGCCGAGCGAGTCGGCGTTCACGGCCAGCGGGATCGACGGCACCACCGACGATCCACCGCCGAGCGCTCGGGAGGTCTCCTCGTCGAGCAGCCGGACCTGCCGTGCGTGCCGGAGCACGACTGCGCCGTCCGCGGTCGGGCGCACCGGGGTGGTGCGCTGGAGCAGGACCCGGCCGACCTGCTGCTCCATGGACTTGATCCGCTGCGAGACCGCCGACGGGGTGATCGCCAGCGCACGGGCGGCCGCGTCGAGCGTGCCGTGGTCGACGGCGGCGAGCAGCGTCTCGAGGTGCTCGCGCTGAAACCGGTTCATGCAGCTGAGCTTACGGCGCTGCAGGAACGTGAGCTGTACTACACCAGAACCCGGCCCTAGCGTCGGATCGTGACCTCGCTCCTGCCCCTGCTCTCCGGCCTCGGCACCGGACTCGCGCTGATCGTTGCGATCGGTGTGCAGAACACGTACCTGCTCCGGCTCGCGGTCAGCGCAGGACTCCGGGTGGTGGCCGCGGCGGTCGTGGTGTGCGCGGTCTCGGATGCGCTGCTGATCGTCGCCGGGGTGCTCGGGGTCGGCGCCGTGGTCGAACGGTTCCCCGTGGCGCTCCTGGTGATCCGGTTCATCGGTGCCGCGTTCCTGCTCACGTACGGGGTGCTCGCGGCGCGGCGTGCGCTGCGGCCCTCGGGGGACGCGATGCGGGTCGCTGACGAGGCGGCCGACGACGGTGTGGTGGGCGCCAGCGCGGACGCGGGCGCGGGGGTGGACGCGGCGGTGGACGCGACCACCGGCACGACGGTGGCGGCGGGGCGGACGCGCACCGCGCCTCCCGGCCAGGTGGTGACCATGCGGACGGCCGTGCTGACCATGCTCGTCTTCACGTGGGCGAACCCGCACGTCTACCTGGACACGCTGGTGTTCCTCGGGTCGGTGGCGAACCAGCAGGGTGCGGACGACCGGTGGCTCTGGACGATCGGCGCCGTCGCAGCGAGCTGCCTGTGGTTCGGGGCACTCGGGTTCGGCGGCCGCCTGCTGCGACCGCTGTTCGAGAAGCCGCTGACCTGGCGGGTGTTCGACGGCCTGGTCGCCGTCGTGATGCTCGCGTTCGGCGTGCTGCTGCTCGTCGTCGCGTAGCGGCGGCGGCGGCGCGGCGGGCGGTGGATGCAAAACACCGGTGTCCACACGTCGCGTCGCGGTCTGCGGGTGTGCAACGTGCGAACACCGGTGTTTTGCGGGCCAGGCCGACCCGCGGAACCGCCCTACTGCATGCGCTGGCCGACGCGGCTGTGCCGACGGCTGTAGCCGAAGTAGATGACGAAGCCGATGGCCAGCCAGACGACGAACCGGAGCCAGGTCTCGACCTCGAGGTTCAGCATCAGCCAGAAGCACAGCACCGCCGAGATGATCGGCAGCACGGGCGACCACGGCACCCGGAAGGCCCGCGGGGCGTCGGGGCGCGAACGACGCAGCACGACGATGCCGATCGACACCAGGACGAACGCGGACAGCGTGCCGATGTTGATCATGCCCTCGAGCTTGTCGACCGCCGTGAACCCTGCCAGCAGCGCCACGACGACACCGGCGACGACCTGCACGCGCACCGGGGTCTGCGTCTTCGGGTTGGTCTTCGAGAACCAGCGGGGCAGCAGGCCGTCGCGGCTCATCGAGAAGACGATGCGGGACAGCCCGAGCAGCAGCACCATGACGACGGTGGTCAGCCCGATCAGGGAGCCGATTGCGATGATGCCGGCGGCCCACGGCAGCCCGACGATGTTGAACGCCGACGCCAGGGACGGTGTGTCCTCCTCGGCCAGGCGCTGGTACGAGACCATGCCGGTGATGACGATGCTGACGCCGACGTAGAGCAGGGTCACGATGCCGAGGCCGATGAAGATGCCGCGGGGCAGCGTCTTCTGCGGGTTCTCGGTCTCCTCGGCACTGGTGGCGACGACGTCGAACCCGATGAAGGCGAAGAACACCAGGGACGCCGCGGCGAGCAGGCCGAAGACGCCGTACTGGGCGGGCTCCGCACCGGTGAACCACGACACGAGGGACTGCGTCCAGACGCTGCCCTCGGCACCCTTGGCGGGCTCGGCCGGCGGGATGAACGGGGTGAAGTTCGCGGCCTTGACGAAGAACGCACCGGCGACGATGACGAACACGACGATCGCGACCTTGATGACCGTGATGACCGCCGACACCCGCGACGACAGGCGGGTGCCGAAGGCGAGGAGCACCGTGAAGATCCCGACGATGAGCACCGGCCCCCAG
The DNA here is from genome assembly GCF_003234255.2 of Curtobacterium sp. MCSS17_016. NCBI lineage: Bacteria > Bacillati > Actinomycetota > Actinomycetes > Micrococcales > Microbacteriaceae > Curtobacterium > Curtobacterium sp. MCSS17_016. The sequence continues at coordinate 3,667,863 of NZ_CP126254.1, forward strand.
GTGAACGGGATCGGACCGAGCTGGATCGTGCTGGGCAGGTCGACGCCGAACACCTTGAACGCTTCGCTGAGGTAGATGCCCCAGTACTTCGCGATCACGGCGCTGGCCGTGAGGGTCTCGAGGATGAGGTCCCAGCCCACGATCCAGGCGAGCAGCTCACCCATCGTGGCGTAGGTGAACGTGTACGCGGAGCCGGCGACGGGGATCGTCGACGCGAACTCGGCGTAGCACATGATCGCCAGGCCGCAGGTGACGGCGGCGAGCAGGAAGGAGATGATGACGCCGGGCCCGGCGAAGTTCGCGGCGGCGTTCGCGCCGACCGAGAAGATGCCGGCGCCGACGGCGACCGCGATCCCCATCGCGGCGATGTCGAACGTCTTCAGGGAGCGTTTCAGGGACCTGCCCTGCTCCTCGGAGTCGGCCAGGGAGGCCTCGATCGACTTGATGCGGAGCTTCGTTGCCATGGGGTGGATCCCGTCATCGGCTGGCGGCGGACCTCGGAAGGGTACTGGTGTACCACTGTGTCACGCAAAGCGTCCGGCCGGACGGTGGGCCGGTCCGGTGACGGCCGGGAGGCGCGGTGGCGGTCCGGCGCGCAGCGCTCGGCCGGCCGACGGGTGCGTCCAGGGCTGCGGTTGCGTCAGCGGGGCGCGGTTGTGGCCGCGTCAGCGGGATGCGGGTGTGCTCGCGTCAGCGGCCGGCGCGCCAGTCCGCCAGGAACCGGGCTCCGGCCTCGTCGTGGATCACGCCGTCGGGCGCGGTGAGCACCGGGTACGGCGTGGCCGGCACCCCGTCGGCGGGACGGACGTCGACGTGCGCGACCTCGTGGCCGTGGGCGTGCAGCCAGTCCGCCATGGCGTAGTCGCTGCGGGAGTCCCCCACGGTGCGCCAGGTGACCGGGAGCTCGCCGTCCTGCCCGAGGAGCTCGAGCGAGCGTTCGGCACCCAGGTCCTTGCCGCTGCGGTCGGACTCGACGTCGGTCGAGATGATCGTCGGGTCGATGCGCCACTGCACGGCGCCGTCGGCATCGGGCCGGACGTCGTCGAGTCGGCGGACACCGAGCCCGCGACGCTCGAGTGCGGCCATGGCCTTCGCGTCGAACTCCGGCTGGCGGGCCAGGTAGGTGGCGTTCGGCACCTCGACGCGCTGCTCGATCGACACCATGGCGCGCTTCGTCTCGTCGAAGAACACCAGGTCGGCGTACTCGTCGCGGACCAGCTCGCGCATCTCGTCGGCGTAGTCCCGCGGCAGCGCGAGGTCCTCGGCGACCGTCAGCTCGCCCATGCCGCCGTCGTACTGCGGACCGATCGAGCACCACACGGCGCCCTTCTCGCAGACCGCGTGGACCCGCCCGCCCTCGGCGAGGCCCCCGGCGAGCAGCGGACCGACGACCTCGGAGCGGATGAAGGCGTCGCTGCGGCCGGTGTTGAAGACGATCGGGATGCCCTCGGTGGCGAGCGCGACGAGGTCCGCGACGATGCTCGGGATCGCGATGGTGCGGGAGACCGGGCTGGCGATGGGCCCGTCGACGTCGAGCAGGAGACCGAGGCGGGGTGCGTTCACCCGCCCATCCTCTCGCAGTCAGCTGCTGGGCGAGGTGATCCGGCTCCGGACGCGGTCGATCAGGGCTCCGAGGGCCGCCGGGGCGGGGACGTGTCCCTGCCCGGGCACCTCGGCGTACTCGGAACCGGGCACCGCGTCGACGACGGCGCGGGCCGCACGTCGCATCCACTCGAGTCCGTCGCCACCGGCGCCGACGAGCACCGGCACACCCACGGCGGCAGCGACCCGCTCGGGCACGGCGAGGCCGTTCAGCACGCGGACCTCGCGGCTGAGCACGTGGGCGTCGACGACCAGGGAGCGCCAGAGCGACCCCTTGAGCCGCAGGGCTGTGACCTGGCCCATCGGGACCCCGAGCACCTGGGTCAGGAACCCGCGGACGGCCTGGGCTCGGCGGCCGGCACCGACGTGCTCGTCGAGCAGGTCGGCGAACACGACGTCGTCGGCGTGCGGGTCGACCGAGGCGCGGTACGGCGGTTCCCACAGGACGGCGCCGTCGACGGGCAGTCCGGTGGCGAGCCCGTGCAGGACGACACCGGCGCCGACGCAGATGCCGACGGCGGTGGTCGGTGCGCCGATGCTCTCGACGACGGCGCGCAGGTCGTCGACCTCGCGCTCGATGGCCCACGTCGCGGAGTCACCGCTGGCACCGCGACCACGTCGGTCGTAGGTCACCACGCGGTGCGTCGAGCCGAGCTCGGCGACCACGCGGTCGAGGTACGGGGTCCCCCGGTGGTCGAAGGCACCGCCCACGACGACGACCGCCGGCCCGTCCCCTGCCTCGGAGACGGCGATGGTGGTGCCGTCGGAGGAGACGACCGTTCGGTCGACTGGAGGGAGCATGGGGTCCTTTGCGAGCTGTCGACGGCGATGCGTCGGGCCTCGGAGGGGACCGTGCGGATTACCGGTCCTCCGAGTGTCGCAGGCGTGGGAGCCCGTGTCTCCCCCCGCTTCCAGGGGCAGAACCCCGTCGCTCGACACCGTGGCGGTCGCCGTGCCATGCTGGTTGAGTACACCTGTACTCAACCGATCACCGCCACTGCAACGGGGAACCATGACACTCATCGCCATCGTCGCCTGTGAGATCGCCTTCTGGGTCGCGATCCTCGGCGGCCTGACCACCCGGTACCTGCTGCGACGGCCGCGGACGGGTGCGGCGATGCTCGTCGCGGCACCCGTGATCGACGTCGTGCTGCTCGCGGTCGTCACGGTCGACCTGCTCGGCGGTGGGACCGCGTCGTGGCACCACGGACTCGCGGCGATCTACATCGGCTTCTCGGTCGCGTACGGGCACCGGATGATCGCGTGGGCGGACGTCCGGTTCACGCACCGGTTCGCCGGCGGTCCGGCACCGGAACGGCTGAGTGGACGGCGGTACACGGCCCGGTGCTGGGGCGACGTGCTGCGGACCGGGCTCGCCGTGCTGATCGCCGGTGGGATCATCGCTGCGCTCGTCCTCGTCGTCGGCGACCCGGAGCGCACGGACGAGCTGCAGGGCACGGTCGCTCTGCTCGGGGTGGTCCTGGGCGTCGAACTGCTGTGGGCGATCAGTTACACGATCTGGCCGCGCCGAGTCACCACCGCAGCCGCGGACCCGGCCGGCGCGTCGAGCCGGCCGTAGGCTGACCCGGTGCCCCGCCGTGTCGACCTCGAGGAACGGGGATCCCTGGTGGCCGCGGCCTGCCTGCGGATCCTGGAGCGGGACGGCCTGAGCGCGCTGTCGGTGCGGAACGTCGCGGACGAGGCCGGCATCGCCCCGGCGTCACTCCGCCGCGTGTTCCCGACGCAGGACGCCCTGCGCGAGCACTGCCTGACGATCATCGAGGAACGGGTCACCGCTCGGCTCGCCGCCCTGCGTTCGACGGGTCGTGCGCTCGCACTGGACGTCCTCGCCCAGGTGCTGCCGCTCGATGCCGAGCGCACGACCGAGATCCTGGCGCAGGTGCAGCTCGGCGTGCTCGCGCGCACCGACGACCACCTGGCTGCGAGTGCCCGACGCCTGAACGACGGGGTCCGCCGGGTGTGCACCCGGGCGCTGGAGATCCTGCGCGAGGACGGCGGCTTCGGCGACGGTCGCGACCTGACCGACGAAGCCGACCGGCTGCACGCGCTGATCGACGGGCTGGCGGTCGAGCACACGTGGGATCCCGCGGCGCGGGCGCCCGAGCGGGTCCTGGCGCTCGTCGAGCTGCACGTGGACAGCCTGCGCGGCGCGATCGCCTGACGCCTCAGCGACCCCGGTAGACCTCGCGCCGGTGCCCGGCGCGCACGACGACGACCACGAGCCGCCCATCGTCGATCAGGTAGATCACGCGGTAGTCACCGACCCGGACACGCCATTCCGGGCTGTTGACGAGTCGACGAGCCGCGGGTGGACGTGGCTCGTCAGCCAGGATCGCGAGAACCCCTTCGACGAGTCGTCGGGCATGTGGCGGCAGTTTGCGGATGGCACGCCCCGCACTCGGCTCGAACTCGATGTCGTAGGTCATCCCAGACCGAGTTCGCGCCTGAGGTCCTCCCACTTGACGTTCTCGCCGCCGATGCGCTCGTTCTCGAGTCGGGCCTCTTCCACCGCCTTCAGGTCGTCCAGGTCCTCTGCCGCCTCGAGCAACCGGTCGAGGACGGCCGCGTCGACCACGGCCGCGACGCGCTTGTTGCGCCGGGTCAGGTAGACGGGTTCGTGTCGGGCGTCGTCGATGATCGACGCCAGACGGCCACGGGCTTCGGAGATCGACACTTCGCTCACCTGTACATTCTAGAGCGTTTTGTACAAGTCAGACGAGTGCCGTGGTGCCGACCGACTCCCGTTCGAGCAGGGAGCGCTTGACGTCGAGCCCCCACGCGAAGCCCCCGAGCGTGCCGTCCGAGCGCAGCACCCGGTGGCACGGGACGAAGAGCGCCGGGGCGTTCCGGGCGCACACGCTCGCCGCCGCCCGCACCGCGTCGGGCCGCCCCATCGCCGCCGCGAACCCGGTGTAGGTCAGGGTGCCGCCGGCGGGGATCCGGCGGAGCTGGCGCCACCCCTCGGTGAAGAGCTCGGTGCCGAACTGCCGGACCGGTACCTGCATGGCGTGCTCGACCTCGCCCGAGTAGAAGGCGTCCACGGCCTCGGCCGAGGCGACCACGCCGTCGAGCACGCGGTCGGGGCGGTGGCGATCGGCCAGGCGGGCGAGGATCCGCTCGACGGAGTCGCTCCACCCGGAGGCGAGGACCCTGCCCTCGGCGTCCTCGAGCACGGTGAACGGCCCGTCGGGGGTGTCCAGGGTCTGGATGGTTGCGTCGGTCATCGGTCGTCCTTCCGGGGTTCCTCGGGGGCACGGGCTGCACGGGCGCCGGCGGTCGCGGTCATCGCGCGGTCGATGATCGGTCGCCAGCAGTGCATCGTGAGGTAGCTCCGCCAGGGGGCCACCTGCTCCGACCATAGGGAGAGCTCGCGCGCCGTTCCGGGCAGCCCGAGTTCCTGTGCACCGTTCCGTACGGCGAGGTCGCTGTGGAGGAAGATGTCGGGGTGGTGCCGGACCCGCAGCGCGACGTAGTCGGCGGTCCACGGCCCGATGCCCTTCACCGCGAGGAGTCCGTCGCGCAGGTCGCCGAGGGACTGCCCACCGTCCACCACCAGGGACCCGTCGGCGAGCGCGGCGGCCACCCGCAGGATCGTGTCGACGCGGGCGGCCGGGCCACGCAGGACCTCGTGCCCGTGTTCGGCGATCACCGCCGCTGACGGGAACAGCAGCCCGCCGGCCTGGATGGCGTCCGGCACCGTCGCTCCGAGTGCGGCCACGAGCCGGGTCTGCGCGGTGCGCGCCGCGGCCACCGAGACCTGCTGCCCGATCAGGGTGCGGAACACGATCTCGTGCGCGTCCACCGCGCCGGGGAGCCGGAGACCGGGCACCCGTGCGACGGGTCCGGCGAGCTCGGGCACGGCTCCGAGGACCGCATCGACGGCGACCGGGTCGGCGTCGAGGTCGAACAGCGCACGCACCCGCGCCACGAGCGCGGGCAGGTCGGAGAGGTCGGTGACCCGCACGCGCAGGTCGATCCCGGTGCCCCGCCCGGCCACGTCGGGGACGGCTGCCGACGCGCTGAACCAGCCCGGGCCTCCAGGCAGGTCGACCAGCCGACCGTACGACGTGACCCGACCGACGGGGTCGGTGTCCACTTGCTCCGTGCCCGGCAGGGCGTGCACCGCGTGCCAGTCGAGCAGGCCCTGCGCGTCGAAGGGTGCCCGGGCCGGCAGGTGGACGTGCAGTGCGCCGTCGCCGCCGTCCGTCGCGCCGTCGCCTCGCCCGGACCGGCGTGCGCGGAGCTCCGTTGGAGTGACGGCGAAGACCTCGCGCACGGTGTCGTTGAACTGTCGGACGCTGGCGAACCCCGCGGCGAACGCGACGTCGGCGACGGTCAGGTCGGACGAGGTGAGCAGGGTCCGCGCGGTCTGCGCCCGGTGCGCCCGGCTCAGCGCCTTCGGCCCGGCGCCCAGCTCGGCCGTCATGATGCGGTTGAGCTGCCGCTCCGAGTAGCCCACGCGCGCGGCGAGCCCGGGGACGCCGTCGCGCTCGACGACACCGTCGAGGACGAGTCGCATCGCCCGGCCGGCGACGTCCTCGCGCAGGTCCCACTCGGGGCTGCCGGGGGTCGCCTCGGGCAGGCAGCGCTTGCAGGCGCGGAAGCCGGCCAGGTGCGCTGCTGCACTCGTGCGGTAGAAGGTGACGCCCGAGACCCTCGGCGTGCGGGCCGGGCAGCTGGGCCGGCAGTAGATGCCGGTGGAGTGCACGGCAGTGACGAACTGGCCGTCGAAGCGCGCGTCGCGCGAGGCGACGGCGCGGTGCCGTTCGGCGTGCAGCGCGTCCGGCTGTACGTCGGTGTCCGGGGTGGTCATGGACTCAGCCTGACATGCGCCGCCGACCTCGACTGGCGGGAATCGGACGGAGCAGCGCACGGCCGGGAGGCCCGGCTAGCGTTGACCGGGTGACTCCCGCAGACGACGTGGCCGGTCTCGACGACCTGCCGTTCCGGACCGAGGTCGAGGTCGCGCTGCTGCTCGTCTCGCCGCGGCACCGGTACGAGGGGCGCCCGGCCGACGGCGCGCTGCCGGTGGCCGCGGACGATCCGGACGAGTCACGCGACCGGATCGAGCTGCGGGCCGGGCTGGGCATCGTCGGTGACCGGTACTTCGCGGCCCGGGCGCACGTGCACGCCTCGGTCACGGTGATCGGACTGGAGGGGCTCGAAGCCGTCGGTCAGGCAATCGGCGCCACCGTCGACCCCGCTGCGACCCGGCGGAACGTGTTCCTGCGGGGCGCCGACGTCGAGGCGCTGCGGGGTGAGCCGTTCTCGCTGGAGAGCGTGACTCCCGGCGGCAGCGAAGGTCCCGTGCGCTTCCGTGGCTACCGACCGGCGAACCCCTGCGCCTGGATGGACCACGAGGTGGCCCCCGGGGCGTTCCGGGCGATGAGGGGTCGGGGCGGGGTGCGGTGCGATCCGGAATCCGACGGCGTGCTCACCCTCGGACCCGCGGTGCTCCGCACGGCCCACCCCGTGGCGCTCGGCTGATGCGGTCGCCGGCGGGGCGACCGTCCTGCGCCGGCCGAGACTCGGCTCGGCGGACACATCGTCGGCGTCCGGGGACACATCATTTCCGGCAGGCCGAGATCCGGCCGGGTGGCGCGGTGCTCGTCGGCACAGTGCTCAGGCGGTGAGGGCGCTCTCGATCGCGTCGACGAACGCCGGCAGGTCGTCCGGGGTGCGGGAGGTGATGAAGCCGCCGTCGACCTGGACCTCCTGGTCGACCCACTCGGCACCGGCGTTGCGCAGGTCCGTCTGCAGCGACGGGAACGAGGTGACGGTCTTGCCGGACAGCACGCCCGCCTCGACGAGGGTCCACGGGCCGTGGCAGATCGCCGCGACCGGCTTGCTCGCCTCGGCGAAGGCCTGCACGAGCGTCGCCGCGCGGGACTCCTGGCGCAGCGTGTCGGCGTTGATCGTGCCGCCGGGGATCACGAGGGCGTCAAAGTCCTTCGCGTCGACACCGGCGATGGTGGTGTCCGGCTCGAGCGTCTGCCCCGGGTCCTTGTCGCCGACCAGGGTCTGGATCGTGCCGGTCTCCTTCGCCGCCACGGTCACCGAGGCACCGCGCTCACGCAGCTGCTCGGTGGGGACGACGATCTCGTCCTGCTCCACGCCGTAGTTCGTCGTGATGACGAGGACCTTCTTGCCGTCGAGGGTTGCCATGATCGCTCCTTCCGCGGCCCGGTCGTTCCGGCCGCACACCCGAGGGTCGTCGGGGTCGGCTGGGCAGGCGTGCAGGGGCGGCTCGGGGGTCCGGGCGGGCGGTCGGCCCCCCGCTCACGTCCGCCGGGTGGTCGCAAAGCGTCGGCTGGCGGCGGCGCAGCCGACGGTTCCTGACCACTCGGCGCAGGCCGGGCGGGGTGTCCTGACCGGCCGCCGAGGCGCCGTGGACGCGCCCACAGTCGGCCTGGAGGCACGGTGCGAGCCCGCCACGGGCCTCCAGGCCGCCGTTCCCCCGGTCGCAACCCACCGCTCACATCCGCCGGGCGGTCACGAAGCGTCGGCTGGCGGCGGCGCAGCCGACGGTTCGCGACCACTCAGCGCGGTCCAGGCGGGGTGTCCTGACCGACGGCAGACCGCGGGCAGGCAGGACGGGCGCCGCGCTCAGCCGCGGATGTGGAAGGCCTCGCCGTCACGCTCGACGGTCAGGCCGTCGTACCCGTGCACTCGGTGCAGGCCGGCCGTCACCGGGTGCTCGAGCGGACCGACGACGACCGTGGTCGCGCCGGAGGCGATGGCGGACTCCAGCCCGGCCGGGGCGTCCTCGAACGCCACGCAGTCGGTCGGGTCGACGCCGAGCAGGGCAGCTCCGCGCAGGTAGCCGTCGGGGTGGGGCTTGCCGTGCTCGACGTCCTCCGAGGGCACGAAGGCCTCGGGCACGGCGAACCCTGCGGCGGCCATCCGGCCCGCGGCGAGGTCACGCGGGGCGCTCGTCACGAGGGCCACCGGGACGCCGAGTTCGACGAGCCGCTGCACGAAGGCGACGGCGCCGGGGATCTCGAGGATGCCCTCGGTGCTCGCGGTCTCCTCGGCGACGAGCTCGGCCGCGATCCGCTGCTGCTCGGCCAGGGGCAGATCGGGGAGGAAGCGCCGCAGGGTGTCGATCGCCTGCCGCCCGTGCGAGAACGCGAGGATCTCGTCGGGGTCGATGCCGTTCGCGTGGCCGAACCGGGTCCAGGTCGCCTCGACCACCGCGGTCGAGTCGACGAGGGTCCCGTCCATGTCGAAGAGGACCCCGGACGCCACGATGTCGATCACGCGCCCGACCCTAGCCCACGGGCCCGACCGGTCCGCGGTCCGCGGTCCCGCGGTCCCGCGGTCCGCGCGCGACCGGTGTCAGCGCGCCCGGACGTACCGGGTGAGCAGCACGCCGCCGGCGCCGAGCAGCACGTGCGCCGGTCGCATCCGCCGGAGCTCGGGTGACGAGCCGCGGGCGATGCGCGGCCCCTCCCCGCCCTCGAGGGACGGGTCGATCGTCAGGGTCAGCTCGTCGACGGCGTCCGCGGCGATGAGTGCCCCGAGGAACGACGGCCCGCCCTCGCAGTGGATCATCCCGAGGCCACGGTCGGCCAACACGCCTCGGATCCGCCCGGCGTCCAACGAGTCCGGCTCGTCGTCCGCGCTGCAGGGCACGACGTCGGCGACCTCGGCGAGCGCCTGGGCCTTCGACGACGCAGCCGCCGTCTCCGACGTCAGGACGATCGGGCGCACCGGCGCCTCGGTGAACACCCGAGACCCCGGGTCGAGCGACAGCGAGCCGGTGACGATCGCGAACACGGGGTGGTCCGGCTTGCCGTGCGCCCGACGCCAGGCGACGTCGGCGTCGTGCAGGACCATCGGCCCGTAGCCCTCGTCACGGACGGTGCCGGCGGCGACGAGCACGACGTCGGCCACCCGCCGGAGCAGGTCGAAGACGCGCAGGTCGTCGTCGCCGCCGAGCGACCCGGACACCCCGGCAGCCGAGGCCGAACCGTCGAGCGTCGCGACGAAGTTCACGCGGAGCCAGGGGGCCCCGGCGTCGGCGGTGTAGAGGTCGAGCAGGTCGTCGTCGGACAGGTCCGCGATCGACGGGGGCAGGACGTTCACGTGTTGTGCCTCGATTCCACGGGGGTGCGCCATCCGAGCGTGGCCTCGACCATGCGCATCGCGTCGACGCTCTCGGCGACGTCGTGCATCCGGACGATCCGGGCGCCGAGCATCGCGCTCACGGTCGCCACGGCGAGCGATCCGGAGAGCCGTTCCCCGCGGGGGCGTCCGAGCGACTCCCCGACGAAGTCCTTGTTCGACACCGCGGCGAGGACCGGGTAGCCGAGCGCGACGACCTCGGGCAGCCGACGGGTGAGCTCGAGCGTGTGCACGGTGTTCTTGTGCAGGTCGTGGCCCGGGTCGACGATGATCCGCGACTCGGGGATGCCCGCGGCGAGCGCCCGGTCGACGCGCTCGCGCAGGAACGCGACGACCTCGCCCGCGATGTCGCCGTACTGCGGCGGCGCGGGCAGCGGACGACGGGGTTCGGCGAGCGAGTGCGTGATGACGACGGTGGCGTCGGAGTCGGCGACCACGGCGGCCATCCGCGGGTCGGACAGGCCGGTGGTGTCGTTGACGACGGTCGCCCCGGCTGCGATCGCCGCTGCGGCGACCTCCGGGCGGAAGGTGTCGACGCTGATGACGACGTCGGACTGCTGGGCGAGCTGCTCGACGACGGGCACGACGCGGTCGATCTCGTCGGAGGCGGGCAGCTCCGGACCGGGGGCGAACTTCACGCCGCCGATGTCGACCCAGTCGGCGCCCTGTTCGGCTGCGCGGACCGAGGCGGCGACGGCCCGGTCGAGCTCGAAGGTGGCGCCGCGGTCGTGGAACGAGTCGGGGGTGCGGTTCACGATCGCCATCACGGCGATGCGGTGGTCGAAGTCGATGGTGCGGCGGCCGAACGTCCGGACCGGGTGGCGCAGGTCCGGCACGACCCAGCCGGGTCCGGCCACGCCGGGTCCGGCCACGCCGGGTCCGGCCGCGCCGTCCAGGAGGCCCGTCATGCGTCCGCCCCGGCACGCTCGTCGTGCCCGGCCTCGGTCCCACGCCCCGCGCCGATGAGCGCGATCGCCTCGGCCCGTCCTGCGGTGTCGGCCAGCGAACCGGTCGCCGCCACCGTCACGGTCGTCGAACCGGTCTGGCGCTCCCCACGCGTCGTGACGCACTGGTGCTGCGCGTCGAGGACCACCAGGACACCCTCGGCACCGAGCCCCTCGGCGATGGTCGCGGCGACCTGTTCGCCGAGCCGCTCCTGCAGCTGCGGACGGGAGGCCACCGCGTCGAGCACCCGCGCCAGCGTGCCGAGCCCGATGAGACGGTCGCCCGGCGCGTACGCCAGGTGCGCGACCCCGAGGAACGGCAGCAGGTGGTGCTCGCAGACGGAACGGAACTTCACGTCCCGCACGATGACGAGCCGACCGCGTTCGCCGTCCTCGGCGTGCACGGTGCCGTCCCGGGCGATGGCGACCGCGTCGGTGCCGATCCCGGAGAAGAACTCGGCGTACGAGTCGGCGACCCGGGCGGGGGTGCGGGTGAGTTCCGGGCGGTCGGGATCCTCGCCGATGGCGAGCAGCAGCTCGCGGACGGCGGCCTCGACACGGGCGCGGTCCATGGGTGACGTCACCCGCTCATCCAACACCAGCCATGGCCGGAGAACGCGGGCAGACGCCCAGCGCGAGGTGCGCGATCCGCGTGGAACGGGCCTCCCGGCTGTCGCAACCTGTGAGACCGGTGTGACACGCCCGAAACCCAGCGTCCTTTAAACTCTCGTGGTGAGCGCCCCGCAGACCGACACCACGCCCCGGAACCGCTTCGCGACCGGCCTCGATCGATTCTTCTCCATCACCCAACGCGGATCGTCGATCCCCCGCGAGGTCCGCGGTGGCCTCGTCTCGTTCGTGACGATGGCGTACATCGTCATCCTGAACCCCCTCATCCTCGGCGGGTTCAGCGCCGACCAGGCCGCCAAGGACGTCAGCGGCGGATGGCTCGAGAACGCTCAGGTGGCCGCGGCGACCGGTCTCGTCGCCGGCGTCATGACCATCGCGATGGGCATCATCGCGAACCTGCCGTTCGGCATCGCCGCGGGGCTCGGGATCAACTCGTTCCTCGCCGTCAGCGTCGTGCACCAGGTCACCTGGGCCGAGGCGATGGGCCTGGTCGTCATCAACGGTGTGATCATCGTGATCCTCGCGCTGACCGGCATCCGGACGATGATCTTCACCGCCGTCCCGGCACAGCTCAAGGCCGCGATCACGGTCGGCATCGGCCTGTTCATCGCGTTCATCGGGCTCGTCGACTCCGGCTTCGTGCGGTCCTCCGGGCTCGCGTCGCCGCCGCTGCAGCTCGGCGAGGACGGCTCCGTCGGCGCCCTGCCGACCATCGTGTTCCTCATCGGCCTCATCATCATCGGCACGCTCATGGCCCGCCGGGTCAAGGGTGCGCTGCTCATCGGCATCGTCGCGACCACGATCATCGCGATCATCCTGCAGGCGATCTTCCAGGTGCCGACCTCGGTCGACTCGAAGACCGGCTGGAACCTCAACGCCCCCGGCCTGCCGAGCGCACTCTTCGCCGTGCCGGACCTGTCGCTCGTCGGCCACGCCGACGTCTTCGGTGCCTTCACCCGCATCGGCCCGCTCGCCGCGTCGATGCTCGTCTTCACCCTCGTCTTCACGAACTTCTTCGACGCCATGGGAACCATGACCGGTCTGGCCAAGGCCGCCGGTGTCGCGAAGCCGGACGGCACGTTCCCCCGCCTGAAGTCGGCGCTCGTCGTCGAGGGCGTCGGCGCGATCGCCGGTGGTGGCGCGTCGGTGTCGTCGAACACGGTCTTCATCGACTCGGCCTCCGGCATCGGCGAAGGTGCCCGCACGGGCATGGCCTCGGTCGTCACCGGCCTGCTGTTCCTGGCGTCGATGTTCCTCACGCCGCTCACCCAGGTCGTCCCGCTCGAGGTCGCCGCCGCCGGGCTCGTCGTCGTCGGTGCGCTCATGGTCGCGCAGGTCGCGGACATCTCGTGGTCGGACTTCGGCTCGGCCCTGCCGGCGTTCCTGACGATCGTCGTCATGCCGCTGACCTACTCGATCGCGAACGGCATCGGTGCCGGCTTCATCAGCTGGGTGCTCATCAAGCTGCTGTCCGGCCGTGGCCGTGAGGTCTCGTGGCTGCTCTACGTCGTCGCCGCGGGCTTCCTGCTGTACTTCGCGCGGGGGCCGCTGGAGGCGCTGCTCGGCGTCGGCTGAGGCTTTGGTCGGGCGGGGCCTGTCACAAGACGCCGTCGTGGCATCGAGACGCCGCCGATTCCGGCGGCGTCTCGACGTTTCTGGGGCGTCTCCGCAAGATGCCGGCGTCTTCCGCAGGCCGGCGTCGGCCTGGAGGCCCGTGGTCAGTCCGGCAGGTCGCTCGGCGTGGCCTCGTGGTGGCGCTGGTCCTGGGTGCGACGGTCTTCCTTCATGCCCGCCTCGAACAGGTGGCGACGGCCCTGCACGAGCTCGTCCCGCGCCGTGCGCTCGAGCTCCTTGGCGAGGGCGTAGTAGCCGTCGTCGTAGTCCTCGACGATCTGGAACGTCCAGCGGCCCGCGATGACGTTGCGGCCCACGAGTTCGGTGTCGATGCGCTCGGCGAGTTCGGTGTGCCCGGCCTTCCGCAGCTGCTCGACCGCCTCACCGAGGTTCAGGTCAGCGGTGCCGGTCAGGCGGTGGAACCCGTAGAGCAGGCCGCGGGCGTGCTCGATGACCTCGACCGCGGCGGACAGGCTGCCGAGTGCCTCGACCGTGGCCTCGGACACCCCCTCGGGAACCTGGTGCTGCGCGTCGGGGCCCTGTTCGTCGTTCGTCATGGGTCCCGTCTACACGACGACTGCCGAGGCCGAGCGCAGTCACTTCGTCTGGTTGGGGTGGTGGGTGTGCACATCGGTGATGCACACCACCCGGTCATCCACGTCGACCGTGAACCAGATCCGGGCGCCGCGCTTCAGCTCGAACTGACGACGCGTCCACTCCCGGCCAGAGTGTCGAACCACACCGAGTTCCCCGCGCAGGGCGTGGCAGGACAGGTCCTCGGTCAACGGATCCGTGGTCAGCCGATCCCACGCGGCAGCGACTGCGTTCCGCTGCACCGCCACCACGTCGCGCCACCCCTGTTCCGCGCCACGTGTCCCGAAGACGATCGTGTACTCCGTCGAACGGATCGGCCGGGGGACCCCGCCGCGCCGGCCCGCCACCGCGTCAGGGCTTCTCGACGCGGATCGGCTCGGCGAGGATCTCCGGCTCTCCGGTGTCCCAGCCCGCGGCGATCGCCTCGGCACTGTTGCGCCACGCCTGCATCTCGAGCAGGAGTCTGCGCGGCTGCCGGAGCGAGAACGAGCCACGGGCGACGTCGACGATCTCCCGGGCGAAGCGCTGCTGGTCTGCGGCGCTGAGGAGCTTGATCCACGGGTACGGGATCGCCAGCCGATCGTGGAGTGGCAGTTGCTCGTTGAGTGTCACCGCGGCGATGAGCTGCGCCGCGATGTCGAGCACTGCGTCGTCGTCGTCGGATCGTTCCTTCGTGGTGAGGACGAGGGGCTTCCCGTCGCGACGGGTGACCTCGAGCGGGGCTTCCTCGGCGGCAGCGAACACCTGCTTGGCGTGGCGGGAGAGGTCAGAGGACTGCACCGACCGTCGGGATCGGGGCGGAGCGACGAGCGTCATGGATCGAGCCTATTCAGAACGTGTTCTGAATGCAACGGTCAGTTGCGACGTCGGAGGTCGACACCTACCATTCGAACACACGTTCGAACGAGGAGACCCGATGATGATCACCGACACGGCCGCCACGGTGTGGTGGGCCGAGGGCACGCCGACGCGGCTCGTCTGGGCCGGACGGCGCTGGCGGGTGAGCGACACCCCCACCCGGCTGACCGTGACGCGCGCCGAGCTGCCCACCGCGATCACCCATGCGCCCGAGCGCACCGTGGGCTGGCGGTTCCAGGCCACCAGCGACGACGACGGCGAGGCCCTGGTGGTCGACATCGTTCCGCAGGGTGCCGGCTGGGGCGTGGCCCGGACGTGGACGTGAGCGGCCCGGACCGCTACCGTCCGGACATGGACAGGTGGGTGGCGCTGCTGCGCGGCGTCAACGTGAACGGCATCACGATCCGGAGCGCTGAGCTCGCGGAGCTCTTCCGAGGGCTCGGGTTCGACGACGTCCGCACCGTGCTCGCCTCGGGCAACGTCGTGTTCTCCGCCGACGTGCCCGCCGAGCAGCTCAAGACGTCGATCGAGCAGGGACTGCGCGACCGGTTCGGGTACGACGCCTGGATCGTGCTCGTCCGGCACGACGCCCTGGCGGCCGTGGTCGACGGGTTCCCCTTCGCGCGTGCCGACGAACGGCACGACTACGTCGTGTTCGGGTCCGACGACGGTGCGCTCGACGCGTTGGTCGCGGACCTCGAACTCGACGATTCGGTCGAGCAGGTCACCCGCGGGGACGGCGTCGTCTACTGGTCGTGTCCGAAGGGGTCGAGCACCGACACCGTGTTCGCCAAGCGGGCCGGCGCCGCACGCTTCAAGCGCACGACGGCGACCCGCAACACGAACACCCTGCGGAAGCTCCTGTGACGCTCGGCACGCTGCACCACGTCGAGCTCCGCACCGCCGACCTCGACACCGCCGTCGGGTCCTGGGGCTGGCTGCTCGGCGAACTCGGCTACGAGCCGTCCCAGCGCTGGGACCACGGCCGGAGCTGGCGGCTCGGCCCGTTGTACGTCGTGCTCGAATCGGCACCGCTGGACGGCGATCACGACCGCCGCCGACCGGGGCTCAGCCACCTGGCGTTCCACGCCGGTACTGCCGAGACGGTGGAGCGACTCTGGGCCGATGCTCCCGGTCACGGCTGGGCACGCCTGTACGAGGACCGACACCCGTTCGCCGGTGGCCCGGAGCACCACGCGGCCTTCCTCGAGGACGCCGAGCGGTTCAAGGTCGAGCTCGTCGCCAGCTGACGGTGCCGCCGGGACGGGGTGGCTCAGGCCTGCGGCGGCTGCCCGTTGCTCGCCATGGTGCCGCCGTCCACCGGCAGGACCGCACCCGTGATGAACGAGGCCGCGTCGCTGGCCAGGAACAGGATCGCCTCGGCGACCTCGGCAGAGCGACCCCCGCGGCCGAGGGCGATGCGCTCGGTGAACTTCGACTGCAGGGCCTCGTCCTCCGCCTGCTCCTGGGTCAGGTCGGTCCAGATGAGTCCCGGAGCGACGGCGTTCACGCGCACGCCGAACTGCCCGTTGTCGAGGGCAGCGGCCTTGGTGAAGTTCGTCACGCCACCCTTCGCCGCGTTGTAGGGGCTCATCCGCCAGTCTGCGTCCTCACCGGAGACCGACGACGTGTTGACGATCGACCCCTTCGTCTCGCGCAGGAACGGCAGGGCCGCCCGGGTGCCGTAGAACACACCGGACAGGTCGGTCTCGATGACCCGGCGCCACTCGGCCGTGCTGATGTCGGTGATGTCGCCCGAGCTGAAGGTCCCGGCGTTGTTCACCAGGACGTCGAGCCGGTCGAAGCGGTCGATCGCCGCCGAGACGACGGTCTCCCAGTCCTCCGGGCTCGCCACGTCGGCGTGCAGGGCGACGACCCGGTGCGTCGGTAGGGAGTCACCCACCGCGCGGACCTTCTCCTCGACGCTGTCGGTCAGCACGACCGATGCGCCCTCGTCGATGAACGCCCGCACCGTCGCCTCGCCGATGCCGGACCCCGCGCCCGTGACGATCGCGACCTTGCCCTCGAACCGGTTGCCCATGATGTCTCCTCTCGTTGCACGAACCGTGCCCGGGGAGACGCCATCGACCCGAGGGGCACGGCAGACCACGGTGCCCCGGGCCGACTGGACGCGTTCGGAGGCGCCGGCAACGTCCCGGGAACACAGGTCGCCCCGGCCCCGCGAGGCGGAACCGGGGCGACGTGCGACTGCAGCGCAGGGCAGGGCAGTGCAGCGCAGGAACTGGTGTCAGCCGGTCGAGTCGTCGAGGTCGAAGTCGCGCTCCAGGGAGATCGTCGGGATCGACGCGGTGATGACCGAGCCGTCCGCACGCAGCGTGCCCTGGATGTCGCTCGTGGTCGGGGCGTGCCCGGACATCCGCGGCCCGTGGTGCGGCAGCGGCACCACGGTGGGCTCCCCCGCCTCGATGTCCCACTGCTGGTTGTGCACCCACACCGTGAAGCCCGAACCGGTCTCGACCGTCAGGGTCATGGCTTCCTGCTCGAGGTCGACCCGCACCCGCGATCCGCGCACCGTCAGACGGTAGGACAGACGGTCCCAGTGCTGCGGCAACCGCGGGTTGAAGGTCATCCGACCACCGTGGTCGCGCATGCCACCGAAGCCGTTGACGAGCGCACCCCAGATGCCACCGGTCGACGCGATGTGCACGCCGTCCGAGGTGTTGCCGTGCAGGTCCGCCAGGTCGACGTAGAGCGCGGTCTGGAAGTACTGGTCGGCGAGGTCGTGGTACCCGACCTCGGCCGCCATGATCGACTGCACGACCGCGGAGAGCGTCGAGTCACCGGTGGTGAGTGCGTCGTAGTAGTCGAAGTCGCGACGCTTCTCGGCCGCCGTGAACTCGTGCCCCTGCAGGAACAGCGCGAGGACGACATCGGCCTGCTTCAGCACCTGGAACCGGTAGATCACCAGCGGGTGGTAGTGGAGCAGCAGCGGGCGCTTGGACTCGGGGGTGTTCTCGAGGTCCCAGAGCTCCTTGTCGAGGAACTGGGCGTCCTGCGGGTGGATGCCGCGGTGCGGGTCGAAGGGGATCTCCATCGACTCGGCGGCGTGCTCCCACTCGACGAGCTCGTCCGGCTGCAGACCGGTCCGGCGCACCATGCGGTCGTACTCTTCGGCGTCGTCGGCGGCGAGCTCGCGGCAGGCGTTGACGGCGAACCACAGGTTCGCCCGCGCCATGACGTTCGTGTAGAGGTTGTCGTCGACGACCGTCGTGTACTCGTCCGGCCCGGTGACGCCGTCGATGTGGAACTTCTTGTCGCCGTTGGACCGCCAGAACCCGAGGTCGGCCCAGAGCCGGGCGGTCTCCACGAGCACGTCGATGGCGCCGCGCTTCAGGAACTCGCGGTCGCCCGAGGCCCGCACGTACTGCATGAGCGCATGCGAGATGTCGGCGTCGATGTGGTACTGCGCGGTGCCGGCGGCGTAGTACGCGCTGGACTCTTCACCGTTGATCGTCCGCCACGGGAACAGGGCGCCGCGCTGGTTCAGCTCGCGGGCCCGAGCCCGTGCCGCGTCGAGCATGTTGTAGCGGAAGCGCAGGGCGTTCCGGGCGACGATCGGCGCCGTGTACGACAGGAACGGCAGGACGTAGATCTCCATGTCCCAGAAGTAGTGGCCGCCGTAGCCGGAGCCGGTGACGCCCTTCGCGGCGATGCCGTGGCCGTCGGTGCGGGCGGTGGCCTGCGCGAGCTGGAAGAGGTTCCAGCGGACGGCCTGCTGGATCGCGGGCTGACCGGCGATCTCGACGTCGCTGCGGGCCCAGTAGTCGTCGAGCCAGTCGCGCTGCTTCGCGAAGGTCTCGTCGACGTTCTCGGCGTGCGCGCGGTCGAGCGTGCGGTCGCACCGGTCGGCGAGCTCGCGCACGGGCACCCCGCGGGAGGTGTGGTAGACCACGTGCTTCACGAGCCGGATGGGCTGCCCGGCGCGGGCCTGCACCCGGTAGACGTGCTTCGCCAGGTCGTCCTCGATCGACGACGACTCGTCCCAGCTGTTCTCGGTCTCGATGTGGTGCTCGACGCCGACGCAGATCGTCATGCCGGAGCTGGACGCCTGGTACCCGAGGACCGAACGGCCGCCGGTGCTGCGCTTGAGCTTCGGCACGAGCACCCGCTCGGTGAACGACTCGGCCTTGCGGGGGTCGAAGGCGTTCGCCGCGGCCCGCATGCCGGCGTGGTACTCGTCCTGCACGTCCTGGCGGTTGAGGATCTGGCTCGACAGCAGGATCGAGGCGTCCGCGTCGAGCACGGTGACCTCGTAGTCGATGACGGCGAGGTGCCGGTCGGTGAACGACACGAGTCGACGTGCCCGGATGAGCACCCGCTTGCCGGACGGCGTCGACCACTCGGTCTCGCGGAACAGGTACCCGCCGCGGAACTCCAGCCGGCGGGTGTGCCGGAGGATGTCGGCCTCGGCCAGCACGAGCGGCTCGTCGTCGACGTAGAGGCGGATGACCTTGGCGTCGGGCGCGTTGATGATCGTCTGCCCGGTCTTCGCGAACCCGAAGGCGTCTTCCGCGTGCCGGATCGGCCAGGTCTCGTGGAACCCGTTGATGTACGTGCCGTACTGCACGCCGCCACGGCCTTCGTCGAGGTTGCCGCGGAGGCCGAGGTACCCGTTGCCGACGGCGAAGTTCGTCTCGGCGACGCCCTGCTCGTCGGGGGTGTACTCGGTCTCGACGAGGGCCCACTCGTCGATCGGGTAGCGGACGCGGTCGAGGGGGTCCGAGGTGATGGGGTTCATGCTGCTCCGTGGGAAGGGAGGGGAATGGGTGCGTCGGTGCGGCCGGCAGGCAGGGAGTGTCCGGCCGGGTGGCCTACGTCGTGCTGGTGGCCGGTGCGGGCAGCTCGTCGATGAGTTCGGCGAGGTCGGACACCACGACGTCGGCACCGTGCTCGCGCAGGGCGTCCGCCCCGGCGCCGCGGTCGACACCGACGACGAGACCGAACGAACCGTTGCGGCCGGCTTCGACCCCGCTGGTGGCGTCCTCGACCACGACGCACTCGGCGGCGGTGAGTCCGAACCGGGTCGCCGCGTCGAGGTAGGTGTCGGGAGCGGGCTTGCCGGTCAGGCCGTCCTGGCGCGCGACGAGCCCGTCGACGACGACCGGGAACCGGTCGAGGATTCCCGCTGTCCGGAGCACCGAGGTGGCGTTCGCCGAGCTCGAGACGACCGCGACGGACATGCCGGCGGCGATCGCGGCGGTCAGGAACCGGAGCGAACCCGGGTAGGGCTCGACGCCGTGCTCGTCGAGCTCGGCGGTGAACTCCGCGTTCTTCCGGTTGCCGAGCCCGCACACCGTGTCGGTGTCGGGCGCGTCGTCGGGGGTGCCCTGCGGCAGGTCGATGCCGCGCGACTCGAGCAACGAGCGCACGCCGTCGTAGCGGGGCTTGCCGTCGATGTAGGTGAAGTAGTCCTGCTCGGTGTACGGCGCGACCCCGTGTGCTTCGAGGTACGGCGTGAACAGACGGCTCCAGGCCCGCATGTGGACGTCGGCGGTCGGGGTGAGCACGCCGTCGAGGTCGAACAGGAGCGCTCGCTGATCACTGAGTCGAGCGGGCGTGCGCTGGTCCTGCGTCGTCATCTGCGGTCCTCCGGGGACTGGTGGTGGACGTGTGGCTCCCGACGAGTCTAGGACCGCTCCAGTCCGGACGTTCCGACGCGCCGCGCCCTGTGGAGCGAGTTCACCGGCCGCTCCGCTGTGCAGGGAGGACCCCCGCCACGGCGCACCTGTGAGGCCTCTGAGACACACCCCGGCACGCTGACCCGGACGAAAGGCACCACCATGACCAGCGACACCACGGCCGCACCCCACGACGGCACGCAGTCGAAGCTCCGCCAGGCGATCACCGGCCCGCTGCTGTTCCTCTTCATCCTCGGCGACGTGCTCGGCGCCGGCATCTACGCCCTGATGGGGACGCTGGCGAAGGACGTCGGCGGTGCGCTCTGGGCACCGCTGGTGCTCGCGCTCCTGCTGGCCCTGCTCACGGCGGGCTCCTACGCCGAACTCGTGACGAAGTACCCGAAGGCCGGCGGTGCCGCGGTCTTCGCCGAACGCGCCTACAAGGCGCCCATCGTCTCGTTCCTGGTCGGGTTCAGCATGCTCGCCGCCGGCGTCACGAGCGCCGCCGGCCTGTCGCTCGCCTTCGCCGGCGACTACCTCGGCACGTTCGTCGACCTGCCGCCCGTGCCCACCGCGATCGTCTTCCTCGCCCTGATCGCCTGCCTGAACGCCCGCGGCATCTCCGACTCGCTCAAGAGCAACGTCGTGATGACGATCATCGAGGTCTCCGGTCTCGTCATCGTGATCGTCGTCGTGGCCGTGATGCTCGGCGGTGGCGGCGGTGACGTCTCCCGGATCGGCGCGTTCCCGTCCGAGGCGAACCCGGCACTGGCGACCCTGAGCGCCGCGATCGTCGCCTACTACTCGTTCGTCGGCTTCGAGACGTCCGCCAACATCGCGGAGGAGGTCCGCGACCCCCGCCGCGTCTACCCGAAGGCCCTGTTCGGCGCCCTCGCCACGGCCGGCGTCGTCTACGTCCTCGTCGCCCTCGCCAGTGCGATCGCCCTGCCCGCGTCGGAGCTGTCCGAGTCCAGCGGCCCGCTGCTCGCGGTCGTCTCCGCCACCGGCGTCCCGATCCCCGACTGGGTCTTCAGCCTCATCGCCCTGGTCGCCGTCGCGAACGGCGCGCTGCTCACGATGATCATGTCGAGCCGCGTGACCTACGGCATGGCCGAGCAGCGGCTCCTGCCCGCCCTGCTCGCGAAGGTCCTGCCGAACCGGAAGACCCCGTGGACCGCCATCGTCGCCACCACGATCGTCGCGATGCTCCTGACCCTGGTGGGCGACGTGGGCGTGCTGGCCGAGACCGTCGTGCTCCTGCTGCTCTTCGTGTTCATCAGCACGAACGTCGCCGTGCTGGTGCTCCGCCGCGACCACGTCGAGCACGACCACTTCCGGGTCTGGACGTTCGTCCCGGTGCTCGGGGTGCTGTCGTGCATCCTGCTGCTGACGCAGCAGAGCGGTCAGGTCTGGCTCTACGCCGCGATCCTGCTCGCCGTCGGCGTGGTCCTGTACTTCGTCGCCCGGTTCACCGGGCGCCGTTCCGGACGCGACCACGAGGCGGGCGTGATCCACTGACGTCACGCACCACGGGCCTCCAGGCAGACCGTCTGGAGGCCCGTGGTGCGTCCGCCGGTCCGCCCGCGTGATCAGCGCAGGTCGCGCACCCAGGCCTCGATCGCGTCCGAGATCTGCTGGCGGGCATCAGCACGGCTGATGGTCGCCGTGCGGTCGCCCGGCTGGTCGCCGTAGGCACCGAAGTCGGCGTGGTTCGACCCCTGGATCTCGGTCATGGTGGCGGTCGACGGCAGCTTGTCCCGCGCGGCGTCGACCTTGGCCGGGGTCGACAGGCCGTCACGCGAACCGGAGACGCTCAGCACGTCGATGTAGGAGCGGCTGATGTCGTTCGCGCAGTAGCTGCCGAGCAGCAGCAGGCCGTCGGCGTCCTGGGCGAGCTGGCACGCGCGGACCCCGCCGAGGGAGTGCCCGCCGACCGCCCAGCGGGTGACCGAGGGTACGTGGGCCTCGAACGTGGCGAGTGGCCGGGTGTCGAAGAACGCGAGGTTCAGCGTCGGCTTCGTGATGACCACCGTCGTGCCGTTGGCGACCACCTGCCGGAACGTGGCCATGTAGGCGTACGGATCGACCTTCGCGCCGGGGATGAAGACGATCCCGACCCCGTCGGCCTGGCCGGTCGGGGTCATCACCACCGAGTCACCGGCGTCCCGGACCGCGATCCGGTCGTCGCGCCAGACCTGCAGGGCGGCGCTGCGGGTGCCCTGCATGACGATGTGCGCCCAGACGAGGAACACCACGGCGATCAGCACGACGACGGCGACGATCCAGGTGGTCCAGCGCAGCGCTCGGTTCATGTGGCCACCGTACGGCGCATCCGGACGGCGGCGTTCGCTTCGTGAGCAGGAATGGTCGGGTGCGACCTGCACACCCGACCATTCCTGCTCACGATGTCGCCCGGGAAGGGCGACTGGGACGCGCTACTTGATGGCGGCGCGGATCTCGGCGGCTGCTGCGCCGACGTCCGAGGCGCTGTAGATCGCGCTGCCGGCGACGGCGATGCGGGCACCGGCCTCCTGCACCGAGGCGACCGAGGACGCGTTCACGCCGCCCGCGATCGAGAACGGGACGCCCGAGTCCTTGCCGGCGTCGAGCAGGGTCGAGAACGTGAAGCCCTCTTCCGCCTGCTCGTCGAGCCCGGCGTGGACCTCGACGAACTCGGCGCC
Organism: Curtobacterium sp. MCSS17_016; assembly: GCF_003234255.2. Lineage (NCBI taxonomy): Bacteria > Bacillati > Actinomycetota > Actinomycetes > Micrococcales > Microbacteriaceae > Curtobacterium > Curtobacterium sp. MCSS17_016. The sequence goes on from NZ_CP126254.1 coordinate 3,690,573, forward strand.
GAGCGCGACGACCTCGCGGGCACGGGCGGCCTTGTCGGAGACGCCGATCAGGTCGACGACGATGCCCTTGCCGTGCTTCTTGGCGGCCTTGACGGCGCCGACGATCGTCGAGTCGCCGGCGACACCGAGGACGGTGACCAGGTCGGCACCGGCCGAGAAGGCGATGTCGGCCTCGAGCTCACCGGCGTCCATGGTCTTGAGGTCGGCGAACACGATCTTGTCGGGGTGTGCTTCCTTGATCGCGGTGACGGCGGACAGGCCGGCGCTCTTGATCAGGGGCGTGCCGAGCTCGAGGACGTCGACGTGCGGCGCGGCCGCGGCGGCGAGCTCGAGGGCGGCTTCGGTGGTCAGGGTGTCCATGGCGAACTGGAGCTGCATGGGTGTGCCTTTCATTCGAGGTTGGCGTGACGGGGCCAGAGGTCGTCGGCGGACTGCCCGCCTCGGGCCCACAGGGCGTGGAACACGGCGTCGCCCACCAGGGCGACGGCCTGTTCGAAGAGGCTTCCGGCGTACTGGGCCGAAGCCGTGCCGGAGCGGTCGGTCTTCGTCGCGGCGGGTAGCACGATGGTGACGTCCGCCAGCTCGGAGAGCGGGGAGTCGTCGGTGGTCGAGAGCGCCACGACGGATGCACCGACCTCGTGCGCGGTGCGTGCGGCCTGCACGATGCCGGTGGTCGTGCCGGAGCCGCTCGCGACGAGGAGCAGGTCGCCCGATCGGATGGCCGGGGTGGTGACCTCGCCGACGACGTGCGCATCGAGGCCGAGGTGCATGAGGCGCATCGCGGTCATGCGGAGGGCGAGTCCGGAGCGCCCGGCGCCGTGGACGAACACCCGGTCGGCGCCCTCGATCAGCTCGAGTGCGCGCTGGGCCGGGGCGTCGTCGAGGCGGGCTGCCAGGTCGCCGACCTCGCGGACGACCAGGTCGAGCGCTGCGGAGACGGTGGTTGCTGCCATGCCCTCGATCCTTCCGTCGCACGCCCCGGCACGCCGCTACCCGCCCCGGCAGGGGTCCCATCCCATCGGGTGGGCCCGTCCGCTCGGGTGGGACGGGTACGGTCGCGTCCATGGACGCATCGGTCGACACCCTGGAGGCCCGGGGCGGCTCCGCCATCCGGCTCGCGGCCGCCGAGCACGCCCGCACGGTCGCCGAGCAGGCGGACCGGCACGCGCTCACCCTGGAGTCCGTCCTCGCCGTGCTCCGGTCGTCGCGGGTGACCGACGCGGCCGCCCGGGCCGAGGCCGTCGAGATCGCCTCGGCCGCCCTCGTCGACCTGCGCACCGTCACCGATCAGCAGCGGAGCACCCTGCTCGAACCCGTCATCGGCGCGTTCTCGCGGTTGCGCGCCGACCTGCGGCCGCTCGTGCGCTTCGGGGACCTCGACGTGCAGTTCGTCGAGCCGCCGGCCACCGGCCGTGCGCTCCCGGGTGACGTCGCCCACGCGGCCCGGGCGATCGTCCGGACCGCGGTGCTCGCCCTGGTCGACGACGGCGCGGCGAAGCGGGTGCGCATCCAGTGGGACTGCGACGGCCGGAACCTGCTCATGCAGCTCCGCGACGACGGCTCCGGCACGCTCGACGTGCACGACGACGCCATGCGGCCGATCGCCGAGCGGGTCGTCACGCTCGACGGGCGGGTGCAGGTCGCGAGCACGCCCGGCTGGGGGTCCGTGCTCGACATCTCACTGCCGCTCGACCCGCGGCCGACCGAGGTGGACGCGGTCGACGACGGCGACCTGACCCCGCGGGAGCGCGACGTCCTGCGGCTCGTGGCGACCGGTGTCGGCAACCGGGAGATCGCCGAGGGACTCGGCATCAGCGTCAACACCGTGAAGTACCACGTGGCGAACCTGCTCCGGAAGCACGGCGCCCGGACCCGGGCGGAGCTCGCGGCGTTCAGCTCCCGGGCGTGAACCGACGGGACCGCGACGAGGCGTCCCGACGAGACCGCGACAACGGGTACCGACGGTCGAGCGCGGGCTCGACGACGGTCGCCATCAGGAACTGCGAGAGCAGCCGCCCACCCGCCCAGTAGATCGGGATGACGAAGATCGCGGCGCCCGGCCAGATGCGCGAGCCGATCAGTGCCAGGGTGCCGAGCGTCACGACGATGCCGACACCGGAGTACAGGTACTGCCAGCCGCGCGAAGCTGCGTCGCGCTGCGCCTGGTCCCGCTCGGCACGCTCGTCGAGCCCGCGCACCCCGGGGTCGAGCGACGCCGGCTCCTCGGTGGCGAACAGGTCGCGCACGGGGACCTCGAGGGCCGTGGCCACAGCGGACAGCGACTCGAGGCTCGCGTCGTTGCCGCTCTCCATCCGTTGCACCGTCCGCACGGCGATGCCGCTCGTCTCGGCCAGTCGTTCCTGGGTCCAGCCCCGCAGTCGTCGGAGTTCACCGATCCGCATCTCGTTCATGTCCTGAACAGTAGGGAACCGCGGAACGGCGCACCACGACAGGGACCCGCCACCGACACGACAGTTCCCCGACAGCGACCCGCCAGGGTGTCCGCGGCGGCGGTCCGCCCTACGCTCCGGGGGCGAAGCGGTACCCCATGCCGGACTCCGTCACCAGGTAGCGCGGGTGCGCGGGGTCGGGCTCGAGCTTTCGCCGCAGCTGGGCCATGTAGAGGCGCAGGTACCCGGAGTCGTTGCCGTGCGTCGGTCCCCAGACCTCGGTCAACAGCATCTCGCGGGTCATCAGGCGGTCCGGGTTCGTGACCAGGACCTCGAGCAGGCGCCACTCGGTGGGCGTCAGACGGATCGCCGGACCCGCGGCCGGGGTGACCTGCTTCGCGACGAGGTCCACGAGCAACGGTCCGATCGCGATCGTCGGGGTCTCCTCCGACGCCACCACCCGCCGCCGTCCGAGTGCCCTCAGCCGGGCGAGGAGCTCGTCCATCTGGAACGGCTTCGTCACGTAGTCGTCGGCACCGGCGTCGAGCGCGTCGACCTTGTCGGACGAGTCGGTCCGGCCGGAGAGTACGAGGACGGGTACCTGCGACCAAGCCCGGACGCCCTCGAGCACCCCGATGCCGTCGAGCCGGGGCATGCCGAGGTCGAGCAGCACCAGGTCCGGGCGCTCGGTGATGACGGCGTCGATCGCCTCGCGCCCGTCCCGTGCCGTGACGACGTCGTACCCGCGCGCCGAGAGCGTCACCGAGAGGGCGCGGACGAGCTGTGCGTCGTCGTCAGCGATCAGGACCTTCATCGGATCTCCACTCCCACGTGCCCGGCGATCGGCAGCCGCACCACGACGGTGAGCCCACCGCCCGGGGTGTCGTCGACCTCGATCGTCCCGCCCATGCCCTCGGTGAACCCGCGCGCCAGGGCCAGCCCGAGCCCGAGCCCGGTCTCGTTGTCGGTGTCACCGAGTCGCTGGAACGGCTGGAACACCTCGTCGCGGCGGTCCTCGGGGATGCCGGGGCCGTGGTCGGCCACGCGGAGTTCCACCCCGCCGGCGAAGGCGCTCGCGGCGACCCGGACGTGGGTGCCGTCCGGCGCGTACCGGGCGGCGTTGGCGAGCAGGTTCACGACGACGCGCTGCAGCAGGACCGGGTCGGCGAGCACCGGCGGCAGGTCCGCGGGCAGGTCGAGGTCGACGTCGTCGGGGCCGAGCTCCAGCTCGTCGAGTGCGGGGGCGACCACCGTCTCGAGCGCGATCGCCGCCGGGGTGACCGCGAGGACTCCGGCCTGCACGCGGCTGACGTCCAACAGGTCTGCCAACAGCACCGCCAGCTGACCGAGGCTCTCGTCGGCGGTCGCGAGCAGCGCCTCCCGGTCGGCCCGTGACAGGTCGATGTCGGGCGCACGCAGCGTCTGCACGGCGGCGGAGGCCGCGGCGATGGGTCGGCGAACGTCGTGCCCGACGGCCGCGAGCAGCGCGCTCCGGACCCGGTCGGCGGCGGCGATGCGCTCGGCGCCGACGGCGGTGCGTGTCAGCTCGCGGTGCTCGACGGCGGCGTCGAGCTGCTGCTCGACGACCCGCAGCAGCCGGCGCTGGGTCGGGTCGTCGGGCGCACCGGCGAACTCGAGCACGGCACCGGACGCCAGCGTCGTCGACGCGTCCGGCGTCGCACCGAACTCGCCGGAGGTCGCCGGCACCTCGTCACCCTGGCGGATCCGGACGCCGGCGAAGCCGAACGCCTCTCGTGTGCGGTCGAGCAGTGCCTGCAGGGCGTCGTCGCCGCGCAGGACACTGCCGGCGATGCCCATCAGGAGCCCGGACTCGGCCGAGGCCCGACGGGCAGCGCGCGACCGCCGGGCGGACCGGTCGACCACGAAGCTGACCAGCACCGCACTGATCACGTACATGACCAGGGCGAACAGGTGCCACGGCTGCTGGACGGTGACCATGTAGAGGGGTTGCACGAAGAAGTAGTCGAGACTCAGCCCGGACAGCACGGCCGTGAACACCGCCGGCCACATCCCACCCACGAGCGCCACGACCAGGACGAGCAGCTGGTACGCCAGCACGTCCACCGTGATGGCGTCCGGATCGCTGCCGATCGACAGCACCCACGTGAGCAGCGGCCCGACCAGGACCGACAGCACGAACGCGGCGACCACCCGGCCGCGGGACAGGCTGCCGCCGAGCTTCGGCAGGGTGATCCCGCCGCCGGCGCGCTCGTGCGTGACGACGTGCACGTCGATGTCGCCGGACTCGCGGATCACCGTGTTGCCGATCCCCGGACCGGTCATGGCGGCCGCGAGCCGGCTGCGGCGGCTGACCCCGATCACGATCTGGGTGGCGTCGATCGACCGCGCGAACCGCACGAGCGTGCTCGGCACGTCGTCGCCGACGACCTGGTGGTACGTGCCACCGAGCTGCTCGAGCAGGGTCCGCTGCTTGCCGAGCGCGCCGGGGTGCCGGACGCGCAGGCCGTCGTTCGTCGTGACGTGCACGGCGGCGAGTTCCCCACCGGCACTGCGGGCGGCGATCCGGGCGCCGCGGCGCAGCAGGGTCTCGCCCTCGGGGCCACCGGTCAGGGCGACGAGCACGCGCTCCCGGGTCTCCCACCGGTGCTCGATGCCGTGCTCGGCGCGGTAGGCCTTGAGCGCGTCGTCGACCTCGTCGGCGAGCCAGAGCAGAGCGATCTCGCGCAGTGCGGTGAGGTTGCCGAGGCGGAAGTAGTTCGACAGCGCGGCGTCGATCCGGGCCGCCGGGTAGACGAGCCCGTCGGAGAGCCGTTCGCGCAACGCTGCCGGGGCCAGGTCGACGACCTCGATCTGGTCGGCCGCACGCACCACGGCGTCGGGGACGGTCTCGCGCTGCACGGTGCCGGTGATCTCGCGGACCACGTCGCCGAGAGACTGCATGTGCTGCACGTTGACGGTCGAGATGACGTCGATGCCGGCGTCCCGCAGCGCTTCGACGTCCTGCCAGCGCTTCTCGTTCGGGCTCCCCGGGGCGTTCGTGTGCGCGAGTTCGTCGACCAGCGCGACCTCGGGTGCCCGGGCGATGACGGCGTCGAGGTCGAGGTCGTCGAGGTCGACACCCCGGTGCGAGACGGTGCGCCGGGGCACGACCTCGAGTCCGTTCACCAGTGCTGCGGTGGCGGCGCGCTCGTGCGTCTCGACGACGGCGACGACCACGTCGCGACCCTCGTCGAGCAGCCGACGCCCCTCTTCGAGCATCGTGTAGGTCTTGCCGACACCGGGCGCCGCACCGAGCAGGACCCGCAGCTTCCCGCGCTTCACGTGCTCATCCTCTCGCGTCCGTCGTTGCAGACCAGCCGATCGACTGATATTCTCGTCACAACCGTTCCCACCAAGGCTCGAGCTCCGGCTTCCTCAAATCGGGTGGGACTGCACCGCCCCGTGTCGCTTGTCGGCGCGGGGCACTCTTTTCTTTCGCTCACGTTCGTTTCCCACGCTGTAGTTGCTGCCGGCTTGCCCGAGATCCCTCGTTCTTCGCTCGATCTCGGAGTCGCACCATGGCGCATGCCCGCATCCCCATGTCGCAGTACCGTGCCGAACAGTTTCGCCACGCACTGCGCGTGCGTGCGCTCGACACATCCGACGCATCTGTCCTGCGGACGCACGATTTCGACAGCGAGCTCCGATCGATCGCGCTTGCACTGACCGAACGGATCGAGATCGCCTTGCGCGGGCGGGTCGACCGCGCGGCACGGCACCGTTTCGGCAAGCTCTGGCACCTTGACCCGAAGGCGTTCCGAGACACGTTCGACCACGACTCGTTGCTGCGGCGCACAGCAGGAGTACTCAACCGAGCAAACGACCCGGTGACGCAGAAGGTCTGGCGAGAGCGAGCGCTCGATCAGGTTCCCTTCGGGATGCTGGCCGAGGAGCTCAGCTTCGGTGAACTCTCGCGGCTGACGGGCGCCCTGGAACCCCGATTGCACGATGCGGTGGCCCTCGCGTTCCGCCTGCCGGCGGGGACGCTCCGTCCGTGCCTGCACCACATCACGCACGTCCGGAACTGCTGCGCCCACCACACGCGGCTCTGGGGCCGCAGCTTCCGGATCCCGCCGCCGACCTTCCGCTCCCCCGCGGACCTGGTCGCTCGACTCGAGGGACTGCCGAAGCGCACGCCGGTGCACTCCCTCGAACTGCTCGCACACCTCGCCGAGACCGTCGGCCCGTGCGACCGTCACGCCGATGCCGATGCCGTTCGACGGTTGATCGACGAGCACGACGATCTGACCGACGGCATCGGAGGACGGCCGAGCTGGGCGGCGAGGTGACCGCACGGTCAGGAGGACTTCGTCAGCGCCAGGTTCAGCGCGAGCACGTTCACCACGGGCTCACCGAGGAACCCGAGCTGCCGCGACTCGGTGTGCGACGCCACGAGCTGCCGCACGGTTGCGACGGGCAACCCCCGCGCCGAGGCCACTCGAGCCACCTGCTGGGACGCATAGGCGGGGCTGATGTCCGGGTCGAGCCCCGAACCGGACGCGGTCACGGCGTCGGCAGGCACCTGCGCAGCGGAGACCCCGTCGGCCTTCGCCAGCGCCGCACGACGCTCCTCGACGGCCTTGAGCAGGTCGGCGTTGTTCGGCCCGAGGTTCGAGCCGGAGGACGCCCCCGCGTCGTAGCCGTCCCCGGCGGCGGACGGCCGCGACTGGAACCAGCGGTCGGCCTGCTTGCCCGTGAACGACTGCCCGATCAACGAGGAACCGACGACCTTGCCGGACGAGTCCGTGACCATCGAACCGTTGGCCTGGTCGTGGAACGCCGCCTGGCCGACGCCCCAGACGGCGAGCGGGTAGCCGACGCCCAGGACGACGGTGGCGACGAGGGTGAGGCGGATGGCCACACCGGCGGAACGGAAGGTGGAACGTGCAGATGCCATGACTAGAACCCCGGGATGAGACCGACCACGAGGTCGATCAGTTTGATGCCGATGAAGGGGACGACCACGCCGCCCAGCCCGTAGACGAGCAGGTTGCGGCCGAGGATCGACGACGCTGCGGCCGCGCGGTACTTGACGCCACGCAGGGACAGCGGGATGAGCGCCACGATGACGAGCGCGTTGAAGATGACCGCCGACAGGATCGCCGACGACGGGCTGTGCAGCCCCATGATGTTGAGCGCCGCGAGCCCGGGGAACGCCGCCTGGAACATCGCCGGGATGATCGCGAAGTACTTCGCGACGTCGTTGGCGATGGAGAAGGTGGTCAGGGCACCGCGGGTGATGAGCAGCTGCTTGCCGATGCGGACGACGTCGATGAGCTTGGTCGGGTCGGAGTCGAGGTCGACCATGTTGCCCGCCTCCTTCGCCGCCGTCGTGCCGGTGTTCATCGCGACGCCGACGTCCGCCTGGGCCAGGGCCGGGGCGTCGTTGGTGCCGTCACCGGTCATGGCGACGAGGTTGCCGCCCTCCTGCTCGCGCTTGATGTAGGCGAGCTTGTCCTCCGGGGTGGCCTCGGCGAGGAAGTCGTCGACGCCGGCCTCGTGGGCGATGGCGGCCGCGGTGCGGGGGTTGTCGCCGGTGATCATCACCGTGCGGATGCCCATCGACCGGAGCTCGGCGAACCGCGACGCCATTCCGTCCTTGACGACGTCCTTCAGGTGCACGACGCCGAGCAGGGCGACCGCGCCGTCGGAGGAGCGGCGGCCGACGACGAGCGGGGTGCCGCCCTGGTCGGAGATCTCCGCGACGGTCGCGTCGATGGCCGACACCACACCGGCTTCGGTGGTGTCCGCCCAGGCGAGCACTGCCGCAGCAGCGCCCTTCCGGATCTGCGACCCGTCGGGCAGGTCGAGACCGGACATGCGCGTCTGCGCCGTGAACGGCACCTCGACAGCGCCGTCCGGCAGTGCCGGCGCCACCCCTGCGTCAGCAGCGAGCGACACGATCGAGCGGCCTTCCGGTGTCCCGTCGGCGGCGCTCGACAGCGCGGCTGCCGCCATGAGCGAAGCCTCGCTCACGCCCGGCACCGGCACCACGCGGGATGCCCGACGGTTGCCGTAGGTGATCGTGCCGGTCTTGTCGAGCAGCAGCGTCGTGATGTCGCCGGCGGCCTCGACCGCGCGGCCCGACATCGCCAGCACGTTGTGCTGCACGAGCCGGTCCATGCCGGCGATGCCGATCGCGGAGAGCAGGGCTCCGATGGTGGTCGGGATGAGGCAGACGAGCAGGGCAATGAGCACCGGCACGCTGACCGTCGCGCCGACGAGTCCCGCGATGGGCTGCATCGTCAGGCAGACGATCACGAAGACGATCGACAACGAGGCGAGCAGGATGTTCAGCGCGATCTCGTTCGGCGTCTTCTGCCGTGCCGCACCCTCGACCAGGCGGATCATCCGGTCGATGAAGGTCTCGCCCGGCGTCGAGGTGATGCGCACCACGATCCGGTCCGACAGCACCCGGGTGCCGCCGGTGACGGCGCTGCGGTCACCGCCGGACTCGCGGATGACCGGTGCGGACTCGCCGGTGACGGCCGACTCGTCGACCGACGCGATGCCGTCGATGACGTCGCCGTCGCCGGGGATGACCTCGCCGGCGACGACCACGACCACGTCGCCCTTGGCCAGGTCGACGGACGCGACCTCCTCGGTCTCGTTGCCGGTCGCGGCCGCGTCGGTCGTCGCGTACCCGAGCACGCGGCGGGCGCTCGTGGTCGAGCGGGTCTTCCGCAGGGTGTCGGCCTGCGCCTTGCCACGGCCCTCCGCCACCGACTCCGCCAGGTTGGCGAAGACGACGGTGAGCCAGAGCCACACGGCGATCGCGATGGTGAACGCGGACGGCTCGACGACGGCGGCCACCGTCGTCAGCGCCGCGCCGACCTCGACGATGAACATGACGGGGTTCCGCCACATGAGTCGCGGATCGAGTTTCCGCAGGGCGCCCGGGAGGCCCGCCACCAGTTGGCGGGGTCCGAATGCGGACGAGCGGGTGGCCGGTTCCACGGCGGTGCGCGGTTCCGACTCCGTGGTCACGGGGGTGGTCATGACAGTCCTTCTGCGAGCGGACCCAGTGCGAGCACCGGGAAGTAGGTGAGTGCGGTGACGATGACGGCGACGCCGCCGAGCAGCCCGATGAACAGCGGGCGGTGGGTGGGCAGCGTGCCGGCGGTCTCCGGCACCCGGTCCTGCGCGGCGAGGGACCCGGCGAGCGCCAGGACGAACACCATCGGCACGAAGCGGCCGAGCAGCATCACGACGCCGAGCGAGGAGTTCATCCAGGTGGTGTTCGCGGTGAGCCCGCCGAAGGCCGAGCCGTTGTTGTTCGCACCCGAGGTGAAGGCGTAGAGCAGCTCGGTCAGCCCGTGGTTGCCGGGGTTGAAGATCGACGTCCCGAGCACCTGTTCCCGGACCCCGGGGATCACGAGCGAGAGCCCGGTGGCCAGGAGCACGAGCGTCGGCGTGACGAGGATGTACAGCGCCGCGAAGGTCATCTCCTTGGCGCGGATCTTCTTGCCGAGGTACTCCGGGGTGCGACCGACGAGCAGGCCACCGATGAACACCGTGATGACGGCGAGCACGAGCATGCCGTACAGGCCGGATCCGACGCCGCCGGGGGTGACCTCGCCGAGCATCATGTTGACGAGCGCCATCATCCCGCCGATCGGGGTGTAGCTGTCGTGCATCGCGTTGACCGCACCGGTGGACGTCGAGGTGGTCGCGGTCGAGAAGAGCGTCGAACCGAGGATGCCGAAGCGGCTCTCCTTGCCCTCCATCGCGGCCCCGGCGGCGTGTGTGGCGACACCGCCGCCGCCGAGCTCGGCGATCGACATGACCGACAGCGACACGAGGAAGATCGCGCCCATCACGGCGAGGATCGCGTACCCCTGGCGGTCGTCGCCGACCAGCCGCCCGAACGTGCGCGGGAGCGAGAACGGGATCACGAGCATCAGGAAGATCTCGACGAGGTTCGTCCACGCCTGCGGGTTCTCGAACGGGTGCGCCGAGTTGGCATTGAAGTAGCCGCCACCGTTCGTGCCGAGCTCCTTGATCGCCTCCTGCGACGCGACGAACCCGTCCGGGATGTGCTGCGTGCCACCGATGAGCGTGGTGACGTCGGTGCCGCTCCCCCACGACTGGACGACCCCGCCGGCGACGAGGACGATCGCGAAGACGAACGCGCCGGGCAGCAGCAGACGGCCGAGGCCGCGCACGATGTCCACCCACACGTTGCCGAGCGTGCCGGACTTGCGACGGGCGAACCCACGCACCAGGGCCACGGCGACCGAGAGGCCGACGGCCGCGGACAGGAAGTTCTGCACCGCCAGGCCGGCCATCTGCACCGTGTAGCCGAGGGTGACCTCGGGCGAGTACGACTGCCAGTTCGTGTTCGACACGAACGACGCCGCGGTGTTGAACGCGAGCGACGGTCCGACGCCGGGCAGCCCGAGGTCACCGGGCAGGACGACCTGGATGCGCTGCAGCAGGTAGACGAGCAGGAGCCCGGCGACGCTGAAGAGCAGCACGCCGCGCAGGTACACGGGCCAGGACTGCTCGGCGTCCGGGTCGACCCCGATCAGCCGGTAGACCCCGCGCTCGACCCGGTTGTGGCGGACGGGCGTGAAGACCTTCGCCATCCAGTCACCGAGCGGGCGGTACGCGACGACGAGCAGCAGGACGAGGGTGGCGACCTGGGCGATGCCCGCCCAGACGTCCGCGGCGCCCACTAGAAGCGCTCCGGACGCACGAGCGCCCAGACGAGGTACACGACTGCGGCGATGCCGAGGACGGCGGCCGCGATGGTGATGCCGATCACAGCCGTTCCACCCCCTTGGCGATCAGTGCCACCACGCCGAACACGGCGAGGACACCGGCGACGACGAACACGTCGAACACGAGGGACTCCAGAAGATCTGCGGTGTCCGCGCCGGGTGACGCGGACCGGCACCACGAGTGGTGCCGAACCGATGCTGGATCCTGCGCCGCGCCTCCAGGCCGCTCCTAACGGATCCCTGACGCCGCCCTGGCGGACGCATGCACGCTCCTAACGCCTGTGGAGAGCGCTCGATCCCGTGACGTGGATCCTGGTAGAGTTTCGGCATCACGATCGGCCCGCTCGCCTCACGGCTCGGGCCGATTTTCTTGTCTCGGGGGGGGCGCATGGAGTACGTGAAGCCGTGGCTCTCGATCGGTGAGCAGATCGAGAAGCTGGCTTCCAAGGGAGTCCGCATCGGTGATCGGGGCGTCGCGGGTTCGGTGCTGCGCGAAGTCGGCTACTACCGCCTCACCGGGTACCTCTACCCCTTCCGTGAATCCTCGTTCGAGCTCGACAGCGGCGGCCGTCGGCACATCGAGGTCCAGGACCGGTACCGAGCAGGGACGGAACTCGCCGCAGCCGAAGCACTCATCGCCTTCGACCGGAGTTTCCGGCTCCTGGTGATCGAAGGTGTCGAGCGGATCGAGGTGGCCGTTCGGACCCAGGTCGGCCACGTCCTCGGAGAGCACGCCCCCTTCGCTCACGAAGACGGATCACTCTTCACCGAGGCGTTCACCGCACACCAGGCCGATGCGTCCGATGGCTCCAGCCCGCACACTGCTTGGCTGCAGCGCGTGCGCGAACGGCAGGATTCCTCGGATGCATCGTTCGTTGCCCACTTCCGCACCAAGTACGACGACCGGATGCCCATCTGGGCACTCACCGAAATCCTCGAGCTGGGACACCTCGCTCGGCTGTACGGCGGTCTCCGGAACGACGTCGCCACCCGGATCGCCGGAGAGTTCGGCGTCCCGACCAAGAAGACGATGCTGAGCTGGCTCGCCTCGGTCAACTACGTCCGGAACGTGGCAGCACACCATGCGCGTCTGTTCAACCGGAAGTTGGTCGTGGTCCCGAAACGGCCGAGGTCCGGTGCGGTACCGCTCCTCGCACATCTCTCGGGAACCGATGCGCCGAAGCAGTTCGGTGTCTACAACACCTTGGCGGTGATGGCCTACCTGCTCAGGTCGATCCCGTCCGACCACGACTGGGCCGAGCGCGTGGCCGCTCTCCTCGGGGCCTTCCCGAGCAACGAACACCTCGATCTCTCGTCGATGGGTGTCGGCGCCGGTTGGCTGGACCACGCGATCTGGAGAGGTCGCCACTGATCACGCTGGGCCACGCGTGCCGGCCGCGCGCAACCGGTCAGCGAGGTCTGCCACGGCCTCGACGAGCTCGTCCGGACCCGCGACGACGAAGTCGACCGCAAGTCCTGACACCACGCCCGCGAGCCCGTCCCACGACCACGATCCGAGGGTGACGCGGGCCCGGTCGTCGTCGAGCTGCTCGACCACGGCGTCCTCGGGCAGGTACGGCCCGATCCGCCGCGCATCGCCCGCCGTCGTGGTCACCGACCCGGTGCACGGCCACACGTCGTCGACCGCAGACCCCTTGAACCGCGCGGACACGAACGCGGCCGCATCGCCACCGGGGATCGGACGTAGCGTGAAGGGGACGCGGGTGCGCATCCGGGGCGTGATCCGGTCGATGCGGTGCGTGCGCCAGTCGTCGCGATCGGCATCCCAGTCGAGCAGGTACCAGCGGCCGTTCCGGGCGACGACGGCGTGCGGTTCCACCCGGTGCGGAGTCTCGTCCTCGCCGTACCCGAAGCGGAAGACCTCCTGCAGGTGGACGGCCTCGCTCACCGCCACCAGGACCTCCGGGTCGGTGGTGGTCCGGCTCGTCGCGGTCACGGCCTGCACCGCGTCGACCCGGGACCGCAGCCGCGCGGGCATCACCTGCCGGACGGTCGCCAGGGCGCGGGCCGCCGATTCGGCGACGTCCGCCCCCGATGCCGGCGCCACGGCGAGCGCCAGGGCGATCGCCACAGCCTGGTCGTCGTCGAACAGCAGCGGGGGCAGGTCGGAGCCTGCCTCGAGCCGGTAGCCGCCGGCCGGTCCGCGGAGCGCCTCCACCCGGTAGCCGAGCCCGCGGAGCCGATCGACGTCGCGGCGGACGGTGCGCGGACTGACGTCGAGCCGCCTGGCGAGCTCGTCCCCCGGCCAGTCGCGGTGCACCTGGAGCAGGGAGAGCAGCGCGAGCATCCGCGCGGAGGGTCCGGCCATGGCGTCCATCTTCGTCCGAGAAGCGGACATGATCTGACCGCATCGCCCGAGATCCTCGTACCATGAGCATCGACACGACAACCCACCTCAACTTCGACGGCGACGCCCGCGCGGCGCTCGACTTCTACGCATCGGTCTTCGGCGGCGAGGTCACCGCCGCCACCTACGGCCAGATGGGTGCCCTGGACGACCCGGCCTGGGCGGACCGCATCGTCTTCGGGCAGGTCTCCACGGCCGCCGGCTTCCGCGTCATGGCCTTCGACGTCTGGCCCGGGCAGCCCTACGACCAGGGATCGAACGCCTTCTACGTGTTCGTGCACGGCGACGACGCCCCCGAGATCGAGCGGTACTGGGCGGCACTGTCCGAGGGCGCCGAGGTCCGGCAGCCCCTGGAACCCTCGGCCTGGGCACCGTTGGCCGGGCAGCTGCGCGACCGCTTCGGCGTGGTCTGGCAGCTCGACGTCGCCCCCGCTGGCGACTGACCACCTTGCGAAACGGCGAATGCCCCGTTCTTCAGTGAGAACGGGACATTCGCCGTCCACCGCCGTCAGTCCCGCCGACCGTGGCGCCGGGAGCGGCGGTACCGCATCGCTGATGCCGTGCACGCGCCCCCGGAGACTGCAGCGGCACCGACGGCAATCCCGCCCCAGGACTGCGCGGTTGTTCCGTTGACTCCGGCGTAGACGGCGGCCCCGATGAGCACGAGCCCGATGGCGGCGCAGATCCGAGGGGGAGATTGTTCAGGATCTTCGACATGAGGGACTCCTCCTAGACGCAGCGACTCGTCTTCTTCGTGACGGGGTAGACGCGGACGGACTTCGGGCTGGGGCACTTGCTGTGCGAGGTGATGTACTGACTTGCCAGGATGATCGCGGCGCTCCCGACGATGCACGCAGCCGGACCGAGCGCACAGATCCCGGCGGCGAGCAGTGATCCGGCACCGCTGATGATCACGCCCTGGTCGAACGAGTTGAAGGCGATGTAAGCGCCGCGGTTGTCCGAGCCGTAGGCCAGACGGGCGTTCGGATTGGTGTCGTTCAACGCCAGCTCGAATCCGTTGCCACCATCGACGATGACGGTCCGGCTGCCGTCGGACTGCGTCTCTTCCCGCTTGACCGCGCCCGCACTGCGAGCTTCGTCGATCGCCTGTGCGATCAGCGCTCGGGTGACGAACGGCGCTTCGGACTGCGCCTCGACGACCTTGATACCGGCCTGTTCGGCGCTGGCAGCAGGGGCGGTCAGGCCTCCGCCCGCGATCAGCGCGGCGCTCAGGAGGATTCCAGCGCAGGTGTTGGTTCGCTTCGACATGTGCAGCCTCTCCGTGTCGGAGCCGCCCTCGTTGGGGACCCCTGGCAGCACACTAGAACATCAGATTCTTCATGCCAAGACCGTGATACAAACCTGCTTGCGTGGCCGCGTCAGCGCGTCGGCGTCCACGTCGACACGGTGACCGCGGCCGTCACCGTCGCCGGCTCGAACACCGTGTCCGCCGCGACGTGGTGGTGGCTCGGCCCCATGTGCACGACGTCGTGGACGTCCTCCGTCGACAGCTCCATGGTCCACGTCAGGTCCTCGGAGGACCGCAGCGCGAACGACGGCGTCAGGGAGTCGTGCAGCCGGCGCTCCTTCTCCGGGTCCACGCTGATCGTCGCCTCGGCGAGTTCCGCCAGGTGGCCGGCCCGCGGGGTCACCACCGCGAGCACGCCGTCGGCGTGCAGGACGCGGGCGTACTCGGTCTGGTTGCGGGGCGCGAAGACGTCGAGCAGGACGGCGGCAGCGCCGTCGACGACCGGGAGGCGCTCGGTCACGTCCCCGACGACGGCCCCCGCACGCTCGTGGGCGCGTGCCGCGCGCCGGATCGCGACGGCCGACAAGTCCAACGCGACCCCGAGCCTCCCGTCCGCCGCGCGCAGCGCATGCGCCAGGTAGGTCCCTGGGCCCGAACCGACGTCGAGCACGATGCCGGGCGCGGTGGCGTCCGCGACGATCGCGGCGAGCGCCCGCTCGACCGGCGCGTAGTGGCCGCGCCCCAGGAACCGCAGCCGCGCGTCCACCATCTCCGGGGTGTCCGCGGTGAGTGCGCGCCGCTTCGCGGGCAGGAGCGTCAGGTGGCCCTGCTTCGCCTCGTCGAACCGGTGACCGTTCGGGCAGCCGACCTGGCCGTCGTCGACGCGGCCGAGGGGCTCGGCGCACACGGGGCAGGCGAGCATCGGCAGCAGGTCGTCACGCACCGGCCCAGCGTACGGGCCTCGGTAGCCTGACCGGATGTCGCTGCAGCAGCTCTTCGGCCTCGACGGCCGCACCGCACTCGTGACGGGAGGCAGCTCCGGCATCGGCCGAGCGATCGCCACCGCACTCGCCGACGCGGGTGCCCACGTCCTCGTCGCCGCCCGGACGTCCGCGACCATCGACGCCTCCGTCGCCGGAATCCGCCAGGCGGGCCGCTCGGCTGACGGCATCGTCGCGGACCTGTCCTCACGCGCTGGCGCACACGCACTCGCAGACACCGCCGGAGACGTCGACGTCCTGGTGAACTCCGCCGGGATCAACCTGCGCCCGCCGATGCCGGAACTCGACGAGGCGACCTGGGACGCCACCATGGCCGTCAACCTCGACGCGCCGTTCGTGCTCGGGCAGCGGCTCGCACCCGGCATGGCGGCCCGTGGGTACGGGCGGATCGTGTCGATCAGTTCGCAGCAGGCCCACCGCCCCTTCGCCGCCAGCGGCGCGTACGGGGTCTCCAAGGCCGGTCTGGAGGCACTGGCCCGGTCCCAGGCAGAGGCCTGGTCCGCGCAGGGGGTCACCTCCAACGTCCTCGTCCCCGGTTTCGTGCGCACCCCGCTCAACGAGCGGCTCGGGTCCGACCCGGCGACGGTGGCGGCCCTCGCCGCACGGACGCTGGTCGGCCGCAACGGGCTGGCGTCGGACT
This sequence comes from Curtobacterium sp. MCSS17_016, assembly GCF_003234255.2. Taxonomy (NCBI): domain Bacteria; kingdom Bacillati; phylum Actinomycetota; class Actinomycetes; order Micrococcales; family Microbacteriaceae; genus Curtobacterium; species Curtobacterium sp. MCSS17_016. The sequence goes on from NZ_CP126254.1 coordinate 3,706,965, forward strand.
TCGCCGCGGCGGCGGTGTTCCTCGCCGGGCCCGGGTCGGCCTACGTCACCGGGCAGTCCATCGCGGTGGACGGCGGGTTCTCCGTCCACTGACCTCGAAGGACGCCGACGGCACGGTGCTGCACGGCAGTACGGTCAGGACATGGCAGTCATCGAGCAGGCAACGCTCCGCCCCTCCAAGGCCGAGGCGCTCGCCGCCTGGCTCCCCGACCAGGCGTGGAGCGGCGTCGTCGCGGGAGCGCCGCTCGAGGTCGTCGGGCAGTTCCGGTTCGACGACCCCGCTGGCGAGGTCGGCGTCGAGGTGCTCCTCGTCCGCACCGACGACGGCCGGGTCCTGCAGGCGCCACTGACCTACCGGGACGCACCACTGCCGGGTGCCGACGCGTTCCTGGTCACCGAGATGGACCACTCCGTGCTCGGGCGACGGTGGGTGTACGACGCCGTGGGTGATCCGGTCCATGCCGAGGTCCTGCGCCGGGCGATCGCCACCGGCGGGCACGAAGCGGAGCTCGAGTTGGCCAACGGTGCCGGACAGCGGCCGAAGGACGCCTGGGCCAGCGGGAGCGGCTCCGCACCCGACTCCCCCAGTGTCGCCTCGGTGCGAGCGACCACTGCGGACGCCCTGACGTCGATCGAGACCGACCACGGCACGATCGTCGTCGCTCGGGTCGTCGGTACGGCCCTGCCCGAGGGCGAGACGCTGACCGGGACGTGGACGGACGGCTCCGAGGTGCTCGCCGTCCTGCTGCCCGAACGCGCCTGAGGTACTGGCAGGGCCTGCCTGTGCCGGGGACCGGCTGGCAGGATCGACGGCGTGAAGACACTGGAGTTGCCACAGACAGACCTCACCGCCTCTGACGTCGTCGTCGGACTGATGCGGATCAACGACATGAGCGACGAGGACATCCGTTCGCTCTACAGCGCCTCGCGCGATGCGGGCGTGAACATGTTCGACCACGCCGCGGTCTACGGCGAGTGGCACGGCTGCGAGGAGCGGTTCGGCGCCGCCGTCACGCTGACGCCCGCGGAACGCGCCGAGATCGTGCTGCAGACCAAGGTCGGCATCCGGCCGACGCCGAAGGGCGCGTACTTCGACTTCTCGTACGAGCACATCCTCGAGTCCGTGCACGAGTCGCTCGAGGCACTGCAGACCGAGTACGTCGACGTCCTGCTGCTGCACCGCCCCGACGCCCTGGTCGAGCCGGAAGAGGTCGCGAAGGCCTTCGACGAGCTGCACGCCGCCGGCAAGGTGCACCACTTCGGCGTCTCGAACCACACCCCCGGCCAGGTCGACCTGCTCAAGAAGCACGTCCGCCAGCCGCTCGCGTTCAACCAGGTGCAGCTGAGCATCACCCACGCCAACGTGATCTCGCAGGGCCTGACCGCGAACATGGGCGGCCTGGAGCAGTCGGTGGACCGCGACAACGACATCCTCAACTACTCGCGTATCAACGACATCACGCTGCAGGCCTGGTCGCCGTTCCAGAAGGGCTTCTTCGACGGCGTCTTCCTGGGCGACCGTGAGCAGTACGCCGAGCTGAACGACGTGCTCGAGGAGGTCGCCGCCGCACACGGTGTCACCCCGACCGGCATCGCGGTCGCGTGGATCACCCGCCACCCCGCGCACTTCCAGGTCGTCCTCGGCACCACCAACCCGCAGCGCGTGCGGGACTCGGCAGCCGGCTCGGACGTCGAGCTGTCGCGCGAGGAGTGGTACCGGATCTTCACCGCGGCCGGACACACCGTTCCCTGAACCGGGACCGCCCCGCCGGGTCGGGCAGGGTGGGGTCGTGCTCCACGACCTCGCCCTGCCCGTCCGCCTGACCACACGCTCCGGCGAACTGACGCTGCGGGACGCTACGGAAGCGGACCTCGACGCACTCATGGCGCTGTTGTCCGACGACCCGATCAGCGCCGCGCGCGGTGACGTCGCCGCATCGGAGGACCGCCCCCAGTACGCCGAGGCACTCCGGTCGATCGCGGACGACCCGGCGAACGCGCTGCTCGTCGCCGAGGACGCCGACGGACGGCTCGTCGGGACGCTGCAACTCACCCGGATCCCCGGGATGGCTCGTCGTGGTGCCACCCGACTGCTCGTCGAGGCGGTGCGGGTCAGCCGTGCTCGGCGCTCCGGCGGCATCGGGACCGCGCTGATGCGCTGGGTGACCGACGTGGCGGCACCGGCCCTCGGGACCCCGCTCGTGCAGCTCACGTCCGACGCTGCACGGACCGATGCGCACCGGTTCTACGAGCGCCTCGGCTTCACCGGCTCGCACGTCGGGTTCAAGTACCGGGTCTCCGACCCTTCCGCGCGCTGAGGTTCCTTCCCAGAACGCCTGCGATGCAAGGTGCTTTCGGGCGTACCTGGTGAAAAGATCCGACCAGGTATGCCCGATTCGACCAGGTACGCCCGATTCGACCAGGCGCGCTAGTCGTCGGAGGCGGAACCAGCAGACCTCGGCGTCGGCACGTTCACGTCGACCGGGGACACCCCGGCGGGGTCGGCGGAGGCGCCGCCCACGACGTCGAACGAGATCCCCAGCATCGCCGGGTCCTCGTCGAGTTCGAGCCCGTCCTGACGGACCTGGTCCTCCGGGATTGCACGGCCACCGGACGGGTCCCACGAGTTCGCGATCGACATGCGCACGAGCATGCCCGAGCCGCTTGGCAATCGCCCAAGAAACCCCGGAGGACCCCCGGAACGGTCAGAGGTCGTCCGGGTGGAGCCGCTCACCGGCGTGCGGACGTCGGAACACCGGGCCGCCGCCGGCCTCGTCCTCGTCGTGGTGACTGACGGGCGAGACGCTCGGGTCGGCGGAGTCGTCGCCGACGTCGGCGCCGCGGTCCTCCTCCATCTCGAGCTCGGACTCGTCACTGCCGTCCACGGGGATGGACCGGCCCTGCTGTTCGGGATCGAACGGTGCGCTCATCGACATGGGGCGAGCATGCTCCCGCTCGGTGAACGCCGGGTCAACGCTGTCCGTCGGCCGCGATGAGCTCGAGCTGCGTCAGCGTCAGGTCGGTGCCGGCGGTGAACGTGAACGACGAACCGCCGCCGAGGATCCGGAACACCCGGGTCTGGCCGGCCCACGAGAACTCGGCGCCGTCGACCGCCGTGACGGCGTCGTCGAGGCCGACCTGCCACGAGTAGGACCCCGGCGATGCCACCGTCACGGTGTACAACGAGGCGGCGGGGCACGACACGTCGAAGGACACGGACTCCCCCGCGGCGAGCGCCGTGACGGTGCGGCCGGTGTCGTCGGTGAGCGCCGACGCGCCGACGGGCAGGACGTCCACCGGAGCGTCCCGGTAGCCGTGCACGTCGGAGGCCGAGACGGGGCGGGTGTCCGACGCCCATCCCTGCGGTTCGTCGGACAGCGTGAACTCGATCCGCGACGCGGCCACGACCACGCTGTGCGGGATGGTGACCGAGGTCCAGGGCGAGCCGTCGACCGTCACCGACGCCACGTACGAACCTGCGGAGCCCGCGGCGATCTCGATGACCGTGGCCGCGCCTCCAGGCTGTCGCAGCACCGTCCTGCGGACCGACGGCGGCACGAGTACGTAGGTGCCGCTCGACGGCGCCAGCGGGTACAGGCCGATGGTCGCGAAGACGTACCAGGCGCTCATCTCACCGTTGTCCTCGTCACCCGGGTAGCCCTGGCCGAGGTCGGACCCGACGAACAGCCGCTCGAGCGATTCGCGGACGATGCGGTGCGCGTCGTCGTGCCGCCCGGTGAACATCGGGAAGAAGGGGATGTGGTGCGCCGGCTGGTTCGACAGCCCGAGCATGCCCATCCGGACGTCGCGGGCCTCGGTCATCTCGTGGATCGGGAACCCGTACGAGCCGGACCGCGCCAGCGCGCCGGTCTCGGGGGTCGCGAAGAACGCGTCGAGAGCGGCGTCGAAGCGCTCCGGCCCGCCGTGCAGGTCGACGACGCCGGCGCCGTCGTGCGGCGCCGTGAACGCGGTGCCCCACGCGTTCGTCTCCGTGTAGTCGTCGCCCCAGTCGCGCGGGTCGAACTCGGTGCCGACCCGCCACGAGCCGTCCGGGTCGCGGCCGATGAAGAACCCGCGCTCGGAGTCGAAGACGTGCCGGTACTGCAGGGACCGGCGGGCGAACCACTCGGCCTCGGCCTCGTAACGGGACAGGTCGGCGGGCGTCCGCGCCCGTGACGCGAGCAGGCCCGCCATGACGGCCAGACCCCAGTCGTTGATGGCCGCGTCCAGGGTCCACGACATCCCCTCGTGGGTCGCCGTGTCGACGTGGCCGCGGAAGGCGCCCGGGAGGCTCCCCTTGCGTCCGACGCGCTCGTCACGCGGCGGGACGGTCGCGTTCCGCACCGCGCTCCGGTACGCCTCGGCCAGGTCGAAGCCGCGCACGCCCTTCACCGCGAGGTCGGCGAAGACGGTGTCGCTCGTGGTGCCGGTCATGCAGTCCTCGGCGCCGGGGGCACTCCAGCGGGGCGTCCACCCGCCGTCGTGGTGGTGCTCGACGAAGCCCTGCGCGAGCTCGCCCGCGGTCTCGGGGGTCAGGAGTCCGAGGAGCGGCCAGGCCGTGCGGTAGGTGTCCCAGAAGCCGTTCGTGGTGGTGAACGGGCCTTCGACGATCTCCGGCCCGGGCTCGTCGCGGATCGGCTCCGCCAGCACGTCGCCGTACGGGGAGCGGTGCCTCGGGGTGCCGGTCAGGGCGGTCTCCCCGGCGCGGTTCGGGTAGAGGAACAGCCGGTACAGGCCGGAGTACAGGCTCGTCAGCTGGTCGGGGGTCGCACCGTCGAAGGACAGCGTCGCGAGCTTCTCGGTCCACAGCGCCTCGGCACGGGACCGCATGGCGTCGAACGAGCCGGCGTCGTCGAGATTCGCGCGGGCGTCCTCGATCGAGACGGTCGAGATGCCGAGCAGGACGTCGACCGGGCCGGCCGTGTGGCTAGCCTCCCCCACGGACAGCCAGCCGCGCAGCTCGTGCTCGCCGACCGTCGTGTGGTCGGCTGTGACCCCAGCGACCCGCAGGTGCACGTGGTGCGGCGGGGTGCCGGGGCGGTCGTCCAGGAGCGCCTCGACCACGGCGGTGCCGTCGGTGATCGTCACGGAGACGTCGGACACCCGGCCGTGGTGGTCGAGCACGACGCTGCGGGTGCCGGTGAACCGGAACCCGAGGGCGAACTCCCCCGCGGTCAGCTCGGCCGTCACACCGTGCTCGAGGGCGACCCGGTAGCGGTGCGGGCCGTCCTGCTCGTCCTCGTGGTCGAACCCGAGCGCGCGAGCGGACCGGTCGACGTCGGGGGTGTCGAGTGGCGACGGCATCACCTGGAACACCCCGCGGTCGCCCATCCACGGCGACGGGATGTGACTCGTCGCGAAGGCCTGGATCGCCGGGCGGAGCCGCCCCTGGTCGTCGAGCCGGTCGTGCTCCTGGTACGCGTACGGCCAGCGGTTGCTCGAGGCGTCCGTCATCGGCAGGCCGAACACCCCGCCGTGCGGGACGCCGACGAGCGGGGCGTTGTTGCCGCGGGAGAACCGGGAGGACGCCTGGGTGCCACGGGTCGTCCGGACGTGGCCGAGCGGGGTCGTCGGGGTCGGACGCGCGGGACCGATCCGGACGGCGTCGAGCCAGCCGCGCAGTGCGGGACGTTCGCCGTCGGCGGCCGCAGCCGGTGCGTCGGAGCCGAGCCGGGCCTCCAGGCGGTCGACGACCAGCCCCGTGAACGGCGTGAGGTCGACCGCGCGGCGGTTCCACTGGTCCACCCACTGCTTGCGGGCCGCGTCCTGTGCATCCGGGGTGATCGCATCGCCGTACTGGTCGCGGACCGCGGCATCGTTGCGTAGTCGCGAGCCGTCGGTGAAGACGACGTCGACGGCGAAGGCCGTGGCGTCCCAGAAGTGCGGCAGGTCTGCTTCCGTCGGTTCCGACGCCCCCTCGGGCAGTGTCCGTTCGGGGAACCAGACCCAGGAGAGCTCGTCGCCGATGGCGATGGTGCGTCCGGTGAAACCGGGGACGATCGCCTCGGCCACGGACGCTCCCGCTGGTCGTTCGACGAGCCAGGCCTCTGCAGAAACGAAGCCGACACCGTTCCGAGCGGCCACGGCCGTCGTCGGGCCACCGCTCCGTTGCAGTTCTCGCACGGAACGAGCCTATTTGCTCCAGGGACTGGACGAAAACCCCGGCGTGTCAGTCCTTGTTGTGTCCCGGTGCGCTGCCGGACTTGCCGGGGGCGGTGTCCGACGTGGTGTCGACCGCGCCGGTGTCGACCGCGCCGGTGTCGACCGCGCCGGTGTCGGCCGCGCCCGCGCCGTCCTGCGGCTCCTGCACCGGGTTCGAGGCCGGGGTGCTCGGCTCCGGACCGACGGGCGGGTCCTGCGTGGGCTGCTCCGGCTCGATCGGTTCGCTCGGCTGCTCGCTCGGTTCCTCGGCGGGCTGCGACGGCTGCTGCTGCTCCTGCGAGGGCTGCTGCTCGGCGGGTTCGCTCGGCTGCTGTTCCTCGCCCGGGTCCTCGGACGGCTGCTGCTCGGTCGGCGCGGTCGACGTGGTGTCCGTCGGGGCCGGGGTGCCGTCGTCGTCGCCGTTGAGGGCGAACACCGCGACCCCGATGCCGATGAGCACCAGGACGATCACGATGATCGCGGCGATGAGCGGTCCGCGCTTCTTCTTCTCCGGCTGGTCCTCCGGCTGGTCGCCCCGGACCGGGCGGGGCGTGACCGGCGGCGGGGTCGGCCCGCTCGGGCCCGATGTGCCACGGCCGTTCGCCTGGGCGCCGAGCACGGTCGTCGAGACGTCGTCGGCGGGGTTCGGACGCTGGGTGTCGAGGACGCGGGTGGCGTCGTCCCCCGGACCCGCGCCGCCGTTCGGCAGTTCGCTCGCCGGCATCGCCTGCGTCCGGTCGTCGGCGTTCGCCGCCGCTGCGGCGGCGCCGGCGCCGACCGCGGCACCAGCCGCACCGGCGGCCGCGGACGTCACCGCACCGGGCGTGCCGGGCAGCAGCTGCGTGGCGTTCGTCGGCTCGTCGCGGCCCAGCGCACGCAGGCGCTCGGCCGCCTCGGCAGCCGTCGGTCGCTCCGCCGGGTCCTGCGCGGTCATCACGTGCAGCAGGGTGCGCCAGGCCGTGGGCAGCTGCCGGTCGATCTCGGGCGAACGGGTGAGCCGGGCGGTGGCCGACTCGACCGCGCTGCCCGGGAACGGCTGGCGGCCGGTCATGCACTCGAGCAGCACGAGCCCGAGTGAGTAGACGTCGGCCTTGCCGGTGATCTCCTTCGCCAGGACCTGCTCCGGGGCAAGGTACGCGGCCGTCCCCATCACGGTCCCCGTCCCCGTCACGCGTGAGGCGTCACGGAGCAGGGCGATCCCGAAGTCGGCGAGCTTGACGTGCCGGCCGTCGCTCTCGAGCAGGACGTTCGCGGGCTTCACGTCACGGTGGACGATCCCCTGCGCGTGCACGGCGGCCAGGCCGTCGGCGACCTGGGCACCCAGGCGGGCAGCGGTCGCGGGGTCGAGCGGACCCTCGCGCAGACGGGTCGCCAGGTCACTGCCCGGCACGAGTTCCATGACGAGGTACGAGTCGCCGTCGACGTCGTCGAGTGCGGCGTCGTAGAGCGTGACGAGCTCGGGGGCGCGCAGCGTCGCGAGGGTCTGGATCTCCGCCTCGGCGCGGGCGCGCTCACCGCGGTCGACGGGGCCGATGCGGAACACCTTGACCGCGACCTCGCGACCGAGTTGCTCGTCGACCGCCCGGTACACGGACGCCATGCCACCGTGTCCGAGCGTGCCCGTGACGCGGTACCTGCCGCCGAAGACCCGTTCTTCCATGCCCGGCAACCTACCGGTCGCGGCTGACGGCGCTCTGCCGTTCGGGGGGCGGGCCCGGGCGGCGGGGGGCTTTGCGACTTCGTGAGCAGAAGATGTCGGGTGCGGGCGAGCAACCCGACGTCTTCTGCTCACGAAGTGATGCGGTCGACGTCCGGCGCGGGCTCGGCACCGTGGTGGAGCGCCGTCAGGTACAACCGGTGCGCCGTGATCACGAGGGCGAGCCAGGCGAGTCCGAGCGCCCACGCCGCCAGCACGTCGGTCAGCCAGTGGTGCCCGAGGAACACCCGCGACGCCCCCACCGACAGCACGAACAGGGTGCCCACGACGATCGTCCACACCCGGGTGACGACGCGCGACTGCCGCAGGAGCAGGAGGTACACGATGGTGCCCACGATCACCGTGGAGTTGAGCGTGTGCCCCGACGGGAACGACGGCGACGTTTCGTACGGCGGCACCGCGTCGGACAGCGGTGGACGGGCACGGCCGATGAGGTCCTTGCCCGCGATCGTCATGAGCAACGAACCACCGCTCGCTGCGACCAGGAGCACCAGTGGCGTCCACGCACGGCGCTGGATCGTGAAGCCGACCAGGAACCCGAGCGCGACGATCGGCATCCCGATCGTGCCCGCGATGTCGGTCCACCAGGTGACGAGCGTGTCCGCCGTGGGTGATCGGAGTGTGAGCGCCCAGTCGAGGACGGGTCGGTCGAGCACCGCGACGTCGTCGGCTTCCCGGACGGCGTCGTAGACCTCGGAGGCGATCCACGTCGCGAGGACGGCGACGCCCAGGCCCACGGCGAGGGTCAGCAGCAGGACGGGCATGGCGCCGAAGCGCTTGCCGAGCGCGGTCCACGCACCGGCGACGCTGCGGCCGGCACGGGAGCGCCAACGGGTCAGGTCGACTTCGCCGACGGTGCGGTCGGCGGCGTCCCCGTGTTCGGTGTGCATCCGTCCACACTGCCCGAAGCCGCCGGGAGCCGTCCCGGCCGCCTCAGTCCTTCGCCTCCGAGTACGCCCCCACCACCCCGACCGACAGCGGGAACGTCACCGGGAAGTCCTGGAACAACAGCCGTCCGGCATCGACGGCGGCCTCCCGGATCTGCTGCGCCACCCACTCCGCGTGCTCCGCCGGGGCGTGCACCACGATCTCGTCGTGCACGAAGAACACCAGGTGCGGCCCCTCCGTCACGGCGCCGGGGAACCGCGCGAGCAACCGCGACCGCAGGGAACCCATCCACGCGAGTGCCCACTCGGCCGCGGTCCCCTGCACCACGAAGTTCCGGGTGAACCGCCCCCAGCTCCGGGCGCGGGACTCGACCGCACGCTGCATCGCCGGGGTCCCCTCGACCGTGTAGGCCTGGTTCCGGGCCTCGAACCACGAGTCCTCGGGCACCGGTGACGTCCGCCCGAGCAGCGTCGTCACGGGTTCGCCGCGCTCCCCCGCACGGGCCGCCCGTTCCACCATGTCGAGCGCCTGCGGGAACGCCCGGACCAGGCGCGGCACGAGCCGACCGCCCTCGCCCTGGGTCGCCCCGTACATCGCACCGAGCATCGCCACCTTCGCCTGCTGCCGGGTCTCGACCGCACCCGAGGCCACCACGCCGTCGTACAGGTCGCGCCCGTCGCCGGCCGCGGCCATCGCCCGGTCGCCGGACATCGCGGCGAGCACCCGGGGCTCCAGCTGCGCGGCGTCCGCGACGACGAGCTTCCACCCGGGGTCGGCGATGACGGCCCCGCGGATGCCCTTCGGCAACTGCATCGCTCCCCCGCCGTCGGCCGCCCAACGGCCGGTGACGACACCGCCGACGACGTACTTCGGGTGGAACCGTCCGTCGCGGATCCAGTCGTCGAGCCAGGTCCAGCCGTTGGCGGTGAGCAGTCGCGCCAGGCGCTTGTACTCGAGCAGCGGCTCGATGACGGGGTGCTCGATCTCCTGCAGCTCCCACTTCCGCGTGCTCGTGACCATCAGGCCGGCCCGGCGCAGCGACTTCAGGACGTCGGCGGGTGAGTCCGGGTTGAGACCGGGGTCGTCGAGGCGCTCGCGCACGACGGCGGCGATCTCCTCGAGGCGTCGCGGCCGCACCCCGTAGGGCACGCGCGGCCCGAGGGCGTCCTCGAGCAGCCGTTCGTGCACGTCGGCACGCCACGGCAGCCCGGCGTGCAGCATCTCGGCCGCCACGAGCGCACCGGCCGACTCCGCGGTGAGCAGCAGGCGGAGCGCACCGGGAGCGCTCGACCCCGCCACCGCAGAGAGCTGCGCCCGGAACTCCGCCACCGGGTCGACCTCGTCGTCGGGCGCGGCGGCGGTGAACAGGGCGTCGTCGAAGAGCTGGGCCTGCGTCGGCCGGACCACGCGGGCTTCCGCGACCGGGGCGTCCAGGGCGTCGGCCGGCGCGGCCGCGAGCGCGGATCCCCGCGCCGCCAGCGCGGCCCGCAGGACACGACGGCCGAGGCGCAGGTCGACGCAGCGACCGACCCGACCGCCTGCAGCGAGCACGGCCGGGTACCAGCGGGCGGTGTCGTCCCACACCCAGCGCACGCCCGGTGCGTCGTGGGCCGCGACGAAGGCCGGGAGGCCCGGCTCGTCCAGGCGGATCGGCTCGCCCCCGGCGGCCCCCGCGTCGGTCAGGGGCGTCGCGAGGACGCCGCCGTCGACGCGGCGGAGGACGAGGTGCACGACACGATCATGCCGTGCCCCACCGACCCCGGCGGACCAGGGCCCGGAACGGGTGTCACTCGCCGGGTCGGACCGCCGCGGTGTCGGCGACGTCGATGCGGACGTCGCCGTCCTCGGCACGGGAGACCTCGACCCGCGGGTCGGCGTCGTGCTCGTCAGATCCGGACATGCGACGGAACGTGTCCTGTCGGCGTTCCTCGAACGTCATGTCGACGCCGTCGTCGAGGTGGTCGTGGTCGGGCTTCGTCATGCCGTGCACGGTACGCGGCCGCGGCTGCGGGCGGTCACGCGACCGGCGCCGTGCCGGTCCGCTCGGTCCAGTACCCACCGCTCGCCCACCGGTCGAGCACGGCCGCGCGCAACCGACCGGACGGCGCCGCGGACCGTGCGGTCGCCAGCGGCACCCCGAAGACGAACTTCGCGACGCTGGCGTCCCCCTCGGTCGCGTCGTGCGCCCCCGGGGGGACGAGACGGAAGCGCCGGGCGAAGCGCACGAGGTTGGCATCGGGACCGAGCGCGGCGGGCAGTCCCGGGTCGAGCATCCAGGAGCGGCACTGCCACCGGTCGGCAGCGAGCTGCGGTGCGAGGCCGCGCAGGACCTCGGGTGCGCGGGCGAACGAGCGGTCGCAGGCCACCGGGTCGAGCGGCCCGGTCTCCGGCACGTGCACGCCCCAGGCCAGCGTGCCGTCCGCCAGGTGGTCGCCGAGTTCGAACTGGAGGCGCCCCACGGCCACCACGCGCCCGGTCACCACGGCGACGAGCCACTCCACCCCGGTGCCGTGCAGTCCGTAGCGTGCGAGCTTGCGGTCGACGTCGGCGACGGAGGCCTCGGCGAGCGCGCGCGGGAGGCCCCGCTCCGCGAGCGCGTCGGCGCTGTCCGGCACCGCGGCGCGGAGCGCCGCCACCAACAGCGCGTCCCGCTCCGCGGGCCCGGCGTCGGCGACGGTGGCGGCCAGTGCGGCCGCCACCGTCGCGGAGTCGTCCGGTGACCCCACGGCGGCGGCGAGGACCGCGACGGACGCGGGGCGGGCCTCCAGGCCGGGGGTCGCGGTGGTCACTTCAGACCGGACGACGCGAGCCCGTCCATCACCCGACGCTGCAGCACGACGAACATGATGAGCACCGGTGCCATCGCCATCAGGCTGGCGGCCATCAGCACCGGGTAGTCGATCGTGCGGTCACTCGACAGCGTCGCGAGGCCGGCGGCGAGCGGCATGTCCTCGGCGCGGGTGGAGACCACGAGCGGCCAGAGCAGCTCGTTCCACGACCACAGCACGGTCGTGATCGCGAGCACGCTGATCGAGGGACGGGCCAGGGGCAGCATGATCCGCCAGAACGTCTGGAACGGGTTCGCGCCGTCCATCCGCGCTGCCTCTTCCAGCTCGGGCGGCATGTTCAGGAACGCGGTCCGCATCAGGAACGTGCCGAAGGCGCTGAACAGCCCGGGTGCGACGATCCCCATCAGGGTGTCGAGCCAGCCGAGCCCCTGCACGATCTGGTACTGCGAGATCAGGTAGACCTGCGAGGGCACGAGCAGGATCGACAGCACGATCGCGAGCAGTGCCGCCCGGCCGCGGAACCGCATCCGGGCGAAGGCGTACCCGGCGAGCGTGCACAGGACGATCTGCGCGATCGTGCGGATGATCGTGACGTACACCGACGTGCCGAGCTGGCTGAGGAACGGCAGGCGTTCGAACACCTGCGCGTAGTTCTGCCACTGCAGCTCCCCCGGCCAGAAGACCGGCGTGACGGACTGCACCTGCGCGTTCGTCGACAGCGACATGATGATCTGCCACAGGAACGGGAAGGCCATCGCAAACCCGCCGATGCCGAGCACGACGTGAATCCACCAGTGGCTGCCGCCGCGACGGCCGGGCCGACGCGCGGTCCGAGGCGGTGTGACGGTGGCGGTCATCCCTGCACCCACTTCCGTTGGACGCGGAACTGCACGAGCGTGACGATGCCGATGAGCAGGAAGATCACCATCGCGATCGCGGCCGCGAAGCCCTTGTCGTTGTCGATGAACCCGGCGCTGTAGAAGTAGAAGACGAGCGACATCGTCTTCGGGATCACCGGGTTGGTGCTGCCGAGGATCGCGTACAGCAGGTCGAACAGCTGGAAGCTCGAGATCGTCGTGACGATCACCACGAAGAAGATGCTCGGGCTGAGCAACGGCACGGTCACCGAGCGGAACTGCCGCCACCGGCTCGCGCCGTCGAGCTCCGCGGCCTCGTAGAGCTCCGGCGGGATGTCCTTGAGCCCGGCGCCGAGGATGATCATCGAGAACCCGAGGGAGGACCAGAGGCCGACCAGGCTCACCGCGATCAGCGCGAAGCCGGGGGTCGAGATCCAGTACGGGCCGTCGATGCCGAAGTTCCCGAGGAACCAGTTCACGATGCCGTAGTCGCCGTTGTACATGATGCGCCAGACCAGGGCGATCGCCGCGGGCATGGCGACGTACGGCAGGAAGAAGAGCACCCGGTAGAACTGGGCGAGCCGCAGCCCCGGGGTGTTCAGCAGACTGGCGAGCCACACCGCGATCGGGATCCCGGCGAGGACGATCACGGTGTAGATCACCGTGTTGAGCAGCGACTGGTAGAGCTGCGGGTCACCGACGAGCCGGACGTAGTTGGCGACGCCGGTGAACGTGGCGCCCCCGAAGACGCCCCAGCTGGTGAACGAGTACCAGAACGTCTGGATGATCGGCCAGATGTAGAAGGTGCCGACGCCGACGAGCAACGGGAGCACGAAGAGCCACGGCCACCAGCCGTCGGTCCGTCGTGGCGCTCGGCCGCCGTCGGCTCGCGGAGCGGGGGCACCCCGCCCGGACGAACGTGTCGTCCGGGCGGGGGTGGCTGCGGCCGGGGGCCGCTCGGTGTTGATCGTCACGCGCGGGTCCTACTTTTCCTTGGCGAGGGCGGCGTCCATCTTCTGTGCGAGGTCCTCTGCCACCTGGTCGACGGGCTTCGATCCGTCGAAGGCACTCGGCAGCAGGGTGGTCTCGAGGGTGTTCCAGGCCGCGGTGTTCTTCGACACCGGCAGCGGCTTCGCGTAGTCCACCGCGTCGAGGAACACCTGCAGGTCGGCGTCGGGCATCGTCTTCGTGAAGGCGCTCTGCGTGCCCTCGTACGCCGGGATGACCGCGCCCATGTCGCCCTGCTGCTGCTGGGCCGTCTTACCCGCGAGGTAGACCTGCAGCGCCTGAGCGGCGGCCTTGTCCTTGCTCGCCTCGGACACGACGTTCGAGACGCCGTGGATGACGGTCGCCTGCTCCTTGCCCTTCGGCAGCGGGTAGGCGACGACGTCCTTCTCCATCTCGGTGCCGGTCAGCGCGGAGCGGAACCAGCTGCCGCCCTGGTACATCGCGAGCTTGCCCGAGGTGAACCACTGGTCGGCCGTGGTGTCGGTGAGCTGCTTGATCGAGGGCGATGCCCCCGAGTCGATCAGGTCGGTCCAGAACTGCAGGCCGTCCTCGGAGGCCTTCGTGGCGTACTCGGACTCGGTGCCGTCCGCGTTCACGACCGATCCCCCGGCCTGCAGGATGGTGTTGTAGTACGTCGTCTGGCCGTCCATGCCGCCGGCTGCCCCGTAGGCGCCCTTCGCCTTCAGCTTCTCGGACAGCTCGGCGCCGGTCTGCTGGAAGTCGTCCCACGTCCAGTCCTTGGACGGCAGGTCCATGCCGGCCTGCTCGAACAGCGACTTGTTGACCCAGACGCCGATGGTGTCGAAGTCCTTCGGCACGCCGTACTGGGTGTCGTCGTACGTGTACAGGTCGTTGAGTGCGCTCGAGTACTTCGACGCGTCGATGTCACCCGACTCGACCTCGCCGGTGATCGGCGCGAGCTTGCCGTTGGCCGCGTACAGCTGGAAGTTCGGGCCGTTCATCCAGAACAGGTCGGGCAGGGTGTTGCTCGAACCCTGGGTCTGCAGCTTCGTCCAGTAGTTGGCGTACGGCGTGACGTCGACGCTGACCTTGATGTCCGGGTACTCCTCGTTGAAGCCCTTCAGGTTGGCCTTGATGGCCTTGACCTGGTTCTCGTCCCAGACGGCGTAGGTCAGGGACGCCTTGGTGTCCTTCGGCGCGGCCTCGTAGTCGCCGCCGGAGCCGGACGCGCCGGACGACGAGGAGCAGCCGGCCAGGAGTGCTGCCGCGCCGAGTGCGGCGACGGCGCCGAGGAGGACGCGGCGCACGCCGGTTCCTCGGGTGGGGATGTGTGCGGTCATCGGGGTGTCCTTTCGCACGGCCGTCAGGAGCCGACGGTCTGGGCGGGATGCGGGGTGGAGGGGGTGGAGTGCGGGGCGTTCGACGTGAAGTGCGCGATGGTCTCGGCCGGCAGGGGCGGGACGTCGATGGGGACGGACCCGTTGCGGAGCGAGCGCGTGGCCAGCGCGCCCGCGGCGACCGCGGCACGGGCCGCGATCGGGGACAGCTCCGACGGTTCGCCGAACGCGACGGACCGCAGGAACTCGGTCATGGTGAGCAGGTCGGCGTCGGCATGCCCGTCCTCGACGCCGTCGATCGGGTACTCGCGGTCCCCCGCGGTGTCCCAGCCCCGGCGGTGCGTCCAGACCTTCACGACGCCACCACCGGTGTCGCCGATGTTCTCGAGGCGTCCCTCGGTGCCGATGACGGTGTAGTTCCGCCAGTAGTCCGGGGTGAAGTGGCACTGCTCGTAGCTGGCCTGCACCCCGTTGTCGAGCGTCATCATCACCATCGAGACGTCCTCGACGTCGACGACGGGGTTCAGCCCGGTCTGGGCGAGCGGCGGCCAGTTGTCGTGGGAGAACCAGTCCCCCATGAGCTCGCCGCTGCGGTCGCGCCGGTCGGTGACGTCGCCGTAGACCGACAGCGAGCCCATCCCGACGACCCGGGCGGTGTCGCCCCCGCCGAGCGCGTGGATGACGTCGAGGTCGTGGCTCGCCTTCTGCAGGAGCAGGGAGTTCACCTTGCTGCGGTCGGCGTGCCAGTCCTTGAAGTAGTAGTCACCGCCGTTGCCGACGAAGTGCCGGCACCAGACGGCCTTGACCTGACCGATCTCGCCGCGGTCGACGATCTCGCGCATCAGGCGGACGACGGCGGCGTGCCGGAAGTTGTGCCCGACGTACAGCGGCGTCCCGGTCTCCGCCGCGGTGTTCAGGACGGCGTCGGCGTCCTCGACCGTGATGGCCAGCGGCTTCTCGAGGTAGACGGCGATGCCCGCGCGGAGCAGGTCGATCGCGATCTCGGCGTGGGTCCAGTCCGGCGTGGTGACGATGGCCGCGTCGACGTGACCGGTGAGGTCACGGTGGTGTTCCACCACCAGGGCGTCCGGGTACTCGTCGTGCCCGCGGTCCCGGCCGGCCGCGGTCACGTCCGCGACGGCCACGACCCGGGCCTGCAGCGACGGTTCGTCCGCGGTTGCCTCGGCCACGTGGCGGGCGATGGCGGACCGCTGGCCCATCCCGATCACCGCGACGCGGAGTCCTGCGTTGTCAGCGCCCATGCTCATCGCTCCCTTGCGTGAATGTGACGCCCATGATGCCGAATCGATCATGAATGCACAATAGGCGCTCACGGATCGCTCACGCATCCGTGCCGGAGAGGGTTTTACACGATCGAAACGTCCGGACCGCTCCGGGGTGGCCGCAGGGGGTGCTCAGTCGGCGACGACGAGCTCCACGCCGGCGCTGGCCAGGTCAGCAGCGAACGAGGCCGGCACCGGCTGGTCGGTGACCAGGACGTCGATGCGGTCGAGCGGGCAGATCCGGGCGAAGGTCGACCGTTCGATCTTGGTCGAGTCGGCGACCACGACGACGCGTCGTCCGACCGAGGCGAAGTGGCGGCTGACCTCGGCCTCGCCCTCGTGCATGGTGGTCGCGCCGTACTGGCCGGTGAGACCGTCGACGCCGAGCACCACGAGGTCGAGGGCGAACTCGTCGAGCGTGTCCCGGACGAGCGGCCCGACGAGCTCGTAGGACTGCCGCCGCGCCACACCACCGGTGACCACGATCTTCACGTTGGCGCGGACGGACAGCTCGTACCCGACGTTCAGGGCGTTCGTCACGATCGTGATGCCGAACTCGCCGTCGGCGCGGATGAACCGCTCGCTCTTGCCGAGTTCACGCGCGACCTCGGTCGTGGTCGTCCCGCCGTTGAGCCCGACGGTCTCCCCCGGCTGCACCAACCGGGCGGCCGCGCGGGCGATCGCCGTCTTCGCCTCGGCCTGCCGGGCGATCTTGTACTGCAGCGGGAGCTCGTACCCGGCCCCGAGTGCTGCCGCTCCCCCGTGCGTGCGCGTGACGAGCCGCTGGTCGGCGAGGGTCGCGAGGTCGCGGCGAGCCGTCGCGGCGGAGATCCCGAGCAGCTCCCCGATCTCGGCGATCGACACGTTGCCGCGTTCGCTCACCAGTTCGAGCAGGGCGTTCAGCCGCTGTTGGGGGGTCATGACGGTCATCCTACGGCGTCACCACCGACGTCCGATGATCGGAAATGACGTTTTCCCCTTCCCTTGCGCACGATCGCTCGCTACGCTTCCTGATCATCGATCACCCGGATCGATCCGGACCCGGAAGGCTCCCATGACCGACACCTTCGTGAGCGCTGAACTGGCCTCGCAGCCGGAGACCTGGCGTGCAGCCGCCGCGCTCCTGCCGACCTTCGCCGACGCGCTGCCCCAGCCGGGCGAACGCGTGGCCGTGATCGGCTGCGGCACGAGCTGGTTCATCGCCATGAGCTACGCCGTCGCCCGTGAGCAGGCGGGCCTCGGCGTGACCGATGCCTTCGCCGGGTCGGAGTACCCCGCGTCCCGCGAGTACGACCGCGTGCTCATGATCAGCCGCTCGGGCACGACGACCGAGATCGTCGACCTGCTGCAGGCCCTGCCGTCGCAGCGGACCGTCCTGATCACGGCCGTCGCCGACAGCCCTGCCGCGGCCGTCGCCGACCAGGTGGTCGCCCTGCCCTTCGCCGACGAGCGCTCGGTCGTCCAGACCCGCTTCGCCACCACGACGCTCGCACTGCTGCGGGCGTCCATCGGTGACGACGTCGACGCGCTCGCAGCCCAGGCCGAGACCGCGCTGACGGTGCCGATCGACGACCTGCTCGACGCCGAGCAGGTCTCGTTCGTCGGTCGTGGGGCCGCAGTCGGCCTGACGTTCGAAGCCGCGCTCAAGACGCGTGAGGCCGCGCAGTTCTGGGCTGAGTCCTACCCGGCGATGGACTACCGGCACGGTCCCATCGCGATCGCCCAGCCCGGCCGGCTCGTCTGGTCGCTCGGCACGGCACCCGAGGGCCTGGCCGACGAGGTCGCCACCACCGGCGCCCGCTTCGTCCAGCACGACCTCGACCCGATCGCCGGACTCGTCGTGGTGCACCGGTTCGCCGTCGCCCTGGCCGAGGGACGCGGGCTCGACCCGGACAACCCCCGGTCGCTCACCCGGTCGGTCATCCTCACCTGATGGGTGGCGCAGGCGCGGTGCTCGGGGTCGACGTCGGCGGCACGGGCATCAAGACCCGGCTGACGACGGCCGACGGACTCGTCCTCGACGAGACTCGGGTACCGACGCCGCGCGACGACCCGGGCGCCGAGCGCCTCGCCGCCGTCGTCGCCGAACTGGCCGCACAGGCCACCCGACGGGCGCCGCTCGGAGCCATCGGGGTGGTGACCCCCGGCGTCGTCGACGAGACCCGCGGCACCGTGGACGTGTCCGTCAACCTCGGGTGGCGCGACGTCCCGGTGCGTGACCTCGTCCGTGCCGAGCTCCTGCGTCACGGGATCGACGTGCCGCTCGCCTTCGGCCACGACGTCCGCGCCGGCGCCCTGGCCGAGGTCCGGGCCGGTGACCCGGCGCTCTCGCGGGGGTCGGTCTCGTTCGTGCCGGTCGGCACCGGGCTCGCGAGCGCCCTGGTGGTCGACGGCGTCGTCGTGTCCGGCGGTGGCTGGGCGGGGGAGATCGGGCAGGTCCGCATCCAGACCGGTCCGCACGCGGGCCACCGCGTCGAGGAGATCGCGTCCGCCGGGGGAGTCGCACGTCGTTCCGGCGCGCCGTCCGCTCACGCCGCCATGCTCCTGGTCCGCCAGGGCGACCCCGCAGCCCGTGCGGTCTGGGACGACTGCGTCGCGGTCCTGGCCGACGCGCTCGCCTGGACGACCGCGGTCGCCGGGGTCCACACCATCATCGTCGGCGGGGGACTCGCCGAGTCGGGGCCGCTGCTGCTCGACCCGCTGCGCGACGCCGTCACGGAGCGCCTGCAGGGCGTCCGTGTCCCCGTCGTCGTCCCCGCCCGGCACGGCGACGCAGCCGGCGCCATCGGAGCGGGGATCCTCGCACGCGCGCTGCTCGAGACCGAGACCGGGGTCCTGCTGTGACCACCCTCGTCCGGGCCCATCGCATCGTCACGGCCCAGGCAGACCTGCACGACGGCTGGCTCGTCATCGGTGACGACGACACCGTTCTGGCGACCGGCACCGGGTCCCCGATGCGCACGGACACCGCCGTCACCGTCGACGGTGCGGTCGTGCCCGGGTTCTTCGACCTGCACGCCCACGGGGCGCTCGGGCACGACTTCGCCAGCTGCTCCGCCGAGGACGCCCGTGCCGCCGCCGGGCACCACCGGTCGCGGGGCACGACCACCCTGGTCGGGTCCATCGCCACGGGAGAGCGCACGGACACCGTGGCGGCCCTCAGCCGGCTCCAGCCGCTCGTCGCGGACGGCACGCTCGCCGGGCTGCACCTGGAGGGGCCGTGGCTCGCGCCCGCTCGTCGCGGGGCGCACCGCGTCGACCTGCTGCACGCCCCGGACCCCGCCGAGGTCGACGCCTACTGCGACGCCGCGGGTGGCGCCCTGCGGATCGTCACGCTCGCGCCGGAGCTTCCGGGTGCACTCGACGCCGTCGCCCGCTTCGTCGAAGCCGGGGTCGTCGTCGCCATCGGCCACACCGCCGCCACCGCCGAGCAGACCCGCCGCGCGGTCGACGCCGGTGCCTCGCTCGTCACCCACCTGTTCAACGGGATGCCACCGCTGCACCACCGCGCGCCCGGGCCGGTCGGGGTCGCGCTCACCGACGACCGCGTGCTGCTCGAGTGCATCGTCGACGGCCACCACCTCGACCCCGTGACGGTCACGCTCGTGCAGCGCAGTGCTCCGGGCCGGATGGTCCTGGTCTCCGACGCCATGGCGGCGACGGGCTGCCCCGACGGGGCGTACACGGTGGCCGGATCGGCGGTGACCGTCCGCGACGGGCTCGCCGTGCTCGCCGACGGTTCGTCGCTGGCGGGCAGCACGATCACGGTCGCCGACGCCGTCCGCCGCCTGCTCGACGCGGGGACCGACCTGCCCGAGGTCGTCGCGGCGTCCGCGGCGCGCGCGGCACGGCTGCTCGGGGCACCGGCACCGCTCAGCGTGGGCGCCCCCGCCGACCTGGTCGTGCTCGACCCGGAGCGCGGCAGCGTCCGAGCCCTGCCGACGGCGGTCGCCGCATGATCCTCGTCGTCACCCCGAACCCGGCCGTCGACGTGACCTACCGCGTCGCCGAACAGCGCATCGGCGAGACCCAGCGCGTGCTCGAGGTCCAGCGGCGCCCCGGCGGCAAGGGCTTGAACGTCGGACGGGTCCTCGCAGCCACCGGTGTCCCGACCCACGCCGTGCTGCCCCTCGGCGGCGACGGCGGGCACTGGATCGCCCATGCCCTCGACGACCTCGGGCTCGTCCACACCGACGTCGCTGTCCGTGGCGAGACCCGCACGACCGTGACGGTGGTGGACGACCTCGCGCACCCGACGATGTTCGGCGAGCCCGGGCCCGTGCTCAGCCCCGACGAGTGGGACACCGTCACCAGCGCGGTCGAGCAACTGCTCGACGACGGCGTCGCCGGCGGCACCCGCGGTGCCGCCGGCGCCCCGGCCGCCGCGGCCCTGGTCGTGTCGGGCTCACTGCCCCGCGACACCGACCCCACGGTCGTCGCCCGCTGGGTCACCACCGCCCGCCGCCGCGGTGCGCTCTCCGTGGTCGACTGCTCGGGCACCGCGCTGCTGGCTGCCGCGTCGGCCGGGGCGACGGTCTGCAAGCCAAACCGCGAGGAACTGCTCGAGGCCACGGGCACGGACGACGAGCGCTCGGGGGCACTCCGGCTCCTCGGACTCGGCGCGACGGTCGTCGTGGTCTCTCGCGGCTCCGACGGCATCGCCGCCCACACCACCGAGCACGTGCTCGAGGTGCCGGCGGTCCCCGGGGTCTCGGGTAACCCCACCGGCGCCGGCGACGCAGCCACCGCCGGACTCGTCGGTGTCCTGGTCGATGTCCTCGTCGGTGCTGGCCTCTCCGCGCCCGACGGCAGCGTCCCGGCCCCCGACGACGCCACCCTGTTCCGAGCCCTCCGCTCCGCCGCTGCACACGGGGCCGCCGCCGTCCTCCAGCCGGTGGCCGGCGTGGTCGACCCGGCAGACGTCGACCGCTTCCTGTCCACCCCGCCCGCTCCCGCCCACGACCGAACGAGGACCCCCGCATGATCACCGACCTCGCCCTCACCGGCCTGCTCGACACCGCCCGCACGGCACGCCGCGGGGTCGGTGCGTTCAACGTGGTGCTGCTCGAGCACGCCGAGGCGATCGTCTCCGGCGCCGAGCTGGCCGGTCTGCCGGTGATCCTGCAGATCAGCGAGAACTGCGTCCGGTACCACGGCGGCCTCGCACCGATCACGACCGCGACCCAGGCGGTCGCTCGTGCCGCCGACGTCGAGGTCCTCGTGCACCTCGATCACATCGAGGACCCGGAGCTGGTGGCGGCCGGCGTCGACCTGGGCGTCGACTCGGTCATGTACGACGGCTCACACCTGGACTTCGCCGCCAACGTGGCAGTGACCCGCGAACTCGCTGCCCGGTGTCACGCCGCGGGCGTCGCGATCGAGGCCGAGCTCGGCGAGGTCGGCGGCAAGGACGGTGTGCACGCGCCCGGCGTCCGCACCGATCCGACCGACGCCGCCGCGTTCGTGGCCGACACCGGGGTCGATGCCCTGGCGGTCGCGGTGGGGACCTCGCACGCGATGCAGACCCGCGAGGCGTCGGTGGACCGTGACCTGGTCGAGCGCCTCCGTGCCGCGGTGCCGGTGCCTCTCGTGCTGCACGGGTCCTCGGGCCTGTCCGACGACGAACTCCGCGGCGCCGTGCACGCGGGGATGACGAAGATCAACATCTCGACGCACCTGAACGGCCTGTTCACCCGTGCGCTCCGTACCGTGCTCGATGAGCGGCCGGACGTCGTCGACCCGCGCAAGTACGTGTCGGCGGGCCGGGACGCCATCGCCACCGAGACGGCACGGCTGCTGACGCTCCTGCACGCCTGACGCGCGAGCGGGCGCTCAGCAGAGCGGGACGTTCACCGCCAGCCCGCCCATCGCGGTCTCCTTGTACTTCGACGACATGTCCGCCCCGGTCTGCCGCATCGTCTCGACGACCTGGTCGAGCGACACGTGGTGCACCCCGTCCCCGCGCAGGGCCATCCGGGCGGCGTTGATCGCCTTGTTCGCCGCGATCGCGTTCCGCTCGATGCACGGGATCTGCACCAGGCCGCCGATCGGGTCGCAGGTCAGCCCGAGGTTGTGCTCCATCGCGATCTCGGCGGCGTTCTCGACCTGCTCCGGCGTGCCCCCGAGGACCTCGGCGAGTCCCGCAGCCGCCATCGACGCCGCCGAACCGACCTCGCCCTGGCAGCCGACCTCGGCGCCGGAGATCGACGCCCGTTCCTTGTAGATCGACCCGATCGCGCCGGCGGTGAGCAGGAACCGCACGACGGCGTCGTCCCGTTCGGCGGCGCGGGCCTCGGCGACCGTGGGCACGTAGGTGAGCGCGTAGTACAGGACCGCGGGGATGATGCCGGCTGCGCCGTTCGTCGGGGCGGTGACGACGCGGCCTCCGGTGGCGTTCTCCTCGTTGACCGCCATGGCGACGAGGTTCACCCACTCCATCGCGAACAGCGGGTCGTGGTCGGGGTCCTCGCGGGTGAGCTGCTCGTGCCAGGTGGCGGCGCGGCGGCGGACGTCGAGTCCCCCGGGCAGGCACCCGCCCCGGCGGACGGATCGGTCGACGCACGACTCCATCACGCCGTGGATGCCCAGCAGTCCGGACCGGATCTCGGCGTCCGTCCGGGTGACGGCCTCGTTCGCCAGGGCGACGCCGCTGATCGGCAGGCCGGAACCGGCACACGCGGCGAGCAGCTCGGCGCCGCTCGAGAACGGGTACGGCACGGCGTCGTCGACCGGGATCGCGGCACCGGCGACGGCAGCGGATGCGTCGGCCGCGGGCTCCGCCGCCTCGTCCCGTGCGATGAACCCGCCACCGATCGAGTAGTAGGTCTCGTCGGCCAGGTCGGTCCCGTCGGCGTCACGGGCACGCAGCCGCATGGCGTTCGGGTGCCGGGGCAGCATCGTCAGGGGGTGCAGGACGATGTCGGCGAGGCGGAACGGCACGCTCGCACCGCCATCGAGGCGCAGGACACCGTCGCGTTCCACGGCGTCGAGCGCGAGGACCATGGCATCGGGGTCGACGGTCTCCGGGTGTGACCCCATGAGCCCGGCGACGACGGCACCGAGCGTGCCGTGGCCCTGCCCGGTCGACGCGAGGGACCCGTACAGGTCGACCACCACGGACGCGACGGGCAGGCCACGGACGAGGGTGGCGAACTCGGCACCGGCCCGCATCGGGCCGACGGTGTGCGAGCTCGAGGGGCCGACACCGACGCTGAACAGATCGAAGACGGAGACCGGCACGCCGCCACACTAACCCGTCCGGACGGACCGGTGCTCAGCGCCGCCGACCACCCTCGGGCGGCATCACGAACCACAGCACGACGTACGCGATCCACAGCGGCCCGGGGAAGAAGCTCAGGATGACCCAGACCACCCGGACCAGGGTGCGGGACAGGTTGAAGCGGTCGGCGAGACCGGCGCAGACGCCGGCCAGCAGACGACCGTTGCGGGGACGGGAGAGTGTGCTCATACCGACGACGCTACGCAACGCCGCCGGTCGAGCGCATCCGGGACGCACCCCGAGCGTGGTGGGGGAAACCCCCGGACCGGCCCTGAGCGGCCCTGGGATCAGGGGATGAGGACGATCTTGCCGCGGGTGTGGCCCTGCTCGAGCTCCTCGAAGGCGTCCTGCACACGGTCGAGCGGGTAGGTCGCGGCGATCGGCACCTCGATGGCACCGTTCGCGACCTCCAGTGCGAGCGCCCCGAGGATCTCCGGGTCGGCGGTGTCCGCGCTGCCCGAGGCCTTCGCGCCGACCTCGGCGGCCTCCTCGAACGCGATGATCGTCTCGATGCGGTCGACCGGCACCCCGAGGGCGATACCGAGCCGGACGTACTCGGCGCCGTGCGTGTCGATCACGGCGTCGATGCCGTTGGTCGCGAGTTCGGTGATGCGCTCCTGCAGCCCGTCGCCGTACGCGACCGGCCGTGCACGCTTGGAGCGGAGCCACTCGTGGTTCGCCTCGGAGGCGACGGCGATGACGTCGATGCCCTCGTTCGCGAGGAGCTGGGTGACGAAGCCGCCGACCCCGCCGGCGGCGCCGGACACCACGACGGTCTCGCCCGGACGCGGGTCGACCGCACGGACGGCTGCGGCTGCGGTGGTCGCGATGACGTCGAGGCCACCCGCCACGGCCCAGTCGAGCAGGCGTGGCTTCTGGACGACCTGGACGGCCGGCACGGAGACGTACTCGGCCTGGCTGGCGCGGTCCCACGACCAGCCGATGACCTCTTCGCCCTCGTCGACGCCGTCCACCTCGGCCCCGACGGCCACCACGATGCCGGCGAAGTCGGTGCCCTGCCCGGACGGCAGATCGCCGCCGAACGCACCCTGGCGGATGGCGGACTCACCGGGGTTGATGCCCGCGGCGCGGACGCGGACGAGCACCCGCCCGGGCGTCACCTCGGGAACGGGCACCTCGGCGACGTGCAGGACCGATCGGTCACCCCACTCGTCGAAGCGGACAGCGCGCATGGTCTCCGGGATCTCAGTCATCGGAACCGACGCTACCCCGGCGCGCGACACCCGGTCTGCGTGGACCGCTCCATCCCTGCGAGGACGCGAAAGGGAGAGGGTGCGAGACTGGGGGCATGCCCATCCTGAACAAGGACATGCAGGTCTGCATGTCGCTGGCCGCGCGCCCGAGCAACATCGGCACCCGGTTCCACAACTTCCTGTACGACGAGCTCGGCCTCAACTTCCTGTACAAGGCGTTCACCACGACCGATCTGCCCGGCGCCGTCGCCGGCATCCGCGCGCTCGGGATCCGCGGCTGCTCGGTGTCGATGCCATTCAAGGAGGCGATCATCCCGCTGGTCGACCACATCGAGGACTCCGCCGCCGCGATCCAGTCGGTCAACACGGTCGTGAACGACGACGGCGTGCTCACCGCGTCGAACACCGACTACGAGGCGATCGCCGCCCTGCTCGGGTCGCACCAGGTCGACCCGGCTTCGCGGGTGCTGCTCCGCGGCTCGGGCGGCATGGCCAAGGCCGTCACGGCGGCGTTCCGCGGTGCCGGCTTCGACCGGTTGACGGTCGTCGCCCGCAACGAGCAGACCGGCCCGGCCCTGGCGTCGCAGTACGGCTACGAGTGGGTCGCCGACGAGCGCGAGGCGGGGGAGACCGACCTGGTCGTCAACGTCACCCCGCTCGGCATGCGCGGCGACCAGCAGGACGCACTCGCCTTCGCGCCGGAACGGATCGAGGCGGCGCACACCGTCTTCGACGTGGTCGCGTTCCCGTCGGAGACCCCGCTCGTGCGGGCGGGTCGCGACGCCGGCAAGCACGTCATCACCGGCGCCGAGGTCATCGCCCTGCAGGCGGCCCGTCAGTTCGAGCGGTACACGGGCGTCGCCCTGACCGACGACCAGGTGGCGCGGGCCAGCGAGTTCTCGCGCGCCGAGTAGTCGACGCACCCAGAGGGCGGACGGGAGGCCCGGGGCGACGCCGCCACGGGCCTCCCGTCCGTCTCGTGGGCCGTCTCAGGCGTTCGCCGCGCGCCCGACGGCCACCCACTCGAGCCGGCGGAGCGTCTCGCGGTTGCGGATCCAGATGAGCGGCTGCATGAGGAAGTCGGGCACGTAGGAGCCCGGTCCGGCCACGGCGTTCTCGGTGATCGTGACCTTGCTGCCGTGCCGGTGCGATTCGACCGTCAGTTCGACGCGGGCCTCGCCGATGGGCCAGCCCTTCGGCTGGATGACCATGCGGTGCGGCGGCTCCCACACCAGCGACGTCGTGACGTCGTTGATGACGATCGGCCACGCACCGAACGAGTGGTGCAGGTGGGTGCCGACCTGCGGCCAGCCGGACTCCTCCTTGCGCATGCGCGAGGCCCCGACCACCCAGGTCGTGTAGAGCCACCCGTCGCCGAGCACGTCGAAGACGGCTTCGGGACGGCAGTGCAGGATGCGGACGTTCTTCGCCATGGTGATCAGCCTTCCGGGGTGAGGTCGACGTCCTCCGGCAGGCCGAAGGTGTGTCGGAGCGCGCTCTTCGCGGCGTGCCATCCGGCCATGCCGTGCACGCCGGGGCCGGGCGCGGAGGACTCGGAGCACAGGTACATGCCGCCGCCCATCCGCCACGGGTCGCTGGACAGGACGGGGCGCTTGACGAGCTGCCAGAAGCTCGCGGCACCGGCGGCGATGTCGCCACCGACGTAGTTCGGGTTGTACTCGCCCATCTGCACGGCGGTGCGGGAGCTCGACGACAGGATCGTGTCGCGGAACCCCGGCGCGAACCGCTCGATCTGGCGGGTGACGGCCTCGGTCGGGTCGACGTCCGACCCCGCGGGGACGTGCGCGTAGGCCCAGAAGACGTGCTTGCCCTTCGGGGCGCGGGTCGGGTCCACCACGGTCGGCTCCGCGCCGAGCACGTACGGGCGCTCGGCGTGCTGCCCGTGCGCCACCGCCCGTTCGGCCTCCGCGATCTCCTGGCGGGTCCCGCCGATGTGCACGGTCCCGGCCTTCCGCAGCGACTCGTTGGTCCACGGCACCGGGTCGGACAGCGCGAAGTCGACCTTCGCCGCCGCGTTGCCGAACCGGAAGCGCCGCAGTGCACCGTGCTTCCGGGTCGGGATCTGCTTGCCCGCGATCCGGAGCATGCCCGGCACGCTGGTGTCGAACAGCACCGCCTTCGCCGGGGTGAGGTCACCGAGCGATCGGACCTCCTGCCCGGTGACGATGCGGCCGCCGTGCGCGACGAGGTCCGCGGCGAGCGCGTCCACGATCGCCCGGCTGCCACCGATCGGCACCGGCCAGCCGCGGGCGTGCGCGTACGAGCCGAGCGACAGGGCAGCCGCCGCGGTGGACAGGGACGGCAGGTGCTGGATCGAGTGCGCGGCGACGCCGGACACCATCGCCGGGGCGGCCTCGCCGCGGAAGCGCAGGTTCCACGCGGGGGTGCCCTGCTCGAGCGCCCGCAGACCGAAGCGCAGGACCGTCAGGGGGTGCCGCGGCACGTGCAGCAGCGCGTCGGTCGCGAAGTCGGCGACCTGGTCGGCGTTCTCCGCCAGCGGGGCCATCAGCTGCTTGAAGGCCGGCCCGTCCACGCCGAGCTCGGCGGCGGTGCGGTCGAGGTCCTGGTAGGCGATGCCGGCGCGCCCGCCGTCGAGCGGGTGGCCGTACTGCACCTCGGGCAGGCGGAGCTCGATGCGCTCCTCCATCCGGAACAGCCGGAAGAACTCGGACTGCAGGGCCATCGGGTGCACGGCGGAGCAGACGTCGTGCAGGAAGCCGGGCAGGGTGAGCTCGGCCGTGCGGGCGCCGCCGCCGATCGTGTCGTTCCGTTCGACGACCTCGACCGACAGTCCGGCGCGTGCGAGCGTCACCGCTGCCGCGAGCCCGTTCGGTCCCGCTCCGACGACCACCGCATCAACCATGCACCGAGCCTAGGGACTCGTGACTGCGTGTGGTGTCGGTCAGATCACCGAGGCGCCTGTCGACACCGCCACTCGCTTCCGATCCAGGACGTCGTCGATACGGTGCGCACCGGTGATGAACGCTGCTGCGTCGGGGTCGATCGCTCGGGCGATCGCGACGATGTCGTCGCGGATGGCCGGCAACGGCGCATTGTGGATCGGTTCGTGGTGGGCGAGCCGGTTCCGGAATCTCCGCACGGCATCGAGTCGCCGGTGCAGCTGCTTGCGTCGGACCGCCCCCAGGCCGGGGAACGCGTGCACGAGCCGGGGCTGCCAGAGCGTCGTCTCGTAGCTCCAGATCGGGTCTCGGGGGATCCCCGCATCGGTGAGGCCGACCCAGAAACCGAAGCTCGTCGCGGCGACCACCTGATCCGGTTCGGGATCGGTGAAGCCCCGTCGCCGCAGGGTTCGAGTTGCGTCGTCGACCGCTCGGCGTTCGCGGTCCAGCAGGTGGACAGCGGAGTCGTTCCACCAGTCGTCACGACGGCCCCGGCGGAGTTCGTCGTGGAGAGCATTCCGGACGAACACTTCGAGGCAACCGACGGGACCCCAGAACGCCGACGCGATTTCTGAGTTCCAGGCGTAGAGCCGGGCGGCGAGGTCGGTACGGCCGTCGTAGCGAGCCGTGTACCGGTCGAAGCGCGCTGCGCTGAGCAGCCTCGGGAGCGCCTGCAGCGTGGCTGGATCGATCATCGCGCCCCTCGTCGCACCCCTCTGAGACAGCAATCGCCCCAGGAGTCCGGCGAGCCGAATGGTCCTGGGGCGTTACTCGATGAGCCTATCGAAGACGGGCCGGTATATCAAGTACCGGTCAGGTGCGCGAGGTGTCGGGGTCGGCCGGGTCCGACTCGTCCTGGTCACCATCGGCGTCGTCGGGCTCGTCGGCGTCGACCGGGGTCGATCCGACGGGGTGCTCGGCGAGCAACTCGGCGAAGTCCTCGTCGAGCATCTGCTGCAGCCGGTCGTCACGGCCGATCTCGTAGTCGTCCGCCGGGCGCTGCGCCCAACCGAGGCGTCCGACGACGGTGGTGCCGATGTCGTCCCAGGCGCGGGCCCGCGCGGCGAGCACGATGCCGTCGACGAAGTGCTGGTCGTCGCGCCGCTTGTCGAGCATGGTGGCGAGCTGCTCGTACGTGGCCTCGCGCATCCGGAGCTTCAGGTCGTCGCCCCGCCGGTAGTCGTGCTGGTGGCGGGAACGGCCCTTCTGCTTGCTCGAGGTGGAGCGGATCTCCCGCATGCGTGCGGCGTCGCCCCGCTCTTCCTCGGCCATGCGGTGGAGTTCCTCGCGCGTGGCCTCGGCGATGAGCGCGTGGTCGAAGTACCCCTGGTCACGCAGGGCGTTCGTGATGATGCGGTTGGCCACCGCGATGGTGACGGCGGCCTTCGCGATGAGGAAGCCCTCGTCGACCGCCCGCTTCAGTTCGACCTGGCTGATGGGTCGATCGCGCACGTCGGGGTTGCGTCGTCCGAACAAGGCCATGCTCCGACGATACCGGCGACCGGTGTCGGTCGGCCTGCACGACGGCGACGGGCGTCAGAGCAGCAGGCCGTACACCGCGACGTCGACACGCTCGGGCCCGAGGGGCAGCGCGCCGCGCAGCGTGCCCTCGTGCGCGAAGCCGAGCCGCTCGGCGAGCCCCCGGCTCCGCGCGTTGTCGACCGCCGTCCGGATCTCCATCCGTGCGGACCCGCGCGCCCGGGCGACCCCGATCAGCACCGTGGCGGCCCGCCGGACGACACCACGGCCCTCCTGTCCGGCGTCCACCCAGTAACCGAGCGATGCCTGGCCCAGGTACGGATCGAACGTCAGCGAGGCCACCCCGACGATGCGGTCGTCCGCGCGGATGACGCAGGGCAGCGCGCGGTCCATCGCGAACTGGCCGAGCAGCCGCTCGGTGTGCAGGGCGATGGCCGCGC
Organism: Curtobacterium sp. MCSS17_016; assembly: GCF_003234255.2. Lineage (NCBI taxonomy): Bacteria > Bacillati > Actinomycetota > Actinomycetes > Micrococcales > Microbacteriaceae > Curtobacterium > Curtobacterium sp. MCSS17_016. Next base: position 3,736,278 of record NZ_CP126254.1, read on the forward strand.
GGGTCTGGGGATCCCAGGCCCAGGGCTCGGCGGCCCGCAGACGATCGGTGTTGGCGTGCACGAGTGCGAGCACCGGGTCGACCGTCGTCAGGTCGCGCAGCGTCAGCGTGTAGCCGTCACCGAGGTCGCGTCCGAACGTCGTCACCGTCCAGACACTAGGCACCCCTGCCTGTCACTCGTACCGGAGCGCCTCGATCGGGTTCTGCCGTGCCGCTCGTCGTGCCGGCAGGGTGCCCGCCAGGAACGCGATGAACATCACGACGAGGATGATCGTGGCGACCGACCCCGGCGCGAACTGCATGATCTGCAGCCCCGGCAGGTCCTTGAGGAGCGTGCCGGCCAGGACGTTCGAGATCCCGGTGCCGAGCAGGATCGCGACCCCGGCGCCGATGGCACTGCCGAGGAACCCGATGAACACCGCCTCGAGCGAGAACAGCGTGTAGACCTTGCCGCCACCCATGCCCATCGCCTTCATCAGGCCGATCTCGCGGGTGCGCTCCTGCACGCTCATGAGCAGGGTGTTGATGATGCCGAAGCCGGCGGCGACGAGGGCGATCACGGCGAAGGCGTTCAGGACCCCGACGATGCCGCTGATCACGGTCTGGAACTGACCGAGCTGGTCCTGGATGGTCTGGCCGAGGAACCCGTCGTCGGCCAGGGACTTCTTGACCGTGGTGACGGAGGCGTCGGCGTCGAGCGTCGCGGTGGCGCTGGCGTAGGACGTCGCGATCGAGTCGGGCTTGCCGATCTCCTGCGCGGCCTGCATGGCGTCGGTCAGTGCGGCGTTCGCCCCGGCACCGCTGCCGAACAGCGACTCGTTCTGCACCCCGACGACGGTGGCGGTGAGCGTGTGCGCCTTGCCCTGGTAGTCGTCGACGGCGAACGTGAGCTCCTTGCCGACGGCGGCCGAGGCGCTGCCGAGACCCATGTTCTTCAGGTAATCGGTGGGCAGCATCACCTGGTTGGCGTCGGTCTCGTCGTCGAGCTGCTTGCCGCTCGCCAGGTCGGCGTCGAGCTCGCCGGCGTTGGCCGTGAGCGACACGACGTACTTGCCCTGGTCCCCGTACTCGGCGTACTTCGGCGCGAGGGCGACCGCGGGGCGGAGGCTCTTGATGCCGTCGGTCTTCTCGATGGCGTCGACGTCGGACTGCGAGAGGTACGAGAACGACGCCGGGCCGCGGTCGACGCTCTGACCGGACGCCTCGGGGTCGTACTTCGCCGGGCCGCTGTCGGTCGAGGTGGAGTCCACGGCCTTCGTGACGACCAGGGTGCCGTCGTCTCCGATCGAGGAGACCTGGCTGTCGATGTAGTTGCTGACGCCCGTGCCGATGGCCGAGGTGAGGGTGATCGTGAAGGCGCCGATGAAGATCGCGATGACGGTCAGGGTCGTGCGCAGCTTCGAGCGGAAGGTGTTCGAGACCGCGGTGCGCAGGAGGTCGAGGAAGTTCATGCGGAGTGCCTTCCGTGCGTGGCAGACGCGTCGACCGCGTCGTCGGGTCCGCCGACGATCAGGCCGTCGCGGACGTTGACGCTGCGGTCGCAGCGCGCGGCGAGCTCTTCGTCGTGCGTGACCACGACGAGCGTGATCCCCCGCTCGCGCTGCAGCCCGAACAGCATGTCCTCGACCACCTGCCCGGTGTTCGTGTCGAGGTTGCCGGTCGGCTCGTCGGCGAAGATCACGCTCGGCTCGCCGACCAGCGCCCGGGCGATGACCACGCGCTGCTTCTGGCCACCGGACAGGTCGTTGGCGTCGTTCTTGGCCTTGTCGGCCAGCCCGAGGGCGTCGAGCGCCGCCATGCCCCGGCGCTTCCGCTCGGCCCCGGAGACGCCGGCGATCTTGAGCGGGAGCACGACGTTGTCGAGCACCGAGGTCTTCGGCGTCAGGAAGAACTGCTGGAAGACGAACCCGAAGGTGCTGTTCCGGGTGCGGTTGACCTGGCGGGCACCGAGCGTCGCCGCGTCGGTGCCGTCGAGCAGCACCTGTCCGGCCGACGGCTTGTCGAGCAGTGCGAGCAGGTGCATCAGCGTCGACTTGCCGGAGCCGGACTTGCCGACGATCGCCAGGCTCTCGCCCTGGTGCACCGCCAGCGACACCCCCTTGAGCGCGTCGAACCGCGTCGCGCCGCGGCCGTAGGTCCTGGCGAGGTCACGGGCCTCGAGCACGGGAGTGGTCATGGGTTCACCGTAGTGTCCGATGCACGACTGCAAGTTTGCGTTTGCTGTAGATCATGTGACGTTCCGGTTACAGTCGGGCCATGCCCGACTCCGCGACGCCGTCAGAACTCGGTCTCCGTGACCGCAAGCGCATCGAGACCCGCAACCGCATCGCCGAGGCGGCTCGGTCCCTGGCCCTCGAGCAGGGCGTCGACGGCACCACGATCGAGCAGGTCGCCGCACGGGCCGACGTCTCCCCGCGGACGTTCTTCAACTACTTCGAGAGCAAGGAGGACGCGGTCCTCGGGCACACCGAGCTCGACCTCGAACCCGCCACCCTCGAGGCGCACCTGGCGGCCGTCGCGGGGGAGCCGGCGGCGCAGGCCGTCGTGGACCTGGCGTTCCTGGTGTTCGGGTCGTCGTTCGGCGACGAGCACGAGCGCCTCGAGCGCAAGGCCGTCATCGTGCGGTTCCCGCAGCTGATGCGTCGGCAGGTCACGCGGATGACCACGGTCGCCGAGGCGATGACCGGCGCGGTGCGCACGATCCTCGAGCGCGACCCGGCCTGGGGGCCGGAGGCGGCGACCCCGCAGGCGGCGGAGATGCTGCTCGGCATGTGCATGACGGGGCTCCGCAGTGCCGCTCGGCACGAGGGCTCCGACCCGGAGCAGGTGCGTGCGGCGGTGGTCGCGTCGATCCGCGACACGGCTGCGCGCATCGCCGCGGCCTGAGACGTACCCACGAACGGACGGGAGGTGGGCCCCACCAGCTGGCACCGCGCCTCCCGTCCGTTCGTGGGGACGTCGAGAACGGTCAGGGCTTCGTGATGAAGCCCTCCTTCACCATCCAGTCGAAGGCGACGTCGGCCGGCTCACGCCCCTCGACGTCGACCTGGCGGTTGAGCTCCTGCAGCACGGCGTCCGTGAGCTTCGGCGAGATCTGGTCGTAGATCCCCTCGAGCTGCGGGTACTCCTTCAGCGTCTCCGAGTCGATGACGGGCGCGACGTTGTACGCCGGGAAGAAGCCCTTGTCGTCTTCGAGCACCGTCAGCCCGAGCGACTTGATGCGGCCGTCGGTGGTGAAGACCTCGCCGAAGTTGCACTTGCCACGGTCGGTGGCCGTGTAGACCGTGCCGGTGTCGAGGATGCTGACGTTGCTGCTCGGCACCCCGTTCGACCCCGAACCGCCGAGCTCCAGACCGTACTTCTTGAGCATCGGCTTGAAGCCGTCGGCACGGGAGTTGAACTCCGACTCCACGCAGAACGTTCGCTGGTCGACCGGCAGCTTGGTGATGTCGGAGAGCGTCTTGACGTCCCCGAGCTCCTTGACGGCCTCGTTGCGGACGGCGAACGCGTAGGTGTTGTTCATCGGCGCCGGTTCGAGCCAGGTCAGCCCGTTGCCGGCGTCCTCCTTCTTCACGGCCGTCCACTGCTCGGTCTTGTCCGGGATCCCCTTCGTGTGACCCATGAAGGTCAGCCAGGCGGTGCCGGTGTACTCGTACGTGAAGTCGGCCGCGTGCGAGGTCATCAGCTCACGGACCGCGACGCTGCCGGGCACGTTCGTCTCGTCGGTGACGTCGAACCCGGCGGCCTTGGCGGCGAGCACGGCGATCTTGCCGAGCACGAGCTGCTCGGTGAAGTTCTTCGACGTCACGGTGATGTGGGCACCGGCCGGCAGGTCGTCGATGCGCTGGATGGAGCCGGCGCCGGCCTCGGGCACGAACGAGGTGGCGGGCTGCAGGCCGCACCCGGTCAGGACGAGGGCGGTGGCACCGGCGACGAACGCGGCGGCTCCGACCCGGGTGCGGGTGCGGCGGGTGCGGCGGGTCATCGGAGTCCCTTCGGTCGTGCGACCGTCTCGACCACGCGGCCGAGCCAGTCGATGGAGAGGGCGAGCAGGGCGACGAGCAGGGCCCCGGCGACGAGCACCTTCGGCAGGAACAGCGTCACGCCCGTGGTGATGAGCAGACCGAGTCCGCCCGCACCGACGAAGGTCGCCAGGCTCGCCGTGCCGACGAGCAGCACGAGGGCGGTCCGGATGCCCGAGAGCATCACGGGCACCGCGAGCGGCAGTTCGACGCGCATCAGCACGCTGAAGGCGCTCATCCCCATGCCGCGACCGGCCTCGACCAGGCGGTCGTCGACGCTCTGCACGCCGATCATGGTGTTCCGGAGCACCGGCAGGATCGCGTAGAGCACGAGCGCGATGACGGCGGACGAGCTGTTCAGGCCGAGCCAGGCGGCGAGCAACACGATGAGGCCGACGGCCGGGGCCGCCTGCCCGAAGTTCGCGACGGCGAGCACGTACGGGCTCGCCCGGCGCAGCGGCCCGCGGGTGAGCACGACGCCCAGCGGGATGCCGATCACGAGCACCAGGACCGTCGACTGCAGGGTCAGCACGAGGTGCTGGCCGGTCAGGGCCAGGATGTCCGCCGGGTTGAGCGTCGTGCGCTCCGTCGGGGTCAGGTCCGCCGTCGCGAGCCACACCGCGAAGCCGGCCAGGACGACCAGGATCGCGATCGGCTGGAACAGCAGGCCCTTCCACGAGGTGCTCGCACCGGTGGCGGGGCCGGCAGTGGCGACTGCGCTCACAGGTCTTCTCCGGTGGGCATGGCCGACACCGGTGACGACGGCATGGTCTCGATCGGGTTCGTGTTCGTGCCGACCGGCGTGTAGGCCTGGTCGCCTGCGGCGGTCGCGCGGGAGCGGGTGATCGCCTCCATCACGGTCTCGACGGTGATGACCCCGCGGAACGCGTCACGACGACCGGTGACGAGCGCGGCGCCGGCGCTCGATACGAGCATGGTGTCGAGCGCGTCGTTGAGGGTCGCGGCCTCGCCCACGACGGGCAGGCCGGGCTCGACGCCGTCGGGGATGCGGTCGAGACGCTCGAGCTGGCGGTGCGACGGCCACCCGATCGGGCGCTGGCGGTGGTCCACCACGACGGCGTGCTGGTGCCCGCCGGCCTCGTTCATCCGCTGCAGCACGGCCTTGACCTCTTCGCCGGGCGAGCACGTCACGGCCGACTCGACCTCGACGTCGCGCACGCGGTTCAGCGTGAGCTGCTTCAGGCCCGCACCGGAGCCGATGAAGTTCTCGACGAACTCGTTCGCCGGCTCGGCCAGGATCCGCTCCGGGGTGTCGTACTGCACGATGTGCGCACCCTCGGTGAAGATGACGATCCAGTCGCCGAGCTTCACGGCCTCGTCGAAGTCGTGCGTGACGATGACGATCGTCTTGTGCAGTTCCTCCTGGATGCGCAGGAGCTCGTCCTGCAGGCGCTGGCGGGTGATCGGGTCGACCGCACCGAACGGCTCGTCCATGAGCAGGACGGGCGGGTCCGCCGCGAGCGCACGGGCCACGCCGACGCGCTGCTGCTGGCCACCGGAGAGTTCGCGGGGGAACCGGTCGCGGTAGGTGTCGGGATCGAGCGAGACCAGGTCGAGCAGCTCGTCGACCCGCGCCGCGATCTTCTCCTTCGACCAGCCGAGCATCTTCGGCACGATCGCGATGTTCGCCGCGACCGTCATGTGCGGGAAGAGCCCGCCGGCCTGGATCACGTAACCCATGCGGCGGCGGAGCTCGTCGCCGTCGATGCCCGTGACGTCGTCGTCGCCGACGACGATCCGCCCCTGGGTGGGCTCGATCAGACGGTTGATCATCTTGAGGGTCGTCGTCTTGCCGCAGCCGGACGGGCCGACGAGCATGACGATCTTGCCGGCCGGGATCTCGAGCGTGATGCCGTCGACGGCGGGCTTCGACTGCCCGGGGTACCGCTTGGTGACCTCGTCGAGCAGGATGCTGCGCCCGGTGACGTCCCCGTCGGGCGCGGTGGTGGTGGCGGAGTCAGTGCTGGACACGGATACCTCTCGAGATGGTCAGGCGGCCGAGGCCGATGAGGAGCAGGTCGAGGACCAGGGCGAGCAGGACGACGCCGACCACCCCGACCACGACGGAGAACAGGGCGTTGGCGCCGCCGAGGCGGGACAGCCCGGAGAAGATGAAGCCGCCGAGCCCGGGGCCGAGCGCGTACGCGGCGATGGCGGCGATGCCCATCACCATCTGCGCGGCAACGCGGACACCGCTCAGGATGATCGGCCACGCCATCGGCAGCTCGACCTGCAGCAGGGTGCGGAACCGGCTCATGCCGATGCCACGCGCCGACTCGACGACGGCAGGCGGGATCTCGGCGAGACCGACGACCGCGTTGCGCAGGATCGGCAGCGCGGCGAAGAAGACGACCGTCACGACCGACGGCAGGACGCCGAAGCCGAGCGGGACGATGAGCAGGCCGATGACGGCGAACGACGGCAGGGTGAGGCCGATGGCCGACACCCCGTTCGCGAACGCGGTCAGGCGCGGGCTGCGGTAGACGAGTGTGGCGAGCACCACGGCGATGACCGTGGCGAGGACGACGCACTGGACGACCAGTGAGAAGTGCTGCCACGATGCGAACCAGATCTGGTTCCATCGCTCCACGACGTACTGGAACACGGGTGGGCGCTCCCCTTCCGGTCGGCTGAACTGCCCACAGATCGGGGCACGAGCTCGGCCAAAGCTACGCAGCAGCTGGACCGGTTGTACAACGCAACCCGACCGATACGACGGTTTCCCTTGCAGTTGCGAGGATGACAACCCCTGATCAGCAGGGGTTCACCAGGGCGAGCCTGGGAGAACGGTAACGATCGGTCTGCGTGCTCGGCTATGCGCCCAGGCCGCGCAACCCCGCTCGCTCAGCGATGTCGACGAGCTGCTCGCGCCACCGGACCCATTCCTCCGGGGACTTGTCGGCCAGGTTGCCGTCACCGTCCCCGGCCAGGCCGTCGAGCATCTCGCGCACGATGTCGGCGTGACCCGCGTGCCGAGCGGTCTCGTACGCCATGTGCACCAGGATCCGGTGCAGGGTGACGTCCCGGTGCCCCTCCGGCCACCACGGCACGGTCCCGGTGGCGGTGAGGTCGAGCGCCTCGATCGTGGCATCGGCGTGGGCGGCACTCCGGTGGTGGAAGGCCACGATGTCGGCCATGGTCTCGTCGAGCGAGGCGTACATGTCCTCGCCGTCCTCCGACTCGAGCCAGGCGGGCGGGTCCGGCAGCGGCCGCCCGAACACCTCGCCGAAGTAGCCGGCCTGCACCCCGGCGACGTGCTTCACGAGCCCGAGGACGTTCGTGCCCGTCGGTGTCACCGGCCAGCGGGCCTGCCGTTCCGCCAACCCGTCCAGCTTGGCCAGCAGGGCGGCACGGTGCTTCTGCAGGTACCGGTGCAGCGTCCGCTTCACCGCGGCGTCGGCGACCGTCGCGCCGTCGGGGTTCCGCGCTGCCCCTTCGTCCGACAGCAGGGCGTTGCCGCTCGCCGCCGGGGTGCTGGTGCTCGCGGGGTGCACCTCGGGGACCGCTTCGACGTCGCTCATGCCCCCGATCGTGCCACCCGGAGCTCCTCCAGGCGCGCCGACTCCTGCACGGCGACCCGTTCGGCCGTCAGCAGCAGCCCGGCGACCTCGGCACCGGTGCGTGCCGGGGCGTCGTTCCAGCTCGTCAGGTCACGCACCCGCCCCATCCGGATGTCCGGCGCGGGGCACCACAGCACGGGCTCGCCCTCGTCGCGGGCGAGGGCGTGCCACACGACGTCGAGCGCGTGCTGCACCCGGGGCGCGTGGACCGCGTGCGGCCCGCCGGCGGCAGACACGACCGCGCCGACCAGGCAGGCACCGACGAGCGGCCGGCCCTGCACGTCCATCGCGGCGGCGCTGGAGGCCTTGCGCTCGCGGCCGTGCTCGTCGAGGTAGGCGAACCAGGCGTGCTGGACCCACCCGCGTTCGACGACCGCGCGGGCATCGGAGAGCAGGTGGACGAGTTCGCCGAGTTCGCGCACCCGGTCGTCGACCCGTCGCGCGCGGGCGGCGGCGCGGCGGTCCGACAGACGGTCGAGCAGGCCGCGGAGACCGGGTCGGACGGGAGCGGGGGAGGCGTCGGTGGCGACGTCGTGCTGGACGCGGAGCTCGAGGGTCATGGTGGCCCCTCCGATCGGCTGTGCACGGATGGTGCGGTCACGATAGCCCCGCGGGGACTCAGTCGTCCAGCACCGCGTCGATGCTCCGTCGCGCGACGCTCCGGAAGGCGCGTTCGTCTGCGGTCGCCAGCGCGGACGCGAGCGCGACCACCCACCCACGTGCGCGCAGCCAGGTGGCATCCGGCGCCGCGACGCGCGCCCGGAACGCCCGACGCCCCGGCCAGTCCAGCGTCAGCCAGGCGGTGGCGAGGTCGACGGCCGGGTCGCCCGCGGTGACGTCCCCGAAGTCGATCACGGCCGACAGGCGGTCGGCTCCGTCCGACGAGTCGACGAGCAGGTTGAAGGGGTGCAGGTCGCCGTGCACCCAGACGGGAGGCCCGGTGTGCGCGGGCGCGGCCGCTGCGGTCCGCCACAGCGTGGCCAGCTCTCCGGCCCGGTGCACGCCGTGCTCGTCGAGTCGCGCCAGCACGGCGTCGCTCCGCGACGCGAGCGGCACCGCACGGAACGGGTTCGCCGGGGCATCGTGCGGGGCCGGGACGTGCAGGAGCCCGACGAACGCGGCGAGCGCCTCGGCGACGGGGACCCCGGCCGCCCGTTCGCCGATCGCCGTGCCGGGTAGCCACGGCACGATGCTCCACGACCACGGGTACCCGAGGGCGGGGCGTCCGGTGCGCACCGGGGCCGGCACCGGGACGACCGATCCGACCCGGGCGGCGATGTCCGGCAACCAGCGCTGTTCGTGTTCGACGAGCCGTGCGGCCAGCTCCCGACGGGGGACCCGGACGGCCAGGTCGTCGCCCAGACGCAGCACGACGTTGTCCCAGCCGTTCGCGACGACCTCGAGCGGGAGCCCGGCCAGGTCGGGGTGCTGGTCGCGCAGCAGGGACCGGACGAGCGGGACGTCGACGTCGACCTCGGCAGCGGGTGTGGGCACCGCGTCAGGCTAGTGGGCCGCCGGACACATGCCCGCGAACTGGGGCCGGTGGCGCGACCCCCTTCTCGCTAGTCTCAGAGGCGAGGTGACGTGGGTGTTTCCCTGGGGGGACCCGCGTCACTCCGGAGCGATGAGCGCGACGAGCCGCGGGATCTCCGGACGCAGCCGTTCGGTGACGAACGCGTCCAGCAGGACCGTCCAGAGTTCCCGCAGGCCTGCGAACAGGTCGGCCCGACGGGTCATCACGTCCGAGACGGTCTGCACGCCGGTGTAGGCACGGACGACGACCCGGCCGACCAGGTCTGGGTCCCACCGCGGGTCGATCTCGCCCACCTCGACGGCCTGCCGCGCGAACCCGGCGACCACCGTGGTCCAGTCGGTGTACGGGTCCTGCCGGGCGACGTCGCTCGCGGCCACGTCGGTCGACAGGCGCACCCCGGCGCTCACGACGACCTCGGACGTCATCTGGACCGCGAGCCCCTGGCACAGCCACATGATCGACTCGAGCGGGGTGGTGCCCCGCGCCACCGCGGCCTCGCCGTAGCGGCGCGAGATCGCGTGCTGCTCGGCGACGACGGCCCCGGCCATGTCGGCCTTCGACGTGAAGTGGAAGTACAGCGCACCCTTGGTCATCCCGATGCGTTCGGCGATGCCGTCCATCGAGGCACCGACGTACCCGCGTTCGTCGAACTCCGCGGCCGCGCCCTCGATGATCGCCGTGCGGGTCGCGAGCGACCGCTGCTGCCGGGTCGGTCGGTCCTGCGCCATGGGGTCCGATCGTAGTCAGCGCACGCTGCCGCCGGGGTCCACTGGCCGCATTCGGCAGGCGTTCGGCCGGGTGCCCTACGGTCGGTCGCCATGGACGGATGGCGGAACCCTGCGCGCTGGGCACGGACGGGTCGGTGGCTGCTGCTGCCGATCGCGGTGCTCGACTGGGTCGCGCTCGCGCCGCAGACCATCGTGGTGCTCGCGTTCCTGATCGCCGTCGTCGGGCTCGCCGGCATGGGTGCGGCCCTCGTGGTGCACATGCTCCGCCGGTCCCGTGGGGCGATGGCCGGCCTCGGGGTCGTCCTGCTGCTCGGTGGCCTCGTCGTGTTCGGCCTCGACCCGTTCCCCGGCTCCTTCCCGCTCATCCAGTCGTGGTGGCCGGAATCGATCACGCAGCCGCAGCACGTCGGCAGCGCGTACTGGCAGCTCGCCGGCCTGGGCATCGAGCTCGCCGGGTTCGCCCTGCTCGCCACGCTGCTCGTGGTCTCGCTGACCGGCACTCCGCGCCCGCGGCCGGACCGCTTCCGCTCCTGACGCGCGCGGCACGATCAGCTGGCGCGGCACGACCGGATGGCGCAGCACGCACGCTCAGTGCCGCGTGAGCACCACCAGCGTGACGTCGACCACGGCATCCGTGGGGACGGCCGTGCGCACCCGTTCGACCACGGTGGCCCCGTCCGGAGCCGAGCGCACCAGCGCAGCGAGGTCGTCCAGGTGCCGGAGCCCGTCCAGCGACAGGACGCCCTGGGTGCAGATCGCCAGCCGGTCCCCGGGGTCCAGGTCGAGCGCGCCGGGCGACCGTGGGATCGACTCCGGTTGCAGCCCGAGCGGCAGGTCGAGCGGGTGCAGGACGCGAGCCGGACCGTCGGCGGGGACGAGCACGGCGAGGCCGTGGCCGGCGTCGCCGAAGTCGACGTGACCCGACGTCGGGTCGAGCCGCAGGTGGAACAGCGAGCCGACGGCGTCCGCAGCCGACAGGTCGGCGGTGACCTGCGCCTCCAGGCCGACGATCGCGTCCGACATGTCGGTGCCGGTCCGTGCCGCCACGGCACCGCGGACCGCCGCGGCGAGCAGGCCGGACGCCGGGCCGGCCGCGCTCACCCGGCCGACGGTGACGTGCAGGGCAGAGTCCGGTGCGACGCGCCAGTCGGCGACGTCACCCCCGCCGTCGTCGTGCTGGGCCACCAGGACGTCGAGGTCGTACCCCGGCACCGCGACCGGGTCCGGTACCAGGCCGTCGAGCACCCGACGGACCCGCCCGCGGTCGATGGCGACGCCGAGCTCGCGCTCCGCCCGCCGGGCCAGGTCACCCAGCAGGGCGACGTCGTCCGGCGAGAACGTGCGCGGAACAGCGTCCATCAGGCACAGCGTGCCCACCCGGGTGCCGTCGACCATGGTCAACGGTGCGCCCGCGTAGAACCGGATGCCGTGCTCCGCAACCGCTGCCGTGTGCGCGAACCGGGCGTCGAGGGACGCGTCCGGGATCACCATCGGTTCGCGGGTGAGCACCGTCGACGCGCAGAACTGCTCGCTGGCGGGGACACTCGACCCCTGGTGCCAGCCGAAGGTCGACTGCGTGGTGACGAGGTCGTGGTGGACGAGGTTGAGGAAGGTCAACGGGACGTCGAACGCCTCGTGGGCCATGCGGGTGATGCGGTCGAAGCGCTCCTCGGGTCCTGATCCCAAGATTGCGAGCGCCTCGATCACCGCGGTGCGCCTGTGCGCACCGTCGAGATGGTTGGTCACCCGGCCTGTCTACCCCCATCGTCCGTCAGGAACCAGTCCCGTGGGTGGGGGTCAGCCGTCAGCTCGCGGCGCTCGGACACCGGGGCGGCCCAGGCGGCGGCGTTCGACAGCACGCGCTGGATGTCCGGGTGGTGGTAGACGGGGTACTCCTGGTCGCCGGGCGAGAAGTAGAAGACCTTGCCGAGCCCCCGGCGGTACGCGACGCCGGAGCGGAAGACCTCGCCTCCCGCGAAGGTCGACAGGAACACCTCTTCGTCGGGGCGCGGGATGTCGAAGTACTCGCCGTACATCTCCTGCCGGTCGATGACGATCGGGTGCGGGACCCCGGCGGCGATCGGGTGCTCGGGCGCGACGGTCCAGACGAGTTCGCGCTCGCCGTCGTTCCGCCACTTCAGCGAGCAGGTCGTGCCCATCAGGCGCTTGAACGGCTTGGAGTAGTGGCCGGAGTGCAGCACCACCAGGCCCATGCCGGCGTGCACGGCATCGACGACCAGGTCGACGACGGCGTCGCTCACCTCGTCGTGGGCGGCGTGGCCCCACCAGAACAGCACGTCCGTGGTGGCCAGTCGTTCGGCGGTGATGCCGTGGTCGGGTTCCTGCAGGGTGGCGGTGGAGACGTCGGCCCCCGGCTGCAGCTGCCGGAGCGCCTCGGCGATCACGGTGTGCATGCCGTCGGGGTAGTGCCCGATGACCGTCGCGTCACCGCGGGTCTCGTGCACGTTCTCGTTCCAGACGACGATGTTCAGGGGACGGTTCTCGGTCGACGGCGACATGCAGGCAACGCTACCCGTGCTCGGTTAGCGCATCCACTGGCGTTTTCTGATCGTTTGGCCTACCTTCAGATCACATTCGCGCAGGACGGCAGCGCCAGGGGGCGCCGATCACCGTCCGCGCCGAGGACAGGGGCTCGTCCGATGCAGCACCGCACCATCACCACCGTCGCACTCGCGGCGGCACTCGTACTCGCCGTACCGACCACCGCGTGGGCGTCGTCGCCCACCGGCCACCACCCGTCACGGACCGCGACCACCTCGACCGTGACCTACACGGCGAGCGACGCGGTCATCCCGAACCCCTCGCGCGGGTTCGACCACACCACCGAGACGCACTACCGCGCCGACGGCACCGGGTACACACCACTCGACGCCGCGACGCTCCGCGGCTACCGGGCCGAGGGCGTCACGCAGGTCGTCCGGGTGTTCTACATGGAGGCGTTCGTCCAGCAGCGGCAGCTCAGCCCGGCATGGCTCGCGCTCGTGCAGCACGACTACGACACCGCGCGTGCCGCCGGTGTGGGCGTGATCACACGGTTCGCGTACGTGCAGGGTGGCTCGTACCCGTACTCCGCGCCCTACGGTGACGCCGACCTGCCGACCGTGCTCGCGCACATCGAGCAGCTCACCCCGACGCTCCGCCGGAACGCCGACGTCATCCCGACCCTGCAGGGGGGATTCATCGGGCTCTGGGGCGAGGGCTACTACACCGACCACTTCGCCAGTGACCCGGCGAACCCGGGTGTGCTGACCGAGGCCGACAAGGACGCCCGACGACAGGTCCTGCAGGCCGAACTCGCCGCTCTGCCGTCCAGCCGCTCGGTCCAGGTCCGCACGATGCAGATGAAGCAGGACGCACTCCGCACGCCGTCCGGCACGGCCGGGGCGCTCACCCCGGCGCAGGCGCACGACGGGTCGGCAGCGTCGCGCATCGGGCACCACAACGACTGCTTCCTCGCCTCGCCGGACGACTTCGGCACGTTCCTGAGCAACCCGCTGTCGCTCGACCAGGACTACCTGGCGGCGGAGTCGCGGTACGTCCCCGTCGGTGGTGAGACCTGCGCCGTGAACGCGCCGCGGTCCGAGTACCCGTCCGCCTCGGCCGAGATGGCGAAGTACCACTACAGCTACCTCAACCTCGACTACAACAAGGACGTCCTGGCGACCTGGGGTGCAGACGGCATGACCGACGCCGCGAAGAAGCTCGGCTACCGCTTCACGATGACGTCGAGCACCGCCACCTCTGGCGCGAAGCCGTCGGTGGCGGTGTCGATCCGGAACGACGGCTGGGCGGCGCCGTACAACAGCCGCCCGGTGCAGCTCGTCCTGACCGACGGCGATCGCCAGGTGACCGTGCCCGTGACCGCCGACGCGTCGTCCTGGCAGCCGGGACGGACCGTGACCGTCCGGGCGTCGCTGGCCGACGTGCCGAACGGGCGCTGGGACGTCGCCCTCGCCCTGCCGGCACCCGAACGCTCGGTGGCAGCGAACCCGGCCTTCGCGATCCAGACGGCGAACACCGGCACGTGGGACGAGAGCACGGGTGTGAACCGCCTCGGCCAGACGGTGGTCGTGCGGCACTGAGCGGACCCGCAGCGCGCCCCGGGTCGGACGATCCGGGGCGCCCTGCTGTCTGTCAACCGGGTCCGCCACGATGGTGGCCATGACCCCACGCTCCCTGTTCCGCGCCGCCGCGGTGGCCGAAGTCGTGACCTGGACCCTGCTGATCATCGGGATGATCCTGAAGTACGGCCTGGACGCCGGTGACTGGGGTGTCCGCATCGGCGGTGGCGTGCACGGCTTCGTGTTCCTGGCGTACCTGGTGGTCACGACGGTCGTCGCGGTGAACCAGCGGTGGTCGTTCGGGGCGCTCGTGCTCGGCTGGGCCAGTGCCGTCGTGCCGTACGCCACGGTGCCGTTCGAGGTCACGGTCGCCCGCCGCGGCATGCTCGAGGGCTCCTGGCGCCGCTCGCCGGACGCCCACTCGGGTTTCTGGGACCGCCTGCTGTTCTTCGTGGTGCGTCGGCCCGCCGTGGCCGCGGGCATCGGGGTCGTGGCCGTCGCCCTGGTCTTCACCGGGCTGCTCGCCGCCGGCCCGCCCGTGCCGTCCCGCGGCTGACGCCCCGCGCCTGATCAACGAGATCGCGACCACGGACGGACGGGAGGCCCGGTGCCAGCTGGCACCGGGCCTCCCGTCCGTCGGCTGGTCGCTGCTAGAGCGCTGCCAGCGCCGCGTTCAACGTGGCGGACGGACGCATGACCGCGCTCGTCTTGGCGTCGTCGGGACGGTAGTAGCCGCCGATGTCGGCCGGGTGACCCTGCACCGAGACGAGCTCGTCGACGATGGTGTGCTCCTGCTCACCGAGCTTCGCCGCGAGGTCCGCGAACGACGCCGCGAGCTCGGTGTCCTGGGTCTGCGCCGCGAGTTCCTCGGCCCAGTACTTCGCCAGGTAGAAGTGGCTGCCGCGGTTGTCGATCGAGCCGAGCTTCCGACCCGGGGACTTGTCCTGCTCCAGGAACGTCCCGGTGGCACGGTCGAGGGTCTCGCCCAGGATCTTCGCCCGCTCGTTGCCCGTCACACCGGCGAGGTGCTCGAGGCTGACCGCCAGTGCGAGGAACTCGCCCAGGCTGTCCCAGCGCAGGTAGTTCTGCTGCACGAGCTGCTGCACGTGCTTCGGGGCGGAACCACCGGCACCGGTCTCGAACAGGCCGCCACCGCCCAGCAGCGGGACGACGGAGAGCATCTTCGCCGAGGTGCCGAGCTCCATGATCGGGAACAGGTCGGTCAGGTAGTCGCGCAGGACGTTGCCGGTGACCGAGATGGTGTCCTCGCCGCGGCGGATGCGCTCGAGCGAGAAGCGCATGGCGTCCTCGGGCGCGAGGATCTCGATCTGCAGGCCCTCGGTGTCGTGCTCGCCGAGGTACTGGCGAACGAGCCCGATGAGGTTCGCGTCGTGCGCGCGGGTCTCGTCGAGCCAGAACACGGCCGGCGTCGCGGAGGCACGGGCGCGGGTGACGGCGAGCTTCACCCAGTCGCGGATGGCGACCTCCTTGGTCTGGCAGGCGCGCCAGATGTCGCCGGGCTCGACGTCGTGCTCGATGACGACGTCGCCCGAGGCGGTCGTGACGCGGACCACACCGGCGCCGGGGAGCTCGAACGTCTTGTCGTGCGAGCCGTACTCCTCGGCCTTCTGCGCCATCAGGCCGACGTTGGGCACGGA
This sequence comes from Curtobacterium sp. MCSS17_016, assembly GCF_003234255.2. NCBI lineage: Bacteria > Bacillati > Actinomycetota > Actinomycetes > Micrococcales > Microbacteriaceae > Curtobacterium > Curtobacterium sp. MCSS17_016. Next base: position 3,751,882 of record NZ_CP126254.1, read on the forward strand.
GCCCATCGTCGACGGGTCGAAGGCGCCGTGGGCGCGGCAATCGTCGAGCACGGCCTGGTAGATGCCGGCGTAGCTCGAGTCGGGGATGACGGCGAGGGTGTCGTGCTCGTCGCCGTCCGGGCCCCACATGTGGCCCGAGGTGCGGATCATCGCCGGCATCGAGGCGTCGACGATGACGTCGCTCGGCACGTGCAGGTTCGTGATGCCCTTGTCCGAGTCGACCATGGCGAGCTCGGGGCCGTCGGCGATGCCCTGCTTGAAGGCACGCTCGATCTCGGCGCCGTTCGGCAGCGCACCGAGGCCGGCGAGGATCGAGCCGAGGCCGTCGTTCGGGGTCAGGCCCGCGGCGGCGAGGTCGGCGCCGTAGCGCTCGAACACCGACGGGAAGAACGCCTTGATGACGTGCCCGAAGATGATCGGGTCCGAGATCTTCATCATCGTGGCCTTGAGGTGCACGGAGAACAGGACGTCCTCGGCCGCGGCGCGCTCGATCTGCTTCCGCAGGAACGACTCGAGTGCGGCCACGTGCAGCACGGTGCCGTCCACGACCTCGCCCTGCAGGACGGGGATCGACTGCTTGAGGACCTGCTCGCTGCCGTCCTCGGCCACGAAGGTGATCGTCAGGACGTCGTCGGCGGGGGCGATCCAGGACTTCTCGTTCGAGCGGAAGTCGTCGACGCCCATGGTGGTGACGTTCGTCTTCGAGTCACGCGACCAGGCGCCCATGCGGTGCGGGTGCTTGCGGGCGTAGTTCTTGACCGACAGGGGTGCGCGGCGGTCGGAGTTGCCCTCGCGCAGCACCGGGTTGACGGCACTGCCCTGGACACGGCCGTAGCGGGCACGGACGTCGCGCTGCTCGTCGGTCGTGGCCTCGTCCGGGTAGTCGGGAAGGTCGTAGCCCTGCGCCTGCAGTTCCTTGATCGCGACCTTGAGCTGGGGGATCGACGCCGAGATGTTCGGCAGCTTGATGATGTTCGCCTCGGGGGTCTTCGCCAGGTCGCCGAGCTCGGCGAGGGCGTCGTCCAGGCGCTGCTCGTCGGTGAGCCGCTCCGGGAACTGGGCGATGATCCGGCCGGCGAGCGAGATGTCGCGGGTCTCGACGTCGACACCCGCGGTGCCGGCGAAGGCCTGGATGACCGGGAGGAAGGAGTGGGTGGCGAGGAACGGCGCCTCGTCCGTGAGGGTGTAGATGATCTTGGCCATGCTGGCGGGTACTCCCTTGTTCGACCGTCGGTACGTCCACGGTACTCGTGGCGCAGGATGTCTCGACATCAAGATACATGGCCCCCGCTTCCGCGCGGCAGATGCTCGGCCGACACCCTGGAGGCGCACTGTCGACACATAGGAACGGTGCGTGGACTGGTCTTCCGCAGCACCAGAGCGAGGGAGAGCGCGCATGACCACCACACGGCAGACCCCGGACGACTTCGGCTGGACCGCGGAGGACCTGCGGTCCGCCTACGCCTCGGACGGCAGCGGGCCCTACCGGTACGCGCCGGACGGCTCCGGCCCGTTCTCGTACGACCCCGACGGCTCCGGTCCCTGGCTCGTCGGCCCCGAACCCCGACGGAGCACGAAGCGGTTCGCACCGCGTCAGCGTGGCAGCCGGTCGCGGTTGCGGCGGATCGGGACGGCCTGCACCGCCGGGGCGCTGGCGCTCGTGCTCGCCGTCGGCAGTGTCTCCGTCGTCGCGCACGCCGCTCCTCCACACCCGTCGGTGCAGGCGAGCGCCGTGCAGGGCTCCGGACCCGACGGAGCCTGAGCCTCAGTCGCCGATCGAGACGCGGAACACCCGGACGCCGGCGGCACGGAGCCCGGCGAGCCCGAGCCGCATGCGCAGCGGCCGGAAGGGCCGGCGGAACCCGGACGAAGCCGACGCGGCATCGATCTGGTGCAGGACCTCGGACGTCAGGGTGCGCTCGAGCTTCGGCGCGAGCCGGGTCACCCCGGACACCGTGACGACGATGCGGACAGCGTGCGGCGCGAGCATCGGAGCGATGAGCTCGGCAGCCGCCTGCGCCCGGTGGAACGCGGGGTCGTCACCGGGGCGACGGATCGCGATGACGGCCAACGCCGCGTCCCACGTCTCCTCGGGGTCCGGCAGGTCGTCGACCCCGATGACCCGCATCCGCGCGGCGTCGATCCCGGCGCGCACGGCCGCGGCCCGGAGCACGGGCAGGAGTTCCTGGGTACCGGCCAGCACGACGTCGGCCGACGCCAGGTCGACCGTGCCGTACCGCTCACGCGGCGATCGGGCCATGGTGCGGGTCCTTCCGTCGCTTTCCCCTGACCGTACCGATGCGGAGGCCCCGGGGGACGCTTCCGCCCGCGGTGATCAGGGGCCTCCCAGCGCACTCGGTAACGAAAAGATCACGAAAGGGCCTGTACAAAGCGACAGAGTCGTGCAGAATGGTGGGCGGCCATGACGACTGCACCCGAACTCGACCAGCACCCGGAGACCCCGGTGGTGCACCTGTCCCGTCGCGCCGCCCTCGAGGCCGAGCGCGCAGCAGCCCGCGGACCGCAGCGTCGCAGCAAGACGGCGCCGGTCGCGAAGGCCGCCAAGCCCGAGAAGCCGGCCAAGGCAGCGAAGGTCGCCAAGCCGGCGAAGGCCGCGAAGCCGGCCAAGGCGCCGAAGGCCGCGAAGGTCGCCAAGCCCGTGCAGGCCGTCGTCCTCGCGACCGCGTCCTCGGCCACCGAGCCGGCCGGCCGCCGCTCCGCAGCCGCACGCGCCACCACCGAGCACGTCGACGACCGCATCCAGCGCGTCGTCCGTCGCCCCGCACCCAAGGTGACCCGCGTCGCCAGCGCACCCCGGGCCTCCCGGTCGGCCCGCGCCGGACGCATCACGCTCACCAGCGCCGCGGCCGCCATCGCGATGTTCGCCGCCTCGGCGATGCCCGCCCACGCGAGCGCCGGCACCTCGATGGCCACCTCGACCATCGCACCGATCGTGCGCACGCAGGACTACGCCGTGACCCAGGCGGTCACGGCCGCCGGGTTCGACCGTGACGGCTTCACCGTCGGCGGCGGCTCGACCGTCACCACGAAGACTGCTGGTTCCGCCGACTCCGCGGCGACCGCCGGAGGCGCCGTGTCGTTCGGCGGCGCGGTCCGCTCGCCGTTCCCCGGCCCGGTGCAGATGAGCTCCGGCTTCGGGTACCGCTCGGCACCGTGCGGAGCGTGCTCGTCGCTGCACCAGGGCCTCGACTTCACCCCGGGCATGGGCACGCCGATCGGCGCCGTCGCCGCGGGCAAGGTCCGGGTCTCGGGCACCTACTTCTCGTACGGCAACGCGGTCATCATCGACCACGTGGTCGACGGCCGTCAGGTCTCCACGCTCTACGGCCACATGATCCCCGGCTCCTCGCCGCTCAAGGTCGGCGACACCGTCGCGGCCGGGCAGTTCATCGGGCTCGTCGGGTCGTCCGGCGTCTCGACCGGTGCCCACCTGCACCTCGAGGTCCTGATGGACGGCGTCACGCCGATCGACCCGAAGGCGTGGCTCGAAGCCCGCATCGGTCGCTCGCTCACGCTGTAGCGACCGCGCCCCCCACCGACCGCTCCCCGTCGCGAGGCCGGATCCACAGCCGCTGTCGAGCGGCAGCACGGTGATGTCCCAGTCGGCCTGTGCAGACTCACAGGCATGGACGATCCCCACAGACCGCCCGCCCGTCGTCGATCCGAGGCGGCTGCCCGCTGATGGGCGCCGACACCTGGATCGCCTTCGGGCTCGTCATCCTCTTCGTGCTCGTCGGCGGGGTCTTCGCGGCCGCCGAGATCGCACTCGTCTCCCTCCGCGAATCCCAGCTGCAGCAGCTCGAACGCCGCGGACCACGCGGGATGCGGGTCGCCGAGCTCGGCCGTGACCCGAACCGGTTCCTGTCCGCCGTGCAGATCGGCGTGACCGTCGCCGGGTTCTTCTCCGCCGCGTACGGTGCGTCCTCGATCGCACCCGACGTCGCGCCGCTGTTCCAGGGGCTCGGCCTCGAGCAGGGCACGGCCGAAGCCGTCGCGCTCGTGCTGATGACCCTCGTCATCGCGTACCTGTCGCTCGTGTTCGGCGAGCTCGTGCCGAAGCGCCTCGCCCTGCAGCGCGCCGAGGGCTTCTCGATGGCCGCCGCGCCGACCCTGGAGCGCTTCGCGGTGCTCATGCGGCCGGTGATCTGGCTGCTCTCGAAGTCCACCGACACCGTCGTGCGACTGCTCGGTGGCGACCCGGACGCCCGCAGCGAGTCGATGAGCACCGAGGAGCTCCGCGGTCTGGTCGACGAGCACACCGGCGTCGACGAGCAGGGACGCCGGATCGCCCGCAGCGCCCTGGACGCCGGTGACCGCACCCTGCGCGAGTCGATGCGCCCCTGGTACGACGTGTCGACACTGGACGCCGGCCTCTCCGTCGCCGAGGCCACCGACCAGGCCATCGCAGCCGGGCACACCCGGTACCTCGTGACCTCTGGCGGGCGCGACGAGGTCCAGGGCTTCGTGCACCTCCGTGACCTGCTGCGTCCGGTCGACCCCGCGGCCCCGGTCGCCATGCTCGTCCGGCCGGTGCTCGCCCTGCCCGAGACGAAGTCGCTGTCGAGTGCGATCGCGGACATGCGCACCGACGGCCACCAGATCGCCCTGGTGGTCGACGAGTACGGCGGCAGCGCCGGCATGGTCACGCTCGAGGCGCTGCTCGAGGACCTCGTCGGCCGTATCCGCGACGAGTGGGACTCCAGCGAGTACGACGAGTCCGTGCTGGCGCACGACGGCGTCGACGGCGCCACGGTGCTCGAGGACCTGGCTGCGGACGGCGGTCCCGTCCTGCCGGACGGCGACTACGAGACCGTGGGTGGGCTCGTGCAGGTGCAGCTGGACCGCGTGCCCGAGGTCGGTGACGTCGTCCTGGCCGGCGGACACCGCCTCGAGGTGACCGCCATGGACGGTCACCGCGTCGCGCGCGTGCGCATCGGAACCGACGCCGCGCCCTGACCGCGGCCCCACAGCGGTCGGGAGGCCCGTGGCGCAGGCGGTCGCAACACCCCGCGGGACGCCGGCGAGCGGTCACAGGCCGTCGTCTACGGCGCCACCAGCCGACCGGTCGCGACCACCCGGCGGGCGGCACGCGACGTGTCGCGACCGGTCGGGCACGGCCGGTCACGCAACGGAACCCGACCAGACGGCGGACGGGAGGCGCGTGGCGGGGCCGCCCCGCGCCTCCCGTCCGCTCCGGGCGGTCGCAACACCCCGCCAGACGCCGACGAGCGGTCACAGGCCGTCGCCTGCGGCGCCACCAGCCGACAGGTTGCGACGGGACGGCGCACGGCACGCGACGTGTCGTGACCAGTCAGCGACGGCCGGCGGCCCCGCCGCGGCCCTCCCGCCTGCCGGACGCACGGCCCGGGCACGTACGCTCTCCCCATGGGTATCGACGTGCGCAACGAGATCCGCGACTTCCTGTCCTCCAGACGGGCGCGGCTCACCCCCGAGCAGGTCGGCATGCCGTCGTTCGGCGGTGGGGTCCGACGCGTGCCCGGGCTGCGTCGGCACGAGGTCGCCATGCTCGCCGGCGTGAGCGTCGACTACTACACGCGGCTCGAGCGCGGCTCGCTCAAGGGCGTCTCGGACAGCGTGCTCGAGGGCCTGGCGAGCGCCCTGCAGCTCGACGAGGACGAGCGTGCGCACTTGTGGGACCTCACGCGCCTGGCGAACTCCGGCGCGAAGGTCATGCACCGGAACGTGCCGACCCGCGTGCGCCCCGGCGTGCAGCGGCTGCTCGACGCCATCACCGGCGCACCGGCCTGGGTGCGGAACGAGCGCGGGGACGTCGTCGCGACGAACGAACTCGGCCGTGCGCTCTACGCTCCGCTCTTCGCGGGCCCCGGACGCCCGGTGAACACCGCTCGCTTCACCTTCCTCGACCCGGCCGCCCGCGACTTCTTCCCCGACTGGGCGCAGACCGCGAAGGACGCCGTGGCCGTGCTCCGGACCGCCGCGGTGTCGAACCCCTGCGAGCCGGGGCTCATCACGCTCGTCGGTGAGCTCTCCACCCGGAGCGAGGAGTTCCGCGGCTGGTGGGCCGCCCACGACGTCCGGATGCAGCGCACCGGCAAGAAGCGCATCGACCACCCGATCGTGGGGGAGCTGCGGCTGTCCTACGAGGCGCTCGACCTGGTCGCCGACCCCGGCCTGACGCTGTTCTCGTACTCGGCCGAACCGGGCAGCGAGTCCGAGCGGTCGCTCGCGCTGCTCGGCAGCTGGGCCGCGACGGAGCGGGCAGAGCAGTACGCGGCCCTGCGCGAGTCGGAGTCCGAGTCCGAGTCGGTCGACTGACCCGGCCCGCCGACGGGCAGGTGCGTCAGCGCCGTGGTCGGAACGTCAGGCCTGGGGCGGCACGTCGCCGTCGAACAGCTCCGGCGAGCGCATCCGCTCGATGCGCAGCTGCCGCTCCGTCGCCGACAACCGCAGCACACGGATCGCGGCGAACACGAGCACGATGAGGGCGACGGCCAGCACGGCGAGCGCCAGCACGAACAGGGCGTAGAGGACGACGACGAATCCGAGACCACTGTCTGCGAGCATCCGTCGAACATAGCAGCGCGGGTTCGTAGGGTGGGGACGTGACGAGGACCAAGGACGGCTCAGCCGGGGACGCGGACCACCGGCAGCACCGCCGGCCCGAACCCGCGTTCGCCCGCGCGGTCGCGAAGGCACTCGGCGACGCCCGGACCGTCCTCGACATCGGTGCCGGTTCCCCTTCGTACGCGCCGACCGACCGCGATGTGACCGCCGTGGAGCCCGCCGGAGACCTGCCCTTCGCCGACGACATCTTCGACGCCGCGATGACGACCTTCTCGCTGCACGAGTGGGACGACCTCGAACGCGGGCTCGCCGAGGTGCGTCGCGTGACCCGGGGCCCGATCGTGGTGCTGACGTTCGACCCCGACCGCATCGAGCGCTCCTGGCTCGCCGAGTACGCGCCCGAGGTGCTGGCGGCCGACGCCCGTCGCCACCCCGCACTGCCGCGGATCGCCGACGCACTGGGCGACGACACCGTGACGAGCACCCCGTTGCCGATCCCGTTCACGTGCGTCGACGGGTTCGCCGAGGCGTACTACGCCCGCCCCGAGCGACTGCTCGACCCCGGCGTGCGCCAGGCGGACCCGACGTGGGGCCTGGTCGACGAGTTCACCGTCCGGCGGTCGGTGGCAGCGCTCCGGACCGCGCTGGAGTCGGGGGAGTGGGACCGGCGGCACGGGTCGTTGCGGATCCGCCCGACGCACGAGGGCTCGGTCGTCCTGGTCACGGCGACCCCGAACCGACCGCGGGCGGACCGGGCCGGGGTTGACACCCGGTCGTAGGCTGGTCGGGTGAGCTTCCAGGAGGTGGTCGGCGCCCGTATCGCCGGCATCAGGGCGTGAGGCCCTCGGTCGTGCCCTCGGGTGCGGCCGCCCTCGTCGAACCCTGACCTCCTCCGCCCGGTGCGGTGTGCGTCTGCACGCCCCGGGCCCGCACGAAAGCGATCACCCATGCTCCCCATCGTGGAGAAGACCCTCCGCACGTCCTTCGTCAACGCCTCGCGGAAAGAGGTGTCCGACCTCACGCTGCCCGCCGGCTTCGAGACGCTCGACTGGGACGCGCTCGACTACCTCGGCTGGCGCGACCCGAAGATCGGGCGGCGTGCGTACGCCGTCGTGCCGACCCTGGACGGCGACCTGATCGGCATCCTGTTCCGGCAGGCCGAGGCATCGCCCCGCTCCCGTGCCCAGTGCTCGTGGTGCCAGGACGTCAAACTGCCGAACGACGTCGCGTTCTACAGCGCGAAACGGTCCGGGCCGGCCGGTCGGAACGGCAACACCGTCGGCACCCTGGTGTGCCAGGACTTCCAGTGCTCGCGGAACGTCCGGAAGCTGCCGCCGCCCGCCTACGAGGGGTACGACGTCGAGGCAGCGCGCCTCCGGCGCATCGAGGACCTGCAGGTCCGGGCCGCGTCCTTCGCCGCCGAGGTCTGAGACGCCGGCGTCCTCGAAGGACGCCGCCGAGTCAGCGAGACGCCGCCGGATTCGGAGGCGTCTCGCGCTGACGCCGGCGTCTCGCGTCCGCAAACGCGACTGACGACGGACGGGAGGCCCGGTGCCAGCTGGCGCCGGGCCTCCAGGCCGTCATCCGGTCGCGTCTACCGACCGATGGTCGACATGTCGGGGTAGCGGTCACCGGTCGGGACCGGCAGCGCCGACAGGCGTGACAGCTGGTCCGCGGTGAGGGTCAGGTCGGCTGCGCCGACGTTCTCCTCGAGGCGGGAGACCCGCTTCGTGCCGGGGATCGGGACGATGTCGTCGCCCTGGGCGAGCAGCCAGGCGAGCGACACCTGCGCCGGGGTGGCGCCGGCCTCGGTGGCGATCTCCTTGACCGCGTCGACGATGCGCATGTTCTGCTCGAACGCCTCCTGCTGGAAGCGCGGGTTCGCCAGGCGGAAGTCGTCGGAGTCCAGGTCGGACGGCTTCGTGATGGCACCCGTCAGGAACCCGCGGCCGAGCGGCGAGTACGGCACCAGGCCGATGCCGAGCTCGCGCAGGGTGTCGAGCACGTCGCCCTCGGGGTCCCGCGTCCACAGCGAGTACTCGCTCTGCAGCGCGGTGATCGGGTGGACGGCGTGGGCCTTGCGGATGGTCTCGGCACCGGCCTCGGACAGTCCGATGTGCCGGATCTTGCCCTCCTGCACGAAGCCGGCGAGCTGGCCGATGACGTCCTCGATCGGGACGGCCGGGTCGACGCGGTGCTGGTAGTAGAGGTCGATGTGGTCCGTGCCGAGGCGCCGGAGTGAGCCCTCGAGCGCCTCGCGCACGGACTCTGGCTTGCTGGAGATCCCGCGCTGCTGCGTCGGCGTCTCTTCACCGGCCTCGTGGTGGTACAGGCCGAACTTGGTCGCGATGACGACGTCGTCGCGGCGGCCCTCGAGCGCGCGGCGCAGGAGTTCCTCGTTCGTGTAGGGGCCGTACGCCTCGGCGGTGTCGAACAGGGTGACGCCGAGGTCGATCGCGCGGTGGATGGTGCGGATCGACTCGTCATCGTCGGTGCCGGCGCCCGTGTAGAAGGCGCTCATGCCCATGGTTCCGAGGCCGATCGGTCCGACCTCGAGGTCTGCGAGCTTGCGTGTCTGCATGCTGCAGGTCTACTCCCGGTCCCCCTGACGGCGGGAGGCACTGGCTGTACCCGCCTCCGCACCGCTACGCTGCGAGGGACGGGGCAGACGCCCCGGGCTCGGGGGAGTGTCATGGTCATCATCTGGATCGTCATCGCCGTGGTCGTCGTGCTCGGCGCCCTGCTCGTCGTGCTCGAGGTGCAGAACCGCCGTCGGCGGCGGGCGCTCGCGGACCTCGAGGACTTCTCCGACCCCACCGCCGGGTCACGTGCCATGGTCGAGGCCGACGCCGCTCGATCGACGGCCGAAGGGGTGTCGAGGACCGCGCACCCGGGTGGCAGCGCCTCCAGCGGGATGTTCTCCGGCTGACCCACCCGGCCGCTCGGGCGGTTGTCGGAAGCAGCGGGTCCGCGGTGACCAGGGCTACCGGCGCTTCGTGAGGTTCCTCCAAGGTGCTCGCACGATTGCTCCGCGCACTGGTGTGATCAATCCGTGAACCTGTACTTCCGACTGTTCCTGCTGCAGCTGCGCACCCGCCTGCGCGCTCGGGTCGGTGGACGCCGCCGGGCGTCGCTCTGGGACGAGGTCCGGACGCCGTTCCGGGTCGCTCCCACCGACCTCGACCCGCTGCGCCACGTCAACAACGGCAAGTACCTGTCGATGCTCGACCTTGGTCGGCTCGACCTGATGCTCCGCTCCGGGTACTGGGGCGCGCTGGCCGAGCACGGCTGGTACCCCGTCGTCTCGGCGCAGACGATCACGTACAAGCGGTCGTTGACGCTCGGGCAGCGGTTCGAGCTCCGCACCCACGTGCTCGGGGTCGACGACCGTGCCGTGTACCTGGAGCAGACGTTCGTGCGACAGGGCGCCGTGATGGCCCGCGCCGTGGTGCAGGCCCGGTTCCTGCGGCGTTCCGGCGGGACGGTGCCGACCGCGGACCTGCTCGAGGCGGCGGGTGGCGCGGACCGCGACCTGACCGTGCCCGACTGGGTGCACGACTGGGCGAGTGCGACCCGGATCAGCAGCAGCGCGGCCTGACCCGAGCGGCCGGCCGGTCCTACGATGACCGCATGGACATCGTCGACCTGGTGCTGCCGGACGTCGCCGCGTGGCGCGCCTGGCTCGACGACCACGAGCACGAACCCGACGGCGTGTGGCTCGTCCTCGCCAAGAAGGGCGTCACCGAGCCGACGACGCTGACCTACGACACCGCCCTCGACGAGGCGCTCTGCTCCGGGTGGATCGACGGGCAGCGGCGCGGGCGCGACCACTCCACCTACCGCCAGCGGTTCACCCCGCGCCGGAAGGCCTCGCTGTGGTCGCAGCGGAACCTCGGCCTGGTCGCGGCACTCATCGCCGAGGGGCGGATGCGGGAGCGCGGGCACGCCGAGATCGAGCGCGCCAAGGGCGACGGCCGGTGGGACCGCGCCTACGCCGGCTCGGCAACGGCCACGGTGCCCGAGGACCTGCAGGCCGCGCTCGACGCCGCCCCCGCAGCCGCCGCGCTGTTCGCCGAGCTCGACGCCACCAACCGGTACGCCGTGCTGCACCGCATCACCACCGCCCCGAACGCCACGGTGCGGACGAACCGGCTCACCAAGCTCGTCGGCGGGCTCGAACGCGGCGAGACCCCGTACCCGCGGCCCACCCGTCCGTAGACCCTGCGAACCCGGAAAGCGGTCGGGGGACACCGACTCAGGGACCGGCAACGCACCGGGCGTAGACCGGGGACATGACCACAGGCACTGACACCACGAACCGTCCGGCCGCGTCCTCCGGCACCTTCCGCATCGGCGGCGACCTCGAGGTCAACCGGCTCGGCTACGGCACCATGCAGCTCACCGGCCCCGGCGTCTGGGGACCGCCGAAGGACCACGACGAGGCGATCCGCGTCCTCAAGCGCGCAGTCGAGCTCGGCGTGAACTTCTTCGACACCGCCGACTCGTACGGCCCCTACGTCGCCGAGGAGCTCCTCAAGGAGGCCCTGCACCCCTACGGCGACGACGTCGTCATCGCCACGAAGGCCGGCCTCACCCGCACCGGCCCGAACGTCTGGCCGCCCGTCGGCCGCCCGGAGTACCTCCGGCAAGAGGCGGAGATGAGCCTCCGCCGCCTGGGCCTCGAGCGCATCGACCTGTTCCAGCTGCACCGCATCGACCCGAAGGTCCCGCTCGAGGACCAGGTCGGCGAGCTGAAGAAGCTGCAGGACGAGGGCAAGATCCGCCACATCGGCCTGTCCGAGGTCTCCGTCGACGAGGTCAAGGCCGCGCAGGAGATCGCCACGATCGTCTCCGTGCAGAACCTCTACAACCTGCAGAAGCGTGACGCCGAGGAGCTGCTCGACTGGTCCGAGGAGCAGGGCATCGGCTTCATCCCGTGGTTCCCCCTGGCCACGGGTGGCCTGACCGGCGAGGACTCGCCGCTCACCGAGATCGCCGAGCGCAAGGGTGCCACCCCGGCGCAGCTCGCGCTCGCCTGGCTGCTCAAGCGCTCCCCGGTGATGCTGCCGATCCCCGGCACGTCGAGCGTCGCGCACCTGGAGGACAACCTCGCGGGTGCCACGGTCGAGCTGACCGACGACGAGTTCGAGGAGCTGGCGAAGCTGGGTCACTGACCCTCAGGACGCGACCACGGGTCGCGAACGCGATGACCGGTCGGACGGGAGGCGCGGTGCCAGCTGGCACCGCGCCTCCCGTCCGTTTTCCGCCTTGTACAGATCCGTGCTTGCGCACGCATACCGGGTATGTGCATACTCAGTATGGCCACGGTGGCCCGAGACAGGGGAAGTGTCATGAGCGTTCGGATGGGCGTACTCGCGCTGCTGGTGGGGGGACCCGGCTACGGGTACCAGCTCCGGGGGGAGTTCGAGCACCGCACCGGCGGGAGCTGGCCGCTGAACATCGGCCAGGTCTACACGACCCTGGACCGCCTGGAACGCGACGGCCTCGTGGCCCGCGGCGACGCCGACGACGACGGACACGTCGTCTACACGGCGACCGACGCGGGTCGGGCCGAGGTGGCGCGCTGGTTCAGCGAGCCCGTGCCGGCCAAGCGCGGCCGCGACGAGCTGGCGATCAAGTTCGCCCTCGCCGTGACCGTGCCCGGGGTCGACGTCGCCCGGCTGGTGCAGGTGCAGCGCGGTGCGGCGATCCGGAACCTGCAGGACCTGACCCGGCTGAAGCGGACGACCGACCCGTCGACGGACCTGGCGTGGTCGCTCGTGCTCGAGTCGATGGTGTTCCAGGCCGAGGCCGAGGTGCGGTGGCTGGACCACGTGGAGTCGAGTGTCGCGCGGTACCGGCCGGACGAGCACCCGGCGGCGCCTGCCAGTGCCGACGCTGCCGCTGCCGCTGCCGCTGCGGCTGCCCGGAGCGCACGGTGACCGCCGCACCGCTCCTGCAGCTCGACGCCGTGAGCGTGCACTACGGCTCCGGCGCGAAGGCCGTCACCGCCCTGGCCGGCATCGACCTGCGGGTCGAGCGCGGCGAGATGGTGGCCGTGATGGGCACCTCGGGATCGGGCAAGTCGACGCTGCTCGCCTGCGCCGGCACCCTGCTGCCGCCGACGAGCGGTGAGGTGCTGATCGACGGCGCCTTCGTGTCCGACCGTCCCGCCAGGGAACTCGCAGCGCTGCGCCGCCGACTCATCGGGTTCGTGTTCCAGGACTTCAACCTGATCCCCTCGCTGACCGCGGTCGAGAACGTGGCACTGCCGCTCGAGCTCGACGGGTGGAAGGCCTCGCAGGCCCGCCGCGCCGCGGAACTCGCGCTGGACAACGTCGAGCTGTCGCACCGCGCCGACGCCTACCCGGACGACCTGTCCGGCGGCCAGCAGCAGCGCGTCGCGATCGCCCGCGGCGTGGTGGGCGAGCGCCGGCTCGTGCTCGCCGACGAGCCGACCGGAGCCCTCGACTCACAGACCGGCGAGGTCGTGCTCCGCATGCTCCGTCGGCACGTCGACGCCGGAGCCGGCGCCCTCCTGGTGACCCACGACGCCCGGCACGCGGCCTGGGCGGACCGCATCGTGTTCCTGCGCGACGGTCGGGTGGTCGACGAGACCGTGTACTCGGGCGTCGAGGCGGCACTGACGGACCGGACCGCCTCGTGAGCCGGGGTCGGCGTGCCGGGACCGGCCGGACACCGTTCGCCCTCCGACCGGCGCTCCGTCTGGGGCGTCGGCTGGCGTTCGCGAAAGCGGGCCGTGCCGCACTGATCATCGCGCTCATCGGGATCCCCACCGCCGGGTTCGCCGCCGTCGCCGTCGTGGTGCAGTCCACGCAGGCCACCGCGACCGAGCGGCTCGACTACGACCTCGGCCAGGCATCGGCGCAGATGCGGGTGTCCGGCCCGGACCTGCCCGGCATGGTGCAGGACCCGGTGCAGTGGGAGTTCACCGACTCGAAGCGGAACAGCCCCGTCACGAAGTCGGACGACGACTCCCCCTTCGCGAACGTCCTGGCGCACGTGCCCGACGGCGCGCTGTCGATCCCGGTCGGCGGCACACCCGTCGTGGTCCAGGGGCCGAAGGGTCCCGTCGGACTGACCGCGGTCGAGGGCAGCGTCTGGGACCCGTCGCTCGAGGGCCACTGGCACGTGCTCGACGGTTCCAGGCCGACCACGCGCAGTGAGCTCATGGTCACGCCGGCGACGCTCGAACGCCTCGGGGCGCACATCGGCGACACGGTGGACCTGACCGACCCGGTCACCAAGCGCTTCACGATCACCGGCACCATGACCGACCTGGGGACGGACCCGGGTTCGCAGGGCGTGTTCCTGCCCTGGGGCACGACGCTCTCGACGACCGACACCACCGACGACGTCGGGCTCACCGACGTCACCGTGTACCTGCCGTCGGACGCCCCGACGTGGTCGGAGATCCGGCAGCTCAACGCGCACGGCATCATCGTGCAGTCGCGTCCGGTCGTGCTCGACCCGCCCGACGCCCGGCTCTCCGGTGGGCAGCTGAGCTCGACACTCGGCTGGTACCTCGGGGCGATGGGACTGCTCGGCGTCTTCGCGATGTTCGAGGTCGCCCTGCTCGCCGGGGCCGCGTTCCTGGTCGGTACCCGGGCGGACACCCGCTCGTACGCCATCGTCACGAGCGTCGGCGGCGACAAACGGTTCGTCCGCACGATCGTCGCCGGGTCGGGCCTGGTGCTCGGGCTCGTCGGCGCGGTCCTCGGGGTCGCCGCGGGCACCGGGATCGGTGTGCTCGCCTACCGACTGATCGACAACGGCAACGTGGCGTCGTTCCCCGGGTTGCACGTGCCGCCGCTCCTGCTGCTGTCCATCGCGGCCGCCGGGGTGCTCGCCGGACTCGTCTCCGCGCTCGTCGCCGCACGGTCGGCGACCCGGATCAACGTGCTCGCGGCGCTGCGGGGCTCGCTCCGTCCGGTGCCCGTCAGCCGTCCGGCCCGCCGTCGTCGGCGCATCTGGGGCCCACTGCTCATGGTCCTCGGAGCCGTGATGACGATGGCGTGCGGCGTCGGCGTCCTCATGCTCAACGACCGCCCGGTGCAGCACGACCGGTGGGCCTACGTCGTCGGTGCCGGCGTCGCGATCGGGCCGTGCCTGATGCAGCTCGGCATCGCCATCTGCTCACCGTGGCTGCTCGCCCTGATCACCCGGCTCACCTCGCGGGCCGGTCTGTCCGCCCGGCTCGCCGCCCGCGACGCCCGCCGCAACCCGGTCCGCACGGTACCCGTGCTGGCGAGCGTGATGAGCGTCGTGTTCGTGGCCTCCGTCGTGATCACGTGGAGTGCGTCGAGCCACGCCCAGTACGTCCGTGGGTACGAGTACACGACGGCGGTCGGGGTCGCGACGGCCGAGGTGCAGACCGAGACGAAGGACGGCGGCAGTACCGGTCGCCACGACGCAGAACTGACGGCCCACGCCGCGAAGGTGGTGTCCGGGGTCTTCGACCAGGACCGCATCCGGGTGCTCGGTGTCGCGCAGGAGCAGCCGGGCGACACCCCCTCGACCGTCACGATCCCGCACCGCTGGAGCGCGTACGACTGCCCGGTGAACGACACCAGGAGCTGCTCGTACTACCTGGACACGGCGAGCGTGTCGAGCCCGCACATCTGGACCGGGACCGTGGACGACTACGCCGTGCTCACCGGGCACCGGCCGTCCGCCGCCGTGCGGGACGCGCTCGAGGGCGGCGAGGCCGTGTCGCTCTGGCCCGAGTACGCCCACGACGGTGCGGTCCGCGTCGACACCTTCCACGACCGGACGTGGGAGAGCGACCCCATCACCGAGCGCAGCCGACCGGCGGCCAGCGTCTCGATCCCCGCCGTGCTCGACGTGCAGACCCCGCGGATCCAGGTCGGCGTCTTCATGACGAAGGCGACCGCCGAACGGTACGGCGTGCCCGTGGTCGACGGCATGCTCGTCACGACGCTGCCGCACGACCTCGACCCGGCGCAGGCGGACGAGCTGAGCTCGGCGTGGCAGAGCTTCGGCGGCGATGACCGTGCACGGTGGAGCGGCCCGTCGTTCATGTACGAAGCCGGCCCCACCGACAACGAGGCGATCATCCGGGCGATCGTGCTCGCACTCGCGGCGGCCGTCACCATCGGTGCGACGGCGGTGGCGATCGGACTCGCACGGTCCGACGGCCGGCGGGACGACGAAGTGCTCGACGCCATCGGTGCCGCACCACGCCTGCGCCGAGGGGTGTCGACCTGGCAGGCGGCGATCCTGGCCACGGTCGGCTCGGTGATCGGGACGCTCCTCGGACTCCTGCCGATCCGCGCCCTGACCCTGCGGTTCACCGAGAGTCCGGTCGGGGTGAACCACATGCCGTTCGTGCCGGACTGGCCGGTGCTGGCGCTGCTCGCGATCGGCCTGCCCCTCGTGGTGACGGCCGGGGCGTGGCTGACCTCGCGGGGTCGGCGGCGGGTGGCGGTGCGACGGGCGCACTGACGCGCGCGCTGCCTCGTGCGCTCCGCTTCGCTTGGTGAGCAGAAGATGTCGAGTCGGCTGCTCGGACTCGACGTCTTCTGCTCACGAAGTGACCGGAAGACCGCTCCCGGCGAACAGCGGGCCGACGGCCAGCGTCCCCACGAGCCAGGCGACCACGATCGCGTCGACAGGCCACACGGGCCCGAGGGAGCGGTCGGCTCCCGGCACCCCGAGGATCCGGCGGCGGTACAGGACCACCGGCACCGCCAGGCCGACCCAACCCACCACCACGATCGGCAGTTCGATCAGGAGTGGCACGATCCCGAGACCGATGCCCCACCACATCGCTGGCAGTGCGGACGCCACCGCCATCACCAGGTAGGACATGAGCAAGGCTGTCGCGAACGGCAGGGCGTCGAAGACTCGGAAGCACATTGACTACGTTTGGCGTCACAACAACCGAACGATCACAGTGCGGACGTCCTTGAGTGGCCACATCAGCAACGGATGGGTGAGATGAGCGATATTGCACGGCTCGTCGATGCCGGAGCGATCGAAGCCGCGGTCGCCGAAGCTCAGGGGCTGACTCCCGACCGGGTCGCCGACCTGCTCTTCGCCTCGGGCGGCTTCGCTGTGGACATGGCTCCGTACGACGCGTTCGTCCGGCGCTGGTACGAGCGCCTCGACAGCCCCTATCTGCGCGCGGCGGCGGCGGAACGATTCGGGGATGCCTACCTCACCGAACTCGCGGGGGGGCCCGGGGGCGAGGCGTTCGCGGCCGAGCTGACCGAGGCCGCACTCCGAGACGTGATCGCGCACACCGGTCGACTGATGCGCGGGCCGGCGATCACCGAATGGGCAGAACCGCACGTCGCGGTGATGAGCACCGCCCGCGCGCGCTCCTGGCGAGACGCGTCGATGGATCTCGCGAAGGTGCACTTGCCGGACTGACGGACGGGAGGCCCGTGGCGGCGTCGCCACGGGCCTCCAGTCCGTCACATGGTGAGCAGGAATGGTCGGGTCGCTGCGCCGGACCCGACCACTCCTGCTCACGAAGCGGCGAGCGCCGCGCTCACGCGAGCTCGGGCAGCGCCTCCGCGTAGGTGCGGAAGTCGCCGCGCTCCGTGTGGATCGCCCACAGGCGGTCGGCGATGGACTCCCCGGAGTGCTCGGGCTGCCCGTCGTCGATGCCGAACGGGATGATGAGCTGGCCGACGTGGACGTCCTCGTCGCGGACGGCGTCGTGCAGGAGCTGCGCGTAGGCGCTCTCGGCCGCGAAGGCGACGGACGTGCCGGTGACACGGGCTCCCGGTCGGACCGCACTGCCGCCGTTGACGAACAGGATCGTGCCGTGGCCGATGGCGCGCATGCCGGGCAGCACCTGGCGCACGGCGTTGACCGAGCCGTAGACCGAGAACTCGATCGGGCCGACCAGGTCGTCCGCCGTGGTCTCGAGCACGGGGCGCATGTACTCCTTGGCGGGGAGTGGGCTGTACTGCAGCACCTCGATGGGGCCGAGCTGCTCCGTGGCGCGCTCGAGTGCGGTGCGCAGGGAGTCCCCGTCACGGACGTTCGCGGCGAACCCGGCGGCGGTGTGGCCGTGCTCGCGCAGTTCAGCGGCGAGGCCGTCCAGGCGGTCCTGGTTGCGGGAGATCAGGGCGACGGCGAAGCCCTCACGGGCGAAGCGCTCGGCGACGGCGAGGCCGAGGCCCTTGCCGGCCCCGACGATGGCGATGGTGGTCATGCGGTGTACTCCTCGTCGCTCACGTGCTCGAGCCAGGTGGTGGTCGTCGCCGGATCGTCGGCGGCCTCGAGCATCGCGAGGTGTTCCATGTAGTCGGTGGGGGTCGCGCCGTGCCAGTGTTCCTCGCCGGCCGGCGTGTAGACGGTCTGTCCAGCCTGCACCTCGATGACGCGGCCGTCCCGGGTGCCCATCCGCGCGACGCCCTCGGTGACGTGCAGGGTCTGGCCCTTGGCGTGCGAGTGCCAGGCGGTGCGGGCGCCGGGCAGGAACCGGACCTTGGCGACGGTCATCGTCTGACCGGGCTCCTTCGGCGAGGCGATGGCGTCGAGGTACACGTCGCCGGTGAACTGCTCGGGCGGGTTCTTGACGGTCGGCTGCTTCGGTTCGATCTGCATGCCGACGACGGTAGGCCGCCGTCGGCACCGTCGGGAGGTGCCGACAGACCCCCTCAGGGGTTTCCCGAACGCAGCGTGTGTGATCGACCCACGACCCCGGGAGGATCATCGTGGACACACCCGCCGGAACGCCCCGCAGCCGCCGCCTCTGGTCGGTGGCCGGCCTCGCCGCCGTCGCAGCGCTCGCCCTCACCGCCTGCACGAGCGGCGACGGAGCAGAGCGGGACGGATCCGACCGAGGCGGCTCGCCGTCGGCGCGCGCGACCGCGCCCACCGACCTGTCGGCCGGTCAGGTGGCGCTCGACGGTGACACCACCGACGTAGTCACCGGCCTGGAGGCCCCCTGGTCGGTGGTCCTGACGGGTGACGACGGCGACGCGCTGGTCAGCGAGCGTGACTCGGCCCGGGTGCTCGAGCTGCGGTCCGACGGCACCACCCGTCAGGTCGGCACGGTCGACGGGGTCAGCCACGGCGGCGAGGGCGGACTGCTCGGGCTCGCGCTGCACGACGACGACCTGTTCGTGTACTCCACGGCCGACGGCGGCAACCGGATCCAGCGGTACGAGTTGACGGGGAGCACCGGGTCGTGGGGTCTCGGCGAGGCGACGACGATCATCGACGGGCTGCCGAAGAACACGTTCCACGACGGCGGGCGGATCGCGTTCGGGCCCGACGACATGCTCTACGCGAGCGTCGGGGACGCCGGCGCGAGCACGGACGCGCAGGACGAGGAGTCGCTCGCGGGCAAGATCCTGCGGCTCACCCCGGACGGCGACGTCCCCGCCGACAACCCCATCGACGGGTCACTGGTGTGGAGCCTCGGGCACCGCAACGTGCAGGGCATGGGGTGGTCGTCGGACGGCACGATGTTCGCGTCGGAGTTCGGCGAGAACACGAACGACGAGCTCAACGTGATCGAGCCCGGGTCGAACTACGGCTGGCCCGAGGTCGAGGGCACCGGCGGCGAGGACCAGGGCTTCGTCGACCCCGTGCAGCAGTGGTCCACCGACGAGGCGTCCCCGAGTGGCCTCGCCGTCGTCGACGACACGGTGTTCGTCGCGAACCTGCGGGGCGAGGTGCTCCGGGCGGTCCCGGCCGACGACCCCGGCACGGCGACCGAGTACTTCGCGGGTGACTTCGGCCGCATCCGGACGGTGCTCGAGGGCCCGTCGGACACGCTCTGGTTCGTCACGAACAACACCGACGGCCGCGGGACACCGTCGAGCGGGGACGACCGGATCGTCTCCGTCCCGTTCACGCGCACGTGAAAGGGGTTCCCGCAGCCCCTCGCTCGCGCCGGACGGGGCGAAGTACCGTGACGGCATGAACCACCGCGACGAAGCGCGCGACTTCCTCTCCAGCCGTCGCGCCCGCATCACCCCCGAGCAGGCCGGCGTCGAGACCTTCGGCACACGGCGCCGCGTCACCGGGCTGCGTCGCGAAGAGGTCGCACGCCTGGCCGGCGTCAGCATCGACTACTACACGCGACTCGAGCGCGGGAACCTGCAGGGGGTCTCGGACAGCGTGCTCGACGCCATCGGCCGGGCCCTGCAGCTCGACCCCGCCGAGCAGGAGCACCTGCGCGACCTGTCGCAGCACCAGAACGAGACCCCGCGTCGCGCCGGTCGTGTCGTGCCCGTCGCTGCCGTCCGGCCCGAGCTGCAGTACCTGCTCGACGTCGTCACGGACGCCCCGGCGATGATCATCAACAACCGGCAGGACATCGTCGCCGCGAACGCGCTCGGCTTCGCGATGCACTCGGACCTGGTCGCGGCACCGGCGCGGCCGATGAACTTCTCGCGCTTCATCTTCCTCGACCCCCAAGCGCGGAACTTCTACCAGGACTGGCAGCGGGCCGCGCACACGAACGTCGCGATCCTGCGCCGCGAAGCGGGCCGGACGCCGAACGACAAGGACCTCGCCGCGCTGATCGGCGAGCTGTCGATGCGGAGCGACGACTTCCGCGGCCTCTGGGCAGCGCACGACGTCCGACGCCACTACGCCGGCGTGAAGTCGTTCCGGCACAGCGTCGTGGGGCCGCTCGAGCTCCACTTCCAGACGCTCGAACTCGCCGAGGACCCGGGGCTCGCGCTCACCATCTACCCGGCGACGCCGGGCAGCCCGACGGCCGACGCCCTGCGGGTGCTGGCTTCGTGGGCGGCGACCGAGGGCATCGCGGAGCGGGCGCGCCAGCTCGCCTGACGCGGTGGTCGCGACCACCGCATCTGCCGGGAGGGACGGGGCGGGCCCGCACCGCGCCTCCAGGCCGCTCGTGGTCGCGTCAGACCTCCGGGATCACCCGGTCGAACCGGCTCGTGTCCGTCCCGTCCGGGTCCGGGCCGATCCCTGCTGACGGGTACCAGCAACCCCTGCTTCCGGCACCCGGCCGGCCGTACCGTGGACGCATGGACACCAGAAGCGAAGTGCGCGACTTCCTCCGCACACGCCGCGAGCGCGTCACGCCGCAGCAGGTCGGTCTGCCCGACTTCGGTGGGGTCCGCCGCGTCAAGGGGCTGCGGCGCGAAGAGCTCGCGCTGGTCGCGGGGATGAGCGTCGACTACTACGTCCGCCTCGAGCGCGGGAACCTGACCGGGGTCTCCGAGAGCGTCCTCGAGTCGTTGTCCCGTGCGCTGCGTCTCGACGATGCCGAGCACGCGCACCTGTTCGACCTGGCCCGTCTGCAGAACGCTTCGGGTGCCTCGCGCCGGACGATCCCGACGTCGAAGGTCCGGCCGAACGTGCAGCGGGTGCTCGACTCGATCAGCGCCCCGGCCTGGGTCCGCAACGGCCGGTTCGACTTCCTCGCCGGCAACACACTCGCCCGCGCGGTGTACTCGCCGCTGTTCCTGTCGCCCTCCGGCACCCCGAACACCGCGCGTTTCGCGTTCCTCGACCCGCGCGGTCAGCAGTTCTGGCGAGACTGGGACTCGGTCGCCGGCGACGTGGTCGCCGCCCTGCGCGCCGAGGCGGCCCGCTCGCCGTACGACAAGGGACTGACCGACCTGATCGGGGAGCTCTCCACCCGCAGTGACGAGTTCCGGCGGCGATGGGCCGCACACGACGTGATGCGGCACCGGAGCGGTGTGAAGCGCGTGCACCACCCGGACGTGGGCGACATCGACATGAGCTACGAGACGATGGAGCTCGTCACGGACTCGGGGCTGACCATGGTCGTGTACGGCACCGAGCCCGGGTCGGCGTCCGAGGAACGGCTGCAGCTGCTGGCGAACCTCGCGGCGACGAGCGCGACCGGTGCGACGAGTGCGGCGGCTGCGTCGACCGCTTCCGTCGCCGGTGCTGCTTCCGTCGCTGGTGCTGCTGCCGCCGGGGAGGACGCGTGAACGAGACCGAGTCCGTCGAGACCGTCGTCCCGGCTCCGCCGACCGGGTTCTTCGGCCGACTGCGGTTCCGGTGGCGTGCCGAGCAGGAGATCCACGAGCTCACCCGCGACCGTGAACTCGAGGAGCGGGTCCGAGCCGAGGCAGCGGTGCGGCTCGCGCCCGGGCCGTGGCACCTGGGGGAGCTGTTCCGGCGACGGTGACGGCTGAGGGGGGAGGACAGCACCTGTCACGGCTCCGCGGTCGGCCCTAGCGTCGAGGACATGACCTTCGCCGACACCGACCCCGAGTTCGCCCGGTACCACGCCGACTTCGTGGACGAGACCCTGCGGAACGCATCACTCAGCGAGCACGACCGCGTGGTCGTCCAGCTCGGTGCGACGATCGCGGCCGGGGCGCCGACGGCGTTCCGCGATCTGCTGGACGAGGCCCTCGACGGCCCGCTCTCGCCCACCGAGGCGAAGGAGATCGTCTACCAGGCCGTGGCCTACGTCGGTTCCGCACGCGTCGGCGACTTCCTGACGATCAGCAACACCGTGCTGGTCGCCCGCGGGGTCACCCTGCCGTTGGCCGGACAGTCGACGACGACCCCGGCGGACCGACTCGAGCGCGGCCGAGCGGTGCAGGGCTCCGTCGTCGGTGCGGACCGCGTCGACGCGATGTACGAGAACGCCCCCGCGGACGCCGTGCACTTCCAGCGGTTCCTGTCCGGCAACTGCTTCGGGGACACCGTCGGCCGGGACGGGCTGTCGCTGCCCACCCGTGAACTCCTGACCTTCTCGCTGCTCGCGGCGCTCGGCGGGGCCGACGCCCAGGTGCAGGGGCACGTGGCCGGCAACCTGAACGTCGGGAACACCCGCCAGCAGATGCTGGACGTCCTGACCGTGCTCGTCCCGCTCATCGGCTACCCGCGCACGTTGAACGCCCTGGCCGCCGTGAACGAGGGAGCACCCGCAGCATGACCACCGACCACTCGATGTCGACCGGCCGGACCCTGCTGTTCGCCGTCGCCGGGGGAGCGGCGGTGGGCAACCTGTACTGGTCGCAGCCGCTGCTCGACGACATCGCATCGTCGCTCGGCACCTCGGCGTCACTCGCCGGGCTGCTCGTCACGCTGACCCAGGTCGGCTACGCCCTCGGCATCCTGCTCGTCGTGCCACTCGGGGACGTCCTCGACCGCCGGCGCCTCATCCCCTGGGTGCTCGTCGCCTCCGCCGTCGCGCTGCTGCTCGCCGCGATCGCTCCGACCTTCGCGGCGCTCCTGGTCGCCCTGGCACTGGTCGGGCTGACCACGGTCGCCGGGCAGCTCCTCATCCCGCTTGCCGGGGACCTCGCGGACCCCGCGCAGCGCGGACGTGTCGTCGGCACGATCGCCTCCGGGGTGCTCACCGGCATCCTGGTGTCGCGGACGATCAGCGGCCTGGTCGCGGACGCGTTCGGGTGGCGTGCGATCTACGTGCTCGCCGCCGTCGTCGCGGTCGTCCTCGCCCTGCTGCTGCGGCGGGCCATCCCGGAGCTCGGAACCCGCGCCAAGGTGGCGTACCCGCAGCTCATCCTGTCGGTGTTCCGTGCCGTCCGGACCCACCGGACCGTGCAGGTCACGCTCGTGATGAGCTCGTCGGTGTTCGCCGTGTTCACGATGTTCTGGACCGCCCTGACGTTCCTGCTGAGCAGCGACCCTTACGACTTCTCCACCAGCAGCATCGGGCTGGTCGGCCTGGTGGGGCTCGCGGGTGCCGTGGCGGCGCAGCGGGTCGGGCGACTGCACGACCGGGGGCTGTCGGTACCCGTCACCGGGGGAGCGATCGTGCTCCTGCTCGTCTCCCTGGTCGTCGCCGGGATCGGTGCGCACTCGATCGTCGTGGTGCTGCTCGCCGTGCTGCTGCTCGACGTCGCCGTGCAGGCCGCGAACGTGCTCAACCAGACCCGGCTCTTCTCGGTGGACCCGGCCGCGCGGAGCCGGCTCAACACGGCCTTCGTCACCTCGAACTTCATCGGCGGGGCGATCGGTTCCGCGCTGGCGTCGGTGCTGTGGAACGCCGGGGGCTGGACGGCTGTCACGATCGGCGCCGCGGTGCTGGCGGGGTTCGCCGCGACGGTCTGGGTCGTGCACCGGAACCGCGGGCTCGTGGTCGAGCCGGAGCGGGCCTGAGTCAGATCGCCAACTCGACGTCACGGCCGTTGACCGTGACGATGATGCGTGGGTTCTCGGCACCGGTCGCGGTGATGTAGCTCCGGAGGGTGGAGAGCAACATGTCCTCGCGCCGTTCCATCTGCGACACCGCCCCCTGACTGATGCCGAGCTCGTGCGCGATCTCGGCCTGGGTGCGCTTCCCCGCTTCACGCACCATCGCCAGGCTCATCGCGTGGACTCGGTCGAGGTCGTCGGCCTCGGTCTCGAGCACGGCAACGGCGTCCGCGATGTCCGGCTGTCTCAGGAGACGCTCGACGCGGTCGTTCCCGCGGACGAAGTCCTTCTTGCCCATCATCGTTCCTTCGCTCCGCGTCGTTCCTTCAGCAATATTAGCTGAAGCTGATGCGCAGCCCAGGGCGGGGACCACGGGGCTCAGCGGACCAGGGGGTTCGCGACCTCGAGCTCACCGTGGTCGACGAGCCAGCGCACGGCGTCCAGCACGGTCTCCTCGGCGGTGAACGCCGGCGCGTAGCCGAGCAGACGACTCGCCTTCTCGGTGCTGAAGACCTGGCTGCGGGACAGGTGCTCCCAGCTGGCGTCAGCGTGCTCTGGAGCCGTGGTCTCGCGGAACCGGTCCCACGTGACGGGGTCGAGCCGGGCCTCCTGGCCGAACCACGACGCTGCCAGGTGGGCATACCCGCGCGCGGTGAGCGCCGTCGGAGCCGTGACGAAGAAGTCCTCGCCCGCCGCCGCATCGCGGTGCTCGACCGCGAGCTGGAACGCCTGCGCGACGTCGTCGGCGTGCACGTGTGCCATCGTCTCGGCGCCGAGCCCGGGGACCTCGAGCGGTTCGCCGGCGGACAGCTTCGTCAGCACCGACGTGTCGAGGTTGCCGAGCGGACCGATCGGCGTCCAGCCCGGACCGCTGATGTGCCCGGGGTGCAGCGACGTCGTGACCAAACCGCCTGATGCGGTTTCTTCCTTGAGCATCCGGGCGATTGCGTCCTTCTGGACGCCGTAGTCACCGAACGGCGGGGTCGCGTTCTGCTCGGTGATCGGCAGCACGTGCGAGACGCCGGCGCGCCAGATCGAGCCGCAGTGCACCAGGTGCGTACCGGTACCGCGGAGCGCGTCGACCAGCGCTGCGGCCGAGGACTCGGTGAAGCAGACGAGGTCGACGACGGCGTCGGCACCGAGGGCGGCGATGCGGCTGCCGAAGGTGCCGTCGCGGTCCTCCTGCTCGCGGTCGGCGGTGATCCGCTCGACCTGCTGCCACTCCGGAGCGTCGGCGTACGGGGTGCTCGTGCCGCGGGTGACGGCGACGACCCGGTGACCCGAGCGGACGAGACGGGGGACGAGGAACGAGCCGATGTGGCCGGTGGCTCCGATGACGACGATGTGCATGGGGGCCACCGTAGGCCGAGGCGTGCGGATCGTGAGCAGGAATGGTCGGGTGCGGCGGTGCGACCCGACCGTCCTTGCTCACGAAACGCGCCCGCGGCGAGCGCGGTGCCCACGAGCGCGGCCCGCCCGGCGGACGAGCGCCACGCTCAGTCGGCGGTGATGACCTTCACGGAACCGGCGATGGTCGCGGCGTCCTCGGCGAGCGCGACGACGGGGTCGGGCAGGCCCGCACCCCCGAGGGCCTTGCGAGCACCCCAGCCGACGAAGCTGCCGACGAGGGCACCGACGCCACCGAGGATCGCGCCCTCGATGCGCAGGTCGCGCTTGCCGGTGGTGCCGAGGGCGGCACCGGCGAGGGCACCGGACGCGACCCGTCCGAGCAGCGCCGAGGGGGCGATGCGGTTCGGGGTCTTCGGCAGCTTGTCGCCGATGAGCTCACCGATGGCGGAGGCCACGAGCAGCCCGCGGCCGACCGGGGTGCTGAAGACCTTCCACTGCTGCCACGAACCCTTCAGCGAAGACCGGTCGTGGTTCAGTGCGAGGACGGCGAGCGGGGTGGCGCTCCGGCCGCCGCTCATGATGCCGAGGACCAGGGTGCGGACCAGGGTGTGCTGCTCGTGCTGCTTGCTCATCGTGACTCCTGTCGTGTTGCCCCTGACGGTACGCACGGTGACCTCGGGTGTTCCGAGCATCGCGGGCGACGGACGGACATCGGGCGCTCCCCGGGCACGGAGCCGCCCCGAGTAGCGTCCGGCCCATGAGCAACGTCATCGTCTTCGGCGGCCACGGCAAGGTCGCACTCCTCGCCACCCGCATCCTGTCCGAGCGCGGACACACGGTCACCTCCGTCATCCGGAACGCCGACCAGTCCGACGAGATCCGAGCGCACGGCGGCGAACCGCTCGTCGCGGACATCCAGCAGCAGTCCCTGAACGACTTCGCCGAACTCGTCCGCGGGCACGACGCCGTGGTGTGGTCGGCCGGTGCCGGTGGCGGGTCCGTCGACCGGACCTGGGCGATCGACCGCGACGCTGCGGTGCTGTCGATCCAGGGGGCGAAGCAGGCCGGCGTCGACCGGTACGTGATGGTGTCGTTCTCAGGCTCGCAGCTCGACCACGGCGTCCCGCAGGACCAGGACTTCTTCGCGTACGCGCAGTCGAAGATGATCGCCGACGCCGTGCTCCGCGACTCGGGGCTGCAGTGGACGATCGTCGCCCCGAGCACCCTGACCGACGACGAGCCGACCGGCTCCGTCGACTGGGACGGCTCGTCGACCCAGGTGCCGCGCGGTGACGTGGCGCACGTGGTCGCCGACGTGGTCGAGAACTCCGGCACGGCAGGCAACACGTTCCGGTTCAACACGGGGTCGACTCCGGTGGCGGAGTTCCTGCGCGCCGACGCGGTCTGACCGAGACCGACTGCGCCGCCGCGGTCTGACCGAGACCCACAGACGGACGGAGTCGCGGCGGTTCTCCGCCACGACCCCGTCCGTCTCTCTGCAGAACGTCGAGCTCAGTAGAGCGTCGAGATACCCGTCATGTCGCCACGGCCGAGCGTGCGGCCGTCGAGCTCGCAGTAGCCGCCGGACGGCTCCATGACCTGGCCGGTGCCGGTGGCGACGTGGTCGAGTCCGTACAGGTGGCCCCACTCGTGCGTGGCGACGACCTGGGTGTCGAAGCGCGCACCCGAGCAGGTGGCCGTCGAGCTCCACTTGAAGCCGGTGGCGTAGCGCTGGTCGGCCTCGCGGGCGTTGCCGTTGCCGTCGAACCAGACGCACGTGACACCGAGGGTCCCGGTCGGGAGCTTGCCCCAGCCCATCACGTTGTAGCCGTTGTTCCGCGAGCAGCCGCCCTGGTCGGTGAGGTTGGGCTTCTGGGTCGCGAGACGCAGGTAGTCGTTCTTCGCCGTCGACGTGACGGTCCGGTCACACGCCGAGATCGTGCCGTTCCAGGCGTTCGCCCCCTTGCGCAGGGCGTCCTTGGCGTACGTCGACTTCTGCCCGGTCTGGTTGTAGTACCACTTGACCGTGCTCGGCCAGGTGTAGCCGGACGCCTTGTACGCCGTGCTCGTGCACTTCGTGGTCGCAGCGGTCGTCGCGGCGGGAGCGGCCTGTGCCGTCGCGGCCTGGCTCTGCGCACGCTCCTGCTGGACGGCGGGGGCCGAACCGGTCCAGGCCTCGTCGACGCGGACGGCGACACCGGCGGAGCCGTTGTTCGCGATGAGGACGTCGGCGAGCTCGGGCGCCCCGGGGGCGGCCGAGCTGCTCGCCATGACGCTCTCACCCGGCGCGGGGAGCGCGAAGGTGCGTCCGTCCGGCGTCACGACCGTGCCGGACGTCGCCGTGCAGCCGCTCTCGAGCGTCTGCACCGACAGGGTCCCGGGGGCGCAGCTCGCGCCGGCCCCCGGGGTCGCCGCCTGGGCGGGTGCTGCGGTGATGGTGAGGCCGGCGAGGATCGCGACGATCGCCCCGGTGCTCAGCGCGTTCCTGACAGGACGCATGGTTCCCTTCCAGCGGCAGGCGACGTGCCCCCCGCTCCTGATCGGGGTCCATGCTCGCCGATGACCACGCAGCGGGTCCAGGACTGCGCTGCGGGGACACGCCCCCAGTCAGGGGCGGCGGCTCAGGCCATCTGCGCGTAGAAGGGCTCCGGTGCATCGGCGAGCGACGCCTTCACCATCCGGCTCCAGTCGTCGACGAGCACCTCGGCCACGCCACGCTCCACACCGTCGAGTGCCGCACGGGCCACGTCCGTCGGGTCCGTCTTCGGGCCGTCGTAGTCGCCCATCATGTCGGTGTCGGCCGCACCGAGGTGGAGTCCCTGCACGCTGATGCCCCGGTCGGCGAGCTCCAGGCGGACGGCGTTCGTCATGTTCCACTCGGCCGCCTTCGCCGCGGCGTAGCCACCCGCGCCGGGCGCCGCGAACCACGACAGGGCCGACAGCACGTTGACGATCGCGCCGCCGCCGTTCCGCTCGATCACCGGTGCGAAGGCGCGGATCATCGACAGGCTGCCCCAGAAGTGCGTGTCCATGGCCTTCCGGACGATGGTCAGGTCGTCGGTCACCAGGGAGCCCTGCGTCGAGATGCCGGCGTTGTTCACGAGCAGCGTCACGTCCCCCGCGGCTGCGGCCACCGCGTCGACGGAGGCCTGGTCGGTGATGTCGAGGGGCAGCGCGACGACGCCCTCGACGTCGACGAGTTCGGGTCGGCGTGCGGTCGCGTAGACCTTCGACGCTCCGCGCTCCAGCAGCTCCAGGGCGAAGCGGCGTCCGATGCCGCGGTTCGAGCCGGTGACGAGTGCGACCGATCCAGCGATGTCCATGGTGTCTCCTCCTGCCGCGCGGGTGTCTCCCGCAGCGGCTCGGCTACGCTAAGACCTCACATCCATGTCAGGGGCAAGCCCGGATCGGAGCAACATGCGCATCGGTGACCTCGCGGCCGAGACCGGCGTCAGCGTCCGCTCGCTGCGGTACTACGAGGAGCAGGGGCTGCTCACCGCGTCGCGCACCGCGAGTGGGCAGCGGGTCTACACGGTCGCCGCCGTCGAGCGGGTCCAGCTCGTGCAGCAGCTGTTCGCCGCCGGGCTCGCGAGCCGTACGATCGTGCAGCTGCTGCCCTGCGTCGACCGCGGGGAGTCGACGCCGGAGTCGTTCGCGCTGCTCCTCGCGGAGCGGGACCGGATCACCGCGCAGCTGGCCGAGCTCGAGGCGGTCCGGGGGCGCCTCGACCAGGTCATCGCGATCACCGAACACCCCACCGCCGAGCACTGCCCGGCACTGCGTGACCGGCCTGCCGAGCCGGTCGCGGCCTGAGACGCGGCACCGGGACGGACGGGAGGCCCGTGGCGGGTCCGCCACGGGCCTCCCGTCCCTAGCGGGTCGCTGACGACGCCCGCACCACCAGCGCGTGGCGGGAGCGCAACACCCCGGGCGTCGCCGGGGCGCCCTCCTCGAGCTGGGCGACGAGCACCCCGACCGCCGTCGCCGCGACCCGGTCCAGGTCGGCCGACACCGTGGTCAGCGCCGGGGTCGAGTACGCCGACTCCTCGATGTCGTCGAACCCGACGACCGCGACGTCGTCCGGCACGGTCCGGCCCGCGAGCTGCAGGGCACTCATCGCCCCGAGCGCCAGCGCGTCGTTGCAGCAGACGATCCCGTCGACCGGCACGCCGGCGTCGAGGAGTTGGCGCGCAGCCGCCGCACCCTCGGCACGGTGCCACAGCGCGGTCGGCACGACCCGCTCGGGCGCGAACGGCACACCGTGGTCGTCGAGCGCCTCGCGGTAGCCCCGCAGTCGCTCCTGCGCCGTGCGCACGGGTCCCGACGGGTCGGAGCCGATGAACGCGATCGACCGGCGGCCGGCGTCGAGCAGGTGGGCGGTCGCGTCCCGCAGCGCGTCCGCGTTCGACATGGCGATGAACGGCACGGGGGCGTCCGGGATCGGCTCACTGAGCACGACGAGGGGGAACTTCACCTCGAGCGCGGCGGCGTCGCTCGGCCGGACGGTCAGCGGGCTGTAGATGATGCCGTCGATCGAGTGCTCGCGCATCCGGGTGATCGCGTCCGCCTCGCGCACACCGCTCGCGGTCTGCTCGATGAGCACCGTGTAGCCCACGGCTCCGGCAGCGCGGATGACGGCGTCGGCGAGTTCGGCGAAGTACGCCTGCCGCAGTTCCGGCACCGCGAGCCCGAGCACTTTGGAGCGTCCGGCACGGAAGTTCCGGGCCGAGACGTTGAGTTCGTAGCCGAGCTCGTCGACGGCGGCCATCACACGGTCGCGCGTGCGGACGGAGACGTGTTCGTAGCCGGACAGCACGTTCGAGACGGTCTTCTTCGAGACACCTGCCACGGCGGCGACGTCGCTCATCGTGGGCGGAGAGCGGTGCCCCTGCGCCATCGGGCGCCCCCTCTCACGTGCGGACTGCGTTCGGCAGGAACCTACCGCACCAGCGTGGTGCGGACCGGACGGGAGGCCCGCGGCGGGCCCGTGGCGGGTCCGCCACGGGCCTCCCGTCCGGTCTCGGCCCGTCCAGGGCCCCGCTCAGTCCGCCAGGAACCGCAGGACCGCGAGCACCCGCCGGTTCTCGTTCGGCGTCGCCTCGAGCCCGAGCTTGGTGAAGACCGCGGTGACGTGCTTCTCGACGGTCCCGCCGGACAGGAACAGCGTGTCCGCGATCGCGGCGTTGGACCGGCCCTCGGCCATCAGGCGCAGCACGTCGGTCTCGCGGGCGGTCAGCGAGTCGAGCGGACCGCTCGTGGCACGCGGCGCCTGGACCAGTGCGGCCGCCACCTCGGGGTCGAGCACGACGTTGCCCGCGGCGACCTGGTGCAGCGAGTCGATGAAGGTGCCGACCTCGGCGACCTGGTCCTTCAGCAGGTACCCGACGCCGACGGTGGCGACGTCGAGCAGCGCCCGCGCCCACTGCGCCTCGGCGTACTGCGAGAACAGGAGCACCCCGACGTCGGGCCGGACGTCCTTCACCCGCATGGCCGCACGGACGCCCTCGTCGGTGTGGGTCGGCGGCATCCGGATGTCCATCACCACGACGTCGACCGCGCCGTGCGCGACGGCAGCCACCGCGGCGTCGCCGTCCGACACCGGCACGACCTCGTGCCCGCGACCGCGCAGCAGGGACGTCAGCCCCTCGCGCACGATCGTGTTGTCGTCGGCGACGACGATCCTCACCGTTCGGCTCCGCTCGGCATGCGCATCCGGATGCGGGTCGGGCCGCCGGCGGGGCTGTCGACCTGCAGGTCCCCGTCGACGGCGCGCAGCCGTTCGAGCACCCCGGCCAGGCCGGTGCCGTGACCCTCGGGGGTGCCGAGCGCGACGTGGGCCCCGCCGTGGCCGTCGTCCTCGACCTCGACGAGCAGGTCGGTGCCGAGCATGCCGACCCGGACGGCGGTGGCCGAGGCTCCGGCGTGCTTCGACACGTTCGTCAGCAGCTCGAGCACCCCGAAGTACGCGATCCCCTCGACGACGCGGGACGGCCGGACGGGCACGTCCACCGACAGCGCGACGGGGAACGGGGTCCGGGAGCACGCCGAGGTCAGCGCGGCCTCGAGCCCCTCGTCGAGGACGGGCGGGTGGATGCCGCGGGCCAGGGCGCGGAGCTCGACCAGGGCCTCCTTGGTCGACGCGTGCGCCCGGTCGACCAGTGCGGTGACCGCGTCCGGGTCAGCGCCGGTCTGCAGGCGGTCGCGGGCGTCGCCGAGGGTCATCGCCAGGCCGACGAGCCGGGCCTGGGTGCCGTCGTGCAGCTCCCGCTCGATGCGGCGCAGGGTGGTGTCGGCGTCGAGCACGGCGGCGTCGCGCGAGGCCGTGACCTGGCGGAGCCGCAGGTCGCGGGCGGTGGCACCGAGCAGGGCGCGGATGACCACACGCTGTAGTGCCGCGAGCCCGTGGTTCACCGCGGGCCAGAGGAACAGCACGATGAGCAGGCCGAGCACCGCGAACGCGACCTGCAGCGGCGGGGTGTCGACGTACACGCCGAGGAACTGCGCACCGCTGTGGAGCTCACCGTCCGCACCCCGCTGCGCCGGCAGGAAGTGCCCCCACGCCGCGTGGGTCATCGCGCCCAGACCGCTCACGAGCACAGCGGTCGAGACGGCGAACGTGGTGGTGGTCAGCACGAACCCCGCGAGCAGGTACGCGAACGCCCGCCAGGTGGGGCCGTCCGACAGCCGGGCGAACGCGGTGCCGAGCGGCGTCGAACCTGCACGGGGCGGTGCCGGGGCGACGACGACCTGCCCGAGCAGCGCGGCGGACATCCGGCGGGTGACCGCGGCGAACCAGTGCGACCCACCGAGCAGGAACGCGGCGACGACCAGGCCGACCCAGGTCAGCGACACCGGGATGCCGACGGCCAGCACCACGACGAACCACGCCAGCGCGGCGATCGCGATCGGCAGGTGCGCGGCGTGGAACGCGAAGGCCCGCCAGGTGCTGCCGTCGGCGACGGCTCGGAACGGTCGGAACCGGGGGACGTTGGTGGGTGCGCCCGGGGTGGCGACGGCGGTGTACATGCGGACCTCTTCGTGTCGGTGACGAGCTTATTGCCCGACACCAGCCTCGCCGCGGGGGTCCGCCCGCACACCGGTGCTGCCCCCCGTGGTCGGTGGGGAAACCCCGCGATCATCGTCAGCCGGGTCGGCTCAGGCCCCGGTCTGCTCCGTCGGTGCGGCCACGGGCTTCGACTGGCTCGACCCTCGTTGCCGGAGTGACACGGTGGCGATCACCATCACCGAGATGACCAGGAACTCCGACTGCCAGTTCTGCATCGACTCGAACCAGAACTGGCTCGTGCCGAGGTAGCCCCACCCCGAGACCACGCTGTCGCCGTGCTCGAGCTGCTCCTCGTTGTAGGCCGCAGCGCCACCGATCACGTGCCCCACGACACTGCCGAGGAACAGCACCGCGAACAGGATCAGCAGGGAGTTCTCGTACAGCACGAGCACGATCCCGCCCCGGCGCACCGGCCACGGGGCCTTCGGGTCGTCGGCGTGCTCCCGGGGGTCCTCGTCCTGCGGGCTCTGTTCGTCCAGTGGCTCGGACTCGCTCGACCCCTTCTGGAACAGGAACACCGTGAACACGATGTACGCGCCCATCTGCAGGAACTCGCTCTCCCAGTTCTCGAACGTGGCCTCGGCGAAGTCCCCGCTCGTCAGGAAGCCCCAGAGCGACACGGCTGCCTCACCGTGCTGGAGGGCGTCCGCCGCGGACACCCGCCACCCGGCGAACACCATGCCGACGAAGCACACGACGAAGACGGCGACGTTCGCGAGGAGCAGGCCGTGCCGTCGCACGCGCTGCCACCCACTCGATCCGTTGTGCAGGCCGAGGGTCACCGGGTCCTCCGTTCGTCGTGTCGAGCCCATCCTGGTCCGGACGCCACGAACGCCTTCGCAGGACCGTCCTGGCCGGATCGCGCTGGTGCGCGAGCCGGTTCCGGACACCTTCCGCACACCGGCTGTCCGACTTTCGCCGTCCGACCCCGGTTCGTCCACGACCGCCGGGGAGCCCGACCTACCGTCGATGCCAGCCCGATCGCCAGGACCGCCGACGCCGGCGAGGACGCAGAGAGGAATGGGCCCGAGCCATGACCACCACGACCACCTTCACCACCGACACCGCACTCGCCCCGAAGCACGCCCACACCGCAGTGGCCCGCCGTGCACGCTGCGTCTCCGAGCGCAGCCCCTTCACCGAGATGCGCGAACAGGCTCGGCTCCGGACGCTCATGGTCGCCGCGACCGCGACCGGGATCGTCTCGGTCACCGCCACGGCATCCGCGGCCGTCGTCGTGATCGGTCTCGGCGCATGAGCCCCGTGGCCCAGCCGTTCGACGACGACGCGATGGACGAACTCCGTGCCCAGCCCCTCGAGTGGCGCCGCCGCGGCCTGACACCCCCCACCGAACTCGAGGCGCTCATCACCCGACGGCTGTCCGGCGTGGTGCGGGGCGTCCCGGCTGACCCGACGTACGCGGACTTCTTCGTGGCAGCGTGAGCAGCACCACCCTCGTGGCCGAACCGACCGCCTCGTCCGGAGCGCCGGTCGGGCTCGGAGCGCTCGATGCGCTCGACACCGTCCGCCACCGGCACGACGAGTGGATGCGCGGGCTGCTGGAGCACGAGGCCGCGTTCGACGACCCCCGGGACCGCTTGCTCGCCGTGTTCACCCACCTGGAGCACCGACTCGTGGCCGACGGGCACCGGGCGTGGTCCGACACGGCCCATGCCGGAGCAGGAGCAGCCGCCGACGGGACCGACCTCGTCGACCTGCTGCACGACCAGCTGCGGCAGGTCGAGGCGCACGTCGCCGAACGCTGCGCGGCCGCCGCGTTGCCGGCGTACCTCGGCCAGGCGCTCACCCTGCTGCTCCACGGAGCCCACGTCGAGGCGACGGTCCACCGCTCGGTGCAACCGGTCCGCACGGCTCGGACCGCTGCGGCGATGTTGCTCGCGGTGCACGAGGGCGACGCCCTGTTCTGACCGCATCTGGACAATCGCACGATGGCCCCGAACCGGGGTGTGAAACTACTGCTCGAGCGACATGAACGACGACACCGAGCAGCCCGCGCGTATCCGGGTCGACGAGCAGGGCACGGACCTCGCAGCCGCGAAGCAGACCCTCGCGACCGCGTACGACGGCATCGAGTGGCACGCCGACACCACGGGTGACGGGTTCGACTACCGGTACACGGCAGCCGGCGACGGCACGATGACGCTCCGCGCCGTGCACTTCGGTGGACGCCTGACGGGCGAGATGCCCGCCGGTGACGATTTCGTCGTGCAGTGGATCACCCGCGGGCTCGGCGTCCTGGGTGACGGCGGCACCGCCATCCACCTGGTGCCGGGACGCCCGCAGATGTGGCCGAACGAGGCGTTCCCGTTCCGCTTCGAGGACTACGACCAGCGGCTCGTCCAGGTGAACCGCGCCGCCGTCGAGGGGGTCGCCGCCGAGCGTGGCCTGTCGCTCCGCCGCTTCGACCACACCGCCCGGATCGACGACGCGGCGATCCGGCAGTGGCGACAGACGGTCCAGCTCATCTCCGCGACGACCCTGGACCGACAGGCGTCCCCGCTGCTGCAGGCCGAGATGGGCCGGCTGGCCGCGGTGTCCCTGCTCGAGCTGTACCCCCGCGCCACCGCCGACCTGCCGCCCGAACTCCTGCTGCCGCAGCACCGTCGGATCCGCCAGGTCGTCGAGTACGTCCACGAGCACGCGCACCTGCCGATCACCAGCACCGACCTGGCCCGGATGGCGCACCTCAGCCTCCGCGCCCTGCAGGCCGCCTTCCAGCGGCTGCTCGGCATGTCGCCGAACGCCTACATCCGCTCGGTGCGGCTCGACCGCATCCGGACCGAGCTGCTGGCGTCCGACCCGGCCACCACGAACGTCGCCGACGTCGCCCGCTACTGGGGCTTCGCCCACGCGGGCCGGTTCTCCGCCGCGTACGCCGACCGGCACGGCGAGTACCCGAGCGAGACGCTCCGCCGCTCCTGACGGCGGTGCGCGCGACTCAGAGTGTGACGCCGGTGGCCGTCGCGAGCGCGTCGAGCAGTTCGGTGCGGAACCGCTGGTCGGCGACCGCCGGGTGCGGCTCCTGCCGATCCCCGTGGAACCAGTAACCACCTGTCACGGTTTGGTCTGGGTTGGTCGCGAGCGTCTCCTGCGTGCGGTGTCCCAGCTCGAAGTCGTCGGGAGCGCCAGCCCCGCCCATCTTGGTCGCCACCCAGCCCGGGTCGACGGCGTTGCTCAGCACGCCCGGGCGTCGGAGCGGCACCTCGGCGGCGAGCGCCGTCACGAACAGCTTCGTGTCGGAGTACGAGTTCGTCTCGGAAGCGCCGGTCCAGTCGACGGTGTCCAGGCGCGGACGGCCGCCCCGGTGCATCCCGCTGCTCAGGTACACGTGCCGCCCCGGCGAGCGCAGCAACGCCGTGAACAGGTAGGGCGCCACGACGTTGACGGGCACCAGGGAACGGCCCGAGATCACGCCGGCGTTGTGCACGACGGCGTCGAGCGGGGTGCCGGCGTCGAGTTCCCGGGCGGTGGCGATCACGGCGTCGCGGTCCGCCAGGTCGGCGACGACGAGTTCGGCGCCGCGCTCCACCAGGTCGGCGACCGCCTCGGCGCGGGCCCGGTTGCGCGCGTGGACGACGACGTCGTGCCCGCTGCGGAGCAGCGAGTCGGCGGTTCCCCGCCCGAGGCCGTCGGTGGATCCGGTGACGAGGATGCGTGCCATCCGCCCATCATGCGCCCGACCGCTGCGGCGGGTCCGGCAGGTGTACCGGCAACGGGCGGACGGGAGGCGCGGTGCGGGCCCGCCACGGGCCTCCCGGCCGTTCACGGACCGGCCACAGGGCCGCGGTACGGTCGCTGCATGAGCAGCTTCCTCGAGCCGATCGACGCCGTCGGCGTCGGTGACGTGACGATCGTGCCGGACGCCACGCGACCGGTCGCGGCGGTCGTCACGGGCGACGACGTGCGGTGGGTGACGTGGCCGGACGCCCCGTTGCCGGACGGTGCGGTCGACGAGGTCGGGGTCCTCGCGACCGACGGGGGCGCCTGGGTCGTCTACGGATCGCTCGAGGAAGTGGGCGACGACCTCGACGAGATGTCCCGGACCGCCGTGCACGTCACGCCGACCGGGGTGACGTGCACGGTCGACCTCGGTGATCGACGCGTGCTCGGGGCGGACGTCGAGGGGCTGTGGATCGGCGACCCGCGTGACGCGTCGATGTGGATGGGTGAGGACGAGGACTCCGAGGACGACGGCCTCGAGGATCCGGAGGACGACGACGGGGACTCGGACGACCCGCTCGACGGCGTCGACCCGGAGACCCTG
The DNA here is from genome assembly GCF_003234255.2 of Curtobacterium sp. MCSS17_016. Lineage (NCBI taxonomy): Bacteria > Bacillati > Actinomycetota > Actinomycetes > Micrococcales > Microbacteriaceae > Curtobacterium > Curtobacterium sp. MCSS17_016. The sequence goes on from NZ_CP126254.1 coordinate 3,788,280, forward strand.
CCGTGGGCGCCGTCGGAGCCGTTCTGGCCGCCGCCGGAGGAGTGGGCGGCGACGCTGGCGGCCGGCGAGGAGCCGGAGGACGAAGACCCCGAGCTGCTGGACGACGACGACGCGGACGATGACGGCCCCCGCTACTTCTGGAGTGCCGGATCCGACGCCGACGACGAGGACGACTTCCCTCGTCGGTCGGGAGCACCGGCCGTTCCCGCGCCACCCCTGCCGACCCCGCCGACCGAGCTCGTGCTCGTCGGGACCGACGGCAGCCGGACGACGATCGCCGTCGACCACCTGGTCGAGGACGTCCGCCGTACCGGCTCGGTCCTCACCATCCGGTACATGCCCACCGGACCCCGGCGCACGCCCGATCTGATGGGCGGGTTGACCTACCACTACGACGCTCGGGAGGTCGACCTCGACGTCGCTGTCGGCCTGCCCAGCGTCGTCACCACCGATGACCTGCCGTCCCGCCCCGCGAGCGACGAGGACGAGACGTCGTGGGAGGACGAACAGGAGCGTCTGGAAGCAGCCCGCGCTCCGTGGACGGAGCGGTTCGACCTGACCGACGTCGAGGGCGCGCACTGGCCGCTGCACGACCTGGACGCTGCCGCACGGGAGCGCGCGGTCGCGGACCTTGTGGGCGTGTTCGAGGCGCTCGACCAGCCCGGCATCCTGTGGACCCGCGACCACCCCGAACCCCGGCGGTCGGCGAGCGACTACCGAGCCGTCGAGGTCACCGTCGAGGGCGAGTGGCCGGCGACCGAGGTCGTGGTGTCGTTCGAGCACCGCACCGTGCCGTACCTGCGGCTCCGTCGGCGCTACCGGGTGTTCGACGACGCCGGGCACGTGCAGGACCGGCCGTACGTCGGCGTGCACCTGGACGAGGACATCGACAGCGGGCACATCGCCGACCGGTCTGACGCGGTGGACGGGGTGCTCGACATCTGAGGGGTGCCGGGGCGCCGGGCCGCTCGTCAGGACGTCGTGGGGCCGAGGATCGCAGCGAGTTGCGACCGGATGTCCTGCAGCAGCTCCTCGGTCGTCAGTGCCTGGTGGACGGTGGCGGTCAGACCGATGTGCAGCACGGCGGTGACCACCCGGGCGAGCACCGGGGCGTCGACGGTCGTGACCCGGGCGTGCCGCTCGAGCACCGCGGCCACCCCGTCCTCGAGACGCTGGGCCAGGGCGAGTCCGCGGTGCCGGTTGGGTTCTGCCGGGTCGCCGAACACCAGCTCGTGCAGGTAGGTCCGGCCGTTCTCGGGGTGCTCCCGGACACAGCGCACCACCGGTCCGAGCAGCGCGAGCACCACCGGTACGGCACCGGCACCGGCCTCGGCGGCGACCGCGACCACCGCGCGACCGTCGTCGATCGCCGTTGCGAACCGCTCGTTCTCCACCATGATCAACAGCTCGGCCTTGGTCGCCGCGTACCGGAACAGGGTGCCGACGGCGACGTCCGCCCGGTCGGCGATCTGCTGTGTGGTGACCCCGCCGACGCCCCGCTCCAGGAACAGGGTCCGGGCGGCGTCGAGGATCCGCCGGCTCTTGTCCTGGCGTCCGCGTTCCCGCCGACCGAGGGTGGCTTCCATCGCGCTCCTTGACAACTTTACTGAGTCTACTCATTATTGAGCATACTCGGATAGTCCGGGCGCACCAGACGAACGGACCATGATCATGCACGACGAAGCAGCACCCATCACCTCCTACGCACTGGCACCGGCGAAGACCGTGCAGGCCGACGGGATCACCTTCGCCTACCGCGAGCTCGGCCCGGTCGAGGACGTCCCCGTCGTGTTCTTCGTGCACCTCGCCGCGACCCTGGACAACTGGGACCCGCGCATCGTGGACGCGATCGCCGCGCACCGGCACGTGATCACCTTCGACCAGCAGGGGGTCGGCGCCTCGTCGGGCACGGTGCCGCGGACGATCGAAGCAGCAGCCGACGACGCGCACGCCTTCATCACCGCCCTGGGGTACGACCAGGTCGACGTGTTCGCGTTCTCGATGGGCGGGATGATCGCGCAGGACCTCGTCCTCGCGCACCCGGGCCTGGTCCGCAAGCTCGTGCTCACCGGCACCGGCCCGCGCGGCGGGAAGGACATGGACAAGATCGTCACGACGACCGTCCTGGACGTCCTCCGTGCGACGCTCACCCGGTCGGACCCGAAGGAGTTCCTGTTCTTCAACCGCGACGCCGTCGGCAAGCGTGCCGCCAAGGCGTTCCTCGCGCGGTTGCAGGAACGCACCGTCGACCGTGACGCACCCATCGGCCTGCCGGCGTTCTGGACCCAGCTGCAGGCCATCAAGCGCTTCGGCCGCTCGGCGCCGTCGGACCTGTCCGTGATCACGCAGCCCACACTCATCGCCAACGGCGACCACGACCGGATGGTGCCGTCGGTCCTGTCCGAGGACCTGCACCGCCGCATCGCCGGCTCGGAGCTGGTCATCTACCCGGACTCCGGTCACGGCGGGGTGTTCCAGTACTGGAAGCAGTTCGCCCCGGTCGCGGCGGAGTTCCTGCGCCGCTGACCGATCCCCAGGGCGTTCAGCTCGGCAGGATCGCCTCGACCTGCGCACGGATCGTCGCCACCACGTCGGCGACGCTCGTGTCGGGGTCCGCGCTCGACACCATCGTCACGAACAACACCGCGGAGACGACGTGCGCGAGGGTCGCCGCCCCGTCGTCATCGACGCCGCCGTGCTCCGCGATGAGTTCCGCGATCGTGCGCTCCGTCTCGCCCGTGATCGTCAGGGCGTCGGCGTGGTTCGGTTCGGTGGGATCCCCGAACACCATCTCCCGAAGGTAGGTGCGTCCGTTCTCGACCTGCACCCGGTTGCACGCGACCACCGGTTCGACGACTGCGACCACGGCGTCGACGAGCGTTCGCGCGTCGGCGGACGCGCGGCGCCCGCGCTCGAGCGCCGCTCGGTAGTGCTCGTTCTGCACGAGCAGGAGCAGTTCGCCCTTGTTCTTGACGTACAGGAAGAGCGTGCCGGCACCGATGTCGGCACGCTCGGCGATCTGCTGCGTCGTGACGTCGTCGACGCCCTGCTCGGCGAACAGCTCCTTCGCCGCAGCGACGATCCGCTCGAGCTTGACTTGCTTGTTCCGTTCGCGTCGTCCGGACGGCTGGGTCACCTGCACGACTGCTCCTCCGGGTCCGGGAACGCCCGTCGGGGGACGGGGCACCGACAATCATCTCAGGCCGCAGGACCCGCTGATCAGACCTCGGCGACGGCCCGCAGCTCGAGTGCGACGGCGTTCAGGTCCTGGATCAGCCCGTCCGCCTGGTCGGCGTACTCCGGAGCAGGTGCCCCCGCATCACGCCCCCTGCCGCTCGGCCACGGTGCCCGCACCGGCGCGGCGACCGCCAGTAGGTCGTCACGGTCCCATCCGTGTTCGAGCAGCCCACGCGCATGGTCCACACGCTCCTGCACCCGCACGACCTGGGGATCGTCGTGCTCGGTGAGGAACGCGACCAGCCGGTCGCCGCGGACCACGTACCGCCGGAGCTGGTCACGTCGGTCCCGCTCGTCGTACCGGCCGCCGTGCAGCAGGTGTCGGCGCAGCCATCCCATGCCCCGATGATCCCACCGCACATCGCGGCCCCCTGGTCCTGTACGTTTCCTGTGTAGACATCCCCCTGACCAGAGAGGACGCGGCGCCATGAGTGACGGCACGCCCCAGTACAACCAGCAGAACCCGAACCCCTACGCCGCCGGCGGGCAGCCCTACGGCGCTCCGATGCAGCCGTCGTCCGACCGCTTCAACGTCATGGCGATCGTGGGGTTCGTCCTGGCCTTCGTGGTGAACATCGCCGGCCTCGTGGTGTCGATCATCGCGCTCTCGCAGATCAAGAAGACCGGGGAGCGCGGCCGCGGCCTGGCCCTCGCCGGCATCATCATCAGCGCCCTGTCGCTCGTGTTCGGCATCATCTGGATCATCTTCGTGATCGCTGTCGTCGCGAACGCTCCGGCGGGCAGCCTGGGTAGCTACTGACGTCCACCAGCACCAGACCGGAGGCTCGTGGCAGCTCGCCGCGGGCCTCCCGTCTGTCCGGTTTCGGTTCCGACCCGTGGCCTCAGCCGATGACGCCGGTGTGCTCCAGCACGATGTTCAGACCGATCAGGATCAGGACGACACCACCCGCGATCTCCGCCGGCTTGCCGAAACGGGCACCGACACGGCGACCGACCAGGACCCCGACGAACGACAGCACCGCGGTGGTGATCCCGATGAGCAGCACCGCGCCGCCGATCGAGACGGGCAGGAACGCCAGGGTGACGCCCACCGCCAGGGCGTCGATGCTGGTCGCGACCGCCAGCACGAGGAGCTCGCGGACCGGCAGCCGATCGGTGTCCTGCTCGGTGTCCTCGTGCTCCGAGATCGCCTCCCACAGCATCTTCCCGCCGATCAGCGCGAGCAGCCCGAACGCGACCCAGTGGTCGAAGGCCGCGATGTACTGCGCGAACGCCGACCCGAGCAGCCAGCCGAGCAACGGCATCACCGCCTGGAACACCCCGAACGTCAGCGCGATCACGATCGCGTGCCGCACGTCGAAGCGCTTCATGTGCAGGCCCTTGCCGAGGGCGACGGCGAAGGCGTCCGCGGAGACGCCGAGCGCGATGAGGAACAGGGCCCAGAACGACATGGGGGCGGCGCCTTTCGAGACGGTCGGATGGAGACTCCGACGTCTCAGGACCTGACGATCCTGGCACGGTCCGGGGCACGAAAAGGCCTGATCAGCGGGATTCGTCGGCCCGAATCCGCGGGTTGGTGGGCCCGGTCCGCGAACCCGGCCCACGTTCTCGACGTGACCAGGGGACGGACTGGAGGCCCGTGGCGGCGCCGCGGTGCGCCTCCAGGCCGTCAGCCAGTCCGTCAGGAACCGGCGGCCGCGTGTGCGGCGACCTGGCTGGCCGTCAGTTCGGTGCCGTAGACGGCGGCGTACCGCATCGACCCGGTGAAGTACGGGTTGTTCGTGGCACCCGGCCACCCGCTCACGACGTCGTAGCCGACGCGGAAGTACCCGGTGAAGTTCTCGGGGCTCTTGAAGGCCGCGTTCGACGTGACGAGCGTGCCGTCGACGTACAGGCGCATCCCGTTGGTGGGCGACATCGTGGCGACGGTGTGGTGCCAGGCGCCGTCGGTGTAGGCCTTCGGCGAGGTGAGGACCTGCGTGGCGCCGTTGTACGTGCCGAACGCGAGCTGGCCGGTCGTGGTCAGGTAGAGCTTCCGGTCGTGCTGGCTCGACGCGCCGGTCTGGCTGCTGCCGAAGCCGATGAGCATGCCGCCGGCGGCCGTGGTGCGGAACCAGACCTCCTCGCTGAAGGTCGTCGGGTTGGCGTACGAGCGCGGGGTGGAGACGTAGCTCGTGGAGCCGTTGAGCGCGTAGGCGCTGCCGCTGTCACGCGGGCAGGCGTTCGGGCTCGGCGTGGTCGCGGTCATGGTGCCCTGGTAGGTGCCGTTCGCAGCACGACCGGACCAGTCGGTGGCCGTCCGCGAACCCGAGGCCTCGGTGAGGCGGTAGGCGAACAGGGCATTCGCGGTGTCGGCGCCGACGGCACCCGTGCACGTGAAGTACGGCGCGGTCGCCGCGGTGTTCGCGCTGTTGGTCACGCGGGCGGTGTACGCCGAGCGGGTCGGGGCGAACTGGTTCAGCAGGACGACGACGGCCAGGGCGACCACGAGGAGGACGGCGACGACGCGACCGTCGCGCAGGCGGCGGAGGATCACGAGGGACGCACCGCCTCGACGCGGCCGACCGCCAGGCACGCCACGAGCGGCACGAGGCACACGGCGATCAGGGCGACCCAACCCAGGGGGTCGAGGTCGATGTTCGACATGAGCTGGTAGTGCCCGTTCTTCGTCAGCTCGTGGATGACGACCCGGCCCATCTCGCCGTCGACCAGGTGGACGCTGTTGCCGCCGTGGGCGTCGACGCGGACCGGGAAGATCCCCGACGAGATCACGGTGGCCTCGACGCCGGTCGGGCTCGAGGTGTTCGTGATCGTCGTCACGTTGACGAACGGCTTGAACACGAACGCCGCGTACGAGACGGTGAGGGCGCTGCCCGCGATCCGCAGGCAAGTGCGGGTCACCCGGTCGGTGAACGCGCTGGTCAGGGTCAGGATGATCAGCGTGCCGATGAGCAGGATCGGGGCGGCGCGGAGCAGCCAGCCGATGCGCGGGACCAGGAGCGCGGGGGTGCCGATCACGTCGGCCTGGGTGAGCGTCCACGGGTCGGTGGCGCCGTTGACGTCACCGCGGGTGTGGAGCCCGCCGTCCGCGTCGATCGAAACGATGCGGTGCGTGTAGACGACGTCCGGGTTGGCGGAGGTCTCGAACGAGACGATCTCGCCGACGCTGAGCGTGGCGACGTCGACCGGCAGGTCGAGCACGAGGGTGCCGACCGGGGCGGCTTCGCCCATCGAGGGGGTCTCGACGACGAACCAGCGGCCGCCGGCGGAGAGGAACAGGACGGCGGCGGTGAGCAGCAGTGCGGCGATCGCGGCGACCGACCAGGCGAGGACCGTCTCGGAGCGGGTGACCTGACGGCCGCGGAGGACCGGGCGGTCGAGCATGCCGCTGAGCGGGATCGCTGCGGTCTGGCTCATGGGCGCTGCTCCGGGGATTCAGGGGAATGGCGACGCTCGACCGGAGGGGGGTCGGCCGAGCGTCGCCGGTCTGGGGGAAGGGTGATGGGGGTCGGATCAGGCCGTGAAGGTCCAGGTCATCGGGACCGAGGCGGCGAGGCCCTGGTAGGTGTTGCCCGCCGAGGAGTCCAGGGTCACCGCGAAGTTGAACGGAACGCTCGCGCCGGCGGCCGGGGCCTGCGGCATCGTGAAGGCCGACGCCGCCGCACCCTTGAAGCTGGCGAGGGTGCCGCTGAAGACGGTGGTCGAGCCGGAGGTGACGACGAGGTTCATCTTGGCGCAGAGGTCGGTCGCGGTGCCGTTGGCCGAGCCGTTCGCCGACTGGGTGCACGTGGCGCCCGGGTTCAGCGTGAAGGTGCTGGCGTTCGCGGTGCCGGTGTTCTTGATCGAGATCGCGGTGTTGACCGTGTTGCCCGGGGTCATCGTCGTGCTGCCGCCGAACTTGTTGATCGTCGAGCAGGTCGCCGAGTTCGTCGAGACCGAGCCGCCGTCGGTGCTGAGGCAGGTGACGGTCGCGCCGGCGTTCTGCTCCTGCATGATCAGCGTGCCGCTGCCGGCGGTGTTGCTGCTGTTGGTGATGCTCGCGGCGAACCCGGAGAGGGTGCCGGTGAGCGAGAGGGAGAGCAGGACGGCGGCGAAGATACCCGCGAGGAGCGCCACGGGGGCGAAGCGGATCCGCTTCAGTGCGGAGGTGCGGAGCTTGGTGGACACGGGGTACCTCTTCGTTCGGTGGTGGTTGCAGGAAGTCGGGGGGAGCAAGACCTTCGGGCTGTTTTGCTTCAATGGTTAAGATAGTCACTGATTCACCAAGTTGACCACTCGTATACTTACCCCAGTGCGGGGGACGCCCCTTGTCCCCCGGTCCCCGACACGGAAGAAGGCCCTCGTGGCAGCAGCACCGAACGACGACGACGCGGCCGATCTCATGGCCGCGTTCACCGCCGTCGTGCGTGCGAACGCGAGCCTGGTGAGTCAGCTGAGCGCTCGTGCGGGCGTGCACGAGAACGCCCTCCGCGCCCTGGTCCTCATCAGTGACACCGGGTACTCCACGCCGACCGAGGTCGCCGGGTACCTGGGGCTGACCTCGGGCGCGGTGACGAACATGATCGACCGGATGAGCACCGCCGGCCTGCTCGAACGCGCACCGAACCCGGCCGATCGTCGCGGCTCACTGCTGCGGTTGCTGCCTCCGGGCGATGTCGTCGTGTCGGACTACCAGGAGCGGTACGCAGCGATGCTCCGGGCGGTCGACGGGGCGCACAAGGGCGAACTGCACGAGGTGCTCAACGACCTCGCGACGAGTCTGTACGAACAGGCTGCCGCCGCGTCCTGATCTCGCTCGTGGGGACCGCGCGTCTACCTGGTGGGGATCGCCCGTTCCTCGGTCGAGGTGAGGCCGGCACGGCGTTCCCGATCCGTCCCGCGGGCGCGCTCGTCCTCGAGCACGAGCACGACGGTGTCCCGGAGGGGTCGGGTCACTCCGCCGGCGTCCCTGAACGCCACGGTGGAGCGCTGTGCGAACCCGCCCTCCGACACCGGGATCCACAGGGGGAGTGATCGGGGGCCTGCCCAGTAGGCCACGTCGTGCGCGAGCAGGACGTCGTCGTCGACCGCGACCAGCTCGTCGTCGAACCCGGTGACCTCCGCCACGCACCGGAAGAAGTCCTGCATCGGCACCGGAGTGCCCACGGCGTTGACCGTCCCGACGAACCCGTCGCGCGCGGCCCGGACGAGCCAGACGGCGAGGTCCGCGACGTCGATCACCTGGACGAACCGCTCCGCCGTCGTCGGCACCAGCACCGGCCCACCGCGGTCGAAGCGTGCCGGCCAGTACCCGAACCGGTCACTCGGGTCGCCGGGGCCGACGATCAGCCCCGGGCGGGCGATGAGCAGCCGTGACCCGAGCCGGAGCCGCGTCATGCGCTCGGCGAGGACCTTCGCGTCGGCGTACTCGGACGGGTCCTTCGGCTCCACCAGCCGGGCGGACTCGTCAGCGCCCGGTTCGTCGTTGTCCGCGTACACCGAGACCGTGGACACCAGGGTCCAGTGCGCGGCTCGGTCGGCGAGGGCGTCGAGCGCCGGGGCGACGAGTTCGGGGGCGCTGGCGAGCTCGATGACCTCGTCCCAGTTCCCGCTGGCCTGTTCGTACGCGCCGGCCAGGGCTCGGTCCGCCTGGACGAAGCGCGCTCCCTCCGGAACGTTTCCGGTCGTGCCCCGGGCGAGGCAGGTGACGTCGGCGCCCTCGGACAGCAGCTCGTCGACGATCGTCCGCCCGAGCCAACCGGTTCCGCCGAGTACCAGGACGCGTCGCACGCGCTGCGTCATCAGACGGGTTGGAGGGGTCGTCGTTCGCCGTCGGGGAGCTCGACCCGGATGCGATCGCCCGGCCGCACCGTGCCACCGGTGAGCACGACGCTCATCACCCCGCCCTTGCGCTCGACCGTGCCGTCCTCGGCGCGCCCCAACACGGCACGGAGGAGTCCCGGCTCGAAGCCGTTGATCTGCTGGCACGGGTTCCGCAGGCCCGTGACCTGCACGGAGGCGTCGTCGCCGAGGTGCAGCACTGCTCCCTCGGGCAGCCCGAGCAGGTCGATGCCACTGGTCGTGACGTTCTCGCCCATCTGTCCCGGTTCGACGCTGAACCCGGCTTCGGCGACCTCGTCGAACAGCTCGGCGTGCAGCAGGTGGACCTGGCGCAGGTTGGGCTGGGAGGGGTCACGAGCGACCCGGGAGCGGTGCTGCACGGTCGTGCCGGCATGGGCATCCCCCTCGATGCCCCACCCCGCCACGAGCGTCACCGCGTCGACCAACGGCTTGCTGAACCGGTGCTCGCCGTCCTTGCTCACCGCGACCACGCGCGGCTGGTCCATGTCGTCCCCGCTCATGGGGCCGATTCTGCCCCATGGTCACGGCCGCGCGAGTGCAGCGTCGGTCAGTGGCGCTCGCGCGGGCCGGTTCAGCGGCGCTTGCGCAGCGCGTTCGTCGCCCACAGCGAGACCGCGATGAGCACGGGCTGGAACAACAGGCGGACGAAGCGCTTGGTGTCGGTGTCCAGGCCGAACCCGTCGCGGTGGTGCATCCACTGCGCGATGTTGCCGGGGAAGACCGCCAGGAAGAACACCGCGACGACCCACCCGACCGTCACCTGGCGCCGAGCCAGGAGCATCAGCGCAGCCCCGAGCGAGATCTCCACCACACCGGAGGCGATCACCGTGACGTCCGTCGGCAGCGGCACGAACTTCGGCACCTGCGCCTGGAACTCCTCGCGGGCCACGGTCAGGTGGCTGATGCCGGCCCAGGTGAGCAGCGCGCCGAACAGGATGCGGACGATGGTCCGGGGGCGGGTGGAACGGACTGCGGGGGTGCGGGTTGCCATCGGGGTGGTGCCTTTCACGGTCGTGGTGGGGTTCGGTGGAGTGGGGGCCGAGGTCAGCGGCTGCGGCTGCGGAGGACGCCGCGTCGGCGTGCGGCCTCGAACGTGATCGCGGCAGCGGCGGAACCGAGCGTGAGGGCCCGGGCGACCGGACGGCCGCGGGTCGAGGTGAGCACCCGCAGCACGCCGGCGAGTGTGAGTGCGGCAGCACCGCCGGTCGTGCTCGTCACCGAGCCGTCTTCGCGGTCGATCACGAGCCGGGTCCCACCGAGGGCTGTCGCCGCGACGGCGGAGCCGGTGCCGACCAGGTCGCTCCCGGGTGCACGGCGGACCGCTGCGGTGGCGAGTCCGAGCCCGGACAGGACTTCCAGGGCTGGGATGCCGAGTGCGTGTGGGACGCCCGGCTCGAATCCACGTCGCTGCATCTGCTGGGCTCGAGCGCGCAGCGGGGTGCGGCCAACCGTGGCGATGCCGTGCCCGGCGAGCAGGCCACCGGTGACGAGGTCGATCCAGCTGGTGAGTTTCACGTTGCGCTCCATTAGGTTGTGCACAACCTAACACGTCGGGGTATCCGCCGGTCAAGATCCAGGGCTCCTACTGGCGCCGCCGCCCGCGGAGGACGATCACGACGAAGACCACGAGCACCGTGACGACCACGGCCGCTGCGATCACCACGGCAGGCAGCACGTCGACGGACGCGGCCATCGTGTCGTCGCAGTCCGGCGCGGACACTGCACAGGATGCTGACGCTGCTGCTTGGACGAGACCCATGAGCGCAGTGAACCCGAGAAGCCGGACGAGGACAAGCGAAGACGCTCGAAGGGCCAGTAGGTTCGTCTGGTGCCATCACGAGTGTCCGGGTTCGCCGGCGACCTCCGCCTCCGCCTGACGATCGCCTCCCTCGTCGTGATCGCCGCGCTCTACCAGTGCTTCTGGAACCTGGCCGGCTCGAACATCACCGGCGACGAGAACATCTACCTGCAGAGCGGGTGGCAGTACGTCCACGGAGACTTCGCCGCGAACCGCGAACACCCGCCGACGGCCAAGTACCTGTTCGGGCTCGTGCAGCTCCTCACCGGGCAGGGTCCGATCGGGCCGCGGATCCTCGTCGGCGTGCTCACCTTCGCGGTCGGCGTGGTCCTGTACCTGTGGCTGCGTCGCGAGATCGGGTACTGGGGTGCCCTGCTGGCGGCGTCGCTGTGGTGGCTGACTCCGCGTGGTGGTGCGGGTGCCCGGGTCGACCGGCTCGCCCTGCTCGACCCGGTGATGACGGCCTTCGCCGTGTTCGCGATCGTCGCCGCGTGGTGGTGGATCCGCAGTGAGCGGGCGTGGTGGCTCGCTCCCGTGTCCGGCGTGCTCATGGCTGCCTCGGTCACGTCCAAGCTGTCGACCATCGTGCTGCTCCCGGCGTTCCTGCTGCTCCCGGTCCTGTTCAAGGTCTGGCGGAAGGGCCTCGTCGGCGGCGTGCTGTGGGTCGCCGCCTTCACGGTCACGTTCGTCGCCCTGTACGTCCCGATGGGCATCCGTTCGGCGATCCAGTACATGGTCGCGTTCCAGGAGGGGCAGAACACCAACGGGCACCCGATCACGATCGACGGGCAGATCTACACGTTCGCACCGTGGTGGGCGAGCTTCCGGTTCTTGCTCGACGGCACCGGCAAGGGGATGCTCGTCGTCCTCGCGATCGGGGTGCTCGCTGCCCTGGTCGTGCGGGCGGACCGCCTGGTCGCGTACGTCGGCGCATCCCTGGTGCTGCTCGTCGGGTTCTACGTCGTCGTCGCCAAGATCGCGCTGCCGACCTACTACACCGCGTGGATGCCGTTCCTGCTGGTCCTCGCCGCCATCGGCTTCGCACGCCTCGCCACCGTCCCCCCGAGGGCCCTGACCGTCCCGGTCGTGCTGGTCCTCGTCGCGACGCTCGTCGTCCCCTCGTTCCGGGTGAGCCAGGCCGTCGCGCGGGCGCACCCGACCGGGATCGCGCTGTTGCCCGGGTACCTCGAGGAACACGACGTGCCCGACGGTCAGATCCTGTTCGTGTCGGCGACTCCCACGCTCTTCCAGCCGTACGTCGGCGACCACGGCACCAACCGACTCGACCGTGGCCCCTACGTCGCCATCGTCGTCGGACGCGACCAGCGGCTCCCCGCACCGGAGGCCGTGACCACGCTGCTGCAGGACGACGCCTCGTCCTTCACCACGGGCAGGCTCGACGGCCTGCGCGTGTGGGTCCCGAAGGACGGCCGCATCCGCGAGGACAACGGGGTCCTCACGATCGCCCGCTAGTCGATGCGACGTTGGCGAGGCGTCGCGCGCCCATGTCGACGGACTCACTACTTGTCGCCAACTCGGCTCACGAGTCTCGGCATCGCCACGCGTGTCTCTCGATCTGCCCGAACATCTTGTCGCCGTTTCGACGGCTCTACGGCGGTCGCGGTAGCCGATCCCCTACTGGGTCGTGGTTGGCGCCGGTGGTCCTGCTTCGGGCCCGAGGAGTGTCTCGGTCCCGACGAAACCGACCGGATCGTCCTCGTCAATGAAGCGCACCGGGAACCTGTCGGACACGGGCAGCGACCCGACGGCCCCGGTGTCGGTCCGGAACCACACAGTCGGAACCGGCCGCTCGCCCACCCGCGCCGCTCGCGTCGCTTCTGAAGCGAGGGACGCCCATTCCGCCTCGTGCACCGCAGACACCTCGAAGCTCTGTGGGCCGATCCTCATCACTCGCACCGACTCATCCTCCTCGTATCCCGCATTGTCCCGCTGAACGATCGGCTGATGAGACTCCGCGCGGTGGGTTGCTGTGCTCAGGATCAGACGTGGGGCGAGGTGGTCGCGCCACTCCGGGGGGCACGTCCTGGTAGCGTCCGCAGGCTTGCCGAGGACGTCATCGACCAGGGTGTTGACCTCGCCAACACGGCCTCATCGGCAGCGTCTTGCATCCCATTTCCCGCCCCGCGCAGCGGCGCCGTGCCTGCGGCCGTTCTTCGGCCCTTTGTTGAGCCGGGAGCTTGCTGTCTATACCCAGCTACGCAGGCCCGGTCGAGGGTTGTACCGCTCAACGGCCGTCAGCGGGCATACGCCGATCCCATTCGTCCGCGCGGCTGCGATCACTCACGATTGCCCCCATTCTGACGTCGACACAGATGTTGCAACGGTTCACAATGTGCGCGGGCGTCACCGCGGTCCCATCACGCGGCGGAGTGCTGTCGGGCCGCACGCCGGACGCTAGGCGGCGGTCGGTGTGCCGTGCGTCGAGCGTTCGTTCTCGATGCCGGTGCCCGCGTGACGGCGAGGACCCTCGTGTGCGTCCGCGCGTCCCTCTGCGTCACCGCGGGTGGAGATGAACGCGACGAGTGCGAACGCGAGGTATCCGAACGTTCCGATCGTCGCGATCAGAAGCGGCAGGTTCGAGGTCCCCGCGACCGAGTTATCGATTCCCCCGCTTGCGAGGATCGTCGTCGGGTCGGTGAACGCGTGCAGCAGGATTGGCCAGATGATGTGGCCAGTGACACGCAGGGTGATGTACATGCAGACTCCGAACGGGATCGCGTACAGCACCTCGATCACGACGGAACCTACAGCCTGACCTCCCAGCGCGTTGGCGGAGTGCAGGAGGCCGAAGATGATCGACGACAGCGCCATCACCGCCCATTCTTTGTACCCGTGCCGTCGCAGGAGCACGACCACGAATCCGCGGCAGAGGACCTCCTCAGCGAAGCCGATGAAGAGGCCTGTGAAGAGGATGGTAAAGGCCACGCTGGGGGTGTAGCGGGAGTAGTCGGTGCCGATGAGGTGGAACACGATCGGGATGAGGACAAGGATCGGGGCGAGCCACATCCACCAGCGTCCACGGACGGGCTGAGCGCCGAACAGCGGTCGCGGAATCCATCGGAGACTGAGGCCGAACAGGACCAGGACGACGCTGCCGAAGATAAGTGCAGCAGTCAGGCCCAGGAAGACACTCCTCGGATTCGCGAGGGGGTCACTGGGATCGACCGAGTCAGCGAAGAGCGGTGCGAGCACGAAGCTGGAGAAGCCTTCGTACAAGCCGATATATACGATGGCTGCGAGGACGGCTTTCCAGAACCCCCCTCGGTCCCAGAATCCCCGCCAGCCGGCCGTCGGCGGCACTTCGTTCGACAGCTGCTGCTTGTTCATGACTGCTTTCCGTTCCCTACGCGGATGGTGCAGATGGGCAGGCTTGCGTCGAACTAGTGCTGCGCGGTCGACCCATGAAGAGCACGCAGCGGTTGCGAGCGGGGCCTGAGCGGGAGTGCCTGATCGCATTCCCCCGAGAACTTCCTGTACTGATCGAAAGGTACAGCGAACGCGGCTCGTTGCCTAGTGCTCGACGAGCAAAACTCTTGCCCGTGCGCTCAGGCCTGTGGCGGCCGACCTTGATCGATCGTGCCGAGGAGGCCCCTGAGCCCGAGACTGCCGATGGTCTTCGATTCGAACTCGAGTGTCACACCGGTGGCGTTGTCGGTGAGTTCGATGACCGACACGGTGCCGCGGTGGTGCCTGCGCACGGTGAGCTGAGACCGATCGATGTGCGCAACGGGATGAAGGTCCTTCCATCCCCCAAGAAGCGCGGTTGAGCTCCGGCCGAGGACGTAGAGCCGGGTCGCCGAGAGCGCGAGCACGATGGACGGGTAGCTGCCGCGCCGAGCGCTGTTTGCTCGCTGGGCGAGGAGTCCACCGGTCACACCCCAGGCGGTGGCGTTGGTGGCGGATCCGCCGAGCTCGGACCCTGCCACCGCGCCCAAAACGCTGGCGAACGTCGACCCTCGTGGCATCACGACCGCAACGTCCAAAACCTCATCGTCCGGGATGGCAGCTTGAGCGCCCGCGCGGGCGCTGTCCTCCTGTGACATGTGCTGCTCCGTCTCCTGGTCGATCACCCCGCGCGACAGCCGCGCTGATGGTGAACCGCACGCTATCTGAAGCACTGGTCCAGCAGTTGACTCTTCGTCGTGTTCGCCGGGAAGAGTTCACACGAGGCACCGTTCGAGTTCGTGCCCCGTGTCGTCGAGAACCCGGGGTCCCGCTCCTGCGTCGCCTGTTCGACGCCCCCGTTGGACCCAAACCTACTGAACCATCGAGCGGTTGCGGGCTATCTGACCTGTCTCGATAGCCGGTCCTCCAGTCGGCTGACGAGTACCGCAGACGACGCCGACTCCTACCGCCCTGCGTCGAGGCCAACGCTGTCTCACATGGGTGGTCCGCGAACTTTCGCAAATCACCTCCGCCTTACGGACGCCTCGGGACGAACGAAGGCTCAGTCGCCTTGCGGTCGGATCAACCCGTTCGCGCTGCCAAACAACGTGTCCATCTCCGTATTTCAGACACGTTGAGTGGCAGTCGGACAAGTTAGCTGGCGGACGACAGCCCACGCGCCTACTGCGGCATGTCGACGAACCGCGAGAACATCCCGTGGAACGCCACAGTGATGGTGTCCGTCGGTCCGTTACGGTGCTTCGCCACGATCAGGTCCGCCTCACCCTGACGCGGGTTGTCCTTCTCGTACGCCGACTCGCGGTGCAGCAGGATGACCATGTCGGCGTCCTGCTCGATGGAGCCGGACTCACGAAGGTCGGAGATCGCCGGCTTCTTGTCGGCACGCTGCTCCGGACCACGGTTCAGCTGCGACAGGGCGATGACCGGAACCTGGAGCTCCTTGGCCATCAGCTTCAGGGCACGCGAGAACTCGGAGACCTCTTGCTGGCGGCTCTCGACCTTCTTGCCCGAGGTCATCAGCTGCAGGTAGTCGATGACCACGAGCTTCAGGTTGTGCTGCTGCTTGAGTCGACGGCACTTGGCGCGGATCTCGACGAGCGTCATGTTGGGGGAGTCATCGATGAAGAACGGGGCGTCGTTGATGCGACCGCGGGTCTGCGCGATGGTGGTCCAGTCGCGGGAGTCCACGGTGCCCTTGCGCATGTTCTGCAGCGGCACGCTGGTCTCGGCGGAGAGCAGACGCATGGCGATCTCGGCGCGACCCATCTCGAGCGAGAAGAAGGCGGCGGTCTGGTCGTGCTTGATCGCGGCGGCGCGGCACAGGTCGAGCGCCAGCGTCGACTTACCGAGGGCCGGTCGGGCAGCGACGATGATGAGCTGTCCGGGGTGGAAGCCGTTCGTCAGGCCGTCGAGCTGCGCGAACCCGGTCGGCACGCCGGTCATCTGGCCGTCGCGGCCCTTGGCGGCCTCGATCTCGTCGAGCGCGGCCGAGATGGCGTCGGTCAGCGGGACGTAGTCCTCGGTCTGCACACCACCGGCGACGTTGTAGACCTCGGCCTGCGCGCTGTTGACGAGGTCGGTGACCTCACCCTCCGACGCGTAACCCATCTGCACGATGCGGGTGCCGGCGTCGACCAAGCGACGGAGCACGGCCTTCTCGGCGACGATGCCGGCGTAGTAGCCGGCGTTCGCGGCGGTCGGAACCATGCTCGTGACGCTGTGCAGGTACTCGGCGCCGCCGGCGCGGGACAGCAGCCCGGTCTTGGTCAGCTCGTCGGTGACGGCGATGACGTCGGTGGGCTCACCGTGCGAGTAGAGCGACAGGATCGCGTCGAAGATGACCTCGTGCTTGGGGACGTAGAAGTCCACGCCACGGGCGGTCTCGATGACGTCGGCGACGGCGTCCTTCGACAGGAGCATGCCACCGATGGTCGACTGCTCCGCGAGCATGTCGTGCGGCGGGGTGCGTTCCATGCCGCGCTCCGCGTAGTCCTGCGGTGCGGGCTCAAGATGTGCGATCGACACACGCTCTCCTCTGTTGACGACACGGACCTGAACCGGCGGGACAGCACCCACCGGCCGGAACCCGCACCCCTGTTTCTACCCCCGGCAACCGACATCCCCGAGTCGCTGGGCCAACGTACGGCCCCAGAGTTATCCCCAACAAACGGCCCTGTGGATAACTCTGTGGAGAGCCTGCGGAACACGCCGGAGCGCTGTGTGGAGAACTGTGGACTGGCCTGTGGAAAAGGACCCGTACGAACACACTTTCGACCATTTGACCTGGGGTTTTCTGTTGCACACGGTGTGTGGAAAAGTGGGGTTCAAGTACCCCTTGAAGGTTCCGATTTGACACGTCTCCACTGTGTAAAACGACTTGACAAGCACCCCTCCTGTGGGGAGAGTTCTCGGCCCGTTCCCAGCAAGCGTGACCACGTCTGAACCGTAACCAGCCAGCCCGAGTCGAGCCGCGCCTCCAGGCCCGTGACCATGTCGGCGACAGTCGTGGGACAAGCCGCGCGACCGCCCCCGGAACGCAACGACGGGCGGGCCTCCCGGAGGAGACCCGCCCGTCGTGGAGCGGAACGTCAGTGCTACTTGGCAGCGACGACCTTGAGCGAGATCACGGCAGTGATGTCCTCGCGCAGGCGCACGGTGGCCTCGTGGTCACCGACGGTCTTGATGGTCGCGGGGACCTCGACCTTGCGCTTGTCGAGCGAGCCGACGCCCTGCGCCTGGACGGCGTCAGCGACGTCGCCCGGACGGACGGAGCCGAACAGACGACCGTCCTTGCCGGCCTTGACCGACAGGGTGATGGTCGCGTTCTCGAGCTTCATCTTGAGGTCCTGTGCCTCTTCGATGGTGGCGAGCTCGCGCGCGGTACGCGCGGCACGGATCGACTCGACCTGCTTCTCGCCGCCCTTGGACCACGCGACAGCGAAGCCCTGGGGGATGAGGTAGTTGCGGGCGTAGCCGTTCTTGACGTCGACGACGTCACCAGCGGAACCGAGGCCGGAGACCTCGTGGGTGAGGATGAGCTTCGACATGTGTCGACCTCCGATCAGCGGCCGGAGCCGGCGTAGGGGAGGAGCGCCATCTCACGGGCGTTCTTCACGGCACGGGCGATGAGGCGCTGCTCCTGGACGGAGACGCCGGTGATGCGACGGGCGCGGATCTTTCCACGCTCCGAGATGAACTTGCGAAGGGTCGCAACGTCCTTGTAGTCGATGACGCCGACCTTGATCGACTTCGCGGGAGCAGCGTTCTTGCCGCCCTTGCCGCGAGGCTTCCGGCGGTCGCCGGTGCTCTTTCCAGCCATAGTGATTTGTCCTTAGAAGAAAAGTTGTGTGTCCGTCGGAACCGGGAGGGTCAGTCCGGAACTCGCAGTTGCCGCTGTCAGGCGGCGCTGCGTGCTCCGATCAGAACGGGGTCTCGTCGTCGAAGTTGCCGCCGGGGGTGCTCCACACGTCGTTCGACTGTGCGTTGCCGCCACCCTGCTGGCCGCCCTGGGGAGACCAGGGCGCGTCCGACTGACCGCCACCGTTGTTGTTCCAGTTGCCGCCGCCGTTGCCTGCGGGGGCGCTGGCGCCGCCGCCGACCTGGCCACGACCGCCGCCACTGCCACCCGCTGCGCGGGTGATCTGTGCGGTCGCGTAGCGGAGCGACGGGCCGATCTCGTCGACCTCGAGCTCGATGCTCGTGCGCTGCTGGCCCTCACGGTCCTGGTAGGAACGCTGACGCAGACGACCCTGCGCGATGACGCGCGAGCCCTTCGTCAGCGACCCCGCCACGTGCTCGGCGAACTCGCGCCACACACTCGCACGGAGGAACAGCGCGTCGCCGTCCTTCCACTCGTTCGCCTGACGGTCGAACGTGCGAGGGGTCGACGCGATGGTGAAGTTCGCCACGGCGAGCCCGTTCTGCGTGTAGCGCAGCTCGGGGTCCGCGGTGAGGTTGCCCACCACCGTGATGACGGTTTCGCCGGCCACGGGTTACTCGGCGCTCGCGGTCGCGGTTGCGGAGGCGTTGGCGGCCTTGCGGGCCGCGCGAGCCTCGTCACGCTGCTTCTGGGCGGCGACCTGCGCGATGCCCTCTTCAGCGCGGAGGACCTTCGTGCGGAGCACGGCCTCGGAGAGACCGAGCTGACGGTCGAGCTCCTTGGCGGCCTCGGGCGACGACGTGAAGTCGACGACGGCGTAGATGCCCTCGGACTTCTTCGCGATCTCGTAAGCGAGCCGGCGACGGCCCCAGACGTCCACGTTGTCGACGGTGCCACCCGCGTTGCGGATCACGGCCAGGAACTTGTCCAGGCTGGGAGCGACGGTGCGCTCATCGATCTCGGGGTCGAGGATCGCCATCAGTTCGTACTGGTGCATGCGGAACCCACCTCCTCTGGTCTCAGCGGCCCCGGGCGGTTCCCGGGGCAGGAGGGTTGATGCATGTGCCCCAGACCACGCAGGTGCGCGAGGGGCAACCTGGGTAGCCTACCGGACTGCCTGGAGGCGCGCCACCGGCCTGTGGAGAGCGGTCCCGCCCGTCAGGCGGTCGCGTCTCAGGCGCCGCGTCGCCTCAGGTGCTGGTGTCGCCTCAGGCGCCGGTGTCGCCTCGGGTGCTCCACCACTCGCGCAGGCGCTCCTCGGCCGTCTCCGGCCCGAGGGGCCCTTCGTCCATCCGGGCCTCGAGCAGGAACCGGTAGGCCTCGCCCACGGCACGCCCCGGCGGGATGTCGAGGATCCGCATGATGTCGTCGCCGGTCAGGTCCGGACGGATCGACTCGAGCTCCTCCTGCTTGGACAGCACCTTGATGCGGTCCTCGAGGTCGTCGTAGGCGAACGCCAGCCGGTCGGCCTTGCGGCGGTTGCGGGTGGTGACGTCCGATCGAGTGAGCTCGTGCAGCCGTTCGAGCTGGGGTCCGGCGTCGCGGACGTAGCGACGGACGGCGGAGTCGGTCCAGGCGCCCTCGGTGTACCCGAAGAAGCGCAGGTGCAGCTCGATCAGGCGGGACACCGCGGCGATGGTGTCGTTGTCGAAGCGGAGCGCGCGGAGTCGCTTCTTCGCCATCTTCGAACCGACCAGGTCGTGGTGGTGGAAGCTCACGGCGCCGCCGGGCTCGAGCTTGCGCGTCGCGGGCTTGCCGATGTCGTGCAGCAGCGCCGCGAGCCGGAGCACGGTGTCCGGGGGATCGCCGGCGTGCCGCTCGGCCTCGTACCCGATGGCCTGCTCGAGCACGGTGAGCGAGTGCTCGTAGACGTCCTTGTGGTGGTGGTGCTCGTCGACCTCGAGCCGCATCTCGGGCAGCTCGGGCAGGAACCGCTCGGCGAGGCCGGTCTCGACGAGCAGCCGGAGGCCGGGGACCGGGTCGTCCGTGTTGAGCAGCTTGACGAGCTCGTCGCGGACCCGCTCGGCGGACACGATGTCGATCGATGCGACGAGTTCCTGCATCGCGGCCCGCACGTCGTCGTCGACGGTGAAGCCCAGTTGGGACGTGAACCGTGCGGCGCGCATCATCCGCAGGGGGTCGTCGCGGAACGAGACGACCGCGGTCTGGGGCGTCCGGAGCCGTGCGGCGAGCAGGTCCTCGACGCCGCCGTGCACGTCGACGAGCTCGCGGTCCGGCAGCCGCAGGGCCATCGCGTTGACGGTGAAGTCGCGACGGAGCAGGTCGTCCTCGATGGTGTCGCCGAACGCGACCTCGGGCTTGCGGGTCTCGCCGTCGTAGACGTCGCTGCGGTACGTGGTGATCTCGACCTGCTCGCCGGCGACCCGTGCGGCGATGGTGCCGAACTGGCGACCGACGTCCCAGGTGGCACTCGCGATGGGTTCGACGATCCGCAGGATCTCGTCAGGCCGGGCGTCGGTGGTGAAGTCCAGATCGGTCACCGGACGGCCGAGGAACGCGTCACGGACGGGGCCGCCGACGAGGGCGAGTTCGTGCCCGGCGTCGGCGAAGGCCCGAGCGAGGAGGTCGACGGGCTCGGTGGTGGCGAGTGCGTCGAGTCGTTCGACGGCCTGGGCAACGGACTGCATGACGGTGCTCATCCTCCCAGATCGAGGCCCCGAGTTCTCCACAAGCCGCGCGCGCACGGGACCTGTTCATGGTCACGCCTCATACACTCGTGCTCGGCCCGAACCGACCCCGTGGCCCGCTCCCCGTATGCAGATGCTCCGCACCACGCTCGCCGCAGCCGCGTCGACCCTCGTCGCGCTCGGCCTGGTCGTCGCGCCCGTCGCCACCGATCACGCCTCGGCCGCCACGGTGTCCGCAGCCAAGAGCCACGTCGCCGATCCGGCCGCCGCAGACGCGGGCAAGGCGACCATCTCGATCGCCCCCGCGAACCGTGGCGTCGTCCAGCGCGACCAGGACCTCACCCTGTCGGTCACCGTCACGAACGACACCGACGCAGCGCTGCCGGCCGGCACCGCGGAGTTCGACATCTTCCGCTCGGTGAGCACGCGCGACGTCCTGGCGAACTGGCTCAGCGACACCACCACGACCGGTTACCTCGGCGCCCCGATGGACTCCGTGGACATCCCGGCGATCCCGGCGCACCGTTCGATCACCATCGACTCGGTCGAGATCGTCTCCGGCAACGTGGCGCTCGGCGGGTACTCCTCGTTCGGCGCGCGACGCATCGCGGCCGAGTACACGGCGGGCGACGCCTTCGCCGTCGACCGCTCCGCGATCACCTGGTACCCGGACTTCGAACAGGCCCCGGTCAGCGTCTCCGTCGCGATGCCGATCACCGTGCCGAAGTCGACCGACGGCATCCTCACCGCCCCCGTGCTGGCCGCAGCGACCTCGGTCGACGGCACGCTCACGCAGCAGCTCGACGCCGCCGAGGACCACAACGTCGCCGTGGCGGTGGACCCGCGGATCATCGCCTCGATCCGGATCCTCGGCGACAACGCCCCGTCGAGTGCGATCACCTGGCTGCAGCGTCTCGAAGCACTGCGCAACGAGACCTTCGCGCTGCCCTACGCCGACGCCGACGTCACCGGCCTGCGCCAGGCCGGGTCCGACGGCATCCTGTCGCCGATCTCCCTCGACCAGTCCGTCAAGTCCGAGAACTTCCCCGGCGCCGAGACCCCGGCACCGACTCCGACGGCCACACCGGGGCAGACCTCGTCGCCGGCCCCCACCGAGGCCTCGAGCGACGGCACCACGACCGACGACGGTGCCGACCAGGCGCAGGAGACGCTGCCGACCACGGAGTCCCTGCTCGACTTCCCGTACTCCATGGACTCGATCGCCTGGCCGACCGAGGGGACGGTGTCCTCCTCCGACCTGCCCGCCCTCGAGCGTGCCGGCACGAAGACCACCATCGTCTCGAGCGGCAACACCTCGGCCGGCGCGGACACCACCATCACCGCGTCCGAGAAGATCGGCGACGACCACGTGCTCGTCTCCGACCAGTCGATGTCGTCGATGCTCCGCCGAGCCGCCGCCGCCACCGACCGGCAGACCTGGTCGTCGACGATGTCCGAGCTCACCGCGACGCTGGCGACCTCGGCTCGTGCCGCCACTGCCACGGGGCCGATCCTGCTGACCCTCGGGCGTGAGTGGCCGTCCGACTCCACCCGGCTCAGCCAGGCGTTGGACGCCCTCGAGAGCACCGCCTGGGTCGCCCCGGCCGACCTCTCCACCGCCTCGAAGGCCGTCGCCGGGTCGCTCACGCTCGCCAGCGCGTCCACCGGCGAGGCCCGCATCGACCAGCTGCAGCGACTCGTGCGGGGGGAACAGGGGCTCTCCGCGTTCGCGACGATCCTCGGCGACCCGAACCAGCTCACCGCGCCCGCCCGGCTCCGTCTGCTCGCGCTTGCCTCGAACGCGTGGCGCGACGACGACCAGGGGCTCGCCGCCGCGGTGGAGGCCCGCACGGCCGCCTGGGCGAAGAGCACCACCGAGGTCGGGATCGTCGACTCGAGCAGCCTCACCCTGCTCGGCGACCGGTCCTCCCTGCCGGTGTCCATCCGCAACAGCTCCGCCTACCCGGTCACGGTGCACCTGTCCGTGCAGCCGTCCAACTCGGCGCTGCGGGTGGTCCGCAACGACATCGTCGTCGAGATCCAGCCCGACTCCTCCACCCGCGCGACCGTCCCCGTGCAGTCGGTCGCGAACGGCAAGGTCGAGTTGACGATGTCGCTCTCGAGCCCGACCGGCGTCGCCGTGGCCCAGCCCGCGACCGTCGAGCTGAACGTGCAGGCGCAGTGGGAGACCGTCATCACCGCGGCCGCCGCGATCGCCCTGATCGGCATCTTCGGCTTCGGCATCTTCCGCAGCATCCGCAAGCGCATCCGCCGCCGCAACGGCGAACTCGACGACGAGGACGACGACGACCCGAACCGCCCCCTGGCGGTCCAGCCGACGGTCGGGGGCGCGCAGGCCTCCACCACCCGGTCTGGAGGCACGGATCACCGCTCCGGAGCGGCCCCCGCACCCAGCGTGGCCGCGTCCACGGCCGGCACGGCCACCGGAGCGGTGGCCGCAGCCCCAGCTGCAGCGGCGACCACGGCGGTGGACCAGGGCCCCCTGCAGGACGCCATCGCGCGCGCCGGAGCCGAGCCGGGCCTCCCGTCCGACGCCGTACGCAACACCGTCGCGGACGACCGCGACCCCGAGGAGCCGACCATCAGCACCAGCCAGCCCCAGCCCGACGTCGACGCCGAGCCGGTCGCCGAGCGCAGCCTCGGCCGGGCGAGCGCGATGCTGGCCGCCGGCACGATGCTGTCGCGCATCCTCGGCTTCGCGAAGACCTTCGTGCTGGCGTACGCGATCGGGCAGACGCAGTCACCGGCGGCGGACGCGTTCGCGGTGTCCAACCAGCTCCCGAACAACATCTACGCGCTGATCGCGGGTGGCCTGTTGTCCGCCGTGCTCATCCCGCAGATCGTGCGTGCGATGAAGCAGCACACCGACGGTGGCACGGCCTACGTCAACAAGATCGTGACGCTCGGCGGATCCCTGTTCATCGTCATCGCCGTCGTCGCGACACTCATCGCCCCACTGCTCGTGCAGGTGTACGCGCAGACGGCGTCAGGCGAGGGCAAGGGGTTCACGCCCGGTCAGATCGACCTCGCAGTGGCGTTCGCGTTCTGGTGCCTGCCGCAGATCCTCTTCTACGCGATGTACTCCCTGCTCGGCGAGGTCCTCAACGCGAAGCAGGTGTTCGGCCCGTTCACGTGGGCGCCGCTCATCAACAACGTCATCTCGATCGCCGGGCTCGTCGTCTTCATCGCCATGTTCGGTGGCAGGGCCGCGAACTCCGGCGTCGACGACTGGACTCCGCTCAAGATCGCCGTCCTCGCCGGCAGTGCGACCCTGGGCGTGCTCGCTCAGGCCGCCTTCCTGCCGTTCTTCTGGCGCCGGGCGGGCCTGAGCTTCCGACCTGACTTCCGCTGGCGTGGCGTCGGCCTGAAGTCGACGGGCACGGCGGCCGGGTGGCTCTTCGCGATGATCCTCGTCACACAGCTGGCCGGCATCGTGCAGTCGCGCGTCGCATCGCTGGGTTCCGGTGCCGCGGGCAACGCGGTGCTGCAGAACGCCTGGCTGCTCTTCATGCTGCCGCACTCGATCATCACGGTCTCCATCGCGACGGCGTACTTCACACGGATGAGCCACGACGCGGAACGCGGCGACCTCGACGCCGTGCGGAAGAACCTTTCGCTCTCGCTGCGGATCGTCGGACTGTTCACCGTCTTCGCCTCGATCGCGCTGATGGTCGTCGCCGTGCCGTTCGGACGCATGTTCTCCAACACCTTCGACGGGGCGCTGTCGATCGGCGCGGTCCTGCTGGCCTACATGCCGGGGCTCGTGCTCTTCAGCATGCTGTTCATCATCCAGCGTGTCTTCTGGGCGATGCACGACCACCGGACGCCGTTCCTCATGCAGTGCGTCCAGTCGGTGCTGTTCGTGATCGGTGCTCTCGCGGTCAGCACGCTCCCGAACGAGACGATCGGCGTCGCGATCGCAGCGTGCACCACCCTCGCGGGCACCGCGCAGACGATCGTCGCCCTGGTGCTCGTCCGCAAGCGGCTCGGTGGCATCGAAGGACCCGTGGTCACCCGTTCGCACGTGCAGTTCGTCATCGCCGCGCTCATCGCGGGCGTCGTGGGACTCCTCGTCGTGAACTTCTTCGGGTCGTTCTCGGCGAGCGGCTTCGCGATGGCCGACTTCACCGGAGCGGCCATCACCCTCGTCCTCGCCGGCGCGGTGATGGCGGCCGTGTACTTCGGAGCCCTCGTCGTCGCGAAGAACGGCGAGATCGGCAACGCCGTCCGGATGCTCCGCAGCAAGCTCGGCCGCTGATCCCTGCCGGGCACCGCACGCTCACGGGGCGTGTGGAATGCCTCGCCGGTACGATGGGTTGACCCGGTCAGACGCAACGGAAGGGCAATCAGGCATGCGCCAGCTCATCATCATCGGTTCCGGCCCGGCCGGGTTCACCGCCGGCATCTACGCAGCGCGCGCAGAGCTCAAGCCGCTCATCGTCGCCTCCAGTGTCGAGACGGGCGGTGAACTCACCAAGACGACCGAGGTCGAGAACTTCCCGGGCTTCCCCGAAGGGATCCAGGGCCCCGACCTCATGATCAAGATGCAGGAACAGGCCGAGAAGTTCGGTGCCGAGGTCCTGTACGACGACGCCGTCTCCGTCGACCTCACCGGCAAGGTCAAGAAGGTCACCGTCGGCTCCGGCGAGACGTACGAGGCCCTCGCGGTCATCTACGCCACCGGCTCGGCCTACCGTCACCTCGGGCTCCCCGACGAAGAGCGCCTGTCCGGCCACGGTGTCTCGTGGTGCGCGACCTGCGACGGCTTCTTCTTCCGACAGAAGAACATCGCCGTCGTCGGTGGTGGCGACTCCGCGATGGAAGAGGCGACGTTCCTCACCCGCTTCGCCGACAAGGTGACGGTCATCCACCGCAAGGACTCCCTGCGTGCGTCGAAGATCATGCAGGACCGTGCGATGAACGACCCGAAGATCGAGTTCGCCTGGAACAAGGAGGTCACCGGCATCACGGGTGACACCGCGGTCGAGGGCGTCACGCTCAAGGACACCGTGACGGGCGAGGAGTCCGAGCTCGCGCTGGACGGCCTGTTCATCGCGATCGGCAACGACCCGCGCACGCACCTGATCCACGGCCAGATCGACATCGCGCCCGAGGGCACGATCGCCGTCCAGGGCCGTTCGTCGAAGACCAACCTGCCGGGTGTCTTCGCCGCCGGTGACGTCATCGACCCGTCCTACCGTCAGGCCATCACGGCTGCCGGTTCGGGCACGGTCGCCGCGCTCGACGCCGAGAAGTACCTCGCCGAGCTCGACGACGCACTGACGGACGAGGCCGAGGGCGTCGCCCCGACCGAGCCCGCCATGGTCGACGTCATCGCCGCGCGGGCCTGACCCGCCTCGGAATACCACGACGGCATCGCCGTTGTACCCCCTGAACGACTTCTCGAAGGAGCACACATGTCCAACGCCAAGGCTGTCACCGACGCCACCTTCTCGGACGAGGTCCTCAAGTCCGACAAGACGATCCTCGTCGACTTCTGGGCCGAGTGGTGTGGCCCGTGTCGCGCGGTCTCGCCGATCCTCGACCAGATCGCCGAAGAGCACGCCGGCAAGATCGAGATCGTGAAGCTCAACGTGGACGACAACCCCCAGTCGGCCATGAACTACCAGATCACGTCGATCCCGGCGATGAAGGTCTTCAAGGGCGGCGAGGTCGTCAAGACCGTCATCGGCGCCAAGCCGAAGCCCGCGCTCGAGGCCGACCTCGCCGAGTTCCTCGCGTAGGTCGCCCCACCCGAACGGCCCCGCTCTCCCCGGAGAGCGGGGCCGTTCTCGTCCGGAGCCACCGGATGACGATCGGCCCCGTCGTGGAACCCTGGTTCCCCGGGCCGATGTCGTAGTGTGGCGGGAATGTCCCACTGAACGGAGCACTCGATGACGAACGGCAACAGCCTCGACCCCTGGTACGACTCCTACGCCCAGCGCACCGCCGGGCTGAGCGCCTCCGAGGTCCGAGCCCTGTTCGCCGTCGCCTCGCGCCCCGAAGTGGTCTCGTTGGCCGGCGGCATGCCGTTCGTCTCCGCGCTGCCCAGAGAGCTCGTCACGGGCTCCCTGGACCGTGTCATGAACGAGCACTCCGCCATGGCGCTCCAGTACGGCGGCGGACAGGGGCTGCGGTCCCTCCGCGAGCACATCGTGGACGTCATGAGCCTCGAGGGCATCCGTGCCAGCGCCGAGGACGTCGTGGTCACCACGGGCTCGCAGCACGCCCTCGACCTCGTCACACGACTGTTCATCGACCCGGGTGACGTCGTGCTCGCCGAGTCACCGTCGTACGTCGGCGCGATCGGGGTCTTCCGGTCGTACCAGGCCGAGACGGTGCACGTCACGACGGACGAACTCGGTCTCGTCCCCGAGGCGCTGCGCGAGGCGATCGCGAACCTCCGCACCCAGGGCAAGCGGATCAAGTTCCTCTACACGATACCGAACTTCCACAACCCCGCCGGCGTCACCATGAGCCGCGAGCGCCGCATCGAGGTGCTCGACATCTGCCGGTCGAACAACATCCTCGTGCTCGAGGACAACCCGTACGGCCTCCTGTGGTTCGACGAGCCGGCGCCGCAGGCGATCCGATCGATCGACGAAGAGGGCGTGGTGTACCTCGGCTCCTTCTCGAAGACCCTCGCACCGGGCTTCCGCGTCGGCTGGGCACTCGCGCCGCACGCCATCCGCGAGAAGCTCGTGCTCGCCAACGAATCAGCTGTCCTCGCGCCGAACTCCTTCGGCCAGTACGTCGTGAACGCGTACCTCGACGCCGCGGACTGGAAGGGTCAGGTCGACACCTTCCGGGGCATCTACGCCGAGCGTCGTGACGCCATGCTGTCCGCACTGGGGGAGTTCCTGCCCGACCTGTCCTGGACGAAGCCGAACGGCGGCTTCTTCGTGTGGCTGACCCTGCCCGAGTCACTCGACTCCAAGGGCATGTTGCCGCGCGCGGTCAAGGAGCTCGTGGCCTACACGCCCGGCACGGCCTTCTACGCCGACGGACGCGGAGGCGGACACATCCGTCTGTCGTTCTGCTACCCGACCCCGGAGCAGATCCGGGTGGGCGTCAAGCGTCTGGCCAACGTCGTCAACGACGAGCTCGAACTGATCGAGACGTTCGGCCCGACGACCCGCCCGAACACCGTGGTCCGCGAGACGTCGTCCGTCAGTGCACCGCCCCCGAACATCTCCTGATCAGCGCTTTCCTCGGTACTGATCGCACAGCACCGCAGTTCCACACCGGAGGACCCCGCATGGCCGAGCTCACCCGTCGTCACGTCGTCGTCGTCGCCGGAGGCATCTCGCACGAACGAGATGTCTCCCTCCGCTCCGGTCGTCGGGTCGCCGACTCACTGACCGGCTACGGCTGGCAGGTGGACTTGCGCGACGCCGACGCGATGCTCCTGCCGGCTCTCACCGAATCACGCCCGGACGTCGTGTGGCCGGCGCTGCACGGCGCCTCCGGAGAGGACGGGGCCCTGCGGGGCATCCTGGAGGCTGTGGACATCCCGTTCGTCGGCTCACGTTCGACGTCGGCTCGGTTGGCATGGGACAAGCCCACGGCGTCAGCACTGGTCGCCCGCGCCGGCGTCCGTACCCCTCGTTCGGTGACGCTGTCCCACGACGTCTTCCGTGAGCTCGGTGCCGTCGGTGTCCTCGAGGCCATCGCAACCGAGCACCCGGTGCCGCTCGCGGTGAAGCCGGCGCGCGGCGGGAGTGCGCAGGGCGTGACCCTCGTCGACGACGTCAAGGACCTGCCCCGGGCCATGGTGACGGCGTACACGTACTGCGACGATGTCGTGGTCGAGCAGCTCATCCGGGGGACCGAGGTCGCCGTAGGGATCATCGACACCGGCGACGGCCCCGTGGCGCTCTCCGCCGTGGAGATCGTGCCGCGCAACGGGATCTACGGCTTCGAAGCGCGCTACAACGCGGGGGAGACGACCTTCTACACCCCCGCACGACTGTCCGACGAGTTCGCCGGAGCAGCCTCGGAGGCTGCGGTGGCCGCGCACGTAGCTCTGGGACTCCGGCATCTGTCCCGCGTCGACCTGATCATCGACGGGGCCGGGACGCCCTGGTTCCTCGAGGCGAACGTGCTCCCCGGGCTCACCGAGACGTCACTGCTGCCGCAGGCGCTGTCCGCGTCCGGGTTCGACCTCGGCTGGACCTACGCCGAGCTCGCCGAGCAGGCCATCCGGGACCACCGCGCCTGATCGGTCCCGACCGATGTTCCACGTGGAACACCGGCACATCGTGTCCCGCCTGCTGTGCGGCCGAGCCTCGATGTTCCACGTGGAACGTCGCTTCACTGGCCGAAGCAGGGTGTATCGAGCAGGCGGACACTCGGCGCTTCCGCCATGTTCCACCGGAACAGCACCAGGTGCCAGTGGCCCGGGCTCTTCCGCGACGGGTCGATCAAACCGTTCGCACCGACTTCGATGAGGCGGTCACGCACCATCCAGGACCGCGGCGCCCCCCTGGCATCGGCGTCGGCCTGCCAGGGAGCCAAGCCGTCCTCGAGGTCGATACCGACTGCCTCCAAGGCGCTCGCATCGCGCAGATCGACGATGCCGGACGCCTCGACGTCGATCGCGACGATGTCCAGCGAACCAGGCCGGGCGTCATTGTGGGCGATCATCGCGGCACGCTACCCGTCAACTGAAGAGCTGAGGTACAGCGTTGGCTCGTCCGCTCTGGAGTAGCGGCCGGCGGAACGCGATCCCGCGAGAGCGAACTCCCGAAACCTCGGGTCGACCGCGCGGAGGAATCTCCCTCGAACCGCCGGCATGAAGGGCGAGCCGATAGTGGTCACGTCACCACCATCTCACCTGAGGCCCACCACCCTCACTGCTGGAGCAGCCGCTGGGCACGCTGCGTTGCCACCAGGGCTGCAGAAATGAGTCGTGGGTGCGCCTACCCCGGCCCGGGCGTCCTAGGGCGTCACAGCGCCGCACAGAGCCGCACGAAGCTGGTTCAGCCCTCGAGGTCCTCCACCCCGAGCTCACCGAGGATCCGGTTCAGGTCGTCGCCGTTCGCGAAGTCGATCGTGACGGAACTCTTGCGAGCACCGACTGCGATCTTCACCCGCGTGTTCAGGCGGTCGCCGAGCCGCTCAGCGAGATCGTTGAAGTGCGCCTGACGCTTCGACGGTTCGGTCTTCGGCTTCGCCGTGGGCGACTTCGCGGAGAGTTGCTGCGCGATTGCCTCAGCAGCACGGACGGACAAGTCCTCGTTGACGATCTTCTCGGCGAGGTACTCCATCGCCTCGGCGTCCGGAGCGGCGAGGATGGCACGAGCATGTCCGGCAGAGAGCACGCCTGCGGCCACTCGCCGCTGCACGGGGGAGGGGAGCCGCAGGAGTCGGATCGTGTTCGTGATCTGCGGGCGCGATCGACCGATGCGCTGTCCGAGCTGTTCCTGGGTGATCCCGAAGTCCGCGAGGAGCTGCTGGTACGCCGACGCCTCTTCCAAGGGGTTGAGCTGTGCCCGGTGGAGGTTCTCCAGCAGCGCGTCGCGCAGCATCGCGTCGTCGGGGGTGTCCTTGACGATCGCCGGGATCGTGCTCAGGCCGAGTTCCTTCGTGGCCCGTAGACGGCGCTCACCCATGATGAGCTCGTACTGGGGCTCAGTCCCCGTCGCGCCGGGGACCGGCCGGACGACGATGGGCTGCAGGACACCGATCTCGCGGATCGAGTGCACGAGTTCCTGGAGCTCCTCCTCGCGGAACTCCTTCCGCGGCTGTTGCGCGTTCGGGATCACGTCCAGCGGATTGAGGTTTGCGAGTCGGGCTCCCGGCACGGCCACCAGCTCATCTGCCGTCGGAGCGGATGCCGGCGATCCACCGGTCGGGAAGAACACGTCGACGGGACGGTCGTGCTGATCGGTCGCCGTCGGGATCAGGGCGCCGATGCCTCGGCCGAGTCCGGTTCGCTTCGGTGCCATCAGTGCTTCGCTCCTCGTGCTGCGATCTCGGCGGCCGCTTCCAGGTAGGACAGCGACCCAGTGGAGTTCACGTCATACGCGACGACGCTCTGGCCGTAGCTCGGTGCTTCGCTCACGCGGACGGAGCGGGGGATCATCGCCTTGAGGACCTGGTCACCGAAGTGCTCCCGGACGTCATTCGCCACCTGGTTCGCCAGGTTCGTGCGGCCGTCGTACATGGTCAACAGGATCGTCGAGACTCGGAGGTTCGGGTTGAGGTGTCGCTCGATCAGCTCGATGTTCCGCAGCAGCTGGCTCAGTCCTTCGAGCGCGTAGTACTCGCACTGGATCGGGATCAGTACCTCTTGCGCGGCAACGAAGGCGTTGATCGTCAACAGGCCCAGCGACGGCGGGCAGTCGATGAAGACGTAGTGGTACGGCTCGTCCAGCGACTGCAGGTACATGTCGAGCGCGGTCCGGAGACGCTGCTCACGTGCCACCAGTGACACGAGCTCGATCTCGGCCCCGGCGAGGTGAATGGTGGCCGGCACACACCAGAGGGTGTCCGACTCAGGGGAGGCCTGCACAGTGTCGGCCATCGGTGCCTCATCGACGATCACGTCGTAGATGCTCGCGACCTCCGCCTGGTGATCGACGCCAAGCGCGGTTGACGCGTTGCCCTGCGGATCCAGGTCGATGACCAGGACACGAGCGCCGCCATGGGCGAGGCCCGCTGCCAGGTTGACGGTCGTCGTCGTCTTGCCGACGCCACCCTTCTGGTTCGAGACGGTGATGATCCGTGTCTCAGAAGGGAGCGGGAACTGCTGCGTGGCGATCGCGCGGCGGCGACGGTTCAGGTCGGCGATCTCGCGAGCGAGCGGTGTCGACGCGTCGTAGTCGGTCGATGAACTCAACGAGTGCCTCTTCCCCGGTTCGATGTTTCACGTGGAACGCGGAGCCACTGGCGGCCGGATGTCCCGGCCCGAGCCGCAGCGTCAGTCAACTGTAGCCCGGAAGACGCGGGTGGTCTCGTCGACCACACCTTCTCCGAGCTCGAGCACCTCGACATCAGAGAGGCGCTTCCGAAGGATGACCTTCCGGGCCTTCTCGATCTCTTCGTCGACCCGCGCACCCTTCATCAGGATGAGCTGGCCGCCGGAGCGGACCAGCGGCACCGTGAGGGGGATGAGCTTCGACAGGGCGCTGACGGCGCGTGCGGTGACCTGGTCGACCACGACGTCGTCCGCTACGTCCTCAGCACGGCCGCGGAGCACCGTGACGTTCTGCAAGCCGAGCCGATCAGACTCACTGCGAAGCCAATCCGTCCGGCGCTCCATCGGCTCGATGAGGACGAACTCGACGTCCGGACGTGCGATCGCGAGCACGAGACCCGGCAATCCTGCTCCTGAACCGACGTCGGCAACGCGACCCCGGGCCTCCAGGAGGGGTGCGAGCAACGCGGAATTGAGGATGTGTCGCGTCCAGAGGCGGGGCAATTCGAGCGGGCCGATCAGGCCCAGCTCCTCACCCCGCCGCGCGAGCTCGTTGGTGAACGAGCGCGCAACCTCGATCTGGTCACCGAAGAGTGCTGCAGCCGCCGCGGGCTCAGCCTCGAGCACCGGGGCTGCATCGGTCGGGACGGGTGCGTCCGTCATCGGGTGACGACCGTGTGGCGGTCCCGACCCTCACCCTCGGACTCCGAGTGGAAGCCCTTCTCAGCGACCAGATCGTGCACGAGCTTGCGTTCGTACGACGACATCGGGGGGAGCGCAGCCGACGACGAACCGGCTTCGATGCGCTCGACAGCCGTGTCCACGAGCCGCTGGAGCTCGTCAGCACGGGCGTCCCGCGAGCCACCGACGTCGAGGATGAGCCGGCTGAACTCGCCGGTCTCGGCCTGCACGGCGATCCGGGTGAGCTCCTGCAGCGCCGTCACGGTGTCGGGCTTCGACAGCACGCGGAGTGCCTCGCCGTCATCGGTGACGGACAGGTACACCCGACCGGCGCGTTCCTCGATCTCGATGTCGCCGTCGAGGTCGCAGATGTCGAGGAGTTCCTCGATGTAGTCCGCTGCGATGTCCGCCTCGTCGCGGGCGTCCTCGGTCTCGATCTCCGTCGTCTCGACGGCGCCTGCGGTGTCCTGCTCGGTCACTTACTTCTTCCCGTTCTTCTTCTGGCGCTGCTTGCCGACCGGCTGCTGACGCTGGGTGGTGACGCGCACGGGCTCGATCTCCGTCGCACCGGCGCCGGCACCGGCCTCGGCCAGGACCGGGGTGGCCGTCCCGCGACGCTGTGCCTTCTTGGCCAGGCGGGCTTCACGAGCCAGTGCGGCTTCGGAGCCGGGGGTCGGCATGCTGCGGATGACGAAGTACTGCTGCGCCATCGTCCAGAGGTTCGAGGCCAGCCAGTAGAACATGACGCCGAGGGGGAAGCTCAGACCCGAGATCACGAAGACCAGCGGGAGGATGTACAGCATCATCTTCTGCTGGCGGTACATCGGAGACTCCTTGGTCTCCGGCGACATGTTCTTGGCGACGAGCTGCAGCTGCGTGATGAACTGCGACGCCGTCATCACGACGATCATGAAGCCCGCGATCGCACGGACCTCCCACCCGGAGGCGTTCGTGAACGTCTCGTGCAGGGGAGCACCGAACAGGGCCGCGTTGCCGAACGACGCCGCGAGGTCGTTCGTCAGCAGGCCGATGCCCGTCTTGTTGATCTGGGCCTCGTGCAGCACCGAGTACAGCGAGAAGAAGATCGGCATCTGCAGCAGCAGCGGCAGGCAGGAGCTGAGCGGGTTGGTCCCGGTCTCCTTGTAGAGCGCCATCGTCTCGCGGCTCATGGCCTCACGCGAGAACTGGTCCTTCTTGCCCTTGTACTTGTCCTGGATCTTCTTGAGCTGCGGCGCGACCTCGAGCATGCGGCGCTGCGACTTGATCTGCCGGACGAAGATCGGGATCAACGCTGCGCGGACGACGAACGTCAAGAAGATGATCGAGAGCACCCACGTGATGCCCTCGTTCGGGTCCATGCCGATGTTCTCGAAGATCCAGTGGAAGCCGACGAGGATGGCCGAGACCACCCATTTGAGCGGCCAGAGGACGAATCCGATGATGTCCATGGGGACGGCTACGCCTTTCGAGTGCGCTGGGGGAGCAGGACCGGCCGGGCCGTTCCGACCGCGGGGTGCGGCTGCTGCGGGATCGGCGCGAGGACGAACCCGAACCGGTTGACGACGAACGGGTGACGGCGTTCCTTGACGTCGTCGATGCCACCAGCAGCCCAGGGGTTGCAACGGGCGATGCGCCAGGCGCCCATGGCGGATCCGCGGACGACGCCGTACTGCTGGATCGCGTCGAGGGCGTACCGGGAGCACGACGGGTGGTAGCGGCAGACGTTGCCGTACAGCGGAGAGATCACCGCACGGTAGGCCCGGAGCACGACGACGCACGCGTTGCGTGGGAGCAACGCGATGACCCAGGCAAGCCGGGTCCACAGAGTGCGGTTCATGCTGCCTTCTCCACCCCGCGCGCGAAGGAGCGCGTGACGTCTTCGAGCAGGGTAGGCCATCCGGCCTGCGATGCGGCTGGCAGTACACGGACCACCACGTCGAAGCCCTGTGGGGTCTCGTCGAGCAGGTCGTGCGCGATCGCCTTGAGCCGCCGCCTGATCAGGTTCCGTGTCACGGCGTTCCCCACCGTCTTCGCGACGATGAAGCCGAACCGCGTCGGTCCGTTGCGGTCGACCGGCTGACGGACCACGGACACGACGACGTGCGCCGTGGCGCTCTTGCGACCACGACGCACGACGTTCCGGTAGTCATCCCCGCGCACGATGCGGTTGGCGCTGGCCAACACTGCGACGCCGGGGTCAGACCGAGGACCGGATCAGGCGATGAGCCTGATCAGGCCGAGAGCTCGGTACGGCCCTTGGCGCGGCGCGCCGACAGGATGGCGCGGCCGGCACGCGTCCGCATGCGGAGGCGGAAGCCGTGCTTCTTGGCGCGGCGGCGGTTGTTCGGCTGGAAGGTGCGCTTGCTCATGATGTTCTCCACACGGCTGCTCGCGGCGAGCCGTCACGTATGTGTAGCCGTCCGGGTGTCGAACGACGCAGATGGGCGCGACCAAAGGGCCGCAGTCAACTGGTTAACGGTACGTGACAGCGGCGAGCAGGTCAAACCCCGCCCGGACCGGTTGCGTCGGCGCCGTCGGGTCTGCCGCTGCTCGAGCCCATTCTCCACATTGGGGACAACTTCCGTTCGGTGGGACTCGGTCCGGTCCTTTACAGTGGTGTGATCGATCGCCCCGATGGCCGGTACGACAGGGAAGTACTCCTGTCGGACGGCTCGAGGTGGTCGTGGACAACACTGTGGACAACCCTGTGGGAACCTCCGCGGCAACGAGGCGTCGACGAAGCCCCCGGAGCCACCGACGATCCGCCGGCGACGACCTGGTCCCGAGTGCGGTCGCCGAGGACGCCACGGCATGTCCGACCCCGCAGGACGCACCCTCGTCCGGCAGCGAACGCACGACACGACCCCTGGAGACGAGCGCGAC